>NZ_JADIKE010000038.1 GCF_016904955.1 Dyella flava | reverse complement strand
AATACGCCAAATTACTCTGCGATCAACCGAACAGGCGCACTACGGATTCTTTGAGTTACTTTTCTTTGAGCCAGCAAAGATAAAGTGACTCGGACCCTTTTAGGGACCGAAAGCGCCGCAGGCAATGGTGCGCACAACGAATCGGAACACCAGTTCATTCCATGCCCAAGTTTCAAGTGCCGTCAAAACGGCACTTGAGCTTCAAGCACTCCGACTCCCTTAAATACGCGGCGACCACTCAAGGCAAAATAACTGTCGCCATCAGACCGCCGCCTTCGCGATTAGCCAGCTTGAGGTTGCCGCCGATTGAGAGCATCAGCTGCGCCGCAATGGCCAGGCCCAGACCCGCGCCGCCGGTATCGCGGTTGCGCGATGCCTCCAATCGGTAAAAGGGCTGGAGCACTTGTTCCAGTTCGTCTTCGGGAATGCCGGGGCCGCGGTCCGATACCTCGATGCACAGCGCGTTCTGTTCGTTTCGCCAGGCACCGACTTCGGCGGCGCCTCCGTACTTGATGGCGTTGTCGATCAGGTTGCACACCACGCGCCGCAGCGCCTGCTGGCGGACCATGGCAACGCCGTTGATGCAACTGGAGAAGCTGACCGGGCGGCCGACGTCCTGGTAATCGAACACCAGGCTTTCCAGAAACGATTTCACATCCATGCGCACCGGCGTCTCGGCACCACCATGCGCGCTGCGCGCATAGGCCACGCCTTCGCGCACCAGATGCTCCATCTCGCGCAAGCTGTCCAGGATCTTCTGCCGTTCTTCGCCCTCTTCCAATACTTCGGCGCGAAGCCGCATGCGCGTGATCGGCGTTTGCAGATCGTGCGAGATCGAGGCGAGGATGTGCAGCCGCTCCTTGAGATGGCGGGCGACGCGCTCCTGCATCGTGTTGAAGGCCACGGCGGCCTGCACGACTTCGGTCGGGCCTTCCTCGCTCATGCGTGGGCCATCGGCGGTCGGGGTCATCGACTCGGCAGCCTGCGCCAATTTCGTCAACGGCAACGTCGCCAGCCGGACCGCCAGCCAGGTGCACATGAGCAGCAGGAGGATCTGCACCGCCAACACGAACGGCAACCAATGGGCCACCGGCATGATGCGTGGCATCACGACCAAGGTAAGCAGCGAGCCATCGTGCAAGGTGAAGTGCACCTGGTAAAGCGCGGGTTTCACCGAGATGGTGTCGGCGTGGACGTGAAAGTCCGGGCCGACCTCTTTCTCGATAAGGCGAATCACTTCGCGCGTACGATCGGAAATGACCGGCGAGCCAGCCTGGCCCGGCCCGAGGATGTAGTGGTAATTGTCGCGCTGCAGGCGGCCCAGCCAGTTGGCGCGTTCCTGTGCGGGCAAGCGATCGAGTATGGCCACGGATGTGCCGACGTCATGTTCCACCGTGTTGAACATCATCGCGGTGGCGCTTTCGTAGCGCTCGTAGAACAGCAAGGCCAGGGACAGACCTTGCGCCAGCATGAGGCCGGCAAAAATGATCAGGTAGAGACGCGATGCCATGCTGCGCGGCAGCCAGCGCCGGGACCTTGTCGAGGCCATGTGGCTCATGCATCGGTCCCGTGCACGATGACCGGCATGCTGAACACATAGCCCTCGCTGCGTACCGTCTTGATATAGGCCTGTTCCTTGGCGTTGTCCTCAAGGCGGGTGCGCAGGCGGCTCACCAGCAGATCGATGGAGCGGTCGAACAGCTCCGCGTCCCTGCCCTGGGTCAGGTTGAGCAACTGGTCGCGCGACAACACGCGCTGGGGATGATCCAGGAACACGCGCAGCAATCGGAATTCCGCGCCGCTGAGTGGAACGATGGTGTCGCTTTCATCGATCAGGTGGCGCGCATGGGTATCGAGCCGCCAACGGCCGAAGGACAGCGTGTCGGTGGTCTCGGTGATGCGCAGGTTGGGCGGCAGCATGCGCGTGCGCCGGATCACCGCCTTGATGCGCGCCAGCAGTTCGCGCGGTGAAAACGGCTTCGCGACGTAGTCATCGGCACCCATCTCCAGGCCGATGATGCGGTCGGTTTCGTCGTCGCGCGCGGTGAGCAACAGAATGGGCACGGCGCGATGCTTGCCGCTGCGCAGGGTACGACACAGCACCAGGCCATCGTCGCCCGGCATCATGATGTCGAGCACGATGAGATCGAAGCTGGACGTATCGAGCTGGGCGAACATGTCGCGGCCATCGACGGCCGCGCTGGCGCGCAAGCCGTTCTTGCGCAGGTAATCCACGACACCGGTGCGAATGTCGTGATCGTCATCGACAACGAGGATATGGTCGATGTGGTCCATGTCTGCTTATCCCAGGGCTGCTTTGCGGTGAAAGATGCGCTGGTGCGTCAGCGCATCCTTGAGTGGTTTTACGCCTTGCCGAGCAACTGGCGAACATGCCGCTCGGTTTCATCATAGTTTCCCTCGCCGATGGTGCTGTACACCACCCGGCCGTTCTGATCGATCAGGTAGACGGCCGGCCAGAAACGGTTTGCATAGGCGTTCCAGATACGCATGTCATTATCCGCCACCACCGGCCAGGTGATCTGGTAACGGCGAATCGCCGCCTGGAGCGCGTCCGGATCACGCTCTTCATCGTATTCAGGCGTGTGCACGCCGATCACCACCAGGCCATCTTTGGCGTAGCGGTCATACAGCGCCTTGGTGTGCGGCAGCACGTGGATGCAGTTGATGCATTCGCGCGTCCAGAATTCGACCAGTACCACCTTGCCGCGCAGCGCGCCCTGGGTGAGCGGTGGCGAGTTGTACCACTGTGCGCCGCCGGGGAATTCCGGCGCGGAGGTTCCGGGAGCGACGTCCTGTGCGCTCGCCGCATTCCAGGCACCGGGCCAATAGGCGATCAATGCGGTGCTCAAAGCCAGCACGGCAATGGCGATACGCAGGAATTTCATGGATTTGCCTCACAGATAAGGGGAACGGCGGCACGCATGTGCCGCCATGCCTGCCATTCCAGCGGTCCGACTTATCTGGCGTGTGTCGGCTGCAACGGCTTTTTGTATCTGTTTGTACAAGCGTGCCACCGCGCGGATTCCCGCTGCCGGCGGCCTTTTGTATCGGAATGTATCCAGCCCGGCCCGCTACACATTGCGATGCTTTTTGACGCTTGCCACGACACACCCGGGATACGTCGCGGCGGTTTCCTATGCACACCGGCCAAGTCCTCGCCCCTTTCGCGACCAACGGCCTCTTCCAAACCAGGAAACCGACCATGTCTGACAACAACACCATTCTTTATGTAGGCAAGACCCACACCACCGGCGGCCGCAACGGCCAGTCGCGCAGCAGCGACGGCCGTCTCGATGTGACCTTGACGCAGTTCGGCGCCCAAGGCACCGGCACCAACCCCGAGCAGCTGTTTGCCGCCGGCTGGTCCGCCTGCTTCATCGGTGCCATGGGACGCGCCGCCCAGGAACGGGGCCTGCGTCTTCCCGCCGACGCCGTGGTCGACGCCGAGGTAAGCCTGGTCAACAACCCCGAGGAAGGCTTCTTTCTACAGGCCCAGCTCAACGTGAGCCTGCCCGGATTCGATCAGGCGCTGGCCCAGTCCATCGTCGATCGCGCCCACCAGCTCTGCCCGTATTCCAAGGCCACCCGCGGAAACATCAAGGCCGTCCTCACCGCCGTGTGAGCGGCACACCCATCACCCATCCACTTCACTCATCGACGGAGACCACCATGAAAAGTACTTATGCAGCACTCGCCGCCACACTGGCGTTCTCATTGGCAAACCTGGCTACCAGCGCACACGCCAGCCCCACTGCGCCCAAGCCGGCGATGGAAAAGTGCTACGGCGTAGCGCTGGCCGGCAAGAACGATTGCGCCGCCGGCCCCGGCACGACCTGCGCCGGCACTGCCCAGGCCAACTTCCAGGGCAACGCCTGGATTCTGGTTCCGAAGGGCACCTGCACCACGATCAAGACGCCAAAGGGCTACGGCTCGTTGCAGGCCAAGTCATGAGCCGGTCCGCCATGACACTTTCGTCGACGGCATTGGCCGCAGCGGACGATCGTGCTGATCGCACCGCATCGAATTGGCTTTCGCGTGTGCTGCCGGAGTCGCTGCTGCTGCTCGTCGCGCGCTTCGGTATCGCCGCGGTGTTCTTCCAGTCGGGGCGCACCAAGGTCGAAGGTTTTCTGACCATCAAGCCGTCGACCTACGATCTGTTCGCCACGGATTACAAGCTGCCGCTGATTCCCTCCGACATCGCGGCGCGCATGGCGACCGGTGCCGAGCATCTGTTTCCGATCTTGCTGGTGCTGGGCCTGTTCACCCGGCTGTCCGCCCTCGCGCTGCTTGGCATGACGACGGTGATCGAAGTGTTCGTCTATCCCGATGCATGGCCTACGCACTTGAGCTGGGCCGGCTTGATGTTGCCACTCATTGCACGCGGCGGCGGCACCTGGTCGCTCGATCGCCTGCGCCGCGGCTGGCCGCTGCGGCGCTGATCGCCGCTCGAAGCCGCTGTTTTTTTTATCGCCATCCCCAAGGAAAATCCCATGCGTAAATCATTGAGTTTGATGCTTCTGATGCTGGCAGCGACCGCCCCTGCCTTCGCTGCCAACACCTCCACTCCCGCGCCTGTCGGCGTCAAGAACATCGTGATCGTTCCCGGCGCCTTCGTCGATGGTTCCGGCTGGCGTGTCGTGCACGACATCCTGATCCACCAGGGTTACACCGTGAATGTCGTGCAGCCGCGCATCGACACCCTCGCCAACGACACCGATGCGGTGTTCCGCCAGCTGCGCAAGGAAGACGGTCCGACCCTGCTGGTCGGCAGTGATTACGGCGGCGCGGTGATCACCCAGGCCGGTGTGCACGGCAAAGTGAAAGGCCTGGTCTACGTGGCTGCGGTGGCGCCCAGCGTCGGCGAGAGCGTGCTGCAACTGGTCGGTTCCGTGCCTGAGCCGAGCAACGATTTCCAGACGTCCTGGGACGGTTACATCTCGATCGATCCGACCAAGTTCGACGCCGATGTCGGCGGCGACCTGACCACCAATCGCACCAACTACATGGCGATCTCGCAGGTGCCGGCAACCGTCGCCGCCTTCCGTGGCGTCACGTCATTCGCATCCTGGCGCGACAAGCCCTCGTGGGCCGTGGTCGCTACGCAGGACCGCGTGTATAGCCCCGAACTTCAGCGCTCCATGTATCAGCGTGCCGGCTCGAAGATCACCGAGATCCCAGGCAGCCACCTTGTTTACATCTCGCAGCCGGAACGGGTTGCGCAAGTTATCGAAGACGCGGCGCAGAGCCTGAAGTAAAGCCGCACTCACCCACCACGATCCTACTCATCCATTTCAAGGAAAAACCTCATGACCACCATCGTTACCAAGTCCCGCAACAGCTTCGCCGCTGCCGCCGCCGTCGTTGCCATGGCCCTTGCCGCCGTGCATTCGCCGGCTCATGCCGCCGATCAATCCGTGCAAAAGGAACAGCCGGCCCGCTGCTACGGCGTCAACACCTGCAAAGGCCAGAGCCTGTGCGCCACTGCCAAGCACGACTGCAAGGGCCTGAATGACTGCAAGGGCCAGGGCGTTGTCGTGAAAGCCCCGAGTGCATGCGTCGCCGCCGGCGGCACGCTGACCGAGCCGAAGTGATTGCATCGCTGGACCCGTGCCGCGCGGGTCCAGCGCTTTCCCATCCTGTCCAGGAGCAACTCGATGTCCACTCCATCCTCCCGCTTCGCCGGTCATGGACTCGGCTTGCGCCGCGAGCATTACCGCGATTTTCTCGAGACCGACGTACCGGTCGACTTTGTCGAAGTCATCTCCGAAAACTTCATGGTCGAAGGCGGCCAGCCGCGGCATATTCTTCGCCAGGTGCGCGAACGGCATCCGGTGGCCCTGCACGGCGTGTCGATGTCGATCGGCTCCGCGGACGGATTGAAAGCGGATTATCTGCGTCGGCTGAAATCACTGGCGGACGAGATCCAACCCTTGTTCGTCTCCGATCACCTGAGCTGGTCGCGGATCGATCATTTCAATTCGCATGATCTGCTGCCGTTGCCCTATACCGAAGAAGCGCTGGGTATCGTCTGCCGCAACATCGAGATGGCGCAGGACACCTTGGGGCGCACAATGCTGTTCGAGAATCCGTCCAGCTATCTCGCCTTCGGCGACGCCGCGATGACCGAGTGGGAGTTTCTTCGCGCGATGAGCAAGCGCACCGGTTGCGAACTGCTGCTGGACGTCAACAATGTTTTTGTCAGCGCCACCAACCACGGCTTCGATGCGCACGCCTATCTGCGCGGCATTCCCGCCGAGCGTGTGCGCCAGATTCATCTGGCCGGACACAGCCAGGGCACCGAGCTCTTGATCGACACGCATGACAGTCCGGTACATGGCGGCGTCTGGTCGCTGTATGCAGAGGCGATTGCGCTGACCGGACCGGTCGCGACCATGATCGAACGCGACGGCAACATTCCTCCGCTGGCTGATTTGCTCAAGGAGCTCGCCGTCGCCCGCTCGATTGGCGAGGCGAACGCGCGCATGCGCCAGGTGGCCGCATGAACCTGGCCCAGATGCAGCGTGAGTTCCAATCCTGGCTCGTCACGGCGTCGGACGATGCGGCGCAGCGGCTGGCCGGCGGCCACGTGGCGGGACTATCCGTCTATCAGAACAACTATCGCGTGCAGCTGGTCGATTGCTTGCGGGTGAGCTATCCGCATGTGCAGACATGGCTCGGCGAAGACGCCTTTCTCGCAGCAGCGATTACCCATATCGATAACTCTCCACCGCATGCGTGGACCCTGGACGCCTACGGCGACGACTTTGGCGAGACATTAGCCCTGCTCTATCCCGACAATCCGGAAGTGCACGAGCTGGCCTGGATCGAGCTTGCGCTTTCGCGCGCGTTTGTCGCTCCGGACGCGGGCCCTCTGACACTGGAAGCGCTATCCGATATCGATTGGGAATCGGCGCGACTGCATCTCGCCCCCTCGTTCACGGCTCACGTCGTAACCACCAATGCAGCGGACATCTGGTCAGCCTTGCAACAAGGCATTGCACCGCCGGAAAGCGAGATGCTGGCCAAGCCCGCTGCGGTAGTGGTGTGGCGCAGGCAATTTACGGTCGTGCTGGAAGCGGTGGATGCGGTGGAACACGCGGCACTGCTGCAACTGTGGGAGAACGGAAGCTTCGATGCGCTTTGCAGCATGCTGGTCGCGCGACTCGGCGAGAGCGAAGGTGTCGCGAAAGCCGGTGCGTTGCTGGCCGGATGGGTCGGCAAGGAACTGCTGGCGGGTGTAGCGGCGTAGTCGCGCTTAGCCCGCGCCGGCAAACCTGGCGCTGTACAAGCCGGCGAGCCAGTCGACGAATACACGCACACGCGGCGACAGCTGCCGCCGATAGGGATACAGCGCGGAGAGCGGCTTCGATGGACTGGCCCATTCGCTGAGTACTTCCACCAGCCGCCCGTCGCGCAATTCCTCTTCAACGTGAAAGCGCGGCAGCTGGATCAAGCCGCAGCCACGCAAGGCGCAAATGACATAATTTTCTGAGTCGTTGACCGCCATCCATCCGCCCAGGACAAATTCACTGAGCTTGCCATCGACGATCAACTCCAGGGTGTCGTCGATGCCTGTGCTGCTGGAAAAGAACTTCACTGCCTGATGGTCGGCCAGTTCGCCGGGATGCTGCGGTACGCCGAAGAACGCCAGGTACTCGGGACTTGCGCAGATAACCTGCGGCATCTTGGCCAAGGGCCGCGCCACCAAGTTGGAGTCACTCGGAATACCTGCGCGCACCACGCAATCAACCCCTTCGCGGATCAGATCGACCAGCCGATCGCCGCTGCTGATCACCAGATCGATGCTGGGATAGCGACTGCGAAAATCGTCGATCTTCGGCAGCACAATGCGCGTGGCATGCGTGTTGGACATGTCCACGCGCAGGGTGCCGCGCGGATTCGATGCCACGTTTCTAAGCGAAGCCTCGGCGTCATCCAGCTCGCTGAGAATGAGTACGCAACGTTCGTAGAACGCCTGTCCATCTAATGTGGGGTGGACTTGGCGCGTGGTCCGTTCGAGCAAGCGGACACCGAGCCGAGCCTCCAGCTCCTTGATGGCATAGGTCGCCGTTGCGCGGGGTATATCCAGCATGTCCGCGGCCCGGCTGAAACTGCCGGCCTCCACGATCCGGGTGAACAGCTGCAGCGTCTCAAGCCGGTCCATACGCCAATTATTGAGCCCTGTTGAATACCGTTATCAGGTTAGCAGGATTTATCGCCATGTATTGAAAGATCAGACTCGCTCCTCAAGGGCAATCCGCCCTTCCCCTTCCACACAGACAGGAGCAATTCCATGAACGTTGATCAAGCCAAGAGCGCCATCGTCACGGGCAGCTCGCGCGGTATTGGGCAGGCCATCGCCTTGCGGCTGGCGGCCGATGGTTTCGCGGTAACAGTCAATTACGCCGGCAACGCCGCCAAGGCCCAGGAGACCGTGGCCGCGATCAAAGCCGCTGGCGGCAAGGCCATCGCGGTGCAGGGTGACGTCGCCAATCCCGACGATGTAGCGCGTGTGTTTGCGACGACCAAGGCCACCTTCGGCCGCGTCGACGTGGTGGTGAACAGCGCCGGGGTCATGCCGCTGACAGCCATCGCCGAAAACAACCTGGCCGCGTTCGACCAAATCATCGCAACCAATCTGCGCGGTGCCTTTCTGGTGATGGCGCAGGCCGCGCAGCATCTGGAGCAAGGTGGCCGCATCGTGGCGCTGTCCAGCAGCGTGCTGGCCAAATCCTTTCCGACCTATGGTCCCTACATCGCCAGCAAGGCCGGCGTGGAAGGTCTGGTGCATGTGCTGGCCAATGAATTGCGTGGCCGGAACATCACGGTGAATGCGATCGCGCCGGGACCGGTGGGTACCGATCTGTTCCTGAACGGCAAGAGCGACGAACAAATCGCGCAGATCGCCAAGATGGCGCCGCTGGAGCGCATCGGCACACCGGAGGAAATCGCCGCCACGGTGTCATTCCTGGCCGGTCCCGATGGCGCGTGGGTGAACTCACAGGTTATCCGCGTCAACGGCGGCTTCGCCTGATTCGGCAGCGAGGGATATCGTCATGAAACAAGTCATTCTTATCACAGGTGCATCCAGCGGTTTCGGCGCGATGAGCGCCCGCGCCCTGGCCGATGCCGGTCACATCGTCTACGCCAGCATGCGTGACACCGAAGGCCGCAACGCGCCGCAGGTCGCGGCGATTCGCGACTATGCCACGCAGCACGGCGTGCAACTGTACGCCACGGAGCTGGATGTCCAGTCACAGCCCTCCGCCGACGCCGCGGTTGCGCGGATCGTCGCCGAGCAAGGCCAGCTGGATGTCGTCGTCCACAATGCAGGCCATATGGTCTTTGGTCCGGCGGAAGCGTTCACTCCGGAGCAATACGCGCAACTGTATGACGTCAACGTGCTCGGTACGCAACGCGTCAACCGCGCTGCGCTACCGCACTTGCGCGAGCGCGGGAAAGGCCTGCTGCTGTGGGTGGGAAGCTCCAGTCATCGCGGTGGCACACCACCGTATCTGGCGCCGTATTTCGCGGCGAAGGCAGCGATGGATGCGCTGGCGGTCAGCTATGCGGGTGAACTGGCGCGCTGGGGTATCGAAACCACCATCCTGGTGCCCGGCGCGTTCACCAAAGGCACCAACCATTTCCTGCATTCGGGTGCGCCTGCCGACAAGGAACGCCACGCTGCCTACGACAAAGGCGCCAATCATGGACTGGCGGAGGAAATCCTCACCAACCTGGCGGCCTGCGAGCCGGCCGACGCCGATCCGCAAAGTGTCGCGACCGCCATGGTCAATGTAGTGAACACGCCCTATGGCCGACGCCCGTTCCGCGTGCATGTCGATCCTGCCAGCGATGGTTGCGAAGTCGTCAACGCCGTTGCCGACCGTATCCGTGCCGAGTTCCTGCGCCGCATCCAGCTCGGCGACCTCCTGTTCCCGCAAGGAAAAGTGTGCGCAGCTGGCGCTGCATAAACGACAAGGCGGCTCAGCCCGCCACTCCCCCCACGTTATTAATCACTCTCAGATCAGGAGAAACATCATGCCTTTTGCCAACTTCAAATTTCCCGAAGGAATCGTCGACGCTGCCCGCAAGGAAGAAATCATCCACCGTACGACGGCCATGTTCGTCGAGTATTTCGGCGAGGGCGCACGCCCATATTCGATGGTGCTGGTGGAAGAAGTCGCCGACGGCGGCTGGGGCCGGGCCGACGAAACTCTCACCCTCGAGAAGATGGGGATGCCGCCCAAATCGAAGGAATGAGTCGCATCGTGGCGTGGCCTGCTCCGGCATGGCCGCGCCGTACCTTCAACATGACGACGTCGGGAAACCCGGACATGCATGCCGCTAAAGCTCACCGATTCCGCATCCAGCTCGAACGCATCGGTGACGACACCTCCGCAGCGCTGAGCTTTGAAGTCAGCAACCACGATGACATCTTTGCCATCGTGGATCGCGTGCGCACCGGCACCGCGTTCGGCGAGAACGATGCCATCGCGCTCGCCGTCGGCTTGAAACTCTTTACCGGGGTGATGTTGACCGCACGCCACGATCCACTATTCGCCGATATACAGCCGGCCATGCGCACGTTCATTGGTAACTTGAAATCGCGTATTGCTGCGACGACCGCGCAAAGTCACAAGCCCTGAAAGCGCGGCAGATCAGCCGCGTCCACTTGATGGCGTAAACATCATGCTGCAGAAAGACGGCGCGCGAGCTTGAGGATGACAGCGGCATCACGCTCGCTGATGTGCTGAAGCAAATGCTTGCGCACCGCCCCCGCATGGACTGGCCTGGCAGCAGCAATTTCGCGGCGTCCGGTATCGGTAATGGTGATGATCACGCCTCTCCCGAGCTCGGCCGCCTCCCTCGCGACGAGATCGCGTTTCTCCATGCGCGACAGGTGATGCGACAGGCGGCTCTTGTCCCAGCCCAGCGATTTTCCCAATTCAGCTTGCCCGAGTGTGCCCCCGCCCAGATCTTCCAGGCGGGTCAGCACACCGAAGTCACTGCCAGAAAGACCGGTGCGCCGTTCGATGTCATTGCCGACGCGGCTGATGACGTTTTCGCCCAGCTTCTTGATCGCATGCCACAGTTCCCGCTCACTTTCGGATAGCGGCGCAATGGAGCGACTTTCCTTACTCATATATGTCCACCGGGAAGCGGCCAGAGAATTCATCAAACATCTCGCGATACAGCTGCTTGGGCGCGTTGAAGCGCTCGCTTGCCGTGATACCGAAGCCCACCTCATCGCTTCCCGGTTCTTCCAGTTCCGCGAACACCGTGTCACAAAAATCATCAAGCGGCGCGCCGTGCGTCGCCCCGGGTCCGGCGAGTGCCGTGCGGATGGCCGGCGGAATCACCTCAACCACCCGGCATCGCGTGTGCCGGAGCACGAAACGAAGATTCACCGTGTAGCTGTGCAGGGCCGCCTTGCAGGCGCTGTAGATGGGTGCAAAGGGCTGCGGCACATATGCGCCGCCCGATGTGACGTTGACCACCCATCCTGGCCCATCCTGCGACACGATCACCGGCACCAGCAAATGACTAAGGTGCAGGGGCCCCGCAAGCAGCGTATCGATTTCCGCCTGCCGTTCACGCCACGGCGAACGATCGGCGGCAATCGATACCCGGCGCTGGATACCCGCGTTGTTCACCAGCACATTCAAACCGGGCATCACGTCGCGCACCTGTTGCGCCAGTTGTTCGCGCGCATCGGCATCAGCGATATCGCTGGCGAGCGTCTCCAGGCCAGGGTGCCGTGCAGCGGCCTGTTGGAGGCGTGCGCGGTCGCGTCCGGTGACCAGCACCCGGGCGCCGGCAGCAAGAAACCGTTGGGCGAGGCCAAGCCCGATGCCGGTACTGCCGCCGGTAATCAGCACGTTGGCGTCACGGAAAGGGGAAGCGTGATTCATCGTGGGTCGAGGCGCAAGGTTGATATATCAACCTTACGCCAGCATGGTTGATACGTCAACCATATAGAGCAAACCGGCGCTTGGCGCAGGCCCATGACTCCGCGCTCGCGCAGCACGCTAACTGCACCGTGCACTGCAGATGTCCTTATGCCTATTTATCCAATGCAGACGAAGCGCGTCGCTATTGGCCTCAAACAGCTCAGCGCTTACCCTTTTCTTCAAGCAACGCCATGACGTCTGCCGCTGCCAAAACCCTGTCGCCCTGTGTCAACAGCACAGCGACGCGATTTGTCATCCACAGACCACGGCCGGTTTGAAACATGACTTGGAGGAGTCATCGCCGTGTCGCGCGGGCGGCACGAAACTTGCTCTAGCATCCGACCATGACGACATCTTCCGAACCATCAGCACACCCTACCGCCCGCGGCAGCCTGGCCTGCGTCGGCATGGGCATGACCCTGGGCTCTCACCTCACACCACTGGCACGCAGCCATATCGAACACGCGGACGTGATCTTCGCCGCGCTGTCCGATGGCGTCGTGGAGATGTGGTTGCGGCGCTTGCATCCGGATGTACGCAGCCTTCAGCCCTACTACGCGGAAGGCAAGTCACGGATGAAGACCTATCGGCAATGGGTCGACCTGATGATCACCGAGGTGCGCGCCGGCAAGCGTGTCTGCGCCGTGTTCTACGGTCATCCCGGCATCTTTGCCTGGTCGCCGCACAAGGTTATCGAGGTGGCGCGCGCGGAAGGTTTCGAGGCACATATGGAACCCGGCATTTCCGCCGAGGATTGTCTGTATGCCGATCTGGGGATCGATCCCGGCCGTTTCGGATGCCAGCACTTCGAGGCCAGCCAGCTGCTTCTGTATGAGCGCCGCATCGACTCCACCGGCTATCTGGTGTTATGGCAGGTTGGCATTGTGGGCGATCGTTCGCTGGCACGCCTTCATACCGGGCCAGAGTACCGACAAGTATTGGTGGACGTATTGAGCCGGGACTACTCGCTCGACCATGAAGTGATCATTTACCGCGGGGTGACGTTGCCGATCGACAAGCCGCGCGTACGTCGTGTGGCTTTACGGGACTTGCCCGGCACGGAAGTCACCACGCAGGAAACCGTTGTTCTGCCACCCGCCATGCCTTTGAAGCCGAATCTCATTGTCCGTGAACGATTGGACGAGCTGGACAAGGCCAGCGTCGCATGATCCTTGCCCAACAAGCACTGCGCAGCAAACACTTTTCAACTGCACCAACTTGATGTTTGAACACGACTGTCATTCAGGGGGAAAACATGTCAGATACGATTGAATTGCTCGAAGCCATTGGAAAGGACGCCAAGCTGCGTCGTGCGTCCGCCGAAGAACTTGCGGACACCTTGGAGCAGGCCGAGGCCTCGGATGCCCTGAAGGCTGCCGTGGTCGCAGCAGACAGCGCGCTGTTGGCGGCCGAGTTCGGCCATCAACCGATGCGAGTGGACCAACACTCCAATACTCCTGGACACGAAGAGGAAGATCCCGACCATGACGATGACCAGGATCACCCGTCGCAACCGGATCAGGGCAAGCCTTCGCACGGTCAATAACCCATAAGTAGCACTCGCATGCTGCGGCGGAATTACCGCTTCCGGCCATGGCCCGTTCTCGCGGCCATGGCTTTTTGCGTGCTCGTTCAGTCTGCACCCGTTGTGGCGCAACAGCCCGATTTCACCGCGCTGCTTGAGCAGGCTCAACGCCTGCACACCCATGATCACCCGCAATTTCTGATCCTGCTCAAGCAGCTTGATCAACAAAGTTCCAGCATGTCTCCTGGCGAACGCTGGCAGTTGCGCTATCTCGACGCGTGGCAGACCGTCTTCCAGGGCGATTACTCCCATGCCAACGTCATGCTGCAGGACATCATCAAGCACTCCGGCGATGCCGCTCTCGTGGCGAAAGCCTCCGCCCTGCTGATGGACAACTTGGGTGTCACCAAACATTACGAAGAGGCCTTTGAGCTGGCCAACCAGCTGGTCGCCGATCTGCCAAAGACCCAGGACAAGGAGGCGCGCTACGTAGTCCTGTTCTACGTCTCGCAATTGCTCACATCAGCCGGTCAATACGATCTGGCCATCCAGCACATTCGCGAGATGATGCAGACGCTTCCGCGAGAACAGACCGTCTGCGCGCCGATGGCCCTGCTCATGGTCGCCCTGTACGGCGGCCACAAGCTGACATCCTCGAGTGCTGAGCTCCAGCAAGGTATCGACACCTGTAACGCCGCCGGGGAACCGGTCTACGGCGACACCATCCGCCTGGTAAAGGCCGCCATTTATGTGGACGAGGATCAACCGCAAAAAGCGATTACCTTCCTGAACCAGAGCGAGCCCGGCATCCTCGCAAGCCGCTACTACTCCCACATGCTGGCAGCCGAGGCGCAGCTTGCCCAGGCGTATTGGAAATTGGGCGACGACGACAACGCCCTCAAGGCAGCACTCGCCACCCTGACCATCAGTCATCCCGGTGACATGAACGGGTCGCTGCGCGACGACTACCAGGTGCTGTATAGCATTGAGAAAAAGCGGGGGCATGCCGCCGCTGCGTTGAACTACTACGAGCAATACGTCGCGCAGAACAGCGGAGGTCTCAACGACTTAAGCGCACGGGCGCTGGCCTTCGACGTGGCACAGCAGCATGTGCTTGCGCAAAAGCTTGAAACAGAAAAACTGAGCAAGCAGAACAGCATCCTTGAACTGCAACAGGCGCTGGACAAAAGAGCGGTCGAAACAGGACGGCTGTATATCGCCATGTTGCTGGCGGCAATGGCCTCCATCATCTTTTGGCTGCTGCGGATCAAGCGCTCGCAGTTGCGCTTCAAGGAGCTGTCCAGCCTGGATGGACTGACTGGCATCTTCAACCATCAGCACTTCATGAGTGAGGCGGATCGTGCATTGCGCATCATGGAGAAAAAAGCCGGCACAGCCTGCCTCGCGTTTATCGACCTGGACCATTTCAAGCAGATCAATGACAACCACGGACACGCCGCCGGCGACGCCGTGCTCAGACATGTCGTTGCCATCTGCCAACAATACTTGCGGCAAACGGATTTGTTCGGCCGCCTGGGTGGTGAAGAGTTCGGCATCCTGTTGCTTGATTGCCCGCGCGAGCGGGGTTTGGCTGTCGCCGATCACATCCGGCGTGCTATTGAAACAGCCCCGATCGAAGGCGACGGATTGGCCATATCGTTTTCGGCCAGCGTCGGCCTGGCCTCCACCGACACCTACGGCTACGAAATACAGCAGCTGTGCCGGGAGGCGGACGCCGCGCTCTACCGCGCCAAACGTACCGGACGCAATCGCGTTATGGTCGACACCGACCTGGACAACGCGGCCGAAGCCTGAAAAGCCGCAACGTCGGGCAACATCTGCAGCCGTCAAAAATCTGCTCTTCCCATGTGTCAACAACACGCGACCCAACTCGTCATCCATGGATCACTGCCGGCTTGAAACAGGACGAGAAGGCGTCATTGCCACCGCAGCAACGCGGCACAAAATTTGCTTCACCATTCCACTATGACGACATCTTCCGAACCATCAGCAAACCCTACCCCCCGCGGCAGCATCGCCTGCGTCGGCATGGGCATGACCCTCGGCTCCCACCTCACGCCGCTGGCACGCAGCCACATCAAACAGGCGGATGTGATCTTCGCCGCGCTGTCCGATAGCGTCGTGGAGACGTGGTTGCAGCGTATGCACCCGGATGTGCGCAGCCTTCAGCCCTACTACGCCGAAGGCAAGTCACGGATGAAGACCTATCGGCAGTGGGTTGCGCTGATGATGGCCGAGGTACGTGCCGGCAAGCGTGTCTGCGGAGTGTTTTACGGTCATCCCGGTATCTTTGCCTGGTCGCCGCACAAGGTCATCGAGGTGGCGCGCGCGGAAGGTTTCGAGGCGCATATGGATCCCGGCATTTCCGCCGAGGACTGCCTTTATGCCGATCTGGGGATCGATCCCGGCCGTTTCGGATGCCAGCACTTCGAGGCCAGTCAGCTGCTTTTCTATGAGCGACGCATTGATCCGGCCGGCTATCTGGTGCTGTGGCAGGTTGGGCTGGTGGGCGACATGTCGCTGGCGCGTTTCCACACCGGGCCAGCGTACCGGCAGGTGCTGGTGGACCGGCTGAGCCGGGACTATCCGCTCGACCATAAGGTGATCATCTACCGGGGGGCAACGCTCCCGATCGAGAAGCCGCGCATCCGGCGCGTTGCCCTGCGCGATCTGCCCCATGTCCCGTTGCCTGCAGAGGAAACGGTCGTACTGCCTCCGGCTGAAGCCTTGAAGCCGGATCTGGCCATCCGAGCGCGGCTGGAGGCCTTGGATAAGCTGGACAACGCCGGCGCTTTGGCATCAGGTGAGATCGGGTGATCTCTCAAGCACCGCACACATTCGCGGTGGGCTGCCCAGGCAACACGCTGCGCTATCAAGAAGCACCAATGACGGCCGTCATCATGGTTTAAGCTGATGGCCGCATGGCGCCGCCCTGCCAGACCCGTCAAGCTGCTGGATGACAATCACAGGAAACAGGGGAAATACATGACAGACACGATTGAATTGCTGGAGGCTATTGGTCGTGACGCCTCGCTGCGTCACGCCTCGGCCGCAGAACTGACTAGCATGCTCGAACAGGCGCATGCATCTGAGGCTCTCACCGCTGCGGTGGCGTGTGGTGATAGCGCGCGGTTATCCGAGGAACTGGGGCACAGACCCATGCACCTACCTCAAATTACCCAAGGCCCTGGTCACGAGGAGGACGAGTCGGATGATGGTGACAACGAGGAACCTCACCATCCCCCGGCTCCGGATCAGGGCAAGTCGTCGTCCCAACTGTAAACGGCATTAGCATGTCTCGGCTGCCGAGCCGCTTCTGGTCATGCCCAGTACTACTGGGCATGACTTGGATTGTGCTCTTGCAGCCTTGCCACGCCACCGCACCAGTTACAAATTCAGCAGCATTCCTCGACCAGACCGAGAGCCTGCGCACCAAAGATCACCCTCGATTTGTCCAGATGCTGGAACAGATCCACCGTGAAGCACCGCCTCTAACAATGAGTGAGCAATGGCATCTGCGTTATCTCGATGCATGGGAAACCATGTTCGAGGGCGACTATGCCAAGTCCGAGGTTCAGCTTCACGACGTGATCGATCATTCCGGTGACACGGCCTTGAGCACCAAGGCATCGGCACTGCTTCTGACCAACCTGGCGGCCAATCGACGCTACGAGGAAGCCTTTACGCTGGCTAATCGCCTGACGATCGAGCTGCCCCAGATCAAGGATCCGCTGGCCCGTTACCTGCTGCTGATGAATCTGTCGCAGATGCTGGATTTGGCCGGCCAGATCGATCTCGCCATCAAATACGCACGCATGATGGAGAGTGCGATTCCTCCTGGAGAAAGCCTTTGCCTGCCCCGCTCCCTGGAAGTGGCCGCTCTCTACGACGGCAAGCGACTAGCGTCATCCAGCCCGGAACTGCGACGAGCAATCGATACCTGCGTAGCAGCCCACCAGCCGGTCGCAGCCAACAGCATGCGGTTCATCCAGGGCAGCCTCTACCTGGACGAAGACCAACCAGACAAGGCCATGACCTTGCTTGATCAGATTGGCCCCAGCCTCCGCATCAACCATTACTACCCCCACATGCTGTCAGCAGAAGTAGAGCGGGCACAGGCATATGCGAAGCTGGGTGACGACGACGGTGCCAGGAAAGCAGCCTTGAATACCGTGGCAATGAGCCATCCCGGCGATATCAGCGAATGGCTGAGGTCGGCCTATGAAGTGCTCTATCAAGTCGAGAAAAGACAGGGCCATAGCGCAGCTGCACTCTCATACTACGAGCACTATGTCACTCAGGACAGGGGCTATCTCAACGACATCAGTGCCAGAACACTGGCCTATGACGAGACTCAACAACACACGCTTGTCCAAAAACTCGAGACGGAAGGCCTGAGCAGGCAAAACAGCATCCTGCGCTTGCAGCAGGCGCTGGCCACCAAGGCCGCCGAGAGCAGCCGGCTTTATATCGCCCTGCTGCTCGTGGTCCTGGCATCGATTGTTTTCTGGTTGTTCCGGCTTTCGCGCGCACTGCTTCGCTTCAAAGAACTGTCCCATCTCGACGGACTTACCGGCATCTTCAACCACCAGCACTTCATGACTGAAGCCGATCGCGCCCTGCGTCTGCTGGAAAAAAAGCCCGGCGGCGGCTGCCTGGTATTTATCGACCTGGATCATTTCAAGCAGATCAACGATACCTATGGTCACCCCATGGGCGATGCCGTGCTGAGGCATACGGTTGCCATCTGCCGGCGGCAGTTACGCCCAACCGACCTTTTCGGCCGCCTGGGCGGTGAGGAGTTCGGCATTCTGTTGCACGAGTGCACACGTGACCAGGGCATGGCGATCGCTGATCGTATCCGCATCGCCGTTGAAACATCTCCGATAGAGGTAGATGGATCCGTCGCATCGCTTTCCGCCAGCATCGGCCTGGCCTCCACCGACATCTACGGCTACGAACTGCAACGCTTGTGCCGGGAGGCGGATGCTGCGCTCTATCGAGCCAAGCGCAGCGGACGCAATCGGGTCGTCACCAATACCGAAAGCGACAATCCGGCCGAAGCCTGAAAGGTGGTATTGCCGGCAGGCCTCTGCCTCGCAATGCAACTGCATGGCGATATGCCTTGATCCCCATCGACGACCCGCAACCGCGTGAATACTTGATTCGCGCCATCAATCAACACATCTGTTGACAATCAACCAATATGTTGATATTCATACGCCATGATGAGTATTCGGCAATCACTGCATGTGGTGGATGAAGCCGGGTTGGATCCGGAGCTGGCCAAAGCGCGCCTGGACCAGGTCTTTTTCGCCCTCTCCGACCCGGTGCGACGGGAGATCCTGGAGCGGCTCGACGGGCAGGCGCTGCTGGTTTCCGAGCTGGCCGCCTCGTTCGATATCTCGCTGCAGGCGGTATCGCGGCACATTCAAATTCTTGTGCGGACGGGATTGGTGCAGCAGGAACGCACCGGCCGCATCAGCCGATGCAGCCTGGATGCCGGCCCGCTGCTCGACGCCGCGGTCTGGATGAATCGCTACAGCAAGTACTGGCAGCAGCAATTCGACCTGCTCGCCGCCACGCTGGCCGACATCGACGAACGAAAAACTGCGCAGCCGTCCAAACCGGCACGCAAGACCGCTGCAAAGCGCTCGCCGCGCAAGAAATAAGCGGCGCTGCGCAAGCGCGGCGCCGCTGCTGGAACCCGAGTCACGTCATCCTGTGGAGGGTGTCATGCTGCATCACCAGATCGTGAGTCACGACGCGTGGATCGCTGCGCGCAAACGCTTTCTCGCCAAGGAAAAGGAGTTCACCCATCTGCGCGACCAGCTCAGCCAGGAGCGGCGGCAGCTGCCGTGGGAACGGGTGGAGAAGAACTATGTCTTCGAAGGCGAACATGGTCAGGAAACGCTCGCCGACCTGTTCGGCAAACACCACCAACTTATCGTCTATCACTTCATGTTCGGCCCGGATTGGGACATCGGCTGTCCAAGCTGTTCGTTCTGGGCGGACAACTTCAACGGCATCATTGCGCACTTGAACCAGCGTGATGTCTCGATGGTTGCGATCTCGCGCGGCCCCTTGCAGAAGCTCCAGGCCCAGGCCCGCCGATTCGGCTGGACCTTCAAATGGGTATCCTCATCCGGCAGCGACTTCAACTTCGATTACAACGTGTTGTTCTCGCCGGAAGCGATCGAGCAGGATCAGGCGCTCTACAACTACGCCACGCAAAAAGTGAAGTATGCGGAGTGGCCGGGTGTCAGCGTGTTCTTCAAGGACGGCGACCAGATCTTCCACACCTACTCCACCTACTCGCGCGGCATCGACATGTTCAACACGGCCTATCACTACCTGGATGTCGTGCCGAAAGGACGCGATGAGGACGGACTCCCGTTCGACATGGCCTGGGTGAAACATCGCATTGCCTACGAAAGCTGATTCAACCGCCTGCTGGAGATCTCCATGAAATATGCCGATATGAATGGAAAGCTTGCCGATTACCGCCGGCAGATCGCCGATATCCGGGAAAAGATGCGCGAAACGCTCGCCGCCGCCGAGCCGCAGGAAGTACGGGACTACACGTTCAACACCCCCGATGGCAGCGTGCGCCTGTCTGAACTCTTCGGTGAACACGAGGACCTTATCGTCGTCCACAACATGGGCGTTGCCTGCTCTTATTGCACCTTGTGGGCCGATGGTTACAACGGCATCCACCAGCACGTCGTCAGCCGCGCCGGCTTCGTTGTATCAAGCCCCGACCGGCCCGCCGTGCAGAAGAAATTCGCGGAAAGCCGTGGATGGACCTTTCCGATGGTGAGCCATGCCGAATCGAGCTTCGCGGCGGACATGGGCTACGTGTCCGCGAAAGGCGGATGGATGCCGGGCGTCTCCGTGTTCCGTCGTGAAGGCGACACCATCACCCGCGTGTCGGACACCGGTTTCAGTCCCGGCGACGACTTCTGCACGCTCTGGCACTTCTTCGACATGCTGCCGGGCGGCGTCGGCCATTGGCCGGGTGTTTCCAGCAAACCGTCCTGCTGTCACTGACGCGGGAGCTGCGCCATGTGTCCGTTCTGCATCGGCACTGCGCTCCTGCTCTGGAGTAGCGCGGGTTCGGCGGGAGGTGCTGCTGGCGTCGCCTTGCGTTCGATGACGCGAAAGCCATCCGCTGACCGAGAGGCATTGTCCCGCAAGCCTCGCCCACCACCTTCCTCTCGCCAAAGTGCGACGGAAAAGCGTGCTGACGTTCGATAGTCATCGCGTTTCCGAATGAATTCCGCCAACGTATCGGATAGCCTCCGGTTTGCACTGCGCGGGAAATAGCCCTCAAACATGCCGCTATTCTTCCGCGCGGCGGAAGACTGATAGCCGAGTGGCATGCCTTCAGTGAAGCACGGCGCCTACTTAAAATGGCTCTGCTTGCCCCTTCCCCGGCATCACTGCAGGAGTTTCAGACATGGCCACGCCGTCCTCTTCATCACTGCTCAACCTGCTAGGTATCTCGACCCCCATCATCCAGGCGCCGATGGCCGGCGTGTCGTCGCCGGAAATGGCCGCCGCGGTCAGCAATGAGGGTGGCCTCGGCTCGCTGGGAGTGGGTGCAATGACCGCCGCCAAGGCCAGGGAAGCCATTCAAAAATTCCGCAGCTTGAGCAGCGGACCGCTCAATGTGAATCTGTTTGTGCACTGCCCGGCGCAGGCGAATCCAGCCAAAGAAGCCGCGTGGCTGCAACGACTGCGTCCCGAATTCGAACGCGTAGGCGCCAAGGCGCCTGCGGCCTTGCATGAAATCTACACATCCTTTCTCGCCGACGACGACATGCTTGCCATGCTCGTGCAGGAAAAACCAAAGGTCGTGAGCTTTCATTTTGGCCTGCCGCATCCCAAACAGATCGAAGCGCTGCACAAGGCCGGCATCACGCTGCTGGCCGCGGTCACGAATGTGCAGGAAGCCAAACTTGTCGAAGCGGCGCGCATCGACGCCATCGTCGCCCAAGGCTATGAAGCCGGTGGTCACCGGGGCGTATTCGACCCGGACGCAGAAGACAGCCGCCTCAGCACCTTCGCCTTGACCCACTTGCTGACGCGCGCGGTCAACGTCCCCATCATTGCCGCCGGCGGCATCATGGACGGCGCCGGTATCGCCGCCGCACTGGCGCTGGGTGCGAGCGCAGCGCAGCTGGGCACTGCTTTCGTCGCCACCGAAGAATCGCTGGTGGATGCCGCGTATCGCCAATTGCTCTTCAGCGATGCCGCACACCATACGGTCATGACGCGGGTGATTTCTGGCCGGCCGGCCCGCAGCCTGGCCAACACGTTCACCCGCCTGGGCGCCAACGTGCCGGATGAGGTCATTCCCGACTATCCCGTCACCTACGACGCCGGCAAAGCACTCAATGCAGCCGGCAAGGCCGCAGGGCAAACCGGGTACGGCGCGCATTGGGCGGGCCAAGGTGCACCACTGGCGCGGGCCTTGCCTGCGCAAGCATTGATGCAAGTGCTGAAAAGCGAGCTGGACCAGGCTCTGGCCCAAGCGCCGACCGGCAATCCTCACAGCCACAAGACAGACTGAACATCGCGCATCTGAGTGCGCGATGTTCAGTCCGCCACGGCTTGCGTCTATCGCTCGATGAGCGGAGGTAGCAAACTCCACAGACCGCCGCGCATACCCAACCTCTGAGGCCCCGTGTATGGACCGCATCGATGCCATGAAGATATTTGTCGCGGCACTGGACGAGGGCAGCCTGGCTGGCGCCAGCCGAAAAACCGGGCGATCGGCCGCCGCGGTCAGCCGGGCCATCGCCTTTCTCGAGGCCCGCGTAGGCGTCCCGTTGCTGCATCGAACCACACGCTCCATCAAATTGAGCGAAGCCGGCGAACGTTATGCAGTCGCGTGCCGGAAGATGCTCATGGATCTGGAGGAAGCGGATCGCAACGCAGCGGGAGAGCGCTCGGTCCCACGTGGCACCTTGACGATCACCACCACGGTGTTTTCGGGCGTGGAGGTGCTGCGTCCGGTCGTCGATGCGTTCATGGAGGAATACCCCACGGTCAATGTCCGGCTGTATCTGCTGGATAGACCGGTCAACCTGATCGACGAAGGCATGGACCTTGCGTTGCGCATCACGCATCTGGCCGATTCGACCCTGATCGCGCATCGCATCGGGGAAGTGCGCAGAGTGATCGTGGCATCACCGCGTTATCTGGCGATGCACCCGCGCATCACCGATCCGGCAGATTTGAGCAAACACCAGATCATCGCGGTGGAGCACATGGGACAAGATTCCTGGAGCTTTCCGCCACTGGAAGGATCATCCGTGCCCCGTGCGGTTTCCATCACGCCGCGCCTGGTCGTGAACAACGCGCGTGCAGCCATTGCCTCAGTCATCGAAGGCCATGGCGTAACGCGCATGCTTTCCTATCACGTTGCGCCGGAAATCAAGCAGGGCCTGTTGCAGGTCGTGCTTGCCGATGCGGAGCCCGCACCGATTCCGGTACACCTTGTTTCGCCGTATGGACGGCTTTCCGTACCTAAAGTACGGGCTTTTGTCGATTTTGCCCTGCCCCGCTTGCGCAGACAGTACGCCTGCCTGGCCAAGGATGCCGAGACACAACCCAGTGCGCCGATTCCACCGCGGCGCGGAAGAGTGTTTGCCGGATAGCAGGGATTCGCTAACCCGCTTATCACTCGTAGATTAAGGCCATCGACGCAAGCCCCCCCCCCGCAACATCTCGCTGGCTCCCCCTTCCATCTTCGAGAGATACAACATGAACAGTTCACGCAAGGTTGTCGCCATTACCGGCGCGTCGCAGGGCATCGGCGCGGGATTGGTCAAGGCATTCCGCGACCGCGATTACCGCGTCATCGCCAACTCGCGCTCGATCAAGCCGTCGAACGATCCGGACGTCATCACGGTAGCCGGCGATATTGGCGATCGCGCGGTGGCCGAGCGCATGGTCAACGAAGCCGTCTCGCGTTTCGGGCGCATCGATACGCTGATCAACAACGCCGGCATCTTTATCGCCAAGCCGTTTACCGCCTACACCCAGGAAGACTACGCCAACGTGCTGGCGATCAATCTCAACGGGTTCTTTCACATCAGCCAGCTCGCGGTTGTGCAGATGGAGAAGCAAGGCAGCGGCCATATCGTCAACGTGACAACGACCTTGGCCGATCACGCGATGGACGGCGTACCGTCCGTGCTGGCGTCGCTGACCAAGGGCGGCCTGAACTCGGCGACCAAGTCACTGGCGATCGAATACGCCAAGCGCGGCATTCGCGTGAATGCGGTATCGCCCGGCATCATCAAGACACCGATGCATGCGCCGGAGACGCACGCTGCACTCGGTGCACTGCATCCAGTCGGCCGCATGGGTGAGATCAGCGACATCGTCGAAGCGATTCTCTATCTGGATTCGGCCGGTTTCGTGACGGGCGAGATTCTGCACGTCGACGGCGGCCAGATCGCCGGTCACTAAATCTGTTTCGGGGCACCCCGCATCCGTCCCGCCCACACTGAGGAACATAATCATGCCTTTCGTCAGCATCAGCATTACCCGTGAAGGTTCGGCCCCTGGCCGCAGCGCCACCACCTCGGAAGAAAAAGCCGCCTTGATCAAGGGTGTCAGCCAGTTGCTGCTGGATGTCCTGAACAAGCCGCTCGACTCGACCTTTGTCGTGATCAACGAAGTCGAACTGGAAAACTGGGGCTGGGGCGGTCTGCCGGTTCCCGAACTTCGAAAACAGCGGCAAGCCAAGTAGATGCAAGTCTTCGGCTGTGCGGCCTGGCTGTACAGCCGTTTCTTTTCGCAGCTGTGAAGCTTTCAGCACCTGTAGAACGGCCATACGGCCTTTGCATGCAAGGCAACGACGATGTCCTCACAGGAAAATGCAGGCCATTACGCGCTTAACCTGGACGCCGCCCGCGCCAGCTATGCAGAACGCAACGCGGCGCACTGGCAGCGTAATCTGATCATTTGCGTATTCGGTTCGTTCACCACCCTGGTCAGCCTCAGCATGCTGCTGCCATTTCTGCCGTTGTATGTGCAGCAACTGGGCGTCACCTCCTCATCGGCCGTGATCCAATGGTCCGGCGTAGCATTCGGCGCGACGTTTCTAGGTACGGCGCTGACCGCGCCGCTATGGGGGCATCTGGCCGACCGATACGGCCGCAAGCCCATGCTTGTTCGCGCCGCGATCGGCATGGCGATCACCATGTCGCTGATCGGTACCGTGCACAGCGTCGTTCAACTGGTGGTGCTGCGCTTGATTGCGGGCCTGGTCGGCGGCTACGCGTCGGCATCGCTGGTGATGATCGGCACACAGGCGCCACGCGAGCGAGCCGGGTGGGCGCTGGGCGTGCTGTCCACCGGCGCCTTGACCGGCAATCTTGTCGGTCCGCTGGTGGGTGGTTTTCTGCCGACGTGGGTGGGCATTCGCGGCACGTTCTTCGTCGGCGGCGCGATGATTGCCGTGGCGGCGCTGGCAACGATATGGTTGATTCGCGAAGATTTTGATCAGGCATCCGATGCACGAGCTCGCGTCGCCACGCAGACTGCATCGGCAACACCGGTCGATCGCACACTGATCACCACTCTGCTGCTGACCGCCATGATGGTGTTGCTGGCCAACATGTCCATCGAGCCCATCATCACCGTATATATCGGGCAACTCGGCGTACCCACCGGTCACCTTACGCGGATCGCGGGTATCGTCATGGCCGCTTCCGCCCTCGGCAGCATGCTGACCGCCGCAAAACTCGGCGCACTCGCGGACCGTGTGGGCAGCTGGAAGGTCATCATCGGGTGCCTGCTCGCTACCGGCGTGGTAATGGTGCCGCAGGCACTCGTGACCCATTGGTGGCAACTGGCGCTGCTACGCGTGCTGATGGGCATGACCATCGCGGGCCTGCTTCCTTCCATCGCCAAGCTGGTACGTCATTCCGTGCACGAAGGCCAGACCGGCAAAACGCTCGGTTATTTACAGTCATCGCAGTTTGCCGGACAAGTCATCGGCCCGCTGATCGGCGGACAGATCGGCGCACGCATCGGCTTGCACGAAGTATTTTTCGTGACCGGTTCGCTGCTGGTTCTGTGCGCAGTACTCAATCAATGGACCCAGTCCCGCCATGCGCAACAGGCGCATCCCTGATGAGGAGTGCATACCCATGTCGACATTCAAAGCCATCCTGATATCCAAGGACGACGCCGGTTATCGCGCTGCATCGACCGAGCTCGCCGAGGACCGCCTGCCGGACGAAGCGGTGGCCGTGGAAGTGGCCTACTCCACCCTCAACTACAAGGATGCGCTGGCCATTACCGGTAAATCCCCGGTTGTGCGCACCTTCCCGCTGGTGCCGGGGATCGACTTCGCCGGCCGCGTTACGCAAAGCAAGGATCCCGCCTTTCGCGTTGGCGACAGTGTGTTGCTCAACGGTTGGGGCGTAGGCGAGTCGCACTGGGGCGGGCTTGCCCAGCGCGCACGCGTCAAGGGTGATTGGCTGCTGCCGGTGCCCGCATCGTTCACCCCGCGTGATGTCATGGCGATCGGCACCGCCGGATATACCGCGGCGTTGTGCGTGCTTGGCCTGCAGCGGCACGGTGTGGCTCCGGGCGATGGCGAAATTCTGGTTACCGGCGCATCCGGCGGCGTGGGCAGCATCGCCGTGCTGTTGCTTGCCAACCTCGGCTACCGGGTCGTCGCATCCACCGGAAAGCAGGACGAAGCGGCGTGGCTGACGAAACTGGGGGCCTCCGAGGTGATCGATCGAGCAACGTTGAGTGCGCCCGGCAAACCGCTCGCGAAAGAACGCTGGGCCGGTGTGGTCGATACCGTCGGCAGCCATACCCTCGCCAACGCCTGCGCAAGTACGCGTTACGGCGGCACGGTAACCGCCTGCGGCCTGGCGCAGGGCATGGACCTGCCCGCCACGGTGGCGCCGTTTATCCTGCGCGGTGTCACGCTGGCAGGTATCGATAGCGTGTATTGCCCCAAGCCCCGGCGTGTGCAGGCGTGGGAGCTGCTGGCGCAGCATCTCGACAAGAACAGCCTGCATGCATTGACTACAGAAATCCGCCTCGGCGAAGTGATCGATCTCGCTCCGCAGATGCTGGCGGGCAAGCTCAAAGGGCGCATCGTGATTGATGTCAATGCATAAGTGACCGAACGTGGTACGACATCCATCGCATTGGCCATAGCCTGAGCACTGAAGAACCGGCGGTCGACGTCAGCATCGCCGGTTCACGTACCCAAGCGATGGGGCAGCTATATCGAAGCCTTGTCGCTGACCACACGCAGGGGTATACCGACCCTGGATATCCGAAGGAAGGCTGACTCAAAATTTAGACGTCTAAATTTTCGGCCACATCTAAAGGATTGTTTTAAATAAGCACTTATCATCCGGATAAGCTGTAAATCATGTGGAATGGCTTCCACGACAAAGCGAATCTCGCCCCCACCCCTGCGGACTTCGCCATCGCTAAAGAGTGTTATCGCTCGCAATTCGCCATATGGTTTCAAGGCATAATATTGCGACGTCCGTGTCGGACGTCTGTGACATTCCTCAGGGGGAGGAATATGAAGCAGCTCAGTCAGACCTGCCGTACGGCAGGATTTACCTTGATCGAATTGATGATCACCGTGGCCATCATCGCCATTCTCGCGGCGATCGCCATTCCCGCTTATGAGAACTACGTAATCCGCTCTCAGATCGCCGAGGGATTCACTCTCGCTTCCGGATCGGAAGCCGCTCTTGCCGAGTTCTATGCCAACACCGGTCACTTCCCGTCAACGCAGGCATCAGCAGGCTTACCGAACGATAACCAGATATCAGGCAACTATGTCAGCCACGTCAATGCGACAGAAAATCCGGGAATGATCCTTGTCCACTTTGATAACAGCGGTAGCCAGCATGCGAATCCGGCTATCGCCGGCCTGCAAATGGGGCTTTCCGCGATCGTATCCGAAGGCTCAATAAGTTGGTCATGCACCAACACCAATATCACGGCTACGGCATTGCTTACCTATATGCCTACTAACTGCCGTTAGTCATATTCAAGGCATGGACTGCGAGGCGCAGCCCATGCCTGCTTCTTCCTCCGGATCTTCGCGCTTTGCCCCCGCTCCCTTTCCTCCTGGAAACAAATCCCGCCGCACGGCATTCGCCCCAATGCCATCAGTCCCGGCACGGCTGATACGCCGCTTTACGACAAGCTCAACATTGCCGATGCCTACCGTGATCAGGTGAACCAGCAGATCATCGACAGCATTCCCTATGGCCGCTTCGGGAAACCTGATGGAGTTGCCAAGGCCGTGGTGCATCTTGCTTCGGATGAATCGGCCTGGACGGTCAGCGCGGAAATGGTTGTCGACGGTCGACGCAGGTTGAACGGATAGCGCGACCCGTCACAGCACAGGATCCGCGTCGCGGGTCGCCGATAAGTCGGCAACCGGCAGGCCATCATCACGTGTAGCATGGGCTCCTTATCGGAGCCCTGTGATGCGACTGACGTACCAGACTGACTATGCCCTGCGCTTGCTGATGTACCTCGCCGTGCAGGGTGAGCGCCGCTCGTCCATCCACGAAATCGCAAGCCAGTACGGCATCTCCGAAAACCACCTGATGAAGGTCACGCAGAAGCTTGCGGCGCTGGGCTACGTCGATGCCTTGCGCGGGCGCAGCGGTGGCCTGAAGCTGGCTCGCGCACCGGAGCAGTTGCGGATCGGCGAGATCGTTCGCGCGATGGAGCCCGATTTTGCCATCGTGGAATGTTTCGGCGACGACAATAGCTGCAGCATCACACCGGCCTGCTCGCTTCGCCATGTATTGGACGATGCTCGCAAGAGCTTCCTCAGCGTGCTCGATAATTGCACGCTGAAGCAGTTGGTCGCGCGCCCGAGAAAACTGCGGATCGCGCTGAACATCATCTCTTGACGAATGCCTGACTAACCCATCGACGCGCCGAAGAATTCGGCATGAATGCGGTGATCCGGCACACCGGCCTGCTTCAACAGGCTCATCTGGGCCGCCATGAAACCGCGTGGTCCGCACAGGTAATAATCGGCCTCGGCGAGATGACCTTGTGCCGCAATCTCGCCAGCGTCCATACGGCCCTGCCGGTCGTAATGCACGCCCTGGACATCGGCTTCGCCAACCTGCTCGTAATAGATTTCAAGCTGCAATGCCGGGTGCTTCGCCACCATCGTTCTTAGCCAATCGTTCATCGCGTGCACATGGCGATCGCGCGCGGCGTGCGCAAAATGGATCGATCGTTCGGGTTGCTGCCTGGCGACGTGGGCGAGCATGCCAAGCATCGGCGTAATCCCCACGCCTCCGCTCAACAACACCAATGGCGTACCCTTCGCCTGATCCACCACAAACAGACCCTGCGGATAGGAAAGCTCGATGACGTCGCCTTCGCAGATATCCACGTGCAACGCTGTCGAGACCTGCCCGGCAGGCGCGTTCCCGCTTGCATCCTGCCGCTTGATGGTCAGACGCAGATAATCCTGATGCGGTGCATCCGACAGGCTGTACTGCCGTATGTGCGCCATGCCCTGCGCATCCACGACGCGCACGGATACAAACTGACCGGGCTGATAGGGCGGCAGCAATCCCGCGTCGGAAGGCTTGAGGTAAAACGAAACGATTTCGCTGCTTTCGCGCGCCACCCTCACCACCTGGAACGGACGCCAGCCGCTCCAGCCACCCTTCGCCGTTGCGGCCCGTAGGTACATCGCCTGCTCGGCCTGGATCAACGCATCGGCCAGCTGCCCATAGGCCGCGGCCCATGCATCCAGCACCTCATTCGTTGCCGCGTCGCCCATGACTTCGGCAATGGCGGCAAGTAAATGGCGTCCCACAATCGGATAGTGTTCGGCGCGCACGCCGATGCTTACGTGCTTGGCGGTGATCATGTCGATTACCGGCGCGAGCACGGAGGTATCGTCGATATGCTCCGCATAACCCAGCACTGCCAACGCCAGCGCCTGTTGCTGCTCGCCGACGGCTTGATGGCTCATGTTAAAAATGTGCTTGAGCTCGGGGTTCGCCTCAAACATGCGCGCGTAGAAGTTCTTCGTAAGCGCCAGGCCATGTGCCTTCAGCGCCGGCACGCAGCTTTTTACTATGTCACGCTGGATTTTCGTAAGCATATCGTCGACCATTCACGACCTTAAAGATGCATATATTATGCATCTTTAAGGTCGTGGCCTTTCCTGCTGCGACGCCTTGCCACGCCGGCAAGGCCGACGCATCGCTCAGTCAGAAATGGCCAGTACGCATTCGTCCGCGCCGTAGCTGCGGCAACAGACTTCGAAGATCGACAAGTTTCCCGATGACACGGCCGGACCGAGCAATCCCTCCAGAAAGCCGCTAAAAAACTTGCAGCCGGAGTGACCACCAGGCGCACAGAGCGGGCTGTGGCGGATATGCAGGCCTTCACCCTTGTATTCCACTTCAACCACGGCACCCAGTGCAGGAACGCCGAGATGCTTGATCGCTTCGTCCAGACCTAGCTTGGTTTTCGTAGCGTAATCGCGCCCAAACACCCAGGCACCGGTCCGCTGCCCGGCCAACAGCAACGACGACTCACGTGCCGCATCAACCACCGATTGTTCCAGCTTCTGCAACACCGGCATGATCTTTGGGTAGTCGTACTGCAGCCGCGGCAACAGCTTTTCGACCACGCTTTCGTCCGGACCCAGCGGGATCGTCTCGACATATGGCTCGACCGGTACGGGGGCCGGTGCCGGGGGTGCCACGTGCTTGGGCTCCAGCAGAAATGCGAAGTCGGAATCGGGCTCCGGTTGCGGCTCTGACGTGGCCGGCACCACCACAGCCTTGGGCGTTTCGACGGGCGCGGGCGACGCGATCGCAACCGGTGCCGTGGCTACAGGCGTTTCGATCGCCGGTACCGGCGCTGGCGGCACCGGTTCGCGCGCAAACGTTCGTGCGGCGGCAAAATGCGGTTTCGGCGGACCGTCCTCAAACGGCGAAACCTCGAAGCTGATGATCCGCTCGTTGGCTTCCAGCGCCGTCTCCAGCGCTCGTTGCTTACGCGCGGGTCCGCGCACGACCAAGGTGACAAGCACGCCGTTGGGATCCTGCACCAGCCGCTGTCGATGCAAGACAAAGCCGCTGGCAACGACCGAACGGCCAATGTCGATAACCAGACCCTCTCGTGCCGCCGAGAGGGCCTGTACTTCCAGCTCGATCATTAGGCCCCCCTGTACTCGATGCTGGTGATCTGCGTTGTGGCGGATACGATGACCGCTTCCACGGGCAGCAACTGTGACGCATCTCAGAAGTATCAGCAAGATGCGTGCATGTCATGACGTGGAGCTCAAGATGGCTTTCCGGATACAGCCTCTCGCTGCAATGCAGCGCGGCTTGCTCGCGACATGCAAACTCGTCCGACTCGCCCATTCTTGCAGCAGGCCGCTGTCACCTCTGCCAATCACGCTGCCAAATGAGCTTGCTGCCAGGTGCGTTCGATATAAAGCGCGTGCGTATGACAGACATCGAATGCCTTTACCAGCAACGCGTTTTGCCGTGCGAACTCGACCAGAACGTCGTAAACACAGCCACGATCGGCACGAATACCGACCATTGCCCGCCCCATGTAGCCGCCGTCCACGCTCACATAACCGCCATTGACGACACCGCGCAATGTGACCGGTTTCCAGTCGTTGCGTCCCGGCGTCGCCAGCGAGATCGCAACCACGGAATCTTCACCCTCGTTGATAAAATCGACGTAGCACAGCGATACAGCTTCTACGGATTGCGACGCCATCAGCAGGCCAAGCACAAGCCATGTATTGCGCATGTTGCACCTCCAAAAAAGGCAAAGCCGTACCCGCCCGGCCACAGGCATGTGGCCGGTTCAGTACGAATGGGATGCCGCCATGGGGCGTTGCGTTTAACGCGTGATGCGCGATTGAACTCGCGCCGTGCCGTTCACAGTTCTGTGCTGCTCACCGCTCCGGCCAATGCCAGGCCGGTTCGTCGAGCGGACGCTGGCCTACGATCTGCGATTGGCCGAACTGTTTCTCCAGGTGAATGCTGATGCAATCAGACGTTTGTTCCAGTGCCGCGATCAGGCGCTGCGCGTGCGACACCACCCAGATCTGACTGTGCCTGGAGGCGCGCACGATCAACCGCGCCAGTGCGGGCAGCAGATCGGGATGCAGGCTCGTTTCCGGTTCGTTCAATACCATCAGCGGCGGCGGCCGCGGCGTATGCAACGCGGCGATCCAGAGCAGGTAGCGCAAGGTGCCGTCCGACAGTTCCGCCGTGGAAAGCGATCGCAGCAACCCATGCTGGCGGAACAGCAGGCCGAAGCGACCGTCGCTGATCGTCACGCTCACCTCGGCACCGGGAAAAGCATCCTGCACTGCTTCATGCAACGAGGCCTCGTCACCGATCTCGATGATGGTTTGCCAGGCCGCCGCAAGATCACGACCATCGTGACTGAGCACGGTGGTACGCGTGCCCAGCTGCGACCACCGTGCCGGCGCATCCGCATCAGAACGAAAATGGTCATAGAAACGCCAGCCGCGGATCGACTCGCGCAAGGTCATCACTTCCGCGGCGCGTTCCGGGTCGGCCAATTGGGTGAAGATGCTTTCGAATTCGCTCAGATGCTCGGTCAACACACGCCAATTGCGCCCGTCACGCACGCGCACCAGGGCACGCTTGCGATCCACCAGCAAGTTGGACATGCGCAGGAACGGACCGGCCCAGATTGCTTCGCGCTTGATCATCGGATCGAGCGCGAATGCCGTTGCGGGTGGTGGTGGCGGCGGAAATCCGAAATCGATGGCGTAACCGAAGGCTTCACCCGCGAAACCAAGCTTGAGCGCTACCGGCTCCTGGCGCGGGCCGCCCTCGATCGGCACCTCGCCACGCTGCATGCGCGGCGTAAGGTGTTCCGGCCCGGCCCATAAGGTCGAGGACAAACCTCCCTCACGCGCCAGGGCCTGGATCACTCCGCCCTGCGCCGTTTCCGCCAGCAGCCGCAAGGCCCGATAGAGATTCGATTTGCCGCACCCGTTTGAACCGGTGATCAGATTCAATCGCCCGAGCGGCACGATCAGCGAACGCAGTGAGCGATAGTTGGCAACCGCCAGCGTAGTCAGCATAGGCATCCCCATTCAAAGGCCAGCAAACGATGCGATCGCCCCATTCACGCCGAGCGCGAGGATAGCGGCGTCATCCGTCGCAAGGAGAGCGGCCCGGAAGCTGGAAGGTAGCCTGCGCTTTTCTCAGCAGCCGAGACGCGCCCAGGCGCCCATAGTGCAAGACGGCATAACCTCCGCGGAACTGCGCATGCTTGCATGCAGCAAGGCAGCGCAAGTTCTCTCGCACAACTGCTCATCGTTTTGCGCATCGACCTGGCTGAGACGGCCGATTGGCTCATGCGAACCGTTACATCGTTGTTAGACTGGAAGCGTTGCGATTTGGACGGCTATACCAGGAGTCCGCTTTACGCGTGGAACATGTACGGGGAAAGTTAAAGCGCGTGTCCTCAAGCGCATGATCATCGCCCTTTCTTATTCGTGCCACCCACAGCTGTAAGACGAAATCCGTCTTATGACGATCCTTCAAGCAAATACCGTGCTTTGTGCGGAGCCGGTACGATGTCTTGCATGCACAGTGGCGGTTTCGTCATATCGCCATGAAATCTGGCAACTACTGCATAGCGGTTCTTTAACGCCGCCTATGGTTGTTTCATGGTCGAGTACGCCAACACACAGGGTTCACCCATGCACGACGCACTCAAACCTGCCATCACACGTTGGGCGGAACGGATCCTCGACACCGTCGATGCGTGCATGCGTGAGAACAAGCCGATTGATGTTGATCACTTGGCGGAAGTGCTCGCATCGGCGCCCACCTGGCAAGGCTGTCCGCACACGGAAGATGTCGCGGATGCTGCATCCGCATCGGGCTATCGCCGCATTGCACTGACCGATCACGCCACGCGCGGCTATGACGCCTTGCTGATCGTCTGGCCACCGGGCCACGCCACGCCCATCCATGATCATGATGGCCTGTGGGGCATGGAGATCATGCTCGACGGCGTGCTGGAAGTGGAAGCATTCGATCTTTCGCTGCAGGAACATCCGCACCTGGTTTCGCGTGGCGTATCGGTGATCGGCATCGGCGATCACCTGGCTTTTTCCCAGGCCGATTACGCACACCGCTGCCGCAATCTTTCTTCGAATCGCGCTGCGGTGTCGTTGCATATCTATGGCGGCGCGCTCGACACCTATCGCAGCTATCACTCCGACGACGCAGAACGCTGGACCAGCAAGATCCATCAAACCGTGCGGGAACCCGCGCTGGTCTGATTCGATGGCATGCCGGCGGAACGCCGGCTTCGACACGGCGCCAGAACGCCGCAATATCCAGGCTTGGCTCGAGGACGTGTTATGGCAGATATCGCAATCATCGGTGGTGGCGCAGCGGGGGCTGCATTATTCGGCGCGCTGCTGAACCTCGACGACCACGCCACCGTGTACTGGGTAACCGGCGCTGCCACCCATGGCCGTGGCGTGGCGTATGCCACGCACGACGACCATCACCTGCTCAACGTGCGCGCCGGCGGCATGGGTCTGTATGTGGATCAGGATGAGGAATTCGTGCAGCACGCCGTACGCGATCAAGCCAGCGTGCGCCCTACGGATTTCCTGCCGCGCCGCCTGTTTGGTGATTTCGTTGAAGCGCAGCTGCGTTCGCGCATGGCATCGGCGGAGAAGAGGGAGCGCCGTTTTAGCGTGCATGCCAGCGAGGCGCTGCGCGTGGATCCGCACATCCACGGCTACGAGATCTTGCTTGCCAACCATGAAACCTTGCGCGCCGATGCCGTGATCCTGGCGGTGGGGGCGCTGTCGCCACGCCCGCTGCGCACGGTTTCCGCGCACGCCTTGGCCAGCGGCGCGTATGAGCTCAATCCTTGGAACCTGACGCAACGAATCCGTGCGCCACGCCGGCTGATCGTGATCGGCACCGGCCTGACTGCGGTGGACACACTGCTCTCCGCCTCGACGCAGTGGCCGGATGCCGAACTGGTGGCCGTTTCGCGCCACGGTCAGTTGCCCTTTGTGCATCCGACCCTGCCGGCCCAGTCTTATCCGCTGCAAAGCCAGCTCAACGCGGCCTTGCTGGCCAGTGACGGTACGGCGCCGATGCTGCGCGCCATCCGCCATGCCTTGCATGAAGCGCCGGAGGTGGATTGGCGCAGCCTTATCGACGGCATGCGTCCCATCAATGCCACCCTGTGGCAAGGCCTGAGCCTGGCCCGGCGCCGCCAGTTTCTGCGTCATGCCCGCTGGATCTGGGAAGCCTCGCGGCATCGCACCGCCCCGCGCTCGGCAGAAACCATCCAGCAGTTGCGCGATGAAGGACGGCTGCAGGTGCACGCCGCGCGTGTCCTGGCGGTCGACGGCCAGGGTCCGTTGGATGTCACGGTCCGGGCTCGCGCCAATCAGGTCATGTCCACCTTGCAGGCCGACCTGGTGGTGCAAGCGACCGGCCTGGATACCGCGGTCGCCTTCACGGAGCATGCACTGCTCTCGCAACTGATTGAAGACGGTCTGGCCGTAGCCGACCCGTTGCAGCTGGGGGTTTCGGCGCATCCCGACGGCCGCCTGATCAACGCCCGCGGTGACGTCCAGCCAGGGCTTTACGCCATCGGTTCGCTGCTGCGCGGCAATCTGTGGGAGTGCACGGCCATGCCCGAGATCCGCGCCGCCGCGCATGCCTTGGCGGCCGCGCTGGTCGCCAACCACCCGATAAGCGCGGCCCCGGCGGCAACGATGACGGCCTGAACCAACCGATCGTCCCGGACGCCGCAGTCCGGGGACATTCACTTCCGCTTGACGCCCACTGTCGATCGCGTGTCAAACCGGGCGCCCCACTTTGACGGCCCCGCGGCGGCGGCTACCGCCCTTGCCACCATCTCGCTAATCTGACCCCCAGCCGCCCTGTCTGTCAGGTATATCCCTGATGCCAGTGAGCGCACGACACTGCCAAATCAGCGGGATTTCTCATGGTCAGCTCCACTGCGGCGCCAGCGCAACAGAAAAAGTATTCATGGCTGGCGCATCTGCCGATTCGCTACAAGATCATCATCGCGATCGGCCTGCTGCTCGGGCTGTTCCTGTTCAACAGCCTGATCAACGTCGCCTCGCAGAACAAGCAGCGCGAGGTCCGGCAATGGGCCGACCACACTTATCAGGTGCTGCTGCAGATCGAGGCGCTGGACCGAAGCGCGTTATACGGACAGCTCGGCCTGCGCGGGTACCTGATCACCCACAGGACCAGCGATCTTGATCGCATCAGCAGCAGCGGCAAGCAGTTCCAGCAAGAGCTCGCGCAATTGCGCCAACTGACTTTGGACAATCCGGTGCAGCAATTGCGCATCGATCATATCGAAGCGCTGATGACCGCCTGGAACAGCGAGCTGCAAGGCTTGCTGGTCACCCCCGAACGAACGGTGCAAGATGCCACGTCGCCGGCCGGCACCCAGGCCCTGGCCCAGATCCATGCGGACTACCTGGCCAGGCGCACAGTCAAAACCGAGGACTACACCGCGATCCTTGACGAGATGAGCGGTACGGAACGCCAATTGCTCGCCGTACGCGAGCGGAATGTCGAACAGCATCTGCGCCAGACGGCGTATACGAACATCGCCTCCGCGCTGATCGGCCTGATCCTCGGCATTATGGTGATCGTGCTGACCTCGCGCCTGGTCACCAGGCCGATCCGTCGGCTGACCGACTCGATGACACGCCTAGCCAATCACGACCACAACATTGAAATACGTGGTGCCGGCCGGCGCGATGAAATCGGCGAAATCGCCAAGGCGCTGCAGTTCTTCAGGCAGATGGTGATCGACTCCGGGCAGCAGGCGCTATTGAAAAGCCAGGCTGTACAGATCTCCAAAAGCTTGCAACAGGCGACCAGCCATCGCGAATTCACCGAACGCTTTACCTTCATGCTCACGCCATTGCTGGAGGCAGGTCTGTCGCTCTTATACGGCTTCGACGAATCGAGGCAACGGCTGGACCTGCTAGGCAGTTACGGCCTGCGCCTGCAGATCAGCCCCGACGCCTACATGCCCGGCGAGGGACTGATCGGCCAGTGCGCACTGACACGCCAGCCGATTACGCTGGATGACGTACCAGACAATTATCTGCGTATCGACTCCGGCAGCGGCGGCGCCCTGCCACGTCACATCACCATCCGCCCGCTGCTGCTGCGTGACCAGCTGGTCGGTGTGCTGGAGTTTGCGAGCTTCGCGCCACCATCACCGCAGCATCAGGCCTTGCTGGATGAACTGCTGCCGATGGCGGCACTGACCCTGGAAAACCTCAACCGCGCGGTGAACACCCAGGACCTGCTCGAGCAGACCCGCGAGCAGGCCGACGAATTGCGCATTTCCAGTCTCACCCTGAAACAGCAGCAGGATGCGTTGCGCGACGCCAATGACATCCTGCAGGCCAAGACCATCGAACTGGAAGAACAATCCCAACGCCTGCTCGCTTCGGAAGAAGAACTGCGCGTACAGGCCGATGAACTGCAAGCCTCCAACGAAGAGTTGCGCCTGAAGACCGATACCCTGCGCCAGCAGAAGCAGCAGGTGGAGGCGCTGCAACGCGAGACCCAGCAGAAAGCCGAAGAACTCGCCCGCGCCAGCCAGTACAAGAGTGAATTCCTGGCCAACATGTCGCACGAGTTGCGTACGCCGCTTAACAGCCTGCTGATTCTTTCGCGCAGCCTGGCCGACAACCGCGAAGGCAATCTGGACGCCGAGCAGGTCGAATCGGCCCGCATCATTCACGATGCGGGCTCCAGCCTGTTGCGCCTGATCAACGACATCCTCGACCTGTCCAAGATCGAGGCCGGCAAGATGGAACTGTCGCTGGTGGATAGTTCGTTGCAGAGCCTTGCGCGCAGCCTGCGCCGCACCTTCGATCACGTTGCCCGCGAAAAGAAACTCGATTACGAGGTAAGCCTGGACGAAAACCTGCCGGCCGAGATCCACACCGATCCCAACCGGCTGGAGCAGATCATCAACAACCTGCTCGCCAACGCCTTCAAGTTCACCACCAAGGGCAGCATTCGCGTGCATATCGGCCGGCCGGCCGACATCCTGCCCTGGCTCGGCACGATGAAGGAGCAGCACTCGCTGGCGATCAGCGTGAAAGACACTGGCATCGGCATCCCGGAAGACAAGCAGGAACGCATCTTCAACGCATTCGAACAGGCCGACAGCAGCACCAGCCGCCAGTTCGGCGGCACCGGCCTGGGGCTGAGCATTTCCCGGCGCATGGCGGAACTGCTGGGCGGCGACTTGCTGATGCGCAGCGAAGTCGGCCAGGGCAGCGAATTCGTGCTGCTGCTGCCCGAGCACGCTCCGGAAGAGAAAACCGCCACCGGAGCAGCGCCGGCGACAACGAATACGCCGGCCGTACGTCCGGTGACCCGCTCCTTGCTGCCCGCCGAAGGTATCGCCGATGATCGCGAGCGCATCGCGCCGGGCGACAGCGTGATCCTGATCGTGGAAGATGACGCTTCCTTCGCACGCATCCTCGCCGATATCGTGCGCCAGAAGGGACATCGCGTGCTCCACTCGGTGGATGGCGAAGAAGGCCTTGCGCTGGCCCGCCGCTATCATCCGGTAGGGATCCTGCTCGATGTGATGCTGCCCGGCATGGATGGCTGGACGGTGATTGAGCGGCTGAAGTCCGATCCGGCCACGCGCCATATCCCGGTGCACTTTTTGTCGGCCACCGACGAAGCCTCGCGTGGCCGCGACATGGGTGCGGTGGGTTTCCTTACCAAACCGGTCACGCGCGAAGCGATCAATGACGCATTCGAACGTCTGCTGCATTTTGCCAAGGGCCGCACCCGGCGCCTGCTGGTGGTCGATGACGACGCGAACGCACGTGCCGCCGTACGCACGCTGCTGAACCAGGATGATGTGAGCATCGACGAGGCGACATCCGGTGAGGAAGCGCTGCAAAAGATCAGCGAAACCGGCTACGACTGCATCGTGCTCGATCTCGGCTTGCCCGGCATATCCGGCGTGGAAATGCTGGAAAAACTGGCCCAGACCGGCAGCATCCCGCCAGTGGTGGTGTATTCCGGCCGCGAGCTGAGCCGCGAGGAAAACCTGCGCATCCGCCAATACACCGACAGCATCGTGATCAAGGGTGTGCGTTCGCCGGAGCGCCTGCTGGACGAAGTAAGCCTGTTCCTGCACAGCATCCGCCAGGGCACCGGTCCGCAAGCGATTGCGCCCTCGCCCACGTACGATGGCCTGAGCGGTCATCACGTGATGCTGGTCGACGATGACATGCGCAACCTGTTCGCGTTGTCCAAGGTGCTGCGTGGCTGGGGGCTGCAAGTCACCATGGCGCAGGATGGGCAAAAAGCGCTGCAGAGCCTGCAGGAACATAACAGCGTGGAACTGGTGCTGATGGACATCATGATGCCGGGCATGGATGGTTATGAAGTAACGCGGGCGATTCGTGCGCAGCCATCGCTGAGCCATCTACCGGTGATCGCGCTGACCGCCAAGGCCATGCGTGGCGATCGCGAGCAATGCCTGGAGGCAGGCGCCAATGATTACCTGTCCAAGCCGATCGACCTGGATAAGCTCGCTTCCATGATGCACGTGTGGCTGCGTGGCTGATGCGCAGGATATGAGCGTGGACACGCCGGAGCTCGAAAACATTGAAGTGGCGCTGTTCGTACAGGCGTTGCAACGCCGCTACGGCTACGACTTCAGCCAGTATGCGCCGGCCTCGCTGAAACGCCGCATCCAGCAGCTCAGTGAGCAAATGGAATGCAAGACCATCAGCGGCCTGACCGAGCGCATGCTGCATGACCCACCGCTGCTGCCGCGCGTGCTGGATGGCCTGACCGTACCCGCATCGGAAATGTTCCGTGACCCGGCCATGTTCCGCAGCTTGCGCGAGCAGGTCCTGCCGCTGCTGGCCTCGTATCCGCAAATCAATATCTGGCAGGCCGGCTGCGCGCACGGGCAGGAGGTGTATTCGCTCGCGATCCTGCTGGAAGAAGCCGGCCTGTATGAACGCACGCAAATCTTTGCCACCGATCTCAGCGAGCGGGCCCTGCAGCTGGCCGAGGAAGGCATCTACCCGGCGCGCGATGCGCAACAGTGGTCGCGCAACTATCAGGCCGCGGGCGGCAACCATTCACTGGCCGATTACTACAGCGCGCGCTACAACCTGCTGAAGATCGACCAGCGCCTGCGCCGGCATGTCACTTTCGCCCAGCACAACCTGGTCGCCGATGGCGTGTTTTGCGAAGCGCACCTGATCCTGTGCCGCAATGTGCTGATCTATTTTTCCAATCCCTTGCAGGACCGCGTGCTGTCGGTATTCCGCGACAGCCTGGTGCGCAACGGCTTTCTTTGCCTGGGCATGCGCGAAAGTCTCGATTACGCATCCGCCGCCGCCAGCTTTGCGCCGTTCGATGAATGCCTGCGGATCTATCGCCTGGCCGGTCAGCCGGAGCGCGCATTCGCATGAATACGCCCAAGGCCATTGTCATCGGTTGTTCCGCGGGTGGTGTGGAAGCGCTCAAAGTCATCGTCGGCGGCTTCAGCACCCGCTTGCAGCAAGCCGTATTGGTCTGTTGTCACAGCAGCTCCGAAACGATGGATCTGCTGTGTGAAGTGCTGAATCGCGTTTCATCCCTCCCTGTCATGGAGGCACAGGAGCGTCACCCGGTACAGGCCGGCACGGTCTACCTGGCCCCCAGCGGCTACCATCTGCTGGTCGAAGCCGATTGGCACTTTGCCTTGTCGATCGACCCGCGCGTGAATTACGTCCGGCCGTCCATTGATGTGATGTTCTATTCCGCCGCGGAGGTGTGGCGTGAAAAACTCATAGGTGTCGTGCTCACCGGGGGAAATGCTGATGGCGCCTCGGGCCTGCAACGGATTCGCAGCTTGGGCGGCACGGCCATCGTTCAATCGCCAACCAGCGCGGAAATACCGACCATGCCGCAGGCGGCTCTGGATACAGCCGGTGCCGATCACTGTGTCGATCTTTCCGATATCGCCCCACTGATCAACCGATTGTGCCTCGCATGAGTACTCCTCCAAAAATCCTGGTCGTTGATGACACCCGCGCCAACCTGGTCGCCATGCGCCATCTGCTTGCCGATTGCGGCGCTGAACTGGTGGAAGCCAGCAGTGGCAACGAAGCCCTGTCCCTGTGCCTGGATCAACAGTTTGCGCTGATCCTGCTGGATGTGAACATGCCGGACATGGACGGCTTCGAAGTCGCCGCCCTGCTCGGCGAAGCCGAACAGCTGCGCGATACACCGGTGATTTTCGTCACCGCCGCCTATGCGGACGACCTCAACCGCCTCAAAGGCTACCGCTCCGGCGCGGTGGACTATATTGCCAAGCCGATCAACGATGTGATCCTGCAATCGAAGGTGCGCGTATTCCTGGAGCTGCACACCGCGCGCATGCAACTGCAACAGACGCTGGAAGAACTTTCCGCGCGCAATCAGCAATTGCAGGTGGAGATCACCGAACGCCAACGCATCGAGGCCAAAGTTCGCCACCAGGCCACACATGACATGTTGACCGGCTTGCCCAACCGCGTGCTGTTCCATGACCGCCTGCGCGCATCCATGCAACGGGCAGGCGGCGATAAAGGCTTCGCACTCGCCCTGGTGGATATCGATGGCTTCAAGGCAGTGAACGACACCTACGGCCATCCGGCCGGCGACGCACTGCTGCAAGCGATTGCAGCGCGGCTCAACAACCATGTCCGCACCGAAGACACGGTGGCGCGGCTGGGCGGCGATGAGTTCGCACTGATCTTCGAAGGGGTCGACAACATTCAGGCTGTGCTGCAACGTTGCGAAGAGATCTGCGACATGCTGGCCAAGCCGTATCCGCTCAGCGGGACTCGTGGCGAGTTCACGGCGCACGTCAGCGCCAGCATCGGCGTTGCGCAATGGCATGCGCAGATCGAATCGGACGAGGCGCTGATTCAAGCCGCCGACCGGGCACTGTATCAGGCAAAGGAAAACGGCAAGAATGGCTGCGTGCTATCCAGCTGAACTGGTTGTCACTGGGCGCATTGGGCGGCAGGCGCAACCGCTGTCTGAAAGTCATTCACGGCATGCTCGCCAAACCACCACTTATTGCGGTTTGGCGACGCTTGCCGGACCTGGCCGCAGGGACAGCGCCATCAGCACCAGCGCAAGCACCCCATACGCAGCGGCAAATTGCAGGGCGACCGAACGCGATGCGGGATCCAGCAGCCACGGCAGATAAAGACTGCCCGTCGGCACCACCGAATGAATCACGCCGAACAGCGTCAACGCGCCACCCAACAACACAATCCATGCGGCGCGACGTGGCTTGCCATCGATCATGGCAACGACAAAGCTGGCCCAAATCATGGCGGTGATGATGAAACCATTGCCGAGCACATTGATCACGGCCAGTTCGGAGATACCGTGCGAGGTGTCGTTGTAAAGCTCAGTGAAATGCGCATGCGCGACATAGGTCGGATCACCCAGCTTGATCGCGAGCATGTCCGCAATGGCCGGAAAGAAACTGAACACGACCGCCGGCGCGTAACGCACCGGTGTTGCCACGAACGCCTGGGTGGTAATGCTGACGGCCACGAAAACCAGGATCGGCGCCAGCACCGCCAGCGGCAGTATTTCCACCAGATTGGACAGATAGCCGAAGACGCCGCCAAGACCTACGACAACACCGGTAATCAATACATAACCGGTGCGCGCACCCATCGCGCGATAGGCCGGTTGCCCGATATACGGCGTGGTCTGTGCGACACCGCCACAGCATCCGGCGATCAAGGTGGCCAATGCTTCCACCAGCAGGATGTCGCGCGTGTTGTAGTCATCGCCGGCGGCACGGGCGCTTTCGGTAACGTTGATGCCGCCCACCACCATCAGTAGTCCAAACGGCAGGATCAGCGGCAGGTACGGCACAGTGAGCGGCAGTCCATGCATCCACTGCAGGGTCGGCCAAGGCAAGGCAAATCGCCACTGCCATGCTGCCATCGGCTGATAGCCGTGTCCCAGCCACCCCAATGGGCCCAGCACCTCATAAAGCAGCAGGCCGATCACGAAGGCCACCAGCACGCCCGGCAGATTCCACGGCATATGCCCGCGCGCGACCAGTGCATAGAGCACCACGCCCAGACCGGCGAAACCGACCACCGGCACCTTCATGATTTCCAGCAACGGCAAAAAGCCCATCAACACCAGCGCAATGCCCGCAATCGAACCAAGCAGGCCGGCGCGCGGCACATGCCGCTGCACCAGCGGGCCGAAGAACGACAGCACGGTTTTGAATACGCCCATCACGACCAGCGCAGCCATGCCCAGTTGCCAGGTGGCGATCGCCGCGGCGTGTTCATCCATGCCGCTTTGCTTGTAGCTGAGAAAGGCCGGCCCAAGCACCAGCAGGGCCATGCCGATGCTGGTGGGCGCATCGACGCCCAGCGGCATGGCCGTGGTTTCGGTACTACCGCTGCGCTTCGCTAGCCGCCGCGCCATGAAGAAATAAGCAAGGTTGCCGAGCAGCACACCCAGCGTCGTGCCCGGAAACATGCGCGTATAAACCAGATCCGCCGGGAAACCGAAGATGCCGATCAACGCGGTGGCGAGAAAAGCCATCACGGAGAGGTTATCCACCAGCAGTCCCAGGAATCCGTTGAAATCACTGCTTACGAAGAGCGGGGCTTTGCTTGGTGAGTTCACGCGGTTTCTCTATCTGTTGTTATGCATGGTGAGAATGGGAAGCCCTGCCCGCCTGATGCCGCACTTCGGACATCAGGCGCGCCGCAGCCCATCAAAACGACACGTCCGCCGGCTGGGTGACCCGCAACACTGATTGATCGCCGGTGCGCTGCTTCCATGCCGCACGAATCGCCTCGATCCTGCTGCGGTTTTCCGGCGTATCGGGATAGTCGATCACCAGTAGCTTCGAATGCAGCCGCTCGGGCTTGGTTTCCTGCTTGCCCTGCCATTGGCCGTAGACATCGAGCACGCTCAAGCCATCCGGGAAACGCGGCGTGACTTGCTTGTCGAGGAAGTCGCGCCATGCCGTTTCACTGATGCCCTTGCCGGGCTGGTCGGCCGGCCCCAAGCCAAAGTAAAGCCTGGTATCCACCCAGCCCTGGGTCTGCGCCGGATGTCCCGCGTCGCCCTGCAAGGTGGCGATGGCGGACGGCGAGGGTGTCGTGGCGCACGCCGACAACAGCAGAGCCAGCAACGCAGCGGACAGCGAGTGACGGATCTTCATGGATTCCCCTGGTTTGATCGCCCGGCCCGATGCATGGGACATACAGGCGGATAAAAACTGTAGCGCGGCACCGAGTATTCACGAGCGCCCGGCTATCCCGCAAACCCGTCGCAATATGTTGCGAAAGCGCCGTCCCCAAGGACCCGGCCAGATGGGGGTGATTCTCCCAGCAAACTGCCAGGTCATTGCGCTAACGCATGAATTTCCATGCGTTGATTAAAAAGTCCAAGGCGCAATAAGCACCATCGGCACCCCTCAGCTAGACAAGCCTGTGTCAATACGATAAACAAAATGTGACATCGCAACCCCGGGAGAAGCCGCCGGCCATCGTTAGGGCCAGCGGCTGGGGCGATGTCTCAATGATCAAAAATTCAAACAGGACGCTGGCTGCGGCCAGGGTCCCCGCTGTTTTTGGCAAGCATCATTCAGGGGAAAAATCAGGCATGCATACAACCGCCGTTCGTCGTCACAACGTTCTCTGGCTGGCGTTGATCGCCGCACTGAGCTTGGGCACCGCAAGCACGGTTCACGCGGACGATCAGCAAAACCCAGGGTCGAGCACAGGCACCAGCACAAGCAATAGCAATAGCAACAACAGCAGCGCCACGACCGACAAGACGCACAAGAGCACCACCCTTTCCACCGTCAACGTCAATGCGCAAACCCTGGCCGGCGGCCTGATGGCCGAGCAGGACCAGCCCAAACAGGTGTCGACGATTTCCGCCGAGGCGATCGCGCAACAACCGATCACCGCCGACTACACGCAGATGATCAACAGTGCGCCCGGCGTCAACTCGGCCTCCTATGACGGCTTTGGCCTGACCGATTCCAGCAGCTATACGATCCGCGGCTTCAACGCCAGCGAGATCGGCGTCACGCTCGACGGTGTGCCGGTGAATGACGCCGGCGATTACATCCCCTATGCGTCGGAATACGGCGAAGCACGCAACTACGAATCGATTACCGTGTCGCCTGGCTCGGCCGACCTGGACATGCCGGATCTCGGCGCCGTCGGCGGCCATGTCAGCTTCATCACCAAGACACCGACGCCGGATTTCAATATCTTCGCCGGGCAGACCTTCGGCAGCGACGACGCGCGCAGCACGTATCTGCGCATCAACACCGGCAGCACCGGGCCGGTGCGCAGCTGGATCTCGATATCGCAGAACTCCGACGACAAATGGCGCGGCGGCGGCCAGGATCGTATCCACCGGATCCAGGCCAAGTCGGTGTGGACCATCGACGAAAACAACAGCCTCACCGCCAACTTCAATTACAACCACGAAGAGAATTATTTCTACATGCCGTTGACCAAGGCCGACGCGGCCGAGTACGGCTACCACTACGATTACGGCACCAGTTGGACACCGACGCCGCCAGGCGGTTTTACTGCAGCGCAGCTCTACAACGACCCGGCGTTCTTTACGCAGTACAACTATTACAAGCTGTACCAGAACCCATTCAAATCGTGGGTCGCGAACCTGGACGGCGAATTCAAGCTGACGCAAAACCTGTCGCTCTCGGTCATTCCCTACTTCCAGTTCGGCGACGGCAACGGCAGTTTCGGCGGATTCCTGCCACTGCAACCGGGCGCGAACGGCCAGCCGGTGGTGCAGTCCAATCTGAACGCCGACGGTCAGTACGCCGTGCTGGAAGCGTATCGGCCGATCACGTACCGCCCCGGCATCAATGCGAAGTTCACGCTGAATCTTAGCCTGGACAACACGCTGGACTGGGGCATCTGGTACGAGCGCTCGCGCCAGCTGGAATACATCGACGCGCAGTATGTGGATCCGTTGACCGGCGAACCGCAAGCGATCTGGGGTGATCGCGATGTGCTGACCTACAGCAATGGCCTGCCGTGGAAAAACTTTTCCGAATACGACCTCAGCACGGTGAAGAAAGTCTTCGTGGAAGACAGCTGGAACCCAAGCGATGCGTGGACGTTGAACGCCGGCGTGGCCTATCTGCATACCGAACGCGACAACCAGTTCGCACTGTACCCCGGCAACCCCGATCCTGCGGACTGGACGACGTATCAAGACATCGACCAACGCTATCACCGCTTCCTGCCCACTGCCGGCGCATCCTGGAAGCCGGATGAAGATAACCAGATCTACTACAGCATCACCCGCACCTTCCGTGCGCCGCAGGATTCCTCCACCTACGGCAACGGCCTGCTCGGCCTGCCCGCGCCGCTGCCTGAGAGCGCATGGTCGAATGAGCTGGGCTGGCGCTTCACCGACGGCCCGCTCACCCTGCATACGGATGCCTATCTGGCCAACATGGGTAATCGCACGGCGATAGGCCTGGATCCGGACACGTTCATCAACTACTACATCAACGCCGGTCCGGTGCGCATGGCGGGCATCGATGCGGAAGGCAATCTGGATCTTGGCCACGGCTTCAGCCTGTACAGTTCCTATAGCTATACGCAATCGATGGTGAAGCAGGATCTTTACCTGCCCGCGACCAAGGACACCGACGCCGAGCTCTACGACACGGCGGGCAAGCAATTCCCCGGCACGCCCCGCAATATGGCCTACTTCGGCGCGCGCTATTCGCAGAATGGGCTGACCTTGAACCTCAACGGCAAGTTCACCGGCAGCGAATACGGTGACTTCCTCAACAGCGAACGCGTAGCGTCCAACTTCACTGTCAACGGCAGCGCAAGTTATGAGCTGCCGGACTTCAGCGTGTTGCACAAGACGACGATTGCACTCAATCTGCTCAATATCCTCAACCGTCACTATCTGGCGCTGCCCGCCGGTCCGACGATTGACGCAGCGCAGTCTTCGCCGACGTATTACGTGGGTGCGCCACGGCAGTGGTATCTCACGATCAGCACGACGTTGTTCTGAGTGGACCGTTGATGGCGTACGGTCTGACTGAGTGACATCCCTCTCCCTTTGCACATGCAGAGGGAGAGGGCCGCTTGCTCACAAGACCACGCAGTCGTGTTGCACTTGTTCCGAATCGAGCAGTGCATGGAAACGCGCAAATCCCGTAAGCCTTGCGAAAGACTCACGCCGCGCCGATCGTCGGTCACGACGGATTTAGTTTCACGAATAAATCAACGAGCACAATCGTTTGAATGTTTACATTTCGTGTTGCAGCAGGATTTGAACACGATTTGCCGACAACATCCCCACATTCCGCTCAGCTTTCGGTTGCATTCGCTGCGCTAGCGTCTCCTCGTACGATCCTGTCAACGAGGGACGTCATGAAAAAGCATGCTCATATGCGAAAAGCTCTTGCCCGCGGTGTCGCCCTGGCCTTGAGCGCAGCCGCTGTACTTTCAGGCGCAGCATTCACGCTTACCTCCGCACCGGTTCATGCCGGGGTTGCCATCGGCGTGGGCATTTCGATCAACGTGGCGCCGCCACCGCTGCCGGTGTACGAGCAGCCACCGATGCCGGCGGTGGGTTACATCTGGACACCTGGTTATTGGGCGTGGGGCGATGGGGGTTATTACTGGGTGCCGGGCACCTGGGTGATGGCGCCGTTTGTCGGTGCGCTATGGACGCCGGGCTATTGGGGCTGGAGTGACGGCGTATACGCCTTCCATGAAGGCTACTGGGGAACCCAAGTCGGCTTTTATGGCGGCATCAATTACGGCTTTGGCTATACCGGCAATGGTTACGCCGGCGGTCACTGGGGACCGGGTGGCTTCTACTACAACCAGTCGGTCAACCAATTCGGTGGCGTGCACGTCACCAATGTGTACAACCAGACCGTGGTGAACAACGTCACCGTCAACCATGTCAGCTATAACGGTGGCAACGGCGGCATCACCGCCCAGCCCACGGCCGAACAGGCTGCATTTGCACGCCAGCAGCACACGCCGCCGGTCGCCGCGCAGCAGCAGCATGTAGCCATGGCGGCCCAGAATCAGTCGCTGCGCGCCTCGGTCAATCACGGTAATCCAAGCATTGCCGCCACCTCGCACCCCGGCGCGTTTACCGGCGCGGGCGTGGTAGCCGCACGTGGCCCAGGCGGGCCGATGCCGGCAGCCGCACCAACGCCCCACCCGGCGACTCACGCGGATCCAGCGCAACCCGCCAACGGCGCGATGCGCTCGCCGGCTGACGCACCGCATCCGAATCCCGTGTCACCGTCCGAGGCACCACATCCGGCCAGCGAGCCGGCACCCGCAGGCGGCGTGAACAGTCAGCCGATGCATGAAGCGTCGCCGTTGCCGTCGCAACCGCAACCACGCCCCGAAGCTGCTCCCGCACCGCATGCGGCACCGCGACCTGCCGAACAGACTTTCCATGCTGCGCCACAGCCCATGGCTCACCCGGCTGCCCCCGCCGCGCGACCGCACGCAGCGCCATCCCGCCCGGCTGAAAAGGCTCCGCCGCCCAAACGGGAAGAACACCACGGCGCGCCCCCTGGCGGCGGATAAAACCGGCGGCGGGTGAACCGCGTAAGTCCCGACCGTTAGCATCGCAACACCGCGCCCCGAAACCGCAATCACCTATAGAAGGAGGCGGTTTCGGGGCGACCATTCCAAGAATCAGCAATTCCTGCCACGCCATGGATCGGCGATGTCGCTAAGCTGCGGCAGCATGAAGGTTCACACCGAACAGGACTATCGCCGCCGTATCGCCCGCGTTGTCGAGACGATTCTGCTCGACCCGGCGGCACCGCATACCGTGGAAAGCCTGGCGGCGGTGGCTCACCTGTCGGCGTTTCATTTCCACCGGATCTATCGCGCCTTTACCGGCGAAAACATCGCCACGACGGTCAAGCGCGTCCGGCTCGCGCGCGCGGCGTATCGGCTTGCGGATGCCAAGGATACGGTGACATCGATCGCACTCGGCGCCGGTTACGACAGTGCGCAGACCTTCGCGCGCGCATTCCGCAGCTTCACCGGCATAACGCCCAGCGAATTTTCAGAGCGGCAACGCGACCTCGCCACGCTGCAAGCGGATCCGGATAACGAGGCGCTGCCAGTCGTGGAGTTGCGCGAAGTACCGCCGATGCATGCGCTATGCCTGCGCCATGGCGGCCCGCTCCCATCGATCACGCATACCTTTTGCGCGCTGTATCGCGCGCTTGGTGATACGCCCCATCAGGCCGCGATCGGCATCGGCTATGGCGACCCGGAGGAAAAGGATGGCTTCAGGTATTTCGCCGGCGTCACTGTGCAAGATGCACCGCGAGCGATCGCACCGGTCGAAGCCATGCACGTGGAAGGAGGCCTGTACGCCTCGTACCGGCTCGTCGGCCCGTATGCATTGATTGCGCCTACATTCCAGACATTGTTCGGCCGTTGGTTGCCGCAAAGCGGGTACGAACCGGATCACCGGCCAGCGCTGGAGCTTTATCACACGCATGCTTCAGCCGGCTCACCCAGCGAAAACGTTACCGAATTGCTGATACCCATCCGAAGGGAATAGCCATGAACTTGTTCCGCTGCCTCCTCGCCGGAGTCTTGCTCGCCGGCTCGTTCCCGGCCGCCAGTTTCGCCACGGACACCATCGCGCCCTATCACGTCGGAGAAAGCGGGCGCCTCTTTCATCCGGACAAAGCACGTGACTGGCGCGGTGCGAAAACCCAAGCTTTGCTGGTGCGTATCTGGTATCCCGTCGATCGCAGCGTGACGGAACAACCTCACGATATCGGCGCTCCTGGCCACCCCATCTTCGAGGGGCATCCGGTTGCGGCCGATGCGCCGCTGTCGCCAGGCAAGGCGCGCTACCCATTGTTGTTGATGTCACACGGCACCGGTGGCAGTGCCGACAGTCTCGATTGGCTGGGGGCGGCGCTCGCCGCGCAAGGCTATATCGTCGCGGCGGTGAATCATCCGGGCAATACGGCATTGGAGCCGCTCACGGCCGAAGGTTTTCTGCTGTGGTGGGAACGCGCGACCGATGTGAGCGAAGTGCTCGATGGTCTGCTGCACGACGCCGTATTGGGCCCGCATATCGATATGCAGCGCGTCGGTGCCGTGGGCTTCTCCCTGGGCGGATACACCGTGTTGGAATTGGCCGGAGCCAGAACGCATCGGCTGGCGTTTGAACATTTCTGCGTATCGCCCGCGGCGGATGCGATCTGCCATCCACCGGAAGCACAGGGGCTCACGCACGCCGATGGGTTTGCACTTGCGCCATCGCCGCAGACCGATGCTTCCATCGCCCATTCCGACGACTCGTATCGCGACCCGCGCATCAAGGCCGTCTTCGCGATTGCGCCGGCCCTGGGCGAAGCCTTCAATGCAAGCTCATTCGCCGACGTGCGCATCCCCATTGCACTGCTTGCTGGCAGCGCCGACACCACCGTGCCCCTCGGCACCAATGCCGAACGTTTTGCGCGTTTTATGCCGAACGCCAAGCTCACTCTGCTACCGGGCGCCGGTCACTACACCTTCCTCGACGTTTGCACACCCAATGTCGGAGACCAGCCCTTCTTCTGCAAGGATGGGCCCGGCGTCGATCGCACAGCGATACATGCAGAGGCTATCGCGCAAGTGGCGGCGTTCTTTGCAAAAACGCTGCCGACAACGAACTGAACAAACCGGACCTTCTCACAACGGTTCATGCTGCGCGATCGAAGTTGCCGCATTTCAAATGGCTATCCGGTCAACCCTGGTCTGCGAGTCGGTCCGGTAATCGTGCTGCGAAGCAAACATCACGGCCGGACATCCAAAAGAACACCTTGCTCAGGTCACTGCCATGCCGGCATCACCTCTGCTAACTTGCATCACCGCACAGTGACTAGGGGAACACCATGCTTCTGCGCCAACTTCCGGCTGCGCTGGCCATCGCTGCCAGCCTGCTGGCCTTGCCTGCCGCCGCCGATACGGCGAAGTCGACGCCAACCGCCAAGGAACTGCTCGCCAAGGCCAAGCCGGAGGAGTGGCGTACGCCCGATCCCACCAATCTGCTTTATATGCAGCTTCCACAAGGACGCGTGGTGATCGAGCTGGCGCCGGATTTCACCCCCTTGCACGCAGACAACATACGCACGCTGGTGCGCGAACACTACTTTGACGGCCTGGCCATCATTCGCGTGCAGGACAACTTCGTCACCCAGTGGGGCGACCCCAACGATGACGACAGCGGAGACAAGAGCAAGATCAAGCCGTTAGGTAGTGCGAAGGCCAAACTGCCGCCCGAATACACGCGCGCGATCGATCCCAAGCTGCCGTGGACCCCACTCCCCGACGGCGACATGTATGCACCGCAGGTTGGTTTCAGTGAGGGCTTTCCCGTGGCGCGCGATCCGGGTACCGGACGCGAATGGCTGACGCATTGTTACGGCATGGTGGGCGTGGCGCGCGACATTCCGCCGGATAGTGGCAGCGGCAATTCGCTCTATGCGGTAATCGGACAAGCGCCACGCGGACTCGACCGCAATCTGGCCATTGCAGGTCGGGTGATCCAAGGCATGCAATATCTGTCTGCCCTGCCCCGCGGAACCGGCGCGCTCGGTTTCTATACGCAGGCATCACAGCGCACACCGATTATTTCGGTACGGCTTGCCGCCGACATTCCGCCCGCTGAACGCGAAAACCTGCAAGTACTGCGCACGGATAGCCCAACCTTCGCCGCCATCATCGAGGCCAAGCGCAATCGCCGCGATGCGTTCTATACCGTGCCTGCTGGAAAGATCGATCTGTGCAGTATCGACATTCCCGTGCGCGCGCTGGATGTCAAGCACTAAGCCGGGTGCTGCACACCATAGTGAACGCACAAATTCTTATTAAGCATCAGAACACACGCTCTTCACCTGCGTCATAGTGTGCTGAAACCACGCCGGCTGCTTCCTGCCGGCGGGACCTCAAGAGACATGGAGTGATGAAGCGCAGGTACAAAATTCTGGCCTGGATCACCGGCTTCCTGCTGGCGCTGGTGGTGGCACTGATACTGCTGGTCGCGCTGTTTGACTGGAATCGACTGAAACCCGTCATTAATGATCAGGTGAGTACGGCGATTGGTCGCCCCTTTGTGATCCAGGGTGACCTGTCGGCAGCATGGCAGCGCGAAACCTCTGAATCCGGGTGGCGTGGCTGGATACCGTGGCCCACGTTTACGGCACGCGATATCCGCGTCGGCAATCCGTCATGGACCACGCAGCCGCAGTTCGCACAACTCGATGCACTGCAGGTTCGCCTGTCCCCGCTACCGCTGTTGCTGCACCACGTCTATGTGCCCTCGGTGCAATTGGTTGGCGTGAAGATCGACCTCGAGCGCGACAATCACGGACAAGCCAACTGGCTGTTCAGTCTGCCGCAAACCACAACGCCGTCGAACTGGCGGGTCAACATCGGAGCGATCGGCTTCGACAAGGGCCAGATCGCGCTGGACGACGCCAGGAACCGGCTGAATCTGCAGGTGACAATCACGCCGCTGCAGCAGGCGATTCCGTACGACCAGATCGTGACGCAAGCCACCAGCGATGCGCGCGCCGATGTGGGCCATGATGTAGGCAAATCGGTTGATGCCAACAAGACCAGGCCGGATTCATCGACGAACGCCAGCCGCACCCGCTACCAATTTGCATGGACTGTGGATGGCCACTATCAAGGTTCTTTGGTGACCGGCACCGGCAAGACCGGCGCGGTGCTGGCCCTGCAGCAGACCGATCAGCCATTCCCCGTGCAGGCGCGCCTGCATGTTGGTGACAGCAAGATCGCCTTGGTGGGCACGCTGACCGATCCCCTGCATCTGGGTGCACTGGATCTGCGCATGTGGTTCGCCGGTACCAGCATGGCCAAGTTGTACCCCATCATCGGCATTGCCCTGCCAGATACCCCGCCTTATGCCACCGAAGGTCACCTTTCCGCCGAGCTGCACTTGCACGGCAGCCGTTTCAGCTATCGCGATTTCCGTGGACGTGTCGGTAACAGCGACGTAGGCGGCAACGTGCAGGTGGTGACCGGCGGCGACCGACCCAAACTCACCGGCGACGTCCATTCGCAACAGCTGCGCTTCGTCGATCTGGCGCCGCTGATCGGTGCCGATAGCCAGGCAGAAAAGCAGCAGCGCGGCGATACCACGAAACAGCCCTCCGACAAGGTGCTACCGGTCGAGCCCTTCCGTACCGATCGCCTGCGCACCTTGGATGCGGACCTCACCTTCAGCGCCGCGCACATCGAGCATCCAACGTCGACACCCGTCGACTCGCTCAACACCCATGTGTTGCTGGACAACGGTCTGCTGCAACTCGATCCGCTGCATATGAACGTAGCCGGTGGCACCATCGACAGCCGCATCCGCATTGACGGCGGCGCGCAGCCCATGCGCGCCACGGCGGATCTGCGTGCCCGCCAGCTTCAGCTCAAGCAACTGTTCCCCACGTTCCAGCCCATGAGCACCAGCTTTGGCGAAATCAATGGCGATGCCACCATGAATGCACACGGCGATTCGGTGGCCGCCTTGATGGGCGATGCCAATGGCGAACTGAAGCTGCTGATGAACGATGGCGCGATCAGCAAGACCTTGCTCGAAACAGCCGGCTTGAACTTCGCGAATGTCGTGATCGGCAAATTGTTCGGCGACAAGACCGTGAAAATCAACTGCGCTGCCGCCGACCTTGCCGGTACGAATGGCCTGTTCACCAGCCGCCTGTTTGTGTTCGATACCGACGACGCCATCATCAATGTGACCGGAACGATCAACTTTGCCAACGAGCAACTGGATCTGAACGTTACGCCGCACACCAAAGGCATGCGCATCTTCTCGCTGCGCTCGCCGCTTTATGTCAAAGGCACGTTGAAGACCCCCGATGTTGGCGTGCATGCCGGCCCGCTATTGCTGCGCGGCGGCGGCGCCCTGGCGCTTGGCGTATTGGCTCCGCCGGCAGCGCTACTGGCCTTGGTTGCGCCCAGCCACAGCGATCACACAAACACATGCCAACAGGTATTGACGGAACTGCGCAATGCCACGCCGCCAAGCGGTGGTAAAAAGTAGCCCGGTGATTGATCCAATACCTGCATCACAGCGCAACGTCCCCTGATTTACCGGCGCCACGCGCCGGCACCGAGTGCGCGCATGGATGCGCGCTGCTCTTCATGGGGCCCCTGGGGCGCGGTGAAGGGGTGGAGGACAAGCCCGCAGGGAAGCCGGCTTGTTTTTCGTCAGGGCAGGAAGCCCTGTCGAAAAACCCCGCAACCCCTTCACGGACTTGCCGGGCAGGACGCCCGGCAAGCGCGCCCTCGGGGGTGCCCTTTCTCTTGGTTACTTCTCTTGTCTCCGGGCATCCACGCCCTCCGCCCTTCGGGCCAGCTGCGCTGTTCGCACGCGTTCCTGACGCGTGCGTGGGCACGCAAAGAGAAGTAACTCGGCCCCTTCGGGGCCGAAAGCTCCTAACGCTCTAGAACATCGACCACAACGCAGCCCCAAACTTTTTGCTGGGTTACCCACGCCAACCCAGCCTTCACCTCGTCAATGAATTTGCCTACATGCAAGCAACTTGCGCAGCGCCTCTATTGTGGTGACGCGGCATAACCGATTCCCGACAGCCGGCTAGAATGACGACCTTACCCCTAGCCCCGCCCCCTCATGCAGTCCATCAACAAAGCCCGCCTGCAAATCCACTTTTGCGTACTGCTATGGGGCTTCACCGCCATCCTCGGCAAGCTGATCACCCTGCCCGCCCTCTCACTGGTGTGGTGGCGCATGTTGCTGGTAACCGGCGCATTGTTAATGCTGCCAAAGGTCTGGCGCGGACTGCGCGCCATGAGCATGCGCCTGCGCCTGGCGTACGCCGGCATCGGCGTGCTGGTATCGCTGCACTGGCTGACGTTCTACGCGGCGATCAAGCTGGCCAATGCATCGGTAGGTGCCACCTGCATTGCATTGGGGCCAGCCTTCCTGGCGTTTATCGAACCGTGGCTGACGCGCCGCCGCTTCGATCCGCGCGAGGTGCTGATGGCCGTCGCTGTCGTGCCGGGGGTGGCAATGGTGGCCGGTGGCGTGCCGGGACATATGCGGCTGGGCATTGCCGTGGGTGTGCTGTCGGCGCTGTTCGTGGCGCTGTTCGGTTCACTCAACAAGCGCCTGGTGGAACATGGCGATCCGCTCACGGTGACCTGTATCGAATTGGGCACGGGGGCAGTCTTCCTCACCTTGCTCGCACCACTGTTGCCGCATACCGGGCCGGCTTACCAATTACCTGACACGCACGATGCCTTGTTGCTGTTGTTGCTGGCATTCGGTTGCACGCTGCTGCCGTTTACCTTGGCGCTGGTGGCGCTGCGCCACATCAGCGCCTTTGCCACGCAGATGATCACCAATCTGGAGCCGGTCTACGCCATCGTGCTGGCCATGCTGCTGCTGGGTGAGCAGCGCCAGCTGGATATGTGGTTCTATGCAGGCGTCATGGTGATTCTGGCGGCAGTGTTTGCCCATCCCCTGCTGCATCGCAAGGACCAGGCACCGATTCAGCCGGAATTGCTGGGCGCAGCCGAAAGCCATAATCTCGACTGATTCGTAGGTTGAATGACGCTGCCCCGGTCCAACCCGTGTCACCGAATGCACGGCTAATCGGTCCTGCATAAAGTCGATAAATGCCCCCGACGGAGAAAAGTGATGAAACTGGTTCTGTTCGGTGCAACCGGCCATATCGGCCACGCCATCCTCGATGAAGCGCTCGCCCGCGGCCACGACATCACGGCGGTCGTGCGCGATGCCAGCCGCCTCACCGAGCAACATCACAAACTGCACGTGGTGGTCGGTGACATCGCCGATCCGGCAAGCTGGCTGGCAGCGGCCAAGGGCGCCGACGCGGTGATTGCCAGCGTGTCTGCACGTCGCAACGGCAACAGCGAAACGATTCCGAACGCGGCGAACACCCTGCTGGCTTGCCTGCCTGATGCTGGCGTGGAACGCCTGCTTTGGGTGGGTGGCGCAGGCAGCCTGGAGACCTCGCCCGGCGTGAGGGTGATCGACGACCCGCACTTTCCGGAAGCATGGAAACCGGAAGCCCAGGCACAGGCCCGCGCGCTGGAAATCTTTCGCAGCAGCAAGGCCGATATCGACTGGACCTATATCAGCCCCGCCGCCTGGCTTGAGGATGGCGCGCGAACCGGCACCTACCGGATGGGCGGCGACGCGCTGCTGACCGATGCGAGCGGTCACAGCCGCATCAGCGTGCCCGATTACGCTGTGGCCCTGCTCGATCGCCTCGACCGGGAGGATGCGCCACGGCAGCGGATCACCGTGGCGTACTGACCGCGCGCTCAAGTCGTGGCGGGCCGGCCCTTATAATCAAGTGCCCAGCCCGCCGGATTGCCATGAATTATCGCCACGCCTATCACGCAGGCAATTTCGCCGACGTTCTCAAGCACAGCGTGTTGTTTGCGCTGATCCAGGCGTTGCAGGCGAAGGAAACGCCCTTTGCGCTGATCGACACGCATGCCGGCAGCGGCTGCTATGCGCTGGACAGCGAGGAAGCCGGCAAGACCGGCGAATATCGCAACGGGATTGCGCGCCTGCTCTTTCCGGATCTGCAGCCGGGTCAAGCGACCAACCATCCGCTGCCGCCGCTGCTGAGGCACTGGCTGGATGCGATTCTGGCACTGCCGGGTAACGAGCATGGGCTGAAACTCTATCCGGGTTCTCCCTTGCAGGCCGCTCGCGCCATGCGCAGCACCGACAGCGCTCATCTGTGCGAATTGCATCCGGATGAAGCCGCCCTGCTGCGTGAGCTTTTTCACCACGACCATCGCGTGCACGTGCACAACCGCAACGGTTACGAAGCGCTCAAAGCGCTGCTGCCGCCCCAGGAAAAGCGCGGGCTGGTGCTGATCGATCCGCCTTATGAAGCACAGGAAGCGGAATACCGGTTGATCGAGGCGGCGTTGAAGACCGCCTTGCAACGCTGGCCCACTGGTATCTATGCGATCTGGTACCCGATCAAGTTACGCAGCCAGGTGCAGCCTTTCCTGCGCTGGTTGCAGCGTTGTGGTGCGCGGCGCGTACTGCGCGCGGAATTGCTGGTGCATCCGGACGACTCCCCGCTGCGTTTGAACGGCTCCGGCATGGTGGTCCTCAATGCGCCGTGGAACCTGGATCAGCTGCTGCGCGAACCTTTACGGGCCATGGCGCGTCTGACCTCGCAAGAACACGCGGCCGAATGGCGACTGGATTGGCTGGTGCGGGAAGACGAAGCGGCCAGTGGCGCAACCAAGCCGCTACCGCCGCCGAGGCGCGCCCGCTAAGCTCGCGCTTTGACGCACTGGCAAAACATCCACGCCGCTCGCGGCGCTACGCCCCCTGCGCGTCTCACAGCGACACCTGCGAAGGGGCAACACAAAAGGGAAATCGCCATGAACATTCGCATCACTCTCCGTTCACTGCGCTTGTTCACGCCGCTGATCGCACTCGCCCTGGCAGCCTGTGCGCCGGCCCCCATCTACAAGGTCAGCGCGGGCACCGTGGCCGTCACACCCATGCAGGTTGCACATTCGCCGGAACAGTACGCCAAGGGCGAAGTCATCTGGGGTGGCAGCGTGATCGACGTGCGCAATTTCCCCGACCATACGGAAATCGAAATCCTGGCCTATCCGCTGGATTCATCGCAGCGTCCGCTGACCAATGGACAAGCGGTGGGACGCTTTATTGCGGTGTATCCCGGCTATCTGGAGTCCTTCAGCTTCCCAGGCGGCAGCCTGGTGACGATCAGCGGCACACTCAACGGTAGCCGCAACGAGCAGGTGGATCAGGCGGCTTATGTGTATCCGTTGGTCAGCGTGACGCAATCGCACCGGTGGACGGCAGCAGAAATGCGTGCTGGCCATCCAGACATCCATTTCGGCGTTGGCGTAGGCGTGGGTATTCACTGATAACGATCATCCAGGCGAACGCCTGACGAGGCTCATCCGTAACCGGGAGTGCTGCATGTCCGGCCATGCCAATTCGCTGAAAGCCATCCTGCTGGCGTTGGGCGCCAATGCTGCGATCTTCATCGCCAAGCTGGTCGCCGCGGTGATCACCGGTTCGGGCGCGATGATGGCGGAGGCGGTGCACTCATTGGCTGATTGCGGCAATCAGGGCTTGCTGCTGCTCGGCATGCGGCAGTCTAAAAAACCGCCCTCGGACGATTATCCGCTGGGCTGGGGCCGCGCCTTGTACTTCTGGTCATTCGTCGTGGCCATCTTGCTGTTCGCGGTCGGCGGCTTGTTTTCGATCTACGAAGGCACGCACAAGCTCACCCACCCCGAACCGCTGACCTGGCCGTGGCTGGCTTTGGGCGTACTGCTGTTCGGCATCGTGGCTGAAAGCATCTCGATGCGCGGCTGCATGCGTGAAGTGAACCTTGCTCGCGGCGAGCAAAGTTTGTGGCAGTGGTTTCGTCAGACGCGCTCAAGCGAATTGCTGGTGATCTTCGGCGAAGATCTCGCTGCCCTGCTCGGCCTGTGCCTGGCAGCGCTGGCGATCGGCGCAACCATGCTCACCGGCAACCTGCTGTTCGACGCACTCGGCACCGTCGCCATCGGGGTCCTGCTGGTGGTAGTGGCAATCGCCCTGGCGATCGAGGTGAAGGCGTTGTTGATCGGCCAAGGGGTGGAGCCGCGGCGGCGTGCCGAGCTGCTGGCCTTCCTCGATCATCGTCCTGAAGTAGCCCAGGTCTATAACCTGATCACGCTGCAAATGGGTCCGGACGTGATGGTGGCCGTCAAGGCGCGGATGGCGCCGACGCCGGACAGCCTCGCCCTGATCCACGCCATCAACACCGTGGAAGCGGCGATGAAGGCGCAGTTCACCGACATACGCTGGAGCTTTTTCGAACCGGATATAACGGATTAGGCCTGCAAGTACGCCATGTCGCGATGCAGCATGAGACCTGGTGACGCAGGCCGTGACAAAGCATGATTTCTTTGCAGCAGAGGCGGCAAGGCAAATAGTTCAAGTCCTAATCGCTGTGATTTATTCATGTTGCAGTGCAAACAATACGCTATAGTATGGGCATGCCTATGACCCCTGCTCGCGATTTTGAATCCCATTCCCGGCACGCCCAGCTGCCGCCCCGTAGCGGCGAACGTTTCGCCTGCCCGCGCATCGTCACCACCGCCCAGGGCGAGGTCGTGCACACGGCCGATGGCCGCGAACTGGTGATGCGCCGCGTCGAGCCCGGTGACGTCGCTGCCCTGCAGCGTTGCTTCAAACGGCTGTCGCCGCAGGACGTGCGCCGCCGCTTCATGCATGCGATGTCGGAACTGCCGATCTCGATGGCGCAGCGCCTGTGCCGCATCGATCCGGAACTGGAAGCGGCCTACGCCCTGATGGACGAAACGGTCAAACCTGCCGAACTGCGCGGCGTGGGCCGCATCTTTGTGGATGTTGCAGCCAACAGCGCCGAGTTCTCGGTGCTGGTGGAACGCGAATGGACCCGCATCGGCCTGGGCGCGCTGGTGATGCAGCGGCTGGTCGACGAATGCCGCCGCCGTGGCCTCAGCGAGCTTTGGGGCTACGTGCTGATGGAAAACCGCCCCATGCTGGACCTGTGCAAGGAGCTCGGCTTCGTCGCCAAGATGGTGCCGGGCGAAACAGGCACCGCGCAGATCAGCCTGAAGCTCTGAGGGCTCCACCCCGCAGACGGGTTTTGAAACACTTCCCGGAAGGCAACAGGGCCAACGCGCTACACTTGCGCGCTCGCTCGGCGCGGCCTTGAGGCTGCGCCCTTCATGCCGCCTTCCCATGCCCAATCCGATCAGCCACCCGCCTCTTCCCACCACTCCCAAGCAACGCCGCTTCTGGACCCCGCCACACGGTTCAGCACGGGCCCTGCTGGTTGCCGAAGCGGCAACATCGCATAGCGGCTTGCTGGTCGTCGTGACCAGGGATACCCAGCGCGCCCATGCACTGGAAGACGAACTGCGCATCTTCTCGGGCTCGCTGCCGGTGCTGCATTTTCCCGATTGGGAAACCCTGCCCTACGATGTTTTCAGTCCGCATCCGGACATCGTCTCGCAGCGCATCGCCACGCTTTACCAGCTGCCCAGCGTGAAACGCGGCGTGCTGGTGGTGTCAGCCGCCACCTTGATGCAGCGCATTGCGCCGCGCACGCATATCACCGGCTCGGGCCTGATGCTGCGCAAAGGGCAAAAGCTTGATCTCGCCGCCGAACAGCGCCGCCTGGAAGGATCCGGCTATCGCCACGTACCACAGGTCGCCGAGCCGGGCGATTTCGCCGTGCGCGGCGCACTGATCGACATCTTCCCGATGGGCGCGCGTGAGCCTTACCGCATCGAACTGTTCGATGACGAAGTGGAATCGATCCGCAGCTTTGATCCGGAAACGCAGCGCTCACAGCAGCAGGTCGAAAAAGTCGAATTGCTGCCCGCACGCGAATTCCCCGTCACTGACGAAGCCGCCAAGTCCTTCCGCAGCCGTCTACGTGAACGTTTCCCGATCGATGTGCGCCGTTGTCCGCTCTATCAGGACATGAAGGAAGGCGTGACGCCGGGCGGTATCGAGTATTACCTGCCGCTGTTCTTCGACCAGACGGCCACCTTGTTCGATTACCTCGCCGACGATGCGCTGTTTGTGCTTGGCGAAGGCAGCGGTGAAGCGTCCGAACAGTTCTGGGCACAGACAGCCGAACGCTACGATCAGCGCGCGCACGATATCGAGCGCCCGGTGCTGCCACCCGCCGAGTTGTATCTCTCGCCCGAACAACTGCGCGAGCAGCTCAACAGGCGACTGCGCGTGGAAGTGGTCGACAGCGGCCACGAACATGCCGTTGCAGCCGGCACGCAGCCGGCTCCGGATGTGCCGCTCAATCGCAAGGGTGAAGAACCCGGCACGTCGCTGCGGCACTTCATCGAAAGCTATCCGGGCCGCGTGCTGATTGCAGCCGATTCAGCCGGCCGCCGCGAGGCGCTGCTGGAACAGCTCGCCGCTGCAGGCTTGCGACCGCAGAACGTCGATGGCTGGTCTGGCTTCCTGCAGGATGCAAACAAGCTCACCATCACGATCGCTCCGCTGGAGCAAGGCTTCGCGCTGACCAAGCCGGCGATCGCCGTGCTGACCGAGCGCGAACTGTTCGGCGAACGCGTGCGCACGGAACGCCGCCGCCGGCGTGGCGCGGCGCGCGATCCCGATACCATCATCCGCGACCTGACCGAACTGTCGATCGGCTCGCCGATCGTGCACGTCGACCATGGCGTGGGCCGCTACCAGGGGCTGGTGTCGATGGAACTGGGCGGCATGGCCGGCGAGTTCCTGACCATCGAATACGCCAAGGGCGACAAGCTCTACGTGCCCGTGGCGCAACTCGGCCTGGTCAGCCGCTACTCCGGCACTGCGCCGGAATTGGCGCCGCTGCATTCGCTGGGTGGGGATGCGTGGGAACGCGCACGCAAGAAAGCCGCCGAGAAAGTACGCGACGTCGCCGCCGAGTTGCTGGCCATCTACGCCCAGCGCGAAGCGCGCGGCGGTGAATCGCTGCCGATCGACCGCCAACTGGTGGAGGAATTCGGCAGCAGCTTCCCGTTCGAGGAAACCCCCGACCAGTTGCATGCCATCGATGCCGTGCTGACGGATCTGGCCGCACCGCGTGCGATGGACCGCGTGATCTGCGGCGACGTCGGCTTCGGCAAGACCGAGGTTGCACTGCGCGCTGCTTTCGCAGCGGCTACTGCCGGCAAGCAGGTGGCGGTGCTGGTTCCCACCACGCTGCTCGCCCAGCAGCACTATCGCAATTTCGCCGACCGCTTCGCTGATTGGCCGGTGCGCGTGGATGTGCTGTCCCGTTTCCGCTCCACCAAGGAAGTGAACGAAGCGCTCAAGCGCCTCGCCGACGGCCATATCGACGTAATCGTCGGCACGCACAAGCTGCTGCAGTCGGATATCAAGTTCAAGCAGCTCGGTCTGGTGATCGTGGACGAGGAGCAGCGTTTCGGCGTGCGCCAGAAAGAACAGCTCAAGAAGCTGCGCGCTGAAGTCGATCTGCTGACCATGACCGCCACGCCAATCCCGCGCACGCTCAACATGGCCATGAGCGGCCTGCGCGATCTTTCGCTAATTACCACGCCGCCGGCCCATCGCATGGCCGTGCGCACGTTTATTTCCGCGTGGGAACCCGCGCTGATCCGCGAGGCCTTCCAGCGCGAATTGCAACGCGGCGGTCAGGTGTATTTCCTGCACAACGAAGTGGAAAGCATCGAACGCTCGGCACGCGAACTACAGGAGCTGATTCCCGACGCGCGCATCGGCATTGCTCACGGCCAGATGCCGGAGCGCGAACTGGAACAAGTGATGGCGGACTTCCATCGCCAGCGCTTCAACGTACTGGTTTGCACCACGATTATCGAAACCGGCATCGATATCCCGACCGCCAACACCATCATCATCAATCGGGCGGATCGCTTTGGCCTGGCGCAGCTGCATCAATTGCGTGGCCGTGTGGGACGCTCGCACCATCGCGCATATGCGTATCTGGTCGTACCGGATCGCAAAAGCATCACCGCCGATGCCGAGAAGCGACTGGAAGCACTGGCGTCGCTGGAAGAACTCGGCGCGGGCTTTACGCTGGCCACGCACGATCTGGAAATCCGTGGCGCCGGCGAATTGCTCGGCGATGAACAATCCGGCCAGATCCAGGAAATCGGCTTCGGCCTTTATACAGAACTGCTCGAGCGTGCCGTTCGCGCCCTGAAGTCCGGCAAGGTGCCCGACTTTGATCTGAGCAGCGAGCACGAAACCGAAGTGGAACTGCACCTGCCTGCATTGATTCCCGATGATTACCTGCCCGACGTGCACACGCGCCTGACTTTGTACAAGCGCATCGCCAGCGCCCGTGACGGGGAATCACTGCGCGAACTGCAGGTGGAAATGATCGACCGCTTCGGCCTGCTGCCGGACGCCGTCAAGCAACTGTTCGCGATTGCCAGTCTGAAACTGATGGCCACCCCGCTGGGTGTGCGCAAACTCGACTTCGGCGCCAACGGGGGACGCGTCACCTTCCGCGACAAGCCCGATGTGGATCCCATGGCGATCATTCGCCTGATCCAGAATTATCCGCGCGTGTACAAGCTGGATGGACAGGACAAGCTGAAGGTCAACATGGAACTGCCCGGCGCCAGCGAACGGATTCGGGCTGCCGAAGAGATTCTTGGCAAGCTGGGCGCACGCAAGGCTGCATAAGCTTGAGTAGGTTGGGTTACCCCGGACTTGATCCGGGGGGTAACCCAACGATGGTTATCGCTTCGATGGAGTTCCGTTGGGTTACGCTGCGCTAACCCAACCTACCCAACCTGCCTCAGCCTGTCCGGTCAGGCGGAACCGCTGCGGGTGAGATAGTGCACGCTGAACATCCTTTCCGGATCGAACCATACGTGCTGCACCGTCAGGCCGGCCGTCGCGGCCAGCGCAGCAAAATCTTCCACTGAATACTTGCAGCTGTATTCCACCAGCATGGCCTCGTCCTCGCGGAACAGCACCTGCAAACGCCCCACCCGCACGCGCTGTTCGCGATTGCTCAGAATATGCGTTTCGATGCGTCCGGCCATGGCGTTGTAGTGCGCGCGATGACGGAAGGAGCCCAACTCGAAATTGCAGCCGAGTTCGCGATTCAAGCGCGCCAGCATGTTGAGCGTGAATGACGCGGTGACACCGGCACGATCGTTGTAGGCCGCTTCAATGACCGACCGGTCTTTTTTGAGGTCCGCACCGACCAGGATGCCGCCGTTGTCGCCCATTTCGCCACGCATCTTGCGTAGCAATTGGGCGGCTTCGCGCTCTTCGAAGTTGCCGATGGTGGAACCAGGGAAATACACCACAGTACGCCGCGGTGCACGCGGTGGCACGGGCAGTCTTAGCGGGCGGGTGAAATCCGCACCCAACGGTTGAATCGGCAGCTCCGGAAAATGTTGTTCCATGCGCTGCATGCTGAGCCGCAGCGGTTCGGGAGAAAGCTCTATCGGCACCCAGGCCACCGGCGTGGCAAGGTGCTCGAGCAGCAATCGCGTCTTGATGGCATGCCCGCTGCCGTATTCGACCAGCCGCACATCCGAGCCGAGTACTGCGGCAATCTCGCCGGCATGCGCATCAAGCAGCGCGATTTCGGCTCTTGTCAGGTAGTACTCCGGCTGCTCGCAGATTTGCTCGAACAAGGCAGAGCCCCGTTCGTCATAGAACAGCCAGGATGGCAATCGTTTGGGTTGCGAACGCAAACCCCGTTGAACCACTTGCAGTAGCAGGTTATCGGGCGGGCGTTGTTCGTCACGTACTGCATAAGCTTGAACACTCATCGGTCCTGTCCCAATCGGATGCCCGAGAACTGCCAGCGGGCATGGGGCGGAAAAAAATTGCGGTAGCTGGCTCGAATGTGATCTTGCGGCGTTGCGCACGAGCCACCGCGCAATACCCATTGCCCATTCATGAACTTGCCGTTGTATTCGCCCAAGGCGCCGGGCAGCGGCTTGAACCCTGGATAGCTGACGTATGGCGAGGCGGTCCATTCCCACACATCGCCATACATTTGCAGCATCCCCTCGCCGCGCGGCGCAGCGACGGGATGAAAGCGCTGGCTCTCCTGGAAATTGCCGGCGATCTGCAGCCCCCTGGCGGCATCCTCCCATTCGGCTTCGGTCGGCAGACGCGCGCCGGCCCAACGTGCGAAAGCGTCAGCCTCGAAGTAGCTGATGTGGCAAACTGGCGCTTGCGGGTCCAGGGCGCAAATGCCGGACAAAGTGAATTCGCTGGCTAGGTCTTCCTGCCAGTACATCGGTCGCTGCCAGCCTTCCCGTTGCACGGTGGCCCAACCGTCAGAAAGCCACAAGCCGGCGTCGTGATAGCCGCCATCGCGCACGAAGGCGAGGTATTCGCTGTTGGTCACCAGGCGATGGGCCAGTGCATGCGCCGACAGCCAGGTGTGATGACGCGGCGTCTCGTTGTCGTAGGCAAAACGCTGGCTATCGTCATGCCCGATTTCAACCACGCCTTCCCGGCCTTGCATGAAGTGCATCAGCAACGAAGCAGCGCTGCTCTCGGCCGGCAACGCCTCGCGATAAACCGGATGCAAGGGCTGGCACCAGAACGCGTGCTTGATATCCGTCAGCATCAATTCCTGATGTTGTTGCTCATGCTGCAAGCCAAGCTCGATCCGGGCGGCGAGTTCGTCATCCACCCCACGTTCCATCAGCTCGCCGACGGCTTCATCGATGCGCGCGCGGTAATCGCGCACCTCATCCAGGCTTGGACGCGACAACAGACCGCGCTTTGGGCGCGCATGCATGGGCCCTACCGATTCGTAGTAGGAATTGAACTGGTAATGCCACTCGGGATTAGGTGCGCGATAGGCAGGATCCCGTCCGAGCACGAACTGCTCGAAGAACCAGGTGGGATGCGCCAGATGCCACTTGCCAGGACTGGCGTCGGGCATCGATTGCACCATGAGATCTTCCGCACTCAGCCCGGCGCATAGCGCCAGCGTCTGCCGACGGATACGCATGAAGCGCGCAAGGCGGTCTTCCTTGCGTACAGCCCATGTCGAGACATTCATGACACAGGTACGAACCGAGTGGGCGGGTTACGGTACATCTTGTGGCGCATGAACCAGCAGACGATCATAGATCTTCACCATGCCGTAAGCATCGTTCATATTATGTAATAAGCGCATGGCGGGAATATGGCGGTTGTCATGGCCATATCGCCGCAACGCATCAAATTTAATCCATGCAGCATGAGGTGACCGCGATGAAACCTGTCATTTCCGCAGTGCTGTTTTTTGCTGTTGCAGCAATTGGGGGACTTGCCTGGGCGCAGTCTGCCGCTCCCACCCGTACCCCTTTACCTAATAATGACTGCCTGCGTATTAGTCAGATCAGCGAGTGGCACGTCATCGATAATCAAACGGCGATCGTCCAGGCCGGACCGTACAAGCGCTACCTGGTGAAGTTGCAAGCAACCTGTCAAAAGCTGGGCATTGGCAACCCTGGCCTGATGTTCATCGGCAGCGCTGCGGACCGGGCCACGCAAGCGGACACCATTTGCGGAACGGTGGGCGAAAAGGTTCGTTCCCGTTATCAACCGGGATGCATGATTCAATCGCTGAGCCTGATCGACCAGGACACGTTCAATAATCTGCGCGCCAAGGCCAAGTACAGCAGTACGACGACACAGAAACAGTCCGGCCAACATCCTTGATGTGCCTGGACACTGCGCAAAAGAAAAGAGCCCGGTGTTTGCCGGGCTCTTTTTTGATCACGCTCTGCTTGGCTTAGTAAGCCGGACCGATATAGCGGGTCTGATAGGGATCAGACGTCACCACCGTGGTGGTTACCACCGGCGGCGGAACACCCTGGTAAACCACCGTGCCTGGGGCATACACCACAGCCGGCGGCGGCGCGTAGTAAACCGGCGGCCCGGCCACTGCGCCGGCTACCAGACCTGCCACTGCACCGCCCACGATGGCGCCGGCAATCCAGCGACCACCGTACCAATAACCGCCGCCGCGGTAGCAGCAGCCACCGTGGTAATAACCACCGTGCCAACCCCCACCACCATACCAGCCGCGGGCTGATGCGCCGACCGGCAAAGCCACGGCCGTGGCGAGCGCCAGACCGATCGCAACGAACTTGCCGACACTACGTTTGGACATGACACACCTCCGTCAAGATGGAGTTATCGTCGTCCTCACGCGCTTAATCTGTACTGAAGCGTTTCATTTCTTTACACGGGCGCCGTCCCAAGGATTTACCCCGTCCTCAGCCGCCCCGGACGCATGCCCTTTCAACCGCATCAGCCAGCAATCATGAATGTTCGATCGGCGCGAAAAATCGAACGGAATACTGCCCGCGCCCCAGTTCTCAATGCTGAATCGTTCTTCAAGCCCTTCGCGGTCGAGTGTGAAACGGCGGAAGTTGTTGGAGAACACGATGATGCCGTCGTTGCTGAGACGATCCGCGCAAGCCAGCAGCAGCTTGACGTGGTCGCGCTGCACGTCGAAATCGTCGGCGCGCTTGGAATTGGAAAACGTCGGCGGATCGACATAGATCAGCCCATAACGCTCGCGCGAATGCTGCAGGAAACTGGCCGCGTCGGACTGCACCAGCCGATGCTTCTCGCCGGTAAAACCGTTCAACGCAAGATTGCGCGACGCCCATTCCAGATAGGTGCCGGACAAGTCGACGCTGGTCGTATCGCGCGCCCCGCCCGCTGCCGCATACACGCTGGCCGTCGCGGTATAGGCAAACAGATTGAGGAAACGCCTGCCAGCGGCCAGCTCGCGTAATTTTGCACGCACCAGGCGGTGGTCGAGGAACAGACCGGTATCCAGGTAATCGTAAAGATTTACCAGGAATCGCAAACCACCCTCTTCCACCTCGATGAATTCACCACGCTGGTCGAACTGACCGTACTTGGAACCACCCTTGCCACGCTCGCGCGTCTTCAGCGCGATACGGGCACGCGGGGTGTCGAACGCTTCGCCCGCCACACGCGCCATCTCGCGCACACGCGTGCGCGCCACTTCAACGGAGACGCTGGCAGGGGCACGATATTCCTGGATATGCAAATGCGTGGCGCCGGACGTATCGGCATACACATCGATGGCGGCAGCGTACTCGGGTAGATCCTGGTCATACGCGCGCCAGGCATGAATGCCTTCGCGCTCCAGCCGTTTACGCAAATGGCGGACGTTCTTGTCCAAGCGGTTCTTCAGCATCTGCGCGCCGGACGAAAGCGGCGGCTTTTCGCGCGGTGTGTCGTCGCGCGGATGCAGTTCGAAAATCAGCAGTACGGTTTCGAGCGCACCGTTGTAGAGGGCGTATTTCTTTTCAGGTCGCAGCGTGGTCGCGCGCCCCAGTTCCGCATCGCCAGCCAGGATGGCGGCACGCCAACCGGTGAAACGATCGCGCAGGGTTTCACCCAGCATGCGATAAAGCCTGGGCATGCTCTCGCGGTCACCCAGCCGCTCGCCATACGGCGGGTTGGTGATGACCAGACCCTGCGTCCATCCCGGCGGCGGCGCAACATGCAGCGCATCGTGACGATCGAGTGTGAAGAAACCAGCGACACCCGCTTCCTGCGCATTGCGTTTAGCCGTCTGCACCATGCGCGGATCGGCATCGGAACCAAAGAAGCAGCTGCGCAAGGCCGGCAATCCGGCTTCGGCTCGCTTGCCCGCTTCTTCAAGCAGGTTGCGCCACAGCGGGATATCGTGCTGTTTCCAGCCGAGGAAGCCGTAGTACGTACGGCGCAAGCCAGGCGCCACATCGGCCACCATCAGGGCGCCTTCGATCAGCAAGGTGCCCGATCCGCACATCGGGTCGAGCAAGGCGCCGCCCTGGGCGTAGACCTCAGGCCAGCCTGCACGCAGCAACATCGCTGCGGCGAGGTTTTCTTTCAAGGGGGCTTCGCCTTGCTGCTCGCGCCAGCCGCGGCGATGCAACGGCGCGCCGGCCAGATCGATCGATACGGTGGCGCGGTCACGCCGCAAGCGCAGGTTGATGCGCACATCGGGCTCTTCCGTATCCACCCCTGGACGTTCCTGGCCGTGCTGCCGGAACTGGTCGACAACCGCATCCTTCACGCGCTGAGCCAGGAACTGGCTGTGCGAGATCTTGCTTTGCGCGGTGTTGGCATCCACCGCCAAGGTGGCGTGCGGCGCCAGATGCTGCGACCAGTCGATGGCCTGCACACCGGCATAAAGCGCGTCATCGGAAGCGGCTTCGAATTCTGCGATCGGCAATAGGATGCGACTGGCCAGGCGCGACCACAGACAGGCGCGATAGGCCGTCTCCAAGGTGCCGGAAAAGCGAACGCCGGCCAGCGCTTCGTGGACGTCGGTGCCGCCCAGCGCCATCAGTTCGTCGCGCAGCAGATATTCAAGCCCCTTGGGGCAGGTTGCAAAAAAGGAATTCAAGCGCGCTTCGCCAACTGTTCCAGGAAAAAGCCGAACTGCCGACTGAGCTCATCGACGTGCGCACCAAGGCGATGGTCGTCATCCAGCACCAGCAGCGGCAGATAGCGGCGCCGTGCAAATTCGTAGACCTCGTCCAGCGGACAGACGTCGTCCTGCCAGCCGTGGATGAGCAAGGTAGGCACGTCTTCACGCAGATCGAACGCCAGATCGTTACCCGGAATCAGCGCCGGGGTCGCCAGCAGGAACAGACCCGCCACCGGCTGCTCCAGCGAAGCCAATCCGGAAACGAACGAGCCCATGCTCGAACCCATCAGCACCGGCGGCTGTGCACACGCAGCGATGCGTGCGTGCAGGCGCTCGATGCGCGGCGCTACCGAGCCTGCGTGCCCCAGCGCATCGTCCTCGCGATAGTCCGGGCGCTCCGTGCTCCAGCCCATCGATTCGGCGACTTTCGCCAGCACGCTGACCTTGGTGGCATCCGGACTGGCATCCGAACCATGGGAGAGTATGACGTGTCCGGGCATGACAGCCTCCTTGTGCGCAACAACAGATCGCGAATGATATCCCTGTTGGTGTGTGAGCCGCCTGTATCGAACCCTGCCCCGCCAAGTGAGGCGTGCCAGCGGGGGTTGCTTGCAGGGGCAAGTCTGCGCGCCGCACTTATGCAAGACTGGTCCCATGCCCATGCTGACCATCCACGATCAACCCCTGCCCTACGTGGCCAAGTTGCCGGAGCGGCCGGCCAGCACTGTCACTCTGGTGGTGATCCATTGCACCGAACTCCCCGACCTGGCCATGGCCCGGGAATACGGCGAGAAGGTGCTGTACGAAAGCGGTACCGGCAATAGTGGTCATTACTACATCGATCGCGACGGCACCGTGTACCGCTATGTGCCGGGCACGCGCGTGGCCAACCACATACGTGGCTACAACCCGCAGTCGATCGGTATTGAGCTGGTCAACAAGGGGCGCTACCCGCTGTGGTTCGATTCACGCCGCCAGACCATGACGGATCCCTATACCCCGGCGCAGATCGCTTCATTGCGGGCACTGCTGGCGCAGCTGCGCGTGGATTTCCCCAGCCTGCATGAGATTGCCGGTCACGAGGATCTGGACACCGCACGCGTCCCCGCCAGCGACGATCCCGCCAAGGAAGTGCCGCGGAAGCTGGATCCTGGTCCGCTGTTTCCCTGGGCCGAGGTGCTGGCCGGGAGTGGGCTGAAACGGATTGGCGCAAATCATTAGCTCCGCCACCGCTATAATTCGGCGCCAATACGTTCAGGGGTTAGCTGCATGCGCGACGCGCACGTCAAAGAACTGATAGAGCTGTTGCAGCTCGAACGGCTGGAAGACAACCTCTTCCGCGGCCAGAGCCGGGACATCGGCACGCGTTTCGTGTTTGGCGGCCAGGTGCTGGGGCAGGCGCTGTCGGCAGCGCAGCAGACGGTCGATCCCTCGCGCGAGGCACATTCGCTGCATGCCTACTTTCTGCGCGCGGGCGATATCGACGCCCCTATCGTCTACAGCGTCGAACGGGCGCGCGACGGCGGCTCGTTTTCGTCCCGGCGCGTGGTGGCCATCCAGCATGGCCAGCCTATCCTCAACGGTTCGATTTCGTTCCAGGTTCCGGAAAAAGGCGTCGAGCATCAATCCTCGATGCCGGAAGTACCCGAGCCCGAAGACCTCGAGCCGATGCATCGGGTACCGCCGGAAGAACTGGCTCGCCTGCCCGTAAAGCTGCAGCGCTGGCTGGGTACTGACGGTCCGTTCGAATTCCGCGAGGTGTGGCCGCGCGACGAGATCCACCCGCCCAAGCGTCCGCCGATCCAGCACATCTGGTTCCGCATCACCGCGCCGGTGGACGATTCGGCCAGCCTGCACCGCGCCTTGCTGGCCTACGCCTCGGATTTCCACCTGGTCGGCACCGCGACCCTGCCACACGGCATTTCCTATCTCACCCATAACATTCAGATGGCCAGCCTGGATCACGCACTGTGGTTCCACCGCCCGTTCAGGGTGGACGAATGGCTGCTTTATTCCTTTGACAGCCCTACCGCCCAGGGTGGCCGCGGACTCGCACGCGGGCAGATCTTCAGCCGCGACGGCCAACTGGTAGCGTCCACGGCCCAGGAAGGCCTGATCCGCTTGCGCAGCGACGGTTGATGAATCACCAGGTTCCACCATGGCCCGCGTTAGCAGGCTGCTTCTTACAGCCTGCTAAACTTGCCCCATGCGTCTGCTCTATACCTCGCCCCGCCAGGAAAACATCGATCGCGTTGTCGCCTACATGGCCGAAAACGGCGTGGAGACCACGGTCACGAATCGTTCCAACTGGAACCGTCCGAGCTATCGGCGCTTCAGCTACTCGCAGCGCAGCGAGAATCGGGACAGCTGGCCGCAAGTCTGGATAAGCCGCGCGGACGACTACACCAAGGGGCGCGAGTTGTTGCGCCAGCTAGGTATCGAACCGATGATCCGCCATGGCGAAGAACTGCGGGCGGAGCGCAATCCTACCGAAGCCCTTTACGTCCGCCGCGATCACACCGTCGCCAGGGTGCGGCGCATCGTATTGCTGGCCATCCTGGGCGTATTCATGGTGCTGGCCCTGCACTATTTGCACTTCATCTAGGGCCTGTCAGCACTATTGGCGTAGCCCGCGCTGGAAGCTGTTTGCCCACCATCCGGCGCGGGCTACGCCAATAGTGCTGACAGGCCCTAAATTGCTTGCCACGGTAGCCTGCGACGGTCATAGAATCGTCCCATGCGCTCCGATCACGTCCGCCTGTTCCAGACTTTGCCGCACGCCTGCGGCTATTTTGCCGGGCGCACGGCACAGAACCTGGTGATCGACCCGGCTGCCCCCCAGCTGGATCGTCTGTATGGGGCGGCGCTGGATCACGGTTTCCGCCGTGCGGGTGGCCATCTGTATTTCCCGCACTGCCCGAATTGCCATGCCTGCACGCCTTGCCGCATCGACGTGGCGAACTTCAAGCCGGACCGTTCCCAGCGCAGATGCCTCAAACGCAACGCGGACCTGACCGTCACCGAACGCATGGCCGGCTACAACAGCGAGCGCCATACGCTTTATTCGCGCTACCTGCGTACCCGCCATCCCGGCGGTGGCATGGACGAAGCCGAAGCGAGTGATTTCCGGCGCTTTCTTACCGCGCCGTGGAGTCCCACGGTATTTCTGGAACTGCACTTGGCCGACCGCCTGCTGGCCGTGGCCGTCACCGACATCTGCGCCACCGGCATTTCAGCCGTCTATACCTTTTACGACCCGGACGAGCAGGACCGCGGCCTGGGCACCTTTGCCATCCTGCAGCAGGTGGAACTAGCCCGGCGTCGCGGCATTCCGTGGGTCTATCTGGGTTTCTGGATCGAAGGCCACCCGAAGATGGACTACAAGCGGCACTTCCGGCCTTTGCAGGTGCGTGTGGCCGATGGCTGGGTGGATCTGCAGCGCGCGTCATCCAAGCTATCCGGCGACTGATCCGAACAGCCACCCGCCAACCCGGGTGCTTCCACGCAACACATACCTGCTTCAGACTTTCTGCTGAGCACCGCTCGGATAAGGGAACAGCTTGATCAGCGGCACGGAAATGCCGTCATCGCCTACGACGCGGCAATGCGTGCGGTCAAGCTCACGCGGATCATCCACGCCGCAGCTGTGCGCGATGATGCCGACTTCATGCATGACATTCTCCGCATAATGCGCCACGCGTTCGCTCTTGTCGGTAACCACCAGGCCACGTTGCAAGCGGGGATTTTGCGTAGTGATGCCGGTAGGACAGGTATTGCGATTGCATTGCAGTGACTGGATGCAACCCAGCGCCAGCATGAAGCCGCGCGCAGAATTGACGAAATCCGCGCCCATCGACAGTGCCCATGCCACGTCGTACGCCGTGATGCACTTGCCCGAGCAAATGACCTTGATGCGATCGCGCATGCCTCTTTCGATCAGCGTATTGACCAGGGCCGGCAGCGCTTCGTGTAGCGGCAAGCCCACACCTTCCATCAAGGTCTGTGGCGCCGCGCCGGTACCGCCTTCGGAACCGTCGACGATGATGAAGTCGGGTGCGCTCTCCATGCCGCGCCGGTCGATTTCAGTGCACAGTTCATCAATCCATTCCATGCCGCCGAACACGGCTTTGAAACCGGTCGGTTTGCCGGTCAGCTCGCGGATGTGCTGGATCGCATCCATCAATTGCTGCACGTTGCCGATATCGAGGTGACGGTTCGGGCTTTGCGAATCCTGGCCCACTGGAATGCCACGAATTTCCGCGATTTCCGGCGTAACCTTGGCCGCTGGCAACAAACCACCCATGCCGGGCTTGGCGCCCTGCCCCAGCTTGATGCTGACCATCTTCACCTGCTTGTGCGCACAGATCGCCAGCAGCTTCTGATCGTCCAGCTTGCCATCCGGCGTGCGTACGCCGTACTTGGCCGTGCCGATCTCGAACACGATGTCGCAGCCACCTTCCAGGTGATAAGGCGCCAGACCACCTTCACCGGTATCCATCCAGATACCGGCTTTGGCCGCACCGATCGAAAGCGCGCGCACGGCCGGCGCCGACAGCGCGCCGAAGCTCATCGCCGAGATATTGAAGAACGAAGCATGATCGTACGGCTCGCGCGTATACGGCCCGATGCGGACCGGCTTGGGTTTGACGTGATGATCGCCCAACGCCGGAAACGCCGCATTGACGAAAAACGGTACGCCCTCGCCGCGCAAGTCACGGGTGGAGCCGAAAGCATTGGTGTTTTCCGAATTCTTGGCCGCGCGATACACCCACATGCGCTGCGCGCGATTAAACGGCAACTCTTCGCGGTCGCTGGAGTACAGGTACTGGCGGAAGAATTCGCCCAGGTGCAGGAACCAGTAACGGAAATGCCCGATCACCGGGTAATTGCGCAGAACGGAGTTATGCGTCTGATTACGATCCAGCACCCACACCGCCATCACCACCAGAATGACGATGACCAGCAGCATCACGAACAGCAATGCAAAGGTTTCTACCAGCACCACCAGCCAATGCGAAAAACCCGTCGATTCCATCCTTGCTCTCCGTATGCTGTTTGCGTCCTCTCTCCCACCGGAACGACTTTCGGATCGTCCGACGGGGGGAGCGCTTGTTCGATCTTACAACTCCGTGCGGATCGCCTTGGCGGCACGAATCGCCTTGGCCTTGGCCGCATCGATATCTGTATCGCGCGCCAAGGTTACCGCCATGCGACGACGCCCTTTCACCTCCGGCTTGCCGAAGATCCGTAGCTGCGTGTCCGGCTCGGCCAAGGCATCGGCGATGCCGTGGTAGCGCGGTGCACGCCCTTCCCCTTCCACCAGTACGGCACAGGATGCGGAAGGTCCTTGCTGGTGAATCACCGGAATCGGCAGACCCAGAATGGCCCGCGCATGCAGCGCGAATTCGGACAGCTCCTGCGAGATCAGCGTAACCAATCCCGTATCGTGCGGACGTGGGCTGACTTCCGAGAAGATGATGCCATCGCCCTTTACGAAAAATTCCACGCCGAACACACCCCAGCCGCCCAGCGCGCCGGTGATCGCTTCGGCCTGCCGCTGCGCTTCCTTCAGCGCGGCGTCGCTCATCGGCTGCGGCTGCCAGGATTCACGGTAATCGCCATCCTCCTGACGATGCCCGATCGGCGCGCAGAAGCTGGTGCCATGCTTGTGCCGAACCGTCAGCAAGGTGATTTCGTAGTCGAACGGGATAAAACCCTCGACGATGACCCTCCCTTTCCCGGCACGGCCGCCAGACTGGGCGTATTCCCACGCCTTCTGCACGGCGGCCGCGTCCCGCACGATGCTTTGCCCCTTGCCCGACGAACTCATCACTGGCTTGATCACGAACGGAAAGCCGATGGCGGCCACGGCTTCGCGGTATTCATCCTCGGTATCGCAGAAGCGATACGGCGAGGTAGGCAAGCCCAGTTCTTCGGCCGCGAGGCGACGGATGCCTTCGCGGTTCATGGTCAGCCAGGTCGCGCGCGCGGTCGGAATTACCCGCAGACCTGCCTTTTCCAGCTCGACCAGGGTGGGGGTATGGATGGCCTCGATTTCCGGCACCACCAGATCGGGCTTTTCCTGCTCGATCAGGCCGCGCAGGGCGGCGCCATCCAGCATGTCGATCACATGGCTGCGATGAGCCACCTGCATGGCGGGTGCATCGGCATAGCGGTCAACGGCCACCACTTCGACTGCATAGCGTTGCAGCTCGATCGCCACCTCCTTGCCGAGCTCGCCCGCGCCAAGCAGGAGCACCTTCAGGGCATGGTCGGAATGGGGGGTGCCGAACGGCTTCATCGCGATCTCCTGTAAAACCCTCATTCTAGCGCTGGAAGCTTGCCGCACCGCAGATTGACCTCGGCAAAAAGCAGGTATTCACTAGCTTCGTCTCCGTTCCCCACGGTGAGACCTATGCGCAGCTGGATCGCCCCGCTTTTGCTGGTGCCGATGTTGTGCCTTGCCCCTGGTTTGCTCCGGGCTGATAACAGCGTTCCTGCTACGCAAACCACCTGGATGACCGTCTTGCTCAACGGACGCAAGGTCGGTCACGAAGAAATCCAGCGCCAACAAGTGGGCAACACGGTGGTGACGACGCAGACCCTGGTCATGGATGTCGAGCGCAGTCGCACGACCGTTCCCTACACCAATATCAGCCGCAGCGTGGAAACCATCAGCGGCGAGCCGCTCAGCTTCAGCATGAACACGACCATGTCGGCCAATGACACGAAGGTCGATGGGGTATTGCTGCCGAATGGCGATCTGCAATTGACCAACACTGTTGGCGGTGATGTACGCAAGTCAGTGACGGCGTGGCCAGGCGGCGCCTTGCTGGTGGAAGGACAGCGGCTGGCGATGCTGACTGCCGGCCAGCACCGTGGACTGCATTACAACCTGCTCGTCTATAACCAGGCCAGCCAGCAACCGATGAATCTCGATGTCGATGTGCTGGGTAATGAGCGCGTGAGCTTTCCCGATCATGTCGAAACCTTGACTCATCAGCGCGAAACGCTGCGCCGCTCCACCGGTGACCAGGTGGTCGATCTCTGGCTGGATGCGCAGGGCAATCTTCGCAAGGGTTCGCTTTCCATGCTGGGTCAGCCGCTGGACCTGGTCGCTTGCACGGAAAGCTGTGCCGACGCGCCAAGCCAGAGTGTGAACATGATGGGCTCGGCCACCATCGATTCGCCGCGCTTGATCACACCGGAAATGCTCGGCGATTTCCTGAGCTATCGCGTGCGCGTCACCAACAAGGCCGCCATCAAGCCATTTATCAATACCGACGAACAAAACGTCGTCGATCTCGGCAATGGCGAATGGCAAATCAACGTTTACCGCGGCATGATCGATACGGAGGATCCACCGACATCCGCCGATATCCAGCCGAATGCCTGGTTGCAGTCCGATTCGCCGATCATCCAACGGCTTGCCGACAGTGCCGCAGGAGACAGCGTCAACAAAATGCATGTGATGGGCAACCTAAGCAAATTTGTCAGTCGCTATCTTTCCCAGCGCGGAGTGGATATTGGTTATGCCTCCGCACTGGAAGTGGCGCGCAATCGCAAAGGCGACTGCGTCGAATATGCCGTACTGCTGGCTGCGATGGCGCGGGCGGAAGACATTCCCGCACGCGTCGTAGTCGGCATGATGTATGTGGAGCGCTACGGCAACAAGTCGAGGGTGTTCGTGCCACACGCATGGGTGATGGCGTGGGTCAAAGGACGCTGGCATAGCTTTGATCCGGCTGTCGAACGCTTCGACAGCGGCCATATCGCGCTGGAAACCGGTGATGGCAATCCCTGGCACTTCTTCAACGCCACCAATGAATTCGGCAGCATCCAGATCCATTCAGTCCAGACCTTTGCCGACCTCTACACCATGCCGAGCATCGGCGGACAAGCCGGTGGTGGCAGTGGCGGCGGCGGGAGTGGCGGAGCGAAATAAGGTCTGGTATCGAACCCGGCACCGGAAGCGCGTCAGGCCTGGTACCTGGTTCGCAGCGAAAGCCCCAACGCAATCCAGCCGGAGATAAACGCCACGCCGCCGAAAGGCGTGACAAGGCCCAACCATCTGGGCGCGCCAAGTGCCAGCCCATACAGGCTACCGCTGAACAATACGATGCCGACCACGAATGCCCAGACCGCGACACGCGACGCCTTGCCTTGGCCGCATGCCACCGCGGCAACCAAGGCCAGTGCATGCCAGAAGTGGTATTCCACCGCCGTGTGCCACAGCTCATGATGCGCTGCATCCAGCACATTGCGTAAAGCATGTGCGCCGAGCGTGCCCAGCAACACAGCGCTGGCGCCAGCCAGTCCCACCAACAAACGACGGCCAGGGGCAAGTTGTCGCATAAGGACCGTTTCCTGTTGCAAGAGATCAATCAGCACCGCGCCAGTAGCGTATGCTGCGCGGGGCCATCACAGGATTGTTGCATGAAGCTGCCGCGTTTCGCCCACCTGACCACGCTGTTGCTGCTCTTCGCCGTGGGCTTGCTGCTAAGCGCCTGTCATCAAGACGAGCCGCAGCCTTGGCAATTGACGAATATTTCCGGGCATATGCCGGACCTGTCTTTCCGCCTGACCAATGACGAAGGCAAAACCGTTACCGCCGATGATTATCGCGGCAAGGTCACCCTGCTCTACTTCGGCTATACCCATTGCCCGGATGTATGCCCGCTGACGATGGCGCAGTTGCATGTCGTGATGCAGCGACTGGGCAAACTTGCCGATGGCGCAAGCATTCTTTTCGTGAGTGTCGATCCAAATCGCGACACGCCCGCCGTGTTGCACGAATACGTGAAAGCGTTTGATCCGCACGCAGTTGGCCTGACCGGTTCACCCGCCGACATCGAAGCGCTTACCAAACGCTATCGCGCCGCCTTCACGCGCGAAGCGGGCAAGTCGGATGGCAGCTACGATGTCAGCCACAGTTCGGGCATCTATGTTTTCGATGGCAACGGCAAGGCCAGGCTGCTGGCAACGCCCGAGGATGCACAGGACAAACTCGTGCACGATCTCCATCTGCTGCTGGGTCCGGGAAGCGCGCCGTGAGGATGCCATCCCGGCTTCTGCTGCTGGCCATCGGCCTGCTTCCCGTGGGAAACCTTCTCGCTGCCCAGGCGGATCATGTCACCGCCACCGAAGCATGGATCCGGCTGCTACCAGCCAGGCTTCCGGCCAGTGGCTACGTCACTTTGCATAACACCGGCTCATCCGCAGCAACACTTGTCTCCGCGCACAGCGCTACTTATGGCTCGGTGATGCTGCACCAAAGCAGCATGGGAAGTGGCGGCATGAGCAGCATGAACGCAGTCGCGCAACTGGTGATAGCACCACAGGGCAAGGTAACGCTGGCCCCGGCTGGCTACCATTTGATGCTTGAACAAGTCAGCCGCGCGCTGACGCCCGGTGACAGCGTGGATATCACGCTGGACTTTGCCGACGGGAGTCATTTACCGGTGCACTTTCTGGTGCGGCCGGCCAACGCGACTGATCCCCAATAGCCTGCTCATTGCGTCTTACGCGGTGAATTCAGACATCTCGCACACGCCAGCGTGCTAATTTACGCAAAGCATTAAAGAGGAGCATATCGCTCACCCCGTACGAGGCCCATGATCGATGCGTGTGTTTGCCGTTTCCGATCTTCATCTGGACTACGCGCCCAACCGCGCATGGGTGGAGCAATTGTCACTGCAGGATTATCAGGAAGATGCACTGATCCTTGCAGGAGACCTGTCCGACCGGCTTGCACTTATCCAGGATGGTTTCAAAGCCTTGATGCGCCGCTTTGCCACCGTGCTTTATGTGCCCGGCAATCACGACCTGTGGGTACATCGCGAGGGCATGCACGACTCGTTCGAAAAGTTCGATGCCGTATGCGAAACAGCATCGGCTCAAGGCATTTGCCTGACACCCTTTCGTCATGAAGACCTTGCCATCGTGCCACTGCTTGGCTGGTATGACTATTCCTTTGGCAGGCCGGGTGACTACCTCAGAAGCGCATGGGCTGATTATCGTGCCTGCCGCTGGCCGCATGGCTACGACGATGCCGCCATCACGCGTTGGTTTGTCGAACGCAATCCCGCACATTCAGCACCGGAGCTGGAAGGCGCCGACAAGATCATCAGCTTCTCGCACTTCCTGCCGCGCATTGACCTGATGCCGGATCGCATCCCCGAAAAGCATCGCAGGCTTTATCCCATTCTTGGCGCACACGTGCTGGACGTGCAGCTACGGCAACTCGGCGCCAGCATGCACATCTACGGGCATAGCCACGTCAACCGCCACATCACGGTCGATGGCGTCACTTATATCAACAATGCTTATGGCTATCCCTCTGAAGCACACTTCACCGCACGCCAACTGCTGCACGTCTACACCACAGCATGATCGGCGCTTAGCCCTGGCCGCCAACCGTCACGGCCTTCGTCACCGGTTGCGTCCTGCGTAACTGGCGGCGGATACGGCCAGTGCGCGATAACCGCAACCACTGTCGCATCGCCAGCAGGCCGCCGACGGTTTCTATGGTTGCCGCGGGTACCCAGATGATGATGCCGCCGATCAGTTGGCCGGTGAACACATTGAACTGAAACGCGCGTCCGCAGATTTCAAAGATGGGATAGAGATCCGCCTTGGAGAAAGTGATGATGGCGCCGGCCAGGATCTGCGGCGTCATGGTGATGCCAGGCGACAACACGCGCAAACCGGGAATCATCCGCCCCGGTGGGCGCGGCCGGTGATCGAGCACCAGCCACCAGTAGACAAAACCACTGATGACCATCGACCAGTTCATAAAGCGATAGACGCGCCAGTCGAGCATCGCCATCGTCTGCATCGCAGGTATCAACCAGACCAGGATAAACACGACAAACAGAATTGTCGCCACCGCCGGGTTGAGCAACACCGCACTGATCAGACGCCACAGCCAGCTGCGCCGTGCGGGCTTAAAGACATGCACTCGCCAGCTGAAAGGCAGGCCCGCGCGCAACACCGAGCCCGGATAGGATGCCATGATCACCAACGGCGCCAGATGATGCAGCAGCAATTGCTGAATGCGATGCATGAAGAACTCATGCTCGGCATAGAAATCGAAATACGTGTGCAGGCACAGGTAGACCAGCGCCATCCCGGTCCAGAAAGCGATCCGCCGGCCGATGCTCACCTGCAAAGCGCGGCAGCCACGCCAATACAGCACGCATGCCCCCAGGAAACTCGCAAGAAACACCCACGAGAATTCCCAGGGAACGATCCATTTCAGCAGTACCGCGATCATCGACCCGACACACCCCTCACCTGGTGACGGCAGCCCAGCTTAGTCCACGACCTGCCCTGCGTTACCTCACCTCAATGCGGCATATTGCCACCATCAGGAACGGCTAACAAAACGTAGCGCGCCCCTGATGCCGACTCCCGCCTCGCGCTGGTTTGGTGATTGGCGCTACGGCCGCTCGCGACGATTGCGCCTCGTCCGGCGCCAGCCATAGAGCAGGCCAACGAGGGTAATAAGCAGCGGCAGCAGCACAATATTGATCACTTTCAAGCGCAGCCCCAAGGCATCGATCTCGGCATTGAGCTGATGCTGCACGTCGCGCAGTTCCTTGCTGATGGCCAGCTGTCGTTGCAGGAACTGTTCGATCTCCTGCTTCTGTTCGGCACTGGTGGACGTATCGCGCTCGCCTTTCGCCGGCTGCAATTCGCTCAGCCGTTGCTTGGTATCGGCCAGTTCGCTTTGCAGCTCCTGCTTCTTTTGCAGGAATTTGCGGTCTGCCGCGCGTCGCAAGGCATCGACCCGTGTGAACGGGCGTTGCGAACTGGAACGTCCGCGAATGGAAAGCAGTGCCGACGAACCGCTGAGGTTATCGACCAGGTTGCTGATGAAATCACCGTTATTGGCAAAGGCACTAAGCAAGGGCTGGCCCAGGAAGTTCTGGGTTTCCACCCATAGCCGGTCGGTCAATAGATCAGTGTCGGCCACCAGGATCACTTCTGTGTTCGGCGCTGACCTGGTCAGGTGTCCAGGCCGTTTGGCAAATTCAGGGAAGGCGCTGACGAATGGCCCGCGCAGCCGCGCTGCGATCACATAATTCTGATTCTGCGGCTGATAGCCCTGCAGCAGACTGGATGGATTGCCGCTCGCGTCGATCACCCGTTGCGTCGGCACGACTTCCGCGTCGGCACTGCTTTGCATCAGGGGAATCAGACGCGTATTCGCGTTCGGCAGCAGATCAAAATGGCCGGCAGTGGAAACGTTGACGCGCTGCAAGCTCGCTGTCACCACATCATCGCGATTGAGTTCCTGCGTGCCCAGGCCAAGCATCGCCGGATGGGCAAGGTTTGCCCCGGCCAGCTCAATCTGCAAGGCGCGGCCACGATCGAGCACCACTTGGTCAGGGCTATAGGCCACCCCCCAATCGGCGAACAGGCGCGGCAAATTGGAGCTGTGATTGTTCGTGCCCGCCAGGGAATCTTCCGACAACGGCGCGGGATCGGATTCCGCATAGGGGTCGACGAACACAACCAGATGCCCGCCGCCGAGCACGTATTGATCGAGCGCATATTGCGCATCGCTCGCCAGATTTTTGGGATGGATCAGCAGCAGAACCTGGATGTTCTTGTCGATCTTCTTGAGCTTGTCCGCGTCCAGCACATCCACTTCAAACAACTGCTGCAACTGCTGCATGACGGCCCAAGGTGTCGTCCCCTCAACCGGATTGCCCATCACCGGGAGATCGCTGATCACCCCGATGCGCGGCTTTTCCGGTTCGCTGAGCTGGTACAGCAACTTGGCGATGTCGTATTCCAGGAAGGCCTCGCGGGCCGGATCGAAGAACGCAATCGAGAGTGTGCGATCGACCACTCCCTTGTGCTTGTCATCCGGCATATCCGCCGTGAAATCCGCGGCCATGTCGTTGGCGGAAGGCCGTGTCGACCCCACCAGGCCGAAGAAAATACGTTCCCCGTTGCTGCCACCGCTGATCGGCGTCAAGCCGCTGCCTTCGGCCGCCGCTTCGTCGTCGGAGTAAGGCACCGGATCAACGATCTGCAAATGGATACGCCCGTGCGAGCGCGCCACCATCTCTTGCAGCATTTCCGCGACGCGCTGCTCGTAGCTGCGCCATTGCGGCAGATCCCTGGTCGCATGCTGCGAGAAATACAAGGTGAGCCAGAGCGGCCGATGTACGGTGTCAATGATCTGCCGCGTTCCCGGCGACAGCGTATACAGCCGGTCCGCGGTCAGATCAAAACGCTCTGGCCCCATCCAGCGGCTGGTGACCAGCGTCAGCGTGCAATAAGACACGATCAGCACGATCAACGCGCTGAGCAGAATGGTGCGCCGACGCAGGGCAAGGCGTGGCATCAATGACTCCGCTTCAGATCTAGCACCAGCACGCCGGCGGTCAGCCAGGCGGCAATGGTGAGTACGAAGTAGATGATGTCCCGCACATCCAGCACTCCACGTGCAATGGCTTCGTAATGCCGCAACATGGACAGATGCGCCACACCATTCACCAGCTTGCGCGGCAACGCACCCTGGAAGAAATCCATTACCTCGGCTTGACCGGCCAGAATCAGCAGCACGCACACCACGGCGGTGAGAATGAACGCTACAACCTGACTGCTGGTCAGCGTGGACAAACACGCACCGATGGACAGAAACGCGCCCGCCATCAACCAGCTGCCGATGTAGCCGGCAATGATGATGCCGTTATCCGGCGAACCCAGGTAATTGACGGTGATCCAGATGGGAAACGTCAGCAGCAAGGCCAGGCCTATGAAGAGCCATGCAGCCAAGAATTTACCCAGCATCGCCTGCCACAGCGTCATCGGCAGGGTGAGCAGCAATTCCAGCGTGCCCGACTTGGCTTCTTCCGCCCACATGCGCATGGACACCGCCGGCACCAGGATCAGGTAGAGCCATGGGTGCATGACAAAGAACGGCTGCAAGTCGGCAATTTCGCGATCGTAGAAATCCCCGGCGTAGAACGTGAGGATGCCCGCGAGCACCAGGAAGATCACCAGGAACACATAGGCGACCGGCGTAACGAAATAGCTGCGCAGTTCGCGGCGCATCACCGCCATCGTTGGACTCATGGCTGCGCCCCCGTTTCCGTCCCCAAGGTGATCTGACGGAATACTTCATCCAGGCGCCCGCGTTCGAGCTGGATCTCGGAAACTTCCAGACCCTGTTGGCGCAGCAGCGATTCGACCGGCTCAAGAATCCGCTCGCCAGGCTTGGGGAAGACGGTGATCCGGCCATCCAGCGGATCCACCTCGATACCCGCCACCTGCGGCAAGCGCCCCAGCATTTCCTGCGAAACCCCGCTGCCGGCCGCACTGAAGGACACCGCACCGTGATAACGCGAGCGCGCTTCCAGTTCGGCCGGCGTGGCGTCAGCGCGCAAGCGTCCGCCCGCGATGATCACCACGCGATTGCACAAGGCATGGACTTCTTCCAACAGATGCGTGGAAATCAGGATGGTGCGCTCACGCGCCATCATGTCGATCAGCTGACGCACGGTATGTTTCTGGTTGGGATCCAGTCCGTCGGTTGGTTCGTCCAGCATCAGCACCGGTGGATCGTGCACGATCGCCTGTGCGAGGCCTACGCGCCGGCGCAGGCCTTTTGACAAGGTATCGACGCTGACATTCAACGCATCTTCAAGCTGCAACTGGCCAACCACATCATCAAAACGGCGACGACCCACGTCGGAGCGCAGGCCGCGCATGCGCATGATGAAGACCAGGAATTCGCGCACGGTCATTTCGCCGTAACTGGGCGCACCTTCCGGCAGATAGCCGAGTGCACGCTTGGCCTTCAGTGGCTCCTTGCGCACATCGTGTCCACATACCCGCGCAGTGCCCGCCGTAGGTGCGAGAAAGCCGGCGATCATGCGCATCGCCGTGGTCTTGCCTGCACCATTGGGACCCAGCAGGCCGAGTACCTGGCCCGGTTCGGCGTAGATGCTCAGTGCATCCACCGCGGTCAAATGGCCGTAGCGCTTGGTGAGCTTGTCGGTTTCGATCATGTCCGGTCGTGAAGAGGACTGCGTCGCAATGTACCGCAGAACGGCGAGGAGTGAGTGGAGGAGTAAGGAGTAAGAGAAAGGCGCCGCTCGCAAGCTTCTGGCTCTTCTCTCACCTCTCACTCCTCTCCACTCTCTCCTAAACAAAAAAGCCCTCCCGGCGAAGGGAGGGCTTTTTTAGCCGTATGCAGCTGGCGCTTACTTGCCGGCGGGCGCTGCGGCGGTGCTGGCCGGAGCCGGCGCCGTGCCGCTGGAAGCCGGCTGACCGTTGGCGTTGAGGATGCCCGGCTGCTTGATGCCAGCCTGCTGCTCAGGCGTCTGCTGCGGCAGCGTGCCACCGTCTGCGGAATCCGTGACCGGCAGGTACACGGTGTATTGCGCATAGGTGGTGATGTTGCCGCTGGCATCCTTCACTTCCGGCTGAGTGAGGATGTCATACAAGCGGTTGGTCACTTCGTCGTACTTGTAGCCGTGGGTCTGAGCATAGGCCTTCAGCATGTCGCGGGTCTGCGGCACGCCGGCGGCGGTACCGTTCCACGGAGCTTCCAGGGCCGCGCCGCCGAAGGCCAGCGTGCCAACCACGTTGTTGTCGATCACCAGGCGACCGTAACGGTCCTTGTTGCCCGGCTGCGGCTGGCTATTGGCCGGTGCGGCAGCGGTGCTGCTGGAAGCCGGAGCTTCCTGATCGGCCAGCGACGGCGGGGTCGGCGCGGTCAGCTGATAGCTCTGGCCGCCCACGGTGAGGCTGGACGAGTCGATCGGCTCAGCCACGTCGAAGGTGTAGGTTTCATCACCATAGTTGGTGGTGAAGATGATGCGCGGACCGTTGGTGTGCACGCCCAGCTTCTTGGCGGCATCTTCGATTTCCTTGATCGCGGCGTCGGTCGCGGCGTTCAGACCGTCCAGACCGTCCTTGCGCTTCATCGAGGTGGAAACCAGCAACACTGGCGTCTGCTTGGTCTGCACCATGTACGGATCAAGCGCGCTGTAGTCGACGTTCGGCACGCCAGCGAGCACGTTCTGCAGGTCGTTCAGGCTGTACTGGATGAAGGCATCCGGCTGGCCGTGAATGTACATATTGGAATAACGGGCGAGCAGGTCGAACCCGTAAGTCACATCGTACGACCAGGTGATCTTGGTCAGCTTGCCCGTGTTGCCCTGACGCAGCAGGTCGAGGGTGAAATGCTTGTCGTTACCGCGCCAGGCATTGTCCACGTTCCAGATGATCTCGGCGCTATTGACGCTGGGGTCGATCTTGTCGAATTCCGGCTGGGCGCTGGCGATGGTCAGCTTGCCGTTGCCTACTTTCTCGTCCTGGCTGCTCCAGCTGATCTCGGAGCCCGGACCATAGGCATTGCCGGAAAGCGTGTACTGGGTCTTCGGATCGTAAGCGCGAAGCACGCCGTAATCGGGGAAGGTACGGAAATTATTTACTACGTCGTAGACCTGGCGCAGGTCTTTGCTGACCACCAACGACCGCTCAACGTGGCCGCTGCTGGGCATGATGACGCCCACCACCACGCCGACAACGGCGACGATGACAAGGGCAACGATGAATTCCAGAACACGCGTCATTCCAGGGTTCTCCGAGACGTATCTCTTGCAGTGGAAAGCGCAGGCTGGAACCGGACCGCCACGGATGGCTTTCCCAAGAGGAAAATCGCATCAGGACGGGGGTTCGGCCGGCGCCTAAGCTGCCGATGGTACTTGCTCGCGCTCAGGAACGCTACGGGCCAAAGCGGTCTGCAGCTGCGTTGCTACGCAGCATTTTCTGACAATTCCCGTCGCCTTATCGGAGGCTTAGACGATCCCAAGCTCCAGTGCCTTGAGCACTGCCCGGGTGCGATCGCGCACACCTAGCTTGGAAAGGATGTTGGAGACGTGGTTTTTCACCGTGCCTTCGGCGACCTTGAGCGAATTGGCAATCTCCTTATTGCTGTAACCCCCGGACAGCAGGCGCAGGATCTCGGTCTCGCGCTCGGTCAGCGGATCGGGCTGCTCCAGGCTGGTGAACTGGTTATGGATGCGGCCGACCCCGGCCAGCAGGCGTTGGGTCACCATCGGTGCCACCAGCGAGCCGCCGCTTGCCACGGTGCGCACGGCTTCCACCAACTGCTCCAGCGACACATCTTTCAGCAGATAACCGCGTGCTCCTGCCTTCAGGCCCTGCAACACCAACTGGTCGTCATCAAAGGTCGTGAGAATGATGGTGGGTGGCAATTCGTTGCGTGCCGACAAGGCCTGCAACACTTCCAGGCCGCTCATGTTGGGCATGCGCAGATCGAGCAGCACCACATCCGGCTTGATCCGCGGGATGTCCTGCACGGCTTGCACGCCATCGGCACATTCGGCCACGACGCGAATGTCCTCTGCCAAATCAAGTAGAGAACGCACCCCCTGGCGCACCAGGTTCTGGTCGTCGACGAGACAAACGGAAATCATCGTGAATCCTCGCAGCGCTGGCGACTCATCGTGAGCCACATACGTACAACGAACTGGGGCAGCAGTTATTCTTACAAGTCATCAGGTCAGGCTCAACGCGGGCGGCTCGAAGCGTGATGGCGTATGCGCCAGCACCGAAGGCTCACCCAAGGGAAGACGGACATGGAGGGCAAAACCCTGCCCTGCTTCGCTTTCCATCGATACATCGCCGCCGAACTCGGCCAGGCGCTCGCGCATGCCCGACAAGCCGTTGCCCGGCGCGATGGCCGTCGCGCCACGGCCATCGTCATGCGCGCTCAGGCTCAACAGGTTTTCATCGTCATAGGCGAAGGTGAGCCACAGGTTGCGCGCGCCCGCGTGCTTGGCCGTGTTGGTGATGATTTCCTGCACGCAGCGCAGCAACACCTGCGCCCGGCGCGGATCTTCCACGCTGAAACGCGGCGGCGTGTTGAGGTGCACGCGCAGGCTTGGCACCCCATCCATCAGGCTTTGCAGGGCCTGGGTCAGATCGATGGCGTCGTCCTGGCGCAATTCACTGACCGCTTCGCGCACGTCCGCCAGCAACAGGCGCGCGGTGTTCTGCGCCTTGCGCACATGCTCGACGGCCGCCTCGTTGCTGAGATGGCTGGCCACCTCGAGATTGAGGCTCAACGCCGTAAGGTGGTGGCCGATCAAATCATGCAGCTCACGCGCGATGCGCATGCGCTCGGCAATGCGGGTCGATTCGGCCAGCAGTGCGCGCGTGGCACGCAGTTCGGAGTTGAGGCGGCGCTGCGCTTCGCGCTCCTCCGCCTGCTGGCTGGCCACCATCGATGCCACGAAGCCCAGCATCGAGAACGCCGTATACAGGCTCGCCTGCAGCACACCGAGAATGATGCTGTGCTTGAGTTCGGCAAACGTGGAGAACAGTGCAGACAGGCACAAGGTCTGAAAGACGATCCACGCCACGCCAACCCAGAACGGTACCAGCCAGGGTAATACCACCGCCACGACCACCAGCAAGGTCGCAGACAGGCCGCTATGGCTGTACCACCCCACCATCAACGCAGCCACGGTCAGCAGCAGCAAGCCGAACAACCGCGCCACCATATTGGTGCGCGCGCCGAGATTGCCGGTGGGCCCGAGGTTGTTGGTGATCAGCAGGTAAAGAATGCCGAACAACAGATACGACAGCGTCCACAGCAGCAAGGCAAAGTTGGGGCTGTTCAGCAAATCGAGCCGCTCGGTCGCCCAATTGGTGAACAACGGCGTGCCCATGCACAGGTAGGCGATCAGCCCCGTGATGCGCAACGCTCGGATGTGATTGAAATTGGTCATTGCCATGCCCCGCATCATAGGCCCGCGCCCATGCCATGCAATGCGCGGGAAGTCACCCCTTGCCGGGTATCGACAACCGCGCGGCGACGTGCTTTCGCCGTCCGGGCGCATCTTCCAACTTGCGGCTTTACAAAGCTTTTACATGCCGCAGCACGGGATGAACCGCCAGATGGCACATGCCATAATGGATCCTTAGCTGGGCCGCCCGTCGGTCTTACTAGCCACCCATCACTGCGGAGCAACGAATGGCCCTTGCCATCCGCGACGTGCGCGAGCACGACCTGGATGCCGTACTGGCGCTCAACAACACCGCCGGTCGCTCCATTCTGGTCCTGGACGCCGCACAGTTGCGCTACTTCTACGAGCATGCCGACTACTTCCGCGTCGCCGAGATCGACGGCCAACTCGCCGGATTCCTGATCGCCCTGCGCGATGGCCGGGACTACGGCAGCCCCAACTACCGTTGGTTCGCCGAACACTATCAGTCGTTCGTCTACATCGACCGCATCGTCATCGCCAACGCCTATCGCCGCCACGGCCTGGGCCGCATTTTCTATTGCGACGTGAACAGCTTCGCCGAAGTGCGCGTACCGCTGCTGACCTGCGAGGTGTTCCTGGAGCCGCCGGACGACGTCGTGGTGCTGTTCCATGGCACCTATGGCTTCCAGGAAGTGGGCCAGCAGCGGATGGGCACGCACGGGCCGCAAGTGAGCCTGCTGGCCAAGGACTTGCCCAGCTATGCTTTTGTACGCGACACCTACCTGGAACATGGCGGCCTGCCCGACCTGCCCTGGCTGGCTGGCCGTACGCCTTCCCTGAACAACGACTCCAAACCGCGCCGCCTCGCCGGAGAGCGGCGCCTATGAATGCAAAGATGGAAGCCAATGACGCTTGCGACCTCCGCTTCGGCCAGGTCGGCATTGCTTGTGTACGTATAAAAAGGCCCGATGCGGCGGCCTTGTGCGAGGAACTGGAACGCCGCGTGCGTTCCGCGCCGCAGCTGTTCTCACGCGCCGCGGTCGTGCTCGACCTGAGCCACCTGCTCAACCTTCCCGACGACGGTACGGTTGACGCACTGCTCGAAGCGGTGCGTAGCGCGGGGATGCTGCCGGTGGGCCTGGCCTATGGCACCAGTGCTACCGAGGCATTGGCCCAGCGCATGGGCCTGCCGCTGATCGCCAAGTTCCGCGCCGCCTACGAGCCTGCGGATGGTGGCAGCATCGCGTCGCCGGCGCCCAGCCCCGTGCCGGCAGCTGCACCCGTACCGGCACCGGTGCGCGAACCGGTACTTTCGGCGCCCGCTCCCGGCAGCAACCCGGGTGCACAACACCACGAAGGCGCCGTGCGTTCCGGCCAGCAAGTGTATGCACGCGATCACGACCTGGTGGTGATGGGCGCGATCGCCAACGGCGCCGAAGTCATCGCCGATGGCAGCATCCATGTTTACGGCAGCCTCAAGGGCCGCGCCATGGCGGGAGCACAGGGGGATGTGAAGGCACGTATCTTCGTCTCGGACTTCCGTGCCGAGCTGGTGGCCATCGCCGGCCATTACCGGGTCTTCGAGCAGATTCCGAAAGACCTGGAGGGCCACTCTGTGCAATGCTGGCTCGATGGCGAGAAATTGTTGATTGCGCCTCTGAAGTAACTATTACTGACTATAAGAACACCAGCGGAGACGAACCCTTGAGTGCTGAGATTATCGTTGTGACGTCCGGTAAGGGCGGCGTCGGCAAGACCACTACCAGTGCGTCGCTTGCCACCGGCCTGGCCATGCAGGGCAAGAAAGTGGCAGTGATCGACTTCGACGTCGGCTTGCGCAACCTTGACCTGATCATGGGCTGCGAACGTCGCGTGGTATACGACTTCGTCAACGTCGTGCACGGCGAGGCCAATATCAAGCAGGCCCTCATCAAGGACAAGCGCTACGAAAATCTGTACGTACTTGCCGCCAGCCAGACGCGCGACAAGGACGCGCTGACCCAGGAGGGTGTCGAGAAAGTGCTCGACGATCTGGTCAAGGAAGAGTTCGACTACATCATCTGCGACTCGCCGGCCGGCATCGAAAAGGGCGCGCACCTGGCGATGTACTTCGCCGATCACGCCGTGGTGGTGGTCAACCCGGAAGTCTCTTCGGTGCGCGACTCCGATCGCATCCTGGGCCTGCTGGCCAGCAAGACCCGTCGCGCCGAACGCGGTGACGGCGCCATCACCCAGCACCTGCTGTTGACCCGCTACAACCCCTCGCGCGTGGACCAAGGTGAAATGCTCAGCGTGAAGGACGTCGAGGAAATCCTCGGCATCAATGTCGTCGGTGTGATTCCGGAATCGGAAAACGTGCTCGCAGCATCCAACGCGGGCGTGCCGGTAATCGTGGACGAAAATTCTCACGCCGGGCAGGCCTATCGCGACACCGTGGCCCGCATCCTCGGCGAGACCCGCCCGATGCGCTTCCTTGACGCACCCAAGAAGGGCTTCTTCCAGCGCGTATTCGGAGGCTGATCGCGATGGGTATCCTCGATTTCCTGAAGCGCAAACCGGAACCGACCGCTGTCGTGGCGAAAGAACGCCTGCGTATCATCGTTGCGCAGGAACGCTCCACCCGGGGTGCGCCCGATTACCTGCCGCTGATGCGTAACGAATTGCTCGAGGTCATCAAGAAATACGTCAACGTCGACCTCGAAGCGATCAACATCAATGTCGAACGCGACAGCGGGCATGAAGTGCTGGAGTTGTCGGTGGCGCTGCCGGATGGCAAGCCGGCGGGTAATGCTGCAACCTGATCGCGTCCCCTCCCCTGCGGGGGAGGATGGGCTGAGGCGTGGGTTGCGACCGCCTCACGCTTTAGTCCTTCGGTTAAACGGCCTCCTTCTTTCAAAACACTGCCATGGATCAGCCCTTTCGCGAGGCTGACCCCTCACCCCAACCCTCCCCGGAGGGGAGAGGGAGTAAATGCCTGACGTTCTTCGTATCGCTGACATCGACCACTCGGCCATCAAGTCCCTGCTCGCCCATTACGGCTTGAGCATGGTGCAGGTGGCTGACGGCGAAACCATTCCCGGCAGCTACTGGGGCGAAGAGGAGGCCGGCATCATCGGCAACACCGTTTACGCCCGCAGCGATACGCCGGTGCACTCTCTGCTGCACGAAGCCGGGCACCTGATCGTGCTGCCGCCGGAGCGCCGTGCCGAAACCCATACCGACGCAACCGACTCGATCGCCGAAGAGGATGCTGTCTGCTACCTGCAGATCATGCTGGGCGGCACCCTGCCCGGTGTCGGCCGCGAGCGCGTCATGACCGATATGGATGCATGGGGCTATACCTTCCGGCTTGGCTCGGCGCGTGCCTGGTTCGAACAGGACGCGGAAAACGCTAAACACTGGCTGATCGAACACGGTCTGCTTACATCGAGCGGCGAACCGGTATAGTCGCCGTCGCCCTTTTCTGATCCCAACTCCTGTGCTCAAGAACACGCGCTACTACGACCCGATCAACGATCTGCGCCGCAAGGTCGCGCGCCGGCTCATGCGCATGGTGTTCGGCAGCCATGGACAGCCCACGTCGGAACCGCTGCCGGGCAAAGGCATTTACCGTATCCTGGTGTGCCATGTCAGTCACAGCCTGGGCAACACCTTATTGCTCACGCCACTGCTGTCGGAGTTGGAAAAGGTCTTTCCGGCGGCGGAAATCGACATCCTTACGCGCAGCCCGATTGCCGATGACGTGTACGGGCATTTCTTCAGCGTGCAGCGCATCTTCCGCTTGCCTGCCCACGGCGTCGGTCACCCGTTCCAGTTCTTCGGCACCCTGCGGCGCATGCGCAAGATCCGCTATGACCTGGCGATCGATGCCGATCCCTTGTCGCAGACCGGCCGCCTGTTGATGCTGCTGTCGAATTCGACGTACACGCTCGGCTTCAGCAGCCCGAAGAAGCACGGCGAAATCACCCACGCCGTACCGCTGCCCGAGAAGCTGGAAAGCAAGGGCCGGCGCCCGGTTTACCTGCTGCGCAGCGCGATGGGTCGCGACGCCGCGGCGGATTATCCCGTGCCGGACATCCGCCTTGGCGCAGAAGAGCGCGAACAAGGACGCAGCGCACTGACCCGTTCACTGGCGGCAGGCGGCATCAGCTCGCCGGGCCGCGGCATCATCGGCATCTTCGCCAACGCCACTGGACCCAAACTGCTGGGCGAAGCCTGGTGGATGCGATTTATCCAGGTGCTGGAAGCGCAGTATCCGGAGCACCGCATCGTTGAGATCCTGCCGGCCTCCGGCCAATCCATGCTCAGTTCGCGCTACCCCGGCTACTACTCCAGCGATCTGCGCAAGATTGCCAGCGTGCTTTCCGGTTTGGCCGTCTATATCAGCGCCGATTGCGGCATCATGCATCTGGCCTGCGCGTCGGATGTCCCTACCATGGGCATCTTCACGGTAACCAATGCAGGGGAGTGGGGACCTTACGGTCCAGGCCGGCACGTCATTGCTGCGCATCGCAAGGAACCCGAAGAGGTTGCACGCATGATTGCCGACATGCCGGAACTTGCCGGCCATCCGCAGGTTGGGTAGGTTGGGTTAGCGCAGCGTAACCCAACGGAATTCCATCGAAGCAACAAACATCGTTGGGTTACGCGCTAACCCAACCTACCAACTCGCCGTCGCATCGGCTAGCATGCCCACGATGAGGGAGATGGCATGCCTCCCGTTCTCCAAGGCGCGCTCTTGTGGAACGAACCACCGAAAGGTTGATGATGCCTGCACCACCGGTTTCCGGCGGCGCGGGCGTGCCTGTTGCCGTGGAACAGATCCATTGCAATCAGGAGACACATCGTGAGCTTGAGCGGTTTTGTTGCCGTCGGATTGGGCGGCGCCTTGGGCTGCTGGATGCGCTGGATACTCGGCATCCTGCTCAACCCCATCTTCCCTACTCTCCCGCTTGGCACACTCGCGGCCAACCTCAGCGGTGGCCTGATAATGGGCTGCATGATGGGCATCTTCGAGCACTTCCAGACCTTGCCGCCGGAATTGCGCCTGTTCGTGATGACCGGCTTCCTCGGCGGCCTGACCACGTTCTCCACCTTCTCCGCCGAGGCCGACACGCTGCTGCTGCGTGGCCAATACCTTTGGTTCGGCACGCATGTCGCGGTACACCTTCTGGGCAGCCTGGCGATGACCATTCTCGGTATCTTCCTCACCCGTGGCCTGCTGCGGCATTGATAGGGAATCGACGTCATGAGCTTTGAAACCTCGTTCGGCAACGCCTCCGCCAATGGCATCTTCCTGCGCTTCTACACGCATGTGCATGCCCGCCATGATGGCCTGCTGGTCTCCGAATGGGTGCTGGAACTGGCCAAGCGCCACAAGCTTGGCGGCGGCTCGGTGTTCCGCGCAACGGCAGGCTTCGGCCGGCACGGCGTGCTGCATCACGAAGCATTCTTCGAACTGGCCGATGATCTGCCGCAGAAGATCGAATTCCTGCTAAGCGAACCCAACGCACAGACCTTGCTGCGCCTGGTACGCGAAGCTGGTGTCGACCTGGTGTATGCCTGGTCGCCAGTTCATTTCGGGATATTGGGCAAGGAAGAAACAGCATGAGTCAGGATTCTTTGCAGCAACGCGCCGCCGAATTGCTTCAGGCCGCCGGCGTGCACATTGACGGTTCAGCGCCGACGGATATCCGAGTTCATGACGAGCAGCTCTATGCACGCGTGTTCGCGCACGGATCGCTGGGACTGGGTGAAGCCTATATGGATGGCTGGTGGGATGCCGACGATCTGCCCGGCTTGTTCACCCGCATCCTCTCCAGTCACGTGGACGAGCACCTCAAGACACTGGATACGCTGATCGCGCACCTTAAGGCCCGCTTCATCAACCTGCAGCGCGGCCAGCACGCCTTTGAGATCGGCAAGGCGCACTACGATCGCGGCAACGATCTGTTCAAGGCCATGCTGGGCAAACACATGATGTATTCCTGCGGTTACTGGGCGCAGGCGGCGAATCTGGACGATGCGCAGGAAGCCAAACTCGATCTGATCTGCCGCAAGCTGCAATTGAAGCCCGGCATGCGCGTACTGGATATCGGCTGCGGCTGGGGCGAGGCGCTGAAGTTTGCGGCAGAGCGTTACGGCGTCAGCGGGGTGGGCATCACCGTCTCCAACGAGCAGGCGGAACTGGCGCGCGACTTGTGCCACGGCCTTCCGATCGAGATCCGCTTGCAGGACTATCATGAGCTTGACGAACCCTTCGACAGCATCATGTCGATCGGCATGTTCGAACACGTCGGCGGCAAGAACTACCGCGAGTATTTCGAAGTAGCGCGGCGCTGCCTGAAAAACGACGGGCTGTTTCTGTTGCATTGCATTGGCACCAATCAGACGCCCGGACGTCCCGATCCGTGGATCGAAAAATACATCTTCCCGAACTCGATGATTCCAGCCGCCAGCCAGGTTGCCGCTGCGCTCGAAGGCTTGTTCGTGGTCGAAGACTGGCACAACTTTGGTGCCGATTACGATCGCACCCTTAGTGCCTGGCGGGCGAATTTCGATGCGGCGTGGCCGGCGCTTTCGGGGCGCTATGACGAACGTTTCCGCCGCATGTGGCATTTTTATCTGGCGGTATCAGCCGCCGTCTTCCGCAGCCGGCGCGACCAGCTCTGGCAACTCACCCTCAGTCCGCACGGCGTAACCGGCGGCTATCGCGTACCTCGCTGAGGCACCATGCGCTTACTTCGACACTCCCTTTCTGTGCTGTCGCTGCTATTCCTGCTGTGCGGCAACGCCCTGGCCCATCCTGCCCTATGGCAAGCAAAAATCGGCAACAGCACGGTCTATCTGTTCGGCACCGTGCACCTGCTGCCGAACGACACCCAGTGGCACTTCCCGGCGCTTGATCAAGCGCTCGCACACAGCCAGTCGCTGTACATCGAACTGACCGATGACGATCAGGCCAGCGTGACAACGTTGGTGTTGCAATATGGCCTCGACGCCGCGCACCCGCTCTCCACGCAACTGAGCGAGAGCGACAACGCTGCGCTGGCCAAGGCTGCAGAACTGGCTGGCTTGCCGGGCGGCGTGACCACGCTGCAACCGATGAAGCCATGGCTTGCCGCACTGACCTTGTCAGTGGCACCACTGCTCAAAGCCGGGCTCGATCCTGCCGAGGGTGTCGACAAACAACTCAGGGCGCAGATGAGCAGCGCCGGCAAACCGGTGTTTGGATTGGAAACAGCCGAGCAGCAGATCCAGTTTCTGGCCGACCTGCCAGCACCCATGCAGATCGGTTTTCTACGCGACACCTTGCGTGACGTCGCGAAGACCAAAGAGGAACTGCTGTCGCTGGTCGACGCCTGGAAACAAGGCGATGTCGCCGCCATCGCCAAACTGGAAAATGATGAGTTGAAAACACAGGAACCTGCGCTTTACCAGGAACTGATCGTGCAGCGAAACACAGCCTGGGCCAGCAAAATTCGTGACATGCTCAAGCAGCCCGGCACGGTATTCATCGCCGTCGGCGCAGCACATCTGGCCGGCCCCGACAGTGTGCAGGCACAGCTCGCAAAGCTGGGCATTACGGTGCAGCAGGATTGATCGACCAAGCCCTGTCCCTGGGGAGAGGGTTAGGTCAGGGGCCAATCTCGCCCCACTGACACATCTGAAGTGCGCTCCGATGAAGCGTCATCGTAAGCTCCCACCCTCATCCCGACCTTCTCCCCCAAGGGGAGAAGGAGACAAGCGAGCTGAGGCGAGAATCAATCAGAAATGCGCCGTATACGACTTGGGCTTCAACGGGAACTGCGGCATATGGATGGTGTAGGAATCCATCCTGCCCAGATCCACCCACGTCGCCGTCAGTGCCGTACCGCTGAAGCCAACCGTGATGCGGTAGACATGACCGGCCTGCACGTTGTTGATCTTCAGCCAGGGACGGTTGATCAGGTGCGAATTGGACAGCGTCAGCCTGATCACCTGGTCGCCGGGCAGAACGCGCACCCACGGCGTCTTGCCACCGTTGTATTTCTCCCAGGTGCTCTTGTCGTTGACACCGGTGATGCCGCAGATGTACTGCGGCTGCTCGGCACATACGACCAGCGCGGTATCCGACTTCGGATGATCCTTGTCCTTATAACCAAGCAGAGGTCGCCGGCCCGCAAGCTGCGAGCATCCGACGGCCAGGACACAGGCCGCGACAACAGCCATAGTGCGTAGATAGTGCATGGATTTGCCCACGACAAGGATCGGGGCATTCTAGCCCAAGGACCTCTGCATCTGGCACCATCTACCACGCCTGCGGCGCCCTTGCGCCCATACGATTACCCCCATGAACTTGCAAGCCAATTACGAACAGATCCCGCTCAAGGAATACGCCGAGCGGGCCTATCTCGATTATTCGATGTACGTGGTGCTGGACCGCGCCCTGCCCTTCGTGGGCGACGGTCTGAAGCCGGTGCAGCGCCGTATCGTCTACGCCATGAGCGAGCTGGGCCTGGCCGCCAGCGCCAAGCCGAAAAAGTCCGCGCGTACCGTCGGCGACGTGATCGGTAAATTCCATCCGCATGGCGACAGCGCCTGCTATGAAGCCATGGTGCTGATGGCGCAGCCATTCTCGTACCGCTATCCGCTGATCGACGGCCAGGGCAACTTCGGTTCGCCCGACGATCCGAAGAGCTTCGCGGCGATGCGTTACACCGAATCCAAGCTCAACCCGATCGCCGACGTGCTGTTGGGCGAGCTGGGTCAGGGCACGGTGGATTTCGTTGCAAACTTCGACGGCACACTGGAAGAACCCAGCTGGCTGCCGGCACGCCTGCCGCATGTCTTGTTGAACGGTTCGATGGGCATCGCGGTGGGCATGGCCACCGATATTCCGCCGCATAATCTGCGCGAAATCACCAGCGCCTGCATCCGCCTGCTGGACGATCCGGACGCCACCATCGCGGATCTTTGCGAACACGTGCGCGGCCCGGACTATCCCACCACCGCGGAAATCATCACCCCGCGCAATGAATTGATTGCGATGTACCAGAGCGGCGGCGGTTCGATCCGTGCCCGCGCGGTGTATGCACGCGAAGACGGCAATATCGTGATCACCGCGCTGCCGCATCAGGTCAGCCCGTCAAAGATCCTGGAGCAGATCGCCGCGCAGATGCGCGCGAAAAAGCTGCCGATGATCGAGGACCTGCGCGACGAATCCGATCACGAAAACCCGATCCGCCTGGTGATCGTGCCGCGCTCGAACCGCGTCGACGCCGACGAGATGATGCAACATCTGTTCGCCACCACCGATCTGGAAAAGAGCTTCCGCGTCAATCTCAACATGATCGGGCTGGATGGCCGCCCGCAGGTGAAGGATCTCAAGCGCATCCTCACCGAGTGGCTGGGCTTCCGCATCGACACGGTCACGCGCCGCCTCAACCATCGCCTCGCCAAGGTCGAGCGCCGCCTGCACCTGTTGGAAGGTCTGCGCATCGCCTACCTCAACCTCGATGAGGTGATCCGCATCGTCCGCACCGAAGACGAACCCAAGCCGGTGCTGATGGCGCGCTTCAAGCTCAGCGAAGAACAGACCGACTACATCCTCGATACCAAGTTGCGCCAGCTGGCCCGCCTTGAGGAAATGAAGATCAATGCCGAGCGCGACCAATTGGAAGAAGAGCGCGCCAAGATCAACGTGCTGCTGAAATCACCGGCCAAGCTCAAGGGCCTGATCAAGGAAGAACTGCGCGCCGACGCCGCCAAGTACGGCGATGATCGCCGCTCGCCGCTGGTGCAGCGCGAAGCCGCGCAGGCATTGGACGAAAGCGCACTGGTCGCCAGCGAGCCGGTCACGGTAGTGCTGAGTCAGAAGGGCTGGATCCGCGCGGCCAAGGGCCACGACGTGGATGCCGAAGGCCTGTCCTACCGCGAAGGCGACAGCCTGCTCGCCACGGTGAAGACGCGCACCACCCAGCAAGTCGCGGTGATCGACTCCACCGGCCGCAGTTACTCCACACCCGCACACACCCTGCCCTCGGCACGCGGCAATGGCGAACCGCTGACCGGCCGCTTCACGCCGCCGGCCGGCGCGAGTTTCGATGCGATCGCCGCAGGCGACAACGACACCCGCCTGATCTTGGCCACCAACTTCGGCTATGGCTTCGTCACCCGCTTCGAGGCGCTTACCGGACGCAACAAGGCCGGCAAGCAGATCATCACGCTCGGTGACGGCGCACGCGTGCTGGCGCCGCAGGTCACGGCCGATCCGTCGCGCGATCGCATCGTGGTGGTCACCACCGAAGGCCACCTGCTGATGTTCTCGGTGGCTGAACTGCCTGAACTCGACAAGGGCAAGGGCAACAAGCTGATCGAAATTCCCAAGGCCAAGCTGAGCAGCGGCGACGAACGCGTGGTCGGCGTCGCCGTAGTGACCGAAGGCAAGGGCGAAGTCACTTTGTTCGCCGGCCAGCGCAAGCTGACGCTGAAGTGGTCGGATCTGGTCGAGTACGGCGGCAACCGCGCTACCCGCGGTGGAGTATTGCCGCGCGGCCTGCGCCGTGTTGAGCGCATTGAGACAACCGGCTAACGACAGTTGAAAGGAACTTCAACTGGCCACAAGTCACCGTATGAGCATGTGTATGGTAAGGGACTGCCGTGCGTTATGTGGGCGATGCCCCCTGGAGCACTTATGAACAGACGAGCCATTACCGCCCTGGCGACAAGCCTGCTGGTCACCGCAGCATGGGCGCAATCGGCCAGTCAGCCGCTGAACCTGAAGCTGCCGGCAAACATGAGCAGTTACCCTGCCGCCAGCGCCTCGGCGGCCCAGCCGGCGCACGCGACGAGCGCCCAGCCCAATCCCAGCGCTGTCACCATCAATGGCCAACGCCCCTCCGCGGCGGCCCCCGGCGTGTATTACGGCGACACCAGCGGCGCCCGCGGCAACGATGCCTCCGCCTCGGCACCGGCCTGCGACGATTCCACCTTCACCAAACCCCAGGTCCACGGCGATGTCGGCGTGGGCGTGGTCAGCGCCAGCCACTACGGCTCCGGCAGCTTCCAATCGGGCAATGTCAGCGTGACGCAGAACACCGGTAGCTGCGATCACCCGACCGGCACCATGGGCATTTCGATTGGCGTGAGCCATTTCGGCAGCTTCGGCGGCGGCGGCTTCGGCGGGCACTAAAAAGCGGTTTTGCCGCAGGTCGGGTCAGCACCGCCTGATCCGACAAAAAATGCGCGAAATCCGCTGAGTTACGTGGCATCAGCCCAATATCTTGTGCGAAAGCAGGTGGAAAGCCTGCACCTACAGACTGTAGGAATATCGCCCCTCAGTGTTGTAGAGACCCGCTAGTGATCCAAAACGTCGAGTTCCGCTTCGAAGGCGGCCGTTCCGGTGTCTTGCTTATTCATGGACTGACCGGCACTCCCACCGAGATGCGCTTGGTCGGCAAGGGTCTGAACCGGGCCGGCTTCAGCGTCTACGGCATGCAACTGGCCGGGCACTGCGGCGATGTGCCGGACCTGCTCGCTACCGGCTGGAAAGACTGGTACGCCAGCGTGGAAGCGGCCGCGGAACGCTATCGTCACGAAGTCGACCACCTGTTTGTGGCGGGCCTGTCGATGGGCGCGGTACTCGCGCTGAAGCTTGCCGCCGATCACCCGAACTGGGTTCGCGGCGTAGGCGTCTATGGCGCCACCTTCCGTTACGACGGCTGGGCGATTCCGTGGTACGGCCGACTCTCTTTCCTGCTGCCGATGATTGCGCGCCTGGGAATCGGCAAGAACCGCATGGTGCATGAGAATGAACCCTATGGCCTGCGCGATGAACGCCTGCGCGCGCAGATCAGCGGCCTGATGTTGGGCGGCGATAGCGCCGCTGCCGGCCTGCCCGGCAATCCGTGGCCGTCGCTGGCCGAGATGTACAACATGGCCGCGGTGGTGAGCCGCGAATTGCCGAAGGTGACGGCGCCCTGCTTTATCGCGCACGCCACCGAAGATGACGTCGCCAGCCTGGAAAACGCCTACCTCGTGGCACGCTCGGTATCCGGCCCGGTGGAAATGCTGCTGCTCGAAGACAGCTACCACATGATCACCGTCGACCGTGAGCGCCGCACGCTGGCGCAACGTTCCGCCGACTTCTTCGCCAAGATCGCTGCCAGCTGCACGCCCAGCGCGCGTGCTGTCGCCTGAGCGCGCCCATCGTGTCTCCTGTTGTCGCCACCTTGTGGCTGGTCAATGTGACGCTCGATACCGGCGGCCAACTTGCTTTCAAAGCCGCCGCCAGTGATCCGCGTGCGGGCGATGGCGTGGCGCGCTGGCGCTACATGGCGAGTCGTCCGTGGATCTGGCTGGGCATCCTGGCTTACGTCACTCACTTGTTGTCCTGGATCGCGTTTCTTTCCTTGGTGGATCTCTCCCAGGGTGTGTTGCTAGCCTCGATCAACATCGTGGCGATCATGATCGCCGGCCGCTGGTTGTTCCGCGAAAAACTGACGCCGCTGCGCGTAGGTGGAATTCTGCTGGTGAGTGCGGGCGTAGCCATCGTCGGGATGGGCGGATGAAAACCTGGCGCTTCTACCTGGCAGGCTTCGCCCTGTTGTTGGCGTTCGACACGGTGGTGCAACTGAGTTTCAAGTTGACCGGCGAACATGCCTTTCCACCTGAAGCGAATATCGCCTGGGTGATGCGTGTGTTCGGTCATCCCTGGATCTACATCGCGCTGATCGGCTACGTGGGCAATTTCTTCACCTGGATGAGTCTGCTCAAGCATGCACCGATCGGTCCCGCATTCGCGGCCTCGCACCTGGACGTGGTCACGGTGATGCTGGCCTCTGCCTGGCTTTTTCATGAAGCGTTGACGCCGATGCGCCTGCTGGGCGCAGGCGTGATCATGCTGGGCATCGTCTGCCTGGCCTTTGCCGAAAAAGGCGCGCATCCGGCCAACGATGCGCCAACCGAGGCCAAAGGCGCCTTGGGCGTCGTGGCGGGCGATTAACAGGCTCGGATCCATTCGCGAACTGCCAGGTTCACCTATCTCACGCGAAGCTTTACCCCACGCCAACGCTTGCCCCCCGTCCGCCATCGGCGCAATCACCCGTTTCGTGAAAAACACCCCGCCGACGAGGGGCTCAAGAAGTTACGCTAAAGGCCACGCGCCAAGTTGGCTTATGGACAATACGTGAACTCTTCGTCACGCTTGGGAGAGGATAAACCGGGGAATCGATGCATGAGTACGCAGCAGGAAGTCTTCGAGATCATCAGCAAGCAGGCCAAGATCGACATCAGCACCATCACCGCTGAGTCCACGCTCAAGGATCTGGGTGTCGCTTCCCTGGATGCCATCGAGGTGATCTTCGATATCGAGGAACATTTCAATATCAACCTGCCTAACGAAGACACCGATTTTGAGGCGGGTACGGTCGGCCACCTGGTCGCAGCGGTGGACCGCCAGCTCGCACAGAAGCCTGCTAAAGGCTAAGAGTTTCAGTATGCGTCGTATCGTGATCACCGGCCAGGGCGCCATCTGCGCGCTCGGCCACAACGCTGCCGATGTCTGGCGGGCAATGACCGAAGGCCGCAGCGGGATTGGTCCGATCCGACGTGTCGACGCGAACCAGCTGCGCAATAACGCTGCGATCGCGGCAGAAATCGCCGATTTCGAACCACGCGCTTTCATCGACGAAGCACGCCTGCCGTTTCTCGATCCGCTCAGCCAATACGCGCTGGTGGCGGCGAATGAAGCCATCCGCCAGTCCGGCCTGAGCTTTCGCAACGAGCGCGCCTCGCGCACGGCGGTGGTGGTCGGCGTCGGGGTTGCCGGTGAGGAAACCCGCGAAGGGCTCTACCAAAAGCTATATGCCGAACAGTGCGGCCGCTTCCACCCGCTTGGCATCGTGCGCATCATGAGCAATGCGCCACCTAGCCAGATCAGCATGGCGCACGGCATTACCGGCCCGACATTCACCGTGGCCAGTGCCTGCGCCTCGTCCAATCACGCCATCGCGCAGGCCGCCCTGATGATGCGTGCGGGCATGATCGATGCAGCGATCGTTGGCGGCGCAGAAGCCTGTATCACACTCGGCCTGCTGCGCGCCTGGGAGGCCATGCGCGTACTCGCTCCGGACACCTGCCGTCCTTTCAGCATCAACCGGCGCGGCCTGGTGCTGGGCGAAGGCGCGGCGATGTTCGTGCTGGAGACGCTGGAAAGTGCCCAGGCGCGTGGTGCCGCCATCCTCGGCGAGCTGGCGGGTTTCGGCATGAGCGCCGATGCGGGTGATATTGCCGCGCCATCGGAGATCGGTGCGGCGGCGGCAATGACGGCAGCGCTGCAAGATGCCGGCATGCAGCCGAGCGAGATCGACTACATCAACGCGCATGGCACTGGCACGGCCGCCAACGATTGCACCGAAACGCGTGCCATCCACAAAGTCTTCGGCGAACATGCGCGTCGCCTGGCGATTTCCTCGACCAAGCCCATGCATGGTCATGCGCTGGGTGCAGGTGGTGCGCTGGAACTGATTGCAACGCTTGGCGCACTGCGCACCGGCATCGTACCGCCTACGCTGAATTATCTCGGTCCCGATCCCGCCTGTGATCTGGATTATGTACCGCACGAAGCCCGTGCGATGAGCGTGCGCGCGGCGTTGAGCAATTCCTTCGCCTTCGGTGGGCTCAATGCCGTGGTGGCGGTGCGCCAGGCTCCATAAGCACTTTGCACCGCGCAGGTTGAGGTAGGTTGGGTCAGCGCAGCGTAACCCAACGGAATTCGATCGGCGCGATAAACATCGTTGGGTTACACTGCGCCAACCCAACCTACGCTACGGCTTGGGGATCATTAAAGGCAGCAGTTGCTCACGGCTCAGCTGCGCAATCGGCAAATCTCCCGGCTGCGCCGGATCAACCCACTGCAAGGCCTCGATTTCGGCACAGGCCGTAAATGGACCGCTGGCCCGAACTTCGTAGACGATGGCTTCGACCACGCATCCCGGTTCGTTTGCAGCGGATGCGCTGAAGCAACCTAGCAGCTGTGCGCCATCACGCTGCATCGTGCAGCCAAGTTCCTCCTTCAGTTCTCGCGCCAGCGTGTGCAGATCGTCTTGATCACCGGCATCACGCTTCCCGCCCGGCTGCTGGAAAACCTCCGCGCCGCGCTTGCGTACCAGCAGCACGCGCCCTTGATCGTTGCGGATCATCCCGGCAACGATCCGGACAATGCGTGGCGCTGCGGCCGCACTCATAGCCTGGTGAAGGCCCATGACTGCATACGGCCGTCTTTATAAGGCATCACGCCATGAAACGGCCGCGTATCACCATCGAACACCAGCGGCAGGAAGTGCCGGTCGCCTTCCCACATGGGCAGTTCCATGATCCGGTCGATAGCCACCCATTCCAGCGTGCCTTCGGGGTTCTGCGTCAGCGGTTCTCCGCGGAAGCTGTCGATGATGAAGATAAAACCCAGCCAGTCCTCACCCTGTTTGCCAAAGCCCGGCCAGTTGAGCGTGCCGCGCAGATGCATCGATTCGCATTCGATGCCGGCTTCTTCACGGATCTCGCGCCGCATGCACTCGGCAATGTCCTCGCCGGGCTCCATCTTGCCGCCAAGGCCGTTGTACTTGCCCAGATGCTGATCGTCGGGCCGGGCATTGCGGTGGATCATCAACACCTGGCGCCGGTCCGGCGAAAGCACATAGCCAAGCGTGGCAACGATGGGGGTGTAGGGCATGCGGGTCCATCCCGACGGAAAGTCGCAGTTTAAGGCCTGGATCTGCGTCTGTGGTCTTGCATCCATCACGGCCGGGCGGCGACCATCACAGCATGCTCCCGTCCAAGCCCGCCAAACGGTTGCGCCGCAGCCTGATGCTTTCTTTGCTTGCCCTGCTCGGGGTTTGCGCCTTGCTGGGCGGCTGCAACTATCAGGTGCAGCCCATGGAAAGCCGCGAGGTCACTTTCCAGGGGCAGGATTTCACCGTCGTCAGCCTGGATCTGCATCGCGAATCGCTGAGCCTGCATTGGAAGAACCCCGACAACGGACAGCCGTTCGGCGATATCCAGACCCTCCGCGAATGGGGCGCGGCCAATGGCAAGCGGCTGATGTTCGCCGCCAACGCGGGCATCTACGACCAGGCCTTTGCCCCGCTGGGCATGTATGTGGAAAACGGCAAGACCTTGGTGCCGTTGAACCTTTTTCGCGGCAATCCGGCCGCAGGCAATTTTTCGATCCAGCCCAACGGCGTATTCGCGATCTATCCGGATGGTCATGCCGCCGTGCGTACCAGCACGCAGTTCAAAGCCGATGGCAAGCCGGTCGATTGGGCCACGCAATCGGGCCCGATGCTGGTGATCGATGGCGAGATCAACAGCCAGTTCGTCAATGATTCCAACAGCACCAAGTGGCGCAGTGGCGTCTGTGCGCGCGGCCCCTATCAGGTGGTGTTTGCGGTAAGCGAATCACCGGTCAACTTCCACACTTTTGCCTCGCTGTTCCGGGACAAGCTCGGTTGCCGCGATGCGCTGTATCTGGATGGCACTATTTCGCAGTTCTACATCGACGGCACCGGCTACGCCGGCGCTCCCACCTTCATGGTCAAGCCCTACGCGGGCATCTTCGCGGTGTTTGCCAACCAATGAAACCTCGTTTCCGCTGGTTCCGTGCAGTACTCGTTCTGATCGTGATCATCGTGGGCGGCAGCAGCATCACCGGATGGTGGTTGCTGGCTGGCAGCCGCGCCCAGCTCGATGGTAGGCAATCCCTGGCTGGCCTGCAGCATCCTGTCACGATCAGTCGCGATGCACTGGGTACGGCCACCATCACCGGTCAATCGCGCGATGACGTCGCGTATGCACTGGGCTACGTGCATGCGCAGGAGCGTTTCTTTCCGATGGATCTTATGCGACGCCTGGCCGCGGGCGAGCTATCCGAACTGGTTGGCCCGGCGGCGCTGAACACTGATATCAACCATCGACGCCAGCGTTTGCGCGCGGTTGCCGAAACAGCCTATGCCGCACTGCCTGCGGACCAGAAACACACGCTCGACATGTATCGCGACGGCGTCAACGCCGGCCTGGCGCATCTGCGCGAAAAGCCATGGGAGTACCTGCTGCTCGGCACACAGCCGAAACCTTGGCGTTCGGAAGACACTATGCTGGTCATCGGTGCGATGTATCTGGATCTCAACGGCGACGGCCTCAATCAGCGCGAATTGCACATCGCGCAGATGCATGCAGTACTGCCCGGCACGCTTGTGGATTTCCTGATCTCGCCCGATCCGAACTGGGAAGCGCCGCTGAAAGGCGATGTGTCGCCTTCGCCGGCCGTTCCCGACGCAGATGTCTACGATCTTCGCCGCGTGAATGCGCCGAGCGGAACGGCGAAGCTGGCCCACGTTGCCACCTCACCGATCGACGTTGCCTACCCCGGCAGCAACAGCTTCGCGCTGGCAGGCAACCTTACGCATTCGGGCGCAGCGATCCTGGCGAACGACATGCATCTGACGCTGCGCGTGCCTGATATCTGGTTCCGCGCGCGTCTTCGGTATCCGGATCCCTCCGCTCCTCACGGACAACGCGATGCGGTGGGCGTAACGCTGCCCGGCACGCCTGCGCTGGTGGTGGGTTCGAACGGACAAATCGCCTGGGGCTTCACCAACAGCTATGGCGACTGGATGGACTGGGTGCGGGTGTTGCGCGATCCACACGATTCCAGCCGCTACAAGGTACCGGAAGGCTGGGCCACGATCGAGAAGCATGACGAAGTCATCGACATCAAGGGTGCGCCGCCGCACCATCTGGACGTGGAAGACACGCGCTGGGGACCGATCCTGACCCAGGATACCGATGGCACGCCGCTGGCCCTGGCGTGGATCGGCAATCGGCCACACGGTTACAACCTGGCGCTGATGCAACTCGAACATGCCACTAGCGTCTCGTCGGCACTGGATCTTGCGCCGACGCTCGGCATGCCGCCGCAGAACTTCCTGGTGGCGGACAGTGCCGGGCATATCGGCTGGAGCATCGCCAGCAACAGCATCCCGCTGCGCAGCGGCTTCGATCCACAGTTACCGGCGGACTGGTCGCAACCGAATACCGGCTGGACCGGCTGGGCCGTGCCATCGCAATACCCGCGCATCGAAGATCCTGCCGATGGCCGCTTATGGACAGCCAACAACCGCACGGTTGGCGGCGACGATTTCGCCCTGCTCGGCAACAGTGGCCAGGATATCGGCGCACGCGCCCAGCAGATTCGCGACGACTTGCATGCACGCGCCGATTTCGGACCCGGTAACACACTCGATATCCAGCTCGACGACCACGCACTGTTCCTGACCCGCTGGCAGCAACTGCTGCAGCAAACCTTGTCGGGCCTTGATGATCCCGCGCTCAATCAACTGCGTCAGCTAACCGCCAGCTGGCGCAACGAAGCCGCAGCCGACAGCGTGGATTACCGGCTTGTCCACGCCTTCCGCGAAGAAGTGCACAAGCTGGTGCTCGCCCCTTTTGCCGTGCAGATCCAGCAGCGTTTCCCCGATTTCGAGTGGCCCGGCCCCGGCGATCAGGAAGCCGCTGTGTGGGCGATGATCCAGCAACAGCCTGCCAATCTGCTCGACCCCAGCTATCACGATTGGCGCGCGCTGCTGCTGCAGGCCGCGCGTAACGTTGCCGACACGCTTGGCAAACAACCGGGCGGACTGGCTGCACGCACCTGGGGTGAAGTGAACCACGCCGATATCAATCACCCGCTTTCGCGTGCCCTGCCCGCCTTCGTCGCGCACTTCCTCAACATGCCGAATGATGAACTCCCTGGCGACCACAACATGCCGCGTGTCGCTGCACCTGCGTTCGGCGCGTCCGAACGTCTCGATGTTGCGCCCGGACACGAAAGCGACGGCATTCTGGAAATGCCCGGTGGACAGAGCGATAACCCGCTATCGCCGTTCTATGGCGCCGGACACGAGGATTGGGTCAAGGGTCGGCCGACACCGCTGATGCCTGGCAGTGATCGCTACACCCTGACCCTGGAACCCGCCTCAGGTTGACGCGCGTGCCATCGCAAAAAAGGCCGCCACATGTGGCCTTTTTTGTTTTCGGCATCTCTCACTCTGCCGAGCTGTGCCAGAAACTCAGATAGACCAGATAGGCCTCTACGCCAAGAAAAATGGTCCAGACCAGCACCTCGCCAGCCATTCCGCCTACTTCACGCCCGAAGCGATCGCCCACGTAAAGCAAAATAATCATGCTTTGCACCATGCCCAACATGCCGGGGGCTCGAAAGCGTGGCGCAATGTGATAGCCGATCCAGAATGCAAAACGCGTGACAATCCATACCACCGTTGAGGCCAGTAGCACGCGCATGGACCAGCCATTTGTGCAGTAACCCGCCAACGCGAGCAGACCGGGAATGAAAATCAGCAGTTGCTCGACCGTATTCTGCAGGCAGTGCCGGCTCACCTTCATGCGCATCGACTCAACGCCGGCAATGGGGTTGATCGCCGATGTATTCAGACGGTAGTGGGCAATCATTTCAACGCCCAGCACGAGAGAGAACAGCGTCGCCACGCAGCAACACTTGATGGCGAACCACAAGCGACTCCACGGATCATCCATGTTTGGGATGGGCGGCGCCTGGGTAGCGATCAGCCACCACAAGCCGGTGACAATCGGTGCCGCCATCAACACGCCTGCTATTACGGTTCTGCGCTCTGCCTGCACGTCAACGACGTGATCGAAGCCGTGCTCGACGTTCATGGCACACCCCCGTTTGAATGGGACTGGCTTAGCTCAACAGCATGCGCTCGCAAATAGCCTGGTACAAATCCGGCAACCGTTCCAACTGAGTCAGCTCGATGCACTCGTCGACCTTGTGGATGGTAGCGTTTACCGGTCCCAGCTCGACCACTTCCGCGCCGAGCGGCGCGATGAAACGTCCATCGGACGTGCCGCCGCCGGTACTTTGCTCCGGATCGAGGCCGCACAGATCACGACACACCGACACCACCACTTCGCGCAAATGACCACCCGCCTGAGTCAGAAACGGCTCACCGGATAGATTCCATTCCAGGGTGTAATCCAGGCCATGCCTGGAAAGGATCGCCTCGGCACGCTCCCGCAGATCGGCTGCCGTGCTGGCGGTGCTATAGCGGAAATTGATCAACGCGGTGAGCGAACCGGGAATCACATTGCTCGCCCCCGTGCCCGCATTGAGATTGGAGACCTGGAAAGACGTCGGCGGAAAATCCGCATTGCCGCTGTCCCAACGCTCTGCCGCCAGCTTCGCGAGGGCCGGCGCGAAAGCATGGATGGGATTGAGGGCTTTTTCCGGATACGCCACATGTCCCTGCACACCGCGCACGGTAAGCGTCGCGGACAAGGAACCGCGACGCCCCACGCGAATGAGGTCGCCCAGCTTGTCCTTCGCGGACGGCTCGCCGACCACACACCAATCGATACGCTCGCCGGTTGCTCGAAAATGATCGGCAACGCGCCGCACCCCATCGAGATTGGTTGGACCTTCTTCGTCGCTGGTCAGCAACAGTCCGACCCGGCCGGCATGATCCGGATGCGCGGCGACGAAACGCTCCAAGGCCACCACCATTGCCGCCACCGAGCCCTTCATGTCCGCCGTGCCACGGCCGTACAGGCGACCATCGCGAACGGACGGCTCGAATGGCGGACTTTGCCATGTGTCCTCGGGACCACTGGGCACTACGTCGATATGCCCCAGGAAGACCAGCAGTGGGCCCTGTCCCGGCGCGTTATGCGCACCGTGCGTCGCCCACAAATTGTCCACCTCGCCATAGCGCAGCGCTTCAATGCGAAAACCCAGCCGTGAAAGGCGGTCGCCGATCAACGGCAAGCATCCGGCGTCTTCCGGCGTGACCGAACGACGGCGAATCAGGTTGGTGGCGAGATCGAATACGTCAGACATAAGACTCAACGCCCGAACAGTTTCTTGAAGCCGTTGTCGGTAAAGCCAACACTCACCGAACCGTCAGTCTGCACCACCACCGGACGCCGAACGAGCGCCGGATATTCCTTCAACAGCAAGGTCCACTCCGGATCGCTACCGGGATTCTTGCGCTGTGGCAGCAGATTGCGCCAGGTGGTGCTGGATTTGTTGACCAGTTTTTCCCAACCGCCAAGCTGTCCAGCCCAGCCTTTCAAAGTTGCCGGCGGCACCGGGTTGGCGCGGTAATCGACAAACTCGTGGGCAATCTCGAAACGCGTCAGCCAATTGCGCGCCTTCTTGCAGGTATCGCAGTTCGGCAGACCGTAAAGCGTAGGGACTGTCATCGATCGGTATCCGTCTTCAATTGCTGTCGCCGCAGCATGTGCAGAATGAAATAGAACGCCGCCGCCGCGACGAGATGCTTGATGGTATGCCCGCTGATGACGCCCTTGGTAGCACGGAAGATATCCATATCCAGCTTTTCGGAGACAAACGCGATGGCGTAACAACCCAGCGCTGGCCACAACATGCGGCGCTCAGTCCAGGGCGTCGGCAGGATCGCCAATGCCAGCACGATCAGCAAAATGGCGCCGCCCTGGGCGATCAGGTACGGCATCAGGTTGTCGCTGAACTTCCAGTACGCCACGCTGCCCACACCGAGCAGTGTCAGCACCAGCAAGGGCAGATCCGAACGCCAGCGCAAACGCTCGGCGTAAGTAGCGGCGAGCAGTGGCATGAATACCACGGTCATCGGCAGGCGATCCCATACCAGCCGCGTGTCCGACGGCGCCCAGTGGTAATACGCCGAGCCGAAGGTGGTGAATACGAGGCCGATGAACATCAGTGCATAAGCGTGGCGCGATGCAGACTCCATCGCGCGTACGGCTGGTGTGCGCATCACGCCAAGCCCGGCCAGCCCGACCACCAGAAACATTACATTCGACGCGACGTTCCCGTAGTTGGGAATGCCCAGCCATGCGCGCTGATCCGCGAAGTCGTGATAGCCCTGCGGCTGCGCAAACGGCGGCCACACAAAGGCGAGCACCACCAACACCGCGGCAATTACGGCCAGTGCATACACGCGACCACGAACAGGCTGGGATCGAGCGGCCATGGCTTGACTTACTCGCCGCTGCGCAGCAGTTCGTTGATGCCGGTCTTGCTGCGCGTCTTTTCGTCCACCTGCTTTACGATGATCGCGGCATAGAGACTATGACTGCCGTCTTTCGCCGGCAGGTTGCCCGCCACGACCACGCTTCCTGCCGGCACGCGGCCATAACTGATCTCGCCGGTGGCGCGGTTGTAGATGCGCGTGGACTGGCCAAGGAAGACCCCCATGCCGATCACGCTGCCCTTCTCCACCACCACGCCTTCGACGACTTCGGAACGCGCGCCGATAAAGCAGTTGTCTTCGATGATGGTGGGATTGGCCTGCAGCGGTTCCAGCACGCCGCCAATGCCGACACCGCCGGACAGATGCACGCCCGCGCCAATCTGCGCACAGGAACCGACCGTCGCCCAGGTATCAACCATGGTGCCCGCACCCACATAGGCGCCGATGTTCACGTAGCTGGGCATCAGCACGGCATCTTTCGCCACATGTGCGCCACGGCGCACCAGCGCACCGGGCACCACGCGCGCACCGAGGTTCTGAAGCTCCCCATCGTTGCCGGGCGCAAAACGCAACGGCACCTTGTCGAACGCCATGGCCGGGCCGCCATCTACCACGCGGTTGGCATTGATACGGAAGTACAGCAGCACCGCTTTCTTCAGCCATTGATTGACGACCCAGCCGCCTTTGTCATCGGGCGCAGCAACACGCTGTTCGCCGGATTCGAGCAGATCGATCACCTGGCCCAGCGCCGGGCGCAGATGGGTTTCGATTTCGCTCTGGGTGAGCTCATTGCGGCGCTCAAAGGCGTCGTTGATCAGGCTTTCGATGGACTGCATGGGAAAGGACTCGTTATTCGGATCAAACGCCAAGATTACAACCACGCACCTCGCGACGATGTATAGGCGCCGCAAATGCGCTCAAATCAATGCAAGCACGATCGGCAACACGATGCCGGCCAGCAGCAAGGCAGTGACCAGCCCCGGCCTGCGCGTATAGCGGTAGGCCATGTACAGACCCATCAGGGTCGACATGAACAAGCCAAACGCTACGAAGGCCGAGAAGATTTTCAAAGGCAGCGGATGTTTCGCATCCGTCCGCGGCATCTCCGATTTCATGGGCGTGGATGCAGGCGGGTTAGCCGCGGGACCGGATGCCGGAGCGACGGGGGCCGGCGGATGATTATCCGCATCCATCGGGTGCGGCTTTCGCATGGGAACCACGGAAGTCTGCTTCTTATGCAATTGAGCCATCGTCACCAGCCAGGCCGGTGGCTGGTAGTCGCTACCCCGAGTGGTTTCATGCAGGCTGAAAACCTGCAAGCCGCCGGTGAACGCAAAAAACAGCAGGGCGGGCGCGATGAATACGCCGATATAAAGATGGAGCTGGCGAACAATCTTGAGAAACGCGTGAGATGCGGACATGGGCACACTGCCTTCTTGGCCAAATAAGCCAAACGGTGGAAAGAAGATGACGATGACAGGCCGCTGACGCGACCCGGCGGGAAATCATCCCCTGGCAGCCGACCGCACAGCCCGTGCTTAGGACGGGACTATGCGGACAAGCCCTGTGGTCCGATCCGCTCGGCCAAAGCGTGCCACAGACGCTGTTGCTGTGTCTCGCCCAACGGGGCGTTGCGACGATCCGTGAGCTGGAAAAAGTCCTCCACCCGCTCGCCGAAGGTGGCGATGCGCGCATCGTGCACGCGGACCTCACAGGTCATCATCACCTGTGTCACGGCGGCCAGCAGGCCCGGCCGGTCGCTGCACACCAGCGCCATCTGGGTGCGGCCACCGGATTGCTTGAAGTCGATCCGCGGCGTCATCTGGAAATGCTTCAAATGCCGCGACATGCTGCGCCGGGGCGGCATGATCGGGGCGGATTGCGCCAGCGCGCGCTGCAGCCGCTGATGCAGTTCATCTGCGCGTTCCGGCGTGGCGGGCTTTTGGGTTTCCGCTTCCAGCAACAGGAAGGTGTCCATGGCCCGGCCATCCGGCGAACTCAGCACGCGTGCTTCCATCACCGAGAAATGCAGGCGGTCGAGCATCGCCGTGACGTTGGCAAACAGGCCATCGCGGTCAGGCGCATAGACGAACAGCTCGGTGCTGCCACGCACCGACAAAGGGTTGACCGCAATCAGTGGCAACTTGCCTTCGCCCGCCAAAATCGCCTTGGTTTGCCAGGCGATCTGCTCGGGACGATGACGCAGGAAGCTCACCATCGGGAAGGTATCCCAGACTTGCGCAACGGTTGCCGGGTCGGCGCCATCAGCCATCAGCATCGACAGCGCCTGCTCCCGGCAATGTTGCACCCGCGCTGCCGCGCCTGCCGACGGCTTGGCGTCGCGTCGCAGGGCATAGCGGGTAGCCGTATAGAGGTCCGCCAGCAAGCGATCCTTCCATGCATTCCACAACCGCGGGCTGGTGCCGATGATGTCGGCGATGGTCAGCAGATAAAGCTGCCCCAGCCGCTCGCGTCCCGCCACAGCGTCAGCAAAGCGCTGCACCACATCCGGGTCGGTGATGTCCTGGCGTTGCGCGGTCGTGCTCATCAGCAAGTGCCAACGCACCAGCCACGCTACGCGCTCGGTGTCTTCTTCCGGCAGGCCGATCTTGGTGCCAAACGCGCGCGCGTCTTCTTCACCGAGCACGGAGTGATCGCCACCCCGCCCTTTCGCGATGTCGTGAAATAACGCGGCCAACAGCAGCACTTCCGGACTGGGCAGTGTCGGCCACACTTCGCAGGCCAACGGAAATTCGGACTGGGTGGCCGGATCGGCAAAGCGCGCGACATTGCGCAGCACGCGCAGGGTGTGCTCATCGACCGTGTAGACATGGAACAGGTCGTACTGCATGCGACCGAACACTTTGCCGAAGGCCGGCAGGATGGCCGCCAGGAGTCCGTGGCGATTCATGCGCCACAACGCATCGACCGCCGGCGCGCCACGTCGCAGCAAACGCAGGAATGACGCCAGCACCTGCGGATCATCGGCAAGTGCGCCATCCAGCGCCGCGGTCGCCTGATGAATGCGGCGCATGGTATCGGCGGTAAAACCGATCACACCCTTTTCATCCAGACGCGCAATGAAGATATCGATCAGTGCAGCGGGCCGATGCATGAAAAGGTCAGGATCGCGCACCGCCATGCGCGCGCCGTAGCGGATGAAGTCCTCGCCTACCGATTGCACCGCACTGGGCGGCTCGAGCATTTCCTCGAAGCGTTCCGCGATCTGGATACCAAGCCGCTCGACCTGGCTCGCCGCGCGGTAATAGCCCTGCATGAACTGCTCGACGCCGAGATTTTTTTCATGCTCGTCTTCAAAGCCAAGACGCGCCGCGATCGCGCGCTGGTAATCGAACAACAGACGCTCTTCCGGCCGGCCCGCTTCCAGATGCAAGGCAAAGCGATAACGCCGCAGGGTAGCTTCGGCCTGCAACAGCGTGTCGCATTCGGCCGGATCGAGCAGGCCTTCGGTAACCATGTCGGGAAAATCGTTGGCATGCGCCAGGCGCCTGCCCAGCCAGCGCAGCGAGTCGAGCGTACGCAGACCGCCAGGGCCGTCTTTCACATTGGGCTCGAGGTTGTAAGCGGTGTCGTCATAGCGCGCATGCCGCGCATCGCGTTCGGCGAGACGCGCGAGCAGATACTCGTGGGGTGGCCACATGCTCGGCGCATCGATGATGGCGCGCAGCCGGGTATCCAGCACCGGATCGCCAGCCAGGCGCCGCGCATCAAGCAGGCTGGTAAACACACTCGCTTCCGCGGCAGCCAGGGTCTGGCATTGCGCAGGATCGCGCACGGCATGTCCCACCTTGAGGCCGATATCCCACAAGGTGGCGAAACATTGCTCGAGCGCACGCAAACGCGACGCATCAGGTTGCTCGACCAGCGCCAGCAGATCGATATCCGAATAAGGAAACAACAGGCCGCGCCCGAAGCCGCCGATGGCAAACAGTGCGGCGTCATTCACGTCACCGAGGCAGGCCATCCATACATGCACGACGATGCGGGTGACCGAATCACTACGCCGGCGCGCCAATTCGCTGGCATCCGCACCATCCCGGAACGCAACCGCAATCGCGCGATCCAAATCGCCCAGCAATTGCCGCAACGCATGCCGGGCGTCGCCAGATACGCCGGAGCGCGGCACGGCAACCGGTAACCGAGGCAGGGGCGGAAGTGCGGCAACGACAGTTGAGGACATATTTCCTTTCAACTCCTCGCTCGATACACGAGAGAAGCCAGGGGCGGTTACGTCAGTTTGCCGCAACAAGGACCACTCCACCCCAGCGCTCCCCTAGCTGATCCAGGGGAGGGAGTCATCCGGATCAGGCATCCGGCCAGGGCGTGAGAATCTCGAAACCATCGTCGGTCACGGCAATCGTGTGTTCCCACTGCGCCGAGAGCGAATGATCCTTGGTCACCACGGTCCAGCCATCCGGCAACTGCTTGGTCTGCGCCTTGCCGGCATTGACCATCGGCTCCACGGTGAAGGTCATGCCCTTCTGCAGCACTACGCCGGTACCGGGCTTACCGTAGTGCAGCACTTGCGGCTCGTCGTGATAAACCTTGCCGATACCGTGGCCGCAGTACTCGCGCACGATCGAATAACCGGCCGCCTCGGCATGCTTCTGGATCGCGTGGCCCACATCGCCCAGGGTGGCGCCGGGTCGCACGGCCTGGATGCCGCGCATCATCGATTCATAGGTGGTGTCCACCAGACGCTTGGCCAGCACCCCGGGGGCGCCGACGAAATACATGCGGCTGGTGTCGCCGTGCCAGCCATCTTTGATGACCGTGACATCGAGATTGATGATGTCGCCGTCCTTGAGCACCTTGCTCGGGCTGGGAATACCGTGGCAGATCACATGGTTGACCGAGGTGCACAGGGTCTTGGGGAAGCCGTGGTAGCCCACGTTGGCCGGAATCGCCTTCTGCACGTTGACGATGTGCTCGTAGGCCAGCCGGTCCAGGTCTTCGGTGGTCACCCCGGGCTTGACGTGTTCCTTGAGCATGGCCAGCACTTCGGCGGCCAGCTGGCCGGCAACGCGCATGCTTTCGAGGTCTTGGGCGGATTTGAGAGTAATGGCCATGGCTAACGTCGTGATATGGCGGCAAAGTTCCCAAAAACCAGCAACTTGCCGCGAAGCGGTGGTCCCGGCTATACTTTCCGGGTTTTGCAGACCGCTTCCGGCCAGTAATGGCCCGCACGGTGCAAAGCGAAGCAGGATTGTAACCGCGCTGCGGTACAACCCCAACCAATGCCACACACGTATCGGCACCGTCTTCGGGGTGCTGCGATCGTCCTCTCCCAACAGCGGACATCGCGGTCGAAGCCGGGGATACGTGGAGGTCCCAACCCCCGGGCCACCTGAAAAGGCCCATTGCAGGAGTACTACCATGGCTCAAGTCACCATGCGTCAGATGCTGGAAGCTGGCGTGCATTTCGGTCACCAGACCCGCTACTGGAACCCGAAGATGGCCCCGTACATCTTTGGCGCCCGCGGCAAAATCCACATCATCAACCTCGAAAAGACGCTGCCGCTGTTCACCGACGCGATGAACTTCCTGTCGGCGATCGCCCAGAAGCGCGGCACCGTGCTGTTCGTCGGCACCAAGCGCTCCGCCCGCGAAGCCTTGGCTGAAGAAGCCAGCCGCGCCGGCATGCCCTTCGTCACTGCCCGCTGGCTCGGCGGCATGCTGACCAACTTCCGCACCGTGAAGCAGTCGGTTGCCCGCCTGAAGGAGCTGGAAGCCGCCGAAACCGACGGCAGCTTCGACAAGCTCGTCAAGCATGAAGTGCTGGCACGGCGCCGCGAGCGCGCCAAGCTGGAAAACTCGCTGGGCGGCATCAAGAACATGAACCGCCTGCCCGACGCGCTGTTCGTGGTCGATATCGGCCATGAAAACATCGCCGTGCAGGAAGCCAAGAAGCTCGGCATCCCGGTGATCGCCGTGGTCGACACCAACTACAACCCGGAGCTGGTCGATTACGCCATCCCGGGCAACGACGACGCGATCCGCGCGATCCAGCTGTACTCCCGCGCTGCCGCCGACTCCATCCTCGAAGGCAAGGCCGCCGCTCCGGCTGCTGCCCAGGGTGACGCCAACGAATTCGTCGAGCTCGACGAAGAAGGCAACCCAGTCGCCAAGGACGATGAGCGTCGTGCTGCCGCTCCGCGCCGCAACGCGCCCGCCAAGAAGGGCGGCCCGCGCGGTGGCGAGCGTGACGACCGCCGCGGCGGTCGCGGCGGCCGTGGTGGCCGCACGCAGGACCTCGGCGACGCCGACTAAGCCTCCCCGCTGCCGTGGCGGTACTGCCGCCACGGCACATCCAAGATTCCCGAGGAACTTTGCAATGGCTGATATTTCCGCCCAACTGGTCAAGGAACTGCGCGAGCGCTCCGGCGCCGGCATGATGGAATGCAAAAAAGCGCTGGTCGAAAACAATGGCGATATCGAAGTCGCCATGGAATGGCTGCGCAAGTCGGGCCTGGCCAAGGCTGACAAGAAGGCTGGCCGCGTGGCTGCCGAAGGCCGCATCGTCAGCGCCCAGGGCAACGGCAGCGCCGTGCTGGTCGAAGTGAACTGCGAAACCGACTTCGTCACCAAGAACCCCGACTTCGTCAAGTTCAGCGATAACGTCGCCGACGTGGCACTGAAGTCCGGCGCCAAGGATATCGACGCACTGAAGGCCGCCGCTTATCCGGCTGGCGGCACCATCGAAGAAGCTGCGAAAGGTCTGGTTGCCACCATCGGCGAAAACATCCAGGTTCGCCGCATGGCGCGCGCGTCGAATGACGGCGTGATCGCCAGCTATATCCACGGCGGCCGCATCGGCGTGCTGGTGGCGCTGAAGGGCGGTTCGGAAGACCTGGCCAAGGGCATCGCCATGCACGTGGCGGCGATGAATCCTGCTTATGTCCGCGCCGAAGACGTTCCGGCCGACTTCCTGGCCAAGGAAAAGGAAATCGCGCTGAGCCAGATGTCCGAGAAGGAAAAGGCCAAACCGGCCGAGATCCTGGAAAAGATCGTTGGCGGCAAGGTCAGCAAGATCATTTCCGAAGTCACCCTGCTCGGCCAGCCTTATGTGCTGGACACCAACACCACGGTTGCCGACGCCCTCAAGAAGGAAGGAGCCGATGTGATCTCGGTGGCACGCCTGGCGGTTGGCGAAGGTATCGAGAAGGTGCAGGAAGACTATCTGGCCGAAGTGCAGAAGGCGATGCAGGTCTAACGCCGCAGTCGTTCCAGAAACCCAAAAAAGCCGCGAGAAATCGCGGCTTTTTTATGACCTAATCACTACAGCCGAGTAACGACAAGGCTGTCTCATGCTCTGGCGCAAGCGCGCATGCTGGTGCGCCCGCTACTCCGTGCCCGCAGCGCTTTGACGAGGCTGCAGCATATCCCAGCGATTGCCGTATAGATCTTCAAATACCGCCACCGTGCCATACGGTTCCTCACGCGGCCGCTCGATAAAACGCACACCGCGCATCCGCATCGCCTCATAGCGCGCATAGAAATCATCGACATACAGAAAAAGAAAGACCCGGCCGCCCGCCTGCTCGCCCACGCAGGCGTCCTGTTCGGCGGTACTCGCCTGGGCAAGCAATAGACGGGTTTCACGCGCACCAGGCGGCGAAACCAGCACCCAGCGCTTGCCCCCACCCAGTGGCGTGTCTTCGACCAGCTCGAAATCCAGGCAGCGGGTATAAAACGCGATCGCCTCGTCGTAATCGCGCACCAGCAGTGCAACCGCAGCGATGATGTGCTTCATGACGAACTCCTGGCGGCGACTGCGCTAAAAACCCGCTACCGCAACCTGGAAGGATGACAGCAACTGGCGCTACAGCATAAAACTGTGACGCGCTGACGTCTGCGGTGGGCTCCGCTACAATGCGCGCGTTTTGCATCTAACAATCCGGAGCCTCCATGAGCGACCAGCTAAAGTATCGACGTATCCTGCTCAAGCTCTCCGGCGAGGCGTTGATGGGTGATGCCGACTACGGTATCGACCCCAAGGTAATCGGCCGTCTGGCCGATGAAATCATTGAAATACAACATGCTGGCATCCAAATTGGCGTGGTAATCGGCGGCGGCAACATCTTCCGCGGCGCCGGCCTGGCGGCAGCAGGCATGGATCGCGTCACCGGCGATCACATGGGCATGCTGGCCACCGTGATGAATGCGCTGGCCATGCAGGATGCCATCGAGAAGCGCGGCGGCTTCGCCCGCGTGATGAGCGCCATCCAGATTCACGATGTCGCCGAGGATTTCATCCGCCGCCGCGCCATCCGCCATATTGAAAAAGGCCGTATCGCGCTGTTCGCCGCCGGCACCGGCAACCCCTTCTTCACCACCGATTCGGCCGCCGCCCTGCGCGCCATCGAAGTGGGGGCCGACCTGCTGCTCAAAGCCACCAAGGTCGATGGCGTCTACAGCGCCGATCCCGCCAAGTACCGCGATGCCGAGCGCTTCGAACAGCTCAGCTACGACCAGGTGATCGAGCGCAAGCTTGCCGTGATGGATACCGCCGCCATCGCACTATGCCGCGACCACCGCATGCCCCTGCGCATCTACGACATGACTGTGCCCGGCAACCTCATGCGCATCATGCGCGGCGAGGCGATCGGCACGCTGGTCGACGCGTAAACCCCAGGGCCGGGGGAGCAATGGCCGTCCAAGGCTGCCCTGCCCCTCATTCCGGTCTTTTTGCCGCCTGCTATAATGTGCGGCTTGCACGCCAACGGGTGATTTCCTCATGCTCAACGACATCAAGAACGATGCCCAAACCCGCATGGGCAAGAGCATCGATGCCCTCAAGCACGATCTTTCTCGCCTGCGCACCGGTCGGGCCAGTACGACGCTGGTCGACCACATCAAGGTGCCCTACTACGGCTCGGACACGGCGCTGAATCAGGTTGCCTCGGTCTCCCTCGCGGACGGGCGCTCGATCGTCATCACGCCGTTCGAAAAAAACATGGTCGCCCCGATCGAGAAAGCCCTGCTGGCTTCCGACATCGGCATCACCCCGACCACCGCCGGTACCGTTATCCGCCTGAACATGCCGCCGCTTACCGAAGAGCGTCGTCGTGAGCTGGCCAAGCACGTATCGCACGAAGGCGAGAACGCCAAGATCGCCATTCGCAACGTGCGTCGCGATGCCCTGCAACACATCAAGGACCTGCTGAAAGAAAAGCAGATCACTGAAGACGAAGAACGCAAGGCCGACGAAGAAATCCAGAAGATCACCGATCGCTTCGTCAAGGAAGTCGACACTGTCGCAAAGGCTAAGGAAGAGGAACTGATGGCGATGTGATCCATCGCCGTCGATCAAACCTGCCGTCTTGGCTCCAGCTTCATCGCACCAAAGAACCAGACGGCACGACGCATTCCACGCTCTCGAACGGGGAGAGGGCAACGGGTGAAGGGCTACACCACGCCATCGCGAAGTCCAGGCAGACGACTGTCGAAAACTACGTCTGCCCGCGTCCTCGCATCCCATCCGCAACCGATCCCATTCCGCAAAAGGCGAAACAGCGATCAGAAGTGGCTGTTCTCTGACGAACGCACTTCCAGCGAGGCAAACAGCACCGCCACCGCTACTCTCCATCCATGACCACGACTCCGCAAAAATACGTACCTCGGCATATCGGCATCGTGATGGATGGCAATGGCCGCTGGGCGAAGGCGCGTCATCGTCCGCGCAGCTTCGGCCATAACGCCGGACGCAAAGCCGTGCGCGAAGTGGTGGAGGGTTGCCTGCGCCAGGGTGTGGAAGCGCTTACGTTGTTCGCCTTCTCCAGCGAGAACTGGCAGCGACCACAAGAAGAAGTCGGCGCGCTGCTGGACCTGTTCGTGCGCGCACTGGACAAAGAAGTCGACGAGTTGCACGAAAATGGCGTGCGCCTGCGCTTCATCGGCGACATTGACGCCTTCGACAAGCCGCTGCAGCAACGCATGCTGGGCGCCATGAAGCGCACTGCCGAAAACAACAAGCTGCACATGAACATCGCAGTCAACTACGGTGGCCGCTGGGATATCGTGCAGGCCGCCCGCAAGATCGCCATCGCCGCCGCACGTGGCGAGCTGCCGCTGGAAGCGATCGACGAGGCCGAGTTCGACCGCTGGACCAGTCTGGCCGAATTGCCCCCGCTAGACCTGTTTATCCGCACCGGCGGTGACCGCCGCGTCAGCAATTTCCTGCTGTGGCAGCTGGCCTATGCGGAGCTCTATTTCACCGATACCCTGTGGCCCGACTTCAACCAGATCTCGCTACAGCACGCCATCAATGACTTTGCCCGCCGCGAGCGCCGCTTTGGCCGCACCGGTGATCAGGTCGCCCAGGCCTGATCACTGACCAGGCCTGTCCACTAAGGAGCATTCATGCTGCGACAGCGCGTCCTAACGGCCCTGCTCCTCGCCCCACTGGTCATCCTGCTTATCCTGCTGCTGCCGACGGGCATCTTCGCCTGCCTCTTGGCAGTGGCCTTCCTGGCAGCGGCCTGGGAATGGACGCGCTTGGCTGGCATGAAAAATCGCGTCAACCGTGGCGTGACGCTCAGCTTCGCCGCGGTGCTGTTCATGGCGCTTTGGCTGTTGCGCGCATGCACATGGTTATGGCCTGCATTGATGGTCGCTGGTGTCGCATGGTGGCTGCTGGTCTGTGTCTGGCTACGTCACTTCGCCTTTGCTGCCGCGCCCACGCCTGAAAATCGCAATCTGAAACTGCTGGCCGGCGCATTTGTGGTGTTCCCGGCCTGGGTGGCCGCCGTAAGCATCCACGGCAGCCACCAACCGCATGGCCATGTCTGGACCTTTCTTGCCATGCTGCTGGTGTGGGCCGCCGATACCGGCGCCTATTTCGCTGGCCGCTTCTTCGGCAAGCGTAAGCTCGCCCCGCAGATCAGCCCCGGCAAGACATGGGCAGGGGTCTACGGTGCATTCGTCACCAGTGCATTGGTGCTTGGGGTCGGCGGATGGCTGCTAGGCGTACGCGATGCACGCCTGCTCGGCCTGATCGTCGTGACGGTCGTGACCGTAGCCAGCTCCATCGTCGGCGATCTGTTGGAAAGCCTGATGAAGCGTCACGCCAATGTGAAAGACTCGGGCGCGCTGTTCCCTGGGCATGGCGGCCTGCTCGACCGTCTCGACAGCGTCTTCGCGGCCTTGCCGGTATTTGCGCTGGGCAAGCTGCTGCTGGGCTTTTGAGTCTGCCAGCATGATTCGCCGGGTTGCTGTGTTCGGTGCAACCGGCTCGGTCGGCATCGATGCGCTTGATGTCGTCCTTCGTTATCCGGATCGATACCGCGCAAGCGTGCTGAGCGCGCACCGCAATGTCGAAGCGCTGGTGAAACTGTGTGCGCTGCATCGACCTGATCTCGCCATCGTCGCCGACCCCGCACTTGAAGCAGAGCTGGCGCGCCGACTTGCTGCCGCGGGTGTGCAGTGCGAGGTAGCCAGCGGTTCCAAGGCCGTGACCCAGGGGGCGGCATCCACCCTGTGCGATACCGTTATCGCTGCGATCCCCGGCTTGGCCGGCGTGGCAGTGACCCTGGCCGCGGCCCGCGTCGGCAAGCGTTTGCTATTGGCCCATCAGGAATCGGCCGCCGTCGCGGGCTCGCTACTACAGCAAGCCTTTGCGGAAGGCGGTGGCGAATGGGTTCCGCTGTCCCCGGCATTGCACGCCGCCTATCAATGCCTGTCCGGCGAACGGGTCAGTGATGATGTGGCACGGCTGGCGCTGGTTACGCCCGGAGGACCGTTTCTGGGCCGCCGTCGAGCCGAGCTGATGACCGTGCTCCCGGACCGGCTCTGCACACCGTCTGATCGAGGGACCCGCCGTCGGACAGCCGTAAATATCGCCAGCCTCATGGATCAGGGTTTGCACGTCATCGCGGCCCATCAGCTGTTCCAGCTGGCTCCGGAGAGAGTCGACCTGCTGGTGCATACCGAGGAGCGGGCCTACGCACTGATCGAACGCAACAATGGCTCCCTGCAAGCTCAGTCCGGCGAATCGGACAGCCGCCGAATCATCGCCCAGGCACTCGTACTGGAAACCGGCATGGGCCCACTGGAGCGCCTCAGTGACGCTCCAACGCCCCCCGACAGGCCAGACATCGCCACCTTCCGCTGCCTGGCGCTCGCCTATCAGGCCGCGCAGGCCGGCGGCGATGCACCAGCCATCCTGAATGCCGCCAACGAGGTCGCCGTAGAGGCCTTTCTGACCGGAGCCCGCCCCTTCCTCTCGATTGCCGATCTGATTGAGCAGGTTTTGATGGAACTGCCGCCCGAGCCCGTGGTCGATATTCAGATACTGAGCGAACGCGACCGGACCGCCCGAGCGGCTGCCCGACGGGTACTTCGCAACGCTTGCTGATAAGCTTTGAGTTCCCTAGAGACGTACCTGACTTGATGAATCCCTTTTTCGGCTCGGTGTTTTGGTTGCTGGTCACGCTTGGCGTGCTGGTGACCTTTCACGAATTCGGACACTACTGGGTCGCACGCCGCTGTGGTGTGAAGGTACTTCGCTTCTCGGTCGGCTTTGGTAACGCCCTATGGAAGCGCATCGGTCGCGACGGTACCGAGTACCAGATCGCAGCGATTCCGCTCGGTGGCTACGTGAAGATGCTCGACGCGCGCGAAGGCGATGTGGATCCCGCGCTGCGTCATCAGGAATTTACGGCGCAGCCGATCTGGAAACGCATCGCGATCGTCGCCGCCGGTCCAGGCTTCAATATCATCTTTACCCTCGCCGCGTTCTGGCTGATGTTCGTGCTGGGGCGTACCGATTACCCACCGATCGTGACCGCGGCGCCACAGAGCATCGCTGCCGAAGCGGGCATACAACCGGGTGATCGTCTGCTCACCGTTGGCGGCGAACCTGTCACGACCTGGAGCGGCTCACTGGATGTGATCGCCAACGCCCTGCTGGGTCGCACCCCCATCGCCGTCACCGTGCGTGGCAGCGATGGCGCGCAGCGCTCACTGGTGCTTCCGCTCAATCGCTTGCCCGCAGGCGAAGACATCGGCCAATACATGGACAAGCTGGGTCTGCAACTTGGGGCCGCCCCGGCGATTGTGGGCACGGTTTCACCGGGCGACCCGGCTGCACTGGCTGGTCTGCAGGCAGGCGACAAGATCGTTCGCGTCGATGGCAATGGCGTGAAGGATTTCAACGATCTGAGTAAGCAGATCGTGGCTGCGGCGGCCAAGTCGCCGAAGCTCGCGCTGGACGTCGAACGCCAAGGCAAGACCCTGCAGCTCGCCGTGATGGCACGCATGGAGTCCCCGGACGGCGGCACGCCACGCTGGGTCATCGGCGTCACACCGGAAATGGCCATCCAGCACTATGGCCCGCTCAAGGCGCTGGCCGAGTCGTTCGATCTCACCTGGCAGCGCACCGTCGATACCTTCGGTATGGTGGGCAAGATGCTGACTGGCCAGGCATCGACCAAGAACCTGTCCGGGGTGATCGGCATCGCCCAGGCCGCCAACATGTCGGCACAGGCGGGGCTGGACCGTTTCCTGGAATTCCTCGGTCTGGTGTCGCTCAGTCTGGCCATTCTCAACCTCCTGCCGATTCCAATCTTGGACGGCGGGCACTTGCTGTATTACCTTATCGAGCTGATCAAAGGCAGCCCGGTCAGCGAACGGACCATGATCGCGGGCCAGTATGTGGGGATCGCCTTGTTGTTCACGCTGATGGGGTTGGCGTTTTACAACGACATCCATCGCATCATCCTGCCCTCGTGAGTCGGATGCGCGCCGCTGACAACCTTGTGTTGGATGCTGGCCGCTGCGTCCTTATCGCGTGGCAACCCACCCGCAGCGCGCGGCACCCGGGGCTGTCCTACCGGTCAGGCCCAGCGCGACTGCGGTAGAAAAAAATGGGGCCGGAGTGATACCGGTCTTTGGAAAAAAATACAGCGAGTCGGTCGTAAGGCCGACTCGTCCGAATAACACAACGGAATCGACGATGAAGCGTATCGCCGCCCTGATCCTGCTTGCCTCCCTTTCTACGAGCGTCTTCGCTCTCGAACCATTCGTCGTTTCCGATATCCGCATTGAAGGCCTCAGCCGCATCTCCGCCGGCACGGTGTTCAACTACCTGCAGATCAACAAGGGCGACCGCCTTACCAACGAAGAAGCCCAACAGGCCATTCGTGCGCTGTACAACACCAAGTTCTTCAGTGACGTGGAGCTGGAGCGCGACGGCAGCATCCTGGTGGTCAAGGTGGTTGAACGGCCATCGATTGCCAAGCTGACCATTCGCGGCAACAGCGACATCAAGACCGATGACCTGAAGAAGGGTCTGAAGGACATCGGCCTGAGCGAGGGTGAAACCTTCGATCGCCTGGCACTCGATCGCGTGCAGCAGGAACTGATCCGCCAGTACTACAACCGCGGCAAGTACAACGTGTCGGTTTCTCCGCACGTGACGCAGCTGGACCGCAACCGCGTGGCGATCGACATCGAAATCCGCGAAGGCAAGGTGGCCAAGCTGCAGGAAGTGAACATCGTCGGCAACACGGCGTTCACCACCCGCGAGATCGAAAAAGATTTCGAATCGGGCACCCCCAACTTGCTGTCCTGGTATTCGAAGAACGACCAGTATTCGCAGGACAAGCTGTCGGGCGACTTGAAGAAGCTGCAGTCCTTCTACATGGATCGCGGCTATGCCGACTTCGGCATCGACTCCACCCAGGTCACTATCTCGCCCGACAAGCGCTCGATGTACATCGCTGCCGACGTCACCCAGGGCGACATCTACCACATCTCCGATACCCACCTGCTCGGCCAGCTGATCCTGCCGGAAGACACGCTGCGCAAGCTGGTCTTCGTCCAGAAGGGCGACCTGTTCAACCGCCGCGCGATCGAAGCAACCTCGGACGCCATCAAGGCTCTGCTGGCGAACATCGGCTACGCCTTCGCCAAGGTCAACCCGGTACCCAAGCTCGACAAGCAGAACCACACCGTGGATATCACCTGGTACATCCAGCCGGGTCCGCGCGTGTATGTTCGTCGCGTGATTTTCCAGGGCAACACGCGCACCGAAGACGATGTGCTGCGCCGTGAAATGCGTCAGCTCGAAGGCTCCTGGTATTCGCAGGCGGCCATCGACCGTTCCAAGATCCGCCTGCAGCAGCTGGGCTTCTTCAAGACCGTCACCATCGACAAGCAGGTGGTGCCGGGCAGCGACGACGAAGTCGATCTGACCGTAAAGGTGGAAGAACAGTCCGCCGGCAGCCTGACCTTCGGCGTGGGCTATTCGCAGTATTCGGGCATCATCCTGTCGAGCTCGGTGTCGCAGAACAACTTCCTCGGTACCGGTGACCGCTTCACCATCGGTGCGGAGCGCAGCGACTACCTGACGCAGATCAACGCCGGTTACTACAACCCGTACCTGACCGACAACAACATCGGTATCGGTTACAACGCCACGTTCTCGCGTGCGGACTACAGCGACCTGGGTAGCGAGTACGCCAGCTACTCGAACAGCACCAAGTCCTTCTCCACCACGCTGGGCTTCCCGGTGACCGACTTCGATCGCCTGAGCGGCAGCCTGGGCATAGGTAGTACCAAGATCAACACCTACGTGGGCTACACCCCGCAGGTCCTGGTCGACTACATCAACGCGCTGGGTCACGACACCATCCATAGCTGGACCGGTTCGCTGAGCTGGACGCATGACACGCGTAACTCGTACTGGGCCCCGACCCACGGTGGTCAGCTCTCGGCGACGGTCACGGCGGCGCTGCCCGGCTCCACCGTGCAGTACTGGACGTTCAACGGCGAGGCCAACCATTACTGGCCGATCGGTGCCGGTTTCGTGCTCTACCTGGATGGCAAGGTGGGTTACGGCAACACCTATGGCGGCAAGACCTTTGAAGACACCACCGCCGACTACACCCTCTCCGATGGCCAGTATGGGTACAAGGCCGGTCAGCCGGTCACCTTCCCGTTCTGGATGAACTTCTACGCCGGCGGTGTGACCGACGTGCGCAGCTGGCAGGACAACACGCTCGGTCCGCGCGCTTGCGCCGGCGCGACATCCAATGGCCTGCCGATCGTTCCGACAGCAAGTGGCTACTGCGCGGGCAGCACGTATAACTACGCACAGCCGATCGGTGGTGCGTTCAAGGTGCTGGGCACGGCGGAAATTTATCTGCCGCTGCCGTTCCTGAAGGACATCAACACGGCACGCGTCTCGCTGTTCATGGACGTCGGCCAGGCTTACCAGAACCTCCAGGCCTTCGACGCCAAGCAGCTTGATGCTTCCGCCGGTGTGTCGCTGCACTGGCAGGCGCCGATCGGCCCGCTGATCATCAGCCTGGGCTTCCCGATCCGCTCGCAGCCGGGTGATAGCCAGTACCAGGAGCGCATCCAGTTCACCTTCGGCAGCCAGTTCTAAACCGGCTTGTCCTGATCAGGTCCGTAAGGACCTGGCTAAAGAAAGCGCGGCCATGCCGCGCTTTCTTTTGGATCCGCAAAATGATGCGCGCTGTGCGGACTCACCCCCTACAATGCGGCGCATGTCGTGGAGGCCTGCATGAGCAAAATCCAATATAGCGTGGCCGAACTCGCCGAGCGCTTTGCCCTTTCGTTCAAGGGCGATGACGCACGCATCATCGACGGCGTGGGCACGCTTTCGGGCGCAGGTCCAACGCAGCTCAGCTTCCTCTCCAACAGCAAATATGCCGCGCAGCTCGGCACAACCCGCGCGGGTGTGGTGGTACTCCACGGCGATGCAGCGGAAAGCTGTCCGACCGCCGCGCTGATCGCACGCGACCCCTACGTCACTTATGCACATATCGCGGCCCTGTTTGAGCGTCTACCTGCCGCCGCGCCAGGCATTCATCCGAGTGCCGTCGTCGCCGCTGGCGCGCGGGTAAGCCCCACCGCAAGCATTGGTCCCTGCTGTGTGATCGAAGACGGCGCGGTCGTCGAAGACGGCGCTGTGCTGGGCCCGCACTGCATTATCGGCACCGAGTGCGTAGTGGGTGCGCAGTCGCGCCTGGTCGCCCGCGTCACCCTGGTTACGCGGGTGACCCTGGGCAAACGCGTGTTGGCGCATCCCGGCGCGGTGATCGGTTCGGACGGATTTGGCCTCGCCTTCGATCGTGATCACTGGGTGAAGCTGCCGCAGCTGGGCGGCGTGCGCATCGGCGATGACTGCGAAATCGGTGCCAATACCACCATCGATCGCGGTGCACTGGACGATACGGTGCTGGAAGAGGATGTGCGGCTGGATAACCAGATCCAGATCGCCCATAACGTATATGTCGGCGCGCACACGGCAATGGCCGGCTGTGCCGCAGTTGCCGGCAGTGCGAAAATCGGCCGTTATTGCATGATCGGCGGCAACGCCGGTGTGCTGGGCCATCTTGAAGTGGCTGACCGGGTTACCATTACGGCCAAGAGCCTGGTGACACATTCGATTCGGGAGGCCGGTGAATATTCCTCCGGCGTGCCGCTGCAGGAAAACCGTCAGTGGCGCCGCAATGCTGCGCGCTTCAAGCACCTGGACGAGTACGCGCGCCGCGTGTCGGCGCTGGAAAAGGATAAGAACGATGACTGACAACACCGCTCCGGTCACGCTGCCGGTGAACGTGGAGCAGATCCAACAACTGCTGCCGCATCGCTACCCGTTCCTGCTGGTCGATCGCGTGATCGAGATCGTGCAGGATCAGAGCGTGGTGACGCTGAAGAACGTGACCATCAACGAGCCCTTCTTCAACGGCCACTTCCCTGGCCATCCCGTGATGCCGGGCGTGCTGATCGTGGAGGCCATGGCCCAGTCGGCCGGTTTGTTGACGCAGCTCAGTGCGCGCATGAAGGGCGGCTCGCCCAGCGCCCTGTTCTATCTGGCCAAGGTCGACAACGCGCGCTTCAGTGCGCCGGTGGTGCCGGGTGATCAATTGCGCATGGAAGTGCGCCTCAAGCGTCTGCTGCGTAGCATGGGCCTGTTCGAAGCCCGCACGCTGGTGGACGGCAAGGAAGTGGCCAGCTGCGAGCTGATGTGCGCCGCGAGGTCAGAGAAATGATCCATCCGACCGCGCAAATCGATCCCACTGCTGTTATTGGCGCCAATGTCCGCATCGGGGCCTACACCGTCATCGGCGCCGATGTGCACATTGGCGAGGGCACGGTCATTGGCCCGCATGTGGTTGTCGAAGGCCCCACGCGCATCGGACGCGACAATCGCATCGCACAGTTCGCCTCCCTCGGTGGCGACCCGCAGGACATGAAGTTTCAAGGTGAGCGCACCGAACTGGTCATCGGCGACCGCAACCTCATTCGTGAATTTGTCACCATCAATCGCGGTACCGGCGACGGTGGTGGTGTCACCCGCATCGGCAACGACAACTGGTTGCTGGCCTATGTGCATGTGGCGCACGACTGCACCATCGGCAATCACACCATCTTCTCCAACTATTCGGCGCTTGCCGGTCACGTGGAAGTGGGTGACTGGACGGTGTTCTCCGGCTATTCGGGTGCGCATCAATTCTGCAAGGTCGGTGCGCATGCGTTTATCGCCATGGGCTGTCTGCTCGGTGCGGACGTGCCGCCGTTCCTGATGATGGCCAACGATCAAAACGGACGTCCGCGCGGCCTCAACACCACTGGTTTGAAACGCCGCGGCTTCGAGCCCGAACGCATCACGGCCATCAAACGCGCCTATCGCACGATTTACACCTCGGGCCTGTCACTGGCAGAGGCCCGCGAACAACTGTCCGCACAGGCCAAGGAAAGCGAAGACGTACGCGCCATGCTGGAATTTCTGGAACGTAGTGAGCGCGGATTGGCTCGTTGATATGCATCCCGCATATCAACCAACCTGATACGGGCTTTTGCTCGGGGAGCCCATCATGTCTGATGACAATCAAAGCCCCCTGATCGCCGTGATTGCCGGCGAAGAATCCGGCGACCAGCTGGGCGCAGACCTCCTGACTGCTCTGCGCCGGCACTATCCGCACGCACGCTTCGCCGGCATTGGCGGCAGTCGCATGCAGCAGCAGGGCTTCGAGTCGTGGTACGACATGCGCGAGCTTTCGCTGTTTGGCTTCGCCGAAGTGGTCGGCCATCTGCCGCGCCTGCTCAAGCTGCGCAAGGAACTGGTCGCACGGCTTATCGCTGAAAAGCCGTTGGTAGTGATCGGCATCGATGCACCGGATTTCAATCTCGGCGTCGAGCGTCGCCTTAAAGAAGCGGGTTTGCGCACCGTGCATTACGTCAGCCCCTCGATCTGGGCCTGGCGTGAAAATCGCGCCGACAAGATTGGCATGAGTGCCAACCGTGTGCTGTGCCTGTTTCCGATGGAACCGCCGATCTACGCCCGGCACGGCATCGATGCGCGCTTCGTCGGTCATCCGCTGGCGGATCGTTTTCCGCTGGTTTCCGACCGCATTCCGGCACGCCGCAGCCTGCAGCTGCCACTGGATGTGCCGGTGCTCGCACTGCTGCCCGGCAGCCGCCATTCCGAGCTGGAGCGATTGGCGGGGCCATTCCTGGATGCAGCGCGGCGCGTCGCGTCGGCGCTGCCAGGTTTGCGCATCGTGATTCCAGCCGCCAATTCACGGGCGCTCGGCACGCTCAAGACAATGCTTGCCCATGGGCCGCATGACGAGATGATGCCGATCCTGCTTGACGGCCGCGCCCATGACGCCATGCTGGCAGCCGATGTGGTCATGCTCGCCTCCGGCACCGCTACGCTCGAAGCCATGCTCGCCAAACGGCCGATGGTGGTGGGTTATCGCGTGTCGCCGGTGAGCTATCGGATTGCGCGCATGCTCAACATGCTCAAGACCGATGTCTACGCGCTGCCCAACATCCTTGCCCGCGCTTGCGGCATGGGCAAAGACGCGATGCTGGTGCCCGAACTGATGCAGGACAACTGCACCGCAGCCAAGCTGGCCGAAGCCACCCTGGCCTTGTTCCGTGACAGCGAGCGCCGTGGCGCGATTGTTTCCGCCTTCGAGCAACTGCACGAGACACTGCGCGGCAATCTGCATGGTCACGCCGGCGATCACGCTGCGGCGGCCATTGTGGAGCTGATCGACACACCCCGCACGCCCCGGTGAGAGAGCTGAAGTGAGAGGCAATCTCGCCACCGCCAATCCATCCGAGCGTGCTTTGCATGAGCATTGAGGCAAACCTTCCCACTCTCACCTCAATCCGTTCCTCAAACGGCAGCGGAAGCGAAGGAGACGAGCACGTTATTCGTGTTGCCGGTGTTGACGAAGCAGGCCGCGGCCCGCTTGCCGGTCCGGTGGTCGTCGCAGCCGTCGTACTCGATCCGCGCAAGCCGATCGATGGACTGAACGATTCCAAGAAGCTCAGCGAAACACGCCGCGAAAAACTCTACCCGCTGATCATCGAACGTGCGTTCGCCCATTGCGTGGTCGTGGTCGAAGCCGAAGAAATCGATCGCCTGAATATCTTCCAGGCCACCATGGCCGGCATGACCCGCGCCGTTGCCGGTTTGATACCTGCCGCCACCGCAGCGTTGATCGACGGTAACAAGCTGCCCAAGGATCTCCCCTGCCCCGGCCGCGCGATCGTCGGCGGTGATGCACTGGAGCCCGCCATCAGTGCCGCGTCGATCCTGGCAAAAGTAAGTCGGGACAGATTGATGATTGCGATGGAACAGCAGCATCCCGGTTACGGTTTTGCAGTCCACAAGGGTTATCCCACGCCAGCTCACCTGGCAGCACTGGAGCGCCTTGGCCCGTGCAGCCAACATCGCCGCAGCTTTGCTCCGGTCAAGAATTTGCTGGATCAGGGGCGGCTTTTCTAAGCATCTTTACGCCCACCTGGGGCTTCTTTGTTTCGCACAATGCGCCTGCTTCGCAGGTAGAGGGAAGTTGCACGCAGATCATCTGCACGCACTGCAGCGAGCCACAGCGGCTCTGACATGCCCGTTGAAAAACACAGGGATGGGGATCAGGACACATCAAGTTCATTGTTCCCCGTTTTCCCTGCTCCCTTGCGCTTGTCAATGCTTGCCCACTCCGGACCACCCCGCTAGGCTGAGCCATTGCATCCGCGCGCGCGCCATGTCCCTCCGTTTCGCTCATCTGCACCTGCACAGCGAGTATTCGCTGGTGGACTCGACCATCCGCATCAAGGCGCTGGTGGCAGCCAGCGTGCAGGCGGGTGCGCCCGCGGTGGCGCTGACCGACGAATGCAACATGTTCGCCCTGGTGAAGTTCTACAAGGCGTGCAGCGCGGCGGGCATCAAACCGATCGGTGGCTGCGACCTGTGGATCAGTGCCCCGGACGACCCGCGCCCGTGGCGCCTTACCGTGCTGTGCCAGAACCGCGATGGCTACTTGAACCTTTCGCGCCTGGTGTCGCGCGCCTGGCGCGAAGGCCAGCAAGGCGGCCGCGCCCTGGTGGATGCGGCATGGCTCACGCCCGATGCGACGGCGGGCCTGATCGCCCTGCTCGGTCGCGAAAGTGAAGTGGGGCGCATTGCCGTCAACCAGGGTACGGACGCGGGCGCTGTGCATCTGCAATCGCTGATGCGGCTGTTTCCTGACCGCCTCTACCTGGAGCTCACCCGCTGCGGCCGCGAAGGCGAAGAAGTGTGGAACAACGCGGCGCTGATGCTGGCGACCGCGCTGGATCTGCCCGTCATCGCCAGCAACGACGTGCGCTTTATCAAGCAGAATGATTTCGAAGCACACGAAGCACGCGTATGCATTCACCAGGGACGCGTGTTGGCCGATCCCAAGCGCCCGCGCGACTATAGCGACCAGCAATACCTGAAAACGCCGGAAGACATGGCGATGCTGTTCGCCGACATTCCCGAAGCGCTGGAAAACACCGTCGAGCTGGCCAAGCGCTGCAACCTGGAACTGTCGTTCGGCACCTACTACCTGCCCAATTTCCCGGTGCCGGAAGGCCACGATCTAGCCAGCTATATCCGCGAGATTGCGCGCGAAGGCCTGAAGGAACGCCTCGCCGCCGCACCGCTGGCGCCCGGCCATACCCTGGCCGATTACGAAGCGCGCCTGGAACGCGAGCTGGATGTCATCGTGAAGATGGGCTTCCCCGGCTACTTCCTGATCGTGGCGGACTTCATCAACTGGGGTAAGCAGAACGGCATTCCGGTCGGGCCGGGGCGCGGTTCGGGCGCCGGCTCGCTGGTGGCCTGGGTGCTGAAGATCACCGACCTCGACCCGTTGCAGTTCAACCTGCTGTTCGAGCGCTTCCTCAATCCCGAGCGCGTGTCGATGCCGGACTTCGACATCGACTTCTGCATGGACCGCCGCGACGAGGTGATCGACTATGTCTCGCGCAAATACGGCCGCGACCACGTCAGCCAGATCATCACCTATGGTTCGATGGCGGCGAAGGCGGTGCTGCGCGACTCCGGCCGTGTGCTGGGCATGGGCTACAACGCGGTCGACCGCATCGCCAAGCTGATTCCGGCGCGTCCGCTCGATCTCACCCTGTCCTGCGCGCTCGGCCGTTCGGAGAAAGCGCAGAAAGAACCCGAGCGCGTGGTGAAGGAGTTCTGCGATCTCTACGAGCAGGACGAAGAAGCCAAATCGCTGATCGATCTCGCGCTCAAGCTGGAAAGCCTGACCCGCAACGCCGGCAAGCACGCCGGTGGCGTGGTGATCGCACCCACGCCGCTCACCGACTTCGCGCCGCTGTATTGCGAAGCCGGCGGTACCGGCGTCGTGACCCAGTACGACAAGGACGACGTGGAAGCCGTCGGCCTGGTCAAGTTCGACTTTCTTGGTCTGCGCACGCTCACCATCATCGACTGGGCGGTCAAGGCGATCAACGAACGCCTCACCAAAGTGGGCGAACCGCCGCTGGATATCGCCGCCTTGCCGCTGGATGATCCGGCGCCCTACGAACTGCTGAAAAAGGCGCAGACAGTCGCCGTGTTCCAGCTCGAATCCTCCGGCATGCAACGCATGTTGAAGGATGCCAAGCCCGACCGCTTCGAAGACATCATTGCGCTGGTGGCGCTGTACCGTCCCGGCCCGATGGACCTGATTCCCAGCTTCGTCGCGCGTAAACACGGCCGCGAAGAAGTGGAATATCCCGACCCGCGCGTCGAGCCTGTCCTGCAAGAGACCTACGGCATCATGGTCTACCAGGAGCAGGTGATGCAGATGGCGCAGATCGTCGGCGGCTACTCGCTGGGCGGCGCCGACTTGCTACGCCGCGCGATGGGCAAGAAGAAAGTCGAGGAAATGGCGAAGGAGCGCGCCAAGTTCCGCGAAGGCGCCGCCAAGGATGGACTCAGCGGCGACAAGGCCGACGCCATCTTCGACCTGATGGAAAAATTCGCCGGCTACGGCTTCAACAAGTCGCACGCTGCGGCCTATGCGTTGGTTTCCTATCAGACCGCATGGCTGAAAGCACACTATCCGGCCGAGTTCATGGCCGCGACCATCTCGTCGGACATGGACAACACCGACAAGGTGGTGACCTTCCTCGACGAATCGCGCGCGATCAACCTGACGATCCTGCCGCCGGATGTGAATGCATCCGAATTCATGTTCGTGGCGGTCGAGCCCAAGGTCATCCGCTACGGCCTTGGCGCGATCAAAGGCGTCGGACAAGGCGCCTGCGAAGCCATCGCGGACGAGCGGCGTGCAGGTGGCGCCTATAAGGATCTGGCCGACTTCTGCCGCCGCGTCGATCCCACCAAGCTCAATCGCCGCGTGTTGGAAGCCTTGATTCTCTCCGGCGCACTCGATGCGCTGGCGCCCAACCGCGCCAGCCTGATGCTGCAATTGCCGGATGCGATCAAAGCCGCCGAACAGCATCTGCGCGATCGCCAGTCCGGTCAGAACGACATGTTCGGCGCGATGATGGGAGCCGCCGCACCCGTCGTGCAGGTTGAGCTGCCCACTGCGCCCGAGTGGCCGCTGGAACAGAGGCTTCAAGGCGAGCGCGAGACACTCGGCCATTACCTCTCCGGCCATCCCACCGACCCGTGGCGCGAGGAGCTGGCGCAGCTCGCCACCTGCCCGCTCGGCGAGATTGCCGACCGCTACCAGCCGCCGCGCCCGCGCAAGAACGAAGGGGACGACGGCAACCGCTTTCGTCGCGGTCCGGATACACCGTGGACGGTCGCCGGTATGGTCACCGCCGTGCGCAAACGCGGCGACAGCGATGCGTTCGTCCGACTTGAAGACGGCACCGGCATCATCGAAGTGAGTTTCTTCGGCGAGCTCTACCAACAGGTCGCGCCGCTGCTGACGCGCGATGAGCTGCTGGTGGTCGAAGGAGGCCTGCGCATCGACGAATTCTCCGGCGGTGGCTTCCAGGTGCGCGCCCGCAGCGCCTATACCCTGGGCGACGCCTGCCGCCGCTTCGCACGTCTGTTGCGGGTGAAGGTCAACGGCATCGGCCCGGATTTCATCCCGCAGCTGCGCCAGGCCCTTGCCGGTCATCGCGGCGGCCGCGCCGCCGTCATCCTCAGCGGCTACCGCAATGCCATTGCGCAAGCCGATTTCGAGCTTGGCGAAGATTGGCACGTAAACGCCATTCCGGAATTGTTGCGCGCCGTGCGCGGCATGTCGGGAGTCATCGGCGCCGGGGTGCGCATCGTCAAGACTGGCAACGGCGAATAGCCCGTCAAGCCAGCGGCTTTGCCTGCTTGAACATCCGTGTGCCATCCCGGCCGCTCAATCGGACGCCCAGATACGTTTGCCCGGCCCGCGCATCAAATTGATGCTGACTTGCCGCGTTCCGTATCATTGAAAGCCGACTGAGAAAAAATGGTCATCCCGGGTGGGGAGCCCGCCCAGAACCGGCACCCGCCGAAGCTTGCCGGATGCGGGTTGGCGGCCGCCACGGTCAGCCCATACGCCCCCGTTCCCCCGCTTTTGGCCGCCCCGGTATACTGCCCCGCTTCTGTGCCATCCCAAGACTGGAATGAATCCCAATTTCCTCGACTTTGAACAGCCGATTGCCGATCTGGAAGCCAAGATCGAGGAACTGCGCTATGCCAGCAGCGGCCAGGCCGTCAACATCGATGACGAGATCCGGCGCCTGCGGGAAAAGCTGAAGCTCAAGACGGCCGACATCTTCCGCAACCTGGATTCCTGGCAGACCACCCAGCTGTCTCGCCACCCAGCCCGCCCCTACACGCTCGACTACATCAGCGTGATGTGCGATGAGTTCCACGAGCTGGCCGGCGACCGCGCGTTTGCGGACGATGGAGCCATCGTCGGCGGCCTGGGCCGCGTCAACGGCCGGCCGGTGATGATCATCGGCCACCAGAAAGCCCGCGACACCAAGGGCAAGCTCAAGCGCAATTTCGGCATGCCTCGTCCCGAGGGCTACCGTAAGGCGCTGCGCCTGATGAAGATGGCCGAACGTTTCAAACTGCCGCTGTTCACCTTCATCGACACGATGGGCGCCTACCCCGGCATCGGTGCCGAAGAACGCGGCCAGAGCGAAGCCATCGCCCGCAACCTGCTGGAAATGGCGGAGCTGAAAACCCCGATCATCTGCACTGTGATCGGCGAAGGCGGTTCCGGCGGCGCGCTGGCGATCGGTGTCGGCGACCGCACGATGATGCTGCAGTACTCCACCTATTCGGTGATCACCCCGGAAGGCTGCGCCTCGATCCTGTGGAAGAGTGGCGAAAAGACCAAGGACGCCGCCGAAGCGCTGGGCATGACTGCCCCACGCCTGCTGGAACTGGGACTGATCGACAAGGTGGTGCGCGAACCCTTGGGCGGGGCGCACCGCAATCCGCATTCGATGGCCGTACGCCTGAAGGCGGTTCTGTTGAACGAGCTGGACAAGCTCGAAGCGATTCCGATGCCGGAACTACTGGAACTGCGCTATCGCCGCCTGCGCGGCTACGGCGCCTACCAGGAGTAACTGGCAGCATTTCGCTTTTTGCTGAAGAATCGCGCGACCTTCCACGCACGCGATTCCTCCTATGCAAGCTTGCTCCCTTTTGCGCCGCGTCGTTACCGTCGCGACCATGGTCTTTGCGGCCCAGGTTTCAGCACAAGCCGCACCCATGCAAGCCGGCAACGCCGAGGCGCGTACCAGCAAGGCCTTCGAAGCGGCGCGCCAGCAAGGCCCACTCGCACTGCACGCCTTTCTCGCCGCCATGCCCAAGGGCGCTGACCTGCACAACCACCTGAGTGGTGCGGTCTATGCCGAATCGTGGATCGCCCAGGCCGCCGCCGATGGCTTATGCGTGGACATCGCCACTTCCAGCCTGCTCGACAAGCCAACGGCTGCCGCACCCAACTGCGGCCAAGGCCGACGTCCCGCCGCGGATGCACTCAGCGACCAGCACTTCTACGACACGCTGGTGGACGCTTTCTCCATGCGCAGCTTCGTGCCTTCGGCCGGCCGCTCTGGCCACGACCAGTTCTTCGACAGCTTCGGCCGCTTCGAGGCCGTCAGTCCGCAACAACACATGGGCGACTGGCTCAACGAAGTCAGTACACGCGCTGCCACGCAGAACGAACAGTATCTGGAGCTGATGGTCACGCCGCCCTTTGCGCACGCGGCGCAACTCGCACGCACACTAGGCTGGCAAGACAACTTCGATACCTTGCGCCGCCAGTTGCTTGCGCACGGCTTGAAAGACGAAATGGCTGTCGATGAGCAACTGCTCACCCAAGCCTTGACCGAACGCAGTCGCCAGCAACAGTGCGGCAAGGCCAAGGCCGCGGATGGATGCAGCGTGCAGATCCACTTCCTGTACCAGGTATTGCGTGGTGCGGCGCCGGAGCGCGTGTTCGCGCAGACCCTGCTCGGCTTCGAACTCGCCTCGGCCGATCCGCGCTGGGTCGGCATCAACTTCGTGATGCCCGAAGACGGCTATCTGTCGATGCGCGACTACACCTTGCAGATGCACATGCTCGACTACCTGCATCGTCTTTACCCAAAGGTGCATATCAGTCTGCATGCCGGCGAACTGGCGCCCGGCCTGGTGCCTCCGGATGGCCTGCGTTTCCACATCCGTCAGGCCGTGGAAATCGGCCATGCCGAACGCATCGGCCATGGCGTGGACGTGATGTACGAAGATCGGCCCGAGGCACTGCTGGATGAGATGGCCGCACGTCATGTGATGGTGGAAATCAACCTGACCAGCAACGACGTAATCCTGGGCGTGCACGGCGCAGATCACCCCTTGCCAACCTACCTCAAGCACGGGGTGCCCGTGGCCCTGTCCACCGACGACGAAGGTGTCTCGCGCATCGACCTCACACACGAATACGTCCGCGCCGCTGAAGATTTCGGACTCGACTATCCCATCCTGAAACAGATGGCGCGCAACAGCCTCACGTACAGCTTCCTGCCTGGTGAAAGCCTGTGGACGTCCAGCGCATGCCGTGGCCAGACGCCTGGCGCCAGTCACCCCGCCACCGCTTGCCAGCGCTTCCTCGACGGCAGCGCCAAAGCGGCAGCGCAATGGGAGCTGGAGCACCGTTTCCAGACCTTTGAGGAAGCTCACCAAGCTTGATGGATTAGCGATACCATCCGGCCAACCTCACCGGAGCGCGCATCCATGGCCAACGGTCAAACCACCAAGCTCGCCGTGCTCATCGATGCCGACAACGCACAGCCGACGATCGCCGAAGGCCTGCTGGCCGAAGTCGCCAAATACGGCACCGCGCACGTCAAGCGCGCTTACGGCGACTGGACCAGTAATCACCTCAAAGGCTGGAAAGATCAGCTGCTCAAGCAATCGATCCAGCCCATCCAGCAATTCGGCTACACCAGCGGCAAGAACGCCACGGATTCGGCCATGATCATCGACGCGATGGATCTGCTGTATTCCGGGCGTTTCGATGGATTCTGCATTGTCTCCAGCGACAGCGATTTCACCCGCTTGGCAGCACGCATTCGCGAATCGGGCCTGATCGTCTACGGCTTCGGCGAACGCAAAACACCGGAACCTTTCGTCGCGGCCTGCGACAAGTTCATCTATACCGAAATCCTCAGCGCCAAGCCTGATGAAGAACAGCCGCTGAAACCTCGCACCACTGCACAGCTGAAACAGGACAGCGGGCTGATCAACTTGCTGCGCAATGCCATCGATGCTGCTTCCGATGACGACGACGACAGCTGGGCAGGTTTGGGCGGCGTGGGTTCCATCATTACCAAGCAGCGCCCCAATTTCGACTCGCGCAGCTACGGCTACGGCAAGCTGAGTGAATTGATCGACGCGATCAAACTGTTCGAGGTGGATCGCCGCAGTCCCGGCGACGGCCGCCCCAAGGCGATCTACGTACGCAACAAGAAGAAGCCGGTGGCGCGTGAATAGCAGCGCAACTCTGCTCGATACCTTGAGGCGCGCACTGCGTGCGCACCCCGATGGACTGCTCTGCGTCGCCTACAGTGGCGGTTCCGATTCCACCGCTTTGTTGCACGCACTTGCCAGCCTGCCCGAAGCGCGCGCGCGCGGCTTGCGCGCCATGCATGTCGATCATGGGCTGCATGCGGAGAGTGCCCGCTGGGCAGCTCATTGCCGTGCCTTCAGCGCAACGCTTGGACTTCACTGCGATGTACATGTCGCCAAGGTAGCGCTTGATGGCGGCATCGGCCTGGAAGCTGCCGCAAGACACGCTCGCTATGCGATCTTCGCCGGGTACCTGCAAGCTGGCGAACGCCTGGTTTTTGGCCATCATCAGGATGACCAGGTCGAAACGGTGCTGCTGAAGCTGCTACGCGGTGCCGGCCCGGAAGGTCTGGGCGGTATGCGCGAAGAGCGTGCACTGGGTAACGGCATGCTCTGGCGGCCATTGCTGAGCTTGCCGCGACAGCTGCTGCGCGATTACGTCGATGCGCATGCATTACCGTTCATCCACGATCCTTCGAACGACGACAAGCGGCTGGCGCGCAACCATCTGCGCCATGACGTCATACCGCTACTGACATCGCATTGGCCACAAGCCCCCGTGTCCATCACGCATAGCGCCGCACTGTGCCGAGCAGCCGCCGACGCCTTGCAGCAAGAATGGCTGACTGCGCTCCGCAGCTTGCACGACAAAGTCACCAACAGCCTCGACGCGCCGGGCTGGCTGGCCCTGCCGGCCGCCTTGCGCGATCCGTTACTGGCGCATTGGCTGCACACGCAGGGCCTGCCTGCGCCGACCACCGCGCAACGCCAGCAGATCGAGCGCCAATGCACTGCGCAAGAAGGCCAGCTGCCTTGTATCCAGTGGCCCGGCGCCGAGCTGCATGTGTGGAAAAACCGGTTATGGGCGATGGCGCCGCGTAACCCGGCCGAGTGGCCCGGCGAACTGCGCTGGCAAGGCGAGCCACTGGCGCTGCCCGGTGGCGGCTCGCTCACGCTGGAACCTGATGCGCGGCTGCCGGTCGCGCTCAGCCTGCGCCGCCGCCAGGGTGGCGAGCGGATCAAACCTTTTGCCGACCGGCATACCCGCGACCTGCGTTCACTATTCCAGACCGGCGCCATTCCGCCATGGCAGCGCGACACCTGCCCGCTGCTCTACCAAGGCGAAGAGCTGATTGCCGTCGCCGACCGCTGGCTGAGCGAACGCGCCGAGCTTATGTTCCGTCAGGCTGGCGCGCGTCCACGATGGGTCCCTTCGCGGCCGCCCCGGTGACGCGGCGGTTGACGAAATACATCAACACGAAAGACATCAAGGTCGTGCACACCAGCACGTCGCCCAGTACATCGAAATGCAGCAGCCGGCCGTCATCGAGCTGCTTCACCACCATGCCCCCCGCCATCGCGGCCAGCCCGCCCGACATCTGCTGCAACGACGAACTGATCGACATATACGCGCCGCGATCCGCCGGCTTGGGCAAGGCCGACATCAGCGCTGACGAAGAAATCATGCGCGAGAAAATGCCGATCTGCAGCAGCGCGCTTATCGTGATCAAGGTCCACAACGACACGTTGGACAGGCGCGTATAGATCAGCACCATCACGATCGTTGCCGCGCAGCCGAAGGCGAACACGCGGAACTTGCCGAATGTGTCGCTGGCGCGGCCGATCACCGGCCCCATGATCGCTGACACCGACCCGGTGATCAGGTACACCACCGAGAGCTGATCGATCGAAATGCCGACGTTATGCACCACGAACAACGTGGAGTACGGCATCAACAGGAAGCCACCCATGGTCAGCAGTGCCGTGGTGACAAACCCCACCAGGTAGGAACGCGTGGTGAGGGTTTGCAGCAAATGATGCAGTGGGCTTCTATCCGGGTGCAGCGTCAGATGCGCATTGACCGGGCGCAGCCGCCCCAGGATCGTCGATCCGACCACCGCACACACCGCCACGATCAGGAAAAACGGCGCATTCCAGCCCCAACGGCTGGACAACGCCAGGCTCAATGGCAGACCCAGCACGGTACTGGCCGCGAACGCCGATTGAATGAAACCCATCACGCGGCCACGCATCGACAGCGGAAACAGATCGGTGACGATGGCCATCGATGCCGCACCCACCACGCCCGCAAAAAGCCCGGTTACCATGCGCGCCAGCAGCAGCGCGGTATAGCTGTGCGCCAGGGCGCAGCACAAGGTGCCGGCCATGAAACCGGTATAAAAGAACAGCAAAAGTTTCTTGCGGTCGAAACGGTCGGCAAACCCCGCCGCCAGAATGCCTGACACACCGGCACTGAACGCGTAGGCCGACACGACCTCGCCAAATTGCTCAGGCGTGATCTTCAAGGCTGGAATGACGATCGCACCGAGCGGCGCCAGCAGCATGAAATCCAGCACGATGGTGAACTGCAGGAACGCCAGGACGCCCACGACGAATTTCTGATAGCCGGAAAAACCCGTGCCGCCCGGCTCAGCGGCATGCAACGACGAAACACTGCTCACAAAGACTCCGTTGGCGAACAGCTAGCGAGGTCCGCACAGTATTGGGGAATGATCGCAAGATATAATTTCGATATATCGATTTCAAGTGCCTGCCAGGCATCGGGCCGCAGAAACATACCTGACACAATGTCTTGCGACAGCCGGCTGGCCCCGTGCAGCGATTGATTCCGACCCTGCGCTGCGCTAGCGTTGCCGCCCATGGCCAAGTCCTCTTCCGCTCCCGCTGAAACCGCACCCGTCGCCGATTTCGAGCATTCGCTCGACGAACTCGAGCAACTGGTCGCGCGCATGGAAGGCGGCGACATGAGCCTCGACGAATCACTGAGCGCTTTTGAACGCGGCATCGGCCTGTATCGCCATTGTCAGCAGGCCCTCGACCAAGCGGAACTCCGCGTACGCCTGCTGCTCGACCCCGATGCTCCTGACGCCGCCGAGCCATTTGAACCAGAAGCCTGAGCTTAGCCCAGCCCTGCGAACCCTGATCGCTCGCGCCGAGCGAGCGCTCGCCGACGTACTGCCCCCGGAAGATCTGCCGCCGATCGAACTGCACCGCGCGATGCGCTATGCGGCACTGGGCAGCGGCAAGCGGCTGCGCCCGCTGCTCACTTACGCCGCCGGTCACGCCCTGGGCTACGACGGCCCCGAACTGGATGCACCGGCCTGCGCGGTGGAACTGATCCACGCCTACTCGCTGGTGCATGACGACCTGCCCGCCATGGACGACGACGCGCTGCGCCGCGGCCGTCCGACCTGTCACATCGTGTTCGGCGAGGCGATGGCGATTCTGGCCGGCGACGCCCTGCAAGCGCTTGCCTTCGAGATACTCGCCCGCGGCAACACGTTGCGCGGCATGCAGATGCTCAGCGTGCTCGGCCACGCCTGCGGCGCGGAAGGCATGGCGGGTGGCCAGGCGCTTGATCTGACCGCGACCGGACGTGTGCTCAGCCTCGCCGAACTCGAACACATGCATGCCTGCAAGACGGGGGCACTGATCCGCGCTGCGGTTCGCCTGGGCGCATTGACCGCGCATGCTGACGCACGTGCACAGGAAGCACTGGATCGTTATGCCAGTGCCGCAGGGCTCGCCTTCCAGATCCGCGATGACATTCTCGATGTGGAAGGCGAATCCAGCGTGATCGGCAAAACCGTCGGGAAAGATGCTGCTGCGGGCAAACCCACGTTTCCGTCGATCATCGGCTTGCAGGCCTCGCATACACGTCTTGCCGAGCTGACAGACATGGCACTCGACGCCATTGCGCCGTTCGGCGAAGCCGGCGTATGGCTGGAAGAGCTCGCGCGTTACGTCGCGCACCGCATTCGTTAGCCTCTCCCGCGCACATAAAAAAAGCCCGCGTCGCCGCGGGCTTTTTCATTGGCAGTGGGCACAACAATTACAGCTCAGTTTACCAGTCGCAGCGCGAATGGGTAGCGGTAATGTCCATCCGAACTGACTTTCACCGCAGCGATGATGCAGAAGATCAGGTTGACCAGCCACAGCACTCCCATCAGCAGGAAGCCGATAAGAATGATCTGCAGCACCCAGCACACCACCCATGCCAGCAGCATGGTGATCTGGAAGTTCAGGGCTTCCTTGGCTTCGCCGGCGAGATAGGTCTTGTCAGGGCGATCCCTGTGCATCAGCCACACAATCAGCGGCACGATGATGTAAAGCACAAAACCCGAAAGATGCGTAAGCATCGCCAGGTTGCGGTCATTACTCGATGCAACAGGTTCGGACGAGGGTGTGACCTGGTCGGACGGTGTGCTCATAAAGCTACCTCCTTGGTGACTAAACCTTGCCTTTCCACTCTCCGCAGTCCGCGGCGAGCGTGTCAAGTGCCGTTACTTGATCAACCTCAACGTGAACGGATAGCGGTAACGCACGCCGTCATTGGCCTTGACCGCCGCCACGATGGTCGACACCAGCCAGCCAACGCCAATCACCACCCACATGGGAATGGCGATGATCAAACCGATACCGAACGTAATGGCTGACAAAAACACCAGTGCGAGCGTGGTGATGGCGACGCTGAGATTGAAGTTCAGCGCTTCCTTCGCCTGATCGTTGACGAAAGGCATGCTGTCTTTCTTGATCAACCAGACGATCAACGGACCGACGAAACAGGCAAAGCCGCCACCGTGCGACGAACTCACCAGAGCACCCAGCAGGGCCGAAAGATGAGCCACCATCGCCCACGTGCGTTCCTGCGCCGGAACATCACTGGTATCGCTTGGTGGCGGTACAACAGACTCGGGCGGAATGCTCATACGCACCTCCTTTCAAGTCACGCAAGCACTCTCTTGTGCCGCATGGACGCATCCTAGCAGGGCGTTCAGAAGTCTGTTGTGAAGCCGGTTACTCGCCCGCGATCGTCATGCTGCCCAGCAGGATCGAGCCGGTAAGCAGATGCGAGCGCTTGTCCACATCGCTACCTACCGCCTGGATGCCCGCGAACATCTCGCGCAGATTCGCCGCGATGGTGATCTCTTCCACCGGATAGACGATTTCGCCGTTTTCCACCCAAAAGCCCGAGGCGCCGCGCGAGTAATCACCGGTAATGGCATTCACGCCCTGCCCCATCACTTCGGTCACCAGCAGACCGGTGCCCAGCCGCTGCAGCATGCCCTGGAAATCAAGCGGAACACCGCCATCGGCATGACCGGGAGCGACCACCAGGTTATGAATGCCGCCGGCATTGCCGGTCGATTCCAGTCCCAGCTTGCGGGCGGAATAGCTGCCAAGGACATAACGCGCCAGCACGCCGTTTTCGACCAGGACCCTATCGCGGGTTGCCACACCTTCGGCGTCGAACGCGCCAGAGCCTTGCCCGCGCAGCAGATGCGGGAGCTCCATGATCGAGAGCCAGCTCGGCATGATCTGCTTGCCCGCATGGTCGACCAGGAAACTGGCGCGACGGTAAAGTGCGCCACCGCTCACCGCGCCGACCATATGTCCGATCAGTCCGCGCGCGATCTCCGGCGCAAACAGCACCGGACTTTGCCGGGTCGACAGGCGCCGCGCGCCGACACGCGCCAGGGTGCGCTCCGCCGCCTTGTCACCAAGCTCCCGGGCGCTCATGAAGTCATTCGCGCTACGCACGCTGTCGTACCAGTAATCACGCTGCATGCCGGCTTCGTCGCCCGCAATCAGCGACAACGACAAGGAATGCCGTGTCCCGCGTTCGCGCCCGACAAAGCCATGCGAATTGGCGTAGACGGAAACGCTCTCGCCCATCTGCACACCGGCGCCGTCCGAATTGGTGATGCCGGCATGCGCACGGCCCGCCGCTTCAATCTGCTGTCCGAGTGCAATCGCTTCGCTGGTATCGATGGCCCAGGGATGCCACAGGTCAAGCTCCGGAAACTGCGTGGCCATGCGCGCGGCATCGGCCAGGCCGGCGGCCGGGTCTTCCTCGGTATAACGCGCAATGGCGCAGGCCTGGTCCAGGGTGGCCTGGATCGAATCGGCATTCAGATCGGCCGTGCTGGCCGAACCCTTGCGCTGGCCAAAGTACACGGTCAGCCCAAAACCACGATCGCGCGTATGTTCGACCGTCTCCACCTCACCCAGGCGCACATTCACACTGAGGCCGGTATCGATGCTGGCCGACACCTCGGCCTGGCTGGCGCCCGCTGCGCGAGCACGGCGGATAACGTCCTCGGCCAGTTCGGCCAATCGGTCGAGTTCGCGCCGGCTGGCGTCCTGGCTGATCGCAACTTCGCTCACGTGGTTTTCCTGAAGGACTGACGGTGACAAACGGGTACAATAACCCGACATGGGGCCGCCCAGACCCATTGCCAATGCTCATTCGTAAAGGTTGCCACAGGAGCGGCCATGTCCATAGCCACCGGCATCTATCGTCACTACAAAGGTCAGAGCTATCGCGTGCTGGGCACCGCCTATCACAGCGAAACGATGGAAGAACTGGTCGTCTACCAGGCGCTTTACGGCGACTTCGGCCTCTGGGTACGCCCAGCCACCATGTTTGCCGAAACCGTGGAACTGGATGGCGAACCGATCCCGCGCTTCGCCCTGGTCGAAGCCCAGCCCGGCGAAACCAGACCCAGACTCTGACCGGATAATCCCGTGAACCGCACTTACACCGACGACCCCGATCACGACTACGGCCCCACCCGCACACAACAGCGCCGCGATGCGCTGGCGGTACTGACGTTCGCCACCCAGCTATCGGAATTGCCGCAAAGCAAACTCGCGCGCGCCGATCTGCCGGAAGACGTACTGCGCGAAATCGACAACCTGCGCCGCATCACCTCGCACATCGCGCGCAAGCGCCAGCTTGGCTTCCTGGCCAAGGTGATGCGCCGTCACGATGACGAAGCTTTCGAGACGGCCAAGGCACTGCTTGGCGAAAACCGCGACCAGCAGCGCAAAGAGACCGCGGCGATGCATCGGCTGGAAGCGCTGCGCGACAAGCTGCTCGATAGCGACGATGCCTTGCAGGAGTTGATCGATCAGCACCCGGATATCGATCGCCAGCATGTGCGCGCGCTGATTCGCCAGGCACGCGCCGAACGCGATGGCAACAAGGCGCCGCGGGCTTATCGCGAAATATTCCAGTTGCTGAAGCAGCTTAGCGCCGACGCTGACGGTGCATGAGCTAGTTGGGTTAGCGTAGCGTCCGATCTGTTTTTGGCATGGCTGTGCGTTTCGTGAATGCCACCATTGCCTGCGGCGCTTTCGGTCCCTAAAGGGCCCGAGTCACTTTTCTTTGCTGGCCCAAAGAAAAGTAACCCAAAGAAATGGCCTCAAGAACTCGTGGCACGGTGCAGGTTACAAGCCTGAACGATTACGCCATGCCCTGTTGGTTAACAGGCCACGCTTACACAGTGCCGCTATACCGCGAGGCGTCGAAGCGGTGAGGCGATAAAACAAAGACGGGAAAGCTCGACTTATCGCCGCGCGAGCTTTAAGCCCTCAGCGCCTCGATGCTCGCGGTATAGCGGGAGCGCATAACCATTGGCGATTAACTATTCCATCGCCGCCATCGCTCAGGCTTTTATCCCTCCCGCGCACGAGCCTTTCAGGCCATTTCTTTGGGTTACTTTTCTTTGGGCCAGCAAAGAAAAGTGACTCGGCCTTTAGGCCGAAAGCGCCGCAGGCAATGTTTCAGTTGACGAAATGCACAGCGATGCGACTCAACACCAAGCTCAAGCACTTGTTGAGTTGAGGTTGGGTTAGAAGATCCGTTGGGTTACGCCGCGCTAACCCAACCTACCCAATCTACTCATCGCGCGAAAAATCTTCCGGCTATTGAAGCAGGCCATCGCGGTCGGAACGGACGACACGGCGCCAATGGAAGACATCTAGACAACTTTCGAAGACGCCCGTTTTCCAGCGAGCAGTGATTGTCTGTTGATGACAACAAATGGCGCCTCTCGCACAACAAACATCATCCAACCCCTACATACAGCGAACGCGCCACTTCATTACTCTATTGGGGTCATCAACGCAGTTAGCGAAACAGCCAACGCTGGTGACCCAGGCAGCCATGCTTGGAGGCGCGGATCGTGAGAGTGGACGCTCCCACGACCCGCTAAATCACAAACAACTGAAAGAGAGTTGCTCATGATCTCCCAACATCATACGGCACCGCCGCGCCCCTCGGATTGCAACGATTCCGAATCTGGCCCCACCTTAAACCTCGACGGCACGCTCCCACCGCGGAGTTCGGGTCGGGAAATGCGGCAAATCCCCACATCCAGGCAGGCTGACATTGCGCTAGCGGTGCTTGTGGCTGAAGGCAAAGGCCGGGTGGACAACGCCTTCACATCCCATCGCACTGGCGAACGCAACGGCCTGCACGCCGCCCCTCACTTCCTGCATCACCGCGTCGACACGCACACCCCAGCGTAGGGTGGATTAACGCGTGTACGTATGAGGGCGGCCATGTTGGTTCGCTGAGTCAGGACAGTGCGCCATTTTCGGCACGTTGAGTGACAACAACGTGCCGCTTTTTTGGAATGGTTGAAGTGCGATGACGATCGCTACCGGAAAAGGCATCCTTGCACACGTTGCGTGAGTGCAGCCTCACCCCATCAACTCAAGGCCTCGCATGCCAGGGCTCGACTGTTCCGACCACGTGGCAGGCGGCGTTCTCCCGCACAGCGTCGATCACACCGTTGACGATTTCATCGTTATGCAGCCAACGCGAACCCTGCTCATCGGCGACAAAGCCAAGCACGATCTGATGGTAAGCAAGCTCGGGCAATGCATCGTAATAACGGCGTTGTTGCACCAATGATGCGCTTGGGCTTGCACTCGCACTGCCCAGTACATGGAAAAACTGCACGGGTTGACCGTACGCCGCCAGTTGCGCAGCAAGCGCCAGCGCCGGCGCTTCCGTGTGCACCCACGCAAGCACCATCTCCGGCACACCGAACTTCTTTACGCTACTGCGAATGGCTGCACTGAAGGCCTGCTGCGATCGGTAGTCGACCGCGGTCGTCGCGACCTCAAGCGCATCCGGCAAACCTTGTCGCAGCGACAATAACGAGGCTTCGGTGTGCGCGAACAGCGAAACGGCACCGGCGCGTGCCGCTATAAAACGCGAGGCACCAGCAAGCATGCCGGTGCCTCCAATAATCATCGCGTGTCGCCACCTCATGCGGCGTTCCCAGTATCAACTCAGGATGCGGTGCCGCCCACCGTCATGCTTTCCACGCGCAGCGTCGGTTGACCCACACCCACCGGCACGCTCTGCCCATCCTTGCCGCACACGCCGATGCCTTCATCAAGCGCGAGATCGTTGCCGATCATCGACACCCGCGTGAGCACATCCGGGCCGCTGCCGATCAGCGTCGCGCCTTTCACCGGCGCGGTGACCTTGCCGTCTTCGATCAGATAGGCCTCGCTGGCGGAGAACACGAACTTGCCGTTGGTGATGTCGACCTGGCCGCCACCGAAGTTCACGGCATACAGCCCCTTCTTCACCGAGCGGATGATGTCCTGCGGATCGTGCTGGCCGGCCAGCATATAGGTGTTGGTCATGCGCGGCATCGGCAATTGCGCGAAGGATTCGCGACGACCGTTGCCGGTGGGTGCCATGCCCATCAGGCGCGCATTGAGCTTGTCCTGCATGTAGCCCTTGAGAATGCCGTCTTCGATCAGGGTCGTGCATTCAGTCGGCGTGCCTTCGTCGTCGATGCTGAGCGAACCGCGGCGTCCCGGCAGCGTGCCATCGTCCACCACGGTGACGCCCGGTGCGGCCACGCGCTGGCCGATGCGGCCGGCAAACGCCGAACTGCCCTTGCGATTGAAATCGCCTTCCAGCCCGTGACCGATGGCTTCGTGCAACAACACGCCGGGCCAGCCTGGGCCAAGCACCACGGTCATCGTGCCGGCCGGTGCATCCACCGCATCCAGATTCACCAGGGCCTGACGCACGGCCTCATCAGCGAAGGCCATCGCACGACCGTTTTCCAGCAGCTCGCGATAACCGTAGCGCCCACCGCCGCCGGCATAGCCCTGCTCGCGGCGACCGCTCTGCTCGACGATCACCTGTACGCTCAAGCGCACCAGCGGGCGCACGTCGGCGGCTAGCGTGCCGTCGGAAGCGGCTATCAGCACGGTATCGAGCGTGGCGTTCAAGCTGACAATCACCTGCTTCACGCGCGGATCGCGTGCGCGCGCATACGCATCCACCTCGCGCAACACGGCGATCTTGTCGGGATTGGGCAGGCTGTCGACCGGATCAATCGCCGGATAAAGCGACTTGGCGCCATGCAGCGCCAGCGGCTTGCCGGCACCGTTGCCGCCGTGCGCGATGGCGCGGGCCGCCTTGGAGGCTTCCAGCAACTGCGGCAGCACGATCTCGTCGGAATAGGCAAAACCCGTTTTCTCGCCGCTGATCGCCCGCACACCCACGCCTTGCTCGATGGAGTGGCTGCCGTCCTTGACGATGCCCTCTTCCAGCACCCAGGCCTCGCTGCGCGAATGCTGGAAATACAGGTCGGCGGCATCAATGGCGGGCCCCATGAGCTGCGTGAACACGCGATCGAGGTCGCCGGTGGCCAGGCCACCGGGGCTAAGCAGGCGACTCTCGGCCTGTGCGATCAGGGAATTCATGTGTTGGCTACCGTGATAGTGCGATTGAACTGATAAAAGTGAGGGCGAATCCTGGGGCTTAAAGAGCCGTGCGACAAGCGCCGCCTTAATGCGCCGCCGATGAACTGGCGGCCGGCGCAACCGAGGTGGCACGCGCCGGCGCCGCGGTGGAACTGGCCGATGCGGGTGCCGCGGCATTGTCGCCACCACCCGAGGTAACCACCGGTTTATCCCAGGTGCCGCCAATGTGATAACGCTGCGTGGCGACATGGCTCAAGCCCCGGCCCAGCACCCCCTGTATGGCGAAGCCAGCCGCTGCGCCAATGGGACCGCCAACAACCGCCCCCACCACCGGCAAGCTGCTGCCGACGTGCGGCAGCACGACCACTTGCTGGTCGTAATCCCTGGCACGCAGACCGGTACGCCCGGTAATGGTGATCTCCGCCGCCGGTCCCTCGATTTTCAGGTTGCGGGTGACCGCGTTGCCATCCTTCAACTTGAAATCGCCGGTGATCGAATCAAAGCCGAAACCCTTGCCGAACACATCGCCGAAATCCAGCGACATGCGACGCGGGAGTTCGGCGATGGAAGCCAGACCAAACAGACGCCCGGTCACGCCTGGCGACGCTTTCGGAATGCGGCCATTGGTGACATTCACATTCAGGTTGCCATCCATGTTGTCGAGCTCGAACGACCACGGACCACCCGGCCAGCTCGCATTGAGATCGGCGCGCGTCTTGCCGCCTTCGAACAGTCCCTCGTAGCCGAAGGCCTTGAGCATGTCACCGATGTTGTCCGCGCTGAAGTCTACACGCAGGCGCGTGTTGCTCTTGGTGGGCGTGCCGTTCCAGTCGCCGCGGCCATTGATCTGCACACTCTTGGACTGTGTGGATAGTTGGTCGATATGCATGCCGTTCGGTTCGGGCCACGTTTCCAGGCGCGCTTCGCCGAGGTTGGCTTGATCAAGGCGCAGATCGTGCACCCAGATATGCAGGGGCGGCATGTTGGAAGGATCGATGCCGGTATTGGCCGGATCGGTCACCGGCACAGGCACCGACACCGGCGCGGCGCCGGGCTTCAGGGGCACGGTGGGCTCCTTCGGCCAATACATGCGTTGCAGGCGTGCGGTAATGCCGCGCTTGTTCAGGTCTTTGGTCGGTACGCTGAAATGACCTGCGGCCGATTTGCTGTCAACGTCGAGTTCAAGCGTGTCGGCCTTCGGTGCGGCGGAGATATGCATCTGGTCGAAATCGCGACCGAACATTTCCGCATGCCTGGTGCTGACGTCGATGGTCTCCAGGGTCAAACCATTATTGGCCGTGCTGCCGCCGATGGATTGCTTGACCCAGCCGGTCACATCCAGCTCGGGAGCGTCGCCGCGAATGCGCATGCCTCGAACCGGCAGACTGTCGGGCATCTGATCGCCGAACGCGAAGGTGGCGGCAAGCGGTGACTGGCCGTCTTCCGGCAAGCGCAGACGCCCGCGCATGATCGAACCCAATGCCACTTGCATGATGCTGCCGGCCGTCGGCACGTTGATCGACAGGTGCAACGGCATGGTGCTGTCGGCAGGCTTGTTCAGCGGCACCGGGAAATTCAGGCCAATGCCTGACATGGGCGAATCGATGCTGAGGGTCTGCTCGTCGGGACCACCGTCGCTGGCGTGCGCAATCTGATAGCCGATGGTGAACTGGCTGCGTCCGCTGCCAATATCACCCAGCCATTTCAAGTCCGGATACCCCTGCAGCAACTCGGGCACGCTGTAGCTGCCGGTCATCGTGGCGGCGAACACGGTGTTGGGATCGCCGGTCGCTTGCGCGATGGACATATCAAGCTGAGACGGTTCGCCACGGAATCCACCGTTCAGTGGACCGGCATGAAAACCATGTCCATCGAACGTGGCCGGACCGTTGAGTTTGCTCAGTTGCAGATTCCACTGCGGCGCACTCAGGTCGACGTCTTTCAGTTGCGCATTGCCGTCGAGCAGGAAGGTATGCGCCATGTCGTGCGTGGGCAGCGACAGATGAAAATCAAAACTGCCGGTGCCGCCCAGCTGCAACTTGGCCAGGACATCCGCCTGCTTGCTCGCGATCGGGCTCTTGCTCACAAAGTTGAGCAGATCCGCCGCATTGCCGCCGCCGCTGACATTGAGGTCGAGTACGGTATGCGCGAGCTCGGGAATCACCGCCACGGCATTGTTTACTTTCACGCCCAGCGAATCGCCGCTGCTGGCCTGCACCAGCATGCCGGCGTCGATGAAGTTGGCGACGGCCTGGATGTGCTCGGCCACCGGCCAGCTCTTGCCATAGCTGAGGGTGAGATCGCTGATCTCGGCGCGCGCCTCGAAGCGTCCTTCGTTGTGATGGAACGGCCAGTCGGCAAGGCTGCCACGGATCAGCACCGCGGCACTATCCATTTTGCCGGTGACAAAAGCCTGATCGAGCCACTCCACGGCCGATGGCGGCATCGAGTCGACCGGCCAGAACAATTTGGCCGCCGAGAGATCGGTTGGCCCCAGGGCCACATAGACGTCCAGGAACGGACGCCCGCCATCATTGGGCAGCTGGATTTCGCCCTGCGCGTTGCCGCCGTATTGCTGACCTGCAAAATCCAGGTTGGCGATACCGATATGAGTGGCATCCTGGTCATGCCAGAAAGCGAAGTCGCCGGCGAGATTGCTCAGCACGAACGGCTGACGAAACGTATGCGGAAGGCTGATCGACGTTGCCTGAGCCGGCAGCTCCAGCGAAACCGCCTCGGCATCGCCAAGCACTTCGCCGTGCAACTGACCAATGCCCGGCAGTTTGCCGACTGAGGTGATGCCCAGGTTGTCGAACGTCGCATCCAGCGATTGCAAGCCGGCGGCGGCGCTCCAATGCACCACGGCGTGCTGCACCTGGCCATGCGGCTGTCCTGCGGCGAGCCATTGCGCAACGCCGGGTGACAGTCCCGGCTTCAAGCCCAGCCACGGCACCAGCGGCGCCAATTGCAGATCGTTGGCGACGACCGCCAGACGTGCCTGCGGGGTGCCAAAGCCGTCCAGCTCAGCCCTCAATGCGCCGCCATCATCGCCCGCCCAACGAACGGTATAACCCCTGTCATTGCGCGCCAGTTCGCCAAGGCCGCTCCACGCCGGCACGCTTACTTTCACGCCTGCGGGATTGGTGATGGCCAGATCTTTCAGATCGAACTGGAGCAGATCACGCACGATCTTGCCGCCCTGCCAACCCAGCCACGCCGCGACATCTCCGCTACCGCTATTGACGGTATAGCCGCCCAAATCGACACCCGCGAGCATGCCGTGCAGATCGGCCTGTTGCGTGGCAAACCAGAACTGGCCGGTGGCGCCGTCATCGCGGAATCGCCCGGCTGCCTGCAATTCGCCGCTGGCACCCAGCCGGTGCAAACGTGCTCCGACGTGAATGTGGTTGCCCTGATGAGTAATGCGCAGTTGATCGGCCAGCAAGGTGTACTGCTGCTTCTGGAGCGCATCAGTGATATCGACGCGCAGATCGTCCAGCCACAGCTCGACAGAAAGATGGCCAAACGAAATATTCTGCCGCTGGGAAGCACCTGCCACGCCAAAGCCGTTGATGTGCCAGCTGCCATCCACATCACGGCTCAGATCCAGTTCCAGGCCACGCGCTTCAAGATTGAGCAGATGCCTGGACGGAAACAGCCAACCGCCGAAATCCAGCTTCAGGTCGACTTCGGGTATACGCAGCGGACTGCCGGAACCTTCCGCTGCCGCCGTAAAGTCCTTCATGACGAACCGCGGACCGGATGGCTCCCAACGCCCCTCCAGCGCGGTAAAGGTGACCTGGCGCTGGAATCTACTGCTAAGTTCCGCCGCCACCCACTGCGGATGTTTGGCCAGCAACGGCAACAGCACCTGCGCCAGCGCGGCACTCAGCGCAAGCGTAATGACCAGCACGCCAAGCGCCCAACCGAGGCCGCGCGCAATGCGGTGCGCCCAATGTCGCCGTCGGACGCTCACCAAGCGCCCATCGTCGTTTTAAAGCAGTACAACATCGAACTGTTCCTGCGAGTAATGCTCCTCGGCCTGGAAGCGTATGCTTTTGGAGATGAATTCTTCCAACTCGGCCACCGCCGTGGACTCTTCCTCGAGGATGCGGCCGACCACCTTCGGGCTGGCCATCACAAGCAGTTTCTGCGCATTGAATTGGCGCACCGCACGCGTGATCTCGCGGAAGATTTCGTAGGTGACCGTCTCGGATGTTTTCACCGTACCGCGCCCCATGCAGGCCGGGCACGGCTCGCACAGCTGTCGCTCCAGGCTTTCGGTGGTGCGCTTGCGGGTCATTTCCACCAGGCCGAGCTGCGACATGGGGTACACCGTGGTCTTGGCATGATCGCGGGCGAGACCCTTTTCGAGCATGCGTATGACTTGGCGTTTGTGCTCCTCGTCGGTCATGTCGATAAAGTCGATGATGATGATGCCGCCAAGATTACGTAAACGGAGCTGCCGGGCCGCCGCCTGCGCCGCCTCCAGATTGGTTCGGTAAACGGTTTCCTCCAGATTGCGTGTACCGAGATAGCCACCGGTGTTGACATCGATGGTGGTCATCGCCTCGGTCTGGTCGACGATCAGGTAGCCACCGGATTTCAGCGGCACTTCCTTGCGCAACGCGCGCTGGATTTCGTCTTCCACGCCATACAAATCGAAGATGGGCCGTTCGCCGGCGTAATGTTCTACGCGATCGTCCAGGCTCGGCATGAACTTGTGCACGAACTTGGCCACTTTCTCGAAGGTCTCGCGCGAATCCACCCGCACTTTCTCGATATCGTCGTTGAGCAGATCACGTAGTGCGCGCAACGGCAGCGAAAGTTCCTCGTAGACGCGCTCGCCAACCTTGGCCTTGGCAATGTTCTCCTGCACCACGCGCCACACCTTGCCGAGGTAGGTGACATCGAACGCCAGCGATTCGGCCGATTGCCCTTCGGCGTTGGTACGCACGATGTAACCGAGCCTGGGGCTACCGGGCACGTCCTCGCAGATCAATGGGGTGAGCACATCTTTCAGACGCTGGCGCTCCGGCTCGTCCTCGATCCGGGTCGAAATGCCCAAAGTGCGTGCGTGCGGCAATAGCACCAGGTAGCGCGAGGGAATCGACAGATGGGTGGAAAGCCTGGCGCCCTTGGTGCCGATCGGATCCTTGACCACCTGCACCACGATCTCCTGGCCCTCGTGCACCAGCTCGCTGATCGATGGCATGTGTCCGTTGCCATTGCCGCCACCTGCGGAAGGCACCTCGGCCGCCTCCGGCAGCGGTGGCCGGACGATATCCGAGGCATGCAGGAACGCCGCGCGCTCCAGGCCGATATCCACGAACACGGCCTGCATGCCGGGCATCACCCGTTGCACCCGTCCCTTGTAGACATTCCCCACGTAGCCCCGCCGGGAGGTCCGCTCGACATGCAGTTCCTGCAGCATGCCGTTTTCCACCACGCCGACCCGAGTCTCGCGTGGGGTCATATTGATCAGAATTTCTTCGCTCACCGACTTCCCCGAAGTTTCGGGGACACCCCAGCCAACGCGCCGGGTGTCCCAATGTCGTTCTTTATAGCGGCTGCACGCGAGAGCTGTCGATGCGCAACGCACAGCTCCTGCTGTACTCCCGCGTTCGGTAAAGTGACGGCCACTCCCGTTGCCCCCGTTGCCTGGACCATGCCGAGAACCCCCGCCAGCCCGATCCTGCCGGACGTACTGCGGCCCGGCCTGAAACTGGTGTTCTGTGGAACAGCCGCCGGCAAGCGTTCCGCCGCGGAAGGGGCGTACTACGCCCACCCAGGCAACCTGTTCTGGCGTGCCCTGTTCCAATCCGGACTGACCCCGCGGCTATTGGCCCCAGCGGAATTTCCCCTGCTGCCCGAGTTCGGCATCGGCCTCACCGATCTGGCCAAACGCCACGCCGGTAATGACGACGAACTACCCAAGGACGCCTTCGATGTGCCGGGCTTGATCGCCAAAATCAAACGCTATGCGCCGGGGGTGGTGGCCTTCACCAGCAAGAATGCAGCGCGCGCGGCGCTGGGTGTGGCGGCGGCTTATGGGCTGCAATCGCAGACCGTTGGGCGCACCCAATTCTTTGTGCTGCCCTCGCCTTCCGGGCAGGCACGCGGCCACTGGGACATGGCACCTTGGATGAAGCTCGCCGAATGCGTGTCAGAAACAACAAGACCGGCCCGCTTTCATCACAATAACGTATCAAGCATCAAGTAATGAGGCTCACTCCGTCTCAACGGCGACAGCAAATGTATTTGCTTATGAGTGCCATCACTGGGCCGCAAAAATCCGCAATTACCTACGAAAAAACGCATTCCCTCTGGCATATGGTTGCCATCACGAAAATTGTCTAGGCTTCTATTTTCCCGGCAACCCCTATGTCAGCCTGTAACGATGGCCACGCCATCCGTCAGGCTGATGGAAAACATCGGTTATGTGGATCGTCAAAATCGCGCTTGAGCGGCCGCTCACCTTTATCGTTCTGGCGCTGCTGCTATTGATCCTTGGTCCGCTGGCGATTCTTCGCACGCCGATCGATATCTTCCCAAACATCGATATTCCGGTGGTCTCGGTGGTGTGGCAGTACACCGGCCTGCCTGCCGAGGACATGAACAACCGCATCGTGACCGGCTTCGAGCGTTCGCTCACCACCACCGTCAACGATGTCGAGCACACCGAAACGCAGTCGCTCAACGGTGTTGGCCTGGTGAAGGTGTTCTTCCAGCCGAACGTGAAAATCGATATGGCGGTGGCACAGGTCACGGCCATTTCGCAGACTGTGCTGAAATCGATGCCGCAAGGCACTACACCGCCGCTGATCCTGGTCTACAACGCATCGACCGTGCCGGTACTGCAGTTCGCTCTGTCGTCGCATGAGTTATCGGAAACCACGATCTTCGATGACGCAAACCAGATCGTGCGCACCTTTGTGACGTCCGTGCGCGGCGCCGCCACGCCTTATCCCTACGGCGGCAAGCAGCGCCAGGTGCAGGTCGATATCAATCCCCAGGCTTTGCTGGCGCACGGTCTTTCGCCCAGCGACGTGGTGACGGCGATCAGCAATCAGAACCTGATCCTGCCGGCGGGCACGGAGAAAATCGGCGATACCGAATACAGCGTGGTGTTGAACGGTAGTCCACTGCAGATCAACGAACTCAACAACGCGCCGATCAAGACCGTCAACGGCATCACCACCTATATTCGCGACGTCGCCCATGTGCACGATGGCTCGCCGCCGCAAACCAATATCGTGCGCGTGAATGGCCAACGCGCGGTGCTGATGTCGATCCTCAAGATCGGCGACGCGTCCACCCTGGATATCGTGGACACCCTGAAAAGCATGCTGCCGGCAATTCGCGCGGCAATTCCGGAGAACCTGCACATCAACGCGCTCTCCGATCAGTCGCTGTTCGTGCGCGCGGCGATTTCCGGGGTGATCCGCGAAGGTGTGATCGCGGCCGGCCTGACCGGTCTGATGATCCTGCTGTTTTTGGGTTCGTGGCGTTCGACCCTGATCATCGCGATCTCGATTCCACTGTCCATTCTCGCCTCGATCATCGCCCTGTCATCGCTGGGCGAAACGATCAACATCATGACGCTCGGCGGCCTGGCGCTGGCCGTGGGTATTCTCGTCGACGATGCCACGGTGACGATCGAGAACATCAACTCGCACCTGGAAGAAGGCAAGGAGGTCTACGACGCGATCATGGAGGGCGCCCACCAGATTGCGGTGCCCGCCTTCGTATCGACGCTGTCGATCTGTATCGTGTTCGTGCCGATCTTCTTCCTGGGCGGCGTCGCGAAATACCTGTTCGCGCCGCTGGCCGAAGCCGTGGTGTTTGCGATGATGGCCTCCTACGTGCTGTCCCGAACGCTGGTGCCGACGCTATCGCTGTTCTGGTTGAAGAAACACGAGCACGATGCCCAGCCCAACGGCCCGCTCGGTCATTTCCAGCGCGGCTTCGAACGCCGTTTTGAACGCATTCGCGAAGGCTATCGCGGCGCACTTGAAACGACCGAGCGCCATCGCGGCCTGTTTGCGATCCTGTTCTTCGCCAGTTGCGCCTTGTCGATCAGCCTGCTGGTTCCGTGGCTCGGACGCGACTTCTTCCCCTACGTGGACGGTGGCCAGATCAAGTTGCACTTCCGGGCGCAGACCGGCCTGCGCATCGAAGAAACCGCACGCCTTGCCGATGGCATTGAAAGCGTGATTCGACAAACCATTCCCAAGAGTGAGCTCGCAAGTATCGTCGACACACTGGGCTTGCCTTACAGCGGTATCAATTTGTCGTACAGCAATACCGGCGTCATCGGCACGTCGGACGGCGATATTTTCGTGACCCTCAACGAGGATCACCATCCCACCATCAATTACGTGCGCAGCTTGCGTGAACAGTTGCGACAGAAGTATCCCAGCGTCGTGTTTTCGTTCCTGCCCGCCGACATGGTGGGCCAGATCCTCAACTTTGGCGCACCGGCACCCATCGACGTGCAGGTGTCCAGCCACGACGCCAATGCCTCGGCCAAGGTCGCCAAGGAGCTTTACCGCGATCTGATCAAGGTACCGGGACTGGTCGACTTGCGCATCCAGCAGGCGCTCAACCTGCCGCAGATCAATGTGGACGTGGATCGTACGCGCGCCAGCCTGGTCGGACTAACGACCAATGACGTTGCCAGCAACCTGCTTACCGCGCTGGCCGGTTCGACCCAGGTCAATCCCACCTTCTGGGTCGATCCGAGAACCGGCATCAGCTACTTCATTGCCACGCAGACGCCGCAGTACCGCATCGATACGCTGCAGGAGTTGAAGAATCTGCCGATCACCAGCACCGGCAGCGCTCCCGCCAGCAGCAGCAGCTCCGGCGGCGCGGCAAGCCAGATCCTGGAAAACCTGGCCAGCTTCTCGCGCAGCGATGGGCCGGCCGTCGTGACCCATTACAGCACTCGTCCCACCATGGATCTGTACGGTTCGGTCGACAACACCGATCTGGGCAGCGTGGCGCGCGATGTACAAAAGATCGTGGATGCGCATTCCAAGCATTTGCCGCGTGACGTCAACATCGATATCCGCGGCCAGGTGCAAACCATGCAGTCGTCCTACAAGGGCTTGATCGGCGGACTGCTGTTCGCGATCGTGCTGGTGTATTTGCTGATCGTGGTGAACTTCCAGAGCTGGCTCGATCCGCTGATCATCATCGCGGCCTTGCCGGCGGCATTGGCCGGCCTGGTGTGGATGCTGTTCCTCACCGGCACGCCTTTGTCGGTCCCCGCCTTGATGGGCGCGATCATGTGCATGGGCGTGGCGACGGCCAACTCGATTCTGGTGATCAGTTTTGCGCGTGAACGGCTTGCCCTGCATGACGATCCGGTCAAGGCGGCTGTCGAAGCGGGTTTCCAGCGCTTCCGTCCGGTATTGATGACGGCTTTCGCGATGATCATCGGCATGGTGCCCATGGCGCTCGGCCTCGGCGAAGGTGGCGAGCAAAACGCGCCGTTGGGCCGTGCGGTGATCGGAGGTCTGTTGCTGGCAACGGCAGCCACTTTGTTCTTTGTCCCAACCTTCTTCAGTTTGATGCATCGCAGCCATAATGTGAACGGCGATGCAGCAACAGCGTGAGATCACGAACATGTCCAGCACAAATGTTCAGCGGTATCCCGGCAAGCCATCCCATGGGGCACGGCTCATTCTTATCGGACTCGGCGTCGTGCTGGTCGGCCTGGCCGCATTTGGCATCGCCAAGCGGGTGCATGCGCGGCACGAGTTGACCCAGGAAACCGACCGCAACGCGATCGCGACGGTCGCCACGGTGGCGCCCAAAGCAGCACCGAAAGATCAGGCGTTGACGTTGCCTGGCACGGTCACGTCCTGGCAGGACGCGCAGATCTACGCGCGCACCACCGGCTATGTCGCGAAGTGGTACGTCGATATCGGCACCAAGGTGAAGAAAGGCCAGCGGTTGGCTGATCTGGACACGCCGGATGTCGATAACCAGCTGTTGCAGGGCAAGGCGCAGATGCGCACGGACATCGCGAACATGAACTTCGCGAAGGTCACCGCCGACCGCTATGAGAAGCTGGTGACGCAGGGTCTGGTGGCCACGCAGACAGGTGACCAATACGTCGCGCAGTACAAGGCGGATGTCGCTACGGTCGAGGCGGATGAAGCCAACGTGGCCCATCTGCAAAATCTCGAAGACTTCAAATACATCATCGCGCCCTTTGACGGCGTGATCACCCAGCGCAATCTGGACATAGGTGCGTTGGTCGATGCGGGCTCCACCGGCGCCGACATGTTTGTGATTGCCGACACCAGCACGCTGCGCGTTTTTATCGACGTACCGGAAACCTATGCGGCCGGCGTGCATATCGGCATGCCGGCTGAGGTAAGCCTTAACACCTACGGCGCAAAGCCGATTACCGGCACGGTCGCTCGCACTGCCGATGCGATTGATCCGAACACCCGCACGCTGCGCACGGAAATTGACGTCGACAACAAGGCACAGGAACTGGTGCCCGGCGTCTATGCCAATGTGAAACTGGCGGTGTCTACCTCCACGCAAAACTTCATCGTGCCGGCCAACACGCTGCTGTTCCGCGCCGAGGGCCTGCGTGTAGCGCTGGTGGATGCTACCCAGCACATTCATCTGCAACCGATAACCCTCGGTCGCGATTTTGGCAGCACGGTCGAAGTCATCGAAGGCTTGAACGATAACGATCACATCGTACTCAGCCCGCCTGATTCGTTGTACGAAGGGCAACAGGTGAGCATCGCCAAACAGAGCAAGGCGCTGCAGCAAACGATGGCCAAGTGAGCGTTTAGTCGATCGGCGTATGCCGATACTTGATTACATCACGCTCTAGAACCGGCGCCGCATGATTGGACCACGCCTGCCGGATATAGGTGACCACGGCGGCCACATCCGCGTCGCTTAACTGCTGCGCATAAGGTGGCATGGAATATGGGCGTGGATTGCCCGCGGTAACCGGAGCGAACCCACCCAGCAGCACGGCGCGCGTTGCATTGATGCCGGTGGGTTCGACCACGGTCGCATTGCCATCCAGCGGCGGGTAAACGCCCGGCACGCCCTCGCCATCCTTGCCATGACAATCAGCGCAACGCTGCGCATAGATGTCACCGCCGTGATCGGCCACGGACTTGCTGTTCAACGCGGAGGGTTGTGCGACGAGCTGCGGGCGCGCCGGCAGGGATTTCAGATAATCAGCGATCGCCTGCAGATCGTCATCGCGCAGATATTGCGTACTGCTCGCCACCACATCGGCCATCGGCCCCAGGGCGACACCCTTGGACGATTGTCCGGTCTTGAGTACGTCGACGATGTCCTGTGCACTCCAGCCTTGCAGGCCACCGTTGGCCTGTGTGCTCAGGTCAGGCGCATACCATTCTTGTGTTGGAATTTCGCCGCCTGACAGCGGCGCCTGCGTGACGATGCCACCCCAGGTACCGCGCGCGGCATGGCATTCGTTGCAATGTCCCAGTCCCAGCACCAGATACGCGCCACGATTCCACGACGCCGATTGTTTTGGATCGGTTTGATACACGCCGGGTTTGAAATACACCGCACGCCACGCCGTCAGCGCGCTGCGTATGTTGTAGGGAAAGCTCAAGCCCAGCGGCCTGCCCAAGTGATGTACGGGTGGCAGGGATTGCAGATACGCGAAAATCGCTATTGCGTCTTCACGGCTGACCTTGGTAAACGAGGTGTACGAAAACGCCGGATAAAGCAGTTCGTCGTGACGGCCAATACCTGTATGCAGGGCGCGCCAGAAGTCCTCAAAGCGCCAATCGCCAAGACCGGTTTCGGCGTCAGGCGTGATGTTGGGGGCGGGGATATTGCCGAATGGCGTGGGCAACAGGCGACCGCCGGCATAGGGCTGCCCACCTTGCGCGGTGTGGCAGGAAACACAGTCACCAGCGATCGCCAGGTAGCGTCCTTTGGCAATGACGCCTGGGTCCTTCAACATGCTGGCGATAGCAGGATCTTCTGTTGCGGCGGACATGGCTTGCTGTCTGTGCATCCACCACCAGCGGGCAGCCAGCGCCATCACCACGATCACTGCTGGAATCCATAGCAGCCGCAGATGCCTCATGTTCCGCCTCCCTGCCCTTCCAGCACACCGCAATGCAATGGCGGGGTGATCGAACCTGCCGGCTGTGGATGGGTGTCAGGCGGCACGTCATGACTGGCAAGCCAGGCCGCAACCGCGGTGATGTCGGCAGGCGCAAGCCGATTGGCGATTTCCGCCATGCAATCCGGTGCAGCCGATGCACGCGTACCGGTTCGCCAGGAGCCTAGTTGGGAGCTGATGTAGTCATAGGGCAAACCCACCAAACCAGGTACGGATGGCTCCGTACCGGTCAATGCCTTGCCATGGCAAGCCTGACAGGGCGGCACCTTGAGTTCGGGATCGCCCGATGTCACCAGTTGCTCACCGCGTTGCAGCACTGAAGCGGCGAGATCCGGCACCGGCTTGCGCTCGTACGGCACCTGCTGCGCGGCAAAGTACTCGGCGATCTCGTGCATATACGCAGGACTGAGCTGGCGCACGGTGTATTCCATCGGCGCGTATTTGCGCAACCCACGCTGGAAGTTCTGCAATTGCAGCGCCAGATAACCGGCCGGCTTGCCGGCTAATCTGGGAAAGAAGCCGCTGCCGGGAGAACCCTCGCCGTGCACGCCATGGCAGCTTGTACAAGCTGCGATGCGCTGCTGAAGCGTGTCGGGTACGGACGGCTGATCGGCGTGGGCAAGACCGCCGCAAAGAGCCAATGCGAGTGGCAGCATCCACCGTGGGGCAAGAGAGCGCTGGACCAGCATCGCAGTTGTCCTCATGCGCAAAGTATAGGCATGCAGCACGCGCGAACCGCGAGGCGTGCGGTTATGCTGCGGCATCGTGCCACATATCTCAGTCGGGAATCCTTTCGGAGGTTGTCATGGTTCGTCCCTTGCTGTTCTGCACTGCTCTCGCGCTTGCCGTTTCCCCCATCACCTTGCTGGCCGCACAGAACGATGGCGTGACCTGGCTGACCATCGGCCAGCTGCAACAGCGCATGGATGCCGGCAAGCTGACCAGCAAGAGCCTGGTGCAGAGCGATATCACGCGCATCCGCCGCATCGATCAATCCGGTCCTACGCTGCGCGCGGTGTTGGAGCTCAACCCTGATGCATCGAAGATCGCCAGCGCACTGGACGCGAAACGTACGTCATCACACGGTCCGCTCTACGGCATTCCGGTCCTGCTGAAAGACAACATCGATACCGGCGACCGTACCTTGACCACCGCCGGATCGCTCGCCCTGATGGGCGCTCCCGCCCCAGAAGATGCCGCGCTTGTGATGCGCCTGCGCAAGGCCGGCGCCGTCATCCTGGGCAAGACCAATTTGAGCGAATGGGCGGATTTCCGTTCTGCGCATGCCAGCAGCGGCTGGACCGGGCGCGGTGGACAGACGCGCAATCCTTACGCGCTGGATCGCAATCCCTGCGGCTCCAGCTCGGGCTCGGCGGTGGCGGTAGCAGCCGGACTGGTACCCGTCGCCGTGGGCACCGAAACGGACGGCTCGATCATTTGCCCGGCGTCGATGAACGGCATCGTCGGCATCAAGCCTACGCTTGGCCTGGTCAGTCGCGCCGGCATTATTCCGATCAGCCACAACCAGGATACGGCCGGGCCGATGGCGCGCACGGTTACCGATGCCGCGATTCTGCTCACCGCCATGGCGGGCAGCGACTCGCACGATCCGGCGACCGCCGACGCGGACAAGCACGCTACCGATTACACGCGCTTTCTCGATCCCAATGGCCTGCGCGGCAAACGCATCGGCGTCGTGCGTGAACTAGCCGGCAACGAACCCAATGCCGATCGTGTGCTCAATGACGCCATCGCTGCGATGAAGGCGCAAGGCGCGATCATTGTCGACCCGGTTACGCTGCCGCACCTTGCGGAGCTTGGCGACCCGGAGATGACGGTGATGCTGTATGACTTCAAACACGACCTCAACGCCTATCTCGCCAATCGCCCGCGTCTTCAAGTGAAGACCTTGGCCGACCTGATTGCTTTCAACCAACGTGAAGCAGACCGTGAAATGACCTGGTTCGGTCAAGACCTGTTCGAGCAAGCGGAAAGCAAAGGACCGCTTACCGACAAGGCGTACACCGATGCGTTAGCGAAGGCCAAGCAGCTTTCCGGCCCGCAAGGTATCGACGCCGCGCTGCAAGCCAATCATCTGGACGCGTTGCTGGCGCCATCATGGGGACCGGCCTATATGACGGATCTGGTGCTGGGTGATCACATCGTCAGCGGTAATCCCACTATCGGCGGCGCTTCACAGCCGGCCGCCGTCGCGGGTTATCCGTCGATCACCGTGCCGGCCGGATGGGCCCATGGTTTGCCGGTCGGCATCGTGTTCTTTGGCACCAAGTGGAGCGAGCCGACGCTGATTTCGATCGCATATGGCTTCGAGCAGCACACTCATGCCTGGCAGGCGCCGAAGTTCCTGGATACCGTGGATGGAAAGTCGTTCGCTGCGCCTTGAACGTAGCTCTCGCATGCATGGCGACTAAAGACGGGTGATACGAGCGATCAGAGCGTGCAATGGATGCCGGCCAACCCTGGCCGGCATCGACGCATTTACGGCTTGCCTTCGGTCGACTTGCGCACGATCAGCATCGCCAATTCCAGCGATTGCTCGTAGTTCAGACGCGGATCCACCATCGACTTGTAGGCGCGCTGCAGGTCGGCCTCGCTGAGATCACGTGCACCGCCCATGCACTCGGTAACATCTTCGCCCGTCAGCTCCAGGTGCACGCCGCCGAGCCGGGTACCGGCGGCGTCGTGGATATCGAAGGCTTGCTCAAGTTCGCCGCGAATATTGTCGAAACGGCGGGTCTTGTAGCCAATCGAGGTGCTTTCGGTGTTGCCGTGCATGGGATCAGCAACCCACAGCACGCGCCGCCCCTCGCGCCTCACGGCTTCGAGCAACGGCGGCAGCGCGTTGGCGATCTGCCCATTGCCCATGCGATGAATCAAGGTCAGGCGGCCTGGTTCGTCCTCCGGATTCAACATTTCGATCAGCGGCAGCAGTTGTTCCGGCGTGACCGACGGGCCCACTTTCACGGCAATCGGATTGCGGATGCCGCGGAAATATTCAGCGTGCGCGCCATCCAGTGCGGCAGTGCGCATGCCGATCCACGGGAAATGGGTGGACAAATTGAACCACCCGCGATGACGCGGGACCTGGCGTGTGATGGCCTGCTCGTAATGCAGCAGCAAGGCCTCGTGCGAGGTGAAGAAGTCCACGCGTGTGAAGCCCGCGATGGGGCCTGCCAGCGTTTCCATGAAACGCAGGGAATCGCCGATGCCTTTCACCATGCGACGGTATTCGGCGGCCAGCGGGGAATGCTCTACCCAGGCCAGATCCCAATACTCGGGATGGTGCAAGTCGGCAAATCCGCCATCAACCAACGCGCGCACGAAATTCATGGTCAGCGCGGAATGTGCATGCGCTCGAATCAGCCGGCGAGGATCGGGGCGGCGAGCCTCGGGCGTGAATTCGGGCCCATTGATCACGTCACCGCGGAAGCTCGGCAGCGTGACGCCGTCGCGAGTCTCGGTATCCGCGGAACGCGGCTTGGCGTACTGCCCCGCGAAGCGCCCTACCCGCAGCACCGGCTGCTTGAGCCCGTGCACCAGCACCAGGCTCATCTGCAACAACACCTTGAGGCGGTTGGAAATGATGGGGCTGGTGCAGTCGGCAAAGCTTTCCGCGCAATCGCCGCCTTGCAGCAGGAAACGCCTGCCCTCCTGGGCCTCCGCCAGCGCCTGCTTCAGCGCCAAGACTTCCCACGAAGTGACCAGCGGCGGCAACTGCGCCAGTTCAGCAATCGCATGGGCCAGCTCGGCCGCATCTTCATACTGCGGCTGCTGCAACGCCACGCGCTGCTGCCAAGACATGGGCGTCCAATTCGGGGACTGCACGGCACTGATGACCTGGCTCATAGACGTAACCTCGGCGCGGCGCGTTGCAGGGTCGCGCGAATGGCCCATACCGACAGAAGGATGTACCACAACAGGGTCCAGAAGGGCATCGGCAAGCCCAGGATGGGCTGAACCTTGGCGCATTCGCCAGAACCGGTGAATACCATCTTCAGCACCTTGGCGAGCGGAAAGGCGTCGAACATGTAGCCCAGATTCGGCCCGCAGGAGGGAAGCTGGTCCGACGGCAGGGACTGGATCCATAGATGGCGTCCGGCCGTCGCGAGGCCGAACAGGGCGCCCAGCAGCACCAATCCGGTATAGAACCAGCGGCCACCCGCTCTTGGCCCATGGATTGCGCCAATCAGAAAGAAGACTGCCATGACTATGAAGCCGATACGCTGGAAGATGCACAGCGGGCACGGCTCCATCCCAAGCACGTACTCGGCATATAGCGCGAACGCCAGCAAGGCAACGCAAATCAGGCAGCCGACGGCGAAGCTGACGCGGTAGGACCAGCGAAAGGGATTCATGGCGGAACTGGCAGTGGGGGACGGGATGCTGACATTACCCGCTCCCTGTAGCGCTGTCAGCAGTGCGTTTGTCCTACCCCCAAAACGCACAAACCCCGGCAGGTCACCCGGCCGAGGTTTGCACAATTAGACGTCCAAATACCGCCTGGCCGAAATTACTCGGCGTCGACAGCCTCGGCGCGCGGACGATCCACCAGCTCGACATACGCCATGGGCGCGTTGTCGCCCGGGCGGAAACCGCACTTGAGGATACGCAGGTAGCCGCCGGGACGCTCACGGTAGCGCGGCCCCAGCTCCACGAACAGCTTGCCCACGGCCTGCTTGTCGCGCAGACGCGAGAACGCGAGGCGGCGATTGGCAACACCGTCGGTCTTGGCGAGCGTGATCAGCGGCTCAGCCACGCGGCGCAGTTCCTTCGCCTTCGGGAGGGTGGTACGGATCAGTTCGTGCTTGATCAGCGACGACGCCATGTTGCGAAACATCGCCTCGCGATGGCTGCTGGTACGGTTGAGCTTACGCCCGGATTTCATATGACGCATAATGAGACTCTCTTGTCTGTTGTTATGAAAAACCGGTCCTTATGGCCGGTTCCCCGCGGTTTACCCGCTATTGGAGCCCTTGATGGGACGGGCTCTTCTTAAGAGTGCGGCCAGGAATGACCGCTTTTCGTAGGTTGGGTTAGCGCAGCGTAACCCAACAAGATGTTCCAAGTTGTTGGGTTACGCTGCGCTAACCCAACCTACACAAGCCAACAGCCGCAGCCGGTTCTCGACTGCGGCTGCGGTAGGTCAGCCCAGCTGCATGCCGTGCGAGAGGCCCGGCGGCGGCCAGTTTTCCAGCTTCATGCCCAGAGCGAGACCACGCACGCCGAGGACATCCTTGATTTCCGTGAGCGACTTCTTGCCGAGGTTCGGCGTCTTCAGCAGCTCCACTTCGGTCTTCTGCACCAGATCGCCGATGTAGTAGATGCTCTCCGCCTTCAGGCAGTTCGCCGAACGCACGGTGAGCTCCAGATCGTCGATCGGACGGAGCAGGAGCGGATCGAAACCACCCTTCTCCGCCTTGTCCGTGGCGCTCTCGCGGCGCGAGAAGTCACCGAACACCGACAACTGGTCGTTGAGGATTTCCGCGGCCTTGCGTACCGCATCTTCCGCACCGATGGTGCCGTTGGTTTCGATGTCCAGCACCAGCTTGTCGAGGTTGGTGCGCTGCTCGACACGAGCCGCATCAACTTCGTAGGCCACGCGCAGCACCGGCGCGAACGACGCGTCGAGCTGCAGACGACCAATCGGACGCGCTTCGTCATCCGGATGCTGACGCAGGCTGGCCGGCTGGTAGCCGACGCCACGACGCACCTTCAGACGCATGTTAAGCGCAATGTCCTTGGTCAGATGGCAGATCACGTGTTCCGGATTGATGATCTCCACCGTGTGATCGACGGCGATATCACCCGCCGTAACCACGCCCCTGCCCTTCTTGGACAGGGTCAGGGTGACTTCATCACCCGTGTGCTGACGAATCGCCACTTCCTTCAGGTTCAGCAGGACTTCGATCACGTCCTCCTGCAGACCTTCCAACGTGGTGTACTCGTGCAGCACGCCATCGATTTCCACCTCGACGATGGCGCTACCAGGAATCGAGGAGAGCAGTACGCGGCGCAGCGCATTACCCAAGGTGTGACCAAAACCACGCTCGAGCGGCTCCACCACGACCTTGGCGCGATTCGGTCCGAGCTGCTCGACGCTGAGGCCGCGAGGCCGCAGCACGCTAGTTGACGAAACTGCCATGCAGGGCTCCGGTTGATTACTTCGAATAAAGCTCGACGATCAGTGCTTCGTTGATGTCGGTCGGCAGGTCCGCACGATCCGGCACCGACTTGAACGTGCCGGCGAACTTCTTGCTATCCACTTCCACCCACTGCGGGCGCAGATCCATGGTGTCGAACACCGTGCCGGCTTCCTGCACGCGCAGCTGAGTGCGAGCGCGCTCGGTCACGGCAATCTCGTCACCCGGGCGAACCTGGTAAGACGGAATGTTGACCTTCTTGCCGTTAACCAGAATGCCCTTGTGCGAGACCAGCTGGCGGGCCTGGGCGCGGGTCACCGCGAAACCCATGCGGTAAACGACGTTGTCCAGACGGCTTTCGAGCAAGCGCAACAGGTTCTCACCGGTGTTGCCCTTGAGGGTCGAAGCCTTGCTGTAGTAGTTGCTGAACTGGCGCTCAAGCACACCGTAGATGCGCTTGACCTTCTGCTTCTCACGCAGCTGCACGGCGTAATCGGACATGCGCATGCGCTTGTTGGCGCCATGCTGGCCGGGCTTGTTTTCCAGTTTGCACTTGGAATCGATAGCGCGCGCCGGGCTCTTCAGGCTCAGGTCCGAACCTTCACGACGCGCGAGTTTGCAGGTAGCTCCACGATAACGTGCCATGGTTGTGCTCCTTAGACGCGACGCTTCTTGGGGGGACGGCAGCCGTTATGCGGAATCGGCGTGACATCGATGATGTTGAGAACCTTGTAGCCGAGGGCGTTCAGTGAACGCACCGCCGACTCACGGCCCGGGCCCGGGCCCTTGATCCGCACTTCCACCGTCTTCACACCGTAATCGCCTGCGGCGCGACCGGCCTTCTCGGCGGCGACCTGGGCAGCAAACGGCGTGGACTTGCGCGAACCGCGGAAACCCGCGCCGCCGGCAGTCGCCCACGACAGAGCGTTGCCCTGACGATCGGTGATGGTAACGATGGTGTTGTTGAAGGATGCCTGCACGTGGGCCACCGCATCGGTGACAACGCGCTTGACTTTCTTCTTGGTCTTAACTGGCTTTGCCATGTTCGGAATCCAAATCTCTCAGTAAGCGACCAATTACTTCTTGATCGCGCGACGCGGACCCTTACGGGTGCGTGCGTTGGTACGCGTGCGCTGGCCGCGCACCGGCAGGCCACGGCGGTGGCGCAGACCGCGGTAGCACCCCAGATCCATCAGACGCTTGATAGCCATGCCGACTTCACGACGCAGATCGCCTTCCACGACATATTTGGCGATTTCGTGGCGGATCTTCTCCACCTCGCCTTCGCTGAGCGACTTGATCTGCGTGTTCGGGTTGACACCCGCCGCTTCACAGACCTTCTTGGCCCGGCTGCGGCCGATGCCATAGATGCTCTGCAGGCCAACCCAGACGTGCTTCTGGACCGGCAAATTGACACCCGCAATGCGCGCCATGATGTACTTTCTCCGATGCTTTCTCGCGCGGTAAACGCGCAATTCTAACCTTAATCAAACTGTTAGGAAAGTCCTGCGGCACTCCGGTGCCGCGTCTCTCCACCCGAGACCCACCTGCCGCCTCAGCCGCGGCGCAGATTGGCCTTTTTGAGCAACCCTTCGTACTGATGGCTGACCAGATGCGCCTGCACCTGAGCCGTAAAGTCCATCACCACCACCACTACGATCAGCAGCGACGTGCCGCCGAAGTAGAACGGGACATGCCAGGCGTTCTGCATGAACGTCGGCACCAGACAGACCAGCACGAGGTAGAGGGCGCCCACACCGGTCAGACGGGTCATCACGGAATCGATGTAGTCAGCTGTCGAGCGGCCCGGGCGGATACCCGGAATCAGCGCGCCAGACCGCTTGAGGTTATCGGCCGTGTCTTGCGAATTGAAAACGATCGCCGTGTAGAAAAAGGCAAAGACGATCACCAGCACTGCATAAATGATGTCGTAAAGCGGTTCGCCTGGCGTCAGCAGCTGTACCAGATCCTGCAGCCAGCGCGACTGGTGGCTGGCATTGCCCCACGTCGCCGCCATCGCCGGGAACATCAGAATACTGTTCGCGAAGATAGGCGGAATCACACCCGACATGTTGATCTTGAGCGGCAGGTGCGAGGTCTGGTTCATGTACGACCGCTGCCCGCCCGAACGCCGCGCATAGTTCACGGTAATACGCCGCTGCGCACGCTCCATGAACACCACGAACGCCGTGACCGCCAGGATCAACGCGACCACCATCACCAGCTTGATCGTGCTCAGCTCGCCATTGCTGGACATGGACAGCGTATGCGTCACAGCACCCGGCAGGCCGGCCACGATACCCGCGAAAATCAGCAAGGAAATGCCATTGCCGATGCCGCGTTCCGTCATCTGCTCGCCCAGCCACATCAGGAACATCGAGCCGGCCGTCAAACCCACCACGGACGACAGGATGAAGCCGAAGCCGGGCATGTAGACCACAGGCATGCCGCCGCTGGACTGCTTCATCAGCGCCACTGCGATGCCAAAGGCCTGGAAGGCCGAAAGGCCGACCGTGCCGATACGGGTGTACATCGTGAGCTGACGCTGGCCAGACTGGCCTTCCTTGCGCAGCGCCTGCAGACTGGGAATCACCGAGCCCATCATCTGCACCACGATCGAGGCGGAGATGTAGGGCACGACACCCAGAGCAAACACCGAGAAACGTCCCAGCGAACCGCCCGAGAACATGTTGAACATGTCCAGCAGGCCGCCGCTCTGGCCAATCAGATTGGCCATCGCATCCGGATTCACACCCGGTACCGGGATGAACGAGCCGAGGCGGTACACAATCAACGCACCAATCACGAAGAAGATGCGTTGACGCAGCTCAGTCAATTTACCGAGCGATCCGACCGATGTGCCCTTGGCTGCGGCCACGTGTGATTACTCCACGCTTCCGCCGGCGGCCTCGATGGCCACCTTGGCACCGGCCGTAGCCAGCAGACCCGACAGCTTCACCGCACGGCCGATCTCGCCCTTGGCGACGACCTTGACCTTCTTGGCGCGGCTATCGATCAGGCCAGCCTGATGCAGCACAACCGCATCAATCACGTCCGCCTTCAGCGAGGCGAGCTGATACAGGAACACTTCCTGGCTCTCGGCCTTCTTCTTCGAACGGAAGCCAACCTTCGGCAGGCGGCGCTGCAGCGGCATCTGGCCGCCTTCGAAACCATACTTGTGGGTACCGCCGGCACGGGCGTGCTGACCCTTGTGACCGCGGCCAGCGGTCTTGCCCAGGCCCGAACCGATACCGCGACCGACGCGCAGGCGCGTCTTGCGCGAACCAGCAGCCGGCTTGATGTCATTCAGACGCATGATGCTTACTCCTCGACCCGCACCAGGTAATAGACCGTGTTGATCAGGCCACGCACCTGCGGGCTGTCCTTCAGTTCACGGACGTCGTTGGTCTTGTTCAGACCCAGAGCCTTCACACTGAGGCGATGGCGGGCCTGCACGCCGCGCAGGCCTTTGACCAGGCGAACGCGGATGGTTTTTTCGGTATTAGCCATTGCCCATCACCTCTTCCACGGTCTTGCCACGCTTGGCAGCGATCTGCTTCGGCGAGGCAACGGCCTGCAGGCCCTTGATGGTGGCGCGCACCAGATTGATCGGGTTGCGCGAGCCAACGGCCTTGGCCAACACGTTCTTCACACCGACCACTTCCAGCACAGCGCGCATGGCGCCGCCAGCGATCACGCCGGTACCTTCGGAGGCCGGCTGCATGAACACGCGAGCCGCGCCGTGGTTGGCCTTGATGGCGTACCACAGGGTGCCGTTGTTCAGATCGATGCTCACCATGTTGCGACGTGCGCGGTCCATGGCCTTGGAGATGGCCACCGGCACTTCACGCGCCTTGCCATAGCCGAAGCCGACCTTGCCCTCGCCATCGCCGACCACGGTCAGCGCGGTGAAGCTCATCTGGCGGCCACCCTTCACGGTCTTGGCCACGCGATTGACGGCAATCAGCTTCTCGAGCAAGCCGTCTGAATTTTCACGATCAGTCGAAGACATATCTTTTCCGTATGCCCGGACCATCCGGGACTTTTACTTGCGGACCAGGCCGCTTGGAGTTGTTTTGGTTACTGCTTATTAGAACTTCAGGCCGGCTTCGCGGGCTGCATCAGCCAGCGCCTTGATACGGCCGTGATAGCGAAAACCGGAGCGGTCGAAGGCGACGGCTTCGATGCCGGCAGCCTTGGCGCGCTCGGCGATGGCCTTGCCCACCGCTGCAGCGGCTGCCAGATTCTTCGTGCCCTTCAGGCCTTCCGCGAGTGCCTTCTGCACGGTCGAGGCGGCCGCAACCACCTTCTCGCCGGAGGCGTCGAACACCTGGGCGTAGAGGTGCTGGCCGGTGCGATGCACCGACAGGCGAGCCACCGCGAGCTTGCGGATGTGGGAGCGCGTGGACTTGGCGCGACGCAGACGGGCTTCTTTCTTGTTCATCATCGTGTCTCCAGAAAGCGGATCGACCGTTAGGCCTTCTTGGCTTCCTTAATGGTGATCTTCTCGCCGGAATAACGGACGCCCTTGCCCTTGTAGGGCTCCGGCGGACGATAGCCACGGATCTTGGCGGCAACTTCACCCACCAGCTGTTTGTCCGAACCCTTGATCACGATTTCAGTCTGCGACGGGGTCTCGAGAGTAATTCCTTCCGGGGCATTGAAGACCACCGGATGGGAAAAACCGAGGCTCAGGTTCAATGCCTTGCCGGCCATCGATGCGCGGTAACCCACGCCGACCAGCTCCAGCTTGCGCTCGTAACCTTCGGACACGCCCTTGATCATGTTGGCCAGCAGCGCGCGGGCGGTGCCACCGAACTTGTCATCCGCGCCTTCGGCGACATGGATGTTAATCGTGCCGTTATCGTTGGCCACCGAGATGCCCGGCAGGGCATGGATGGACAGGGTACCCTTCGGGCCCTTCACGGCAATGTTCTCTTCCGCCACCTTGAGCTCAACGCCCTTGGGTAGGGAAATGGGTTTCTTGGCAACACGGGACATCGGGGACTCCTTACGCGACCAGGCCGATGACTTCGCCGCCCACGCCCTTGGCACGGGCCTGCGCATCGGTCAACAGACCGTTCGAAGTCGAGATGATCGAAATACCCAGGCCGCCGAGCACCTTCGGCAGGTCACCCTTGCCGCGGTACACGCGCAGACCCGAGCGGCTGACGCGCTCGATGCGCTCGATGGCCGGACGGCCTTCGAAATACTTGAGCTTGATCTCGAGCACCGGCTTGCCCTCCTGGGTGGAGGTCTTGGCGTCGAGGATGTAGCCCTCGTTCTTGAGAAGGTTGGCCAGCGCCACCTTCAGCTTCGACGACGGGATGCTTACAGCCTGCTTGCCCGTAGCCTGGGCATTGCGGATGCGCGTAAACAGATCGGCGATGGGATCAGTCATGCTCATGAAAACTTCCTTCAGAGTGCACCGATATCCGATAAAACCGGAAATCAATTCTAGATTGTGAGCCGGCCAAACACCGGCCTGCGAATACGCAGACCGTCGATCATAGCAGGCTTTTTCGGCTTTTGCGAATAACGATGCTTCAAAGTCGCATCAACGGCGGCATGTCGCCATGCCGCCGGGTCTGGCAGCCCTCCGCCCGCCAGGGGCAGGGGCGCCCTTAAAACACTTACCAGCTAGCCTTGCGCAGGCCCGGAACGTCACCGCGCATGGTGGCTTCGCGCAGCTTGTTACGGCCGAGACCGAACTTGCGATACACGCCACGCGGACGGCCGGACAGTTCGCAACGGTTACGCTGACGGCTCGGGCTGGCATCACGCGGCAGCTTCTGCAGCTTGGCCTGCGCTTCCATCTTGTCCTCGTACGAGGACTTCGGGTTCAGCACGATCGCCTTCAGTTCAGCACGCTTGGCAGCGTACTTCTGGACGAGCTTGGTCCGCTTGATATCGCGGTTAACCATGGAGGTCTTTGCCATAAATCTCTCGCGACTCTCTTAGTTGCGGAACGGGAAGCTGAAGGCCTCAAGCAGCGCCTTGGCTTCTTCGTCGGTCTTGGCGGTGGTGGTGATGGAGATATCCATACCGCGCACGGCGTCGATGGCGTCAAAGTCGATTTCCGGGAAGATGATCTGTTCCTTGACGCCGAAGTTGTAGTTACCACGGCCGTCGAAGGCGCGACCCGAGACGCCGCGGAAGTCGCGGACGCGGGGCAGCGAGATATTGATCAGGCGATCCAGAAATTCCCACATCTGGGCACGGCGCAGGGTGACCTTGCAGCCGATCGGCCAGCCGTCACGGATCTTGAACGAGGCCACGGACACGCGCGCCTTGGTCGTAATCGGCTTCTGACCGGCGATCTTGGTCATATCAGCCACGGCATTTTCGAGCACTTTCTTGTTGCCGGCAGCTTCACCCACGCCCATGTTCAGCGTGATCTTGGTGATGCGGGGAACCTGCATCACGTTCTGGTAACCAAAACGCTCGGTGAGCTTTTTGATGACCTGTTCTTTGTAAAAGTTTTCAAGGCGCGTCATGACTTGTGTTCCTTACGCGTCCACGACCTCGCCAGACGAACGGAACACGCGGACCTTGCGCCCATCTGCGAGCGTCTTGGCACCAACGCGTTCACCCTTGTTCGTGGCGGGGTTGAACAGCTGCACATTGGAGATATGGATCGAAGCTTCACGCTCAACGATGCCGCCGGCCTGGTTGGCCTGCGGATTCGGCTTGGTGTGGCGCTTGACCAGGTTGACGTTGGAGACGAACACGCGATCGCCTTCAACGCGCAGCACGTCGCCGCGCTGACCTTTGTTTTTACCGGTGATCACGAGGACCTGATCACCCTTGCGGATACGGTTCATGGTTCTTCTCCGCCTCAGAGCACTTCGGGTGCGAGCGAGACGATCTTCATGAACTTCTCGCCGCGCAGCTCACGGGTCACGGGCCCGAAGATACGGGTTCCGATCGGCTCGAGCTTGTTGTTGAGGAGTACGGCCGCGTTACCGTCGAAACGGATCAGCGAACCGTCGGCGCGGCGCACACCCTTGGCGGTACGAACCACCACGGCGTTATAGACCTCGCCCTTCTTCACCTTGCCACGCGGAATGGCATCCTTCACGGTGACCTTGATAACGTCACCGATCGCGGCGTAACGGCGCTTGGAGCCGCCGAGCACCTTGATGCACATCAGTTCCTTGGCGCCGCTGTTGTCGGCGGCGGAAAGCGTGCTTTGCATCTGGATCATGTCTGCACCCTCCCCTTACGCTTCGGCGCGCGTGACGATTTCGACCACGCGGTGATGTTTGGTCTTGGAAAGCGGACGGCATTCCGCGATGCGCACCACGTCGCCCTCATTCGCGCCAAGATCGTTCTGCGCGTGGAGCTTGGTGGAACGACGCACGATCTTGCCCAGCAGCGGATGCTGCACCTGGCGCTCGATCAGTACGGTGACCGTCTTTTCCATCTTGTTGCTAATGACGCGACCCTCGAGGGTACGCACCTGTTTGTTGTTGTCGCTCATGTCGGCCGTCCCTTACTTCTTGCCGCCGAGCACGAACTTCGTGCGGGCGATATCGCGCCGAACACGGCGCAGCTGGTGCGGCTGGCTGAGCTGACCGGTGCCCTTCTGCATGCGCAGATTGAACTGCTCCTTGCGAAGGTCCAGCAGGTGCTGCTTCAGCTCCTCGGCCGACTTGGTTGTTAGGTCTTTGATGGCCATCACATCACCGCCCTGGATACAAACTGGGTCTGCACCGACAACTTGGCGGCGGCCAGGCGGAACGCCTCGCGCGCGGTGGCCTCGTCGACACCCTCGATTTCATAAAGCATGCGGCCCGGCTGGATCGGTGCGACCCAGTACTCCACGCCACCCTTACCGGCGCCCATTCGGACTTCGATCGGCTTCTTGGTGATCGGCTTGTCCGGGAACACGCGGATCCACAACTTGCCGCCGCGCTTCACGAAACGCGTGATGCAACGACGAGCCGCTTCGATCTGACGCGCGGTAAGCGCACCGTGCGTGGTGGCCTTAAGGCCATACTCGCCAAAGCTGACGAGGTTGGCGCTAAATGCCAGGCCGTCATTGCGGCCCTTGAACTGCTTGCGGTATTTGGTTCGCTTGGGTTGCAACATGGCAACTCTCCTTACTTCGTCCGCTCGCGACGGCCTTCACCGCCCTCGCGACGACCTTCACGACGGCCCTCGCCACCCTCGCGCTCACGACGCGGCTGTGCGTTCTGCTCTTCCTTCGGCTCCTGGCCGACCTGGGTCAGGTCGAAGATTTCGCCCTTATAGATCCAGACCTTGATACCGATGATGCCGTAGGTGGTTTTCGCTTCGGCGGTGCCGTAGTCGATGTCCGCACGCAGCGTGTGCAGCGGCACGCGACCTTCGCGGCTCCACTCGGAGCGGGCGATCTCGGCGCCGTTCAAACGACCGGACACGTTGATCTTGATACCCAGCGCACCCAGGCGCATCGCGTTGCCCACGGCGCGCTTCATGGCGCGACGGAACATGATGCGGCGCTCGAGCTGCTGAGCAATCGACTCGGCGACCAGCTGGGCATCGATCTCGGGCTTGCGCACTTCGTTGACATTGATGTGCGCCGGAACGCCCATCATGTCGCTGACTTCCTTGCGCAGCTTTTCGATATCTTCGCCCTTCTTGCCGATCACCACGCCCGGACGGGCGGTGTGGATCGTCACGCGGGCAGTCTTGGCCGGACGCTCGATCAGGATCTTCGAGATACCGGCGGCAGCCAGCTTCTTGCGCAGCATCTCGCGGACCTTCAGGTCGGCAGCGAGGTACTGGGCGAATTCGCCCTTATTGGCGTACCACTTCGAGTTCCAATCCTTGGCAATGCCGAGGCGGATACCGGTGGGATGAACTTTATGACCCATCGTCTACGTCCTCTTAGTTACCAACGACCACAGTGATGTGGCTCGTGCGCTTCAGGATGCGCGAACCGCGGCCTTTGGCGCGGGCATGCATACGCTTCATTGCCGGACCTTCATCAACGAAGATCTTCGAGACTTTCAGTTCATCGACGTCCGCGCCCAGATTGTTCTCGGCGTTGGCGACGGCCGAAAGCAGCACTTTACGAACCATGTGTGCGGCTTTCTTATTGGTGAACTGGAGCACGTCGCTGGCACGGCCCACGGGCATACCGCGGACCAGGTCAGCTACCAGGCGTGCCTTCTGCGCTGAAATGCGAGCGCTGCGCAGGATCGCTTTGGCTTCGGTGCTCATCACTTGCCCTTCTTATCGCCGCCATGGCCCTTGAAAGTGCGCGTCACGGCAAACTCGCCGAGCTTGTGCCCGACCATGTTTTCGTTGACGAGCACCGGCACGTGCTGGCGACCGTTATGGATGGCGATGGTCAATCCCACCATTTCCGGCAGGATCATGGAGCGACGCGACCAGGTCTTGATCGGACGCTTGGAGTTAGTGGAAACCGCAGCTTCCACCTTCTTCACGAGGTGAAGGTCGACAAAGGGACCTTTCTTTAAAGAACGCGGCATGACGGTTTCCTATTACTTGCGACGACGCACGATGAACTGCTGCGTGCGCTTGTTGTTACGGGTCTTGTAACCCTTGGTCGGCGTGCCCCACGGGCTGACCGGATGACGGCCGCCGGAGGTCTTGCCTTCACCACCACCATGCGGGTGGTCGACCGGGTTCATCACCACACCGCGGACGGTCGGGCGAATGCCCTTCCAGCGGGTAGCACCAGCCTTGCCGAGCTTGCGCAGGCTGTGCTCGGAGTTACCGACCTCACCAATGGTGGCGCGGCAATCGACCGGCACACGGCGCATTTCGCCGGAGCGCAGACGCAGCGTGGCGTAACCGGATTCGCGGGCAATCAGCTGTACCGAGGCACCAGCCGAACGCGCGATCTGCGCACCCTTGCCAGGCTTCATTTCCACGCAGTGCACCGTCGAACCGACCGGAATATTGCGCAGCGGCAGGCTGTTGCCGACCTTGATCGGGGCATCGTGACCCGACACGACACGGTCACCCACCGCCACGCCGGCCGGCGCGATGATGTAGCGGCGCTCGCCGTCGGCATAGCACAGCAGTGCGATGTGCGCGGTGCGGTTCGGATCGTATTCCAGACGCTCAACCTTGGCAGCGATGCCTTCTTTGTCGCGCTTGAAATCGATGATGCGATAAGCCTGCTTGTGACCGCCGCCGCGATGACGCGTGGTGATGCGACCGAAATGGTTGCGACCACCCGTCTTCGACTGGCTTTCGGTCAGCGGCGCGTACGGAGCGCCCTTGTGCAGCCCCTCGGTGCGGACGCTGACAGCGTCACGACGACCCGGCGAGGTTGGCTTGTGATTGATTAGTGCCATCTGTCAGAACTCCTGGCTCAGGCCTTCGCGGCCACGTCGATCGTCTGGCCTTCGGCGAGACGGACGTAAGCCTTGCGCTTGCCCTGGCGGCTGCCCGCTCGGAAACGGAAGGACTTGACCTTGCCCTTGGCATTGACGAGGTTCACCTGCTCGACTTTGACGTCGAACATCTTCTCGACCGCTGCACGGACATCGGCCTTGGTTGCCTCGGGGGCAACCACGAAAACGTACTGGTTGTTCTCGGCAAGACGGGCCGCTTTTTCGGAAATATGCGGCGCGCGCAGCGTATTGAGAATGCGTTCGTTGCTCATGCCAGCCACTCCTCGACCTTCTTGACCGCTTCAACGGTCATCACCACGTGGTCGGAACCGACCAGGCTGACCGGATTCAGCGCCACCACGTCCACCACATGGAGGTACGGGATGTTGCGCGAAGCCAGGAACAGCGCTTCGTTGGCATCTTCCGACACCAGCAGCACGCGGCCTGAAACCTGCAGTTCGGCCAGCTTGGCTACCATCGACTTGGTCTTCGGGGTATCGATGTTGAAGCTCTCGACTACCTTTAGACGCCCCTGACGGTTCAGCTCCGAAAGAATGGAGCGAATCGCCACGCGATAAGCCTTGCGGTTGACCTTCTGCTCGTAGCTACGGGGCTTGGCCGCGAACGTCACACCACCGCCCACGAAAATCGGGGCACGGTAGTCACCGTGACGGGCGCCACCGCCCTTCTGCTTCTTGAACTTCTTGGTGGTACCGGACAGGTCGCCGCGCGAGAGCTGCGCCTTGGTACCCGCGCGACCGCCTGCCTGATAGGCAACGACCACCTGGTGAATCAGGGCCTGCTTGAACTCGCCACCGAACACATCGTCCGACACGCTGAGCGGCTTGGCGCCAATAACATTCAGTTCCATGCCGTTTCTCCTCAACCCTTGGTGGTCGGGCGGATCACGACGTCGCCACCGGTCGCACCCGGTACCGCGCCCTTGACCGCGATCAGATGACGCTCGGCGTCGATCTTGACCACTTCCAACCCCTGCTGGGTGCGATTCACCGCGCCCATGTGGCCGGACATCTTCTTGCCCGGGAACACGCGACCCGGAGTCTGACGCTGACCGATAGAACCCGGCGCACGATGCGACAGCGAGTTACCGTGGGTAGCGTCACCCATCTTGAAGTTGTGGCGCTTGATGGTGCCCTGGAAGCCCTTACCCTTGCTGACGCCGGCCACGTCGACAATCTGGCCGACCTGGAACACTTCCTCAGCCTTGATTTCGGCGCCCACGGCATATTTACCGAGGTCAGCCGCATTCAAGCGGAATTCCCAGAGGCCACGACCCGGCTCAACCTTCGCCTTGGCGTAGTGACCCTTCTCAGCGGCATTCAGCAAGCTGGCGCGCTTGACGCCGGCAGCAACCTGCACTGCGCTGTAACCATCGTTATCTTCCGTCTTCACCTGCGTCACGCGGTTCGGCGTCGCTTCGATCAGCGTCACCGGAATCGAGCGTCCGTCTTCGGTGAAGAGTCGGCTCATGCCGCACTTGCGGCCAACCAGTCCGATACTCATGTTCGTATCCTGTCTATCGCTCAACCGAGCTTGATCTGAACATCTACGCCAGCGGCGAGATCAAGCTTCATGAGCGCGTCCACGGTCTTGTCGTTGGGATCGACGATATCCAGCACGCGCTTGTGAGTGCGGGTTTCGTACTGATCGCGAGCGTCTTTGTCGACGTGCGGCGACACCAGAATGGTGTAGCGCTCGATCTTGGTCGGAAGCGGAATCGGACCGAGAACCGTAGCGCCGGTGCGCTTGGCCGTCTCGACGATTTCGCTGGCCGAACGGTCGATCAGACGATGATCGAACGCCTTGAGCCGAATGCGAATCTTTTGGTTCGCCATAACCGTGTCCTGTTATCTAAAGAACAAATCTGTGAACCGAGGTGGCTTCTCACCGCCTCGCACAACCCATTGCACTGCAAGTCTTACAACAAGCCATCCGGATCTTTTTGCCGCCCGAAAGACTCCAAAACGCCGGGCAGGCCGTATGCCGGCCTGCCCAGATATATAACGAACGCGGAAACCCTTCAGTAACAGAGACTTAGCTCTAGAACCAGGAGATCCCCGCAACGTCCTTGTTAGCGAACTCGAAGCACTTCCTGTGCCTCATTTCGCGGTAGACCGCAACAACACGATGTGTTGTGCGGCAAGTCAACTCAGCGACTATAGCGGATCTTTCGCTATAGGACAAGCACTTGCGAGAAACTGCCTGCGAAGCAGGCAGTTTCCGTACAGCGACTTACTTGGTGATCTTGGCGACGACGCCGGCGCCGACGGTGCGGCCACCTTCGCGGATCGCGAAGCGCAGACCTTCGCTCATCGCGATCGGCGCAATCAGCGACACCGAGATCTTCACGTTGTCACCCGGCATCACCATCTCCGTACCTTCCGGCAGCTTGATCGCACCGGTCACGTCCGTCGTACGGAAGTAGAACTGCGGGCGGTAGTTGCTGAAGAACGGCGTATGACGACCACCCTCTTCCTTCGACAGCACGTAGATCTCGCCTTCGAAGTCGGTGTGCGGCGTGATCGAACCCGGCTTGGCCAGCACCTGGCCACGCTCCACGTCTTCACGCTTCGTACCGCGCAGCAGCAGACCCACGTTGTCGCCCGCCTGGCCCTGATCCAGCAGCTTGCGGAACATTTCAACGCCCGTCACCGTGGTCTTGACCGTCGGCTTCAGACCCACGATCTCGATTTCGTCACCGACCTTGATGATGCCCGTCTCCACACGACCGGTCACCACCGTGCCGCGGCCGGAGATCGAGAACACGTCTTCCACCGGCATCAGGAAGGCCTTGTCCAGCACACGCACCGGCTCCGGAATGTAGCTGTCCAGTGCGTCCACCAGCGCCACGATCGCCGGCACGCCGATTTCCGACTGGTCGCCTTCCAGCGCCAGCTTGGCCGAACCCTTGATGATCGGGGTGTCGTCGCCCGGGAATTCGTACTTGCTCAGCAGCTCGCGCACTTCCATTTCCACCAGCTCGAGCAGCTCGGCGTCGTCCACCATGTCGGCCTTGTTCAGGAACACCACAATGTACGGCACGCCCACCTGGCGCGACAGCAGGATGTGTTCGCGCGTCTGCGGCATCGGGCCGTCCGCGGCCGAGCACACCAGGATCGCACCGTCCATCTGCGCCGCACCCGTGATCATGTTCTTCACGTAGTCAGCATGGCCCGGGCAGTCCACGTGCGCGTAGTGGCGGTTCGGCGATTCGTATTCCACGTGCGCCGTCGAGATCGTAATACCGCGCGCCTTCTCTTCCGGCGCCGCGTCGATCGCGTCGTATGCCTTGAATTCACCACCGAAACGCTCTGCGCCAACCTTCGTCAGCGCCGCCGTCAGCGTCGTCTTGCCGTGGTCCACGTGACCGATCGTGCCCACGTTCACGTGCGGCTTGGTGCGTTCGAATTTACCCTTTGCCATGACTCAAACCTCTGAAAGAACTGTGTTGTTTGGAGAAGAAAACCTTATCAGGCCTTCTTCATGACCTGTTCGGCGATGTTGTTCGGTGCCGGTTCGTAATGATCGAATTCCATCGTAAAGGTGGCACGGCCTTGCGTTTGCGAACGAAGCGCCGTGGCGTAACCGAACATCTCACCAAGCGGAATCATCGCGTTGATGGTCTTGCCCGACGGCGTATCGTCAGAACCCTGCAGCACACCACGACGACGGCTCACGTCGCCCATGACGTCACCGAGATAATCTTCGGGCGTCACGATTTCGACCTTCATGATCGGCTCCAACAAGATCGGCTGCGATTGCTTCGCGCCTTCCTTGAAGAGCTCCCTGAACGCGCCATGGGCAGCGATCTTGAAGGCCATTTCCGACGAGTCAACGTCGTGGTACGAACCGAACACCAGCTTCGCCTTGACACCCACCACTGGGAAGCCAGCAAGCTGGCCGCTGGTGATGGATTCGCGCAAACCCTTTTCCACTGACGGAATGTATTCCTTGGGAACCACACCGCCGGTAATTTCGTTGACGAACAGGAAGTCGTCCTTTACGTCAGGGTTCTTGCGATCAGCGTCGTTCATCGCCGAAAACTCGATGACCACGTGACCGTACTGACCCTTACCACCGGACTGCTTGGCGTGCTTGAAGTCCGCCTTGTAAGCGCCCTGAATGGTTTCGCGATAGGCCACCTGCGGCTTGCCGACGTTGGCTTCCACGTTGAACTCGCGACGCATGCGGTCGACGATGATGTCCAGGTGCAACTCGCCCATGCCGGCGATGATGGTCTGGCCAGACTCTTCGTCGGTACGCACACGGAACGACGGATCCTCCGCGGCCAGACGGCCAAGCGCGATACCCATCTTTTCCTGGTCCGACTTGGTCTTCGGCTCGACCGCCATCGAGATCACCGGCTCCGGGAACGTCATGCGCTCCAGCGTGATGACGTGATCCTGTGAACACAGGGTGTCACCAGTGGTGACGTCCTTCAGGCCGACCGCCGCGGCGATATCGCCAGCGCGGACTTCCTTGATTTCGTGACGCTCGTTGGCATGCATCTGCAGGATGCGGCCGATGCGTTCCTTCCTCGACTTCACCGGGTTGTACACGGCATCGCCGGAATTCAGCGTACCCGAGTAGACCCGGAAGAAGGTGAGCGAACCGACAAACGGATCGGTCATGATCTTGAACGCGAGCGAAGAGAACGGCGCGTTATCGTCCGCGGTACGGCTCGCTTCCTTCTCGTTTTCGTCAATGCCCTTGACCGGTGGACGATCAGCCGGCGACGGCAGCAACTGGATCACTGCGTCGAGCATCGCCTGCACGCCCTTGTTCTTGAACGCAGTACCGCAGAACACCGGGATCAGCTTGTTGGCCAGCGTACCCGCACGAAGACCACCGATGATGTCTTCCTCGGAGAGGTTGCCCTCTTCCAGGTACTTGTCCATCAGCTCTTCGGAGGTCTCGGCAGCCGACTCGACCATGAAGTTGCGCGCAGCTTCAGCTGCATCCTTCAGGTTGGCCGGGATGTCCCGGTATTCAAACTTCATGCCCTGGGATTCCATGTCCCAGACGATCGCCTTCATCTTGATCAGGTCGACCACGCCTTCGAAGTTGTCTTCGGCACCAATCGGCACCTGCATCGGCACCGGGTTCGCGCCCAGGCGCGACTTCAACTGTTCGACAACCTTGTCGAAGTTCGCACCGGTGCGGTCCATCTTGTTGACGAATGCGAGGCGCGGCACGTTGTACTTGTTGGCCTGGCGCCAGACGGTTTCCGACTGCGGCTGCACACCACCCACGGCACAGAGCACGAACACCGCACCATCGAGCACACGCAACGAGCGCTCCACTTCGATGGTGAAGTCCACGTGACCAGGGGTGTCGATGATGTTGAAGCGGTGTTCGGGCAAGGAGCGATCCATGCCTTTCCAGAACGCCGTCGTTGCCGCCGACGTAATGGTGATACCACGCTCCTGCTCCTGCTCCATCCAGTCCATCGTCGCGGCACCGTCATGCACCTCGCCAATCTTGTGACTGACGCCGGTGTAGAACAGGATGCGCTCCGTCGTGGTGGTCTTCCCGGCATCGATGTGGGCCATGATGCCGAAATTGCGATAGCGCTCGATGGGAGTGGTGCGTGCCACGGTACTAACCTCGAATCCGTACGATACTGCTTACCAGCGATAGTGCGAGAAGGCCTTGTTGGCTTCCGCCATGCGGTGCGTTTCCTCACGCTTCTTGATCGCACCACCGCGATTTTCGGAAGCTTCCAGCAATTCTGCAGCCAGCTTGCGCGGCATCGACGTTTCACCACGCTTGCGGGCGGCCTCGATCGCCCAGCGCATGGCCAAGGCCATACGACGACCCGGGCGCACTTCGACCGGCACCTGGTAGGTGGCGCCGCCCACACGACGGGACTTCACCTCGACGGCCGGGGCGATGTTGCCCAGCGCCTTCTCGACGAGCTGCACCGGCTCGGCGTGCTTTTCACCGAGATGATCCAGCGCACCGTAGACGATAGCTTCGGCGACGGACTTCTTGCCGCTCTTCATCACCATGTTGATGAAGCGGGCGATGAGCTGGCTGCCGTGCTTGGGATCGGGCAGGACCAGACGGGCGGGATGGGAACCTTTACGCGACATGTTTCGTGTCCTTTAACTTAGCTCTTCGGGCGCTTGGCGCCGTACTTCGAACGAGCCTGGCGGCGCTTGGTGACGCCGGCGCAGTCGAGGCTGCCGCGGACGGTGTGGTAACGCACACCCGGCAGATCCTTCACACGGCCACCACGGATGAGCACAACCGAGTGCTCCTGCAGATTGTGGCCTTCGCCACCGATGTAGCTGATGACCTCGTAACCGTTGGTCAGGCGCACCTTGGCAACCTTACGCAGCGCCGAGTTCGGCTTTTTCGGGGTGGTGGTATACACGCGCGTGCAGACGCCGCGACGTTGCGGGCTGCTTTGCAGGGCCGGAGAAGCACTCTTATAGCTCTTCGGGCTGCGGGATTTGCGCACCAGCTGATTGACTGTCGTCATGCGAAGCTATTCCTGGGAAACATAAAGGCAGACCGAATAATCCGGTCTGCCGAGAAGCGGGAATTTAACATGGGCGCCTCACCTCAGGCAAGAAAACGCCCGCCATCCTTGACGCGAACACGAGGCGCATCCGATGCGCCTCATTTCGTATGTCGGCGAGTAGAGCCGCTTGGGGCTTACTCAACACTTGCATCAGTGCCTACCGGCGCCTCCGCAAAGGAGACCTGAGTGGAACCGGAAAGGGTTTCCAGCTCCGAAGCGGTCAAACCGCCCTGGCGATGACGCTGTGCGTGATACGCCAGACCCGTACCTGCCGGAATCAGACGGCCGACAATAACATTTTCCTTCAAACCACGCAAGGTATCGCGTGTTCCACGAACCGCCGCCTCGGTAAGGACGCGGGTGGTCTCCTGGAACGAAGCCGCCGAGATAAACGACTCGGTGGCCAGCGAGGCCTTGGTGATGCCCAGCAGCACCGACTGGAACTCCGCCGGACGCTCGTTGCGGGCATCCGCACGATCGTTTTCGGCGTTGATCCGTACGCGCTCCACCTGCTCACCGCGCAGGTAGTGGCTTTCGCCCGGCTCGGTGATCTCGACCTTGCGCAGCATCTGGCGAATGATCGTTTCGATGTGCTTGTCGTTGATCTTCACACCCTGCAGGCGGTAGACGTCCTGGATTTCCTTGACCAGATAGGCAGCCAGCGGCTCGACACCCAGCAGGCGCAGGATGTCGTGCGGATTGGGCTCGCCGTCCACGATGGTTTCGCCCTTCTCCACGTGTTCGCCTTCGAACACGATGACCTGACGCCACTTCGGAATCAGCTCCTCGTGCTCGTTGCCGTCCACATCCTTGATGATCAGGCGCTGCTTGCCCTTGGTGTCCTTGCCGAAGCTGATGATGCCCGAGCGCTCCGCCAGAATCGCCGGTTCCTTCGGCTTGCGGGCTTCGAACAGGTCAGCTACGCGCGGCAGACCACCGGTGATGTCGCGGGTCTTGGAGGTTTCCTGCGGGATACGGGCAACCACGTCACCCACGCCCACTTCGGCACCGTTCTGGATCGACACGATCGCACCCGCCGGCAGGAAGTACTGCGCCGCGATGTCAGTACCCGGCAGCTTGAGCTCACGACCCTTGCTGTCTTCCAGGCGCACGATCGGGCGCAGATCCTTGGCAGCGGTACCACGACGCTTCGGATCGGTCACCACCGCCGACTCCAGGCCGGTGAGTTCGTCGGTCTGGCTCTGCACGGTGACGCCATCGATGAAGTCGATAAAGCGCACGGTACCGGCCACTTCCGACACGATCGGATGGGTGTGCGGATCCCAGTTCGCCACGACCTGGCCAGCCTTGACCGGCGCGCCATCCTTGACGGAAATGGTGGCGCCGTAAGGCACCTTGTAGCGCTCGCGCTCGCGGCCGTTGGCGTCGATCACCGACACTTCGCCCGAACGCGACACGGCCACCAGGTGACCCTGGTTGTGCTGCACGGTCTTGAGGTTGTTGAACTTCAGCGTACCGGTGGTCTTCACCGAGACGTTGTCGACCGCAGCCGCACGCGACGCCGCACCACCGATGTGGAACGTACGCATGGTCAGCTGGGTACCCGGCTCACCGATTGACTGCGCAGCCACCACGCCCACGGCTTCACCCATGTTCACCAGGTGACCACGTGCGAGATCGCGGCCGTAGCACAGCGCGCAAACGCCATGAGCGGCCTGGCAGGTGATGGACGAACGCACCGACACCGACTGCACGCCTGCCTTGTCGAGCTTCTCGACCAGGGCTTCGTCCAGCAGCGTGTTGCGCGTGACGATCGGCTCGTCGTCTCCACCCGGCGCGTAGACATCCTCGGCCACCACACGACCGAGCACACGCTCGCGCAACGGCTCGACCACGTCACCGCCTTCAACGATCGGCTGCATGATCAGGCCTTCCTCGGTACCGCAATCGGTCGAGGTGATGACCACGTCCTGCGCCACGTCCACCAGACGACGAGTCAGGTAACCGGAGTTCGCCGTCTTCAACGCCGTATCCGCCAGGCCCTTACGAGCACCGTGCGTCGAGTTGAAGTACTGCAGAACGTTCAGGCCTTCGCGGAAGTTCGCCTTGATCGGCGTTTCGATAATCGAGCCGTCCGGACGCGCCATCAGGCCGCGCATACCGGCAAGCTGACGAATCTGCGCCACCGAACCACGAGCGCCCGAGTCGGCCATGATGTACAGCGAGTTCATGGACTTCTGGTTGACCGTCTTGCCTTCGGCGTCGGTCACCTTGTCGGTGCCGATACCGTCGATCATCGCCTTGGCCACCTGCTCGTTGGTGCGCGACCAGATGTCGACCACCTTGTTGTAGCGCTCGCCGGCGGTCACCAGACCCGACTGGTACTGCTCCTGGATTTCGACCACTTCCTTCTCGGCCTCTTCCAGGATCGGCTTCTTCTCGGCCGGGATGATCATGTCATCGATGCCGATCGAGATACCGGCACGCGTCGCGAAACGGAAACCGGTGTACATCAGGTGGTCGGCGAAGACCACGGTGTCCTTCAGGCCGAGGCGGCGGTAGCTGGCGTTGATCAGGCGCGAGATGGCCTTCTTCGACAGCTCCGTGTTGGCCAGCTCGAACGGCAGGCCTTCCGGCATGATTTCAGCCAGCAGCGCGCGACCCACGGTGGTATCCATCAGGGAGATCGTGCTGGTGCGCTCGCCGTTGTCGTGCACATGCACCTGCTTCATGCGCACCTTGATCTTGGCATGCAGCTGCACGACGCGGTTGTCGTATGCACGGCGCACTTCGGCGATGCTGGAGAACACCATGCCAGTGCCCTTCGCATTCACCAGTTCGCGCGTCATGTAGTACAGGCCCAGCACCACGTCCTGCGTCGGCACGATGATCGGCTCACCGTTTGCGGGCGAGAGGATGTTGTTGGACGACATCATCAGCGCGCGCGCTTCAAGCTGCGCTTCGATCGACAGCGGCACGTGCACGGCCATCTGGTCGCCGTCGAAGTCCGCGTTGAACGCGGTACAGACCAGCGGATGCAGCTGGATGGCCTTGCCTTCGATCAGCTTCGGCTCGAACGCCTGGATGCCAAGACGGTGCAGGGTCGGCGCGCGGTTGAGCAGCACTGGATGTTCGCGGATCACCTCTTCGAGGATGTCCCACACCTGGCCTTCTTCGCGCTCGACCAGCTTCTTGGCCGCCTTGATCGTGGTGGCTTCACCGCGGTTCTGCAGCTTAGCGAAGATGAAGGGCTTGAACAGTTCCAGCGCCATCTTCTTCGGCAGGCCGCACTGGTGCAGGCGCAGCGTCGGACCGACCACGATCACCGAACGGCCCGAGTAGTCGACGCGCTTGCCGAGCAGGTTCTGACGGAAGCGACCCTGCTTGCCCTTGATCATGTCGGCGAGCGACTTCAGCGCACGCTTGTTGGTGCCGGTGATGGCGCGGCCACGACGGCCGTTGTCCATCAGCGCGTCGACCGATTCCTGCAGCATGCGCTTCTCGTTGCGCACGATGATGTCGGGCGCATTGAGTTCGAGCAGACGCTTCAGGCGGTTGTTACGGTTGATGACGCGACGATACAGATCGTTCAGATCGGAGGTCGCGAAACGGCCACCATCGAGCGGCACCAGCGGACGCAGGTCCGGCGGCAGCACGGGCAGCACGGTCATGACCATCCACTCCGGGCGATTGCCGGATTCAAGGAAGGCCTCGATTAGCTTGACGCGCTTGGTGAGGCGCTTGAGCTTGGTTTCGGAGTTGGTGGAAGCGATCTCTTCCTTGAGGCGAATGACTTCGCCCGGAAGATCCAGCGACTTCAGCAGCTCGTACACGGCTTCGGCACCCATGCGGGCGTCGAACTCGTCGCCGTGTTCTTCCACGGCTTCGAGGTACTGGTCTTCGCTCAGCAGCTGACCGCGCTCGAGCGCCGTCAAACCTGGGTCGATCACCACGAAGGCTTCGAAGTACAGGATGCGCTCGATGTCACGCAGGGTCATGTCCAGCATCAGGCCGATGCGCGACGGCAGCGACTTGAGGAACCAGATATGCGCCACGGGGCTGGCCAGCTCGATGTGGCCCATGCGTTCACGGCGCACCTTGGCGAGCGTGACTTCGGTGCCGCACTTTTCGCAGACCACGCCACGATGCTTCATGCGCTTGTACTTGCCGCACAGGCACTCGTAGTCCTTCACCGGGCCGAAGATGGCGGCGCAGAACAGGCCATCACGCTCCGGCTTGAAGGTGCGGTAGTTGATCGTTTCGGGCTTCTTCACCTCGCCGTACGACCAGGAACGGATCAGCTCCGGCGACGCCAGCGCGATCTTGATCGAATCGAACTCAGGCGTGGTGCGCTGCTGATTGAACAGATTGAGCAAATCTTTCATTGCATAAGCTCCTGTAACCCGCGGGTTACTTGATCTCTTCCAGGTCGATGTCGATGCCGAGCGAGCGGATTTCCTTCACGAGCACGTTGAAGGATTCCGGCATGCCCGCCGCCATCTCGTGGTTGCCGTCGACGATGTTCTTGTACATCTGGTTGCGGCCCTGCACGTCGTCGGACTTCACCGTGAGCATTTCCTGCAAGGTGTAAGCCGCGCCGTAGGCTTCCAGCGCCCAGACTTCCATTTCGCCAAAACGCTGACCGCCGAACTGCGCCTTACCACCCAGCGGCTGCTGTGTGACCAGCGAGTACGGACCGGTCGAACGGGCGTGCATCTTGTCGTCGACCAGGTGGTTGAGCTTCAGGTAGTGCATGTAGCCGACGGTGACCGGGCGATCGAACGCCTCGCCGGTACGGCCGTCGAACAGCATGGTCTGACCGGATTCCGGCAGGCCCGCCAGCTTCAGCATCGCCTTGATCTCGGTTTCCTCGGCACCGTCGAACACCGGGGTAGCCATCGGCACGCCTTCCTGCAGGTTGTTCGCCAACGCGATGATTTCCTCATCGGTGAGCGACTTCAGGTCGACATGCTGTACTGCGCCAGCGACATGGTGGTTGTAGATCTGGTCGAGGAACTCGCGGATCTTCGTCACCTTCTCCTGCGCTTCGATCATCTGCTGGATCTTCCTGCCCAGGCCCTTTGCAGCCCAGCCAAGATGCACTTCCAGAATCTGACCGATGTTCATACGCGAAGGCACGCCCAGCGGGTTCAGGCAGATGTCGATCGACGTGCCGTCAGCCATGTACGGCATGTCTTCCACCGGCACCACGTTGGACACCACACCCTTGTTACCGTGGCGACCGGCCATCTTGTCGCCCGGCTGGATGCGGCGCTTCACGGCCAGGAACACCTTGACCATCTTGAGCACGCCCGGCGCGAGATCGTCACCCTGGGTGATCTTGCCCTGCTTCTCCTTGAAGCGCTTGTCGAACTCTTCCTTATGGCGCTTGACCTGATCGGCTGCGCGCTCCAGGAACTCGGTGACTTCCTCGTCCTTGACGTTGATCTTGAACCACTCGTCCTTCTTCAGGCCATCGAGGTATTCGTTGGTGATTTCCGCGCCACGCTTCAGGCCGGCTGGGCCGCTGTTGGCGACCTTGCCGAGCAACTGCGCGCGCATACGGTTGTAGATCGCGCCTTCGAGGATGCGGAACTGGTCGTCGAAGTCCTTGCGGATTCGCTTGATTTCCATTTCCTCGATCTGGCGCGCGCGCTTGTCCTTCTCGATGCCGTCGCGCGTGAACACCTGCACGTCGATCACGGTGCCGTCCATGCCCGGCGGCACGCGCAGCGAGCTGTCCTTCACGTCGGACGCCTTCTCGCCGAAGATCGCACGCAGCAGCTTCTCTTCCGGCGTGAGCTGGCTTTCGCCCTTCGGCGTGACCTTGCCGACCATGATGTCGCCGGCCTTCACTTCCGCACCGATGTACACGATGCCGGATTCGTCCAGGCGAGCCAGCGCCTGTTCACCCACGTTCGGGATGTCGGCGGTGATTTCCTCGGCACCCAGCTTGGTGTCGCGCGCGATGCAGGACAGCTCCTCGATATGGATCGAGGTGTAGCGATCTTCCTGTACAACGCGCTCGGAGAGCAGGATCGAGTCTTCGAAGTTGTAGCCGTTCCACGGCATGAACGCGATCAGCATGTTCTGGCCGAGCGCAAGCTCGCCCAGGTCGGTCGACGAGCCGTCGGCCAGCGTGTCGCCCTTCGCCACGATGTCACCCACGTTCACCAGCGGACGCTGGTTGAGGTTGGTGTTCTGGTTGGAGCGGGTGTACTTGGTCAGCGTGTAGATGTCGACGCCGGCATCGTTCTCGCCGACTTCTTCCTCGTTCACGCGCACCACGATACGGGCCGCATCGACCTGATCGATCACACCACCGCGCTTGGCGCTGGTGATGACACCCGAGTCGCGCGCCACGGCGCGCTCGATGCCGGTACCCACCAGCGGGGTTTGCGAACGCAACGTCGGCACCGCCTGGCGCTGCATGTTCGCGCCCATCAACGCGCGGTTCGCGTCGTCATGCTCGAGGAACGGCACCAGCGCCGCCGCGACCGACACGGTCTGCATCGGCGAGACGTCCATGTAGTTGATCTCGGATGACGGACGCAGTTCGGATTCACCGCGGAAACGGCAGGACACGAAATCTTCGACGAAGCCGCCATCCTTGCTGAGCGGCGAGTTCGCCTGCGCGATCACGTGGTCGCCCTCTTCGATCGCCGACAGGTAATCCACCTGGTTGGTGACCTTGCCGTCCACGACCTTGCGGTACGGCGTCTCGAGGAAGCCGTACTGGTTGGTGCGCGCATACACGGCGAGCGAGTTGATCAGACCGATGTTCGGACCTTCCGGCGTCTCGATGGTGCAGACGCGGCCGTAGTGGGTCGGATGCACGTCACGCACTTCGAAGCCGGCACGCTCACGGGTCAAACCGCCCGGGCCCAGTGCGGACACGCGACGCTTGTGCGTCACTTCGGACAGCGGGTTGTTCTGGTCCATGAATTGCGAGAGCTGCGAAGAACCGAAGAATTCCTTCACTGCTGCCGCGACCGGCTTGGCATTGATGAGGTCCTGCGGGGTCAAGCCATCGGCTTCGGCCAGCGACAGGCGCTCGCGCACGGCGCGCTCCACGCGCACCAAGCCGATGCGGAAGGTGTTCTCCGCCATTTCACCGACCGAACGCACACGACGGTTGCCAAGGTGATCGATGTCGTCCACGGTGCCGTGGCCGTTCTTGATCTCGATCAGCACCTTCAGCACGTCGAGGATGTCGGAGGTTTCACCCTGCGAAGCGACGAGCGCCTGCGATTCCTCTTCCTTGCGATCGCCGAAGTACTTGTAGTCGTACAGCACGCCCGGACCGAGGATGTCCTTGCGGCCGACGCGACGATTGAACTTCATGCGGCCCACAGCCGACAAGTCGTAGCGATCGAAGGTGAAGAACAGATTGAAGAACAGGTTCTGCGCCGCTTCCTTGGTCGGCGGCTCGCCCGGACGCATCATGCGATAGATTTCCACCAGCGCTTCAAGCTGCGTCTTGGTGTTGTCAATGCGCAGCGTGTGCGAGATGTACGCACCGCGGTCCAGGTCGTTCACATACAGGGTCGGCAGCGTCTCGATGCCGGCCTTGCGGAAGTTTTCCAGCTGTTCGGCGGTGATTTCATCGTTCGCCGAAGCCAGCAGTTCACCCGTCTTCGCGTCAACGATATCGTTGGCGAGGATGCGGCCGACCGGATAGTCGTCCGGCACTTCCAGCGCAGTGATGTTTTCGGCAGCAAGCTGACGCACATGGCGCGCGGTAATACGCTTGCCGGCTTCCACCAGCACCTTGTCGCCGATCATCAGATCGAAGCTCAGCGTTTCGCCGCGCAGACGCTCGGCAACGAGTTCGAGCGTGGTAACGCCCTTCTTGCCCAGGTGGAACACGTTGTGCTCGAAGAAGATGTTCAGCATCTCTTCGTTGCTGTAGCCCAACGCGCGCAGCAGCACCGTCACCGGCAGCTTGCGGCGACGGTCGATACGGGTAAACAGCGCGTCCTTCGGGTCGAACTCGAAATCGAGCCAGGAACCGCGGTAAGGAATCACACGGGCGGAGAACAGGAGCTTGCCCGAGCTGTGCGTCTTGCCACGGTCGTGATCGAAGAACACGCCCGGGGAACGATGCAGCTGCGACACGATCACGCGCTCGGTGCCGTTGATGATGAAGGTACCGGTGTCGGTCATGAGCGGAATTTCGCCCATGTAGACTTCCTGTTCCTTCACGTACTTCACGGCCTTCTTCGAGGCCGGGCTGTCCTTGTCGTAGATCACCAGACGCACGGTGACGCGCAACGGCGCGCCGAACGTCATGCCGCGGTTGCGGCACTCGCGCTCGTCGAACGGCGGCTCGCCGAGACGATAATCGACATATTCAAGGGCGGCGTTGCCCGAATAGCTCACGATCGGGAACACCGACTTCAAGGCGGCGTGCAGACCTTTGTCTTCGCGCTGCTTGGGAGCAACGTACTCCTGCAGGAATTCACGGTAGGAATCGGTCTGGATGGTCAGCAGGTTGGGTACGCCCAGTACGGGCGGACGCTTGCCGAAATCCTTGCGGATGCGCTTCTTCTCGGTAAACGAGTAGGTCATGGTCGGTGACGCCTCGGTTCGCTGTGGCGCCGGTGGTGCACACACCGGCTAAATTGGGAAAGCCTGGATCTGGGGGATCGTGAATAGTGGCTCTTGCTCATAAAACCCTATTCGCGATGCCCGACATCCAGAGCGTCCGTGCTTGATGTGTCCAATAAAGGGCTCCTGCCCTTTCTGGACCTGCCAAGTCCATGGACCTGGCTTGAATGAACCAAGCGCCTGGGCGCCTGGTTCACGACGGACCATCCATGGCCCGCGAGTCGCTCCGTACAAAACTTCAGCTGGAGCTGGATCATTGAAGCGGGCAAAGCCCGGGGACTCGCGCCCCCAGGCTTGCTTGACGCTAGGTCAAACTGACGACGCGCAAGAGCGCCAATTACTTCAGTTCGACCGTGGCGCCGGCAGCTTCGAGGTCCTTCTTGAACTTCGCAGCGTCTTCCTTCGAAGCGGCTTCCTTCACGACGCCGCCCGACTCGGTCAGGTCCTTCGCTTCCTTCAGGCCCAGGCCGGTGATGGCGCGGACGGCCTTGATCACGTCGACCTTCTTGTCGCCGGCACTCTTCAGGATGACGTCGAATTCGGTCTGCTCTTCAGCAGCCGGACCAGCGGCGGCCGGACCGGCGGCCACCGCGACCGGGGCAGCGGCGGAGACGCCAAACTTCTCTTCGATGGCCTTCACCAGCTCCATCACTTCCATGAGCGACTTGGCGGCTACGGCTTCAACGATCTGTTCGTTGGAAAGGGACATTTTGATTTACCTCTGGAAATGGATTCGGTTTAGATCGGCGTCGAACTTAGGCGGACGCGGCTTCGGCCGGCGCTTCGCCGCCACCCTGCTTGTCGGCCACGGCCTTGACGGCACGGGCAAACATCGCAGCGGGTTCGGCCAGCACACGGGCCAGCATGGCCAGGGCCTGTTCGCGGGTCGGCAGCGAGGCCAGCACTTCAACGTGCGCAGCCGGCAGCAACTTGCCTTCCACCGAGACAACTTTCGCCTTCAGCTTGTCGTTGCTCTTGGCGAATTCCTTGATCAGACGACCGGCAGCGCCGGGTTCTTCCGTCGAGAATGCATACAACAGCGGACCGGCCAAGGCGTCCTTGACGACCTCGAACTCGGTACCGGCAACAGCGCGCGCGGCGAGCGTGTTCTTGACAACCTTCAAGTACACACCGGACTCGCGAGCCTTCTTGCGCATCGCGGTCATCTGTTCGACCGTGGTGCCTGCATACTCGGCAGCGACCAAGGAGTGAGCCTTCGCGGCAACTTCGGCCAGTTCGGCGACTACTTCTTGCTTCTGAGAGAGATTCAGAGCCATGTTTCACTCCTCTTATGAACTCCGCTTACGGCTCCTGCCGCTTGCGGTCCTGAGCGATGCCGTCCTTGACATCGGGGACTAAAGTCCCGGGTGGTGGCCTTTCCAGAGCGATTCCAGAAGGGGCAGCACCATCTACGCAGGCCAGGTGGAAACCGGATTAAGCGACCTCGTTGGCGGCGACGGCGATTCCTTTGCCAGATCGAGCTCCCTGCCCGTCGTCGTCGCGCGCTGGTCGCGCCTGCGGTCTTTGACGGCGGCTCCGGCATACTGCCGGGGCTACCCTCAAAAACTGCCTGCGCGGAGCACAAACCCCACGCAGGACTTGAATTTCTTACTTGGCCGAGGCCGCGGACAGGGTCGAGGTATCGACCGGTACGCCCACGCCCATCGTGCTGGACAGCGCGACCTTCTGCAGGTACTGGCCTTTGGCCGTAGCCGGCTTGGCCTTCAGCAGGTCGGCGACCAGCGCGTTCAGGTTGTCCGCCAGCTGCGCAGCATCAAAGGTGGCCTTGCCGATGGTGGCGTGGATGATGCCCGCCTTGTCGTTGCGGAACTTCACCTGACCGGCCTTGGCATTCTTCACAGCCGTGACCACGTCGGCGGTCACCGAACCGTCCTTCGGGTTCGGCATCAGGCCGCGAGGACCGAGCAACTGACCGAGCTTACCGACCACGCGCATCGCGTCCGGCGTGGCAATCACACGACCAAAGTCGAGGTCGCCAGCCTGCATGCGCTCGGCCAGGTCATCCATGCCAACGGCATCGGCGCCAGCTGCCTTGGCGGCTTCGGCCTTCTCACCGGCCGGGCAGAACACGGCAACCTTGACGGTCTTGCCGGTGCCGTGCGGCAGCAGCGAAGAACCACGCACGCCCTGGTCGGACTTCTTCGCATCGATGCCCAGGCGCACCGCCACGTCCACCGACTCGGCGAACTTGGCCTTGGCGTTGTCCTTGACGATCTTGAGGGCTTCTTCCAGGCCGTAGGTCTTGCCCGGCTGCACTGCCGCCTGAGCGGCCTTCATACGCTTCGTGAGCTTTGCCATGTCTTAGCCCTCCACCACTAGGCCCATGCTGCGCGCGCTACCAGCAATGGTGCGCACCGCGGCGTCCAGATCAGCAGCCGTGAGATCCGGCTCCTTCTGCTTCGCAACGTCTTCCAGCTGCTTGCGGGTGATCTTGCCCACCTTGTCGGTGTTCGGCTTGGACGAGCCCTTGGCGACGCCGGTGGCCTTCTTGATCAGCACGGTGGCCGGCGGGGTCTTGGTGATAAAGGTGAAGCTACGGTCCGAATAGGCCGTGATGATGACCGGGATCGGCAGACCCGGCTCCATCTTCTGCGTGGCGGCATTGAACGCCTTGCAGAATTCCATGATGTTCAGGCCGCGCTGACCGAGAGCCGGGCCCACGGGCGGCGACGGGTTGGCCTGACCGGCCTTGACCTGCAGCTTGATATAACCGACAACTTTCTTTGCCATTGGAGTTTCCTCGCGAGTTCAAGCGCCTTGCGGCTCCTCGCCATGCACAATCCCTGGTGGGAGGGGACCCCGCGATCCTGCGAAATCCAGAAATACGGACACGCCGAGTCGAAAGACCCCGGCGTGAACCGCGTAGTTTAGAGATGAAACGGGCTTTAAGCAAGCCCCGTGCCGAAAACCGGACTCAGGCCTTCTCGACCTGGCCGAATTCGAGCTCCACCGGGGTGGAGCGGCCGAAAATCAGCACGGCCACGCGCAAGCGGCTCTTCTCGTAATTGACTTCCTCGACCACGCCGTTGAAGTCATTGAACGGACCATCGGTGACGCGAACCATCTCGCCCGGCTCGAACAGCACCTTGGGCTTGGGCTTCTCCACGCCCTCGCGGACGCGGCTGAGAATGGTATCGGCCTCACTGTCACGGATCGGCAGCGGGCGATCGGCGGTACCGCCGATGAAGCCCATCACCTTCGGCGTCTCCTTGACCAGATGCCAGCATTCGTCGTCGATACGCGGAGCTTTGCCCTCGGTATCGGTCTCGATCTGCACCAGCACATAGCCAGGGAAGAACTTGCGCTCGCTGCGGCGCTTTTGGCCGCTGCGCATTTCGACCACCTCTTCGGTAGGCACCAGCACCTCACCGAATTTCTCTTCCATCCCGGCGCGCGCAATGCGATCCACCAGCGACTTCTTTACCTGGTTCTCGAAGCCGGAATAGGCATGAACGACGTACCAACGCTTGCTCATCGCACGCTCCTTACGAACCAAGCTTGAGCAGCCAGTCGAGCACGACCGACTTCAGGATAAGGTCAATCAGACCTAGTAGCAGGGACAATACAATGACCACTGCGATGATGATGCCGGTGGTCTTGATGGTCTCGTCCCGCGTGGGCCAGACCACCTTGCGCATTTCAAATTGCGACTCGGCCAGAAAATGGCGGGCACGGCGACCAGGCGCCGTGAACGCAGCAATGGCGCCGGCAGCAACCACTGCCACCAGAATGGTGATCAGGCGAAGCGGCGAAGCGGCGCCGATGTTGCCGAGGTAGGTGTATCCGACGATGCCGGCCAGCAGCACCAGCACGGCCAGCACCAGCTTGCCGATATCGGCGCCGCTCGTGCCTTTGGTCTGTTCAGCCTTGGTATTCATGCGCATCGAGCGGATGCTTGGTGCAACCCGTTTCAAGACTGGTTGCGACACACCCGCCATCATTCCTCGGAAAAATGGCACGCCAGGAGGGACTCGAACCCCCAACCTGCGGTTTTGGAGACCGCTGCTCTGCCAATTGAGCTACTGGCGTACGTTTTTGGTAACTAAAAGTGAAGTCGCTCGCTTTGCCTGCTGTAAAGCTGCGCCTGGCGCCGCGAGGGCTCAGCGAATGCCCCACCCTCGCGCTTTACAGCCCGCATCACGGGCGACTTCCCATTTTACTGCTTACTTGGTGATCTTGGCGACGACGCCGGCGCCGACGGTGCGGCCACCTTCGCGGATCGCGAAGCGCAGACCTTCGCTCATCGCGATCGGCGCAATCAGCGACACCGAGATCTTCACGTTGTCACCCGGCATCACCATCTCCGTACCTTCCGGCAGCTTGATCGCACCGGTCACGTCCGTCGTACGGAAGTAGAACTGCGGGCGGTAGTTGCTGAAGAACGGCGTATGACGACCACCCTCTTCCTTCGACAGCACGTAGATCTCGCCTTCGAAGTCGGTGTGCGGCGTGATCGAACCCGGCTTGGCCAGCACCTGGCCACGCTCCACGTCTTCACGCTTCGTACCGCGCAGCAGCAGACCCACGTTGTCGCCCGCCTGGCCCTGATCCAGCAGCTTGCGGAACATTTCAACGCCCGTCACCGTGGTCTTGACCGTCGGCTTCAGACCCACGATCTCGATTTCGTCACCGACCTTGATGATGCCCGTCTCCACACGACCGGTCACCACCGTGCCGCGGCCGGAGATCGAGAACACGTCTTCCACCGGCATCAGGAAGGCCTTGTCCAGCACACGCACCGGCTCCGGAATGTAGCTGTCCAGTGCGTCCACCAGCGCCACGATCGCCGGCACGCCGATTTCCGACTGGTCGCCTTCCAGCGCCAGCTTGGCCGAACCCTTGATGATCGGGGTGTCGTCGCCCGGGAATTCGTACTTGCTCAGCAGCTCGCGCACTTCCATTTCCACCAGCTCGAGCAGCTCGGCGTCGTCCACCATGTCGGCCTTGTTCAGGAACACCACAATGTACGGCACGCCCACCTGGCGCGACAGCAGGATGTGTTCGCGCGTCTGCGGCATCGGGCCGTCCGCGGCCGAGCACACCAGGATCGCACCGTCCATCTGCGCCGCACCCGTGATCATGTTCTTCACGTAGTCAGCATGGCCCGGGCAGTCCACGTGCGCGTAGTGGCGGTTCGGCGATTCGTATTCCACGTGCGCCGTCGAGATCGTAATACCGCGCGCCTTCTCTTCCGGCGCCGCGTCGATCGCGTCGTATGCCTTGAATTCACCACCGAAACGCTCTGCGCCAACCTTCGTCAGCGCCGCCGTCAGCGTCGTCTTGCCGTGGTCCACGTGACCGATCGTGCCCACGTTCACGTGCGGCTTGGTGCGTTCGAATTTACCCTTTGCCATGAGCGCTAAATCCCGATGGAGTCAATGAGTGAGAGGAAACTAAGGTGATCAGGCGATACCGCGACAGCTCTAAGCGGTGGTGCTCATGACTGGAATCGAACCAGCGACCTCTTCCTTACCAAGGAAGTGCTCTACCGACTGAGCTACATGAGCACAAAAAAACACAGCGACGAGATCAATGGAGCGGGAGACGGGAATCGAACCCGCACCATCAGCTTGGAAGGCTGAGGTTCTACCATTGAACTACTCCCGCCCTGCGCGGAACTCGTCTAACAGGCCGCAACAGCGTATTTCCATTTGCGTTTGCAACCCTGCTTTCCAGCCCGACCCGGTTACCCGGAGCAATGAGCTGGTGGAGGGAGGTGGATTCGAACCACCGAAGGCGTAAGCCAGCAGATTTACAGTCTGCCCCCGTTGGCCGCTTGGGTATCCCTCCAACAAAGAACGGCTATTGTGTGGATCGAGGCCGGATGTGTCAACACCTTGACGATGCTGAACAGCGGTTTTTTCGAGATTTTTCCGATCAAGCCGACGCAGCGGTTCAGTCGTTTCCGGCGCCGCGCGTATCGACCAGCTGCTGCATGCTCTTGGAAAGCTCAAGCAGATGCAGGGCCTCCTGCTGCAGACGCCGCTCGTTCTCGTCACGGGGCGTCCATTGAGGCACCGGCGCAGGCTTTCCATCGGGCTTGTCCAGCGCGACAAACACCATCACGCAACTGGTCGCCAGGCGCTCTTCACCGGTACGAAGGTCACGCGCCAGCACGTCAACCGCCATCTGCATGCTGGAGCGGCCGGTATGAATCAGCTTGGCCCGTACCGCCACCAGATCACCGATCAGGATCGGCTTGACGAACTGGATGCCACTGATCGCCGCCGTCACACAATAGGCACCACTCCAGGCCACGGCGCAGGCGTACCCCGCCTGGTCGATCCATTTCATCACCATGCCGCCGTGCACCTTGCCGCCGAAATTGACGTCGGTGGGCTGGGCAAGAAAACGAAAAGTCACTTCATGCTGCTGGCCTGACATGTGCTCTCCAACGGACTAAGCCAACGATTGGAAGACGCCATTATGCCCGCTTACCACGCGTCGCCGGCAGAATCATTTTCATCGGCGTCACCCGCAAGCCATTGTGCGAAATCTGCTCAGGCCCGGTGGCGCGGAAACCGAAGCGCAGATAGATCGGCACCCCGCAGCGCGTGGCATTGAGCGTAAAGCGACGCGTACCCGCACGGCGCACGGCATCCCGCATGGTCCGTTGCCACAACCGCCGGGAAATGCCGCGGCCCTGGTAGCGCGTACTGACGAAGAAGTGAACCAGATGGCAATCGTCCCGCATGCCCGAAACGCCAACCAGCACATCACCGAGATAACCGAGATAGAAACGCTGGCCTTCCACGATTTTTTCGCGCAAAAACCTGGTGGTGATGCGCAAAAGAAAGGCTTGCCCGGCCTTGCGCGGCTGATCCGGCAAAACCCAGCGACGCACCACGCGGCGTATCAGGGTCGCCACGGCGGGCGCGTCTTCAGGCCGTGCCAGGCGGATACGCAACAGCTGTTCGGACATAGGAAGACCCGCGCAATCATCTGCTCCCAGGGCCTGTTTACACTATTTGCGTAGCTCGCAAATAGTGTAAACAGGCCCTGGCGCGGCAAGAATCGGCGCACGAAAAAAGCCCCGCCTGAGCGGGGCTTTGATATTCGCCGATCGTATGGGTTAGACGTTGAACAGGAAGTGCAACACGTCGCCGTCCTTGACCACGTAATCCTTGCCTTCCTTGCGCAGACGCCCCGCCGCCGCCGCGCCAGACTCACCCTTGTACTGGATGAAGTCATCGTAGGAGACCGTTTCGGCACGGATAAAGCCGCGCTCGAAATCGGTATGAATCACCCCGGCCGCTTGCGGTGCGGTGAAGCCACGCTTGATGGTCCAGGCACGCACTTCTTTCACGCCTGCAGTGAAATAAGTCTGCAGATTAAGCAGCTTGTAACCGGCGCGAATCACTCGGTTGAGGCCAGGTTCTTCCAGACCGAGATCCTTGAGGAATTCATCGCGGTCGGCGTCTTCGAGCTGCGAGAGCTCTTCTTCGATGGCCGCGCATACCGGCACCACTTCGGCGCCCTCGGCAATGGCACGAGTACGCACGGCGTCGAGATGCGGATTGTTCTCGAAGCCATCTTCGCGGACGTTCGCGATGTACATCAGCGGCTTGAGGGTGAGCAGGAACAGATCGCGCACCAGCGCCTTTTCGTCCTCATCCAGGCCAAGGCTGCGCGCAGTCTTGCCTTCGTTGAGGCCGGCAGCGAGCTTCTGCAGCACCGGCTTCTTGGCCAGCGCCTCCTTGTCATTGGCCTTGGCCGCACGCTCGGCGCGATTCAACGCCTTCTCGACCGAATCGAGATCGGCCAGCGCCAGCTCGGTGTCGATCGTTTCGATGTCGGCAATCGGATCAACCTTGCCGGCTACGTGCACGATGTCACCGTGCTCGAAGCAGCGCACCACGTGCGCAATCGCATCGACTTCGCGGATGTGCGCGAGGAACTTGTTACCCAGACCCTCGCCCTTCGAGGCACCAGCCACCAGGCCGGCGATATCGACGAACTCCACCGCAGTGGGAATCACCTTCTGCGGATTGACGATATCCGACAACGCCTGCAGGCGCGCATCCGGCACCGGCACCACTCCCACGTTCGGTTCGATGGTGCAGAAGGGAAAGTTCGCCGCGGCAATGCCCGCCTTGGTCAACGCGTTGAACAGGGTGGATTTGCCGACGTTAGGCAGGCCGACGATGCCGCATTTGATGCCCATGATGCTGGATCCAGGAATAAAGAATCTAAAAACGGAATAGTAAAACGGCAGCTTGACCGTTTAACGCTTCTCGGGTGTGTGGAGCTGCTGCATCGCCTTGTCGAACTGCCCGTCGACTGCCAGCGGCAAAACGTCCAGTGCACGGCCGAGGCCATCGATGATGGCATCCTCGTCCTTGGCGGAAGGGCGACCCAGCACCCATGGGGTGACCTGATCGCGATGCCCAGGATGCCCGATGCCCACGCGCAGACGGTGGAATTTGCCATGTCCGAGGTGGGCCATGATGTCGCGCAAGCCGTTCTGTCCACCGTGGCCGCCGTCGAATTTCATGCGCACGGTGCCGGCGGGAAGATCCAGATCGTCATGCGCAACCAGGCATTCTTCGGGCTCGATCTTGTAGTAGCGCAGCGCCGAGGCCACGGCGATGCCGCTCTTGTTCATGAAGGTCGCCGGCTTCAGCAGCCATACGGGCTCGCCATCGATGCGCACTTTGCAGGTTTCGCCATGCAGCTTGCCGTCGAAACCGAAGCGCTCGCCCTGCCCCGTTGCCAGGGCGTCAACAAACCAGAACCCGGCGTTGTGCCGGGTTCTGAGATATTCGGTACCGGGATTGCCCAGTCCGACGATGAGTCGTAGACCTGCCATGTGTCGGATTGACTTGGCCGCAAGATTGGCTCCTCACCCCAACCCTCTCCCCGGAGGGGAGAGGAAGGAAGGCGCCATGCCGACTTACTTCTTGGTGGCGTCGCCGGCGGCGGGCTTGGCGGCCTCGCCTTCGGGAGCACCTTCGGCAGCCGGAGCTTCGTCCACTTCTTCCTGCACGGTCACGGCGGTGACTACCGCTGCGTCGTGATCGGCGCCCAGATGCAGGGCCGGAATCTCAACGCTGGCCGGCAGCTTGAGCTGCGACAGGTGGACGATGTCGCCGGGCTTCAGGTCGATCAGGTCGAGTTCGATGAACTCCGGCAGATCCTTCGGCAAGCAGGAAACTTCCACTTCGTTGAGGTTGTGCGAAATGACCACGCCAGCGGTCTTGCCGGCCGGGGACTTTTCCTGATTGAGGAAGTGGAGCGGCACATTCACGCGAATCGCTTCGTTCTCGTTGATGCGCAGGAAGTCCATGTGCAGCATCTGCTGCTTGAACGGGTGCTTCTGCCAGTCACGCACCAGCACCTTCTGCACCTTGCCGTCGACATTCAGGTCGAGCACCGAGGAGAAGAACCACTCATTCCTGGCGGCGAGCAGGATGGTGTTGTGTTCGATCTGGATGCTTTCAGCGGGCTGGCCCGCACCGTAAACAACGGCCGGCACGAAAGCGGCACGACGCAGGCGGCGGCTCGCACCTTTCCCCTCGTCCTTGCGGCCTTGCGCCAGAATCTCATGAGTCTTAGCCATGTCAGTATTGCCTTGGTTTGGAAGCCGCCTCACGGCGACGAGACTGACTCCCCCGCGACCAGAGGAGCCGGATTGTCCGCTTATGCGGACGGAAAAGCGCGCAAGTATACGGGATTTTGGGGCCTAACGCCAAAAGCAGGGGCGAAGGGCCAGTAGCGTGGCTCGCGGCCAGCCGGGGGCGTGCCGCCGTCGCTACTAGCCCCTAATCCCTGGCCCAGCCCAACTCAGTCGATATAGAGCGAGCTGACCGACTCACCGAAGGCGATACGGCGGATCGTCTCGGCCAGCAACTCGGCGACCGACAGCTGGCGGATCTTGGCGCAGGCCTTGGCGTCCTCGCGCAGCGGCAGGGTGTTGGTCACCACCAGCTGGTCAAGCTGGGAACCCTCGACATTGCGGATCGCCGCACCGGACAACACCGGATGCACGCAGTACGCCACCACCTTGCGGGCACCGCGCTCCTTGAGGGCCGCGGCCGCAGCGCACAAGGTGCCGGCGGTGTCGACGATGTCGTCCACCATCACGCAGGTCTTGCCCTCGACGTCGCCGATAATGTTCATCACGGTGGCGACGTTGGCCTTGGGACGGCGCTTGTCGATGATGGCCAGATCGGCGTCATCCAGGCGCTTGGCGATGGCGCGGGCGCGCACCACGCCACCCACGTCCGGACTGACCACGATCAGGTCGTCCATGCTGTAGTTGCGCCAGATGTCAGCCAGCAGGATCGGCGAGGCGTAGACGTTATCCACCGGCACGTCGAAAAAGCCCTGGATCTGGTCGGCGTGCAGATCCACCGTCAGCACACGGTCCACACCGGCGGTACCGATCAGGCGGGCCACCAGCTTGGCCGTGATCGGCACGCGCGCCGAGCGCGGGCGGCGATCCTGGCGGGCGTAGCCGAAGTACGGAATGACCGCCGTGACGCTGGCGGCGGAAGCGCGCTTGAGCGCGTCGACCAGGGTCAACAGTTCGAACAGGTTTTCCGCGCTCGGCGCACCCGTGGGCTGCAGCACGAACACTTCCTGTCGACGAACGTTCTCTTCGATTTCGATCTGGACTTCGCCGTCGCTGAACTTGCCGACCAGCGCCTTGCCTAGCGGCACACCCAGTCGATGAGCGACATCTTCAGCCAAGGCACGGTGAGCGTTGCCGGCAAACAGCATCGGGCTGGATGTATCCACGGTTGTTTCCTCAGAAACCAGGCCATTGTGTGAATGGCTGGGGCGGTAGGATTCGAACCTACGCATGCGGGAATCAAAATCCCGTGCCTTAACCAGCTTGGCGACGCCCCAGTGTTACTACTCGTTTTGGTTTTGCAGTCTGCTTCCTGGCCAGCCGGTTAACGCGTTGCAGCGTGGCGCACCAGCGCCCGATGCAACGGCGACAACCCGACGCCCTCGACCACTCGGGCCGTGAACGTGACCGGACAGCGCCTGGCGACTGCCTCAGCCCGTTCGGGCGTTGCCGTTTCGAGGAAAACGCAACCACCGCTGCCGGAAAGCCGCGCGTGGCCGTGGCTTCCGAGCCAATCCAGTGCCGCTGCGACCCGTGGGTAGCGCGAGCGAACGACAGGCTCGTACACGTTCTCCAACGTTTCGCCGGAAGCAAAGGATGAAATTGTGGCGGCGGGCGCATTACGTGTCAATTCAGTTGCTTGAAATAAATCAACAGTTCGCACGTTTTCGTGTGTATCAAGCAACACGTACCAGCGCCTGGGCAGCTTGATCGGCTTGATGTGCTCGCCTGCACCCGTGACCCACGCCGAGCGGCCACGAACGAAAACCGGCACCTCCAGCTCAAGCTGCCGCCCCAGATCGTCGAGTTCGTCGAGGCCCAATCCACAGCCCCAGACTTGATTCAAGCCGACCAGCACGGTGGCGGCTACCGAGCCATTCCCACCCAGGCTGGCATCGACGGACGTGCGCTTCTCGATCGCTATGTCCGCACCGGTGCGGATGCCAGCGCGTTCCCGCAACAATTCTGCCGCGCGCACGGCGTGTTCGTCTTGCGAGTGAATCTGCTCGTCAGCACGCGCACGCAGGCGAACTTCATCGCTCCAGTCGAGCAGCCGCATCACCGTCTGCGTTTCATCTTGACCGTTCTCACGCAACCCGATGATGCGCAGGAACAGATCGAGCTTGGCCGGCGCCGGCCACACGGTCCATTCATGCGCAAGCGGACGTGACAACGGGCGCGACATGAACACGCGCAACGTATCCGGAAAACCGTTCTCACGATCGCGCTCGCGTGCATAGGCAAACGCCGGATCGTGCTTATCCACGATCGCAAATCCGTGCCTGGCGTAAAACGGCGCGTTCCACGGCACGTCGGCCAGGGTACCGAGATCGACCCGGTGATAACCCGCCGCCCTCGCCCAATCGCAGGCGTGATTCAACAGCGCCGCACCGATGCCGCGCCGGCTGTATTCGGGCAGCACATCGATCTCGGCGATGCCCGCAACATCACTGCCCTGCTCGGTATCGAGCCAGACGAAACCCACCGGTTCGTCGCGACCATCCGGCAAAGCCACCCACACCAGCCCGCGCTGGATCTCCTCTTCTAATTGCTCGGGCGGGATCGAAACAGCGGAATAGAACCGCCACGCCTTGTGCTGCCGGAACATCTCCACAGCAGCGCGTTCGATCGCGCAAATCGCGTCGACATGCGTCCGGACGGCACGTTCAATACGGAATGACATGGGCAAGTTGAACCAGGCGCGTTACTGCAACGTCCAGGAGCTGATCACCAGCCGGACGGAATAAGGTGGTTTTTCGGCAAAAACCTTGGCCGGCAATGGCGGTTGATGTGTGCTATCCCACACAGGGTAGCTGATCGCCCAACCGCCCTGCTGCAACAACGACGGCAGCTTGTCGTCACCAAAGCTCAATTCGGCTTCCTGTCCTTGCGTACGCACGCCCAGAACCCACGCACGTAGTTCATCCAGCGGGATGTCCCAGCCCAAGGCGCGACGCATCAGTTCTTCCGCATTGGCACCCTGTAACGGGCCACCCTCCAGCCCTTCCAGCAACGCACCGTCAGGACCGCCGCTAAGACGGAAGCTCTTGCCGGAAATCGGCGCACGCAAGGTGAACTCGTAGCGATCGCCGTTTTGAATCCAGGTCAACACGCCGCTACCGCCGTCCTTGCCATTGGACACGCCAAGGCGGCCCTGCAAGGTCCAATGATCGACGTTTGCCAATTGCTGCTCACGCACCGCCTGCTGTGCCAGCGATGCGGCATCGCCTTTGTTGCGCACGACTTGTTGTGGCGCACAGGCAGCCAGCAGCAGCGGTGCGAGCGCTGCGAGAAAACGGAGCGATGATTTCATGGCTGGAGACGCTTCAAGGTTTCTTGCAGGCTGGTGTTGTGGGGATCCATGCGACGCACTTCATCGAAGACCTGTTGCGCCTGATCGTGCTGTCCCTGCTTCCACAGCACTTCGCCCAGATGCACGCCCACATCGGCATCCTTGCCTGCCTGCCATGCGCCACGCAACACCTGCGCAGCCTGATTGAGATGACCGAGCCGGTATTGCAGCCAGCCCCAGGAATCGGCAATGGAAGGATCGTTGGGCTTCGCAGCACGCGCCGCGGCGATCAATTTTTCGGCTTCCGGCAGATCGCGCCCGGCATCGGCCAAGGTAAAGCCGAGTGCATTGCTGGCGTCAATGTCGTCCGGCTTGATCTGCAGCAGGCGGCGGAAATCCGCCACCGCCTGATCGATCTTGCCGATCTCAGCATAAGCCAGGCCACGGCCGTACAAGAGATCCGGATCATCCGGCACCACTTGCAGCGCATGCGTAAAGGCATTGGTGGCTTCCGCATAGCGCTTCTCGCGCAGGTACAGATCCGCATCCACTTCATAGGCGCGGCGCAGCTGCGCGGGCTGATCGAGATAATCAGTCTGCATCTCGGCCAATTGCTGATGCGCTTCGGCACTGCGCCCAAGGTCCTGCAGGATGATCGCGGTGCGCAGATCGGCGTCGAAGGCATGGTCGTCGTCGTCCGACACCTGGTCATACCATTTCAGCGCCTCTTCCTTGCGGCCAAGCACTTCGGCCAGTTGGCCGAGCAAATAGGCACTGGCGGTACGCACATCGTCCGGCGCCTGCGAGAGCTGTTTGTAGACCTGCTCGAGTGACTTGTTGTCCTTGGCACTGGCTGCCAGCGCCGCGCGCATGGCATAGGTCTGCGCGTTCTGCGGACCTTTCTCCAGCAACCTGGTGGCCTGCGCGTACTGACCGCTCTGCCCGAGCAAGGATGCATAGGTCAGGCGCAGCCCGATATTGGTGGGATCCTTCACCTGCGCCTGCTTCAACAGACTCAGGCCACCGGTGCGATCGCCATTGTCGAGCTTGAGTTGTGCCGCCCAGGCATACGTCTCAGCCGTGCCGAAACGCTTCATCGCGGCATCGGCAATCTGCTGGGCATACTGGTGGCGACCGAGCTGCTCACCCAGCTGACTCATCGCCAGCCAGGCCTTCGGATCCGGCGGCAGACTGCTGGGCGTGGCCAGCGACTCCAGCAGATTGGAGGCCAAGGCAGCGTCTCGGCTGCCGATGAGCACGCGCCCGAACATCCGCCAGGCGTCTTTGTCGCCACTGGCCAGCAGCAGCGAAAGCTGGTGCCGGGCCTCGTCGGTCTTGCCCTGCTCCACCGCCAGCTCGGCCCGCGCCTGGGCCAACTGGGCGGGGGTGGCGCCAAGCGCCTGCCAGCGGTCGATGGCCTGCCGCGCAGCATCCGGATCATGGATGGCGATCGCCAGAGCGGCAGCCTTGCCGGCCACCTCCGGATCGTGCGAAATCATCATCGCCTTGCCGTAAGCCTGGGAGGCGGCCTTGAGATCCGCCCCGGACAACGCCAATTCACCGGCCATGAGCTGGGCCAGCAGATCGTGGTCCAGGTCTGGCGTAGCTACCGTCATCTGCGCCAACGGCTGCGGGGTTGTTTTCGATGTGACGCTAGCCCGATTGGGTATCGCGGCACATCCTGCCACCCCAAGCACGACTAAACCTACAGCTACATACTGCCGCACTTGCTTGAACTTGGCCGTCCCGCTCAGCACACTATTCCTCCAGATCTTCTTTCGGTTCCGGTTACATCCGGCCATGTCTAGTCTACGCCGGCCAACGCCCGTCGCCCCCAATCGCATCACGTCATGAAGCTGATCGCCCTCGGGCTCAACCACCTTACCGCGCCGGTCAGCTTGCGCGAGCAGGTGGCGTTCGACGTGGATGCAACCGGTACCGCACTGCGCGACCTGACCCAGCAACCCGGTGTCGACGAGGCAATGATCCTGTCCACCTGCAACCGCACCGAGCTTTACGTCAGTGTGGCGGCAGGTGCGGAAGACGTGCCGCAGGAATGGCTCAATCGTCACCATCGTCTGACTCCGGGCAAGCTTGACGAGTTCCTTTATCGGCATGATGACGAAGCAGCCGTGAGGCACATGTTTCGGGTCGCGACCGGGCTGGACTCGATGGTGCTGGGCGAACCGCAGATCCTCGGCCAGGTGAAGGATGCCTACCAGCAGGCGCGCGAGGTCAACACCCTCAAAACCCCGATGGACCGCCTGCTGCAGCACACCTTTGCGGTCGCCAAGCGAGTCCGCACCGACACGCGCATCGGTGCACACACCGTATCCGTGGCCTTTACTGCCGTACGCCTGGCGGAGCGGGTATTCACTGATTTGCGTCAGGCTTGCGTGCTGCTGATCGGCGCAGGCGACACCATCGAACTGGCGGTACGTCATCTGGCGGAAAAGCAAGTCCGCCGGCTGATCGTAGCCAATCGCACCCTGGAAAATGCGCAGGAGCTTGCGAGTCGCCACGGCGGCTACGCCATCGGCCTGCACGACCTTCCGCAGCATCTGGCCGAAGCGGACATCGTGATCGCCTCCACCGCTGCGCGGCAGCCGGTGCTGACCCGCGCGATGGTGGAAAAGGCGATTGCCACCCGCCGCCGCAAGCCGATGTTCATGGTCGATATCGCCGTACCGCGCGATATCGAACCGTCGGTGGGCGAGCTCGATGACGTCTACCTCTACGGTATCGACGACCTGCGCCAGGTGATCGACGACAACCGTCGCTCGCGCGAGAACGCTGCGCGTGAAGCCGACGCCATCATCGACCTGCAAGTCGAACGCTACATGGCGTGGCGTCGTGCGCTCACCGTGAAAAATCCTGCGCTGGATCTGCGCCATCACGCCGAAATCTATCGCGACCAGGTCCTGGAAAAAGCGCGCGCGATGCTCGCCCGCGGCAAGTCGGCGGACGAGGCGTTGTCGTTCCTCGCCAACACGCTCACCAACAAACTGCTGCATCACCCCAGCGCACGCCTGCGTGCGGCCGCGCTCAGCGGGGATCACGATCTACTGCACGCCGCCGGTCGCCTGTATGGACTGGACGAGGACGCGAAAGCCGGCACGACGGACGAATCCTTCGAGGACAAATAGCGAGGGCGGCTGGCTGCCGCGTTCCATCGGTTTCCAGGCTGCGAGCATCCTGCTCGCCCCTCGTCCCTCGCTTTCCGCCGCTGTCCATGACGCCATCCATACGCCGCAAACTCGAAGCCATCGCCGAACGCCACGAAGAAATCGGCCTGTTACTCGGTCAGCAAGACGTCCTGGCCGACAACACCCGCTTTCGCGAACTGTCGCGCGAATATGCCCAGCTCGAACCGGTGGCCGACGCCATGCGCGAACAAACGGGCATCGAGCGCGAACTGGCCGATGCGCGCGCCATGCTCGACGATCCGGAGCTGCGTGACATGGCCGAGGACGATATCACTCGCCTGGAGACGCGCGCGGCCGAACTGGACGGCGAATTGCAGTTGCTGCTGATCCCCAAGGATCCGCGCGACGACGCCAACCTGTTCCTGGAAGTGCGTGCCGGTTCCGGCGGCGACGAAGCAGCCATTTTTGCGGGCGATCTATTCCGCATGTACACCCGCTACGCCGAGCGCCAACGCTGGCAGGTCGAAGTGCTTAGCGAGAATCCCGGTGAACACGGCGGCTACAAGGAAATCGTCGCCCGGATCGAAGGCCGCGGGGCGTTCTCCCAGCTCAAGTTCGAATCAGGCGTGCATTGCGTCAAGCGCGTGCCGGTGACCGAGTCGCAAGGGCGCGTGCACACCTCGACCGCCACGGTCGCCGTGTTGCCCGAACTGGATGACATCGAAGAGATCGAGCTCTCCCCGGCCGACCTGAAAATAGACACCTTCCGTGCCTCGGGCGCGGGCGGCCAGCACGTCAACAAGACCGACTCGGCCATCCGCATCACCCATCTGCCCAGCGGCATCGTGGTGGAATGCCAGGACGAGCGCAGCCAGCACAAGAACCGCGCCCGCGCTATGAGCCTGCTCAAGGCCCGCCTGCTCGATGAAGCGCAATCCAAGCAGAGCGCCGAACAGGCCCACACGCGGCGGCTGCAAGTAGGCACCGGTGACCGCAGCCAACGCATCCGTACCTATCGTTATAAGGACAGCCTGGTCACCGACCATCGCATCGGTCTGGACCTGCACCGCCTGCCGGACATCATGCAGGGCGATCTGGCTGAGCTGATCGGCACGCTGACCCGCGAACACCAGGCCGACGAGTTGAAATCGCTGGCCGGCGGCTGATTGAGGAGTGAGAAATTAAGAAGTGAGGAGTGAGTAAGAGCGGCTGGATCGCGTTACGCTTAGGCTGCATTCTCAAGGGGCACTTTCACACACCTCCACAGCTCTCCGGCACAGCCGGCTGGCAGGACGGCCTTTACTCACTTCTCACTCCTCTTCACTCACTCCTGGCTCCATGACTGACGCACTGCCCAATGACATCGCCCCGATCCTGCAACGGCTCAACGAGCTGCTGCAGCGCGACGCCAACGAAGAAGCCGCCAATCTCGGAGCACTCGCGCGTCGGCAGTTCCCAGTGTCGGCCGATCTACTTCGCTTGCACGGGGTCGCCCTGCTGCGCGTGGGCCGCCAGCGCGATGCGCAGATGGCGATGACTCGCGCCGCCGAGCTGGCGCCAGGCAACATCGAGGTGCAGTGCAATCTGGCCAGCATGGCCATGGCCGAGGGCAAGCTGGGTGCGGCGATTGAACGCCTGCAAAAGGCGCTGACTCATGCACCGGGACATCCGGCCCTGCTGCAGGTGCTTGGCACCGCTTACATGGCCGGCGGCCAGCACGTGCACGCACGCGATGCCTTTGCCCTGGCGGTGAAAAACATGCCGCAACATCCCTCCATCCGGCTCAACCTGGCCTCCGCAGAAATGGAGCTGGGGCGTCTGCCGGAAGCCGAAGTGCAGGTACGTCAGGCCTTGCAGCACGCACCGTCTTCCGATCTGGCCCACGCCATGCTCGGCCACATGCTGCACATGCAACGCCGCCCGCGGGACGGCGCGGCCATGCTGCTGCAAGCGGGCAAACTGGCGCCGAACAATGTGCAGCACATGTTCCAGGCCGCCATGATGCTGGATGAAGCCGGCGACGTGATCGGTGCCCATGAAGCCTTCACCGATGCCTTGTCGCGCAACCCGGAGGCGATTCCGGTGGTCGGGCAGTTGCTGTTTGTCCGCCGTCGGCTGTGCCGTTGGCGAGACATCGATGCATTGAGCGAGCAAGTGATACTTGCCGTGTCGGAAGGCCAGCCCGGCGTACATCCCTTTGCCTTTCTCGCCGAGGACACCGACGCCGCACTGCAATTGCGCTGCGCCAAGACCTACGCGTCCGTACTCGAACAGCAAGCGGCAGACTTTCGGCAACAGTTCAACCTGCGCCATCCCGTACCCCTGCCGGACAGTCCGGTTCGCATCGGCATGCTGGCCGATGGTTTCCATGAAACCGCCGTCGGCCAGCACATCGTTGCGTTGATCGAGGCGCTGGCTGATACCGAGCTGGAGATCCATCTGTTCGCCACCACTCCCGATGATGGTGGCGCGGTCCGCCGTCGCTTGTCCGCGGCAGCAACCCTGCACGATGTCTCGGGACTCAATCGCAAACAGGTCGTCTCGCTGATCCACGGCACGGCGATCGAAATCCTGTTCGATCTCAACGGTTATCGCGGACGCGGCAACATCGAGGTGATGTCGTTGCGTGCCGCACCGGTACAAGTGGGCTGGCTGGGCTATACCGGCAGCTCCGGCGCGCCCTGGATGGATTACCTGCTCACCGACGCCATCACCGTTCCCAGCGTGCTGCGTGAGCACGTCAGCGAAAAGGTGATCCGTTTGCCGCGTTGCGCGCAACCGAATGATCCAGGCCGTAGCATGGCCGAAACACCTTCGCGGCAAGCCTGCGGCCTGCCCGAAAACGCGGTCGTGTTTGCCTGCTTCAACGAAAGCTACGCGCTCAATCCGGCCGTCTTTGCCCGCTGCATGCTGATCCTGCAGCAGGTGCCCGATAGCGTGCTCTGGCTGCTTTCCACTTTTGAAGAGACTCACGAGCGCCTGCGCCAGGCGGCCAGCGCACTGGATATCGCACCCGCACGCCTGATCTTCATGCCGCGCCTGCCCTACGCTGAATATCTCGCGCGCTATGCCCATGTCGATCTTTATCTCGATACGCTGCCTGCCAATGCGCGCGCCACCGCGTCGGACGCGCTGTGGGCCGGCTGTCCGGTGCTGACGCGCACCGGCGATACCATGGCCGGACGTACCGTCACCAGCCTGCTGCATCACCTCGGACTACCGGAACTGATCACAGCCGACAGTGTGTCCTTTATAGGCATGGCGACCGCCCTGGGCAATGATCGCGAAGCGCTGGCGACGCTGCGGCGTCATCTTGTACAGCAGCGCAGTCAGAGCCCGCTGTTCGACATGCAAGGTTTTGCCACCGACTTCCACCGTGCCATGCTCGCCGTCAGCGCGCGCTATCGCATCGGCCGACCGCCTGCTGATCTCGACTTGTAGCTTTGCCGCCACAGCCTTTCCTGGAGACAGGCCATGAGCAAGCAAGACAAGCAGTACAACAAGACCATGGAAGCCTTGCAGATCGAGCTGGCCGGTCTGCACCGCTGGCTGAAACGCAGCGGCAAGCGGCTGGTGGTGGTGTTTTAAGGGCGCGACGCAGCCGGCAAGGGCGGCACCATCAAGCGTATTACCGAGAGCATGGACACGCGCGGCTACCGTATCGCCGCACTGGGCAAGCCTGACGAGGTGGAAAGCTCGCAATGGTATTTTCAACGCTACGTGACGCACCTGCCTGCGGCGGGTGAATTCGTGTTGTTTGACCGCAGCTGGTACAACCGCGCCGTGGTCGAGCCCGCAATGGGCTTTTGCAGCAAGGAGCAATACGAAGCATTTCTCGCTGCGGTGCCGGCATTCGAAAAATTGCTTACCGACGACGGCATCATCCTGATCAAGTATTGGCTGGCCGTCGATCAAGAAGAACAGGAGCGGCGCTTTACTTCGCGTGCTGAGGATCCACTCAAGCGCTGGAAGCTTTCTCCGGTCGACCTGGCATCACGCACGAAATACGCTGAGCTTGGCCAGCTGCGCGATGTCATGATCGAACGCACGCATGCCGCCAACGCACCATGGTTCGTGGTCGATTTCAACGACCAAAAGCGTGGTCGCATCAACCTGATCCGGCACCTGCTGGAGCAGGTGCCACGTCACGACAAACCGATACCGCCCGTGAAGCTACCCAAGCTCAAAGGCAAACGCAGGCGCGAAAACATCACCGAAAAAGCGCTATGGGTGCCGGATAGTTTTGATCAATGATCAAACCGGCTCAGCTGACGACAAACCCATTCGCCACCGGCTGCTGATAATCACTGCGCGCCACATCTTCCACCCGTGCAGCGGGAGGGCCCTGCCACAGCCATTGTTCCAGCTTGTGCAGGGTTTCTGACGGGCCACTGGCCACCACTTCCACCCGGCCGTCGGTCAGATTGCGGGCATAACCGTTCAAGCCAAGCCTGAGCGCTTCGTTGCGCGTGCTGGCGCGAAAGAACACGCCTTGCACTCGGCCGCTGACCAGGAAGCGCGCACTGCTCATGCCGTCACTTTCCGATGGCGGCACTCAGCAAAGCCGGGGTAACCGGTCCCGTGAACTCCTTGGCCACCTTGCCATCCGGGCCGATCAGCCAGGTCATGGGCAGGCCACTCGGCTCATCAAAATCTTTCAGCGGCTTGTCCATCGTGACCTGCGCCACAGGATAGGTCACGGGATGCTTTTGCAAGAAGGCGCGGATGTCGGCCGGATCGGTATCGTCGTAGGCAATGCCGATGGCCGAGACGTTCGGATGCGTCGCCACGAAATGCGAGATATCCGGTAATTCCTTGATGCACGGTCCACACCAGGTGGCCCAGAAATTCACGATCACCCAATGGCCGCGCTGGGTTGCCAGATCGTAGGGTTTGCCGTCGAGCGTCGTCACCTTCAGCGATGGTTGCGCCGGCATGGCGGCAAAAACGGGAGTCGCCAGGGCGCATGCGGCGAGCAGTAGCGACGATGCAAACAGCTTCATGTTTCCGATTCCAGGGGATGTGAGACGGGGTGCTTGGGCGATGTTGCCGCGTTGACAGGATAAACCTTGTCCAAGTGTGCACCCAGGGTTGACTGCAGCGCATGTGCCACTTTGGTGAGCAGCGACAACAATTCCGGCGGCAGCGCGATGCCCGCGGCGGCGGCCTGCTCGGCAGGGTTCAACGGCATGCGGTAACGATTGTTTCGATAGACATGCAGCAGATCCGTGCTGTCGAGACTACGGATCAGCAGCCATTGTCCGGTCTCGTTGCGCTGGATCAATCCGCCGCGTGACAAATCCTCGAAATACGTCACGATGGTGGTGCTGCGCAAGCAAGGTTCCGCAGCTCGTATCGCCACGGGATCAACACCGTGCCCTGCGCGCTGTGCCTCGATGAAGTGCCGCAGCACGACCAGCAGGCCGAGAAATTCGGCGCCTTCCGGCATGACATCACACGGCTTCTGATATTCAAATGCCGACACGGATGCCGCCACTGAAGCACACAGAATCACAATCACCCACGACAGATAAATCCACAGCAGCAACAACGGAATAATCGCCAATGCCCCGTAGATCTGCTGGTAGTTATGCGCATGCCGCACATAGTGGGTAAACAGCCAGCGGGCGCCCTCGAACAGCAAGGCGCCGAGCAAGGCGCCTATCGCCGTATGTCTTTTGTTGACACGACGATTGGGAACGGTGGTGTACATCAGCCATAACGTAAAAAACGTCACCACAAAGGGCACCGCCTTGAGCAACTGCTGGCCGATGCCCAACGACTCTGTGGCAGTGCGCAGCATTGGCACCGCCGCCACGTAGGACGTGAGCGCAATGCCGCCGACCACCAGGATGGGCCCCAGCGTCAACGCTGCCCAGTAAAGCAACAGGCGTGGGCCCCAAGGCCGATGGGCATGTACTTGCCAGATGCGGTTGAGGCGGTCTTCGATGCTGATCATCATCGACACGGCACTGAACAACATCACCAGGATGCTTATGCCGGTGAGCTTTCGCGCGTTGGAGGCAAAATCGATCAGCGCGTTCTGTACGGTCTCGCCCGCCGCGGGCACGAAATTGCTGAAAACGAAATTGATCAGCGTGTCGCGGGCATCCTCGAACATGGGAAAGGCCGCAAACATGGTCAGCACCACCACCGTCAGCGGCACCAGCGAAACCAGGGTGGTGTAGGACAACGCGCCGGCGGTCTCGAAGCATTTGTCGTCGAGAAAGCGCTGCCAGAGAAAATGGCCGAAGGTAAGGGTACGGTCGCGATCAAAACGCAGGTTCATGGTGCCGACTTCCCTGGTACGGACCGTACACTACCCCATCCCGGCGGGGGATGCTCCGAAAAGCCGCGCGCCGACAGCGCTGTGGTCTGCGAACAGACAGGAACGGCAACGCCCACGTAGAATGGATCGGACATTCCTTCGCCCCAAGCTCAATGAGTGACATTCTGGTTCTTTACTACAGCCGCAACGGCCATACCGCCCAACTGGCTCGCCTGATCGCCCGCGGGGTGGAAGAAGTCCCAGACATGCGCGCGCGCCTGCGCCAGGTGCCCCCGGTAGCCCCGGTCACCGAAGTCGCCCAACCTCCGGAGCCCGAAGAAGGCGCGCCCTATGTAACCCTGCGGGACCTGTACGAATGCGCCGGCCTTGCGCTGGGCAGCCCAACTCGCTTCGGCAACATGGCCGCTCCGTTGAAGTATTTCCTGGACAGCACCGGCGCCGAATGGGCGAGCGGCGCGCTGGTCGGCAAACCGGCCGCGGTATTCACCGCCACCAGCACCATGCACGGCGGCCAGGAATCGACCTTGTTGAGCATGGCACTGCCCCTGCTTCATCACGGCATGCTGCTGCTGGGCATTCCCTATACCGAGCCGGCGCTGAGCAGCACACTGAGCGGCGGCACGCCTTACGGCGCCAGCCATGTCGCCGGCGCCAAGGGCGACAACGCGATCAGCGAGCATGAACGCGAACTGGCACGTGCCCTGGGCCGGCGCCTGGCGGATACCGCGCGCAGGCTGGCGATGAACGCATGAGCGCACCGTTATCCGCGACGTCCCGCCTTGGCCTCGCTGCCTGGATCGCGCTCATCGCGCTGCAATGCGCGTGGTACGCATGGCTGTTTCCGCCACAGCAGATGTCGAAAGGGCTGGCCTTGGCGATCACCGTGATCCCGCTGCTGCTGCCCTTTTTCGCCATCCGCAACCCGCGCCGTGCGCTGCTGTGGACCGGCATCCTCAGCCTGTTCTATTTCTGCCATGGCATCGCAGAAGGTTGGAGTTCAACCCAGGAGCGCGGGCCTGCGCTGATGGAAGTGCTGCTGACCTTGTTGTTGATTGGGGCGCTGGGCGCGGGCGTGAAACGTAAGCGCAAGCCACGGCCGGATTAACCGAACACCACCATGCTCTGGCGGCTCAAGGCCACCGGCTCACCGCCAGGTCCCCACAGCATGACCTGCTGGCTGGTATAGCCGTCTTGCGCAGCCTGCAGTTGCGCGTCGATGCGCCAGCCGCTCAATGGCAGGCCTCGGTGATCGGCAAACAGTTCCAGCATCCAGCTCAATGAGCTTCCGGGCGCCGGCTGATCAAGCATCGAGAGCGCAACGGGCGGAATGAAGTCGGCGAACGCAATCACCTGAGCCTCGTCCGCCACGCCATCATCCTTCAAACCCACTTCAACGATCTGGGTCGTCTTGGTGCTGCTGGTGAAAGGGATGTCTCCCTGCAACCACCGCGCATCGAAGTGCTGGGTGAACTGCGGCAACAGGCCGGGCACGTAGCGAAGCACGTGGGGTTTGGCCATCGCCTCGACGTCCGGTTGCGCCGGCCAGATGCGCAACCTGGATTCTCGCGCCGCACCGAAAATGCCGATGACCAGACACGCAGTCGTATCGCCATCCATCAAGCGCGCTTCGACCTGCATCACACTCTTGCCCCGACGCAGAATGCCGGCCGTCATGCGTACGGTTCCAGCGGAAACCGGCGCGATGAAAGCTACCTGCAAGCTACGCAGCGGCACGTCCGCCGGCACAAGCTCGCGCATGACCCGCACCGCCAAGGCTGCCTGCATGCCACCGAAGGCGCTGCGGCCTTGCAGCCAGTCTTCGCTGATCGTCGCAATCCATGCTTTGCCATCGCGACGGACGCTCTTCAACACTTCCGAAAATCGCATGTTCTTGCCTCTAAGCTCAAGACCGCGATGCTACCGGAAGCGCTCGTCGCGGCGCAGCAACGGCGCGAGCCGCAATCGTGCCTATACTGGCATCGACGATTCCACGAGGTGGCTGTCATGGGATTCCTGCAAGACGCTCCGCAACTGTCGCACCCCTATCGTGGCGACCGTTTGTTGATCGCATTGCTCGATCGCGTTTTTCCCTCCAAGCGTCGCGGCGCCCTGGATGCCGATCTCGACGCCTTGGCTGATTACGCACAGATGACCTTCGAGCGCAGCCAACGCAGCGTTCGCCGCAAGCCGGTGTTGACACAGTGGGATGCCTGGGGACGTCGCGTTGATCGGGTCGAATTGACCACTGCGTGGCTGGAGGGCCCGGAACTCACCACGCGCCACGCCATTCTGGCGTCGGGCCATGAAAGTCATGAGCACGCGCGGCTTGCCGAATTTGCCCGTGTCTACGTCTACCACATCGCCAGCGAGTTCTATACGTGTCCGCTGGCGATGACCGATGGCGCAGCGACTGCCCTGAAAGCATCCGGCAACACCTCGCTGATCGATCGCGCACTTCCGCATCTTCTCAGTCGCAACGCACACGATTTCTGGCTGTCCGGACAATGGATGACCGAGAACACCGGCGGCTCGGATGTCGGCAATACCGAGACCGTGGCCAAGCAGGATGCGGATGGCCAGTGGCGACTGTATGGCCGCAAGTGGTTCAGTTCAGCCGTGGTGGGCGAAGCCGCGCTGGCGCTCGCGCGCCCGGAAGGCACAGGGCAAGGACCCGCCGCCCTCGCTTTGTTCTACGTGGAAACCATGGATGGTGTTGAGCGCAAGCCACAGCTGATCATCGATCGCCTCAAAGACAAACTGGGTACACAGGAACTGCCGACCGCGGAGATCCATCTCGATGGCCTGCCCGCATGGCCACTGGGCGAACTCGCGCACGGTGTGCGGCAAGTCGCACCCATGCTTAATGTCACGCGCACCTGGAATGCCATCTGCGCAGTTGCCAGCATGGCGCGCGCCATCGGCCTGGCGCGCGATTACGCCCGGCGGCGGCAAGTCTTTGGCCGTGCGTTGATCGAGCAACCGCTGCACGGGCAAACACTCGCCGACATGCAGGCCGAATTCGAAGGCGCGTTTGCGCTCGCATTCGAAGTGGCGTACCTGTTGGGACGCGTCGAACAGCAGGTCGCCACCCTGCAGGAAACCGCATCGCTGCGCCTGCTGACGCCGCTGGCCAAGTTGTGGACTGGCAAGATGGCAGTCAGCCTGTGCTCGGAGGCCCTGGAGTGTTTTGGCGGCGCCGGCTACATCGAAGACACCGGATTGCCGCAACTGTTGCGCGACGCGCAGGTGTACGCCATTTGGGAAGGCACCACCAATGTGCTGTCGCTGGATAGCTTGCGCGCGCTCGCCGGCAACAACAGCTTCGCCGCGTTGCGCAAGGTCATCGCCGGCTGGCTGAGCGAAGCACACAACGCACAGGCGTCATTCGCGGTACACGCCGCGCTTGATGCGACGGCTACGCATCTCGATGCGCAAAAGATAGAACGCAGCGTGCTGGAGGCCGGTGCGCGCGGTATTGCGACAACACTCGCACGTTGCGCCGCCGCGGCCTTGATGGCGCGTCAGGCTGCATGGTCTTCCTCGCGCGGCGATGAACGTCCGGCGGCCGCGCTGCGGCGCTTCCTCGGCCACGGACTGCTGCGCCTTTCCGACATCAATGGCGAGGACACCCGCCTGCTCCTGGAGTAACGCGCTACGCCCGGCCTGCGGAATGGTTAAAATGCGCATCCACCCCCTCGGCATAACGATCATGCAGCATCTGACCATCGTCACCACCGGCGGCACCATCGACAAGATCTATTTCGACGACAAGTCGGACTACAAGATCGGCGCACCGCAGATCAGCGAGATCCTCAGCCAGCTTGGCGTGGCGTTCCAGTTCGATGTGATCCCGATCCTGCGCAAGGACAGCCTGCACATCAACGACGAAGACCGTTCGCTGATCCGCTCCACCATCGAAGCGCAGCCGCACCGCTACGTACTGGTGACGCATGGTACGGACACGATGGTGGAAACCGCCAAGGAACTCGCCAGCATCAAGGGCAAGGTGATCGTACTGACCGGTGCGCTCAATCCCGCCCGTTTCCAGGGCTCGGATGCCGTGTTCAACATCGGTTGCGCCGTGGCAGCAGTGCAGACGCTGCCGGAAGGTGTTTACATCGCGATGAACGGCCGCGTGTGGGATCCCACCAAGGTTCGCAAGAATCGCGACGCGAACCGATTCGAAGAAGTGCGCTGACGGTAGCGCCGTCTCCCCGCCTCAACGCGGGGAGACGAAGAAAATGTTAGAGCATTCCCGTTTCGAGCTTGGCCGCTTCCGACATCATCGAATGGTTCCACGGCGGATCGAAGACGAGATCCACATCGGCCTCGACCACGGTGGGAATCAGCTCCAGCTTGGTGCGTGCATCATCGATCAGCACGTCACCCATGCCGCAGCCCGGCGCGGTCAGCGTCATCTTTACGTAGATCTTGCGCTGGTCCGCGGATACGGATTCCAGGCTTACGTCATAGACCAGCCCAAGCTCGACCACGTTGATCGGAATTTCCGGGTCGAACACCGTGCGCAGTTGCTGCCACACCAGTTTCTCGACATCGGCGTCGCTGGCATCCGCGGCCAGTTCCAGCGGCGGCGGCGGCTCCTTGCCCAGCGCATCGGCATCGTTGCCGGCAACGCGGAACAGGTTACCCTCCACGTACACGGTGAAGCTACCGCCCAGCGCCTGGGTGATATAGCCGACCTGACCCGCCGGTAGGGTGACGCTTTCGCCCTGCGGCACCATGACTGCGCTGCAGTCCCGTGCCAGGGTGAAGGGTTCGCTGCTAAGGCTGAAACCGCTCATGCCATCTCAAGTCATCGTTATGGAAAGCCATCCAGCGGCTCGTCCGGCCTTCTATTATGCCGGCCACCTGTAGGACATGTCCCCCACATCAGGCTGAAAGTGCTGAATCTCAAGAGGGATGCCGACTGAGAAATGCGGCCCGTCCACGCTAAGATGAATGCTTTGCCCCCGCAGGACTGCGTGACCGTGAGCTGCCAACCATGATCGTGCGCCAGATTGTCGGCGAATGTTTCGCACTGCTTTGCAGCGTCATGCTGGGCCTGGCGGCTGGCGCGGTCTGGTTGTTGCCCACGGTGGTCATGCACCGGCCCCTGCCCTGGCTGGCCGTGCCCGCCGGCTGGCTGCTCGCCATCGCTGTGCGACAGTGGGTGCAGGGACGCGGGTGGCATGCGGCCCTGCTGGCGGCGCTGGCAACCGTGATCGCGAGCTTCTATATCCGCGTGCTGATCTCTGCCGTGAATATCTCGCTCATGACCGGCTATGGCCTGGTCGAAACCATGCGTACCGCTGGCCTGTCGATGCTGCTGGATTTTGCCCGCATCAGCCTGCGCCCGCTGGACATGGCCTGGTGCGCCGTGGGCGTGGTCATCGCCATCGTCACGGCGCTACGTAGGCCGCCTGCCGCGAAGCGGCCGGCCGGCTAGCCATCCAACGATTTCAATTCGGAAACAAGCTGGCCTGCGGCAGCCTGGCCATCGCCATACAGCATGCGGGCATTGTCGGCATAGAACAGCGCGTTCTCGATGCCTGCAAAGCCGGTGCCTTTGCCGCGCTTGACCACGATCGCCTGCTTGGCCTCGGCGACATCGAGAATCGGCATGCCGTAGATCGGCGAGGAAGGATCGGTCTTGGCCATCGGGTTGACGACATCGTTGGCGCCGATCACCAGCGCCACGTCCGTGGCGGGGAATTCGGGATTGATGTCTTCCATGTCGGCGATCAGGTCGTAAGGCACGCCCGCTTCGGCAAGCAGCACGTTCATATGTCCGGGCATGCGGCCGGCAACGGGATGGATGGCGAACTTCACCTTGACCCCGCGCGCGATCAGCAATTGCGCAAACTCCCACACCTTGTGTTGCGCCTGAGCCACGGCCATGCCGTAACCCGGCACGATCACCACCCGCTCGGCGTACGCCATCATCACGGCGGCATCAGCCGCTTCGATGGGCTTCTGGCTGCCACCGATGGCTTGTGCCGATGCCCCGGCCGCAGCACCAAAATTGCCGAACAGCACGTTGCCCAGCGAACGGTTCATCGCCTTGGCCATCAACTGGGTCAGCAAGGTACCGGCCGCGCCAACCACCATGCCGGCGATGATCATCGCCTCGTTATGCAGCACGAAGCCTTCGAACGCCACCGCCAGGCCGGTAAAAGCGTTGTAGAGCGAAATCACCACCGGCATGTCCGCGCCGCCAATCGGCAGCGTCATCAAAAGGCCGAACAACAGGGCGAGCACGAAGAACGCGCAAATCAGCGCAAGCGTCAGGTGCCCGGTCGCCAGCATCACGCCGATCACCACCGCCGCCGCCAGCACCAGCATGTTCACCACGCGCTGCCCGGGAAACACGAAGCGCCGGTCCAGCCAGCCCTGCAGCTTGGCAAAGGCGATCAGCGAGCCGGAAAAGCTCACCGACCCGATCAGCGCACCCAGCACGCCCAGTACCAGCGCGACCGGACTGAGCGGCGCGATAGCTGCCGCGGCATGCAGCAGCGACCCGTTGTCGGATACCGCAACGCCATTCAGAGCGGCCAGATCCTGCACATGGGACACCAGTTCGCTGGCGCCGATGGCCGCCGCCGCGCCACCACCCATGCCGTTATAGAGCGCCACCATTTGCGGCATGGCAGTCATCGCCACCCGGCGGCCGGACCACCAGGCAGCCGCCACGCCGATCAGCACGGCGACGATGATCAGTACCCGATGAGCCAGGTCGGGCAGCAGCAAGGTCGCGACCACCGCCAGCAACATGCCGAAGCCGGCCCACACGATGCCGCCCCGCGCCGTACGCGGGGAACTCATGCGTTTAAGACCAAGAATGAATAGAAGAGCAGCGAGGAAATAGGAGGCGTCGATCAGGGTCTGTATCCAGGCCATCACTTAGCCTCCCCGCGGCCCTTCCCGGGCTTGCTGGACTTGAACATCTCCAGCATCCGTTCAGTCACCACATAGCCACCGGCGGCATTGCCGGCGCCGAGCAGGACCCCAATGAAGCCAATGGCCATCTCGAACGGGGTTCGGGCATGGCCTAGCGCGATCATGGCTCCAACCAGCACAATGCCATGTATAAAGTTAGAGCCGGACATCAGCGGGGTATGCAGGATCACCGGCACCCGCGCGATGATCTCGTATCCCGTGAATGCCGCCAGCATGAAGATGTAAAGCGCCAGGAACCCGTCGAGCATGTGTTTTCCCCGCCAATCAGTCGCAGCTGGCCCATCATACGGTGACTGGGTTGCACTGATCCATGCCGTACAGGCGTTTACGCCCTGTTATCAGACTTGTCCTGGGCGACCCTGGTCAACCCAGGCGGGGCTTGCGCGTTGATGTCGAGAGTCGAACAGATGGAGCCCCGGAATGCTCGCCCTGACGATTCGGAGCAAAACGCTATGAATAGCGTCTCGGCGGTGTTCGAGGCGGAACTTCTTGCGCAGGACGGCCGGGCGGTACCCACCTCCCTGGATGCGTTCCTCGCCAGCATGGAGCGGCGTGCCTTCCGTATGGCCGAACTGCATCTGGGCAACCGGGAAGACGCCATGGATGCCGTACAGGACGCCATGCTCCGACTGGTCAAGCATTACCGTGGCAAACCCGCCGAGGAATGGACACCGCTGTTCTGGGGCATCCTGCGCCGCCGCATCGTAGACCTGCAGCGCCGCCGCAAGGTGCGCTCCATCGTGGTGGGCTGGCTTGGCGGCGGCCACGATGACGACGGTGATGAACTACCCGCCTGGGAACCGGCCGACAACGGCCCGGATCCACTGGAAAAACTGCATGGCGAACAGTCTTACGCGGACATGGCCGCAGCGGTGAAGCAGCTTCCGCAACGACAACGGGAAGCTTTCATCCTGCGGGTGCTGGAAGGTCTGGACGTGGCGGAAACCGCCCAGGTAATGGGCTGCTCGGAGGGCAGCGTGAAAACACATCTCTCGCGGGCGATGCAACACCTGCGTGAGGAATTGGAGGCGTGGCGATGAACTCGTCCGACAAGCAATTCGAAAAGCGCGCTCGCGCGCTATATCAGGAAGCGGCCCAGCGCATGGACCCGGCCACCGCCGGACGTCTGCGCGCGGCGCGGCGCACTGCCTTGGAGGCCGCCTCGACGCACGGCTCGTCGCACCACCGTGCGCGCATGCTGCTGCCCGTCGGTGCGCTGGCGGTCATGGCCTTGGCCGCATTGATGATCTGGCAACCGACACCGCACCAGACCGACAGCATCCAGGCGCCGGCTGCGATGGCTACTGCCACCGATCCGGACAGCGAGCTGCCGCCCGGCGCTGACAAGGCGGATCCTGGTCTCTACCAGAATCTCGATTTCTACAGCTGGCTCGCTGCCAACGGCAGCAACAACCAGTCCAAACGTTGATCCATGTTGCTACGACGACTCTGCCTGCCCTCGCTATTCACCTTCACGCTCGGCCTGATGGCCGCGGCGCCGTCGTATGCGCAAAACCAGGGCATGACGCATCCCTGGAACACGCTTAGCCCTGCCCAGCAGAACATGCTCCAACCGCTGCAATCGCAGTGGAACACCCTGCCGCCCAAGCGCCAGGAACATATGCTGGAGCGCACCCAGGACTGGCTGAAGCTGCCGCCCGAACAGCAGCAGCAAATTCGTGATCGCATCGCACGCTGGCAACAGATGACGCCCGAACAGCGCGAACAGGCGCGTCAGAACCAGCACCTCTACGACACGCTTACGCCTGCCAAGCAGCAGGAACTGCACGACGCGTTCAAACGCTTCCAGCAGCTTCCGCCCGAACAGCGCGACGCGCTGCGTCGCCAATGGCAGGAGCAAAGCCCGGAAGAACGGCGGCAGTGGCTGCAGCATATGGGACCGCACTCGACCCTGCCCGGCAAGCATGCCTTCGGCATGCCGGGACGCTGATCAACGTCCATTAGCCAGCAAAAAGCGCGGATATCCACGCAATGGCATCGATGCTCTGATCAATTCTGCGTAGCGGCAGGCATGCTCAAGGGCCTCTATAAAGATGCGTGGATAACTCAGAGCTTTACGTACCACCGCTGGCGATCCATCACCCCCACGATCACCCACCAGACCGCAACGAACGCCACGGCATACGCCAGGGATGCGATATACGGACCGGCCAGCGGCGTGATCCAGCCGGCAAACACATGCTGATAGATCGGATCTTGCCAACCCACGGCAGGCAGAACAATTTGCATCAGTTCCGAACCGGCATAAGCAGCAATGGCATTCACGCCAAAGCGGCGACCGATCGCCGGCCAATCATGCTGATCGATCAACACGTGGAACAACACCAATGCCAGCGTGGCCCAACCACCCGTCCACAACACGAAGGATGGCGTCCACAGGTTCTTGTTGAGCGGCAACACGAACGACCACGCGTAGCCAAGCATCACCATGACCACGCCGGCAAGCATCAACGCCTTCTTGTAGTCGGCACGGAGCCAGCTGCCCATGCACAAACCAAGCAGCGCCGTGGCGATCGAAGGCAACGTGCTGAGCAAGCCTTCCGGATCGTGTCCGCGCTGGGTGGCCGGGTCGATGAGATAGACAAAATGCCCGAACACTGCTGTATCAGTGCGGCTGACAATATTCACCCAGCGATCAAGTGATCCGCTGGCCAACAGCAAGCCCCAATAGCCGAGCAGCAATACGACGATCGCACTCCACTGAATGCGCGGCTTGGTGTAGAGCGCGAAGGCGGCGGTGATGGCAAAGCACACACCAATCCGCTGCAAAACGCCCGGAAAGCGCAAGTGCACGCCGGGCATCCACCACCAGGCCAGTACATTTATCAACACACCCAGGGCGAGAATGCGCAAGCCACGCCACAGTGCGCTACGCATCAATCCAGCAGGCGGCACACCTTGCTCATGACGTGGCACGAGAGATAGTGCGCACGACACACCAACCACGAACAGAAAGAACGGAAACACCAGATCGGTCGGCGTACAACCGTTCCATGGCGAATGATCCAGCGGTGTAAAGACATGCCCCCAGTCACCCGGGTCGTTCACCAACAGCATGGCCGCAACCGTGCAGCCTCGCAGCGCGTCCAGGGAGGCCAAGCGTTTGGATGACAACGTCATGCATTTACCCGCGTATCGATCAATGGATTTGTTGATTGGCGCGGCGTCAGCCGAATGCGATCCCATGCGTCAAACAGTCCATCGACCGGCGCAGTGATAATCACGCACACTCCCGCGCCCCCCCCCTTTGCAGCAGAACATCTGCGGCGAGCGCTGTATCGCGATGTCATCGCCAATCACGACGCGTAGCCCCTTGATCCAGTGTTGTCGCGGAATGACAACGCTGTCAATGATCTCAGGCAAAGATCCGGAAGCCCCGCTTACGCAGCGCAAACATGTTCGACAGAACCCAGGCCCATCAAGATCTTTCAGCGAGGCATGCGCAAGCTTGCACATCGTGCAGGCCAGGATCTCGCCATGATGCGGCTTTTGCTGCTTGCGTCTGTGGCGGCGCTGTTGGCCGCTCAGCCCTGGAACAGAATCTCGCTACCGCGCGTCAAGCAACTTTTTGCGACCAGCTCGTCATTGAAGTCCGGCTGCAAGGCACCATCGCGGATCAGCAGCTCGGCAAAGTTGTAGATGTTGCGCGCATACATTTCCGACGCATGCAACGGCGCGCCCGCCGCCAGATTCAACGGCCCCAGGATCACGACGCCGCCGTGCTCGACGCGCTCACCGGGTCGGGTCAGTTCGCAGTTGCCGCCACTGTCGGCAGCCAGATCGACGATCAACGCGCCCGGCTTCATGCCCTCCACCATCGCGGTAGTGAGGATTTTCGGCGCAGCGCGACCCGGCACCGCCGCAGTCGTCACCACTGCATCGAATACTTTCAGATGATCGGCTAACGCCTGCTGCTGGGCCGCCCGCTCTTCGGCGGTAAGTTCGCGGGCATAGCCGCCGCTGCCCGCCGCGCTTACGCCGAGCTCCAGAAATTTTGCACCGAGCGACTCGACCTGCTCGCGCGTTTCCGGACGCACGTCATAGCCTTCGATCTGGGCACCCAGGCGGCGCGCCGTCGCAATCGCCTGCAAACCGGCCACGCCGGCGCCAATCACCAAGACGCGCGAGGGGCGGATCGTACCGGCCGCCGTAGTGAGCATGGGGAAGAATTTCGGCGCGTTCTCGGCGGCCATCAGCATGGCCCGATAGCCGGCAACGGCGGCCTGCGAACTCAATACATCCATGGCCTGCGCGCGCGTCGTGCGCGGCAGCATTTCCAGCGAAAAGGACGTCAACTTGCGCTGCGCCAGCGCCTGGATCCGCGCTGACGCACCGTGCGGGCGCAGCTGGCCGAGCACCACACTGCCTTCGCGCAAGCGAGCCAGCGCGTTGTCATCCGGCGGCAGCACGCAGGCCAGCAAATCCGCCTCGCTTGCCACCTGGGCGGCTTCGGCAAACTCGACATCGGCGTAGCTCGCGTCGGGAAAGCCAGCCGCATCGCCTGCGCCACGCTCCAGCAATACGCGCGCGCCCTTGCTGCGCAGCTTCTTTGCCACTTCCGGCGTGATCGCCACACGCCGCTCGCCGGCGGCAGTTTCACGCAATGCGGACACGGTGATTGACATCGGCTATCCCCAGCGGAGTAGTTCGACCATCCTAGCCGATACCCGCGTCCGGGCGAACCTTTAGGGCCTGTTAGCACTATTGGCGTAGCCCGCGTTGCCAATAGTGCCAACAGGCCCTAGGCCATATGCGCTTCGGGTTAGACTGGCCCGTCCGCCGATTGGAGATCGTATGTCCGAGCAGCCCGTCAGCAGCGCCTTGTTGGAGCTTGCCCGCCATGCACGTCAATCGGCCTACGCCCCCTACTCACGCTTCCAGGTGGGCGCCGCCCTGCAAACCCGCGATGGCAAGCAATTTTCAGGATGCAACGTGGAGAACGCAGCTTACGGGCTGTGCAACTGTGCCGAACGCACAGCTTTGTTCAGCGCCATCGCTGCGGGCTACAAGCCGGGCGACTTCCGTGCTATCGCCGTGATCGCCGATACGCCCGAACCGGTCGCCCCCTGTGGCGCCTGCCGCCAGGTGCTGGACGAGTTGTGCGATCCCGCCATGCCGGTGTTGCTCGCCAACATCGCTGGCGCGACGCGACAAACCACCGTGGAAGCGCTGTTACCCGACAGCTTCCGCTTGCGCCCGTCGCCTTAGGCGGCAGCGCAGCAAAGAAGGTACGGACAAACGCACGCCTGTGTGCACGGAGGATTCCAGGCACTTGCCCCGCCCTTATCCATCGTTGTGAGTGGTTCTGAACACGGACGATTGTAGGATAGGCGTTTTCTCAGGGACGGCTGCCCATGCCTGACGCGCTTTCGCTGCTCCAACAACGTCATTCCGCCCCCTCCCGCCAGCTCGGTGAACCCGCTCCCGATGCCACGACCCTGCGCGCCTTGCTGGAAGCGGCCATCCGCGTGCCCGATCACGGCAAGCTGGTGCCCTTCCGGCTGATTGAATTGCGTGGCGAGGACAAGTTGCGATTCGGTGAACAGCTTGCCGAGCGGGCTATTCGCCGCGATCCGGAACTGCCCGAATCCAAGCGCGAGAAAGAGCGCTTCCGTTACACCTTTGCGCCGCTGGTCATGGTGGTGGTGGCTCGCCTGCATGCCGACGCCGGCATTCCGGACATCGAGCAGAAACTCTGCGCCGGCAACGTGGCCTACAACATTCTGCTCGGCGCCTATGCGCTGGGCTTTGGGGCACAGTGGCTGACCGGCTGGGCGGCCTACGATCCGGAAGTCGCGAAGCTGCTTGGCCTGGCGAGCAACGAATGCGTCATCGGTTTCGTGCATATCGGCACGCCGCAGACGGATATTCCCGATCGTGAGCGCCCCGCGCTGGACGATCTGCTTAGCGAATGGAAGGCATGAGCGTGTCTCGCTCCAGCCACCCTACCGCTCACCTGATCGATGGCAGCCTGTACGTGTTTCGCGCCTGGCATTCCATGCCGGACGAATTCCATGACGTAGACGGTCATCCGGTCAACGCCGTGCATGGCTACACGCGCTTCCTGTGCGAGTTGCTGGAACGCGAGCGCCCCACGCATCTTGCCGTGGCTTTCGATGCCTCGCTGACGACCTCGTTTCGCAACGCGATCTATCCGCTGTACAAGGCCAATCGCGAACTGCCGCCGCCCGATCTGGAACGGCAGTTCGTGCAATGCCGTGCGGTGACCGAAGCGTTGGGCATCCGCGTATTGATCGACCACAGCTTTGAGGCCGACGACCTGATCGGCAGCACGCTGTGGGGCCTGCGTGCCAACGGTTTTCGCAGCGTGATCGTTTCGGCCGACAAGGATTTCGGCCAGTTGCTGAGCGCGCAGGACGAACAATGGGACTTCGCCCGCAATCAGCGCTGGGGACCGGCCGGTGTGTTCGAGCGGCTGGGCGTACATCCCGAGCAGGTGGCGGACTATCTCGCGCTATGCGGCGATGCGGTCGACAATATTCCGGGTGTACCCGGTATCGGCGCGAAAACCGCCGCAGCCTTGCTTGCTCACTTCGGCAGTCTTGATGCCTTGCTCGAACGCGTCGAAGAAGTACCGTTCCTGCGCCTGCGCGGCGCAGCCAGTTGCGCCGCGAAACTGCGCGAGCATGGCGAATCCGCCAGGTTATATCGCCGGCTTACCCGGATTGCCCTGGACGCTCCGGTTGAAAGCCATGCGGATGCCTTGCTGCGCCGCGTCGCCCCGGATGCGTTAGAACCGCTGTGCGAACAGCTTCGCTTCGGCCCGCTGACGCGCAACCGTCTGCGTGCACTCAACAGCGCGGAAACCGGCCGCTGAGCATGTTGCACACATCCCCACTCCTTAACGGGTATCTCTTCCGATGAATCACCCAGACCGTAAACCCAAAGACGCCGGCGCCGAACCCGAAACGCTTTATCAGGGCCGCTGGCTCAGCCTGCGTCAACGCGGTCGCTGGGAATACGCCGAGCGCAATAACCCGGGCGGGGCGGTGATCATTCTGGCGGTAACGCCCGAGGACAATATTCTGTTTGTGGAGCAGTACCGCGTCGCGGTGCAGAAATTCACGATCGAGATGCCCGCAGGCCTGGTCGGCGATCTGTCCGGTAGCGAAAACGAAAGCGCCCTGCTCGCCGCGCAACGCGAACTGGAAGAAGAAACCGGCTATCGCTGCAGCCGCGTGAGTTTCGTGCACGAGGGGCCGACGTCATCAGGCATGAGCAGCGAAATCATTGCGTTCGTGCGCGCGCACGATCTGGTCAAGGTGAGTAACGGCGGTGGCGACGAGAGCGAAAACATTGTGGTGCATGAAGTGCCACGCAAGCATGCCGCCGCATGGCTGATCGCACGCGGGGCCGAAGGTTATTCGATCGACCCGAAGCTGTTTGCAGGTTTGTGGTTTATCGAGCACCCAAACCTGTTCGGGTAGCCTGTTCGGGTAGCCCTCACCCGCATCAGTGATGCCGCAACACCCGCACACGCCACGCGGCCAAAGCGATGCCAATCAGCGCAAGCACCAACCACCCCGCTGCACGGGTGTTGTCATTGCCCAGCCACAACACCGCATCCACTGCGCCAATCACCAGCACGGCGATGGCGGGCGCAAGCACCGGATCAATGCGCTGGTAGTGCCAGCGCAGCAATATGGTCGTGCCCAGCGTCGCCAGCAGGATCGAGGCAATGCGACGCAGCCAGGGGTAATCGGGCGGCAGCGGCAAGTCGGGAAAAATATCAGCCAGCGAAACATCGCCGGACTGCACGGCAAAGCCCACGCCATCGGCTGCATCGGTGGCGGGAATCAGGCGATTGCCACTCACTTTGGCGATAACCGTGATCTCCTGCGCCGGTACCGCCTCCCAGATCACACGCAGATCACCGAGTTGCGGATTGGACGGCACCGCGCTGGTCACCAGGCTGTTGTTGAACAGGCTGAAACTGGCGGCCAGGTTGCTGGGCAAACTACGCAGGTCCGGTGTCACCGGCTGGCTCCCCGTCAATGCATGCACCAATGCCGGATCCAGCACGAAATCGTTCAAACGCACCAGACCGGCGTCGAACTGCGCGCCTTCCAGCGGAAATTTGCCGGGGTTGGTGTGACCTTCGGGGTGTTCGAAATGGCTTGAGTCGATCGGATGATCTTCCCAATCGAGTTCGTAGCTTGCCGGCCCCCCATAACGCAGCTCATGCCACTGGAACATCTGCACGTGGCGGATCAGCACCGGCTGGTTGCTCTGCTGGTTGAATTGCTGATCCAGCGGCGACTCAACCACCTGCAAGGGGCCGACTACGCGCACCATATAGCCCTGCTCGTCGGCATCCGGACGGCCATCGCTGCCAAGATTGAGCACATCGCCACCATGACGCTGCATTTGCGCGCGGTATTCGACCTGACCTTGTTCGGTGACCGCGGCTACGCCGACGCCGATAAGCAGGATCACTGCACCGAGTGCAGGCAATAGCAATTCACGGATGGAGAGGGGTGGCTTGCGCTCGCCGCTCATCGAACCTCCGGTGTTGGCCAACTATCAGATTGCGCCGTGTAATTCAGGCTGCTCGTCCGCCGTACCATAGCGCCCACGCTCATCGCGTGTCACGCGCGCGATGGCGCAGGCGTGGTCATGCGTGAAAAACAACCGCACGTTGCGCGCAAGCTTGTCGTCAAGAAAGGCGCGCTTTTCTTCGATCAACGCTTCGGGGAAGCGGTCGTGGCCCATGGTGATGGGCAAGTGCACCCAGGGGCGGCCCGGGATCAGGTCGGCGCAAAAAACTACGCCGGCGAATTCCGCCAGCATCAACCCTGGCGTGTGGCCATCCGAAAAATGAAAACGCACGGATTGTCCCAGCGTCTGCGAATACTCCCCGGCCACCAGCTCCAGCCGGCCGCTCTGCATCAACAGATGCTGCAATTCGGGGATGAACGAAGCGCGATCGCGCGGGTGCGGCTTCAAGGCGCGCTGCCAATGGTGGGCGCCGACCAGGAACTTCGCATGCGGGAACAATAGCTGCGGTGGCTTGCCCTCCTCCCACGCGGCAAGCAGCCCGCCGGCGTGGTCGAAGTGCAGGTGCGATAGCACGACCACATCGATGTCTTCATGCGACACGCCGGCCTCGGCCAGCGAATCAAGCAGGACGTGGTGGCTTTCCACCACGCCGTAGCGCTCACGCAGCGAGGGTTCGAAGAAGGCGCCGATGCCGGTCTCGAACAGCACGTTGCGGCCGTCGAGATCCTTTACCAGCAAGCAGCGGCAGGCCAGCGGAATGCGGTTGAATTCATCCGGCGCGATCCAGCGCGACCACATCGCCTTGGGCGCATTGCCGAACATCGCGCCGCCATCGAGTTTCTGCGTATTACCGTTGATCGACCACAATTGCATGGGTTCATCCTGCCGGGGGCTTCAGCGCAGCAAACTGCGTGGAATGATGCGCGATTATCGCACCCAGGAGTTTCCTTGATGTGAGAGCGCTGTTGTGCCGCTGCGAAAGCACAACGCGCTTGCACATTCTCAATGCAGGACCGAGCCCCGGCTCTGTCCCGGACCACGTCCGGGACGAGCTTTATTACTGCACCTTGCCCAGGCCATCCGGACGACGCGGATCGCTGGCAGCGTCGAGCTTGTTGCTGCGGCGATCCCAGATCACCACGTTCATGAAACCCCACGGCTCGCGGTTCTTGAGCGTGTAGCCCATGCGCGTCAGGGCTTCGCTGGTGGCGGCATCGAACGCGCCCGGCTCCACATTGACCACGTCGGGCATGAACTGATGGTGGAAGCGCTTGTGCGCGACCACCTGCTGCGCGTCACCGCCATCGATAAAGGCAAGAATGCCTTCCAGCACCTGGGTGATGATGGTGGAGCCGCCCGGCGAACCGATCACCGCCGTGCGATCCGGACCGATCACGATGCTCGGCGACATCGACGACAGCATGCGCTTGCCCGGTTCGGGCGCATTCGCCTTGCTGCCGAGCAGGCCGTAGACGTTCGGCTTGTTCGGCACCAGCGCAAAGTCGTCCATCTCGTCATTCAGCACTACGCCGGTGCCCTGCGCGACAAAGGTGGAACCGAGGATGTAATTCACCGTCGAGGTGATCGATACCATGTTGCCGTCAGCATCGATGATCGAGAAATGCGTGGTGTGCATGCCCGGATCCTGACCGCTGGTCGGCGCCAGCATCGACGACGGCGTGGCCCTGTCGGGCAGGATGGTCTGGCGCAGGCCGTCGGCGTAATAGGGCGAGAGCAGCATATCCAGCGGCATCTTCACGAAATCCGGATCGCCCAGGTAATCGTTGTGATCGCGGAAGGCACGACGCATGGCCTCGATCACATAGTGCGCGCGATGTACCTGATCCATCTGGCTCAGGTCGAAGCCGGAAAGAATATTCAGGATTTCGGCGATCGCCACGCCACCTGAAGACGGCGGCGGCGCAGTGATGATCTGGTAGCCGTGATAATCGACGGTGATCGGCGTGCGTTCCTTGACGCGATACGAGGACAGATCCTTCAAGGTCCAGTTGCCGCCGGCAGCATGCACCGCCTCGATCAGCTTCTGCGCCGTCTCGCCGCTATAGAAACCGGAATCACCGTATTGCGCCAATTGCTCCAGCGTATGCGCCTGGTCCGGATTGCGGAAGATTTCGCCCTCGACCGGCGGCTTGCCGTTGGGCAGATAAACCGCCGCCGACGCCGGCCAGCGCTCCAGATTCTGCTGTTCTTCCTGGATGGCGCCGACCAGGCGGCTGTCCGGTTTGAAGCCATCGCGCGCGGTACGGATCGCCGGTGCCAGCGATTCCGTCAGCGGCAGCTTGCCGTAGTGCTTGGCCAGCCAGACCAGGCCTGCCGGCTCGCCCGGAATACCCGCTGACAGCGGCCCCTTCAGCGCAGTGTCGCGATTGGGCGTGCCGTCGGGGTTGAGATAGTCCTTGGGGTTGACCGCCGCCGGCGCCGCTTCGCGCGCATCAATGAACACGTTGCGGTCCGACGCAGCGACATGCATGGTGGCCATGAAACCGCCGCCCATGCCGGAGCTTTCCGGTTCGACCACCGACAAGGTAGACGCGACGGCGATCGCGGCATCAAATGCGTTGCCGCCTTTGGCCAACACCTCGAAACCGGCTTCGGTAGCCAGTGCGTTGGCGCTGGCGATACCGGCGTGGCCGGGGCGCTGTGCAAGCGGCGCGGCCTGTGTGGATGGTTTCGGATTATCGGCGGCAAACGCCCCGCTCGTCCCCAGTACAAAACCGATCAACAGCACATGCCAACGCAACGCAAGCTTCATCCCTTGGCCTCCATCAGATGTTTGTATTTGTCTTCAAGCTGGTCGCGCGTTTCGGTATGCGCGGGATCGACGATGATGCATTCCACCGGGCACACGACCACGCACTGCGGCTCGTCGTGATGACCGATGCATTCAGTGCACAAGGCGGGATCGATGATGTAGTAGTCCTCGCCAAGCGAAATCGCCTTGTTAGGGCAGACGGGTTCGCAGACGTCGCAGTTGACGCAAGTGTCGAGGATCTTGAGGGACATGCCGGATTAGTCTACAGGGCCGGCGCTTATTGTGCGAAGCAGCAAGAAGCAACTAAACCCACTCTCTCCAGAGAAAGAAGGGGGAGATGAGGGACGCCACTTGCGGTGAGCTGCATCGAAACAAATTTCGATCGGCAGCCACGCCAGGGCGCCCCTTACTCCGTCCCGCTCCCCTTGGGGGAGCGGGAAAACAGACCTTACATTTCCACGTAACGGACCGTGGCGTTGGTCGGATTCAGCACCGCATCCACGCGCTGCTCATCCGCCTTGTCGCCGATCACCACGATGATCACGCCCTTCATGGAGCCGGGCTTGGCATCCTTGAAAGCGGCGGTGACCAGGTCGGCCGTCTTGCCCGAATCCGGGCCTCCGATCGCCACCAGGTTACCCGGCAGGATGCCGCGGGCCACGATGTCCTGCACGTTGCTGAGCTGACGGTCGCGAGAATCCTTGGCATCGTCGCTGTCGCCGGCCGGTACCAGATAGGCATACGGCTGCGGCGCGCTCATGCCCTGCATGTTGTTCTGCACGATCTGGCCCAGGTAGGCGTTCCAGCCCTTGCTGTCGTTCGGGTCGGTCGGCTTGCTGACCTTCTGCGGCTGGGCCGCCTGCTGCTGATTGTCGCCGCTCTGGTTGTTGCAGGCAGTCAGAGCCAGGCAGCCAGTCAACGCAAGGGCAGTGGCGATGAAAGTGAGTTTACGCATAGTTATCCCCTTCGGTTTCGGGTTGCTTTTTGTGCCAGCGCTGCCGCATGGCCTGTTGGACCGCAGGATGCACGAAGCCGGAGATATCGCCACCCAGGCGACCGATCTCGCGCACCAGCGACGACGAAATGAAGCTGTATTGCTCCGCCGGCGTCAAGAATAACGTTTCGGCATTGGGAATGAGGTGGCGATTCATGCTTGCCAGCTGGAATTCGTATTCGAAGTCCGACACGGCGCGCAATCCACGGATAATCACGCCAGCGCCAATCTCGCTGACGAATTGGGCCAGCAGGGAATCGAAACCACGCACTTCCACGTTGGGCAGATCGGCCAGCGCAAGGCGCGCCAGGGAGATCCGCTCCTGCATGGTGAAGCCGGGGCCCTTGCCCTTGTTGGGGCTTTCCGCCACGGCGACAACAATGCGTTCGAACAACGGCGCGGCACGCGCGACGAGATCCGCATGGCCATTCGTAATCGGGTCGAACGTGCCCGGATAAACGGCGAGGCGGGTATTGACCGGCGGAATGTTCACGAAAACAGCTTCGCGGGAGGAAAGCATTAGCTTAACGGATCACTTCCGATGCGGCGATAGAGTGCATAGCGGACCTCGCCGGCATGCCCCTCGCGATGCAGCGCCCAGTTTGCCGGTACAGCGGGTGCCTGCCCGCGCGGCGATTCCACATAAATCTGTGCGGCAGCAGCAAGCCAACCACCTTCCTCCAGCGTTCGGGTCAACGGCGCCCATAACTGCAACGCAAAGGGCGGATCCAGAAACACCAGGCCAAACCGCTGCGGCGTGCGCTGCAGAAAACGAACCGCATCCACGCTCGCCACCTCGCCGCCGTGAGCCTTCAAGCGGGACAGGTTGTCGCGCAAGGCGTCGGCGGCCGATGCATCCGGCTCGACAAACTGCACGGTCTCAGCCCCGCGCGACAGGGCCTCGATACCCAAGGCACCGGTACCCGCGCACAGGTCCAGCGCCTGCACCCCGGCGATCGTTGGTGCGAGCCAGTTGAAAAGGGTTTCGCGCACCCGCTCAGGGGTGGGCCGCAACCCGGGGAGATCGGGCACGTTCAGGCGGGAGTTGCGCAAGTGGCCGCCAATAATGCGAATACGTCCGGACGCCGCCTTCATGCACGGGCATCCTCAGCGGAGAGTACGGGTCGGGGTGATAGCATTCGCCCATTGTCTTTGAATCCCATGCCCCATGCTCAAGTTTTGGAAGAAGAAGCCAGCCGAGAACGGCACCGGGGAAAACAGCGAGGAAGCGATCGACCAGGCGCCAGCCGAAACGGCCGCGCCGGAGGCGCTTCCCGTATCGGATGCAGTCCCTGCCGTAGAGGCTGAAGGCGCCGCAGGCCCGGCTGCCAAGCGCGGTTGGCGCGAACGGCTTTCCGGTAGCGCGTTCGCGCGCGGTATTTCCTCAATATTCTCCCGCCACCCCAAGCTGGACGACAGCCTGCTGGATGAGCTGGAAACCACTCTGATCACTGCCGATGTCGGCATCGAAGCCAGCACCATGCTGGTCGAGAATCTGCGCAAGCGGATGCACAAGCGCGAGTTCGCCGACGCCGACGCCCTGCTGCAAGCGTTGCGACAAGAACTGATCGGCCTGCTCAAGCCCGTACAACATCCATTGGATGCGAGCGGCCACAAACCGTTCGTGGTGCTCACCGTGGGCATCAACGGCGTGGGCAAGACCACCACCATCGGCAAACTCGCCCGCAAATGGCGCGATGAAAACCGGCAGGTGCTGCTGGCGGCCGGCGACACCTTTCGCGCTGCCGCGGTTGAGCAGCTCAAGACCTGGGGTGACCGCAACCAGGTGCCGGTGATTTCGCAAGGCCAGGATGCCGACTCCGCCAGCGTGATCTTCGACGCCCTGCAAGCCGCTCGTTCGCGCAACGCTGATGTGTTGATTGCCGACACGGCGGGTCGCCTGCATACGCAGGGCGGATTGATGGACGAGCTGGGCAAGATCGCCCGCGTGCTCAAGAAGCTTGACGCTGACGCGCCACATGAAGTGTTGATGGTGATCGACGGCACCACCGGCCAAAACGCGGTCAATCAGGTGCGCCAGTTCCGCCAGATCGTCGGCGTAACGGGCCTGGTTGTCACGAAGTTGGACGGCACGGCCAAGGGTGGCGTGGTGTTTGCGCTGGCGCGCGAGTTCGGCCTGCCCATTCGCTTTGTCGGCCTGGGCGAAAAAGCCACGGATCTGCGTGTGTTCGACGCGCAAGCCTATGTCGACGGCTTGCTTCCGGCCGAGTTTGCACAAACCTGATGAATCTGCCGCGCCCGCTGCGAGTGCTGCTGATCGTCTTCGCGAGCGCGCTCGGCGGCGTCACGCTCACCGTGCTGGCGGCGCTGTATCTGCTGCTGCAGCCGGATCGTTTCACCGCCATGCTGAAAGAACAGGCGGCGGACGCCGGCCTGCAGCTCACCCTGTCCAGTCCCGCCAGCCCGAGTCTGTTCCCGCGTCCATCCTTGCATCTGGAAGGCATCACGCTGATTGCGCGAGCGTCGAACCCCAACGACACCGCCAACATGCCGATTGTGCAGGCCGCCAACGGCCGGCTGGTGTTGCCGTGGCACACCTTGTTCGGTGGTCCGATGGTGATTTCGCTCATGCAGATCAACTCGCCACGCGTGGATCTGGATGCATTGCAGGCATGGATGATGTCGCTGCCGCCGCAATCGACCGCGGTGCCGGAACAAATCCCGAGCATCGTGACGGGCGTGCGCATCCGTAACGGCAGCGTGGTGGAAAACAACAACCAGTGGCTGAGCAACGTGTCGCTCGATACCGGCCACCTGATGGCCGGACAAGTCTTCAGCATCAACCTGGCGGGCAAGGAACCCGATGGCACACCGCTGCAGTTGCAGCTATCGATGGTGCCAAGCATCGCCGGCGGCGTGTTGATGCTCAACAATCTCAGCGTGCATGCCACCGACAGCAGCGCCACGGCACTGCATCTTGCCGGTCACGGGCGCTGGATGGGCAGCACCAACATGGCCTTGCAATTACAGGGCAAATTCAGCGAGGCGGACAAGGGCAGCTACGACGCTGCCGTAGTGCTGGCACCGGCCGGAGAGAACAACCCCCTGCTGCTGCATGTGAAACTGCTGGGCACGGACAATCACATCGACCTGGAACTGCCGCTATTGGCATTGGCGCAGTGGTGGAATCAGCTCGCCAATCCACAAGGCCCCAGACTTGCCGCGCCACCCGGTAATGGCCAAGTGGACATGGCCAAGCTCGATCTTGGCAACCTCCATATCGAAGGGCTGAGCATTCAGACCGGCGACGCCGTGCCCGCCAGCACAAGCAGCGTCACTACCCCCGCCACCGCTGCTGCACCGCATCCGTGACCTCTTTCGCTAACGCCCTGCTCGCCTGGTTTGATCGCCACGGCCGTCATGATCTTCCCTGGCAACATCCACGGGATGCGTATCGCGTGTGGTTGTCGGAAATCATGCTGCAGCAGACCCAAGTGGCCACGGTGATCCCCTACTTCCAGCGCTTCGTAACGCGGCTGCCTGGCCTGCGCGAGCTTGCCGACGCCGAAGAAGACGTCGTGCTGGCACTGTGGTCGGGTCTTGGCTACTACCGCCGCGCACGCTTCCTGCACAAAGCCGCGCAACTGTGCGTGGAGCGCCACAACGGTCAACTGCCAAGCGATTTCGATGCACTGGCGGCACTCCCGGGCATCGGCAGGTCCACGGCCGGCGCGATCCTCGCCCAGGCTTACGGCTTGCGCTATCCGATCCTCGACGGCAACGTGAAGCGTGTACTGACACGCTTCCACGGCATCTTCGGTCATCCCGGCGAGCGCGAGGTGGAAAAGCAGCTGTGGTTGCGTGCCGATGAACATACGCCAGCGGCGCGGACCGCCGATTACACGCAAGCGATCATGGATCTCGGCGCCACCCTGTGCGTGCGTTCGCGGCCGCTCTGCGCCGCATGCCCAGTCGCTGGCGACTGCGTGGCTCAACGCGACAATCTGACCACGCAACTACCCACGCCAAAACCCGGCAAGGCCATCCCCACGCGCAGCACGGTGATGCTGGTCCTGCGCGATGCCGAAGGCCGTGTGCTGCTGCAACGGCGCGGGCCGCAAGGCGTGTGGTCCGGCTTATGGAGTTTGCCGGAAGCCGAGGACACCGACGGCGCATGGCGCGAAGCGCAGCTCAAGGCGCGGATCGAAGACGCGCAGTCGCTGACACCCTTCGTACATGTGTTCAGCCACTACCGCCTGCAGATTCAGCCGCTGCTGTTCGACAATGCAGCACCGGCACACGCAATCGCCGATAATGCCGACCTGCGCTGGTCCGCCATCGCCGACCTTTCGGCACTCGGCCTGCCCGCTCCGGTGCGGTCCCTGCTGCTGGCCCTGCCCGAACCGGCCGCGCCGTAACTTACTCAAGACGAGAACACAGATGAGCCGTACGATTCATTGCGCCAAGCTGGGCATCGACGCCGAAGGCCTGGATTTTGCCCCCTGGCCCGGCCCGCTGGGCCAGCGCATCTTCGCCGAAATCTCCAAGCCCGCCTGGCAGCAATGGCTGAACCACCAGACGATGCTGATCAACGAATACCGCCTCAACCCGCTCGATCCCAAATCCCGTCAGTTCCTGGGTGGCGAAATGGAAAAATTCCTGTTTGGCGGCGACGAGGCGGCGAAGAAGCCCGAAGGCTATATCGCTCCGGACCAGGAGTCTTGACGTTCAGCCGCTCATCCGATTTAATGTGCGGCTCCACGCAATACCCATGGCCGGGTAGCTCAGTTGGTAGAGCAGGGGATTGAAAATCCCCGTGTCGGCGGTTCGATTCCGTCCCCGGCCACCATTGAATTTCAACGGCCTGCAGCGATGCAGGCCGTTTTTCATTTTTGCGTCCTGCTCTTTGGTTGCCGCTCATCGGCCTCACGCCTTCCGAGTTTCGAATTCAAAATGAGCCGGCGACCTCTGATTTAGTTTGGCACTGAATTACGGGGAATCGATGTTCAGCCCCTTAGATCTTTCTCTCAAGTATGGGCATAGATCCATCCGACGCGACCCATTTCCATATCTGCTTAGCTACCCACCATAAAGCTGTCGCAAGCAATCCCACGATTACGCTGCGGTAGGACCAAGAGAGTTCCTCCCATAACGTTTTGTTGAATCTCACATTGTTTTTGTAGATGAACTTACCGATGCCGGCAATTTTTATGTGATCATCAGAATCAACCCATAGCTCTAGCGGACCTTCGATGAAGAACAGGTCATCAGGTTCTAATTTCAGAACTCGATCATCCGCCTTCAGATCTACGTTCTTTCCGTACATCGTCAGGTAAGTCGACATCCCATGGTTGCTTGAAAAAGGGGCTGAATTCGTTTGAATATTATTTAGGGCAACCCATCCGTTGATTTTGCTAACTTTGAATTCCCCATTGGAATTGAGCGTAGTAAGTTGCCGCAGCTGCTCCGGCTGGATTGTTACAACGATCCCAGCCGTGACGGCGTCCGGTAGGGTTTCATTGGCTAATCCATTCTCGCCCAAGGTGAGTGGTGAAATAGACTCGCATAGTGCATGTTTATTCACCTTACTCCATTGAGGCATGAGCTTTACCCTGTTTACTTTTCCGTCTATCGTCAATGTCAATTCGCGAGACGTCGGAATTACGGCATCGTTACTCGATCGAAACAGGTAGGTAGTCAAAGCTGCCGTGAGACCATCATATCCGCCACCATAAGTTAGGCTCGCGTTCCCAACCATTTGCTGAAACTGAAGCGTCCCCTTCGTCGAGCCATTTTGGATAGAAATACCTCGAGAATCGTCAGCAACTAGTGCCGCGTGCATTGAGGTAGTACTTTTCTCCACCGACGAGATTTCACCTCCGCCGTCGAAGGCTGCGGCCATCGAGTGCACATCTTTGAACTTCAAAACATCACTACCGCTTTTTAGCGAGCTGATTGTCCACCATGAACAGTTCATGATCTGCTGAATTGTTAGATCAAACTTTCTATCGTCGCTGGGCTTTCTCCATGTCAGCTGTACGGACTGAGCCGGGGACACAGCAAAGACCTGACCATCTAAATTGTGCACCGGATACCAGTCGAACGGCCCCGAGCTAATTTCAGATCCCCTAGAAGGATCTGCAGGCTGGTCATCTCTCTCAAGTAATGCCGCATCAATCTTACGCGAGTACCAAGCGGACGCCCCGGGACGCAATGTCGCCTGCAGTCTAATCGGCACAGCTTCGAACATTACCTTGCAAGTCTCGAAGACAATTGAAGTAGTAAGCAAGCCAAAGAGCACAGGTGTAAGTAGCGCGAAGACGTTTACGATTCCCTTGTCAGTCCTCATTTTCAACGCGAGGAATCCGGCAACTTTTAATGTGCCGATGACCCATGCCGCAATAAAGATTGACCCTGCCGCATTGCATACAATATTCACCGCCATGTCTGCCACAGTGATTGTATGCGCCATTGCAGTTCTGATGGCGTCATCCAACGTCAGGACAATCATCGTGCATACGGTCAAGTGTAGCGAGATGCGCCTTGCCGTCACTGCTGTGAGGCCTAAGGCGACGATTGCAATAGCCATCACTGGAAAGTCAATGCAGAGAACCCAAAGAATCCAAGATCGGTAATCGATCGGCTGGATCAGGTTGTCGTGGTAGACACTTTCGTAGATAGATGCGTGATTCGAACTGGCTATCCCTACAATCCAGGATTGAACTGCTGATCCAACGCTCAGCACAAGCGTTAGTCCTAGCACCATCGAGATTAGTATGAGCCACGATATTCCGTGTCGGAACCGAAACGTTTTAAGTAAGTTTGAACGTATGTCTTTCAGCATCTGCATATCAGGATGTAGCCTTTTGGGACCGCAATTATTGAAGTGATGTTCGTCAGAATTAAAAATTCTACTTCGCGTTATCCGCCAGACTCGCCTTCCCATGAACGCCTCCCTTCGATGACGTCGAGAACAAAGACGTCAGAACACTTTTCCTACACACAAATGCGGAGTTGACCGACTAACTTCCCACCCATAAACCGCCAAGCTTTCGGGCCGCCCTACCGGAAGCTTGATCATGCCACGCCAACCTCGCCTCGATATAGCCGACCCTCCGCTAAGGGCTGCCATGGTAGCTATTCCACAGGATTATCGCTGGACCAGCTTCCACGCCAATGCTCTAGGAACCAGCGATCCATTGATCCATCCACACGACGAATACCTGGCCCTCGGCGTGGAACCTACCGATCGGCATGCCGCCTATCGCGAGCTATTCAAAACCGCCCTCAGCGACGATCAACTGCTCGACATACGCACTCATCTTCAACAGCAGCGTGCACTTGGGACAAACCGCCTTCAAGCCGCAATCGAACCCGTGCCCACTAAATCCTGGGAACTCCACCCTGCCCCCTTTATTAGGATTTGACTACAATCCAAGGCATGTAACGCCGAAAATTCGGTAACAGGGAGGGGGAATGAAACTATTGAGTGTGACCATAGGGAATTACAAGTGTTTTCAGGGCCAAATAAATATTGATTTTGGCCCATGTTTTAACATCCTTGTGGGTAAAAACGACGCCGGGAAGAGCGCACTGATCGAGGCCATTGGCCTACGGCATTCTGCAGTGCCACACCGAAGTTTGGAAACTGCGCCCGATCGCGACGACATCGACGATCCAGTGTCCGCCTGTCACTTAAAATACGCATTAACGGCAGATGATTTGCATAACTATTTTTCCAAACAGAAAGAGTTTTCCCTTCCAACGGGACCAGCTCATAATGCCAGCAGTGTTCAATCAGCTATGCATGCGTTCCGCGCAATGTTGGAAACGGGTAGCGCCTTTACGGCACAGTGGTCCAGCGAAAGTCGCAACCAAATTCCCGTGCCGCGAACTGGCTTCTTTGGCGCATTTGGTGACCCACAGCGGGTCGGACAGGCTCATTTGTTCTCCAACAATGGATATCCAAATAAAGTCGTGCTTTCTCAGAAAGCGATGATGAGCCCGCCCAATGCAACGTATCATCAAGGGCTCGCCTCGTGGTTGCGAGAGCGGTCCTACGCTTTTCGCGCTGAGCGTCTTAATCTTTCTTCGACCGCTCAACGGGGTAGCACTGTTCTATCACCTGACGCAAGCAATCTAGCTGAAGTGCTAAACACTCTTTTGTCGGGAGACAAACATACTTTTTCGGTGCTAATGGACCATTTGCGCGAGATATTTCCGCATATTACTGATATCAACCCAATTCCAAAATCAAGCGGCGAGATCGAAGTCATGGTCTCAACAGTCGATCCGAAGAAGTCCCGCGGTGACTTGGATGTATCTCTTAGAGATAGCGGCACGGGAATTGGGCAAGTCTTGGCGATGTTGTATGTCGTCGTACAAGACAAAAAATCGCGAATCATTATGATCGACGAACCGCAGAGCTTCCTGCATCCGGGGGCCGTGAAAAAGCTGATGGAAGTGTTGCGACAATACCGCCAACATCAGTACATCATCACGACCCATTCTCCGGTAGCTGTTTCGCAAGGCAGCGATGACCGCTTGTTCATCGTACGGCGCGAAGAGGCAAAGAGCATCGTGCTGCCAATCTCTCCCGACAAACACGAAGATCTACGAATGACGTTGGCTGAAGTTGGTATTCGCTTGAGCGATGTTTTTGGTGTCGACTCGATACTATGGGTTGAAGGGAAGACAGAGGAAATGTGCTTCCCAGAACTTATTACCACGCTCGGCGGAAGAACTCTGCATGGTGTGCAGGTGCTTGGAGTGGTTAGCACAGACGAGCTAGCTGCGAAGCAAGCGAGGCGCGTATTTGATATCTACGCGCGTCTATCCGAGGGTGCCTCGCTGCTTCCACCGGCAACGGCTTTCGTTCTTGATCCGGAGGATCGCTCGCTGTCTAAAATGAAAGAAATGCAGCGACTGAGCAATGATAAATTGCACTGGTTTCCAAGGCGTATGTACGAGAACTACTTGCTAGAACCAGATGCGATAACGCATGTGCTCAACGAGGTGGACCGGGGGCGGATCGATGCAGTCACGGAAGAGGACGTTTTGCATTGGATTCGACAACATGGAGAGGAGGAGCGATATTTTGAAAAGAACAGCGTAGTCGCTTATGAGACAGCGGATTGGGCCGTAATTGTTAAAGGGGCGACAGTGTTGAGGGACATCTTCAGTGAATTTACTGAGCAGAGGGTTACCTATGACAAAGTTAGACATGGGGCCATGCTAACGAAATACCTTGTGCGGCACCCCACTGAAGCCATCAAAGAGCTAGCAGAATGGCTTACTGGATTGCTCCCATGAATGTTGCAGCGATGTTGGGCGCTTTGATGAAGATTCGTTGGGTTACGCTGCGCTAACCCAACCTACGCATTTACGCATCACACATGGGGTGGTTTGCCAGCCCGAAAAAAAACGGCACGTTGTCGCCAACCAACGTGCCGAAAATGGCGCACTGTCCTGACTCAGCGAACCAGCATGGCCGCCCTCATACGTACACGCGTTGATCCACCCTACGCTGGGGTGTGCGTGTCGACGAGGTGATGCAGGAAGTGAGGGGCGGCGTGCAGGCCGTTGCGTTCGCCGGTGCGATGGGATGTGAAGGCGTTGTCCGCCCGGCCTTTGCCTTCAGCCGCAAGCACGGCTAGTGCAAGTTCAGCCTGCCTGGATGTGGGGATTTGCCGCATTTCCCGACCCGAACTCCGCGTTGGGAGCGTGCCGTCGAGGTTTAAGGTGGGGCCAGAATCGGAATCGTTGCAATCCGAGGGGCGCGGCGGTGCCGTATGATGTTGGGAGATCATGAGCAACTCTTCTACAGTTGTTTGTGATTTAGCGGGTCGTGGGAGCGTCAACTCTCACGATCCGCGCCTCCAAGCATGGCTGCCTGAGTCATCGGTGTTGGCTGTTTCGCGAACTGCATCGATGACCCCACTAGAGTAACGAAGTGGCGGTGTGGCGGAATATAGGCTTTCGCTGACACATGCTGTACGTATAACGCCATTGGTCGTCTTCGATGGCCGCGCTCTTGGCTAGAGCGATACGCTCTGGCCCACCATCGATGTCAGCCTTGCGGTTCATCAACAGCGGCTTGCGATGGAATCGACGGTTGCATGGCAGGTGTCTGCGTCGTGGATTCATCAATCGTTGACGATGTGCACGGCGCTTGCAGCGTCTGCACATCGTCCAGCTTGTCACCGGCCTGTGGCAGGTGAACGTGCACGCGGCAGCTTTCGTCGCTCCCGCTTCCCCAACGCACGGTAAGCGTGGCGTTGTCATCGACACCGCGAACGATCAGGCGACTAGCCTGCCCTACCACTCCGATCGTGTCGCCCTTCTCATTCAGCACGTCCGCCCCGAACGGCACCGGTCGGCCATCCGGAAGTTGGGTGTCGATCAGCAACAAACTGCTGTTATCGACCTGGTAGTCCAGGCGCACCACGCTGCCCGCACGTGGCGCAACGTTCTGGACGGAATTTTTCAACTCGACATTGGCGGACGCGCCCTTGGGATCCAACGCAACCGCATTGACTTGGTAAGGCATCAGATAGGGGACGATGGCGTAGCCATGCGTATCCACCACCGCGCCCTGGGTGTTGCCCACTTGTGCCCCCGCGGCGCCCGGGGCGTAGATCAAGCCGATGGTGTCGCCCGCGGGCGGCGAGAAGGTCATTCCTCCCCGGTGCGCAACGATGGTGCCGGTGGCACCGATACTCGCTTGTTGGTAGCCACTGCCGTAGCTATAAGAACCCGACACGTTGGCACGGTTGCCGTTGTACTGGCCATTGAGCCCAGCCGTACTGCTATCGCCCGAACGACCAACGGTAGCGCCATAGGAAACGCGGTTGTTACTGCCAGCCCTGCCAGTGAGGGAAGCCTGCTCACTGCTGCCCGTGCTTTTGGCGTGGCTGATCATGGTACTGAGCGTCGGCGACTTGTCCGTGCGACCCATCGGCAAGGTAGCGTTGAAGAACACCAGCGTGTCGCGAACAGCCAGCGGGGTGGAGGCATTGAAATAGTCAGGCAGACCGTACTGGATCACCGGACTCGGCAGGAACTGCGACGCACTGTCCCGCGTCCGCTGCACGGAAACGTTGTAGCTAAGCCGTTTCCAGTTATTGCTATAACCCGCTGTGAGATTGACCTGCCGCCCGTGCTGATTCCAGTAGTCGGCCATCGAGCCATTGAGATAAAGCTGGCCGTAGCGATTGCCATCACCCAGTGATTGATTGAGGGTGATATCCATACGGCTACGCTGACGCCCTACCGCATTGCCGTAACCGCGTGCATAGGCATCGCGTAAGGTGACGGCATCATTGAGCCCCACAAACCCGCTGGTGGAATAGCGGTACGCGGCCACGCTCAGATTGGTACCCGAACCCGCAAGATTCTTGTCGTAACCGACGCGCAAGCTGCCCCCGTCAAGGGTCGATTGACCAGTAAAGCTGGTCGAAGCGTAGGTGAGGTCCGTGGAAAACGCGCCGATACGGGTATTGAAAGCCGTACCGATCAATGTCGAGAAATAACCGCTACCGATAATCGCGCCGGTATAGCCAGTAAGCAGATTGCTAAGCCCCCGCTGATACGTCCCCTGCAAAATGATCGGCGCATCGATCAGATTCTGTTGACTCACCTTGCCAGCCGCCAGGCTCAAGCGATCAACGCCGGGCCGCAATAACTGGGGCACTGCGGAAAACGGCTGGCTGAAACGTCGCACCCGGCCGTCCGCCTCGGTGATTTCGATATCCAGATCACCGCCATAACCCGTGGGATAGAGATCGTCGATGACGAAAGGACCAGGCGCCACTGTGGTGTCATAGATGATGTATCCATTCTGACGGATCACCACATGGGCGTTCGTTTCGGCTACACCGCGCACCACCGGCGCATAGCCGCGCAATGACTGGGGAAGCATGCGATCGTCGGTATACAGGCGCACGCCGCGTAAACGCACGCTGTCGAAGAAGTCGCCGGAGGTGAACGTGTCGCCCACCACCAACTGCGTGCGCCACGCGGGAATATCATGCTGCAAGTAAGTGGCGCTGCTCTGATAGCGGGTGGCCATTGCCCGGGACCAGTTAAGCGAGCCGATGTGATAGGCATGCCAGGAGCCCAGGTTCATCGAGGCATTGATGCCAAGATAACCACTGGTGCTGGTGTGCCTTTGCTGCGCACTGCTATAGAGGTTGGCCGTGTAGTTCAGCACGCCGGCGTCAACGCCCGCCTCCCATTGGGAAGGCTCGACATAACCACGTGCGGTACGCGATATATAAATCTGCGGCACCGACAATGACAGCGCCTGTTCACTGCCGTCGAAACTGGCCGAAGCACCGGGAATGTAGTCACCGATATCGCCGCAGAAACGACCTTTTGGAATGGATTTTCGCGCGGGATAAGCCTGATCAGACGCGACCTTGGCGAGATCGATACCGTAACTTGCAAGCGCGACCGTGTCGTAGCAAGGCTCCGAATCGTCCGTGCCAGGTACATTGGCAAATACGATATCAGCCCGCGTGCGCCATGCCTTGTTCAGAAAAATATCGCCGTAGTAAGTCCCGGGCGCCACATACCCGCTCCGGTCAAAACGCGACAAATCGACTTGCGGCGCCGAGCCGCCGGGAAAGAACAGACTGTTGAACGAAACAGGTTCCGCAACAACCGGCGAACTCGGAGCCGCCGGGTTGATCGGCGTCACGGGGCCTGCCATGCAGACCCGCGATGTCATCCCACTCAGAATCAGCACCGTCAGCACTACCCGGCGCAATGGCAATGGGCAACGCCACCGGCTGGTCGCTGACATCACGGACAACATGCATGCTTCTCCAAACGCATGTACAAACCCGGCTACAACAAAGCCGTTCAAATCAGCGACTCGAATTCAAATCAGACGACCCGAACAAGAACAAAATCAGGGGGCAATCGGTTTCTCATGCGAGCCGATCGCACCGTAGTCGTTGATCACATCGAACTGGGCTTTCGCATCGCCCGATGGGCGAGCGCTGATGCCACTGAGCGGAAAAGTGCTGGTTCCCCCTGGAGCAACCAGGCCACCGCCCCGTTCCATATAACTATTCCCATCAGCCTTTACGCCGACACGGGCAAAGTTGACGTAGTAAGGGGTAGGGTTTGCTACCTGCAATGCAACGCCCTTGCCGCCCTCGCCATTTACCAGCTGCCAAGTGAGCTGATCGAATGCGTCCGCCGCGCTGCCCGGCAAACCGGATGGGCGGAAGAAGAACTTGACGCGTGTACGAATCGCAAATTGCAGCAGATTCTGGCCGTCCTGATTGGCCGTCTTGGGCGGCACTTCAAGCACGTTGAACCAGAACAGGGTCTCCTTATCCGCAGGCAACGCCTCCTTGGTGTAGAGCACTCGTACCGCCTGACCCTTATCGGGCTCCACCCGGAAGATCGGTGGCATGATCGTGAAGGGCACCCTGATTGAATCAGGTGTTGAATTCTCATCACCGCGATCCATCCACACCTGCACCAGCGCAGGATGCTTGCCTTGGTTGGTGAATTTGACGGTGACTTCCTTGTCTACTGACGGATACACGACGCGAGTCCCGCCAATCACCACGCTCGCCTCACTGCAAGTTGCAAATAGGCCGGCCATGGCACACACGCACGCCATGGCGCGACGCCCAAATCTGGTCGTCATAAATCACCTGAATAGAGAAAAAGTGCCGGCGGCGAAAACCGCCGGCAAAGACGTCGCAAGACCGATTAGTTATAGTTAACGGCGTAAACGACGTTGGTCTCGAGCAAACCGGGAGTAGCAGCGGCAGTAGCGTAGTATTGGGCGTAGTACTGCAAGGTGGCTTGATGGTTGACGATGTTGGCGGACTGCAAGCCCTTGTTGGGATCACGCAGGTCGATGGCAGTCGAGCCATCGCGCTGCAGCAGCTGGACCTGCACATTGCCAGCTTCGTTGGTCAGCAGGTTGTTCAAGTTGCCGGTAGCGCCATCGACCTGCGGACTGGAAGCCAGGAACGACATGGAAGCCACCTTGCCGTCGCCAGCACCACAGGACGGCTCATCCGGACCACCGACGAGCACCTGGAAAGCCGTGGCATTCGCGGTCTTGGCGGCCCGGTCAAGAATGTTGGCATCCACGCCATTCAGGGCGACGGAGAAATTGTTCACGCCGCCATCGGTACCCGAGCCGCCCTGCACCGTGCAGGTGGTGTCGGTAACCACACCATGAAACGTGATAACGCCGCCATCAGCAGCGTTGGCAGCCCCACCAGCAACAGCCAACCCCATGACAGCCAGCGCAGAGCCAAGCTTAATCTTCTTCATAAATGCTTTGATTCCTTCAAATGACTTGATTGGACGTGCCCATCTTCTTTACGCACTTAACCATCGGCACAGGCTTGGTTGCCGACGAAATAAGGCACGGCGTCGAACCGCAAACGTATGACCCCGAAGACGACACAACGCATTTGCTCGCAGTTAAGAACGAGCAAATAAATGGTATGAAGTACGTCTTACCCGCACTATCGGACTCGGCGGAAATCACCGTCACGTTACGAAGTCAGATCACCCGAATAACCTTACACAAGTCGCGAACAAACCCTTCAAGCGGCGCAGGCGGTTCTGATGCCCAATTCAGCCAAATCTGGTTTACAACTTTTCGCCGCGGTGAATTTTTTTACTGACAAAAAAGAGCAAGCCAGCGCCGCGAGGAATAATAAGTCTCAAGGGAATAAAGCCATCGATTCAAAGACGAATCGAAACCTCCCATCGCATGCATAGCCAGAACTCCCAGCCATCAGGAACCGGGATATTTATTCCAGTCCGGGAAGCACCTCTCCCAGCACAGCCGCAACTGGCGACGCCGGGCTGACGAAATATACATATATTTGTTCATCCCATCCGTAAATAGTTTCTGCTGCTCCTCGCTCATATCACTAAACCCAAGCAGCAGCGAATAGACTTCCATTTCATCGGCCTCTTTCACTTCCCCTCCCCACTTTTGACTGATTCGCCGCCCAGACGCAGCACAGTCCCAAGCCTATCCATGCAAGCAGGAAGCGCTATCGGACCAGTCCCAATTCGCCGATATGCGACGTGCTCGACACACGCGTGATAGCCGACAAACAACCTTTTTGCGCGCCACTGACGCAGGCCATCGCGCCATCGAACCGCCGCCAACCCGGCACGCCTCGGCCTTACTCAGGAGCGACAGCGAGAGACTTGCGTAGATACGATCAAACCACTAGCCATGGCGTAGGCATAAATCTCAGAATCGGTCTGCAAACCGAGCTTGCGCATGGCGGAGATCTTTTGCGAGCTGATGGTTTTTCGACTGCGCCCGACACGCTTGCCTATGTCGATAACGGAACAGCCTTCCGCGTACATGCGCAGCACCTCCATCTCGCGTTTACTGAGGGGCATTCCCTCCTTGCCCTTGGCCTGAAGCAAGCCTTGTTCAAGCAGCTTATGAATTTCGGGCGAGAGATAACGATTGCGGTAATACGCGTACCGGATGGCCGCTTCGAGGCAGTCATGATGGTCAGCCTTGCTGACAATCACATCAATGGTGATCTTCTGGATATTTTGCAGAACCTGAACACTTTCTACGCCAGTAACAACAACCAGCCTTATCCTGGGAAAACGCCGCATCAGAAATCGCAACAGCGCGATGCCATCGCCATACTTGCCTTCCGGCATGCAAAAGTCGATGAGCGCCACATCGATATCGTGAAGCGCCAATAGATCAACAAGCTCCGTCGAATTCTTAGCCAGACCGGCCACGCTCACGTCGCTGATAGCCGATAGCAGGCATTCCATGCCGGCGAGCAGTACAGGATGGTCGTCGGCCACAACCACTCGAATAACCAAGGTTGGACACTCCATTTTATTTTGGCAACGATCCGCACCGTCTCAAACTGCGAAATTCGGCATACAACAGTCTGGAGGGTCGGACGCCGACCTATTGTAACGGCGGATACGATGTCGATTACTGCGTTTGCGCTCGACTCCGCTCCTGCTCCGCCAGCGAAAGCTTGTTGACGTCAATACTCCAACCAGGCTCAGCCTCGCTCAGTTTCGTCTTCAACGCCTGGATATCCTGCTCATCGAGATGAGTCGTCGCTGGCAATGTCACGCTGATTTTTCTCTGATCGATATCCACGTCCACGTCGCCGGGCTCACCCTTGAGTAGATCCTTGACCTGCAAGGCAATCAGCGGCCGCGATTGCTCCCGCAGCTCGGCAACTTGCTGTGTAAGGTCATCGACACGCAAGCGCAAATCATCCAGATCCGCTTGATTGAGGCGAATATTATTGTTGGCCTCCAGCATCTGGCGCACTTGCACGACAAAATTGTGCTTGAGACGCCCTGCAAGACGTGCCTCGATGTTAGCTTTCGCATCATCCAGATAAGCGGGAACGAGAGCCACCACATCGATCGCGTAGCGATCCTTGCGCTGCTCAACCTTTAAGTGCTCGATACTTCCCCCGTGTTCATCCAGGTAGGACTGGATAGCCACCCGGGTCTGTTTGGTCATCCATGTCTGCTCGGCAATGTCACGCAACGCCAAACCCAGCGGAATTGCCAGCAAGATAAAAGTGACGGCAATCACACCCGCCTGCCAGGCCGCGTGTTGGGGAGAGTTCTCGACACCGAAGCCGTACCATTTGGCAATTAAGGTCATGCTGAGGGCGATGGCCAGCAAGTTGGTCATAAACAGGAAGAAAGCCCCTCCAGCGATCGCCATGTTGCTGGTTGCCAGACCAAACCCTACGACCGCTAGCGGCGGCATCAAGGCGGTAGCAATGGCAACGCCCACGATGGTTTCACCCTTGCGCGTGATGACCGCGTAGCCACCCGCCAGGCCCGAGAATAAAGCCACCAGCAGATCGAAAAGGTTGGGCTGTGTGCGCGCAAGAATTTCGCTGGTCGCTTCTTTCAAGGGTGAGAGCCAGACGATGCACATGGCCGTAAACAATGCCAGGGCAATCCCGACCATCAGCGCATAGAGCGCCTTGCGCATCAGGCGAAAGTCCACCACACAGAGCGAAAAGCCAAGCTGCACGATGGGCCCCATCAAGGGCGAGATCAGCATGGCACCAATCACGACCGCCGCGGACGACTGCAATAAGCCGAGGATGGCGATGCCACAAGACATCACCACCATGAAGGCATAGCGCGGGGTCAGACCACCACCCTCCATGACATTCGACATCACGGCATCGTGGTCCACGCCGCGAATAATGCTCAGCCGCCGCCAGAGCCAGAACCGCCTGACATCGGAGCCGCGTCGGTGGGATTGTCTGCCTTGCATGTTCATGGCAGGACGACCGTCAAGTTGTGATGAAGGGATGTTCGACAAACCTCACATTTCGATTTCGCGACTTTCCTATTCGACCAGATCCGTTTTGTATCGCTGGACAACGGCATCCAACACGTCAACGAGACGTTGCAGTTCAGAGCCAAGCTCGACCACGTCTTCCTCGCGAAGGCGGCTTTCCAGCACGGAACAAGTTCCTGCTGCGTCGGACTCGCCCAGCATCAGCAAGGCACCCTTGAAGGAGTGGATGACATCAATCAACGCCTGGGCATCATGCCCGGCCAGAGCGTCGCGAAGCGCCTCCAAATCACTAGTACCCCGCTCCACAAAGATGCGCAGGACTTTTTCCGGAAATGCTTTGTGGGGGACTGGCGAACGCTTTGTCTCGTCGATACTCACACTCCCGGAGACATAGCGACTAAGCGCGTCATTAAGGCTTTCGAGCGTGAGTGGCTTGAGCAGTACATCAGTAATTCCCACTTCTCGACAACGCGCCTTTTCACTGGCCAGCGCAGTAGCAGTGATGGCCATGATCGGCACACGTCCATCATGCTCGCGCAAGGCGTGCGCCAACTCATAACCGCTCATATGGGGCATGTTGATGTCAGTCAGCACGGCCACGTAGGTAGCCGGCTTCCATTTGCGCAGACCGGCCTCGCCGTGCTCGGCGCTGTCCACGTCAAAGCCGAGTTCTTCCAGTTGCTGCTGGATGAGTTCTCGATTGACGGGATTGTCTTCCACCAACAGGATCCTGCCGCGGTTCGCCGGTGTTTCCGTCTGGATCGACTCTGGCTGGAGCGGCGAAACGGCGGTGTCATGATCGCTTCCCAACCGGAGTGCAGATAACAACGCCTCACTGGCATAACAGGAAACGAATACGGCACCTTCACGCTGTTCGGGTATGAGCGGCCCGTTTGCGTAAGCACGAATCACGCGTGCCTGGGAGGAAAGAAGCTCCTGCTCTTCCTCCACACTCCATGAACGTGGCTCGCCAAAAATCAACAGCACATCGGCGGCGTTACCCTTCAAGTCACCGGGAAGCCCGGCCGCCACGACCGTCGCGCCCCAAGCCTTAAGCAACGTGCCGATTTCAGCGCGCCATTCCGCCGCCGCCGAAAGCAATGCCACGCGTAGCCCGCTCAATGGCCTGACCGATGGCTTGGTCGCAGCTACCTGCTCGACTGGAATATCCAGCGTGAACACGCTGCCCACATCCTGCGTACTCTCGGCACGGATTTGCCCGCCCAGCAAGTGGCTCAGCTGCTGGCACAACGCCAACCCCAGGCCACTGCCACCGAAGCGGCGAGAGATACTCGCATCGGCCTGCGTAAATGGCTGGAACAGCTCGGCCACCTGCTGCTCGCTCATGCCTATGCCCGAATCGACGACCTGGAAGCGCAGCCATGTCGGTGCTTCGCCGGTCGGTTCACCGGCGCTGACACGCACGATGATGCGTCCCGACTCCGTGAATTTGACGGCGTTGCCAAGCAGATTGTTGAGAATCTGCCGGAGGCGATGCACGTCGGAGACATAACCGTCGGCGAGCGCCGGATCGATCGAAAAATACAGTTTCACCCCTTTCCGCTGCGCCGCAGGCGCAAAGAGCAGCGCGGCCTGCTCGATCAGCGGTCGCAGCTCGAACGGCATGGGATCGATATCCAGCTGCCCCGCTTCAATGCGCGAAAAATCCAGCACGTCGCTGATAATCCCGAGCAATGCATCGGCGGAAAGACGAATGCGATCCAGGCGCTCTCGCTGTGCGGGACTCAATGACGAACGGGACAACAACTCCAGATGACCCAGCACACCGTTGAGTGGCGTACGTATTTCGTGACTCATGCTCGCCACAAAAGCGGTCTTGGCGTGACTGGCTGATTCGGCCGCAACTCGCGCCTGCTCGGAATCGCGGCGTGCGCGGCGCAGATTCTCTTCCAGCTCAGCTTGTGCGGTGATGTCGCGCAAGGCGCACACCCACACGGATTGATTGCGATAGCTCGACGATGCCATCGCCACCTGCAGATGACGACGCTGTGCTTCGGGCAGATCCAGCGTCCACTGAAATTCGTGAGGTGAAGCTGGCGCCCCTTGCTCATTGGCATATGCGATAAGTTGATGAAACAGCGCCTCAACTTCCGAGGCCTCATCCGTGCCGATAACGCTGCGCATCACATCGTTGCGCAGGATCTGCCTGCCTGACGATGGGTCCAGCAAACACAATGCCACCGGTGATGTTTCGATAATGGTGCGATTCAAGGCTTCACTTTCATAGACTCGCGACGCATCGGCGAGCGCGGGTGCAAACACACGACGATCAAGGCGCAACAGCAGCGCCCACAGCAACGCCAGGATCAGCAGCGCCACGGAGCCGGTTATAACCATGTACTGCCCGTTGGCCGCCAGCACATCACGCCAGCTGTAGAAGTGCAGCAACGTCCAGTCAAAGCCATGCAACGGACCGGCGACGATGAAGGCGCCGTGTTCACGCCACACGGCCAACGCAGAAAACGTGTTCCCCTGCAAATGTCTGTTCTGCAGCAAGCTCGCGCGCTCGGTCGGCGACATGGGCGGCATATCGCCGGTTTCAAGCACCGCTTGCCCGTCAGGCGTGAATATCCCAAAGTTCCCCGAAGTTGCCGTGGTCAGTGACGCCTTGAGGGCGTCCACTTCCTCGAACAGCACCCGATGGAAATACACCTTGCCGTCCGTCATCAGCGTCATGATGCCGATCAGCGAAGATTTTCCAGTCAGTGGATTTTCACCGTAGTAGGAAACGAGCGGGGCGTCGTTTGCCGCGACGATGTCTTTGCCCGGTGAAGCCAGGGTTTTGGCGCGCGATCCCGCGCGCATTAACGCCGCAAATGCCTGCTCGCGCGTCGACACTTTTAGAATCTGCATCAGCTGCGCTTCATCGCGAATGCCGGTCAGCACCAGCAACTTGCCGGATGGATCATAGGCATAGCTCACCAACTGATCTGAAGACGGCGCCGTGTACGCCGAATATTCCTGCAGCATTCCCAGATAAGCCGCGAGTGTCGTAGGAGACATGGCGGCTGCGCCATCACCAAGCACCAGCCAAGCCAGGTTTGACTTGTTGAGCGCCGGAATCACAGCCTGTTCCCCCTGCGCCAAAAATTCATGCGCCAGAGGTGTACCTGCCTGAATCAGGAAGTTCTGCTGGGTCGCCCAGATGATGTCATTGGCATTGATGCTGTTGGCAAATGCCCTTTCACGCTGGACGAGGAAGGCGTTGGCGGCCGCCTGGCCTTCACGGAAGACCTGCCGCTGGCTGGTATGAAAGTCATCGATGCTGGAGAGTGCGCCGACAATCCATACCAGCATGATGATCAAGGTAAGCAGGCCACCCCCGCCATAAAGCAGCCGTCGCTGATAACGGCGCAACGCAGATAGCTGCCCTCCCTGCGAAGCGGCGCCGGAACGCCCTCCCATCGGTGCCTGCGTGCTTAGACTCTGGTCCATCCACGCCCCATGTGACGACCAAGAAAAAACACGTCCTCAATCTAGCCTGAGATTGCGCACAACACCAGTTAAACGATCGCTGGATGACCCGCCGCGAATGGCTATTCAGATCGAGCCGATCGCTCCAGGCGTCGCATGGCTCCTGATCGGAGACTGTGAACATGGCTTGACCCGGCTAATACTTTTTTCACTAAGCATGGATCTTTAACGGCCAAGACTCGGGTCTCCTGCAGCAACGAGGAGAAGTCCGTGCAGAAGAAGGCTTCATTGATCATCGCGCTGGCGCTGGGATGTGCCGGCACCGCCATGGCACAACAGCAGGCCTTGACCCAGCGGGAAGTCGACACACAGCTTACGCAGCAGGGCTACACCGACGTACATGACCTGGAATTCCAGGATGGCGTATGGACGGCCCGCGCGCGCAGCGCTGACGGCGAACGCGTGAAACTCCGCGTGGATCCCATGACCGGCAAGGCCTATCCGAATAAACAAATCTCACTGATCAGCGAAGCGGATATTCGCTCATCGCTTTCCGTGCAAGGCTACACAGATGTGCATGACCTGGATTTTCTGCATGGCATCTGGACGGTGAGAGCCAGGAATACCGCCGGCGTTCGCGTGTCATTGCAAATTGACGCCCAATCGGGGCGCATCATTGGTACGAACTAGCGTCCTTCGATGCCCCATGCCCATGGCCCCACCGTCCAGGCGCGTGGGGCCATCGGGAGCTGGCGCGTCATATCAAAGCGACGTCGTAAGGTTCGTCACCCAATCAGGCAGGACGCCGACGATGGTCGCTTCCAGATAGCGATCGGTGCCGGTGATGATCAGCACCCCGACCAGCACGATCAACCCACCCAGTACTCGTCTGCCACGTGCTCCTGCACTCATCAGCTTTCCACGCCAGCGCGCGAGCAGGCTCTGTGTCGCAAAGGCCATCGCCAGCAACACTGAGGCGATACCGAGCGCGAAGGCCAGCATCACGAAGGCCACTTGCCCCAGATCCTTGCCCTGCGCGGCAAGCACGGTCGCAGCGCCCAGGGTTGGTCCGACGCACGGGCTCCATACCAGGCCCAGCAGCACGCCGATTCCCGCCTGCCCCGCCAAACCGAACCGCTCCAGCCGCGCCTGACGCTCACCGGCCCAATTGGCAAGCGGAGTAATCAGATGCTCAAAGAACTGTTGCAGCCGGGGCACCACCAGGACTATGCCGACAAACAGCAACAGTGCGGCGCTCCATGTGCGAACCGTTTCGCTATCCAGCCCGATGGAAGCGCCCACGGTCGCCACGGCAAAGCCCATGAGCGTAAACGAAGCCACCAGCCCCAACGACAACGCGAGCGGTCCTAACCGATGACGCTGGGCCGCACTGCCAAGCACGATCGGCACCAGCGGGATCACGCAAGGCGACAGAATCGTCAATACGCCTGCCGCATACGCAACCAGCGGATTAAGGTTGCCGCTCATGCCGGGCCACCTGCGCTATCTTCCTGATGAGTACCACTGCTTTGCATCTTCAATCTCCAAGGCAAGTACCGTTAACGCTCTCGTTTCACGGTTTCTAACGGTGCATTCGCTCTGCCGCCCGGGCGAGTTACTTCGTGTAACCCCCTTCATGTCGACAACGAATAAGCCATTGGATTCATCCCAGGAACTGACCATGTCTGCTTTTCGCAAACTTTCGATCCTCTGTCTGCTTGGCCTGGCCTTTGCCACACCGCTGATGGCACAGCCCATCCAGCCCTTTACGACTGCTGCCTTGAAAGCGGCGCAAACGGCGGGCAAGTCCGTCCTGGTGGATGCCTATGCCAGTTGGTGTCCGACTTGCCGCAAGCAGGCTCCCACCATTGACGCCATGGCGAAAGACCCCGCTTTTGACAAGCTGCTCATCCTGCGGCTCGACTACGACAACCAGACGGCTGAAAAGCGCGCCCTGGGCATCACCACGCAGAGCACGCTGATCGCCTTCAACGGCAGCAAGGAGACGGGTCGCTCCGTCGGCATTACCGATCCGGACCAGATCAAGGCGTTGGCGAAGTCTGCAATGCCCTGAACCGCGGGCCGATACGTAGCGAAAGGAGCCCCGGTGTACCAAGTCATATAGATCAGATAGGCACCTCGCGCAGGACACCACGGCACCGTCGCTTTATGCTGGCTCTCGGGACAAACCGAGGGCCAGCCATGAATATCCCTAGCTGCGTGCTCGCAGCATTCCTGTTCACCCTGGCGGGCTGCGCAGCGGCCGCCGATCACACAGCGCCCGCCCCCACACCTGCCTGGACCAGCTATGCCTGCAGCGATGGGCAAGTGGTACAGGCCGCGTATCCAGACACCGATACCGCGCTGGTCAAGATCAAAGGCGAAACCCATACCTTGCACGTCGCCATGTCCGGCAGCGGCGCTCGCTATATCGGCGATGGCTGGCAATGGTGGACCAAAGGCATGCGCGACGGGATGCTCGCGCCGTTGGCGAAGGGTGAAACCATTGCCAGCGCGCCGGAAGTGAATTGTCACGCTGGCTGAATTCACGCCGACCTAACAAACACGTCACGCCGTCATCAAGCCGACCGTTGCCCGCCATCGTAATGACGCACAGGAATAACCATCGCGTCATCGACATACAGCATGCTTTCACCATCGGACATGGAGTATCCCCCGATGATGTCGCAGTATGTTTTTCCGTCGAGCCGCGGCCTGTTCCGGATTGTTAGGCACGGCCACCGCTGGCGTTCGTTGCTCGAGGCGCGCGAAGTGGCGCGTCACGATACGGCCGAAGCAGCACTGGATGCGCTACGGCTGATCTGGCCGCAGGCGCGTCTGCCGCAGTTCCTCAGCGAGTGGCGTTATCTGGCGGAATCGCCCGCCCTGCCGCACGCACGCCTGGCTCGCGCCACGGCCACATTCAGATCAAGCGGTGTCGATGCCGGCTCCACGCGCAAGCGCCACTCGCGGCGCACGCTGGGTCGCCCGAGCCGTGGCGCGACTGATCATGGATGATCGGTTGCACCCCTTTAAGGCGCATCGCTGAAACATGCCGAATCCGACCGATGTCGGCATAGTGACGAGGCGATCAGGTCTCCCAAGCTGATTCAGCTTCACTCCTTGGCGTTGATCACCTCAAGAAAATCACGGCCATAACGCTTCAGCTTGGCCTCACCGATGCCGCTGATCGAAGCGAGATCTTCTTCGTTCTCCGGTAGCGCGCGCAGCATCGCCAGCAACGTCGCATCATGAAAGATCACATAGGCGGGCACGCCGTGCTGCTTGGCCAGGCGCGAACGCAGCCCGCGCAGTGCATCCCATAGCGGCTGTTCGTAAGCCTCGATACCCAGGCTGGCTCCGGTCACCAGTTGGCTATCGCGGCGACGCGAGGCACGGCGCGCGGGCCGTGTTTCTTCACGCATATGGATCGCGCGTTGGCCGACGAGCACATCACGACTGGCGGCGGTAAGGCGCAACGTACCAAAACCTTCCGCGTCAGTGGCCAGCAGTCCTGCCGCCAGCAATTGACGGAATACCGAACGCCACTGCTTTTCGTCCATATCGGCGCCGATGCCAAACGTTGTGAGCCGGTCGTGGCCGAGCTGGCTCATGCGCTCACTATCGATGCCGCGCAGGATGTCGATCACGTAACCCGAGCCATAACGCTGACCACTGCGGTAAACCGCCGACAAGGCTTTCTGCGCGGGAATGGTGGCATCCCAGGTTGTTGGCGGCTGCAGACAGTTGTCGCAATTGCCGCAAGGACCATGAAAATGCTCGCCAAAAGCGGACAGCAGTAGCTCGCGGCGGCATTGCGTCGCCTCTGCGTACGAGAGCAGCGAATCGAGTTTGGAGCGCTCGACCCGCTTGCGTTCATCGCCCGATTCGGACTGCGCAATCATCTGGCTCATCGTGACCACGTCGGACAGCCCGTAGATCATCCACGCCTTGGCCGGCAAGCCATCACGACCTGCGCGTCCGGTTTCCTGGTAATAGCCTTCCATGCTGCGCGGCAAGTCCAGATGCGCCACGAAGCGCACATCCGGCTTGTCGATGCCCATGCCGAACGCCACCGTTGCGACCATCACAATGCCGTCTTCGCGCAGGAAACGTTGCTGGTTCGCAGCACGTGTCGCAGCATCAAGGCCCGCGTGATACGGCAACGCCTCAATGCCCGCTTCCGACAGCCATGCCGCGGTGTCATCGACTTTGCGGCGGCTGAGGCAGTAGATGATGCCGGCATCGCCACGGTGCCCATCCAGAAAACCCAGCAATTGGCTGCGCGGATTGTGACGTAGGGCAATCGCGTAACCGATATTCGGCCGATCGAAGCTGGAAACGAACTGCTGGGCATCCTGCAGCGCCAATCGTTCAACGATTTCCTCGCGCGTACGCGGATCGGCCGTGGCGGTAAGTGCGATGCGCGGTATTTGCGGAAATCGCTGGTGCAGTATCGTCAGCTCGCGATATTCCGGCCGGAAATCGTGACCCCATTGCGAGACGCAATGCGCCTCGTCAATGGCGAACAGCGCTACTTCGGTGCGCTCAAGCAAGTCGAGAAAGCGCGTGGTCAGCAAACGCTCCGGCGCGACATAGAGCAGATTCAAATCACCGGCCAGCAACCGGCGCTCCACCTCGCGTTGTTCCTGGGCGTCCAGGCTGGAGTTGAGATAAGCGGCAGAAACGCCGGCTTCACGCAGTGCGTCCACCTGATCCTGCATCAGCGCGATCAATGGCGAGACCACGATGCCGGTGCCCTGCCGCAGCAAGGCCGGGATCTGATAGCACAGCGACTTGCCACCGCCGGTGGGCATGAGTACCAAGGCATCGCCACCCTCGGCGACATGTTCGACGATGGCTTGTTGCGGACCGCGGAAACTGGCGTAACCGAAGACGCTCTGGAGGATATCGAGGGGACTGGCGGGCATCGGCGAAATGCTAGCAAACTGATCAACACCACTCACGCTTTCAGCCTAGTCATAGCTGCCGAAAGTGCTTCGCGATGATCCGAATTACGCGTCAGGCATCCCCCACAGCGCGCGATCCACATCCGCATCCAGGCCGAAGCGCGACAGCGGCACGCGACCGTTTTTCACTTCCACGCCCTCGGCACGCAGCAAACGGCATTGCTCGCGAAAACCGCGACTGCCCGGCGGCATGGCGATATGGCCGCTGGAACGCAAAACGCGAAACCAGGGCAGCGTCATGCCGTCCGGCACCTCGCCCAGCAAGCGGCCCACCAGCCGCGCACGTCCCGGCAAGCCGGCGCGGGCCGCGATGGCGCCGTAGCTGGCCACGCGCCCGGGAGGAATCGCGGCAATGGCCTCGAAAACCTTCATATATTCCGCTTTCATGACAGGGTGCACCAACGAGTCGGTCGTGGCAGAGTACCAGTCATCCATCGTTGCACTCGGGTGGTCGCATGCATCATTTCGAAGCGGTGCGTTCGCTGATCGGCAGTCTGCATCCCTTGCGGCAGAACGATCCGTATCTGATCAGCTTTGACCTGGTGCTGCCGCACGGCCGTCACCAGGGCATCTATCTGGCTGAACTGGAGGACGAGAACGGACGCCGCTATCTGCGTATCTCCACCCCCATTGGCCCGCTGTCTGGCATCGATCCCAAGCGCTGTCTGCGCTTCAACTGGGAGCAACGCAGCGGATTCCTGGCGGTAGCCGATCTGGATGGCTCCCCGTACTTGCACCTGTGCGAAAACCGGCCTTACGAACTGCTCAACCAGCAGGAACTGCGGCGACTGATCGGCGAGCTGGGCAGCCTCGGCGATCAGCTCGAACAGGCCATCGTCAGCGGCGGCGACAGCTTCTAGGACCTGTTCGCACTATGGGCATGGCCCGCGCCCATAGCGCGAACAGGCCCTAGCCGAAGCGCTGGGCAAGATAGACAAACCCGTAAGCAATCAACGCCGTGACCGGCAGCGTGAGAATCCACGCCCACACCATCCGCTCCACCACCGACCAGCGGATCGCATTGAAGCGCTTGGCCGCGCCCACGCCCATGATCGACGAGGACACCACATGCGTGGTGGATACCGGCAAGCCGAATACGGATGCTCCCAGAATCACCAGCGCCGAACTGCCTTCGGCGGCGAAACCGTTGATTGGATGCAGCCGGACCATCTTGTGGCCGAGCGTCTTGATAATGCGCCAGCCGCCACCCGCCGTACCGGCAGCCATGGTGAGCGCGCAGACCACCGCCACCCAATGCGGCACAGCAAAACCGCCCGCGCTGGATTCGTGGATCTGCAGGAACGACAGCCACGACGGCAAACCATCGAAATCACCGGCCGCCGTCGCGCCGGCCAAGGCCAGCGCGATGATGCCCATGCTCTTCTGCGCGTCATTCATGCCGTGTGCCAGGCCCATCGCGCTGGCGGACAAAATCTGCGCCTTGCCGAAGAAGCTGTTCACGAACGGAGTGCGCCCCAGATAGCGCAGAAAGCCGGTGCTGCTGGCGAACCAGGTCAGCAGGGCGTACAGGCCGCCCATCAGCAGGAAGCCCAGCACAAAGCCCATGATCGGCGACATCACCATCGGCACCACTACCTTCGGCAACACCCCTTTGCCTTCCCACCAATGGACTCCGCCTTGCGCCCAGATCACCGCCGCCAGGCGTCCACCGGACTCGGCGATGGCTGCACCCACCAGCGCTCCGACCAGCGCGTGACTGGAACTGGATGGCAAACCCAGCCACCAGGTGATCAGATTCCACACGATGGCTGCCAGCAAGGCACAGATCAGCAGTTGCGGGCCGGCCTCGACCATGCCCGTGTTGACGATCCCGGCCGCGATGGTCGCGGCCACCGCCGTCCCCCACAACGCACCGATCATGTTGGTGATCGCCGCCAGCAGCACCGCCTGCCCTGGGCTCAACACCTTGGTGGCCACCACCGTGGCGATGGAGTTGGCGGTGTCGTGAAAGCCGTTGATGTAGGTAAAGATGAGTGCGATCAGCACCACCACGATAACCAGGCCAAGGCTCATGCGCCCACTCCCGTCGGGACGCGCCACGCAGTCAGGAAAGCGTGCAAGGCGTATTCCTCAGGAGTTCTTCAGGACGATGGAATAGACGATGTTGCCGACATCGCGGCACTTGTCGATGGCCTTCTCCAGCAGCTCGAACAAGTCCTTGGCCAGCATGGCGCGCATGGCGTCGTTATTCTCGATATAGAGCGTGCGATACGGTGCCAGCAGCATGCGATCGCCTTCCGACTCCAGGGTCTGCAGGCGATCCTGCAGCTTCTTAACCCGATCGATACGCAAACCCTTGCGCAGCTCGCCGATCATGTCGGCGACCACTTCGGTGGCACGCGCCAGCACCAGGGCGCGCTGGCCGAAATCCACGCCGGCAAGGCGGCTGACCACGATCTCGTAGCGCTCGGCAAACTTTTCCACGCTCTTGGGAATCTTGTAGAGCGCGCTGTTGAGCGCCTCGATGTCCTCGCGGTCCAGCGCGGTGACGAAGGTATTCACCAGCTCTTCGCTGATCTGTCCGGCCAGTGCCTTCTCGCGCGCCCGCGCGGCCGCGAAGGCCGCCATGATCGGGGCATGGTTGGACTGGGTCACCAGTTCATGCAAGGCCTTGGCGCTTTCGCGGGCAGCGTCGGCGCTCTGTTCGAGCAGCCCATAGAACTTGTCGCCTTTGCCGAAAATCGTCTGGAGTGAAAACATGCGTTACAGCCTAGGGGCGCAAAAAAGGGGGCAAATATTTCACACATGTTACAGGAGGGCCTCGTAAGCCTGCATCAAAGCCCGGCCCCGCACCCAGCACTGACCGTCCGCCGTGCCTTACACTGACGTCATGCCCGCATCCCATCCCCCGTCGCGATGCTGACCACACTCGCGCTCGTCCTCATCCTCGCCCTGTGCAACGGTTTCTTGGCGCTATCGGAAATGGCGCTGGTGGCGTCGCGCAAAAGCCGCCTGAAACAGATGGCCCGCACTAGCCAGCGCGCCAAGATCGCCCTGCGCCATGCCGAGTCCCCGGAGCACTTCCTGTCCACCGTCCAGGTGGGCATCACCCTGGTGATGCTGACCACCGGTGCCGTGGCCGGCGACGCGGTGGGTTCGCACATCGCGAACCTGTTGCACAACGGAAGCATCGCCTGGCTGGTGCCCTACACCCGGATCATCGGCATCGTGCTGGGCTTCATGGTGATCTCGTTCATCCAGATTGTGGTCGGCGAACTGGTGCCCAAGCGGTTGGCGCTGTCTGCGCCGGAGAAGGTGTCGAGCATGGTCGGCATGCCCATGCTGGTGCTGTCCCGCGCCACTGCACCTTTCGTGTGGATGCTCAACCGCTCCAGCGGCCTGTTGCTGAAGCTGATGCGCGTGCAGGATCGCGGCGAAAACGCCGCCACTGAAGAAGAAATCCGCCTGCTGGTCGCCGAAAGTGCCGAACAGGGCGTACTGGATGCCGACGAACAAGCCATGGTCAATCGCGTGCTGCGCCTTGGCGACCGCACGGTAGACAGCGTGATGAGCCCGCGCACCCGCATCGCCTGGCTGGATATGACCGCGCCGCTGGCGGAAAACCTCGAAGTACTGCGGGAAACGCCCTTTTCGCGCTACCCGGTCTACCGTGGCGATGAAAGCGACATCGTCGGGGTGGTCGAAGTAAAAAGCCTGCTCGGCAGCATCACCGCCGGCAAACCGGACCTGTTTCGTACCTTGGCCAAGCCGCTGTACGTGCCGGCCACTGCCCGCGCACTGGACCTGCTGGAAGAATTCCGCGATGCCGAAACACCGATGGCGCTGGTGGTGGATGAATACGGCGCCATCGACGGCATCGTGACCCTCAATGACCTGCTCGCGGCCGTCGTCGGCGCCAGCCAGCTTGGGCACGGCAACGAAGAACATATGCCGATCGTGCAACGCGAAGACGGCAGCTGGCTGGTCGATGGAGCGATCTCCACCGACGACTTGCGCGAACTGCTGCATGTGGACCAGTTGCCCGGCGAAGACGAGCACGATTTCCGCACGGCTGCCGGCATGGTCATGGCGGCGCTGGGGCATATTCCGCAAACCGGCGAAGTGTTCGCGTGGCGCGGCATCCGCTTTGAGGTGATGGATCTGGATGGTGCGCGTATCGACAAACTGCTGATAACGCCGGCGCCGCGCATTGAAGCCGCTGACGACGAACAATAGGCTGGCGCAGGTTGGGTAGGTTGGGTAGGTTGGGTTAGCGCAGCGTAACCCAACGGAATTCCATCGAAGCGACAAACATCGTTGGGTTACGCTGCGCTAACCCAACCTACCCAACCTACGTCAGCCTACCTCGATACCCATCGGTTACTTCTTTTCTCCCGCCAGCCGCGCCATGCGCTGCGCATCGGCAAAAATGCCGTGCAACATGCGCAATTCGCGCGCATCCATCTGCGCACGCTGAAACAGCTTGCGCAGACGCAACATGATGGTGGTCGGCGCACGTCCCTTGTGAAAATCGATGTCATCCAGCGTCTGCGCCAGATGCTCGTAGAAACGCTCCATCTGCGCTGCATCGGCGGGTGGTTCGTCGTGCACAGGCGGCGCTACCGGCATGCTCTCTCCCAGCAAGGCGACGCGTAATTCGTAGGCCATCACCTGTACGGCCTGCGACAGATTGAGCGAACTGAAATCATCCACGCTGGGAATCCGCACCATCGCATGGCAACGGGCCAGCTCTTCGTTTTCCAGCCCGGTGCGCTCGTTGCCGAACACCAACGCCACCTGCTCGCCCCGCTCCGCCGCGGCCAGCGCCTGCATGGCGGCCTCACGCGGGGTCAGCTCCGGCAAATTCACGCCGCGCCGGCGCGCCGACAGGCCAAACGCCAGATTGCTGCCGGCCAATCCCTCGACCAGCTCCTGGTGCACCCCTGCCCCGGCCAGCACGTCATCCGCACCTGCCGCCAGCGCCGCGGCCTCACGATCCGGAAAACGATGCGGCGTAACCAGCTCCATCCGGCTGAAACCCATCGTCCGCATGGCCCGCGCGGCGCTGCCGATGTTGCCCGGATGGGAAGTACGGACAAGGACGAAACGGAAACGGCTGGGCAAATCGAGACTGGTGTTCATGCGCTGGAGCGATGCGTCTGGGGCTGGCAAGGATAGTGGACAGGCGATGGAATGGGAGGGAGCCGGCGAACCACGGCCTCGCCCCTCATGTCCCGCTCTGCTACCATTCCCGGCCGCTAACCCGTTCTTTTGCCAAGCCAAAGCCATGACCAGACCCGCCGTCAACGTCGCGGTACGCGCCGCGCGCTCCGCTGGTAACGTGATCCTGCGTTACATGAACCGCATCGACGGCCTCAATGTCGTTGAAAAGCAACGCATGGACTTCGCGTCCGAGGTCGACCGGCTGGCCGAGGCTGAGATCGTCAAGGAACTGCGCCGCGCCTACCCCACCCACGCCATCCTCGCCGAGGAAAGCGGCGCCATGGGCAAGGGACCGCTGGTGTGGGTGATCGATCCGCTGGACGGCACGCACAACTACCTGCGCGGCATCCCGCACTTCTGCGTCTCCATCGCCCTGCTCGACAAGGGCGAGCCGGTGTATGCCGTGGTGTTCGATCCGCTGCGTGACGAGCTGTTCACCGCCAGCAAGGGTGATGGCGCTTATCTCAATGATCGCCGCATCCGCGTCGGCAAGCGCGAAAGCCTGGCCGGCGCGATGATCGCCACCGGCTTCCCCTATCGCCAGCGCGCCCATCTGGATTCGCAGCTTGCCATGACCCGCGCCCTGCTGACCCAGGCCGAAGACATCCGCCGCTCCGGCTCCGCCGCGCTGGATCTGGCCTACACCGCTGCCGGCCGCTACGACGCCTTCTTCGAAATCGGCCTGAAGCCGTGGGATATGGCCGCCGGTGTGCTGCTGGTGCGTGAAGCGGGTGGCCAGTATGGCGACTTCGCCGGCCGTGAAGGCATTCCCGAAAGCGGCAACATCGTTGCCGGCAACCTGCATGTGTTCAAGGCGATGACCGAAGCGATCGGCGCAAACGCAACGCCTTCGCTGCTGAAAGCCTGAAGGCCCCCGTCCAGACGAAATAAAAGGCGCCATCGGCGCCTTTTATTTTTGCGCAACGACAGCGCGAATCATGCCGTGATCTCGATGCGATTGCCGTCCGGATCCAGCACCACGCTCTCGTAGTACCCATCGCCGGTGCGCCGTGGTCCGTCGAGCAAGGGATAACCATCCTCCTGCAGACGCCGTGTCAACACGTCGACGTTCTGCTCGGAGCCCACGGATATCGCCAGATGCGCCAGCCCCATGCGCTGCGCACCTGCGGGCGCCCCCACGAGGGCAAGCGTCGTCGTTGTCATGATTTCCAGACGCGCACCATCGATAAAGCTCAGGAAACACGACTCAAAACCTTTGCTGGCGTTGACATAGCGGACGCCGGCCGTGGCCCCGAAATAGGTGGCATAAAAATGGATGCAACGATCGATGTCGCCAGTCCAAAGTGCAATGTGTTCAATACGCATGCGCCAACTTTAGCAACAGACAGCGCGCTTATGTCGCCGGAGCCTGGCCGATATTGAACGTCACGCCGTAAGGATCGCGAACATAGCAACGCGGGACGGATGCATTTTCCTCCACCACGGTACAACCGGCAGCCAGTAGCTCCCGCTTGGCCTCCTGCACGTCCTGCACCAGGTATTCGAACACCGGACCATGCACCTCGCCCTTTTCGACGTAAAGGCGAAACGCACCAGTCTCGAAACCCACCATGTTTTCACTGCGATAGACCTGGGGAAAACCGAGCGTCGAGGTATAGAACGATACCGCCTGGGCCCAGTCATCGGTACGAATGATGATGTCGCGCGCGGAACGGAAGGCAGTCGTCATGATGATCACCCGAAAGTTGTCACGGTCAGCCCGATGCCTGTTCGGCAACCACGTCAAAGTGCTGCACGAACGGCTCAAACTCCAAGAGAAATCCGGCGTCTTCCGGATAATACTTGGCTTTCAATAGGTCGTCGCCGGCAAAGGCGCGAATGGACTGCTCGGAAACCCAGTGCGTGATAGTCAGAAAGTGCGTGACGTCACCGTCGTCGCGGCGCAATACCGCGACATCGATGTTGCCGGGCACCGAGCGATAGTCGGGTATGGCAAGTTGTTTGAGGAGCGCCGCGTATTCGTCGGCGTGTTCACGCAAGGTTCGCCCGTGCCAGATGCGACAGATCATGGAAGCCTCTCCGCTAAAACTGGGCCAATGTTGCCCACGAAAAACCGCTGGGCATTCGAATTCACTCCGGCTGATGACACACCACTTCGATATTGTGCCCGTCCGGATCCAGCACAAACGCGCCGTAGTAATGCTCGTGATAATGCGGCCTGACGCCCGGCGCACCGTTGTCACGGCCACCGGCAGCCATCGCCGCTTTGTAAAAAGCATCGACCTGCGCACGGCTGGAAACACGAAACGCGACGTGTATAGGCGGCTGGTTCGGCGCACCAAGGCTGATCCAGAAATCCGCCTTGGGCGGCTCGCCGAATCCGGCAACGTCGGTATGCCCGGTTACCGCAGCCGGAAATTCCAACAGCAAGGCATAGCCGATGGCCGCGAGTGCCTTCGAATAGAAGGTCTTGCTCTCGGCAAAATCACTGACAGAAACACCCGTGTGATCGATCATCGTGACGTCCTCTCTATCGATTCGCCGCACACGCCGCAAAACAAACGCGCTGCGTAGATCAAGCAGCGAGATTGAGCTGCCAGGACACTCCGAAGCGGTCGCTTACCCAGCCAAACTTCTTGCTGAAACCATAATGATCGAGTGGCATGAACACCTTGCCGCCATCGGACAAACGTTGAAACAGCTCTTGGATCTCGGATTCGCTATCCAGTTCCACCAGCAACGATATCGATGGGGTAAAGGTGAAGTCATGCTTCACTGAGCTGTCCGAACAGATGAAAGAGCGACCGCGCAGCGTGAACGCCGCTTTCTTTACTGTGCCTTCGACGCCAGTTTCGCCGGAACCGTAGCGCTCAAGCCGGTCAATCTGCGCATCCTTGAACAACGAGACATAGAAGCGCATCGCTGCCTCGGCAGCGCCTTCGAACATGAGGAAAGGAGTGATGCTTTGCGCCATGCCGGTATCCTCGCGTTTGGCTCAGACTGCAAGATTACTCCTTGGCAGAAGTCTGCCGCGACCGGCGGCATCCTCACCTCGGCAGAGGATTTCCTGCAGTCCCTTATCCCTCAGAGGGGGGACTTACCTCACGCAGAAAACCACGCAGGAAAGGCACCGTCACACGCCGCTGCGCAGCCAGCGACGCCTGATCCAGCCGATCAAGCAGATCAAGCAACGCACCCAGATCGCGTACATAGCGTGCAAACAGCCAATCGAGCACCGTGTCATCCAGTTCGATGCCGCGCGATGCCGCCTGGTTTTTCAATACCTCGCGGCGCTCGGCATCATCCAACGGTTTCAGGGCGAACTGGGTACAGGCACCGAGGCGCGAGCGCAGATCGGGCAGGCTTAGCGATAACTGCGTGGGTACCGCCTCTGCCGCGAAGATCAGTGCTGTCGCTTCGGCGCGTGCGCGGTTGTACAGATCGAACAGCGCGTGTTCGGCATCGCGATCACCGGCGAGCATTTCCAGATTATCCAGCGCGATGAACTCGCTGCCTGCTACGCCGCGAATGGCAACGGCACGATCGCGCAGCGTTTTCAGCGGCAGGTATTGCACGGTGCGCCCCGATTCATGAGCCGCCTGACAGGCCGCGAGCAGCAAGTGGCTTTTGCCACTCCCGGCCGAACCACTCAGATAAAGCCACGGGGCTCTCGCCTGTGCCGACAGTACTTGCACGGCGGCCACGGCGACGGCATTGGCGCCTGGATAAAAATGTTCAAAGCGTTGGCGGCGCGGCCAACGCAGGCTCAACGGCAACTGCGCGGTCATGACTTATGCGATTTGTCGCCCTGAGAGGCATGGGTTTCGGTGTGTAACTGGCCATCCGCGGTTTCGCTGACGACGACCTCGGCGATCACGGAATCGGGCTCACCTTCTTCGGTATACAAATCGCTCATCCTGTAGCGCTCGGCGAGATAGCGCAGCAGCACCAGGATCACCGAAGCCGCCGGCAAGGCCAGCAACACGCCGAGGAAGCCGAACAGATAACCGCCGGCAAGCACCGCAAAGATCACCGCAACCGGATGCAAACCGATCTTCTCGCCGACCAGCCGCGGCACCAGCACATAGCCTTCCAGCAACTGGCCGATGACGAAGACGCCGATCACCAGCAGCAGATGCGTCCAGTCACCGTATTGCACCAGCACGGCAATGATCGCCGCGGCAAAACCGGTAATAAAGCCCAGATACGGCACGAAGCTGAGCAGGCCGGCAATCATGCCGATCAGCGGTCCCACCGGAAGACCCACCAGGGTCAATGCCACGCCGTAATAAATGGCCAACGCCAGCATCACCAGCAACTGCCCGCGTACAAAGGCGCCGAGCACCGCATCGGATTCACGCGCCAGGTGCGCAACGGTGGGCTCGATCGAGCGCGGCAGCATGCGGTCGACCCACACGACCAGGCGATCCCAGTCACGCAGCAGGTAGAACCACACCACCGGCACCAGCACCAGATTGGTGAGCCACATCACCACGCCAAAGCTGGAGCGGGAGATCTTGCCAAGCACAGTGCCGACCGAGCCCAGATGCTGCTTCAGCTCGGCCATCAGGCGATCGGTGTCGAAAGCGTTCGGATCCAGATGCAGCTTGGCTTGCAACCACGGCAATGCGGCGTCTCTAGCCCATTGCACGTAATGCGGAAAATTCTCCACCAGGTTTTCGATCTGGCGCGCGATCAGCGGCACCAGCAGTAGCAAGGCGGCCGCGATCGCCAGCATCAGCACCACGAATACGATGCTTACCGCCAACGTACGCCCCAGCCCGAGCTTCTCCAGCCGGTTGGCCAGCGGATCGCCGAGATAGGCAAGCATGGCCGCTACGGCAAAGGGCATTAGCACCGGTGCCAACAGCCACACCAGCAGGCCGATGACGACGGTGATCGCCAGCATCTGCCAGCGGCGGGATGTCTCTTGGCTTATGGGCACGAAGGGGCTCATCAGTTGGGACGGCGTAGGCGACAAGTGTCGCTGATGTGGCGGGCTGTTCAAAGCCTTGCGATGTGATGGAAATGCATCATGCGCGCCGGCGCTCGCGCCAGGCGCGGCGTGACCAGCGGACGACGTAATCCAATCCGCTGGCGATACACAGTAACGCCACCAGCCACGCAAACAGCCCGGATGCAGGCGCAGGCCAATGCATCAAGGCAAGCAACACCGTCAGCAGATACACGATCTGCATCAGCGTGCAGGCTTTGGACACCAGGCTGGGATGCGGATCGATGCGGCCAATCAGCAGGAGCCACAGCAGGGCGCCGGATGCGATCACCAGGTCGCGTCCGCACACAATCAGCGCCAGCCACACTGGCGCCTCGCCCAGCCAGGCCAGGATCACGAAGCAGCAGACCAGCAGCAGCTTGTCGGCGACCGCATCGAGAAGGCCGCCCAGCTGACTCTGCCAGCCGTAATGCCGGGCCAGAAAACCATCCACGCCGTCGGAAACACCGGCTACCGCAACCAGGCTCAGCGCCGACGGCCAATTTCTAAGCAGTAGCAACCAGCAAATCGGCGCCACCAGCACGACTCGCAGCATCGAGATGGCGTTGGGAAGATGTCGCCAGGGCGACAAGCGCGACGCAGAGGGCATCGTGGCAACCATGAAAGAGCCTTTCTTGGTAGCGCTCATGGTTCGCATTGTTCAACTATGGTCGCCAGGTGATGTTGCGCGACGATGCGCCTGGCTGGCCGTCAAGTCGAGTCGCGCGGCACCGCTTGGCGGCCATAGGTGGGCAATGCGGACCGTGGGAGCTGTCAAGATAGGCTCTCTAATGGAGCCAACGCAGGCTGACGTCCGCCCCATCATGCGAACTGCCTTGCATCAGGCGACCGCCTGCCGTGAGATTCGCCGCCAAGCCATCGAGCGGCATGCCAGCCTTCACGGCCAGCAGCACGCCATCATCCTGTCCGCCCAGGGTGCTGACTTTCTGCACGGACGGGTCGGCTCGCAGTGTTGCCATCAGGTTGGCGTAATCCATCGCCGAATGCAGGCCGCTGACCCAAAACTTGCCGTCGACCGTGCCCGCGCCGATCACATTAAGCGCCTGGCTCAGGCGATCCGTCGCACTTTTGCCGGCGTCGGCGAACATGCTGTCTTCGTTATTGCCCTGGGCGCTCCAGTGCTGGGCCTGGCCACCGCTGATCAGCGTCCAGTCGGCACTGTTGGCGTGCAGTTCGCCGACCAGCACCAGGCCGGTCTGATAAAGCCGGGCGATCGCAGAGAGCGCTGCTGGATCGGAGGTCTCCAGTTTGCCCAGGTCAGGCAGTTGCGACGGATCGGCATAGCTGACCTGGTAACCGGCCTTGCCCGCCGCATCAGCCAGTGCGCCGAGATCATCCTTGCCAAGGATGTTGCCATCCGTACCCTTCACCACCAGCAACAGCGGCGGCTTCACCCCAGCCGTGGTCGCACCCAGTTGGTCAACCAGGCGATGTACCGCCCCCTGGTCGAAGGTCACCGACAAGGTGAGGCTGGGCGGATTGCCCTCGCCGCGCTGGTATTGGAACTGTTTGACGATGCCGCCGGCGTTCTGCATGGCATCGGCGTAACCGGCCTTGCTGCTCAGATCCTGGCCACCCGATACGCGCGCCAGCACCTGCCCCAAGGCGGTGGAAAACGCCTGGCTACGCTGTGCGTCGCTGACATCGGTCACCGGCACCACCACCGTATAAGGCGAGGTCTCCTGGCTACGGGCTATCCGCGGCAGGCCAACGACCAGACCGAGCAGCAAAGTGGCAATCAGCAGACGTGAAAGACGCATGGGCGGGCCGGTCGGGGTGGGGACTCGAAGGAAAGTCTGCCCAATCCGACCCTTAACGTCTATCATTAGCGGTGCTCTGATCCATTCTGTGTACGTGCCATCGGCGCCGTTTACGTGCAGATCACAGGGGTGGCGGTAAAGGCAGACGACGGTCTGTCGGGCCGGCAGCCCGGAGAGCTGTGCGCCAACGGCAGCATGGGCGCCCGCACAGAATGGATCAGAACGTCCCTTTTGCTTTTGAAAGCGCGAGTCCGCCATGTCTGACGCCCTCACCTACCGCGCCGCCGGCGTGGACATCGATGCCGGCAATGCCGTGGTCGAACGCATCAAGCCGCTGGTCAAGCGTACCTTCCGCCCCGAAGTGATGGGCGGACTGGGTGGCTTCGGCGGTCTGTTCAATCTCGGCACGCGCTACAAGGAACCCGTGCTGGTCTCCGGCACCGACGGCGTAGGTACCAAGCTCAAGCTCGCCCAGCAGCTGGGGCGGCACGACACCATCGGCATCGACCTGGTGGGCATGTGCGTGAACGACGTGCTGGTGCAGGGCGCCGAACCGCTGTTCTTCCTCGATTACTTCGCCACCGGCAAGCTGGACGTGGACACCACCGTCGCGGTGGTTGGCGGCATCGCCAAAGGCTGCGAGCTGGCCGGCTGCGCATTGATCGGTGGCGAAACCGCGGAAATGCCCGATATGTACCCGCCGGGCGAATACGATCTGGCCGGTTTTACCGTCGGCGCGGTGGAAAAGGATGCCTTGCTCAGCGGCGATAACATCGTTGCGGGCGATGTGATTCTCGGCGTAGCCTCTTCCGGTGCGCATTCCAATGGCTATTCGCTGATCCGCAAGATCGTCGAACGTGCGGGCAACCCGCTGGATCTGGTGGTCGGCGGCGTGAAGCTGGCCGATGCGCTGATGGCGCCCACCACCATCTACGTCAAGCCGATGCTGGAGCTGCTGAAGTCCGTGCCTGTGCACGGCATGGCGCACATCACCGGTGGCGGTTTGAAGGAAAACATCATCCGCGTGGTGCCCGATGATCTGGGCCTGAACATCGACGCGTCGGCGATCGTGCTGCCGCCGGTATTCGACTGGCTGATGCGCGAGGGCAAGGTGGCGCGTGAAGAAATGTGGCGCACTTTCAACTGCGGCGTTGGCTTCACCATTCTGCTCCCGCGCGACGCCGTTTCCGCCGCGTCCGCCTTGCTTGCAAAACACGGCTTGAGCAGTTCGGTGATTGGCGAAGTGGTCAAGGCGCAAGGCGACGAGCGCGTACATATCGGCTGATGCCACACCGGCCTGCCCGCCCATGGGGAGAGCAGGCCAAACAGCAAAATCCTCATGCCCTCACCGCTTCGCATTGCCGTCCTCGCCTCTGGACGCGGCAGCAACTTTGCCGCGCTGCTGGCTGCGTGCGATCGCGGTGAACTGGCGGCGGATTTCGTGCTGGTTGCCAGTGACAAACCTGACGCGGGTGCATTGCAGCTGGCGCAGATGGCCGGCATCCCGACCTGCGTACTTGAACCGCAGGCTTTTGCAGAGCGGCGCGACTACGATCTCGCCCTGTTCGAACGCATCGCCGCGAACAAGCCGGATCTGCTGGTGCTGGCCGGTTTCATGCGCATCATCGACGGCGACGCGCTGAAACCATGGGTGGGCCACATGATCAATATCCATCCATCGCTGCTACCCAAGTACCGCGGACTGCATACGCATCGCCGCGCCATCAAGGCTGGCGACATCGAACATGGCGCCAGCGTGCACTTCGTCACGGCGGAACTGGATGGCGGGCCGGTCATCGCGCAAACCGTCCTGTCGATCGAAGCTGGCGATGACGAAGCCTCGCTGGCGTCCCGCCTGCTTCCACTCGAACATCAACTGCTGCCGGCGGTTGTCGAACTGATCGCCGCAAACCGGCTGGCCTTGGCAGCACATGGCATCACGTTCGATGGCGAGCCACTCCGCAAGCCTTTGCGGATGCAAGATGGGAAGCTCGTCCGCTAGAACTGCAACGACGCGTTCAGCATCAGAGCGTAAACTGCCGACTCATGCGCACACTCAAATTCCCCTACCGCTTTCTTGCCGGTCTCTCGCTGGCCTTGTCCACCACTGCCGTACTCGCCGCACCGCCGGCACCCTTTACCGCAACCTATGAGGTGTCACAGGGTGGTCAACCCATGGGCCAGGCAACCATCACGCTCAAGTCCCTGGGCAACGGCGAATACGAATACAGCAACCAGATACAAGGCACTTCCGGACTGGCCGCAGCATTGGGCGCCAACTCCAGCGATGTCACGCGCTTCCGCTGGAACAACAATGCACCGGAAACCGAGAGCTACACCTCGAAGGTCATGGCGTTCAAGGTCAAGCACCGCTCGATGCAGGTGAACTGGAATACCAAACAGGTGAGCGTGGACGAAGGCAAAGGTCCGACCACCTATGCCGCGCAACCTGGCATGGTCGATCGCAATACGCTTTCACTCGCGATTGGCCTGGCACTGCGAAGCGGCAGTCAAAGCATGACCTTGCCGGTTGGGGTAAGGCAGCAGGTAGAGCAACAGCAATTCAAAGTGCAAGGCGCCGAAGCGGTGCAAGTACCGGCCGGCAATTTCCAGGCCGAACGTGTTTCACGCACCGATGCAGACAGTCACTTTGACGCCTGGTATGTGCCCAAGCGATTCGCGGTACCGGTGAAGCTGGCGCAGAGCGAGGGCGGCGATTTGACTTTGCAGCTGGTGCATTACAGCTCGCCATAAAGAAAAAGGGCCGCAAAAGCGGCCCTTTTTTGTACGTGCGCGTCTAGCCATCACGTCGGCAGGCGACGAATTTTCGCACCCAGCGTGCCGAGCTTCTCTTCGATGTTCTCGTAACCGCGATCGATGTGATACACGCGATCGACCGTGGTATCGCCCTCGGCAACAAGGCCAGCCAAAACAAGACACGCCGAAGCACGCAGGTCAGTAGCCATGATCGGCGCGCCGCTCATCTTGTCCACGCCCTGGATGATGGCGGTGTTGCCTTCCAGGCGAATATCCGCACCAAGGCGCTGCAATTCATGTGCGTGCATGAAGCGGTTTTCGAACACCGTCTCGGTGATGATGCCTACGCCTTCGGCCACGCAATTGAGCGCGGTGAACTGCGCCTGCATGTCGGTGGGAAACGCCGGATACGGCGCCGTGGTGATGTTCACCGCTTTCGGACGACGGCCTTGCATGTCCAGTTCGATCCAGTCCGGACCCGTGGAGATATGCGCGCCGGCTTCTTCCAGTTTGGCCAGCACCGAATCGAGCGTACTGGCGCGTGCGTTGCGGGCGCGTACTTTGCCACCGGTCATGGCGGCGCCGACCAGGAAGGTGCCGGTTTCGATGCGATCGGGCAGCACTTCGTAGGAGCAACCATGCAGGCGCTCCACGCCATGGATCACCATGGTGGACGTGCCGGCGCCTTCGATCTGCGCGCCCATGGCATTGAGGCAGTTGGCGAGGTCGACCACTTCCGGTTCCTGCGCCGCGTTTTCGATGATGGTGGTGCCCGAAGCCAGCGCGGCGGCCATCATCACGTTCTCGGTACCGGTCACGGTAACCATGTCCATGATGATGCGCGCACCCCTGAGGCGATCGGCACGTGCACGGATGTAGCCGTTCTCGACCGTAATTTCCGCGCCCAGCGCCTGCAAGCCGCGAATGTGCTGGTCGACCGGTCGCGAACCGATCTGGCACCCGCCGGGTAGCGAGACTTCCGCCTGGCCGAAGCGCGCGACCAGCGGCCCGAGCACCAGGATCGAGGCGCGCATGGTTTTCACCAGCTCGTACGGCGCGAAGTAGCGATCGGTCGAGCGCGGGTCGACCTGGATCTTCATGCGGTCGTCCAGCACCAGCTGCACGCCCATCTGGCCGAGCAGCTCCATGGTGGTGGTGACGTCATGCAGATGTGGGACGTTGCTGATTGTGACTGGCTCATCGGCCAGCAGACAGGAAGCGAGAATCGGCAGCACGGCGTTCTTGGCGCCGGAGATACCAACCTCGCCGCGTAGCGGCTCACCGCCGCTGATCAGGATTTTGGCCATCGGGAATCCTTGGAAATGCGAAACCCGGAAAGCGGTTGCAGCGGGCGGTCAACGGCGCGCAGCGGCTTCTTCCGGGGTGAGGGTCTTGAGCGCGAGCGCGTGGATCGCGCCCCCCATCAGGTCGCCCAGTGTGGCGTAGACCAGCCGATGACGAGCCAGCGGCAGCTTGCCGGCAAACTGGGACGCGACCACTTCGGCTTCGAAGTGCACGCCATCGTCCCCTTGCACGTTTGCCTGTGCGCCGGGCAGGCCGGCTTCAATCATTGCCTGGATGCGGGCTGCGTCCATTAGTCTCTCAAATCACTGGGATCCTGAACGCCGGTCGCCCGATATCGATGGGCGAGCATGTGGCGTCAGGCATCAAGATAGAATGCGAATATGCCATGTTAATGGAAATCTGCTGTCGCAGAAACGACAGAGGTCTCCCAGTTGCCATTGAGGACGCATGAACGCACCCATTGCCAAGCCCAAGTCCACCCGGGTGGCGGCCGCCGCCATCATGCAGAGCGCGCGCACGGTGATCGCCACGGAAGCTGCCGCCATCCGCGCCCTGGAGCCGCGCATCGATCAGAACTTCGTGGACGCCTGCCGCCTGATCCTGAGCTGCAAGGGCCGCCTGGTGGTGACCGGCATGGGCAAGTCCGGCCACGTGGGGCGCAAGATCGCCGCCACCCTGGCCTCGACCGGCACGCCGGCCTTTTTCGTCCATCCGGGCGAGGCCAGCCACGGCGACCTGGGGATGATCCTGCCGCAGGACGTGGTGCTGGCCCTGTCCAATTCGGGCGAGACGGACGAAATCCTGTTCATCCTGCCGGTGATCAAGCGCCAGGGGATTCCGCTGATCTCCATTACCGGCAACCCGGATTCCTCCCTGGCCGGCCAGTCCGACGTGCACCTGGACGCGGGCATTTCCGCCGAGGCCTGCCCGCTGGGCCTGGCCCCCACCGCCAGCACCACCGCCGCCCTGGTGATGGGAGACGCGCTGGCCATCGCACTTTTGGAAGCACGCGGGTTTACCTCTGAGGACTTCGCGCGTTCCCATCCGGCCGGAAGCCTGGGACGCCGCCTGCTGCTGCATATCAGCGACGTGATGCACACGGGCCCGGGCATACCCACGATCTCCCCCAACGCGAGCCTCACCGAAGCCTTGATGGAAATGACCCGCAAACACCTGGGCATGACTGCCGTGGTCGATCACGAACAGCATCTGCTGGGCGTATTCACCGACGGTGACTTGCGCCGCGCGCTGGATGACGACCGCGTCGACCTGCGCAACGCCAAGGTCAGTGACCTGATGACGCGCGGCCCCAAGGTCATCGGTGCCGACAAACTCGCCATCGAAGCGGCACAGATGATGGAGAAGTACCAGATCCACGCCCTGCTGGTGGTCGACGACGCGCAGCGCGTCGTCGGCGCCCTGAACATTCACGATCTGCTGCGCGCGCGCGTGGTCTGAACGGACAACACGACAACATGGGTTATCTCAGCAACCTCCCCGCCGACCTGCTCGCTCGCGCCGCCAAGATTCGCCTGGCGGCGTTCGACGTGGATGGCACGCTCACCGACGGTCGCCTGTGGTACAGCGAAAGCGGCCATGAAACCAAGATTTTCCACGTGCACGACGGCCTCGGCCTGAAGCGCCTGCAGGCCAATGGCATCCATGTCGCGATCATCAGCGCACGCATCAGCCATCCGCTGGCCTTGCGTGCCGAAGAGCTGGATATCGCCCACGTCTACCAAGGCCAGGGCGACAAGCGCGAATGCATGCGGCAGATTATTGAAGCGCTCAACATTCAGCCCGAAGAAGCGGCGTTCGTAGGCGATGATCTACCCGACCTGCCCGCCATGAGCGTGTGCGGCCTGGCCGTCGCCGTCGCCAATGCACATCCGTGGGTCGCGGAGCGCGCGCATTGGCAGACACAGCTTTCGGGCGGCATGGGCGCCGTACGCGAAGTCTGCGACCTGATCCTGCACGCGCAGGGCAGGACGGCGGCCGAGCAGGAGCACTGGCGGTGAATGTTCGCCAATACCTGCGCGACAACCGCACGACCGTCGCCATCGTGCTGCTGGCCATTGCCGCACCCGCCAGCTGGATGCTGCGCAGCTGGGTCGTCGGCGCACCCGAGGTCAACGACTTCATCGGCCCGCCGATTTCCGACTACGTGCTCTATACCGGCAAGGTATGGAGCTACGACGTCAACGGCCTGCTCAGCTTCACCATGACCTCGCCGCGCATGGATCGCCGCGCCGGCGACGAGTCGATGTACATCAATACTCCGGTATTCGATATCACAGCGAAAAAACCGGGAGTGCCGGACTGGCACGGCAACGCACCGTTCGGCTGGGTCAACAAGAGCGGCACGCTGATGCGGCTGGATGGCCCGGTGTACATGCAGCGCCCGGCCTTTACACAAGCCCTCACGGGGGCATTAAGTCCCATGGCAACATTATGTACCTCCAATGTCACCGGCTGGCCGAAAGAGAACCGCATGCAAACAGCGGACCCGGCCACCATGACGCAGGGTGCAACCGTAATGAACGGCATCGGCATGCGCGCCAGCCTAAACGATAACCATATGGAGTTGCTCAATGACGTGCACGGCGTGCTGTACTCAAGCCAGAACAATGCTACGGCTAAGCCTGTTGACTGCCGGTCTGTTGTTGCTGCTTCAACCGGCAATGGCCAGGCAGGATGATCGCAACCAGCCGATCCACGTGGTGCACGCCAATAGCATGGACGGCTACAACGAACCCAATTCCATCAGCACGTTCAAGGGCAACGTTCTGATCACCCAGGGCACCATGAAGCTCACGGGCGAACTTGCCCGGATCTGGACGGCCAAAGAGGACACCTCGGTCGATCACATCATCGTGACCAGCATTGCGCCAAAACGTCCGCACATCGAACAGATCGACGACAACGGCAATCTCATGACCGGCGATGCCGATCAGCTGTATTACGACAACGTCAACGGCATCGCGATTCTTACCGGCAACGCATTCGTACATCAGCAGAACAAGGGCGACGCGCATGGCACCAAGCTCACCTACAACACGCAGACCGGCTACATGGTCGGCGAAAGTGGCAATGCCGGCCAGGTCACCATGACCTTCCTGCCCAAGCAGAAGCCGCTGCCGCCGCCGAAGAATGGCAAGCCGGCCGCGTCGCCTGCTCCGGCCCCGACACCAGCCAAGAAGCCTGCCGCCAGTACCCCGGCAACGGGCACGGCCAAGCCGGCACCGGCTTCCAGTACTGCCGCGCCGGCATCGGCCAGCAGCACTTCCACCAAGGAATAATCGCTACATGCTTTCCGCAGAAGGCCTGCAAAAAAGTTTCCGTGCGCGCCAGGTGGTGCGTGATTTCGCGTTCTCGATCCGCCAGGGCGAAGTGGTCGGCCTGCTCGGTCCCAACGGCGCCGGCAAAACCACCTGTTTCTACATGATCGTCGGCTTGATCGAAGCCGATGGCGGCGCGATCAAGCTCGACAAGCAGGACATCACCGGCCTGCCGATGCATGCGCGTGCCAAGCTCGGCATCGGTTACCTGCCGCAGGAAGCTTCCGTGTTCCGCCGGCTGAGCGTGTCTGACAACATCATGGCGGTACTGGAACTGCGCGAACCGGATCAGCGCAAGCGCGAAACACAGCTGGAAAGCCTGCTGGACGAACTCAAGATTTCCCACATCTCAGGCCAGAAAGGCATCAGTTTGTCCGGTGGTGAACGCCGTCGCGTGGAGATCGCCCGTGCACTTGCCGCCGAGCCTCGCTACATGCTGCTGGACGAACCATTCGCCGGCGTGGACCCCATCTCGGTGGGTGAAATCCAGCGCATCGTCCGCCACCTGAAGGAACGCGGCATCGGCGTATTGATCACCGACCATAACGTACGTGAGACGCTGGGCATTTGTGACCGCGCCTACATCATGAACGAGGGTGAGGTGCTTTCGCGCGGCACGCCCGCCCATATCCTGGCGGACGAAAAGGTACGCGAAGTCTACCTGGGCCGGGAATTCCGCCTGTAATAGCGCAACTTTATCCGCTCCACAAGACCTAATTTGCGCCGTTTCACATCCACATGCTCGGCCGGTCATTCCGGCCGTGACAAGTATGGCCGGCGTTCCGCCGAAGGGTTAGGATGAAGTCACTTTCACCCTCTAGGCAGGCATGAAACCAGGGCTTCAGTTCCGTCTCAATCAACAGCTGGCTCTTACGCCACAGCTGCAGCAGGCCATTCGCCTTTTGCAGTTGTCGCAACTGGAGCTGGCCGCAGAACTGCGCCAACTTGCCGAGAGCAATCCATTGCTCGAATTCGCCGAAGATGCAGATGCCGAGCAGGACGAAACTGAAGTCGACGGCGAATTCGAAAGTGAATTCGACAAGCCAATTCCGGCAAGCAGCGACGCCACCTCCAGCAGCGACAACAACGACGAAGCGCCGGAGTGGACCGAGCCGGATATCAGCACCGACGAGCCGATCGACTTTTCGTCCAGCAATGGCAGCGGCAGCCAGAACAATCGCGATGATGAAGGCCTGGAGCCGCAGAATGCCGCGCCCGAATCGCTGCAGGAACATCTGTTGTGGCAGCTCAATCTCACGCCGATGGATGCGCGCGCCAAGGCCATCGCGACGGTGTTGATCGACGCCCTGAATACGGACGGCTATTTGAGCGAAGGCCTGGATGCCGTGCTCGCCGCATTGCCTCCGCACCTGAAAGCCACGCCGGAAGAAGTCGAGAACGTACGCCGCCAGTTGCAGCGCTTCGATCCGGCCGGTGTCGCCAGCATCGATCTGCAGGATTGCCTGCGTGCGCAGCTCGAACAGTTCGACCCCAGCACGCCGTATCGCGACCTGGCCTTGCGGATCGTCGAGCAGGAACTGGAGCTGTTGGCCCGCAACGACATGGCCAAGCTGGCCCGCCGCCTGCACGCCACCGAGGAAGAGACCACCAGCGCGGCCATCCTGATCCGCAGCCTGGATCCGCGCCCGGGCGCGGCCATGGACACCACCCCGGTCGAGTACGTCGCCCCCGACGTCTACGCCCGCAAGGACGGCACCCGCTGGCGGGTTCTTCTCAATCCCGATAGCCAGCCGAAACTAAGTCTTAACCAGCATTACTGCAGTCTTATTGCGCAGGCGCGCAGCGATGATGCAAGCTGGATGCGTGGGCAGTTGCAAGAAGCACGGTGGCTGATCAAGAGTCTGGAGTCCCGTGCCGAAACACTGCTAAAGGTGGCGGAAGCCATCGTGCGCCGGCAAAGCGCGTTTCTGGATTACGGTCCGGAAGCCATGCAGCCGCTGGTGCTGCGTGAAGTGGCTGAGGAGGTGGGTATGCATGAGTCGACCATTTCACGTGTCACCACCCGCAAGTACATTCACACGCCACGCGGCACCTACGAACTGAAGTATTTCTTCTCCAGCGGCGTTTCCACCGAAGATGGCGGCAGTGCATCGGCCACCGCCATCCAAGCCATGCTGCGCAAACTTGTTGACGGCGAAGATCCGCGCAAACCGTTATCGGATCAGGCGCTCGCCGAAGAACTTCACGGCAAGGGCATTCAAGTGGCCCGCCGTACCGTCGCGAAATACCGTGAAATCCTGCGTATTCCGAGCTCCAGCGAACGACAGCGCAATAGCTGAACCACGCGCCCCCGTTGTTCACGACGGGGAACTTGCCACTCAACGAGGCGTTCTCATATTCAACACCAAAGGTTTCGCTTCACGGTGCAATGATCGTTCACGGCGATCCGCGTACCGCCCACGCCGCCCCTGGCGGCCAGCTCTAGCAATAGGAGGCGCACCATGCAATTCCAACTCAGTGGTCAAAAGATCGATATCACCCAAGCCCTGCGTGATCATGCAACGGCCAAGCTCGATCGATTGACCCGCCTCGATGACCGCATACTCAGTTTGAATATCGTGCTTTCGGTGAACAAGCTCCAGCAACGCGCCGAAGGAACGCTCAATGTGGCAGGCAAGTCCCTGCACGCTGAGGCGGCAGAGAGTGACATGTACGTCTCCATTGACAAGCTGTTCGATACGCTCCTGACCCAGTTGCGCCGTTACCGTGAAAAGCTGTGTGACAAGCACCAGCGTGAAGTCTACGCGGCCCGCCAGGCCACCATCTGAAGCATTCCACGCCCGCCTCCCCACGCGGGAGGCGGGCTGAAACCGCCCCCGGCCCTGCCCTTCAGCTCAACTTTCCCTTTCCCGATTACAACCAGTCGCCCTCGAACTGGCACAATGTTCCTGCCGCCGCCCCCGACCAGGCAGCTCCGCGGCAAAAAAGGAACGTTCTTGGATCGGCTTACCGCACGACAACTCTACGACGACATCCACGAGCGCATGGGGCTCCGGTGGGTTGCCGGCATGCGCGGCGAAATGCGCGTGCTTGAATACGGCTCCACGCCTGCCCGGCGTCCGTCGCTGGTGGGCTATCTCAACGTCATCTACCCCAACAAGATCCAGATCGTCGGTACCGAGGAGCTGAGCTATCTCGACAGCCTGGATTCGCGCCAGCGCTGGGAAGTCGTGCACAAGGCCGCCGCTACCCATCCGGTGGCCTTCATCGTCACCAAGGATCAGGCGATCCCCGCCGACTTGCGTGAAGTTGCGGAAGAAACCAATACACCGCTGTGGATCAGCTCCAAGCGTGGCCACGAGCTGCTGACGTGGATGCAATATCACCTGGCACGCACCATGGCGCCGCGCCTGACCTTGCATGGCGTCCTGCTGGAAGTGTTCTCGATCGGCGTACTGATCACCGGCGAAGCGGGCTCGGGCAAAAGCGAGCTGGCGCTGGAGCTGATCAGCCGCGGCCATCGCCTGGTTGCCGATGACGCCCCCGAATTCACGCTGATCGCGCCAGATGTCATCGATGGCGCCTGCCCGGAACTGTTGCAGGATCTGTTGGAAGTGCGCGGCCTCGGCGTGCTCAACGTGCGCGAGATGTTCGGCCACACCTCGGTCAAGACCTCCAAGTACCTGCGCCTGGTCATCCATCTCAAGCCGCTGCGCGATGGTGATGTCACCGATGCCATGACACGCATCACCGGCGACGTAGGCCACCGCGAAATCTTCGATGTGCGAATGCCGATGATCACCATCCCCGTCGCGCCGGGCCGCAACCTGGCCGTACTGGTGGAAGCCGCCGTACGCAGCCATATGCTCAAGAGCAAGGGCATCGATCCGGCGTTGAGCTTCATGGATCGCCAAGCCCATCAGATGCGCCGTCTTCCTCCCTGGTAACCGACATGAGTCTGCAAGACAGCATCCTTCTGGCCGACGATCCGAACGCCATCCATCTGGTTGTGCTCACCGGCATGTCCGGTGGCGGCAAAACCGTGGCCTTGCGCGCGCTGGAAGACCTGGAGTTCTACTGCGTCGACAACCTGCCCAGCGCGCTGCTGCCGGAACTGGTCGAGGCTGCCACCCGCGGCGACAGCCATCGCCGGCGCATCGCGGTCGGCGTGGACGTGCGCAATCGCGACGAAGATTTCCAGCATATGCCCAAGGTGCTTTCCGCTCTGGCGGCGAGCGTGCATGTGCACCTGATCTTTCTGGACTGCAGTGATGCAGTGCTGATCAAGCGCTATTCGGAAACCCGTCGCCGGCATCCGCTTGCCGCGCGCGGCTTGTCGCTGGCTGACGCAATCGCAGAAGAACGCCGGCTGCTGCGCCCGCTGATGGCGATTGCCGAACGCGTGATCGACTCCAGCGACCTGAACGTGCATCAGCTGCGCCGCTTGATCGCCACCGGCTACGCGCAGACCGCATCCGGCCTGACGCTGATGTTCCAGTCATTCGCCTTTCGCCGCGGCCTGCCGCTGGATTCGGACTTTGTGTTCGACGCCCGCTGCCTGCCGAACCCGCACTGGGAACCTACCTTGCGGCCGCTTTCGGGCAAGGACGGTCCCGTACGCGACTTTCTCGAACGCCAGCCAACGGTCGGCGAATACTTTGCCGACACGGCCCGCTGGCTGGATGCATGGCTGCCCCGCTTCGAAGCGGACGACCGCAGCTACGTCACCATCTCCATCGGTTGTACCGGCGGTCGTCACCGCTCGGTGTACCTGGTCGAAAAGCTTGCCGCGCACTATCGCATCAGCCGCGAAAGCGTGCTGACTTTCCATCGTGAACTCGAGTGATCTCCATGTTGTCTCTGCATAACCCAAGCGAAGCCGCCGTGTCATGACCGTCGGCGTGCTTCTCATGACTCACGAGTCGGTCGGCCAGGCATTGGTGAAAGCGGCGCGTCACGTGCTGCCGAAACTGCCGCTGCGCGTCGCCACCGTGGAAGTACCGGCCCGGGCCGATCCGGATGTGATGCGCACGCTGACCGCCAAGCATGCGCGCGAACTGGATCACGGCGAAGGTGTGCTGGTGTTGGCAGATCTGTACGGCGCCACGCCATGCAACATCGGCCTGTCTTTGAGTTCTGTTGGTGTAAGGCTGCGCTGTGTATCAGGTTTGAACTTGCCCATGCTTTTGCGTGTGCTCAATTACGCCGACAAGCCGCTGGACGAACTGGCGGAAATCGCGGCCAGCGGCGGTCGCGGAGGGATCTTCATAGACCATGCTTGAAAAAGAAATTGTCGTCTCCAACAAACTGGGCTTGCATGCCCGCGCATCGGCCAAGCTGGTGCAGCTCGTGCAAAGCTTCAAATCCACGGTCTGGCTGATCAGCAGAGGTCGCGAGGTGAACGCACAAAGCATCATGGGCGTGATGATGTTGGCTGCAGGCATCGGCACGCCGCTCACCATACGCGCCGATGGCCCGGATGAATCGGTGGCACTCAATGCGGTAGTGGATTTGTTCAATCGCAAATTCGACGAAGGGGCGTAAAGAAATGAGGCAGGGACCAGGGCACAGGGAATGGATAACATCGAGCAAGCGGGGTAGCGAAATTTCGCACGCCGCGCCTCCTTGCCGTTTCCAGCTTCCTGGCAGCCTGCAGCGCGAGGATCGCCCATGAGGCAAATCCTGTCCGGCACGATGGCTTCGCGCGGCATGACACTCGGCCGCGCCCGACTGGTTCAGCCCAGCCGCTATCTGGTCGACACGCGCCCACTGAATGAAGAGGAGATTGCCTCCGAACTCGAACGCCTGCACACCGCGCTGGAAACAGCGCGCCAGGAACTGCGCGAACTGCGCGGCAAACTGCATGGCGCACTCGCGCGCGAAGTCAACGAATTCATCGACGCGCACACCTTGCTGCTTGACGATGCAGAACTGCTGCGCGGCCTCGACGAGATGATCACCATTGGCCGCTACCGTGCCGGCGCCGCGTTGAAGAAACAGCGCGATCGCCTGGCGAGCGTGTTCGCCGCCATGGACGACCCTTATCTGCGCAGCCGCATGGAAGACGTCGACCAGGTCATCGGCCGCGTCATTTCCGCCCTGCAACGGCAGACCAGCGCCGAGGAACGCAAGCTGGCCGCGCGCGTCGGCGAAATCCTCGTGGCCGATACGCTGGCGCCGGCGGACATGGCGCATCTGGCGGGCAATGGCTTGCTGGGCGTCATCACCAGTTCCGGCAGTCCGTATTCGCATAGCGCCATTCTGGCGCGCAGTCTCAGCCTGCCGATGCTGGTGGGTACGCGCGATGCGCTGGCCACGATCCACGATGATGACCTGATCCTGCTGGATACCGAGCACGGCGAAGCTGTCGTGCACCCCACGGCGCAGGATCTGGCGCGTTATCGCGCCTGGCAGCGCGAAGCCATACTGGAAGGCCGGCGCCTCGCCAGTCTCGCCAATGCACCCACGCGCACCCGCGACGGGATCGATGTGCACCTGCTCGCCAACGCGGAGTCGCCGTCGGACGTGGCCATGGCGCGCGCGCGCGGTGCCGATGGCATTGGCCTGTATCGCACGGAGTTCCTGTTCCTGCGCCACAAGGGTCTGCCTTCAGAAGACGAACAGTTCATTGCCTATCGTGATGTCGTGCTCGGCATGGGTGGTGCGCCCGTAACCATCCGCACGCTCGATCTGGGCGCGGACAAGGCGGACGCGGCCGGACTGGTCATTCGCGGCGAAGAAAATCCCGCACTGGGTGTACGCGGTGTACGCCTTTCGCTGCGTCATCCCGCGGTATTCTCCACACAGATCCGCGCCATCCTGCGCGCCGCGTGCTATGGCCCCGTGCGCGTGCTGGTGCCGATGGTGACCCAGCCGGATGAACTGATCGCCGTGCGCACGTTGTTCAAGCTGGCGCGGCAAGAGCTCAAGCGCGAGAACATCGACCTGCCGGAAAAACTGGCCCTCGGCGCGATGATCGAAGTGCCCGCGGCAGCCATCAACGTGCGCGCATTGCTCGAACACGCCGACTTCCTCGCGATCGGCACCAACGATTTGGCGCAATACGTGCTGGCCGCCGATCGCGGCAACGATGCGCTGGAAAACATCTATAACCCGCTGCAACCGGCCTTGCTGCGTTTGCTCTCGCACGTCATTTCTGCGGGGCGGCGTGCCGGCAAGCCGGTCAGCCTGTGTGGGGAGATCGGCGGCGACGTGAGTTTCACCGCCTTGCTGCTTGCACTGGGCCTGTGTGAATTCAGCATGCATCCCAGCAAGATCCTGCACGTACGCGACCGCCTCGCTACACTCGATCACGCCTTGCTGCGCTCCCACGCACCGAAACTGATTCGCGCGCGGACGCACGAAGAAGCCGAAGCCTTGCTCACCTCGCTTACGGCCTGCGAGCATTTGTAGGTTGGGTAGGTGGGTAGGTTGGGTTAGCGCAGCGTAACCCAACGATGTTTATCGCTTCGATCGAATTCCGTTGGGTTACGCTGCGCTAACCCAACCTACCAAACGACGACATGGAGTGCAGAAACGCCTCCAGCGCCGCGCCGCGATACTTTTCCCGATGCAGCAGAATCGAAAGCTTGCGGCGCAAATCCAGGAACGGCGTTTTCAAAGCCACTAGCCGACCCGTCGCTACCGCATCCGTCACGGCGACTTCCGGCAGGCAGGCAATTCCCAGCCCTGCCGTAACGGCCTGCTTGATCGCTTCGATCTGATCCAGCTCCATCACCGTTTCACCCGGTGGCAGTTGCGCAAGCGCGCGTTCGCTGGTCGTGCGTGTGGCCGAACCCGGTTCGCGCAGCACCCAGCGCGCACCCGCGAAATGCTCGGGTTTGAGGCCACGCTTCCTGGTCAGCGGATGATCGGGTGGCGCACAGACCACCAATGCATCGTCACGCCATGGGCGCGCTTCGATCAAAGGGTGAGTCACCGGACCTTCCACACACCCCACATCGAGGCTGTGATCAAGCATGGCCGCCGCGATATCCCCCGTGTTGGCGACACGCAGCCGGATCGCGACTTGCGGATACGCACGCACAAAATCACCCAGCAGTTCACCCACGCGGTAATTGCCGACGGTGTTGCTGGCGCCGATACGCAGCTCGCCGGCCAGGGATACGGCTTTGCCGGCAGCGCGGCGCCCGAACTCGGCGTGGCGCTCCAGCAGCTCCTGCGCCAGCGGCAGCAACTCCCGGCCTTGGGCGTTGAGCCGGAGCCGGCCCCGTTCACGATCAAACACCGGCGCATCGAGCTGCCGTTCCATCTCGGCCAGCGCCATGCTCGCGGCGGGCTGGGTGAGGTGCAGACGGTCGGCCGCAGCGCGGACGCTGCCGTGCAGGGCCACCTGCACAAAAACCTCGAGTTGGCGCAGGCTGACGTTAAGCATCAGTCAATCTTATACCTATGATTAGATATTTCAAATTTTCCTAATAGGTAACCGCGCGGACAATAAGCCCATCCTTTTCAGGCAGCCCCTGGTTATGAACGCCACAGCCTCACTCCCCGCGACTCAGCCCGGCCTGCGCGCCCACGCCTCCGGCCTGCTGCTTGCCGTCGGCATTTCGCTGGCCGCCTGGTGGCTTGGCCGTGCCGTCCCGGTCATTGGCGGCCCGGTGTTTGGCATCGTGCTGGGCATTCTGGTCCGCAACACGCTGTCCCTGCCCGGCACGGTCAATCCGGGTATCCAGTTCGCCAGCAAGCAAGTGTTGCAGTGGTCGATCATCGTGCTGGGCTTCGGCCTGAGCCTGACCCAGGTGGCCAAGACCGGGCTGCAATCGCTGTCCGTGACGCTGGTAACCATGACCACCGCTTTCGTCACGGCACTGATACTCGGCCGCCTGATGAAGGTGCATAACAAGCTGCAGATACTGATCGGCGTGGGCACGGCGATCTGCGGTGGTTCGGCGATTGCAGCCGTCACGCCGATCATCAAGCCGGATGATCACGACACCGCCTTCGCGATCTCGACCATCTTCCTGTTCAATGTCGTGGCGGTGCTGCTGTTCCCGCTGCTTGGCCATCTGCTGCACCTGTCGGACCTCGGCTTCGGCCTGTGGGCGGGCACGGCGATCAATGACACCTCCTCCGTGGTCGCCGCCGGTTACAGCTACAGCAAGGCCGCCGGCGATTTCGCCACCATCGTCAAGCTGACCCGCGCCACGCTGATCATTCCGATCTGCCTGATCCTGGCCGTCGCCGTCGCCGTGCGTGAAAAGCGCGCCGCCAGGCATGCCGGTGTCGCCAGCGATTTCAGCCTGGGCCGCATCTTCCCGTGGTTCATCCTGTGGTTCCTGGTGGCATCGGCGGTGCGCACGGCGGGTTTTGTCCCGGCAGCCCTGATCCCGGTGCTGCATGTCGCGGCGGAGTTCATGATCATCGTGGCACTGACCGCCATCGGCCTGTCCGCCAACCTGCGCAAGATGGCCTCGGCCGGCGCACGTCCGATCCTGCTGGGCCTGGGCGTGTGGGCGGCGGTATCGATCAGCAGTCTGCTGGTGCAGATGGTGATTGGGCAGCTTTAGGAGTAAATGGAGAGGAGTGAGTGGTGAGAGGGCATGCGTGCGCCTCACTACCGGCCTCTCACTGTTCTTAGGTGGAACGGCCTTGCTCGGCCAGGGTCAGGGCGACTTTGTCGCGCAGGTAGACCGGTAGTGCGAGTTCGGGGGCGTGGGCTTTGCCGGCCTTGAACTCGCTGATTGCCAAGGTTGCAACATGCCGCGCCTGTGGGTAGCGGAGGCCATCGCCGGCGCGAAATGCGCTGCCTAGTTGTGGGAGCAGTACATCGGCATAGGTTGCCCATCCGCTGCCGACCACGTTCCACGCTGCCTCGGGCGGCAGCACCAGCGAACCGGGGGTACAGACACGTTCCTCATCCAGCGCCAGCACGCCACCGTTGTCATCGCGGCGATAGCTGGCGGCATAGATCTCGCCCATGCGTGCATCGATCACCGCCAGAATGGCGGCGTTGCTTTCCGGGGCTTCCAGCGCCAGCGCGGCGAGCGAGGAAATGGTGACTACCGGCAGATCCAAGGCCATCGCCATGCCCTGCGCCAGCGACACCGCCAGACGCACGCCGGTGAACGCACCCGGGCCACGGCCGACGGCGATCGCATCCAGGGCATGCTTGCCGATGCCGGCCTCCGCCAGCAGCTCATCCGCCATCGGCAAGACCCGTTCGGCGTGACGACGCGGCGCCAGTTCGCTGCGCGCAATCACGTTTTCCCCGTGGACCAGGGCGACGGAACAAGCTTCGGTAGCGGTTTCGATGGCTAGCAGGTTCATGCGGCCATTCTCGCATTACCGGGCATCATCAATAACGCTTGGCCTTGGGGTTGTAGTAGCTGGTATCGGTCGCATCGAGCAACTGGCGCATGGCCGGACCGACATGCTTGAAACCGTAGGCGGCCAACACCTCTTTCTTGCCCGGAATATCGTATTGGCCGGTCACGCCTTCCATCGGCGTGCCATCGGTGGGAACGTTCGCCGGGCGCGGCAATTTTTCCGGCCAATGCTGCGCGTGCAGGGTCAAAGGCGGACACCAGTGGCGGTTGTCCGGATGCACGGGCTCGCGCTCGGTGATGTGGATCACGCCGCGCTTGCCGAACTCCTGCACGAACGCCTGATAGAAATCGTATTCCAGCGTGTTCTCGATGGTCGGCTGGATGCCGTCCAGCATGGAGAAAAAACGTGGATCGTTGCGCGCAATAAAGAACTGCGTGGACAAGGTCTGCTTGCGCTTCACGCCGAAGTCGTTGCCCATGGCATTGAGCAGCTTCGCCGCCCCCAGCTTCGCTTTCGCGAAAGGATGCTGCTGACGGCGCCATTGCACGCGCTGGTCGGTACTCCAGGTGGAGGCCGCCAGAAAAGCCTTCGGATTGCGGTCGAGCCGATCGATATAGCGCTGGATGATGTCCTGGTTGAACACCCAGGTATCGGCTTCGACATGCAGCAGGTACTGCGGGTTGTAGACCTCCACCGCCGCCCGGCACGACTGCTGCAGCAGATTCAGCGCACCGTAGATGATCGTGCGCGGCTGGCAACGTACCAGCACGTCTTCCATGTGCCCCTGATAGCTGGGATCGGAACAGGCATGCACGATCAACCACGGCTCGGCGTAGTTGAGCTTGATGATTTCCTGATTGATCCGCGCGCAATCCGGACGTTCGTGATTGGTCATGCATACGACCACCTTGGGTCGAGGCGTCGTTGCAGCCGGCCTGGGCAGGCCTGCCGTCGCGATGTCGACTTCGTTACGCTCTTCCATCCCCACCCCGCCCTGCCGGATCACGACGTAAATCAGCGGAAAAATATAGCGGATTACGCAGAGCAAAGCTGGATCGACGCGCCGGCAAAACCTTCGCCCCAGAACGCCGGCCATTTCTCCGCACCGGGAACGAAACCGCCCAGATGCAGCAAAACTGCCCAGGCGCCCGGCCACGACCTCCGTATGGACCGACGCCAAGACTGAATGGCCCGCGCTTTTGGCAGCCCCGGCTCCGGTCCGTACAATGGGGGTTTTCTTGCCCAGACCACCGCGCGCCCTCCCCGGCGTGCAAACGCGAGCCCCCGAATGGAAAAGAGTTTCGAGCCCCGTCCGATCGAATCGAAGTGGTATGCCCGCTGGGAAGCCAGTGGCGTATTCCAGCCGTCGGGGCACGGTGAGCCGTATTGCATCCAGCTGCCGCCGCCGAACGTCACCGGCACCCTGCATATGGGCCATGCCTTCCAGCAGACCGTGATGGACATGCTGGTCCGCTACCAGCGCATGCGCGGCATGAACACGCTGTGGCAGGTCGGCACCGATCACGCCGGCATCGCCACGCAGAAGATCGTGGAGAACCAGCTGGCCGTCGAGCAGAAGAGCCGTCACGACCTGGGCCGCGAACCGTTCGTCGAACGTGTGTGGCAGTGGAAGGAAGAATCCGGCTCCACCATCACCAACCAGATGCGCCGCCTGGGTGTCGCCGCCGACTGGTCGCGCGAGCGCTTCACCATGGACGAAGGTCTGTCGGCCGCGGTGCGCAAGGTGTTCGTGGAGTGGTATCGCGCGGGCCTTATCTATCGTGGCAATCGCCTGGTGAACTGGGATCCGGTGCTGGGCACCGCCGTCTCCGATCTGGAAGTGAACAGCGTCGAACGCGACGGCCACATGTGGTCGATCCGCTATCCGGTCACCGGTAGCGATGAAAGCCTGGTGGTCGCCACCACCCGCCCGGAAACCATGCTGGGCGACGTGGCCGTGGCCGTGCATCCGGACGATGAGCGATACCAGCATCTGATCGGCAAGACGCTCACGCTGCCGATCACAAACCGCCAAATACGCGTTATTGCTGACGAATATGTCGATCGCGAATTCGGCACCGGTTGCGTGAAAATCACTCCTGCACACGACTTCAACGATTACGCCATTGGTCAGCGTCATAATTTGCCGACGATCAACATTTTCACGAAAGAAGCAAAAGTCGTTAGCAACTCGGATTGGTACTCACAGCAGCGCTCTTCAAATCCCACGCCACTGCAGGTCTCACGTGTGGTGGATTTGGCTTCGGACATTGGGATTCCTCAAAAGTATTGGGGCCTAGATCGTTACGAAGCACGCAAAGTGGTGCTCGCCGATCTCGAAGCCGCCGGCATGCTGATCGAAACCAAGCCGCACAAATTGCAGGTGCCGGTAAGCCAGCGTTCGGATGCGGTGATCGAACCGATGCTCACCGATCAATGGTTCGTCGATCTCACCAGCGACACACAGCCGGATGGCCGCGTCGGTGGCCGCAAGGCGATCACCGAACCCGCGCTCGACGCCGTGCGTTCGGGCCAGATCAAGTTCGTGCCGGAGAACTGGACCACCACCTACACGCAGTGGCTGGACAACATCCAGGACTGGTGCATCAGCCGCCAGCTGTGGTGGGGCCATCGCATTCCGGCGTGGTACGACGAAGCCGGCAACATCTTCGTGGGCGAAAACGAGGCCGATGCACGCGCACACGCCTCCGTCGCGCCGATCGGCGCCCTGAAGCAGGACGAAGACGTGCTGGACACCTGGTTCAGCTCCGCCCTGTGGCCGTTCTCCACGCTCGGCTGGCCGGCCAACGGCCCGGTCAAGAACGAACGCGGCGACATCGTCGCCAACTGGCAGGTCGACAAGATCTTCCTGCCCAGCGCTGTGCTGGTCACCGGCTTCGACATCATTTTCTTCTGGGTCGCACGCATGGTGATGGCGACCAAGTACTTCACCGGCCAGGTGCCCTTCCGTGAGGTGTACATCAACGCCATCGTGCGCGATGCGGAAGGCCAGAAGATGTCCAAGTCCAAGGGCAACACGCTCGATCCGCTGGACCTGATCGACGGCATCGAGCTGGAACCGCTGGTGGAAAAATCGACCAGGTCATTGCTGATTCCGCAGGTGCGCGAAAAAGTCGAGAAGCGCATCCGCAAGGATTACCCGGGCGGCATTCCCGCCATCGGCACCGACGCCTTGCGCTTCACCTTCGCCGCACTGGCCAGCTACAGCCGCACCATCAACTTCGACATCAAGCGCGCCGAGGGTTACAAGGCGTTCTGCAACAAGCTGTGGAACGCCGCGCGCTTCGTGCTGATGAACCTGCCGGAAGGCGAAATCCCCGCGCCGTCGGGCGCACCGGCCACCGAAGCCGAGCGCTGGATTCTCACCCACCTCAAGCAAACGCTGAGCGAGGTGGAGCAGCACTTCGTCACCTATCGCTTCGACCTGCTCGCACAGGCCTTGTACGAGTTCGTGTGGAACGAATACTGCGACTGGTTCCTGGAGCTGTCCAAACCCGCGCTCAACGGCGACGACGCGATCGCCGCCGCATCGACCCGCCACACTTTGCTGGTCGTGCTGGAAACCGTGCTGCGCGCGCTGCATCCGATCGTGCCGTTTATCACCGAAGAGATCTGGCAATCGGTCGCGCCCAAGTTGGGCATCCAGGCCGACGGCATCCTGCAACGTCCGTGGCCGAAGGCCAGCGAGATTCCCGCCGACGAAGCCGCCACCGCCGAAATCGAATGGTTCAAGAACGTGCTCAACGGCATTCGCCGCATTCGCGCTGAAATGAATATCCCGCCCGGCAAAACCATTCCGCTGCTACTGGCCGATGGTGATGCCAGCGATCGCGCACGTGCAGCCAAGTTCGCCGCGCAGATCAGCTTCCTCGCTCGCGTGGAAGCGCCGCAGTGGATTGCTTCCGGTGCGGATGAACCCGCAGCCGCGGCCGCCGTGGTCGGTTCGCTGCGCGTGCTGATCCCGCTCGCCGGCCTGATCGACCTGGGTGCCGAAAAAACACGTCTCGCCAAGGAAATCGGCAAGATCGAAAGCGAGATCAAGAAGTGCGAGAACAAGCTCGGCAATGCCAACTTCGTGGCCAATGCACCGGCTGAAGTGGTGGCGCAGGAACGTCAGCGCATTGCTGACTGGAGCACGCAGCTCACGGCCTTGCGCGAGCAGTTGCAAAAACTGGGCTGACCCGCTTTTCTCCCTCTCCCCTCCGGGGAGAGAGCCTGCCCCGGACTTGATCCGGGGGCTGGGGTGAGGGGCCGCGCTTGCCGTAAACGCCGCCGTTACGACAAATATCCGCTCTGATGCCTCAGGGCTACGCAATCAACTCTTTCGCAAGAGTGTCCCCTCACCCCAACCCTCTCCCCGGAGGGGAGAGGGAGCAAGCGTTCGGGTCACGACACCGCAAACTCCAGCGCCATCACAATCGCATCCTCACGCCCACCATGCGCAGGGTAATAACGCGGTCGCCGCCCAATCTCGCGAAAGCCCATCGACACATAAAGCTGATGCGCATTCGGATTGGACGGCCGCACTTCCAGAAATACCCGCTCGGCGCCATTCCAGCGCGCGATATCCAGCAAGCGCTTCATCAGGTGACGCCCGAAGCCCTGCCCGCGCTGCTCCGGATCAATACAAACATTCAGGATGTGCGCTTCGCCCGCACCGACGGAAAGAATGCCGTAGCCGATGATCCGTCCTTCCAGACACAACACCCAGGAAGGATGTCCGGCTTTCAGGCAGTCGCCGAAGATGCCCTGGGTCCAGGGAAAATCGTAGGACGCGTTTTCCAGCAAGCCGACCTGCGGTAGGTCTTCCCGGCGCATGGCGCGCATCTCAAGTGAGGGGCGCGCGACCGCAACCATCAGGGCAATGCTCCTGCGGCAAGCGCGCGGCGCACACTGCGCAAGGCCTGCCATAACCGGCGCTTGGCGGCGGCCTGGCCGAGCACCTCGGCCGGAGCATCCGCCAGCACGATATGCGCATCGCGCATGACATCCGCCGGCAGCGCCCGGCCCAGCGTGTGCGCCTGCGCCTGGCCGAACACCAGATAAGCCTTGGCGTGCGGTACCTGCATCGTTTCGCTGTCGCTCGCTTCAACGCGCGCGGCGCGCGCCAGCTGCGGCCCGAATGCGTACAGCGCACGCCCGAGCAGATCGAGTTCGCGCACGGCGCTTCCCGGCGGCAGCACGATCACCACATCCGCACTGCTGATCGACTCGGCAACGGCCGCGGTTTCCGCCGCTTCCGGCACGGCCGCCAACGCGCGGCGACGCCATGGCACCACACCCAGCGCCTGCAGCACACGGCTGCGATGCGCAGGACTGGCGATCAGCGCGCTCATGCCGCCCCGCGCCGCGGGCGCTTGCGATGCGTGGCCAATCCCCACAGCGTCACCACCGGCCCGGACAACAGGTACAAGGTGAATACCACCAGCAGTACGCGCGGCGGATCGACGAAGAACGGCACCAGGATCAGCACCGCGATCAGGATCCACAGGAACGGCACTTTGTCGCCCATCGGCAGCGACTTGAAGCTGTAGTACCGAAAGCGGCTGACCATCAGCAGGCCGACGATCACCGCCATGAAGGGCGTGAACATGTCCAGCTCATCACCGGAGATGCCGAAGTTGTCCATGCTCCACACGAACGACATGCACACCGCCGCTGCCGCCGGGCTGGCCAGGCCCTGGAAATAACGCTTGTCGATCACCCCTACCTGGGTGTTGAAGCGGGCCAGGCGCAAGGCCGCGCACACGGCATAGATAAACGCCGCCGCCCAGCCGATTTTGCCGCCCAGCGGCCCGTACTCGCGCAGACTCGACAGCGACCAGTTGTACATGACCAGCGCGGGCGCCAAGCCAAAGCTGACCAGGTCCGACAGCGAGTCGTATTGCACCCCGAACTCGCTCTGGGTGTTGGTCAGGCGCGCCACGCGGCCGTCCATGCCGTCCAGCAAGGCGGCCACGAACACGGCGATGGCGGCGTCCGCAAAACGCCCGCTGATGCTCACGACGATGGCATAGAACCCGGCGAACATCGCGCCGGTCGTGAACAGGTTGGGCAAAAGATAAATACCGGGATGCCGTGGCGCCCGGACTGGCGTGGTGTCGCTCATGAATCCATCCGTGACGGGATGGCACGCAGTGTAGCAAGGGGTACCGGAAAACGCCCCGGGAACGTGCAAGGAAGCACGTTATCGGCAGTTGGGCGAAGCCGCCGCTTGAGTCCAGGCCTGCACCGGATGTTAACTAGCGCATCACCCCAATCCGCTGTCGGAGCCCGCCCATGCGTCGCCTGCCTATCGCCCTCGTGCTGTTACTGGTTGCGCCGCTGGCCACTGCCCAGGTCTACAAGTGGACCGACGCCCAGGGCATCACCCATTTCTCGGAAACCCCGCCGCCGGGGAACACCAAGTACAGCCAGGTGTCGGTCGCCACCGGCACCGAAGCGCCCGCCTCGTCCGGCAGCAGTGCGGCCTCGACCTCCTCGTCCTCGACCGACAGCTCGCAAAGCAGCAGCAACAACGCGCAGACGCCCGACACCCCGGAAAACCGCGCCAAGCTCTGTGCCTCGCTGAAGGCGAACATCGCCACCCTGCAAGGCGCCGGTCCGGTGGTGATGCAGGGCGCGGGCGGCCAGCAGCAACTGCTCAACGCCGACCAGCGCAAGCAGCAGTTGGATGCCGGCCAGTCCACGTACCAGCAGTACTGCAGCGACAACAACAGCTGACGCACGCTTCCCGGTCGCTCGGCTAGCCATTGCCCGCCCCTTCGCGGGCGGGACTGCTCGCGTGCCACCAACAGCGCTGCCACCACTGCAAATACTCGCACTCATCGCCGGAGAAAGCCGCTAGCCCGGCTATAATCGCGTTTTTGTCGCCGGATTCGCCGCACATGCGCCTCAGCCAATTCCACCTGGCCACCGTCAAGGAAGTCCCCGCCGATGCAGAAATCGACAGCCACAAGCTGATGCTGCGCGCGGGCATGATCCGCAAGCTCGCTGCCGGTCTCTACACCTGGTCGCCGCTGGGCCTGCGCGTACTGCGCAAGGTCGAGCACATCGTGCGCGAGGAAATGAACCGCGCCGGCGCCGTCGAAATGCTGATGCCCTCCGTGCAGCCGCGCGAACTGTGGGAAGAAACCGGCCGCTGGGAAAAATTCGGCGGCCAGCTGCTGAAGATCAAGGACCGCAAGGAGCAGGAATTCTGCTACGGCCCCACCCACGAAGAAGTCGTCACTGACTTCGCGCGCAATGAGCTGAAGAGCTACAAGCAGCTGCCGGTCAACTTCTATCAGATCCAGACCAAGTTCCGCGACGAAATCCGTCCGCGCTTCGGCGTGATGCGCGCGCGCGAATTCCTGATGAAGGACGCCTACTCCTTCCACCTCAGCCCGGAATCGCTGGCCGAAACCTACGAGGCGATGTACCAGGCGTACACCCGCATCTTCACCCGCCTGGGCCTGAAATTCCGCGCCGTGCAGGCGGATACCGGCGCGATCGGCGGCAATGCCAGCCACGAATTCCAGGTACTGGCCGACTCGGGCGAAGATGCCATCGCCTTCTCCGATGGCTCGGAATACGCCGCCAATATCGAAAAAGCCGAAGCCCTCGCGCCGACCATCGCACGCCCTGCCCCCTGCGCCAACCTGCAACGCGTGGACACGCCGCGCGTGCGCACGGTGGAAGACGTCACCGCGCATTTCGGCATCAGCGCCGATCGCGTGCTCAAGACCGTGCTCGTGCGTGGCAAGCAAGGATTGGTCGCGCTGTGCCTGCGCGGCGATCACGAGATCAACGAAGTCAAGGCGACCAAGCTTGCCGAACTGCCGGATGAGTCCGTGCTGGCCAGCGAAGAGGAAATTCTCGCCGCCGTCGGCTCGCGTCCCGGCTTTATCGGCCCGGTCGGCCTGCCCGATTCGATTCCGGTGATCGTCGATCGCAGTGCGGCGGTGCTGGCCGATTTCGTCTGCGGCGGCAATGCCAACGACACCCACTACACCGGCGCCAACTGGGAACGCGATGCACGCATCACGCGCATCGAAGATATCCGTCAGGTCGTGGCCGGCGATCCCTCGCCGGACGGCCACGGCACGCTGCACATGGCGCGCGGCATCGAAGTCGGGCACGTGTTCCAGCTAGGCCAGAAATACGCCGAGGCGCTCGACGCCACCGTGCTCGATGACCAGGGCAAGAAACAGGTGATGTGGATGGGCTGCTACGGCATCGGCGTCAGCCGCATCGTTGCCGCAGCCATCGAACAACGCCACGACGACGCCGGCATCATCTGGCCCGAAGCCATGGCGCCCTGGCGCGTGGCGGTGTGCGTGATCAATCCCAAGAACGCACCGGAAGTGCATGCCGCGGCCGAATCGCTCTACAACGAATTGACCGCGCGCGGCATTGAAACCGTGTGGGACGATCGCGGCCTGCGCCCCGGCGCCATGTTTGCCGATATGGAATTGATCGGCATCCCGCATCGCGTAGTGGTGAGTGAACGCGGTCTGGCGGCCGGCACCTTGGAATATCGCGCGCGTGATGCCGCTGACAGCAGCGCCATTACACGTGACCAGCTATTCGAAATCCTCGGCTGATCTGCTTCATCCGTTTATTGAAAAAGGCCGCTGCATGCGGCCTTTTTTTATGCGTGCAAAGGAAAGCTGCGAAGCATTACTCCACTCTCTGCTCATTAACCATCCCGCAATAAACACATAGGACCATTCCGACAAGGCACAGTGATTATCTCGCTGATATTGTTTTGCAATTTGGCCACTCATGCGTGAAAATCGAAAATCCCACCGGGCACCTATTCGATAATTCAATAGCCCGGAGTACTGCAACATTTAATTCATTTACCGGAGCGCCCTTATGGCCGTTGATATCAAGAATCTCAATCACACCCAGCTCACCGAGCTGATCAGCAAGGCCCAGGCTCGTCAGGACGAGCTGCGCAAGGAAAAGGTCGGCAAGTTGCGCGAAAAAGTGCTGGCCATGATCAAGGCCGAAGGCTACAGCTTCGACGATATTTTCGGCGGCGCACGTGGCGCTGTCACCAAGCGTCGCGGCACCGGCGCGGTAGCTCCCAAATACCGCAACCCTGCTGATCCGGAGCAGACCTGGTCCGGCCGCGGCAAGCGCCCGCGCTGGTTCAACGATGCGCTGAAGGCCGGCAAGAAAGAAAAAGATCTCGCGATCTGATTTGCTTTGGCGGAATGCGCATATTGAAAACGCCGGCTTGAAGCCGGCGTTTTTATTTTCTGTTGCGATGAAAATAAAACTGCCCGCTTTTCTTCCTCTCCCCTCCGGGGAGAGGATCGAGGTGAGGGGCCAACCTCGCGATGGACTGCAAAGAAACTTCAAGCAAGCTCTGAATTTCCCCGCAAGCCCAGCCCCTCACCCCAACCCTCTCCCCGAAGGGGAGAGGGAGCCAAAGCGGACGCGGCGAATTTTCCATCACCAAAAAATTCGCCCCTTCTTGAACACCATCGATCTTGCTTATGCAATCGTATGCGCGTCGGACGTGCCCATCCCAGCGATGACCACGACACGCCCGACACTAGAGAAGTAGCGCGGATCGCCTGGGCTAGCACCCCAAACGATCCGCTGGCCATAACAAACTGAGAGTGAGTTCACCATGGTTATCCCCGATTTTACGGCACGCACGCCTACGCGTGACCCCGCCAAGCCGACATCAGCGCTACTTCACCGCCGCTCAGACTGCGCGGCGTCGGGCCCAAGTGGGTAATCGTCCTAGCGGAAGTTGCACATTCCGCTGAAACGAGCAGGTTTTTCCTGCAGTCCCTTCGCCCGCGCGCAATGCGCGGGCGACCTAAACGCGTGGAGAACGCCGATGGAAACCACCTACATCGACCCGTTCGGGTTGAAGCATTACCTATTGTCCGAAGACGACTACATCGAACTGAAAAACCTTCAGCGCCTGTTGTTGGCCATGGCGGACGTCGCCGCCGATGAGAAGTCGCCCACCGACGACGATGGCACCGTGATGATTCCCCGCTGGGAGATGCAACTCACCTTCCAGCTGATCAGCAGACTGATTGGTGAGGCACTGGAGCAATTGGAGCAGAACAACCGCATCGAACATCGGGACCGCTTGCGGCATTGATCAAGCCCAGGCCGGCGGTTTGGTAGGTTGGGTTAGCGCAGCGTAACCCAACGGAATTCGATCGAAGCGACAACCATCGTTGGGTTACGCTGCGCTAACCCAACCTACCAAACTACCCGGCTGATTGGTGAAGCGTTGGAGACAATCACATCGAGCATCAAGAACGAATGCGGCATTGATCACGCGAAGATTGACGCTATCGGCAAGCGCGGCTCCTCACCCCAACCCCCGGATCAAGCCCGGCGCACGCGGGGAGAGCACATGGATGTGCTCGGCTCTGAGGAGCGAGGAGAGGAAGTAAAGCAGAATGAACGCTGCCTCAAAGCGAACGTCGCGGCGCCACCAGCAATTCGCCGAACATCAGCCCGCCCACCAGTGCTATCAGCAAAGTCACCAGTAACACCGTGGTGTCGAAACCCAAGGTCACATCGTGCGCAAGCAGATAGGAAACACTGCGAAACCCAACACTGCCCGGCACCAGCAGCAAAATGCCCGGTTCGCGGATGACGGCACCGGGACGGTGCGCATAACGGGCATAGATATTGGCCATCGCACTGAGCAGCAGACCACCCAGGAACACGCCGAAGGGCGCACCCGGCAAATTCACCGAGATCTCACCGCCGAGGCGCGTAACCAGATAGCCCACGATCACCGCCACGATCACCGCCGGCCAATCCCGCTTGGCCGCGCGGAACAGGATGGCAAAGGCAATCGCCGCCACCAGCAGCGCCGGATAGTCGACCCACTTGGGCAATTCAGGTAGTGCGAAATCGCGCGGCTGAATGCCGAGCACGGCGCAGATCTGCGTGGCCGCCACGGTGCCGAAGGTGAGCTTGAGCAAGGTCGCCATCGCACCGCCCATGCGCGCCATGCCGGACACCAGATGCTGGCTGGAAATCTCGCGTACGGCGGTGGTCAACGACATGCCCGGCACCAGCACGATCAAACCGGCCAGGATCACCGACTTGATCGCCAGCGGCACCACGAAGGCGCTGAAGATGATCACCACCAAGGTGGCGACCATGGCGCAGATCGCATCGCTCGCCACCGCCAGGCGCGGACGCGTGGCCGAAAGAATGGTGATGGTGCCGATGATCAGACCCACCACGGCAGCGACCAGCAAATCCACCCAGGAACTGTGCAGAAACAGCGCGGCGATGGCCGCGGCGGAAAGCCCATAGCTTCCGATCACGGCTGCCTGTTGAGCGCGTGTATCCGGCAACTCCAGCTCACGCAGCAGGCGAAAGCCTTCACGCAGATCCAGCTCGCCGGCAATGACCCGGTCAGCGATCTCGTCGGCGCGGCAAAGCTTGTCGAGATTCACATCGCCCTGCGTCAGGCGGATCACCTGGGTGGTCTGCGCCAGACGCCCATATTCGCCATGCGCGAGATCCGTAAAGGAGATGATGATCGCCGTGGGGCTCGACCACACTTCGGCACCCACGCCAAGACGCTGCGCGGAGCCGGAGACCGCCATTTCCAGGCGCGGCGATGAGGTGCCGTACTTGTGCAGGCGGCTGGCAAGCTCCACCAGAAAAGCGATGCGGGTATTGAGCGAGATGGTCGCGAACTGGCCACTCATGCCCGGGCCACCCTGGCGGTGGCGGCAAATGCGGGCGAAGAGAGGTGGGCGGTCGATGCAGGCATGGCGCCATTCTTACCAGAAGCGTGTTGGTTAGGCATGTCACAGAGAACTATCAGGCATGACCGCCCCTGTAAACAGCGCGGCTTGGCATGACGTTATACCGTCTGGCGCTTAGCCCACGGTGTATATCCCTCTAACAGCAAGACGCCACGCGCAGCTATGCAGGCCGAACCTTCAACATCGCCCCCTCCACCGCCACCACTTCCACCGTGCTCCCGGCCGGCAGGTCCGGTCCACTGACCAACCACTGCCCATCCCCGACCCGGGCCTTGCCACGACCATTGACGATGGCCTCGATCAACACATAGCGTTGGCCGATCAACTGCTCGCCACGACGGTTGAGCCGCTCATCGCCCGATTCGTTCCGTTGCAGCTTCGGGCGGATCGCATACCAGTACACCGCGCACGATACGAAGGCCAACACGGCAAAAGCGATCGCCTGGGCCAGCAGCGGCAACCCCGGCGCCACCAACACCAGCAAACCCGTTGCTGCGGCGCCGATGCCGATCCACAACATGAAATAGCCGGGCATGATCACTTCGATGGCGATCAACACCAGCGCCACGATCCACCACAAGTAATGCGCCGCGATATTCGCAGACATGGAGCGTCTCCGACCGAGGGGAAAAGCTAGGAGTGAGTGAATAGGAGTGAGAAGTGACAGAAAGCTGCGAAGCGCGGCATGTGTGCGCTTCCACGCTTGGTCTTTACTTCTCGTTCTTTAGCCGTTGCTGCCCTAGTGATTCCTTGGCCAGTTCGGCAATGCCTGCCAGCGAGCCGAGGATTCCGGTCGCCTCCACCGGCAGCAACAGCATCTTCTGGTTCGGCGAGTTCGCCATTTCCTTCAACGCTTCCACGTACTTGTTGGCGACGAAGTAGTTCAGCGCGTTGACGTTACCGCTGGCGATGGCATCGGAGACCAGCTTGGTGGCCTGTGCTTCGGCCTCGGCCAGGCGAATGCGGGCTTCGGCTTCGCGGAATGCGGCTTCCTTCTTGCCATCCGCCGCGAGGATGGCCGATTGCTTCTCACCCTCTGCTTTCAGGATCGCGCTTTGACGCAAACCCTCGGCTTCCAGAATCTGCGCACGCTTCTCGCGTTCGGCCTTCATCTGGCGCGCCATCGAATCGACCAGATCGCGCGGCGGCGCAATGTCCTTGATCTCGATGCGATTGACCTTCACACCCCAGGGATGGGTCGCTTCATCGACCACGGTAAGCAACTTGGCGTTGATGGCATCACGCTGGCTCAGCGATTCGTCCAGATCCAGCGAGCCGAGCACGGTACGGATGTTGGTCATCACCAGCGCCAGCGCCGCCTGCTCCAGGCTGGCGACTTCGTACGCCGCCTTGGCAGCATCCAGCACCTGATAGAACACCACGCCATCGACGCGCACCACCGCGTTGTCCTTGGTGATCACGTCCTGGCTCGGCACATCCAGCACCTGCTCCATCATGTTCATCTTGCGGCCGATGTCGTAGATGAAAGGGATCAGGAAATGCAGACCCGGCGTCAACGTGCCCGTGTATTTGCCGAAGCGCTGAACCGTCCACTCGTAACCTTGCGGAACGATGCGCACCAGCTTGGCTATTACAACAATAACCACGACGATAACGATCAAGCCAAAAATAGTCGCTCCCATACCCTTACCTCGCTTCCGTTTGATCGGCCGAGTATAGGCTAGTCTTTGTCCGTAACGGGGTCAGCTCGCGGATTGCGGCAACACCAACGTGACACGCAAGCCGCCATCCTCACGGTTGGCCAACGCAATGCGTCCGCCATGCGCTTCGCTGATCTCGCGCGCCAGCGCCAGCCCCAGGCCGGTGCCGGAACGCTTGGTGGAATAGAACGGCAGCAGCGCCTGCGCCAGTACCGCCTCGCTCATGCCCGGGCCACGGTCGGCTACTTCGATGCGTAACTCATGCCCGACCTGGGTCAGCGCCAAGGTCACGCCCTCCGGTGCACTGCCGGATTCGTGGGCGTTCTTGACCAGGTTGATCAGCACCTGCTCGATCTGCACCGGATCAAACCAGCCCGGTTGTGTCGGTGCATGCCCGTGCAACTGGAAGCTGCAGTGCAGCGCCAGGCCATCCAGAAAAGGCTTCCACTCCACCGCGGCCACACGCGGCGTAGGTAGCTTGGCAAAACGCGCATAGCCGTCGATAAAACCGTGTAGATGCTTGGCGCGTTCGCCGATCGTGGCGAACACCCCAGGCAAGCGCTCGATAGTGCCGCGGCGAGCCAGCTCCGCGCCGGAATGCGCCAGCGAGGAAATCGGCGCCAATGAATTGTTCAATTCATGGCTGACCACGCGGATCACGCGCTTCCACGCCGCCACTTCCTGGCGCGACAGCTCACGCGTCATGCGCCGGAACAATTGCAGACGATGCGGACGCCCTTGCAGGCGGAAAGCACGTTGCGAAAGATGGAAGGTTTCCTCGCTACCGTCCATTTCCACGCTGAAAAGCGCGTCTTCGCTGCCTTCGGTGGCTTTGCGCAAGGCCTCGGGCGCATCGGCGATCAGCGTGGCGAAATGCAGGCCACTGAGGCTGCGCCCTTCGTTGAACAGATGCCGCGCCGCGATGTTGGCATAAGCGACGCGCCCGTTGGCATCGGTCAGCACCAGTGCGACGGGCGTGTTCTGCACCACCGTATCGAGCAGCAATTCTCGTTGCGCAAGATTCTGGCGCTGTTCGCGCAAGGTCTGCCCCAACTCGTTATGCACGCGAATCAGATCGCCCAATTCATCGCTACGATGCACCGCGATCGAAATGCTGAAATCGCCGTCGCGATAACTGGCCACCGCACCTTCCAGCGCACGCAGCAGACGCTTGACCGGCTGCATCACGATATGCGCGAACCACCACGACAACGGCAGCAGGATAATCGCGCAGATGATCACCGCATCGGTGCGATCCGGTGCGCGCATGCTTCGTTTCAAACCTTCATGCAGCCAGGCGAGAATCTGCGGCAACGGCCAGTGCGTGACGCCGATGTAGAGCAGCGCGCCGGTGAGGGCGGCCACGGCAAGCAGAACAGCCAGGCGTACTTCCAGCGACCTCAGGCGCATGGGTCCATCCCGGTGTGGTCTGCACGATGCCGCATCGTTGGTCTCCCCAAGGAATGTGCCAGTTCTACACGTCTAAGGCCGAGTTCGCCACTACTGCAAGAATGGATGTATGTGCGGATGTTCACGGCGGTGCATGGCGAGTCCCTACTCTCTCATGCATGGACCAGGGGCCCCTGCATGCCTCTGCCACATGCACGCAGCGGAACCAAGGATGGCCCAAACCGTGCAATTTGCAGCCATTTTGAACAGGCCCCAGCGGTCTACGCACGTGCTTTTGGTCATCCCTGCCCCGGAGGGCATGCCCATCGTTTGACCACGACGAGGAGTCACTCATCAGATGGCTTGCACACAAGGTGAATGCGGCCGAAGCGCGCCAGTTCCGAATCCGGTGTTTCATCGGGCATCCCGATGTCATCGATGAACAATAGGACCTGCGCATCGGAAAAGCGCACCGTCTCGGCCTCGCGCAAATAAGGTGAGAGATAGCCTGCCGCATCAGGATCCGCCCAGTCATAAACCAGATGCGCGCCGGTGACGTAGGGAACCCAATGCCCATAGTAGAAAGACGCTGACGTATGCCCTAGTGCTACCGGGCCATTGGGAATATGGCGCTGCATCCACCTGCCTGCCGCCACCAGATCATGCGTCACCTGCCTGTCCTCGGCAAAAGCCCATGACCGCTTTAACAGACGGACATCCTGCCAAAGGACGGCCAGGACGGTGCTGGCAATCAATACCAGGCGTGACTGCTGCATCCGGGTGCGGGAGGCACCTGCTTCAACGGAAAGGCCGATAGCGCCACACACCATCACCATTGCGCTCAGCACCGTGACAAAGTATTCGGCGATCTTGAAGCCGCCATAGGGGTAGCCTCTTATCACCATCAGCAGCTGCGCGGCGGTAAAGGCCAGCAGCACCCCTGCAAACAGCGTACGCAACCGCTCTCCACTCGCGTACCGCTTCAGATCGTTCCACGCCGTCAACAAGAATGCGGCAGCGACGATCGCCGCAGGGACCCCGGCATACATGTTTCCGACTTGATCAGACGCGCCGGCTCGACTTACTCCCAGCGTTGTCCGGTAGACAATCAAGGCACTCTTGGCGGCCCAGGGGAATAGCGCACAAGACGCCAGAACCTCCAGCAGGAGCAGGCCCGAATTGAACGCAATCGGCAAAAAGCGGGCAGTAACGATTCCCCTGCCGACTACCGCAAAGAATCGCATAAGACCAACAAAGAGCAGCAGCTCCGGATAGCCTGACATGAGACACCCCACGGCAATGACGCCAGCGACAAAGGTCCCCCACCTTCTCTGCACGCCGCCCAATGCAACGTAGACCGTCGCCGGGGCCAACATGAAAGCATTTGCAAAATTGGAATTTATCGCCACAAAAAGCAACGTCGGACACGCGAGCATCAAGGGCAGAAGCAGCGCGAACCTTTCCGGCGAAAGAGCCATGTGCTCAGGCAAAAAAGCCATGATGGACAAACCGCCCAGCAGCATCCCCGCCGTCAGCAAACCGTTGTAGAGATACATGGGATCGGCATCAAACGTCGCCCCAAGCCATGCCAGCAAACCCTCGGCAGCCGGACGAGGCTGAATCGCGCCTTCGCCGAAGTAACTGCGCAATATGCTGTAGACAGGACGCGACGGATTGAAATCGCCGTCCCCGTAAAAGGCGTGGTGCGCCATATACCTGGCGCTACTTACGAAGGTGAAGGAATCCGCGTTTCGAGATCCGTCGAACTGAATCGCTTCACCCAGCAGGATGGGAACATTAAGCGCCATGGCGACCGCGGCAATGGCCACCGCGATCAAGGCAAGATGCACCCGATATTTTCCGACGTAATCCACCAGGGCAGACCTGACTTTCACCGGCCACCATGCCGCAAGCAGGTAACCGAACACGCAAAGCCACATGTGCCATGTAACCTGCGCGATTGAAAACCATAACTGGACTGCCCTGCAGCCGATAAGAATCACGCCAAGACCAAGGCCCACAGAAAACCCGATTGAACCAAGCCTTGTGCTGAATCCCAAAAACACCGCTATCGGCCATCCGATGGCAAGCGTCATGGTGAGGCAAATTAAAAAACCACCAACGAAAAGCAACGTCATCAGCAACCCCAGCCGCAATTAGAAACCTGTCGCACAGCCTGACGCCTGGCGATCATCAGCAAGAAGCACATGACGCCCCTTGCCTTGGCTTCGTCGCTTCTAAAACTAACTCGCCAGACACGAATGATGGTCAAGGCAATGGAAAAAACCAGCCCGTCGCCCTGGATTTATCCAGGCGATCCCATTGCGTATTGGAGTACTTCCCCCACTTCGGCAGCAGGGACAGTCACATCAGGGTTGTTGTTACGGTTGTAATGACCGACTGATTTTTCGCGCGAACATCACGCCTGCGACGTCAATCCGTAGCGCTCCATGCGTCGATAAAGCGCCTGGCGCGACAGGCCCAGCGACTGGGCTGCGCGACTCACCACGCCTTCCGCCTTCTGCAGCGCCGATTCAACCACCTCGCGGGTTGGCTCATCCAGGTTGCGCGCAACCGCGGTGCCGGCATGTTGCGGCAGGTTGAGCTGCTCGGGCGTGATTGGGCCGTTGCCGGCCAGCAGGGCGGCGCGCTCGATCGCGTTTTTCAGCTCACGCACGTTGCCGGGCCAGGGATAAATCAGCAACGCTTCGCGTGCGGCATCGCTGAGCTGTGCACGGCCGGCGAGGAAATGCTCAGCCAGCGGCAGGATGTCGTCGATGCGCTCGGACAGCGGCGGCAAGTTCACGTCGATCACGTTGAGGCGGTAATACAGATCCTCGCGGAAGGTGCCCGCGCGGATCATCGACTTGAGGTCGGCATTGGTCGCGCTCAGCACGCGCACTTTCACCTTGCGGGTGCGGCCCGAACCCAGGCGCTCGAATTGTCCGGTTTCCAGCACGCGCAGCAGCTTCATCTGGCCGGGCAGCGGCAGGTTGCCGATTTCATCCAGGAACAAGGTGCCGCCATCGGCCAGTTCAAAGCGCCCTTCGCGTGCCTTGTTGGCGCCGGTGTACGCACCGGCCTCGGCGCCGAACAGCTCGGCCTCGATCAGCTCGCCGGGCAGTGCACCGCAATTGACCGCGATAAACGGACCGTTCTTCACCGATGAATTGGTATGCACGATCGCAGCAATCCGCTCCTTGCCCGCGCCGTTCGGACCGGTGATCAAGACCGGCACATCCGAACGCGCGACCTGACACGCCAGATCCAGCGTCCGCGCCATCGCTTCGCTGGCAAAGACCAAGCCGTCCAGATCGTACTTGCGTTGCAGCGCGTCGCGGCGCTTGCGACGCTCCTGCCGGGTGCGATTCACCTCGCGGGTGGATTCGGAGAGCTCCAGCAGGTTTTCCACCGTGGCCAGCAGCTTGGCGTCGTCCCACGGCTTGGCCAGGTAATCGGCTGCGCCGGCCTTGACCAGCTCCACGGCCGTCTCCAGGTGCGTCCACGCGGTCAGCAAGATCACTGGCAGGTCCGCATGGCGCTCGCGGATGGCGCGGAACAGCTCCACGCCTTCTTCACCCGAGGTGGTGTCGGCGGTGAAGTTCATGTCCTGGATGACCACATCCACGGACTCGCGCCCCAGCCTGTCCAGGCCCTCATCCGGCGTCAGCGCGACCAGCGGCCGCACATCATGCAGAGAGAGCAACAGCGACAGGGCCTCGCCCACGGCCGGGTTATCGTCAATGATCAGTACGGTTCGCATTCGTTTCCTACACATGCAGGCATGGATGCCGCTCCTGCCCAAAAGGTTGCCATGCCGATCGGCCTACGTATATGAGAACTTTGTTTTGTCCGGCTCAGACCGATCGTGTCGCCACCACCGGTGGCACCGCGGCGGCGCGTAACGCGGGTCCAAGCACGGCCACCTGCCCGATGCCCCACAGGATCAGGGCGCCAATCGGCAAATACATGGCGGGCATGCGCGGCAGTTCGTAATGCACGATCAGGAACAGATTGATGCCGTACGCAAGCACCATGCCGAGCACGATGCCCATCGTGGTCAGCAGGAAATTCTCGGTCTGGAAGTAGTGCAGGATGTTGCCGCGCGTAGCACCCAGCGCGCGGCGCACGCCGATGCTGCGATTGCGCTGGGCGACCCAGAAACTGGCCAGGCCGACGATGCCCAGTGCCGTCACCACCAGCAACGCCAGGCACACACCGAAGAGAATGCCGGCCATGGCGCGATCGTTCTGGAAGAAGTCGCGGCGATGCTGCTCCATGGTGCCCTTGCCCAACACAATGCGGTTGGGATCCAGCGCCTTGAGTTTGTCGACCGCCGACTTGAGCACCTGTTCGCGATCCTGTGGCGCACACCGGATCAGAAAGGATGCGCCCTGCACCAGTGGAATGCGCACTGGCCACACTGAGCTATATTGCGCGCCGAGCTCCAGCCGATCCTGGCCTGGCCGGATCAGATTCTGCAGCACGCCGATCACCGTGAAAGGAAGGCCGGTGCCGACATAGATCTGCTTGCCCAGCGGATCCTGTCCCGGCCAGAGACGCTCTGCCATATCGCGCGTGATCAAGGTGGTCTTCGGCAATTTCTCATACTGCTGCTGCGCCAGCGCAGTGTAGACGTCCGACAGATCCACAAACTCCTCGGGACGGAAGTCACGCCCCTCGATCAGCTTCACGCCAAGTGTTTTCGTGAGGCCTTCGCCGAAGTACTGCGAAGCACTGAGCGTAGCCATGCGCTGATTGGGGTCAGTCCGGACATCCATGTTGTCCGATCCCATGTCGAAGGGTAACTCGTCGACCAAGGCAGCCGATTTCACCCCGGGAATCGCTTGCAACGCTGCCAAATCCTCAGCAGCGCGGGCCTTGGCATCGGGACGGTTACCGATGTCCGCCATCTGGATGTAAACCAGCTCGTTCTCGGCAATGCCGCTTGGCGTGCGCATGCGTTCCAGGCGCTGGCCAATCAAGAAAATCGCATTGCAGACAATCGCGCAGGTAAAAGCGATTTGCAGCACCAGCAGGCAACAGGTGAATTTGTGCCGCCGCAGGGTCACGAGAATCGGCCGGATATCCATGTCATTGCGCCTTCAATTGCAGGGCCGGAGCAATGCGGCAAGCGCGCCAGGCGGGCAACAACCCGGCCAACATGCTCGCCACCACGGAAAGTGCAAACGTCGCCAGCAACATGAGCGAATCCATGTGTGCAAGCTTGGCGTAGTCCGATGGCTGCTGGCGGATCAGCCACAGGCCAAGCAGCGAGAGCAACAGACCCAACACGCCGCCCGCCAGGCCGATCACGCCGGACTCCAGCAGCAATTGTCCAAACAAGGCCCTCCGCGATGCGCCCAGCGCCCGGCGCACGCCGAGTTCACCCGCGCGGCGCATGAACTTGGCCAGCATCAAACCCACCGTATTGATCAGGCAGACAATGAGGAATCCCACGGAAAGCCACGCTTGCAGGCGTGTATCACTCGGCACCACCTGCTTGAAATCCAGCCATTGCGTCACATTGCGTAGGCGCACGTTCGGCGGCCGTACAAACCGGCCGGCAGCGTGCTGGTCTTCCGAATAGTGCTGAAGGAAAGCCTTGTATGCCGTTACGCTGGCCGGGTTATCCAACTGCACCCAGAACTGCAGCCAGGTACAGCTGGACTGCTCCAGGTGTTGCGGATCGGAGGCGCCATTACCCCAGCAATCGGTCGTACCGTCGTGGTCCATGGAGAGGTCGCGCGCGGTAAAAAGCGGTACATAGACATCTTCGTAGTCGGCATAGGCGCCCATGTACAGATCGTAGAAATGCGGATTGGGGCGCCAGTCGCCCAGGACACCGATGATGCGGAAATCCGTCTGCTGCAAGCGGATGGTCTTGCCCACGCTGTTCTTGCCGCCGAACAGCTTGTCGTTCAACGCGGAACTGATCACCACCACACGGGCCTTGCTGTCATCCTCGGCCTGGCTCCACGCGCTGCCGTACTGGAACGGCACGCCGAACATCGGAAAGAAGTCAGCCGTGGTGTAGCGCGCATTCGCATGGAACGGATCGATGCTCGATTGCGCCGGCTGCAACGGCACCATGCCGCCCGTCATCAAGGCTTGATGGCTACCGCGCCTGGCGTGCAACAAATACAGGCCATCGAGCCAGGTCACCTGCTCCGGCGGCTCCACGCCGGATGTGTAACTCTCCATATCGCGCGGATCGATCTGCGGGTAGTACAGCGATCCGCTGCGCCCCGGCAGCGGATCGCCCGACAACACATGCAACACGGTAAACGTCGTCATGCACGCGCCAATACCCATCGCGACCGCCAGCACCATCAACGCCGTGAGTACGCGATTGCGCTTCAGGCCGCGAAAGGCAAGATCGAGGTAATAAACCAGCATGACGAAACCTTTTTCCCGTATCGAATCGCTCAGACCGTGCGCGTAGCCACCACCGGCGGCACATTGGATGCCCGCCGTGCCGGCACGAACACTGCGACCTGTCCCAGCACCATCACGATCACCAGACCGCACAAGACATAGACCACCGGCATGCGATCCATCGCGAAGTTCTCCATCAGCACCATGTTGAGGCCGATCGCCAGGGCAATGCCGATGACCGCGCCGGTGCCGGCGATCAGCAGGTTCTCCAACTGGAAGTAGTGCAGGATGTCGACCTTCCTTGCACCCAGTGCGCGGCGCACGCCGATCTGGCGATGACGCTGACCGACCCAGAAGCTGGTCAGGCCGACGATGCCCGCCGCCGTCACCGCCAGCAGGATCACGCAGACCACGCCCATCAGCACCGCCATGCCGATGTCGGCCCGGTACGCTTCGGCGCGAATATCCTTGAACGATTTGATGCTGTCGTCATCGAGCACGCGCATGGGGTTCGCCGCGTACAGCGCCGGCGGCACCGCACGCATCGCCGCGTCGAGCCGGCCTGGCTTGGCGCGGATCGCGTAGCGCGAAAAATTGGCGTTCAGGCGCATCGGTTCGATAGTCGAGTTCCAGACGAAACTGCTGGCCCAACTGTCGACCGAAGGCACCTGCAGGCGCTCGACTTCACCGATGATGGTCGTCGGCTTGTTGCCGCCATCCAGGTAGATCACCTTGCCGACCGCATCGCCCTGCGGATACAGCTTGTCCGCCAGGGCCTTGGTGATGATCACCATGCTTGCTTCGGCAGGATCACGAAATCCCTTGTTGGTGATATCCGCCGCGGTGAAATTGCGGCCTGCAATCAGGTGCAGGCCCAGCGTCTTCAACAACTGTTCGTCGCCGAAGTAATAGGTGCTACGCGCGGTGCCGCTACGCAAATCAGTCCCTGGCTTCAGCGCGACCGAACCGTTCCAGCTGGACGGAAACAGCGGCAGCGTATCCACCGGCGTCACGGACTCCACGTCGGACAGAGAGCGCAAGGTATTGAGGTCTTCGCGCTGCATGGCGTCAAGCTTCTGGATGCTGGCCGCATCGTCACCGCTTGGCGCGCCGACCCATTGCTGGGTGACCATGAACAAGTTGCTTTCGTCCATTCCAGTCGGCCGACGCACGTTCTCGACGCGCGCGTAGATGATGAAGATCGCATTGCAGACAATGGCCAGTGTCAGCGCGATCTGCATGGCGATCAGCACAACGCCTGCCTTGTGCTTGCGCAGCGCTGCAATCATGGGATGCAAGGTCATGGTGCCGGTCCTCAATTCGATTTCAGCTGCAACGCGGGTTGCACGCGCGAAGCACGGAAGGTGGGATAAAGGCCTGCCAGCATGGTGGTGACCACCGCCACCAGCAGGGTCAGCACGAGCAGGCTCACATCGATATGCGCCAGCGTGGAAATTTCCTTCGGCAACACCCAGCTCACGCCCCACACCCCGACCCAGGTCAGCAGTAGACCAAGCAGGCCGCCGGTCAGGCCAACGGTGCCCGCCTCGATCAGGAACTGCGTATAGATCGCCATCCGTGGCGCACCCAGTGCCCGGCGCACGCTGATTTCGGAACTGCGGCGCAGGAACTTGGCCAGCAACAGACCTGCGGTGTTCACCAGGCAAACCACCAGCAGGCCCAGCGCCACGACCAGCGAGATCTTGGTATCGCTCGGCACCACGTGCTCGGATGCCAGCCATTCGGGCAGGTTGCGCAGGCGGTTGTTCAATGGCCAATCGAAACCGCCGGCCGCTTTCTGCTCACGAAAATAGCCGTCCAGATAGTCCTTATAGGCGGCCGCGGCGGCCTTGTCGTCCAGTTCGGCCATATAGGCGATCCATACACAGGTCGATTGCTGCAAACCCACGAAGCCCGATCCCTTGGGCATTTCCGAACAATTGGTGTTGCCGTCGTTCGGCATGGCCACATCGATGGCGCGCTGGAATGGCAGGAACACATCCTCCTGCTCGGTGGTGAAACCACCGGTGTTCACCACGTCATAGAACACCGGCTTAGGATTCCAGTTGTCCAGTACACCCACGACGCGATAATCCTTGCCGTCGATATCCAGCGTCTTGCCGACGCTGTTCGCGCCGCCGAACAGTTTCTGGTTGAGCTTGCTGCTGATCACCACCACGGCGGCACGTTGCGCGTCGCTTTCGGCACTCCAGCCGCTGCCGTACTTGAACGGCACGTCGAGCATCGGGAAGAACTCGCTATACACAGCGTGACCGCCGACGTTGATCGGGTGCATGGTCGGATCGGGCGGCACGATCGACGGCGAAACGCGATACATCGCCGACTGAAATTTGGCGCGATGAGCACGCATCAGGTCGACCGCTTCGGCGTAATCCATCGCATCCGGCGGATCGTTGTTATCGGTCTGATCCAGGCGTCCCTTGGGGCCCCAGATATCGATCTGCGGCACGTAAAGCTGCGAGGATTTCCACGGTATCGGGTCACCCGATACCGCACGAAACACCGAGTAGCTGGTCATGGAGGCCGCCACGCCGAAAGCCACCGCCAGGATCATCAGCAGCGTAAGGCCAGGGCTTCTTTTCAGACTTCGAATTGCCAGATCCACGTAATAGCCCAACATGAGCCACCTCCACCTGATGATTGAAAATCCCCGTGCGGGGATCCCGTCCTTTTCATACCGACCGTGTCGCTTCCACCGGCGGCACGTGCGAAGCACGCAACGCCGGCGCCAATACGGCCGCTTGCCCCAATACCAACAACGCCACCACGCCGGCCAGCACATAACCCGGCGCCAATCGATCGATTTCAAACTGCTTCATCAGCCAGAAGTTCAAGGCGACCGCCAGCACACCGCCGATCGTCACCCCCGCCACCGCGATCAGCAGGTTCTCGGTAAGGAAATAGCTGAGAATGTCGTTGCGCGTCGCGCCCAATGCGCGCCGCACGCCGATCTGCTTGCGGCGCTGGCCGACCCAGAAGCTGGTCAATCCCACGATGCCGGCGCCGGTGATGGCGAGCAGCACCAGGCTGATCGCGCTCATCAGGATCGCGATGCCGCGATCGTTCTTATAGGCTTTGGCGCGCACCTGCGCATAAGTCAGTACGCCACCGTCGGCATCGATCACGCGCATGCGGTTTTGCGCATACAGTGCGGCGCGTACGCGACTGGCGATCTCGTCCACCTGCCCCGGCTCGGTGCGCACCACGTAATCGAAGGTATCCACCAGCTGACGCAGGGGAATCAAGGTGGAGTTCCCGGACCATTTCGCCATGTCGCTGTAGGTCCACGGGATCTGCATGCGTTCGACCACGCCGATGATCACGGTCGGCTTGGCGCTGAGATAAATCACCTTGCCCACCGCGGCCTGGCCGTGAAACAACGCCTTGGCCAGATCCACGGTAATGATCGCCTCCGCCGGCTCGATCGGACTGTGCGCATCTATCTGGCCGATTTCATCCGCACGGAAGTTACGGCCGGCAACCAGCTTCAGCCCAAGCGTGTCGATACCGTTTTCATCCGCAAAATAGAGGGCCGATTCGGCGGCGTATTTCAACTTGTCCGGAACCAGGCCGATGCCGTAGGACATGCCGCCACCACGCAACGGATAGGCATCGGTGGCGTAGGCGTTGGATACGCCGGGCATCTGGCGCAGGAAGTTCAGGTCCGCGCTCATCATCGAGCCGATATGGCCGGCATCCGGCTTGCCGGCCCACTGGTTTTCCACCACCAGCAGCCGGTCCTCGTCGACACCGCTGGGCTGCGACAGGTGCGTAAGCCGGCCATGAATGATGAACAGCGCGTTGCACACGATCGCCAGCGTCAAGGCAACCTGCAAGGCAATGAGCAGGCTGCCTGCCTTGTGATGCCGGAGTGCCGCGAGGATGGGTCTGATCTGCATCACGTTCGCCTCAGTTGCTCTTCAACTGCCAGGCCGGCTGCACGTTCGCGGCACGCCAGGTGGGATAGAACGCCGCCGTCATTGATGCCGCCAGCGACAACAGAATGGTGAGCAGCATCAGGCTGAGGTTCATATGCGCAAGCCGCGCGATATCCGGCTCAAACACCAGGCCGATCGCCAGCACGCCAATTCCGGTAAACAGCAGGCCCGCGACGCCTCCCGCCAGACCGACCATGATCGATTCGGCCAGAAACTGCCGGACGATTTCCGTTCGCGAAGCGCCCAATGCACGCCGCACACCGATCTCGGCCGAGCGGCGCATGAACTTGGCCAGCAGCAGGCCGATCGTATTGATCAGGCACACCAGCAGAAAGCCGATCGACAGGAACAAGGACATCCGCGTCTCCGGCGGCACCACTTCCTCGACATCCATCCATTGGCGCAAACCGACCAATTGCACTTCGGGCAGCCAATCGAAGCGGCCGGCAGCCTTCTGCTCGGCGGCATATCCTTTCAGGAAACTGCGATAGGCCCGCGCCGCTGCCGTATCGGGCAACTGCACCCATAGCGACACCCACACGCAATCGGACTGCAACCAGCCTTGCCAGCCGGGCGCACGGCCGGCGCTGCCATAACAGCTGCTGTTGCCATTGGTATCCGTTTGCAGATCCACCGCATGCGTGAACGGCACGAAGAAATCCGGTGCTCCGGAAAAGGTGCGCGAGTAGACGTTGACGTCGTAGAAGCGCGGCTGCGGATTCCAGTTCGCCAGCACACCCACGATTCGATAATCGTGATCATCCAGATGGATGGTGCGGCCGACGCTGTCTGCGCCACCGAACAGCTGCTGGTTGAGACGGCTGCTGATCACCACCACCGCAGCGTGTGCTTCATCCTCACTTGCATCCCAACCGCTGCCATAAGCGAACGGCGCATCGAACATGGGAAAGAACTCGGCATAGGTCGCATCGCCCTTGACCGCGAACGGGTTCACCGAGCTGTCTTGCGGAACAACCGTAAAACCGACCGGATAAATCGCCGCCTGATTAACCGCCCTATGCGCGCGCATCAGTGCCATCGCGTCGGTATAACTGAGCATGTCCGGCACGCGACGGCCCTGAGTGCGCGCCTGCGGTCCCCATATATCGATGCGCGGCACAAACAGCTGTCCGGACTTGCCGGGAATGGGATTGGCGGAGACGGCGCGAAATACCGCGTAGGTGGTCATTGACGCCGCCACGCCCACGCCGATGGCCAGCACCATCAGCGTGGTCAGGATCGGATTGCGCCGCAAGCTGCGCAGACCCAGGCGGAGATAATAGGCAAGCATCTCGTTTTACTCCCCGGTCCGTTGGCGTGGATGCCTGCTCATGCCGGCCGCGTCGCCTCGATCGGCGGCACGCGCGATGCACGCAGCGCCGGCGCCAGCACCGCGCCCTGCCCCAGCAACAACAGGATGACGATGCCGCCCAGTACATAGGTCAGCGGCAGCACATTCAGCGTGAAACGGGTCACCAGCCACAGGTTGAGTCCAAACGTCAGCAGCACGCCGATGAGGACACCGCCGAGACTGATCAGCAGGTTTTCCGTCATGAAGTAGTTCAGGATGTCGCGATGGGTCGCGCCCAGCGCACGGCGCACGCCGATCTGCCGGCGGCGCTGGCCCACCCAGAAGCTGGTGAGGCCGACGATGCCCGCGGCGGTGATCGCCAGCAGCACCAGGCAGATGATGCCCATCAGGATGGCCATGCCGCGATCGCTGTCGAAGGCACGACGGCGAATTTCGGTAAAGCTCAGAATGCCGTCCTTGGGATCGATGATGCGCATGCGGTTTTCCGCAAACAGCGCTTTGCGCGCCTCGCCCATTGCCACATCGCGCTGACCTGGCTTGGCCCGCACGGCGTAGTAAATCCCTATGGGCATGGCCATGCGTACGGGCGTCAACATCGATTCACCGGTGTAGGGCGCGCTCCAGGTCGACACATCCATCCGATGCAGCGTTTCCACAATGCCGATGATGGTGATCGGCGTGGGAGTCATGGCATAGAACGTCTTGCCGAGCGCGTCGCCGTTCGGATAAATCTTGTCGGCCATCGTCTTGCTGATGATGGCGACCGGTGGAACGATGCTGTCCCGCAATCCCTTGTTCTCGATTTCATCGGGGCGAAAGTCACGGCCGGCGATCAGCTTGAGCCCGAACGTGCGCAGGAAGTGATCATCCCCGGTATAAAACGACGCGTCGGTGGTCGGGGCGCGCTGATCCGGCTTCATCGTGATGAAGTTGTCCTCATTGGTTGTACCCATGGGATAGCCGTCGACGGGCGTGGCATCCTGGACCGCCGGCAATTGCCGCAGCGTGTTGAGGTCCTCTTCGATTCGCTCCACCGCTTGCTGGGTGGAGTACTGCTCGCCCCACAGATTCTTGATCACGAACAGGTTAGCTTCATCGACGCCGCTCGGCTCGGAAATGTGCGCCAGGCGCTGGTCGATGATGAACAGCGCGTTGCAGACGATCGCCAGGGTCAACGCGATCTGCAAGGCGATCAGCACGGTACCGGCTTTGTGTCGACGCAGTGCGGCGAGAATGGGGTGAATCTGCATGTTCGCTTCCTCGCCTCAGTTGGACTTCAATTGCCAGGCCGGCTGCACCTGCGCGGCACGCCAGGCGGGATAAAACGCGGCGGCCACGGTGGCGAAGACCGCCAACGCCAGGGTCAAACCGATCAGCGACACATCCAGATGCGCAAGCCGCGCGATCTCGGGCTCGAACAGCAGGCCGACACCGGACATGCCCGCCGCGGTAAGCAGCAAGCCCAGCACGCCTCCGGCCAGTCCAACCGCCGCGGCCTCGACCAGGTACTGCGCGTAGATCTCATGCCGGGTTGCACCGAGCGCACGACGCACGCCGATTTCGCCCGCCCGGCGCATGAATTTCGCCAGCAACAGGCCGATCGTGTTGACCAGGCAGATGACGAAGAAGCTCAGCGCCACCACCAGCGAAATGCGGCTCTCGGGCGGCACCACCTTCTCGTAATCCAGCCATCCCGTCACGTTGGGCAAGCGCACATTCGGCGCCCAGCCGAAGCGGCCGGCGTGCTGCTGATCAGCCGAATAAGCCTGCAGGAAGCTGCGATAGCGCTCGACATCGCCGGGGTTATCCAGTTCCACCCAGGGCATCAGCCAGACGCAGTTGCTTTGCAGGTATGTGTCCCAGCTGTTGTAGGTAATCGCGCCGCGGCAGCTGTTCCGACCGCTGTTGTCGACTTTGAGATCCAGGGCGCGGTTGAGCAGCAGGTAGAAATCGGGCGCATCGTCGAAACCGCTTTCGCCCCATACATCGTAAAAACGCGGCGATGGATCCCAGTGACTGGTCACGCCGACGATACGGTAGTCGTGCCCGGACAGGGTGATTTTTTGCCCTACGCTGTTCGCACCGCCAAACAGCCGCTGATTGAATTCCTGGGTAATCACGACATCCGCCGCACGGGCATCGTCATCGGCATTGCTCCAGCCACTGCCGTACTGAAATGGCACATTGAACATCGTGAAGAAATCAGCCGTCACGGCGAAGCCATTGGTCGAGGCCGGCACGCTGTTGGCATCATGCGGCAGCACTGACAACATCACCGAATAAATCAGGGTCATGCGCGAAGCCTGATGCGCCCGCATCAAGGCCATCGCATCGACATAATTCAGTGCGCCGGGCGGATCGCCCTTTTCATTTTGCTCCGGGCCCCAGCTGTCGATCTGCGGCATAAACAGCTGTGCAGACTTTTGCGGAATCGGATCGCCGGATACCGCGCGGAATACCGAGTAGGTAATCATCGACGCGGCCACGCCAAAGCCGATCGCCATCACCATCAGCGCGGTGAGCATGGGGTTGCGCTTGAGACTACGCAGGCCGAGCTGGGAGTAGTAGGCGAACATGATGGCTCGATGTTGGTCTTCTGAAAGTTATGGCGAGGGTGGCCCCTCACCCCAACCCTCTCCCCAAAGGGGAGAGGGAGAAACGCGCTAGCCGCGTATTTGTCCGGCGGCGGCGGTATAGGCCGTGTGGAAGCGCGGATCTTCCGCCAGATCCACCACCTGGCCGTCGATGATGTGCACATTGCGTTGTGCGCGTGCGGCCAGTTCCGGATCGTGCGTCACCATCACGATGGTGGCGCCGTCGCGATGGATTTCTTCCAGCAGTTCCATTACGCCACGGGCCATCTGCGTATCCAGGTTGCCGGTGGGTTCGTCGGCGAGCAGCAGGCGCGGGCTGCCGGCGAGCGCGCGGGCGATGGCGACGCGCTGCTGCTGGCCGCCGGACAATTCAGCCGGATAGTGCTTGGCGCGCGAGGCCAGGCCGACACGCTCCAGCGCACCCATGATGCGCTCCTTGCGCTCCGGCGCTTTCATGCCGCGATAACGCAACGGCACTTCCACATTGTCGAACACGTTGAGGTCGGGAATCAGGTTGAAGGCCTGGAAGATGAAACCGATCTTTTCGTTGCGGATCTTTGAGCGCGCGTTGTCGTTGAGCTGGCTGACTTCGATGCCATCCAGGTGATATTCGCCACCCGTGAAGGTTTCGAGCAGACCGGCAATGGTCAGGAAGGTGGTCTTGCCCGAACCGGACGGACCGGTCACGGCGACGAATTCGCCCTCCTTCACATCGATGTTGAAATCGCGAAGCGCGTAGGTTTCCACCACTTCGGTGCGATAGACCTTGGAGAGATGCGTCATCTTCAGCATTGTTTTTTCCTTTGGTAGTTAGGGGAACAGGGATGGGGGACTGGGGCGGACCCCATCCCTATCCCCTTGCTCAGCGGCTGATCACGACGTGCTGCGCGCCTTTGAAGTTGTCGGTACCGGAGATCACGATGTTGTCGCCTTCCTTCAGGCCATCGAGGATTTCCACTTTGTCGATGCTGCTTTCACCCACGCGGATCGGCGTCTTGGTGGCCATGCCATCGCGTACCACATAGGCATAGCTGCCGCCGGATTCATCCACGAACGAACCTCGCTGCACCGTGAGCACGTTTTCGCGATGGTCGAGCAGGATGCGTACGGACAGGCGCTGGTTCTGGCGCAGTTGCTTGGGCGTTTCGCCGTCGAAGCGTACGCGTGCGGCGACTTCGCCATTGACCACTTCCGGCGAGATCGCGCTGACGATGCCCTTCCAGGTGTTGTCGTTGCCGCTGATTTCACCGGACATGCCGATGGCCAGATCCCGCGCGAAGCTTTCCGGCACTTTCACTTCCACTTCCAGCGCGGACAGATCGATCACGCTGAGCAACTGCGCATCCTTGGCGACGGTGGCGCGTTCGGCGATAAACAGCTGGCCGACCTGGCCGTCAACGGGCGAGCGCACATTGAGGTTGTCGACCTGGCGTTGCAGATCCTGCACCAGCAGCAACTGGCGCTCATGGGCGAGCTTCTTCGCCTGGATATCAAAGGTCTCGCTGTCGTTGTCCAGGCCCAGATTATTCTTGGCGTGTTCCAGCGTGATCTTGGCCTTGTCCAGTGTGTCCTGGGCGCGGTCCACGTCCATCTTGGGCACACCGCCTTGGCTGTAGGCTTTCTGATAGCGATCGAAATCGCGTGCGGCGGTTTCTGCGTCGATCTTGGCGTTGTCGTACGCCGTCTGCATTTCGGAACGCTGCTTGCGCGCGTCGATTTGCGCGCGCATGTAATCGACTTCCATCGCATCGGCGTTGGATTGTTCCTGCAACAGCTTGTTGCGCAATTCAGGGCTGTCGATCACCGCCAGTACCTGGCCTTTCTTCACCGTGTCGCCAGCATGCACCTGCAAGGTGACCGCACCGCCGTAGGTGGCATACAGCGTCGGGCTTACCGCGGCGACCACCTGGCCTTCGGCAGCGATATCGCGAATGAATGGACCGCGTTGCACCGTGGCGAAGGCCAGGCGCGATGCGCTGACCGATGCGTCGGCGGAAAACAGCCGGGCGATACCCGGCAGGATCAGAGCCAGCACCACTACAACGGCGACGGCAGCCCCGACCCAAAGCATTTTTTTCTTCCGGCTTGGTTTGACCTGGATCAGGCGGTCCTGCGCGGAGGTGTCGCGAATCATTGATGTGTCCCTGGCCGCGGACAGTGCGGCCCCCACCCATGTTCAGCAAACTGCGTGCCAGCCTGCGGACACGCAATAATCGACTATTGATCAATGACTTATCATTGCACTACGCAAGCCACCCGCTGTCCGCGGACACTTAGGCGGACAGATGGACAGGACGGTCCGGACACGCTTACTTCAGCAAAGCCGCCGATTCGGCATGGGCGATACGCGCCGCAATGCGGTCGCCCAAGGGCGATAGCGAAACCGCACGGCCCTGCTCCAACAGCAACAATCCAGCCAACTTGCGCAACTGGAAATTCACCACCATCGCGCTGTCGGGTCGCAGCGGTGTGGCGCCAGGCAAGCGCGGCAGCCCGCCATCCGGTTCGCACGAACTCATCAGCGCATCCCAGGCGAGATAGTCCGTGTCGGGCAGCAGATGCAGCCGCGCGCGCGGATGGCCAAACCGGTCGATGCATTCGAACCATTCACGTGGACCGTCGTCGGTGACCACGCTGGTGGCCACCAGCCAGCAGGTGTCCAGCAACGGTGCGAAGGCGCGCTGCGTGACCAGCAAACCCGATGGCAGGCTATCCCGCATCACCGCCTCTGCTGAAGCGTGCAGATAAAGCACGCTGCCGAACGCGGGCAACGTGCTTAGCAATGATTGCGGCTTGATGGGTCGGACGCGCCGCGATACGACGGTTAACGGCGCGCGGCTACAGAGTGACGTGGAACGAGCGGCCAACCAGCCGAACATGGCGATCTCCTGAGTGAAGACCCGGCTGGCATGCGCCTGGGCGCGCTGGCGGACAGGTAAGAAAGGAATCGGCAAATGAGCGCCCTCTGCACACCACAGAGGGCACGCAGGCGCTTACTTGGTAAGGATCAGCTTGCCGTTGCGAGTCAACCGCAGGTGGTACTCGCTGCCGAGGTGCTGGATGACCAGTTCGCGCTCCCCGGCGAGCAGGCGTTGGCTGGAAATGCGGCGCACGGCTGCGGCGGGAGCGGCCTCGATGCTGGCCAGCATCGGCGGTTGCGAGGGACGGGAAAGGGTTAGCGTACCGGTGGTGGACATGACTCGGCTCCGTCGTCAGGGTGACGAGTCAAATGATAATAATTCTCATTTATAAGTCAACAGGTCTGGCCCAGGCATCCGTCGCGCCCGCAAAGGCGGCTGTTCCCGGCCTTTGAAGCTAAAGACGCTGGGCCCCGGCCTGCGCCGGGGCGACGGGGCGCGACGATCAGGCCAGCAAGCGCTCGATGCGCTCTTTCAGAGGCAGGTCGAATTTCGGCAGCAAGGCCAGCGCGCCCAGGTTCTGTTCCAGTTGCTCTTTTCGGCTCGCTCCCAGAATGACCGTCGAGACATGCGGATTGGCCAGGCACCAGGCGATCGCCAGCTGCGCCGGCGTCGCTCCCAACTCCGCCGCGACGGCGGGCAGCTGCTTGACCTTCTCCACGCGTTCGCCGCTCTCACCCAGCACCATGTCACGCAGCCACTCGTAGCCCGGCTGGGTAAGCCGTGTCCCTTGCGGTACGCCCTGACTGTATTTGCCGCTGAGCAAACCCGAAGCCAGCGGCGACCAGATCGTGGTGCCCATGCCATAGCTGGCGTACAGCGGCGCGTATTCCTGCTCCACGCGTTCGCGATGCAGCAGGTTGTATTGCGGCTGTTCGACCACCGGCGCATACATGTGCATGGCCTGTGCAACGCGATGCGCTTCGTGAATGGCGGTCGCCGGCCATTCGCTGGTGCCCCAGTACAGCACCTTGCCCTGGCGGACCAGGGTATCCATCGCGGCGACGGTTTCTTCGATCGGCGTTTCCGGATCCGGGCGATGACAGAAATAAAGATCCAGGTGTCCCACGCGCAGGCGTTCCAGTGCCTGATTGCAGGCTTCGATCACGTGCTTGCGCGACAGGCCACGCTGCGTCGGCCGCGGTTTTTCCGCAGCGCCGAAATACACCTTGCTCGACACGCAGTAGCTGTCGCGCGGAAAGCGCAGGTCAGCCAGTACGTCGCCCATCAGGCGTTCGGCCTCGCCGTGGTTGTAGGTTTCGGCGTTATCGAAAAAATTGACGCCGTTGTCCCACGCCATCGCCATCATGTCGCGCGCCTCGGAGCGCCCAACCTGCCGGCCGAAGGTGACCCATGCTCCGAAAGACAGCGCGGACAACTGCAAGCCAGTGTGGCCGAGACGGCGGTACTGCATGGAAATCTCCTTGGCGATAGCGAACCATCATCGGCGATGACTGCCGATCATATGGCTTAAAACCCGTTACTCCGCTGTGAAATCGACAATGGTGCTGTCCAGCGAACTTTCGGGATTCTGCGTGTGCACCATCAGCGCCACGCCGTAGTTTTCCAGATAGGCCAGTTTGATCTTGCTGGTGGTCATGCCGTTCGTGTCGACGTTCTGGCAGTTCAGTTCCAAGGCCTGGCCTTGAATGGCCGGATTGAGTTCCGACGCACTGTAGCTTTTGCCGCTATCGCAAATGACCTGCCCCGGATCGGCAAAGGTCGGCTTTCCGCTTGGGCCGTACAAATAGGTGAAGTTGATATGGCCGTCGGTATGCGTATCGAAGTGCATCACCTTGCGCGCTTCGATCACCGGCGGCAGGGAATCGGCGTTGGCCGGAACGCTCTGGGTGAGGAATGGAAAATATCCGCGATAGGACAGTTCGAACCGCACGATCGTATTGCCGTCACGACTTTGTGCGGACTGTGTCTGTCGCACCAGCCCATGGCCACCGTCTTCCATCTCGATGGTGACGGTATACGTGGCCTGGTTGGGCTGTCCCGTGCCCTCGCCTCTGGCAGTCACCTGATCGCGCGTATGCACCGTGATCCTCTTGAACGAGACCGGCGCAAGATTGGCCTGGAGCACGGCGTTCTTGACGTCAATGCTCAGGGCATCGGTGCTGAAGTGCTTTGAGAAATAGCTTGATCCTACGGAAGGCGCATTGCTCGGCGGCGCGGTAGGGCCATTGGGATCCATCGCCTGCATGCTGCTAGCTGATCCGGCGTATCCAGCGATGAGTGTCGAAGCCAGGGTTAAAGCGAAAAACTTTTTCTTCGTGGCAAAGCCCATGACCCATCCTCTAGAGACGTTCAAAACAGACGAAGTATCACCCACAACACGATCGCCGCGAAAATGCCGGCGATCACATCATCCACCATCACACCCAGGCCGCCCTTCAAATGCTTGTCCAGCCAGCGGATAGGCCAGGGTTTCCAGACATCGAACAGGCGAAATAGCGCAAAGCCGGCGACAACCGCCCACCACGGCGCAAGCAGCGCGGGCAGCAGTGCGATCCACTGGCCGATGAATTCATCCCACACCAGGCTGCGATGATCGTCCACACCCAGCGTGCGGCTCGCGACATCGCAAGCCCATACGCCGATCGCAAAACCGATAACGATGACCAGCAGGTTCAGCGACAACGAACCATGACGCAGCCACAGCCACGGAAGGATCGACGCCAGCGAACCGAACGTGCCTTGGGCGACCGGCGTGAGGCCCGACCCGAAGCCGCAGGCCAGCCAACCTGCAGGACTGGACAGCAAGGCGCGGCGCTGTGCGTCGGTCAAGGTCTTGCGTTCGTTCATACGCCGAAATGATCCCAGCCGCGGTGTTCGGGTTCCAGCCATTGTCCATCCGCATCACGCACACGTACGCCACTGCCTTCGACAATGCGGCCGATGCGGGTAGCGCCGCAGCCCAGTCGCGCAAGATCGGCCTGGACGTCGGCCACATGCTGTGCGGGCACGGTGAAGCACAGTTCGTAATCGTCGCCACCGCTCAAGGCAAACTGGCGCGAGGTTGCGTCGTCAAACAGATCCAACAAGGCGGACGAGCGCGGCAACAAGGACACCTCGATCTCCGCAGCCACCTGGCTGCTCGTGCAAATGTGGCCGAGGTCGGCCAGTAACCCGTCGGAAACATCGATGCATGCATGGGCGTGCCCACGCAGTGCGAGGCCTGCGGCAACCCGCGGCGTCGGACGGTTGAGGCGTTCAATCAGATACGCCGAACGCGCATCCGCATTACCGCCCCGCTGCAACAGCGCCAGGCCCGCCGCCGCATCGCCGAGCGTACCGGTGACGAAGACGACATCGCCCACCTGTGCACCGGCACGCAGCAGCGCCTTGCCCGGTGGCACGAAGCCGTGCACGGCAACGCTGAGCGTGAGCGCGCCGCGCGTCGTGTCGCCGCCGACCAGTGCCAGCCGATATGCGCGTGCAAGCTGCGCGAAGCCGGTGGCCAGCTCATCGATAAAGGCCGGTTCTGCCTTCGGCAAGCTCAACGCCAGCAAGGCCCAGGCCGGCGTTGCGCCCATGGCTGCAAGATCGGACAGATTGACGGCCAGCGCCTTCCAGCCGATATCGGCGGACGCTGTACCGATCGGGAAATGCACGCCTTCGACCAAGGTATCGATGGCAACCGCCAGTTCCTGCCCTGCCGGTACCGTCAGCAGCGCGGCATCGTCACCGATGCCAAGGCGCACGTCGTCGCGCCCTTGCGCGGTGCGCTCACGAATCCGGTCGATCAGGGAAAATTCCATAAGTTGCGAAATAAACCCGCCGGGTGAGTAGGTTGGGTTAGCGCAGCGTAACCCAACGGTGTTTCGCCGCTTCGATGAAGATCCGTTGGGTTACGCTGCGCTAACCCAACCTACCCCAACCGACCCAACCTACGCGAATGCCATCAGCCGCGCTTCTCGGCAACGCGAATCTGCGCCGCCAATTTATCCAGCACGCCATTGACGTAGCTGTGACCGTGATCGGCACCAAAGCGCTTGGTGACCTCGATCGCTTCGTTGATGATCACGCGATACGGCACGTCAGGGCGGAATTGCAGCTCGTAGGCAGCCAGGCGCAGTGCCGCGCGCTCGATCGGGTCGATCTGCGCCACGTCACGATCGATATACGGCTTGAGCGCTTCGTCGATCGTTTCGAGGTGTTTTTCCACGCCACGCAGCAGATCTTCGAAATACTCCAGATCGGCCACTTCCATATCCTGCTCGTGGCGAAACTGGTCGATCACCGAAGTCATCGAACTGCCGCTCATCTGCCACGCATACAGCGCCTGCAGCGCACGGCGGCGTGCGCGCGAACGCGCGGCGAGATCGATGCCTTCGGGACGAGGACTCATCACAACTTTCCGTAGAGATTGACCATCTCCAGTGCGGCAATGGCGGCGTCGGCGCCCTTGTTGCCGGCCTTGGTGCCGGAACGCTCGATCGCCTGCTCGATGGTGTCGGTGGTGAGCACGCCGAACGCGACCGGCACGCCCGAACCCAGCGCAGCCTGGGCCAGCGCCTTCGTGCATTCGCCCGCCACGAAATCGAAATGCGGGGTGGCGCCGCGAATCACCGCGCCCAGCCCGATCACCGCGGCGTATTTGCCGGAGTGCGCCAGCTTGTGCGCGGCCAGGCCGAGTTCCCAGGCGCCGGGAACCCGGATCAGATCAATCGCGTCATCGCTGACACCGTGACGCACCAGCGCATCGCGCGCACCGGCGACCAGCGGCTCGACGACAAAACCGTTGAAACGGCCGGCAACGATGGCAAAACGGCCCTTGGGCGTGGCGAAATCGCCTTCGATGGTCTTCATGCTGCGTGATTCCTTTGGGTCAAACCGGCCCGTGCGAGCCGGTTATTTTACGGGTTTGAGGGGGAGACTGCTTGGATGGCGCTGATGGAAGGCTCATGCGCGTGCCGCAGGTGCGGATAACCGTGGAAATCCAGGCTGGCGCGCTGCCCGATCACCCGCAGCCGCGCCGGCACGCCGAACGGCAGGGTGAATTTGTCCGGGTCGTGACCAAAAGGCATCCCGGAAAGCACCGGGATGCCGGCGATCCGGCGGATCTGGGTGAAGCCGTCGGCCAGGTCGTAGCCGTTGTCGTAGGCCGCGGGCCGGCATTGGGTGAAGTCGGCCAGGATCAGGGCCCGCTGCCGCTCCAGCACGCCCGACAGATGCAACTGGTACAACAGGCGTTCGATGCGGAACGGCGGCTCGCCCACGTCCTCGACAAACAGGATGCCGCCCTCGATGCGCGGGAAATACGGCGTCTGCAACAGGCTGCACAACATGGCGAGGTTGCCGCCCCACAGCGGGCCTTCCAGATCGAGCTCTCCGGCCGCGCCGCAATCCCAGCTCGCATTGCCCTGCGGGGCGCTGATGGTGCGCCAGAAATGCCGCCAGGTGAGCGGGCTCAGTTCCCGTGCGCCGAAATCAGGCCCGAGCATCGGGCCGCCGAAGCTGACCAGACCGGCCTTGGCATACAGCGCCATTTGCAGCGCGGTGAAGTCGCTATGGCCGACCAGCACCATCGGCTGTCCGGCCAGGCGCTCGCGCAAGGCGTCGTAATGCAGATGCTCCAGCAGGCGCGTCGCGCCATAACCGCCACGGATGGACAGCGTGACATCCGGCAAGTTGTTGAGCGTGGCCAGGCCATTGATGTCCGCCACACGCTGCGTATCGCTGCCCGCGTAGCGCTGCTCGGTGCGCTCAAGCACCTCGATGCTGTCGACCGTGCATCCCGCGTCACGCAGACGCGCCACGCCGCGCGTCATCGCGTCGCGATCATGCGGATAACCGGAAGGCGCGATCAGGCGAACGCGACAGGAGGAATGAGCCTGCATGAATCCTGTTTCTCCAGATAGCAGCGCTTACGGCGCGATATGTGCAGCCGTCACCGATGCATGGCCATGCAAGGCAAAATCACGTGACGAATGCCCCACTTCAATCGGATAGCTGCCGGCAGCCACCTGCCACTGATGTCCTTGGACATCAAAGATGGCCAGCAAGCGCGGATCGATGGTGACGGTTACCGCCTGGCTCTGCCCCGGCTGCAACGACACCTTGTCGAACCCGACCAGACGACGCGGCGCTTCGCCGCTGCCGGCGGGCATTCCGACGTACACCTGCGGCGTATCCATGCCCGCACGATCACCGAGATTGGTCACCTTGAAACTCACCGTGACGTTGTCACCGTGGCTGCTTACATGCAGGTCGGTGTAACCGAACTTGCTGTAAGAGAGACCGAAGCCGAACGGGAATAGCGGCTCCAGCTTCTTCTCATCGAACCACTTGTAGCCGACGGCTGCGCCTTCGATGTTGTAATCGACATCCTGCGCATTGCTGATGACCGGGCGCGGCAGTTGCTGTTCGTCCTGCGGGAACGTGACCGGCAAACGGCCGGAGGGATTCACCTTGCCGGTCAGCACTTCCGCGATCGCTTCGCCACCACGTGCGCCCGGATACCAGGCTTCCACCACCGCGCCGACTTTCGACAGCCACGGCATCTTCACCGGACCACCGTTTTCCAGCACGACCACGCTGCGCGGGTTCGCGGCAGCCACCGCGTCGATCAACGCATCCTGATGGTTGGGCAGGGACAGATTGGCCGCGTCGATCGCTTCGCACATCCACTGCGTGGCAAACACAATGGCGACATCGGACGACTTGGCCAGCGCCGCCGACCTGGCCGGATCGCTGCCGTCGTCATAAGTGACTTTCACATTCGGCAGCAGCTTTTGCAGTGCCTTCATCGGCGAGGAAGGATCGTAGACAATCCATTGCCAATCACCGCCCTTCACCGCCGGAATCGCCGGACCGCCAATCGGCCACACTTCGGCCGAACCGCCACCGGAGAGCACGCCGGCGTCGGCATGACCACCGATGATCGCGATGGACTTGATCCCCGGCTGCAGCGGCAGCTGCTCCTGGCCGTTCTTCAACAACACAATCGCCTGCTCGGCGGCATGTTGCGACACCAGCGCATCGGCATTGGCATCGAGCGGCTTGATCACCGGCGGATAATCGAACAGGCCCACCGCATACATCGAACGCAGGATGCGATGCACCATGTCATCCAGGCGGCTGCGCGGAATGCTGCCGTTTGCCAGCGCCTGCAGCAGCGGAGCGCCGAAACTGTTGAAACTGGTGCCCAGGCTGAAGCCGCTGTTGAGATCGACGCCGGAAACCTGATCGGTGCCGGCCATCGCATCCATCACACCGTGGTCGCCGCCCCAGTCGGTCATCACCCAGCCCGGATATTTCCAATCGCCCTTGAGAATGTCATTCAACAGATGGCTGTTGGAACAATCCCACACACCGTTGACCTTGTTGTAGCCGCACATCACCGAACCGGGATGGCCATATTCGATCGCCAGTTCGAACGCGAGCAGGTCCGACTCGCGCATCGCGCGCTCGCCGATATTGGAACTGACCGTCTGGCGATTGGTTTCCTGATCGTTCAAGGCAAAATGCTTGATGGTCGACAGCACGTGCTGCGACTGGATACCGCGAATCTCGGCACCGTCCATGCGCGCAGCCAGCAGCGGATCTTCGCCGAGGTATTCGAAATTGCGGCCATCACGCGGCTCACGCGTGAGGTTGATGCCGCCTGCCAGCAGCACATTGATGCCTTGCGCATGCGCCTCACCGGCAATCATGCGGCCGCCGTCGTAGGCGAGCGTCGGATTCCAGCTGGCGGCCAGCGCCAGCGTCGACGGCAGCGGCGTAGCATTGCCCTGCTCGCCACGCACATGATTGGGCTGACCGTTCTTGCCGATATCGAGCGGATAGTTGTGAACACCGATGCCTGCGTCGTTTTCCTGCAACGCGGGAATCCCCAGCTTGGGCAGCGCCGACACATAACCGGCCGTGCCGATACCACCGGGCGGCTGCTTGGCGACCATGGTGTTGTAGGTCTGCAGCATGTGATGCATATCGTCCAGCGACATGCGCTTGGCGAGCTGATCGGCGCGCGCATCCGGACTGGGCGACGATGAAGCCGGCGTGGATGACTGGGCAAAGGCACTGGAGCCACAAGCCACCGCAAGCATCGTCAAACCTATCGCACGTGCCTGCGCGCGCCCGAACGGCAGATCCTTGATTTTCATCGCGACCTCGTTTCAGCGGAATTAGCAGGGGCAGAGTAACGGGAATTGGTGGCAGGGCATAGGGAACAAGCCTGGCACTTCACGCCGCTCGACGCCTCGTCCCGTCGTCCCGGCGAAGGCCGGGACCCAGTGCCTTGGATGCGAAAGAGTCGCTGGGTCCCGGCCTTCGCCGGGACGACGGAATGAGTGACACGAACACCCGCGTGCCTTATTCCGTGTGCTCGACAACCTCGAGCCCAAATCCAGCCAGACCCACCAACTTGCGCGGCGTGCCCAACACGCGCAGACGATGCACACCCAGATCGGTAAGGATCTGCGCGCCCAGGCCATGCTGTCGCCACTCTTGTTGCTGCACTTCTTCGGGCCCCTGCGTCACCGGCTGCCGGTTGAGACGGCGCAGCAACGCATCGGGCGTGTCTTCACCGGAGAGCACCAGCAGCACGCCACGGCCTTCATCGGCAATCCGGCGCAGGGCCGCGGTGACGGTCAGGCCGAGATCGTCGCGTTGCAAATGCAGCACATCAGACAGCGTATTGCGCACGTGCACGCGCGACAGCACGGCCGCGCCATCGTCCACCTTGCCGCGCACCAGGGCGAAATGCAGGCCGTGACGAATCGCATCGCGATAGGCCACCAGCCGGAACGCACCGAATTCGGTCTGCACATCTTCCTCGTACACGCGCTTGACCGTTTTTTCGGTTTCCAGGCGGTAACGGATCAGATCCGCAATCGAGCCGATCTTCAGGCCATGTTTTTTCGCAAAAATTTCCAGCTCGGGCCGGCGTGCCATCGAACCATCTTCATGCAGCACTTCGATCAGTACCGCCGAAGGCTCAAGGCCCGCCAACGCAGCGAGATCACAGCCCGCTTCGGTGTGCCCCGCACGCGTCAACACACCGCCCGGCTGCGCCGTGAGCGGAAAGATGTGGCCCGGCTGCGAGAGATCCTGCGGCTTCGCATCCGCCTTCACCGCCACCTGGATGGTGCGTGCGCGGTCGTGCGCGGAAATGCCGGTGGTGACACCTTCGGCCGCTTCGATCGAAACGGTGAAGTTGGTCTGATAGGGCGAGGTGTTGTCGCTCACCATCGGACGCAGGCCGAGCTGGCGCGTGCGCTGTTCGGTCAGCGTAAGGCAGACCAGGCCGCGCGCTTCGCGCACCATGAAGTTGATGTCCTCCGGCCGCACCATCTGCGCGGCCATGATCAGATCGCCTTCGTTCTCGCGATCTTCGTCGTCGAGAATCACCACCATGCGACCGGCGCGGATGTCTTCGAGGATTTCGGGAATGGTGTTGAATGCCATGTTCTATTCCTTAAATTGCAGGATGCCGCCTATTCACGACCGTCATTCCCGCGAAAGCGGGAACCCATTTTCGCTCTTTGCATCAAGTGCAAATGGATTCCCGCTTTCGCGGGAATGACGGCCCGTGGTGATAGGCGTCATCGTTATGTGGTTATCTTGATGAGAAAGGTTGCAGGCCAAGCGATCAGCAAGGCATCACGCAAAACCGTGTTGCTTCAAAAACGCCTCGTCGATCCGCGACTCTCCTCCGCCACCGATCAGGCGCTCCACATAGCGCGCCACCACATCCACTTCGATATTCACCGCATCACCGGGACGCCGTGCATGAAAGGCCGTGTGCTCGACCGTGTGCGGAATCAGGTTCACGCCGAAGCGGTTTCCGTTCACTTCGTTGACGGTCAGGCTGGTGCCGTCGATGCAAATCGAACCCTTCGAGGCGATATAGCGCGCAAGCTGGGCCGGCACTTCAAAAGTCCAACGCAGCGAACGGCCATCGGGGGTCACGGCGATCACCTTGCCCACGCCATCGACATGGCCGGACACCAGATGGCCGCCAAGACGATCCGCCAGCCGCAAGGCTTTTTCCAGATTCACCGGATCGCCCGCCTTGTGCTTGCCCAGCGTCGTGAGCGACAACGTTTCATTGGATACATCGGCGGCAAAGCCGCGCGCTTCCAGAGTCACCGCGGTCAGGCACACGCCAGACACGGCAATGCTGTCACCCAGCTGCACATCGGAAAGATCCAGACCGGCGGTGTCGACATGCAGGCGCACGTCGCCACCACGCGGTTCCAGCCGCGCAATGCGGCCCACGCTTTGAACAATACCGGTAAACATCAGCGCACCTCCACAAGGAAGGTGGGCAAGGCTTGGCAATGACAGGTAGACATGAACGTTCTCCACGCAAAGTCAGTGGGAACGCCCCAAGGCATGAGGCACATGCACCGCTTGCGCGATGCATGCCGCCGTCTTCTTTCATCCGGACTGTGCGCTGTGGCGGCGAACCGCTACAACGTAAACCGTCGGCCCCGGCATTTGACCGGATCTGCTGACCTTCCGGTGGAACCGGAAGCGCTCGCGGGCTCGGACCTTGCGGTCCCTACCGCCGGTGGGGAATTCCGCCCCGCCCTGAAGACGTTGGTTATATGCCGGACGAGCCGGCCGGCGAAGTTTAGCACTGATCGCCGCGCCGCCTGCCCCATGACTGTCCACGGGGCGGGACAATGTGTCCGGCGCAGGGGTCCGGCCCGTGACTTTATGCCGATCCCGGCCGCAGTTGCAGGCGCCAGTCCTGGCCGACCCGGCGCTGATCGATCGCGCGCAGCGACCAGCGATCGGCCATAGCCGTCAACGCGGGCAGATACATCAGCGGAAGCGCACAGTCGCCCAGCATGAGCGGCGCGATGTAGAGCAGCAGCTCGTCCACCAGTCCCGCCGCGAACAATGCCCCGCACAGCGCGGGTCCCGCCTCGACATGCAATTCACTGCAACCGCGCTCGGCGAGCAAGGCCATCACGGCCAGGACATCACCCTGTTCGGGGACGACCACACGCTCGACCTGATCAAAGCGGTTGTCCGTAATGCGGGCGCTGGCCGCATGCATGATCAACGTGGGCGTGGTGCCATCGAGCACATGGCTGCCGGCAGGCGTACGCAGACGACGATCCAGCACCACCCGCAGCGGCGGCGTGAACGGCTGATCGGTGAGGCGAACAGTAAGCAGCGGGTTGTCGGCAAGTACCGTTCCGCCACCGGTAAGGATGGCCGAGCTGCGCGCGCGCCAACGTTGCACATCGGCACGCGCGGCTTCGCCGGTAATCCATTTGGATTCGCCGTTGGCCAGCGCCGTGCGGCCATCCAGGCTCATCGCCAGCTTGACCCGTACCCACGGACGCTGGCGCTCTATACGGCTGAAAAAGCCGATATTGAGCTCGCGTGCGGCGTCGCGCAGCAGCCCGCTTTCCACGATGATGCCCGCCGCACGCAACTTTTCGATGCCACGGCCGGCCACTTGCGGGAACGGATCTTCCGCAGCGATCACCACCCGCGCAACGCCCGCCGCGACCAGCGCATCGGCACAGGGCGGCGTGCGGCCGTAATGCGCGCACGGCTCCAGCGTGACGTAAGCGGTGGCGCCACGCGCCTGCTCACCCGCCTCGCGCAAGGCAAACACCTCGGCATGCGGCTGACCGGCCCGCTCATGCCACCCCTGCCCTACCACCCGTTCGCCATGCGCGATGATGCAGCCCACCCGCGGATTCGGTTGCGTGGTGTAAAGGCCACGCTCGGCCAGGCGCAGGGCCTGTGTCATATGTGCAACATCGATGACGGAGAAGTTCATGGAGACGTCTGAATAACGATATGCATGATTGTCAGTGTGCGCGATCAGGCAGCGTTTGTCGCGCCGCATCCGGCAGGAGTAGCCTTAATGCCTTCACCCTGGCGCCATGTTTCGACGGCGCCGCAAGCTTGCTCGTCAGTAACCCTCGCTGCGGTGAGGAAAGGGTAAGCACAAACCAGCGCCCACCATCTAACGTCATGTCCTCCGTCCCGGGAAACAGCCATGATTTACGAGAACATCCTAGACACCATCGGCCATACGCCCATCGTCCGCCTTCATCGCATCGCGCCCGCGCATGTCACGCTTTACACCAAGATAGAAGCGTTCAATCCCGGCGGTTCGGTGAAGGACCGTCTCGCGATCGCGGTGATCCTTGATGCGGAAAAAAAGGGGCTGCTGAAGCCGGGCGACACCGTGGTCGAGGCCACCTCCGGCAATACCGGCGTGGCGCTGGCGATGGTTTGCGCGGCGCGCGGCTATCGCTTCGTGGCCACCATGACCGAAACCTTCTCCGTCGAGCGGCGCAAGCTGATGCGCGCCTACGGCGCCAAGGTGATCCTGACACCGGCGGCCGAACGCGGCAGCGGCATGGTCCGGCGCGCGGAGGAACTGGCGGCAAAGCACGGCTGGTTCCTGCCGCGCCAGTTCCAGAATCCGGCCAACCCGGCCTATCACCGCAATACCACCGCAGCGGAAATCCTGCGCGATTTCGCCGGACGCCGCCTCGACGCCTTCGTCACCGGCTGGGGCACCGGCGGCACGCTGACCGGCGTGGGCGAAGTGCTCAAAGTGGCCCGCCCCGAGGTAAAGATTGTCGTCTCCGAGCCGGCCGGCGCATCGCTGCTCAAGGACCAGCCGTGGCAGCCGCACAAGATCCAGGGCTGGACGCCGGACTTCGTGCCCGAGGTGCTCAATCGCAAAATCTTTGACATCGATCTGCCGGTGGACGACGTGCTCGCCCGCGACACTTCCCGCCGCCTGGCGAAGGAGGAAGGCATCTTTGTCGGCATCTCGGCCGGCGCAACCGTCGCCGCGGCGCTGAAATATGCAGAAACCGCCGAGCATGGCAGCGTGATCCTGGCGATGCTGCCGGATACGGGTGAACGCTATATCTCCACCTTCCTGTTCGAAGGTGTGGAGGAAGGTTCGGACGACGCGTGGCTGGACAGCCTGGGTTAGCGCACCCCGTATACGGACTGGACACATGGGCAACACCTATTACCCTCCCGCATCACGCGATGGGTAGGTTGGGGTAAGCGCCAGCGCACCCCAACGCCGCCATGTCATGGCTTGCCTTGAAAACAACCCTGGGCCAGCAATGATTCATCGTGGTGTCGGAGATGGCGATGTTGGAGTGCGCTGGCGCTTACTCCAACCTACGCGGCTAGGTGTTACCCGTGCGCAAAGCCGGGCTAGCTCTTGCGGGGATGGCGCTTTGCCGCTGCCGCAGCTTCGCCGAGCAATGAAAGCTGCAGATTTTCCAATCCCGGCGGAAGATCGCGCTCCAGCTTTTCGATTTCTTCGCGGAACGCGTGCACATCCTCAAACTTGCGATAAACCGAAGCGAAGCGCACATAGGCCACCTGGTCGAGCTTCTTCAGCTCACGCATCACCAGTTCGCCTACATGACGCGAGGGCACCTCACGCTCGCCGCTCTTGCGCAGATCGTCGATAACCGCACGCACCGCCGCATCCACGGCATGGCTCGCCACCGGGCGTTTCTGCAAGGCACGCTCGAAACTGATACGCAACTTGCGCTCGTCGAAACTCTCGCGCCGCTCACCGCTCTTCACGATGGCCGGTAGTTTCAACTCGGCCGTCTCGAACGTATTGAAGCGCTCGCCGCATTCCGGACACTCGCGGCGACGGCGCACGGTGGCGCCATCGTCGGCAAGGCGTGAATCGATCACGCGGGTGTCTTCATGCTGGCAGAAGGGGCAATGCATCGGGTTAGGAGTGAGTGGAGAGGAGTGAAGAGTGAGATAAGGCCGGTGCGGTGAGGTGGCGTTTACTCATCGTTCGCTCCTCGTGGCTCAGCCGTAGACCGGGAATTTCTTGCACTGGGCCGAGACTTTTTCGCGCACGGCCTTGATGACAGTTTCGTCCGTGGGGGCGTCCAATACGTCGCAGATCCAGTTGGTCAATTCGATCACATCCGCTTCCTTGTAGCCGCGGGTGGTGACCGCCGGCGTACCAACGCGCAGACCGGAGGTGACGAACGGCGAGCGCGGGTCGTTCGGCACGGCGTTCTTGTTGACTGTGATGTGCGCCTTGCCGAGTGCAGCTTCCGCGTCCTTGCCGGTGACGTCGCGGCCGATCAGGTCGACCAGCATCAGGTGGTTTTCGGTACCCCCGGACACCACCTTGTAGCCGCGCTCGATCAGCGTCTTGGCCATCGCCTTGGCGTTCTTCACCACTTGCGTCTGGTATGCCTTGAAGGACGGCTCCAACGCTTCCTTGAAGGCTACTGCCTTGGCGGCGATGACATGCATCAGCGGGCCGCCCTGGAGGGCGGGAAACACGATGGATTGCAGCTTCTTCTCCATCTCTTCGCTCGCATCCTTGGCGATCACGAAGCCGCCGCGCGGACCACGCAGGGTCTTGTGCGTGGTGGACGTCACCACATGCGCGTGCGGCAGCGGGCTGGGATAGACACCCGCGGCGATCAGACCGGCCACGTGGGCCATGTCGACGAACAGATAGGCGCCCACCTTGTCGGCGATGGCACGGAAGCGCGCCCAGTCCATGACCTGCGAATAGGCGCTGAAACCGGCCACGATCATCTTCGGCTTGTGTTCGACTGCCAGGCGCTCGACTTCGTCGTAATCGACCAGGCCATGCTCGTTCACGCCGTACTGGATCGCGTTGAGCAGCTTGCCGGAGATGTTCACCTTGGCGCCGTGGGTGAGATGGCCGCCGTGCGCCAGGCTCATGCCCAGGATGGTGTCGCCCGGATTGAGCAGCGCGAAGTAAACCGCCTGGTTGGCTTGCGAGCCGGAATGCGGCTGCACGTTGGCATAGGTGGCGCCGAACAGCTGCTTGAGGCGTTCGATGGCGAGGCGCTCGGCCACGTCCACATATTCGCAACCGCCGTAGTAGCGCTTGCCGGGATAACCCTCGGCGTATTTGTTGGTGAGGACCGAACCCTGGGCTTCCAGCACGCGCGGACTGGCGTAGTTCTCGGAGGCGATCAGCTCGACGTGGTCTTCCTGGCGTCGCGCTTCGTCGGCAATGGCCTTGGCCAGTTCATCGTCATAGCCGGCGATGGTGTCGGTCTTCGGGAACATTCGAGCCTCTTGGGGTTGCAAGCGGGGTAAGACTTGAAAGTGTAATAGTTAAGCGGGTTTACGGCCACCGCCGGACGCTGGACAAGCGTTGTCGGATGGTGCATTGGCGCCTGTGTTCCAGGTGCGCAGGGCATGCCGGTCGTCCGGCTTGGCGAGCGACGTAAGCTATTGGTTTTACTTCAATGACGACCTTGCCGTGATGCCCGGGCAGATCGCCGCCTCGCCACCGCACTCACCATCACGTAGCTGATGATCATCAGCAAAAACCACGCCCCCAGCTTCGACAACGGCACCATGCGCCAACCGTGATGCTGCGCCGGATAGCGCCATACCGCTGTGAAGGTGCCGACGTTCTCCGCGATCCAGATAAACGTCGCTACCAGTACAAAGCCCAGCAACAACGGCATGCGCCGATGCACGCGGCGAATGCGGAAATGCACCCAGGTGCGGCCAAACAGCAGCGCTGCCGCGGCAAACAGCAGCAGCCGGATATCTGCAAAAAAATGATGGGTGAAGAAATTCACGTAGATCGCAATCGCCAGCGATACCGTGGCAAACAGCGGCGGATGATGGGTGAAGCGAAACTCGAACAGTCGCCATGCGCGCGCGATGTAGCTGCCGATCGATCCGTACATGAATCCCGTAAATAGCGGCACACCGCCGATGTGCAGCAAACATGCTTCGGGATAGATCCACGATCCCATCGCGGTCTTGAACACTTCCATCACCGTGCCGACCACGTGAAACAGCATGATGACCCTGGTTTCTTCCCAGGTCTCCAGGCGCGCGGCAAGCAGCAGGCACTGGATCAACACCGCCGCCAGGGTAAGAAAGTCGTAGCGCGTCAAGACGGCCTGATGCGGATAGCACGCCCAGGTGAGACCCAGCAACAGCACCATGCAGCCACCGAACAGACAGGCCGACGCCTGCTTCGCGCCAAAGCAGACGAACTCGTGCAGCGCGATGGCGCAACGGCCGCGCGACCACGCCCAGGCACCGACGCGATCGTCCATCCGCCGGATGGCGCTGAGCAAGGTGAAAGGGTGGCTGCGCTCCATCGTCCGGCTCCGATGCATGTCACCGGACAGACTGGCCGTCCCGCGGGGCCAATCAGACGCAAAAAATGGCGAGCAAGTGACGATTGGCTCGCGATAACGCGGCCGATGCGCTTCGGACCAGCGTCATCGGGATTTACCGATAAGCCGCTATAATCCCCCGTTTGATACCCACGCCCCTGCGCGTCGCCCATCCATCCGGGCCGGCCACGCGCATGCCTTCGGAGCCAGCATGCAATACATCTACACCATGAACGGGGTCAGCAAGATCGTTCCCCCGAAGCGCCAGATCATCAAGGACATTTCGCTGAGCTTCTTCCCCGGCGCCAAGATCGGCCTGCTGGGTCTGAACGGCGCGGGCAAGTCCACCGTGCTGCGCATCATGGCCGGCGTGGATACCGATTTTCAGGGCGAAGCCCGTCCGCAGCCGGGCATCAAGGTCGGCTACCTGGCGCAGGAGCCGCAGCTCGATCCGGAAAAGACCGTACGCGAAGCGGTCGAGGAAGGCGTGTCGGTGGTCCTGGACGCGCAAAAGCGTCTTGAAGAGGTGTACGCCGCCTACGCCGAGGAAGGCGCCGACTTCGACAAGCTCGCCGCCGAGCAGCAGGAACTGGAAAACGTCCTCGCTGCCAACGACGCCCATGCCCTGGAGCGCCAGCTGGAAGTGGCCGCCGACGCGCTGCGCCTGCCGCCGTGGGATGCCAAGATCGGCCCGCTGTCCGGTGGCGAGAAGCGCCGCGTGGCGCTGTGCCGCCTGCTGCTGTCCAAGCCGGACATGCTGCTGCTGGACGAACCCACCAACCACTTGGACGCCGAGTCGGTCGAGTGGCTGGAGCACTTCCTGCAGGACTACCCGGGCACCGTGGTGGCCGTCACCCATGATCGCTACTTCCTCGACAACGCGGCCGAGTGGATTCTGGAACTCGACCGCGGCCGCGGCATTCCTTGGAAGGGCAACTACACCGAGTGGCTGGAGCAGAAGGACGCTCGCCTCAAGCAGGAAGCGCAGCAGGAAAAGTCGCGCCAGAAAGCCATCGAGAAGGAACTGGAGTGGGTGCGCTCGGCCGCCAAGGGCCGTCAGTCCAAGGGCAAGGCGCGCTTGAACCGCTTTGAAGAACTGAACGCGGTCGAATACCAGCGCCGCAACGAAACCAATGAAATCTTCATTCCGCCGGGCGAGCGCCTGGGCCAGGAAGTGATCGAGTTCAAGAATGTCAGCAAGTCCTTCGGCGATCGCCTGCTGATCGACGACCTGTCGTTCAAGGTCCCGCCGGGCGCCATCGTGGGCATCATGGGCCCGAACGGTGCGGGTAAGTCCACGCTGATGAAGTTGATCATGGGCAAGGAGCAACCCGATTCCGGCGAAGTGAAGCTGGGCCACACGGTGAAGCTCGCCTACGTCGACCAGTCGCGTGGTGCGCTCGAAGCCAAGAACAATGTCTGGCAGGAAGTGTCCGGCGGTGCGGACATCCTCACCATCGGCAACTTCGAGATCCAGTCGCGCGCCTACATCGGCCGCTTCAACTTCAAGGGCGTGGACCAGCAGAAGATCGTCGGCAACCTGTCCGGCGGTGAACGCGGCCGCCTCCACCTGGCCAAGACCCTGCTGCAGGGCGGCAACGTGCTGCTGCTCGACGAGCCGTCGAACGACCTGGACGTGGAAACCCTGCGCGCGCTGGAAGACGCGCTGCTGGAATTCCCCGGCTGCGCGATGGTGATCTCGCACGATCGCTGGTTCCTCGACCGCATCGCCACGCACATCCTGGCCTTCGAAGGCGACTCGCACGTCGAGTTCTTCCCCGGCAACTACAACGAGTACGAAGCGGACAAGAAGCGCCGCCTGGGTGACGAGGCGGCCAAGCCGCACCGCGTGAAGTACAAGAAGCTGGCCTAACCCCCGCTTTTCTCCCTCTCCCCTCCGGGCGACGCGAAGCTAGTCCCGTGGGAGAGAGGGCTGGGGTGAGGGGCCACGCTCGCCCCAAACCTTCAATGGAACCACGCTTCGATCGAACCACATCGCAAGATCGCCCCCTCACCCCTACCCCTCTCCCCGGAGGGGAGAGGGGAATAACGGAGAGAGACCATGCATTTCATGCAAGCCCTGCAACAGGCATGGACCCGCAACAACTCGCTGGTCTGCGTCGGCCTCGATCCCGAACCCTCCAAATTCCCGGCTCACCTGCAAGGACGCGCGGACGCCGTGTTCGAGTTCTGCCGTGACATCGTCGATGCCACCGCCGATCTGGTATGCAGCTACAAGCCGCAGATCGCGCACTTCGCCGCACTGCGTGCCGACGATGCGCTTGAACGCCTGATTGCGCATATTCATGCGAAGCATCCCGGCATCCCGGTCATCCTCGACGCCAAGCGCGGTGATATCGGCAGCACGGCGCAGCATTATGTCAGCGAAGCGTTCGATCGCTACGCCGCCGATGCGGTGACGCTCAATCCCTACCTGGGACGCGACTCCGTGCAACCGTTCCTGGATCGTGCCGACAAAGGCGTGATCCTGCTGTGCCACACCTCCAACCCCGGCGCCGCCGATCTGCAGGACCTGGACGTCGGTGGCAAGCCGCTGTACCAGCATGTTGCGCAGATCATCGCCCGTGACTGGAACACCCACGGCAATTGCGCGCTGGTAACCGGCGCCACCTGGCCGGAACAGCTTGCCGAAGTGCGCACGCTGGTTGGCGATGTGCCGTTGCTGGTTCCCGGCATCGGCGCGCAGGGTGGCGATGTGGAAGCCGTCGTCCGCAACGGCTGCACGGCGGACGGCACCGGGCTGATGATCAGTTCGTCGCGTGCCATTCTTTATGCCGGCAAGGGTGAGGACTTTGCGCGGGCTGCCCGTTCGGCGGCACTCGAGCTGCGCGACAGCATCAATCAGTACCGCAAGCACTGACCCGCCCGGAAGGTCTCTCCATCGAGGAGCGCCCTGTGCCAGGCCGGACTTCCTCGGCTGATCCCGCTCGGCCTCGTCTACGCAGGACGATGTGCCTGATTCACAGGTGACTTGCCCGGGACATATCCCCCTGAATTCATGGACCGCTGCGAGGCCGCTGTTGCGGGGGATAACGCTCCATGGAATATCGGTCCGGGCACCTGTTGAAACATGGCCGGATCGCACTTTCAATGCGATCCATTCGCAAAAAAACCGTCTTTAGGCCCTCCCACCACCCCGTGGCGCTATGTCAGTATCAGCCGCGCAGCGCCGGCTTTTCGTCGGCCGACAACCATACGAAGGAAACGTATGCAGGTACTGAACGGGTGGGGTCGTCACATGAGTGCAAGAATGATGGATTTTCTGCATCGTGCCTCGCTGGCACTGCTGTTTGCCTTGTTGGTGTTGACTGCGGCCGGTCGCGCACAGGCAGCGAGTCTGGATACAAGCCTGGTGTCAAAAGTGGATGCCGCCACGTTCGAAGTGGTGATTCCCAGGGCGGTCGACGATCCACTGACTTACGAAAAGCCGCTGCCACTCGAACTGCTGCCGTACCAGGAGCGCACCGATAAATACTTCTCGATTGGCACGGCGTTTGCCATCGGCAACAACCGCTACGTCACCGCCGGACACGTCTTGCTGCTTGCCGTCGGCGACCTCACCGGCCCGCCTTCGCTGCGCGATGCCAGTGGCCATGTCTATGCCATCGACAAGATCGAAAAGTTTTCGCTTCAGCAAGATTTCGCGGTGTTCTCGCTGAAGGATCAGCCGAGCAATGCCGCATTGGCGATCGACACCAAGCCGGTGTTGAACAGCGTGGTGTATGCCGTAGGCAACGCGCTTGGCACCGGTGTCGTGATCCGCGATGGCCTGTACACCTCCAATACGCCCGAGGAAGAAAACGGCCGCTGGGAATGGATGCGCTTTTCCGCTGCCGCATCGCCCGGCAATAGCGGTGGTCCATTACTGGATCAGGACGGCAAGGCGATCGGCGTGGTGCTGATGAAGTCGGCCAACGAAAATCTCAATTACGCCCTGCCCATCAACGAAGTACTGAAGGCGCCCGATAACCTGGCGGTGATGGACAAACAGGAGTCCTATCAGCTGGATGTGCTGGATTACGACCAGAACGGCAGCTTCAAGGCGCAATTCCCACTGCCGGCCAGCTATGCCGATTTCAGCGCCACCTTTTTGAAACTGCAAAACAGTTTCAACGAACAGCAATTGAAAGCCCTGCTACAGCAGCAGAGCGACCAACTGTTCCCGCATGGCCCTGGCGCCAACCGCATTCTGCATGACGATCCCCAGCTCAGCTTTTTCCCGTCCCTGATCGCACGCAATCGTAGTGGCCAGTGGCAATATGCAGGGCGCGAACTCAACCGCGTACCGCTCAGCGGCAATGGTTATGTCGCCAGTGGCTACGTCGGCCATAATTTCCTGATGCATCTGCGCCGGCCCGACGACATGAAGGCCGATACGTTCTACAACGATCCCAAGCAGATGATGGATCTGTTGCTGCAGACCGGCTACTGGTACCGCCAGGTCGGTCCGGAAAAGATCAAGATCACCTCGCTGGGCAAACCCACCACCGACGCCACCTACACCGATGCGTGGCAACGGCAATGGAAGGTTTTCGTCTGGCCGCAACCGTACATAAATTCCGAAATCATCTTGTTTGCGCTGCCCGTGCCTGATGGCTACGCGATCATGATGCGCATGAACCCCTCAATGATCACGCACGACAGCATGATCGACATGAAAGCGCTCACCGATTTCTTCAATGTCGATTACGGCGGATCACTGGCGCAGTGGAAGGAATTTCTCGCCGAAAATTCGCTGCTGCCGCAAGTCTTGAAGAACACCCGAATGGATTTTGATTACGGCAAGCGCCTCAGCTACGACTCCGATCAGGTCTCCTTCAACTATCCCTCATCACTGCAAACCATCGCGCCTGACAACATGCTGGCCGTGGGTTTCGGGTACTTCAGCGACAGCGGCAAGATCACGCTGCAAACCAATTACATTCAGATTCGCCTCAACATCACTGACCCGGACCGCATCAGCATCAGGCGGCATGTAGCACCCAGTCAGGATCTGGACGACAACTTCAAGGAAGCCTGGGGCAAGCTGCTGCACAAGCAGCATCCCTACGATGGCATCGCCTATAACGATGGCGATGAGATGGATATCGCCACGGTCATTGATCCGCGCGCCAAGAGCACACCCACCGAGCTTTACACGGCTTTCTACGCAACCCAGAGCGCGCACAAGCCGCAAGAGATGAAGGTAAAGCTCAGCCAGCTGACCCAGCAGTTCAAAATCAAGTCGCCCTGATCAAGACTGCCTGCCACCGGGATCACCTCCAGGTGGTGGGCACTGATGACTGCATGAGCGGCGCTCCCGCGGTCACGGCATCGCGATAACGATCGGCTGGGCGTTTCGTACCGGCACCACTTGTCGTAAGTGCCGGCCCGGCTGCGATAATGGCCCGTCAACTTCAGAGGGATGAATGCGTGAGCTTGTGGTTTCTGATCTTCCTTAGCGTGCTGCAGGGTGTAACCGAATTATTCCCGGTCAGCAGCCTTGGCCACACTTTGCTGGTGCCCGCCCTGTTCGGCATGCATATCGACAAGCATGCGCCGCAACTCATCCCCTTCCTGGTAGCGCTGCACCTGGGCACGGCGCTGGCGCTGCTCGGGTATTTCCGTCATCGCTGGGTCGCCTTGGTCCGCGGCTTCTTCGCCTCGCTGGGTGGCCGCCGCAATGATGACGGACACATGATGTGGGCACTGATCATCGGCACCGTTCCGGCCGGTCTGGTAGGCCTGCTGCTGGAAAAGAAACTGGAACTGGTGTTCAAGGATCTGCGCATCGTCGCTGTCGCCTTGATCGCCAACGGCGTGCTGCTGTGGCTGGGCGATCGCCTGGAACGCTCGCGTGCGCACAAGCCACCGGAGAAGCTGAGCTTCCGCCAGGCGTTTCTGGTCGGCCTGGCGCAGATCGGCGCACTGATCCCGGGCTTCTCGCGCAGCGGCCTGACCATGATCGCCGGCTCGGCCACGGGACTGGACAAGGAAAAGGCCGCGGAATTTTCGTTCCTGCTCGGCACACCGATCATTCTCGCCGCTGGTCTGCTGGAAATTCCCAAGCTGTTCAAGGCGCCGGAACAGTTGGCTGACGCCTTCCTCGGTGGGGTGCTGACGGCGATTGCAGCGTGGCTGAGCCTGCGCTTTCTGATGCGCTACTTCGAAGGTCGCGGGCGCCTGACATCGTTCGGCACCTATTGCGTGATCGCCGGCGCCGTGTTTCTCGCCTGGTTCCTGCTGCATCCGCAGCCGGCGTAAGCGGCTTCCAGCAGATCCTCTAAGCTGTCAAATCATCGAATAGCAAAGGCCCCTTCAAAGAAAGGGGCCTTTTTGCAATCGAAATCCGACGATGCCGCTTGATCAATCCACCATGCGCGGCAATCAGGACCCGCGCGTGAATCTTATTCGTCCTCACCCGGATCCATATCCGGAAACAGCACTTCGGTAAAGCCAAACTTGGTGAAGTCGGTAATGCGCGAGGGATAAAGCCGTCCGATCAGGTGGTCGCATTCATGCTGCACCACTCGGGCATGGAAACCTTCCGCGCGCCGATCGATGCGCTCGCCTTTCGGATCGACGCCTTCGTAGCGGATGAGCGAATAGCGGTTCACCGCACCGCGCAAACCCGGTACCGACAGGCAGCCCTCCCAACCCTCCTCCATATCCTGCGATAACGGAGTAATCACCGGATTGAGCAGGATCGTTTTCGGCACCGGCGGTGCGTCGGGATAACGCTCGGAACGATCGAAACCGAAGATCACCAGTTGCAGATCGACGCCGATCTGCGGTGCGGCCAGGCCGACGCCGCCGGCATCATGCATGGTGTCGAACATGTCGGCGATCAGGGCATCGAGCTCGGCGCTGCCGATCATCGCATCCGGAACAGGAGGCGCGACACGCAGCAAACGCGGATCGCCCATCTTCAGAATCTCGCGAATCATGCCAACCTCACGCAAGCAGAGTCTTATGGATAACTGTGGACGGCAAGCCATGAACTCAAGCCGCCTGGACCTTTTCTAAGCCATGCAAAGGGTATTGGCAATTCGTGATTTTTAGATGATTCCGGTAAACGTGCCAGGCCCCACACCCATAATGGAAGACCTGAGTTCCTTGGAACGCGGACAAACATCTCCAACGAGATTTTCTGTCCACCACATGCCGACCACTTCGCGCGCACGCCACGTATCGCTATCTGCTTTTCATCGCCGGCATGAGCTCCGAGGCGGGATTCCCTCGCTTAAAGCCGGGCGCTATTGACCCTCGCCGCCGACAGGACGACTCTAGAACCCGATTCAAAGCCTTCGCGCGGCCGGGATGCCGTAGGGATGTACCAAGGCACGCGATGAGATTGAGCTGACTCTCTTATCGATCGATCTGGAGCCCCTCCATGGAAACCATCGCAACAAGGCCGGCCGGTGTGGCGAGCAAGGTTGTCTGGGTGATCATTGCCATCATCGGGGCGGCTTGCCTCGGAGTAATCGCGCTGCGGCGCGGCGAACCCATCAATGCCATCTGGCTGGTCGCGGCAGCGGTGGCTGTGTTCCTGATCGGCTACCGCTTCTACGGCCGCTTTATCGAGCTGCGCGTCCTGCAGATGGACCCGGGCCGCGCACCGCCATCGGTACTGCACAACGATGGCCTGGATTACGTACCGACCGACAAATGGGTGGTATTCGGCCACCATTTCGCGGCCATTGCCGGCGCCGGCCCCCTGGTTGGCCCAGTGCTGGCCGCGCAGATGGGTTACCTGCCCGGGACGCTGTGGATCCTGTTCGGCGTAGTGCTGGGTGGCGCCGTGCAGGACTTCATGGTGCTGGGCCTGTCGATTCGACGCGATGCGCGTTCGCTGGGTCACATGCTGCGCGAAGAGCTGGGCCCGTTTGCCGGCGTGGTCGCGATGTTCGGCTTGCTGGCTTTGATGATGATCGTGCTGGCGGTATTGGCGCTGGTGGTGGTCAAGGCGCTGACGCATAGCCCGTGGGGAACGTTCTCCGTCGCCTGCACGATCCCGATTGCGCTGCTCATGGGGATCTACCTGCGCTGGCTGCGACCGGGGCGGATTCTGGAAGTGTCACTGATCGGGCTGGTCTTGCTGCTGACCTCGATTGCCTATGGCGCGCATGTCGCGGCAACGCCGGTGCTGGCCAATCTGTTTGACTTCGATGCGAAGGCGCTGGCCTGGCTGCTGATCGGCTATGGCTTCTTTGCCTCGGTGCTTCCGGTGTGGCTGTTGCTGGCCCCGCGCGATTACCTTTCCACCTTCCTGAAGATCGGCACGATCGTGCTGCTGGCCGTCGCGATCCTGTTTGCCGCACCTGATCTGCAGATGCCCGCCGTATCACGCTTTATCGACGGCACCGGGCCAGTGTTCCAGGGGCAGCTGTTCCCGTTCCTGTTCATCACGATCGCCTGTGGCGCGGTGTCGGGCTGGCATTCGATCATCGCCTCGGGCACCACGCCGAAGCTGCTTGCCAATGAAGGCCAGGCACGCATGGTCGGTTATGGCGGCATGCTGATGGAGGCATTCGTCGCGATCATGGCGCTGATCGCCGCCGCCTCGCTTCATCCTGGCGTGTACTTCGCGATGAACTCGCCGTCGGCTCTGATCGGCACCACGGTGGAACATGCGGCAGCAACGATCAGCCAATGGGGCTTCGTAGTGACACCGGATGAGTTATCGCGCACCGCGCATGACATCGGTGAAACCGGCATCCTCAGCCGTGCAGGCGGCGCGCCCACCCTGGCGGTAGGGATGGCGCAACTGCTGCACAACATCATGCCGGGCGAACGGATGATGGCGTTCTGGTACCACTACGCCATTCTGTTCGAAGCACTATTTATTCTCACCACGGTGGACGCCGGAACGCGCGTTGGCCGTTTCATGATCCAGGAAATCGCCGGACTGGTGCACGAACCACTGAAGAGCACCGAGTCGTGGATCGGTAACGTGCTGGCCACCTCGATCTGCGTGGGCCTGTGGGGTTATTTCCTGTACCAGGGCTCGGTGGATCCACTTGGCGGCATCAATACCCTGTGGCCCTTGTTCGGCATCGCCAACCAGATGCTCGCAGCGATTGCGCTGATGCTGGCTACCGTGGTGACGGTGAAACTCAAGCGCCAGCGCTACGTGTGGGTACCCGGCATTCCCGCCACCTGGCTGGTCGTGTGCACGCTGACCGCAGGCTGGGAAAAACTTTCCGGCCCGATCAGCTTTACCGTGGCCAGCCAGACTTACGCGCAGGCGATGCAGGCGGGCAAGCTGATGGCCCCTGCCAAGAATCTCGCCGAGATGCAGCGCATCATCACCAACAATAGTGTCGATGCCACGCTTACCGCCGTGTTTATGTTGCTGGTGCTGACCATGTGCGGCTTCAGCATCTACGCGATGATGAAAGCCTGGCGCAGCCATATCCCGACGGCGCACGAAGCACCTCGTGTAGCGCTGACCAGCGTGGCAGGCCAAACCCCATGAACACGAAGCTCGTACAGTTGTGGCATCGTCTGGTGCAAACCGCGCGTTTAAGCTGTGGCATACCGGACTATGACGTCTACGTCACCCATCTGCGTACGCACCACCCCGAACGGAAGATTCCCACCTATGCCGAGTTCTTCCGTGAGCGGCAGGCCGCACGCTACAAGGGCACCGGTGGGCGCTGTTGCTGAACACTCCGCCTTGCCATGCCAGGAAAGCCAAGGCCATGTCCTTATGAAAGCATGGCCTCTCTTTGTAATCCCCACCGGTTAGACTTGTTCCTCCACGCCGTCCGCGTCCCATCACTATGCCTCCAGGCGACCGCCGCATTACCAAGCCCACTTCCGAGATCGAGGCTCAACACAGCCTGGGTTTGCGCGTCATCGCCATCTACAAGGCGATCAAGACGGTCTGCCTGATCATCGTGGCCATCGTGGCGTTCGGTCTGCATCGAGAGAAGAACTTCGATCATCTGGTGCATGCGCTGGAACACCTATCCCTGACCGACAGCAACGGCCTGCGCTGGCAGTTGGTGCAGTTGCTGGAACAGATGGGTCCTGGCAAGTTCGTGGCCATCGGCGCCGTAGCGCTGGCCTATGCCGCCATTTTTGCCACCGAAGGCACCGGCCTGTGGCTGCGCAAACACTGGGCGGAATGGTTCACGGTGATCGCCACCGGCTCGCTGATTCCCTTCGAAATTTACGAAGTGTTCCACAAGTTCAGCTTGCTGAAAGTGGCTGCGCTACTGGCGAATGTGGCGATTGTGGTTTATCTGGTCCGCCTTGCGATGCAGCCGCATCGCCGGAACTGATCTGCAATACATAAACACATCCAACCATGCATCGGTTGTGTTTCATATCAGCACGGAAATGTCGCAATCATCGACAATCCAGCCAAGCCATGAAGCTGTGTGCGCAGACACCTACACATCACACTTCATGGTGCACGGATTCAGATGGCATGGCGTTCGCACCCCTTCGACGCGGCATCAACTCAACCAGATACATCGCCGCCAGCACCAATCCGCCACCCACCAGCATGCGCCAGGTCAGCGCATCCACACCCAAGGCCACCGCAAAACCTGCGGCGAAAACGGGTTCGGTAGTCATCACAATCGCTGCGCGTGCCGCGGGCAAATGTGCCTGTGCCCAGGTTTGCATCAGCATGGCGCCGGCGCCGGCTATCAATGCCATGTACAACGTGGCGATCCACGCATCGCCATCAGGCGGCAGCATCGGACCGCCATGACCCACTGTTGCCAACAGGCACACGAGCGCAATAACCACCATCTGTACCGCGGAAAGACCAAAGGCTTCATCGGGGCGTGACCAATGCCCCAAGCCCACGATATGCAAGCCGTAAAGCAAGGCCGACAGCAAGGTCAGCCACACGCCCTTGTCCACCGAAAAACCGTTGAGGGAAAGCAGGGCCAGTCCCGAGGTCGCAAGCGTCACTGCCACCCATACCACGGGTGGCGTGCGCTGACGCAGCAGGATCGTGGCGAGAATCGGTGTAAACACCACATACATGCCGGTGACAAAACCACTGACACTGGGAGAGATCAATGCCAGCCCCCAGGTCTGCAGCAATTGCCCCGAACCGTACACCGCGCCAAGCAGAGCCCCACGCCATAACTGCCGGCGTTCCAGACGCACTACGTGGCGGTGGAACAGCGCGAACATGGCGATCGCCGCGATGGCAAAGCGCACCGCAAGAAAGTCCGCGACCGGCATGCGACCGACCACCGCTTTGATCAATACAAAGGTGGAACCCCATACCGCCGTCATCACCAGCAAACCCAGGGTTGCCAGCAGGCTCACGCGCGAGGAAGTACTCATCGAGCCATCGACCGGCGCAACTGGCCTGGGATCTTCACCACGAAATGCGCCCAGATACCCAGCCAGACCACGGCAGCAAGATGCGGCTTGCGCGCGGCCGGATCGAACTTGCGAAACCAGCGCCACATGCCGCGATGCTTGTGATAGCTCACAAACACCGGACGATGCCGGCTCGATCCGCCTTTGCCGTGCCATATACGGACATCGCCCGCCAGCAGCACGCGCCAGCCGCCATCGCGCACGCGACGACACAGATCCAGATCTTCGCAATGCAGGAAGTATTTTTCGTCGAATCCATTCAACCATTCGAACACGCGCCGCGGCATCAGCATCACCGCGCCCGATACAGCTTCGGCCTCGACAAGATGATCGGGCATCTCACCCGTAACATTCACCCCTTCACCGCCACGCTTGAACAGGCTGGCAAGCGCACGCTGCATGACGGGGTCGCGGCGATATGAAGCCGGATCGGGAACGCCTTGCGCATCGCACACCACCGCTCCCACCAACCCTGCCTTCGGTTCCTTTGCCAACACGTCGAGCAAGCGCTGCAAGGCGGATTGCTGGAGCAGACAGTCAGGATTGAGGATCAGCAAAACCTGCCCACGCGTCTGAGCCGCCGCGCGGTTCACCGCCGGACCGAAGCCCAGATTGCCCCGGTTGTAGATCATCTTCAGGCGCGCATCATTTTCGTGCGCTCGCGCGATTGCCTGCGGAACGCCATCAGACGAAGCATTGTCGATCAGCAACAGCTCAAGCGGCGTAGTACAGGCGAGCACACTATTCACACAATCACGCAGGCTCGCGCCACTATCGGCGGAAACGATGATGACACTGACTTGCGGCTGGAATGAGTCGATAGCGGGCATGATTGGGCGCGGACTTCAAGATTTCCTGATCGTACGAAAACTCAGTTCACTCGTAATGGATGACTGAGGACTCCCCGGCATGACGACCAGCTGAAGACCGGCGTCGCCAGCTAACCATCGCATCACTCTTCACGCAGATCCTGCCCCAGCACATGGGACAACGCCAAGGGTGGCTGATCCTCGCCTCGACTCAGCCAGGCTTCGCTGGCATGCCAGCCATATAGCTGCCATCCGCGCAGCCGGTATGACCGATCGTGTACACGATCGTACAGCACTACACCGCGTCCATGCGCCATCGGCAGGGCGAACCAGACCTGGCCCGGTGCCACCGAGATGGTTGGCTCGACGTGATCGATAACTATGCTCTCGCCGATGCGACAACGCCGTTCATGCATCCACGACACATCCATGGACGCGATCTCCGCGGAATCATCCAGAGGCAACCACACTGGCGGCTGCAGTTCGATGAGCTTTGCAGAGGGCCCCACCGAGTTCATGGCCAGGTCGCGCCATTCGGGCGAGGCTGCCGCCATCGCGGCATTGCGCAGTGGCTTGTGATCCTGCCAGGACTCCAACAGCATCAGCAGTGAAAAACCAACCAGCGCCGCCAGCAACGTCAACGTCAATGTCGAGGGATGCGTGTCAAGTGACCGGTAAGTAGCGATCAGCAAACCGGCCAGCCCCCAGCGCAGAGCCAACCTGACGATCTCGCTCCAGCGATGCAGGCGCGGCAGATGTAACAGCTGGGTGGCGGCCAATCCCAGCAGCAACGGCAGATCGAACCACCACGGTAGATACGCGAGCAATACCGTCCACACGATGGCCAACAACCACGCTGGCCATCCACGCCATGGATGGGTGCGGTTTATCCGCACCACACCCTTGCGTTGCGGAATATGCGCATCCACGGCGAATCCTCGCCCCAGGTATCCGGATGCCAGCTCATCTGGGCGGTGCGGAACACGCGCTCGGGATGCGGCATCATGATCGTCACGCGGCCATCCGCTGCGGTGAAACCAGCCATGCCTCCCGGTGAACCGTTCGGGTTGAGCGGGAAGTTTTCGGTCGGCTTGCCGCGATTGTCGACAAAACGCAGCGCATTGCCGGATTTAACCGGGTTGCTCGACGGCGAAAAGTTCACGCGCCCTTCGCCGTGCGCCACCACGACCGGAATGCGCGAGCCGCCCATGCCCCTGAAGAACACGCTCGGCGAGTCGATCACCTCGACCGTCGCCAGACGCGCTTCGTACTGCTCGGACGCGTTGCGCAGGAATTTCGGCCAATGCTGTGCGCCGGGGATGATGTCCTTGAGCTGGCTCATCATCTGGCAACCGTTACACACACCCAGCGCGAACTTGCTGGGATCGGCGAAGAATGCCGTGAACTCGGCACGCAGCATCTCGTTGTACAGAATCGACGCAGCCCAGCCGCGGCCGGCGCCAAGCACGTCGCCGTACGAGAAACCGCCGCAGGCGGCAAAGCCGCGGAAATCGCCGAGCTTGATGCGGCCGCTGGCGAGATCGGACATGTGCACATCCACCGCCTCGAAACCGGCGCGGGTAAACGCCGCCGCCATCTCGACCTGGCCGTTCACGCCCTGCTCGCGCAGGATCGCCACGCGCGGCCGCGCGGATTGCTTCAGATACGGCGCCGCGATGTCTTCGGCCGGATCGAAGCTGAGCTTGGGACTGATGCCGGCGTCGGCATCGTCGGTGCGCCAGGCCATTTCCGCATCGGCGCTTGCAGGGTTGTCGCGCAGGCGCTGCATGGCATGGCTGGTTTCGTTCCACGCTTTGAACAACTGCGTCCAATTCCACTTGAACAGCGTCTCGCCACTGAGGAACAACTTGATGCCGAGTTTTTCCTTCGGACGGCCGATGCGGCTGGTCATGCCGGCCAGGCCATGCTTCACCAGCAAGGCTTCGAAAGCTTCGCGATTGGCCGTGGTCACTTGCAGCACTGCGCCGAGTTCTTCGTTGAACAATGCGCGCAGGGTGGGCTCGCCCCAGCCGTCCAGGGTGATTTCCAGACCGCAGTGTCCGGCAAAAGCCATCTCCAGCAACGTGACGATGACGCCGCCGTCGGAGCGGTCGTGATAAGCCAGCAACAAGCCGCTGCGATTCGCTTCCTGCACGAGGTCGAACAGCGCTTTCAGGCGCTTGGCATCGTCGAGATCCGGCGGCACGCCACCGCCGCGATTGAACACCTGCGTCAGGCACGAACCGCCAAGACGCGCGCGACCAGCCCCCAGATCGATCAACCACAGATCGGAATCGCCACGATCAAGCCGCAACTGCGGCGTGAGCGTACGACGCACATCGCCGACACGCGCAAAACCGGTGATGACCAGCGACACCGGCGCAACCGTGCGCTGCGGCGTATCGCCATCCTTCCACACGGTTTGCATGGACAGTGAGTCCTTGCCTACCGGAATGGAAATATCCAGCTCCGGACACAGCTCCATGCCCACGGCCTTGACCGCTTCGAACAGCGCGGCGTCTTCGCCCGGATGATTGACCGCCGCCATCCAGTTGGCGGAAAGACGGATCTCACCCAGATTGTCGATCGGCGCCGCGGCGAGATTGGTAATGGCTTCGCCGACCGCCAGACGCGCGGCATCGGCACTATTGAGCAGGGCCACCGGCGCGCGTTCGGCCATCGCCATCGCTTCGCCCTGGTAGCCGTCGAAATCGAGCAGCGTGACTGCGCAATCGGCCACCGGCACCTGCCACGGGCCGACCATTGGATCGCGTGCGCAAAGGCCACCCACGGTACGGTCGCCGATGGTGATCAGGAAGCTCTTGCTGCCGACCGTCGGCAGGCGCAACACGCGCATCAGCGCTTCTTCCATGGCGATGCCGCTGAGATCCGGCACCAGGTCGATGCGTGGCTTGATGCGCTTGGCATCGCGATGCATGCGCGGTGGTTTGCCGAACAACACATCCATCGGCAGATCGATCACCGTGAGATCACGGCGCGGATCGGTAACGCGCAACACACGCTCCTGCGTGGCATGGCCGACCACGGCGTAAGGACAGCGCTCGCGTTTGCAATACGCCTCGAACTCCGGCAGATCCGCCGTGGCGATCGCCAGCACATAGCGTTCCTGCGATTCGTTGCTCCATACCTGCATCGGTGACAGCGACGGATCGTCACAAGGCACTTTCGACAGATCGATGTCGCCGCCTACGCCGGCATCGTTGAGCAGTTCGGGGATGGCGTTGGACAAGCCGCCCGCGCCCACGTCGTGGATGCTGACGATCGGATTCTGATCGCCACGCGACCAGCAGGCATCGATCACTTGCTGGCAGCGGCGCTCCATTTCGGCGTTGTCACGCTGCACGGAGGCAAAATCGAGTTCTGCGCTCGACGCACCGGAAGCCACCGACGACGCTGCGCCACCACCCAGGCCGATCAGCATGGCCGGACCACCCAGCACGATCACCGCCTGACCGGGTTGCACCTCGCGCTTCTGCACGTGTTCGCGACGGATGTTGGCGAGACCGCCGGCGATCATGATCGGTTTGTCATAGCCGCGGCGTACGCCGGCTTCGCCGGTTTCATGTTCGTAGGTGCGGAAGTAGCCGCCCAGACACGGACGACCGAATTCGTTGTTGAACGCAGCGGAGCCGAGCGGACCATCGCGCATGATTTCAAAAGCGCTGGCCATGCGCGGCGGCAGCGGGCGATCCACTTCCCACGGCTGCGGATAACCGGGAATGCGCAGGTCCGACACGGAAAAACCGGTCAGGCCAGCCTTCGGCTTGGCGCCGCGGCCGGTCGCGCCCTCGTCGCGGATTTCGCCACCTGCACCGGTCGCGGCACCGGGCCACGGCGCAATCGCGGTGGGATGGTTATGCGTTTCCACCTTGATGGCGTAATCGATGCGCTCTTCGCTGGCACGCCAGACGCCATCGGCGCCACTGACGAAACGTTTGCCGGTGTTGCCTTCGATCACCGCTGCGTTGTCCTTGTAGGCGGACAGCGTATGCGCGGGAGAATGCTGGTGCGTGTTCTTGATCATGGCGAACAGGCTCTTGTCCTGCGCCTCGCCATCCAGCGTCCAGCTCGCGTTGAAGACCTTGTGGCGGCAATGCTCCGAGTTGGCCTGCGCGAACATGAAGAGTTCCGCGTCAGTCGGATCGCGCCCCAGTTCGGCGTAGCGCTCGGCGAGGTATTCAATCTCGTCATCGGCCAGGGCCAGACCCAGTTCGGCATTCGCCTTGGCGAGCGCGGTGCGCGGATCGGCACCGAGCGCCACATGGACCAGGTCGCCGGGCTTGCCGCCCAGGAACAAACCCTGTGCCTGACCGAGGCTGGCCAGCACCGACTGCGTCATCGCGTCGTGCAGCACGCCCAACACATCCTTGTAAGCGGCATCACCCGCAGCAGGCAGCCCGCTTACCTGCCAAGCCAGGCCACGCTCAACCCGGCGCACGTTGAAACCGGCGCCATGCAGGATATCGGTAGCCTTGCTGGACCACGGCGAAATGGTGCCCAGACGCGGCACCACCCACAGCGATGCGGGCTGGGGCCGGCCATCTTTGGCCTCCAGCGCTTCCAGCAGCTGCGTATGCTGCTCGCCTTCGGGCATGGCCGCGGCGTCGATGAAGTAGACAAACCAGGAAGCCTGCACTTTGACGCCACGATGCAAGGCATCCAGGCGGGCGTTGAGGCGTTCCAGACGAAAAGGCGAGAGGGCGCTCTGCCCGTCGAGTGCGATCATGCGGGGGAAAAGGCGCTAAGCGGTGGAGCGCCGTATTGTACCTTAGCGGCGCTGCGACCGCCCGCTTCGAGAATGTCCTCGGGGAACATCCCCTCAGACCGATGGGCACGAATCAGGCCGATGGCAGCAGCACCGACCAAGCATGCCCTGCCGTCAACCCTTGCTTTAAAGCTCTTCGTGAGTCCGCATGAAGCGCGCAAAACGCGGCTTGCAGCCGGCTGTCGTGCCCTGGTAGCGGTACGTCACCAGGCTGCCCACGGGTGGTGGGTTGCGGCGCTGCTCATCGGTGAAACCCGTACCGATACGAAAACGTGTGCCATCGGGCATTTCCACCAGCAACGCGCCCATCATGCCGTCGTACTTGCCCTTGCCGGGCGCATAACCCACCACCTTGGCCTCGGCATCGTCATAGGGTTTGAACTTGAGCAGATCGCCGTTGCGCCCGGCGTGATAGAGCGATGCGCCGCGATGCAGGACCAGGCCCTCACCGCCGCCGCGCACCACGTCATCCATCCGCCGCTTCAATTCGGCTTCGTCAGCGACCTTGAACTGCCTCACCGCCTGCACCCAGGGCAGGTCCAGCCTGGCTACCTGCCGTTGCAGCACCGGGATGCGCTGATCGAAAGTTCCCGGCTGTCCAGGCACATCGAACACCATGTAGCGGATATGACGCCAGGCCTCATCACTGGCCGGCTGCTGGCGAACGGTGCCGGAGGCCAGTTCGAACTGGCCACGCCCGGCCCAGAGCTCGCCATCCATCGGGGTTCTGGGCCAGTTTGCGGTGAACCATGCCGGTGCCGGGATCACGGCACCGCTGCGGCTGAGCAGTTTTTCGCCATCCCAATAGCCGCGCACACCATCGTATTTTTCACTGACCCAGTAATCGCCCAGTGCAACACCCGGGTGATAGACGTTCGCCAACATCACCGGCGACGGCGTAGCACTGACGGCGTAAACCGGATGGCCGACGAGTCCGATCAGAAGCGGCAGAACGCAAAGCGCGCTTGCCGGTCGCAAAGGCTTTCGCATAAACACCTCCCTGCGTGTGAGTGGCGCGCGCCGGCTGGTTTGAACAGCGGCGCGAACACGAACGCATTGTGGGGAGGTGTCAGGGATGAAACGATCGGTCAACCACCCGTCGTAGAGTGCTCCTGCACCGCTTCCAGCATCTCGGCCGGCGACAGGTAACCACCGATCTGGGTCCCGTCCTCGGCATAGACGGCCGGCGTACCGGTCACGCCCAGCTTCAAGCCGAGGTCGAACTGATCCTTGACCGGGTTGTTGCAGGTGGCCGGCTTGGGGTCATGTCCTTTCTTGGCGGCTGTGAACGCCTCATTGCGATCCGAAGCGCACCAGATCGACACCATCTCGTTGTAGGTCTGGGTGGGCTTGCCGTCCTCGCCAATCACACCGCTGCGCGGCCAGGCCAGGTACTGCACCGCGATGCCTTCCTTGTTGAATGCGTCGATCTGCTGATGCAGCACGCGGCAATAGGGACAGGTCACGTCAGTGAACACTGTCACCGTGTACTTCGGATTCTTCGGCGCAAATACGATACGGTCGGTGACCGGCACCTTGGCCAGTTCCGTCTTGCGATAGCTGGCCCAGGCATCGTCGGTCAGGCTCACGCCTTTGACGCCATCGATCAGGTCGCCATTCATTACATACTTGCCATCGGTACTGACATAAACCAGATGGCCGGAAGCGATCACCTGATAAAACCCGGGCATGGGCGCGGGCGTAATCTGATCGATCTGCGCCTTGGGCACAAGCCGGAGAATCGTCTGCCGCACGGTGTTTTCAGGTGTGTTGGCGGCTGGCGGCGGCGTTGAAACAGCAGCCTGGGCCATGCTGGCGCCGGCATGGATGGCCAGTGCACCAGCGCAAAGCATCAACCAGAACTTCTTCGACATCACAACCTCACTGCAAGCCGGCGCCGTGCGAAATCACAGGCCGTTAGAGGCGTGAAGTATCGCATACCGGCTGTAAAGGGCTGCTCAACCGGTCACCAAATTCCATGCGCGAACAACCATCACCCACGCGGGTGATGTTGGGCATGCAAACGCTTCAGACCTTCCTTGGCCACCAACGTATAAATTTGCGTGGTGCTCAGGACGCTGTGCCCCAGCAACATCTGCAGAGCACGCAGATCCGCACCGTGGTTCAACAGATGGGTGGCAAAGGAATGCCGCAACACGTGCGGCGAAATGCGCTTGGCGTTGATGCCGACCGATGTGGCATAGCGTTTCACCAGCGTCCAGAACATCTGGCGGGTCATGCCCTCACCGCGTTTGCTCAGAAACAGCGCGGCGGGCTGCCTGCCCTTGGCAAGCACCGGACGTACCTCGGCCAGGTAGGCCTGAATACGCTCCAGCGCTACCTCGCCGACTGGCACCAGCCGGTCCTTGCCGCCCTTGCCGGTCACCCGCAATACACCCTGGCGAGGATTCAACGCGGCCAGCGGCAATTCCACCAGTTCGGACACGCGCAAACCCGAGGCGTACATCAGTTCGAACATCGCCCGGTCGCGCAGCCCCAGCATGGTGCTTGCATCGGGGGAGTCGAGCAGCGCTTCGATCTCCCGTTCCGCCAGCGCCTTGGGCAGGCTGCGCGGCATTTTGGGACGCTCGATCAGCAGGGTTGGATCATCGAAACCGGGCTCGTTGCGCGCCAGCGACGCATAAAAGCGGCGGAAGGCCGATTGGCGCCGGGCCATCGAGCGCACCGCCACCGGCTGCGCCCCATGAAAAGCCGACAGATCTTCGCGCTGTGCGTTGCGCAGGTTTCGTCCGCGCGCCGCCAGCCAACGCGCCAACGTCTCCAGGTCCTGCCGATAGGCATCGAGCGTGCGCTGGGCCAAACCATCCTCGGACCAGACCCGTTCGACGAAGGCGGCGATCTCCTGCGCGTCGGCTTCGGCGACACCGGCCTGGCCTTCCTGACTGACTTGCTCTTTACGGGTGCTTGCTTTCATGCGCACGATGCTGGGCATTGCGCAGGCGCCTTGCAAGCTATCCGATGACCCAAGCGACGACGATGGATGTGATTTGCCCACTGTGGCGGCGGCTGATCGCCCTGGTCTATGACCTGGTCGCGACGCTCGCGATCGTGATGGTGGTGGGCTTGCTTTGCCAACTGGCCACCCGTGGCCAGTTGATTACTACCGGCTCACAGGTGCATATCGCCTGGTGGTACCAGCCGCTACAAGCCGTGGTGGTGGCAGCCTATTTCGTAGTGTCGTGGCTGCGCGGCGGCCAGACCCTGGGCATGCGGCCCTGGCGCATTCGGGTCACTGCCGGCGACGGCGGGCGGATCTCCGCCCGGCAGGCCCTGGTCCGCGTGCTGGTCGCTGCCCTGCCCTTGCTGCTCCTGCTGCTGGCGCCGGCGCTCGGCCTGAAGACGGCGCTCTGGGCGGTCGCCGGCGGTTGGGTGGCCTGGTTTGCGACGGCCCTGTTTGCCCCACGTCGCCGTGCCCTGCATGACCTTGCGGCGGGGACAGAAATCCGGCTAGTCCTATAAATATTCGCGGGCTTCTGGCGTCTAATAACACTTAGGACGATCCCGAATTAGCAAGTCGTTGATTTACAAGTCTTTGATTTGAAAGACATCAACAATCTGTCGCAGCGCAGCAATTCGGGCTCATAACGAGCTATCATGCAGCTTTAGAAGAACCCCCGGTCTGCCGCCATGCTTTATCAAATTCACGAATGGCAACGCGCCTTCCTCGGCCCGCTCAGTTACTACGCCGAAGCCAGCGCCCGCATGCTTACCGATCCCAGCAGTCCGCTGGCCCAGCTACCGGGCGCTCAGCGCGCGGCAGCCGGCTATGAGCTGATCTACCGCCTGGGCAAGGACTACGAGAAACCCTCGTTCGACATCCACAGCATCACCAATCCCCAGGGCAACCAGATCGCCATCGTCGAGCGCGTGGATCTGGAAACCCCGTTCTGCCAGCTCCGCCGCTTCAAGCGCTTCAGCGACGACCCGGCAACCATCGAGAAGATGAAGAACGAGCCGGTGGTATTGGTGGTGGCGCCACTGTCGGGCCATCACGCCACGCTGCTGCGCGACACGGTGCGTACGCTGCTGATCGACCATAAGGTGTACATCACCGACTGGATCGATGCGCGCATGATCCCGGCCGCGGCCGGTCCGTTCCATCTGGACGATTACGTCGCGACCATCGAGCAATTCATCCGCCACATCGGCGCAGAATCGCTGCACGTGATCTCGGTGTGTCAGCCCACCGTGCCGGTGCTGGCGGCGATCTCGCTGATGGCATCGCGCGGTGAAGTCACGCCACGCAGCATGACCATGATGGGCGGCCCGATCGATCCGCGCCGCAGCCCGACCCAGGTCAACAACCTGGCTATGACGCAACCGCTGAGCTGGTTCAAGGGCAACGTGATCCACACCGTGCCGACCAACTATCCGGGCCATGGCCGCGAGGTCTATCCCGGCTTTCTGCAGCACGCCGGGTTCATTGCCATGAATCCGAACCGCCACTTCAACTCGCACTGGGATTTCTATCTCAATCTGTTGCGCGGCGATCTGGACGATGCGCAGGCACACCGCAAGTTCTACGACGAATACAACGCCGTGCTGGACATGCCCGCCGAGTATTACCTCGACACGATCAACGCCGTGTTCCAGCAGTTCCTGCTGCCGCGCGGTCTATGGGACGTAAATGGCGAGCGGGTAAATCCGGCCGCGATCAAGCGCACCAGCCTGCTGACCATTGAAGGCGAACTGGACGATATCTCCGGTATCGGCCAGACGGAAGCGGCGCACGATCTGTGCACCGGCATTCCGTCAACGCGCCGTGCGCATAAGGTGATTGAGGGTGCTGGTCACTACGGCATCTTTAGCGGTCGCCGCTGGCGCGAGGTGGTGTATCCGCAGGTGCGCGATTTTATTCGGCGCTCGGATGTGGCGTTGGTGGCCAAGCAGGCCTGATTTCAAGTGCAGTTTTCAGCCAAGCACTCACTCCCTCTCCCCTTTGGGGAGAGGGAACAAGCGTGCAGCAACGCTAAGCGGCGAAGAATGTCCTGAACGCATCAATCACGCGTTCCACGCCGGCATCATCAACATCCAGATGCGTCACCAGCCGCAGCGTCGGCAAATAGCCAATACTGATTCGCACCGAAGCGGCACGCAGATGCGCATCCAGTTCGCGCAAGCGCGCCTGTGGCACATCGACGAACACCATGTTGGTGTGCAAGCCAAGCAGTTTCACGCCGGAAATATCGCGCAGGCCTTCGGCCAGCCGCGCCGCACGCGCATGATCCTCCGCCAGCCGCGCGACATGATGATCCAGCGCATAAAGACACGCCGCCGCCAACATGCCAGCCTGGCGCCAACCGCCACCCGCCACCTTGCGCCAGCGCCGTGCCTTGTCGATCAAGGCTGAAGAACCCACCAGCACGGAGCCGACTGGTGCGCCCAGTCCTTTGGAGAGGCAGATCGAGACGCTGTCGAAATGATGAGCGATCTCGCGCGCCGGCACGCCGCCGGCAACGGCCGCGTTGTAAAGCCGGGCGCCATCCAGGTGCAGCGCAAGTCCACGCTCACGCGTGAAATCGCGTGCGGCACGCAGGTAATCCATCGGCAACACGCGTCCGTGCCAGGTGTTTTCCAGCGCCAGCAAGCGCGTGCGCGCAAAATGCGGATCGATCGGCTTGATGGCTGCGGCTACCTTATCCAACGGCAGGGAGCCATCCACATCGTGCGCAATCGGCTGCGGCTGAATCGAACCCAGCACCGCCGCGCCACCACCCTCGAATTTGTAAGTGTGCGCATCCGCACCAACGATGTATTCGTCGCCGCGCTCGCAATGGGACATCAATGCAAGCAGATTCGACTGGGTTCCGGAGGGAACAAACAACCCAGCCTCGAAACCGAGATCTGCCGCAAGACGCTGCTGCAAGGCATTGACCGTGGGATCTTCACCATAGACGTCGTCGCCCACGTCTGCATCAAGCATCGCCGCACGCATGGCGGACGTCGGCTTGGTTACCGTGTCACTGCGCAAGTCGACCCAACCCATGGCACACCTCTCTCGCTACACAAAGATAGGCCACTTTGCCGAGCACCGCGGCAATCGGCAAGCGTTTATGGCCCGCTTAGCGCCTCTCGCCATAACGCGGGCGGCAGGATGACAAAAAGTCCCTCGCGCTTCGTACGGCGGGCCAGCCGCAGCAGCGCGTCGTCGCGGGTCAGCAAGGCCACCGCAGCGGATTGGTATGCCAATTCAAGGAATTTCTGATCGTCCGGATCACGGCAGCGTGGCAAGGCCATGCGACCCGGTTCCGGCGTATCCAACGTCACGCAGCGAACGTAGTTCTCAAAGCGTTCGCTTGCCTGTGCACGACGCTGCTCGCTCAGCTTCAGCTGCGGATAGCTCAATACCGCTCGCCATTCGTCGCGGCAATCGGCACGCGTGATCAGTTCGATATCACCATCACGCAGGGCATGCAGCAGTGAAGCGCACTGCGGGTCGTCGAACACGAACAGATCCAGGCAGACGTTCGTGTCCGGAACAAACCGCGGCGGCACCGGCGACATCATGCCGCCCGTATCAGGCGTGATTACGGAAGTAGTACCAGCCGACACCTGCCAGCAATATGGCCGGCAGAATATTCGCCAGCAATGGCGGAATGCCGTACACGGTACCGAAGCTCACGATCGCCTTCTGCACGAAGTACCAGCTGATCGCCAGGATCATGCCCATGAAGATGCGCTTGCCCAGGCCGCCGGAACGCAAGGCGCCGAAGGCGAACGGCATCGAGCACAACACCAGCACGAGCACGTTGAACGGATACATCACGCGGCTCCACAGCGGAATTTCATAGGGCCGGGTGTTTTCGCCGTTTTTCTTCTTGTAGTCGATGATGTGTTCCAGGTCGCGCATGGCCAGGTACTGCGGCTGTACCAGCGACTGCTGCAGCACTTCCGGGTCGAGCTTGGAATCCCAGCGCTCGCTGGTCGCGGTATGACTGTGCACGCCGTTGTCGTCCAGCGTGGTGCTGCGCACATTGTCCAGCACCCATTCCCTGCCCACCTGTTCGGCGGTGTTCGCCTGATCGAAGCGGCTCAACTGCTGGCCATCGGGCGTCAGCGTGAAAACGCGCACGTCGCTCAGCTGTACGTACGAGTGATCGCCGGCATTGCGCAAGGCACTGTTCTTCGCATTGATGATGCGATCACCGTCGCGCGCCCACAAACCACTGTTGGTCATGCCCATATTGCCGTTGGAGCGCAGGAGCAACTCCAGGTTCTGCGCCTGCTGGTCGCCCCAGGGGCCGACGGTTTCGCCCATCACCACCACGCCGGCCACCAGCAACGCCACGACGCCGACCGCCGACACCGCAATCCGCAGGCGCGACATGCCGGCCGCGCGCAAGGCCGTCAGTTCGCCGGTCGATGCCAGGCCGCCGAGGCCAAGCAGACCCCCGATCAGCGACGCGAAGGTAAACATCTCGTACATGCGGCGCGGAATCGTCACCACCACGTAGAAGATCGCATTGCTCAACGTGTAGCCGTTACGGCCGATGTAGCCGAGCTGGCGCACGAACTGCATCATCGCGTCCAGGCCGATCAGCACCAGCCAGACCAGCATCATTGAACCGAGCACGGTCACGCCGATCAGCCAATCCACGCGTTTGATACGTACAGCCGCCATCAGGCACTCGCCTTGCGCGGCTTGCGCGCGATGTAATGGTTGCGGAAAGCCGACGCCGCAATCATGAACAGCGCGACGCTAAGCAACCACATCGGCCAGGCATGATGCCAGTGGCCCTTGGCCAATTGGCCGCGGCACAGTGCCAGCAAGTTGTAATACAGAAAGAAACCGAGCACCGCGATCAACATGCGTCCATAACGCGGTTCACGCGGGGTCTGCCGCGACAGCGGCATCGCCAGCATCAGCAGCGCGAGCGTCATCATCGGCACCACGGTGCGCCAGGCTAACTCGGCGCGCCCGTCCGGCGTGGTGTTCTTTATCAGATCGCTCATGTCCAGGTTATGGATCGGATCAGCCTCGTCGTCGGACTGAATGGCGGACAGCGCGCTGTCATTGCGCACGTATTTCATGCGGCGCCAGTTATCGGCGCCCAGTGGAATTTCGTACTGCCAGCCGGTATTGAGGGCCAGATAGCGATCGCTGGAATCGCTGTTGGAATACAGGTGGCCGTTTTTGCCGGTGGCCATCTTCATGGTCAGGCTGCCGTCCTTGTTGACGCGCTCCTGCGCGATGAAGGTATTGCCCAGCACTTGTCCGTCGCGGCTCAGGTAGTCGACCAGGATGATGCCGCCCTTGCCCGGCAGTTCGGTAAAGCGGCCGGCGTCGAGGCCCGCGGCGATGATGGATCGGTTGGCCGCGGCAACCAGGTCATCCGAGGTCTTTGAAGCCAGCGGCCCCAGCCACAGCGACACCGTGCTCACCGCGACAATCATGACCGCCGCAACGATCGAGGTCGGACGCAGCAGCCCGGCCATGCCCATGCCCGAGGAGGCCAGCACGTGCATCTCGCTTTCGCGGTACATGCGACCAAACGATTGCAGCACGCCCAGGAAGCCGGCCAGCGGCAGCATGGTGGAGAGGCTGTCCACCATGTTCAGGCCCAGCACCTGGAACATTACGCTGGCCGGAAAGCTGCCTTTGGCGACCTGTTCCAGCACGTGCGCAAAAGAGGTGCCAGCCATGATCACCAGCAGCACAATGACAGTGGCGCCAACGGTTTGGCCAAGCTCACGTAGGAAGTATCGGTCTAGGATGCTCAGCATGCGATAGAATCGTGGGTTCCATGCCCCTCCAGCCGTGGAGAGGCAAACCTTTAGTCTAGCCGGTTCAACGCGCGCCGGCCTCCCGCAGGAACTTGATGATGACGCTCCAATTCAGTCTTGGCTCCGCCGCCCCCGAAACCGTCGATTCCCCTTGCGTGGTGGTCGGCGTGTACGAAAACGGCCTGCTGACCAGCGCGGCAGCGCGCGTGGACAGTGCCGCCGGTGGCGCGATCAAGCGCCAGGTGGAAAGCGGCGACATCAACGGCAAAGCGGCCAGCACCACCGTGCTGTTCGCGGCCGAGGGCGTCAAGGCCAAGCGCGTGCTGGTGGTGGGCCTGGGTTCCCAGAAAACCTTCGATGCGGCCCGCTTCCAGAAGGTGAACCTCGAAGCGGCCCGTGCGATGGCGCGCCTGCCGATCGACAGCGCCGTATCCTACCTTGCCGAGGTGGACGTCCCCGGCCGCGATGCCGCCTGGCGCGTGCGTACCGCCGCCCTGGCCGCCGACCATGCCACCTACCGCTATACCGCGACGGTGAAGCCCCGCGACAAGAACGGCCAGCCGGAGCTCGCAGGCATCAGCTTCGCCGGCAACGACGAGGCCCAGGCCGGTATCGAGCAGGCGGCGGCCATCGCCGAAGGCGTGCGCTTTGCCCGCGAGCTGGCCAACCTGCCGCCCAACATCTGCAACCCGGCCTACATTGCCGAGCAGGCCGTGACGTTTGCCGAAGCGCACGATACGGTCAGCTGCAAGGTGCTCGATCACGAAGACATGGACCGGCTCGGCTTCGGCTCCCTGTTGGCAGTCGGCCGTGGTTCGGCCAACAAGCCCAAGCTGATCGTGCTCGAATACAAGGGTGGCGCTGCGGACGAAAAGCCCTATGCCTTTGTCGGCAAAGGCATCACCTTCGATACCGGCGGCATCAGCCTCAAGCCCGGCCCGGGCATGGAAGAAATGAAATTCGACATGGGTGGCGCCGCGGGCGTGCTTGGCGCATTCGTGTCTGCCGTGAAGATGGGCCTGAAGCTCAACCTGGTGTGCGTGGTGCCGGCGGTGGAAAACATGCCCGACGGCGACGCTTATCGCCCGAGCGACGTACTCACCAGCCTGTCCGGCATCACCATCGAAGTGCTCAACACCGATGCCGAAGGCCGCCTGATCCTGTGTGACGCCCTCACCTATACCGCACAGACCTTCCAGCCGAAGGCATTGATCGACGCCGCCACGCTGACCGGCGCGTGCGTGATCGCCCTGGGCAAATACGCCAGCGGCCTGATGAGCAAGCACGACGATCTCGCCGAAGAACTGCTCAGCGCTGGCGAACATACCCTCGACCGCGCCTGGCGCCTGCCGCTGTGGGATGACTATCAGATCCAACTGGAATCCGGCTTCGCCGACGTCGCCAACATCGGCGGCAAGAACGCTGGCGCCATCACCGCAGGCTGCTTCCTGTCGCGCTTCACCGAAGGCCAGCGCTGGGCGCATCTGGACATCGCCGGCACCGCCTGGGACGAAGGCCGCAAGGGCCTCGCCACCGGCCGCCCGGTACCACTGCTCGCCCAATGGCTGATTGACCGCATCGAGAAGTAAGCAACGAGAGGTGAGAGGAGCCACTCACCGCAGTCAAGCTCCTCTCTCACTCCTCACTCCTAACTCCTCTCTCCTAGAAAATGCCTCGCGCCGACTTCTACCTGATCGCCAAGCCACGTTTCAGCGAGCAACCTCTGTTGCTGGTTTGCGAACTGGCGCGCAAGGCTTTTGCCACACAGCAGCCCACGCTGATCCTCACCCGCGATTTCGCACAAGCCGAAGCCCTGGATGATCTGCTGTGGTCATTCGACGAAGATGCCTTTATTCCGCATCAACTGGCCGGTGACGACGACGACGCCCACACCGCCGTGCTGATCGTTCCACCTGGCGTCGATACGCCGACGCGTACGCTGACGATCAACCTTCGCGAGCAATGCCCGCAGAGCTATGGCGAGCGCGTGCTGGAAGTGGTTGCCGCCGATCCGGCCGAACGCGATGGATCACGGGTGCGCTGGCGCGAATATCAGCGGCTTGGATTTGATGTCAGCAAGTTCGACATGTAGTTCGTGTGCCTTCAGGCACACCTCGCGAGCGCGCTAGGCAAGAGAGTCGATCACCAGCGTCAACACGCCGAGTCCGCTTCCGACTTGATGGCAGCGCGCACGGACAAGGCTGCCGACAATGCCGAGGAAAGCTGCCCGCCCGTTAGCGGCTTGTGCAGAAAACCATCGATGCCCGCCTGATGGCCGCGCGCGGCTTCTTCTGCGTGCGTGCGACTGCTTATGGCAATGATCGGCATGCGATCTCCATCGCCTTCGCCCTGGCGTATCAACTGCGCGAGCTGGAATCCATCGATACCGGGCAATTCCAGATCGAGCAGGATTACATCACAGGATTCCTGCGCCAACTCGGCCAGCGCGTTCAATCCATGACTGGCACAACGCACGCGATGCCCCTGATGCTCCAGCATGCCACGAATGGCGCTGGCCACCGTGGCATCGCTTTCCACCAGCAGCACATCCAGCGCGCGCTTCTCCGATGACTCGGGCTTGTCCGAGTTGGCACGCACGGCTTCCTGCGATACCCGCAACGGCAGACACACGCGGAAGGTACTGCCCTTCCCGAGCGCTGATTCCAGGCTCAGATTGCCGCCCATCAGGTTGACCAGTTCGCTGCAGATGGCCAAGCCCAGGCCGCTCCCGACGCTGCGCTGCGGACCTTCGTCCTGCTCGAAACGACGGAACATGCGAACGCGGCTGTGTTCGGAGATGCCAGGACCGGTGTCACTGACATCCAGCCACAAATGATCATCCAGCCAGCGGACCTGGATGGAAACACGACCATGCACAGTGAACTTCACCGCGTTATTAGCCAGGTTGAACAGCACCTGGCGGATGCGCAACGGATCGCCGATCAGCGAAGCCGGAACGCCATCATCGACTTGCACATCGAACGCCAGACCCTTGGCCTTGGCGGCATTCTTTTGCAGTCGCTCCACATCCTGCACCAATGCACGCACATCGAACGGCGCGGGTTCCAGCACCAGCCTGCCCGCTTCGATGCGCGCCATGTCCAACGCATCGTTCAACAATTTCAGCAGCACATTGCTTGAGCGCTGCATGGATTCGGCATATTCGCGCTGCGTTTCATTCAGCGGCGTGCTCAGCAGCAACTCCGCCATGCCGATCACACCGGTCATCGGCGTACGGATCTCGTGACTTAGCGTAGCCAGGAACTGGCTCTTCGCCGCACTCGCCTGCTCGGCAATCTGATGCCGCTGCTCCGCCAGCTGGATGCGATGACGATGCGCAAGACGACGGCGCCACGCCAGCAGTGAAAGACATGCCAAGGCCGCGATCAGGCAGGCATACAGCAGCCAGGCCCACCAGCGCAGCCACGGTGGTGATTGCACATGGATGCGCAGAGGCGAATCCAGATGCACCCAACCGCCATCCGCACCGTGCGCCATGATCTCCAGTGTGTAGTCACCGCTGCCCAGGCCGGTGAATTCACGCTCGCCATGGTTGTCGTGATCGACCCATTCGCCATCGAAACCATCGAGGCGGAAACGGTAATGATTGGCGCCCGGATTGATGTATGAGAACAGCCGCGCCTGCACATGCAACTGGCTGTCATGCCAGCCCACCTTGATCGGCTGCGGGCTCAACGGCAGGCTTTGCAGCACACCCTTGCGCATCACCGTGACCTGGGTGACCGAAAGTACCGGAGTAACCGGCGTCACATCCTGCTTGTCCGGATTGAAGCCGACGACGCCGCCCATCGTAGCGGCGTAGAGATTACCGTTAGGCAGCAAGGCGTAGCCGCGGCTGAATTCGCCATTGGCGAGCCCATCTTGCAAGCCAAGCTGATGAAAGCTGTCGTGCGCCGGATCGAAACGCCACAAGCCATCGACGCTGAAAATCCACAAGCGTCCAAAACAGTCGACGTCCAGATCGACCGCCTGCAATGACGGCCAACCCTCGGACGCTGCCACCGTGCGATCGAGCACCAGCCCGGGCCCTTGGCGGTGGTAATGGGTGAGGCCGTCCTCGGTGACCAGCCAGATGCCGGTGCGATCGAAGTCGAAAGCGTTGATCGGCTGATTGGTGGGCACGCCCGGCACCATCACGAAGCGATCATGCGCCTGGTCGAGCCACATCAAGCCGCCGTCGCTGGCGTACCAGAAGGCGCCTTTGTAGAGCATCATTTCGCTGCCCCACATCACCTTTTCGTTCGGCTTGTCCATCGCCACTTCGGTCACGGCCAGCGTGTCCGGATCAACCCGGAACAAACCGTAACCAAAGGTGCGCGCGTACATATTGCCGTCCGGTCCCGGCTCCACCTCCAGCGGACGGTTGAGCTTGGTCATTTGCGGATCGACCTGATCGAGCCGGTTGTGCACGTAGTCGTAGCGATACAGCGCACCTTGCACGGCGATCCACAGCCGTTGACGGCCGTCTTCGGTCATGCCGAGCACGCTGCCGTGCAGGCCGCTGAGGATGTGTTCCACGCTGCCCGTGATCGGATCGAGGCGATCGATGCGTCCATCGCGTTCGCCGACCCAGATATGCCGGCCATCGCGTCCGCGTGCCATGGTGGTCGCCTGCGAATCGCGCAAGCTGTCCGGATCATCGGGAACGTGGGTGAATCGGCTGAAGCTGTTCCAGCGCGGCGCAAGATAGGCCACGCCGCCATCGAGCATCGCCACCCATAATCCGCCTTCGCGATCCACAAAGGTCTGCCACACCCAGCTGCCCGGCAGATTGCCGAACAGCAGCGGCTGATCCATCACCGCCGTAATCGGACCATCGGGACGCACTTGCAGGTACATGCCGCGCTGCGTGCCGATCCACAAATGGCCGGCGGCATCACGCGTACTGGTCATGACGTTGAGTTCATGCGGAATCACCGGCGCGCCAAACAAGCGCGCCTGATCGTCGGCACCCACCACCAACAAACCACGTTCGGTGGAAATGCGCACCTCGTCGCCTTCGCCATCGATGCGCCAGGCATCCATCGACTGATCCGGGTCGAGCGGCTTGATCGAAACGAATTGCCCGTCCGTATCGCGGCGGAACACACCACGCTCAGTACCCACCCAGAGCCGGCCTTTGGGATCGGCATACAGCGCGTCGACAGTGCCCATATCCCGCGGATAAAGGCCAAGCAGCGGATTGCTGATGTGCTCGAAGCTGTGTCCGTCGGGCAGCATGCGATCGAGCCCATCACTGGTACCGACCCAAATCACGCCATCGGGCGTTTGCGCAATCACCCAGACGCGATCGCTGATCAGGCTATTCGGATTGCCGGGATCGTGGCCCCAGTGACTGAATTTTCCGGTGGCAGGGTCATAGCGGCTCAGGCCGCCATCCAGACCACCGGCCCAGACCATGCCCTGACGATCGACGAGCAAGGTCGAGATGTTGTTGTTGAAGAGCGAGTCGGGATCGTTTTCGATATGTCGGAACACTTGGAAGTGCACGCCATCGAAGCGGGCGATACCGCTCTTGGTGCCAAACCACATGGCGCCATCATGATCTTGCGCGATCGCGTAGACGCTGGTGCTGGGCAGGCCATCGTCCATGCTGTAGCGACGAAACTGGGGCGTGGGCAGCGGTGCCGCGTCCGGCGCGTGGATCGCTGCCGAGGGAACGGGCGTAGACGGCGGGGCCGCCGTCGATGTGGAGCCGCTGGGCATGGAAGCTCCCAGCAGGAAGGCCAGCCCGAACACGAAAACCGACACTAAGGCCCCCTCAGGCGCGTCACGCAGGGCGGTCCCTTCACGCACCCCACACCAAGGGGATCATGCCAAATCCAGCGCTTAATCGCATGTCTTTTCGATGACAGACGTAGGCGGGCAGCTGTCGTCGGCACGGCAACAATCTGTTCTTGCCGCTGCGCTGGCAGGCCTGTGGCGTTTCCGCCAGACTCCCGCCATGACTTACCGGCCTGCTTACGCATCCCTGACGCTATGTATCGGATTGGCCATGGCACCGGCCCTGACCCACGCCGCGGCCGATAGCTATCGCTATGACCCGGTGCACAGCCAGATCGTTTTCAGCATCGATCACGATGGCTTTTCGCGTCCGCTGGGCCGATTGCACATCGCCAGCGGCTGGCTGCGCTTCGATCCGGATGACTGGTCCCGCTCCGCCACGGAACTGGATATCGACATGACCCGCGTCGACATGGGCGATGCCGCCTGGAACGACGCGGTTTGCAAACCCGCGTTGCTCGATTGCAAAACCTATCCCACCGCGCACTTCACCAGCACGTCCGTGGAGCGCAAGGACGCCACACATGGCGTGCTGCATGGCGTACTGAACCTGCATGGCATCAGCCGGCCGCTGGATATTTCTTTTCGCGTGAATCGCGTCGGCAAGACCATCTATGGCCTGCATACCATCGCAGGATTTTCCGCCACGGCTTCGCTCGATCGCACCGCCTTCGGCATCAACGGATTTCCGAATGCGATCGGCCACGATGTAGCGGTCTGGCTGGAACTGGAAGGCATCCGCGACAGTCAGAACTCGACCAACGACAAGGAGCACCCATGAGTCTGCGCAGTAACCACCGGCAATGGGGATCGGTTGCCAAGTTCTTCCATTGGATCGTGGCCTTGGGCATTCTGGGCAATGGCGTGTGGGGCTTGCTGATGACCGACATGTCGCCGTCGATGAGCAAGATCAACATTTACGCGCTGCATAAATCGATCGGGCTGACTATCCTGGCGTTGTTCGCCTTGCGCGTGGCCTGGCGCCTGTTCGATCGCGCACCGCCGGACGAACCGGCGCCACGCTGGCAGCGCATCGTCGCGCACGCCACGCATATCCTGCTCTACGGCTTCATCCTCGCGTTGCCGTTGAGCGGATGGCTCTACAACTCGCTGCACGGTTATCCGCTGCAATGGTTCAAGTTGTTCAACCTGCCCGCGCTGGCCGGTAAGAACCAAGAGTTGGCGCATACCGCACACGCCGTGCACGAATACCTGTTCTATCTGTTGCTGCTGGTGCTGATCGGCCATGTGGGCGCCGCACTGAAGCATCATGTGTTAGATCAGGACAACGTATTGCGCCGCATGCTGCCATTCGGCCGCGTGCGTTCAAGCAAAGCCCCCTCAGGAGAAACGCCATGAATCGCCTTACCCATCGTTCATTTGCGTTGCTGCTCGCACTGGCCGCGCCGTGCGTCGCCAGCGCCGCTGACTACACCGTGCAAGCGGGCAGCACACTGGGCTTCACCAGCAGCTTCCAGGGCAGCAACTTCGACGGCCAGTTCAACAAATGGACGGCCGCGATCAGCTACGACGCTGCCAAGCTCGCCACCTCCAAGTTCGATGTCACGGTCGACCTGTCCAGCGCCAAGACCGGTGACAGCGACCGCGACGGCGCCCTGCCCGGGCCGGACTTCTTCGATGTGGCCAAATTCCCGCAGGCGCATTTCGTCACCACCGGTTTCCATCAGCAGGGCAACCAGGTGATGGCCGATGGCACGCTGACACTGCGCGGCGTCACCAAGCCGGTGAGCTTGAATGTCACCTTCAAGCCGCAAGGCAATGGTGCAACGCTGGACGTCAGCGGCTCGGTGAACCGGCTCGATTTCGGCGTTGGCGGCGGGCAGTACAAGGACACGTCGGTGATTGGTGCGGATGTAAAGGTGACGGCGCACTTGGTGCTTGCGGCGAAGTAAAGCTTTTCCTCCTCTCCCCTCCGGGCGACGCAAAGCTAGTCCCTGTGGGAGAGAGGATCGAGGTGAGGGGCCAGCCTCGCGACAAACCTTCACACGCTTTTCCCCCTCTCCCCTCCGGGCGACGCAAAGCTAGTCCCTGTGGGAGAGAGGGCTGGGGTGAGGGGTCACTCTTGCGAAGAAGTTGATGCGCAGCGTGAGCGAATCAAAAAACATAACGTTGCCGCTGAGGTTAGAGGCAAGCCCGGCCCCTCACCCCAACCCTCTCTCCCACAGGGACTAGCTTTGCGTCGCCCGGAGGGGAGAGGGAGCCAAAGCGTCGCAATTGCGACAAATTTCCCGTCGCCAAAAATTTCGCGCCCTTTCGCCCCACCCGCGTCGTACTTATGCGATCTTGAATAGGTCGGGCGTGCCCATCGCCAGTGATGAACACGACACGCCCGACGTGACTGAAGTAGCGCGGATCGCCTGGGATTGCAGCCCAAACGATCCGCTGGCCAAAACCAACTCAAAGGCAGTTAGCAATGGTTACTCTCGATCTTACGGCATGCACGCCTACGCGTGACCCCGCCAAGCCGGTATTAGTCCTACTTCAGCGCCATGCAGACTGCATAGCGTCGGGCCCAAGTGGGTAATCGTCCAAGCGGAAGAGGCACATTCCGCTGAAACGAGCAGGATTTTTTCCTGCAGTCCCTTCGCCCGCGTGCAATGCGCGGGCGACCTAACCTAATGGAACAGGCCCATGAACAAGCCCACCCACACCGCGCCCATCGCGCGTAGCTACCTGCTATCCGAAGAACACTTCTACGAACTACGCATGCTCCGCGACCATCTTCTGCTGATGGCGCAACTCGCCGGCACAGCCAGCACGAATGGCGAAAACGACGTCATCCATTTCGTCCGCCGCAGCCTGATCGGGCAGCTGTTTGGTGATCTGAGTTTTCAGATTGCCGGCCTGGTGGATGCAGTGGCGCAGAGTGAAGTCAGCGTAGAGCGCGCGCAGACGCATTGATGGCAAACAGGGCTTGGGCTGGCGCAGCGTCATCCAGCCTGCGCCCCGTCGCTCATCCAGCGCGATACCTGCACCGCATCGAACGGCCAGTCCAGTTCCCGCCCGTCGCGCAGGTCCCGCAGCACCGGCACACGCGTGCCATAGCGCGCGGCCAGCTCCACGCTATCGTCCACCCAGATACTGTCAAAGTCCGGCGCACGCGCCTGCGCCAGTACCGCCAGGGCCTGATCGCACAGGTGGCAATAGTCCCGTTGATAGAGCACAAATTCGGCCATACGTCAGCGAATAGACTGCCCTGGAAGGAAGGCACGCGTAGAATAGCTACTTCGTCCCCGATATCGCAGTGCACCCATGGCTGTCAGCGCTTTCGACATTTTCAAGATCGGCATTGGTCCGTCGTCCTCGCATACCGTTGGCCCGATGCGCGCGGCGGCGCGTTTCTCCGAGCGCTGGCTGGAAGAGAAAGGCGTACTCGACAAGGTCGTGCGCGTGCGCGCGGAGTTGTATGGATCGCTGGCCATGACCGGTCGCGGGCACGGCACGGACAAAGCCGTGTTGCTGGGCTTCGAGGGAGAACATCCCGATACGGTCGATCCGGACCACATCCCGGACATTCTCAAGCGCATCCGTACCACGCATCGCATCCGGGTCCTCGGCAAGCACGAGATCGATTTCGACGAGAAGCAAGACCTGATCTTCAACAAGCGCCAGAAGCTGCCATTCCACACCAATGGCATGCGCTTCTCCGCTTACGACGCCGATGGCAATGAATTGGCCACACGCGACTATTACTCGGTGGGTGGCGGCTTCGTCGTCAATCACGATGAGGCGGCGGAAGACCGTATCGTCGCGGATACCACCGAACAGCCCTACCCGTTCGAAAGCGGTGATCAGTTGCTGGCGCTGTGCGAACAGCACGGCCTGACCATCGCCCAATTGATGCTGGAAAACGAAAAGGTGTGGCGCAGTGAAGCGGATATTCGTAGCGGTCTGCTCAATATCTGGAAGGCCATGCAAGGCTGTGTCGAGCGCGGCTTGCGCTCACCGGGCGTGCTGCCGGGAGGCTTGAAGGTGGCGCGCCGCGCACCGGCGATGGCCGCCGAATTGCGCAACCAGCCCGAAGCCGCACTCAAGGATCCACTGACGATTCTGGACTGGGTCAATCTCTACGCGCTGGCCGTCAACGAAGAAAATGCCGCCGGCGGCCGCGTGGTCACCGCGCCGACCAATGGCGCCGCGGGCATTGTGCCGGCCGTATTGCACTACTACCACCGCTTCTGCCCGAAGTCCGACGAAAACGGCGTGATCGATTTCCTGCTCACCGCGGCGGCCATTGGCATTCTCTACAAGGAGAACGCTTCCATTTCCGGTGCGGAAGTGGGCTGCCAGGGCGAAGTCGGCGTGGCCTGCTCGATGGCGGCCGGTGGGCTCACCGCTGCGCTCGGCGGCAGCGTGTGGCAGATCGAGAACGCTGCCGAGATCGGCATGGAACACAATCTGGGTCTGACCTGCGATCCGATCGGCGGCCTGGTGCAGATTCCATGCATCGAGCGCAATGCGATGGGTTCGGTCAAAGCCATCAACGCCAGCCGCATGGCGTTGAAGAGCGATGGCAAGCACCGCGTTTCGCTCGACAAGGTGATCAAGACCATGCGCGACACCGGTCGCGACATGAAGGACAAGTACAAGGAAACCTCGCGCGGCGGCCTCGCCGTCAACGTGATCGAGTGCTGAGAAGTCGGTTGGGCTACCCCGGCAAGTCCGGGTAACCCAAACCACATCAACTCATTGAATCAACGTGCTTCGCGCTCGAACACGATGCTGGCGATCGCACCGTTGGCATCGGTGCGCGGCCTGATCGACACATCCCAGCCATACAGTTCGCACAGGCGGCGCACGATCGCCAGACCCAGGCCTGCACCGCTGCCACCCGCGCCTTCGCCGCGAACACCGCGCTGGAACAGGCGTTCGGCATCTTCCGGCTTGATGCCCGGGCCGGTATCGATCACATCGATACGGCCACTCTCCACCTGCACGGTGACGTTGCCTTCCAGCGTGTATTTGATGGCGTTGCCGATGATGTTGGTGAGCGCCACCGCCAGCACCGATGCCGGCGCATTGACGCTGACCGGGCTGTTTTCGATCAGCTCGATCTCCACCGGCTTATCGCGCACTTGCGGCCGCTGGCTTTCGATGACATCGGCGGCAACTTTGGCGACCTCGGTCGTTTCGCCACGCGTCGGCCCGCGCCGTTCGGCGCGAGAAAGCAGCAACAGCGCCTCGATCAGCTCGGTCGCCTGACGCGACGCGCGCTCGATGCGCTTGAGGCGTTCGCGCAGCTTGTCGGTAAGATCGGGCGAGCCTTGCAAGAGTTCGGTGGTGCTCGAAATCACTGCCAAGGGCGTGCGCAATTCATGGCTGACGTCGGAGTTGAATTCGCGGTCGCGCTCGACGATCGCCGTCAGGCGGGTGGAGTATTCATCGAGTGCCTGCGCCAGCTCACCCACTTCGTCGTCGGCGAAATGGGGCGCCAGCAATTCGGCCCGTCCGGTCTTGCGAAAATCGCGCAGGCGCCGTGCCAGTTCGCTTACCGGCTTGAGCACTTTGCGTGACAGCCACAAGCCGATCGCCAGCGAGAGCAGGCTGAACAAGATCACTGCCGCACCCAGCGCAGTAATCAGCTGGCGTTTGCCGAGATCTTCCCGGCTGATGTCATAGCGCTCAAAACCGATGACGCCGTCTTTGCGCCGCACCGCAAGCTTGTAGTGCCTGGTACGGCCACCGGCATCCACGTCATACATGTCGTGGACGCCGGTATCGAGGTTCTGCCAGCCCAGCGGCATTTTGTAGAGCGTGCGGTCGCTCTTGATCCACGCCTCGATCAGCTCGGATTGAGCCGGTTGGTTGCTAAGCGTCTTGTCGACCGCCTGATCGACGTCGCTCTGCAAGGCTGCCGCGACAAGCTGGTCTTCCACCTTGGCACGCACATACAACGACGCCATGGCAAACAACGCGCTGAGGCCAAATCCAAACAGCGCGAACGAAACAATGAGGCGAAATCGCAGCTTACGCCTGGACTGCATCCGGATCGACCATGCGGTAACCGATGCCGTGTCTGGTGTGGATCAACGCCTTCTCGAACGGCTTGTCGATCGCGGCACGCAGGCCGTGGATGTGCACACGCAGGCTGTCGCTGTCGGGCAGCTCCTCGCCCCACACCTTCTGCTCCAGATCCTGGCGCGTGACGACCGAAGGGCTGGCCTCCATCAATGCCTGCAGCAGCTTCAGGCCGATCGGGTTGAGCTGGATCGACTTGCCTTCGCGGGTCACCGTAAGGGTGTCCAGGTTATAGGTGAGGTCGGCGACCTTCAGTACTCGGCTCTGGGGGCCCTTGCCACGGCGCGCCAGCACTTCCAGACGGGCCGCCAGCTCCTGCAGGGCAAAGGGCTTGGTCATGTAGTCATCGGCGCCGGATTCGAAGCCGGTGAGCTTCTGCTCCAGGGCATCGCGGGCGGTCAGCATCAGCACCGGCGTCTGCTTGTGGGCTTCGTGGCGCAGTTTGCGGGCCACATCCAGGCCGTCCATGCCGGGCAGGGTCAGGTCCAGCACGATCACGTCGAACTCGTGCACGACCGCCAAATGCAGGCCAGTAACGCCATCTCCGGCGAAATCCACCACATGGCCGCGATCTTCCAGATAGTCGCCGATGTTGGTCGCAATATCGCTGTTGTCTTCAATCACCAGAACGCGCATGCGTCTCTCCCGCTACGCAGCCGGCACAGACGGCCGCAGGAGGCACAAGCTTAACGACTGCGCCCGGCAAATGTTAAGCGGAATACTGAACGGCAGGTGGCGCTTTATCCAGCGCCCAAAGAAAAAGCCCGGACGCCGCGACCTTACGTCGCTACATCCGGGCTGAAGCTACTGCCCCGATACCGTCGTCTGCTGTCACCGGACCTTGCGATTGAAGTGGCGAGCAAACAAACAGTGGATCCTTTATAGGGGTGGGGGGGTTACGCGACAGTTAACTCGTACTCACTGCTGGGTTAACGGGCAACAATCGAGTGAATAAGGCGGGTCACTTTGACCTCTCCCCATTCTCCTTTTCGCGTTTTGCACCCTTGCCTGCGTTCCGTTCGAGATGCTTGATGATGTACTCGGACACGTTCACGCCCGTGGCCGCCTCGATCCCTTCCAGGCCGGGCGATGCGTTCACTTCCAAGACCAGCGGACCGCGATTGGAGCGCAGCAGGTCGACACCGGCGATCCCCAGCCCAAGCGCCTGCGCGGCACTCACGGCGATGCGTTTTTCGTCGGCGGTCAGCTTGGCCGCTACCGCGCTGCCGCCGCGGTGCAGGTTGGCGCGGAACTCGCCGGGCACTGCGTCGCGCTGCATCGCCGCCACCACTTGTCCACCGACCACGAAACAACGCAGGTCGGAGCCCTTGGCCTCGGCGATGAACTCCTGTACCAGGAAATTGGCGTACAAGCCGCGGAACGCTTCCACCACGCTTTGCGAGGCGCTGCGCTTTTCTGCGAGTACCACGCCGGTACCCTGGCTGCCTTCGTTGAGTTTGATCACATGCGGCGGCTCGCCGAGCATTTCCAGCACGTCGGTGGTGTCATCCGGGTTGTCCCCAAAGACTGTCACCGGCATGTCCAATCCTTTCGCAGCAAGAATCTGCAGGCAGCGCAATTTGTCGCGCGCACGCAGCACCGCATCGGAGGAGTTGGGCGTATACACCCCCATCATCTCCAGCTGGCGTAGCACCGCGGTGCCGTAGAACGTACTGGAGGTGCCGATGCGCGGGATCGCCGCATCGATATCGTGCAAGGTCTTGCCCTTGTAACGAATCTTTACTTCACCCGGCGCGATGCGCACGTAGCAGCGCAGCGGATCGAGCACACGCACCACATGGCCTCGTTCACGCGCCACTTCAACCAGGCGCTGCGTGGAATACAAGCGCGTGTTGCGCGAGAGGATGGCAATTTTCATGGCTTATCGACCATCGTGTGCGCGGGCTTGGGCAGGGTGTAGGAAAGTGCGGGATTGACGGCGAAGCGTCCGACCAATGCGGTACGCCCCAATAGCATAGGGAATAGCATGTGCCGGCGATCAGTCAGATTCATGTCAACCTCGAAACGCTCGCCGGCAAGCATGACTTCGGTGCGGATGAACCAGCGTTCGCTGCGTCCGCCACCGGTATCGACCACCACCCGCCGGTCGCAGGCAGGCGCCTCGCATTGCACCTTGTGTGCGGAACGCCGCCCCAGGCCGACGGCAAAACGCAGCCAGGTATCGCCATCACGGGTAAAGGTTTCAAGCTCGTCCACATGCAGCGAACTGCTGCGTGCACCGGTATCGAGCTTGGCCTTGAGCGCAAGGATGCCGAACTGGGGCAATGCCAGCCGCTCCCGCCAACCGAGGGTAATCATGTCCGCCATGTCAGCTCACGCTGTCGGGTTTGGAAGATCTCGGTGGGGCGCCGGAAAGAATCTGGAGCGGGTGAAGGGAATCGAACCCTCGTCAGTAGCTTGGGAAGCTACAGCTCTACCATTGAGCTACACCCGCAACGTTCGGCGATGGTAACCGGCGAATGGGGCTTTTGGAATCCTGGTTTTGGAAACCTTTAGGGCCTGTTAGCACTATTGGCGTGGCCCGCGCCGGGAGCTGTTTGCGCGCCAGCCAAGAAAGAGTGAGGGAGTGTACGTCGGTACACGACTGAGCGATGACGCCGGATGGCGGGCAAACAGACCCGGCGCGGGTTACGCCAATAGTGCTAACAGGCCCTAAGGTGAACCGCAGGTAGCAGTTGGCTGAATCACCCTGCCCAGGCACCACGTATGGCATATGCCGGCCCTTGTGCATCGCGCACATAATCGCCACACAGTCACGGACGCTAACGGAAGCGCGACCGTTTCGCGCGGTATCGCACGGACAGACCCATGCGTGTGTTCAATGCATCCCTTTCGCGTACATGGCAGATCGGCCTGAGCCTCTTGTTGCTTATCTGCACCGGCATGACCTACGCCCAATCGGACGCCGGCCAGGACAGCAACGCGAATGACCCACCCCCACGCGTCGCACGCCTTGCCATTGCCAATGGCGACCTTGGCCTGCTGCCGGCAGGCAGTACCGAATGGACCTCGGCCGACGTCAATCGTCCGCTCACCAATGGCGACAAACTTTCCAGCGGCCCCGACTCCCGGGCCGAACTGGATCTCGGCGGCGCCGCGCTGCGTATCGATGGCCAGAGCGATATCGGCATTCTCAATCTCAACGGCCAGACCGGCCAGTTCGAATTGCCCCGAGGCAGCTTGAACATCACGGTGCGCAACATTGATCAGGGGGCGACTTATGAAATCGACACCCCGACCCTCGCCGTGGTGATCGACCAACCCGGTAGCTTCCGCGTCGATGTACCCGGCGATGGCAATTCCACCACCGTTGCCGTCAGCGACGGCCTGGCCACGGTATACGGCGAGAACAACGCACAACGCGAGATCTACAGCGGGCGCCGCTACCAGTTCAATAACTCCACCCTCAGCGATGTCACGGTAAGCGACTTCGTGAGCGGCGATGCCTTCGATCTGTGGTGCAACGATCGCGATACCCAGGAAGCCAACGACAGCAGCGCCCAGTACGTCTCCAACGACATGGTTGGCGGCGACGATCTGGATAACGCTGGCAGTTGGGAAGAAGACGAGGATTACGGCGACATCTGGTATCCCGCGGTGGTCGGGTTTGGCTGGGCGCCCTATCGTTTCGGCCATTGGGCGTGGATCTGGCCCTGGGGCTGGACCTGGATCGACAACGCACCCTGGGGTTTCGCGCCCTATCACTATGGCCGCTGGGCCTTCATCCACCAGCGGTGGGGCTGGATACCCGGACCACGGCAAGTGCGCCCGATCTATGCGCCCGCCCTGGTTGCCTTTGTCGGCATGGGCGCCGGCCATCCGGTGGGCTGGTTCCCACTCGGGCCGCGCGACGTCTACAGCCCGTGGTATCACGCTTCCCGCAATTACTACACCAACGTGAACCTCGCCAACATCGGCGTCGGCCGCTATAACGACCAAACCGCGCTGATCGACACCATCCACAATCAGTACGGCCTGTATCAGATCGGACGTGCCGCGCCCGGCAATGCCTATGCGTATCGCAATGCACCGGAGGCGTTGTCCGCCGTCTCGGCACAAAACTTTGCCAGTGCCCGCAATGTGCAGAACAACCTGGTGCAAGTGAACGCGCAGCAGTTGGCCGCCGCATCGATGGTCGCGCCGACAGCGCTGCAACGTCCGACCACCAGCAGCTTCGGCCAGCCGCGTCTGATCGATGGACGGTCGTTGCCATCCGCGGGATTCAATCGCCAGGTGGTAGCGGTCGGCCGGCCGGCGGCCGCGGTATCGGCGACCGCATCCGTCAGCGCCGGGCAACCTGCTTCCAATGTGCGCGTGCTTAGCGTCCGTCCCAGCACGCCGGTCAGCAGTCATGCGCAAGTCGTGGGCAGCGCGGAGATCGTGCGGCAGCCGCGCTTTACACCACCTCAATCCGCGCCACAGCGGGTCGAACAGGAGGCCGCCGAGTCGAGTCCGGCCACGCTGCCGCAAGTGCCGCATTTCGAGTCGGCGCAGCAGGTCCCGCGCTATCAGCCGGTCACGCAATCCTATGCGCCGCGTGAGGAAAATCCCGAACAGGATCGGTTTGAGACGGCCGAACGGTCGCACCAATACGTGCCCGAGCAGCGCCCGCCAGAGATCAATCCCTCCTACCAGCCGTACCAGCGGCCGGATTTTGCGCGGCCCGAGCAACAGGGACGCGGTGGAGAAGAGATGCATCCGCAAAGTGCGCCACGGGGACGCGAAAGCGCGCCCGCGCCGTCGCGTGGCGAGGGCCATCCTTAACCCTGCTGACTCCCTTTTCGCAGCGCGGAAAGGAGTCAATCTGCACCGTGGGAGCACTGGCGGGGCCAACCACCATGCCCTGCCGTTACAATAGGTGGATGCAGATCACCTTGAACGGCCACCCGCATGACTGCGGCCAAGGCAGCACCATCACCCAATTGCTCCACCAGGCCGGCTATGCCGGCCGCCGCGTTGCGGTAGAGGTCAATCACGAAATCGTGCCGCGCAGCATGCACGATGGTCACGAACTGCACGAAGGCGATCGAGTCGAGATCGTCCACGCCATCGGCGGCGGTTGATCCGCCCCTTCCCCGCTTCCGCAAGCCGGTATCGCCATGAATATCAAAACGCTCGACCGCACCGATCCCCTGATCATCGCCGGCAAAAGCTACGGTTCACGCCTGCTGACCGGCACCGGCAAGTACAAGGATCTGGATGAAACGCGCCGCGCCACCCAGGCTGCCGGTGCCGAGATCGTCACCGCCGCCATCCGCCGCGTGAACCTGGGCCAGGATCCGAATGCGCCGAGCCTGCTCGATGCGTTGCCGCCGCACGAATTCACCCTGCTGCCCAACACCGCCGGCTGCTACAACGCGGTGGACGCAGTCCGCACCTGCAAGCTGGCACGCGAACTGCTCGACGGCCACAAGCTGGTGAAGCTGGAAGTGCTCGGCGACGAACGCACCCTGTTCCCGGATGTCGTGGAAACCCTGAAAGCCGCCGAGCAACTCGTTGCCGACGGCTTTGACGTCATGGTCTACACCAGCGATGACCCGATCCTGGCTCGCCGGCTGGAGGAGATCGGCTGCGTTGCCGTGATGCCGCTGGCCGCCCCGATCGGCTCCGGCCTTGGCATCCAGAACCGCTACAACCTGCTGGAAATCATCGAGAACGCCAAGGTGCCGATCATCGTCGATGCCGGCGTCGGCACGGCCTCGGATGCGGCCATTGCGATGGAGCTGGGCTGCGACGGCGTGTTGATGAATACCGCCATCGCCGGGGCCAAGGATCCGGTGCTGATGGCTCATGCGATGAAGCTGGCCATCGAGGCCGGTCGTGCCGCCTTCCGTGCCGGCCGCATTCCGCGCAAGCGTTACGCGTCGGCCTCCAGCCCGATCGATGGCACCATCGGCTGAAAATTTAGCCCCTACTCCCCTTCGGGTTGTCCCGATGGGGAGGCAGCGCAAACATCTCGCATGACCAACTCCCCCGACCAAGACAGCCTCCACCTTCGCCGGATCCGCAGCTTCGTGTTGCGTGAAGGCCGCATGACGCCGGCCCAGCAACGTGCGTTCGACGAGCATTGGGCCCGTTTCGGCATCGATTACAGCGGCGGCGCACAGGATTTCGACGCACGCTTCGGCCGCCACTCGCCACGCGTGCTGGAGATCGGTTTCGGCAATGGCGAAGCCCTGGCCTGGGCCAGCGAACACGATCTGGCGCGCGACTATATCGGCGTGGAAGTGCATGGTCCCGGCGTCGGCCGGCTGATGAACGCCCTGGCTGCACGCGATGCGGCCAACGTGCGGATCTACAAGCATGATGCGGTGGAAGTGCTGGAGCACGAGATTCCTGCCGGCACGCTTGCCGAAGCGCGCATCTGGTTTCCCGACCCCTGGCACAAGAAGCGCCACAACAAGCGGCGCATCATCCAGCCCGAGTTCGTCGCCCTGCTGGCCACGCGCATGGCCCCAGACGGCCTGCTGCACCTGGCGACCGACTGGGAGCCCTATGCCCAGCATATGCTCGAAGTGATGGAGGCCTCGCCCCACTGGCGCAACGCCGTAGGCCCGGGCCAATACGCCGAAAAACCGCCATGGCGCATCGAGACCCACTTCGAACGCCGCGGCTTGAAGCTCGGCCATGGCGTGTGGGATCTGCTCTACCGAAAAGCCTGAGCCACGCGATCCGGGTAGGTTGGGTTAGCGCAGCGTAACCCAACGGTGGTTCGTCGCTTCGATGAAGATCAGTTGGGTTACGCTGCGCTAACCCAACCTACCAGCCTGTCTGTTGACCGGGCCTCCTTCCACGAGGAAATGGCCGGCGATGTGGCCCCGGTTCACCAGCCGGCACGCTGTGACGCTTATACTTTCCCGTCAAACAGGGAAGAGTCACCGCGTGAAGCGACCGCTGCCCCATTTCCAGCCTTGCACAGCGCCCGACAGGGACGACCCATAGTGGCGCTAACCCTCACCCCCGAAATGATCCTGGTACTCGGGCTGGTGTGTTTCACCATGCTCATGCTGGTGCTGGAGTGGATTCGCGCCGACATGGTGGCGCTGCTGGTCGTGGTGGTGATCGGCCTGACCGGCCTGATCCCTTCTGACCGCGTTTTCAATGGTTTTGCCGGTAACGCCGTGATCGCCATCATCGCGATCATGATCATGGGCGCCGGGCTGGACCGGGCCGGTGTGCTGGGCCTGACCGCGCAGTTCGTGATGCGCATGGCGCGCGGCAAGGAGTCGCGCCTGGGCGTGGTGATCAATGCGGTGACCAGCCTTTTCAGCGCCGTGATTCCCAGCCAGGCCTTGGCCGCACTGATGATCCCGGTGACCAGCCGCCTGTCCGCACGTACCGGTGTGCCGATCTCGCGGCTGTTGCTGCCGATGGCGTTCTGCATCCTTACCGCGACCAACACCACGCTGATCGCGAATTCCCCGCTGATCGTACTCAACGATCTGATCGCCAGCGCCAACGCCAACCTGCCGCCGGGCGCGCAAACGGTGCCCAAATTCGGCCTGTTCAGCGTGACACCGGTCGGCCTCGCCCTGGCCATCGCCGGCGTGTTGTTCTTCTACCTGTTCACCAACAAGCTGCTGCCGGATCGCGAGGACGAACGGCAGAAGGTGACGCCGGGCCGTACTGAAAGCTACTTTGCCGAGACCTATGGCATCGTCGGCGAAACGGCCGAACTCACCGTAACGGCGGAAAGCCCGCTGGTCGGCATGAGCATCGGCGAGGTGGAGCAATTGCATGGGGCGCCGCTGATCCTGGCGATCAGAAGCGGCAACGAAGCCCGCATGGCACCACCGGCCGACCAGGTCATCTGGGTCGGCTCGGTCCTCGGCGTGCTGGGACCACGCGATGAACTCAACCGCTTCGCCAACAATCAGCTGTGCAAAGTGTCACCGCGCATGCGTCAGTTGGGCGAGCTGTTCAATCCAACCCGCGCCGGCATTTCCGAGGCGGTGATTCCGCCCAGTTCCCGCTTCCTCAAGCAGTCGGTCGGCGAACTGCGCCTGCGCAAGCGCTATGGCATTTCGGTGCTGGCGGTGACACGTGGTGATCATGTCTATCGCGATGACCTGCGCGCCCTGAGCCTGCGCACGGGTGACACCCTGGTACTGCATTCGAGCTGGAAGGCACTGCAGGATGCGTCGGAAGACAAGGATCTGGTCATCGTTACCGACATTCCGCGCGAAGAACAGCGGCCCAACAAGCTGTGGCAAGCCGTAGGTTTTTTCCTGCTGGCGAAGGGCCTGGCGTTGTTCACCAATCTCGACCTTTCGGTCGCGATGATGACCGGCGCCATCGGCATGCTGCTGAGTGGCGTGCTGAACATGGATGAGGCCTACAAGGCGGTGAACTGGAAGACCATCTTCGTCACCGCCTGCCTGATTCCGCTGGGCTGGTCGATGGACACCACCGGCACAGCGGCATGGGTGGCACAGGAAGTCTTGCTGCATCTTGGGCATGCGTCGCCGTGGGTGCTGCAAACATCACTGGCCATTCTCACCCTGCTGTTCTCGCAGGTGATGTCCAACGTGGGCGCGACGGTGATGATGGTGCCGGTGGCGATCAGCGTGGCTGTCGCAACCGGCGGCAATCCATCCGCCTACGCGCTGATCGTGGCGGTGTCCTCGTCCAACACCTTCCTGCTGAGCTCCGGCCATCCGGCGCTGATGATGGTGACCGGCCCGGGCGACTACAGCAGCAGGGACTTCTTTCGCGCAGGTTTGCCGTTGACGTTTATCGTGCTGGTGATCACGCTGGTGGCGATCAATCTTATGTACCGTTGATAAGCCGCACGGGCGCTGTAACATCGGGGGCCATCCAGTACGACCAAAGCCGTCATTCCCGCTTTCGCGGAGATGACGTCGGACCTACTTCACCCGTATCCAGCGACCTGGCAAACATCTGTGACCACACACCCTAGCGATCCTCGCCTTGCCATCATCGGGCTCGGCTATGTCGGCCTGCCGCTCGCAGTCGAATTCGGCCGCCTGTTCGATACGCTCGGCTACGACATCGATGCCGCACGTGTCGATGCGCTTAAACGCGGCGCAGATGGCAATCAGGAAACCACTGCCGATGAACTCGCAGTTGCCACGCGGTTGAACTTCACGACCGATGTCGAAGCCTTGCGCGATCGCAATGTCTTCATCATCACCGTGCCGACGCCGGTGGACGAGCACAAGCGCCCGGACTTCAGCCCACTGATCCACGCCAGCCAGATGGTGGGTAGTGTGCTGCGTCAGGGTGATGTCGTGATCTACGAATCGACCGTGTATCCCGGCGCTACCGAGGAAATCTGCGTGCCTGAGCTGGAGCGCGCTTCCGGCCTGCACTTCAATCGCGATTTCACCGTTGGCTACAGCCCGGAACGGATCAACCCCGGCGACAAGCTGCGGCGTTTAACTACCATCCCCAAAATCACTTCCGGTTCCACGCCGGAAACCGCCGACTTTGTCGATGCGCTGTACTCGCGCATCATCACCGCCGGCACGCACAAGGCGCCGAGCCTGAAGGTGGCCGAGGCGGCCAAGGTGATCGAGAACACGCAGCGCGATGCGAATATCGCGCTGATCAACGAGTTCGCGCTGATCTTCCACCGGCTCGGCATCGACACCCAGGACGTACTCGCGGCGGCGGGCACCAAGTGGAACTTCCTGCCCTTTCAACCCGGCCTGGTCGGTGGCCACTGCATCGGCGTCGATCCGTACTACCTGATCCAGAAAGCGCAATCGACCGGCTATTACCCGGATATCCTGCTCGCCTGCCGCCGCATCAACGATGCCATGGGCCAGCATGTCGCCAGCGAAGTGATCAAGCTGATGGTCGGTCAAGGGCATGCAATCCGTGGCAGCCGCGTGCTGGTGCTCGGGCTCACCTTCAAGGAAAACTGCCCTGACCTGCGCAACACGCGCGTGGTCGATCTGGTGCGTGAACTGGAAAGCTACGGCGCAGCCGTCGACGTGCATGATCCTTGGGCCGATGCAGACGAAGCACACAAGAGCTACGGCTTGCGCCTACTGCCGAAAGTCGAAACAAACGGCGGCTATGCCGCTGTCGTGCTCGCCGTTGCGCACCAGCAGTTCTATCCCGGCGGCACTTACGACACGCGCGCACTGACCATGTCCAACGGCGTGGTCTACGACATCAAGGGCGTGCTGCCGAAAGAACGCGTCGACGGACGTCTGTAACGCCAAAAGGGTTGGGTAGGTTGGGTTAGCGCAGCGTAACCCAACTTTTTTCAGGGCTTCGACGAAGTTCCGTTGGGTTACGCTGCTAACCCAACCTACCCGGTCTCGCTGCAAGCTTCAGTCAGCGAGCAGCACTTCGCCCAACTCCACGCGCACCGGCACGCCACGCAGGCTCTCACCCTTGCACGGGCCCCCGATGCATTCGCCGTTGTCGACATTGAAGCTGGCGCCATGTGCGGCGCAAATCAGCATGCCCTTCGAGATCAGGAATTTGCCCGGCGCCCAGTCGAGACGGCGCCCGGCGTGCGGGCAGATGTTGAGCCAGGCGTTTACCTGCCCGCCCTGCCTGTGCAGGATCACGCTTTCCTCGCCTTCGGGCAGCAGCACATCCAGCGCTATCGCCTCGCCATCGGGCATGTCATCGAGCCGGCAGAGGCGGCGGGGAGAGGTTGCTGTATCCATCGGCACTTGCCTTGGAGGCCGTGAAGCCTCATCGTTGCACGCGTAAGTCATTGATTTTACCACACGGATTTTTAACATGCGCATCGTTTTACCGTTGATGCATCGCCGCCGTAACCCGCTGGTCCAGGCATTGTCCCTGGTCATGGGTCTGCTCGTCATCGGTGTATTGATGGTATTCGGGCTGGTCGTGGCAGGCGTGCTGATGGTCGGTGGCGCACTGTGGCTGGTGTGGCGTCAGTGGAAGCGCGGCAGCATGGCTCGCCCGGCTGCGCGTGAAGCGCGTCAACCTGAAGTGCTGGAAGGCGAGTACGTGGTCATCCGCAATTCGCGGCCTGTCACCCACCATTGACGCTCGCCAAGAAAGCGCAAGATTCGGATAGCTGCCATCACGCGCCCCACCTAAGCTGATGGCACCCTGCCCCGGATGCCATCATGCGCAACGCCCTCGCCACACTTGAAGCCCCGCTGGAAAAAGTCCGCGCGCTGATCGAGCGTGCGACAGAAGCGCCGTCGCTGACGGCCCTCGCCAGCGCGGCCCAGCTCAGTCCTAGCCATCTACAGCGGGCTTTTCGCCGCCGCTACGGCATGAGTCCGGCCGAATACCATCGCGCGCGTCGCTTCGGCCAATTCAAAAGTGCCTTGCGCAAAGGCTCGGCCGTAGCAGATGCGGTGTACGACGCCGGCTTCGGTTCCGGTAGCCGCGTCTACGAACACACCAATCGCCTGCTTGGCATGACACCGGCCAGCTATCGCGCCGGTGGTGCCGGCGCCAGCATTCGCTACACCACCATCACCACACCTTTGGGGCAGTTGTTGGTTGCGGCCACGGCCAAAGGCATCTGCGCGGTGACGATCGGCGCCAGCGATGAGGAACTGGAACAACACCTGGCGGATGAATTTCCCAAAGCCTCGCGCGAGCGTGTCGACAACGGCCGCGAGGAATGGCTCGACGCAGTGATCGCACGCATTGCCAGCGATCTGGGCTGGAGCGATCGCGAAGCGCCGGACATGCCACCACTCGACGTGGCCGCCACGGCCTTCCAATGGCGCGTATGGGATGCATTGACCCGCATCCCTGCCGGCACCACCAAGAGCTACGGCGAACTTGCCGCGGAACTTGGAAAACCAGGCGCCGCGCGCGCCATCGGTCAGGCCTGCGGCAGTAATCGTCTCGCCCTGCTGGTGCCCTGCCATCGCATTGTGCGCGAGGACGGCGCACTGGGCGGCTGGCGTTGGGGCGTGGAACGAAAGCGCGTGCTGCTTGCGCAGGAAGAGCAGCAGCACAAGGCAAATAAGCCGCCACGCGGCCGGAAACGCTAAAGCGTAAAGGCCCCGACCGCAACGTCTTCGAATGCTCCGAAGTGCTAAAAGCCGTTGTCCCGGCGAGGTCGGGCGCCGATGTTTTTGCAATCACCGAAACTGTCTAGTCAGTGAGCCCTGGCCTTCGTCTGACAACAGCCGAATGTTTCGTGTACGCCATAACACCTCCTCTGTTTGCCCCTGATTCAACACAGGCTTGCAACACCCGCGCTACTGGACAGGCATACCTTGCAGTTATCGTATGCGCTGCCCAAAGCCAATCCGCTGATGAACGACTCCGCCACCCCCACCACCATCGCCACCCCATTACGCGATCAGAGCAGCACCCGCACCTGGGTACCGCTCTCGATGTTTGCGCTCTACATCATCTGGGGCTCGACCTACCTCGGCATACGCGTGGCACTGCAAAGCTATCCGCCGTTCCTGCTGGCCGGGATTCGCTTCGCCATTGCCGGCTTGTTGATGCTGAGCTACTTGCGCTGGCGCGGCGCCGCGATGCCGACCGCACGCCAGTGGCGCAATGCGGCGTTTACGGGCGTGCTCTTGCTCGGATTCGGCAACGGCCTCGTTTGCTTTGCGGAAGAAAGCGTTAGTTCCGGCATCTCCGCCGTGGCGGTGGCGAGTATGCCGTTGTTCGCCGCGCTGTTCACAGGGATGTACGGCGAATGGGCTACGCGCCGCGAAACGCTCGGTTTGTTTATCGGTTTTATCGGCGTCGTCATTTTGAACTTCGGCAGTTCGCTGACCGCGTCGCATGTCGGCGCGGTGGCCTTGTTGATCGCCGCCATGGCCTGGGCGTTCGGCTCTGTCTGGAGTCGCCGCCAGGATATGCCCACCGGCATGATGAATACGGCAGCACAGATGCTTTGCGGCAGCGTCGCGCTATTGATAGCGGGATTCGCCAGCGGCGAAAAACTGCCTGCTCATCCAACCTGGCATGCCACCATGGCCGCCGCGTACCTGGTGATATTCGGATCGCTCATTGCATTCAGCGCATACCTGTATGTACTCAAGCATGCGCGGCCAGCATTGGCGACCAGTTATGCCTATGTCAATCCACCGATCGCGGTGTTGTTTGGCGTGATGTTGCTGGGCGAGAAAGTAGGACCTTACGATCTGGCCGGCATGGCGATCATCCTGCTCGGCGTGGTCACCATCACCCTGGCTCGCCAGCGGCGAACGCCTTGACCCATGTTGTGCGGCTGATGCTGCAACGCGGATCGCTGATCCAATAAACCTGACGCAGGCAATGCCTGCGTCCGTGCGTCTTGCCTACAGCTCGCGCAACGCGGTGGTAACGGGCAAGCGCGCCGCTCTTACCGCCGGGAACAGGCCACCGATAAAGCCGATCACCAAGGCCCATAACAAGCCTTGCCCCAGCAAGACCGGCGATACATGAAAGGCGAACGACACCGTCCCCACCGTGCCCATCGCCATGGTCGATGCGGTGTAGTCATCGAAGATCAGCCAGGCCAGGAAGCCACCGATCACACCACCAGCCAGGGCCAGCAGCATGGTCTCCAGCAGCACCGCGACCACCACCGGCACGCCGCGAAAGCCGATCGCGCGCAAGGTGGCAATCTCACGAGCACGCGTTGCGACAGCGGCGAACATCGTGTTCAAGGCACCAAATACCGCACCCAGCGCCATGATCACCCCGACGACCGCGACCATCACCGAAATCATCTTGGCCATGTTTGCCGATTGCTTGCTGAAGTAATCCAGCGTGGTGGTCACGTCGACCTGCAAGCGCGGATCGCGCGTCAGCGCGGCCTTGAAGCCTTCGAAAGCGGTCGCATCGGTGAGCTTGACCAACACCGAACTGCGGCTGCTGCCGCGACGATTAGCATCAGCGATTACCGATGCGTCGCCCCAGATTTCCGAGTCCATCGCGTCCCCCGAGGCAAACACCCCGGTAACCAGCCATCGCTGGTTACCCAGCATGACTTCGCGCCCCGGCTCCAGACCGGCAAACTGCCGTTCTGCGCCCTGCCCCACGATCAGCTCCCGCATGCCGGACTGGAACTTGCGTCCTGCGATGATCTTCAGATTCGGACGTACTGCCCATGCTTCGTCGCTTACGCCGCGCAATTGCGCGCTGCCCTCTTCGCCCTTGCGGCTGCTCTTCATCGGCAGATCCGCCGCCACCACGACTTCCGGCGAAACGATAGGCTTGCCTTGCGGGTCGCGCGCGATGCCGGGCGCGTTGGGAATCACCACGATGCTGTCATGCGTCAGCACGGATGACACCTCGTTGTCCGAACCGCCGCGCATCACGATGGCACTGTCCGCGCTACCGGTCTTGCGCAGGGTTTCGGTGTAACCCTCCCCCATCGCCAGCAACGCCACCACCACCGCCACCACGCCGGCGATGCCAATCACCACCACCGCGGAAGCGCCCATGCGCTGTCGCAGCGTACTAAGACCCACGCCGGTAACCGACGCGGCCTGATGACCGGTGCGGGTGAATGCCATCCACAGCGCAAACAGCAACGCCATCGCCAGCACGACTGCAAAAATAACCAGCATATTCATGGCATCCCTCCTTAGCGGCCAGCCAGGGCATCAACGATATTCAGGCGCATTGCACGCCATGCGGGTACAGCACCGATGACCAGGCCGATCGTCACCATCAGACCGATACCGAGCATCCAGTTATCGAGCCCTACGTTGGGCAGATTGAGCAGGCCACCGCTGTGTTCACTTACGCCAGGAATCAGCAAGGTCGCCAAGGCAACACCGATGACCCCACCCAGCAGCAATAGCAACACCGATTCGGCCAGCACCAGCGCCAGCACCGTGCTATTGGAAAAGCCGATGGTTTTCAGCACCGCGAGTTCAGAGGTTCGCTCGCGCACCGCCTGCATCATGGTATTGCCGGTAAGCAGCAGCAGCGTGAAAAACACCGCACCCATGATGGAACCGACGATGAGCCCGATGTCGGCGAATTGCTTGACGAAAGAGGCGATCAACGCGGCTTCCGTCACCGTCCTGGTTTCGTGATCGGAATTGGCGTTGCGCGCGTCGATCGCCTTGATCACCTGATCGGCCTGATTCACATCGTTGAGGCGCACCACGTACCAGCCGACCAATCCGCCGTTATAGGGATTAGACTCATCGAAGTATTTCCAGTGCATCAGGATGAGCTTGTTCCACGCCGCGACACCTGGATCCTTGGGATGCAAGATGCCGGCGATGTTCACCACCCAGGTTTTGCTGCCGTCGCGTTGCGGAAAAATGTTCGACTGCAGCGGAATCTGGTCGCCCACCTTCCAGTTATAGGTCTTGGCCAGTTCTTCGCCGACCAGAATGCCCATGCGCGTGGTATCAAATCGCTTGCGATCTTCCGGGCTGACGTCCACCTCGGGATATTGATCGAGGTAGTTGTCGCTCACCGCAAAAGTGAATATCTGGTTGTGCGGATCCTGATAGGCGCCGCCGAACCAGTTGCCATACGCGACGGATTTCACGCCCTGCACTTGCGCAATCTCGGCCCCGAGGCTTTGCGGCAAGGGCTGGATGAATGACAGCTTGGACATCACACGCAGGCGCTCGGCGCCACCGGCGGTAGCGCCAGCCTGGTCAAATGAACTGCGTACGGCATCCAGCATGCCGAACAGCAGGAACGCGGCCATGATCGATACCAGCGTCAGGATCGTGCGTGTCTTGCGCCGAAACAGCGCCGCCCAGATGAGATGGAAATATTTCATCGCCCATCTCCTTCAAGCCGCGGTGGCTGACTGGATACGACTCGCATCGACCAAGGTGCCCTTGTCCAGATGCAACGTGTGATTGGCGTATTCCGCCGCCTTGGGATCGTGCGTCACCATCACGATGGTCTTGCCATGTTCACGATTGAGCTGGCGCAACAGGCCAAGTACCTCTTCAGCCGATTGACGATCCAGGTCGCCGGTCGGTTCGTCACAGACCAACAGGCCGGGATCGGAAACGATGGCACGCGCGATCGCCACGCGCTGCTGCTGACCACCTGACAGCTCGGCAGGCTTGTGCGAAGCCCGCTCGGCCAGGCCCACCAATTGCAAGGCGATCGACGCATTCTTGCGCCGCTGCGCAGCGGATAGCTTGGTCAACAACAGTGGCAATTCGACATTTTTCTGTGCACTCAGCGTTGGCATCAGGTTGTAGAACTGGAACACGAAGCCCACGTTCGATGCACGCCAGCGCGCCAGCGCGCCGGCGTTCAACTGATCGATGCGCTGGCCGGCAACGGTGATGCTGCCACCCGTCGGAATATCCAGACCACCGGCCAGATTAAGCAAGGTGGTCTTGCCCGAGCCGGATGGCCCCATCAAGGCAAGAAAGTCGCCTTCGGCAATGCTGAGATTGATGTGATGCAGCACCTCGACTTTCTGCTTGCCGCGCGTATAGATCTTGGAAAGATCGCGAATCTCGATCAACGTACCCATAGCTACAGCCTCCCTAGTGCATCTCTATCGCCGGCGCGTGGAATGCCGGTGCTGGTTTCATGATCAATGGGCTTGCACGCTTACGTCGGCACCGTCGTGCAGAGAATCCGGCGGTGATACCACCACATCGTCTCCCGCATTGACGGAAGCAGGCACCAGACGCATGTCGCCGTAATCCTGCGAAGATGGCTGCACGGACTGCCGATGAGCCTTGCCGTTCACGACGATAAAAACGCTGTCGCTGCCATCGCGCTGGACAATCGCCTTGGCCGGCACCAGTACGCCCTTCGGTGCCTGCATGGCAGCCGCGGGCTTGTTCTCAAGGAATGACACGCGCACGCCCATATCCGGCACGATGCGCGCATCTTTCTGTTCCATCGCCACACGCACCTTTACCGTGGCCTTGCCGCGGTCAGCCGCCGGCACGATGGCGATCACGTGCGCCGGAATCTTCCAGTCCGGATAGGCGTCGAGTACCGCTTCCGCCGGCATGTTCGGCGTGACGCGGCCGATATAAGCCTCGTTGACGTCGACATCGACTTCCAGCGAATCCATGTCCACGATGGTGCCGATGCCGGTCCGCGTGAAGCCCCCGCCCGCCGAAAACGGCGAAATGATTTCGCCAACCTGCGCATCCTTGGTGGTGATCACGCCATCGAATGGCGCATGCACCACGCAATAATCAAAGTTCACTTGCGCCTGCACCGTATTGGCATCCGCCGCAACGGCCTGCTTCTCCTGCGAAACCAGCTGTGCACGCGTGCTATCGGCCAACGTGCGCGCCTGTTCAGCCAGCTGTTTGGAAACCAGCCCCTGTTTGGCAAGTGTGTCGTCACGCGCTGCGTCGCGCAGGTTCTGGGCCAGTTGGGCCCGGTATTGATCGACCAAGGCATGCGCAGCTTTCGCCTGCGCTATCGCCGTATCGAGCGCAGCTTTGTACGCACTGTCATCCAGCCGCGCCAGCACCTGATCTTTCTTGACCCGGTCGCCTTCTTCGATCAGCACTTCCGTCAAGGTGCCGGTGATTTGCGCCGAAACGGTGGCTTGGCGACGTGCAGTGACATAACCGGTTGCTTGCAGCACGGCGCCGGTGGATGGGTCGCTACCCGCCGCGATGGCTGTTGTCGTTTGTACGGGGATGGCGCGATGCGCAAGCGACCACCATCCTCCCGCACCGATCGCCGCCACTACCAGGATGATTGCGCCAGCTATCCATACCCAGCGCCCAGGACCACCGCTGTTGTGATCCTCACGCTGATGACGCTCAATGCGCAGTTCCTTCAAGAGATCAGTGTTGCTCACACGTATGCCCCGTGGTCCCTGTTTGGTGCACGATAGTCATTCGTTGAGGGCTCTACTATGCGCGCTCATCAACACTTATCCGTGACAGCTGTCATGTCATACGACGTGCCGGCTTCGCGCGAATCGACAAACACCCTATCGTGCGTACACGCCCAAGTTCCAGGCTTTTACTTGCACAAGACTGACCCGGACGCGCCGCGGCGGCAACGACGGCGATACCTGTCACGGCATCTTCCTTGGCCAACCGGGGCGCCTAGCTGCTACCCTTCACGCCATGCGCTACGTCATCGATCCCCCCGCCATTACCAGCCTCCCCGTCATCGGCCGCGAGGAACGTTTCCCGATCCGCCGCGTGTTCTGCGTCGGGCGCAACTACGCCGAACATGCGCGTGAAATGGGTGGCACCGTGGATACCTCGATGCCGATGTTCTTCTGCAAGCCGGCCGATGCCGTGGTCACCGATGGTGCCGACCTGCCGTACCCGCAGGCCACGTCGGACCTGCACCACGAGGTCGAAATGGTGGTGGCCCTGAAGGCTGGCGGCCGCGACCTGAATGAGGCCCAGGCAACGGAGGCGATCTTCGGCTACGGCGTGGGCCTGGACCTGACCCGCCGCGATCTGCAGGCGATCGCCAAGGCCAAGAGCCATCCGTGGGATGTGGCCAAAGCCTTCGACTATTCCGCGCCGGTGTCAGCACTACGTGTGGCGAGCGAGGCGTCGCCACAGGCAGATACCGAGCTCAGCCTGCATGTGAATGGCAGCTTGCGCCAGCACGGACATCTTGGCGAGATGGTGCATAGCGTGGTGGCCATCATCAAGGCGCTGTCCACGCTGTTCGAGCTCAAGCCCGGCGACATCATTTTCACCGGCACACCGGCAGGCGTGGCAGCGCTTCAGCGCGGTGACCGATTCCACGCCGCACTACAGGGCATTGCCACGCTGGACGGCAAAGTCGTCTGAAGCACCGTCCCGCAGCAGCGACGCGAATGTGCTGCAACGAGCCAGGGCAGTGCCGGGGGCTCGATCAGGTTGTCTCTCAATAGCCGGCGAGGTGCCTTACGCCCCGCTCCTGCCGGATTGCAACTCTTTTTACTTGATTTGTTAAAGTCGACCCCGCCATCAGGCGCACTACCTTGGGGAGACAACAATGGGCATGCTGCAGGAATTCAAAGCATTTGCGATGCGTGGCAACGTGGTCGACATGGCGGTCGGTATCGTCATTGGCGGCGCGTTCGGCAAGATCGTTTCGTCGCTGGTCAGCGACATCATCATGCCGCCGATCGGCTGGATTACCGGCGGCATCGACTTCTCGGCCATGAAATGGGTGATCAGGCCCGCCGACAACAGCAATCCCGCGCACAAGATTGCAGAGATCTCCATCAATTACGGCAGCTTCGTCAACACCATCATTGCGTTTGTGATCGTCGCCTTTGCCATCTTCATTCTGATCAAGATCATCAACAAGATGCGTATCAGCACCACCGCGGCCGCGGCCACGCCGCCGGAAGTGACGTTGCTGACCGAAATTCGCGACTTGCTGAAGAACAAGCCGTAACACGCCGGCATCAGCCGGCAGCAAACGTGACTTCCGGCCTAAGCACCGCCCGGGATGCCCTCCATAATGGGGGGCACAGGGGCTCCGATCGAACTCGCAAGCGCCACCCTCTCTGTTGCATACAGACACAGGGGGACGGGTGGTGAGTGCGTAATGCGAGATGGTTGGCGGTAAAGCCCGCGCGACCCTGAGTCACCTGCGAAGAACCGGTCAGATCACCTTGGAGCCATTCATGCACCGCCCTGCCCTTACCCTGCTCACCGCCGGCCTGATGCTGGCTTATGGACTTGCTTCCGCCGCAGATGCGCCGACCACGATTCCCGCCGCCGCCGTGCAGACGGCTGAGCAATTGCGCGACAAGGCCCTGCACGATGACACTGCGTACAAGACGGTCGAAGCACTGACCACCGAAGTGGGCGAGCGCCTGGCAGGCAGCGCGAACGATGCACGTGCCCGGGAGTGGGCCATCGCCAAGTTCAAGGCCCTGGGTTTCGACAAGGTCTATACCGAGCCGGTGACGTATCCGTTGTGGGTGCGCCGCAGTGAGCACGGCGCCATCGTCGCGCCCTTCCCGCAGTCGCTGACGCTGACCGCGCTGGGCTATTCACCGGGTACGCCCAAAGGCGGCCTCACGGCCGAGGTGGTGCAGTTCCCCAGCCTGGACGCGCTCAAGGCAGCCAACCCGGCCACAGTGAAGGGCAAGATCGTCTACATCGGCTACCGCATGCACCGCACCAAGGATGGTCGCGACTACGGCATAGGCTCAAGCATCCGGATTGACGGGCCAGTCGTTGCCATGGGCAAGGGCGCGGCAGGCTTCCTGCTGCGCTCGGCGGGCACCGACGCCAATAGCCGCACACCCCACACCGGTGTGACCGGTTTTACTGATCCAGCCAAGTCGATTCCGGCGGCGGCGCTCTCCAACCCGGATGCCGACCAGTTGGAACGCGTCCTGGCCTACGGCAAACCCGTGACGGTGAAGCTGGATCTGGACTGCGGCATCGAAGGCCAATACACCGGCTACAACGTGATCGGCGATCTTGTCGGCCGCAAGCATCCGGATCAGGTAGTGGTGATCGGCGGTCATCTCGATTCCTGGGATCTGGGCACCGGTGCCATCGATGACGGCGCCGGCCTGGCGATTGCCCTGGGCGCCGCCAAACTGATTCACGACCTGCCGCAGCGCCCGGACCGCACCGTCCGTGTCATCGCGTTCGCCAACGAGGAAATGGGGCTGTGGGGCGGACGCGCCTATGCGGACAAACATGCCGCCGAGGTCGGTAAGTTCCAGCTTGGATCCGAATCCGATCTGGGCGCGGACCCGGTCTGGCAGATGAGCGCCAGCGTCAAGCCGGAGGCACGCGGTGCGATTGAACAGATCGCCAAGGTGCTTGCCCCGATTGGCGTCGCCTACGATCCCAAGCTGCCTGGCGGCGGCGGTTCGGATCTCTCCCAGATGCACCACAAGGGCATGGCGGCGCTATCGTTGGATCAGGACGCGACTTACTACTTCGACTGGCACCACACCGCCAACGACACGCTGGACAAGATCGATCCAAAAAAGCTGGCGCAGAACGTGGCCGTGTATGCGGTGTTCACCTATATGGCGGCCCAAGCCAACGGCGATTTCGGCTCGGCACCGGGCGCGTTCGCGGGCGATGGCGCGGAGGAATAAGGGTCTCTGTCAGCTCGTATCCCAAAGAAGGGCGGCCGATGGCCGCCTTTCTCGTTGATGGCGCTCAGCCCTCTTCTTTTACCTGCTCGACAGGCGCTTCCGTCGTGTCGAGGGCTTGCAGGTTTTCCTTGATGCGGGTCATCACCTCCATCGCCTGCGCCAGCTCCTCGTAGGTGACGCCGGCCGTGCATTCGCGGCGCAGCTCATAGGCGATGCGCTCCATGTCGTCGATCACCCCGCTGGCCTGCGCGGTGGTATACAGGCGCCAGGCGCGCCGGTCTTTGGGATCGGGCCTGCGTTCGACAAAACCCGCTGCCTGCAGCCGATCGATCACGCGCCCCACGGCGATCGGCTCCATTTCCAGGAATTCCGCCAGCTCCGTCTGCCGCAGACCCTCGCGGTGATACAGCATCTTGGTCGCGCGCCACTGGGCGCGGGTTAGCCCGAATTTCACGGCGCGCCGGTCAAAATGCTTGCGGAACAGCAACGTTACGTCGTTCAGCAGGTAACCAAAGGAAATGTCTTCCGTTTTTGGCATGATGCAGCACTCTGAGTGTCACCCTGTGATATGCGCCAAGCATAAGCCTAAACAGTCTTGACGGATGACCATTACTGTCGTCACTGCCGACCTCACCCGACTGGCGCTGGACGCCATCGTGAACGCGGCCAATCCTGGGCTGCTGGGCGGCGGTGGTGTCGACGGCGCCATCCATCGAGCCGCCGGCCCCGCGTTGCTGGCCGCCTGCCGCGCACTGTCCGAGGTTACGCCCGGTGTGCGCTGCCCGACCGGCGAGGCGCGCATCACACCGGGCTTCAAGCTTCCTGCCCGTTACGTGATTCATACCGTGGGGCCCATCTGGCATGGGGGACATGCAGGGGAAGCGGCGTTGCTGGCCAGTTGCTATCGCGCGTGCATTGCACTGGCCGTTGCACACGATCTGCAAGGCATTGGCTTCCCCGCGATCAGCTGCGGCGTGTACGGTTACCCGCCGGAGCAGGCGGCCAGCGTGGCGATCACCGCCTTACGCGATGTACCGGCTGCACATCCTGCGCTGGACGTGCAGCTTTGCTGTTTCGACCAGCGGATGGCGGCCATCTGGCAACACGCGCTCAATCAAGCTTGAAAGGATAAAGCGGCGGCAATGGTGAATCCTGATCCGGCTGGTCTTCATGCCGCCAGGCAAACCCTTGCGCGAATACGGCAGACAAATCCATCGCTTCATCCGCGCCGGCACCCGCATATTGCAGCCGCTGCAATTGGTCGATCGCCGCACGCTGCTGTTCGGATGCCAACGCTTCCGACAACTGTCCAAGATTCTGCAAACCAGGTCGCTCACTGCGCGCCCAAGCCAGCAGACGCCGCGCCTGCGCTGCGCGATCCTTGCCACGCGCCGCCTCCATGAAGGCGTGACGCGACGTACGCGTGGAATCATGGGTTGCAGGTTTTGCGGAGGACACTTCGGGTAACGCAGGCTTGCTTCGGCGCCACCACCAGAACATCGCCGCACTGAGCAGCCACAAACCGAGGCTACCTATCGCAATCCAGCGCCAGAGCGTTGATGGTGTGGCAGACGAGGGGATCGAGCCAGCATTCGGTATCGCAACAGCGCTACTTGCCGTGCTTGGCGAAGTCCCCGGCATTGCGGTCTGCATTGCAGAAGATGGTGTCGCCGGTGCACCAGCCGCTGCCTGAAACACGGTCAAGGTATGCGCAGGAATGGTGGTGACTTGTTTCTGCCCCGTTTGCGTGTTGAACCAGGTCAAGCTGATCGCCGGAATGGTCAGCGATCCTGCATGTTGCGGAAAGATCGCAAAACTGCGCTCGCGATGCCCGGTCAGCCATTGGCCGTCATCATGCGTGGTGTCCGTGGATTGATCGGGGTAGACCGTTGCGCCGTCGATCGCAGGAAGGCTCAGCTGCGGCAACGCATCGGCGGGCAGGCCCTGCGCATCCACACTCATATGCAGATTGATGGGCTGGCCGATCTGAGCCTTGTCGTCTCCCGGCAGGCCTTCCAGCTTGAGCGTAAGCGCACGCGCAGGCAGCCATGTCGTCGCACCCCAATCAGCCGGCGCAGTTTGCACATTCACGCTGACCGGCGAGGAATCGGCAGTCACCGGCGAGGTGTTTCCGAACAGCCCACTTTGGCCAAAATAACTGCCCGGATCATTCGGGTTGGCCGGATCAACCGCTTCGCCCTGGAACTCGATCGAGGGAATCGTCAGCGTGCCGGCATGTTGCGGGATCAGCGCGTAGCGTCTTTCGATAACGTGATAGCGACGACCGTTGCGGACCGACTCGTAATCGGTATCGCCACCGAGCTTGCGTACATCCGTACCGTCGGGATGCGGATCGGGCAAGCTGCCGCTATTGAGGTCGACATCAAAGAACAAGCGCACGGTATAGAGCAGCTGCTGACCGGCATAGACGTGATCCGGACTGGCCGTCGTTTCAATGAAGATATCTTTGTGTGTATCCGCATCGGCGGAACTGTCCGGCGGACCGACATGCAAGGTCAACGGCGATGTCTGGCTACCTGCCACTGTCAGCGATGGTATCTGCAGATCGCCGGTGTGCTTGGGGCGCAAGGCAATGCCAATGATCAACTCGGCGCTTTGGCGCCCATTGATGACACTGAGCGTGCTGTTGGTGGAACTGCCCAGCACCTCAAAATCGTTATCTAGCGCACTGAGATCCGGGGTGTCGGCATTCATGCTGCCGTCAATGCGCAGATTCAGCGTTACGGTTTCGCCAAGGTGCACATCATTGCGATCCAGTGATGCCTGCACGCTGGCCGCCATTGCACTGATGGGCAGCAGCAGGCAGAGCAAGAATAGCCAGCGATAGCTCATTGCTGATCTCCCACATCCGGCTGTGCGCCCATGCGCTCCCGGTATTCCAGTTCGAACTTTCGACGCAGCAGGGCACCGGGGTCATCCGGTACGCGTTCCAGATCACGGCGAACGTCATTGGGAAGTTTGGACAGCGGATCGTCACTGTCTACGGCGCCAAGTTCGTGTGTCCGTGGTGCTGGTTTGGTCGTGGATTTTGCCTGGGCAAGGGCCTGATTCATCTGCTGCTGCAAGCCCTGCTGTGCCTTTTGAGCCTGAGTGCGTTCACTGGACGATGCCGGAGCAGGGTTCTGTCTGGATACATCCTGAGATGGGGAAGACTGGTTGCCTTGCTGCGTATCCTGGCCTTGTTGCTTATCGCCCTGCTGCATCGCCTGCGATGCATTCGCATTGTTTTGCTGCTGGCGATCCTGCTGTTGACCGTTCTGGCCTTGGCCTTGCTGGTTCTGGCCGTTTGGATTCTGGCTACCCTGTTGTCCGCTGCGTTGTTGCTGGTCAGATGCGTTGTTGCTCTGCGGCTGGCCACTGTCACCTTGCGACTGCCCAGAGCTGCCATTCTGGCCACCTTGCTTATTCTGGCTACCCTGCCCGCTACCTGATTTCTGCTGTTGTTGCGAGGAACCATTCTGCGGCGGCTTGCGCATAGCCTCTTCTACAGCCTTGCGATTCGCGCGCGCATCATCATCATGCGGATCGAGCTTCAACGCCTGATCGTAAGCCTTGATCGCATCGGGGTAGCGGCCCAGCCTGGCAAGCGCATTGCCGAGGTTGTATTGCGCGTCCGCACCTTTAGCCTGTTCAAGTGATTGCACAGCCGCAGCGTAATCCTTGGCACGATAGGCTGCGGCGCCCCGCAATGCGGGATCCTCCGCCAACTGTTGCGCCTTGCCGGCGTTGCCTTGCTTCAACGCGCTTGCTGCTTGCTGGTCGGGACGCCGCCACCAATCCTGCCAGGTCGTCGCTTTTGCCGTAACCGGCCACAACGGTAGCAAAACCAGCGGCAGCATCAGCACCCATCCGCGCCGAAACGCCATGGCTGCAACCAGCAACAGTGGCAACAACAACCACGGACCACGATCCTGCCACGCATCGCCGCTCTGTCCCTGGACGAGTGAAGCATGTCCCACCGGCTTCAATGAAGCATGCAATGCAGCGATATCGCTGCCACTCTCACTCATCGGGACATAAATACCGCCTCCAGCCCGAGCCAACGCGCGCAGGTCTTCGTCATTTCGCCTCGCAACGACCAGATTGCCCTGGTCGTCATGCATGAAACTACCGTCTGCCTGGGGCACCGGCGCGCCCTGCTCCGTGCCGATGCCCAGCACGGAAACATGGACGCCGGCGGCCAGCGCCTTGCGTGCGGCAGCCTGCGCGTCGGTATCGGCGTCATCGGTGATGAGCACCAGGGAGCCAGCGCCGACCTTGGCACTCTGGATGAGTTGCACACCCTGCTCGATAGCCTGCGCCGCGTTGTCGCCATCCACCGGCATGACGTCCGGCCCCATCGCATTGAGCAGATCATCCAGACTATGTGCATCGCTGGTCAGTGGCGCAACGACAAACGACTGGCCGGCATAACCGATCAATGCATTCAAGCCATCCTTGTTCGACGCGAGCAGATCACGTGCTTTGTAACGCACTCGATCCATGCGGTTTGGCTGCACATCGCGTGTCTGCATGTGCTGCGATAGCGAGATGGCGACAACCTGTACAGCACGATCGGCATAGAGCGGCTCGGCAATACGGCTCCAGGTAGGCCCCGACAAGGCCAGCACCCCCAGTGTCCAACCTAGCGCAAATAAACCCGACGGCCATGGCGCGTGCTTTTCAGAACCACTCAGCAGATGCGGCAGCAATTCCGGATCGGCGAGACGGCTGAGTTCGCGCTGTGAGGCGTTGCTGCGCGAACCGAACCATAACAGCACGGGCAAGGCCAGCAGACCGAATAACCACCACGGCTGTAGAAAATGAAATTGATGCAGGGCGTCGCTCATGCACCGACTCCCCGCAGACGTGGCCACAACATACCGAACAACAGACACAGCGCTGCAGCGATCAACGGCGTCCGAAATAGCTCATGTCGCAAGCGCAGGCTTGGGCCGTGCTGCGGCATCGGCTCCAGCGCATCAATGGCCCGATAGGCATCGGCGAGCTGGTTACCGTCTGTGGCTCGATAAAATTGCCCGCCGGTTTCATGCGCAATATAGGTCAGCATGTCAACGTCGAGATCGGCCGAGGGATTGATCACGCTATCGCCGAACAATCCCGGCACCGTCATGCGAGTGGCACCGATGCCGATGGTGTAGATGCGTACACCGGCTGCTTTCGCGGCTCTGGCGGCATCCTGCGGCGAGATGCTGCCGGAGTTGTTGACACCGTCGGTCAATAAGATCAGCACACGGGCTTGTTCCGGCAACGCGGCCAGGCGCTTGGTCGCTACGGCAATCGCATCGCCAATGGCGGTTTCGGTACCGGGCAGCCCGATGGCGGCGCTCTGCAACTGGGCGCGCACCGCATCCAGGTCATACGTGATCGGCGTAACAAGATAAGCATGCGTGCCAAAGAGCACCAATCCGAGTTCGTCACCCCTGCGGCGCGAGATGAAGTCCCCGGCAATTGCCTCCACCGCACCGAAGCGACTGAGCTGCTGGCCACCCAGCTGCATGTCGGGTGTTTGCATGCTGCCGGACAGATCGACTGCGAGCATCATCGCGCGGCCACTATGTTGTTGCGCCTGCGGTGGACCTAGCGTCTGCGGCCTTGCGGCCGCAACGAGCAGGCACAGCCAGCCCAGCGCCAATAGCCAGGAGCCTGAGCTACGTGTCGCGGCGCGATCACCGCCACTCCAAACCAGTGAAGCGTGGGGCAAGTGCAACGCCTGCGCCGGCGACGCGGGTTTTAGCGCGCCCCATACCAGCCAGGGCAATGGCAGCAGCACGAACACCCAAGGCCAGGCAAACTCAGGCATGCCCGACCTCCGTGATTCTGGCATGCCGTAACGCCGCATCCAGCCAATATTGCGCTGCCGCCTGCACGCGTTGACGATCGAAGTCTGCATGCGGTTGATACATGCGCGCGTCCAGGCTCATCAACGCATCCAGCGTTGCGTCATCCACGGGAATACGTGCCAGCACCTGCCGCCAGCGATCACCCTGTGTGAGATGCGCGTCGGCGGCGTAACGGCGCGCGGCGCGCCGCAGAAGTTGATGCAGGGATGCCGCGTAAGCGGTGTCATCGTCGGGATGGCGTCCTGCCAATTGCTCGATTTCAGCAAGTATTCGTTGGCGGGCCATGCGCTTCTTTTGCGAGCTTTGATAGAACAGCCATGCCAGGATCACGATCAAGCACACTGTACCGAAAAGCACCCACCACCCCGGGGCTGGTGGCCACCAGGACGGCGCAGGAGGCATGTGAATATCACGCAAGGTCAGGCCGTCTTCCGGCTCGGGAAATGACCCGCTCATCGCCTTTTGCCTCCGTCACGCAGCAGTGCTGTGACGGCATCCATGGGATCACTCGCGGTATCGATGATGCGGGAGGGGACACCAAGCGACTGCGCCGTGGCAACCAATCGGACCTGTCCCGCCCCCAGACTCTTTTGGAACGACTCACGCTGACGTGCCGATTCCAGCACCATCGTGCGCCGCTGGCCTTCGTGTTCGATGGGGTAATGCCCGGCCGGCACCGCGGTCAGCTCAAGTGCATCGGCCACCACCAGCAACCGCACCGCCGTATGCCGCATCATTTCCAGCAGACGATGCCGCGCCAGCTCATCGCTACACTGACCATCACTGATCAACAGCACGCGGTTTGCACCATGTTGAAACTTGATGACATGCTGCAGCACCTGCGAAAGCGGCTCGCGATGATCGGACACGAATGTGTCGCCCTTGGCCAGGGCGCCACACACGTCCAATGCACCATGCAAACCGGCACGCGGACGTTGTAAATGTGTATATCCGCCAAATTGCATCAAGCCAACGCGCTCGCCTGCGCGCACGGCATACCATGCAGCCAGCGCTGCTGCCTTTGCCGCCTGAACGGACTTGAAGCGAACCCGCGTTCCGAAATGCATGCTCGCATGCCGATCGAGAAGGATCAGCAGTTGTCCTTCGCGTTCCTCCTGGAACAATTTGGTATGCAAGCGACCACTACGGGCTGTCAGGCGCCAATCGAGACGGCGCACATCGTCGCCAGGCTGATACGCTCGCGATTCGGCGTAATCCATGCCGCGGCCATATAAACGACTGGACTGAATGCCGACCCGTGTCGCGCGACTGTCTTGCGGCGGCAAGCGCAAGCGTGCGACGCGACTGCGCAAGGCAATCAGCTCCGCCAGTGATACTCGTACACGGCCATCACCATCCAACTGATTCGAGGCCACAGCGTTCACGGCAGCGGCACAAGGTCCAGCAATCGATGAATAACCTTGTCACTGCGTATGCCTTCGGCTTCCGCTTCGTAACTCAGCAACACGCGATGACGCAGCACTTCGTACACAACGGCGTGAACATCTTCTGGCAGCACAAAATCGCGACCGCTCAACCAGGCGTGAGCACGGGCACAGCGATCAAGCGCAATCGTGGCGCGCGGGCTTGCGCCCCAGGCGATCCAGCGCTTCAGCTCAGGACCATAGCGTCCTGCATCGCGCGTTGCCAACACCAGTTGCGCCAAATATTGCTCCAGCGCAGGTGCCATGTGTACAGCCAAGGCTGCTTCGCGACCCGCAAAAACGTCCTGCTGCGTGACGACGGACAGTACGTGCGCGGGTTGATGCGCTGGCCTGGTGGCTTGTTCACGAGCCAAGCGCAAGATGGCCAACTCCGATGCAGCATCCGGATAACCGATCGTCACATGCATGACGAAGCGGTCGAGCTGTGCCTCCGGCAGGGCAAAGGTGCCCTCTTGCTCGATCGGATTCTGCGTCGCCATCACCATGAAAAGCTCGGGCAAGCGCCAGGTGCTTCGCCCCACGGTAATCTGCCGTTCGGCCATCGCTTCGAGCAGCGCCGACTGTACTTTTGCCGGTGCACGGTTGATTTCGTCGGCAAGGACAATGTTGTGGAACAACGGTCCACGCTCGAACTCGAAGCTGCCCGATTGAGGCCGGAATACGTCGGTACCAGTGAGATCGGCCGGCAACAGGTCGGGCGTAAATTGCACGCGATGGAAATCGGCTTCGATACGCCCAGCCAGCGCCTTGACGGCGGTGGTTTTGGCCAGCCCGGGCGCTCCTTCGACTAGCAGGTGGCCATCGGCCAGCAGGGCGATCAGCAAGCAATCGATAAGTCGAGGCTGGCCGATGATTTGGCGCTGGAGATCATCGCGGAGTCGTGAAAAGGCTTGTTGCAGACGCCCGGGAGTGGGGACTTGGGGCATATCCATCCGAATATCCTGTACTGCTTCGTGCCGGCTCAGACCGCGGACGCGCGGGAAAGTTTGCCGGGAATGATCTTTTAACGCAAAAAGGGGCGGCACACTGGCCGCCCCTTTTACTTTGCGTCGAGTCCAGCCAGCCTATTGCAAGCTATCGCTCAGGATTCGCGGCGTGACGAAGATCAGCAGCTCATCCTTGTCATTCACATGCTGTGTATTGCGGAACAGGATACCCAAACCTGGTATGTCGCCCAGTCCAGGGACCTTGTTGATGGTATCTGACTTGGTCACTTCGTAGATACCGCCAAGCACCACGGTTTGACCGTCGTCCACCAGCACCGAGGTGTTGAGCGAGCGCGTGTCAATCACGGGAACCTGACCGCTGCCGGTTACGGTGATGTAGTGATCCAGCGAGTCCTTATTCACATTGATCGCCAGATAGACACGGTTATCAGCCGTAATCGTCGGGGTCACCTTCAGCTCAAGCACGGCGTCCTTGAATGCCACCGTAGCTGTGCCACTCGTGCCCGCTCCACCCGATGTGTTCTGGAACGTTACGTAGCCGATTTCCTGACCCTGGCGAATATCGGCTTCCTGCTGGTTGGCGGTGATCACACGCGGACTGGAAACGACCTCACTGCGGCCTTCGGCCTGGGCAGCGGAAAGTTCCAGATCCAGCGCATAATTCTTGCCGAGAATGGCTGCCGCGAGCGTCGATGCCGTACCGGTCGTTGGAGCTGCGGGCAGATTCACATTCAAGTTACTCAATCCACCGCCAAGCGTGGAAGTGCTCGAATTGTTGCCTTGAGAATTGCCGATCCCGGTGCCGACCTGCAGAGTCTGGCCGCTCGGATTGGTGCGATTGCCGCTGACGCCCCATTGCACGCCCAAGTCCCGCTCAAAGTCATCGGTGGCGATCACAATGCGGGATTCAATCAGGACCTGCTGCACCGGACGATCGAGCTCGGCAATGATGCCTCGCAATTCAGCTGTCTTTTCAGCCGTGTCGTTAATCAACAGCGTGTTGGTTCGTATATCAAAGCTGACACTACCGCGTGGCGAGAGAAACCCGCGATGCTGCGCTGCTTGGCCAGCGGCACCACCACCAGTAATACTCTGCATGCTGCCGGTTGTCAGCAATTTGGCAATATCCTGCGCCTTGCCATAGCTGATCGGCACATAGGTCGTAATCAGCGGGGCCGTATCCTCGGCCTTGAAGCGTGCATCGGACAGGCTCTGTTCGTAATCGGCCAGTTCCTTCTGCGGAGCAATCCAGATCACGTTGCCGTCACGGCGCTTGTCCAGATCCTTGGCACGCAGGATCACATCCAGTGCCTGATCCCAAGGAACATTGACCAAGTGCAGGGTGATGCTGCCACCCACCGTATCCGACGCCACCAGGTTCAAGCCCGAATAGTCTGCCAGCAGCTGCAAGGCCGAACGAACCGGGATGTCCTGGAAATTGAAGGTGAGGCGGCTGCCCGTATAAACAGGCTGCGCGAACGAACCGGGATTGGTGTTCTTCGCGCTCTCTTTCTTGGGCGTAACCTCGATGACGTACTGATTGCCCGTCTGATACGAGGAAGTCTCCACGTCGCCAGTATAGGCGATGTCCAGGTGCACGCCACTGGGCGTTGAACTTGGCGAGATGGACTGCACTGGTGTGGCGAAATCGAGGACGTTCAAGCGCTGGGATTGGCTGGCAGGGAGTTGCGCGTTGTCGATGTCAACGAGAATATCGCTGCCCTGCCGACGCATATTGGCGTTGGCGCCGGAACTGCTGAAATTGATCAGGACCCGACCGGAGCCGTTGGCACCGCGCTGGAAGTCGATATTGCTGATCGCCGGGCCATTCATCGCCGATGGCAACGCCTTCGACGGATCAATGGTGGCGGCCGTGGTTACCGGCTGCGATTGCGTGCCGTTATTGACCACCAGCACCAGACTGTTGCCCTCAACGCGCGACTTGTAGCTCGACGCCTGCATCAGCTCCACGACGACGCGAGTACGCCCCCCGGCCGATACCGCCGATACACCCGTGGTGGTGCCCACCCCGATATCCTGGTGCCGCGAGGCATCGTTGGTCGTATCAGGAAAATCGATCGCGATACGCGGCGGATTATCCGTGGTGAAAATACTGGGCTGGGGCAGCTGGCTGTTGTCGAAGTTCATGCGCAACTCGACACGCCCGCCAGGCAGGGTCTTGTAAGTAATGTTCTGCAGCGTGCTGGCTGCAACCGCTGCATTGGCCCATGCAGCGGCGCCGAGCACCATCATTGTCATCAGGCAACGGCTCGCCAAGTGCATGGCACGGCTCCGGACTGGTTTGATTGGATTAGTCATTGCATCAGCCCCTGTATTCCTATTTGGCGACGAGCGCGATGCTGGCAGGACGTTCCATCCAGCCGCCATTGCCGTTGGAAACCAATTCGACCAAGTCGACCCGATCGCTGCTGATAGCAGTGATGCGGCCATAGTTCTCGCCCATATATTCGTTAGCACGCACGCGATGGATGACACCGGTAGGGTCCTTGATCAGGGCCTCCGTATTGGTTCCGCTGCCAATCGTGCCAACCATTGTCAGGCTATCCAAAGCGTAGGCTTCGAGCGGTTGCCGAGCCCGTCCTTCATCCGGTCGTGGCCCGTTGTTCTGGTTGAGCTCATCCGGACTCGGACTGAACGGATCGCGTTTGTCCTGATCGTTATAGATAAATGTCTCGAAGGTCTTGATCACTGGCAGCGCCGGAATCGGAGCACCACGCTTGGCCTTTTCCTGCGCCACCCAGTCACGCAGATCCGACATGCCGCGTGTGCAGCCCGCGAGTGTCAATATCGCGCTGCCCAACAAGAATACCTTCGCCAAGTGAGCTGGCTTGATGGCAGACAGGTTCCTCATTTCCCCCCCCCTACCTTTTTGCCTTTGCCACTCGCCTCGCCCGTCTCAGAGTCCTCGAGGTAGCGATACGTCTTCACCGTGCCCTGCAATACCAGCAACTGATCCGGCCCCGGCTCAGCACCCTTGGCGGGCGGGTTGAGCGGTGTCAGCGAAACATCATGCATGGTAAGAATCACCACGCGTGGCAGCGAGGCCACGCCACTGATGAAAGCACCAAACTGATGATAGGTGCCAACCATCTTCAGCTTAATCGGCTTCTCGGCGTAGAAGTCCTTGGGCACTTCGGTGCCCGGCTGGAACAGCTCCTGCTGCAGGCCCGCCGACAATGCAGTCTGCGAAACGTCCACCAGCAACTCAGGCATTTCGGTCCTGCTCGGCAACTGGCGCAGCAGTTGACGAAGCATGTCTTTCATCTCATCAAGCTGCTGCTGCAGTGCTTCGAGATTGACCGACTTGGCCTGCTTCTCGGAGAACTCCTGCCTGAGCTTGTCTTCCTTGCCAGCCAGGTTTTGCAAGGTGTTCTGTTGATCACTGATAAAGGTATACCAGCCGAGAAACACGATCACGATAAACAGCAGCACCGTAAAGAACGTCTTGACCGACGCCGGCCAGCCACCGATGTTGTTGCGATCCAGACTCCGCAGGTCTTCGAGGAGTTTCATTATTTGGCTCCTCCCTTGACTGGCGCAGTAGCAGGCGGGACCGATGCCGGCACACTGCCCGGCTTCGGCTGAGATGTTGTGGGTGTGAATGGGGCTGCCATTGCGCCAGCAGTGCTGGAGGATGCCGGGGCCACCCCTTGACCCGTGCCATCATCCTTCGGCTTTTGCAGCGCGACGGTCAGACCAAAGCTGTAGGGCATGCGCGAGGCATCATGGCTGTTCTCGGTTTGGCTCAGGTCAGCCTGCCCCATCCACGGCGATGCCTCGATATTGCGCATGTACTCGGCAACGCTTGCGTTGGATTGCGCAACCCCGCCAAGCACCATCTGATCGCCGTTCTGCTTGATCGAGGTCAGGCGCGCGCTGCCAGGAATCGTCTTAACCAGTTCGTCGAACAAGTGCACCATCTGCGAGCGGTTGGCCTGCAGTTGCTCGATGATCTGCTTACGCGCCAGCAATTGGGCACGCACCTTCTCCAGATCGCTGATCTTGGTCAAGCGCGCATCGACCTGCTTGATCTGATCCTGCAGATAAGCGTTGCGCTCATTCTGGTTGTCGATGCGCATGCCCATCCAGAATCCCCACAACATCAGGAATCCGATCGCAGCTACTGCAGCGGCGCCGAGTTGCATGAAGAACTCGCGCTGCCGTTGCTTGCGGCGCTCCGCGCGCCAGGGAAGTAGGTTGATGCGTGCCATCAGTCGAAACTCCTCATGGCGAGTCCGACCGCGATCATCAGGGCCGGCGCATCCTGGGTCAGCGACTGGGCCTGCACTCGGCTCGACAGCGACATGCGGGCTAGCGGGTTGGCAACGATGCAAGGCAGGCCAAGCTGCTCTTCCAGCATTGCGCTGATCCCTTCGATGGACGCGCAACCGCCCGCCAGCACCACCTGATCGACCTTGCTGTATTCACTGCCGGCATAGAAGAACTGCAGCAGACGGCTGATCTGCTGCACCAGCGATTCCTTGAACGGCTGCAGCGCTTCGGTTTCGTAAGACTCCGGCAAACCGCCTTTGCGCTTGGCGCGACCGGCTTCCTCATAGGAAAGCCCATAGCGGCGCATGATTTCGTCGGTAAGCTGCTTGCCACCAAAGACCTGCTCGCGCGAGTAGATGGTGCGCTGGTTTTTCAGTACCGACAGCGTGGTCATGGTGGCGCCGATATCGACCACCGCCACCAGTGCATCGCGACCTACATTCAACTGGTCGGCGATCAGCGCGAAAGCGTTCTCCATCGCGAAGGCTTCCACGTCGATGACCTGCGCAGCCAGTCCGCCCAGGTCCAGCGCGGCCACGCGCATATCGACGTTTTCCGTGCGCGACGCCGCCAGCAGCACGTTGTTCATTTCGGGGTTGTCGCGAACCGGACCGAGCACTTCGAAATCGAGGCTGACTTCCTCGATCGGATACGGGATGTACTGGTTGGCTTCCACCTGGATCTGGCCTTCCAGATCTTCATCGGAAAGCTCGGCGGACATCGGCACGATACGGGTGATTACTGCCGAGCCGGCTACTGCCGCTGCCGCATGCTTGATCTTGGCGCCCGAACGCGCCAACGCACGGCGGACCGCTTCGCCGACGGCCTCGACCTCGACAATGTTCTTCTCGACAACGGCGTTGGGGGGCAGTGGCTCGATCGCGTAATGCTCCACGCGATAACGGCCACCGGCCTGGCTGAGCTGCAGCAGCTTGACGGCCGTCGAACTGATGTCGACACCAACGAGCGGCGGCTTCTTGGGTGTAAAGAGCCCCACGATGATTCCCCCTTGACCCCTGGCGCTTCCGCCAGTAACTGGCAGGATTGCCGGGTCATTAGATCCAAAAATTAACGCAATAGCAACGGCCTACGCGATCTTCTTCGAGACTTTTGACGTGATGGCCTGCACATTTGAGCCAACCCGCCGGGTACCGCGATTAAGGTTTTGCTAATCAGCCGCTCATGCTGCACATACTGCAACATCTATACTCTGAACTGTTTTGACTCAGGTCTCGATTGGAATGATCTGGTTTCTTTTGCGCAGTGGCGTGATGCCCAACGGCTTGCAAGGCGTGTAGTTCGGCAACGGGAAACGGGCCTGCGGGCTTGCTCAAGCCGCGAAGCATGCGCTGCCTGGCCTCCTGGATATCACACCATCCTTTTAAAATTCAATACGTTGTGACTGACCCTGTCGGTCCGCTCCGCTAAAAACAACATGACGCGAATTCTGAAAGCCCTCCTGCGCTGGTTTCTCATCCTCGGCTTCAGTGGTCTCCTGCTTATTGCCGCAGCCGCCGGAGTGGCCTACTGGCTGGTGGCCCCCCGGCTTCCTTCGGTAGCGGTGCTTAAGGATTACCACATGCAGGTGCCGCTGCGTATCTTGAGCGCTGACGGCAAGCTGATCGCAACCTTTGGTGAGACGCGCCGCATCCCGGTCTCCATCGATCAGGTGCCGGACATGATGAAGCACGCCGTGCTCTCGGCCGAAGACGCGGACTTCTATAGCCACCCTGGCGTGGATTGGCGCGGCGTGATGCGCGCCGGTTTCCATGTGCTGGCCTCCGGTGGCAACAAGACCCAGGGCGGCTCCACCATTACCCAGCAGGTGGCGCGCAACTTCTTCCTGAGCCCGGAAAAGCTGTACTCGCGCAAGCTGATCGAGATGTTCATCGCCCTGCGCATGGAAGGTGAGCTGACCAAGGACCAGATCCTGGAGCTCTACCTCAACAAAATGTTCCTGGGACACCGCTCCTACGGCATTGCCGCCGCGGCCGAGTACTACTACGGCAAGCGGCTGGATCAGCTGACTGTTGCGCAATGCGCGGCGATCGCCTCCACCTTCCAGTTGCCCTCGGCGGTCAATCCACTGACCAATACGCAGCGACTGATCGCCCGCCGCAACTGGGTGCTTGGGCAAATGCTGGAGCACAAGTACATCAGCCAGCCGCAGTATCAGGAGGCCATCAATGCCCCGGATGACGCGGCCCCGCACGAACAACCGATCCAGGTGGACGCCCCCTACCTGGCTGAAATGGCTCGCCTGCAGGCCCTGGACCGCCTCGGCAACGACGCGCTGACCGAAGGCTACGTCGTCAAGACCACGATTCTCAGCTCCCGCCAGCTGGCTGCGGTCGCCGCTGTCCGCGATGGGCTTTCCATCTACGACCACCGCCATGGCTGGCGTGGCCCGGAAGCCCACCAGGAACTATCCCCGAACGCCACAGATGCTGATTACAGCAATGTGCTGTCCAGCTATATGGATCTTGCCGGCATGACGCCGGGCCTAGTCATTGCATCGTCCGCCACCGAGGCCTCGGTCTACCTGCCGACCAAGCAGACCATCAAGCTCAACCTCAGCGCCATGGATTGGGCACACCCCTACATCACCGATAGCCGGGTCGGTGCCGCACCCAACGCTGTCAATGAGGTGCTCAAACCTGGCGACATCATCCGAGTGATCCAGGATGACAAGGGCAACTGGCAGCTCACCCAAATTCCCAAGGCCCAGGCGGCCCTGGTATCGCTGAACCCGGAAGACGGCTCAATCCAGTCACTGGTCGGGGGCTTCAACTTCCAGCGCAGCAAGTTCAATCGCGCCGTCATGGCAGCGCGACAGCCAGGCTCCAGCTTCAAGCCGTTCATCTATTCAGCAGCCTTTGACCGTGGCTTTACCGCCGCATCGATTGTCAACGACGCACCATTGGCCCTGCCTGATCCATCCCAGCCGAATGGCCTGTGGACCCCAAGCAACGATGACGACAAGTTCGCCGGCCCGATGCGCTTGCGCGAGGCATTGATCGAATCCAAGAACCTGGTATCGGTGCGCCTGCTCGATGCGATTGGTGTGCGCTATGCGCGTGACTACGTCACCCGCTTCGGCTTCCCGCTCGATGCCTTGCCGAACAACCTGTCGATGGCGCTCGGTACGGCATCCGTCTCGCCGTTGAGCATGGCACGTGGCTATTCCGTGTTCGCCAACGGCGGCTATCTGGTCACCCCGTATTTCATCAGCGAAATCGACGATCGTGACGGCAAGCCGGTTTATGTCGCCAATCCTGCCCGCGCCTGCGCCAACTGCCAGGCACGCCTGCTGCAAAACAGCCCGCCCGCGCCTCCGCCGGCGAGCATGCTGACCAACGGTGTGGCGGCAAGCTCGACCGCCCCTGCCCCAGCAGCCAGCAGCATTGCCGCAGCCGGGGAGACTGCGTTGCCGGCCGACGCCCACGGCGGCGAAGCCAATCCAGTACTGGCACCACATGTGATCGATATTCGCAACGACTACCTCGTCACCTCCCTGATGAAGGACGTAATCCAGTCCCCGATGGGCACCGGTTACGCGGCCAAGGTGCTCAATCGCCCGGATCTCGCCGGCAAGACGGGCTCAACCAACGATCACCGCGACGCATGGTTCGTCGGCTTCAACGGTGACCTGACTACAGCCGTATGGGTGGGCTTTGACGATTTCAGTTCGCTGGGCAAGGGCGAGTTCGGCGCCAAGGCTGCTCTGCCGATCTGGATCGACTACATGGGCGATGCACTGAAAGAGCTGCCGCAGGCCAGCCTGCCAATGCCGCCGGGCATCACCACCGTACTGATCAACCGCGAAAGCGGCCTGCCGACTGAACAGGGTGATCCGGATGCAATGCCGGAAATCTTCAAGGTTGAAGACGTGGACCGCCTGCACAACCAAGCTCTGCAGCAACAGCAGCAGAGCCAGGACCAGCAACAAGCCAACGACATTTTTTAAGAGACTGTCGAGAAACGGCCTCCTGGCGGCAGCCCACAAGGTGGGCCTGCCGCAGCTCGGGCGCTCCAAGTGCTTGATGCACCGAATAGAACTCGGGCACTCGCGAGTTCGGCGGGGTGAAAAGGTGCAGAACAGTGCTTTCTGAACATCCCGCCAATGGCTGACAAGCGTAGATGAACAAGCCGCAAGCAATTCCGGGAGCGTGGATCGCTCGTCAAGCTCTCCCGGGCTCGGAGATGAAAGCTGTACTCGGGGAGTTGAGAAAGTGCAGTAAAGGATGTTCTCAACATCCTGATAATTTTCCGGTAGTCTTGCCCCGGACGCGCAATTGAGGGCCGGAGCAATGGCACGAGGCGAGCACCATCGCATCCACGCACACGACCGCGTGCAGCGCAACCGGTTACGCGTCGCCCAGGAGGCGGCGCGACTGATGAGCGAGCACGGTATCCGCGACTTCCACCACGCAAAACGCAAGGCCGCCGAACGGCTGGGTGTCCTTGATGAACAAGCCCTGCCCCGCAATCACGAGATCGAGCAGGCGCTGCGCGAGCACCAGCGCATTTTCCAGGGCGAGAGCCAGCCGCAATTGGTAAGGGCCCGGCGCGAGGCCGCCATCGAAGCCATGCGCTTCCTGCAGCGCTTCGAGCCCCGACTGGTCGGCGCTGTACTGGATGGCACCGCCGATTCACATTCGGCCGTCTGCCTGCATGTCTTCAGCGATGATCCTGAAGCCGTCGGCATCTACCTGCGCGAACATGGTGTGCCGGTGGAAACGCAGACCCGCCGCCTGCGCGTCAGCCGCGAAGAGCAAGTGGAATATCCGGTGTTGCTGTTCGCAGCCGACAATCTTCCGTTCGATCTGACCGTGCTTCCGCACAATGCACTCCGGCAGGCGCCACTCGATCGTATCGATGAGAAACCCATGCGCCGCGCCTCGCTGGCGTCAGTGGAGATAATGTTGGCGGAGGAAGACAACGAGCAGGATGATTTCGAACGAAAGCTGGCGACCGCCTTGCGCTAGACAAAACGCATTGTCTTCACCCAAACAAAAACGCCCGGCCTAAGCCGGGCGTTTTGTCTATGTCACCGATCAAGCGCTTAGCGCTTGTCCTTGGCTACGTAGTCGCGCTTGTCGGAACCGACGTACAGCTGACGCGGACGGCCGATGCGCGAACCTGGCGTTTCGTGCTGTTCGATCCAGTGCGCGATCCAGCCGGCAGTACGTGCAATGGCAAACATCACCGTGAACATTTCGGTCGGGATGCCCAGCGCCTTGTAGATGATGCCGGAGTAGAAGTCGACGTTCGGATACAGCTTGCGCTCGACGAAGTAGTCGTCCTTCAGCGCGGCTTCTTCCAGCTTCATGGCCACATCCAGCAACGGATCATTGACGCCGAGCTCAGCCAACACCTTGTGGCACATCTCGCGGATGATCTTGGCGCGCGGGTCGAAGTTCTTGTACACGCGATGGCCAAAGCCCATCAGGCGGAAGTTGTCGTTCTTGTCCTTGGCGCGCTTGACGGCGGTTTCCACCTTGTCCGGCGTACCGATCTCTTCCAGCATCTTGAGCACCGCTTCATTGGCACCGCCATGCGCCGGTCCCCAAAGCGCGGTGATGCCCGCAGCGATCGAAGCGTAGGGATTGGCACCGGTGGAACCGACCAGACGGACGGTCGACGTGGACGCATTCTGCTCGTGGTCGGCGTGCAGGATGAACAACAGATCAAGCGCCTTGGCCGCCACCGGACTCATCGTCAGCGGCTCGCTCGGCACTTCGAACATCATGTGCAGGAAGCGGTCGACGTACTCGAGATTGTTGCGCGGATAACGGAACGGCCAGCCGATCGAGTAGCGATAGCAGGCAGCGGCGATGGTCGGCATCTTGGCGATCAGGCGGATCGCAGCCAGCTTGCGGTCTGCGGCGTCATCGACGTCCAGATCTTCGTGATAGAAAGCCGACAGCGAAGCCACCGACGCCGCCAGCATGGCCATCGGATGCGCGTCGTGATGGAAACCCTGGAAAAAATTCTTGTGCGACTCATGCATCATCGTGTGATGCGTGATGTCATTTTCGAACGCGGAGAACTGGTCCTTGTTCGGCAGCTCACCGTTCAACAGCAGGTAAGCCACTTCGAGGAAGCTGGACTTCTCGGCCAACTGCTCGATCGGATAACCGCGGTACATCAGGATGCCCTGGTCGCCGTCGATGTAGGTGATGGCGCTCTTGGTGCTGGCGGTGCTGCCGTAGCCGGGGTCGTAAGTAAAGTGCCCGGTGTCCTTGTACAGCGGGGCAATGTCGATGCAGGCGGGGCCAATCGTACCGGTCAGCAACGGGAGCTCGCTGCTGCGGCCGTTGGACTCATCTACCAGCTTGACGGATTTGGAATCGGACACGGAAACCTCCTACACATGGGTCGCCACCGGGGCAACCGCAGAACGGCAACCAGCCGGTGAGGGAAACGCACATCGCCGTGGGGAATCGACGATGCATCCCTCTCATTATCGCACATCGGCCTACAACAATCCGACCGCGCATGGTCCAATCCACAATCGCAAAAAAACGCAGGGCAGGCGCAAGGCCTGCCCTGGGTCGAATGGCTCACCCGCTGATGACAGCGGGTATGCAGAACGATTACTTCTGCGCGTAACGGCGGCGGAACTTGTCCACGCGACCGCCGGCATCGACCGTCTTCTGCTTACCGGTGTAGAACGGGTGCGAGTGGCTGGAGATATCCACCTTGACCAGCGGGTACTCGTTGCCGTCTTCCCACTTGGTGGTTTCCTTGGAAGCAATCGTCGAGCGCGTCAGGAACGCGAAATCAGACGAGAGATCCTGAAACACCACCTGGCGGTAATTCGGATGGATATCGGGCTTCATGACAGGCTCTAAAGCGGTGGTGAAAAGAGCGGCATTATATTGAGCTTCTTAGGCCTGGGTCAACCCAGTCCCTCCCAAAGACAGAGATTGGCGAGACTAGGCCTTAAGCATAAATCCAGCCTCATGTCGGCTTTTCAGCACCCAGGGCCCGGCACACCATCGCGGCAAACTTGGCCTGATCCAGCTCCAGCACCACATTGGCGTGCTCAGGCAGCTTCAAGCGATTATTCCAATCCACCACGGTGGCGCCGCGGGTCAGGCGACCATCCAGCTCCACCCCGACGTGACGGCGCTCGCTACGCAGGACTACGGACGGGTCGATCGCCACCGCCATAGCCAAGGCATCGGCCGCAATGATCCCACGACGCCCACTGCGTCGGTTGGTCTCCCGCGCCACTTTGAACACCTGTCCGAAAAACGCTGCCCGGCGGTCGCCTTCTGCCAGCCACTCGTCAAAATCAGCTTCATCGAAGGCATGACGCAGGGTCAGCTCCCAATCGACCAGATCGAAATCCGGAAAACCTTCGAACACGATATGCGCCGCTTCCGGGTCAAAGCCGACATTGAACTCGGCCGGAACCCGGCCCGTATTGCCATGTCCCGTCACCGCGCCCCCCATCACGACCAGACGCTTTACGCGTTGCGGCAAGCCAGGATCCAGCTTCAGCGCCAGTGCAAGATTGGTAAGCGGCGCGAGCGCAACCAAGGTGATCTCACCCGGATGCTCTCGAGTCAGCCGCAACAGCGCAAGCGCCGCATGCTCGCCTTTGACACCCGTCATCGGCTCCGGAAAACCGACATCGCCCAAACCATCCCGTCCATGTACAAAGGCGGCATCTTCCTCGGGCAAGCGCACCAGTGGTGTCGGGCAACCGGCAAACACTGGCGTGGTTGCGCCCGCCAGATCTACCAGAGTGCGCGCATTACGAACCGTATGGGAAAGACCGACATTGCCGGCGGCAATGCTCAACCCCAGCACATCGGCGTGTGCGTGTGCCATCAGGATGGCGAGTGCGTCGTCCACACCCGGGTCGGTGTCAATCAAGAGCTGAGGCTTGCTCATAAATGTAAAGGCGCAGGGAAGGGACAGCCCTATGGCAGGGCTGACCTACCTTAAGGCTTACACGAAAATGATCCAACCCCTACAAGAACATCAGCGTAAAGCGACATACGCGCACGTGCATGGATGTCTTGCTCCCCGCCTCTCTCTTACGCGTTTACATAGCGCGCCGCCCCGCCGATCCAGCGCTCGATCAATTGGCCTGCCCGCTCGGGATAACGCGCAAGCATCTGCTCGCCGACATGCTGTACAGCCGGCAGCAAATGAGCGTCACGGGCAAGGTCGGCCATGCGGAAACTGAGCTGACCGGTCTGCCGCGTACCGAGCACCTCACCGGGGCCGCGCAGTTCCAGGTCTTTTTCCGCAATACGAAAACCATCGTTGGTTTCGCGCATCACCTGCAGGCGCTCCTGTGCCAGCTGGCCCAGCGGCGGCTGATAAAGCAGCACGCAGTTCGACGCCACCGCCCCACGCCCCACGCGCCCACGTAATTGGTGCAATTGCGCCAGACCGAGACGCTCACTGTTTTCGATCACCATCAAGCTGGCATTGGGTACGTCCACGCCCACTTCGATCACCGTCGTCGCCACCAGCACAGCGAGTTCGCCGGCCTTGAACGCATCCATCACCGCCTGTTTTTCCTTGGGCTTCATGCGACCGTGAATCAAGCCAACCTTGCAGTCGGTCAGCGCATGCGTAAGCTCCGTATGCGCCGCTTCGGCGGCCTGTGCGCGCAGTTGCTCGGACTCCTCGATCAGGGTGCAGACCCAGTAGACCTGCCGTCCTTCCGTGCACGCCGCATGGATACGCTCGATGACCTCTGTGCGTCGTGCATTGGAGACGGCGATGGTCTGCACCGGCGTGCGCCCGGGCGGCAGCTCGTCGATGGCGGAAATATCCAGGTCCGCGTAGGCGCTCATCGCCAAGGTGCGCGGAATGGGCGTCGCCGTCAGCACCAATTGGTGCGGCACCATCTCACCTTCCAGACCTTTGTCGCGCAGCGCGAGGCGCTGCTGCACACCAAAGCGATGCTGCTCATCAACGATCACCAGGCCTAAACGCGCGAACTCGACACCTTCCTGCATGAGCGCGTGCGTGCCGATAACAATCGGCGCACCTTCCGCAACACGCTTCATCGCCTGCTGCCGCGCCTTGCCTTGCTGCTTGCCAGCCAGCCACTCCACGGCAATATCCATCGGTGCCAGCCAATGCCGGAAGTTGCGCAGATGCTGTTCGGCCAGCAACTCGGTCGGCGCCATCAGGGCAACCTGATAGCCCGCCTCCACTGCCGACAACGCCGCCGCGCAAGCTACCGCCGTTTTGCCGGAGCCCACATCACCCTGCACCAGACGAAGCATCGGGCGCGGTTGCGACGCATCCGCAGCCACTTCCTTGATCACGCGCTGCTGTGCCGGCGTAAGCTCAAACGGCAAGGTTTTAAGCCAGCGCTTGTGCAATTCACCGCGACCAACCAGCACAGGCGCGCCGCGCTCGCGCACCGCTGCGCGCAACCGCTTCAGACTCATATGCTGCGTCAGCAATTCTTCGAAGGCCAGACGTTGCTGGGCGGGATGACGGCCCTGGATCAGCTGATCCATCCGCGCATCCGGAGGTGGGCGGTGCACGTAAAGCAACGCTTCACGCAATGATGTAAGCCCGTGTTCCGCACACAGTGACGGCGGAATCAGCTCAAGCTCCGCCTCAGCAGGAAGCAATTGCAAAGCTTTGGTGGCGACACTCGCCAAACGCTTTTGTCCCAAGCCTTCGGTGGTGGGATAGACCGGTGAGAGACGTTCATCGAGAACGACCTCGGCGCCATCAGCCAGACGCTGATATTGCGGATGCACCATTTCCAGGCTGCCCGAGCCCTGGCGCGCCTCGCCATAACACAGCACCCTGACACCCACCCGGAACTGCTCGGCTTGGGCGCGATTGAAATGGAAGAAGCGCAGCAACAAGGTCTGCATGACACCATCGCCTATCGCCACTTTAAGCTGCGGACGATAGCGAAACCCTTTTTCAACCGCCTCGACCGTTCCAACCACCTGCGCCCGCATACCGGGGCGCAGATCAGCCAACGGGACCAGATGGGTGCGATCTTCGTAGCGGAGCGGCAAGTGAAACCACAAATCCTGCACACGATGCAGACCCAGACGCGCCAAGGCCTCGACCAGCGCAGGTCCAATGCCCCCCAGCTTTGCCACAGGCAAGTTGCCAGGATCGGTAGCGGTATCAGCGAGTGCTTGCGGTTTGAGAGCAGCCATCGGTGCAAGACTAACCGAACAGGAACACGTCGACGGCGAGACTGCCGACAAGAGGTGTCAGCAGCCGGCACATGTATCGATCAGTCCAGCACCATGATCGCGTCGACTTCGACCTGCGCACCTTTCGGCAAGCCGGAAACTTCAATGGTGGAGCGGGCCGGATAAGGCTGCTGAAAGTATTCGCCCATCACCGCGTTGACGGCGGCGAAGTTCGCAAGGTCCGTCACGTAGATACCCACCCGCACGATGTGCTTCAGCGAGCCGCCAGCGGCCTCGGCCACTGCCACCAGGTTGTCGAACACTCGACGCGTCTGCGTGCTGATGTCGCCTTCGACCTGCGCCCCCGTGGCCGGATCAAGCGGGATCTGGCCGGAGAAATATACCGTGCTGCCAGCACGTACAGCCTGCGAGTACGGGCCAATGGCAGCGGGAGCTTTATCCGTGGCGATGATAGTGCGGGACATGAGTCGATCCATTAGCGGTCAAAGGCCACAGTTTAATGGGAACGGCGCAGAGGAAAGGGGAATGGTAAATCTTGCGGCATTCTGATTTCACCCATTTCCTGCCCAGCCTTCAAAGCGGATATCGATACGCTCCGCTCACCACACCCGTACGCCGCACACGCCGGATCACCTCAGCCAGATGCTTGCGGTTCTTCACCTCGATAGTGAACAGCAACGTGGCTGCTGCCATATCACGCTCGACGTATTCGACGTTTTCGATGTTGGAATCCGCCGCGGCGATCGCTGCCGCCACCGTCGCCAATACGCCAGGGCGATTGATGACCTCGATGCGCAGTTCGGCGCGGTAATCGCCCTGCACGTCGCGATCCCATTCGATCGCCACGCAGCGCTCGGGCGATTTGCGCAACTCGGCCACGTTCGGGCATTCGGTGCGATGCACGACGATGCCCTTGCCGGGCGAGAGGTAGCCAATGATGTCGTCGCCTGGCAGCGGGTGACAGCAGTTGGCGAAGCTCAATACGCCACGCTCAGCCCCGGTGATGCGAATCTTCTCTGACGGATGGGCAGCCTGTGCCTGTGCGCCGCGAGCCGAGGTACCGCGCGAAGCGACGAGCTGGCTGGCCACCTGATCGGGCATGCGGTTGCCCAGGGCGATATCCGATAGCAGTTCTTCCAGACGCTTGAACTTCGACTTCTGCAGGAATTTGTCCAGCGCTTCCGGCTGGATGGCGTCCAGACTGGTACCCAAGGCATCAAGCGCGCGATCGAGCATGCGATGGCCGAAATCCACCGCATCTTCGTGCTGCAAATGCTTCAGGTATTGGCGAATCGCGGTACGCGCCTTGCCGGTAACCACGAACTCCAGCCAGGCCGGATTCGGCACCGCCGAAGGCGCGGTGATGATCTCTACCAGCTGGCCGGATTCCAGTCGCGTACGCAAGGGCAGCAGCTTCTTGTCGACACGAGCCGCCACCGCGTGATCACCCACGTCGGTGTGCACGGCATAGGCGAAATCCAGTGCCGTGGCATTACGCGGCAGAGAAAGAATGTCACCGCGCGGCGTGAACAGATACGTTTCATCCGGGAACAGGTCAATCTTGACGTTCTCGATGAATTCAGCCGCTTCCGGCGTGTTGGCCTGGCTATCGGCCAGCGAAGCAAGCCACTCGCGTGCACGCGCTTGCGCGCTGTTGGCCGGGCCGCTCTCGGTCTTGTAAGCCCAATGTGCGGCGACGCCGCGCTCGGCGACGGAGTCCATTTCCTCGGTGCGGACCTGCACTTCAATCGGCGCGCCGAATGGCCCCAGCAGCACGGTGTGCAGGGACTGGTAGCCGTTGGCCTTGGGAATGGCGATGAAATCCTTGAAACGCCGATCGACCGGCTTGTACAACGCGTGCACCACGCCGAGCGCCATGTAGCAGCTCATCGCGCTATCCGTCACCACGCGGAAGCCGTACACATCCATCAGCTGGGCAAAGCTCTTGTGCTCGCTGCGCATCTTCGAATAGATGCTCCACGGCGACTTGATGCGGCCGACCACGCGCACCGGAATGCGCTCTTCAATCAATCGCGCGGACAAAGCGCCCTCGATGCGACCCATCGCTTCGCGGCGATTGCCCAGCACGGCCCGGATGCGCTCGCTGATCACGCGATAACGATCCGGGTAAAGCGCGCGGAAACCCAGATCCTGCAGTTCCGCCTTGATCTTGTTCATACCCAGGCGCTGGGCAATCGGCGCATAGATTTCCAGCGTTTCGCGTGCGATACGTCGACGCGAGTCGGATTCCTTGGCGCCGAGCGTGCGCATGTTGTGCAGGCGATCAGCCAGCTTGATCAGGATCACGCGCAGGTCGCGCGCCATGGCCAGCAGCATCTTGCGGAAACTCTCCGCATCGGCCTCCTGGCGGCTGCTGAAGCGCATCTTGTCCAGCTTGGTGACGCCGTCGACCAGCTCGGCCACGGTCTCGCCGAATTCCCCGGCCAGCGCGGTGCGGCTCAGCGAGGTATCTTCCAACGTGTCGTGCAGGATCGCTGCGATGATGGTTTCGGCATCCATGCCCATCTCGGCCAGGATGCCGGCCACGGCGATCGGATGGGTGATGTAGGGCTCACCGCTCTTGCGCATCTGCCCTTCATGCGCCACCGCGCCCACTTCGTAGGCACGCAATACGCGCGCAACGTGCTGCTCCGGGAGGTAGGCAATGCGCTCTTTCAGCGCCAGCACATAGGGTGGCAGTACAGACGTATCCTCAGAAGCGGGATGCGTAACCGCCGTCATGGATTCACGACGCCCGTTCAGGCGATCGCCTCGCTATGTAGGTAGAACCTGGAAGATGGCTCGAGACAAATCGGGCGCGCAACGCTACCCGCTTGTCCGGTGTTACCGGATCGACGACTGCACTGCCGACAGCCGCCGCCATCCATCAGTCATCTCCGCCCTTGGAGAGGTCGTCATCGACTTCCTGCGCGGCCCACTCCAGCGCTTCACGCTCGGCACGCTCGCGCTCGGCGCGGTCGATCTCGTCAATGGTGGCCTGGTCAATGCGGCGGTCGGCGATTTCACGCAGTGCCAGTACGGTAGGCTTATCGTTGTCGGGGTTGACGGCCGGTTCGGCGCCGTTGGCGAGCTGGCGGGCGCGCTTGGTCGCCATCAAGACCAGTTCGAAACGGTTATCGACTACCTCGAGGCAGTCTTCCACGGTAATGCGGGCCATAGGGGAAATCCTTGGACAATAAGAAACTTTATGCGGTCTTACAGTTTATCGGCCAGCCACTTGGCTGGCAACGCGATTGACTCTTATCATGCCAGACCGGCCTGCGCCAGCTCGAAAGCGCCGCGCAAGTCGTGCACAATATAAAACTAGAAAGTACAATTTTACCAACAATCCCCACTTTCTTGCAGCGGACCCCTCTAGATGCCCTCCCTGCCCCGCCGTCTACTGAGCCGTACCCTACCCATTGCCGCCGTCACCCTGCTGGTCGGCTGTGCCATTGCGCCGCCTCGCACGGATGACCCGCTGGAGAAGTTCAACCGCAAGAGCTACGCCTTCAATATGGCGCTGGACACGCATGTGCTGCGCCCGGTCGCCGTGGGTTACACCAAGGTGACGCCCAAGCCGGTGCAGACCGGCATCAGCAACTTCTTCACCAATATCAAGCTGCCGATCAGCATCGCCAACAACTTGCTGCAGGCCCGTCCCAGCGATGCGATCACCGATACCGGCCGCTTCCTGATCAATCTGACGGTGGGCCTGGCGGGCTTCTTCGACCCGGCCACCAAGATGAAGATCCCGCTCAAGGAAACCGATTTCGGCATTACGCTGGCCCGCTGGGGCGTGCCGGAAGGCGACTACCTGATGGTGCCGCTACTCGGTCCGTCGACCGTGCGTGACGTTTGGCAGTACCCGGTGGATGGCTACCTGTTCGATCCACTCAGTTACTTCGAGCGTAATCACCACTTCCACTGGGGTCAGTACTACATTCCCGAAGTGGTCTATTTCATTCAGATGCGCGCGCAGCTGCTTGATGCCGACAGCTTCCTGAAGACAGCCTACGACCCGTATGCGTTCGTGCGCGACGCCTGGCGCCAGACCCGCCTCAACAAGCTCTACGACGGCAATCCGCCGGCAGACGTGATGCTGAAGCTGCAGCAAGGCCAGGGCTCGAACAATCAGAACAACAACTTCGACCCTGCCGAGTTGCTCAAGGAGCAGCAGGAATGGGAGCAGAAGCAGAAACAGCAGAACAATTCGGGCACGCCGCCTTCGGGCAATCCGCCTTCAGGCAACCCTCCTCCGAGCAATCCGTCGGGCAACCAGTAGGCCCTTCGACAGATCAAAAACGGGGCTCAAGGCCCCGTTTTTTATGCTTGAAGCTGGGTAGGGAAACGCCGTTAATGCAGGAACGGCTCTATTCCACAGACCTGTGCCAGCGCCTGCATCCCCTCCGGCACATGACGCACGGACACGTGGTGTCCGCCCTGATCGGCCTCCGACAGCGCCGCCAGCACGCACGCCAGGCCGGCACTGTCGCAGCAAGTGACGCCGGCAAGGTCCAGGGTATGACAATCATGCTTGGCGAATGCCGCGCGCATGGCGTTGAGCGCATTCGCCGCCGTCGCGAAACTCAATGTACCGGACACGGATACCGTGTCCGGCACATCGGAAGCAACCCGAAACTGGCCGGATTTACTTGGCGCCATTGCCTTTGTTTTCCTGTTCCATCTGCTGCAGCGCCTTGTCGCCCTGCGTCTCCAGATCCGCGATCAGCTTATCGAGGCCTTCCTTCTTGATCTCCGCATCAACCTGGTTGCGATAGTTGGTGATGTAGGAGATGCCCTCGATGATCACGTCATACGCCTTCCACTGACCATCAGCGGTCTTGTGGAACACGTAGTTCACCGCGATCTGCTTCTTGTCATCGGTGGTGACCTGGGTCTTGACCACGGTGTATTTGTCGTTGAGTTCGCCCTGGAACGGCAGAACGTTCACAGAACCCTGGGAATAGTTCAGCAAACCTTCCGCATAGCGGTTCGTCAGCGAGGTGTAAAAGGCCTTGGCGAAACGCGCACGCTGCTCCGGCGTGGCTTCACGGGCATGCATGCCAAGCACCAGGATCGACGCCCAATCGGTGTCGAAGTGCGGCAGGAAGATCTGGTTGATCAGCGTTACCAGCTTGGGTTTGTCGTTCTGCAGTTCCGCCTTGTGAGCGGCGATCTGGGTGTTGAGATCGTGAACGATGCCCTGCACCACCACCTCCGGCGTGGATGCATTGGAAGTTTGGGCGCTCGATGCATCCTGCGCGAAGGCCGGTGCGGCGATCGCGACGCTGCCCAGGGCAATAGCGGTGGCAATAGCCAAGTGACGCAACATGGATGACTCCTAGTAAGGCCGGCTCAATGCTTGCCGGCAGGGGTATTGGATGAACCGTTGCCACCGGCATTATTGCCGCCGCTGGGCGAACCATTGACCAGGAACTTACCGATCAGATCTTCCAGCTGCATGGCCGACTGTGTCAGCACGAGCTGGTCACCATCCTTGAGGGAGTTCGGCGAGCCACCGGGCTGGATCGCAACATACTGGCTGCCAATCAAACCACTGGTGAATATTGATACCGACGAATCATCCGGGATCTGGTTGTACTTCTTGTCGATAGACAGCGTCACCGTCGCATCGAGCTTGACCGGATCGGCCTTGATCGACGCCACGCTACCGATCGCCACACCGGCCATCTTCACCGGCGCCCCAACCGAGAGCGTGCCCACGTTGGTGAAATCAGCCCGGACCGAATAGGTACCGCCGATGGCATCAGCCGCGCCACCGGAGCCAAGGAACTTGCCGAGCATTTCCTCCAGCGGTGCCGAGGACTTGGTCAGGCCGATGTGCCCGCCGTTGGCAACGTAAGTTTTGGCGCCGCCAAACTGAAGGCCCACATACTGATCCCCCAGCAAGCCGCTGGTATAGATCGTCGCCACTGAATCGGTCGGAATCTGGTTGTATTTATTGTCGATGGACAGGGTAACGTCCGCGACGTCCTTGCCCGGCTCCAACGTAATCGATTGCACCTGGCCCACACGCACACCGGCCACCTTCACCGGCGCACGCTCCTTGAGCGCACCGATGTTGGCGAACTGCGCATCGACCGTGTAACTGGAGCCCTGGTGACTGTTGGCCACCGAGCTGGTCTGCGTTGCGAGATAAGCCAGCGCGGCGAAACCGAGCACGATGAACAGGCCGGTGCCGACGGCATAGGATTTTCTCTGGCTCACGGCAAAGTCCTCAGAAAGAAGCAGTTAGTCATGGCGGTTCATCAGTCCATTCACATCAAGAACGCAGTGAGCACGAAGTCCAATGCAAGAATAGCGATCGATGACGACACCACGGTGCGCGTCGTGGCATAGGCCACGCCCTCGCTGGTCGGCGGCGTGGTATAGCCCTGGAATACGGCAATCAGCGACACCACCGCCCCAAACGCGATGCTCTTCCACATCACGCCGTTGATAATGTCGTCCCACACGTCCACGTTGGCGGTCATGTTCGACCAGAACGTGCCGTTGTCGATACCCAGCCAGCTCACGCCAACCAGGTGCCCACCGAAAATGCCCATGGCGCAGAACACGCAACACAGCAACGGCATGGCGATCACACCGGCGAGGAAACGCGGCGTAGCCACGTAGGCAATCGGATCGACGGCCATCATTTCCATCGCGGCGATCTGGTCCGTGGCACGCATCAAGCCGATTTCCGCCGTGATGGACGTGCCTGCACGGCCGGCAAACAGCAGCGCGGTCACCACCGGCCCCAGCTCGCGATAGATAGCCAGCGCCACCACCGAACCGGTCGCCGAAGTGCCGCCGAAGATGGCCAGCACGTGATAAAGCTGCAGCCCCAGCACCATGCCGACGAACAGTCCGCAGGTCATGATGATGGTGAGGCTCATCGCCCCCACAAACCAGAGCTGCCGCACGGTTTCGCGCACATGCCGCAGGCTGCTCGGCACCGCGGCAAGAATTCGCAGCAGGAACAGGCCGCAGTTGCCGATCTGCGCCAGTGATTGCACCACAATACTTTTATGCGGCATCTGCGCGCTCATGCGGCACCTTCTTTGAAACCCAGCGCCCGCGCGTAATCGCCGGCCGGGTATTGGAATGGCACCGGGCCATCCGCGTCGCCGCCGAAGAACTGGCGCGTCCACGGCGAACCGTCATCGGCAATTTTCTTGGGATCGCCCTGCGCGACGACCTTGCCGTTGGCAATCAGGTACACGTGATCAGCCACTTCCTTGATTGCCGCGAGCTCATGCGCCACCAGCACGCTGGTAATGTTGAGCGTGTCGTTGAGCGTGCGGATCAGCTTCAACACCTGGTTGAGTGCAATCGGGTCCAGCCCCACGAACGGCTCGTCGTAGAGAATCAGCATGGGATCGAACACGATCGCGCGCGCCAGCGCGACACGGCGCGCCATGCCGCCCGACAGTTCGCTCGGCATCAGCGAAGCTGCGCCGCGCAGGCCCACTGCCTGCAGCTTGGTCAGCACGATATTGCGAATCAGCACTTCCGGCAGCTTGGTGTGCTGGCGCAGCGGGAAGGCCACATTCTCGAACACATCGAAATCGGTCAGCAGCGCGGAATTCTGGAACAGATAACCAATGCGCTCACGCAGCCCGAACAACTGATCGCGGGGCAGCTCCGGCACGTTCAGCCCATCCACCCGCACCTCGCCCTTGTCACCGCGCATCTGGCCGGTGATGTGCTTGAGCAACGTGGTCTTGCCCGTGCCGCTGGGTCCCATGATGGCCGTGACCTTGCCACGCGGGATGTCCAGATCCAGGGCATCGAACACGGTCTTGCCGCTGAGCACCGTGGTTAGGCCACGGATGCGCACCAGAGCGCGATCGTCGGGCTTGGCTTGAACGGTATCAGTCATGGGCAAGGGGTAAGACCAAAGTGGTGAAGTTAACTGAAGTGGGCATCTAATGCTATACGGACCAGTGCAGTAATCATTTTGTACCGAACTACCTAGCCTTCGGCCAGCAGCTCCCGGATCAGGTCCGCATGCCGCTGGCACTGCAGTCCGCTGCGCTGGCGTACCGCCTGCACAATGGCCCGGAGACCGTCCAACGCATCCTCGAACCGGTCGTTGACGATGATGTAGTCGAACTCATGGGCGTGGGCGATCTCACCGCGTGAATTGCGCAACCGGCGCTCGATGACCTCGGCACTGTCCGATCCTCGACCACGCAGGCGGCGTTCAAGTTCGGCACGTGAAGGTGGCAGGATAAACACGCTTACGCAATCAGACTTCGCCTTGCGTATCTGTGCGGCACCCTGCCAATCGATTTCCAGCAGGACATCCCGGCCCTGCTGCAGCAGATCCTGAACCGTATTGCGCGAGGTACCGTAGAAGTTGCCATGCACTTCTGCGTGCTCAAGAAAAACGCCCTCGGCCACCTCACGCTCGAACTCGGCACGCTCGACGAAATAATAATGACGGCCGTATTCCTCACCCGGCCGCGGCGGACGCGTGGTGTGCGAGATCGACAGGGAAATGCCTGGCTCGCGCTCCAGCAAGGCGTTGACCAGCGTGGACTTGCCCGCACCGGACGGCGCGGCAACGATGAAGAGCGTGCCACTGCTATCAAGCGACATGATGCGAAGCTCCTTCGCTCCCTCTTCCCCTCGGGGAGAGGATGGGGGTGAGAGGCTCCCACACGCGCAGTGTGACGGCGATGCGCGGCGTTTTCATTCGATGTTCTGCACTTGTTCGCGCATCTGCTCGATCAGCACCTTCAACTCCACCGCCGCATTGGTACTGCGTGCGTCGACCGACTTGGAACCCAGCGTATTCGCCTCGCGATTGAACTCCTGCATCAGGAAATCCAGCCGCCGCCCCACCGGCTCCTTCAGTCCCAGCACACGTCGCGTTTCGACGATATGCGTGCTAAGGCGATCGAGCTCTTCGTCCACATCGGATCGCGTGACCTGCAACACCAGTTCCTGCTCCAGGCGACCCGGATCGGCAGGCTGCTTGAGGTCGGCCAGGCGCGATTCGAGGCGAGCGCGCAAGGCCGTGCGAATCTCCGGCATCCAGTTGCGCACGTTGGCCACGATACGTTCGATGCCATCCAGGCGTTCGCGCAGGATCTCCGCCAGCTTGGCACCTTCACGCTCACGCGTGGCAGTCAGCGCGTCCAGCGCGCGATCGAGCACACCGACCAACGCCGCCTGCTGGGCTTCCTGGTCCACTTCCGCGTGCTGCAGCACGCCGGGAAAGCGCAGCAGTTCCGTGAATTCGATGCGCATGCGCGGAAAGCGGCCCTCCATATCCAACGCCAACTCCGACAAACGGGTGACCATGGTGTTGTCGACCTGCAGCGACTCACCACGCGACTCGCCGCGACGGACGATCACATCCACCTTGCCGCGCGAAAGCCGGCCCGCGATGCATTCGCGCAAGGCCGGTTCGAAGCCGCGCAGATCTTCGGGCAAGCGCGGGCTGATCTCGAGGTAGCGATGATTGACCGTACGCAGCTCGCACGTCAGCGCCCCGACAGGGGTAGCGGCCTCGGCGGAGGCGTAAGCAGTCATGCTGCGAATCATGTAGGACAGCCCGAACGGTGGAGAAAGGGGTCAATGGTAAACTGTCCCACCCTGACTTGCCCAACACGACCTTATGACAGTGTCCCGCCCGAGCGGCCGTGCCCATGACCAGTTGCGCAACATCACGATCGAGCGTCACTACACCCGCCACGCCGAAGGCTCCGTGCTGATCGCCTGTGGCGATACCCGCGTGCTCTGCACCGCCAGCGTCGAAGAGCGCCTGCCGCCCTGGTTGCGCGGCAAAGGCGAAGGCTGGGTCACTGCCGAATACGGCATGCTGCCGCGCGCCACGGCCACCCGCACACAGCGCGAAGCCACGCGTGGCAGCCAGGGTGGCCGCACCATGGAAATCCAGCGCCTGATCGGCCGCAGCCTGCGCGCCTGCGTCGACCGCCAGGCTCTGGGTGAGCGCGTCATCACCCTCGACTGCGATGTGCTGCAAGCCGATGGCGGCACGCGCACCGCCGCCATTACCGGCGCTTATGTGGCGCTGGTCGATGCGGTCAATGTCCTGTTGAAACGCGAAAACCTGCGCCGCAATCCGATCATCGGCGCAGTGGCCGCCATTTCGGTCGGCGTATATCAGGGCATGCCGGTGCTCGACCTGGATTACGCCGAAGACGCCAACTGCGACACTGACATGAACGTGGTCATGAACGACGGCGGCGGCCTGATCGAAGTACAGGGTACCGCCGAAGGCCACGCCTTCCGCCGCCACGAAATGGACGCCATGCTCGATCTGGCCGAGAAAGGCATTGGCGAACTGATTCGTTTGCAGCGGGAAGCGCTGGAATCGAACTGAGTCCGTCGCCTCAGCCACTACGCTATCGCGGCTGGGTCGATGAAGCCCCCGCCTTTGACTACTCACCGACAAAGTCTATGCAACGTATCGTTCTCGCCAGCAGCAATCGCGGCAAGCTCGCCGAATTCAATGCATTGCTTGCCGACAGCCATTTTGAAGTCGTCACGCAGGGCGAACTCGGCGTGGACGATGCTGAAGAAACCGGCCTCACCTTTGTCGAAAACGCGTTGCTCAAGGCACGCCACGCTGCTCGCATCACCGGGCTGCCGGCACTGGCCGATGATTCGGGACTGTGCGTGGCGCATCTACGCGGTGCACCCGGCCTCTATTCCGCGCGCTACACCGGCCAGCACGGTGACAATGCCGCGAACAATGCCAAGCTGCTGCACGAACTCGATGGCGTCCCCGCCGAACAACGCAGCGCGTTCTTTATCAGCGTGCTGGCGTTGCTCAAACACGCCGACGATCCCGCCCCCATCATCGCGGAAGGCCGCTGGCATGGCCGTGTGCTGGAGGCGCCGCGCGGTACGCATGGCTTCGGTTATGACCCCTTGTTCCTGCCGCACGAACAACTGCTCAGTGCGGCCGAACTGGAACCCGCCGTGAAGAACCGCCTGAGCCACCGCGCCCAGGCAATGGCCCAATTGCACGCACGCATCGCTGAATTGCACACCTGACTTATGTCGTTGATCGCTCCACCGCTGGCGCTTTATGTCCACATGCCGTGGTGCGTGAAAAAATGCCCGTACTGCGATTTCAACTCGCACGGGCTGCGCGGCGAACCGCCCTACGCAACCTATGTAGACACCTTGCTCACCGATCTGGATGCCGACCGCGCCGATTTCGGCAACGCGCTGGATGGCAGACCCATCGTCAGCGTGTTTTTCGGTGGTGGCACGCCCAGCCTGTTTTCGCCCGAGCTGATCGCCCGTTTTCTCGATGGCGCACAGGCCCGCCTGCCGTTTGCGGCGGAATGCGAGGTGACGCTGGAAACCAACCCCGGCACGGTCGAGCATGGGCGCTTCGACGGTTATCTGGCGGCAGGGGTCAATCGCATTTCCTTCGGCATCCAGAGCTTCGACGACGACAAGCTCAAGCGCCTCGGCCGCATCCATTCGGCCAGGGAAGCCGAAGCCGCCGTGAAGTCGGCGCAGGACGCCGGCGTCGGCAACATCAACCTCGACCTGATGTATGCCCTGCCCGAGCAATCCCTCGACGGTGCACTGGCTGACGTGGATCGTGCGGTCAGCCTGCAGCCCACGCACATCTCGCACTACCAGCTCACCCTGGAACCCAACACCGTCTTTGCCGCCCACCCGCCGCCGCTGCCGGACGACGACGACGCCTGGGCCATGCAGGAAGCCTGCGAAGCCAGGCTGGCCGCAGCCGGCTATGCGCAATACGAGATCTCCGCCTATGCACAACCAGGCCGGCGCTGCGAACACAATCTCAATTACTGGCGCTTTGGCGATTACCTGGGGCTAGGCGCCGGCGCGCACGGCAAGCTCACGGATGCGGCCAGGGGCGAGATATACCGCCGCTGGAAAATCCGCCACCCCAATGCCTATCTCCAAGCCGCCGGTGGACCGGCCCGAGTGGGCGGCCATGCCGCCGTCGCTGCTGGCGAGCTGCCGTTCGAATACATGCTCAATGCTCTGCGGTTGATCGACGGGGTTCCGGCCGGCGATTTCCCAACCCGCACCGGCCTACCCCTGCAACAGATTGCCGCCCGGCTGGCCGAAGGCCGCCGGCGAGGCTGGCTGGACGCCGATCCCCAGCGCCTGGGCACAACCCCATTGGGCCAGCGCTTCCTCAATGACGTGATCGCCAGTTTCCTCGATTGAGCATCCAGGGCCTGTTCGCACTATTGGCGTGGCCCGCCCCAATAGTGCGAACAGGCCCTAAGCCTTGTCAGCCTCATGACGGCAAGCGTGATACGGCATACACTTTGCCCTGGGGAAATTCTGAGATTTGAGTCATGGATGTCGAACCGAGGCTCGATTCGTACACTGCACGCGATCGTATTCACCGCGCCAGCCGCGTTGAATTGCCGTTACGCGCGCGTCGACTGATCGATATCGCCTGCACACTGAGCGATCACTGGATCGAGCCCACCCTGCGCCTGTGCCTGGACCGCTTCGACAAGCGGCTGTACGACCAGGCGGAAAAGTCACGCAACCATCTTGAGCAGCAGCGCTGTTTCGACAGCCGCAACCTGGTGCAGCAAGGTCGCGAGGGATTCATCCAGTCGTTCGCCTCCCGCCTGCGTGACAGCTTCGAACAGATGGGCAGCGTCGACGACAAGGACACCGAGCAGCCGCTCAGCCTGCAATCGCTGACCCTGCTCGACCGCACCGAGCACGAATTGACCGCCGCGCTCGACAAACTCGCATCGCGCCTTGAGGCACACAACGGCGCCTTGTTGTCCGAGCTGTCCTATCGCCTGGCAGTACTGGTCGGCACGCCGCCGCTGGAAGGCGAGGAACTGCCTTCAGGGCCGCAAAACATGGCGCATATCCTGCGCGCCGCCAGCGATCCGCTGAACTTGCCTATCGAGCACCGCCTGATGCTGCTGCAGGTGTTCGAAAGCTCGGTGGGCGGCACGATGGTATCGCTCTACGAAGCCATCAACTCCAAACTGCTGGCCGATGGCATCCTGCCGCAGTTACGTGCCTTTGCGGCCGTACGTCCCACCCACGGCCCAACCCAAAGTGCATCACCGACGGCAACCCCCGCCGCCGCAACACCGGCACCTGCGGCGGGAGGCGCAGCCGAACGCAGCGAACCCATCGCCGTACTGGAAACCTTGCGCGACCTGCTGTCGCGCCAGCGCGTCGGCCCCGCGCCGAGCGCGGGCGGGCGCACCGCGACGCAGGATGAATTGCAGCTTGCCCTGTCGGCCCTGCAGCAGCACATGATCCAGGTCACTGATCACACCAGTCGCGAGCTGCGCAGCGCGCAGCGCCTGCACGAAGAGCTGCTGCTGCAACTTAACGCCGGGTTGCCTCCTGGTGTGCCACACACGCAACTGACGGCCGAACAGGGTGACACCGTAGAACTGGTCGCGATGTTGTTCGAAGAACTGGCCAAACAGCTGCATCACGGTCCCGACGCACGCGTGCTGTTGAGCAACCTGCAACTGCCCTTGTTGCGCCTGGCCATCAACGATCGCGAGTTCTTCAATCAACAAGAACATCCTGCCCGCCAGGTACTGGGCAAGCTTGCCGAAACCGTCAATAGCTGGCTAGACGGGCCGGATGGCGAAGTCGATCATCAACTGCTGGCCAAGCTCAGCCAACTGGTGGAGCGTACCCAGCAAGAGCCCCCCACCGCGGGCCTCTACACCAGCTTGCTGGCGGATATCGAACATCACCTCGCACAACTGTCCCGCAAAGCGCAGGCCTCCGAGCGCCGGCACGTCGAAGCCATGCAAGGGCGCGAGCGCCTGGAACAGGCTCGCCATCGCGCCGATGAGCTGATGTCCGAACGCTTCAAGCTTGCTTCGCCGCGTGGTCTGCTGCGTACCTTGCTCGAACGCGCATGGACCGATGTGTTGGCGCTCAACCTGCTTCGTCATGGCGAACACAGCGACGCCTTCCGCCAGCAATTGCGTGTCACCGATCAACTGCTCGGCCAGTTCCCGGTGAATGATCCCGTGCTGTTGCGGCATGAGGTGGAAACCGGCCTGCAGCAGATCGGCATGAATGTCGATGAAGCCGAGCAGGTCGCGCAGCGCTTGATCGGCATCGATACCGCGGCGGCGCCCGAAGCCACCGTCCTGACACCCGAAGCCGCGGCGGCGGACGTTGCGCCTCCGGCAGCCAGCACGAAAGCCAGTGTCGAGGAAAAACCAGCCGTTGCGCCCCCCTTGCCGCAAGCGCCACCGCCTGCGCCAACGGCCATACCAGAAAAACCCAAGGTTGCGGCGGCCCGCACGGCCGAGGCACCCAGTGCCACCGACCTGGCCATCCGCCTCAAGCAGCGCCAGCGCCTTGGCGAGCAGCGAGGGCACGAAACCCCGCCTGCCGCCACCAACGTTGCGGTCGTGCCGCCGCTGGGTCTGCGCGAAGCGCGGATCCACAATCGCCTGCGCCAGTTGCCCTTCGGCAGCTGGTTCGAATTCATCGATCCAGCCACCGGTGAAGCCACCCAACGCAAGCTGGCATGGTTCTCCCCGCTGTCTGGCAACAGCCTGTTCGTCAATCGGCGCGGTCAACGCAGCGATGTCATGAACTTGCAGGAACTGGCGCGCGCCATCGCCAATGGCCGCGTGCGCGAGTTGCCGCCACAGGAAGAAAACCTGCTCGATCGCGCCTGGCATGCCCTTACCGCCAGCCTGCTGCGGCCTGCATCGCCCTTGCCGGAAGCCCGCTCATGAATACCCCCGAACAACGCCGCGCGCCACGCAAGCGTCCGGATTACAGCGTGGCGGTCACCGACTCCATCACCGGCCAGCCGCTCGGGCATCTGGGCAATCTGTCGAGCAACGGCATGCTGTTGATTGGCCAGCGCGTGCCGCGCAGCGAAGCGGTGTACCAGGTCAGCCTGCCGCTGCCACGGCACGACGGCACCGCTCCGACTATCGAGATCGGCATCCAGGAACAATGGCACGAGCCGGCTGCCACGCCGGGGCAAACCTGGGCTGGATATCGGATCATCGCGATTGGCAGCGCTGATGCCACGCAGCTCGATCATTGGCTACAGCAGACCTGATTTTTCGGAAATCGGAAATCAAGAACGGCGTTACCGATCCGGTTCTGTAATCGAACCAACGCGAGGTTTCAGCACGGTGTTGCCGTCATCCCAGCTTGCGTCGGTGCCGCGCAGACGCTCATGCCGCGCCCGAGCGCTTCGTCAGTTCCTGTTTGCCATCCCGCATTTCCTCAAGAGCTACACTGGCGGACTAAAGCCCCGCCGGAATGTCGTATGAGTCACGATCTTGCTCCGCTCTTTGCCCAACACATCGCCACGTTGCGGGCGCGCACCGACAATGCCCTGTCACTGGGCGGTTTTGATCACCTGCTGATCTCCGCCAGCACGCCGTTGCGCAAATTTCTCGACGACCAGGATTACCCCTTCGTCGCCAATCCACATTTCCGCCACTGGCTGCCGCTGACCGACGCCCCCGGCAGTTGGGTGGTCTACACACCCGGCCACAAGCCGAAACTGGTCTTTGTGCAGCCGCGCAATTACTGGCACGTCGTGCCGGCCGCACCGAGCGGTTACTGGGTCGATCAATTCGACATCACCATCGTCCGCACCGCCACCGAAGCCGTCGCCGCCTTGCCGAAGGGCAAGCGTGCGGTGATCGCGCCCAATTGCCCCGAGATCGACGGTGTAGAGGTCAACAACCCGCAACCGGTGCTCGACTACCTGCACTGGCACCGTAGCTACAAGACGCCTTACGAACTGGAATTGATGCGTGAAGCCAGCCGCGTCGGCACGCGCGCGCATCGCGCGGCCGAAAAGGCCTTCCGTGCCGGCGAGAGCGAACTGGGCATTCACATGGCCTACCTCGCCGCCGCGCGGCAAATCGACGCCGAGCTGCCCTACGCCAGCATCGTGGGCCTCAATGAACACGGCGCCGTGCTGCACTACACGAACTTCGATCGCTTGCCGCCGAAGCAGAGCCGCTCTTTCCTGATCGATGCCGGCTGCAGCGCAGCTGGTTATGCCAGCGATATCACCCGCACCTATGCCGCCAGCGGCCACAGCGAATTCCAGGCCCTGATCGATAGCGTCGAAAAGGCGCAGCTTGGTTTTGTCGCCAAGGTGAAAGCGGGCCAGAGCTATCCGGAGCTGCACATCCATGCCCACCACGTACTGGCCGATGTGCTGCGTGAGCACGGGGTGATTCGCATGAGCGCCGAAAGCGCCGTGCAATCGGGCGTCAGCGCCACCTTCTTTCCGCACGGCCTGGGCCACCCGATCGGCTTGCAAGTGCATGACGTGGCGGGCTTCCAGGCCAGTGAAAACGGCGGCAGCATTCCACGCCCCGAAGGGCATCCGTATCTGCGCATGACGCGCGTGCTGGAACCGGGCATGGTGGTAACCATCGAGCCGGGCCTGTACTTCATCGACATGTTGCTGGAAGAACTGCGCAGCAAACCGGAAGCCAAGGATGTCGATTGGGCAAAGGTCGATGCCTTCCGTCCTTATGGCGGTATTCGCATCGAGGATGACGTCGTGTGTACACACGGCGAACCGGAAAATCTCACGCGCGAGGCCTTCGCAAAGCTGAATTGAAGGACAGCGCAGCACACCTGATCAAAGGGCGCCGCAACGGGCGCCCTTGGTCATCACATCGTACCGGTTCAGGCGTTTTGCAGATTCTGCCAGCGCACCTGCGCGATCGCCGGGTCGGTCAGGCTCGGCACGCCGGTTTCCACGTGACCGGCGAAACGCTGTACGAAACCGTTCTGGGCATCGGCGCGCACGACCAGGTCGTACCAACCGTAGCTATCGCCCAGATACCATTTCCTTTCCTGCTGCTCACCAGGGCGCAGGGCGTAGGAAAGTGATACGCCGCTGTACACATTTTCCACGGATACGTTGCAGAAATCGTGACCTTCGTTGACGAGAATCATGACCACGCTACCGTCACTGACGTCATAGCGAAGCGCGACCTGCAAGGTCGTCTTGCTGGATGAAAGATCACCCTTGAAGTGCCGCATGAAACCGTTCGGGCCATATACGCTGTAGTCGTAACTCGCTTGCGTCGGCCACGCTGCGTCCAGCGATTTATCCGCTTCCACGGTGTAGTACCACGGCCCATTCGACGCCGCGGCCGAACGCACGTGGAAGCAAACGCCCGCGCGCCCGGTATTTTCCAACTTGATACCAAAACTACCCGATTCGCCGAACAACGCCGTCGCGTGCAGCTCATACGGCAGCGCACGCGCCGGTTTGGTGCCGGGCTCCTGATTCGGCAGGCTCTGATCGCTGGGTGGCGTCGGCACGTAGTCCGGGTAGCGCTGGTCATTCGGCGGCTGATACGCGCTGGTGCTCGGCAACGCAGGCAGGCCGCCGTCCGGGCGCGAAAAATCGAAAGCGGAAGTCAGATCGCCCGCGACGGTACGGCGCCATGCCGTGATGTTGGGCTCCTGCAAGCCCGCATACTGCTTTTCGAAACGGCGTTCGATAAAGCGGATCAGCGATGTGTGATCAAACACTTCCGAGCAAACCCAGCCACCCTTGCTCCACGGCGATACCACGATCATCGGCACACGCGGCCCCATGCCATAGGGTCCGCTTTCATAACTGCTGCTGCCCGGGAAGATTTCGTTGGCAATCGAGACGGTCGATTGACCTTGCGTACTGGACGGCGGCACACAAGGCGGCACCATGTGATCGAAGAAACCATCGTTTTCGTCGAAGGTGATGAACAGCGCCGTCTTGCTGAAAACATCCGGATTGCTGGTCAGCGCATCCAGCACCTGCGAGACATACCAGGCACCGTAATTGGCCGGCCAGTTCGGATGTTCCGTATAAGCTTCGGGCGCAGCAATCCAGGAAACCTGCGGCAAGGTATTGCCCATCACGTCAGCGCGCAGGATGTCGAACAAGGTACCGCTCACCGAGATATCGGTGCCGGTGCGCGCGCCTTGATACAAGGGACTGCCGGGTAACGCGTTGCGATATTGGAAGAAATACAGCAGCGAGTTATCGCCGTAATTGCCGATATAGGCGTCGTCGGTCCAGCCCCAATAACCGTCGGCATTCAGGCCGGTGCCGATGTCCTGATAGATCTTCCACGAAACACCGGCTTTCTCCAGCACTTCCGGGTAAGTGGACCAGGAATAGCCAGCTTCGGCATTGTCGATCACCGGACCGCCACCCGCGCCGTCATTACCCACCCAACCTGTCCACATGTAATAGCGGTTCGGATCGGTCGGGCCCAGTACCGAGCAGTGATAGGCGTCGCAAACGGTGAACGCATCCGCAAGCGCGTAGTGGAATGGAATATCGTCGCGGGTGAGGTACGCCATGGTCGTGGTGCCTTTGCTCGGCACCCACTGATCGTATTGACCCTGGTTCCACGCCGCATGCGTGCTCGTCCAGTCATGCGCGAGATCTTCCAGGAACTGCAGGCCCAGATCCGGCGCAGTGGGATGAAAAGGCAACACGTAATCCGAACCGTTGGGCTGATACCACACCGATTTGCCGCTGGACAGATTCACCGGACGTGGATCACCAAACCCGCGCACGCCTTTCAGTGAGCCGAAATAGTGATCGAAAGACCGGTTCTCCTGCATGAGGATGACGATGTGCTCGATATCCTCAATGGAACCCGTCCGTCGATTGGCTGGAATTTCCAGGGCACGCGCGATGCTGGCGGGAAGCGCGGAGGCAAGCGCGGTGCTTCCAAGCAACTGCAAAAACCTGCGGCGATTCATCGAAGTCGGCATGGTGCATTCTTCCTGGCGGCACGGACATGTTGCGCGATGCTCGTGCGCGAACATGTCAACCGTGCGACATGACGTAATACCGTCGCGGGGCTTTGCGCTTCATCACAGTCGCATGCTTAGCGCGTTGGCGTATTGTTCACATCTGCCGCGCACACATGCGATTTGCGGCCCTAAATATCTAGAACTCTAGTTGTATAGACAGCAATATCCGCGGCATCAACTTTCTTCGAAATGACGGTGATGGCGAAGGGGTATCCCGATGCTCATCGGACCCGGCCGCTATCGCGCCGCCAACAACGCCTCAAGCGCTTCCGGCTCCTTGGGCACACCAGCCGTAAGCACCTCATGACCATCACGCGTCACCGCCACATCGTCTTCGATGCGGATACCGATGCCGCGCCATGCTTCGGGGACCGACATATCATCCGGCGGAATATAGATACCGGGCTCCACCGTAAGCACCATCCCGGGCTCGAGCACGCGTGACTCGCCATCGACGCGATAATCACCCACGTCATGCACATCCAGGCCAAGCCAATGGCTGGTCTTGGCCGGGTAGAAACGTTTATAGCTGCCTTGAGCAATCACCTCGGCGGGATCACCCTTGAGCAGACCGAGCGCGCACAGGCCTTCGGTAATCACATGGATGGCGACATCGTGCGCGGCGCTGTAGGAACGCCCCGGCTGCACCTCATCAATGGCCGCCTGCTGTGCGGTAAGCACTACTTCGTACAGCGCGCGTTGTTCGCGACTGAAACGGCCATTGATCGGAAATGTGCGACTGATATCGGATGCATAGCATTCCAGCTCGGCGCCCGCGTCGATCAGCAACAGATCGCCACTCTTCAACGGCGCACGATTGGCGACGTAATGCATAGTGCAAGCATTCACGCCGCCCGCGACAATCGGCGGAAAGGCCGCGACCGCACCGCGACTGCGCATGATGCGCAAAACCTCGGCTTCGACCTCGTATTCATGACGCCCTGCCCGCGCCAGCGTCATCGCCGCCACATGCGCTTCGGCGGCAATCGCCGCGGAGGCCCGCATCACCTTCAGTTCGCCGCGTGATTTGTACAAGCGCAAATCGTGCAGCAGATGACCCAACGCCACGAATTCCTTCGGGACCACGCCACCACCACGCAATTGGCGCAAGCGGCGCATCCATCCCAGCAACTGCGCATCGAATTGCGGCTCGCGCCCAAAATGACAGTAGACACGCCCCCTGCCTTCAATCATGCCGGGCAGGATGTCGTCGATATCGTCGATGGGAAAGGCATCGTCCATGCCGTAATCGGCAACCGCACGCTCCGTGCCAATCGATGGGCCGTGCCAGCGTTCGTGCTCAGGATCGCGTTCGCGGCAAAACAGCACGACTTCGCCATGCTGCCGCCCGGGCAGCAGCGCCAATACAGCGTCAGGCTCGGGAAAGCCGCTGAGGTAATGGAAATCCGAATCCTGGCGATAAGGCCAGGCCGCGTCGGCATTACGCATGCGTTCGGGCGCGGTGGCGATCAGCACCACCGCGTCTTCGCCAGCCATTTTCATAAGCTGACGGCGCCTGCGCGCGAATTCATCCAGGGCAATATTCAATGCAAGGTGTCGCTGGAAGGCTGGTTGGGAATGCGGCATTCGGTAAACAACAACATGGCGGCCATGCGGACGAACTCATGGACCTCGATCAGGGCATCCTCGTCTTCGTCTTCATTGCCAAAATCAAGCGACGCCGAGGCGATGGCGCCAAGATCGCGCAGGACTTCCTTGCCCTCGTTCGAAAGCCGCTCAAGCATATCGGGACCGCCAAGACCGAAACCGCCCAGGAAACCGCGGCACCAGTCGACCAACGCATCGGCACGTTCTGGCAAGGGGCGATCATCGGCCGGTAGCAATGGTTCAAAACCCAGTTCGGAATCCTCCAGTTCGGCTTGGCTCTGGCGTACCAACTGATCCAGAACGGCCTGATCGACCGGGGCAACCTTGACACCGCCTGCATCCAACTGCAGCACTTCCAGCAACGGCCGACGTCCCAACCGGCCGTTCCCGGCCAGGAAGCCGCATAGGGAACCGTGAAACTCACTAGGGCTGAGAGCCAGGCGCAGGTGCGCGATGACATCGTCCAACTCGTCATGACCGATCAGGTCGGGGGCGGTCATCGCGGAACTCCTTCAACGGTCAAAGCACAAGTTTAATCCACTGGCACAGCCAGGCGTTCCGGGCCGCAGATTTCTGTCGGCGTCCTGATATAGTTCGGGCCATGAAAACACCCGACACCGCCCAGTACGAGCTTGCCGCCCTAAGCCAGCAGCTTGATCGGCTGCTTGAGCATGTGCATCGGTTGACCGAAGAAAATCGCAGCCTGCGCCATAGCCAGGAACAATTGGCCAATGAACGCGCCGGCTTGTTGGCTCGCAACGAACAGGCGCGTAGCCGGGTTGAGGCCATGATCCAACGACTCAAGGCGCTCGAGAACAATGGCTGACGTCATCAGTACGACCACCAACGAACCGGTTGCACTGCGGCTGATCGATCGCGAATTCTTGATTGCATGTCCGCCGGAAGAGCGCGAAGGCTTGCTGGAAGCGGCAAGCTTTCTCGATCGCAAGATGCGTGAATTGCGCGCACATGCGAAGACGCCGGGTTTTGATCGCTTGGCCGTGCTCGCCGCCATCAGCATCACGCACGAGTATTTGCAATTGCAGAAGCGTCCTGCGGTCAGTTCCGACAACAACATGTCTGAACCTGGCATCGCTGAAGGTTTGGCGACTTTACGTCGCAAGCTTGAAGCCGCACTCGACGCGCAACTAAAATAGTCAACGGCGTTTTCTGCGGTGTGCGCCAGCACACTCTTACATTTGCCTTGTTCCTATATACGGCCCCGGGACGGTTACTTAAGGCTGTTGTGCATGTCCGCCGCGAGCGGAAAGCCTCGAAGCCTTGATCTCCCTCCCACCTGATCCCACTCGGATCAAGGTCGTTTGGTGGGCAGCGGCATCGCGGTTCACGCCACCTCATTCCCAGCCCGGAAGCCGTACCACGGCTTCCGGGGAGCGGATCGCCAACCGGGAATCCGTGGGCGTAGTTAGTGGATACTCTGACCGGTTCAGCCCAGGTGCCATGATGTCCAGAAGGCTTGCTATGCCCTCCCCGCGTGCGCCGCTGGCCCTGGGGCCTGCAAACGGACAGCGCCGGTGACGCCTGCGCAGCATCGATCAGAACACTCCTAGGAGACGCGCGACGTGGATACCGCCGCACGACGCCGTGAACTGCGCCAGCGACTCGCCGAGCGCCGCCGCGCACTGACCCCGCCCCAGCGCATGGTTGCCGCTCAGGGCCTGCGGCGCAGCCTGGAACACCTTCCCGAATACCATACGGATCACCGCGTGGCCGGCTACTGGGCCTGCGACGGCGAACTGCCGCTCAACCTGGTGATTCCGCCCCTGGCGACCCGGGGCCAGCAATTCCTGCTGCCGCTGATCGGCCAGGACAACCTGCTGCGTTTCGCGCCCTGGGCGGCCGGGGACGAGGTACAGCCCAATCGGTTCGGCATTCCTGAACCGGTAACGCCGCACGAGTGGTTCGCCCCTTTCCAACTGGACCTGGTGCTGGTGCCCCTGCTCGGCTTCGACCGTCGCGGCAACCGGATCGGCTACGGCGGCGGTTATTACGACCGCAGCTTCAGCTTTCTCAAAGACCAGCTGCGCCCCACCGAGCCGCTGCTGGTAGGCATCGCCTACGATTTTCAGGAAATACCGGAGATCGCACCGGAAAGCTGGGATGTGACGCTGGATTTCATCGCCACCGACCACGAACTGATCGACTGCCGGGCCAGCACCACGGGAGATGCCAGCGCATGAATTATTGGTTGATGAAATCCGAGCCCGACGCGTTTTCGATCGATGATCTGAAACACAAAAAGCGCGAGGCCTGGGATGGCGTGCGCAACTACCAGGCGCGTAACTTCATGCGCGACGGCATGCGGATCGGCGATGGCGTGTTCTTCTATCACTCCAATTGCGCCGAACCGGGCATTGCGGGCCTTGCCGAAGTAGCCAGCGACGCCTATCCCGATCCCAGCCAATTCGATCCAAAGAGCAAATATTTCGATCCCGGCAGTTCGCGCGACAACCCGCGCTGGATGCTGGTGGACGTGAAGTTCGTGCGCAAGCTCAAGCGCACCATCACGCTCGACGAGCTGAAAAATCATCCGAAACTGGAAGGCATGGCCCTGCTGCGCAAGGGTAACCGCCTGTCGGTGATGCCGGTGGACGCGGCGGAATGGAAGTACATCGTGGGGCTTGAGTAAGCCCCTTCCGAGCCGCCGACGCCTACTGAAACACCCGCTCCAGCACAAAATCCGCCGTCACCTTTTCGCCGGTCAGCAACATGGCCGTCAGCTCGCCGCCCAGTACCTGCGGCGCCACGATCACGTCCGGCTGAACCAGCTTGATGCGGCTCAGATGCCGCGCATCATTCACGGCGGCCACCGTGCGCGCCGTGCCGCCAAGTTCCTTCACGGCCAGCACCGCAAACGCGTTTTCCGCATCGTCATCGCGCATGGCCAGCACCGCCTTGGCCTGATGCGCGCCGGCCTGCCGCAATACATCAACATTGCTGGAGTCGCCCACCACGATATCGACATCCGCCAGCTCGCCCTCTTCGGGTGCATCGCGCAGCAGCCGCGTCACCGCCTGCCCGCGCTTGGCGAGTTCACGCCACGTGTTGACGGCCAACGAGGTATTGCCGATGACGACGTAATGATCCTTGCGCTTCATGGTGTAGCCCTTCTGATTGACGATGCGCTGCAGGCTGCGCTTGATCATGGGTGAGACCACGGCGGTCAGCGAAGTGGCGAATACCGCCACGCCCAGCACCACCACCGATACGGCAAACAGGCGCGACTCGGGCGTGCGCGGGACGATGTCGCCATAACCCACCGTGGTCATGGTGATCATCGCGTAATACAAGGCAGTGATCAGATCCTTGATCGGCGGGGAGAATTGCGCACCGAGGTAGTAGCTGCCCAGGGTGGCGTACATCACCAGCATCGCTATCGCGGTAAAGGCATACAGCGTGCTGGCCGCCAGGCTGGAATGGTCGAAGCTTCGCCAGCTGGCCAGCAAGGCCAGCAACAGCAGCGCGAAATAGACCAGCATCGGCACACTCCGGTGCATGCCGAACGCCAGGCTGGCCAAGGCCGCGATGACCAGCAGCAAGGCCATGGTCCAGGCCAGGCGCGAGCGCATCAGCAAACCCACCGACATGGTCAACTGCCCCAACCCGATCAACAAGGGCGGCAGCAGCGCCGGATGCTGGTCGAACTGCCCCTCCGCCAGCAGGGCCAGATGGCGCTGCCAATCCTGGCCCACATCGGCATGCAGCAGCTTGAGTGCGCCAGCGGCCAGAAAGACCGCCAACGGCACATGCGGAAACCAGCCGTGTTTGCGCAGGACACCCGCCCACCACTGCAGAAACAGGCGCCAGCGTTGTTGCAGGGGATCGGAAGCCATACCGTCTCCGTATCGTCCGCTGTACGGCTCCAGGGCCGGCAGATGGCGCCACCCTAGCAAGTCCTCGCGAGACTGCCAAACCGGTTGAAGGTGCGGCGAGACGCCAAATCAACGATCATTCGTCTTTTGGATTTCCCAGGTGATGCCATGAGCAACAGTGAAGAAAAGCGCATAGCGGGCGAGGCCGCCATCAAGTATGTGGAAGACGGCGCCATCGTCGGCGTGGGGACCGGCTCCACCGTGGCGTTCTTTATCGATGCACTGGCCGGCATCAAAGACCGCATCCAAGGCGCGGTGTCCAGTTCCGAACAATCCACCGCGCAGCTGAAAAAGCACGGCATCCCGGTCTTTGATCTCAACGCCATGGGCCCGCTGGCGCTGTACGTCGACGGCGCGGACGAGTGCGATCCGCACAAGCGCCTGATCAAGGGCGGCGGCGCCGCGCTGACCCGCGAAAAGATCATCGCGGAGGCCGCGCAGAAGTTTGTCTGCATCATTGATTCCAGCAAGCGCGTCGACCTGCTGGGCAAATTTCCGCTGCCGATCGAAGTGATCCCGATGGCACGCAGCCTCGTCGGTCGCGAAATCGTCCGGCGCGGCGGCAATCCGGTCTGGCGCGACGGCGTGGTCACCGACAACGGCAACTGGATCATCGACGTGCACGGCTGGCAGATCGCCGATCCGGTCGCGTTGGAGAACGACCTCAATCAGATTCCCGGCATCGTCACGGTGGGCTTGTTCGCACGGCGGCCGGCCGATGTGGTGTTGATCGGCGACAAGGTGATGTAAGTCACCTGGGTCATCGCGCGCGGTGGCTGACATCCGGCAACCTGTCGCTTCATCGCTGAATCCATAAAAAAAACCGGGCCCGCTAGGGCCCGGTTTCGTATTGCCGACTGCACGGCCGGAATATCAGTTCGTTTTGCCTCCAAAACGGAAGCTGGCCTGCAGCATGTATTCGCGTCCATACACGTTGTAGTTCTGCGGGTTGTAATACGGATACGCAGTGTAAGTCGGATCGCTCGGCGGCATCTTGTTGAACAGGTTATTGATCAGCAACGACAGATCCAGATTGGGCACCGGCGTATAGGTCAGGCTGTAATTGAAGGTGCTCCAAATCCCCACCCGGCCCGCACCCGGCGCATTGATGCCCTGGTACATGCCAATGTAGTTCGGCGATGGGCTGTCGCGGTGCCAATACAGCGTGCTGCTCCACTTGTTGTGCAGGTTCCAGCTCACCGACGTCGTGGCGATGTCCTTGAACTCCGAGCTATAGAACGAATTGGTCAAGTCGTTGATTGGCGCCGAGCCCGGTGTCAACTGGTACGAATGCTTGAGCATGTCGTTATAGTCGACCTGTACGCTGAACTGACCGACATACGTGTTCGGGAACGTGTATTTCGCTTCAGCGGTGATCGAGTCGGTCTTTTCGGCGGCAAGGTTTACAAAGTACGTGTTGACGTTCGTGATAATGCCGGCGCCATTACGCTGCACCTGCGATATGGCCTGTTGGCACTCGAGCGAATTGGTCGGCAGTTGGCCGAGCAAGCATTGCGAATCGAGCGCCAGCAAGGTGGGAATATCCTGCTGCACCACCTCATTGGTGATGTCGATGTGCAGGTAGTCCACGCTCAGGCTCAGGTTATTGATCGGAGACCATACCGTACCCGCCGTCCAGCTCGAGGCCGTGGTCGGCTGCAACTTCGGATTGGACAGCAAGTTACCCGTGAACTGGTACTGGAACTGCTGCGCACCGCAGTTGGTGGCGTGTGCCAGGGCGCACTGATACGGATCGGGCAGGGTCTCAAAGAATCCGCTCGGCCCAAGGAACAGCGCGGACATGTCCGGCGCACGGAACGCGGTCGAGTAATTGCCGCGCAGCAGCCAGGTATCGAACGGACGATATTCCAGACCAATCTTGTAGGTGAACTTGTTGTTGGTACCGCCATCGGTCTTGTAGTAGTCATAACGACCGGAAAGGTCGAGGGTGAGCTCCTTCAAGATCGGCGCGTTAAATTCGAAGGCCGACGCACCATGCTGGCGAGTACCACCGCCGGATCCTGCCGTCAGGCCCCATACATCACCGTTCGCGATCAGCGGATTGACCGGGTCAAACCATGCCTCGTTACCGCCCTCGATCAAAGCCGCGATACCGGCGTCGCCACCCGGCAGGCTGAACAAGCTGCTGTTGCTGATCGTGGCGCGCGTATCGTTCACCCAGGTATTGGAGAAACCGGCGATATCCTGGTTGAAGCTGGCGAACGCTGCCGGTGAGATCGGCTGATAGAGGGCGTTGTAGTTGATGTTGTAGATACCCATGCCGTAGGCATTGGTCTGGCCGGTCGGCGTCATGACATGGGTAAGGAAATAATTATCGACGGCCGCCGCCATGCGCACAGGGTCGCTGGTCGTCGTGCGATCGCCGGAGCGCAGGTAGTAGACATCCCAATCCCAACCCGAATTGCCGAACTGGCCGTTCGCGCCAATGTCCGCCTGATACATCAGGTCGTCCTGGTTGTTCAGCTGGTCAGGATAGCCTCCGGGCATTTCTTCCGGCGCAAAGATGTGAACGGGCGTAACGATGTTGCCGTATTGATCCTGGACGTAAATACCCTGATTAAGCGGCTCCCAGAAAATGTACTGCGCGCCCTGGGTGTACTTCTGCTGCTGCCAATCGAGCAGGATGTCGCTGTACAAACGCACGTTGTCATTGACGTCATAGCGCAGCTTTAGCATGCCGTCGTAGCTGCGGGACTGGTTGATGAGCGTCGTATAGCCGTTCACCTTGGTCGAACCGCAATACTGCCCCGGGGCGGCGTTCGGACCGGCATTGGTCAGGACGGTCGAACCACCGAATAGACCACTGCTGCCGCCGCAATTGGCCGGAGGAGTAATCCAGCCCTGCTGCACGCCATTGAAGGTATTGACGTTACCGTAATTCAGTACGCCGGTGACCAACTCCGGCGTGGCTCCCGCCGGGTCGCCTAGGGAACCATCGGTCAGGTGGCGCTGATAGCCCCACAGCGGCGAGGAGTTATCAAACTCGAACGCGGTCAGCACATTGAGCTTGCCGAAGTCATGGCCGTAACCAGCGGTGATGCGCTGATTGGCGCCGCCACCGCCGTCATAGGTGCCGGTGCGCACGGTGATCTCACCGCCGTCCATATGCTGCTTGGTGACGATATTGACCACGCCTGCAATCGCGCTCGAACCGTAGATCGACGAACCGCCACCCGGCATCACGTCGATGTGATCGATCAGCGAGATCGGAATATTCGAGATGTTGTTGAAATTGCTTTGGCCGTTATACAGCTGGCCGAAGTTGGTGATCGGCTTGCCATCGATCAGCAGCAGCGTGAATTCCGGGCTGAGGCCATACAGGCTGACCGTCTGTGCACCCTGCGTAAAGCCACCACTCTGCTGAGGGCCTTGCACGGAACCGGTAGCCTGCACGGCGTTCTGCAGCACCTCGGTAACGCTGTTGAAGCCGCGCGCCTTGATCTCGTCAGCCGTGATCGTGTACGTCGGCGTTGCCGTCTGGATCTGCGCGTTATTGATCAGCGAACCGCTGACCACGACCTGGTCAAGTTTCTTGACCTGCTGATCCGTCGAGCTGGTGCTGGACGAATCCGGCCCGGTCGACTGCGTGGTGTCCTGCGACGAGGACTGGCTGGTAACCGACGTGGTGTTAACTGGCGTGGTGTCGGCATATACGTTTGCGACAAAGCCAAGCGACAGCGCAGCCAGAACGGCCGCGGCAATGGGTGTTTTCAACATGAAAGGCTCCCTCAGCCCGATTCTGTGATTGATTTTCTTGTTCCGCGGGCAACCGAATAGGCGCAACCCTCGTCACACGCGCCGCTCATGCCGTTCGTTTAAAGCGACAAGCCGAGCGACGGCTCCCTCAAAAAAACCGCGAATCGCGTTCGCGTTACAACACGTACCGATGACTTGCGGCGTAGCTCGCTGAACATTTCATGCTTCTTTTTTCGCGTGAGCCAAGCGACTCACTTTTCCGCGCAACGAAATAGTTCACGACCGCCTTGGCTATCCCCCCTGATCATGGATTTCTGGCAGAACAAGCCGCTGAGCGGTGCTGCTATCCCGGCAAAGACACCTGGACGTCAGACAGCCAGTGGATCTCCCCTCCACTCGCTCGCAACCCGCTGACAGGCGGAGTCGGCTTCGCCATTCCGACCTGTCAGCTGTTACTCCGAACTGTAATAACGGGGGCGCATTGAAAATCCCTACCTTCGTATCTTTTTGCGCTCGGTACGGGTAGATGTGCGGGCATACCCCACCGCCCGCACATCGGCCATGTGCGCCTTGGGCTGAAGCGGGTGGTTTATTCGGCGCGTTGCGCCGGACAACGGGAAATGCCCGATTCGTTCAACTCACTTCGGGCACATCGTTTCGCGGATGAGGTCCATCACCCGATCATGCTGGCGAAGGCAAGCTTTCGCTTGATCACTGCAACGTCGGTCTTCGATGATCGATGTGATTCCGTTGCTCCAAATGCTCCAGGGCCTCGCCAATCAGTTTGCTGATCAGTTGAAAGGTGAGTTTCATTTCCCAGCGAGGAATGGTCATGGCCTCGTCTTCGTCGGGGTGCTGCTCTTCGTTGCAGGCGACGTTCGCCATGATCAACAGCAGTTGCTGGAGGTTTTTCAGTTCGTCGTACTCTTCGGCGGACAGCAGATAGTGTCGCGACCCGGTCGGGTCATCGTAGGTGCCTTGCATCGGTATGCTCCACGGGTTTAGGTCGCCCGCGCATTGCGCGCGGGCGAAGGGACTGCAGGAAAAACCTGCTCGTTTCAGCGGAATGGCCAACTTCCGCTGGGACGATTACCCACTTGGGCCCGACGCCGCGCAGTCTGAGCGGCGGTGAAGTAGCGCAAATGTCGGCAAGGCGGGGGCACGGGTTAGCGTGCGTGCCGTAAAATCGGGGATAACCATGGTGAACTCTCATCTAGTTTGTTATGGCCAGCGGATCGTTTGGGTCACTACCCCAGGCGATCCGCGCTACTTCTCTAGTGTCGGGCGTGTCGTGGTCATCGCTCGGATGGGCACGCCCGACACGCATACGATTGCATAAGCAAGATCGATGTTGTTCAAGAAGAGGCGAATTTGTGGCGATGGAAATTTCGTCGCGTTTGCGTCGCTCTCCCGCCTTGCCGTGATAGCTCCCTCTCCCCTCCGGGGAGAGGGTTGGGGTGAGGGGCTGCGCTTGCGGGGAAATTCAGAGCTTGCTCGATGTTTCTTTGCAAGCTCGTCGCGAGGTTGGCCCCTCACCTCAGTCCTCTCCCCGGAGGGGAGAGGAAGAAAAGCGTATAGCGTTTCTTTGGACATTCATCGCAAGATTGTCTCCTCACCTCATTCCTCTTCTCGCTCCTCCACGCGAAAAGGAGCGGAGGGAAAGCAGCGTTCCCACGCACGCTTCTGCTGTGCGATGTTTTCCACAGCTGAGTCTTCGCCAGGAAAATTCTGCCAGGGCGCCGCATCGTTAGGTGTCGTAGCGATGCTAAGGCCCAACAACTGTTGAATCTGAAACAGCAGAGCGCTGGCTTCGGCCGACACACCGCCAGTGGTACGCCGCACCCAGTGGACGCTGGCCTTGGCCAACAGCCCAGCCCCATCGAAGTCCCCGGCGCGCCGGCAGGCGGCCCGGCCGATGGTAAATAGCCTTTTCATCAACAGCGACACCCCGGTCGGGGTCAGCGGTATATGTCGCTGCCGGGAATCGAGTCGCCCGATCAACGGAAAGCCCGAAGGCAGAACAGCGGGATCAGTAGCGAGCCCCGCCGACTCCCACCAGGCGGTAAGGCGCTGCATGACCCCGTCCGGCAGCGACACCGCCTTCCTACCCGGTACTTTCAACATCCAGCGGGTGCCACCGTCCTGGTCCTGCACCGTATACAAGCGGTCAGTGGTCGCCGTGGCCAAGTCGACCTGGCCCAGCCCCGTCACCACTGCGAGCCATAGCATGGCTTCCGCGCGTTCCCTGCCCGGCGAGGACATGCCTGCGACGCCCGCTTGCAAGCCTTCCCACGCGGCCACTGAAACCATGCGGGCGTGCTTGCTGTACGGTGAGGGCCCGAACTGCGCGGTGGGCGCCGCCAAAGTTGCCCACGGGTCGCGCGGCACGTAGGCAACGGCCGCCAGCCACGCAAACAGGATGCGCACCACACTGAGCGCGTACACCACTGACTGGGGCGTCATCGGCCCATCAAAGGGCCGCCACCGGGCATGTTGCCGAGAGGTATGACGTGGCGCGCACCAATCGGATTGGCTGATCCTGAAGGGCCATGCGGCGGTCCTCGTCCGTCCGAGGCCCAGCAAGAAGTCTCGGTACGCGGCGGCATCCTCCTCGGTGAGCTGGCCGAAGCCGCGCCCACACTCAAGGTGCGCCCACAGCAGCAGACGCTCGGCTTCCTTACGGTAGGCCCGATGGGCCTGCGTGCTCCCGGCGCGCGCATACAGCCAGGCCGTTACCGCCCCTCGATCATCGGTCGCGTCAATGAGCGGTGTCACGCCGGACGGATCGGGTACCCGCCGCGGAACCACGAACACTTCCAGCGGGGCGATCGTGAGGGCTCCAGTCGAACCGGCCACCAGAGCCAACAAGCGTTGCGCAGCGCCGGCCGGTATCGCGCGAGGTGGATTGAGCACCGTCGCAGGCAGGGAGCCCCAACTCCCGGCGAAGCCTTGGACCCATTGCACCAGGCGCGCGGCCTTGACCCTGCCCAGCGCCGGCACAGCCGCATACCAGTGATACCCCCGATTGACCATAAGGGCCTTCAGATCACCCACCGTGGTCAAGCGAGCCTTGGCCAAATAGGCCACCAGACTCGCATCCAGCCAGGCGGCGAGCGGATCGGCCAGCGTCGGGGCTGTAACCAGCCATTGCTCCAACCATGTCAGCGTGGCAGCTTGCCGGGCCAGCAGGGCCGCACGGCGCAGCCACCTCCGTTCAAGCGCGTGCGGGTACGCCTTTCGATATCGAACTTGGAGTTCGTCATCGGACCACAACTCGCCCGGATCGAGCTGCGCGCGGAAGTCTTCGATAGTCGGCACCGCCCCCGAGGTGTAGGCACCGCCACGCCGATCGAATAGCCGCAGGCGCAGCAAATGGGCTTCACCGTGGCGCCCGTGCCGCAATACCGCCTGGCACAAGGTGTCCTGGATCCACAGCAGGGTGCTGCGTGCCCGGGACAGGTCCAGGCCGGTTTCCAGGTACAGGTCGGCCACCTCTCGCAACGATAAACCGTTGAGCCAACCACGATAAAAGGCCATGTGGGACAAGCTGATTTTCCGTTCCATGGATGTAGTGCTCCAAAATGTCATTGATGATTAGTGAGTCAGATGTCGACGACACCGGTCGTAAGCCGACTTCGCCCATCTTCAGAGACTCCAGCCGGGTTTCTCAGCGAAAGCGTTCAGCAGGGTGTGAACGTCAAGTCAGCCTGACGTAGCCTCTTTGGAATCGAGGCCCCTCTCGCGTGACCGGTTGTGGCGTGCATGCGTTGATACGAAATTTCCAATGTTCCATTCGCTAACTAGACAGCCTGACCGTTCGGAGGTTGACCACGGATTTAGCAGTGGCGTCACCGCGCGCCCGATCGATATCTCTCAAGAGGCCGTCACGCCAAGATTCCGGAACCGCACGGATTTGTCCGTACGTTTTCCATTGACTCCACGGCATGTCGGACGTGTCGTTGTTATCGAGCGGGATGAGCACACTCGATATACACACGATCCCATAAGCAGGAACGATGTTGTGTCAGGGAATGCGGATTCGTGTTGACGGAAAAGTTGCCGCGTTTTGTATCGGCAAACTCACAGGTGGGCGGCGCCCAAGCATGACGCCAGCTTTTCACACGCCCGGTAGTTGCACAGGCAGGATGGCTGCCCGCCGAGTCAGGGCAGCTCAGGCCCATCACGGAAGGGACAAACAAAAAGGGCCGCGATCGCTCGCAGCCCTTGATATTTGGCGCCCGAAGTTGGACTCGAACCAACGACCCCCTGATTAACAGTCAAGTGCTCTAACCGGCTGAGCTATTCGGGCGGGGAGCTGCATAGTTTGGGGAATCGGGCCCATGGCTGTCAAGCCACGGGCCTTAATCTCTCGCTAGCTTTCAACGCGTCAGCACACGGTAGCACGGTACGTAGGCGGAGCCGCCGGGCAGCTTCATGCGGTGCTGCGCCACGAAGGCCTGCAGCAGGTGGTCCAGCGCGCGCATGACCTCGGCTTCGCCATCGATTTCGAACGGGCCGTGCTTTTCGATCGCGCGCACGCCTTCGTCCTTCACGTTGCCGGCCACGATGCCGGAGAAGGCGCGGCGCAGGTCGGCCGCCAACTCGTGACGCGGGCGATTGCGATGGATCGCCAGTCCGCGCATCGCCTCGTGCGTGGGCATGAAGGGTTGCTGGAACGCCCGCGGAATGTTCAGGGACCAATTGAAGAAAAACGCATCCTTGTTGTCCAGGCGATGATTGCGCACCTTGTCGATGCCACGCACCATCGCATGCGATACGGCGATCGGATCGTCGACGATGATCTTGTAGTGCTGCGCAACATCCTCGCCCAGCGTCAATTTCAGGAACTTGTCGATCTGCTCGAAATAGGCGGCCGATTGCTTGGGCCCGGTGAAGATCAGCGGGAACGGAATGCCGGCATTGTCCGGATGCAGCAGAATGCCTAGCAGATAGAGAATTTCTTCTGCCGTACCGACGCCGCCCGGGAACACGATGATGCCGTGCCCCATGCGCACGAAGGCTTCGAGGCGCTTCTCGATGTCCGGCATGATCACCAGCTGGTTGACGATCGGATTGGGCGACTCGGCGGCGATGATGCCCGGCTCGGTAATGCCGATATAACGGTTATTGCGGCGGCGCTGCTTGGCGTGCGCAATGGTGGCGCCCTTCATCGGGCCTTTCATCGCGCCGGGACCGCAACCAGTGCAGATATCCAGACCGCGCAGGCCAAGCTGATAGCCGACCAGCTTGGTGTATTCGTATTCATCGCGCGAGATCGAGTGGCCGCCCCAGCACACCGCAAGATTGGGATCGATCTGCGGTTTGAGAATGCGCGCGTTGCGCAGGATCTCGAACACGGCATGGGTAATGCCTGAGGAATCATCCAGATCGAAGGTGCCCTGCTCCAGCTGCGTCGATACGTAGACGATATCGCGCACCACCGCGACCAGCAGTTCGTTGACGCCGCGGATGATGTGACCGTCGACGAATGCCTTGGCGGGTGCATGCGACAGCTCGATCTTGATGCCGCGATCCTGTTGCAGCACCTGGATGTCGAAATCCGGATACTGCTCGAACATGCCGCGCGGATCGTCGCTGATATCGCCGGATGTCAGCGTCGCCAGCGCGCAGCGCCGCAACAGTCCGTGCAGGCCCGAGCCGCTGGCGTCGCGCAGGCGCGCCACTTCGTTGCGGGAAAGGATATCCAGGCCGCCGGCCGGCGAGATACGGGCGCTTACCGTGGCGGGCTTGCCGGACTTGTCGATCTGCGTGTCATTCATTTCCATCATTCTCCAGCCACTTCAACGCGGCGCAGATACGCCTGCGCCGCGCGTGCGGCCGTCTAGCATCCCGCTTCCGGGGCGATGCGGTCAATCCGGGCCACGAATCCGCCCCGCATAAAAAAAGCCCCGCAGCATGCCGCGGGGCTTTTCATGGCGTGAACCGGGCGGTACCGCCGAAGCGGTACCGCGCAGGTCATTGCTTACTGGAACGAGGTACCGAACGTGAGCACGAAGGCACGCGGCTCCAACAGACCGTATTCCGGTGCGGACGCGTACAGATACTTGGCCAAGGCCGTCGCATCGGTCGACTTGGACAGCAGCGTCGCCGAGTACACGTACGAGTAGGCTTCGTGATCGGTCAGGTTGGTGACGTTGAGCTTGATGTACGGCTTCTTCATCCAGCCCCAGTCGCCAAAGCGGTAACCGGCGCTGAAATTGAAGGTGGTGAAGCCGCCGACGCTTTCGGTGTTCGCGTAGTCACCGTACAGCGAGCTGGTCACGCGGCCATTCAGCGTGGCCCAAATACGCGAGTCGTCGTAACCCAGGCTCAGGTTGCCGATGTTGCGCGCGGTATCCGGCATGGTCTTGCCATTGGTCGGATAGATGCCGTTGCCGCCGTCGTAGGCATTGCCGAGGCCGCCGTCGAGGTTGCCGCGGATCGTGGCTTCCGTATAGGTGTAGGAGGAGTACACGGTCCAATTCTGTGCCAGCTTCCAGCTCAGCTCGCCGTTGAAGCCGCGCATGTCCATGTGCGGGATGGTGGTGTAGAACTCGGAACCCTGCTCGGTGTAACCCACTTCCTGCTTGTTGAAGTAGTTGCTGTGATAGACGTCGGCGCTGCCCGAAATCGTGTCGCCGTAGTAGCGGTAGCCCAGGTCGGTATTCCAGGTCATTTCCGGCGCACCGTTGTTCACGCCGGCCAGCGAGTCCAGCAGGATGGCGGTATTGCTCGGTACGCGGAAGGTTTTACCGCTGCCGATGTAGAACTGGTTGCGCTCGTCAAGCTGGTACTTCACGCCCACCGCCGGCAGGATGCGATGCCAGTTGTTGTTGAAGTTGGTGGACGTCTGCGTGGTGGAATTGGGATAGTCGAAGGCGAAACCGGTACGCGTCGCATACAGGTAAGCCAGGCCTGCCTGGAAGGTCCAGTAGTCGTTCGGCGTCCAGTTGTCGGTGACGAAGCCCTTCTTGAGTTCCGTGGTGGTGTATTCGTCGTAGTACTGCTCGATCTGGCCGCCTGGATAAAGCAGGTACGAGGAGTTCAACCAGATGTCATCCGGCTGACCGGTGAACGGATTGACCAGGCCATAGTCTTCGGCCTGGCTCTTGCGCGAACGCTCATACCAGAAGCCGTATTCCAGGCTGTTGTCCATGCCCAGATCGGTATTGGCCTTGATGATCACGCCCGGGCGATACGTCAACGCGGAGGAATACGCGTAAACCGTGCCGCCGGAGAAGTTGGTCTTGGTGCTGTTGGTGATCTGGCCGTCGCCGTTGAGATCGACGTTCGCATACAGGTACTTGTTGATCAGCGAGGTGCTTTCCTGCGCCACGCCACCGCCGCCGCCACCACCGTCGCCGTACCAGAAGTACGGAATCACCGACAGGTGCGTGCTATCGGCCAGCTTGAACTCACCGTCCATGCTGAACATGTAGCTCTTGTACGGATTGGTGTGCAGTGCCCAGTAGTTCTCGTCATCGGTCGCTGCGGTCTTCAGCGCCGAGCCCTTGAGGTTATTCAGCGGAATCCAGGTGTCGTTGTAGCTCCAGTTGTAGCCGAGCTGCTCTTCCTGCTGCTTGGTCACCGCTGCGTATTCGTCGTTGCTCTGGCGGCTGTACTGCAGCGAGGCGCTGATGGAGTTGTTGTCGTCGATGGTCCACACCGACTTGCCGTCCACCTTGGTGACGCGCAAATCGCCCTCACCGCGCCACATGTTGGCGGTGTTGTCGGAGAACGAGATCCACGAACGCACCGGACCGGTATCGCCAGTGTTCAGGCGCACGAAGGTACGGCGATAGTCGTTGCTGCCGATGCTCTGGGTGAAATCCACGCCGCCCTGGTGCGACGGATCGATGGTCGCCCAGCCAATGTGGCCGCCGCTGGCGCCGGAGTCGGGCATGTCGATATCCGGAATGCCCTGCAACACGGTGATATCGCCCATGTTCTCCGAATCGCCGTACTCAGTGGCATACACGGAGTAGCTGCCAGTATCGGTAATCGGCGCGCCGTTCACCGTCATGCCGATGTCCGACGAATCGTAGCCACGCATGCTGTAGTGGCCGTTGGCCAGACCGGTGACGTCATCCGTCGCGGCGTTCACGCCGGGAATGGTTCCGATCATCTGGGTGAAGTTGCTGCCGGGGCTAGCCTTTTCGATCGCATCACGCGTGATGGTCGACACGGCTTTCGGCGCCGTCTGCACCGACATCAAACCACCGCCGAGCGACAGCGATTGGCCTTGCACGGTCACTGCCGACATCTGCTTCACGTCACGCTCGGTGGCGTTGGACGTGGTGGTGTTGGAGGTGCTGGATGCATTGACGCGTTGCTGGCTGCCGGCAGCGCTCTGGCTGCCTTGGGTCTGATCGTTGTTGGCGGTCTGCGCCATGGCAACGCCCACAGACATGCAACATGCCATGGCGATCGCTGCGGAAAGATGCGTTCGTTTCATTAAGAGCCCCGTAGTCCGGATCTGTTAGTTGCGATATTTCTTCGGCATCGCTTTTCGTGACGTCTTGAACAGCTCTTGCGACACTCGGCTACAGCCAGCCCTTACGGGCTGCTACAGGCACTGACTCATCGGCACAAAAACGCCCCGCGGCTCATGCAACATGAGTCGTGTGCGACCTCTTGGTGGATCCCCAGGTCTTGCGATTTTTGTGTGGGTCGAGGCGGAAGGCCCTCAATCCCAATGCATAACCTTGGATGAGAAAGACGTGTGAGCCGACTGGTTCGCTGGCTTTATCTGCTGTCTGTTGGGAACAGCAGATAGGGGAAGCCGTCACGCATCCTTAGCGATACCTTAGTACGATTACATGTAAGCCTTACAATTTTTTTACCGATTTATCTCAATCGAGACATCTATGTCCTAAGACATATCTCGAGTGTTTGTGGCACACGTTGAACGCAGATACGACAAGGCCGCCTGATGGCGGCCTTGTGCAAGATGCAAGATGCAAGATAAAAAAATAAAGCGCCTGGCTTTAAGCGCCCTTGCCCAGATAACGCGCGCGCTTGGCTGGCTTCAACCGTGCAAGATCCAACATCACCAGACCATCGACACAACCTGAAAAGCCCGGGTCCTCACCAAAATCCAGGAACTGGACACCATCCGGTTCAACCAGATCTACATATTGGCGATACAACACCGGCAGGCTGACACCCAAGGCATCAAGATGATTCCGCAGCCGCCCCAAACCCGTAGCCGGATCCAGTCCCTCCAGTTCGCGACGCACGCCTTCAAGTACATCCGGTGAAACCTTGAACGGCTGACGCGCTGAAGCAAGTCCAGACACTCCGAAATAATGCTGATGTGCGGCGGCGATCCACTCACGTGCCTGACGCGGCAGGCTCACCGACATGCTGACCGGGCCAAACAGGTAACGCAGTTCCGGATAGCGCTGCAGATAGAGCCCGATACCCTGCCACAGTTGGTCCAGTGCGCGAGAGCGCCAGTAAGCCGGAGCGACAAAGCTGCGTCCAAGCTCAAGACCTTGTGCAAGGCGCGACTCCAGCGCAGGCGAATAATTGAACAGGCTGGCGGTGTAGAGCCCGTTCATTCCGCGCGCGGTAATCAGGCGACCACCGTGTCCCAGACGATAGGAACCTACGATGCGCAAGACCTTGGGATCCCACAGCACCAGGTGTTCGTAGTGCGCGTCGTAAACATCCAGGTCGCGCCGTGTATTGGTGCCCTCACCCACCTTGCGGAAGGTCAGTTCGCGTAGACGTCCAATCTCGCGCAATGCGGCACCATCGGTGGAACCACGCAGCACCATGATCTGTTTGCCGTCGGCAAGGTCGGCAAGCTTCTCGCACTGCGACAGTTCCATCGCCACGCGATCGACCGGCTCCGGATGTGCCAGCGGCACCTGACCGCCGAAGATCAAACCGCGCCGACGGCCGATGCGATACACATGACGGCGCATGAGATCCGCCGCACGCTGGGGCGAACCTTCGCTACGACTCTCCATTTCTTCGGCACTGACCAGCGCGCCCACGCTGAAACCGATGCGGCTCACGCTGGTGGCCACCGCTTCACGCGGCAGCATGGCGGTGCTGAGTGGCTTGGCCAGCATGGACAAGCCGTAGAACATCGCCGAATTGCGGGCCGCGACATGGATCGGCAGTACTGGCACCTTGCTGCGCATGGCCAGCCGCGCGAAACCATCGGCCCAGCGTCCATCGCGCACACCTGCCGGCCCCATCCGCGAGACTTCGCCGGCAGGGAAAACAATCAGCGCTTCACCGCGCTCCAGGGCACGGAACACATTGCGCAGGCGCGACGCCGCGCCACTGCCGAAGACATCCACCGGCAGCAGCAGCGGTCCCAGCTGCGGAACCGCGGCAAGCCAGTCATTACCAAGAATGCGAACATCCGGGCGCACCGAACCGACCAATTGCAGCAAGGCCAGTGCGTCGAGCATGCCGAGCGGATGATTGGCGACAACAAGTACACCGCCTTCCACGGGAATGTTTTCCCGCTCGCGTTGCACAACGTGATAACTGCAGCCCAGAAAATCGAGCACCTTCTCGACGAAGTCGAAGCCTATCGTGTCGGCAAGCCGATCAAGGACACGATTGAAGCCCGCTTCGTCGGCAAGCCGACCCAGCATGCCAGCAACAGGCCGACGGATCATCGGGTGTTGTGCAAGCCACGGCAGACGTTCGGTAAGGGCCTGTTCAACGCGAAGCATGACCGCCTCCCTTGGTTTTAATCCATGTTGCCGATCAAGTGTGACAACTACGCGAAATTACGCACGCGAACTTGCCTGGTTCGCAAGAATACACGATGAGTCAGGGACGATTTCTTAAGAGCTCGTTCAAGCGGATTGGCAAACATCAGGGAAACCTGTTGGCACACAGGGAAACTGACCTAGACAGTCAGATGCAGGTAGGCGGCAATGCCACCCAGGAACATCTGTACCGACAATGCAATCAGCAGCATGCCCATCACCCGCTCCAGTGCGGTGAGCACGCTTTCGCCCAGCCAGCGGTACAGATACGTAGAACTCAACAGGATTACCGCCGTGGCCAGCCACGCGCACAGCAAGGCGGTGGCCCAGTCGGCCGTGCGACCGGGATGCGTATTGGTAAGCAGGAGCAAGGCGGCCATCGCCGATGGTCCGGCCACGCCGGGAATCGCCATCGGCACGATGAAAGGCTCGCCCTCGCTGGAGCCGCCGAAAATGCCGCCGCCATCGGCCGGTGGAAACACCATCCGTATGCCGATCAGAAACAGCACGATGCCACCGGCGATGCTGATCGACTCCTCCCGCAATTGCAGCAGCTTGAGGATCAACTGCCCGCCCATCAGGAACACCAGCAACACCGCCAGCGCAATCAGCAATTCGCGCACCATCACTGCGCGGCGGCGCTTGGGCGGCACACCCTTGAGCAGGCTCAGGAAGATCGGGATGTTGCCGAGCGGGTCCATGATCAGGAACAGCAGGATCGCCGCCGACAAAGTCGTCATCTGCGTCTCCATCCCACCCCCTTATCCGTGCATGCCCATCGCGGCAGGTTGCCGCTCGCGCTGATCATGCCACGCGCAGATCGAGCACGGCACCACGCACGGCGACGGCCTGCTTGCTCAGCAGATACACCACCGCTTCTGCCGTAGCGTCCGGCAGCGGTTGCTGGGTAGTGTCTTCACCGAAATACGCGGTGCGCCGCAAAGTGGTACGCATCGGCGCAGGCAACAGGGCGTGCACGCGGAATGCGTCGCTGTCGTGTTCTTCGTGCAGGATCGCGACGAAGCGCTCCAGCGCTGCCTTCGATACCCCGTAGGCGCCCCAGTGCGCGCGCTGCACGAGCTCGGGATTATCCAGCACGAATACCGCAGCGCTGTCCGGCGCGGCGGTGAGCAAGGGCAGGCATGCCTGGGTCAGCGCAAACGGTGCGGAGACATTGACGTGCAAGGCACGCAACCACGCATCGGGCTTGTGCATCGATATCGGCATCAAGCCGGCAAAACTCGCCGCGGTATGCACGATGCCATCGAGCCGCCCCAGATCGCGCTGCAAGCCTTCAGCCAGCGCGTCGTAATCGCGCGGCGTGGCCGACTCCATGTCCAGTGGATGGATGACGGCCTCGGGCAGCCCTTCCTTGATCATCGCATCGTAAAGCTGCTCAAGCTGACGCTTGCGTTTGCCGGTGATCACCACGGTTGCGCCAGCACGCGCCGCCGCACGCGCGACGGCGCTGCCCAATCCGCCATACGCGCCGGTGACCAATATGACCCTGCCATGTAATGCATCACTGGATGGCGCCCAGGTAGCGGGCAGACGCTGCAGAGGCAGGCTCATGCGTGACTCTCGCCGGCGACGTCATGCGCCATGCGCGCCAATTCACCGGAGGCTTTCAGGTCCTCCACGATATCGCAGCCGCCAATGAGCTCGCCCTGGATGAAAAGCTGCGGGAAGGTCGGCCAGTTGGCGTAGTGCGGCAGTGCAGCGCGGATTTCCGGATCAGCCAGCACGTTCACGGCATGGAAGGTGGCGTTCGCTTCCTTGAGCGCCTGCGCGGCGCGGCTGGAGAAGCCGCACATCGGGAACTCTGGCGTGCCCTTCATGAAGAGCACGATCGGGTACTCGGCTAGCACCGCCTTGATTCGTTCGTTGACGTCCATAAGTTCCGATTCATCACTACAATGCGGCAGATCGATAGTGTACCAGCCGCCCCGGCACCCCATCCGAGCCGGCGCATCTGCCTTCCTCAGCCAACGCCCAGGAGTTACCCATGGCGATCGAACTTCCCCCGCTGCCTTATGAAAAGAACGCGCTGGAGCCGAATATCTCGGCCGAGACGCTGGAGTTCCACTACGGCAAGCACCACCAGGCCTATGTGACCAACCTCAACAACCTGATCAAGGGCACCGAGTTCGAAAGCGCCTCGCTGGAAGACATCATCAAGAAGTCCTCCGGTGGCGTGTTCAACAATGCCGCGCAGATCTGGAACCACACCTTCTACTGGCACTCGATGCGCAAGCCGCTCGAGAGCAACGCGCCGACCGGCAAACTGGCGGACGCGATCAACAAGGCCTTCGGTTCCTTCGACAAGTTCAAGGAAGAATTCACCAAGTCGGCCGTGGGCAACTTCGGCTCGGGCTGGACCTGGCTGGTGCAGCGTCCGGACGGTTCGCTGGGCATCGTGAATACCTCCAACGCCGCCACGCCGATCACCGGCAGTGACAAGCCGCTGTTCACCATCGATGTGTGGGAACACGCTTACTACATCGACTACCGCAACGCGCGTCCGAAATACGTGGAATCGTTCTGGAACCTGGTGAACTGGGACTTCGCGGCGAAGAATCTCGCCTGATACCCAGCCGTCGTCCTGGCGATGTGCAAGGCGGAGCCGGCCACGGCTCCGCCTTCCTTATTTAAGGCTGCTCGCCCCGCACCCCCTCAAAGTACGCGTAGCGCAGGCGCCGCCTGTTCCTCGCGCTGCAAGGCCTGGGCGATTTCGCCGATACGCGCAGCCAGCGTTCCTGCATCCTTCGCGCACACCGTGGCATGTCCCACCTTGCGCCCTGGCCGCGGCTGCTTGCCGTAATCGTGCCAGTGCCCATCCACCGTGCTCAGCACGGGAGCCGGATCAGGCAACTCGCCAATCCAGTTGAACATCGCCGAGAAACCGTGCGCCGAGGTATCCCCCAGCGGCAGGCCCAGCACGGCGCGTACATGATTCTCAAACTGGCTGGCGACCGCGCCCTCGATGGTCCAGTGACCCGAATTGTGCACACGCGGTGCCATTTCGTTGCCGAGCAGTTGCCCATCCTTGACGAACAATTCCAGCGCAAACACGCCGACGTAACCCAGGCGCTCGGCAAGAATGCGCGCCAGCTCCGCGGCGCGGGTCTGCAACGCGTCCACATCCAACGCCGGCGCAAGGCTGAGGCTAAGCACGCCATCGGTATGCCAGTTCTGGGTCAGCGGCCAGATGCGGAAGTCACCATCGCGCGTACGCACCGCCAAGACCGACAGCTCGCGGTCGAACGGCACAAACGCCTCGAGGATCAGGCCATGTGCACTGGCCTGCGCCCCCAAGGCCGCCCAGGCAGCATCCGCATCGGACAACTGCTTGATACGAAACTGACCTTTACCGTCGTAACCCAGGCGACGCGTCTTGAGAATGGCCGGCGCACCGATAGCCGCCAACGCCCGATCCAGATCGTCGCGGGTATCAACCGCCTGGAACGCGGGGGTCTGCAACCCGCATTCGCGGAACAGGGTTTTCTCGGCCAGCCGATCCTGCGCCACCGCCAAGGCACGCGGGTCCGGGAACACCGCCACGCGCTCGGCCAGCCAATGGGCGGACTCGGCCGGCACGTTCTCGAAGTCGAAGGTCACCACATCCACTTCGGCGGCGAATTTTTCCAGCGCGGCGTAATCGGTCCAGTCAGCCAGCCGCAACGGCGCCACTTGCCCGGCGCAAGCGTCCGGGGCGCTGTCGACCACCAAGGTATTCACGCCGAGCGGTGCGGCGGCTAAAGCAAGCATTCTGGCCAGTTGGCCACCACCCAGAATGCCCAGGACGGGCTGACGTCTAGAGCCTGCTTTCATACTCCAAGCACCCCGCGCCGGAAGCTGTTTGCGCGCAAGGCAAGGAAGAGCGAGGGCGCGTATGTCGATACATAACTGAGCGATGACGCAGCTTTGCGGGCAAACAGATCCGGCCCGAAGGGTCGCGTCTGAGCCGCCGCCATGCGGCAGCGCGCGGCTTGACTTGACAGCCAGTCAAGCGCTGCGCCACGCGCTACCACCTGACGGCGGCTCAGACGCAACGCGGGGCGCTTGGAGTATGAAAGCAGGCTCTCGATCACGAGCGTGGATCCGGATTGTCTAGAACAGTCTGGGTCTGACGAGAACGATAAGTGTCGACGGCCCTGGCCAGCGCCGGGTCGTGCAAAGCCAGCACCGCAGCGGCAAGCAGACCCGCATTGACCGCACCGGCCCGGCCGATCGCCAGGGTGCCCACCGGGATGCCGGCCGGCATCTGTGCAATGGAAAGCAGGGAGTCCATGCCGTTGAGCGCCTTGGACTGCACCGGTACGCCGAGCACCGGCAAGCGGGTCTTGGCCGCCAGCATGCCCGGCAGATGTGCCGCGCCACCGGCGCCGGCGATGATCACCTGGATACCACGACCCACTGCCTCTTCGGCGTACTGGAACAACAGATCCGGTGTGCGGTGCGCGGAAACCACCCGTACCTCGTGGGGCACGCCCAGTTCCTGGAGCACATCGGCGGCGTGCGTCATGGTTTCCCAATCCGAACGCGACCCCATCACCACACCAACCTTCGGTGCTGCCGTTGTTACCGTCATGGCCCGGTCGTCCAAAAGGGGATATTGTACGTACTTCCCCGCACCGCAACGATACCCGCCCCGCACCATGGACAAGCGCCTGCTCGACATTCTCTGCTGCCCGGTAAGCAAGACCCCGGTGCGCCCGCTCAACAGCAGCGAACTCAGTGCTCTGAACAAGGCGATCGATGCCGGCCAGGTAGTCAGTGTGGCCGGTGCCGCGGTCCAAGGCCGGCTGAGCGAAGGGCTGATCACGGTCGACCGCAAGGTGGTCTACCGGGTCGAGGACGGTATCCCCGTGATGCTGCCCGAGGAAGGCATCGGCACCACCCAGCTCACCGATTTCCCGGCGGCGGCTTAAGCCAGGCTTACCCCTCCCCCCTGGTCCCGGCCAGGCTGAACCCCAAAACACAAATCCATGACGCTCAGCATGGCAGGGAGGCCCATTTTCGCTTATGTTGCACAGATCAGCCAAAAGGCCGTCGTCGTAACTAAATTAGGCCAACCACAGGGGTGTGGCGATGAATCCAGCCAACGAGCCATCGAACATCGTCAATCTTAGCCAGCGCCTGGATCCCGCCAGCGGCCGTGGAGGCGACCTGTTGAATGCCGTTCGCAGTATCGCCAGCCGCCGCCTGCAGCAATATATCGGCAACATGTTCGAACACGTCGACGATGCGCTGTTCGACCTGGCCGAGAAAGCCGAGAACAACGCCGCACAGATGCACTATTTCGACGGCATGCGCGAAGTGCGCAAACGCCGTCCGGTGATCGAACGCACTTTTCTGGCCCAGGTTTCGCGCGAACTGAACGATTTCGTCAGCGGCAACCGCACGACGCCGCAGAGCAGCAGCACGCCGGCACCACAGGCCGGCTCGATCGAACTCTCACTGGTGGCCGATAACGAGCTGGAAGAATCGCTCGCCATCACCAGCATGATCGGCAAGAACGAGACCCGCCTCGCCCGCGACCTGTTCGCGGTGAATCAGCGCCTGTCGGTGATCTGCGGCGGCGCGAAGATCGAGGACGCCACCAATCCGATCGGCCCTGCGTTGCTTGCGCAGGCGTTCCGCCAGTCGATGCGCGAACTCAGCGCCGACATGCGCGTAAAGCTGATCATCTACAAACTGTTCGACCGCTACGTGATGGCGTCGCTGGACGAGCTGTATCAGGAAACCAACGCCGAGCTGATGCGCGCCGGCGTGCTGCCACAGCTGCGTCATGAAGTGCTGCGCCAAGGCGGAGCCTCGGCCGCGGCAACAGGCGGAGCAACTGGCGCAGCCGGCGATGTGACGGCGCCGATGGCCGCGGACGATAGCGAAGCCTCGGCCGAACTGCTGCAGACACTGCGCACCTTGTTCGGTGCGCGCCGCGCCCATCCGAACGTGCCGCTGTCGGCGATAGCTCACGGGCCGCTGCCGACAGCCAATGAATTGATCGGCGCACTCAGCGTCCTGCAAAGTCAGGCCGCTACGGTGCCGGTGGCGCCGATGACCACGGCTGTCAGCACGCTGGATATCACCCAGCAGGTGCTGCAATTGAAAGAGCAGCTCCTGTCGCAGCTCGGTTCGCTGCGCGGCCAGCGTCCCGGCCAGATCGCCACGATGGACGAAGACACCATCGATCTGGTCGGCATGCTGTTCGAGTTCATCCTCGAGGACCGCAACCTGCCGTCGCAGATGCAGGTGATGCTGGCGCGGTTGCAGATTCCGTATCTGAAGGCCGCGATCCTCGATCGCAAATTGTTCGCACACCGCCAGCATCCGGCGCGCCGCCTGCTCGATGGCCTGGCCGATGCGGCCAAGAGCTGGTCGGAAGAATCGGACCGCGACGGCCGCCTGCACGACACCATCAAGGCCATCGTCGAACGTCTGCTGCAAGAATTCGACGATGACATGACGATCTTCGATCGTCTCAACGCCGAGCTGCAGCAATTCCAGGATGCCAATCGCCGCCGCGCCGAACTGGCCGAGCAGCGCGTAGCCGAATCCACCCGCGGCCGCGAAAAACTGGAGCAGGCGCGTCGCCGCGCCGCGCGCGAAATCCTCAACCGCATCGGCGATAACGTGCTGCCGCCGCTGATCCATGGGGTGCTGTCGCGCGCCTGGGCGAACTACATGGTGCTTACCATCCTGCGCAAGGGTGAAGAATCCACCGAGTTCCGCGAAGCACTGCGTTTTGTCGACGCCTTCATCGCCAGCACCAAGCCGGTACGCACGCCCGAAGCCAAGCGCGACCTGCGCCAGTTGTTGCCGGGCATCGAGCGCGCGCTGCGCAAAGGCCTGACCAACGTTGCGTTCCAGGACGCGGACATCGAGCGCCTGCTCAGCCAGCTGCTTACCTACTACCGCCAGCAATTGGGCGAAGCGGTTCCCGCTGCCGAACAAGCGCCACAGACATCGGATAGCACACCCTCACCGCTGCCGATTCCGGAAAGCATCCAGCCGCTGGCCGAAAGCATGGCCGATCTGGAAGACGATCCGGCCGAGGCAGAGCCCGAAGCCGCGGCGATCGCGCCGGAAGTGCGCGAGCAACTTGAGCTCGTCAATACGCTCAAGCCGGGTACCTGGCTGGAATTCAACACCGATGCCGAACACTTCGAGCGTGCCAAGCTGTCCTGGATCAGCCCGATGAGCGGCCGCTACCTGTTCGTCAACCGTCGCGGCCTGAAAGTCGCCGACTACTCGCCTTATGAATTGGCCACGGTGATGGTCGAAGGGCGTGCTCGCATCCTCGCCTCGAACGCGCTGTTCGATCGCGCCATGGATGCTATCGTTGACCGACTGAGCCATGAAGACGCTCGCACCAGCGATCCAGAATGAGTACTGCCCTGAGCTTCACACCACCCGATCAAGCAACAATCAACGCTGATGTGGAACGCGCCTTTGCCGAGGACCTCGGCAAGGGCGATGCCACTGCGAGTCTTTTGCCTGCCGCAGCGCAGGCCACCGCGCAACTCACCTGCCGCGAAGATGCGGTGATCGCAGGTATTCCGTGGTTCGACGCTTGCGTACACAAGCTCGATCCGACGGCGCAGATCAACTGGCAAGTGAACGATGGCGACCGGGTCGCGCCCGGCACCGTGGTCTGCCACATGCATGGCAATGCACGCGCGCTGGTCAGCGCCGAGCGCTCCGCCCTGAACTTTCTGCAGCTGCTATCCGGCACCGCCACCAACACGGCGGCTTACGTCGCCGCCACCGCGGGCACCAACGTGCGGGTGCTCGACACCCGCAAGACCGTACCCGGCCTGCGCCTGGCACAGAAATATGCCGTTCGTTGCGGCGGTGGCCATAACCATCGCATCGGCCTGTACGACGCGATCCTGATCAAAGAAAACCACATCATCGCCGCCGGCAGCATCGCCGCCGCCGTGCTGGCGGCGCGCCAGCTGCACCCCACCCTGCTGCTGGAAGTGGAGGTGGAAAACCTCGACGAGCTGCAACAGGCGCTGGATGCCGGCGTCGACCGCATCATGCTGGACAACTTCACCTTGCCACTGATGCGTGAAGCCGTGGTCCGGACCGGCGGACGGGTCCCGCTGGAGATTTCCGGCAACGTCGATCTCGACACCATCGGCGACTATGCCCGCACCGGGGTCGATTACATCTCGGTCGGCGCACTGACCAAGCATGTGCGGGCGATCGATCTTTCGTTGCGTTTGAAGATCGGCTGATCTTGCAGCCGCGGCAGGTCGCCCACACACTCGGTGAATGGGCGACTTCACTACTCTTTTCCTGCTCTTTGCCCTGCTGGGTATAGCCGGGACATGGCTAAGGCTCAGCCGAGCCCGCGACCGCGCCGTCCAGGAAGCACGCACGCGCTGCCAGCAACACGGCCTGCAGCTGCTGGATGAGACCGTCGGATTGAGCGGGCTGCGCCTGCGACGCGTCGGCGACCGGCGCGTGGTAGAGCGGCGCTACAGTTTTGAAGTCAGCATCGATGGGGATGATCGGGAAGCGGGGCATCTATGGATGATCGGCAACACGCTCACCGCGCTGATCCTGCCGACCATCGAGCTGTATACGCCGGAGCTGGCGGACCCTTCGGTCGAACAGACACCGATCGCACCCGGCGGAAATGTGCTGCCGTTTCGGCGCCAAAGCGGTGATCGGGATGTCCGCCACTGAATCCCATCCGCAGCTCAAGTAGGGTTAGCGCGCCAACCCTACTTACGCCCTGGATGGGCCCGGCACAGATCGCGAATTACTTCACCACTCGCAGATGCGACCCGCCACGCTTCGGCTTGTCGCCATCGGTGGTCGGCGGCTCGGGCGCCGGTGGCGGTGGTGGCGTATCGGACGGCGGATCCCCGCCATCCTCATCCGCCGGAAACATCATGCCCTGCCCGTTCTCCTGGGCGTACAGGGCCAGCACCGCCGGAATCGGAATCTGGATGCTGTGACTGACCCCGGAGAAGCGCGCCTGGAAACTGATCCACTCGTTGCCCAGATCCAGGTTGGCCACGGCACGCATGGCCAGGTTGAGCACCACCTGCCCGTTCTTGATCACATGCGTCGGCACCCGCACGCCGCTGCGCGTGGCATCCACCAGCATATAGGGCGTGAGGTTGTTGTCGCTGATCCAGTCGTAGATCGCCCGCAACAGATACGGGCGATTCGAAGTCATACCATGGTCCTGCTGTGTCACCTAGAGGGCATCCTGATCGATTCTGCGTAGGCGTCACCGGCCTTGTCTGTTCGCAGGCCACAGGGGCGTCGGCGAAAGCAGACTGGCTGTCTGTCGAGCCGGCGCACCGAAGGTATGCGGACAGACACAGCCGGCCCTCGCGTATTGAATTTGAAATGTTGGGTGATGTCCAGAAGGCCCGCGGCGCGTGCCGCGAGGCTGGATGAGACGGTCAGTCTTGGCTGCACCACGCAACCCGCCTGCGGGCCTTCCGGAGACACCATGCCGTCTGCGCGGAATCGATCAGGACGCCCTCAGAGCCTTTTCCTCTGACGTCAGACTGCGAGCATAGCCTTGACTGTGAAACAGGCGCTCGCCGTAATCCATGATCGGCTTGCCTTCCCGGCCCAGATCGACCCCCAGCGAGGGTAGCCGCCAGACCACCGGGGTCACCAGGCAATCGGCCAGGCTCATTTCCGGGTTGAGGAAAAACTTCGACGCCTTGAACAGCGGCAAGGCGGCCAGCAGATGTTCGCGCAACCGCTTGCGGGCGGCCTCCGCCGGGCGTCCACCGGCACGAATGTGCTCGATTTCCGGCAACCAGTCGCGCTCGATACGTACTGCGGCCAGGCGCAGACGGGCACGGGAAAGCGGGTCAATCGGCATCAGGGGTGGATGCGGGTAGCGTTCGTCCAGGTATTCACACACCACCGAGGTGTCGTATAGGGTGAGGTCGCGATCGACCAGGGTCGGCAAGCTGTTATAGGGATTGAGATCGATCAGGTCTTCCGGTGGCTTGGCCGGGTCGACCTGGATCAGGTCATACGTGACCCCCTTCGCCGCCAGCACCAGCCGTACGCGGTGACATTGGATGTCATCGGCAGCGGAGTACAGGGCGAGTACTGTCCGGGAACGAGCGTTCTGGACCATGCACGACCTCCCCATGTGTATGACCGCCGGGGATGGCCCTCGCCATCACGCGGCGGTCACAAATCCCTTTAATGAACGTCCTTCCAATATTCCTTCTTTAGCAGATAGGCCAGGAAGGTGAAAGCCAGCAGGAACAGCACCACCCAGATGCCGTAGTGCCGCCGCTGCAAGGCCGCCGGCTCGGAGACGTATTCGAGGAAGTTGGTCAGGTCGCGGGTCGCCTGCTGGTACTGCTCGGGGGTGAGGCGGCCCTGATGCAGCAGCTTGAGCTTTTCAATCTGCGGTTCGTCGCCCGGCTTGGCCGCCCCCATCACCGGCACCTGCTCGCCCTGCAGCTCCCACAGCGGGAAAGGCATGGCGGCATTGGGCAGGATCAGGTTGTTCCAACCGATCGGACTCTTGGGGTCCAGATAGAACGAATTGAGGTAGGCATAGACCCAATCCGGACCCTTGGCCGCCACTTCCAACGACAGATCCGGCGGCGCCTTGCCGAAGAACTTCTGCGCATCATCGGCGGGCATGTGCGAAATCACCGTGTCGCCGAACTTGGCGCCGGTGAAGTTGAAGTTGCTCATCACGTCGTTCTCGGTCAGGCCGAGGTCGTCCGCGATGCGCTCGTAACGCATGTACTTGAGCGAGTGGCAACCCACACAGTAATTGAAGAACAGGTGGGCGCCGCGTTGGAGGGAAGCGGTGTCGCGCAGGTTGGTACCGGCGGACGGCAGCTCCGGCCCCTCGGCCATCGCTGCTGTCGTGCCGAGCAGCAGGCCGAATGCCAGCGCAAAGGTGGAAATGTAGCGCTTAATCATGCGTCGTCACCCGTTCCGGAACCGGCTTGGTTTTTTCCCAACCAAGATGCGTGTACAGCCACAGGAATACGAAGAAGCCGAAGTAGATCAACGTCATCACGCGACCGAAGGTGTTATCCCAAGCCGTAATGTCGATATCGCTGCCGAACAGTTTGGGAAACAGCTCGTCGGTAAAGTCCGTGCCGATCATCATCAGCCCCAGGAAGGCCAGCACGAACAGCGTGAGCGCCACCTTGTAGCCCGTCCCGCGATAGCGAATCGACCTGACCGGACCCACGTCGATCCAGGGCAACGCAAACAGCAGGGCGATTGAACCGAACATCCCCAGCACGCCCCACACGGCGGTGCCGAGCGCCGAGGGAATCATGCGAACGATCGCGTAGAACGCGGTGAAGTACCACACCGGCTTGATCTGCGCCGGCGTCACCAGATTGTTCGCGGCGATCGAGTTGTCGTGCTCGAGGAACCAACCGCCAAAGGTTGGCTGGAAGAAGATGATGAAAGCGGCGATGGCGAGGAACAAACCGACGCCGACCAGATCCTTCACCGTGTAATACGGATGGAACGGAATGCCATCGGCCGGCTTGGTCGGATCCCAGCGATTACCCTTCGGGCCATGCTTGACGTCGACGCCGTCCGGATTGTTGGAACCCACTTCGTGCAGTGCGGCCAGGTGCAACACCACCAGCAGCAGCAACACCAATGGCAGCGCGATCACGTGCAGGGCGAAGAAGCGGTTGAGCGTGGCATCGGCAGGCAGGAAATCACCCATGATCCATTCGACCAGATCCTTGCCGATCACCGGAATCGTGCCGAACAGGGACACGATCACCTTCGCTCCCCAGAACGACATGTTGCCCCAGGGCAGCACGTAGCCCATAAAGGCTTCGGCCATCAGCACCAGGAAGATCAGCATGCCGAGCAGCCACACCAGCTCGCGCGGCTTCTTGTATGAGCCGTAGAGGATGCCGCGGAACATGTGCAGATAGATCACCACGAAGAACAGTGACGCACCTGTCGTGTGCATGTAGCGGATCAGCCAGCCCCACTCCACGTCACGCATGATGTACTGCACCGAATCGAACGCGCCTGCCGCGCTCGGGTCGTAGTTCATGGTGAGGAAGATGCCGGTGACGATCTGATTGACCAGCACCAGCAGGGCAAGCGAGCCGAAGTAATACCAAAGGTTGAAGTTCTTCGGTGCGTAATACTCGGTCATGTGTTTGCGATACACCGGCATCAGGCCTGGCGCACGCTCATTGACCCATTCACCGATATTCGAGAAGACGTTCGCCATTACGCTGCCCCCTGCGGATCCACGCCGATCTGCACCGTCGTGTCATCGAGAAAGTGATACGGCGGAATCACCATGTTCTTCGGTGCCGGCACCCCCTGGTAAACACGCCCCGCCATGTCATAGCGCGAGTGATGGCAGGGGCAGTAGTAGCCACCCTGCCAGTTCGGATCGAAGGGTTCGGCCTTCATTTCACCCACGTAGTCGGGCACGCAGCCCAGGTGGGTGCAGATGCCGACCATCACCAGCCATTCGGGCTTGATGGAACGGGTACCGTTTTGTGCGTACTTGGGCTGCTGGTCGGAAGAAGTGCCGTCGGACTTCGGATCAACCAGACGCGGGTCCTGCTTGGGCAACGCCGCAAGCTGTGCAGGCGAACGATTGACAATAAATACCGGGAGACTGCGCCAAGCCACGATCAACTGCTGGCCGGGCTCGATTTTCTTGAGTGACTGGGTAACCGGAGCACCGGCCGCCTTGGCTCTTGCACTGGGTTCCCACGACTTGATGAAAGGCACAGCTGCCGCCACCACGCCCACTCCCCCCACAACAGCCGTTGTCGTAGTGAGAAAGCGGCGGCGGCCTTGATCGACGACTTCGTTCGCCATCAGGCTCTCCGGTACTTGCATGCCATTGAGAATGCAGAAACCAGATACTGCCTTGCGGACGAAAAAGGTTGCGCTTCGCCGACCGCCCCAGGATCGTGCCCCTGCAAAAATCGCGTTACCTTACAAAAATCACGTTAGTCTAGTCTCAGGTTCAGCACCCTACAATAAAACTGGACGGGCGGTCACGTCGCTCCGCCACACTCCACGAAACGGTTACGGATCGCATTACGACATGAAGCATGCCGCCGGCATCGTCGCCTTTATTGCCCGCTTCGTGGTGCTTGGGCTGGCGCTTGCATTTGTGATCAGCCTGATCGTACCGGGGGTTGGCGACCGTCTGCGTGCACGCTTTGGGTTTCAACATGCACCCGCTGCGGTGGCGAACAATGCCTTGCCATCCACACCCAGCAATATCAGCGCGCCCGCTTCGTATGCCGATGCGGTCGCCAAGGCGGCGCCGTCGGTGGTCAATATCTACGCCAACAAGGTCGTCACCGAACAGGCCGTGCGCATGTTCACCGATCCGCTGATGCAACAACTGTTTGGCGGCACACCGGCCGGCCCCCCGGTCGCGCGGCGCGAGCAGAACCTCGGCTCCGGCGTGATCGTCAGCCCCGAAGGCTATGTGCTCACGAATAATCATGTGATCGCCAACGCCGATGACATCGAGGTCCTGCTGTACGACGGACGCGTGGCCAAAGCCAAGCTGGTCGGCGCCGACGAGGAAACCGATCTTGCCGTGCTGAAAATCATCGATGCCAGCAATCTGCCGGTGATCCAGATGGCCGACCCGAAGAAGCTGCGCGTGGGCGATGTGGTGCTCGCCATCGGCAACCCGCTCGGTCTCAACCAGACGGTAACGATGGGCATCATCAGCGCAATCGGCCGCCAGCTCAGCAACAGCAGCCCGGAAGATTTCATCCAGACCGACGCCGCCATCAACCTCGGCAACTCCGGTGGCGCGCTGGTGAATAGCAATGGCGATCTGGTTGGCATCAACACGTTACTGATCGGCAAGGCGGCAAATGCCGAAGGTATCGGGTTTGCCATTCCTGTCGATACAGCTACCAACGTCCTGCGACAATTAATCGCAACCGGACACGTGATCCGTGGCTGGCTGGGCGCCGATTACGGCATCGTACCGGTGACGGCGGACAGCGGATTGCCGGCCGCCGCCGTGCGGGGCGCGCAAATCACGGAAATCTACCCCAACGGCCCCGCCGCCATCGGGGGGCTGCAGCTTCATGACATCGTGTTGCAGCTGGGCGATGACGACATCCGCGACCCGGCCGATCTCAGCCGCCGCGAGGCAGCGCTCAAGCCCGGCAGCAAGGTTGAAGTATCGGGACTGCGCAATGGCACGCCTTTCCACGTGATGCTGACAGTGGCGCAGCGGCCGCCGAAGGCACCTACGGCAGCCGCCGCTGACGGAAGCGAGAGCTAAGAGAGAGTGGAGAGGAGTGAGAAGTGAGAGAAAAGCGTGCCGGCTCTGGCTCTCTCTTACTTCTCACTCCTCTCCACTCACTCCTGCCCTAGAGGCTCGCCGACTCCGGCGTATGCAACGCCTTGTTATAGCGCTGCAGCAACTCGCCGACGCGCTGCACATAAACCTGCGTCTCGGCAAACGGTGGCACGCCGTTGTAGTGCTGCACGGCTGCCGGCCCCGCGTTATAGGCTGCGGCAGCGAGCCGCACATCACCATTGAAGTTCTTCAGCAGCAGGCCGAGGTAGCGCGCGCCGCCGCGGATGTTCTGGACCGGATCGAAGGCATCCAGCACGCCCATGTCGTTCGCCGTACCGGGCATGAGCTGCATCAAACCTTGGGCGCCCTTCAGCGACATCGCGCGCGGATTGAAGGCGCTTTCGGCGTGGATGATCGCGCGGATCAACGCCTCGTCAACGCCCGATTCCACGCTCGCGTTATGGATCACATCGGCGTAATCGGTCAGATCCAGCCGCACGGTGCCCCAGTTGATCGGCGAATGCAGATTGCACGCCATGCACGTGGCGATATAGCTGAAGAGCCGCGTGACATTGCGCGCCAATCCGCCGGACGGCTCGATGTTGGTGTATTCCACACTGCCGTCGCGATGCACGACGCGATACACCGCGCCGCGTAGCACGCGGTTGTCCGCAGAGTCCTGCGTATCGGCGACCGAGGCCAAGGCTGCCGGAAGCGCATCCTTCGACTCGCTATACGTCCACTGCCCCTGCTTGCCAGCAAATGGCGATGTGTCCTGCACGGCACGTGCCGACGTCTCCACCCCGCCAGCCACATGCGCCACCGATATCACGACCGGCTGAGCGGTGGTATCAGCCCATCCGGTCACCCAGGCCAGCGACGTGACTTCTTTCGAGGTGCTCTGTCGCGAAGCGGCGCGCGGCGCTGCGTTGACGTACGAAGCAAGCGGCTTGCATTCGTGATAGCCCACCGTGCTGCTGGTAAAAACCGCCTCGCCTTGTGCACCCGCGCAACGATAAAGGGTGCCGGCGCGGGCCGGCCCCGCCCCGCACAAGACCGCAAAAAAGGCGCAGCCAAGCACCGCCTGGAACAGGATCAACAGAAGCGCGGGGAGGCGATTTGCCCGGAGGCCGGCGCCTCCCCCTTGGCGTACGGCAGCAAACATGGCGGCAGTGTGCCCCGATGCCTGGCCCGAGCCAAGCCTAAGTGGATGATTTCGTGCGCCAGGGCATGATTGCCTGGCTTCCCCTCATGCCTCGGCCCTTCTCCTGCAAGTGATTGATCCATCGGCGGCCCTTTGTGGCGGACAACGCTATGGCCTAGTAAAATATAGGGTTCGGCGCAAGCAGCGCCCCGTCTTTCGACTCCACGGTACCCAGCGCCATGAGCGGCAAGCTTTTCATCAAGACCCACGGCTGCCAGATGAACGAGTACGACTCGGCCAAAATGGCTGACGTGCTCAAGGCGTCGCACGGCCTGGAATTGACCCAGGACGAGTCGGAAGCGGACGTAATCCTGATCAACACCTGTTCGATCCGCGAAAAAGCCCAGGAAAAGGTCTTCAGCCAGCTCGGCCGCTGGAAGGAACACAAGCAAGGCGAAAAACCGGTACTGATCGGCGTGGGCGGCTGCGTGGCCTCGCAGGAAGGCGAGGCGATCATCAAGCGCGCCCCCTTCGTGGACCTGGTGTTCGGCCCGCAGACCCTGCACCGCCTGCCTGAACTGATCGAGGCCAAGCGTGCCACCGGCAAGCCGCAGGTGGACATCAGCTTCCCCGAGATCGAAAAGTTCGACCGCCTGCCCGAACCGCGCGCCGAAGGCCCTACCGCTTTCGTCTCCATCATGGAAGGCTGTTCCAAGTACTGCTCTTATTGCGTGGTGCCCTACACCCGCGGCGAAGAGATCAGCCGCCCGTTCGACGACGTGATCGTGGAGGTGGCGCAGCTGGCCGACCAGGGTGTGCGCGAAGTGATCCTGCTCGGCCAGAACGTCAACGCCTATCGCGGCCCCACGCACGACGGCGGCACCGCCGACCTGGCCGTCCTGATCCACGCCATCGCGCAGCTCGAAGGCATCGGCCGCATCCGCTTCACTACCTCGCATCCGCTGGAGTTCTCCGATTCGCTGATCGAGGCTTACGCCAACGTTCCCAAACTGGCCAACTTCCTGCACCTGCCGGTGCAGGCCGGATCGGATCGCATCCTGGCGGCGATGAAGCGCGGCTACACCGCACTGGAGTTCAAGCAGAAGATCCGCAAGCTGCGCGCAGTGCGCCCGGACATCTGCATCTCCTCGGATTTCATCGTCGGCTTCCCCGGCGAAACGGACGAAGACTTCGAGAAGACCATGAAGCTGATCGACGATATCGGCTTCGACCAAAGCTTCTCCTTCATCTTCTCCTCGCGCCCCGGCACGCCGGCCGCCAATCTGGCCGATGAGACGCCCGCTTCCGTGAAGAGCGAGCGCCTCGCGCGACTGCAGGCCGTGCTCAACGCCAACGCGAAAAAGATCAACGAAGCGATGGTCGGCACCGTACAGCGCGTGCTGGTGGAAAAGCCGAGCAAGAAGAACGCGAACGAACTCACCGGCCGCACCGAGAACATGCGCTACGTGAACTTCCCTGGCCCGAGCCACCTGATCGGCCAGTTCGTGGACGTGGTGATCACCGAGGCGATGACCAACTCGCTGCGTGGACGGATCGGCAGCGCCGACAGCCAGGCCGCCTGACAACCGCATGAGCGCAGATGCCGCGAGCTTAGGTGTACAAACGCAAGTCGTACCGCACCAGCCTGCGCATTTCAGTGCGGCGATGCATGCATCGGGCAGCGCAGCAGCTTAACGCGATGCCTGAACCGTGCCTCAAACTCGCCCGTCATCCCGCTGAAAACCGGAATGACGGCGAGTCGACACTGAAGCGATCAGAGATACGGATGAGCGACTCCACCACAACCGCTGAACTCGCCTTTCGCGAACTCCGCGCCGACGAATTCCCGCGTGTATGGCCGATTTTCCAGGCGGTGATCGCCACCGGCGATACTTACAGCTACCCGCCCGATCTCAGCATGGAACAGGCGCGCGAGTGGTGGACCACCCCGCCGTCTCGCTGCTTTGTTGCCGAACGCGACGAAGAGATACTTGGCTGTTACATGTTCAAACCCAATCAGCCGGGCCTGGGGGATCATGTCGCCAATGCCGGCTACATGGTTTCACCCAGGGCGCGCGGGCAAGGCATCGCCGGCAAGATGTGTGAGCATTCGATGCAGCAAGCGCGTCAGGCTGGCTTTACCGCCATGCAGTTCAATTTTGTCGTCTCCACCAATACCACCGCGGTGCGCCTGTGGCAGCGTCTCGGTTTCACCATTGTCGGGCAGGTACCGGGAGCATTCCGCCACGCCGTGCACGGCCCGACCGACATCTACGTAATGCACCGAGCGCTATGACCAACGGCTTGAACCAACGTGATTTCTCCCTCGATCCGGAAGACAACGCCCGGCTCGCCAACCTCTGCGGCCCCTTCGACGAACACCTGCGTCAGGTGGAACTGCGCCTGGGCGTGGAGATCGATCACCGCGGCAACCTGTTCCAGGTGATCGGCGAGGAAGGCGCCGCCCGTGCCGGCGAGAAAGTCCTGAAAGCGCTCTACGCTGCCACCGAGAACGAATCACTCAGCGGTGCCAGGATCAACCTGCACCTGGCCGAATCAGGCATTGATGCGATCACCGATGAGGCTGCCGAGGGCGCACAAGAAGTCGTCATCAAGGTGAAGCGCGGCGTAATCCAGGGCCGCGGCCCCAATCAGGCGCGCTATCTGCATGCCATCACCACGCACGACATCAACTTCGGCGTCGGCCCTGCCGGCACCGGCAAGACCTATCTGGCGGTCGCCAGCGCAGTGGAAGCACTCGAAGCCAACCGTGTGCAGCGTCTGTTGCTGGTGCGTCCGGCGGTCGAAGCGGGTGAGAAGCTTGGCTTTCTGCCCGGCGATCTGTCGCAAAAGGTCGATCCCTATCTGCGCCCGCTGTACGACGCGCTCTACGAAATGCTCGGCTTCGAGAAAGTTGCCAAGCTGATCGAGCGCAATGTCATCGAGATCGCCCCGCTGGCCTATATGCGCGGCCGTACGCTCAACGATTCCTATGTCATTCTCGATGAAGCGCAGAACACCACCGTCGAGCAGATGAAGATGTTCCTCACCCGCATCGGCTTCGGTTCGGTGGCGGTGATCACCGGCGACGTCAGCCAGATCGACTTGCCTCGCCACGTCCGCTCCGGTCTGCGCCACGCGATCGAAGTGTTGCGCGGCGTGGATGGCATCAGCTTCACCTTCTTTACGTCACGCGATGTGGTGCGCCATCCGCTGGTGGCAAAGATCGTGCGTGCCTACGAAGCCTTTGAAAACGCCAACGACGGGAAGCAGGGTGATGGCTCGAAATAAGACGTCGCACAGCGCTCATCAGGTGCACATCAGCTACGGCGCTGCTCGCAAAGGACTGCCATCGCCCCTCAGCTTCCGCCGCTGGGTGGATGCCGCGCTGGCCGGAGCCAAGCGACGCAAACCGGCAGAACTCGCCATCCGCATTGTCGGCACGCGCGAAGGTCGTCACCTCAATCGCGATTATCGTGGCAAGGATTACGCGACGAACGTGTTGTCATTTCCGATCGATTTACCCCCCGGCGTATCCTTGCCGTTGATCGGCGATCTGGCCATTTGCGCGCCGGTGGTCACTCGCGAAGCCGCCGAACAAGGCAAGCCGGTAAATCATCACTGGGCGCACATGACCGTACACGGTGTGTTGCATCTGCTCGGCTACGACCACATCGAAGACGCCGACGCCGAAGTGATGGAAACACTGGAAACACGCATCCTGGCCAAGCTCGGCATCAACGATCCCTATGCCGTCGAGCGCGACACCTGAATGTTTCGAAAGCATTTCCACTGCTGCGACGAAACATCTGCCACAAGTTAAACAGCGCCTTGCGGCAACCGTGCCTGCCGCCGCGACTGGCACATCCCCCTCCATGTACGTCTATCAATAGCTTAGCCAGACAACATGCTGCAACGCGCCAGCTAAGTGCTAAACATCCGTCGCGCGTTTGTTGTGTAGATGTCTTCACTGCGTTAAGCAGATTCATTATTTGAACTGAAATCTAACTGATCTTGAGCACTTACACGATTCAAGACAGGCGAGGTTCATTGCGTTCCAACTATTTGTTTATGCGTTCGGTGCTGACGCAGCGCATCAATCAGGAACCGTCATAGCGACGAGTCGCGGCACGTAAGCCCATCTGTGCACCGGACGTAAGCCATCGGTTGTGCCATCTCGCATGAGATGTGCCCTCTTTTCCGTCCCGCTTTAGCGCATGGGCGTAGGCGTCTGCGCGACGTCATTTGACAGAGGCGAATCGTCTTGAAGACCCAGTTGCTTCCTACTGAACCGCTGCCACAACCTGCTTCGCCGCCTGCTCGCGACATCGAGCCCGTCAAGAAGTCGTCGCCGCTTGCCTTTGTGCCGCGATTGGCTGGCTATGCGTTGATGGCCTTCATCGCGTGGCTGCTGATGTCCACGCTGTTTGAGCCATGGTTTTCCTCCAGCGCGACACGCGCCATTCTCAACGCGCCCGCGGTGCTGATCACTACACCGATCAGCGGCACGGTGAGTGCCGAGTACGCGCAAAACGGTCAACCGATCAAGCCAGGACAAACCATTGCCGTGGTGAAGAACAACACCGTGGCCCGCGATGCGCTGACCACGCTGCTCACCCAGCGACTGACTTTGCAAAGCCATCTGGACGATCTCAACAGCCGTCTGCAAGCCGATCAGCACATGCTCGACTACACCGATAAGCAGTACCAGAAATATCAACATGCCAGCACGGCACAGCTCCAAAGCGCCTACGAATCTGTTCAGGCGCAACAGGATGCAACCTCCGCAAAACTGGAAGAACTCGACACCAAATACGCGCGCGCCATGGCTTTGGAACGCGATGGCGCGGTGAGCGCCTCGGCCGTGGAAGAAGCGCGCTCGGAAGCCGACGCTGCACGTAGTGAAGCCGATGCGCTTGATCAAAATGCGCAGAGCATCAGCGCCGGCATCGCTGCCGCACAGCGCGGTGTCTACGTTTCCCCCGGGCAGAACAGTGATGGCCAGCTCCCGCAGCTATCCCAGCGCCGCGCCGATCTGCAAAGCAGTATCAAGGACGAACAAGCACAGGCCGATGCATTGGGTCAGCAACTTGCAAGCCTCAACCAGCTGATCGATCACGAACAGGATCGCGTACACGCGCTCTCCGACTATGTCGTCAAAGCCTATGCACCGGGGACGGCACAGGAAGTGGTCGCTCCGGTGGGTGCGGAGGTGACCGCTGGCGCCACCCTGGTCCGCGCCACAGACTGCAGCAAGACCGACGTGGTCGCGGTGTTCCCTGCGCGTATGACGCCGAATCTCAACATCGGCACGGAACTGCGTGTACGCGTAAGCGGCGCCAGCCGGCCACGCGACGCGCACATTACGCAATTGCTGCCGAAGGCTACCGAATCCCAGCAGAATGGTTACAGCGCCCCCTTCCCTTACGCTGAGGACGGCTCGGTGTATGCCGTCGCGCAGTGGGATGACGACCGCAACGCTACCAACCTGCCACACGCCTGCACCCCTGGCCGCAGCGTGGTCGCGAGCCTACGCTGAGGTGATATCGACGGAGATTGGCATGTTCATGCTATGGCATCTGCTTGCAAGCATCGGGCTGACTTTTATGGTTGTTGCAGCGACTGACGCTCATGCAACGGACGTAACCCGCCAGCGACTCGCCGACAGCAGTTGTTCGGCCTTGCGTTCGGCGGCGGCGGCAATACCGGGCAACGGCCCGATGCTGCTGCCCAGCTACCCCACCCTCAAACAGGGCGATGACGCTACCAAGGCCCTGGAAAATGTCGCTTTCGTCTACGACAACGCCCTCGCCGGCATTGCCCTGACCGCCTGCGGAGACTCCGCCCAAGCGCGACGCATTGCCGACGCCTTGCTGCTCGCCGCAGCGCATGACCCAAGCTTCAAGGATGGCCGGCTCCGCAATGCCTATCGCAGCGGCGGCGTCGACAACGGCAAGGTTGAGCTTCCCGGCTACTGGCAAACCCGTGGCAATTACTGGAGCCAGGATCCCTATCAGGTCGGCACCGCCACCGGCAATGTAGCCTGGGCAGCTTTGCTGCTGTTGACCATTTACGACAACACGCACGATCGGCGCTACCTGGATGCCGCCGTCGCGCAATTGCACTGGATCCAGGCGCACACCACCGGCAGCGCGCCACCTGCCTACGAAGGCGGCCTGTTCGGTTACGACAATGCACAGCGTCAACAACACTGGAAAGCCACCGAACACAATATCGATGTCTATGCGGCGGCCACCTGGGCCAGCAGAGACACCCAGGACGCAACGCTTGCACAGCAGGCCAAACTGGCCAGCAGTTTCGTCTATGCAATGTGGGACAACACGCAGCATCGTTTCCTGGTCGGCACGCTGGATGACGGCAAGACCCTCTCGCGCGACAAGTCCGGACTGGATGCGCAAGTCTGGCCGCTGCTTGCCTTCAACCCGCATCCTGCCGAATGGAATCAAGTGTGGACGTGGGTCGACACGCAGCATCGCAGCGGCGACGGTTATGGCTATCGCCGTCAACCCGATGGCGTGTGGACGGAGGGCACTGCGCAAGTCGCCGCCGCGATGCAGGCCAGCGGCACGCCGGTACCGGATGCGTTATGGCAACTGCTCGCCGCGCAGAACAGTGGCGACGGCATGCTCTACGCCACGCCACAAGCGCGCATCAGCACCGACTTCGCCATCGGCCCCACCTCCACCTATGCGGATTTCTTCTACTACCACTATCCGCATCTGGGCGCGACGGCCTGGACTGCGCTGGCCGCTAAAGGCTGGAACCCCTTCACCGGCGGCCCGATCACTCGCACGGAGAACACGCCATGAGCTTTCCCGTCGACCCGATGGCATTGTTACAGTTGATTGCGCTCACCTTGTTGTTCGGGGTTGGCATGGCGCACTTTGCCAATCCGCATCGCGCGCTGGACCGGCTGGTATTCGGCGCGTTCTCCGGCGTGCTTCTGCTCCGCTACGCCGTGTGGCGGACCAGCTATACCTTGCCTGACCCCAGTCATGGCTTTGCGAGCGTGTGGTCTTACGTGTTCTATGCGTTCGAGATGGTCTCGATCGTCTATACGCTGGCAACGATTGTGGTCATGGTCCGCCGACGCGATTCACGCCCATTTGCCGACGCGGGCGAAGCACGATTGCGCGCGGCGGGACGTAACGTGCCGGCCGTGGACGTGTTTATCGCCACGTATAACGAAGATCTGCAGATCCTCGAAAAAACCATCATCGCAGCGAAGGCCATCGACTATCCGCATGTCGATGTCTGGGTGCTGGACGATACCCGGCGTGACTGGCTGCGCGATTACTGCGCCAGGATCGGCGTGCATTACGTGCGTCGACCCGACAACCGCCACGCCAAGGCCGGCAATATGAACAACGGCCTGCGGCTGTCCGCGCAGCACACCAACGCCCCCTACATCCTGGTGCTGGACGCCGACTTCGCGCCGCAGAAAAACATTCTGTATCGCGTGATGGGACTGTTCTCCGAACCCAATGTCGCGCTGGTGCAGACGCCGCAGTTTTATTACAACGCCGATCCGATCCAGCACAACCTGGGGACGACGGATAGCTGGGTCGACGAGCAGCGCGTGTTCTTCGACGTATTCCAGCCTTCACGCGATGCCTGGAATTCGGCCTTCTGCGTCGGCACGTCCTTTGTCATATCACGCAAAGCCATTACTGAAGCCGGCGGCTTTCCTACCGATAGCGTGTGCGAAGACATTCACACCACTTACGTGCTGCGCAAGCACGGCTTTATCACGCGTTGGCTCAACGAACGCCTTTCAATCGGATTGTCTGCCGAGGGCCTGATCGAGTACATCAACCAGCGCGGCCGCTGGTGCCTGGGCACCATGCAGGTGGCCATACTGAAGAACGGCCCGTTGCGCGGCGAGGGCTACAGCCTGATCGATCGCCTGCACTACGTTCACGGCATGCTGCACTGGATCGGCAAGCCGTTCCTGTTGCTGATGCTGATTGCACCGGTGCTGTACTGGTACTTCGGCATCGCCGCGTTCTACACCACGCCCGATGCCTTCATGTTCTACGGTCTGCCGGCACTGATCGGGTTCTGGTTCTATGGGCCGTGGATCACCGAGCGCAAGACGCTGCCGATTTTTACCGAAGTCACCCAGTTGGTGGCCGCCTACGCAGTCACCCGCACCATGATTTCCGCCTGCATACGTCCGTTTGGCCGTCCGTTCAAAGTCACCGCCAAAGGGCTTGATCGCAGCAAGGTGGTGGTGCATTGGAAGCTCGCCGGTTTCTTCATCGCGTTGATGTTGTGCCTGATGGCCGGCGCGGTTAACACCGTAATGACCGCGCCTATGAGCGGCAGCATCGTGTTCAACCTGGCCTGGACACTCATCGCGCTGATGCTGGACCTGGCCGCCATCATCGCCTGCGTGGATCTGCCACGATTGCGGCAGGAAGAACGCTTCCCGTTCACCCGCATGACGCAATGGCGACAAGGCCGCCATGTGCAGGCCAGCCAGTTCATCGATATCTCGCTGAACGGCGCAGCCCTGCACACCAGTGCCGTCATGCCGATAGAAGGCGAATCGCTGGAGGTGTCGGTGCCCGAGGTCGGCTGGGTGCCGGCGCGGGTCGCCCGCCTGAACCGACATCGCTTGTGTGTGCAATTCAAACCGGATGAAGCCACGCGCCATCGCCTGATCAGGCTGATTTTCTGCCAGGCCCCGCACAACATCGCCATCAAGGCACGACCACTGCGCGCCTTCGCACAGCTGATGCGCATGGCCGGCGTATCCAACTCCCCTCCGCGATGACCTGGAGAACGTCATGAAACCACTGCTCTTTTCCGCTGCCTTCGCCGGTTGCGTGCTGGCCGGGTGCTCAATGGAGCCGACGTATCAGCGACCGGCGTTGCCCGTGCCGAACAGCTATCCATCGAGCACAGGCACATCAGCGACTCCTGTATTGGGTGCCGCGCCGATCGATGCGGCCGAGACGGATTGGCACGCGTTCTTCCGCGACCCGGTGCTGCAAAGTCTGATCAACATTGCACTGAACAACAATCGCGACTTGCGCGTCGCTGCCGCCAAGATGGCCGAAGCACGCGCTGATTACGGCGAAACACGCGCGAACCTGTTTCCGGAGATCGATCTGCAAGGCTATGGCGGACGCCAGCGCCTGCCCGCCATGTCGCAGCAACCAGCCGCCGGTTTGTTGGGGCCGATCCAGAACAATCGCAACACCGCGACCACCTTCAATACCTTCCAGGTGCAGGCCGGCCTGACCAGCTATGAACTGGATTTCTTTGGCCACCAACGATCCATTACACACGAATCGGGCAAGCTGGCCGAGGCCACCGCAGCCGATTACCAGTCAGCGCGTATCGCATTGATCGGCGAAGTGGCCAACGCCTACCTCTCGCTCAACGCCGACCGTGCCCTGTTGCAGTTGGCGCAGCAAACCGATAGCGCACAGCAGTACCACGCCAACGTCATGCACAAGGCCTACAACGACGGCGGCGTATCGGAATTCGACATGCGCCGTTCGCAGACCCAGGTGGACGCGGCCGAGGTGGATGTGCAGGACATGCAGATCCGCATCGCCAAGGACATGGATGCCCTGGCCGTACTGATCGGCGAGCCGGTGCCTTCCAGCTATGACACGCCGCACACCTGGCAAGCCCCGCTGCTGACCGACGTACCCGCCGGCCTGCCTTCCTCGCTGCTGGACCGCCGCCCGGACATTGTCGCCGCCGAAGACCGTCTGCGCGCCGCCAATGCCGATATCGGACGCGCCCGCGCCGCCTTCTTCCCCAATATCGCGCTGACCGCCGTGCTGGGTACGCTGAGTGGCGGCTTGTCCAACCTGTTCCGCGCCGGCTCGTCAGCCTGGAGCACGGGCCTGTCCGGCAGCGTGCCGCTGCTGGACTGGGGCAAAAATGAGAGTGAACTCGGCGCCAGCAAGGCCCGCTACGGCGGAGCCGTGGCTGCCTATGAGGGCACGGTGCAGGAAGCCTTCCGTGAGGTGGCCGATGACCTGGCCGTGCGCGACCACATCGAGCCCGAATTGCAGGCCCAGCAAGAACTTGTGGACGAGTCACAGCGCGTCTATGCAATTTCGCAGGTGCGCTTCAAGGAGGGCATGGACGACTACCTCGCCACCCAGGATGCCCAGCGCTCACTGTACGCCGCCCAGGAGAAACTGGTCAGTCTGCAGCTGGACCAGGCGGTCAATCAGGTCAACCTTTACAAAGCCTTGGGTGGTGGCTGGCGGGAAATGCCAGCACCCACTGCCGGCAACAACGCGGCCAGAGCAACAGCGCAACGGCAGTCTGCCACGGTCTCCCAGTAAAGCCGTGCCGGTGCGGTGCGGCGGGGCACCGCCCCTGTCCACCGCGCCTTGTTCCTGAATCGTCACGTTTTTTCCGCTAAACTGGTTCCCCGCCCGTTTATGGGCAGTATTTTCAAGAGTAATGAACGAGGACCCTGGCAGTACCAGCGGCCCGGTCCACCGATCATGGTGGGATCGACTGGGCCATCTGTTTTCCGGCGAGCCCCGCAACCGCGAAGAACTGATCGACGAGTTGCGCACCGCCCAGGCCAACGGCCTGCTAAGCGCCGACACCCTTCCCATGCTGGAAGGCGCGCTGCGAGTCACCGAGCTCAACGTCGACGACGTGATGGTGCCTCGCGTACAGATCGTGATGATCGATGTCGACGCGCCCCTCTCGGACATCCTTGCCGCCGTGGTCGAATCCGGGCACTCGCGCTTCCCGGTACATGGCGAAGACAAGGACGACATCCTCGGCATCCTGCTTGCCAAGGACCTGCTCAAGTACTTCGGCAACGGTCACGACTTCGACATCCGCTCGATCCTGCGCCCGGCCGTGCTGATTCCCGAGTCCATGCGCCTGAACGTGCTGCTCGCCGAGTTTCGTCGCAGCCGCAACCATATGGCGCTGGTGGTGGACGAATATGGCGGCGTCGCCGGCCTGATCACCATCGAGGACGTGCTGGAAGAAATCGTCGGCGAGATCGATGACGAGCACGACGACGAGGAAGAACCCGATCTGATGCACGCCCAGGCCGAGGGCGAATGGATCGTGGATGCGCTCACCCCGATCGCGGATTTCAACGAAGAAATCGGTGCATCCTTTTCCGATGAGGAATTCGACACCATCGGCGGCATGGCCACCTCCGAATTCGGGCACCTGCCGGAAGTGGGCGAGCAGATCTCCATTGGCAACTTCGAGTTCCATGTCACTCAGGCGGATGACCGCCGCGTGCAGCAGTTCCGCGTCGTCCGCCGCTAATTCCGTCGCCCCTCAATTATTGCCCCCTCTCCCCTTCGGGGGAGGGCTGGGGTGAGGGGCTGCTCTTGCCTCGCGCTAAACACGGACGAACAAATCTCTCTAAGCAGTTCCCGATAAGCTACGCACTTCACCATTCCAACGGCTCCCCCATGACGCTCGCCAGCCGCCTGCTGCTAACCCTTGCCCTGATCCTGTGCGGCGCATGCGTGCCTGCCTGGGCCGATATAAGCAATGCGTCAGGCGCGGAACTGGAAGTCTCGCTGATCACCTACGGCCCCGGCGATATCTATTGGGAACGCTTCGGCCACGACGCGATCGAACTGCGCGACACCGTCAGCGGCGAAGAAGTGAACTTCAACTACGGCGTATTCAACTTCGACGAGAAGAACTTCTTCCTCAACTTCGCACGCGGTCGCATGCACTATCTGATCGATGCGGAAGTCACCACGGATGAAGAAGGCTTCTACAAGCAGGCCGGACGCTCGATCACTAAGCAACGTCTGGCACTAACGCCCGATCAAGCTGCCGCGTTGCGTGACTTCCTGCTGTGGAATCTGCGCCCTGAAAACGCGGTCTACAACTACGACTACTACATCGACAATTGCACCACCCGCGTACGCGATGCGCTGGATCGTGCGCTCGGGGGCATCATCAAGGCACGCCTGACCACCCTGCCCGGCGGCATGACCTATCGCCAGCAGACCGTGCGCTTGATGAGCGCACAACCATGGCTGATGCTCATCCTCGACCTCGGCCTTGGCCCGTATGCCGACCACCCGCTCAGCGCTTGGCAGGAAAGCTTCCTGCCTGAAGAGCTGCAAATGACGCTCCGCGATGTCACCGTCTCCGATGGCCACGGTGGCATGCAACCGCTGGTGCAGAACGAAGATCTGCTCGCTCCCAACCACCTCAGCGTACCGCCGGCCACACCACCTGATCTACGCATTCCACTTGGCTTGGCCGGCTTGTTGCTCGCCGTACTGATCGTGCTGGCATGGCGCCGCGCACCCATCGTCTACGCCCTGCTGGGTAACCTATATTTGCTCCTTGCAGGCACAGCCGGCCTGTTGATGTTGCTTCTTTGGACGCTGACCGCGCATCACTCAGCCTGGGCCAACGCCAATCTCCTGCTCTTCAATCCGCTTGCCTACGCGCTGCTGCGGCCGCTGTGGCGCGCACGTCGCGACAATCCGCCTTCGCGATTCGCCAACGGCGTACTGCTATTGCAACTGATCGCCCTGCTGGCCGCCCTGCTCTTGCACCTGATGCCCGGCGTCGTGCAGCAAAACCAACCCTGGATTCTGTTCGCCCTGCCTTGCTGGCTGGCGCTGGCGTGGACGCTAAGGCAAAACAAAGCTGCTTGATCCATCCACATTGCCTGCACTTCTAACGCGTAGCATCATCGCCCCATGGACACCTTTGATGCTCTAGCAGCAACCGCAAGCAGGCCCAAAAGCCCCATGGTGGTGAACTGTGTGGCTTACCGGAACAATGGCACACGCCTGCGCGATATAAACATCGACGACATCAGTGAAATACTGAAAGAACCCGACACCTTTGTCTGGGTCGGCCTGCTCGAACCCGATGAGCCGTTGCTGCTCAAATTGCAGGAAGAATTCGATCTGCATGACCTGGCCATCGAAGATGCCCAACAGGCGCACCAGCGCACCAAAGTCGAAACCTATGGCGACTCGCTGTTTATCGTGGTGCAAACCGCACAACTGATCAGCGGCCACATCGCCTTCGGCGAAACACACATCTTCCTCGGACAGCGCTATCTCATCACCGTTAGACATGGTGCATCGCTCTCCTACACCCCGGCACGGCATACCTGCGAAAAAACACCCGATCTGCTGGCGCACGGCCCCAGTTACGGTCTATACGGCGTGCTCGACTTCATCGTCGACAATCTGCCCCCCATTGTGCGCGAGTTCCGTGAGGAACTGCAGACACTGGAAAACGACATCTTCGCCGACACCTTCAACCGCAATACCATCCGCCGCCTCTACGACATGCAACGCGACCTGATGTCCCTACGCCTCGCCGTCGCACCGATGCAGGATGTCATCAACCAACTCGTACGCCTGCACCCCGAACTGATTCCCGACGAACTGCGCGTCTACTTTCGCGATGTTTATGACCACGTCTTCCGCGTCAACGAATCCATCAGCGCCATGCGGGAAATGCTCGCCGCTGCCATCAACGTCAACCTCTCACTGGTCACATTCGGGCAGAACGAGGTGATGAAAAAGCTTGCTGGTTGGGCTGCCATGCTGGCTGCGCCGACGTTGATTACAAGCTGGTATGGCATGAACTTTACACATATGCCCGAATTGGAAAAACCTTGGGCTTATCCCACCATCATGGTGGTGGTCGCCTGCCTGGTCTCAACCATCTATATAGCGCTCAAGCGGGCAAAGTGGCTCTAAGCCGTACTGGCTGTGCACACGCAAGAAATACCATCCATCACTTGCGGGGCGCCATCAGCACTTCCTCATCCGCAACCATCGCCACTGGCTTGTAGTTATCAAACAGAGCACGCATCAAGACCGACGGAAGACGGCCGTAAATCAGAGAGTTCTTTTCTATTACCACATAAGCGTAGGATTTTTGGGTAACCTTGACCAAGAAGCCCTCAGGCGCATCGGCATATACCGATCCCGCGTAAACTTTTTCACCGTAATTAAAAAAGTCGATCTCCATTGGCTTATGCGCCCAATAGCAAACCGCCAGGGTCTCGCACGCCACCTCACCCTTTGTTAGCGAAAGCGTTCGCGAGAGCCCCTCCCACTGATGCACATCCGCAAGGTCATTTACGTTGTGGGCATCGGGCCTTGAAAAATAAATAAAAAGGCTTGCGACCATCCACGGGAGCACCATCAACAAGCATGCCACCGTTTTTGCATGACCGTGAAATATTCGCACAGGTCGCTCATCACCCGATAGAGCCTTCACAAAGAGCACAGCCCCAAGCGTCAACGCAATAGCTACATCGCAAAGCACGTTCAGGTTTACACCCGCTCCGGCGAGCATCCAGAATGCGTTTAGCATCGACCATGTCAGGTACAAGACAACGAATGATGCCTTGTCCCGATGCCCCAACCGCCACCACCCCACGATGACCATGACGACGTAAGGCCACAGAAAACGCAGAACGTATCCCATGATAGGAAAAGCGCGGCTTAGATTAGCAAGTCTGGCATTAAACAGGAGATCCCGCACCATTGGTTCGCCCCAGGCCATATAAACCACGGTGCACGCAGTGATCCCCACCACAAGACTTGAGACAAGAAATACCCCAAGACGACGGCGATCATAAAATAACGCCCAGGCACAAAGTGCCAGCGGCAACGAAATCACGCTGTGCTTTACCAGCCCACCGACCACGATCAGCCCCGCCGACAACAACATCGATTTCCAAAAACGCCCAGAGCTTGCCTTGAGAAAAACCAAAGCACCCGAGGTAACGAAAGCGTGGGCCAAAAATTGTGGATCGTTAATTGCAATATAGTCAGGCATTAGGGTGTAAACGCCCAACAGAAACAGCGCCGAGGCCAGCACCGACAATGCCCGGCCAGCACCTAACCAACGACTGAATCGCCCCACGTTGATGCTGACAACTATCAGCGATAACACGGCGAGCAAACGACCGGCGACGATATTGTCTCCCACCACTTTCCCAACCGCCCCCACCAAATAGAACGACAGGGGCGGATAGTTGTTTGTAACCATGGCATCGACGGGTGGATACAGCACTCCACCATGCAACGCAATCTGGGCGAAATACGCATTCCATCCCTCGTTGTAGTTTCTGGATACATGCAACGGAATTGCGCACAACGGTATGGCAACCAAAGCCAGAAATTGCAGTAATACCACCCCTATCAGGATGCGCTCCAGCCTTCCATGTTGATCTAGCGCCATGACTCCACCTTTCGTAAAACACCAGTCGCTTGATGAATAACCATGCCGGCAACAGCTAATTGACGCCGGCAACCACGAACAAGCAAAAAAACGATGGCCGCATACCGCGACCATCTCCTTGACGCCATCAACAACAAAAGGGCTTATTGCTTGATGGATGCGGCATCTGGCGCAGTCCATTTTTTAAGCCAAGCATTCACGGTCTCATGCCACAACACGCTGTTATGCGGCTTCAGCACCCAGTGATTCTCATCAGGGAAGGTCAGAAGTTCACTGGGAATGCCCTGACGCTGCAACGCTGTGAAGGCGCCCAGACCTTGGGTAATCGGGATGCGGAAGTCATCGCCCGAATGGATGACCAGCATCGGCACGCGCCAATCCTTCACATGGTTGAGCGGATTGAACTTCTCGTAATTCTCCGGCACGTCGAACTGAGGACCGCCGTTTTCATGTTCTTCGAACCATAACTCGTCGGTGGCGTAATACATCATGCGGGCATCGAACACACCGTCGTGATCGACCAGACACCTCCATGGCTTGTTCCATACGCCGGCAATCCAGTAGGTCATATATCCGCCATAGCTGGCACCGAGTGCGCAGGCATGGTCACCGTCGAGGAAGTGATACTTGTCCAGCGCGGCCTGCCAGCCAAGCTTTAGATCTTCCAGCGGCTTGCCGCCCCAATCACCGGAGATGGAATCGGTGAAGGCTTGGCCATAGCCAGTGGAACCATGGAAGTTGATAGTAACTACCGCAAAGCCTTGCCCCGCGTAGGTCTGCGGATTCCAGCGATAGCTCCAGTCGTTGTTCATGGCACCCTGTGGACCACCATGAATGATGAAGGCGACCGGGTACTTTTGGCCAGCCTTATAGTCGACCGGCTTCACCACATAGCCCTGCACGGTCTGATTGTTCCAGCCCTGAAAGGTGAAGAACTGCACATCACCCATCCTCGCGTTCTTCAGGCGTTCCACATTGAAATGTGTGACTTGCCTCAGATCGTTGCCATCAGTCGCTGCCGTGTAGAGATCGGAAGGGTGCTTAAGGTCATCACGCGCCAGCAGGATGCGCTTGCCGGCAATGGAATACGCGCTCACCGATCCGTTATCGACCAGCTTGTCGACCTTGCCACTGGCGACGTCCACGGCAAACAGTGGGTGTTGCCCCTCATCATCCGCCGTTACGAACAAAGTTTTGCCATCGGCGCTGATCTGCATACTGCCAGGGGAGCGGTCCCAAGAGGGATCCACCTCACGGATGGTACCCGTGGTCAGATCCATTGCCATGATGCCGAAACGATCGGCCTCAAAGCCGGGCGTTTTCATGGCGAGGTAGTACAACGTCTTGCCGTCCGGCGAAGGCACGGGATAGGCATCCCAGGCCTTGTTTGCCGTAGTGAGATCTTGCGGCGCAGATGATCCGTCCGCTGGCACTTTGAACACGTCGAAATTGGTCGACCACGGCTCGCTGTTGCCGGCAATGCGCGCATCGAAGTACACCGTGCTCCCATCGGGCGAAAAGGCGAATTCGCTATCGTCGCCGAATGGCTTGCTGGGGATATCGCCGTCGATACCGCGGCTCAGCCGGGTCGGCTCGACCGGCAGGCTGCCGTCCGCCCCGAAATGGGCGAGATAGAGCTGGCTGCGGCGACCGTCGGACCAGGTATCCCAGTGCCGCACGAACAACTTGTTATAAAGCGTACCGGTGGATTTGTCCTGGGCGCGGCCATCGAGGCGCTCCTTGGTGCAGGCCAGGTCGTTGCAGTCGGTGAATACGGCGTAGGACAGCAGCACACTCTTGCCATCCGGCGAGAGTTTGTAGTCATCTATATCCAGCGGACCGTGACTGATCTGCACTGGCGCACCGGCCGCGGCCAGGTCCAAACCGTGCTTGCCGGCCGGAAAATCCAGTCGCCAGAGTTGGGCGACGCTACCCGCAGGTGCCACGTAGTACAGGCTGCGGCCATCCGGCGACCAGCGCGGCGATGAAGCCTGCTTCGCCACCACCTTGACCGGCTGAACGCCCGCCGCGCTTACATCCTTCACGTAGATCGCGTTGACGCCCTTATTGGCGGCGTAATCGGTGCTGCGTACACTAAAGGCAGCGTAGTGGCCATCAGGAGAAAGCTGCGGGTCGCTCACACGATCCATCATGACCAGATCGCTTATGTCAAAAGCGTGCGGAGCTTTGCTTTCCACCAGCGTACCGGTGGTGATGTCCGCGGCTGCGGCAAATGTCGTCGCCAAGGTCAGCGATAACGCGATGAACAGAGTTTTCATGAGAACTCCCAACTGACAAAAATCAAAACCCACGAACAGGTCCAACCCGCGCAAACTCTAACCGCTTAAGATTGTGCGATACGTTCGACAGCGCCCTTATTGGACAAATAGTACATGCGCAACCTGCTCCCCATAACCGCTGACGAAAATAAAGGCCTGTCCGATGCTGCCTTACCCCCTTCGCCCCCCAAATGGCATTGGTGGCTCTTCATCCTGGCCTTGGGCACTTTAGCTTTCGGGATACGCATTTATTATGTTACGCATTCGGTTGTTTTCCAGCCGGTTTACCTGGCTAATGTGCATGGCGATGGCGCTCAGTATTACCACTATGCCGTGAATCTGCTAAGGCATTCGGTATTTTCTTTAGACTTACCATCCAACAGCGAACCCAAACCGGACAATTTTCGTGACCCCGGTTACCCGGTCTTGCTTGCAGGCCTATTATTGGCGTTCAAATCATGGGGTACTTGGTATGCCGCCGTGCTCATTTTCCAAGCGTTGCTTGGCGCAATAACGGTTGTCCTATGGATGGGTGTCGGACGCGAATGGATGCCCACGCCCTATCTGGTTGCAGCAGGCCTCCTTATGGGAGTTTGGCCGCACAGCGTAACCATGAGCAGTTACATTCTTTCTGAAACCCTGTTCGGATTCCTTTGCGCGATGTCCATGCTGCTATTTCGCATAGCAACAAATCGAAACAATACAGGCTCGATAGCCATCAGCGGCATCAGCTTTTCGCTTGCTGCGCTTACCAACGCCGTCATGCTTCCCTTTGGCATCTGTCTTGCCATCTACGCACGAATGCAACGAAAAATGAGCACAAAGACCGCAGGCGTCTTCGTTGCAGTTGCGCTGTGCACGCTAGCTCCCTGGTCAATCCGAAACACCATGTTGCCTGGTGGACACCTATCCTCGACATCCCGGGCACGGATGAATCTGGTGCAAGGATCATGGCCTGAATACCACGACGCCTATATGACTTGGGCGCGAAGTGGCGATCCAAAAACCAGTGGCGTATTGACCCAGATCAATCAGGAAGTCGATCTTATAAATGCCCACCCGGCTGCAGGCACTCTGGCGATTCTGCACCGACTTGCGGGTGATCCATGGAAATATGTTCACTGGTATCTAACGAAGCCAGCTTTGATGTGGGGTTGGAGCATCCGGATCGGAGAGGGGGGTATCTACGTCTACGGCACCCGCAACTCCCCCTATGACACTGTTCCAACGTGGCGTGCGATATCTGCCATTTGCTACGCCATCAACCCATTGTTGCTTTTGCTTGCCGCGGCGGGCTGCATACTCGCCATGCGTTCCAGGGCCCCACTTTCAATGACCGCAACAGCACTCATGCTGCTTTTCGTCACGCTGGTTTACAGCATTTTGCAAGCAGAACCGCGTTACTCCATTCCTTATCGAGGCCCTGAGATCTTGCTTGGCATGTTTTCCGCCTATTGGCTATCTGGGAAGGTAGCATACCTACGCGCACGTTCTCGCCGAGCCACCGCATAAGAATTCATTTCCGGATGCGCCAATGGGATTGACGAGCAATCCACCTGTAAGACGCGCGCCATAAGCTAGCCGCACTCCGTGTAGCCCAAACAACGATCTCCACTCGGTTAATAAATATTGGCGTAAGTCCAGCCCGGCCGGCGCTCGGCAAATCCAAAATACCCGATGCATCGCCGACCCTGCCCCCAGCGCTTACTCGCAACAGTGTCGCCTGATAGGATATTTTGGCAGGTCCACTAAGGGGATTGTCGCTTGAACGTATCACCCAGCACCGACATACGCGAAAAGAAATGGCTGGCAGGCATCAGCGTCCTAGTCGTCACATTGATCATTGCACTGACCTATTGGCCAGTGCGACATGCGCAATTCGTCTGGGATGATATTGTCGATTTTCAGCGAATGGGCTGGCTTCGCCATGGCAATGACTGGGTACACTTGCTGCTGAATAGATTTAATGACTGGGCTGCCTATTTTCGCCCGCTAGGGGTTGCCTTGTTTACCGCCGAAGTGCGCGCTTTCGACAGCACACCCGGCCCCATGCACATGGTTTCCTTGCTGATCCATCTGATCAACACCCTGCTGGTAGGTGTACTAGCTCTGGAACTTGGCGGGGAACAACTTAAAAAAAGTAGGCGCGTTCGTACCATGGTATTGCCCATGCTGCTCTACGGCTTGCACCCAGTCCTGGTGGAACCCGTTGTGTGGATCGGCTGCCAGTTCGACCTTGCGGCCACATTATTCATGCTATTGGGCTGGCTTATAGGCATTCGCATCAAACGCCCAATGCCTCGTGCCGCTAGCGTAACCGCCTGCTTTTTCCTTGCGGCGTGCGCCAAAGAGTCCGCCATTGCCTTCTTCCCCATTCTGATCGTGCTGAATTGGCTTACCCTAGAGGTATCGCAGGACGAATCCTTATTTGCCCAACTACGCAAACTGCTCATGCAACATGCTGCGACTTACATCGGCGTGTTGCTGGCCGGCATCGTATACCTTGCCCTGAGACACTTGGCACTGGGCAATCTCATCCCGAATACCGCCGGTAAAATATTGCCGCTATGGGGGCGTCTGCAGGAAGCAAATTTTCTCTACCTTCATTATTGGCGCATGTTTTTCTGGCCCACAGTGCACATGGGTCCCATCCATCAGGTGGACATCGATCGATTTCTCAAGATTAACGCCCGGTCGCTACTGCAGGATGCCTTGGGATTTTGCATCGTAGCGACGAGTATCGTTCTTACGATACGCCGCAGGTATGTCGGAGCACTGATATTTTGCGTGACATTAGCGCTCTTCCCAGTGCTGCACATCATTGCCGCAAACTTCGATACCAGCCTGTACCACGAGCGCTATGCCCTCACTGCGCTGGCCATCGCGTGCGCATGGTTTCCGTCGGCGTTATCGGAGATTCCCGCGCCTCGAAACATGCAGCGCACGCTATCGCTGGTAGCCTACGTGGGTCTCGCTATCTGGATGGTCTTGGCAGTTATGAATATCAGGGTGACTATTCCCCTGTGGTCTACGCAGGTGAATCTATGGCAATGGGCTCTGCAGGAAAACCCTGACTCCATTACCGCCAAGGACGAACTCATCAGCGGATATATCGATGCAGGAGATCACGCCGATGCCTGGCGGCTTATCGATGGACTGTTAGCCAGCAACACGCCATGCACCAACTGTATGTTGAATGCAGCCACCCTTGCGCTGCGCGAACACAACACTACGCGCGCCGATTTTTTCCTGCAAAGAATCAAGGATGAGCGGGATCTATATGACAATCCCACCTCAGTTCGCGTCTACCTCACTGATATCGGCGCCCTACAACTTATGGAAGGCCATGCTGAAGTGGCCGAACGAGTGGAGCGTCTGGCCGCCAGCCGAGAAAAGCTCGATCCTAACCCCCAGCTATTCCTAGCAGAAGCGCTGGCGATACAGGGGAGCACCGACGAAGCCATACAAGTGGAAAATACGGCCATCGCGTTAATGGAACCCAGCCAGCGCGAACAACAGCAGCGATGGTTTGCACGTTTTCTGCAACAGCTTCACGACAGTTCGCCAAAAAGCCTTAGCACACCTGCAGGGCACTAACACAGAATTCGAAACGCCCAGTTTCCAACATCTCGCCCTGGCCATGCTCTAGCGAAAGTTGTGAGTCGTCTCAGCCCCACACTGCGAACCCCATCACGCTCATGGCATCAGCGCGGACTGAAACCCGTCTTTAGGCTCACATCCGCGCCACTTTGGTACGGAGGGTGCTTCTGCCCTAGATTAGACAAGGGGGACATCACATGCTTCGGCCAAAACTTGCACAAGGCTTTACCTTAATCGAGCTGATGATCGTGGTGGCAATCATCGCCATTCTCGCGGCAATTGCGATTCCGGCTTATCAAAACTATCTGATCCGCGCACAAGTCGCTGAAGGTTTTAGCCTGGCGACCGGGGCCAAAACAGCGGTATGGGATTTCGCAGCCAATACGGGGCACTTTCCACCCAGCAACCAGTCCGCCGGCCTGGCAACACCCGGCTCCATATCTGGCGATTACGTATCCAGCGTGAATGTTTCTGGCGGACAGGTCACGGTCGCTTTTTCCGGGCCCAAGGCCAATACTGCGCTTAGCGGTCAGCTACTGGTGCTTTCGCCGACTATCAGCACCGGCAGCATCACCTGGACCTGCGGTCCACCCAACACGACGGTTTCCGGCGAATACCTTCCCAGTAGTTGCCGCGACTGATAGGCACTGGATGTGACGCAAGCCCCTCGTCGCGAGGCAAAAGCTGACAAAAAACGTCACATTCAGACCCGCAAGGTCTGCGGAACGGTTATTCAAGCTTTATCAGCCTTACACCTCGAATAGGCACGCCCGACAAAGGTAGATGCCTTTCGTGATGGTCCCCACAGAGTGCGGTATTGCAGCGTTCAAGGGCGTTAATCAAACGACAAAATGGCATGTATAGTGCTTCGACTTTCACGGCTTCCTGGTCTTTCCTGACCATGATGAATGGGTCCGATCCCGCCTAGGGGGCTCGGGGCTGGGGCTCAGGGGGCGTCTACGGTTAGCTAACCAAAACAGAGGAACAACCATGAAGACCATGCAAAAAGGTTTTACCTTGATCGAACTGATGATCGTGGTGGCGATCATCGCGATCCTGGCCGCTATCGCTATTCCGGCGTACCAGAACTATCTGATCCGTTCGCAAGTGAGTGAAGGTGCCGTGCTGACCGATGGCGCCAAGACCGCCGTAGCGGAATTTTATTCGAACACCGGACATTTCCCGACCAACAACGCCTCGGCTGGTCTCGCAACGGACACGTCCATCAGCGGCAATTATGTAGGCCAGGTTACCGTCTCCGGCTCCGGCTTTATCGTGGCCAGTTTCGATGGTCCGAAGGCGAATTCGGCTATCTCAAGTGATACTTTTGGCCTTTCCGCCACCGTCACCAATGGCTCAATTGGCTGGAGCTGCAGCAACAGCAATAGTACAACTGTACCGGCGCAATACCTGCCGACTTCGTGCCGCCCGGGCAATTAATTAATTTTCGTTTTGTCGGTACCACATGCGAAGGGCCACCCATGGTGGCCCTTCGTTTTTATGCCACTCATCACGGTTGAACGATCGCGTGCGTTTAGGTCAACGCCTTTTTTTGTTTTGGCCATTGCTTGGGCTGCTTTTGCTCGCGGCCTGGCTGCTCTACGTGCCAGGACTGCACGGCGTTTTTCTGTTCGACGATTACGGCAGCTTGCCTGCCCTGGGCGAAACGGGGCCGATCAACCACTGGGCCACATTCTGGCGCTACATAACCAGTGGACACGCCGATCCCACTGGACGCTCGCTCGCCTTGCTGAGCTTTTTGCTCGACGCACACGACTGGCCGGCCAGCCCGCTTCCATTCAAACGAACCAATCTGCTGCTGCACCTGCTTAATGGTGCACTGCTCGCCTTATTGCTGCGGCAATTGGGCCGTCACCTTAGCGGTCATCCTCAAGAAAATGCGAGACCGCATAACGACACACGCATCGAAATGGCTGCCCTGCTGGGCGCCGCATTCTGGCTGCTACACCCACTGTTCGTATCCACCACGCTCTACATCGTGCAACGGGAAGCGATACTGCCGACCACGTTTACGCTGATCGGCTTGCTTTGGTGGCTGCACGGACGGCGGACGATAAGGCAAGGGTATATTGCGCAAGGCCTCATTTGGATCATCGCCGGATTAGGCGCCTGCACACTGCTTGCCCTGCTCAGCAAAGCCAATGGGATTCTGCTTCCCGCCCAGGCCATGGTAGTGGAATACGTGTTGCTGAGAAACGCCGGAACGGCAACCACCGCTGGCGTGGCACTGCCCACTTCAAACGTTTACCGACGCGACCAAGTAGCCTATCGCAGCATCATGCTGCTATTTGGGTGGCTGCCAGCGGCGGTAGTTGCCGCCTATCTGCTGTATGAGGGCTGGAGCGGATTTACTCATGGCATTTCCTCCATCCGGCCCTGGACCTTGGGGCAGCGTCTGCTGACCGAGCCTCGCGTGTTGATGGATTACCTCACCCTGCTGTGGCTGCCGCGTCCGTTTACGCCCGGACTGTTCAACGATCAGATTCAAGCTTCCACGTCGCTTTGGGCGCCGATAACGACACTACCTGCGCTCTGTGCCATTGCCGTGCTGATCGTAACCAGTTGGCGGTTGCGTCGGCGCTGGCCGGCGTGGGCCGCGGCGATACTGTTCTACTTTGTGGGACAGTCGCTCGAATCCAGTACGGTCGCCCTCGAACTGTATTTCGAGCACCGCAATTATTTGCCGGCCATACTGATGTTCTGGCCACTTGCGTTGTGGCTGTGTGACGTGTCCCCCCTCGCCCCGCAAACCGTTGAAGGTACTCGGCCACGCCTCGTCACCCAGAGTTTTGCAAAGCCAGCGCTCGCTGCGCTGATCCTGCTAGGCCTTGGCGTGATGACACACGCCCGCGCCGAGCTATGGGGCGATAGCCGCGATCAGGCGTTGCTGTGGGCAAGGCTTAACCCCGATTCCCCGCGCGCCCAGGCTTATGCCGCCGACGTCGAGTTAGCAGGCGGTCGCCCGTCCCTAGCCATTGCCGCCCTGCAGCCTTTACTGGCCAAACACCCTGACCAATTACAGCTGGCATTGTCCCTTTTCGACGCCGAATGCCAGCTAGGTCAGATCGATACGAATGCGCTCCAGGTCACCCGCCTCGCGCTGAGTACAGCCCGCGATCCAGGCACCTTGCTTGCCAACTGGTTCGACCGCGCCATGGATCAAGTCGCCGCACGCCCCTGCCCGCAACTGACCTACGACACCCTTGGCAACCTGCTGGATGCCGCACTCATCAACCCATACTTTGCCGCCACCCCCGGACGTAAACAGGACATTTATTTTTTAAAGGGGCGCCTGGCACTCATCCAGGGCGATGCGCAAACAGCGCTGAACGACTTCAATCAGGCACTGGATGTCCAGGTGCGCGCTTCTGCAGCGCTGGAGCAGGCTGCCATGCTCGGGGCCGCGGGTTACCCTGCGCTTGGCCTGGCGCATCTCGATCACTACGATGCCGAACGCGACCGCGAAGCCCAGCCGGATTTCGGCATGCCGCGCCTGCACGCCTGGGTATTACAACGACAACAATACTGGCCCCGCGAGATGGCGCACCTGCGCGTTACACTGCAGCGAGACGCCACGCGCCAAGCCATCAGCCATCCATGACCTTCAGCCGACTCGTCAAGCAAACCGTACAACATCGCTGGTTTCCGGCGAGCCTACTGATCCTCGGGCTCGCACTTACCGCCGCAATTTATTGGCCGGGGCTTTCCGGCAGCTTTTTTTTTGATGACAACCCCAACATCGTAGACAACAAAGGCGTGCAGCCCACCGACGCCTCACTTCCGTCACTGATCAACGCAGCACTGTCATCGCCCTCAAGCGAATTCAAGCGGCCATTGTCATCACTGACTTTTGCTGCGAACTATCTACTGACCGGACTCGATCCGTACTGGATGAAACTGACCAATCTGGTCATTCACCTGCTCAACGGATGGCTGGTCTTTCTACTTGCCCGCGCTCTAATTGCCCTTGCGCAAAGAGCAGTTACCATCGAAACGCAACGCACCGGTGTGATCGCCGCGCTTATTGCATGCGGCTGGATGCTATTGCCGATCAACCTTACTGGCGTGCTTTATGTCGTCCAACGCATGGAAAGCCTCGCCAACTTGTTTGTGTTGATGGGCCTGATCGGTTATGTAGCGGGACGTAAGCTCATGCTGACCCAATCCAACAACCCGTTTTCCAGTCAATTCCGATCCGACTGGGGCGGGTTTGGCATCTGTGCGGCCAGCCTCGCTATTTTCACTCTCATTGGGCTGCTGGCCAAAGAAACAGCTGTGATGTTGCCGCTCTATGCGTTTCTGATCGAGTGGGTTCTATTCGGCTTCTACAGGAGACCAATCACACCTTCGCAGAATACTCATTTGCGGGAGTGGCGCCTTATCAGCCTCTATACAATCGGATTGCTTATTCCACTCATTGTCGGCCTTGCATGGCTGCTACCCAGCCTGCTAAGGCCGGAAAGCTGGGCTACGCGCAACTTTACCTTGAGCACACGGCTGCTCAGCGAAGCCCGCATCGTGGTGGACTACATCATCTGGACCTTATTGCCTACTCCACATGCGCTCTCCTTCTACCACGACAATTTCGTCATCTCGACGGGACTGTGGCATCCATGGACCACACTTCCCTGCATCCTGATACTGGTTGCCATGGCCGGGCTGGTACTCGTACTGCGCCAGCGACGTCCGCTGGCATCACTTGGTATAGCACTGTTTTTAGGCGCTCACCTACTTACCGCCACCATCCTGCCGTTGGAACTGGTCTACGAACACCGCAACTACTTCGCAAGCTTCGGGCTCTTGCTCGCCGTGGTACCTCTGCTAACCACGGGCCTCTCGCGCCAGGCCTCACAGCCAGCGCAGGGTTTTATCCTTGCCCGCAGCACCACGTTGGCTACACTGTTGTTGTTGTGGACCTTCGAAACAGCCATCACCGCCATCGCGTGGAGCTCGCCGCTCAGTTTGGCTGAGACACTGGCAACCCGGGCACCCGGCTCGCCGCGCGCAGAATACGAACTGGGTCGCACCTATATCATTTACTCGCATTACGACCCGAGCTCACCATTTACAGCCATGGCCTACGCGCCGCTGGAACGTGCCGCAGCACTGCCCGACTCCTCCATTCTTCCGCAACAAGCGCTTATTTTCATGAACTCCCGCATGCACCTACCACTGAAGGATGCATGGTGGACCAGCATGATAGAAAAGCTGAAATCCCGCCCTCCGGGCGTACAGGACGAAAGTTCGCTCGGCGCCTTGACCGACTGCGCCCGCGATCATGACTGCGATCTTCCCCCTCAACACATGATAGATGCCTATCTGGCAGCGCTATCGCACCCAAATCCAAGCGCGCGTTTACTTGCCATGTATGGCGACTATGCATGGAACGTACTTGATGATAGAGACTTGGGCGTGCGCATGGCCGAAAAGGCCGTTAAAGCGGACCCGAGTGAAACGACTTACCGGATCACCCTGATACGTATGCGTGTAGTGCTTGGCCAGACATCGGAAGCCATGTGTGGATATCAGCAGCTGGCACTGATGAATGTCGGAGGTAGACTCGATCAGGAATTGAAGAGCCTACTCGATATGATCGAAGCCCATAGTCAGCCCGCTTCCACTACCAAGCCCTGATCAAATCTCCTCTCGACAGCGCCCTACATGTTCGACACTCTGAGAAAAATCTGGAGCATATTTACGCCAGCCGAGCGGCGCAAAGCGATACGGATGCTCGTGTTGGTCGTGCTGATGGCGATGGCGGAGACCGCCAGCGTACTGTCCATTATGCCCTTCCTCTCGGTGCTCGGCCGGCCGACCATCATCCAGGAGACACCGGTGCTCATGGCCGCCTATCTTCGGCTTGGACTGACCGATACGCGCCAGTTCATCTTCCTTCTCGGTTTCGCATCCATCGCGCTGGTCATTGCTTCTTCCCTGTTCAAGAGCATCACACTGCACACCCTGAACCGCTTCGTGCACATGGAGCGGCACTCCGTCAGCACACGCCTGCTGTCACGCTACCTCCAGCAGCCTTACGAGTTCTTCCTGACCCACAATCCTTCGATTCTTTCTAGGAACGTCCTTTCCGAAGTTGACCAACTGCTCTTCGAGCTGGTGCAACCCCTGTCGCAACTGCTGGCCCAGGGCGCCGTACTACTGGCCATGACAGTGCTGATCCTTTGCTACGACGCACTGACGGCCATCTGCATCATGGCTACCTTGGGGGTGCTGTACGGCACCATCTACGGTTTGGTGCGCAAGCGCCTGACCAGCATCGGGCTGGAGCGCCAGGCGGCCGATGGGCACCGCTACCAAGCCTGCAACGAAGCTCTGGGCGGCATCAAGGACGTCAAGGTCACTCACTCCACCAAGGCCTATCTCGGTCACTTTGAACGTGCATCGCGCCTATTTTCCCGGCACTTCGCCACCAACGAGACCTTAGCCCAGTCGCCCCTATATCTGGTTGAGGCCACGGGTTATACCGGGCTCATTGTGATCGCCCTAGTGCTACTGCAGAGAACCAACGACATCGCCCACGTACTTCCTGCGCTAGGCCTATATGGCTTCGCGGCCTATCGCATGCTGCCTTCGGCTCAGATCATGTATCGGGGCCTCGCAAAGATACGATTTGCGTCGTCTACCCTGGACTCCATCGCTCGGGACCTGAACCTGCCTAAGGAACCCGCCGCAACGCCAGCCACCGTCATGCCCCTGCACCAGGAGATCCGCCTGCAGGGCATCCGCTACGCCTACCCATCAGCACCGGATAAATGGATCTTCGATAGATTTAACCTAGTTATCCCCGCCAACAGCAGCATGGGTATCGTGGGCAAAAGCGGCGCCGGCAAAAGCACTCTTATGGATATCCTGCTCGGCCTGCTTCATCCGCAATCAGGCACGGTGAGTGTGGACGGCGTCCCCATCACTGCCGACAACGCAGCAAACTGGCGGTGTACCATCGGCTATGTACCACAGCATATCTACCTCTCGGACACCAGCGTCGCCGAGAACATCGCCTTCGGCGTACCCCGCGATGCTATCGACATGGCCGCCGTGGAACGCGCCGCCCGTGCCGCGCAAATCCACGACTTCGTCGTCGACGAGCTGCCGCAGGCCTACGACACCCAAGTCGGCGATCGCGGCATACGCTTGTCCGGAGGACAGCGCCAACGCCTCGGCGTCGCCCGTGCGCTGTATCGCGACCCTTCCGTGTTGCTCATGGACGAAGCGACCAGCGCACTGGACGAGCAGACCGAAGAGGCGCTGAACGAGGCGATCCGAGCTCTATCTGGCAGTAAAACCATCATTGTCATCGCACATAAAGAAGCATCGCTGCGGCATTGCCAGAAAATGGTCGTGGTCGGCAATGAGCCCACCCCCTCGGGGGAAACGAACAGTGCAGCTCAAAGCGATCATTCGGAGTTGATCTAGCTGTCACACCGAAGCAAGAAGACACTCATGAATAACCCGCCACTCGTTTCCATCGCACTTGCGACCTTTAACGGCGAGAAATTCCTTGCACAGCAGATGGATTCACTGCTGGCGCAGGACTACTCGAATTTCGAGATTATTGTCTCGGATGATGGTTCTACTGATGCTACTTGGCAAATACTGGAGAGATACGCCTCGAAAGATCAGCGCATACGCCTCCTAACTCGCAATGGAAATCATGGGATTATTCAAAATTTCGCGCACTGCTTCTCAGCTTGCCGCGGCGAACTGATTTCACCCTGCGACCAAGACGATATTTGGTACCCCAGCAAGACCCGTCGTCTTATCGAAAACATGAAAGATGCTCTACTCGTTTATTGCAATAGCCGGCTCATCGACGACAAGGGCCGGCCTTCAGGCTCCACCCTGGCAGACACCCTCAACATGATTCAGGGCAACGACCCGCGCCCCTTCCTCTTTAGCAACTCCGTACTTGGGCATGCCATGATATTCCGTAAGCACATACTGAATGGTTACGGAGCTATAAAAATGGTGCCACACGACTGGTGGTTAGCATTTGTCGCATCTAACCTTAACTATGTCGCCTACCTTGACGAAGTGCTGGTCGACTATCGGCGCCATGATGCATCAATAACTCAAGCTGCTGCGAACAACCACTCTACATCGCAGAGAAAAAACTTCCTGGACGAGGACGCCTTACGCTTGAAAGCAATGGCAGAATTCCCAGGCCCTCATCAGGCCTATGCTCGAAAAGCATGCGACACATGGTTAGCCTGGTATCACAGTTACTTCAATCTATCGATGTTTCGAGCCGTCCTACGTGATGCCCCTATAACTCACAAAGCACTCCTTAGGAAAAAAAAACCACTTCAGTTAGCCATAAAATACTTAGCCGGCCACCAACTTAAAAGACTATTGCGCCCCAATTTTTATCCCAAATAGCCCTGTAAAAGCAGATAAAAAAGCAAAAGCACCAAAAAATAGGAAAAACAAGAGCACGCCGAAATTGTGATAGAAATCACTTTTGCTACGCGAAAAAAATCCTTGCCAGAGCCCATCTCATGATCACAGCAATCAAGGAAAGCTCACTGCGCCGCCTTGCGATCAAGGCTTATAGAAAGACGCGGCTATTCGCAGAGAACGCAAAACGGATGCTTGCAAGAGTCGAAAAAAAACTAATCTCCAATTACAAGCCAAAAGATAATAAGTGGAAATTACATATTGGATGCGGAAATCATACCCTAAATGATTTCATCAATGCCGATTTGCACCCAACATCCCCCCATGTATTCCACTTAGATGCAACAAAACGATTCCCGTTCTCTGATCAGTCATTCGACTTCATATTCACCGAACACATGATCGAACACATATCATACAAAGATGGTGTAAATATGCTATCCGAGTGCCACAGAATTCTTCGCAAAGGCGGAAGAATTCGGATATCGACCCCAGATATTTTCTTCCTAGCCAAACTCTACCAAAAAACAAGACCGCTGCATCAGTTATATGTGAAATGGTCAGCAGAAACATTCTTGAAGGACGCACTACCTGACGACCCTACCTTTGTAATAAATAATTTCTTTCGTGACTGGGGGCATCAATTCATTTATTCAGAGCGAACCCTACGCCACTCGTTGAAAAAATGTGGATTTACTGAAATCAAGAAATGTAAATTAAATGAGAGCCAATCGAGTGAATTTATTGGATTGGAAAATAGAAATAGGATGCCCGAAGGGTTTCTTGAACTTGAAACCATGACGTTAGAAGCAACAAAAGTCTAATTCCAAGCGCATTATGAAGGATCCTGTATGAGCACGCTTACGGCTATTATCACCAGGACGAAGAACCGTCCTTTACTACTCAAGCGCGCCATATATAGCGTACTGAACCAGACCCAAGAAAACTGGACACATATCATCGTTAATGATGGGGGCGATTCGGCTCCCGTAGAAGCCCTTGGACGCGAAAACGCCAAAAAATACAATGGCCGCCTAAAAATTATCCATAACAATCGATCTCACGGCATGGAGGCAGCATCCAATATTGGCATCGCCCAAAGCCATTCGGATTACATCCTTATTCATGACGATGATGACTCGTTGAATGAACGTTTTCTAGAGAAAACGATGGCCTATATCGACAACCCACCATATCCGACCATCCATGGTGTCGCCACCCTGACACTACAGATTGATGAGAAGGTAGAGGGCGATCTTGTTTCAAAAGTAAGTGAAAAGCAATTCCGAGCCCTTGGTGGCTGCTTGTCTGCTGCTCAAATCGCCGAAGTCAACCAAATACCTCCAATATCGTTTCTTTTCAGGCGCCAAGCCTACACAGTTGTAGGACCATTTGATGAATCCCTACCTGTGCTGGGAGACTGGGATTTTTTGCTCAGATTCATCGCCAAATTTGACGTCGGTGTAATACCCGAGGCGCTAGCCAACTACCACGTCCGCAGTGCCAGCTCCGGGATTATGGCCAACTCTGTTATAGACAAGTCCAATCATTTCGCTTTATACGAGGGGATAGTGCGAAATCGCATGTTACGGAGTGAGACATACAACCCTGCATTGGCCGCATTGCTCCAACAGGGTTTCTCCTCACAACGACTTAGGCGCTTGTACGAGCATCCTGTCATCGGTGGCTTCATTCGGCTATGGTCAAAATTCATTAACCGCGACATACCGCGCATGCCATAACTAACAGGCACTCCCCAGCCTCATAGATCACGGCGCTAAAGGAAATACGGCAATCCATGTCTTTCTCTGACAATCTGCGACCCGTCGCATATTCCTTCGACGTCTTCGACACCTGCATCACACGGACATGCGCGCACCCGAGAGACCTCTTTTACGAACTGGGACTGCGCCTCGCCCCTGCGGGCCTCACGGATAAGGAAAAGCTTAAGTTTGCCGCGCGTTTCCAGTCCTTACGCATACGCGCCGAGAAGAGAGCGTACAGGCACGCGCAACCACGCCAAGCAGTGACGATTGACGAAATCTACGCACATTTTCCTATACCGCATAGCCTAGCCACCCAGACGCAAGACCTGATACGGGCAGAGATCGATCTCGAGCGAGACAGCATCTATCCCATCCCAGCAGTAGTTTCCCACATTGAAAACCTGCGCCGGATGGGTCACCGGATCATCTTCATTTCTGACATGTATCTGCCGTCTGCCCTCCTCGCCCCCATACTCAAGGAGCGTGGCGTGATGAAGGAAGAAGACGCGCTATATGTTTCCTGCGATGTCGGCGTTACGAAACACTATGGACAACTCTTCCAACACGTCCTAAAGGCGGAAGGGTTGGACGCATCGCAACTTATCCACAGCGGTGACAATCTGCATGCAGACATCCGGATGGCAACCAGGGCCAGCATCAAAGCCAGCCATTTCCGCGGCGGCATGTTGACCGCCCGCGAAGCCAGCATGGCTGGCCACCAACTACCCAGGCACAGGGCCAGGTCATTCCTGCCCGCGCTGACCAGGCGGCTGCGCCTATTCGGGGCCGCACAACTCGATCATAAAGACGACCCACTGGACCATGCGATCCAAGGCATCATCGTACCTCTACTGTTGGCTTACGTCATGTGGGTTCTGGATCATGCAAAGCGCAACGGCATACACCGGCTTTATTTCGTAGCCCGCGATGCCGAGGTCATGTTTCGGATGGCACAAGCGCTGCAGAGCGAAGGCAATGGCATAGAACTGCACTACTTTTACGGATCACGCCGAGCGTGGTTATCGCCCTCTATCAGCCAGGACAATGCCGATTGGCAGCGTTTGCTCGTGATTCCCGGCCAGGCCAGCAGCAGACACGACATTACTGCGAGGATGGGACTGGACAACGGCACCCAGGAGACTATCCGAAAGTTGCTTTCCTGCAACGCCACCGAGTGGTCGAAGCACTTGTCCCACGACCAGGCTCGCCGCTTCCTGGACGAGCTGATGGGCGACACCTCCACCTCGGAATTGATCGTTTCATCGGTCACTCGGAAACGTGAAATCGCGCTTTCATACTTTAAGCAAGAAGGGCTTTTCGAGGATGTATCCTGGGCCCTGGTCGACGCGGGCTGGTCTCTGAACTCCCAGGCGGCCCTCAAACGCATCATGGATATCGGGGGAGCCTCACATTATGCCCCGCAAGGCTATTACCTCGCGCTGGCTCGCGATCATCTCGACGAGGCTCAAGCAGGCGTTGCCTACCCATTTATTTCCAAAGCCGGATCCATCTTCTCTCGGCGCCGCGTCGTCATCGAGCACTGTTTCCTACCCTCCACACACGCGACCACGCGTGGTTATCGCATGGAAGGAAATCGGAGCATCCCCGTCTTTGGCCCGGAACTACGAAGCGAAGCAGAGTTAGCCTATGTAACGCGGCTGCACGAAGCAGCCGTTTCCGCCGCACGCCTGGTCTCTGCCAACCCCAAGATCGCGGCCGCATTGACCGAGCACGTTGGCGAGATCCTTTCCACCGCGGAAGGCTTGCTGCGACATCCGCACAAGTCGGATGCGCGCGCGATGGCCACGTTTGGTACTGTCGCCGACATGCGGCACGAGAAATCATTCGTGAAACCACTATGCCGCCCCTTGCGCCCAAATGATGTATGGACCGTTATCTCCATGGCACTATCGAAGAGGAAGAGTTTCGAATCTCCCTCCTTCATGTGGCTGGAGGGTTCGATGGCCCTTTCCCCATGGCATGTTCGCATCCCTTTGGAGTTCGTACTTTTTGTTGACTCCCTGCGAAACCGCTTCAAAGGGTAGAGCCAGCCATTTAAGCCGAAATGCTGACAATACCGCTTCGATAGGATATCCAGATGCAAGCTGCTCCTTACATCCTGATCGTCGGCGCCGGCTTCGCCGGAAGCGTGGTTGCACGCGAATTGGCGGACGCCGGTCGGCACGTGCACGTCATCGACAAGCGGCCCCACATCGCCGGCAACGCCTATGACGAACTGGATACCCACGGCATCCTGGTCCACCGCTACGGCCCACATATCTTCCACACCAGCGGTGAGCGGATCTTCGAATACCTGTCGCGGTTCACCGAATGGCGACCCTATGAGCACCGAGTACGCGGCATCGTCGGTGGCAAGAGCTACCCGTTCCCAATCAACCGCGACACGCTCAATCAACTCTATGGCCTGGACCTGGATGAGGCGGGCGCAGCGGCTTTTTTTGAGCAGGTGCGCGAACCCCGCGACCCCGTACTCAGCAGCGAAGATGTCGTATTGAACAGCGTAGGTCGTGACCTGTACGAAAAATTCTTCCTAAACTACACACGGAAGCAATGGGGACTGGACCCATCAAGACTAAAGGCTGGTGTGGCGGCCCGCATACCAGTTCGCACGAATACGGATGATCGCTATTTCACTGACACCTTCCAGGCCATGCCGCTGCATGGCTATACAAAAATGTTCGAGTCCATGCTTGACCACCCAAACATTTCCGTGGAGCTTGGTGTGGACTTTGCCGACGTACGCGTGAATATAAAAGCGTCGCATATCGTCTATACCGGCCCGATCGATGCTTACTTCAATCATTGCCACGGCCACCTCCCCTATCGCTCTTTACGTTTCGAGCACGAACATCTGCCAAATGTCGAGCAATATCAGGAAACAGGCACGATCAATTATCCGAATGACCATGCCTACACCCGAATAACGGAGTTCAAACATTTAACTGGGCAAAAACATAAAGGAACGTCTATCGTGCGCGAATACCCACAGGCCGAAGGCGATCCCTATTACCCTGTGCCTCGAGCAGAAAACGAAGCACTATTCAAGCGCTATGAAGACCTGTCCATGAAGGAATCAAATGTGACGTTTGTAGGTCGGCTGGCGCAATATCGCTACTACAACATGGATCAGGTTGTAGGTGCCGCCCTGGCAGCCGCCAAGCGACTGACGGGCTGACCTGGATGCGCATAGCATTTCTTTGCAAGCGTCGCTATATGAGCAAGGACGTTATCGTCGACCGCTACGCCCGACTGTACGAAATTCCTTTCCAGCTCGCCAAGCTTGGGCATGACGTGAGGGGATTCTGCCTCAGTTACCAGAAGCACGATGATATTTACGAAACGCACGAAGCCTTACCTGGGCAATTGCGATGGGAATCGCAATCCCTAGGTCGTCTATATGCACCTGCGCTTATTGCTTATCCATATAGGTTACTACGCCGCCTACGCGAGTTCGCACCCGACCTATTGATAGGGGCATCAGACATACCACATGTAGTTTTATCTGCATGGCTGGCCAAGCGGCTCAAGCGGCCTTATGCAGTGGATCTTTACGACAATTTCGAGGGCTTTGGGCAAGCACGCATACCGGGCATGGTGCCTACGTTACGCAGGACGGTACACAATGCAGCACTCGTTACAACTACCAGCAAACCGCTGAAAGATTTTGTGACTGATGTCTATCGTGCACGTGGCGAGGTTATATCGATGCCGAGCACGGTAGACAAAGCGGTCTTTCGACCACTGGATAAGGCTGCATGCCGCAAATCGCTCGGACTGCCCGCCAATATTCCCTTGATTGGCACCGCTGGAGGCCTCTACCGAGACAAGGGCGTAGAGACACTTTATGAAGCCTGGAAAGTGGTCGAAAAACGGCATCCTGATGTGCACTTGGTGCTCGCGGGCCCCATCGATTCGCATTTTCCTCCACCGTCCAGTAGCCGGATCCACTATCTCGGCTCTCTACCGCATCCGCGTACAGCCGAGCTGTTCAACGCATTAGATGTCGGCGCCATCTGTATCCTGGATACGCCATTTGGTCGTTATTGCTTCCCGCAAAAAGCCTACGAAATGCTAGCCTGCGGATTACCGGTAGCCGCTGCCAGCGTTGGAGCAATGGCAGACTTATTAGCTGATACGCCCTCAGCTCTTTATCAAGCGGCTAATCCAGATAGCCTGGCTAGCACTCTGCTTACTCAGCTCAACAATCCACTCTCTCCCACTGTGGCAATCGATGACTGGGCACAACTAATTAGCTCGCTTGAGCCACGACTGATCCAATTAGTGGATCACGAAGCTTAGCGCTTTACTCCACTAGCCACATAACCATCCCCAAGGTCGTAACGGTAAAACCAACGCTGTATGCTGCAAAATGGAACAAATAAATCACCACTTACGGCTGAAAGCACCCTGTTAATAACTACCGGCCTAGCTTGCGCGCTACGAATACTTCGTTGCTCAGGTGTCATTTGATCGCAGCTATGATCGTTCTTGATCAAACGATTGGACAGCCTACGGGTAAGTTCAGTAACCGGAAAACCATAATTTACGATATGGATGTCGCCTGCACCCGCATCTGACAAGAGCGCGTGTAAATCTTCTTTTTCGTAACGCCTCATATGCCCAACAAGCTCGTCAGACTTGCCGTACTTTCGTTGGTGCGCTGGAACAGACAGAAGAATACGCCCGCCCGGCTTCAGGTATCGCATCCATTCCCGCAGCATTGCGCCATCTTCTTTAATATGCTCAAGCACCTCAAACGCAAACACATAGTCGAACGATTCTGCCGCCAATTCGGATAACCGATCCACCACCAGCATGCGCTCACCCACATACGCGAGATTTTCGCGCAATATCTGGCGACTATTCATACCAAGATCGTAGCAAGCGCCGTAAAACCCTCGCTCAAGAAAAATCCGCGTCATATGCCCGGTACCGGCACCCATTTCGACAAATCGCCCGACAGGCCACATCCCGCTCAGGTCATTGACGCAACTTTCCCGCAAAATAAGTTTTGGCTGCTTCTTCATCGAAGATGTATCTCAGTAATGCGGCGAACAAGGCCAGCGCCACTCTGTTTCGATAATAGCCCTGGTATCAGCAAATGCCGGCTGCCAAAAGAGCTCCGTTTCTGCGCGTCGTGTATCAGCCACCAGTGTCGGCGGATCACCTGAGCGACGAGGCTTGCGCTTAAATGCAATCTCACAGCCGGTTACTTCGCGTGAAGCTGCGATGATCTCCATCACTGCAACCCCTCTCCCGCTGCCAAGATTGAAACAATGTGCGCCGCCACGATTTTCGAGAAAGTGCACCGCCTGAAGATGTGCACTTGTCAAATCATTGACGTGCACGTAATCGCGCACGCAAGTACCGTCACAAGTATCGTAATCGTCCCCATAATCTTTAGCACCCCGTCACCCACACCCAACGCTGCACGCAATACATTGGGAATTAGATGCGTTTCTGGCATATGCGACTCCCCGATATTTCCGGTGGGATCCGCGCCGGCAGAGTTGAAGTAACGCAATGCGACTGAGCGAAGCCCATAGGCACGCGCTGCGTCCTCAAGCACTCGCTCCACCATCAGCTTGCCAGCTCCGTATGGATTGATAGGTATCGTAGGATGCCATTCGTCGAGGCGACCATTATCTCTGGGAACGCCGTAGACCGCCGCTGTTGAAGAAAATACGAGCCTGCCACCCCGGCGCGACGCATCGCCTTAAGCAAATTAAGGGTGCCAGTGACATTGTTTCGATAATAGCTATACGGATCCCTTACCGACTCCCCCACTTGCGATAGTGCACAGAAGTGCATAACCACATCAAACTGATGTGTGCCGAATAGCCGTTCCAGCGCAAGAGGATCCAGGATATCGTCTTCGACCAGCTGCCCCATCGCACCGCGGCGTGATGGCCGGTCGACAAGTTATCGAATACGACGACATCGTGGCCCTGGAGCGCAAACATCTTAAGCATATGCGCGCCGACATAACCAGCTCCGCCACAGATCAATACACTGGTCACGATTAGCCGCTCCCCTCGACCGATCCTTCGACACAGTCCTCGATGATGCGGGCATAACCATCTGCTACCGTGGCCCAGTCGATACGTTTAGCCGCCGTTTCACGTATTTTCCGGGTCTGGTCCTGAGCCCGCTCTGGATGCTCCAACACGGCGAGGATGGATGCCGCAAGCGCCTGAGTATCCATGGGATCCACACATACTTCCTCCGCCGCATTACCCAGCAAATCACGAATGCCCGCTACGTCTCCCACTATCACTGGGCATCCACAACCGATTGCCTCCATAAGAACCACCGGCAGTCCCTCCTGATCGCCCGAGGTATCGCGAATAAAAGGAGCAACGAAGACCGTTGCGCGGCGATAAAGCTCCGGCAATCTGTCTTGAGTCATCGCCCCAAGAAACCTTACCTGTTCGACGATACCCCATTGATGCGCCAGCGCACGCAGCTCCGACTCTTCAGGACCAAAGCCGGCAATGGTCAGGACCGCTTCCGGCCGATGCGCAAGCACCAAGGGCATCGCTTTCAAGAGCGCCGGCAATCCCTTTTTTGCTACCAAGCGGCCTACGAAAAGCAATTCGTTATCGGCTCGCTTTACGTTTGAGTCCACGACAAAACGCCCGCGCAAATCGACGCCCATAGGCAACACGGCAAGCTTCGGAGGCATAAGCCCTATTGTCTGCGCTTCAGCTTGCATGGCTGTGCTCACCACTGTCATGCCGGATGAAGCATCGGCTACTTTTTGTTTCAATTTCGCAAGCAACGCACCTCGCAAGCCATAGAGATCCCCGCCGTGGGAAGTCACGATATATGGGATGCGCGCAACACTCCTCAGCTGGCGAGCGATCATGCCCTGAGGGATCAGCCAATGCGCGTGAATGACGTCGACCTGTCTATGCCGGATAAGCTGTCTTGCCGCCAGATACTGTCCCACAATGAATCCGGGCACCAGCAGCCACTTCCACTTGTGATGGCGCAAATTACTGACGATACCACCATGGCTGACTAGCGTCTGCCAACGGCGCGGTGCGTAACGAAAGCGCACAACCTCGACACCATCCAGCACCCCGTCCGGATCCGCTCCAGGTGCATCCGGCACTAATGCAATGACATGAAATCGATCCGCAAGACGTCGGCACAGCTCATGCACAAAACCCGGTTCGGGATCTCCACGCCAGCGTGGATAGGTCGAGGCCAGTACCAAAAGCGTGGAACGAGGCGGCTCACCCATGACGCCGGTACGTCAACGCCGTTATCTGCTCGGAAACCAGACCAATCAGAAAAACGATCACGGCAGCACTCCACATCAGGGTACTCATGTTCGTCAGTCGGCCCTCACGAATGTAAGTCCATGCGTAATTGGCGCAACCGAGCAAAAAAAACACCGCGCTCGCGGGGACGAACAGCTTCAATGGCGAATAAAGCGTGGCGATCTTGAAGATGATCAGCAAGAACCGCAAGCCATCGCGCAACGGCTTGATGTGGCTCTTCCCGACCCGCTGTGCGGCCTTGATCGGCACATAAGCCACTGGGTAGGCGCTGCGGAAAAAAGCCATGGTGCTGGTCGTCGGGTACGAGAATCCATTTGGCAAGAGATACAGAAACTCTTGAAACCGGTCTGCTCTCACTGCACGAAAACCAGAAGTGAGGTCCGCCACTGCATGACCCGTCATCTGGGTGGCAAGCCAGTTATATAAAGTGTTCGCGATGCCTCGCCCGACGCCGGCCTGGCTACCCCAATCGCGGGCCCCCACCGCCATGTCGTATCCCTGCTCCAGTTTTTCGATCAAGCGTGTCACATCCGCCGGATCATGCTGGCCATCGCCGTCCATGAAAACCAGGATCTCGCCAGTCGCGGCCCTGGCCCCTCGCTTGATGGCTGCACCATTACCCATGGAATAGGGTGAACTTAGGCACTTCACATCGTTGCGGGTGCAGATGACCCGCGTGTCGTCGGTGGAACCATCGTCCACCACGATGATCTCGGCGGCTGGGTACATGGCGCGCAAACGCGGCAGCAACTCGGCCAGAGCAGGGCCTTCATTCTTGGCAGGCAGGATGATGCTGAGACTATTCAATCAGGTCGATTCCCCATGAGGCAGCCGATAATAACGCGTGAAGCATGAAGCACCTACCGCGCCGGCCGGCCGGTTCTCGAAGATTCCGGCCGAACTGCTGCCCAGGTCACTCTTCCTTCCCAGGCCTGCGTTTTGCCCGTGGGCCCGGCCTTGATCGAGCGGAACTCCGCCGGGGATGTGCCCGGATTTGCCAAACTGGCCGGTACTCATAGCCTGGCGCCCCAATGTGCGCTAAATTCGAGTTCAATCAGGGGTTTTAAGCAGGTTTACTCATGTCATCGCAACCACAGCCAACCGCGCTAGGCCTGTCCGGCATGGCCCGTCGCCTCGTGGCCGAAGGTCTACTGCCCGAGACAGACGTCCGTAAAGCCGTCGCCGATTCGCTTCAGCAAAAAAAAACGCTGACCTCATGGCTGTTGGATCAGGGCCTGGTGGATAACAACCGCCTCGCCCAGATTGCTTCCGCCGAATTCGGCATGCCCATGATGGATGTGGCGGCTCTGGCACCTGCCAGCATGCCATTAAGCCTGATCAGCCAGGAACTGATCAGTAAGCATCAGGCACTGCCGCTACTCAAGCGCGGCAAGCGATTATTTGTCGGCATCGCCGATCCCATGCAGTTGCACGCCCTGGATGAAATCAAGTTCCACTCCAATTGCATGGTGGAACCGATCCTGGTTGAACGCAGCCAGCTGAACCGTGCCATCGAAAACGCGATAAGCACACTTAACAATGTCACTCCCGACCTGGGCGGGGGAGATCTGGAGGATCTTGCGCTCGAAACCGGGGATGGGGACGACGACAGTACAGGCAGCGGCATTGATGCCAACGCCAACGACGACGCTCCGGTCGTGAAGTTCGTCAACAAGATTCTGGTAGACGCCATACGGCGCGGCGCCTCCGACATCCATTTCGAGCCTTTCGAAAGCCAGTACCGAGTACGCTTGCGCATGGACGGCATGCTGCGTGCCGTAGCCAGTCCGCCGATAAAACTTTCCAACCGTATCTCATCACGCCTGAAGGTGATGGCCGGCCTGGATATCGCCGAAAGGCGCGTACCGCAGGACGGGCGCATCAAGCTGAACCTGTCGAAGAGCCATGCGATGGACTTCCGCGTGAGCACACTGCCCACGCTGTTCGGCGAGAAGATCGTGCTGCGTATCCTGGATAGCTCATCGGCCAAGCTCGGCATCGATAAGCTGGGCTATGAGGAACATCAAAAACAGCTCTACATCGATGCCATCCACAAGCCCTACGGCATGGTATTGGTCACCGGACCCACTGGCTCGGGCAAAACCGTATCGCTTTATACAGCACTGAACATTCTCAACACCGCCGAACGCAATATTTCTACGGTGGAAGATCCGGTCGAAATCCGTGTCGAAGGCATCAACCAGGTCCAGCAGAACACCAAGCGCGGCATGACCTTTGCGGCAGCGCTTCGCTCGTTTTTGCGCCAGGATCCTGATGTGATCATGGTGGGCGAAATCCGTGACCTGGAAACAGCCGAAATCGCCATCAAAGCCGCCCAGACCGGTCACATGGTGTTGTCCACCCTGCACACCAACGACGCGCCTCAGACCATCTCGCGCTTGATGAACATGGGCATTGCGCCCTACAACATCACCTCGTCCGTCACCCTGGTCATTGCCCAGCGTCTGGCGCGTCGTTTGCATAGCTGCAAGAAGCAGATGAGCCTCATACCCAAAACCTTGCTGGACGCCGGTTTCACCCAGCAGGATATCGACGACGGGCTGACCGTCTATGAAGCCGTCGGCTGCCCCGACTGCAACGAAGGTTATAAGGGACGCGTGGGCATCTACCAGGTCATGCCCATGGTCGAGGACATCCAGAAGATCGTGCTGGAGGGTGGGAACGCGCTGCAGATCGCCGAAGTCGCCCGCAAACTGGGCATCAATGATCTGCGGGCATCGGCCCTGCTCAAAGTCAAGCAAGGCGTGACGAGCTTGGCAGAAATTGACCGTGTGACCAAGGACTGACGTCCGGGATGGGGCAATTCGAAACATTTTGATAATGGACTTGCGCCAAGGGCCACGAAAATCCCGTTTTGAAATGACGTAAGCTGCACGCTGTCCTGCCCGTCGCCCCACAGAGGCGACGGACCGAATTATTGGGGGAAGATACGCATGGCCACGGCTACCGCTGCCACGAAGAACACCCGGCAACAGGGCATTGAACGTGCTCAGATCAGCCAGTTGCCCACCTATGACTGGGTGGCGCTGGATAAGCGCGGCAAACGCATGAAGGGTTCCACACAGGCAAAAAATGCCTCGCTGGTAAAGGCCGAGCTGCGCCGCCAAGGCATGAACCCCCAGACCGTTCGCGAACGCGCCAAGCCCCTGTTCGGCTCCAGCGGCAAAGCGGTCAAGCCCCGTGATGTGGCCATTTTCAGCCGACAGATCGCCACCATGATGGCATCAGGCGTGCCCATGGTGCAGGCTTTCGACATTATTGCCGACGGCCAGAAAAACCCCCGTTTCAAGAACATGCTGATCGATGTCAAACAGAACATCGAAGGCGGCTCGACCCTGCACGAAGCCCTGGGCCAGTATCCCGTGCAATTCGATGAGCTCTACCGAAATCTTGTTCGGGCAGGTGAGTCGGCAGGTGTGCTCGATACCATTCTCGACACCGTCGCCACCTACAAAGAGAAAACCGAGAGCATCAAGGGCAAGATCAAGAAGGCGCTTTTCTATCCAATCATGGTCATGGTGGTCGCCGTTGCCGTCATCATGATCATGTTGTTGTTCGTCGTGCCAGTTTTTGCCAAAACCTTCAAGGATGCAGGCGCACAGTTGCCGGCACCGACTCAGCTTCTTGTGAACCTCTCGCAATTCATGCAGCAGTATTGGTGGGTGATCATCTTTGGAGGTGCCGGCGCGATCGTAGCCCTGGTCATGGCAAAGAAGCGGTCGGTGAAGTTTGCTCATTTCCTCGATCGCCTAACCCTCAAATTACCCGTGATGGGCAACATCCTTCGTCAGTCAGCTATTGCACGTTTTTCGCGCACCTTGGGCGTTACCTTCCGTGCCGGCGTGCCGCTTGTCGAGGCGATGGATGCCGTTGCCGGTGCGACAGGCAGCGTTGTATACGCCGAGGGTGTACACCAGATGCGTGACGACGTCGCGGTGGGTCACCAACTACAGCTGGCAATGCGACAGACCGGGCTTTTCCCAAACATGGTCACGCAGATGGTCGCCATCGGTGAAGAATCCGGCGCCCTGGATCACATGTTGTTCAAGTGCGCTGAATTCTATGAAGAGGAAGTTAGCAACGCCGTCGACTCGTTGGCTTCGCTGCTAGAACCTTTGATGATGGTGATCCTGGGTGTATTGGTCGGCGGCATAGTGATCGCCCTATACCTCCCCATCTTCAAACTCGCCGGCACCTTCTAATCAATCGTCTCTAACCGCGCCACAGGATTGCCGCATTACGGCGATAATGTGGCGCGTTTTCATAACCAGGATCCAGGCATGCCCGACTTGCCACTGATCATGTGGGCGCTTATCGCCGGGGTGTTCGGCCTGCTGATCGGCAGTTTTCTTAATGTGGTGATTTTGCGGCTACCGGTGCGACTGGATGCTCTATGGCAACAGGAAGCCCGCGAAGTACTGGGCGTGGATACGCCGGTCGAGCCATTGCCGCCGGGTATCGTGCGTGAGCGGTCACATTGCCCACATTGCAAGCATCCCTTGGCAGCGTACGACAATATCCCGCTTTTCAGCTGGCTACTGCTGGGCGGACGCTGCCGCTATTGCCGGGCCCCTATTTCGATCCAATACCCATTGGTTGAGGCGCTGACCGCCGTTCTTAGCGCGATTGTGGTGTGGAAATTCGGCCCGACCTGGGCTGCCTTGGCAGGCTTGTTCTTTACCTGGGCATTGGTGGCGTTGTCGGGTATCGATTTCCGTACCCAACTGCTACCGGACCAGATCACCCAGCCCTTGCTTTGGGCTGGGCTTGCTCTGAGCCTTTGCCATCTTTTCGTCGAACCGAATGCGGCCATTCTTGGTGCCGCGATCGGCTATCTCAGTCTGTGGAGTGTGTACTGGCTGTTCAAACTGCTGACGGGCAAGGAAGGCATGGGATTTGGTGACTTCAAATTGCTCGCCGCGCTCGGAGCATGGATGGGACCGGTTTCATTGCTGCCGGTGATACTGCTGTCCTCATTGGTAGGCGCGCTTATCGGCGGCACCATGATTGTCCTGCGCAAACACGCGCGCGAGGTACCGATGCCATTTGGGCCCTTTATCGCCCTGGCGGGCTGGATCTGGTTTGTGGCAGGTGATTACCTGTGGCACGCCTATATGAGTTTCTCTGGTATCCGATAAGCCGCCCCATGCCATTTACAGCAGCCCTTACAGGTGGCATCGCCTCCGGCAAAAGCGTGGTGGAACAACGCTTCAAGGCGCTGGGGGTGCGGGTATGCGATGCGGATTACGCCGCACGTGTCGTCGTAGAGCCAGGCAGCGACGGCCTTGCTGCCATCGTTGCCGCTTTCGGCCCTGACGTCCTGGATCCGCATGGCAACCTCGACCGACCAGCGATGCGCCAGCGTGTCTTCGCCGATCCTTCCGCGCGCAAGACCCTGGAATCCATCGTGCATCCGCGCGTGCGACAGTGGATGCTGGAGCATGCGCAGCGTGCCGAGGGGCCCTACGTCATGCTGTCTATTCCGCTGCTTGCGGAGAACATCGGACATTACCGCTGGGTGGACCGGATTGTGGTGGTGGATGTGCCGGAAGCTACCCAGATGGCGCGGCTGATCGCGCGAGACGGGATCGAGGAGACGCTTGCCACGCGCATCCTGGCCAGCCAGGCCTCCCGCTCCGCCCGCCTGGCGCTGGCGGATGATGTGATCGACAACGCGGGCCCGGAGGCTACGCTGGACGCCCAGGTAGCCGCCCTGCATCAACGCTACCTTGAATTGGCCGCTGACCGGCGTTAACTGCGGCCAAAGACACCCCTTCGGCCAGCGGTTACGCAACTCTTTCAACCGGTTAAACTTGGGGATTCCCGCCCCTCGTGCAGACTTTTGAACCCGATGTCCACCGAATCCGCCGCCGCCAAGCCTGCTGAAACCCTTGAGACCGACGCGCCGCGCGATTTCGTCCGCCAGATCATTCGCGAGGACCTGGCCAAAGGCAAGCACACGGCCATCCGCACCCGCTTCCCGCCGGAACCCAACGGCTACCTGCATATTGGTCACGCCAAGGCAATCTGCCTGGATTTCGGTATCGCCCGGGAGTTTGAGGGCTGGTGCAACCTGCGCCTGGACGACACCAACCCGGGCAAGGAAGACCCTGAGTTTGTCGAGGGCATCAAGGATGATGTGCGCTGGCTGGGTTACGAGTGGCATGACCTGCGCCATGCCTCGGACTACTTTGAAGTTTTCTACCGCGCCGCGCTCAAGCTGATCGAGGATGGCCACGCCTATGTGGACGACCTCACCGCCGAGCAGATGCGCGAATACCGCGGCACGCTGACCGAGCCGGGACGTCATTCCCCCTTCCGTGATCGTAGCGTGGCGGAGAATCTGGATCTGTTCCGCCGCATGCGCGCGGGCGAGTTCGAGGACGGCAGCAAGACGCTGCGCGCCAAGATCGACATGACCTCGGGCAACATCAATTTGCGCGATCCGGCGATCTACCGCATCCGCAAGGTTACCCACCAGAACACCGGCGACGCGTGGCCGATCTACCCGATGTACGACTACGCGCACTGCCTTTCGGATGCACTGGAAGGTATCACCCATTCGCTGTGCACGCTGGAGTTCGAGGATCACCGCCCGCTCTACGACTGGTTCGTGGACAACGTGGACCTGCCGAACCACCCGGAGCTGTGGCAGCACATGCGCGATGCCGGTTTTCGCACCGAACCGGCCAAGCCGCGACAGATCGAGTTCTCCCGCCTCAATCTCAGCTACAGCATCACCAGCAAGCGCAAGCTTGCCCAGCTGGTGAACGAGGGGCTGGTCGATGGCTGGGACGATCCGCGCATGAATACCCTGCGCGGTCTGCGCCGCCGCGGTTTCACGCCGGGCGGTATTCGCCTGCTGATCGAGCGCCTGGGCATAAGCAAGCAGAACAGCATGATCGACTACGCCATCTTCGAGAACTGCGTCCGCGAAGACCTCGATGCCAGCGCCGCGCGCCGCATGGCGGTGATCGATCCGCTGAAGCTGGTGATCACCAATCTGCCCGAGGGGCACGAAGAAACGCTGAGCTTCCCGAATCATCCCAAGGATGAGAGCTTCGGGACCCGCCAAGTGCCGTTCTCGCGTGAACTGTGGATAGAACGCGAGGACTTCGCCGAAATACCGCCCAAGGGCTTTCATCGCCTGAAGCCGGAAGGCGAAGTGCGCCTGCGTGGCGTGGGCATCGTGAAGTGCGAGCAGGTCGTCAAGGATGCCGCCGGTAACGTTACCGAGCTGCATGGCACGCTCGACCTGGATTCCCGTTCCGGCATGCCCGGAGCCGATCGCAAGGTCAAAGGCACCATCCACTGGGTGAGCGCCAAACACGGCGTTGCGGCGGAAATCCGCATTTACGACCGCCTGTTCAACGTCCCTACCCCGGACGACGAAAGCGACGGCAAGAGCTGGATCGAGCACATCAATCCGGACGCCAAGCGCACCGTGCGCGGCTGGCTGGAACCATCCGCGGCCAGCGCCGAACCCGAGCAGCGCTACCAGTTCGAGCGCCTGGGCTATTTCGTGGCCGATCGCCTCGACCATCGCCCGGAAGCCCCGGTGTTCAACCGCACGGTCACCCTGCGCGACACCTGGGCCAAACAGGCATGATGCTGCCGTTGCAGATCCATCTCACCCTACCGCCCTGGATCGAGGAAGTGGCTGACGCCGGTCGGCGCTATCTCACCGATGAGGAGCGTGTAGGGCTGGCGATTGAACTGTCGCAGCGCAATATCCAGCACGGTAGTGGCGGGCCGTTCGGCGCCGCCGTATTCGACGAGCACGGCCGGCTGATTGCCGCTGCGACCAACCGCGTGGTCCCCCAGACCTGCTCGGTGGCGCATGCGGAAATGCTTGCCTATATGGCAGCTCAGCAGCGCCTGGCGAGCTACCGGCTCAATGAGCAGGGCGGCCACTACACCTTGGCCACCAGTTCCCAGCCCTGTTGCCAATGCTATGGCGCCACCGTCTGGGCCGGCGTCGACACGCTGCTGATCGGCGCCCGCGCCGAGGACGTCGAGGCGCTTACCGAATTCGACGAGGGCCCCTTGCCGACCGACTGGGTCGGCGAACTGGAACGCCGCGGCATTGCCGTGCGCCGGGACATCCTGCGCAACGAAGCCCGCGCGGTACTGGCCGCTTACGGCACCACCGGGGCCAGCTATTGAAACGCCTGCGCGCAGCACTGCCGCTGCTCTTGCTGATCGCAGCAGGCATTGTGCTGCTTGCATCGGGCTTGTTCGATCGCATCCACCCCGAGCAACTGGTCGCGCATCAGCAAGAATTCCACACGCGCATCAATGAGGACCCCTGGCTAAGCCGGCTGGTCTACATCGGCCTGCTGATCCTGGCGACTTGCACGGGCATCCCGGTGACCATCGTGCTGATCCTGGCCGGGGGATTCGCCTTCGGCGTGGTGGAGGGCACCATCTACTCCTCCATCGGCCTGACCCTGGGCTCGCTGGTGCTGTTCCTTGCCAGCCGCTATGCATTCGGGGCAGGCAGCAAACACCCGCCGGCTATCGCCGACAAGCTGCATCATGGTTTCGAACGCCATCCGGTGGTCTACACCCTGTTCCTGCGGCTGGTACCGGTAGCGCCCTTTGGCCTGATCACCGTGGCGCTGGCCTGGCTGCGCTGCTCGCTCTGGCTGTTTCTCGGCGCCACCTGGTTCGGCGGCACGATCATGCTGGGCTTCGAAACCTCGATAGGCGCGGGACTGGGGAAGGCGCTCAGTCACGGCCAACAGATTGGCCTTGGGTTGATGTTCGATCCCGGCGTCCTGGCGCCGCTGGGCGTATTGGCCTTGTTGTCGCTGGTGCCCTTAGTCCTGGAACGGCTGAAATCGCGCTGGCACCCGTCGACACCTCGTCCGGACAATCGCCCGGACCAGTCTTGATATCTGCCTGACACCACGACGCTTGTTGTTTGCCGGCCGTCAGCCCGAAGGCGCAACCGCTGACGGCACATGCTCCGTGAACGGATTAGGCTGGCTCTCCAGGTAAAGCTGCCCCAGCTGGTAGGAGCCGTAGTCCGACATATGCCCGGTGTCCCGGTAGATCGGCACCCCTTTGTAGGTGGTCATGCAGCTGTCGCCCGAGCATTGCACAAGGCGCGGGTCGATCAACACCAAGGTTGGATAGCTCGTTTTCAGCCGCTCGAAGAGCTGGTCATACCAGACATCCACGTCGCCCTTGGTGCTTCCCAGCGTGCAGTCGGCTCCACCCGACCTCTGGCGTAGCTTGAAATGCTGATAGAAGCAGCCCTGAAAATCGTCAGGCATCGTTGCCGCCCCCTTGATCACCACCGGTATCGCGCCGGTTGAAGTGACGATGTCCAACGCATGCCGCATCGCCGCCTCAATGCGCGCCCGCCCCAGTTCTTTGGATTGCAGGTCGCCTGGCTTGTTCACAATCGCCGGAAAGTCGTAATACACCCAGTTCTCGCCGATGATCACGTATTTGAATTTGTGCGACTGAATGATGCTGTAGTAATTCTTGGTGCGATCTTCGCAAACGCGATATTGCTGGTAATTGATGGAATGCCAGTCATAAAGCGTCACGCCGGGCAGTGCGAGGCAGGAAGGCGTGGCCAGCGACGCCACCGACACACCCGCCGCATTGGATAGCCGATCGATGAAATTCCAATATTGATTGGAATAGGAATCGCCAATCATCAAACCGGTAACCGGTACACCCTTGTGCCCGATCACGCAGACATCCAGATAGCGGAGGTCCACGTTCCCGCCATTCGTGCCACGGCCTTGCAGACAATGCCTGCGCATCGGCGGGTCGTATTTGCTCAGCGAGCCATCCACGTAAGCCAGTTCCGGACCGAAACGCGCCGGGAAGAACTCATGCTTCTGCGCGACGACAAACAGCGCCGCCACCGCAAACAGCGGAACAACTACCAGTACCGCCACTGATCGTCCAAAGCTCGGGCGCAGGCGGCGATAAGGCTGTTCGATAAAGCGGTAAGAGAGATAACCGAGCGCGAACGTCAGTCCGTAGCAAAGCAATAGGGTTGCGGCGCTTTCCGGCAGTTCCAGGTACCGCCAGGTCGCAAAAATCGGCCAGTGCCAGAGATAAAGCGAATAGGAGATATCGCCGATGAACACCACCGGCGCCAGCGAGAGCAGCCACGACACCCAGGACTTTTCGTTCGCGCCCATCCAGAGCACGACGACGCAAGCCGCACACAGCAATACCGCGTAACGATTCGGGTAGTCCGCAATCACCCCGTGCATCGCAGCAATGCCAAAAATCACCGCCAGCGCCAACACGCCTAGCAGGTTCAACAGCAGCGCATCCGGAGGCGCGCTTCGTCCCTCGACCAGTACGGCCAAGGTTGCACCAAACAGAAATTCAAAAATGCGCGTCGAGAACCAGAAATACGCCGCGTCACCATGCATGACCGGCTGGCGCAACGCATACCAAGCCAGCGCGACCAGCGCGGTCAGAAGCATCAGCCGGGTTTGCAGTGGCGACACATAGCGATACAGCAGCCACATCGCCACCGGCATGATCAGGTACCACTGCCATTCGACCGAAAGCGACCAGGTATGCAGCAGCAACAGCGTCTGCGACCCTGTCGCTGCATAAGCGGTGGTCGTTTTGGCGAAGTAGTAGTTCGACGAGAGCCCGATCGTCTGCATCGCCGACTTGAAATAGACGTTGAAGTCGTCGGGCAGATAGAAGATTGCCGCAACCATGAAGGTCGCAGCGACCACAGCGAGCAGCGCAACCTGGATGCGCCAAAGCCTGCGTACGTAGAAGCCACGGAACGAAAATGTGCCAGCAGCCAGATCGGCCCTGACGATGGAGGTGATCAGAAACCCGGAGATGACAAAGAACACATCCACGCCGATAAAGCCGGATGGGAACGCGGTCACGCCACCGTGAAACAAGAGCACGAGGACAACGGCGACCGCCCTCAGTCCATTGATATCCTTCCGAAACCCCATATCCCCGCCATCTTCTGTTCGACATGACAGGCGCACTTATCCGCGAGGCACGCAATAAACCGCGCCGGCGTGATCTGCCCGCCTGTTACAGAACCCCTGGATGCAACGTCTGCCGCGACATCCCCTGCTTGGCCTCTGGCACCTTTACAGGGTACTAGCCAAGATTCTTACGATATTAACATGCGACTTCGAGGGGAGCCCTGCGGACAAAGTCTCAGATTATTGCGACATTGGCCCCAAACACGAAGACCGGGAATGAGCATCAGATCGATCCGCCAAACACAAAAAAAGGACTTACGTCGCCGTAAGTCCCTCTGAATGCTGGTGGGCCGTGACAGATTCGAACTGTCGACCAATAGATTAAAAGTCTACTGCTCTACCGACTGAGCTAACGGCCCGTAAAAAAGTTAGCTGGCAATTTTATGACCTGAGCGCTTGTGGCACAAGCGCATCACGCATATCGGGTCGGATCAGGCAGGCCGGCGGCACGGAAACCCTGGGCGCGCAGTCGGCAGGCGTCGCAGTGGCCACACGCACGGCCCTCGGCATCGGCCTGGTAGCAGCTGACCGTGGCGGCAAAGTCCACGCCCAAGCGCTGGCCCTCCCGAGCTATATCAGCCTTGCTCATCGCCATCAGCGGGGCATGGATGCGGATGCCCGCCCCTTCCACACCAGCCTTGGTGGCGACATTGGCGAGGTGCTCGAACGTCTCGACGAAGGCGGGGCGGCAGTCGGGATAGCCGGAGTAGTCCACGGCGTTGACGCCGCACCAGATGTCCGTGGAGCCAAGCACCTCCGCCCAGCCCAGTGCAATCGACAGCATGATGGTGTTGCGGGCCGGTACGTATGTTACGGGAATGCCTTCGCCACCCTCTTCCGGCACATCGATATCCGCCGTCAACGCCGAGCCGCCGATGCTGCGCAAGTCGACGTGTACCGTTTTATGTTCGACAGCACCCAGCATGTTCGCCACGCGTGCGGCGGCCTCAAGCTCGGAACTGTGGCGTTGCCCGTAAGCCACGCTCAAGGCATGCACTTGATAGCCCTGTTCACGGGCGAGGGCGATGGTAACGGCCGAGTCCATGCCTCCTGAAACGAGGATGACGGCCTTGCGGGGACTGGATGCTGACATGGTTGGATTCCAACATGATGAAACGGCCGGTCACCGGCCTGGAAGCGCTTGCTGGCGACACAGGCCGGCGCGCATAAAACAGAAGCAACGGAAAGCAGCTCACCAGTACGACGGACGCTTTGATTCCGGCTTGCGATCGAAGGGTGGATGACCAGACATAACCGGCCCCCTTTCCTTACGTAATCAACTAGTGCCCCGGTGCATCGTTCCACAGCAGCTTATGCAACTGCAGTTGGAAACGCACCGGCAACTTATCCTCGATGATCCACTCGGCCAGTGCCCGCGGCTCTACCGCGCCATGTACCGGTGAGAACAGCACCATGCAGCGCTTGTCGATCGCGTGTTCGGCTACAACATCACGCGCCCATTCGTAATCGGCGCGACTGGCGATGACGATCTTCACCTGATCATGCGGCAGTAAATGACCCAGGTTGGACCACAGATTGCGCTGGCTCTCGCCGGAATCCGGCGCCTTCAGATCCATCACCTTGCGCACGCGCGCATCGACCGAGGACACATCAATCGCGCCGGACGTCTCCAACGAAACCTCATAGCCCGCATCACACAGCTTATGCAGCAGGATCAGGCAGCGTTTCTGCGCCAGCGGTTCGCCACCGGTCACGCAGACATGCTTCGCGCCATGCACCGCGACCTCGGCAAGAATGTCGTCGATATCGCGCCAGTTGCCGCCGTAAAACGAATACTCGGTATCGCACCACACGCAGCGCAGCGGACAGCCGGTGAGGCGCACGAATACCGTGCGCCAGCCGATCGCATCCGCCTCACCCTGGATCGAATGGAAGATCTCGGTGATGCGCAAACGCTCGGCTGTTGACGACGCCGACGTGGTCTCTTCCACGCTTGCCTGACTGCCTATCGCCATGGTGGTACTCAACGAGCCGGCTGCTGCGGCAGCCGGCGCAGTCTTTCTTGAGCCAGCTTGGCGGCGTTGGAATTGGGATACTTGCTCACCACCAGTTTCAGCGTCGCGGTGCCTGCGTCCGTCTGCTTCATTTCAAGCTGGCTATAACCGAGCTTGAGGGTGGCATCCGGCGCCTTCTCGCTCTGCGGGTACTGACTCAGCAGGTGCTTGAAGGCTTCTACCGCAACCTGATAGTTGGTCGTCGCGTAGTACGACTCGCCCAGCCAGTAGAAGGCATTCGGAGTCAGCGCATCGTTCGGGTATTTCTCGATGAATTCCCGGAACCCACGCGAAGAAGATACGTAATCGCCAGCCTTTATGGATTTGAAGGCCGCGTTGTAAGCATTGAGCGCCGCAGCCTTTTGCGCGGCGGATTCGGCGGGTACAGATGGCGCCGTGGGTGCAGCCGGGGCAGAGCTGGTGCTGGCAGCAGGAGCGGATGCGGCCGGAGCCGGGCCATTACTGCTCGCAGCAGGTGCCGGATTGGCACTGGCACTCTTTTCCAACCGTCCAACACGGCTGTCCAGATCGGTGTACTGCGCCTTGCTCTGATCCTGCAACTGCTGCACCTGATGCTGCAGTTCTTCGATCTGGCCCTGCATGTTCTGCATCTGCGACTGCATCTGCTGAAGCTGGTTGAGCAGGTTGGTCCGGTACTGATCCTGGTTCTGCTGTTGTTGCTCGAGGCGAGCAACCCGGTCGGACAGGCTCATCGGCGATGAATCCTGAGCATGTGCCGGAGCCATAAACAGCATGGCGGACGCCAAGGCGCCCGCCATGCTGAAACTGGCCGTGAAACGATTAGCCAGCCGAAACACCATTACTCAGCCGTGTAGACGATCTCAACACGACGATTCTTGCTCCAGCAATCCTCGTTGTGCTCGCGGCACACCGGCTTCTCTTTGCCGTAGCTGATCACGCTGATCTGGCTGGCCGAGGCGCCATTGGCCTGCAGTGCGCTGGACACGGCGTTACCGCGGCGCTCGCCGAGGCCGAGGTTGTATTCACGCGTACCGCGCTCGTCGGTGTTGCCTTCCAAGCGCATCTGCGCGGTCGGACGATCCTGCAGGTACTTGGCGTGGCACTGCATGATCTGGGCGAACTCCGGCTTCACTTCGTCCTTGTCGAAGTCGAAGTAGACAACGCGCTGACGCAGGCAAGGATCCGTGTCGAGGTCAGCCGGGGTGTACTTGCCGGTGCCCTGCGGAGCAGCGGTTTCCTGCGCAACTTGCGGGGCTTCCTGCTGCGGCTTGACTTCCTGCTTCTTGGAGCAGGCCGCCGCGCCAACGCAAAGCAGGGCGACCAGAGCGATACGAACGGTCTTATTCATGGTGACGTTCCTTCAAACGGGTTTGATTTCCGACAGTCAATGACGATTGCGGTTACGGGACAGTAGTCGCCGGTGGCCCGGCTGTTTTACTTATTTTTCTTACACCTTCAACTTACGGCCACGCATTGTACTGCTTCAGGCCGCTGTGGGGCGAGGCAAAGTGCCACGACCCACCTTGCCGGAACACCTCAAAAAGCATTCCGGGCCCTCCTTAGGGCATCCGGCCGCAGCCCCGAAGGCTACGGCTGGATCGAAAATTCAGTTTTTACGATAGGGTCCCCACGCCGGCTGGCGGACGTCGCCATCGGCCAGCATCAGCCGCTGCCTGACCATGCCATCGTCCGAAACGGCATACAACACGTCCCGGGGTCCATCACTGGCGGCATAGATCAGCATGCTGGCGTTTGGTGCAAAGCTTGGCGATTCGTCAATCGGACCGGGCGAGATGTAGCGCACTTGCCCGCCGAGGCTTTGGTCCACGATGGCAATACGATACACGTTCCCGTTGGCCTGCACCATTGCCATCTGCTTGCCGTCGTAACTGATCGCCGCATCCAGGTTCTGTTGCCCCTGGAAGGAGATGCGCTGTGGCGTGCCGCCGGAGGCCGACATCTGATAGATCTGCGGACGGCCCGAGCGATCGGAGGTGAAATAGATGCTCTGGCCGTCCGGCGACCAGACCGGCTCTGTGTTGATCGCCAGGCTGCGCGTAAGGCGGGTTTCCTGGCGGCTGGCCAGATCCATCACATAGATCTCTGGATTACCGGTATACGACAGCGACAACGCAAGCTTGGTGCCATCCGGCGACCAGGCAGGCGCACTGTTGATGCCCTTGCCGCGGCCGGAAATAAGCTGGCGCGCACCAGTCGAAATGTTCTGGACGTAGATGGCCGAGTTGCCGCTTTCGAACGACACATAAGCGATGCGGCTGCCATCCGGCGACCACTTCGGCGACAGCAGCGCTTCGTGCGAACGGGCCACGACCTGCGGGTTGTAGCCATCGGAGTCGGCCACGATCAGCGAGTAGGTCTGATTGGCGCCCGTGCCCACCGAAGTGATGTAGGCGATGCGCGTCCAGAATGCCCCCGGGATACCGGTGATCTGCTGGAAGATGGCGTCGGCAATCTGGTGCGCCACGCTGCGCAGATCGCTCACCGAAGCGGGCGGCATGGCCGCACCGAGCAGGCGTTGCTGACGGTTGACATCCCACAGTTCGTATTCGACGGACACCATGCCATTGCCGGCATCCTTGATGCGGCCGATCACGATGTAGTCCTGCTTGAGCAGGCGCCAGGTGGCGAACTTGATGTCCGAACCCTGGCTGGGCTGCTCGACGATTTCGCTCACTGCCAGCGAGCGGAATTTGCCGCAGCGGTTGAGGTCATTGCGGATCACGTCGGCAACGTCGGTCGGCAACGGCGAACCGCCCTGCTGTGCAAACGGCACCACGGCAATCGGGGTAGCCGTCTTTACGCCACCGACGATCTGCACGTTCAAGGTCTGTGCCGCGGCGGGACCGACGATCAGGCCCGCTACCAACAGCAGGATGAGGGTAAGTAATGATCGGGATGATCTGCGCATGGGCTTGCTCACTGCGGGGTGAAGGTGAAATCGATTTCGCGATGGAACACGCTTTCGAAGCCCTTGTAGGGCAGCGGCTGCGCGCGGAGCACGGCATCTTCGACGGACTTCTTGCCGGCCGCGTCATAAGGACAGCTGGGCGACGCCTTGGCACTGAGCACATTGCCGCCCGGAAGCTGCACGATATGGACCACGCACGGCGCGTTCGGCATGTTATCCGGCCTTAGCCAATTCTGCGTGACGGCGTTCTGAATCGCCGCCATGTATTGAGACAACAGGGTACTGTTGGAATTGTTGCCGCTTTGTCGCTGCTCGGCGTTGGGCAGGTCAGGCTGACCGTTGTCCTGCGCGTTCTTCAGATCCGCCAGCTGCTGCTTGGCCTGCTTGGCCTTGCTGTCGAGCTTCTGGGTCTGCTGGGAAGCGGCATTGAGCTGCTTGAACAGCTCATCCACTTTTTGCTGCTCCTCTTTGCGCTTGGCGGCCTGGGCGTCCAACTCGGATTGACGCTGACGCTCCTTCTCCTCCTGCTCCTTCTTGGCATCTTCAGCCTTCTGGAGCGCATCCTGCACCACACGCTCCTGATCCACCGTATCCGGATGTTCCGGCGGCGGCGGCAATTGGCTGGGCTTCGGTGGCGGCTGCACCTGCGGCGGGGGTGGTGGCGGCGGCACCGCGGGCGGCGGCGGCACGGTGTTCGGAATCGGCTTGACGAGCTGTGCCTTCGGCGGCGGCGCACCGGTATTGCCGATCAGGGTCGCCTCGATCGGCGGCCCCGACAGCTGCAATGGCGGCGGCGTGCAGGTAATGGGATTGGGCAATCCCAGCGCACTCAGGAATTTGTCGTAGCGCGTGCACGGCAGCATCGCCAGGAACAGAAAGGCGACGATACCCAGGTGCAGGATGGCCGAGAGAACTACCGCCAGCGGAGTTCCTTTGGTGTTACGGTCGTCCATTCGGGCTGCCCGACTCCGGCGCACTCATCAAGCCGACCTTGGCGACGCCGGCCTGCTGCAACAAGGCCAGTACCTGATAGACGCCGTCGTACTTGCCATCGCGATCGCCCGCGACCAGCACGCTGACATCCGGATTCTGCTGCACGAACGCACCAACCTTGACCTTCAGGGCATTGGCGTCGATCGGCTCTTTCTTACTGGTGCCCAGGGTCAGGTACATCTGCCCCTGGCTATCCACCGAGACGATCACCGGCTCCTTCTTGTCCTGCAGCGACTTGGCATTGGCCTGCGGCAGGTTTACATCAACGTTCGCGTTGAGCATCGGCGCCGTGACCATGAAGATGATCAACAGCACCAGCATCACGTCGATGTAAGGCACGACGTTGATCTCGGATTTCAATTTGAAGCGCTTATGGCGCGCAGAGCTACGCATGATTGCGTCCTCGATCAGTTCGTGTCGTCGATCTGGATCTGACGCTGCAACACGGAGGAGAACTCTTCCTGGAACACCTCGTAGTGCGAAGCCACTCGCTCCACCTTGTTGGCGTAGCGGTTATAGGCCCACACCGCGGGAATCGCAGCGAACAGACCCATCGCGGTAGCAATCAGCGCCTCGGAGATGTGCGGCGCCACGACGGCGATGGTCACATCCTTCATTTCGCCAAGGCCCTGGAAGGCGCCCATGATGCCCCACACCGTACCAAACAGGCCGACATAGGGGCTGATCGAGCCAACGTTGGCAAGAAATTCCAGATTGCGTTCCAGCGCACCAATTTCCTTCGTGCCCGCCACGCGCATCGCACGCTCGGAGCCTTCGATCACCGTGCGCATGTCGCTGGCACGGCGCTGGCGCTGGCGCACGAATTCACGGAAGCCCGATTCGAAGATGTTCTCCATGCCGCCGTTGTCACCGCCGTTGTTGCTGACCTCGCGGAACAACTGGGCCAGATCCGCGCCAGACCAGAAGCGCTCCTCGAACGACTCGGCGTTTTCCATCGCCGCCTTCAGCTGCGCGTACTTGCGGATGATGATCACCCAGGACAGGAAGGAGAACAGCATCAGCGCCAGCATCACGAATTTCACGGGCCAGCTGGCATCCGCAACGATCTCGAAAACGTTCAGTCCACCGTTCATGGCTTGGGGGTACTCCACCACATGGGTATGTATATGTTCTTGGGTCAGGCCGGGATGGGGATCAAGCCCGATCGATCCGGCCGGTGATATCGACCGGAATCGGGGCGGGTCGCATTCGCTTCAAATCCACGCATGCGGCACGCACCTGCGCCTGGATCAACGCGGCTCCATCCGCCCGGGTAATACTCTGCGTGAAAAGGATACTGGCTGAACGGCGTTCTTTGACTTCCACGCTCACCATCAGTTCATCGTCCAGCAGGGCGGCCCGGAGGAAATCGATCTCCATCCGGTGCACCACGAAGCCCAGCCCGGTGGTCTCCTTCAGGGCCAGCTGGTCGACGCCCAGCCCACGCAGCCATTCGCTGCGAGCCCGCTCCAGAAAGCGCAGATAGCTCGCATGGTAGACCACGCCACCGGCATCGGTATCTTCCCAGTAGACGCGGACCGGCCAGCTGAAGGGGGAGCGGCTTGTTGGTGACATGACAAAGACTTGGCGAGAGGGATGGGGAGTCAATAGTGGGCGAACAGCAACGGCTCATCCGCCAGGATCCGCTCTACCGTAATCGAAAAAAGCGACGACAACAGCCCGATCTGACGGTGGCCATACCCCTGCTACGCATCCCCTGCCCCCGTGGGTCCAAACAAATCGCTCACCGGAACCTGACGCGGCGGCGGCGTGAGCCCGAGATGGCGCCAGCCCTTCGCACTGGCCATGCGTCCGCGAGCGGTGCGCACCAGGAAGCCCTGCTGGATCAAATAGGGCTCCACCACATCCTCGAGCGTGCCACGATCCTCGCTAAGTGCCGCCGCCAGCGATTCGACACCGACCGGACCACCATCGAAGTTTTCGATGATGACGGTCAGCAGGCGCCGATCGAGTTCGTCAAAACCCTCGGCATCCACCTTGAGCATGTCCATCGCGGCTTGTGCGGCCTGGCGCGTGATGCGTCCGCCCGCGCGCACTTCGGCGTAGTCACGCACACGGCGCAGCAGGCGGTTGGCGATACGTGGCGTACCGCGCGCACGACGCGCGATTTCCTGCGCACCTTCGATGTCACAGTCAATACCAAGAATGCGCGCCGATCGGCGCACGATGGCGGTGAGCTCTTCGGGCGAATAGAACTCCAGACGCTGCACGATACCGAAGCGATCGCGCAGCGGTGCGGTCAGCAAACCCGCGCGCGTGGTGGCACCAATCAGCGTAAAAGGCGGCAAATCCAGCTTGATCGAACGCGCCGCCGGACCCTCGCCAATCATGATGTCGATCTGGAAGTCCTCCATCGCCGGATAGAGCACTTCCTCCACGATGGGCGAAAGACGATGGATTTCATCGACAAACAGCACATCGTGTGCTTCAAGATTGGTCAGCAGCGCCGCCAGATCGCCCGCGCGTTCCAGCACCGGACCGGAGGTAGAACGCAGATTGACGCCCAACTCATTGGCAATGACATGGCTCAACGTGGTCTTGCCAAGACCCGGTGGCCCGAAGATCAGCACATGGTCCAGCGCCCCGCCACGCTTCCTGGCAGCCTCGATGTAGATCGACAGCTGCTCGCGCACCGCCTGCTGACCGAGGTATTCGGCCAGCCGCTTGGGACGGATCGACGCCTCGAGGGCTTCGTCGTCCATCTGGGCATTGGCGGTGATGAGGCGGTCGGTCATGGCAGCCATTATGGGGCGAGGAGTGAGGGAAGAGGAGTGAGAAGTAAGAGAAAGCTGACCCCGCGACCCTCTCACTACTCACTTCTATCTCTTATCTCCTGAACTTAGATTTCCACCTGTGTTCCCAGCTCAATCAGGCGGTTACCCGGAATCTGGAAGAACGCCGTCGCCGGCAGCGCATTGCGCGACATGAAGGCGAACAGGCGATCGCGCCACAGCGCCATGCCAGGACGGCGCTTGTCCGCCACCACGTTCTCGCGCGAGAGAAAGAAGGTGGTGTCCATCAGGTCGAACGGCAGGCCGCTCTTCGCGCACTTGGAGAGCGCCAGCGGTATGTTCGGATCTTCGGCAAAACCGAAGCGCAGTTCGAGGCCGTAGAAATCGCCGTCCATCGGTACCAGGCGGATACGCTCCTCCGCTTCGGCCACCGGCGTCTCGAGGATGTCCACCGTCAACATCACGTTGCGCTCGTGCAGCACCTTGTTGTGCTTGAGATTGTGCAGCAGTGCGTGCGGCACGGCGTTCTGGTTGGCGGTGAGAAATACGGCGGTGCCCGGCACGCGCAATGGCGGATGTTCGATGATGTTCTCGATAAACGGCATCAGCGCCAGCCCCCCCTGCTTGATCTCGCGCACCACCAGTTCGCGGCCACGGCGCCAGGTGGTCATCACGATGAACACGCCCAGGCCGAGCACCAGCGGGAACCAGCCACCGGCCTCGACCTTCAGCAGGTTGGCGGAGAAGAACGACAGATCGATGATCAACAGGCACGCACCCACCACGATCAGCCAGGGCAGGCGCCAACCCCATTGATGACGCGCAACGAACAGCGCCAGGATCGTTGTGATGCTCATCGTGCCCGTCACGGCAATACCGTAGGCGGCGCTCAGCGCGTCGGAACTGCCGAATCCCACCACCGCCACCAGCACCATCACCAGCAGGAAGCTGTTGACCCACGGCACGAAGATCTGCCCCGACATTTCACGCGAGGTATGCACGATCGGCATGCGCAGCGAATAACCCAGCGACATCGCCTCGCGAGTCATCGAGAACGCGCCGGAAATCACCGCTTGTGAAGCAATCACCGTGGCCATCGTCGCCAGCCCGATCATCGGGTACAGGAACATCGACGGCACGGCTTTGAAGAACGGGTTGTCGATAGCGCTTGGATCACGCAACAGCAACGCACCCTGGCCAAAATAATTGAGCACCAGCGCGGGCAGGATGAAACTGAACCATGCCAGCTGGATCGGCCGCTTGCCGAAATGCCCCATGTCTGCGTACAGCGCCTCGGCGCCGGTCAGCGCCAGCACCACACCGCCCAGCGCAACGAACGCGCTCCAGCCGTGATGCATGAAAAATTCGAGACCGTAGTGGGGAGAAAGCGCGCGCAAAATGCTGGGGTTTTGCACGATGTTCTGCACACCGATCACCGCGATGACGATAAACCACACCACCATCACCGGCCCGAATAGCTTGCCCACACGATCGGTGCCGTGCTTCTGCAGCGCAAACAGGAAAAACAGGATGACCGCACTGACTGGCATCACCCAGTGCCCCAAGCCGGGCGCCGCCACTTTCACGCCTTCAACCGCCGACAGCACCGAAATAGCCGGCGTGATCACGCCGTCACCGTAGAACAGCGCCGCGCCGAAAATGCCGATGATCGCCAGCAACCAACGCATCCTTGCGCTGCCGCGCACACCACGCAGCGCCAGCGCCATCAACGCCATGATGCCGCCTTCACCCTTGTTGTCGGCGCGCATGATGAACACCACATACTTCAACGACACCACGATGATCTGCGCCCAGAAAATCAGCGACAACACACCGAAAATGCTATCCGCATGCGGCGTTTTGCCCTCGTAGCTGAGCGTGGTCTGCAAGGTATAGAGCGGACTGGTGCCGATGTCGCCGTACACGACGCCGATCGCACCCAGGGCCAGTGTCGCCATGCGCTTCCTGGCTTCTGACTCACTCATTCCCTGGTAAATATCATGGCCCACGAACTAACTCCCGAGTGCGGCGCGCAGCGCCTTGCGGATAATGGTTTCAGCACTGTCACCTGTGGCGGCGACTTTCTGCACCAGCCGAGTCACTTCGGCCGGCTTGTAGCCCAGTTGCTGGAGCGCAACGGTGGCTTCTGCGGTCGGATCAAGCGGTGCATCCGACGCGGCGGAGAAACCCGGCGCGCTTGCGCCCAGGCCGTGCACGCGATCGCGCAGTTCCACCACGATGCGCTCGGCGGTCTTTTTGCCGATGCCGGGAATCTTGGTCAACGCAACGACATCGCCGGCCTGCACCATGCGCGCAAATTCCTGCGTTGATACACCGGACAATACCGCCAGCGAAATCTTGGCGCCGATGCCGCTTACTTTCTGCAGATCACGGAACACGGTGCGCTCGGATTCATGCAGAAAACCATACAGCGCAACACTGTCTTCCTTGACCGCGTAATGGGTAAGCAGGGTGACTTCCTTGCCGGTGGGCGGGAGGTCGTAGATGGTGGACATCGGCGCTTCCACCTCGTAGCCCACCCCACCCACATCGATCAGCAACCTGGGCGGCTGCTTTGAAACGAGAATACCGCGAAGTCGACCGATCATCGGCGACGCCTCCATGCAGTGCGCGGAATACCCACGCGTTCGAGACTGGAACGGGTGTGCGCATGTGCGACGGCAATGGCCAACGCATCGGCGGCATCCGCCTGGATGGGGCCCTTCAGCCCGAGCAATACGCCGATCATGTGCTGCACCTGTGTCTTGTCGCTGCGGCCGCCACCGACCACGGCTTTCTTTACTTCGGTCGCTGCGTATTCGTGCACGGCAATCCCCCGATTGACCACGGCGCAGATGGCGGCGCCGCGTGCCTGCCCGAGTTTAAGCGCAGAATCGGCATTGCGCGCCATAAACACGCGCTCGATGCCGCACTCCACCGGACGATGGGTCGCGATGATCTCACTGACGCCATCAAAAATGCGTTTCAGGCGCAGCGGAAAGCTGTCCTCACCGGCCACGACCAGCGCATCATGAAAAACATGTGACAGCTTGCCTGCCGCATCGACATCCACGATGCCGATGCCAGTGCGCTGGCTGCCTGGGTCGATGCCAATGATGCGGATCATCGCGAGGTAGCTGTGGCCGCCGTCATTTACGCGGCGTCGGCCGGCAGTGAGGCGTTGTGATATACCTCGCTGACGTCATCCAGCCCGTCGAGTTTTTCCAGCAGATCGGTGAGCGTCTCCAGCGATTCACCCGTTACGGCAGTGCGATTGTTCGGACGCATCACCACGCCAGCGTGCTGTGCATCAAGCTTCGCATCGATCAGCGCCTGCTGCACCGTTTCGAAATGTTCCGGCGCACAGATCACGGTGCTTTCGCCGTTTTCGTTGATCACGTCATCGGCACCGGCTTCCAGCGCAGCTTCCAGCACTTTTTCTTCCGCGGCGGCATCGCCGCCGGTGGTGAACACCAGTTCGCCGCAACGCGTGAACTGGAACGCCACCGAACCGCTGGTACCCAGATTGCCGCCATGCTTGGTCAACGCGTGACGCACGTCGGCCACCGTGCGGGTGGGATTGTCGGTGAAGCACTCGATGATCAGTGCGATACCGGCCGGACCATAGCCCTCGTAGCGCAGCTCTTCCATCTTCGCGCCGCCGTCGGCACCGGAGCCGCGCTTGATCGCGCGCTCGATGGTGTCCTTGGACATGTTGGCCGTCAGCGCCTTGTCCACCGCCGTACGCAGGCGCGGGTTGAGGTTCGGATCGGCCACACCGGCACGCGTGGCAACAGTGATTTCTCGGATCAGCTTGGTGAATACCTTGGCGCGCTTGGCGTCTTCGGCGTTCTTGCGACCTTCGATGGACGGGCCTCTACCCATGGCGATTCCTGACTGGATCTGATGACAAGCGAGCGATTTTACTGCATCGCGCAAATATCTAGGGATGTCCCCAGCATCAACCGGCGCCCTTCGGGACGGGTCCGAAGCGCCCTTCACGCAGGAACTGGGTGGTGAGCTTGGCCACCTCTGCCGACAGCAGCAGCCCAGTATGGCTGGTTTCGACCACGCAATGGCCGGCAAGACCCGGCAGCGAGGTCTCTTCCACCGCCACCGTGCCGTCATGCTCGCCGGCGATATGGCTGAGCATTGCGCCCAGGCCGATCGGCATGCACCCGGCGATCATGCCCACCTCACGCGGTCCGCTCCAGGCTTCGAAGCCCTGTTCAAGCAGCACCCGATTGGATCCCAGCAGCACCCCGCCACCGCGCCCCAGGCCGGCAAAAGCCCGTGCGGCGGCGCTGCCCTTGAGCGGCGAACCCAGACAGACGATCCGCCCGGGCGGAAGCTCGCCCGGCTCCAGACATGCGCGCAAGGCGAGCAAGCCGCCCAGGCTATGACCGACCAGATGCACGGTTTCCGGAGCGCACTCCAGCATGCCCGCACGCAGGCGCGCGAGTACATGCTGCTGATTCGCCGCCACGCTCATGTAGTCGAAGCGATGGACGCGAAGGCCCTCTTCCATCAGGCGGCGATGCAGCAAGCCCAGCGCGAAACCGCGCATCCACAGGCCGTGCAGCAGGATGACGTGTTCGGTCATGGATACCTATCTTCTCGCCACGTCCATGGCCCTCTCACCTCTGGGAGAGAGGGCCGCGGTGATGGCCACTCAGCGCTTCACTGCCTGAGTGACGGACACCGCCACGTTTAATTCCTTGAGCTGCGCTTCGCTGACTACCGACGGGGCGTCGGTCATCAAATCCTGTGCACTGGTGGTCTTGGGGAAGGCAATCACGTCGCGGATCGATTCAGTGCCCGCCATCAATGCGGCGATGCGGTCGATACCAAAGGCCAGGCCACCGTGCGGCGGTGCGCCGAACTTCAGTGCCTTGAGCAGGAAGCCGAACTTCATCTGCGCCTCTTCCGCGCCGATGCCGAGCAGTTCGAACACCGCACTCTGCATCTCCGGACGATGGATACGGATGGAACCGCCGCCAATCTCGTTACCGTTGAGCACCATGTCGTAACCGCGGCTCACCGCAACAGCCGCGTTCGCGCGCAGATCGGCGATATCGTCGACCTTGGGTGCGGTGAACGGGTGATGCAGGGCGACGAAACGCTGTTCTTCTTCGTCGTACTCGAACATCGGAAAATCGGTGACCCACAGCGGCTTCCAGCTGTTTTCGACCAGACCGCGATCCTTGCCGACCTTCAGGCGCAACGCGCCCATGAAGTCGGTGACCGCCTTCCACTTGCCTGCGCCGACAAACACCATGTCGCCCGACTGCGCGCCAGTAGCCTTGAGCACGGCTTCCAGCGCGGCATCGTCGAGGAACTTCGCTACCGGCGAATTGACGCCTTCGCGGCCCTTGGCGAGGTCTTCCACCTTGATCCACGCCAGCCCCTTCGCGCCGTACTTGGCCACGTATTCGGTGAGCTGGTCGATCTCCTTGCGGCTGAGCGTTGCACCACCCGGCAGACGCAAAGCCGCGACACGTCCCGCCGGATCGTTGGCCGGTTCGGCAAACACCTTGAATTCGACATGCTTGAGCGCGTCGGCTACATCCACCAGCTCCAGCGCAATGCGCAGGTCAGGCTTGTCCGAACCGAAGCGGCGCATGGCTTCTTCCCAGGTCATGCGCGGGAACACCGCATCCAGCGCCACGTCCACCACTTCCTTGAACACGTGGCGGATCAGGCCTTCGACAAAATCCTGCACGTCCTTCTCTTCGACGAAGGCGAATTCAAGATCGAGCTGGGTGAATTCCGGTTGGCGGTCGGCGCGCAGGTCTTCGTCGCGGAAACAGCGCGCGATCTGATAGTAGCGGTCGAAACCGGCCATCATCAGGATCTGCTTGAACAGCTGCGGCGACTGCGGCAAGGCGTAGAACTGGCCGGGATGCACGCGACTGGGCACGAGGTAATCGCGCGCACCTTCCGGCGTGGCCTTGGTGAGGATCGGCGTTTCGATGTCCTGGAAACCGCGCGCATCCAGATAGCGGCGCAGCGCCTGCACCAGCTTGATGCGGGTGCGCATCATCGTCTGCATCTCGGGACGGCGCAGATCGAGGTAGCGGTAGGTCATCCGCATGTCCTCGTTGGGACTCTCGTGCAGGGCGAACGGCAGATCCTTCGCTGCGTTGAGAATCTCCAGCTTCTCCGCCAGCAACTCGACCGCACCGGTCTTGAGCTTGTCATTGGCCGACAGGCGCTTGCGGATGGTGCCGGTGACGCGCACGCAGTATTCGTAGCCCAACTCGCCCGCCACGGCGAAGGCAGCGGCGTTCTCGCGCTCGATCACGGCCTGGGCAATGCCCTCATGGTCGCGCAGGTCGACGAAGGCGACGTGGCTCTGCAGGCGAAGGGTGTTGACCCAGCCGCACAGGGTAACGGTCTGGCCGACCAGCGACTCATTGATGAGGCCGCAATAATGCGTGCGCATGCGCTCGAAACTCCGGGCCGCCCAGGCGGCGAATAAACGTGGGAAAGGCCCGGAATCTTAACACTGCCATGGCTTGTTCTTCCGCTTCCCTGCGCGGAGGAAGCGGCAAATTACTCGGTGCCGCTGGAGGCAGCCGGCTTGGCGTCCGTTTTCGCCGGTGCCGGCGCCGGGGTGCTTTCACCCGGCTTGGCCGCCGTGCCATCACCGGCCAGATTGCGCTTCTTATCGCCGTCCTTCTTGAAATCGGTCTCGTACCAGCCGCCACCGGACAGCCGGAACTGCGGCGCACTCAAGCGTCGCTGGACCTGCGGCGCACCGCAGCTGGGGCAGTCGGTGGGATCGGCATCGGACATCTTCTGCAGCCGGTCAAAGCGATGGCCGCAGCTATTGCACTGAAATTCGTAGATGGGCACTGCGCATATTCTCCATAACAACATCGGCCTCGGGCCGATATATATCCCCACCATTATCGCACTGTTTAAAAGTCATGGACCGCAAGAGCCTTTACCTGGAGCGAAGCAGTCCCGGCTGCCACACAGGTGATCCAGAAACGCAGGAAAGGTTATGGATCTTGAGAACATCCAAGCCCCTCCTGCCGACATTGGGCTTGCTTGGTCACGGATAGCTTTCTCAGGCAGCCCTGAGCCGCAACCGGAGCATTCCGTATCGAGCCAGGGCTGCCTGGAGCAGTCAGGCATTTATGGGCGCGCGAGCCGCAATTCGTTGATCACGGGCCAATGTGATGCGAACGAAGACACATGGCGATCGGATGGACACTACCAACTTTTATTCCAATTATTCGTGCCATATACCTGCATGCCGTACTTCACCTTGCCGGGGCTATCCGGATCATCGTGATCAACAGGACGCGAACGCGCGTCCGGACCTGGAGCAGGATCACTCTCGCCCTTGCCCTCCGCCAAAGGAATTGCGCTATCAGAGACATAAGATAAATGGGGATGTACCTTGGCCGCGCCTTCCGAGACCATATCCGTCCCCAGCGATATCACCCCGTCCAGTTTCTGGGATTTTGTTTTACCCAGAACTAATTCCAATATGCCTGGAGCAACCGGAATAGGAAGATCATCCATCAGAGCCATGACTTTCTTTTCATTGACATCCGCATTGGAGGTAATGTCGAAATCCGCATCTTCCTTGTCATGCCTATGGCTGACCTCGACAAGATGGCCAAAGGGATCTGCGCGAATATCCTCGAGATCGACTCTCATATCCTGATGTGTGTTTTTAAAGGCATAACTCGAATCAGGATCAAGTTCCCCAATCACCCCGGGCCCTCCTGTGCGCCCATCGGCCTCGTTTGACGAGAAATGCTTGTTGGCAAAGATGCGTAAATCCTCTCTCCTGGCACCAAGTGCTTCAAGCCATGCCTGGACAGCCTGTTGATTGTTGAAACACTTCAGTGGCGTATCTTCACCTCGCAGATAGACCATGACGCGATCCTCGCCGATAATCATCAGGCCGTCATTGGATTGATATCCACCTATCTCAAACGGATACACCTTGGGCGGATTCCGATCATGGGGGTCCGGCACGAAAGCCCGTTTCGCCAATGCATAGTCCTTATCATTCAACTGCCCAAGACTGTGCTGAGCATCCAGTTCAAGCACGGCCCGTTCCTGCGCCACCCGACGCATGTCGCCACCATGCTCTTTATAGAACCGATCGATCTTGCCGGCGTAATAAGCCTTGAAATCCAAGTCACTTAGCGACTTGTAAAAATCGTGAGGTTCGATCAGGTCCTTTTGACCCGCCCAGGTTTGGTGAGGATCATTACTCGCAGTGATATGAAAGCGCTTGATGTCCGGCGCAATGTTGGCACTTTGATTGGCGTAAGCAATTTGGGACAGCGGCGTGGATGCAACAAGGGCTCCGGCAGACACCTCTCTCTTGACAGGAGGAAACTTTGAGCCGGCGAGGCTCGGCACGTTTTCGTATACAGGGTCATATTCGTTCAAATACACCTGGTCCGGATCAATGTCCTTACCGAAATGATCCTTGATGAATTGCTTCATATAAGCGGAAGCTTCGGCATGGTAATTGGGAATGTTCGCGGCCAGTGAGCGTTCGTCGCGACTGAGCCGCTCGGTTCGCGACGACAAGTCCTGCGATACCGCTGAATCCATCTCCCGTTGGTTGACAGCCCGTCCACTTTCGCCAGTTTTTGGCGTGGCCTTGGAGGTGGAATGGGTAGCTGCATTCTTGCGTATCGGCGCCGGATTAAATGGCGTGGGGTTATGTGCCACCGCGGGAGCCTTCGGCGCCGAATCGAATTTGCTTGATGCGTGGGGCGCGGGAAAATCGCTATTGGGTGTGTCGCCCCCATAATGCATCGGCGACAAAGTGTTGTTGGTGATGTTCATAGCACGCTACGTTTTTTCGAGAAGATCGGATCGTAGCCGCGGATTACCTATACAAGTAATGCAAGGATATTTCTTACTATTAGCACGGACACATGCGTAAGCCACTGCGCACTGACTTCGGAGAATGGAGCAGTGCTGAAGCGACGGGCATGCCTCGATTTCGCCTCTCATTCTGAGGACTGTCCACGCTTTTAATGCTGATTTGCTGGGTTACGCTGCGCTAACCCAGCCTGCGTATTGCATGTGGAGTGGTTTGCCATCCCGAAAAAGCGGCACGTTGTTGTCACTCAACGTGCCGAAAATGGCGCACTGTCCTGACTCAGCGAACCAACATGGTCGCCCTCATACGGACACGCTTAATCCACCCTACGCTGGGGTGTGCGTGTCGACGCGGTGATGCAGAAAGTGAGGGGCGGCGTGCAGGCCGTTGCGTTCGCCAGTGCGATGGGATGTGAAGGCTTTGTCCACCCGGCCTTTGCCTTCAGCCACAAGCACCGCTAGTGCAATGTCAGCCTGCCTGGATGTGGGGATTTGCCGCATTTCCCGACCCAAACTCCGCGCTGGGAGCGTGCCGTCGAGGTTCAAGGTGGGTGCCGGTGTTGGATCGTTGCGATCCGAGGGGCACGGCGGTGCCGTATGATGTTGGGAGATCATGAGCAACTCTCTAGAAGTTGTTTGTGGTTTAGCGGGTCGTGGGAGCTCGAACTCCCGCGACTCGCGCCTCTCCAAGCATTGCTGCCTGGGCCATCAGCGTTGGCTGTTTCGCGAACTGCGTTGATGACCCCACCACTTTAATCGAGTGCTGCTACAGCTGTCATGTAGGATTTCGTTGACATTTGCTGTACGTCCAACGGCGTTGGTCGTCATCGATGGATGTGGGGAATACCCACTCCACTCCATTCGCCAGAACGATACGCCTCGACTGAACCCGCCAAGCGTGAAGGTCAAAACACGCTGCCTCTGATCAACATGCTATGACCAAGCAAGCCAGCTCATTTGGCGTAATGGTCGGGAGCGCATCGAGGCATTCGCCATCAACGCAGGGTTATGGCGTGGCACGCGGTCATGTTCGTTGTCTTTGTCTATCCATCAGGGCATGACCAAGGCTCGCATGCACTCTGCAATCACCAACAAATCGAAGCAATCCCCAATAAACACTGCAATGTTGCAAGGAAAGCTCTTATATGTTCTCACTTCATTCACACACCAACACCACGCACGTCAGCACGAATCTACATGTTCCAGAAGAACATGCTAAGTCGAACGATTCGGCCATGAAGAACGCCTCCCATCCTTCGATCACAGCGGGAAGTGCGTTTGTATCCAGTGGTGCAAGCGGCCAACCGACAGGCCTGCTGGCAAGCTTGCAACCCACGCCGGTCAAGCTGCAGGGCGATCCCTCGACCACCTACTACATCAAGCCTTCTCAACGTACCGATGGACCTCACCAGCTGTACACGATGAGCGGGAATGGGCTTAAGCAGACAGCCAAGCAAGCCGTGCAGGATGGCCAGGGTCAATGGAAGCTCGACAACGGCTTGCCCGGCGGCGGGCAAAATTCGTCGAAAGGAGGTGGATACCAGCCCATAGCGGACTACAGCCGCGCTCATAGCAGCGCGCAATCTTCACCCTTCGCGCGCGATTCGAGCAGAGGCACTCAAGGGCATTCCTATAGCAACCAAAGCGCGTGGAGTAATCCAAACACGCCGAGCACCGGCGCCCCTTCACTTCCCTCAACGTCTGGCACCTCGGCGTCTAACGCCGCCCCTCCGCGGCCCCCAAAGCCTGGCACCTGGGAAGCCCAAGCCTACTCACCATCGAAAGGACCGAAATTGCCTTACTCTGGCTATGGCCCCGTACCGGATTCTCGCTATTTGACGGAGTCCGGAGACGGGAAGAGCAAATACTGGGCCATTCCAGACGGCCACGGCGGCAGCAAACCTGCTGATTCGTCCATCGACAAATTCGGAGAGCCCCTGTTCATAAACCTCAGGACGCATAAAGGGAATTGGATAGGCCCGCATAGCTCAATCACGCCACCAGCAGGACGCGGTGGATGATGAGCCACTACGTCTACAGCACTTCTTTCAGCGCGTCGTCTTAAAAAAGTAGCCTATGCAACAACGCCGTGGCTCAAGCGGTGAAAGCGTAATGCGTTGAACGAAACCCCTGTGGATCTGCACACGTTACCGCTGGCAAGCCTGGCGGTAACACTACGCGTGGCCGAACGCACTGCTACGGTGCGGCATGTCTGCCGCACAGCACGGCTTAGTGCACGGCCAAGATGGCCAACACCGCCACCTCGACCATTTCCGCCAGAGCCCCGGCCGTATCACCCGTCGTGCCGCCCAACCGTTTCATGCAGGCTGCTCGCCACAGACCGAACACGGCCGCGGCCACCGCCAAGGCAATCACGCCGTGCCAACGACCAAGCAGGCAGAACCCGGCACTCATCGCAATAGCGACCGCGCAAGCATTACGCGGGGCGCCGGATAAGTCCGCGCCCAGACCGCCGCTACGCACATAGGGGGTGGTGAGAAACAACGCGGTCAAGCTCGCCCGCGCCAGCAATGGCGCCAGAATCAATTCGGACCAGGGTGCCGGATGCAGGCTGGCGATGGCCGCGAATTTCAGCAATACGGCCAACACCAGGGCCAGCACCCCGGCGGGCCCGGAACGGGGATCCTTCATGATCGCCAGGGTCTTTTCGCGATCGCCCATTCCGCCAATCCAGGCATCCGCGCTATCGGCCAGGCCGTCCAGATGCAGTGCGCCGGTCAACACCACCCACACCAACACCACCAGGCCGGCCGTCAACAGCGGGGGTGTATCGCGCAGCAGCCAGGCCAGCGCCCCCAGCAACAAGCCGATCAACAGACCCACCAGCGGATACCAGACCAGCGATGAGGCTTTGGCGCGCGCATCGTCAAACGCGCCCATCGGCACGGGCAATCGCGTGAGAAAACCGATCGCGACCAGCAAACTACGCATCAGCTGGTCACCGCACTACGCCACGGCAGGCCATGCAAGGAGGCATGCGGCACGTCGATGCCGGCCATGTCCCCGTAGCTTCGTTGTTCAACCAGACAGCGCAGCAAACGAATCGCGCCTCCATGAGTCACCACCAATACACGTTGGTTTTCCGCCTGCGCGGCAATGTCGTCCAGTGCAGCACTTAACCGATCGCGAAAAGCTTCGAAAGTTTCAGCACCCGGCGGAGGAAACGCTACCGGGTCAGCCCAGAAACGGGCCAGTGCGTCGCCCTGCTCCTGCGCGATCTGCTCGATCGGCATGCCCTGCCACTGCCCGAAATGGTACTCGGCCAGCCGCGCGTCAAGACGTAGTGGCAGTTGGCGCGCCTGTGCGAGTTCCCGGGCAAACGCCGCGCAGCGTTGCAGGCTGGACGAGACAATGCAGTCCCAGACACGCCCTTCCACCGCCGCACGCAATTGCGCCCAGCCCTGCTCGCTCAAGGCATCGTCAAGCTGGCCGCGATAGCTGCGCTGACCGGTATCGCCATGCCGCAGGAGTTCGATCTTGAAGAGCCCGCCCGGGGTCATGATGTCGATACACCTGCCTGTTCGAACGTTGCCATGCCGTTATGCAGCGCACATGCTAGCCGCAACAAGGGTACGGCCGTGGCGGCGCCGCTGGCTTCGCCCAGACGAAGGCCCAGATCGAGCACCGGCTCGGCATTCAACGCCTGCAGCAGCCGCGCATGACCGTGCTCCTTTGAGCGATGCGCGAACAGCAACCATGGACGCACATCGGGGTTGATCATGACCGCCGCCAAGGCTGCCGTCGTGGTGATAAACCCATCCACCAGCACCGGCAGCCCGGTTTGCGCGGCAGCGATGTATGCACCAACGAGCGCGGCAATTTCAAAACCACCCAGGCAGCGCAGCTGCTCCAGGGCCGTCGTGGCGCCGGCGTGCTGCGCCAGGGCGCGTTCCAGCACGCTCACTTTGTGACGGATGCCTTCGGCGTTGAGACCCGTGCCCGCACCGGCCAGCACCGACGGCGGTTCATCGAGCAGCGCGCTCGCCACGGCCGCTGCCGACGTAGTGTTGGCAATGCCCATTTCGCCACCGATGAACAACTGCGCACCGGCAGCCTTCGCGGACCGCGCGCTTTCTGCGCCCACGGATAGCGCCGCATCAAACTGTGCAACCGTCATCGCGGGAGCAAGACAGAAATTGGCCGTGGAGGGCGCAATGATGGCGCGGCGTACGCCGGGAATCTCGCCAGGATCATTGACCGTGCCCAGGTTCACCACGTCCAGAGTCGCCGCCAGACTGCGCGCCAACACGCTGATCGCTGCGCCGCCGGTGGCGAAGTTGCGCACCATCTCACCGGTCACCACTTGCGGAAAGGCCGACACGCCCTCATCGGCGACACCATGATCGCCGGCAAACACGCTGATCCACACGCGCTCCACCGCCGGCCGCGGCGTGTGTTGCAAGGATGCCAACTGGATGGCCAGCGCCTCCAGCATGCCGAGCGAGCCCGGCGGCTTGGTCAATTGCAGTTGATGCGCACGCGCCGCCTCGGCGAGTGCCGTATCAGGTTGAGCACAAGGTGCAGAAAGCCAATCGAGACTCATGACATGGTTCCCTTCAAAACAACTGGTAGTCCTGCTGCGACGAACAACACCCGTTCGCTCACCGCGGCGACAGATTGATGCAGGCGTCCGGCTTCATCGACGAAGCGGCGCGTCAGCGCTCCCATCGGCACGATGCCCAGGCCGACTTCGTTGCTGACCAGCACGATCTGGCCAGGCAAATGCGGTAATACCTCAAGCAAAGCCTGCCGTTCGCGCTCGAAACGTCCGGGATCGGCATCGCCGAGCAGATTACTCAACCAAAGTGTCAGGCAATCGACCAGGATGCAGCGCTCGGCGCGGGCATGCTCGCGCAAGACCTCCGCAAGATGCACCGGCTCCTCCACGCAACGCCATTGTGCAGAACGGCGTGCGCGATGATGTGCAATACGCGCTGCCATCTCTTCGTCACCCGCCTGCGCCGTGGCGACATAGATCTGTTCGTATCCGCTGTCGTCGGCGAAGCGTTCGGCCAAGGCGCTTTTGCCGGAGCGGGCGCCGCCGAGGATCAGGGTACGCATGCGGTCATTCCGAGTAATTGCTCCAGCTTGGCGGTGTCCAGATGGGCTTCGAGCGCATCGGCAAGCCGATCGATACTGGCCTCGCGCAGCGTATGGACGTTGATCGTCTGCGCGTTGCGCAAGCCAGCCCAGTGCAACAAGGCATGGAGTGCTTGTGGATCGTCAAACACGCCGTGCAGGTAGGTGCCGATGATCTGTCCATCCGCCGATAGTGCGCCATCGCTGCGACCGCCGTCGAGCTGTGCGAACGGCTGCGCCAGCGCCGGGCCGTAACTCACGCCGCAGTGGATTTCATAACCATGCACGTGGGCATCGGCAAAGCTCAGATGGCCGCGTGCGCGATGCAGTTGCTTGCCCATTTCCAGCGTTGTTTCCAGCTCCAGCCAGCCCAGCGCCACGCTGGATCCCGGCTCACTCTCGATGCCCAGCGGGTCGTGTATGGTGCGTCCCAGCATCTGCAAACCGCCGCAGATGCCGATCAGCTTGCCGCCGTAGCGCAGGTGTTTCGCGATCGCCCTATCCCAGCCCTGTGCCCGCAGCCAGGCAAGATCGGCGCGTGTGGATTTGGAGCCAGGCAAGACGATCAGATCACAGGCGGGCGGAGCCTCCCCTGGCCCCACGATATGCAGATCGACCTGTGGATGCGCACGCAAGGCATCGAAATCGGTGTGATTGCTGATGCGCGGCAAGGCCGGCACCGCCACTCGCAGCTGGGCATCGGGTTTGTGATCCCGCCCGCGCGGCAGCGCATCTTCGGCTTCGAGATACAAGCCATGCAGATACGGCAGAACACCGAGCACGGGCTTGCCGGTCTCACGTTGCAACCAATCGAGCCCTGGTTGCAGCAAGGCAAGATCACCGCGAAAACGATTGATCACGAAACCCGCAATGCGTGCCTGCTCGCTCGGCGACAACAGCGCCAGCGTACCGACCAGATGCGCGAACACCCCGCCGCGATCGATATCCGCCACCAGGATCACCGGGCAATCCACCGCCTCGGCATACCCCATGTTGGCGATATCGCGATCACGCAGATTGATTTCCGCCGGACTTCCCGCGCCTTCGACAATGACTGCATCGTAGGCATGGGTCAGACGCTGGTGTGAAGCCATCACCGCATCGAAGGCACGCCGTTTGTAAGCGTGATAATCGCGCGCGTCCATATCCGCCACGGGATGCCCGTGCACGATGACCTGCGCGCCGATATCGCTATTGGGCTTGAGCAATACCGGATTGAAATCCACCTGGGGCTCGATTCCACAGGCCTGCGCCTGCACGGCCTGCGCCCGGCCGATTTCGCCGCCGTCTGCAGTAACCGCCGAATTCAACGCCATGTTTTGCGGTTTGAAAGGTGCCACGCGCACACCGCGCCGATGTGCCCAGCGGCACAAGGCCGTGACCAAGGCGCTCTTGCCGGCATCGGAGGTGCAACCTTGCACCATCAATACACGTGCGGTCATGACGCTATCTCGCTTAGTGCGTTATCCAGCCGCATGAACGCCGCATCATCGGGAAGCAGGCCGAAACGCAAGCTGGGCGGTGTATCGAACAGCCTCGTCAGAATGCCGCGTCTGGCCAGTGCGCGATGCAGCGCGGATGCCTGCTCGAAACGGCACCACTGAAACAGACCACAGCCTGCTGTGGGAGCCCGTCCATGCTTGCTCAACAAGCCGGCCAGACGCCGGCTGGCCATGACCAGACGCGGGCGCGCGGATGCCTGCCACGTACGATCGCCCAACGCCTGCCGCACTACGTAACGCGTCGGTCCGCTCAGCGTCCAGGGCCCAAGCTTCTCCTGCAGGGCCTCGAGCAGCGGCGCCGCGGCACAGACAAAGCCTGCACGCGCACCCGCCAGACCAAAAAACTTTCCTACTGAACGCAACACGATCAGCCCTTCGCGATCGGAGTAACGGCACAGGCTTTCTTCCGGTGTGACATCCATAAAGGCCTCATCGACCAGCAACCAGCCGCCGCGCGCCGCCAATTGGGCATGCATGCGCAGCAGCTCCTGCAACGGAAAGCGTTCACCGCCCGGGTTGTTGGGATGGATCAACACCAGCACATCCCATCGATCCAGGTCTTGCAGCAAGACATCGGCCGCCAGACACGTTACTGCATGACCTGCACGTTGCCAGGCTTGCGTGTGTTCAGCGTAACCGGGCGCGATGATTCCCACCCGTGATGGACCACGCAACCGCGGCAAGGCCTGAATCGCCGCTTGCGAACCGGCCACTGGCAGCAATTGGGGCGCTTCGTAATACGCGCGCGCCACGTCGATCAAACCATCATCGTCTTCCGGCAAGCGCTGCCACACCGAGGGCGGCACAGCCGCTACCGGCCAGCCGAATGGACTGATGCCGGTGGAAAGATCCAGCCATTGTTCGAGCGGAATGCCGTACTCGCGCGCCGCACGCTGCAAACGACCGCCATGTTCAAGCATGCGCGCCACCGTGAAAAACCAAGCCGAGCAGCAAGGCCACCATCAGCCAGATCAGCACGCCGTCAAGCACCATGCGCAAGGCGCACACAATCGAAGCGGCACTCGGCGGATCGCCCTCACCCAGTTCCGGACGTGGTTCCCACACCCCGTGATACGGCGCCGGTCCACCCAGACGTACGCCTAAAGCACCGGCACCGGCCGCCATCACCGGGCCGGCATTGGGACTGTCCCATTGCGGCGCCTGGGTGCGCCAGCACCGCCACGCCGCGCTGAATCGGCCGCCGCAGATGGCGTAGGTCAGCGCGGCGAGCCGCGCGGGCAGGAAATTCAGTACATCGTCGATGCGTGCCGCAGCCCAGCCGAAGTTTTCATAGCGCGGCGTGCGATAGCCCCACATCGCGTCGAGGGTGTTGGACAGCCGGTACAACAACGCGCCCGGCGCACCCAGCACAGCAAACCAGAACAACGCGCCGAACACCGCGTCGTTACCGTTTTCCAGTACCGATTCGGTCGCGGCGGCCGCTACCTGGCGGTGATTCAACACGGCGGTGTCACGGCTGACCATGCGGCCGACCGCGCGACGTGCAGCGTCCAGATCATCGTCCTCAAGCGCGGTCGCAACCGGTCGCGCATGCTCGCCCAGACTGCGCCATCCCAGCGCCAGATAAAGCATCGCTACCGCGATACTCCACGACGCCCAGGATGGCATCAGCCGCTGGACACTGCACAACACCATCACCAGCGGCAACACGGCGAGCGACCATGCCAGGACGCCCGCCACTCGGCTATCCGCATACGCGCGCTGCTCGATCCACTTGGCAAGATGCCCAAAGCCGATCAATGGATGCGCACGGCGCGGCTCGCCCAGCCAGGCATCCAGCAATACCGCGGCAAGCATGGCCAAAGCGGTGCTCACGGCAGAAACAGCCTTATCGCGGCGAGTGGATTCGATGGGAAATAGAAATGCACGAAGCTCGCCGTGAGCCGGCCTTGGCGGTAGACCGCTTCTTTACAGGGTCCACCATTGGGATTGGTCGCATGCGCCAGCGGCTCGGCGTCGATCCAGGCATGTGCGTAGTGAAAGGTGTGTCCGCGCAAATCGCCTTCGGGCATCGCAACGCCCTGCAAACCCAGCGCCGCCAGACGCGCTTGCAATACCGCGCGGCCTGGTAACAAGCCGGACATCGGCGCTTCGTATCCGTCGCGATCGGCCAGCGAATCCAGCGCAAATAACAGACCGCCGCATTCGGCCAGGATCGGCTTATTTGCATCGCGATGCACGCGCAAAGCCGCATGCAAGCCTTGCTGTTTGGACAGCGTATCCAGATGCAATTCGGGATAACCGCCGGGCAACCACACCGCGTCGCAATCCGGCAAGGCTTCGCCTGCCAGCGGCGAGAAGAAGCGTAAGTCCGCGCCGGCTTCGTTCAACACATCGATGTTGGCTTGATACAGAAAGCAAAATGCGGCGTCCCGCGCGACCGCGATGCGCTGCCCACGCAACAGCGGAGGCACGGGATCGCTGGATGACGCGCTGAACCCAACCGGTTGCGGCAAAGCCGTCGCGGCGTGTTGCGCCCAGGCATCGGCAAGCGCATCAAGGCGCTTGTCGATGTCGGCCAGTTCGGCGGCGGCAACCAAGCCGAGATGACGTTCCGGCAACGCCAGTGCTGCATCGCGTGGCAGTGCGCCGAGCCATTGCAGCGAGGGCGGCAGGCTCTCTTTCAACAGTTGCGCGTGATAGGCGCTGCCGATGCGATTGGCCGCCACACCGTACATCGGCAAGTCCGAGCGATAGGCAGCCAGACCGCACGCCAGCGCACCGAAGGTCTGCGCCATCGCGGAACCGTCGATCACCGCCATCACCGGCACGCCAAGGCGTTGCGCAAGATCCGCGCTCGATGGGTCACCATCAAACAAGCCCATCACGCCTTCCACCAGGATCAGGTCGGCGCTGCCCGCTGCTTCGTGCAAGCGCGCAAGCACGTCGGCTTCGCCGCACATCCACAGATCAAGTTGATAGGCCGGCGTGCCAGCGGCGCGCTCAAGCACCATCGGGTCGAGAAAATCCGGCCCGGTCTTGAAGACCCGAACGCGGCGTCCCTGGCGTGCATGCCAGCGTGCCAGTGCGGCGGTTACCGAGGTTTTGCCTTGGCCTGATGCCGGAGCAGAGATCAGCAACGCCGGGCAGTGATGTGTTTTGGAAGCCGTCACGCTGTCCCCGATGCCATTTCGCGCATCACTCCCTTTGCCGTTCGGGGAGTCAGAATACTGCTCACAACTCGACACCCTTCTGCGCCTTGATGCCAGCCTCGAAGGCATGCTTCACCATCCGCATCTCGGTGACCGTATCGGCCACGGCGATCAATCCATCCGGCGCGCCGCGTCCGGTGATCACCACATGCTGCCGTGGCGGGCGAGCGGTTACCGCCGCCAGAACCTGCTCGAGCTGCACGTATTGCTTCACCAGCGCAATGTTGAGCTCATCCAGCAGCACGAAGTCGTACGCCGGATCGGCCAGCATGCGCGCAGCAACCGCCCATGCAGCCTGCGCCGCGGCGATATCGCGCGCCTTGTCCTGGGTTTCCCAGGTGAAACCTTCGCCCATGACGTGGTAGTCGAGCAGCTCACCGGCGAAGTGGCGGAAAAAGGCTTCTTCGCCGGTCGAGAACGTGCCCTTGATGAACTGCACCACGCCGCATTTGAAGCCGTGTCCAAGCGAACGGGCCAGCATGCCGAAGCCGGACGAGCTCTTGCCCTTGCCGTTGCCGGTATTCACCACGAGCACGCCGCGATCGATGGTGGCGCGGGCGATCTTGCGATCGATCAGTTCCTTTTTGCGCTGCATGCGTTCGCGATGACGCTCTTCCGGCGTCATGCCATCACGCGAACCCTGCTCGCTCATGCGCGCACCTGCGCGGTGGCTTCGCGATGGATCAAGCGCTGCAGACCTGCATGGAGCAGCAGCGCCACCACGACGTAGCCACAGGTCGTGCGCACAAACAATGGACCCCACTGCCACAGGCGTTGCAGATATTCAGCCATGTGCGGCTGCGCATAGCGGCCGCCGAGCCAGTAGAAGGAGCCGTTGGAAATGGCAAACGACAACGCCGCGCATACCGTGGCCACCACGAATGCGCCCAGCAGAGAACGCATGCTGTCAGTGAGTTCACGCGTATAGAGGCGGCCGCCATACCAGAGCGCGGCATAGGCAAGCGGCAGGAACGCATAGGCTGCGGTGACGCAAAAATCGCTGACGCCAGCGTAGTGAATCGATAGGTAATCGAGCAGAACCGCCAGCAACACGAAGAACACGAAGACTGCATGCCGGCGCAGGTACAGACCGCCGAGGAAGAACACCGCCATCGAGGCATCCGGCAAATGCAAGGCGTCGCCGAAATGCTTGAAGCGAGTGGTGACCATCAACAAGGTCAGCAACACCCACACGCCGATGGCGATCGATCGGGACAAAGGCTTCATCGCAGCAACTCTCCTTCACACGGTGGCACACAGGCCTGGGGGGACTTGTGAAGGAACTCGGCACCGACACCCATGCAGCAGCGGTCCCGACCTGGCCCTCCGCCGTCCGGTTATCGCCTGGGCCGGTCTCCGGGCTCGCGAGCGAAGGTTTCAGACCTTCCGATCCCCGCCTTCCCATGCCCAGGCACAGTGGCGATGTGGGGATCGCGTTGCTCGCTGACCGTTGCGGGGGCAGCTCCGGAATGGCCGTGCAAGATTGAACGGCGTCACCGGATTCCCGTTTCAACGACCGGCACTGCGCCGACCGTCACCTCAGGCCCCGGCATCTTAGTGCCTGCCCTCGGGCGCGCCTAGGGATGCTCTGATCAATTCTGCGTAGGCGGCATGATGTCCAGAAGGCTCGCAGGGTGTGTTGCGCGGCGCCGGGAAGACTGGCTGTCTTGCCAAGACGCGCGGCACAGCCTGCGTGCTTTCTGGGCATCACCCCGTCACTATTTAAATTCAATACGTTGGGGCCAGCTCTGTCCGTCCGCATGCCTTCCTCGCTCCTCAAAGCCGGGTACATCCTTGTACCCTCCCCGCGTGCACCGACGGTCCTGCGGCCTGCGAACGGACAGAGCCGGTGACGCCTACGCAGAATTGATCAGAGCATCCCTAGTCCGAGGGGGCAGCGCGGTGAATGAACCTGCGCCTCGCCATGTCACTGGCCGTCAGCAGCCGACACCCGATCGCAGGCAAGCCAGCAACTATTTGTTCGACATGGATATTCCTATTCGGACTTTTAGACGCCTAAACATCCGTTCCGGCCGGATCCGATTGTCACTAACCTGAAATTGTTGCGCAGCAGCAATTAACACGTCAGGGGAAGCCCGTAATGAAGCAAGACCGGAATCGTTCCAACCAGCACAAGGCAAGACCGCTCGCCGCCGCCGTACTGCTCGCATTCGCCGCCACGGCCGCCGCACAAGACAGCACGCAAAACCCTCCTCCCGCCACGTCCAACAACGCCAAGAATTTGCAGGCGGTGATCGTCACCGGCACCCGCACACAGAACCGCACCGACAGCAGTTCGCTGTCGCCGATCGACGTGGTGCCGGCCTCGGCGCTGCAAAGCACCGGCACCAACGAGCTGGCCACGGCCCTCGCCCGCCTGATTCCATCGCTCAACTTCCCGCGTCCCGCCGCGACCGATACTACTGACTCACAGCGTCCCGCCCAGTTGCGCGGCTTGTCGCCGGATGAAGTGCTGGTGCTGGTCGATGGCAAGCGCTGGCACACCAGCGCGCTGATCAACACCGACGGCACCATCGGCCGCGGTTCGGCGCCGGTGGATCTGAACACCATTCCGCTCTCGGCGATCGACCACATTGAAGTGCTGCGCGACGGCGCATCCGCGCAATACGGCTCCGACGCCATCGCCGGTGTGATCAATATCATCCTCAAGCACGGTGCGCAGGGCGGCTCGGTGGAACTGGACGGCGGCCGCTACCAGCGCGGTGGCGGACAGCAGTGGCAGGGCTCGGCCAACTTCGGCATTCCGCTCAACGGCGACAAGGGTTGGCTGCGCATCAGCCTGGACGACGGTCATCAGGATCCGACCAATCACGGCGGTGTGGATGTGCGCTATCCGCAACTGGGCGAGAAGCAGGTGTTCGGCGATCCATCGATCAGCCAGCACAACGTGTTTCTGAACGCGCAATACGACATCAGCAAGAACGTGCAGTTCTACGCATACGGCAGCTATCACGAGCGCGATGCGATTTCCGACGAGCTGTATCGCAATCCATACGGGTATCCGTCGGCGGTGTCGTCGTTGCTGACCGCGCTCTATCCGGACGGCTATCAGCCGCTGCTGCAATCCCGCAGCACCGATCAGGCGTTGGTAGCCGGTGTGCGTGGCACCACGGAAAGCGGCTGGCGTTGGGATGTGAGTGCCAATTACGGCGGCAACCGGGTCTCGCTCGACACGATTCACTCTGCCAACTACGCCTTCCTGAATGATTTTGGCTATACGCCGACCAGTTTCTTCGACGGCATTGTGTCATCCGCTCAGCAGGCCGCGGATGTGGATATCGCCAAGGATTTCTCGGTCGGCTGGCTGCCTAATCCGCTAACACTGGCCTTCGGCGCGGAATACCTGCGCGAAACCTATAGCATCAGCGCGGGTGATCCGAGCTCGTATTACGTCGGCACTTCGGGCGTAAGCGGCGGCGCGCAAGGCTTCAGTGGCTATAGCCCAGTGAGCACCGGCGCCTGGAGCCGCAGCGATATCGCGCAGTACGTGAGCCTGGAAACCAATCTCACCGACAAGCTCGGCACCTCGATTGCGGTACGCCATGAGGAATACAACGACTTCGGCAACACCGTCTCCGGTGCATTGGCGGCCCGTTACGACTTCACCGACCGCTTTGCACTGCGCGCCAGCGCCTCGACCGGTTTCCGCGCACCGTCGCTGGCCCAGGAAGATTATTCGCAGATCGGCTCGCTCTACCTCACCCCGAGCAGCGCCGGCCCCGGCATCGCGCCCGGCATCTACCAGACCGGCCTGCTGCCGGTGAGCAATCCGGTGGCGCAGCTGCTGGGCGCGCAGGCGTTGCGGCCGGAGAAATCGCACAACTACACCATCGGCGCGGTGTTCAATCCGATCGATCCGCTGACGCTGACCTTCGATATCTATCAGATCCAGATCTTCAACCGCATCGTGCTATCGAGCACGCTCAGCGGACTGAACGATCCGGCGGTGGTGAACTACCTGGCCGCCAATGGCATCACCAATGTGGCCTACACCTCGGCGCAGTACTTCACCAATGCGGTCAATACCCGCACCCAAGGCGGCGATCTGGTCACCAGCTACCACGCCGACTTCGGCAATGACGGCGTGCTCGACAGCACGCTGAGCTACAACTACAACCGCACCCTGGTTTACGGCATCGCGCCCAATCCGGAGCAGTTGCAGGCGCTGGGACTGGAACTCGAACGCGTGAGCTATCGCGACATTCATGGCCTGCTGGCCAACTCCACGCCGCGCAGCAAGCTGATCTTCAACGAGAACTACACACTCGGCCGCTGGGTGTTCAACGGCAACCTGACCCGTTATGGCAGCTTCACCGCGTACAGCAACGAGTCCTACCTGCTCAACCAGATCTACAGTCCGCAGTGGGTGCTGGATCTGGCCGGCAGCTACAACCTCGGCAACTGGACCTTCACGCTTGGCGTGGACAATGCCAGCAACAGCTATCCGGACAAGGTGATCGCCGCGAACAACAACGACGGGACGATTCCTTACTCAGAATTTTCACCCGACGGCTTCAATGGGCGTTACTATTACACCAAAGTGATCTATCACTGGTGATTCAACAAGCCCACTGCCAACCTCTTGCGATGCGTCGCATCCGAATCCCGGCCTCCGCCGGGATTTTTTTTGCGCACATCGCCTAATGTATGCCGTAGCCCACCGCCGCGAAGAAAAAGGGCGCGGTGTCCACCGCGCCCTTCATGCCTTATGCCTAGTGCAAAGAAAAGTGGCCGCTTTCCGCACCGGCCACGGTGGCGTCGCCGCCCGCAGGCCGCCCTTCCTGGATGTCCCTGGCCGCCGGATTTCCCTGCCACGGCGGGACCCGTCGGAATCCCACGCCCATTACGCGAACACCGCAGCCTTGACCGGCACTCTGACTGGAATGACGGTAATGCCTCACAAAGATTAAGGCATGTCGCCTACATTGTAGAACGTTCCACGCTGATGATTTTCCGGCGCTTTCGTTATCTGCTTCATCCTCATCCCAGCCAGAGCCCATTTGTCCTAACGGACCGCTCATCGAAACCCGGGGGTACGCGCAGACCGATGCGGGCATTCACCCATGCTGGATCAGCCGGAAACAAATACAACACGCGGGAGTGGCATTGCAATGCGCGTTTTTTATCACATCGTCGAAGAAGACCTGCTTGACAACGGACATGGCAGCCAGGTCATCGGAGGATCGCCCGAATGCAAGATCGAAGGCCCCGACGGAAGGATGCGTGGCCAGACCTTCCTCGGGCATCGCGCTTATTGCGGCGTATGCAAAAGCGCCGGCGACATTGTGCCCGGGCCAGGCACGCCGGGTCACGACTTGCGCATGTACGACGCAACCCTCAAGGCGCTTGAAGCCGTGGAAGGGGATATCGTTCTGTGCCACTGCGATCGTCCGCCGAAGCTGGTCGCTATCCACGGGCGGAAGTCGTACATCGAGGATTACAGCCACACCAGCGACGTAGAGGCTGGACCTGTCCTCGCTGCGTTCGACACGGCGGGTGCAACGTCCAACGCGCAACCGTCTACCGACCCGCAGCCGTATCGCGACAAGAGCAAGACCACCGAACGTCGCTGCACGCTGCGCATCGGCGTGTTCTTCGACGGCACCCGCAACAACGCCGGCAATACCGAGCTGTTTACGCATTGCCAGGCGTCCACCGGCAGTGCGCTGGGGCAGAGCCCGCAGGAGCAGGCGGCGATTGCCGAGCACTGCAAGCGATATATGGCAGACGCCGAGAGCAGTTATGGCGGGGGATATACCAATGTGTGGCGGCTGTACAACCTATATCGGGATAGCCGGGAAGAGTCCTTCGGTG
>NZ_JADIKE010000023.1 GCF_016904955.1 Dyella flava | reverse complement strand
GCGACATCGTTACAACCATGACCGCCCACATCGCTCTCTCGGCGGTCTGTCACCCATCCGTTACGCCGTGGCATCATCAACCCCAACCTCTACTTCTGAATGACTCGAAGGAATGAGGACGCTTCAGTTTACCCCTCCGCCTACTGTAAATCTCCTTGATGTCGTTGATGTGCTGAGTAAGGTTTTGGAGAAATAGGATGATGCTAAATAGATGTCTTTCAGCTGGTGATCTAAATGGGTGTATCGTTAAATCAGGTGCATTGGTAGCAGTGCTTCTCGTGTCATTAGTTGTCTCGCTGAATTGTCGCGCAGCCGGGGCGGCCAATGGAAATCAAGCATTACCGATCAGTGTTTCTATTTGGTGTACCCCAGATACGCCTGCAGCTTACAGAGTCGAATACAAAAGAGCTCCCGATGCACGTCCGGAGGTCCAGTCAACGGAATGCATAGATATAAGGGAGTCTATTTCTTACATCAAGCCTAATTCGGTCGATGTCGAGTATTTGTCGCAAATAAGGTCATGGATGTTGGCTGTTTCTTTGAGCGACGGAGATACATCACGGGTAAAAACACTTATAGCCCGTAACTTGGGGAAGGCAATGCTCGTTGGTGTTAACAAGATGGCGCTATCTATAGCCTTTTTGGCTGTGCCAATGGACGGAAATAAAATATATATTAAAGTTAATTCTGAGCAAGATGGTCTTAATTTAAAGAGGGACTTGGTTTCGCACTGATAAGGTGCCGTGACGCAATTCCTGTACGGCGGCAATAACATCGTGCAAGAGGCGCGAGGCGGCACGATCAATCCGATTCTGGTCGGCTTAGATAGCGACGAACGTTTTGCACGAAACGACGTAACGGGGCGAACATACTTTTTGACAGATCTGATCAATAGCACGATTGCTTTGACCGATTCGACAGGCGCGCTCAAGCGGCAGTACAGCTACGATCCCTACGGTAATGTCACGGCAAGTGACACGACCACGGGCTTGGACTGCCCCCGAGATTAAGACACTTCCAGCCTATGATTTGCGCTTTCGCCGTCAATGACAAACGGAAATCCGCATTCATTCAACCGGCGAAATCGCCTTATCCCAATACGGCGGCTCGCCAAAGCGTGATTCCATAAACGAAAGAAAGGCCCTCACTTTGGGCGAGACGACTTTCTTGGGTGGATACACACCCCAGATGGCTCGGACTGGTCCGGGGGCGATAAGTGCCTCCCAGGTGGGTAGGACGATCTGCAGTTTCCCTGCCGCGACCGATTCGTAGGTGATCCAGGTGGGAAGTAATGCGATGCCCAGGTCCGCAAGCGCAGCATCGAGCAGTGCTTCGGAGTTATTGGCGCGAACTCTGCCGCGGATGGCGACTTCGTTGAGCTCGGTCGAGGTCGATCCGGTTGGGCGGAAGTACCAGGCTTCTTTGGGTTGCAGCGCAAACGAAAGGCATTCGTGGTCTTCCAGGTCCTTGGGTTCGCGAATGGGGCGTCGGTCGGCAAGGTAAGCAGCGCTCGCGACAAGCATGCGATGCTGGGGCGCGAGGCGCTTTGCGACAAGGCTGGAATCGGCCAATGCGCCAATGCGAATGGCGACATCCGTGCCGCTTCCGATCAGATCGACGGTGTCGTCGGTGAGTGTTGCATCGATGCGAATGGCTGGGTATTCCGCCAAAAAATCCGGTAGATGGCGAAAGACATGCTTTCGACCGAAGGCGACGGGAATGTTGATGCGAAGCAGGCCCTGTGGCTGCGCGTTGAGCGCTGTTGTGGCCAGACGCGCTTCGGAAAGATCGGCCAGGATCCGTGAGGCGTGTTCGTAGAAATGTCTTCCTACCTCGGTAAGGTGCAGGCGGCGGGTGGAGCGATTGAACAGCGCCGCGCCCAAGTCGGCCTCCAACGAGGTGACGTAGCGCGAGACGGTGGAAACCTTGAGGCCATCTTCCTCGGCGGCTTTGGAGAAGCTTCCCAGTTCGACCGCGCGGACGAAGGCATGCATGGCCGCAAAGTAGTCCATCTCTCACCTCACTTATCCCCAATCGGCAAAAATAAATTGCCACGGCGGTGATTTCTGACGCAACCGGCTGAGCGCACGATACACCGCGTCCACCAGCGTGAGAAATCGCCATGAATACGAAGCAAATCAATGAGCAAGCATCGTCTGCGGGGGCGCTTTCCGATCCCCGTCAGACGGCCGGTTCAAGCGGCAGCAAAGCGCTTATCGGCGTTGTCGGCTTGGGGAATATGGGAAGTGCCCTGGCGGCTACGCTTCTTTCCAAGGGTCATGCCGTGGTCGCCTACGACCGAAATCCCCAACGTGTCGAAGCACTGCGGGTAGAAGGTGCGCAGGGCGCCGCAAGGATCACCGACCTCAGCCACTGCAACATAGTGATCAGTTCGCTTCCTGACGATGCCGCGCTCGAAAGCGTGATGTTTTCGCTGCCTGGCGGCCTGGTCGATATTCTGAAGCCGGGAGCGCTGCATATCTCCATGAGCACGGTCAGCGCCGAGCTCTCCCGGCGGCTGGAGAAGCGGCATACCGAAGCCGCGCAGAGCTTTATTGCGGCGCCGGTGCTGGGCAACCCGGATCTGGCGAAAACGCAACGCATCTTTATCCTGGCTGCCGGTTCTGCGGTTGACATGCAGCGAGCGCGGCCGCTACTTGAGCAGCTTGGGCAACACATTTTCGAACTGGGCGAGGACCCTGGCGCGGCCAACGTGATGAAGCTTGCCTGCAACGTCATGACTGCCACGACATTGCAGAGCATGGGCGAGGTACTGACTTTGCTGACGAAAGCGGGTATCGACCCACACCTGGCCTTTGAGGTCTTCACTGGATCGCTGTTCGATGGCCGCGTGCACAAAGCCTATGGTGGAAAAATTGTCGACAGGCGATTCAAGCCGGCGGGGATGACCGCGCCACTGGCTGTCAAAGATCTTCGATTGGCGCTTTCGGAGGCCGAACGCCAAGCCGTCCCGATGCCGATGGCGAGCCTGGTGCACGAACGGCTGGTGGCATTGGTGGCCGCAGGCTGGGGCGACCTCGACTGGTCCGCGCTCGGTGCGCTGGCTGCGCGGGACGCCGGGCTCGATGGCGCGGCGAGTGCGTAAGCGTCATGAGCATGCCTGCCGCATTTGCCGTGCTGATCGGCGCCCAGTTGCTTGGGGAGGTGATGCAGCGCGTGCTGCATCTACCTTTGCCCGGCCCGGTGATCGGCATGTTCTTGCTTGCCGTCGCGCTGCTGATCCCATGTAAAAGCTGGGTCGCCAGGCGCGATAACGAAGTCTCCGCCTTGGAGCAGGCGTCATCATCGCTGATCGCGAATATGGGATTGCTGTTTATCCCGGCGGGCGTCGGCATCGTCACGGAGCTGGCGGTGCTCAAAAGAGACTGGTTGCCGATCCTGATGGGTTTGTTGGTGTCGACCGTACTGGGCCTGGTGGTGACGGGCTTGGTGATGCATCACATCACGCGTCGCGCGGCTCATCCAGATGCAGAAGCGAGCGTCCTCAATCCGGGTGGATCCTTATGATGCATGCGATCAAGGAGGTCTGGACGCCGCTCGCGGTTACGCCGCTGCTGTGGCTGGCGATCACTCTGTTTGCCTACCTGATCGGCAAGTGGATACAGAAGGTTTGCCATGATTCGCCGGTGGCCAATCCGGTGCTGATCGCGATCGTCCTGGTCGCCGTCCTGCTGATGGCGACGGGCACGCCTTACGATCAATATTTTGCCGGCGCGCAATTTATCCATTTCCTGCTTGGCCCTGCGACGGTTGCGTTGGCCATACCGCTGGCCCTGAATGCGGTACACATCAGGCGCAGTTTGCGCGGCGTTGGACTGGCACTGCTGGCGGGGTCCGTGACTACGACGGTGAGTGGCGTCGCGGTTGTCTGGATGCTCGGTGGCGGCCGTTCCGTTGCACTCTCGATGGCTCCCAAGTCGGTGACGACGCCGATTGCCATCGCCGTGGCACAGGAAGTCGGTGGTGTGCCGGCGCTTACCGCAGCCCTGGCGATTGCAGGCGGCATCTTCGCGGCGGTGATCGGGCAGGCGGTGCTGCGCTGGTTGCGGGTCGATGATTGGCGTGCGCATGGCCTGGCAGCCGGTGTCGCCGGAAGTGGCGTTGCTGCCGCGCAAGTCGCGCCGCTGAACGGACTTGCCGCTGCATTCGCCGCGATCGGCATCGGGCTGAACGGGCTGCTCACCGCGTTGATTGTTCCGCTGCTCGCTTACCTCTGGCCTGTTGGTTGAAAGCGCCCCTTTTGGCAAAAATGATTTCCGCCGCCGGTCGTTTCGGTGGATGGCTGCGCTACCTACGATGGACGCCAGTGATAAGCCACCCAAGCCTCTGGAGGCAGCCATGTACAAGCAACCCTTTGCCACGCATATATCCAACCAAACGCCATTGGCCGGCCAGCCTGATTCGTCGGGCCATGCCGCTTCTTTCCGAAGTGCGTTCGATTTCCCGCGCGCGGGGACGGGCACATTCCAAAGTGCGTTCGACTTTGGAGATGTGGCTGCATCAAGCTTTCAAAGCGCATTTGATGCGCCAAGTGCCAAAGGCTCCTTCGTGAGTGCCTTTGACTTTGCAGGCGCCAGTCCCGCGCTCAGCGCCTTTGACAGTTTCGAGCACGGCGCCGCCGTGAAGTCAGCTTTTGACTTCGCGTGAGACGCCTGTGCGATCACTCCTCCGTTGCATGGGCGCGAACACGCCGCTCAACCAACCCTGGCCAGCGGCAGCGCCTGTTCCATCAGGCCCGGCTTGCGCGGTCGGGTGTTGGCGATGATGGCTTGCGCGCTCATCGTGGCCATCATGGCCAGGATCTGCGGGCCGGTTGCGCGCGGATGCAACAGCAGGAAAAGATTGCGGCCGACGTGCACGGGACGGAAGGCGGCGGCGATGCACACCTCGCCGTCGCCGGAGGCGACCACGGGCGGTGTCGGACATTGCGGATCCCACAGTTGCCGGCGCATCAGGCCGTGCTGGGGGCCACCAGCGATGAGACATTCGACGATCTGTTCCATTTCTACTTACCCCTGCTTACTGCTTCTTTGCCTACGTAAGGAGTTAGGCAGGGGGCGTGCCACGTTCACAATAGGAATGTGCTTCGCATCACAGATTTAAAATCTGCCCGCGTCGCTCCCGACCACTCGTTCGTCACGTCGGCGTGAAGGATATGCGCTGGCGTAGGGTTGCGGGCTCGGCGACGTGGCCAGAAACGTCTTGTGCGGTGTGATGAGGGAAGGGTGAGCCAGTCCTGGACCGCGCGTACGCGCGTCTGCGGCCACTTTACGGCTGCTTCTGACGCTTTACGCTACTGACGCTCTGCGTAACCCGTCACGCGGGCTTTGTCTGCAATGGCGGGTACGACGGTCGCATCAGGGGTGTGACGAGACAGATTGTCGCCATGCCAGCAGGGAAAACGGAGGCGGGTTTACTCGCCGAACGAAAAGTTGGCGGGGGCATTGGCCCGGCCCCGTTTGCCTGGCCCTGACGCCTAATGCCGCCGCCGAGCCCGAGACATGCGCTGGCCGGCCCACTCCATGGTCGATAGCACTTCATCAAGTTGCCGGCCGAAGTTCTCGAAGCACTGGCCCAGCATGGAGCGCTGGATTTCCAGCGGCTCGTGCTCTTCGGCCAGCGTGGCGGCAAAGACCATACGGGCCATCAGGAAGAGTTGCCCGCGGATCTGCTCCAGCTTTTCGACGTTTTCTTCGCGCAGCAGATAGCCGGGTGGCGGTTTAGCCACGTCGCGTGGTTTGTTCATGGGGCACTCCATGATGTGGATGGCGCGGCGGACCCGCGCTTGATCATTGCAGCGTCAGGTTTCGAGGCTCGATGTGGTTGCGCTGCTCCAAATGCGCCAGGGCGTCGCCAATCAGTTTGCTGATGATTCGAAAGGTGAGTTGCATTTCCCAGCGGGGGATGGTCAAGGTCTCGCCTTCGTTGGCCTGCTGGTCCTCGTCGTAGGCGACGTTGGCCATGAGCAACAGCAGTTGCTGGAGGTTTTTCAGTTCGTCGTACTCTTCTGCGGACAGCAGATAGTGCCGCGACCCGGTCGGGTCGTCGTGGGTACCTTGCATCGGTGTTCTCCATGCGGTTAGGTCGCCCGCGCATTGCGCGCGGGCGAAGGGTCTGCAGAAAACCTGCTCGTGTTGTCGGAATCAGCTGATTCCGGCTAGACGATTACCCACTTAGGGCTCGACGTCGCGCCGTTGGCGCGGGGGTGAAGTGGGGGGAATGCACCAGGGCGGGGGCACGGGGGTGTGCGGGTGCCTTATGATCGAGCGTAACCATAGTTGACTCCGTGTCAGTTGATTGTGGCCAGCGGATCGTTTGGTGTTCGAGACCAGGCGATCCGCGTTTCTTCACCTCATGTCGGACGTGCCGTAGTCATCGCTGGGGATGGGCACGTCCGACATACGTAATTTCGCATGGGTACGAGTGTTGCGGTATCAGATGACGCGAAATTTTCTGAAGGGGCAAGTCGC
>NZ_JADIKE010000022.1 GCF_016904955.1 Dyella flava | reverse complement strand
GCGACATCGTTACAACCATGACCGCCCACATCGCTCTCTCGGCGGTCTGTCACCCATCCGTTACGCCGTGGCATCATCAACCCCAACCTCTACTTCTGAATGACTCGAAGGAATGAGGACGCTTCAGATAAGCTATTTCAAGTTTCAACGAAAGGCTACGCGCATTTCTGATGCCAAATCAATTTTTCAAAGAAAAATGGTGCTTTGAACACAACGATCACGTGGGCTAAACGAACGTTCTCGTATATTTTCACGCGGATTCGAAACGAGGGACCGCCCATTGGCGGGGAGTCCAGTACAGGGGAAATACAGGGCTCAAATACGCCGATTACTGACTAACTTTTGCGCGACGCGCAAAGGTATTTGCCTTGTTGCTGGTCCGACATGGGCGCCCAGCAAACGAGTGCGGGAGATACGAGAAACCTGCGAAAGGAAGTACGGCATATGAGGCTACGCGCCGTTATCGAACTTACTCGATAATATTTTATCGGAGATGTACGATGAAGAATTGCGTATTGTTTATTCTGCTATTGGGAAGCTCAATGCAGGGTATTGCTCAGTCGCCTAACATCGCCGCACGCATCGCCCCCGGATCTTGCAAAACTTTCGTTGGGCCAGATGGAAAACAACATCAATATTGTCAGTCTGAGCGCGAGCAACAGCCACCACCTCCTACGCAAGTGATAGCAGGGGCTTTCAATGGTGCACCACCTAGTTCACCTCCACCATCGGCATATCAGCAGATGCCCCCGCCGATACAGGCACCCCCGCAACCAAACCCAAACCTCGCCTGCTACATTCCGTCTGGCGATCAAAATGTGGCCGCTTGTCCAGCGTATGCATTGGGTGCGTGCTCATGCGTTGATATGTATAGCAACATCTATTACGGGACGGCCGGTCCGGCACCTCAATGATCAAGCCTTACAACGGAAACAAATTGAATCGCGTGACTATGCAACCGCATGGTATCGCAGCAGTGGCGGGAGCATTTTTAGCCGCCGCCATCATTTTCTACCTCTTACTCCACGCCGTTCAACGTGTACCTACAACTCCGAACGCCTTCATTCTGCCGCCTGCGCAATACGTCGATAAGTGCGAACAAGCAACGAGCACGGCCCTGTCGTCAAGGAGTCGGGATATACAGACTATTGACGCAATATCAGCGCATTGCCTGACACTCGTATCTAGCGTCTACCGCCTCGAAGATTATGATGTAAGACGCAGCGCGTTTTACGAACAGTACAGTGAAACGACGTTCTTATTGTGGCTCGTCATCTGCATAACAGTATCGGGCATTATCCTGGCCGCAGTTCAGCTTGTTACGGCTTATCGCTTGAGTATTGCACTTGGAGAGAATGTAGGTGAGCAAACACAGTTGACAATCGACACAAAGCGTCTATCAGTTCGCTCCACCGTATCAGGCCTTATCATATTAGCTATGTCATTCGCTTTTTTCCTGGTTTACGTGATCTACATTTATCCGTTAGAAGATACAGGAAGTTCAAATCCGTCGCCCTCCGCTATAAACTCCTCCCCCAACACTGCACAATCCTATGTTATGCAGCCAGGCCCCATTCCTTCTCGCTTAATGGCACCCACTAATTTGCTGAACATAAGTAATATGCAAGGTGGCGCACCTGCCACTTCGGCTTCGCAGATTACCTCCAGCCCCAGGACACCCATAGCAAAGTAATTCGATCTTTGAATTCAATTACATGAAGCCCCACTCTTGTGTTCCACCAAACTGACATCCTATGCGCGGCTCAGTCAACAGGTAGCTGACACAGTTTATTCATACAAAGTCAGGCTATAGCTAACGACGGCCAGCGCTCCTGTTCGACATTAACCTGCTCTACTTGATGTCATTAGCATATCGCCGTCTCATGGTTCGTCACTCTACGCACATGGTTTTATAGCTAGGTGGCAGGAGGCTTATCGAACGTGTCTCATTCCTAGGCGTCTCAAGTTAATAGCATCCATTGATCAGCAAGGACCGTGGTTAAATTCACTGATACGAATTCGGATGATGGCCATGTCTTTTGGCCGACAACGTCAAATTCTTAGCTGTCAGCAAATAAAAAGCCCCCGCCAAAAGGCGGGGCTTCTCATTTACCAAACCAACCTCAACCACTACCAACCAATACCAAGCGCCATATGCTCCGGCTGGGGCGTCGCAATAGTCGTGCTCTGGTTGTTGTTGTCGTCATACGAGAACCCGTATGCCAACCCACCCACTGAGTGCTGGTGCCAGAACCACGAGTAGAAGTTGGCGGGTGACGACTGGTAGTAGGTCGACGCATTCGCCCAGTTCGCGGTGGTGGTCAGTACGCCGCGGTTGGTGGCTGCGCAGATCTGGTTTTCCAGTTGCAGCTGGATGGCGTTTTCATCCTGTTGTTGCGCTGTGCTTCCCGGGACGCCGGTGGCCATCGTGCCTGCGCACAGCAGGATGTCCTGCGTGGACGGCTGCTGTACGACGAAGGTTTCTCCCACGTTGGCGGCGGCCGGATTGACTTCGGTAAAGGTCAGGGTGGAGCCGGACGCCGTGCCGGTGAATTGGCGGTTGTTGACGGTGATGGTCAACGGGTTGCTGGCGTACTGGGTCCACGCGTTGGCGATGTAGCTATCGAAGTAGGTGCCGTTGGTTTGTCCGGCGCCGAAGGTGGTTTCGGCGGGCGAGAGGATGCGCAGGTTGGTGGGTGCCGGGTTGCTGAAAGCGGCCGGGACCTGGTTGATGTACTCCTGGTCGAGGTTGGCGATCGATTCGTTGATGCCTACCTGCATGTGGAAGGTTTCGTTGGAGCCCCACACATCGAGCAGCAGCGGCAGGCCGAACTGGTTGACCTGGGTGGTGTTGATGAAGATGCCACTGGTCGCGCTGTAGTTGAACTCATACCAGTCGTAGTGGACGTTGATGTTGGGGTCGGTGTTGTTTTGCGGGTTGGGTCCGGCGTATCCGTTGGGAGCGCCGTTGGCACCGGCCACCACCGACATGTACAGCGGGCTGCCTTCGGAGATGTAGATACGTCCGGAGGTCAGTGGCGGCAGCATCAACTGGTGATTGGCCTGGGCCAGCGTGAACGCGTAGTTCGGATAGGTCTGCCCGTTCGACGCGGTCAGCGCGTTGGAGGCGGTGTTGTCGGACACGTTGGCCGGTGTGACAGTGCCGTTGTAGTTGACCCAGGAGAGCGCACCGGTGGTCGGATCGTAGCCGAGGATTTCGACATAGATCTGGCTGTCCGGCCATTGGCCACCGGTGTTGTTGTTGAGGTCAGTGTCGATGTAGCCGGACGTGACCGTATAGGTGGGCGACTGGTTGACGCTCAAGGTGGCCGCCGCAGATGTCACCGACCCGGCGGAGTTGCTCACTGCCACGGTGAAGCTGCTCGCGTTATCGGCCGCCGTGGTGCCCGGCGTGACATAACTGGCGCTGGTGGCGCCGGCAATCGCGTTGCCGTTCTTGTACCACTGGTAAGCCAGCGAACCGCCGTTGGCAGCCACCGAGAACGTGGCGGTCTGCCCGACCGTGACGGCCTGATTGGTCGGCGCCGTGGCAATGGTCGGTGCAGTCACCGAGCCACCACCCACCGCCGGCGTGGTGGTGATCGCCGTGTTGGAAGCAGGCGACGTACCGGCCGAATCGACGGCCAGGACATCGCAGGTGTACGTGGTCGAAGCCGCCGCGCTGCTATCGACAAACGAGGTTCCTGCCAGGCCACTTGCAACGGTGGCGCCGTTGCAAATGACCGTGTACGTCACACCGGTTGTCGTCGATGCGGTCCAGTTCAGATCCACCACGCTGGACGAGGCGGAGGTGGCGGTGAGGTTGGTCGGTGCCACCGGAATCGCCATCGTCGTTGCGCTGGCTTGCGGCGTCGGTACCGAGGTGCCGGCGGTGCTGGAAGCCTCGACCACGTAGTAGTAGGTCGTGTTCACCGCAAGACCGGTATCGGAGTACGAGGTGCTGGTCGCCGTGGCGATCTGATTGTCGCTGGACGGTGTGAAGCCGGACGTCGTGCTGCGGAAGACGTCGTAGACCACACCGGGCGCCGTTGAGCCGGTCCAGCTCAGGTTGATCTGGCTGGCGGACACCGCGGTTGCGGTCAGGCTGCTGGCCGAGGCTGGCGGCGGCGCAATCACTTCGATACCGTTGATCTCGGCATTGTCAGTGATCGTGGTGAAATTCAGCACGATCTGCCCCTGCGCATTGGCGGTCGCGGTGAAGGGCTCGACGACGGCAATGTCCTGCCCGCCCGTGGTCGCAATGATGTCGAAGTTGCTCAACACCTGCGTGCCGTTGATGGCAACGTTGAATACGCGCTGGCCCGGCTGCGTCCAGTAGAACTCGTCGAAGTGCAGACGCACCGTGTAGCTGGCGTCGGCAGTCAGGCCGGTCAGCGTATAGCTGAAGTTGTTGCCCGAACGCTGGTGCTGGTAGACCGACTGCGGCGCGGGATTGGTCACGCCGGACGTGTTGATCGTCGAGCCCGTACCGGACGTGCCACCGCCGTTGAAGTCTTCATCGGCCACGTAGTCCCCTGCCCCCGGACCACCCGCACTGATCGCGAGCGCATCCGCGCCGCAACCCGACACGCAGTCGACATCGAAGGTGATGGCGGTGGCGGTGTTGGAGGCCAACGAGGTGCCCGCCGAATCCGTCGCTTCGACCGTGTAGGAGTACGTGGTGGAAGAAGTCAGGCCGGTATCGCTATAGGTCGTTCCGGTCTGGCCATTGCTCACCGCCGTGCCGTTACGGAACACCGTGTACGTCGCGCCCGGTGTGGCCGAGCCGGTCCAGCTCAGGTTGATCTGGCTGGAAGACGCCGTGATGGCGGTCAGGTTCGACGGTGCATTGGGCGGGGTATTCGTGGCGGTCGCGTCCTGAACTTCGATGCCGTTGACCGCGGCATTGTCCTTGACCGAAACCCACTGCAGCACGATCTGGCCCTGGGCATTGGCGGTCGCCGCAAACTGCTCGACGATCGCAATGTCCTGGCCACCGGCGGCCGCGAAGATGTCGAAGTTGGTCAACACCTGCGTGCCGTTGATGCTCACGTTGAACACGCGCTGGCCGGCCTGCGTCCAATAGAACTCATCGAAGTGCAGGCGTACGACGTAGTTGGCTCCCGGCGTCAGACCCGGCAAGGTATAGGTGAAGTTGCCGAAGCGTTGATTCTGGTAGACCGACTGCGGCGCGGGGTTGGTCACTCCATTGATATTGATGGTCGCATTGGTGCCCGATGCGTTGCCGCCATTGAAATCTTCATCGGCAGCGAAGTAACCCGCACCCGGACCACCCGCGCTGATCGCAATCGCATCCGGACTGGTGCAATTGCTGGTGCAGGTGGAGACCGGCGTGGTCGCCGTGGCGGTGTTGGATGCGGTGGAAGCACCGGCTACGTCGTTGGCTTCAACGATGTAGTAGTAGGTTGCGGCAGCCGCCACGCTGGTATCCGAATAGCTGGTACCGGAGGTGGTGGTGATCTGGTTGGCGCTGGAAGGCGTGAACCCGGCTGTGCTGCTGCGATAAACGGTGTAGCTGACCGTGCAGCCGCTCGCCGCCGTGCTCGCACCCCAGCTCAGGCTCACCTGGCTGGCACTGTTGGCGGTAGCCGTCAGTCCGCCCGGTGCACTCGGCACGGTGGTGCAGGTGTTTTGATTCACCGTGAGCGTGGCGATGCTGCTGGTTGTCGCACCGAATACATCGCTGACGGCCACACTGAACACCGAACCGTTATCGGTCGACGCGGTGGCAGGCACCGTGTAGCTGGCCTGGGTTGCCCCGGTAATCGGGTTGCCGTTTTCCGACCACTGATAGCTCAAGGTACCAAGACCGGTCGCGGCCACGCTGAAGGTTGCCGGCTGGCCAAGCGTTACCGTCTGGCTGGCCGGTTGCGTGGTAATCGCCGGCGCGGCGCCACCACCGGCATCGCTGCCGGAAGCGCACAACGTGGCGCCAGGATAGTTGTTGGTGACCTGGTAAGCCGAGGTGCCGTCGAAGTTCACCACGGCGGTCTTGCTGGAATCATCCGGATCCACCGTCGACGTCCACGTACTCCAGGTGCCCTGGAACGCGCAGCTGGAATTGTTGACGCCGCTGATGCTGGTCGCTTCGGCTTGCGTGGGCAGACGCATATTGATGCCCGCGCAATAACCCTGCGCCGTCACACCGGTGAACTGAGAACCGGGCGTGGTGTAGGTCGCCACGGTGCGGGTCCAGGTGATGCCGGTAAGGTTGTCCGTCACCAGGTTGGGGTTGGCCTGGTTGATGGTGTAGCGCTCGGTGTCGCCGCCACATTGCGGCACGTCGTAGACCTGGAACTCATACACCGAGTAGCCGTATTGCGTTGCGCGCTGGATGCCGTTCAAGCGGACATAGCGTGCGTTGACGGTCGGGAAGTTCAGCGTTTCCGTACCGCCCGCACCGGCGTTGTTGGTGGTGGCCGTCTGCCAGGACGACGGATCGTCTGGATTGCTGACCGCGTATTCGATCGAATACTGCGTGGCGTAGGCGTTTTCCCAGTTGATCACTACCGTATTGAAGGGTTGCACCGAGCCGAGGTCGACCTGCAACCACGAGGGATCAACACCGGGAACAGCCGGTGTCGGCGGTGCATTGGCGGTCGCCGAACCCCAGCGGGTGGACAGATTGCCGTCGACCGCGTTCTCCGGTCCCAGGCAATCGGTGCCGCTGTAGGGCGGCGTGGTGGTGCCATCGGTACATGCGTTCTGCGTGCTGCTCGACGTCGCCACCATGTTCAGCGCGAGATTGACGCCCGGCGGTGCAAGCGTGATTTGCGCTGCATTGCTGGTCGCGGGCGCACCGGCGGCATTGTTCACCGTGACGGTGTACGCGCCGACGTTCGCGGCGCTCACGGCCGGAATCGTATAAGCAAGCGTATTGGTCTGTTGCGTACCGCTGGCGACGATGGTGGCCGAACCACCCGCAGGCGTGAACTGCCACTGATAGGTGAACGGCGCGGAGCCAGCAACGGTGGCGGTGAACTGCACCGGCTCATTCACCGGCACGATGGCGTTGGTCGGCTGCGTGGTAAACGACACCGGTGTCGCGGCACCGACCGTCACCGTCGCATTATTCGATTGAACCGAACCGAGATCGTTGGTGACGAACACGTAGTAACTCGCCGTTTGCGTCCCGCTGAATACCGGCGTGGTGTACGTCGCCTGGGTGGCGCCGGCAATCGCGCCCGAACCCACCAGATACCACTGGTAGGTGATCTGCGGCGAACCGGTCGCGGCCACGCTCAAGGTGGCCGAATCACCCACCACCACCGCTTGCGAAACCGGCTGGGTGGTGATGACTACATTGGCGGGCGCATCGACGCTGAGCGTCACCGGCGTCGAGGTCACCGAACCGAAGCTGTCGGCAATCGTCACCGTATAGGTGTCGCCGTTGTTGGCGGCGGTGGTTGCCGGCGTGGTGTAGGTCGCGCTGGTGGCGCCGGCGATCGGGCCGTTCACGTCGGACCACTGATACGTCAGCGTGCCCGAACCGGACGCCACCACACTGAAGGTGGCCGGGTAGCCGGAGGTGGTCTGCGCGGGCTGCGGTGCAACGATGATGACCGGCGCTTCCGACTGCGTGGTGACCGGCGGCGCGACGGAGGTCAAGGTAACGCTGCCGCTTTGCAGTCCGGGCGCACTCGCCGTCACGGTGACGGTGCCGGGCGTAAACGTGCTGCGCAGCGCGATCTTCTGCAAGCCACCTTCGAAGTTCAGTTCCGGATCGCCGGGCGAATGGAAGAACGCATACGGCACGCCCGGAATCACATTGCTGTTGGCTTGCGAGAATGCGTCCTGGTAGTAAGTGGTCCACGATGGATCGGCCACCAGCTGCTGCGTGCCGCCCATGTAGGTGGCGGGGCCGCTGACGGTGAAGGTGACGTTGTCTGCCGCGGTCGGCACCAGGTTGCCATTGGCATCTTCGACTTGCGCCTCGACAAAGGCAGCATCCGAACCGTTGGCCGTCCACTGGAAGCTGGTGCCGTCCGGCTTGATCACATCCGGCACCACGGTAAGCACAATCTGCGCTTCCGGACCGGCCGTCGTGCGCGAGTCGCTCACGCCCGACACCGGATTGCCATTCGCATCCAGGCACTCTGCGGTGACCGTGCCCGGCGCCCAGTTCACCATCCAGTGCACCTGTGCCGGCATGACCGTGGTGTTCTGGGTCAGATTGCTGCTTGAGTTGATGTTCCACGGATTGGGCGTCTGATCCTGCAGCACCGCGCCGGTCACCGGATCATTGGGAACGCCATTGATCAGCAGGCGCACGCCCGGGCAGTTGCTGAAGGCATTTTCCTGGATCGGCGTGCCTTGGGTGTATTCGTAAGCGCGGTTCCAGTGATGCGCCAGGTGCACGACCGGCTGCACCGTGTAGGGAATCCAGTTGGCCTGATAGATGTAGTAAAGCAGGCGCGGGAAACGATTCGCGTCGGTCGAGGAGTAACCCAGCGAACGCACGAAGTTCGACATGTTCGGCTGATTTTGATACTCGGCCCACAGGCTGACTTCGCCCGGCGACTCGGCGAAATACCATTGCGCCATGCCAAACGCATTGGCCTCCCTTCCCTGCTGCCAGTCATTGAGATACGGCGCGGCAAAGGCCAGCTCGTAGTCGTAGGCAAGGCCGCGGCCGGTGCCCATGTTGTCCCAATACTCGGCGCCGAAGGCCGGATTATTCGGGTTCTGCTGCTTGTTGCCCGCTTCGCAGCCGGCGCCGTCGCATTCATCAATAAAGCCATACGACGGACTGTAGGTGCGGTCCGCGCTCATGCGCGGATTGATGTTGTCCCAGGTGGTTTCGATGGTGCCCAGTTCATCGGCCAGCGTGGGATTCATGCCGCCGTTGTCGCGCTCCCAATCGAGCACGGACGGATGACTGCGATCGCGGATGATCATGTCGCGATGCAGTTCCTGCTTCAGTTGCAGGTCGTCCGCGGTCGGATCGGAGCTGGCATTCCAGTAGCCTTCGCCGTCGCCGCTGGGCTGGTCGATCATGATGCCGTAGGCATCGGCGGCAGCTACCAGTTCTTCGCTGCTGGTGGAGTGGCCCGGGCGATAGACGTTGCCGCCCTGCGCCGCAAGCTGCGCCATGTCGCGCCACACCTGCTCATCGGGAACGGACGAACCAAGCCCCGGATAGTCATAGCGGCCCGAACCGCCCCACAGATAAACGGCGTGGCCGTTGAAGTACGGGAAATTCGAATCCCAGGTGATGGTGCGAATACCCAGGGTGTCCTGCGTGGAATCCACCACGACACCGTTGACGCTGACGATGTGATAGACCTTATATAAATACGGCGAGCCGCACGATACCGGCGGCGTTCCGCAGTTCGCGTTGTTCGGGTACCACAGGGTCGGGGTGTTCACCGTAATCTGCTGGTTGAACATCGCCGTCGCGCTGGATGGCAAGTTAGCGGACGTCGTGGGCGCCACGGCTTGCGTCACCGGGGTTGCGGTGGCGACCACGTTGCCCTTGGCGTCGACAATTTGCGTGGTCAAGGTGACCTGCTGCGTGGTCGACGACTCATTCACCACATTGGTCTGCACATCCACCACGGCCGACGCGGCGGTCGCCGTGCCCTGCGCAGCAGGAACCTCGGACACCGTGCCGACGTAGGTACCCCAGGTCTTCTGGTTCGAATACACATTCGGTGGAATGTAGACCGGGTTGGTGACGTATAGCTTCACGTTGCGGAACAAACCCGCCATCGCCTGGCCGAAGCGGAACGCGCCGGAGAAGTTGGGTGTTTCGAACCAGGGCGCGCCGCGCGACACGTCGATCGCGATGACGTTATCGGTGCTGCCGTCCGCCACGATGTAGGGCGTCAGGTCGACGACCACCGGGACGAAGCCCACCACGTGCGTCGCCTGCGAATCGGCGGCGACCGCGCTGACACCCTGCAACAAGGTGCCGTTGATAAACACCTGCACGCCGGCGTGCGATCCCTCCAGCTTCAGCAGGAAGCGCTGGCCGGCGTACTTCGGGTCCACCTTGAAATGCAGGCGGTACCAGTTGTAGTTGCCGGTCAAGGAGCCCTGGCCGCCACCGGAGGTCTGGTTGATAAAGGTGCGCGGAATGTTGGCATCGTAGGGCAAGCCCACTTGCATCCAGGTCGCGCTGCTATCGCTGCTCTCGTTGAAGCTCTGCGTCGAGTAGGCCGTCGAGTTATTGGTGTTCTCGAACCACCAGTTGCTCTGCGGCGCATTCGATGTGGAGCTGGCGTTGCCGATGTACTGCGGAATGCCGGCGGCAAGGTTGATGGTCAGGCGCTGCGAGGTAGGCAGCGTCGATTCAACCTGTTGCGCATTGGCATAACCCGCACCCACCAGGGCCAGCAATACTGAAAGTAGCGTACTGAACTTTCGTATCCGGTCCGGGTTGCGGGTGGAAAGATTGCACTTCGAAACGACGAAGTCCCAACAAGCATGCAGCGTCACTGTCGCCCCCTTTTAGACAACCAGCGCTTGGTAACTGAGAAACCCTATCGCCAACCCACGCCCGCATACGGCGACCCGTGGCGCATGAAGCGCCACGGGGTACGTTCGTTGCTGCGGCTTGGGGTGGAGAACTTTTCTATGATCTGATGAAAGTCATCTTATGAAGAGTGATTTTCGTCACGTTCATTAATACTCGTTCTAATTTTTATTTTCTCGATATCACCGCATGACATATTTCTTACTTGAAATATTGAACGTTTAAATAAAAATTTGGACGTTTAAATAAATTTAGACGTCTAAATAATTTTTGCGTAAATAAAAATAAGTAGATTGTGTTTTACGTAAAAATAATCGCAAGCCTGATGAAAGTCTTCTCGCCGAAAATCACGCAGGCTGGGTTAGCCCCGGATCAAGTCCGAGGTAACGCAACGCAGGCTGCCTGTTGTTTGATCAATTCCACATCCGGTCCCGACGCTCAATGTGGTTGCCCTGCTCCAAATGCGCCAAGGCCTCACCAATCAGCGTGAGTAGGTCGGGTTAGCGCAGCGTAACCCGACAAAAAGCACCCGCTGGTCCTTGGGTGCTGCAACACCTGAGGTTCATGGATTGTCGGGTTACCCCCGGATCAAGTCCGGGGTAACCCGACCTACGTGGCCGAGCTCGCCTTCACGTCAATGCCGCGCCTGGTCTCGATGCTCGATGTGGTTGCCCTGCTCCAATTGCTCCAGCGCCTCGCCGATCAGTTTGCTGATCAGCTGGAAGGTGAGCTGCATTTCCCAGCGGGGAATCATCGCGGTGCCATCTTCGTCGGTAGGCGACGCCTCGTCGTTGGCGACGTTCGCCATGATCATCAGCAGGCGCTGAAGGTTTTTCAGTTCAATGTAGTCGTCTTCTGACAATAGGTAGTGCTTCAACCCGAAGGGGTCGATGTAGGTGCTTTCCATTGCTGCGCTCCACGGGTTTAGGTCGCCCGCGCATTGCGCGCGGGCGAAGGGTCTGCAGAAAACTGCTCGTGTTGTCGGAATCAGCTGATTCCGGCTAGACGATTACCCACTTAGGGCTCGACGTCGCGCCGTTGGCACGGGGGTGAAGTGGGGGGAATGCACCAGGGCGGGGGCACGGGGGCGTGCGGGTGCCTTATGATCGAGCGTAGCCATCATTGACTCCTGAGAAGTTGATTGTGGTTAGCGGATCGTTTGGGTGCCTGCCCAGGCGATCCGCGATTCTTCACCTCATGTCGGACGTGCCGTAGTCATCGCTGGGGATGGGCACGTCCGACATACGTAATTTCGCATGGGTACGAGTGTTGCGGTATCAGATGACGCGAAATTTTCTGAAGGGGCAAGTCGC
>NZ_JADIKE010000021.1 GCF_016904955.1 Dyella flava | reverse complement strand
GCCAGTGCTAGCGGGCTCGACGCTTTCGAACCCCAGCGTGCCAAGGTCCAGTTCTTCGACAAAGACGTCGATGACTCGAACGGGATTGTCCTCGTTGATATAGTCTTCCAGCCGCTCGGGGAAAAGCGGGCTCTGTGATCGGTCCAGTCCTTCCACGAATCGCTTCATGAGACACTCCGCCTGGGGCAAGATCAGAATAGACGGTTCGTTTTACGGGGTGTTTTCACACAGCCTGGACCCGAAGCAGACCTGCGAGAGAACCTAGAGAAAACACTTTTCATAACCAATGAGTCGCTTTGTCGCGTGAAGCTCCCACGTGCTTGTGCCATGATGTAGTGAGCCTGCTCCAGGCTTCGCAGGATTGGGGAAGTTGGCGTGTTTAAGCGCGCAGCACATCGTCGGTTTGTAGCGTGGCTGGCTATTGCTGCCATGTTACTTATCGTCGTGATGCCGGCGGTGTCCCGCTCCCTATCCAGCTCGGCCAATATGGGTGCCGACTGCCGGATGGGCCTGTCGCATACCGATCATGGTCACCGCCACGGCACTCCTGGTGATCCTTACGATCCGACCGTTGCGTGTGGCTATTGCAGCTTGCTTGCACACACTCCGATCGCCACGTTCGATGTTGGCGCTGCATTGGCGCCGACGTATCTTCCTGCATTCGTGCCAGATGCTGGCTTGCTCCACGACAGCCCTGACGCACAGGTTTTAAGCGCTCATCCGCGCGGGCCGCCACACATCGGCTAGTCCTTGAAGCGAACAGCTCGCGGCTCGATCGCTGCGGGTGTTTGTCTTTACCTGCAGGCCATCTTCCCTTGAAACATTCCGCCACGTTGCGACCTGCGGCAGTGCTGCTCTGTCGTATGGGCGTGCGCCGCCGTTTCAGGGGCTTAGTGGATCAACCGGCAGGAATTCGTTGGGAACGTGAGCATGTGCGCAACATCGCGCAGCCAACAACGAACCTGCTCGCCATTGATATGGACGATCGATCATGACCCATTCGCTTTCTCGCAAAAAAACCTATCTTGCATGCACGACCCGTGGCTCGTGCGGCGTGATGCTAGGTTTCGCTTTCGTCTGGTTTCCTGCGCATGCACAGACTGCAGGGTCTTCCGCTTCGACTTCGACTACAACTTCGCCGACGCCGCAGGTCAAAACCAATCCTGCACAAACGCCAGCTTCGGACAGCCAGAACGCCAAGCAGCTTTCAGCGGTGGTGGTGACCGCCGATCGCCGTCCCGAACCGATTCAGCAGGTTGCCGCAAGCGTCAGCATTGTGACTGCCGATCAGATCCAGAACACACCGGCCCAAGGCCTGGACGACGTGTTGCGGATGGTACCGGGCATGAACCTGACGATGATCGGACCCGACGTGGGACACCCCACTGCCTACAATGAGGGAATGCGCGGCTTGCCCACGACCGAGACCCGTTTTCTGGTCCTGGTGGACGGCGTTCCCATCAATGACCCGTTCTTCGGCTACATACAGTGGAACCGCATACCTCTCGATAATATTGACCACGTCGAGGTGGTCCGCGGTGGCGGTTCCCCGCTTTGGGGAAATGGCGCGATGGGTGGCGTGATCAACATCATTACGCGTGCTCCGGAAAACAACGAAGCCATCATCGACGCAGCAGGCGGCAGTTTCGGAACTTATCGAACCAGCGCATATGGGGCCTATGTGCCGACGAACTGGCTCAAGCTCAGCTTCAATGCCGCCTTCTCCGGCACCAGCGGCTACCAGACGACTCCACCCTCCTGGTATACCTACGGAACAACGACGTTGCGCTCGCCCCTCTATGTTCCTACATCTTTTGATGCTCGTAACTTCAGCGTACGCGGCGACTTTGCTCCAAGCGGCGATCTCAACGGTTTCCTCGTCATCAACTACCACGACAACAACCAGGTGCTTTCGACACCCATCGGCGACGATGCCCAGCACATACTCACGGTTTCGAGTGGGGTGACGAAGACGTTTGATGCGGGTGCAACGCTGACTGCGACGGCATTCCACGATGACAGCAACTTCGACACGAATAATCCGCATCTCCTGAGCTTTACCACTGAATACAATTCCAACGTACACACGACACCCGTCAACGACACAGGTGCCTCGCTCGTGTGGTCGCAGGATCTGACCAACATGCTCCGCAACGTCACGTTTGGTGTAGATGCACACTTCATCTCGGGCACGGATTACGCCAATTACTATCTGCCTTCAGGGCAACTTGCTGCCCCAACGATCATCGCAGGCGGCAAGCAAGAGTTCCTCGGCGGCTTCGCTCAGGCAGAACTGCGACCGTTCGAGCCACTGGAAATCGTCGGCAGCGTTCGCTACCAGTACTACGAGAATTACGACGGTATCGATACATTCCCGCCGGAGCAGACCGCTAATGGCGTGATTCCGTCATCTCACAGATACAGCCTCGATCCGCGAATCAACCTGCGTTACCGCCTCACCGATGAGTTCGCGCTGCGTGGAGCTTATTACCGATCGTTCCGCGCACCCACGCTCGACGAACTCTATCGAACGTATGCCGATACGACGGCTGGGATTTATGAGGGCAACCCCTTTCTCAAACCGGAGACGCTGCGTGGCGGCGAGATTGGCTTCGATTTCGAACAGCCGGGTGTGCGTAGCCAAGTCACGCTTTATGACACCTACATCAATAACCTGATCACGACGGAGAATCTACCTGCCTCCGCGAGTCCAGCCATCCTGGGCGTCACCTGCGGGTATGACGCGCAGACCTACACGTACCTGACATGTACGCGGAACATCAATGCCGCCTCAGCGCACGCACGGGGCATCGAGACAGAAGTGAACTGGGATCTCGGCTCCGGTTTCTCCACGGTGTTTGCCTACACCTACGCGGACTCCCGTTACACCTCGGACCCCGTCGATCCGACTGCCGTCGGCGCGCGCCTGGAAGGCGTCCCACGGCACAATGTGAGTGACAGCTTGAGCTACGCAGCTCCGGCTGGCTGGCGGACTTCGCTCGATCTGCGCTGGGTTTCTGCCAGTTATGGCGATGCGCACCCGGCGGACAATCTGATACAGAACGCCCACTTTATCGTTGATGCTTCAGCTGCGTATCCGTTGACACACCGCCTACAAGTCTACGTGCAGATCCAGAACCTGCTGAATCGATACTACATCGCCAATAACTTTGGCGGCGCTCCGATACTCGGCACACCGCGCGAAATTCTCAGTGGCGTACGCATCAACTTCAATTGAGGACGTCATTCAATGAACACGAGAATGGTGGGCTTGCTGACGCTGCTTTGGGCTTTGCTATTGACGGCCTCCGTTTCCTTGGCCGGGAACACGCAGGGTGACGACTCCATGCAGGGCATGAAAATGGGCGGCATGGAAAAGCCTGCGTCACGGCGAGAAATCCAGAGCCTCGACATCTACGCAGAGGGCAAGCTATTGCACCTGCTCACGGGACGTCGCGAACCGGGAGACAACGCCGCCAAGCTTTGGTATCAAGTTTCGTCCGATGGCGGGAAGCAATGGTCGACGCCGGTGCGCGTGGACACGGATTCCAAGGCGCCGTACGGACTGCATCGTGGGGGCGATGCGCAGATCGCCGCAGATGGTCGACATCTGATTGCAGCGTGGACTACTGAAGGTACGGGCTGGGGTGATGGCGGGCCCATCGCCACGGCCATTTCCGACGACGGGGGGCGCAGCTGGCGGCCGGGGCCGAATCCGGCGGATGATGGCTCCACCAAAGACCACGGCTTCATCGCGATCACCGCGTCCGCCGGACGCTTCCAAATGGTTTGGCTCGACAGCCGCGGCAACACTGGCCAAGGGTTGCGATATGCGCAGTCCGATGACGACGGTCAACATTGGCAAGCCAATCTCACCATCGCCAACCATACCTGCGACTGCTGCTGGAACCGCCTGCTTGTGGGCCCGGGATCGACCGAATATGTGTTGTTCCGTGACGGTGGCCCGCGTGACATGACCATCGCGCGGTCCAGCGACGCTGGCGCGCATTGGCAGAAACTGTCAGCGGTGGCTCCCTTCCACTGGGCTGTGAATGTTTGCCCCCACGTCGGAGGCGCGCTCGTCGCTGATGGTCCCCAAACGCTGCATGCCCTAACTTGGACAGGCAAAGAGGGGAGCGTCGGACTGTACCACTCGGTTTCGACGGACCGCGGCGGGCACTGGACTTCACCGCAACCGGTGGGTAGCAGCGCTGCACGTCATGGCGATATGGCCTCACACAACGATGGTCGCCTGGCTGTGGTCTGGGACGAGTCGGTCGACGGAGCTTCACAGATTTTTGCAGAGACGACTGCCGATGGCGGTCGACACTGGACCTCGCCGCAGCGGCTGACGGTGCCTGGTATCTACGCGACACATCCACGTATAGTACCCGTCGAGGACGGCTATCTAGCACTGTGGACGCAGATCGATCGCGCAGGGATGGGGGCGCTTGAGATGGCGAAGATCAGTCAATGAGTAGGCGTTACATTGCGAGTCCCTTGAAGTTCTCGGCGTGGTCAAGATGACGCAGGGCAGCGGCATTGAATTAGCCAGACACATCAAATACGCAATTTGAGCCTTCGCTCGGCACGGACAAACCATGTGGGAACGCGAGGACAGATTATGCGCGGACTCCCATCTTGTTCTTGAGACCACAGTTTGGCCGCTTTGGCCAACCCATGAAAAACACATTGGTGCCATCGCAGATATCGAAGACCGGCATGTTTTACGACTCGGTTGAGGATCTTCGGATTCTTCATCGGGTCGAAAGTAATTGAGCGGCCGGGTGCTGGCCGTGGATGTATCTTCGAACATACACAAGAGGCGGCAGAGCCGCCTCTTGTAGTGGCTGTGATTATTTCAGGCGCGCCTTGATTTCATTGCCCATCTGGTCCAGCGCAGTCTGCGTCACCGGGTCGTTCGCCAGAGCATTGAGCAAACCGAAGTCGTGAATGGTGCCGTTGTAACGCGTCACCGTGACTTGATCACCGGCCAGGTCGAGCTTGCGACCATAAGCTTCGCCCTCATCGCGCAGTACATCAAACTGCGCTACCTGGATCAGCGCCGGCGGCAGGCCTTTCAACTCCTGCATTGAGGCACGCAGGGGCGATGCGTACCTTTCATTGCGCTCGCTTTCGCTGGTTGTGTAGGCATTCCAGAACCATTCCATCAGCGGACGTGTCAGGAAGTAGCCTTGTTTGAACTGGTTATACGAACCGTCCTGAAAATTATGATCAGTCACCGGCCACAGCAGGCCCTGGAAACGAATGGCCGGACCGTGTTTGTCCTTGGCCATCAAGCTGATCACCGTTGCCATATTGCCGCCGACACTGTTGCCGACCACGGCCAGGCGATGGCCGTCCACACCGATCTCGCTGCCATGTTCGGCCACCCATTGGGTCGCGGCATACGATTGATTGATCGCGATACCGTAATGCGCCTCCGGCGACGGCGTGTAATTCACGAATACCGCAACGGCGCCGGACCGCACGACCAAGTCGCGCACCAGGCGCTCGTGCGTCTGGAAATCGCCCAGGATCCAGCCACCGCCGTGGAAGAACATGAACACCGGCAACGTACCCGTAGCGCCACTCGGACGCACGATGGTCAACGGCACAGTGATGCCATTCTGAGTGATCGTCTTGGTGCTGACGTCGATACCGGAAAGATCCACTTTCACGCTCTTCTGCGCATCAACCAACACCTGCCGCGCTTGTGCGGGTGGCAGCGTATTGAGCGCCGGGCCACTGCTGCTATTGAGCGCATGCAGAAAACCGGACACCACGTGATCGGGCTGATTTGCGGGTACGGTGTCTGCCGCAAAAGCACTGGCTGATGCGGTGGCGATAAGGCTGGAAAGCAGCACTTTCTTGAAGGTATTGAGGGTGTTCATGGTTATCTCTCCTGGGGGGGGGGGCAGGTTTCGTTGAATCTATCTATCACTAGATAGATAAGGATTTGAAAAAAAGAGCCCATAGGGCCCGATAGCTCGAACAGCAAAACGGTTTACTTAGACTTGAGTGCGTTCACAACATCGCGCAAGCGTGCCTTGGATTGAAACAGACGGCTTGCCAATACACTTCCTTGAAATGCGGCGAACAATGATCGCGCCGCACACTCTATGTTTCCGCTTACATGAAGCGTGCCTTGCTTCATGCCTTCCGCCAACACCTTGGCCAACCACGCTTCACTGGCTTCAAAAAACGCCTGCACAGCGTGACGCACGTTGTCTGGCAACGATGTGATGTCCGCGGCCAGCATGCCGCATAGACAAATACGATCTCCATCGCCCATCAACGCACCGAACTGGTCGGCATAACGTTTCAGCTTGGTTTCGGGCGGCAATGACGCATCGATATGCCGCATCGCGCTCAGCGTCTTGCTGCTGTACAAGCGAACCGCTTCCAACACCAGGTCGTCCTTGGCTGGAAAGTAGTAGTGGATGCTCGACGTCTTGACGTCCACCAGCGCGGCCAGATCGCGATAACTGAAGCCGTTGTAGCCTCGAGTCATCAGCAGCGTCTGGGCGTGCTGGAGCAGTTGATCGCGGACAGGGAGCGTTTCCATGGGGTGAATACTATCTACTACTAGATAGATATGCAAGGGGTGGCTGTGCACGCCGTCGTGCCCGGCTTCCACGCCGGGCACCGGCCCCTATCGCGCTCTACCTATGGTTGAAATGAAACTTGGAGCGAAAGCCGCGTAGCGAAGAAGCAAGGTGCTCTTTCATCCGACAGACACTTAGCTCGACCACGTACTTGGCGCCCGAACAGCCAGGCCGTTTATCGCAGGCCCGCGAACGTCGCCGCCTGGACCGATCAAGCTATGTGAGATCAGCTATCAATCACCCAGTCGTCAGAACGTCGGACAACTGCAGAGAGCTAAATGCTGAGGAAATTTTTCGCATCCCACCAGCAAATGGCCACACCCACCTCAAGCTGGTAGGCGGGTGGCTTTCAAGAACACCAGCGCGCTCGTTTATGGACTCACGCCAACAAACATCTTTTCAATCTGCATGTCATGGAACGTGTAGGGAATCCCACCGACACCCATACCCGACTCACGTAAGCCGGCAAACGGCATCCAATCGACACGGAAGGCGGTGTGGTCGTTGACCATGACCGCCGATGCATCCAGGCCATGGTAGGCACGTATCGCCGTATCGAAGTCCCGCGTGAACACCGCCGCCTGGAAGGCGACCGGTAGCGCATTGGCCGCCTGGAATGCCTGCTCGATATCGTCATACGGATACACGCAGACGACCGGACCAAAAACCTCCTTCTGACTGACCTCGCAATCAGCCGGGGGCGCAAACAGTATCGTCGGCGCATAGCACGTCTCCCCCACTCGCTTGCCACCAGTGAGGAGTTTCGCACCTGCCGCCACCGCGTTCTGCACCCAGGTGTTTACGCGCTCCACTTCTTTCGGGCGAATCAGCGGGCCCACCTGGGTTTCGGCCTTGGTAGGGTCGCCGACGACGAGCGCCTCTGCGGCGCGCGCGAGGCGATCAGCTACGTCTCGGGCAATGGATTGATGGGCATAAACGCGCTGCACGGACACGCAGACCTGGCCTGCGTGATAAAAGCCGCCCTTGATCAGTTTGGGTATGGCTTTATCGAGGTCCGCATCGGCAGCCACGATCGCCGGCGCCGCACCGCCGTGCTCAAGCGCACAGCGCGCCCCCGGGGCGAGCTGCGAGCGCAGCTTCCAGCCGACGGCGGCGCTGCCAATGAAGCTGAAGAATCCAACGCGCGCGTCCGTGACGAGGCGCGATGCAAGTTCGTTGCTGTCCAGCACGATGGCTTGCCCCCAGGCTTCGGGAAGCCCCGCCTCGCGCAGCATATCGACCAGCGTCAGGCAGCTCAGCGCCGTATCGCGCGCCGGTTTGACAATGAAGGGGCATCCGGCGGCGACGGCGGGGCCAACCTGGTGAACGATCAAGTTGAGCGGATGGTTGAAGGCACTGACCGCCACCACCACCCCGATCGGCTCCCGTTGCGTGAAGGCGATCCGATGGGCCGAACTCGCATTGATATTCATCGGAATGACTTGCCCGCCGTTGCCACGGATGGCTTCCGCGCATGACACGATGCCATCGATGGCCCGTATGGTTTCCACGCGCGCGTCGACCAGCGGTTTGCCTCCCTCCTGCGCGATCAGCATGGCCAGGTCTTCGGTCATGTCGATCATGTTCTGCGCGGTCCGCCGCAAGATGGCCTCACGATCCGCAGCGGGCAGCCAGCCACGGCGATCCTTGAACAAGCGATAGGCGGTCGCGAGCGCGCGCTCGACGTCCTCTGCACCCGAGGCGCTGGCCGTGCCGACCACTGCTCCATCGAAAGGCGATTTGACCTCGAGCGTCGGTTCCTTGCCGCTCGCCTGGTAAACCATGCTCTTGAAGTGAAGTTGCTTCATGACGACGACCTGCCCGGGCTCACGGTCCGGCCTAACAGTGTAGCGCCCCTTCGCAGGTCGATCTTGGAGGTTTATGTCTTGGGATGACGATTCCAAACCATGGCACGGCTGATGGGACGGATGGTCAGGATTCCGGGACGGAGCAAGGCCTCCCGCTCATAGTCGTCAAACTCGGGTTCCGCCTAGGGCTCTTTCGTGCCCACAGCCTCGTTCACCACGGTCCAATGCGCCCCCTTGTCGGTCGATACCTCCAGCCGCGCCAACTGCTTGTCGGGGGAGGCGAACGTATAGATTTCGCGGGCATCGATGACTCCGCCGTTGTCGGCTGGAATTTCATAGGGGCGGGTCCACACCTTTCCATCGACATGCATGAGGTCTTCGCGTGGCCCGCCTTCCGGCGCCACGTTGGTGTACTTGAAGGTCTTGCCGACGTCGCTGTAATAGAGGATGGCCACGTCGTTGATAACGTGTCCTGCATCGGGATCCGGCTGCACGCTCAAATACTCGCAAGCCATAAAGCTGCCGTGGGGCAGGAAAGCACATTTCGCGTCGAAGTCCTGTGTCTTGGCGTGGCCAAACTGCGTTTCCCTGGTTGCGATGCGTATCTTCCAGTGCCCGGCCCAGGCCGCGAGCTCGTCGTGCGGCGACGACGCATCCTGAACCTTCGCGCTGGCAGGCAAAACCATGAGCAGCGCTGCGCACAGCGCGACCACCGCCTTCAAGAAGTTTTTAGACACGCGCATAAGCCGCTCTCCAATTCGACATTGGCGGATACCCGGATGCCACCTTCGCCCCCAAGGGCTTGAGGTGTGGACCCTATCCTTGCGACGAACGGCGGGTGTCGGGATCGACAGCGCAAAACAGAGATATTTTTAAGGCACACAGAAGGGGCGGAGCCTGAGGTAATAAGACGCACTTAATTACCGGCCCCTTGTCGCGCCATCTAGCGCCGCTGAAAACCTGCGCCCTACTCCATTGCCCCTCAGAATTCAGTCGCGATTGCCGCGCCTGATCGAGCGCAAGAAACCGATCACAAGATCCGCTTCGCCCATCTGCACCAACTCCTGCGCGGTCTTGCCATCCAGCTCATGAATCTTCACCGTCGAGTACCACTCGCGCACACGCGCCTCGTCATGCTCGACCCCCTTGGCCAATTGCAAGACACGCCAAAAATCCATATCCAGTGAACGATCGAAAGTGTCGTCGTTGTTTCGCGACAGGTCCCAGGTCGCTCCACCAAGTTGTGTCGTCATCGTGCAGTTCTCATCACACGTGGTTGAAAGACACCGGCCATAACCACGAACCCATCCCCGACGCTCGTGGCTAAATGATCCGCTCCAGAATGCGGCGAAGGTGCGCAAGGTCGGTCCTGGAAAGATGCTGGATGGCGGGCGGTGCTTCGTCGCGCACGGCACATTGCACCAACTCCACGCGTTGCCGGCCCGCCGGCGTGAGCGACACGATTTTCGTGCGCCGGCTCTCCGGATGAGGATTACGTTCGACCAGCCCGAGATCTTCCAGGTCATTCACCGCGACCGTAGTCGCCGGTGCGTCGCTGCCGGTCATTTCGGCCAGCTGCTTCAAGGTCATCGGCGCATCGAGCAGGCGGCGCAGTATCCGCACTCGGCTGATCGGCAGGCCGCTGGCTTCGCTGACTTTGCGACGCCATTCGCCACGGTGTTCCCACACCAGGCCGACCATCATCTGCCAGATGATGTCGGCTTCACCGCCGCTGTAGGCATGCTTGGTCACGCCGGTGCTCCAGCAGGCACTTCTTCCAGCAGGTGCGCCATATCGCTGGTGGTATCGCGTGCCCAGCGCGTGTTGGACAACCATGCCAACGCCACCACGGTGAGACCGCCGCCGACCACCAGCCACCAGAATGGATGCGAAGCCTGCGCGAATCCCTCATGGATATGTGTACCCACGATGGTGCCGGCAAGCGCAACGCCAAGCGACGCGCCGATCTGTCGACTCGTGGAAGCCACCGCCGCCGCGACACCGGCTTGCGCCTTGGGCATGCCGGACACCGCCGTATTCGTAATCGGCGCGTTCACCATGCCGAAGCCGATGCCAAACAGCACGTACGACAACAGCAACCACACCAGCAGCGTCGTGGCGGTCAGCTGCGTCATCATCAACGCGCTGATAAGCATCGCCGTGCCGGAGGCCAGCAACGAAGGCCGCGTACCGTAGCTGCCGACCAGTCGCCCGGAGAACGGCGAGCAAAGAATCGTCGCCAGCGCCAGCGGCAAGGTGCACAAGCCGGTGTGGAAAGCCGATAAACCACGCACTTCCTGCAAATAAAGTGCATTGAGGAACAGAAAGCCGGAGAACGCCGAGAAACTGCACACCGCAATCACCGTTGCGCTACTGAACGGCGCGCTGCGGAAGAACCGCACATCGATCAGCGGTTCGTGGCGGCGCGGTTCATAGACAAGCAATGCGATGAGTGCCAGCACGGCGGCACCGAACAGGCCGGCGATCGTGGTCGAGCCCCACCCCGCATGCGGACCTTCGATCACCGCATACGTCACGGTCGCCAGGATGATGATCACCAACAATTGGCCGATCGGATCCACGCGCCGCGCATGCGCTGCCTTGGATTCCGGAATGTAGCGCGCAGCCAGCAGCATCCCCAGGATGCCGACCGGCAGGTTGACCCAGAAGATGGAGCGCCAGCCGACGCTGTCGGTCAGCGCGCCCCCGATCACCGGACCCAGCGCCATCGATACCCCCGCGACCGCTCCCCAGATGCCGATGGCACGCGCACGCGCCTTCGGATCGTGAAACGTGTTGACGATGATCGACATGGCGACCGGATTGAGCATCGTCGCGCCCAACGCCTGCAGAATGCGAAACGCGACCAGGCCGTTGATGTTCGGGGCCACGCTACACAGCAGCGAGCCCAGCAGGAACAGCACCATGCCCGTCTGAAACACACGGCGACGCCCAAAGCGGTCCGCCATCGACCCCGCCAGCATCAACAGGCTGGCCACCACCATGGTGTAGGCATCAATGACCCACTGCAGACCCGAGATCGAAGCGTGCAGATCGTCGCGGATCGAAGGCAGCGCGACGTTCACGATGGTGGCATCCATCGAGACCATCAGCAGGCTGAGGCAGCAGATACCGAGGATGAGGTTCGGGTGAGCCGTGGGGCGCTTGGGGGCGTGGATAGTTGCATTCATACAACTATTGTGAATTAACAATAGTTCGGACGTCAATGGGGGATCTGGCCTGCCGCGCGAATGGCCCCCTCACGGGGCGTAGCCAGGGGGCATCTGGACCTACATGGACCGGATGATTGGCCGCTGGCGAGGACCTCGCTTTCGCAACTGGAAGCGAACCCTGCCTACCTTAGAGACTTGCCCATGATGAATGTCTTCTCCCCACGGAAATCCCTGGCTTCAATGGTCTCGTAGCCTAGCCTTTGGTAATACGCCTCGTGCTCATGCGTACAAAGGTGCAGTGTTTCGTAACCCGCAACCGAGGCGGCACTTTCAATTGCACGAATGAGTAATGAGGCGATACCGCGAGATCGGTGCTCGGGCTTGACGTAAACGCCGGCAAGCCATGGCGTCCAGCTGATATCCGGAAAAAGGCGAGTCTTTTCCTGTAGCGTCGCGGCTCCGAGCAGCAAGCCCGACTCCACCGCAATAAGCGTTTCAGGCATGACATCCGTTGGAGATGCATAGATCTCGGCTAGACGCTCCGTGGTCTCAGCCAGTGTTTCTTCTGGGTTTATATAACCCCACGTCTCGACGTAAATCTTCGCCAGTTCGGGCACGTGCTCGGTGTGTTTTCTCAGGCTGGTTACATGCATAGATGGAATTTTCTTGAAGTCACATAAGGTGAATATAAGCTCCGACGTCTTGATCAGGTTGCGGATTCAGTCAGTCGATAGTTACCGCGCCGGCGCAGGTAGCGACGACGCCGACGGCTATGAATGGCGTGAGCCTGGCGCAACCGGGCCACGCGGTGGCGACCACAGGTCTCGCCTCGCTGGAGCAATGCCTGCCACATGCGATCCATGCCGTAGGCTTCATGGGTTTCTTGATGCACCTGCTGGATCTGCTGAACCAGGCGCTGATTCTCAACCGCTCTGGCGCTTGGTTGCCGATCTCGCCAAGCGTGATAGCCACTCGGCGAGACCTGCAGTGCGCGGCACATAGTGCGCACACCATGACTACGCTCGCCTGCGATCCAGGCGTACTTCACGGCAGCTCTCGCGCAAAGTACGCCGCCGCTTTTTTTTAGAATCTCGTTCTCTTCCTTCACGCGCGCCAACTCGCGCTTGAGTGCGGCCAGCTCGTCCTGGCTGGTCTTTGGGCGTCCGCCACCACGAAACGCCTGGTCGCCCTTTGTCCTTGTATCCAGCTCTCACTTGTGCAGGCGGTTGTGCGGAATGCCCAGTTCGCGCGCCACGACGACGACGGGCTTACCGCTGGTCTGCATCATGCGAATCGCTTCGCGCTTGAACTCTGCGCTAAACCTCTGACGCTTTTCCATCGAACACCTCCGTGCGAGGATTGTCCTCGCTTTTAGGCGTCCGTTAAATCAGGGGTAGTCCAAAAAATCGGGGTAGCTCACTCTGACCCGAAGCGGACCTTTTCCGCATTGGCTTTGAAGCAGCAAGAAAAGGTAAAAAAATGATCGACCATGTCTACATCTCCGTCACTGACATCGACAAGTCGCTGGCGTTCTATTCTGAAGCCCTGAAGCCGCTCGGCTGGAGCCTGTTCGGCAACTACGACGCTGCTTCAGGTCCCGACAGCGTCCCGGATCTTTACGGCATTGCTGATGATGCGTATCTCAGCGGGAAGGCGGTCGGATCAAGCGTCTGGCTACGGCAACGCAAGCCCGGCGAGACCGGGCTCTACATCGGAATCGTCTGCGATACCAACGAATTGGTCGACGCCGCCTACGCGGCTGCCATCAAAGCCGGTGGCACCGACGAAGGTAAACCAGCAGATCGTACCTACTTTGCCCGAGGCTACTACGCAGCTAACGTCGCCGACTTCGATGGAAACCGTATTGAGTTCGTGCACAAAGCGTGGAACCCGAAGCGGCACCCGTAGCCATCGAACAAGAGCAATAAGGGTCAGAACACTTTTTTGCGTGGGGAAGTGCTCTGGCCCGTTATTTCGGAGCACTTCGATGGCCATTTGTTGGGCTACGCTAACCCAACCTACGCGATTCGGGTGGCGGCGTTGAGTTTATGGTGCGCTGATGGGTTTTGTGATTCGCCAAAAAAGCGGCACGTTGTTGTCACGCAACGTGCCGAAAACGGCGCACTGTTCTGACGCAGCGGGCCAACATGGCCGCCCTCATACGTACCTGCGTTAATCCACCTTACGCTGGGGAGGGCGTGTC
>NZ_JADIKE010000020.1 GCF_016904955.1 Dyella flava | reverse complement strand
CCGCCAACGCTCAAGCTTTTATCCCACCCACGCCACGAGCCTTTCAGGCCATTTCTTTGGGTTACTTTTCTTTGGGCCAGCAAAGAAAAGTGACTCGGCCTTTAGGCCGAAAGCGCCGCAGGCAATGGCTCAACCAACGAAATGCACAGCAATGCGAAACACCACCACAAAAGAGTGCAAAAAAATACCGAGTCCCCCACCAAATCAAGCCCAAAGCAATTCAACCAACAAAAAACGGCTACCCCATAATTGAGTGATTTGGAGGCGGGTGCAAGTAACGTTTGCGATACTTTAAGCAACTATTGTATTGAATTCGATACATGTACACGATACCTCTTATCCGCCTCGGCAAATCCTTGCGAGACATGCGGAATAGTCGGTCAATGACCCAAGCCAAGGTCGCCCAGCTAGCCAACGTGCCTCGCCTAAAGGTGATTCAAGTGGAGCGTGGGGACCCTAGTGTTTCCATGAAGGCCTACGCCGCCATCGCCAAAGCATTGGGGGCTGAGCTGACGCTCACGCCTAGCAGGCGCCCCACGTTGGAAGAGGCGAGGGCGTTCTTCGCATATAACGAATAGAGCAATTGGCTGCTTCAATGGTATTGATGCACTTAAAAGCTAAATGTGGGAACTCACAGGCTTGTTACACGACGAGCAATCGCACAACCCATGTCCTGTAGATCATCCGCATTGCCGCGATCCAGGTTCGCCACATCGACTCGGCCGCTCAGCAGCACAAACCCTGGTTTGCCCGAGGGTGAATAAGCGCCGATGACCACCAGGCTATGCATGGCCATCGAATCGCCCGGCGGCAAGGCGTGGGCCAGATCCTTGAAGGGATTGATCTTCAGGTCTGCACCGCTCACCCAGCGGGCCAGGTAGCGATGTTGATTCGGCGGCAAGGCTTCCGGTAGCCAGTTCCAGTGTTCGGTGATGGCGGGGAGCAGGCGCTTGATGGTGTCGCGAACGTCTGCGCGCAGGCAGTCGATATGAATGTGCAGTTGGTCTTGCGAACGGCCCATCGGCGAATTGACAACCAGGCCGATGACATCGCGCGATTGTTCCGCATCCAGTGCCGCTTCGACATACAGACGCGCGCTCCACGCGCGCGCCAGGTAGTTGGCTGCATCAGGCGTCAATAGCAGGGGACTTTCGATACCGGTGATACGCGCCAGCGGCAGCAGCAGGTACTGATAGCGCCCATCACGATCCTTGAAGATGGCATAGCCGTTCTGGCCGGGTTGCACATCAATGCATGGGGCGGGTGGATAGACACCTTGTCCGGCTTTGACGGCGCACATGTCGTGCACCTGTTTCCACAAGGCATCGCGATCCTTGGCATGCGCATCTGCGGCGTGGGCACCGGACGCGGTCCACCCCAACACGGCGCACGCGCACAAGCTCAGCCAGGCACGTGCCGCGTGCATCCGATTGTTCATGGCGCGGCTTTGGCGTCGTCGATGTAGTTCATCAGGCTCCGCCGTTCCTGCGCATCGAGACTGGCGACAACCGTCCACTGGGTATGAGTCAGCGGATTGACCCGAACACCGTGATCCCAGACTTCGTAATACAGATGCGGACCGGTCGAGAGGCCGGTGCTGCCGACATAACCGATGATCTCGCCACGATGCACATGCACGCCGGGGTGAATGCTCGCCGCGAAGCTGCTCAAGTGGCCGTAACGCGTCGCCAGGTCATGGGCGTGCTTGACCTCGACTACGCGGCCGTATTCGCCACGCCATTCCGAGAGTGCCACTACCCCATCCATGGCCGCGCGCACGGGAGTACCTTTCGGCGCGGCGTAATCGACGCCCTGGTGGAATTCGTTACCGCCAAGCACCGGCTGGATGCGCCAGCCCCACCCCGACGACATGCGTGCGTCATGAACGGGCGGCATCGGTTTAAGTACCTCGAAACCGCGCCCATGCGAACTCACCACATAATCGTGCCCGGCGTCATCCACATAGTGATACACCTTTTGTGTGCGGCCGCGGTCTTCGAATTGGAAATAGGCCAGCTCGTGTCCGCTCTCGGACGGCCGTATCGCCACGGTGTATTGGCCTTTGGACGGAATGCGCTCCGGCATGTTCCAGACGTGCTTCGCATACGCAACAATCGCATCCACCACCGGGCGATGGCCTAGCGACTGGCTCAGCGCCTTGCTCAGCGGCATCCCCGGAGGAAGCAATCGGATAATCCAGCCGTTCGGCGCGTGCGGGTTTACCGCGGCTAACGTAGCTACCGGCTGCTGCGGCGTATGGGTCGATGGATGTGGGGCAGGTGAGAGCAGCGCGTCTCCCGTGACATGGGACAGCGAAGGCGAGAGCAGCACGTCTCCCGTCACGCTGGATAGCGACGCGATCGATTCGGACGGCGTTTGGGTTGCTGCCTGTTCGGCGGCCAGGCGGCCTTGCTTGTCGCGCACAACCGCAAGGTTGTAGATCGCATTTCCCGCAGACGTCCTGGTCGATACGCAGACCTCGAACCGGTCACCGGGGCGCATGCGCTGCAAGGACTGCAGCACGCGTGGCGACGCATGTTTGGCCCAGTTGGCGTATTGACTGGCATCCACACCGGCTTGCTGCGCCAATGTGGGCGCGCTGTCCCCCTGCTGGACGGTTTCACGATGCATCACGCACGGCCGCGAAGGTGGCTTGGCGGTGGCAGTGAGGGAGCAGAAGACAATCGGCATGACAACCAACGATACCCGGCGCTTCATCCGCACTCCCCGTTACGCCAGAACCCCATGACCAAGTCATGCATGACATTCAATGATTGTGCGGAGCGCGGCGACGGGAGCACCGTTATCGCCAAGTCGATGCTTTCATCAATCTGCAACGGCAACGCATCGCCGGCAGACGCATTCGCACCCACCGAATCGGTGGCGAACAGGCCGAGTATCAGCAGCAGCCACCGAAAGCGCGCCAACGTTACACCGCGACCGAAACAGAGAACAAAAGCTCTCCGTCGGCCGTCAATCGACCGCGACTGTTGCATGCCAGCCCCCGTCTTACTGAATCGGAACGTTATATCATTGCGACGAAAGACATGTAACCCCTCTCTCCAGACGTCGCGCGTCTTCATGAACGCTGCTAATCGTTAACCAAATGTTGGATCGCGCTGATGCCACGTCAACGCGAGGGCATGAGATCAAAACAGGCTCGCCGAATCGCTCGGCTACGCACGCGAAAGTGCCTTCAGTCACGCGTTACACAGGTCGCACGATTTCAATCATGCGTTGCATCGATCGGCAGCACTCGCAACTTATCGCGAATGTTTGTTGAACATGTCGCGCGAGTGATCGACAAGGCATTCGCGTGTGGATGGATGGCGCTGTTGCAGGTGCCTTGCTGCGTGCAATAACGCAGCGATTACTACGCCGATGTGCGCGTGGGATTCAATTCGTGGGCATGCGTTTCCGCCCACTCGCTCAGGTTTTCAATCACGTCGAGAAGGCTCAGGCCCAACGGCGTGAGTTTGTATTCGACCGTGACGGGAACAGTCGGAAAGACTGCACGCGATATGAAGCCGTCCTGTTCCATCTTGCGCAGTGTTTGCGTGAGCACCTTCTGCGAGATGCTTTCAAGCCTGCGGCGCAACTCGTTGAAGCGCAGCTCGTGATCCTTGAGCGCAAGAAACACCAGCAACGACCATTTGTCCGCCACGCTGTCGAGCACCCGCCGTGTGGGGCAGGACGAGCTGAAGACATTCGGCGGGAGAGGGGTTTCGATGGGGGCAGTCACTTTTAGGTACCTAGACTACGAAAAGGTGCCTTCTTTCGGATGGGAACTATAGACCCCAAAGTGACCTTGAACCACCACCCCCGAGGTTTTTCCCATGAAGCAAGTCTTGGTTTCCCATAACGGCGGTCCAGAGCAGCTGGCCGTCACCGAAGGTCCATCGTCGCAGCCGTCCAAGGGCGAAGTGCTCGTTCAGGTTGAAGCGGCCGGCATCAATTACGTGGATATCGCCCAGCGAGAAGGTCTGTTTGAGCTTCCCAAACCTTACGTTCCCGGCGTGGAAGGCGTTGGCACCATCACCGCGCTGGGCGAGGGCGTGGCCGGGCTCAAGCGCGGAGATCGCATTGGCTGGGTTGACGCCCTGGGCTCCTATGCCGAGTTCGCCACCGTGCCGGCAGCCAGGGCGATCGTGTTGCCACGGTCATTCGCTATCGAGCAGGGTTTGCTGCTCCAGGCGATGACGGCGCAATACCTGGTTCACGAATATCGCGACATCACTGCCAAGGACATCGCCTTGGTGCACGCCGCCGCCGGCGGCGTCGGACAGTTGCTGATTCAATGGCTCAAGCATCTGGGTGCCACCGTGATCGCGACGGCATCCAGCGAGGAGAAATTGCAGATCGCACGCGATCGCGGCGCGGACGAAGTCATCAACTACCGCACCACCGATTTTGCTGATCGCGTGCACGACATCACGCAGGGACGCGGTGTGGACATCGCGTACGACTCGGTGGGTAAAGCGACGCTGCTCGGCAGCGTAGCGAGCCTTGCGCGCGGCGGTACGGTGGTGTCATTCGGTGCCTCGTCGGGCGCTCCCCCGGCGATCGAGCCGCACATCCTGATGGCCAAGTCCGTGCGACTGGCGGGCGGTGCGCTCTTCGCATACATCGCCGATCCGCATGAATTGCAACGTCGCGCCAAGATCGTCATCGACGCGTTGGAAGCGGGATGGTTGAAGGTGGCGCCAGCCAGCCAATACACGCTAAGCGATGCAGCTCGGGCCCACGCCGATCTCGAAGGTCGCGCCAAGCACGGCAAGCTGGTCCTGATCCCGTAACTGGCCATTGACCATCCTGCTTCAGAACGCCCTTGTTTGTACGATCAGTACAGACAAGGGTGCGGTCCATGCGTGGACAGCGAAGCATGTGCATGCCTGATGGAAAGCATGGCTTGGATTCAGGCCCGAACTGATCTTTTTGACAAGCAAGGCATGAGCAGAGCGCTCAATACACCGGGCAGGTGATGCCGGGGATGTTTGGACCGTTACTTGTTCGATGCTTTCGCTACGGCATCCGCTTGCGCAGCAGTTAGATATAAGTCGTCAAACTGATCGCCAAATTTTTCGCCCATCAGGCGCGAGAACTCCAGCGCAGCATCAAGCGGGTAGTGGTGGATCAATAGCGAGTCCGCTTCGCCGGCGTCATTCATATGGACGATGACCGAGCATTCGACGGGAACGCCGTTCACGCTTGCCCGATACGACTCGACGAAGAACTGGCTGCCCCAGTGACCGTAATAGGTGTAGTCCTGGAATTCGTATAAGGTTCGGGCATGCGAAATAAGCGCAAGAATGTTGTCCTTGCCATGTACGGCACGTTTCAGGACAGCGCCTTCAAGCGTTGCATCCGGTGCGAGCTTGCCAAGCCACGGCGGCGGTCCGGTAGGACGCGGAAGGGTTGGCGCGGTGTCGGTGAATTTCATGGCCCAAACCCGCTCACTTCACCAACTCGACCAGCGGTTTCCCGATGGGAACGATATAGGTGCCCAGCTCCGCCGCATTGGTCTGTCCAACATTCTTGGCGCTATGCGCGATGCCGGTCGGGACAAACAGCACATCGCCCGCCTTGAGCGTTACCGGCGCCTGGCCTTCGAGCCGGTACTCCAGGGTGCCCTCGATCACGTAGATGATCTCTGCACCGGGATGCTTGTGCTTGGGTGCGGTCTGGCCCGGGTCGATGTCAACCCGCATTTGGACTTCTTCCCATCCTGGAATGTCGAGATTGTGCTGGGACAGTTCCTTGCGGTGGGTTCCTGCCATTTGCTGCGCGTGTGCGGCTTGAAATGTGAAGCTGCCGGTGATGGCCAATAACGTCGCCATCGCGATGTTTGATGCTTTCATGGGATTTTCCTCAGGTGTGTGCTGTTTTAGTCGCGCGTGAACTCAGCGGCATGCTGTTTCACCCACGCGGTCATGTTCATGGGCTGCTGACCGGTGAGCTTGAACACGTCGTCGGTCATGCGGTCGTATCGCCCCTGCGCGTGAAGTTCGGCCATCACCGCAAGGTGGCTGATCAGATGTGCCGGCACACCAAGTTCGCGAAGCTTCTCGGACCACGGCGCGACCGGCACATTGCGATAGCGAATCGTGCGGCCAAGCGCTTCGGAGAATGCGCGCGCGTAGTGATCAATATCCGCCGATTCGGGGCCGGTCAGGTTGTAGATCTGGCCGATATGCGGCGCGGGATCATCGAGAATCGTGGCTACCACGCGTGCCACGTCGAAGGCCGCGATGGGTGAGGTCCTGGCGTCGCCCAGCGGCAGCACCAGCTCATCGGACTCGCGCACCGCATTGGCGGCGAGGCGCAGGAAAAAGCCTTCGATAAAGGCGGTTGGACGCACCGTCACCACCGGCAGTCCCGACCACTCCAGCACCTGTTCCGCCAGCCAGTGCAGTTTGTGCTGCGGGCTGTGGGTGGTGTCGTGGATGCCCATCTCCGATACCGTCATCTGCGAGATGTTCACGATCGCCTCGACGCCGTGATGGCGTGCTACGGCGGCGAAATTCACCGTTGCTTCCAGATAGGCCGGCGAGATCGACATGCCGAAGTAGACGCGCTGGCAGCCCTCGATGACCCGATGCATCGACTCAAGATCGGTAAGGTCACCGGTGACAACCTCCGCCCCGAGCCGGCGCAGGCTCCTGGAACGTTCGTCTGCCCGGCGGACGAGTGCGCGCACCTTGTGGCCCTTGGCCAGCAACATGGCGGTGACGCTCTGGCCGATGCCGCCGACGGCGCCGGCTGCACCCGTGACCAGGATGGGACTGTCATTCGACGTTGTCATGGCTGTCTCGCTCACGTTCTGAAAGTAGGGAAGGGGAATTCGCCAGCGATCCGTTACGCGATCTCGATGATGCGCGCCGCTTCTTCAGTTCGCGCGATGTCGATGCCGCGGTGCGTTCCACGCTCATGGATAGGCGCCGTCGGGGTGCGGTCGATCAGCAGGCTGAGCAGTTCCGGACGGGCGTAGTGGCCGCGCGAATCCATTTGCTGCTTGCGGCGGTAGATCAGCGTGAAATCGAGATCGGCGATGACCTCGCCTTCGCCCGATCGCAGCGGTTCGCCCAAAATCGTGCCGTCGGGTGCAATGATCGTGGTGAAGCAGCCACCCGAGATCGGGCCGATCGCACAACCCGTATCCCGCATGATCTGCGCCTGCTGCTCGGCATCCAGCCAGGCGGTTGCGTTCACCACGAAAGCGCCCGATTCCAGCGCGTGCTGACGGATGTTGATTTCCATCCGCATCGCAAACCCGTCGCCGAAAGCAGAGCCCGGGTACATGGCCGAATGGATCTGCTCACCGTCGGCCATCAGCGCATAGCGTGCCAGCGGGTTGTTGTGCTCAAAGCATGCCAGCTGGCCAATGCGACCGACCTTGCTGTCGACGGCGCGCAAGCCCGATCCGTCACCCTGGCCCCAGATCATGCGTTCGAAATGGGTCGGCGTGATCTTGCGGCGGCGCTGGATCAAGCTGCCGTCGGCGTCGAACAGCAATTGCGTGTTGTAGATGGTGCCGCCGTCACGTTCATTCACGCCGATGGAGACCACCATGCCCGCCTTGCGCGCCGCTTCGCCGATAGCATCGGTCGTCGGGGACGGCACCGTCACGGACTGCTCAAGCAACCGCAGATACTCGTCGCCCATCAGTTGCGCCATCGGCGTCTGGACGGCCGCAAAGTACGGGTAATACGGCACCACGGTTTCCGGGAAGGTGGCGAACTGCACGCCCTTCTGGCCCAGCTCATGAATCTTCTGAACGATCTTTTCGACGGTGGCCTCGCGGCTATAGAGCACAGGGCTGATCTGTACGGCGGCGGCTTTGATGATTGTCATGGCTGAAATCCTCGTTAAGCGTGTGCGGTATCGAGCGCTGCAGCGAGCGTGATGCGTGCCTTTTCGCGCCGCCTCCGCGCCAGACGCTTCGCACCGGCACCCCGTTCAGACTCGCCCACGAGCATGGCGTGGATGTCCGGCAGCCGGTTGATGACACCATTGGCACCCCAGGTACCGTCCGGAATCTCCGTGGGAAAAACCCATACGCGCGGCGCGATGTCCTTGAATGGCGTGTTCTCGGCGCGCGCTACCGCTTCGGTGATTTCTTTAACCAGCGTCGCCCGTGCTTCATCGGTGTATTGACCCTCCGGCGCCGAAGGAATGATCCGGTAGCGCGGCAGCTTCGAGGGCTCTCCGCCGACGAATACCGCGGCCGGCCGATGCAGATGCAGCACAGATACCCGCTGCGCATGCTGGTTGCCCGGATCGTACCCCTCCGCCCTGATCAGGATGTCCGTCACTTCTTTCAGCAGCCGGGTTTCCGCCTCGGGAGTCAGGGCGTTTTCCGGGATGAGTGCGTCGATCATTGGCATGGTGTCACGCTCGCTTCAGGTGATTTGATGGGGTGATCATCCGCCTTTACCGCAGCCCCAGGGAGTGGCAGAATCGCCATTCTAAGAGGCATATCGGACACGGTCATGGCTACTATCCGGATCTGGGTTTACGACGGAATCCTGGCATCGGGCGTCGCGGGCGCCATCGACGTCCTGAACGCCGCCAACCACCTGCGTGTGCGCGAAGCCGCGCGTAGCGCCACGCCGTTGCCCAAGTTCGCGTGGCGGGTGGAATCGCTCGATGGGCAACCGGTCAAAGCGGCATCGGGTCAGAGCATTGCCGTGGACGGCCATATCGATGCACGCCGACGCGCGGAGGCCGTGGTCATCACGGCGCCGTTCTATTCCGACATGGACCAGTTCGTGGGTCGCCGCGAGCAGTTGAGCGCGCTGTGCGCCGCACTGCAACGCCAGCGCAAGGCCGGCGCCGTGCTGGCCGCTTACTGCACCGGCAACTACCTGCTTGCCGAAGCGGGATTGCTGGATGGTCGCGTCGCGACAACGCATTGGGCCAATGCCGCCGACTTCGCACGCCGCTATCCGCGTGTGGAACTTCGGGCGCAGGAAGTGCTGACCATGCAGGACGGCATTATTTCCAGCGGCGCGGTGACGTCCTATTTGAATCTTGCCGTCCGGCTGGTTGAAGTGTTTGCCGGCGAGAAACTTGCCGCGATGACCGCCAAGTCGCTATTGATCGACATGAACCGGATTTCCCAGGCTTCCTACGCAACGCTTGTCGGTGAGCATGGCCATGCCGACCCGCTCGTCGCACGCGCTCAACAACAGATGGAGGCGAATCTCCAGCAGGGATTTCAGCTGAGCGAACTGGCTGCCCATCTCAACGTCAGCGAGCGAACGCTCAACCGTCGCTTCAAGCAGGCCGTGGGTCTCGCGCCGTTGGAATATCTACAAAATCTGCGCATCGAAGTCGCCAAGCAGTTGCTGGAAACAAGGCCCATCGGCCTCGACAAAGTCAGCCAGCGCGTCGGCTACGGCGACCTCAGCACATTTCGGCAACTGTTCAAGCGCAAGACCGGGCTCTCACCGCGGGAATATCAAAAACGGTTTGCACGCGTTTCCTCACCTGAGCTTGCTGAAAGTGAGTCGCAGAGTTGATCAGCGCATCCCTAAACCTTCCGCAACAGCAAGCCCTTCAAATAATCGCCTTCCGGAAAATTCAGCGATACCGGGTGATCGATATCGGCGGTAAACCGCCCGATCAGCTGCATGTCCGCTTTCGCATCCCAGGCACTGCCCGCCACGATCTTCTGGAACAACTCGGCGCTCATGCCGCCTGAACAGGTAAAGGTGGCGAGGTGGCCGCCCGGGCGCAGCAGTTTCATCGCCCATAGGTTGATGTCCTTGTACGCGCGCGAGGCGCGTTCCACATGCTGGACGGTGGGAGCGAATTTCGGTGGGTCGAGCACGATCAGGTCATAGCTGCGTCCCTTGTCGCGCAGCAGTCGCAAGTATTGAAAAACATCGGCCTCCACCCATTCGGCGCGTTCGCTCGGCAGGCCATTCAAACTCAGGTTGACGCGTGCGGCATCGAGCGCGTCGCCGGAGCTGTCCACCGATACCACCGAGCGCGCTTCGCCGCGCAGGGCCGCCAGCGAAAAACCGCCCGTATAGCAAAAACAGTTCAGCACATCCGCGCCACGCGCCAGGCCGCCGACGCGCTGCCGATTGGCGCGCTGATCAAGATAGAAACCGGTCTTCTGGCCTGCCGCGACATTCACGCGATAGCGCAGGCCATGCTCGGTGATATCCGTGACCGCCGGCAGTTCACCGCGCAACAGGCCGCTGCGTAGCGGCAGCCCTTCCAGTTCTCGCACGTCGGCATCGGAACGCTCGTAGATGGCGCGTGCGCCGGTGAGTGCTTGCAGTTCGTCGCAAAGCACCTCGCGCCAGGCTTCCGGACCCGCCGCGAGCAGCTGCAGCACGAGTACCTCGCCATAGCGATCGACAATCAGGCCGGGCAGGCCATCGGATTCGCCATGCACCAGGCGCATGGCATCGCCCATGTGCTCCATGGCGGCGCGTTGCTGGATGGCTCGGTTCAAGCGGCGGCGGAAAAAATCCCGGTCGATGGTTTCGCGCTCGTCGAAACTCCAGAAGCGCAGGCGTATCTGCGATTCGCCGCTCCACGCCGCCCAGCCCAGAAAGCGACCATTGCAGTCCAGCACTTTGACTGTGTCACCCGATTTTGGGTCACCTGTTACCGGAAGCAGTGCGCCCGAGAATAACCAGGGATGGCGTTGCAGCGCGGATTTTTCTCGGCCTGGTTTGATTTTGACGACATGCACGGTGAGGGCCCTGAAGTGCTACGAGGCTGAATGTTGCCTGCGGGATTTCCCCTGCTCAGGTAACAGTTCTTTGTAGAACAGGCCGGGATTGTCGCAAAAAGCCGACGCCATGCCAGCGTAAAATCTTCGCTATTTTCGCGTAGCAACGTTGCACGTCACGCCATGCTTTTCCTCCTCTCCCCTCGGGGAGAGGACCGAGGTGTAGTGGTCAACCTCGCGACGAGCCTGCAAAGAAACACCGGCGCGGCTCTGAATTTCCCCGCAAGCACAGCCGCTCAGCGCTGAAGTCTAGTTCCCGCTGCGCCAAAGCTTTCTCGTTCGGTGCGGCGGGGTCTAGCGTCCTGATTGCCTCCCATTACCGAAAAAGCGCTCGCGTACCCCTTCCTCCTCATGATGATGGGTATAAGGCTTCAGCAAGTCGTAACGGGTGACCATGCCCAGTAGCAATTGCCGATCGGCGCTGACGACCGGAATGCGGTCGAGCTTTTCCACTGCGGCACGGATCGCCACGCTCTTGCAACTCTCGTCAGGAAAAGACACCACCGGATCCTTGCCGAGTACGTCGGCGAGTCGGCTGGTGCCGTCAGGTTCGGTTTGCCACAGACGAGCCAGCTCATCGCGATTGATGACGTTGAGCAGTCGGCCATTGCCATCAACAACCGGATAGGCACGGTATTTCTGATCGGCGCCGAAATATTTCTGCGCCGCTTCGCGCACGCTGATATCGCCGCGGATGGTCATGATGTCGGTGCTCATCACATCCTTCACCGCCATGTGTTCCAGCCGGTCTACCGTATATTCGCGGAAAATATCAAAGCCTCGGCGAGCGACCTTCTCGGTAAGAATGGAGCGTTTCATCAGGAACACACTGACGCCATAAGCCGTCGTGCAGGCAACTAACAGGGCCGGCAATGCACTGGCGTTGCGTGTGAGCTCCAAGGCGAACAGGATCGAAGTGAACGGCAAACGCATGACGCCGGCCAGCATGGCGCCCATGCCGAGCAGTGGCCACAGCAGTGGCTGGTTTCCTGGAAATACCAGTGACTCGAGCGCGCCAAGGCCCGCACCCAGCGCCAGAAGTGGCGCCAACACGCCACCGGATGTACCGGAGCCGAGATAGATGATCCACATCAGCGACTTGATGAGCATGAACATCAGAATCGCGTCACCGACCAACTTGCCAGTCAGCAACTGATCGATCACGTCATAGCCCACGCCCAGCGCCTGCGGCTCGAACCAGCCGCCGATGCTGACCGCGACGGCACCGATGGCGGGCCACCACATCCAGTGGATCGGCAGTTTGTTGAAGCCATCTTCAACCTTGTAGATGGCTGCGGTGAGCGCCGTCGCCAGCAGGGCGGCAAGAAATCCGCATAGCGCAGCCAAGCATAAATCCACCAGTTGCAGATGGAATTCCACTTTCAATGGAAACAGCGGGCCAGGGCCGAGCAGAAACGGTCGCAGTGCGTCAGCCACGAAACAGGCGATCGCCACCGGGATCGTGCTGCGCGGGCGCCACTCGAACAACAACAACTCCACCGCCAGCAGCGTGGCCGCGATCGGTGTGCTGAAGGTGGCGGCCATACCGGCGCACGCCCCGGCTACCAGCAGCGTGCGTCGTTCGATCGAGGTCAGGTAGAACATCTGGCCAAACAGCGAGCCGACCGCTCCGCCGGTCATGATGATCGGCCCTTCGGCACCGAACGGCCCGCCCGTGCCGATCGCAATCGCCGCTGAAAGCGGTTTCAGGATCGCCACCTTGAGCATCATCTTGCTCTTTCGAAACAGGATCGCTTCCAGCGCCTCGGGAATACCGTGACCACGAATGCGATCGGAGCCAAAGCGCGCCATCAGGCCGATGATCAGGCCACCCACGATCGGCGCGATCACGATCGCCCACGCCGAATGGCCGCGCGAAGGCGGCACGAAGTCGAACGACAACCGTTGCAGGAATGCCAGATTGGTGACGAAACCGATCATGCGGTAAAGCACGAATGCCACCAGTGCGGCGGCGATGCCGACGAACACCGCCATCAGGGATAGCTTGAGGATGCTGACACTAGGGCGGAAATCGCTCTGACTGAGCGTGTCCCGTTTCCACTTCTCGTAGATGCGCCGAATGAGGTGCGTGATGCGGGTCATGGGAATCCCCGGATGACTGCCAACCACGGTCCGATCGGTATTGCGCAATCCGTTCGGGATCAACGCATGCCTGCGCGGGCGGTGGGGCGGGCACGGCTGCGGCGCGATCAGGGTAACGCATTTCTGCCGCAGCGTTGATGCTTTTCCTACGCAGGCTCCACGCTTTTCTTCCGCTCACCTGCGGGGACAGGGGGTTGTTACGGCATGAGTGAGAAATTCGCAACGCCGACGCTTGTCTTCCTCTCCCCTCCGGGGAGAGGACCGAGGTGAGGGGCCAATCTTGCGATCAAGTTGATGCGCAGCGTGAGCGCATAAAAAAATATAACGCTGTAGTGATGAAGTTCGAGGCAAGCGCAGCCCCTCACCCCAACCCCCGGATCAAGTCCGGGGCAGGCTCTCTCCCCGAAGGGGAGAGGGAGCCAATGCGGCATGTTGGCGAGAGAGAGAACTATCGCGGCACGAAGCTCAGAAGAGAACGCACAAACAAAGCGGCATCCGCCGACAACACCATTTCGCGTGATCTCCACCAACTTCGGTCGTACCTACGTGAGTATAGGTATGTCGGACGTGCCCATCGCTGAGAGGCCCACGACACGCCCGACAGGAGTGGAGTAAGCGCGGATTGCGTGGGCTTAGGCCCCCGCGCAACCCGCTGGCCACAACCAACTACGCTCGATCAAGGACTAGTCAATTATGGTTACGCTCGATCTTAAAGCACCCGCACACCCACGTGCCCCCGCCCTGGTGCAATCCCCTTACTCCACCGCTGCACGGACCGCGCAACGTCGAGCCCCAAGTGGGTAATCGTCCAGCCGGAATCAGCTGATTCCGACAACACGAGCAGGTTTTTCCTGCAGACCCTTCGCCCGCGCGCTATGCGCGGGCGACCTAACCGCGTGCGGAGAACACCCATGGAACGCAGCTACATCGACCCCTTCGGGTTGAAGCACTACCTATTGTCTGAAGACGACTACATCGAACTGAAAAACCTTCAACACCTGCTGTTGATCATGGCGAACATCGCCTGCAAGGATGGGCCGCACGAAGGCGACGCCGACATGATTCCCCGCTCGGAAATGAAGCTCACCCTTGAGCTGATCAGCAAACTGATTGGCGAGGCGCTGGAGCAATTGGAGCAGGGCAACCACATCGAACATCGAGACAGGATATGGCATTGATCAAGCGCTGATCCGCCGCGTCATCCACATCCTGGAGTGACCCATGAGCAAACCACGTGACGTGGCCAAGCCGACGCACGGCTATCTGCTGCGCGAAGAAAACGTCGAAAAGCTGGAACAGATCCGCAACCAACTCTTCCTGATGGCGCGCGTGACCTATGCCGCCACGCAGGCCGAAGAACACGAACCGCTGGAAATTCACCGAACCATGCTGGGTCAGTGCTTCGAGAACTTCGGCCTGTAACTCGATGAGCTGCTATCGACCATGGAGTGGGCCAGTCAGCGAATGTCTCACCGCCGCTAGATAAAGTTGACGATACGCTTCGACCAGTTGGCCGAGACCGAACGCGCGATTTCTTCCGCTAGGGTTGGGCAGGATCCAGACGGCAGCGCCTTCCATGCGGGTTGCCTGCAATCCCCAGTCGACCTCGCGTTGGCCAGAAAGCCCGCAATACGCTGCCTTGCCGAGAAAGGCGACAAAGCGTGGCGCATGGCGTGCGATCTTCTGCCTGAATTCGGTAGCGGCAGCAATGAATTCTTCGGGTGAAAGCTGATCGGCGCTCGCTGTTGGCCGCTTCACCACGGAGGTCACGCCGCATCCGTATCGGAGCAGGGCGTGGTCCTCCTGTGGTGAAATTTCCTCGGGCGTAAAACCAGCGAGATGGATGACGCGCCAGAAGCGATTGCTTCTTCCAGCGAAATGATGTCCGGTTGTGGCCGCGGTCATGCCGGGGTTGATTCCGCAGAACAGCACATCAAGACGTCCGGCAATGATGTCGGGGAGTCCATCTGTCACGACAGTTCACCCGCAAATCACGTTCACTACTTTCTGCGCGAGTTTTCTCAGCTCGTTTTGCGAGCTGCCGGAGCGAGCGCGGACGGCCAGAGTGTGCATCGTTGCCGTGGTGAGCAGGGCCAGCGCCCTGGGGTCGGCATCGGGTTTCAATTCGCCGGCTGCAATCGCCAGTTTGAAGCGCGCTTCGAAATCGGTATCGAGCTTCTCAAAGCCCTTCGCGACGATGTTCCTGACCTCGACATCGCCCGGCGCCTCGGTAATCGCCGTGCCGACCACGAAACATCCAAGCCCTTGCTCTTCGCCGGCGAAATAGATGGATAGCGTGGTGTCGTAGACCTTCATCAGGGTCTCGGCCAGGGTCCCGCCAGCCTCCAGCGCTCTGCGCATCGCCCCGAATTTGTATTCCCAGTAGGCGCTTAGCGCCTTGACGTAGATCTGGTGCTTGTCGCCGAACGCGGCGCTGAGGCTGGGGCGGTTCATGCCTGTCGCGGCAGTTATGTCGTCGAGCGACGTGCCGGCGTAACCGGTCTTCCAAAAGGCCTCCGCAGCGCGCCGTAGAGCCGTTTCCGGGTCGTAGGCGCGGGGCCGCCCGCGGGGCCTTTTCGGGGTTCCATCTTTTTTTGTACCAATTTGCATAAAAATGCTTGACCTCGTATGAGCGGCGAGATTATTATTCGAACAGGTACAAAATTCAACCTTTGGAATCTGAGCGTGAAGCTGGTCGGGGGAAAAGGCAAAGCCGACGGTCACCGCTTGATTCCTGCACTCATTGAGGAATCTGTCATGCAAAAGCAGTCTGAAGAAATAGTTGAAAGGGCGGCCGCACCCGCCAAGCCGCCCCGCAGCCTCAAGGCGAAGCTGCGCGTTCCCCTGATGGCGGGTGTGCCGCTGGTGCTGGCGATCGGCGGCGCCGCCGAATACCTGGCTCGCGCCCATGAAGTGATGACCGACGACGCCTTCGTGCAGGCCGCGAAGGTTTCCATCAATGCCCGGGTCCCCGGCCAGGTGGTGCAGATCGCGGTGCGCGACAACCAGAAGGTGCGCGCGGGCCAACTGCTGTTCCAGGTCGATCCCGAGCCCTACCGCATTGCGGTGGAGCAGGATGAGGCCAAGCTCAACAGTGCGCGTCTGCAGGTCGAAGCGCTCAAGGCGACGTATCACAGCCAATTGGCCGATGTTGACGCCGCCAAGGCGACGGCTGACTTCGACCAGCGTGAATACGCGCGCAAGAAAGCGCTGCTCGCCACCGATTTCACCTCGCGTTCCGCGTTTGAGCAGTCGGAGTCCGATCTCACCGTCGCACAACAACACATTGCGTCGGCGCAGCAGGATGTTGCCAACACCGTCGCCGAATTGGACGGCAATCCGGATATCCCGGTCGATCAACACCCGATGGTGCGTGAGGCGAAGGCGCAACTGGATCGCGCCCGGCTCGATCTTTCCTACACGACGGTGGTGGCGCCGGACGATGGCGTCGTCACCCGGGTCGACGATCTGCAGGTGGGCGATTACGTCAATAGCGGCGCCACCGAGTTCTCGATGATGTCCAGCCGCCGCATCTGGGTCGAGGCCAATTTCCGCGAAACCGGCATGACGTATATGCGTCCGGGCCAGTCGGCGATCATCGATGTCGATACCTATCCTGGGCATCCGTTCAAAGCACACGTGGTCAGCATCGCTCCCGGCACGGGCTCGGAATTCGCGGTGTTGCCGCCGGAAAATGCCACCGGCAACTGGGTGAAGGTGGTGCAGCGTTTGCCGGTGCGCCTGGAGTTCGACCAACTCGATCCGCAGCGTCCGCTGTATTCGGGCATGAGCGTCACCGCACACGTCGATACCCGGCAGCACGCGTACGTGGCAAGTGCTGGCACCGGGGCACTGCAATGAACGCTGCCCTTGACCCTGCCGCCGAGGCGACGTCTCGCCGGCTGCTGGTGATGGCCGCGCTGCTTGCGACCTTCATGCAGGCGATGAACATCTCGATCCCGAATGCGGCGCTGCTGTACATCCAGGGTTCGCTCTCGATGGCCGACGACGAGATCGGTTGGGTGTTCACCGCCTACATCGCCGCCGCCACCATCGTCATGCCAATGACCGCGTGGCTGGCGGGGAAATTCGGAAGGAAGACGGTCTTCCAGGTATCGATCAGCATTTTCATCCTTGCACTGTTCCTCGACACGCTGGCAACGACACCGCTGCAATTTGTGGCAGCCCGCATCCTCCAGGGCGCGGCGAGCGGCACGCTTGCTCCGATATCGATGGCGATCCTGCTTGAAGTCACCCCGCCGCAGCGGCAGCCGCGCATGGGTCTGGTGTGGACCGTGGCGTCGCTGTCCGGGATGCTCAGCGGCCCGAGCATCGGCGGCTGGCTCAGCGAATTCATCAGCTGGCAATCGATCTTCTATTTCAGTGTTCCGCTGGCCACGTTTGTCGCGTTGACGATGGGCCTGTACCTGACCGAGAAGAAGGCCGAGAAGACCCCGTCTTTCGATTTCTTTGGACTGGCCGCTTTCACGATGGGCATTGCGGGGCTGCAGATGCTGTTCGATCGCGGTGAACGCATGGACTGGTTTGACTCGAGAGAGATCTGGGTGGACGCCATCGCCTCCGCGCTCGGCTTCTATCTGTTCATCGTGCACATGCTGACCAAGGACCAGCACTTCCTGGACAAGGCTTTGTTCAAGGATCGCAACTTCGTTGTCTCGACCCTGATGTACTTTGCGATCGGCTTCATCCTGCTGCCGACCCTGGCGTTGACTTCGCCGATGCTTGAGGAACTGCTCGGTTACCCGGCGCACACCACCGGAAACATCACCATTCCGCGCGGCATGGCCCTGGTCTGCGGCTTGCTGCTGACCGCGCGTCCGTCGCCGCGCATCGACAACCGGCTGTTCCTGCTCGGTGGCCTGAGCCTGGTGATCTACGGCACCTGGAAGATGGTTCGCTACTCGCCGCTGATGTATTGGGACGCGGTGGTGTGGGCGGGGATCGTGCAGGGCTTCGGCCTGGGCATTGTGATGGCCGCCCTTTCCCGTACTGCCTTCAGCACGCTGGACCCGAAACTTCGCCCGGAAGGCAACGCCTTCTTCAACATGGCGCGGTTGTATGGCAGCACGCTCGGCATTGCGATCGTGCAGATCTTCTTCTTCAACAACACCCAGAGCATGCACCTGGCGCTCGCCAAGGACCTGCGGCCCTACGTCCTCGGCAGCAGTGTTTTCTCGGTGCAGGGACTCGCTTCGCTGAACGATGAGGTCACGGGTCAGGCGGCGATTGTCGGCATCTTCGACCAATTCAAGATTTTGCTGGTGACCGCACTGGTCGCCAGTCCCCTGGTTCTCTTCCTTCGTAAGCCGCGTGCCGGCAACTGATATTCCTGGAGTCCTGTCATGAAACTGATCACATCGATTTCGTTGAAGCGGTCTTCACGCACGCTGGTACTTACCTCCACCATGGCCATGCTGCTGTCCGCGTGCATGGTGGGGCCCAATTTCCAAAAGCCGGCTGCGCCGACCACGCAACACTACGACGCCCAGGCCGAGCAGAAACTCGGCGGTGACGACAAGACAGTCCAGACTCAGCACATCGACCTCGGCAAGAGCATTGAAGGCAATTGGTGGACGTCGCTCGGCTCCACCAAGCTCGATGCGGTGATGAACAAGGCCGTCACCGGCAATTTCGATCTGGAAGCGGCCGATGCAACCATCGCGCAGGCGAACGACGCCGTTGCGTCGGCCGCTGGCAGGCTGCGTCCGCAGGTGGGATTTGGTGCGTCAGGCGGCCGTGGGCGGGAGAACTCCGGCGGCGTAACCGCCACGTCCAACTTCTACTCGGTCGGGCCGCAAGTGAGCTACGACTTCGACATCTTCGGCGGTAACAAGCGGCTGGTCGAGGAACGCAAAGCACAAGCCGAATTTCAGAAGCATAAGTTTGACGCGGCCTATCTGACCGTCACCGGCGACGTCGCCAGCGAGGCGATCCAGCTCGCATCCGCCCGTGCGCAGATCACTGCGGTGCAGGTGCTGATCGCGGACGATCAGAAGAACCTCGAACTCGTTCAGGGCGCACATGAGCACGGCAGCGCGACGCAGCTCGATGTCGCGCTGGCTAACACCCAGCTCGCCCAGGACCAGACCCTGCTGCCCCCGCTCACCCAGCAGCGTGACGTCGCAAAGCATGCACTGTCGATCCTGGTGGGCAAGAGCCCGGGTGAATGGACGGCGCCGGATTTTGATCTGAGCGATTTCACGCTGCCGCAAGATATCCCCGTCAGCCTGCCGTCCGAACTTGCGCGCAATCGCCCGGACATTCTCGAAGCGGAAGCCGAGCTCCATGCACAGAGTGCGGCGATCGGCGTGGCAACCGCGGATATGTACCCGCACCTCACGCTCTCCGCTTCGCTCGCCACGGCGGGCCCTGGCATCGGAACGCTGTGGGGTATTGCAGGTGGCCTGGCCGGACCGCTTTACGCCGGCGGAACGCTCAAGGCGAACCGTCAAGCCTCGGTCGACGACTACAAGGCGACCTACGCCAACTACCAGCAGACCGTTATCAAATCGTTGGGCCAGGTGGCCGACGTGCTGCAGGGCGTCAACCACGACGCAGAAGAATATGCCGCGCAGGAACAGGCGTTGAGCGCCGCCCAGACCAGCCTTCAGTTGAACCAGCAGGGCTATCAGGTGGGTGAAACCAGTGTGCTGCAGGTGCTGGACGCCCAGCGCAGCTACCAGCGCGCACTGATCGGCGAGATTCAAGCTAAGACCGCGCGTTACCTCGACAACGTGCAACTTTCGGTGGCCCTCGGCGGCAATGCCAACGGTGCTTCCGAGCAGCGTGTGGCGTACAACGGGAAGTTGTGATTACCGAATTGAATACAAGATCCCAAATAGAGAATACGAACATGCATACGACTGAAGATTTTCGCCAGAAAAGAATTCCCCTCGCTCACGGCAGCGGCGCCATCCCCGTCATGGGATTCGGCTCGCTGATTCCCGATCGCGCCAAGGTCAAGCCGGCCATCAAGGAGGCATTGGAAGCGGGCTTCCGGCACATCGACGGCGCAGAGCTTTATCGCACCGAAGACCTGGTGGGCGAGGCGCTGAAGGAGTCGTTCGAGGCAGGCACGGTGACGCGCGATGACGTGTTCATCACCACCAAGCTATGGAACAACAATCACCGCCCCGAGCGCGTCAAGCCCGCCCTGGAAGCAAGCCTGGATCGCCTGCAGCTCGATTACCTCGACTTGTATCTGATCCATACGCCGTATGCGTTCCAAGCCGGCGACGAACAGTATCCGATGAACGATCAGGGCACGCCGATCTACGACACAGAGATAACCCTGGTCGAAACATGGCGGGCGATGGAACAGCTGGTGGATGAGGGCCGGGTCAAGGCCATCGGGCTTTCCGATATCACGTTGGACAAGTTAAAGGAGCTGGTTGCGGTGGCGCGCATCAAGCCCGCCGTGGTGCAGGTCGAGTGCCATCCGTATCTGCCCGAATGGGAGCTGCTGGAGTTCTGTGAGCAACACGGCATCGTGTTTCAGGCATTCGCCCCGCTGGGCCATGGCATGGACCCGAAAATAACCGACGATCCGGTGATCACGCGCATCGCCGAGCATGTCGGCAGGACACCGGCGCAAGTCGCGTTGGCGTGGGCTGCATCGCGCGGTACGGCCTTCCTCACCACGTCGACCAACCCGGCGCACATCAGGGAAAACTTTGATGTTTCCTCGCTGCCGCAGGTCGCCATGCAGGACATAAGGGAGCGCATTACCACGGAAGTCAGGCTCAATGCGGTGGTGGATACCGGGGTGCCTGGGTTTGTGCCGCGGCGGTAGGAGCGAAGAGCTAAGAGAGAGGAGTGAGGAGTGAGGGGCTGTTGCAGTGTATGGAATCAAATTCGCCGGGCTGTTGTGAAGCATCTCGCGGGAATGACGGCAACGCAAGATTTTTTTGCGATGCACACTCTTTCGTTTGAATAGCAGAAATTGGAGATGCCGAACGCATGGATCGCTTTGGTTTTGTAAATAGTCAATCCGCAGTTGACGGTTTTTGGTACGAGTTCGTCCGATATATGTGTAATGGAAAATACATTTTTATTTTCTCGTCGCTGGGTGATGGAATATCGAAGCGCGAATAAAGAAAGTCTCGCGCTGACGCGGCGCCACTAAATGCTCATCAGCGTGATGTAACTGGAGATAGCTCAATGAAAGCAAGCTTGAAAGCGCGCCCTGGAAAGGGCGTGACGGCGATTTTTTACGCCATATTTCTGATGCCGCTGGCTCTTTTGGTGGCCGGGTGCAGTGGAACGTTGCGAACGCAATGGGCTGCTGCTGATGATACTTACTTTCGCTGGAAACCCATGATGAACACGATGCCGGTGGAAGTGCATGGCGACACTCGGCAGCTAAGTTCTGATGAGTTGGCGAAGCAGATCCCTTATGGAACAACGCAGCAACAATACGCCTTGCTCAACAAAGGCCAGTCACAACTAGCGGCTGCTCCGCGCGTCGTTCTTTATGTTGACCCGGAACAGAATCCGGGCGGCGCGGCGTATTGTGATACGTCGTCAGCCGTGCGGTCCTATAGCACAAAGGATGGTGACACCCACCTGGTTGCCGCGCTCTGCGATGGCCCGCGACTGGTCGATGTAACAGCCCGAAACGTTCGTATCCAAAACGAGGGCATGGCGTCCGTCGCGGCGTCGATGAAGCAACGCCTTCTCTATGGACTGAAGCCGGACTCTACGGTCTTTCCCATCTGATGCTGAGACGGCTGAAGATCTTGGAGTTTTATTCACGCCGACGTTCAACATGTCTTATTCAAAGAATGGCAATTCGCAACTCTATGGTTGTGCGAAGGAGTGATTTATATGACAGCTAAAAAACTGCCGGTATTGGCACCTGGCGTATTGGATGCGCTTCTGGACCGGTTTAATCGCGTGCGCGCACTCACGGATGGGTTGTGCGCATCACTTTCCGATGCCGAAGCGACCGTGCAGTCGATGCCGGACGCGTCGCCGGCGAAATGGCATCTCGCGCATAGCACGTGGTTCTTTGAAACCTTCGTGCTGCGCGATCACGTAAGCGGATATAAGCCGTTTGATGCCAGTTACGCCTATCTTTTCAATAGTTATTATGAAGCGGAAGGCGAGCGTCTTGCTCGCGCATCCCGTGGACTGCTCATTCGCCCCTCGCTCGAGAACGTCTACGCGTACCGCCAGTACGTCGACGCACATATACGCGATGCGTGGGGAAGTTTGCCCCAGCGCGCACGCGAGCTCATTGAGCTCGGTTGCCATCACGAGGAGCAGCACCAGGAACTGATCCTGATGGATCTGCAGCATCTTACCTACAGCAGTCCGCTTCAGGCTCCACTTTTTGTGCGGACCCCAACGCAGCCGGTGGTGGTGCCTTCACCGCTGCGTTGGGTGGTGGGCCGTGAAGGCCCGGCCGAGATGGGCGATGATGCGAAAGGATTCGCCTTTGACAGCGAGCGCCCTCGCCATACGACCTGGCTTTCGCCGCATGCGCTGGCCGATCGATTGGTCACCAATCGCGAATGGCGCCAATTCATCGAAGACGGCGGTTATCAGCAGTCAAAGTATTGGTTGTCCGACGGCTGGGCGTGGGTTCGCTCACAGCAGATCGAAGCGCCGCTGTATTGGCGCCGAGACGAGGAAGACCGTTGGGTGCAGCGCTTCGGTCTGGACGGCTGGGCCGACCTGGTGCTCGATGCGCCGGTGACCAACGTGAGTTATTACGAGGCCGACGCGTATGCGCGCTGGGCCGGTGCGCGCCTGCCTACCGAGGCCGAATGGGAAAGCGCTGCGCAACATCACAACGCCCAGGCCGGAGTGTTTTTGGATAAAGCCGGCGCCGTTCATCCCATGCCTGATCATGGCGGGCAGGGCATTCGCCAGCTGTTTGGTGACGTGTGGGAATGGACCGCATCGGCGTTTTCGCCATATCCGGGTTTTCAGCCGGCGACCGGCGCCGTAGGCGAATACAACGGCAAGTTCATGTCCGGGCAATTTGTACTCAAGGGTGGCAGCTTTGCGACACCACGCGGACATGTGCGCGCCAGCTACCGCAATTTTTTCTATCCGCAGCAACGCTGGCAGTTTGCCGGGGTGCGATTGGCGAGGAGCCAGTAATGAATTTCATGTCAGATATGGACCTGGTGGAGCCGACGTTGGGGGACCTGGCGTTCCGCAAGGACGTCCTGAGCGGTCTCTCGCAACTTCAGCCGGCGATTCCGCCGCGCTGGTTCTACGATCATCGTGGCTCTGAATTGTTTGAAGACATCACGCGCCTGCCTGAGTACTACCCCACGCGCGCAGAGCGGGAAATCCTGCATACGCATGGCCACGACATGGCGCGCCTGATAGGTCCCGGGCGCACGGTGGTGGAATACGGCTCGGGTTCCTCGGCGAAAACGCCGCTGCTGTTATCGGCGGTGGAGCCGTGTGCCTATGTGCCCATCGACATTTCCGGAGAGTTCCTGATGGAATCCGCCGGTGCGCTGAGGGAGCAATTTCCAGGCTTGCCGATTCACCCCGTGCAGGCGGATTTCTCCTCGCAGGTTTCGCTGCCCGCATCGATGCAGCCGCCTTACCTTGGCTTTTTCCCCGGCTCGACCATCGGCAATCTGCTCGTGACCGAAGCGGTGGACCTGCTGCGTCGCATGGCCAAAACCTTGGGCCCGGACGCCATGCTGTTGATCGGCATCGATCGAGTCAAGGACGAACGTATCTTGTTGCCCGCCTATGACGATGCGCAAGGGGTCACCGCACAGTTCAATTTGAATCTGCTTGAACGCATCAACCGCGATCTTGATGGCACCATTCCGCTGAACGCCTTTCGCCACCGGGCCCGCTGGAACACGAAGCAATCACGCGTGGAGATGCACCTGGAGGCTATGCGCGATGTGTCCTTCAAGGTGGATGGCTATGCTTTCAAGATGCAAGCCAGGCAGACCATCCACACTGAAAACAGCCACAAATACGACCCGCGCGGTGCTGCCGTGCTGCTGAGTGCGGGTGGATGGTTGCCGATGCACGAATGGACCGACGCGTCCGGCCTTTTCTCGGTGTTTCTCGCGCGTGCCGTGAGCAATTAGGCGTGCTGTAGTTTTCGATGGTGGCGATTTGGCCGAGCCAGTAACTCGTCGGAGCTTCGCGAATAGGCAGGGCCCATTGGAGAACCGTGTGGCTAGAAAAGAAGTGACATCCATCAAATGGCCCGGCAGGCCCTTGTCGCGCGCGTTCTTTGCTCGTGCGGCGACCGTGGTCGCGCAGCAACTCCTCAACAAGATCCTGGTGAGCGCAGATGGCCGGGCGGGCCGCATCGTGGAAGTGGAGGCCTATTTAGGCGCCGTCGACCCGGCTTCACATACGTTCCGCGGAAGGACGCTGAGCAACGCCGTGATGTTTGGCCCCCCGGGGCACATGTATGTCCGTTTCACCTACGGCATGCACTGGTGCTGCAACTGTGTGAGCGGCCCGGTGGGTGGTGGTTGCGGTGTGCTCATTCGAGCCCTGGAGCCTCTGCACGGACTGGAGCAAATGCGTGCAGTGCGGCCGCGAATAACCCGTGATCGTGATTTATGCCGCGGGCCAGCGCGCCTGACGGAGGCGATGGGTATCAGCGGAATCCAGAATGGCATTGATCTGGTGGGCGCCAGCGAAGGCTTCACCATTGTCGACGATGGCATGGCGCCGCCCAGGAATCCGGTGGGCGGGCCGCGTATCGGCATCAGCCAGGGCAAGGATCTCCCTTTGCGCTGGAGCGTGCCGGGCAACCGTCACGTATCGGGTACGGCGTCGCAGCAACACTGATTATGGGACGCGCTCGGCAGTGTTGCCTTGCTCGACCCATTGGGCGCGCCAGGCGGGCGCTTCAAACGGATCGGCGAAGTATTGCGTTTCGTGCGCCACCTTTCCGTCGCGAAACTCCATGATGCTCACGGTGTACGCGCGCTTGCCCTCGTAGGTGATCACATACTCGGTCACCCACAGGTTGCCTTCTCCGGCAATGCGCCGCACCGTGAACCCTGACGGTTTACCGGGGTGATGGCTGCGGAGCGCCTGCAGGTTGCGCCGGCCGTGGATGATCTCGCCGGACTGCGGGTACTCGCACACCGCATCGTCGTGATAGATCGCATGCTCCTCAACTTGATCGCCCGCAGCGGATGCGGCCCAATGTTGATCGATGGCCTTGCGGATGTCGTGCATTGCCATTCTCGGCCTCCATCTAACCCTGCGTGTTCGCGATAAGCACTCAACACCTGAGTTCGGCGGAGCGCGCGACAGACGCGTCCGCCGGTGGACGAGTCGTTAGCTTGCGCTCGGCCAGGCGGGCGTACAAGTGTTGAGGGAGCAATAGCTGGCGTGCTTGCCCGTTTGCTCGGAACAAGACCTCCTAAACGGCAAATGTACTAATCCTTAGCATTTTCACTCGCGGTGCTTGGGTAATTAGCAGATATGGCTCAGGCTCCGGTCTGACTTTGGTCCCTGGAATATAACGATGCGGGGGCGACGTGCACGACGATCAGGGCCCGAACGGTCGCTCGTTCAAAGTAGTCATCATCGGTGCCGGCTTCGGCGTTCTTGCCGCCGCCATTCGCCTGAAAGATCAAGGGGAACATGATTTTGTCGTGCTGGAACGTGCCGGCGATGTCGGGGGTGTCTGGCGCGACAACCGATATCCCGGATGCGCATGTGATGTGCAGTCACATTTGTACTCTTACTCCTTTGCACCCAACTCAAGCTGGAGTTATCAGTTTTCGCCGCAGCCGGAAATATTGGATTATCTGCGGCATTGCGCACGGAACTTCCAGGTATCCGAACATATTCGTTTCAACACGACGGTTCGCAGCCTGCACTGGAGCGAGGCCTGCGGCGAGTGGGTCATCGGCACCCCGAACGGGGAATACCGTGGCCGCTATGTTTTTGCCGGCATGGGTGCGCTCAGCGATCCGAGCATTCCTGCACTGAAGGGGCTGAACGACTTCAAGGGCCTGGTATTCCATTCGGCCCAATGGCCGCGCGATTTGAATCTGGCAGGCAAGGCGGTGTGCGTGGTGGGTACGGGCGCGTCGGCGATCCAGTTCATTCCGCGGATCCAGCCGGCCGTCTCGCGCTTGTATCTGTTTCAGCGCACCGCGCCGTGGATCGTGCCGCGCGGTGACTTTGCCATCACAAAGCGGGCCATGGAACGCTTTCATCGGCGTCCATGGCTGCAACGTTGGGTGCGCTTGTGCATCTATGTGCAGCGTGAATTGTTGGCCTTCGGATTTCGAAATCCGCTCGTGATGCGCGTGGTCCAGATGCAAGCCATCAGGCACATGCGCGCAAGCATCAAGGATCCCGCGTTACGCCAGAAACTTACCCCGGAATACACGATGGGCTGCAAGCGCATCCTTGTGTCAGACGACTATTACCCGGCGCTGGCGCAGAGCAATGTGGATGTGGTGCCTTCGGGACTGGAGCGCATTACCGAGCACGGCGTGGTCGGCAGTGACGGGGTCGAACGCCGGGTCGATGTGATCGTCTTCGGCACGGGTTTTCAGGTACAGGACCTGCCGTACTCCATTACATCTACGGCCGCAGCGGCGAGTCGCTGGCCGATGTCTGGCAGGGGAGTCCGCGCTGCCTTGCCGGCACGATGGTCAGCGGCTTCCCCAATCTGTTCCTGCTGCACGGCCCGAACACCGTGCTCGGGCATACATCCATGATCTACATGCTGGAGACGCAGGTAGAGCAGGGGCTTCGACTCATCCGGCGTGCGGAGCAGTTGCATGCGCTCACCGTCGAGGCACGAGCCGAAGCACAACAGCGCGACGTGGCATGGATAGACCGGAAACTGCTGGGCACTGTCTGGGTAAGCGTCGGCTGCAAAAGCTGGTACATGGACAGGACCGGACGCAATGCGTCGATCTGGCCCAGCTACACGTTTGTCTACCGGGCGCGGGCGCTCAGCATCCGGCGCGGCGATTACGAGTTTCGTGAGCCGTCGCGATAGTTGGCAGGGCCGCGTTGGTGATCAGCAGATCGTCGGTTTCACCCGGTGGCTACCCGGCTTGCGGAACTTATGTTTGTACAGTCAGCCTGAGAGTTTCTCGATGATTTCCTGCGTAGAGAGAATGGCATTCGCATAGGCGGGCATATTGAACGTGAGCGACGCCTCCATCTCCGCATGCCCGAAGCTGCCGATGGCGTCCTTGATGATCGTCACCTCGTATCCCGATTCAGCCGCATAGCGTAGTGTGGATTCGATGCACGTGTTGGCGCGCATGCCAATGATGATGATTTTGCGCAATCCATGTTTCTTCAATTGAAGGTCAAGGTCGGTGTTGGCAAACCCGCTTGACATCCAATGCTCGTGTGCCACCACGTCGCCGGGCTTCGGCTCGAAATCCGCATGAAAGCTGCCGCCCCAGGTGCCGTCAGCGAACACATGATGTTGAAAGGTGCTGGCCTGCACGGGAGGCATCGTCTTCCAATGAAGATGCGTGTCGTTTTCGCGCCATCGGTGATGCGGTACAAAGAACACCTGGATGCCGCGTGACCGCGCGGCGGCCAGCACCTGGCGCATATGCTCAACGACGTTGAGGGATTCCAGGGTCTCGCGGCTTAGCTGGTAGAGCTTCCCGCCTTCCGACAGGAAGTCGTTATAGGGATCAACGATAAGCAGGCCGGTCAATTCGGGTTCGTATGTCGTCGCTGCCATGGTCCACTCCTATTCGAGGTCTGAGCACTCTTTTCGTGGTGGGAGCCGTTTGGTCCGAAGGGAGAGGTGGGAGATTGTCGACCTGGCGCCCGCCACGCTTGCATCGCCTGCATTCTAAGGATTTGTTGCGAACGAGGAAGCACGATGCCCAAGGGCATTCCTGGGCTGCCGGAAGAGTAGTATGGAGCGGCTCGATACCAACCATATCGTGTTGCGGCGCGAGAGATCGCCGATCCGGTCGGCAGCAGCCCGATCGCCGTCTGATCGCATCGGCGATGCGTTTGGCCCCCTGTTGTTTAGCCGTCCATCGATCGGCCACCAGAAGATTCTGGCGAAGGAGCCGGAGGCACGGAAGACGTCCACTCGAACTTCAATCTGGAGACAGTGCCATGGGTGAATACCGAGAACTGACTACCGCCGAAGGAACGTTTTCCGTTTATATCGACTGGCCCGGCAAGGTGCCGTCCCCTGCGGTCGTCGTGCTGCACGAAATATTTGGGATCAATAAGGATATGCGGGAGTCTTGCCGCGAATTCGCGGAACAAGGGTTCATCGCCCTATGCCCTGATCTTTTTTGGAGGAAGGAGCGCGGGCTTGATCTCAACCATTGGTCGGAGGACGAATGGAAGAAAGGCCTGTCGCTTTACCAGAGCTACGATTTTGCGTTGGGAGTGCACGACGTCGAAGCGGTGCTGACCATGGCTCGATCGCTTCCGGAATGCAACGGCAAAGCAGGCCTGACGGGATATTGCCTGGGCGGACTCATGACCTTCCTGACCTCGGCGCGTTCTCAAGTGACCGCGGCGGCTGCGTACTATGGCGGTGGCACGCAGAACTACCTGAGCGATGCGAAAACCTTAAAGTCACCCTTCATCATGCATCTCGGTACGGAAGACGAGTACATCTCCTCCGATGATCAGGCCAAGATCAGGGACGCGCTGAAAGGTCACGATAACGCCACGATCTACTCCTACCCAGGCTGCGCCCACGCCTTCACCCGGCACACTGGAACGCGCTATGACGAAGCGGCGGCGAAGCTCGCCAACACGCGGACCTATCAGTTCTTTCACCAATTCCTGAACTGACGCGCGAGCGGGCGCTCAGCAGGCGTGAAGAATCCGGAAGCGATCCGGTTCATCCGGATCGCGATCAGCAAGCTGGGCCGGTGGCCAGGTTCATTGCCACACGCTGATGCCGGAGACGTACTCATCTGTTGATGTCTCTCTCTTTGGAATATGAATTGCGCCGCGGTTTACTGCTGCGGTGGTTTAACGTCGAGCGTAATCCGCCCCGCCGGAAGAAACGTAAGCGAGATCACCGCACCGCCTTTCACTTCCGGAAAGTGGTGGCTGCCCGGCGCGGGCGCAGTCCAGCCGCCATGGCACCAGCCGTTCGGACCCGCGAGCGCAGCGCCTTCGTTGAGCGGCACCACCAGATTGATCTCGCCATACGGGTGCAGATGATAGTTGGCGCGGAAGCTGCCTTCCGGATTGTTCTGGGTGTTGTCCGTGCTGTCCAACAGCACCGCCGTGGCGCTGAAGAAGTGCGTCTCCGCGCTGGGCGTGACGACGAGAGAGCGACGGTAACGCGGGCCGGCGACCTCGATGTCGGCCGCCCAGCCCTCCTTCACGCCGAGGGTGATCAGTCGCGCCAGGTCCTTGTAGAGCTCACTTTCCACGCCATATTTCGTATTCAGCCATTGCTCGACCTGGGTGCTCGTGGTCATGTCCTTGACCTCTTGCAGCAAGGGGATGAAACGGGCGACGAGTTCGTCTTTGCTCTGTGTGGATGGGGTCTGAAACATGTTTGACATGGCACCTGCGAGCGTCGGCAAAACCCGATGACGTGACGTGTAAAACGTTGCTCTGGGTTGAGGACGGATGGAAACGAGGGGGAAGCCTTTGCTTGGGCGCGACCGCGTGGCAATGGTTGAGGTAAGCATTTTTGCTCGCGGTAACCGTTCAATCCATAATCGATTGACCAAATTTCCTATTGCATCGTACATATTTCCCATGGACCCGCTTTCGGACGTGCTTTCCCTGCTGAAAGTCAAAAGCGTGCTTTCGGCGCGCTTCGAGGCGGCCGATCCTTGGGCACTGCGTTTTCCCGCCTATCGTCACGTCAAATTCGGCGGAGTGATCAAGGGCGATCGATGGGTATGGATTGAAGGCGTCACCGTGCCGGTGAAATTGAGCGCGGGCGACTTCTATCTCCTCACCGACGGATCGCCTTACTGTTTTGCCAGCGACCCCGGCGTGGCACTGCAAGACGGGGAGAAGGTGTTTGCCGATCACCTGGATGCGGATGGGATTATTCGCTATGGACGGGGAGAGGCACGCACGATCAGCGTCGGCGGACTCTTCGAATTCGACGGTGACATGAGCGGCTTGCTGCTCAATTTGCTTCCCTCGTTGGTGCACGTACCCGCCGCTGCTCCGCATGCCCGGCCATTGCGCGCAGCCCTCGAATTGTTCAAGGCGGAAACCGAGTCAGTGCAACCGGGGGCGACCGCGATGGCCGGCAGTATCGCGAACATGGTGCTGCTGAACATCCTGCGGGCGCATCTTGCCGCCAACCCAAGGTCAACGGGCTGGCTGGGCGCGTTGTCGGATGCAAGGATCGGCGCCGCGCTGCGGATGATGCATGAAACCATCGCACATCGCTGGAAGGTGGAGGAATTGGCGTCGAAGGTCGGCATGTCACGTACTGCGTTCATTGAGCGCTTCAAGGATCTCGTGGGCGTGCCGCCGCTGGAATATCTGATCCGCTGGCGCATGACGATGGCCAGGGATGCCTTGAAGACGGGTAACGACAATCTCGCGAACATCGCCGCCGCCATCGGCTACGCATCTGAAACCACGTTCAGTTCAACGTTCAAAAAAATGTTTGGTCAAAGCCCCAGCCAATATCGCTCGGAAGTACGCAGCAAGGTTTGAATGCCACAGGCAGTTACCGGTCCTTTCAATCATTGTTCGATCAAGGAGACGTCATGAGACGAGTTACTGGCATCGGTGGAGTGTTCTTCAAGGCGAAAGACCCCAAGGCACTGGCCGAGTGGTACCGCGTGCATCTCGGTCTGAACGTGGAAAAGTGGGGCGGCGTCGCGTTTCGATGGAACGAAGACAATGCGAACGGCACGGGGACCACGGCGTGGAATCCCTTCAAGGACGACACCACGTACTTTGCCCCGAGCACGGCAAGCTTCATGATCAACTATCGCGTTGAAGACCTGCACGCGCTGCTGGCTGCTCTCAAAGCCGAGGGCTGCAACGTCGATGACAAGGTCGATGAGTCCGAGTTCGGTAAGTTCGGCTGGGTTATTGATCCTGAAGGCAACAAGGTGGAGCTCTGGCAGCCGCCTTCGGGGCAATAAAAATGGCGGCACGATGTCGATTGTCGAAAAACACGTTCGTCGTTCTGATGCAGGACTGAAAGGTGATTACTGCTGAGGTATCTCCACGTTTTCGGGCCGTCATTCCCGCGAAAGCGGGAATGACGGCAATGAGGTTTACTTTTTTGCAATACGTATCCGGGCAGGTTCAACAACGACGCGCCAGGAGGAGCCTGACAATGAGCATCACCATTACCGCTTTTGAACACTCACCCGATGGCGGCAGGGGACTGACGCGTGACACGCGTGTTCGTTGGGCGCTTGAAGAAGTGGGCCAACCTTACGAAGTTCGCCTTCTTTCGTTCGACACGCTGAAGGAGCCCGCACATCTGGCGCTTAATCCCTTCGGCCAGATTCCAACCTATGAGGAAGACGGCCTTGCCCTGTTCGAGTCCGGTTCCATCGTGTTCCATATTGCCGAGCGCCACGCGGGCCTGCTGCCCGATGATGCCGGGGCGCGGGCGCGTGCCATCACCTGGATGTTTGCCGCGCTCAGCACGGTGGAGCCGCCGATCATTGAATTCGCCAACGCCAGGCTGCTGGAGAGCGACAAGCCCTGGTGCAAGGAGCGCGTACCGCTGGTCGCGGATCGTATTCGCTGTCGGCTGGAGCAACTTACTCGCCGCCTCGGTGATGCCGACTGGCTCGATGGTGCATTCAGCGCAGGCGATCTGATGATGGCGTCGGTACTGCTCAGGTTGAAACCGTCGGGCCTGATCAATGAATTTCCGAATCTGGCCGCGTATGTCGCACGTGCCGAAGCGCGGCCTGCCTACCAGCGCGCGTTCGACGCGCAGTTGGCGGTATTCAACAGTAGGCGACAGGCTGGCTGATTGCGTTCCGTTGTGAACGCGATGTGTATGTCGCCCGGCGACGTTACACGTACAACAAGTGTCATCAAAATCCTACATGACACTTGCAACCGCACTCGATAAAGTGGCCGGGTCATCAACGCAGTTAGCGAAACAGCCGACGCCGATGACCCAGGCAGCAATGCTTGGAGGCGCGGATCGTGAGAGTTGGCCCTCCCACGACCCGCTAAACCACAACCAACTTACTAGGAGTTGACCATGGTCTCCCAAGATCATACGGCACCGCCGTGCCCTCCGGATCGCAACGATCCAACACCGGTACCCACCTTAAACCTCGACG
>NZ_JADIKE010000017.1 GCF_016904955.1 Dyella flava | reverse complement strand
AGTTGCTTGATCACCGTGGCCACCGACAAGGTGGCCACGAGGAACTTCATGAATCCTTCTTTCTGACCTTTTGGGCGTTCGCTCGGCATGGATGCGGTATGCGGAAAGGGTTTTTCAAACATCCCGCTTTCGCGGGAATGACGACGAGGAGGTGTGGAAATGATGGCGAGGAAGTATTGTCAGACGACCTTACACCGGCGCGTAGGGCACGACGTAAAAGAACACCGCCAGAAACTGCAACGCGCTGCCGGCCAGCACAAAGAAATGCCACACCGAATGGTGATACGGCAGCTTGCGCCAGAGATAGAACGGCACACCCAGGGTGTACGCCGCCCCGCCCGCCAGCAGCAGCACCATGCCACCTGTTTGCAGATGCGCCAGCAAGGGACGGAACGCGATGATGCCGACCCAGCCCATCGCCACGTACAGCAGCACCGCAAAACGGCGATAACGCTTGAGCAAGCCCAGTTCCAGCGCGGTGCCCAGCAAGGCCAAACTCCAGATAATGCCGAACAGGCTCCAACCCCAGGTGCCGCGCAACGCGATCAAGGTGAAGGGTGTGTAGGTACCTGCGATCAGCAAGAAGATCGCGATGTGATCGAGGGTGCGCAGCACGCGCCGGGCGGATTCCGTGCGAATCGAGTGATAGAGCGTCGAGGCCGTATAAAGCGCAATCAACGACACTCCATACACTGCACTGGCCAGCACATCGCTGGCCGTGCCGTGACTGGCGGTATGCACGACCAGTGCAGCCAACCCCACGATGCTCAGCAAAATGCCGATGCCGTGGATGACGCTACTCGCGAGTTCATCACCAAAACCGTAGCGCGGCAGCGCTACCTGGGCTGGTGCGGACATGAGGACAACTCCTGGGGATACAGCCCCTCGCGGGCAAAGCCCACCTTAACCGGCCCATCTCGATTTGCCTACTTCCAGTGCGTTCTATCGCGCATCCGGTGCGTTGAAACGTTTGATGCGTTAGCGCCGCCATCGCTCTTGTCGCAAAGATGCGGCCAAGGCCTGCGTTAAAGCAGTCATCACACGGGCTGCACGCCCCCCTCAAGCCAAGTCGTGCACGATGCTCATCACGGATATCGCCTCCCCGATATCCGTGAATCCTGCAGCCCCGCACCCCTTGCGGGGTTCTTTTTTGCCCGGATCGACGAAGCATCCCCTAGGGCATGCCTTTAACGTCATTTAGACGGCTATTGCACATTCCCCAACGGCAGGCATAGGCTGAAGCCGCGCCAACCGCGATTCCCTCTGTGTCCCCGCACAGCGCGGCCAACGCAAAACAACCCATATCGCCGTCAGGAGGTCGCTTATGCCGTCCGCAAGCCTGGCTGTCGTTCGTCGTGTGCACCCGGATAAGGTGCGAATTGCCGCGCTCAGTGTAGCAATCACTCTCAACCTCACCGCCCTGTTGTTTGCCTTGCGGCCGCTGGCGCCGCAAATCGCCCACGTGATCGATACGGCAAGCGTCGACGTCCGCATCATCGAGCCGCCGCCGAAAGCACCGCCGCCGCCCGACATCGTTGTCAAACCGCTGCCCAAACCGGTACCGGTTACCGCGCCTGTGCATGTGCCGGTCGTGCATGTACAACCGGCCGTACCGCCGGTCATCACGACACCACCCACCACCGAACCATCGCAAAACAGCAAGCCGGTTCCGACGACGACGCCCGTCGTGGCGCCGCCCTCCATCGCACCAGGCGTGACATCGCTTGCCTATCGCTCATCGCCTTTGCGCTTCCCGGCGCAAGGGATTCGGGCGCGCATGGAAGGCACCGTGATGCTGCTCGTACTGGTGGACGAGAATGGCAAGCCACTCGAAGTGAAAATCGAGCAAAGCAGTGGTTATCCCCTGCTGGACAAGAGCGCGCGCGAGCAGGTGCTGTCCGGCTGGCTGTTCCAGCCTGCGGTGATCGACGGCCACACCGTGAAGGCATGGGCGCGCGTCCCGGTCAGTTTTGCGCTGCAACAGCTGTGACGCCATGCGCTTGGCTCCTGGGACCCGGCCAATATCGGCCGGGTCCTTCTACTAATAATTCGCGCTTTGCTTCAGCGCACCACGGGTGTCGCGGCGGAACGTCGTGCAAGATGCACGATCGTCCAGACCAGCCCGAACACCAGCAAAGCCGGCAAGCACAAGGGCAGCAGCGACAGGGCGATGATGGGCAACACCAGCAACATCACCAGGCCGCCGATAAACAAACCGATGGCGCCTGCCAGCAAGCTGAAAACCACATGGACCAGGCCAAAGGTCAGCTTGAAGATCAGGCCGATCACCGACCCGACGATCCACAACCCGACCACCATCATGCCTATGAGCATCAGTTCGATCATGTCCGTTCTCCGACGTCAGCTGCAGGTTCCGATGCGCCCTAACCAAGAAAGGTTTAAGGCGTGTGACAAGCATAGGCCGATGCGGTCACAGATCCATGCTTCGAAAGTCACAGTTGAAATCCATTGCCTTACGACCATTTAACGGGCGACATGCTCCACTGCGGAGCGTCTCCGGTCCGCCTACGGAACTTATGCGTACATACCGACACAGCCTCAAAGCATTACGCGATGCTGCGCTCGCGCATACGCTGGTGAAGAATCCGGATCTCGCCTCGCTTTCACGCGAGTTGGGCAGCATCATCCATCGCGATTCGCAAGCACTTGCCGATGGTCTGACGGACCTGCGGCAGCGCAATCGCGGTTTCGAACGCTGGCTGCTCGGACGCCGGGGACGCCCCGGTGTCAGCGTGCTGGTGATGGCATGGCCGCCCGGATACAGCACGCCCTCGCATGACCACTCCGGTCTGTGGGGCATCGAATTGAGCCTGTACGGTGCACTGGAAGTGGAATCGTGGTCGCGCACGTCCACTTCGGAACCATGGCAGCTACGCGGTCGCAACTGGCTCGGGCCGGGCGACGCAACATGGTTCGATGCAGACATGCACTACATGCACCGCTGCCGCAATCTTTCGCGGCAGGAAACTGCGCTGACTCTGCACGTGTACGGTGGTGATCTTGAGGATTACTCCACCTACGAGCAGGTCGAATCCGAGCCGTTCTGGCACAACCAGCCGCAACGTGCGCGGATTGCCGGTCCGCTGCGCGTCTGATATCAAGCTGTATCAACCTAGCAAGGAATGACATGTTTCGACGGGTCGCCATCATTGGCGGCGGCGCCGCAGGGGCCACGTTGCTCAGCGAATTGCTGGAACGCCCTGTAGCGCAGCCGCTGCATCTGGACTGGTACACCGGTGGCGGCATACCCGGCCGCGGCGTGGCTTACGGCACACGCTCGGAACGTCATCTGCTGAACGTACGCGCTGCCTCCATGGGCATGTTCGCCAGCCGGCCCGGTGGCTTTCTGGAATACATGCAAAAGCTAGATCCCACCATCGCGGGCACCGACTTCCTGCCCCGATGTTGGTACGGCGATTACCTCGAAGCCGAAACCGCCAGCGCCCTGACGCGCGCCAAGGAAAACGGCCACGACATCCGCATCGTGCCGCATGAAGTCGATGCCGTGGTACCCGAGAACGATGGCGTCACCCTGTTCCAGAGCGAATCCACCACGCGCGTCGAAGCGGCCGTACTGGCACTCGGCGCACTCACGCCACGCCCGCTGCCTGGTGTCGATGAGGCGGCGCTCTCCAGCGGCCGCTATGTCACCCTGCCATGGCAGCTGCTGGCGGATGCAAAATCCGACACGCAGCCGCATAACGTGCTGGTGATCGGGCTGGGCCTGACCGCGGTCGATGTCATCATCGAACTCGCTGCCAAGTGGCCGAATGCGCGCTTCACCGCCATTTCGCGGCATGGCGTGCTGCCGGAAGTCCACCAGTCCCGCGCCGCGCTGCCCTTCGAAGACAGTGATGAATTGATCGAGTCGATGCGCGATGCGCCCGATATCCGCACCTGGATCCATCTGCTGCGCGATGCCATCACGCATACCAACGACTGGCGCCGGGTTGTCGACTGTCTGCGCCCGCATACGCCTACGCTATGGGGTCTGCTTCCGCATAATGATCGCGCCCGCTTTCTGCGGCATGCGCGCTGGGCCTGGGAGCGTGCACGCCATCGCCTGCCGCCACAGGTCGCCAAGAACATCGAGGCACTGGAAAAGGAAGGGCGCCTGCATCGCCTGCGCGGTCACATGCACAGCGTGACACCCTCCGATCACGGCTTGCAGATGACCTACCTGCCGAAAGGCGAACATGCCGAACGCACGCTCGACGCCGACCTGATTGTCCAGAGTGTCGGACTGGAAACCGACGTCCGCCGCACGCAGCACGTCTTGTTGCAGCAGATGATGACCAACGGCCACATCCGCTCTGATCCTTTCGGCCTGGGCATCCATGCCACGTCCGATGGCCGGGTCATCCACAACGACCACGCATGGCCGCGGCTATTCGCGATTGGCAGCATGTTGCGCGGAACACTGTGGGAATCCACCGCCATGCCGGAAATCCGCCAGCAAGCGCGGCAATTGGCGGATCAGTTGTTGGCGGGTTGATGAGGCTGCGTGGGGTGGGTGGGGTTTGAAGCCCAGCTGCGGGGGCTGAGGGTTGCGCACATTTTTGCTCGGCAACCCTAACAAAACTGGGAAGTTATCCAAGTCGTCCCCGATTTTTCAAACCGCCTTACCGTCGTCCCGGCGAAGGCCGGGCGGAGTGCGAAGCACGGAGAACGTCCGAAGGACGGCCCCGAAGGGGTGAGCAAAGCGAATCACGCAGCGTCTTTGCTGCCCCCAAGTCACTGGGTCCCGGCCTTCCTCGCTCCTCAAAGCAGGGCACATCCATGTGCCCTCCCCACGTGCGGCGGGACGACGAGCAAAAAGCGTGGGGAACGTCAGGGCCGGGAGAGCGCGAACAATCTTGCAATAGAGAGATTCGAAGCCGGCTTCGATTAAGCTCTTTCGCGAGGCCGCCCCCTCACCTCAATCCTCTCTCCCACGGGGACTACCTTCGGGTCGCCCAAAGGGGCGAGGAGGCGAACGCAAAAGGCGCATTCCTTAAACGTGACCATGAGCATTCCGCAGCTTCTCACCTTGCTTGCCATGCTCCTGCATATCGCAGGCATTCTCGCCGCGATGCATGCGGTGATGCATACGCGCACGCCGCAAGGCGCGTTTGCCTGGGCACTCGGTTTGGCGCTGCTGCCTTACGTCACCCTGATTCCCTACCTGTATCTCGGACGCAGCCATTTCCGCGGTTACGTCACCCTGCACCGCGCGCACCGGCAACGGCTGTCACAGGCTTCGCTGCGTGGCGAGCAAGGAGGGGTACCGGAGGAATGTGCGCAATACGCCGCGCTGAGCCAGATGCTCGGCAACAACTTCCACGCCGGTCAGCAACTGCAGCTGCTGATCAATGGCGAGGCCGCTTTCGAAGCGATTTTCCACGCTATCGCCCAAGCCGAACATTGCATCCTGATCCAGTTCTTCATCTTCCACGATGACGCGCTCGGCCGGCGCATGCAGCAGGCCTTGCTGGAACGCGCCGCAGCGGGGGTAAAGGTGTTCGCGCTGTTCGATGGCATCGGCAGTCACGCCTTGCCCAGGCATTACGTCGAGACGCTGCGGCATGGCGGCGTGGCCATCTATCCGTTCGCGACCCAGCGGTACAGCAACCGTTTCAAGCTCAACTTCCGCAATCACCGCAAGATCGTGGTGGTCGACGGCTGGCTGGGTTTTCTCGGCGGCCTGAATGTCGGCGACGAATACCTCGGCCTGAAGCCACCGCTGGCGCCGTGGCGCGATACGCATCTGCAAATGAGCGGCCCGGCCGTGCTCGACCTGCAACGCAGCTTCGCCGTGGACTGGCACTGGGTGACCGGCGAACTGCCGCCGATCATGCCGCCGCGGCTTGCGCAGGGTGAGGCCTATTCGCTGATTGCCGCCACCGGGCCGGCCGATCCGCAGGAAAGCTGCTCGCTGTACTTCACCGTGGTGATCAATGCCGCACGCAAACGGCTATGGCTGACCACGCCGTATTTCGTACCCGATCAGGCAGTGATGTCGGCGCTGCGCCTGGCCGTGATGCGCGGCGTCGATGTGCGGGTGTTGATTCCGGTCCGGCCGGATCATCGCACGGTCTTTCTTGCCTCTACGCTGCATGCCTACGATGCGATCAACGCGGGCATCCGCATCTACCGCTACCAGCCGGGTTTCGTGCACCAGAAGGTCATCCTGATTGACGACGAGAGTGCAAGTATCGGCAGCATGAATCTGGACAACCGCTCGTTCCGGCTCAATTTCGAGATCGGCGCGTTGAATGTGGATCGTGCCTTTGCGCTGGACGTCGAGCGCATGCTGGTCGCAGATTTCGCCCTCGCGGTGGAAGTGACGCGCGATGAATACCGCAAGGCGGCTTATCTACGCCGCCTTGCCATGCACGTCGCGCGCTTGTTCGATCCGATTCTGTGAGCTCGTCAGGGCTGCTTTTCGTTGCCGATGCGGGCGGTCAATCTTCACCGCGCAGCATGCGCCGCCAGTCACCGCCAAGCACGATCCAACCCACGCCGGCACCCACCATCGCACCGATCAACTCGCAAAATACGCGCGTTCCGATGTTGTCGGGATCATGTACCTGGGCCAGCTTGGCCTTGAGCAGATCTATCGATTGGAGCTGGCCGTAGTTGAAATAAAACAGATCCCACATATCTCCGGTGGCGGTCAGCAACAGCGCCAGCAGAAAAGCGATCGAGATTTTTTTCAACGGACTCCAGCCTTGCTGGCGCGCAATGGCATGGGCGATCAGGTACAGCAGGAAAGCCGCCACCGCGGTGATCCCGCCGGCTTCAAGGCCACCCACAAAGCCATAGCCCATCCACGATTGGTCGTAATGCATCGTTAATCTGTCCGAGTCGCCGAGGCTTGCATTATGCCGTCGATTGGCAGTGGAATCTTGCGCTTCTTCACGAGTGTTTCCCATGCAAAATCATGCCGCCCTGATCCTTGTCGATGTGCAGCCGGATTTCATGCCGGGCGGCGCCCTGGCCTGCCATGAAGGCGACGCGATCGTGCCAGGCATCGACCGCCTGCTCCGCCGCCGCCTGTTCAAGCAAACCGTCGCCACCCAGGATTGGCACCCACGGGGGCACATCTCCTTCGCCAGCATGCATGCGGGCACGGCGCCGTTTCAGCAGATCCCGCTCTACGGCCACCCGCAAACGCTATGGCCGGATCATTGCGTGCAAGACACCCCGGGCGCCGCGCTACACCCGGCCATCGACTGGTCGCCGGTCGACCTGATCCTGCGCAAGGGCAGCGATCCACAGGTGGATTCCTATAGCGGCTTTCGCGAAAACCATGGCCCGGATGGCAGCCGCCCCAGCACCGGGCTGGCCGGCTGGTTGCGCGAGCGCGGTGTCGAGGAAATCTATGTCGCGGGCCTGGCACGCGATGTGTGCGTGTTGTGGACGGTGCAGGATGCGCAGTCGGCGGGTTTCCGGGCGCATGTGCTGTGGGATCTGACGCGCCCGGTGACGCCGGAGACGGATGCGGCTACGCGGGCGACGCTGGTGGCTGCGGGCATCGGCATGGTTGAAAGTGCCGAACTGCTCGCCGCTCGTTCCTAGGGCCTGTTAACACTAGCCCCTCTCCATCAGGCCTCATCTTCGCCCGACACGCTCACTCGCACCTGTTCATCCGCGTCGATCCACACCTCGATGCTGATCGGCCGGCAGCACACCTGGCAGTCTTCGATATAGCGCTGGTCACCCGCTGATGCGTCGACCACGATGTCGATGCGCTCGCCGCAATACGGGCACTGGATATGGCGCGTGACAAGCATCGGATCCATCAGGATGCCGCCCGCCCGGCCAGCGCTTCGATGGCGGCGGGAATGCCGGAAGGCTCCGCCACGGTGAGCATGCGCGGTGCGTCGGCTTCGCCCAGGCCGTTTTCCAGTTCGTGCTCCCAGGTGACGTGGTAAGGCATGTGCACGCCCCACCCGCCCAGGCGGATCACCGGTTCGATGTCCGAGCGCAGCGAGTTGCCGACCATCGCGAATTGCCCCGGCTCCAGTGCAAATTCGGCCAGCACGCGGCGATAGGTCGCCGTGTCCTTTTCCGAGACGATCTCGATCCGGCGAAACAGCTCCGCCATGCCTGACTGCGCCACTTTCTTTTCCTGGTGAAACAGATCGCCCTTGGTGATCAGCACCACGTCATGCCGTTCGGCCACGGCGGCCACCGCCTCGCGCACCCTCGGCAGCAGTTCCACCGGATGCTGCAAGACGGTCTTGCCCACCTCCACCAGTTGATGGATATCGGCGGCGGAGATGCGGCCCTCGGTGACCGCAATGGCCGTTTCCACCATCGACAGCGTCATGCCCTTGGCGCCGTAGCCGAACAGCTTCAGGTTGCGCCGCTCGGTCGCCAGCATGCTGGCCTGCACCTGCGCGTCGCCGACGTCGACATAACGGCCGATGATGGAGGTGAATTGGGTGCTGGCTTCGCGGTAATACCCCTCGCTGTGCCACAGCGTATCGTCGCCGTCGAAACCGATGAGCTTGAGCATAAAACGCGTTACCTATTTCGGTGGGCAAACAAGCTTACGCCGGTTGCCGGCCGCCTGCAGTGGTCGCTTTGTTGCGCAGCGCGAGCGCTACAATTCTTCCATGACGCGAAAGATCCAGGAGTCGTAGCGCATGGCCAAACCAACCTCGCCGCTCTGGCGGCGAAAATCACACATTGTGCAGATGGGCGGCCGGCCGTTCGTGTCGGTAGGGCTGCAACAGCGCATGTGGGACGACTTTTACCACCGCGCGCTGACCGTCACCTGGCCGGTATTCTTTGGCCTTGCCACCAGCGTGTTCCTGATGTTCAACGCGCTCTTCGCGATGATCTACCAGGTCGATCCAACCGGTATCGCCAACCAGTATCCCAAAGGCCTGGCAGGCGCGTTTTTCTTCAGCGTGGAAACCCTGGCCACGGTCGGCTACGGCGACATGCATCCGCAATCGATCTACACGCATGTCGTGGCGACGGCGGAAATCATCCTCGGCATGGGCAATATCGCCGTCGTCACCGGCCTGATCTTCGCGCGCTTCTCGCGCCCGCGCGCCAAGATCCTGTTCGGCAGCCACCCGGTGGTGCGCTTGATCGACGGCAAGCAGACGCTGATGATGCGTGCCGCCAACATGCGCCTGAACCTGATTGCACAGGCATCGGCGCAACTGCATCTGCTGCGGCAGCACGCTACGCCGGAAGGTTTCCATCTGCGCCGTATCGAAGACATGAAGCTGGTGCGCAACGAGCACCCCATCTTCATGCTCACATGGAACATCATGCATGTGATCGACGAAGACAGCCCACTCTACGGCATCTCGCCGGAAAGCCTGGAAGCCAGCGAAGCGGCGCTGCTATTGACCATCGAGGGCATCGACGAAACCACCTCGCAGTCGATGCTGGCCCGCCACCAGTGGAGCATCAAGGAGGTGCGCTGGAACCACCGTTACCGCGACCTGGTGCGTCGCGACGAAAACGGCATCTACGTGATCGACTATTCCATCTTCGATGACGTCCTGCCGCTGGACGAAGAACGGCAGGACACCATGTAGCGCTACGCGGCTACGCGCCCACGCGCAGCCGTTCCGCCTCGATATCGTGCACAGGGCGCACTTCAATGCAGCCGGTCGCCGCCCATGGAAAACTCTGGGCAATGCGCACGGCTTCATCGATGTCCGCGGCCTCGATCAGGTTGAACCCGCCAAGGTATTCGCGCGTTTCCGCAAACGGGCCGTCGATGATGGTGGTGCGGTTGTTGCGCACACGGATGGTCTTGGTTTCGGCCGGTGGCTGCAGTTGCATGGAATGCAGCAGATGGCCTTCGGCGCGCAGCTCATCGGCATGCTTGAAACAGCCATGCATCATGGTGTCGTACTGACCCGCCGGCAGCGCATTCAGCAGCGTGTCGTCGTTGTAGATCATGACCAGGAATTTCATGAGGTTCTCGCTTGATCGCGTAGTGCCGTCGACAGCAGCCAAAGACTAGGTCACCAAAGGGACCGGAATCCATAGACCGATGGCAGGCCCCCTCTCCGGGGAAGCGTCCGGGTGAGCCATCGAGGCCTGCCAGAAGCCCCATGAAAGCCGCATTACAAGACCCATCGGGTATTGGCAAGCTCGCTTAGCAGCCCCCCATGTCATAAAGTTCGCCTTTGGATTTGCGATCCTGTACGTCTAGGCCCTCGAGTAACGCGAATGGGAATGTTTAACAACGGCTGGCTGGTATTTGGCCTGGTCGGCCAGATCATTTTTACCGCCCGCTTCCTGCTGCAGTGGCTCTACAGCGAGTATCAGCGGCGCAGCGTCATCCCCATGGTGTTCTGGTACACCAGCGTCACCGGCGGGCTGATTCTGTTTTGCTATGCCTGCCATAAGGAAGACCCGGTATTTATTACAGGGCAGACCGGAGGCTTGCTGATCTACCTGCGCAATCTCCAGCTGCGTTTGCGTGAAAAGAAGGAGCTCGCACGTGGCTCCTCGCCTTCCGCGACCTAGGGCCTGACACTCCATGTCGCAAGCTTTGCGTAAGCAAGCCTTCATGCCGCGTCGCCGCGAGAGGAACGTATGACCTTGGATTCCATGTGGGTAGGCGCCGGTCTGGCCGGGCAAGCGCTGTTTGGCGCCCGCTTTCTGGTGCAATGGCTGTATAGCGAAGCGCGCGGTAAAAGCGTGATTCCCGGTGTGTTCTGGTATTTGAGCGTGGCGGGCGGCGTCGTTCTGCTCAGCTATGCGATCCACCGGCGTGAACCGGTCTTCATCATCGGCGAGTCGGTCACCCTGCTGATCTTCCTGCGCAATCTGCAGATGCTGCACAAACGAACCGATCCAGGTTGACCGTCAGCAGCAAGCCCCTTCGTTTCCGTCCTCGGATTTCTCCATGCCGCATGACCGTATCCGCGAACTTCACTCGCGGCCTCAACCTGCATCCTCAACCACCCGGGCACTGCTCTGGCTGATCTGCCTGGGCCTGTTGCTGGGCTTTGCCTTCCAGGGCACGCGCGGCCTGTGGGGGCCGGATGAAGGGCGCTATGTCGACGCCTCGCTGCAGATGCTCGATACCGGCGACTACCTCACCCCCGGCTACAGCCCGGACGAGGTGAATTTCTCCAAGCCGCCAACCACCTACTGGGTTATCGCGGCCGCCATCAAGCTGGGTGGCCGCAATGCCTGGGCGACACGCACGCCCTACGCGCTGGCGTTCCTGCTGACCATGCTGGCCTTGTACGGCATGGGCAAGCGTCTGATCCCGGACAAGCCCTGGCTGCCCGGCCTGGTCTACGCCTTGTCTGCGTTTCCGTTCGTCACCGGCAACATCATCAGCACCGATGTCTTCCTGACCCTGTGCGAAGCGATCGCGATGCTCGGCTTCGTACTGGCGGCCTTCGGCAACGAGCCGCGCCCGGCCAAGCGCTACGTACTGCTGATGTGGCTGGGCTGGGGACTGGCCTTCCTCACCAAGGGGCCGCCCGGGTTGCTGCCGCTGGTGGCGATCATTCCCTTTATCGTCAGCCGCGATGGCTGGCGTGGCCTGGGGCGCTTCTTCATCCCCAGCGGCCTGATCCTGTTCCTGGCCATCGGTGGTTCCTGGTACGCGATCGTGATGCTGCGCAATCCCTGGCTGCCGCATTATTTCCTGCACCAGGAGGTCTACAACCGCCTGTTTACCGGTGCGCAGCGCCGGCATGCCGGCGCATGGGGCTGGGTGCTGATTTACCTGCCGACCCTGGTGCTTGGCGCCCTGCCCTGGTGGCTGAGCATCGGGCGCGGTATCCGTTCGGCCCCGTCGATCCGGCAGTGGAAAGCGTGGCGGGCCCAGCATCCGGTCGAATATTTCCTGGCGCTGTGGTTCCTGCTGCCCTTCGCGGTATTCTGTCTGGCCCAATCCCGCTTGCCGCTGTACCTGTTGCCGCTGTTCCTGCCCCTTTCCCTGCTGGTGGCACTGGAACTTCGTCCCCATATCGATCTTCACCGCACCAGGCATCGGCTCTGGTTAGTGATCTGGGTAGTTGCCTTGCTGTTGCTCAAAGCCAGTGTTGCCTATTTTATGCATCCATCGAACGACAATCGGCTTATCGCGCAACAGCTGGGCGAGCAGACTCCGCCGGACAGCTATGCGTCGATGGTCTTCATCGAGAATACCGCCGAGGACTATACGATTGAGGAAGAGACCCCTTGGGGCTTGCGGATGTACATGAACAAGCCGATCTACGGCATTCCCTTCCGCGCAACGCAGGCCGATACGGCGCTTTGCCATGCCTTGCATAGCTGGCCGACGTCGCTGGTGGTGATCGACTCATACATTCCCGCGGAAGAGGTCATACCAAAGCTGGAAGCCTGCCACGTGAGCAGCGTCACCCGCGTCGGCACCAACTGGCGCAAACGCGTACTGGAACGGGTCGAGCGCTGATATGTGCGGGATCTGCGGCATATGGCAGCGCGATGCAGGCAGGCCGGTTGCGCACGCCGCGCAGAAAACCCGCACCATGCTGCACGCCATGTCGCATCGCGGGCCGCACGGCGATGCCTTCGCCACCCGCGAACATCTGTCCATGGCCAGCAATCGCCTGGCCATTCGCGGCGTGGATCAGCACCAGCCGCCGCTGATCGAGCACGAGGCCGGCATCATCGTCGCCTGCAACGGCGAAATCGATAATCACCGCAGCTTGCGCCAGTCGCTGGCGGAAGCCGGCCATCACATCACGCTCAGCACGGATGTCGCGGTGATCGCACCGCTCTATCTCGAAAAAGGGCTGGACTTTCTTGAGCACCTGCAAGGTGTGTTTGCGCTGGCCCTGTGGGACAGCCGCACGCAGCGGCTGATCCTGGCGCGGGACCGCGCAGGCGAGCGCCACCTCTATTACGCCAAGACGGACAACGCGATCTATTTCGCCTCGGAGCTGGCGTCGCTGCTGACCGCGCGCGCCGGCACGCAACTCGACAAAGACGGCGTCGCCCGCTACCTGCGCTCCGGCTATTGCGCAGCGCCGGGCAGTTTGGTGAAAGACCACTACAAGGTCCGCCCCGGCGAGATGGTCGTGTTCGAGGGCGCAAGCACGCGGCATATGCGCTACTGGGATTTTCCAACCGAAAAGCCCGCCAAACAGGCACCGCCGCCGGCCTCGTTCGATCCGGTATTTCGCAATGCGGTATTCCGCCAAAGCGATATCGATGTCGACTACGGCGTCTTGCTCAGCGGCGGTGTCGACTCCGCCCTGATGACCGCCGTGGCGCGCGACCTGCGTCCTGAAAAGAAGATTTCGGCGTACTGCATTCGCTTTGCCGAATCCTCGTTCGACGAAGGCCAGTACGCCGCCGAGATGGCCCAGCAGCTTGGCTGCGATTTCGTGCCGGTCACGGTGTCGGCCGGCGATGTCCCCGGCATGCTGCACGAGCTGGTGACATCCACCGGCGAACCGCTGGCCGATCCGGCCTGGATACCGCTATCGATGGTGACCCGCCGTGCATCACAGGATGTGCGTGTGCTGCTCGCTGGCGAAGGCGCGGATGAGTTGTTTGGCGGTTATCCCACCTACCTGGGCGCGCGCTGGTCAGGGCATTACGCGCGGCTGCCCAAATCGTTGCGTGCCTTGTCGCAAAATTTGATCGAAAAGCTGCCCACCAGCGACAAGAAAGTCACCCTGTCCTTCCTGCTCAAGCGCTTTATTCGCGGCCAGGAACTCGATGGACTGGCCCGTCACTTGCTGTGGACCGCGAGCATCGGGCCTGACTGGCTGCGTCGGCTTGGCATCACGCCACCCACCGATAACACCGCGCACGATCCGAGCCGCTTGATCGATGCACTGCAACGCTTCGATTTCAACCACTCGCTGCCGGACGCGCTGATGGCCAAGGCGGATCGCGGCGGCATGCTGCACGGCGTGGAAATCCGCGCACCGTTCCTGGACCAGTCCGTGATCGAGTTTGCCGCGACCTTGCCGTTGGATGCACGCGTGCATGGCCTGACCACCAAGGCATTTCTGAAACAGTACGCACAGCAGTATCTGCCCAAATCCGTGGTGACCCGCCGCAAGCGCGGCCTGTCCGTGCCGCTCGCCACCTGGCTGCGCGAACCGCTGCATGGCTGGGCGCAATCGCGCCTTTCCAGCGCCACGCTGGCCAATGTCGGCATCAATACCGACGCGGCGCTGGAGCTGCTGGCCGAACATCAGGCACGACTGAGTGACCATTCGCGTGCCATCTGGACGCTGATCGTGATGAGCGAGTGGCTGATGTGGTTTTCACGCTTCCGCAGCGAAGCGACGACCGAAGCGGTCAAGGTGTATAGCGACGGGGTTTGACGTTTTGGCATCGGCGTGGTTTACCTGATGCCCTCGCCAAACCATTGACTTGGGAATACCCCATGCGCCGATCCACTGCATCGATCTGGCTGGCAAGTCTGCTATGGCTTGCCTGGAGTTCAGCCGTCTGTGCCGCGGATGCTGCGAGTTTCGACACCCGTCCCGAACACGCCGTGCTTGAACGCCTGCTGCCGCATCAGGCAGCCCAGCTCGAGCTGGGCACGCTTGCGCCCCGAGAAGGTCACGAGCGTTTCCGCATTTCCAGCGCGCAGGGCCATATCAAGGTCGAAGGCAGCACGCCCAGCGCCTTGTTGTTCGGCGTCAACTGGTACCTCAAATACATCGCCCACGTGCAGATTTCGCCCAACGGCGACCGTGTCGGCACGCAGCCCTTTCCTTTGCCCACCGCCACGATCGAACGGGAAACGCCTTACGCGTATCGCTATGCACTGAACGAAAACGTCGACGGCTACACCGCGCCCTATTGGGATTGGCCGCGCTGGCAGCGGGAAATCGATGTGCTGGCGCTCTCCGGCATCAATGCCGTGCTGGTCGAACGCGGCATGGACAGCGTGCTTTACCAGACCTTCCGCGACGTCGGCTATTCGGACGACGAGATCCGTCAGTGGATCACCCAGCCCGCTCATCAGAACTGGGAATTGATGGGCAATATGTGCTGCTTCAACGGACCGATCAGCAGCAGCCTGATGCAGAAGCGCGCCGCTTCGGCGCAGAAGATCGTCGCGCGGCTGCGCGAACTGGGCATCACGCCGGTGCTGCCAGGCTTCTACGGCATCGTACCTGCCGATTTCCAGAAGAAATTTCCGCATGCGCATGTGGTGCCACAAGGTGAATGGGCCGGTTTTACCCGGCCGGGCTGGCTCGATCCACGCGACCTGATGTTCGCCAGGCTCGCCGCCGCGTTTTATAAACATCAGCGCGCGCTGTTCGGCGACAGCAGCGTCTACGACATGGAAGTGTTCCAGGAAGGCGGCGACTCCGGCGACGTGCCCGTGCCCGAGGCCGCGCGAGATGTGCAGAACGCCTTGCTGGCCGCACATCCCGGCGCACGCTGGATGATGCTGGCCTGGCAAGGCAATCCGCGCCAGGATCTGCTGACCGGCGTCGATCGCCAGCATCTGCTGATCATCGATATCGATCACGACCGCGTGCCGCGCGATAACCGCCAGAAAGATTTCCAGAATGCACCGTTCCTGTTCGGCGGCATCTGGGAATTCGGCGGACGCACCACGCTGGGCGCCAACACCCGCAACATCACCGAGCGTTTGCAACGCCTTGGCCGCACAAACAGCAACATGGTCGGCACCGCCGTCTTTACCGAAGGCATGGACACCAATCCGTTCGCGTTCGACCTGTTCACTGAAATGGCCTGGCGCAGCGAGCCGGTCGATACCGCGCAATGGTCGGCCGATTACGTGCAACGCCGCTACGGCGCCGCCGATCCGCATGCGCTGGCGGCGTGGAAAGTCCTGTTGAACACGGCCTACGACATTCGCATCGATGCGGTGGTGTTCAACAGCGAACGCGACGCCGCTCAGGAATCGCTGTTCAACGCGCAACCCAGCCTCGACGCCAACCGCGCGTCGAACTGGTCGCCCGAAGCGATGCGCTACAGCGCGGAAGCTTTCAAGCAGGCCTTGCCCGAGCTGCTGCAAGTCGCGCCAGCCTTACGCGAGAGCGAAACCTATCAATACGATCTGGTCGATGTCGCCCGGCAGACCCTGGCCAACGAAAGCCGGCTGCTGCTACCGCAAATCAAAGCCGCTTACGACAGCAAGGACCGTGCGCAATTCGAGGCGCTGACCCGGCGCTGGTTGCAGTTGATGGACCTGCAAGACGAACTGCTTGCCACCAATCGCTTCTTCCTGGTCGGCAGCTGGCTCGCGCAAGTCGATGCCTGGGCCGCCACGCCCGAGGAACGCACGCGGCTGGACTATGACGCGCGCTCCATCCTCACCACCTGGGGCGACCGCAAGGCGAGTGAAGGCGCCAGCCTGCACGACTACGGCAACAAGGACTGGGCCGGCCTGACCCGCGACTATTACCGCCTGCGCTGGGAAACCTATTTCAACGCGCTGGATCAGACCTTGCGCACCGGCGTCGCGGCCAAGCCGATCGACTGGTTCGCGATGGGTGATGCGTGGAACCACGGCAGCGTGCGCTATCCGGAGCAACCCACCGGCGATGCCTACACCATCGCGTCACTGGTCGCGCAGGCGCTTCGGCTGCGCCAGCCTTGAGCTGATCAAGGATCCTTGTCGGCCAGAAACGCGCTGACCGCATCAAGCAGCTGTTCGCGGCCATGTTGCGGGCGATCCAGATGCACAAAATGCGTGGCGTTCGGCAAGTCGAGCAAATGCACGCTGCGCGCATGCACGGCATCGTGCTGGAAGGCCAGGCCATCTTCCGGGCGGCTCCAGAAATCATCCAGCTGCGCGTGCACGATCAGCACGCGTCCTGTGATGGACGACGCGTCAAACAGCTGCCGTCCTTCCGACTGATAGAAGCTGTCTTCGATCGCACCCAGTGGCGCACGAAAACTTGGCGGCCGATGTGTGTACGCGGCCGGATCGCTGTCCAGCGCGGCTTTGGCGTAGGCCGCCGCCAGCGCGGGATCGCGCCACGCGTTTTTATCCGCCACCGGAATCGTGCGATCCCAGGCGGGAAATAGCGATGCCACGGTATACAGCGCGTAGCCGCCCGTGCCCGGCGCCAACCGATCCGGATGCGCCGGATCGCTGGTCGCGGTGCCGCGTCCCAACACGGCATGGGCCGCCAGTTTGGACGAACCGCCGTACAAGGCATTGAGCATGATCAGATGACTGACCTGCTGCGGATAAAGCGAAGCGTAGTAAGCCGCCCACATGCCACCGGTTGCCCAGCCAAACAACGCCACCTGCTTGGCGCCGCTGCGCCGCATCGCCTCGCTGGCGACCGCATCGATATCCCGCACGACTTCGTAGGCACGCGATAGCGGCAAGCTGGCGGAAGGCGGTTGGTCCATCGCGGCGGGACGATCCGATCCGCCATAACCGCGTGCATCCATCACATACACCGGGCGGCCGGTACGCAAAGCGAGGTCCGCCGCCAACGAACCGTGCGGCACCGGCAAGTCGAACGAGGCGATGCCCGGCACGCGTGCGCCATGAATCAGGATCAGCGGCTCTGCATTGGTCACCGCCGGTCCGGTCACTTCACGCACGTGAATGTGCACGCCATCCCATGTCATCACGCGAAAATCTTCGCGCTTGATGCTGTTCCCGGCGGCGGCGACGCATGTCACGGCAAAGAGCGCCAGAACACCGACAAGCGCCAGATATCCGTCACGTAATAAGTGAACGCGATGCATCGGCCACGCCTCCGTGGATAGCTGCCGCCCATGTCGCTCCGGCGCACCTGCGCCAGCACCTGCCACAAGTCACAGGAGCGGGTTTTGCCGACTGTACAAGGCTAAGCGTGCGCGGTCCGCGATCCGACTGAAGTTTTTTCCAGACCCGCCGATAGCCTTTACGGACCGGCCTGTCGTGGCGCCCATCCCGCGCCCCGCAAGGCCTTCGCCGGAGACTTGCATGATCAGCACGCGCCCGAATCTCACCTATCTCAAAGCCGCCTGGGCGGCGCACGCCGGCATCAGCGCGGAAAACTGCAAGCAGAGCTATGACGATGCGGGCATTACGTTCGAACGCGTGAATCATTCCTGGATCGTGCGCAAGGACAACACCCTGGTGTCCACCATGCCGCTGCGTTACACCCGGCATGAGTTGCGCATGGGCTTTCTGGGCCGGATCGAGATGGAAGCGCGCAAAGCCGCGGCGGAGATGGAAGGCGGCCTGCTGCGTGATCTGAACCTCCCCGAAGACCACGGCATGATCGTGGAACTGGAGGAAGCCATGCGCCACCTGCGCCGTCGCGGCAGCCGAGCGCTGACGATCCTGGTCGGGCCGAGCGTGCTGACGGCGACCGCCGAACAGGTGTACGCAGAAATACGTGTATTCCTGGATGCGCCGCGCGCCTGCCTGTATGCGCATCGCCGTGGTGCCGACCTGCTGGCGAACGCATCCAAGCGGCAGCGGCATCCGCGCGCAGGGACATATGGCGAGCTGGCCAGTCAGGTTGCCGCCACCATCAACCAGGCATTTAGCGAAGCATTCCTGACGGAAGCGGCCTGACGCTTCGAGACTCGCCGGTGGCGCGGGCCGCGCTACCGATCCCATGCGGCGCTTCAGGCAGTCATGGCAGTCATGCCAAGCCAGGACGGCCATTCGTTATGATGAGCGGCACGCTTGACCACCGCGACCCTGCCAGCATGATCGTCCGCCCTCGCCCCAACTGGTTCCGCATGCTGTTGATCGTGCGGGGATCGGTGCTGCCGGCGATTCTTCCGCAGCTGCTGATCTACCTGGCGTTTGCGGTGATCGTCACCCTGCTGCACGGGCGGATCTTTGTATGGAAGGTATCGTTGACCTTCGTGCCGTTCTCGCTGATCGGCCTGACCCTGGCCATCTTCCTCGGCTTTCGCAACAACACCAGCTATGCGCGCTATTGGGAAGCGCGTGTGCTGTGGGGTGAACTGCTCAACGATACGCGCTCACTGGCGCGGCAGTCATTGACCCTGATCGACGGCAGCACGCAAAGCCGGGTGTTCGTGCATCGGCTGATCGCCTTTGTACATGCCTTGCGCCATCAACTGCGCGGTACCGATCCCGGTGCTGATCTGCAACGCTGGCTGTCCGAGAGCGAGCGCGCCAGCCTGCAAGGCGCACGCTACAAACCCTCCGCGATTCTGCTGATGGCCGGCGAATGGTTGCGCGAGCAGCGGCAAAAAGGGCTGCTGGCTGCGCCGTTGGCGCAGGCGATGGAAGTCCATATGGGGCATCTCAGCGATGCGCTGGGCGGCTGCGAACGCATCGCCAGCACGCCGATACCCTTCACCTACGCGGTGATCATTCACCGCACGGTCTATGTGTACTGCCTGCTGCTGCCGTTTGGCCTGGTGGATTCGATCGGTGCGATGACCCCGGTCATCGTCACCTTTATTGCCTACACCTTCTTCGCGCTGGAAGCGCTGAGCTCGGAAATCGAGGAACCGTTCGGCACCGAGCCCAATGATCTTCCACTGGATGCGATGGCCGAAGGCATCCAGACCACGCTGCTGGAACTGCTTGGCGAACGCGACCTTCCTGCCGCGCCGAAGCCGGTCAACTACGTGCTGACCTGAATCCGCGCGCGTCGCGGAATTCGCTTTAAGCGCGATGCCGCAAAAGACATCACCAACCTGTCATTAGCCTGTTCGCTTCGCTCTGTAACATCAGAAGTCATAGCGATGGCCGTGGCTTCTGCCGCCTTCGGCCACAGCTCCACCTCCTCCTGGAAGCACGGGCCACCCCGGCCTGGGATAGCCCATTTCAAAATCCGGACCTTCATACGTCTTAGCCGATACCTCCCGGGATGCGACCCGGACTGACTACCCCGTAGGATGCGCCGCCGTGCTTCTGAGCCACCAAGACATCGAGCAGCAGATTGAACGCCTGAGCCATTCGGTGCCACGCCTGCTCAAGGAAAACCAGGCCAGCGAATTCTGGGTCGAGTTCCTGGAACGGGCCGACGCCATCCAGGACCAGGTGCCGCTGCATCGCCGCGACTGGGTCAGCGAGAAGATCCACGACGTGCTGGCCAAATACGGCATCGCACCACCATCCCGATGGATCGCCACCGGCAAGCCCAGGACCGGGCGCGTCTATGCGTTTCCAAGCGGCCTGTGTCTGACCTGAGCTGCGCCATGCTCGAAAACCACCCGGATATCCAGCAAGACTTCGTCGACCTGATCAAGGCCCTGCCGCGCCTGCAACAGGGCGACGGGAGCACCGAGTTCTGGATGGAGTTTCTGGAACTGGCCGAGGCCATCAAGCGCCAGGTGCCCGTGGAGAATCAGGATCTGGTCACGACACGAATCCACCAGATATTGAGCAGCTGCGGTATCTCACCGCCGTCATGGTGGACGCTCGCCAGCCTATCCAGGCCGGGCCGCGTTTAGGCCATCGCGGCCACACGCCTTCATCCCCTGCCCCGCGCCACTGCCGCTAAGCTAGGCCTCACTCCAATGGGGAGCCAACCGGTAAACGAGGGGTCTATGCATCCGCATCCCGTCTTTGGGCTGCTCGCAGCCGTACTCGCAGTTATTCCCGCCTGGAAAGTCGTTTCAAAAGCCGGTTACAACGGCGCCTGGTCATTGTTGATCTTCATACCGCTGGTCAACGTCATCATGATGTACGTATTTGCCTTCAGCCAGTGGCCAACCGAGCGGCAGACTACGCCGTAAACCCCAACGCTTGGCACCAACGCACTCCGCGTTTTTCAGAAACGCGGAGTGTGGTCTGTGCGCTTGCTACGCGACTTCTTCCAGCAGGTCGTGCAGATCGATGCCGTTCTTGGCCGTCGTCATCATGTCGTCCGGTGTTGGACCTTTCCGATTGAGATCCAGCAGGGCCTGATTGAGCTTTACGTAGGGACGCATCCGTTGTTCATAGGCAGCAAATGCTTCTGCCGGCTGATCAGGATGGCGTATCAGCTCGCGCGCCAGGACAAAGGCGCCGACCAGCGCCAGACTGGTGCCCTGCCCTGTGAAGGGTGACGCACAATGGGCGGCATCGCCGGCCAAGGCAACGCGACCATCGGTCCAGGCGGGCATGTGTATCTGCGCCAGTTCGTTGTAGTAGAACTGATCCGTAACTTTCATCGCATCAACAAGCTTCGGGAAGAAGCCACCCAACTTCGCGCACTTGGTGGCGACCATATTCCTCTGCGCATCGATGTCGTGGCGGGCGACCTCGGCGCCTTCCGTGCCATAGCCCACGCCGACGCGCAGTGCGTTCTGGTCACGGCTGGGATAAATCACAAAGCCGATGCCGCTACCATCGCGATGCGCCAGCTGCCAATGTTTCAGATCGATCAGGTTGGGCGTGGAGAACAGCGCCAGCACCACGCCCAGCGGTTTGACGCAGCTTGCCTCATCGTTGAAGCACAGCTTGCGGGTATGGGAATAGACGCCGTCGGCGCCGACCAGATAATCGAAACGTCGCTCCAGGCCACTGTTGAAGACGACGGTGACTTCCTTTTCATCCTGCGTGATCGTGCGAATGCTGTCGCCGTAAAGAAACTTCACCTGCTTGCTCATCGCGTTCATAAGCAGCTCGCACAGGTCGTCACGGAAGATTTCAATATCGGAGCTGTCGAGGCGGCCGGCGCTGTAGGTGCGCTCTTCGGTGCGGTCAACTTCTTGGCAATTCGCATCCAGGATGGACATGCCCCTGGACCGCGTGCGCAATGCTTCTGCGTCCTGGTGCAGTCCCATCGCCTTGATGATGTCCAGCGCAACACCACGCACATCAACCGCCTGGCCGCCACGGCGGAAGCCGGGTGATCGTTCGACGATCGTGACGGTGAAGCCCGCACGATCCAGCCAGTAAGCCAACGCCAGGCCGGTGACGCCGGCACCCGAAATCAAAATGCTGTGTTTCATGCCCGAACCTTGCGGATAACCAGTATGTAAAAAGCAAAAGGGCGCTGATCGATCACCGCTGCGCAACAGCTTGCGCGCGTTGATGATCGGGATGCCATTGATGCGTGAAGCGCATGGCGGCATAGAACGCGCCGAAAATGATGACCGCCACGCCGCGAGCGGAAATGATGCCGCGCCACATCGCCATGTCCGCAAGAACCGCAACGAACAGGGCGACAGCCCAGGCCGCCGAGATCACGACGTTGCCGCGGATGAAGCGAGCATCGGCCCATAGCGATGGCGGAACACTTTCTTTCGCGTATTCCAGGGTGAAGGGTTTTCCGATCATGATCGTCAAGAGCACGATCAGCAGCAGTCCTGAGTCGACGACGATGCGCACCAGCGCAACGGACAGGCTCAGGTGTGTCGTCCAGGTAAAGATTGTCAGCGCCGCGAAGAGCACAAATGTCCCCATATCCAGGATTTTTGGCGATTTGCGCGATACGAAGGTGTCACGCGCGATCCATAGCGCGGCCGTGGCCGTACCGGCGAGCAGGCCGTAGTTCGAGTATCCCGCCGTGCTGAGCAGCGCGAACACAAGGAAAGGCATAAATCCGAGCAAGGCTTTCATGGCGAAGTACCTCTAAGAACTTTATGACGAATGATGGGAAGCTCAGCGCATGTAGCTGCTGCGCCATTGATGGGGCGTCGTGCCGGCAAAACGCTTGAAGACGGTGCAAAAGTGCGCCTGCGTGCTGAATCCTGCGCTCAAGGCAATCTCGCAGAGCGAACGGGACGTGCGCAGCATGAGTTCCTTGGCGTGGAGAATGCGCTGCTCCAACAGGTAGTGATGCGGCCGCTGGCCGGTCGCCTGTCGGAATAGCGCTGCAAAATGCATGGACGACATACCGGCCGCCGCGGCCATATCGGCCAGGGTGATGGTTTCGGACAGATGTTCCCGCACGTAACGCGCCACGCGTCGAATGCGAAAGGCCGGCAGCGCATTCCGGCGTGACCCTTGCAACGTGTTGCCACGGCAGAGCATGACGACGCGCGCCAGCAGCGCATCGATCAACGGCGCAGCGAATGACACGTGCAAATCTTCCAATGCCGATTGCATCAGCACATTGACCAGTTGCCGCAATACCGGATCGGCATGCCTGCACGGTTTTCCCATCGCCAGGGCCGCGCGCATGCCTTGGGTCACGCGGTCATGCCAATAGCTGTGCGGTACGGTCAATACGAGTTCTTCGCCATCGGAAAGCCATTCGGTGCGAACCAACTGGTTCGGACGGCTCACATGGACCATGCCCTCGCCGGCTTCGCCGCAATCATGCCACTGCGATCCAACGTTCACCCACAGGTGGCATCGGCCCGCAAAGAAACGCAGCGCCACCGAATCGCCCGGGGTCTGACGAACTTCACTGGCCTCCCCCGCCGCTCGCCGGCAGACCATGGCCGTCGGGCCACCCTCTGGCTGCTGGACGCGAACGATGGTCGATCGATCCAGCACACCGGCCAGGACAGCGTTGCGATCCGCTGCCATAAGTGCCGATTCGAGCTGGTTGGAAGCGCTGTACATGTCGTCTCTCCCCGGCGGTCATGGCCGGAATGGCATCGGATCCTGGGTCCCCCTTGCGTTGCTCCAAAACCGCCATCGCGTCGCTTGACGCCGGACAGGTCCCTTCGGGCCCTTAATCTTGACGGTGTCTAGATATCTTGAGTGCCGGCTAAGCGCTTGTCAACACTTATTTTTACAATGGTAAGATTTCCGCCATGAAAACCACCCCCTACCACCACGGCGCCCTCCGGGAGGCGCTGCTCGCGGCGGCCGAGACCATTCTCAAACGCGACGGATTGAACGCCCTGACGCTGCGCGCAGCGGCACGGGAGGCGGGCGTATCCCATGCCGCGCCCGCTCACCACTTTGGCGACCTCACCGGACTACTCACCGAATTGGCCGCCGACGGGTTCCAGCGATTCGGGGCGCGGCTCAAGGCAGCCACGGATGCACCCGACGCCAGACGCTGGGATGGCGCGCGCGCTTATGTCGCTTTCGCGGTCGAGCATCCGGCGCTGTTCCAACTGATGTATCGATCCGATCGGCTGGATGGCTCCCGGCCCTCCTTCAAGGAAGCACGTATGCAGGTGTTTGGCATGTTGGCCGAATCCCGCGATGCACCGGCCACCCAGCCGTCCGTGGAACAACTGGGCAAGATGCTGGGCGGCTGGTCCCTGATCCACGGGTTCACCATGTTGCTGCTGGATGGACGTCTCGGCCCACTGATCAAGCTCGCCCCGGAAGGCACCACCACGGATGCGTTGTTCGAAGCCATGCTGGCTTCGGCGGACAAACAGGCGATCGGGCCCCGACCCACGGCGGATATGGCCTAGCCCGGCCAGCGCCGGCCGCATCGGCACACACCGATCATCCGCACGCATCACGCCAATCGTTCGATCTGGAAATAACTTCGGCGTATCTGAAAAAGCCGCCGATCCCGACTGCCGATAATGGCGCCGTGGACGAGGACGCAAAGACCTGCACGGGTGGCTGCAACAACCTCCCTGCAGGCCGTGGCTGGATTGCCATGCCGACGTCAGTCGGAACGGGCATGGATGACGCCGACCAACGGTTGCTCATGGAAGCACGGTGCCACGGAGGGCTTTATTGACGCGCCGATCCGGCCACGCCGGGTCGGCGCATCCCACTCATGCATCGCTCCGCATCGGCCAGCCGAACGCGGAACGGACACGCACGCCTATAGAACCATGCGGACCATCGCCATGAATCGTTGGAATACATCGCAATCGGTTGCACCCCGGCACAGCGACGCAGGCGTGCCGATCTTCGTGTCGCCGGGCACCACGCTTGCCGTCTGCCTGATGGTGTTCGGCGTGCTGCATGCCGTGGCGACAATCAGTGCTGAGCGCGTCGCCATCGACGGACTGCTGGTCGTCAACACCCTGCTCTACGTCGCGGCGGCGCTGCTGGCCCGAATCGCATGGCGACAGCGCTCGTCGATGCGCTGCCTGCGCCTTGCGCGATACGCCAATCGTCTTTCGATCGCGGGATTGATCATGACGATCGCCGGCACCTGCTGTCTCGCGCTGGTGATCGCGATCAAGGCCTGATCGGCCAGATACGGGGAGAACGCCATGTGGCACGACTTCATCAAAACGGCTTTGCTGATCATTGCGGCCCTGCTGCCCTTGATCAATCCACCCGCCTCGGCCTTGATGGCGATGGGACTGGTGCCGCACATGACGCTGCAACAGCGCACGGAAATGGCACTGCGCGTGACCGCAAACAGCGTGATCATCCTGCTGGCGTCACTGTTGATCGGCGCGTATGTACTGTCGTTTTTCGGCATTTCGATGCCGGTGCTGCGCGTCAGTGGCGGCGCGATTGTCGCCATGGCGGGCTGGAAACTGTTGCACGCTTCCGACGAAGAGCAGAGCGAAGCCAACGCCGTATCCCAGCACAGTGCGTTGTCGCTGCAGACCAAGGCGTTTTATCCGATCACCCTGCCGCTCACGGTGGGGCCAGGCTCGATCGCCGTCGCCATCGCTCTGGGTACGCAATCGCCATGCGAAGGCTTGTCGGTGGCGCATGTCGCCGGTGTATCGCTGGGCTTGGCGGTGCTTGGCCTGAGCATTTATCTATGCATGCGTTTCGCCTGCCACATCGAACGCCTGCTCGGCGTGGTGGGTACGCGCGTGGCGATGCGCCTGTTCGCCTTCGTGCTGTTCTGCATCGGCCTGCAGATTCTGTGGAAAGGCCTGGCGCAGCTGCTCGATACCGTGCATTTCACCTGATCTGTGGATGATTCGATCATGCTTCGATTCAAGACCAAACTACTGTCCGGTGCGCTGAGCTTTGCGCTGGTCGCGCTCGGCGCCGCCGCGTTTTCACCCGCCACCTATGCCGCACATGTCGACCCCGCGTTTTATCTGGCGGCAACGAACAGCGTCACCGGTGCGCCCGGTTCCATCGTGCGGATCGAGCCGATGCGCGGGGCGCCGTTGGGCGCATCGGCGTATCGCCTGCTCTACCGCTCGACCGATCCATCGAATCGACCGATCGTCGTATCGGGCGTCGTGGTGATTCCAGCGGGCGTGGCGCCGAAAGGCGGACGACCGATCGTCGCCTGGTCCCACCCCACCACCGGCGTGGTATCGCGTTGCGCACCGTCGCAGGCGCGCTTCGTGTTCCAGACCATGATGGGGCTGCGTGACATGGTGCGGCGTGGATATGTCGTCGTCGCCACGGATTATCCGGGCCTCGGCACGCCTGGGCCGCACCCGTACCTGGTGGGAGACAGCGAAGCACGCGCGGTGCTCGACTCGGTGCGCGCAGTGCGCAATCTGCCGCAGGCCGCGGCGGGCAATCGCTACGCCGTGTGGGGTCACTCGCAGGGTGGCCAGGCGGCGCTGTTTGCCGGCGAGCTGGCGCAGACTTATGCACCGGAATTGCAACTGGTCGGCGTCGCCGTCGCCTCCCCGGCGACCGATCTGCAAACCTTGCTGCGCGAAGATGCCGATACTGACGGCGGACGCAATATCACCGCGATGACGCTGTGGTCGTGGTCGCAGGTGTTCCATCTTCCGCTGGACAACGTGATCGCGCCGGGCGCGATGCCGGCGGTCGATGCGCTGTCGAACGAATGCATCGAATCGCCGATCGACATGCTTGAACGCAGCCGCTCGCAACGCCCGCTGCGCCAACAGTTCCTGAGTGTTGACGACATCACCCGCGTCGAACCCTGGCGCTCGCTCCTGCTGAAAAATATTCCCGGCACGCTCCCGGCAGATGTTCCGGTGTTTGTCGCCCAGGGCGATGCAGATCGCCTGGTGCTTCCTTCCGTCACGCAAGCTTACGTGCAGCGGCTGTGCCACGCCGGCAGCAAGGTGCAGTACCTGTCGTTGCCGGGTGTGAAGCATGGTTGGGCGGGGGCGGATGCCGCACTGCCGGCGGTGGCGTGGATGGCCGACCGTTTCGACGGAAAAGCAGCACCTGATTCGTGCGGGAGTCTCGCCGATTAAGGGCCTACCGGCCGATCAAAAACGACGGCGGCATTACGGTCGACGATCTTGCGTAACGCAGCGATCCGATCGTCATAGCTCTGTTCAAGGCAACTGTTGTTCGCACCGCAGGCATTGCGTGTAACCAGGAATTGACGCTGCTCGTCGCGCAGATGATCGTCGAACTCGCGATAGGCCATGCCGGGGACCGCGGGTTTCAGATGCAGCAGCAGGTCGTAATAGGTGGCGGCGATCACGTCCTTGCGGCCGAGTGACGGCGACGTGCAGATCGCATGCTCGGCCGCCGTGACAGCTTTTGTGCACTCGTAACTGGCAATCTGTGCAGTCGCCGGCCCCGCCAATAACAAACCCACCAGCAGCGTGCTCAAGCGTGCCGTCTTCATCGTCATGGCTCCAGGAGTGCGTGTATCAGGTCACGCAATTTTAGCCAGACGCGCGTCCAGTAGATCATCGCGCCAGACGCTCGGCGTCTTGCCGTTAAGGCGCTTGAACACCGTGGTGAAGTGCGCCTGGGTGCGAAAACCCACATCCAGGGCGACATCCAGCATCGAAAGCGACGCGTTGCCCATCAGTTCCTTGGCGCGCTCCAGCCGGCACAGCAGCAGGTAGTGGTGCGGACGGTAACCGGTGGCGGAGCGGAACTGCGCGGCGAAATGCATCGGCGACAGGCCTGCGGCTTCAGCCATATCGGACAGCGCGACCGGTTCGGACAGATGCGCTTTGACGTAGCTATCCACGCGCTGCAGGCGCCAGTTGGGCAAGGTGGTCTTACGACTGATGCGCGTAGTCGTGGCGTTCTCGGCGCGCAGGTGGCGGATGCCATCGACCAGCATGCTGACCAGTTGCTCGGCGAATGACGCATTCTGGTCGTCGTCGGCGATATCGGTCAGGGTGCGGGCCAGCTGCAACAGCAAATCGTTTTTCACCGGGCCGATCGAACGACCATCCAGCGCGGCGCAAGCATGCTCCGCATCGGCACTGAACCACAGCAGCTCGCTCGGGATACTCAGGTGCAGCGCCTTGTAGCCACGCGGGCACACCACATGCACGGTTTCCCCGGGACGGGCGACGAAACACGTACCCGCCTCGACCGCCGCGTCGATGACCCGCTGGGCGTTCACATCCAGGCAAACGTGAATGTTGTCGAGCACGATACCTACCGTGTAGACATCGCGTGGCGTGGTAATCCGGCATTCGCCATTGCCGTTGGCATGGTGGGTCCACAGCGAAACGGCGATCTGCGAGGGCCGCTCGCTGCAGCGCACGGCCTTGTGCTGCCAGTCCGGGCTAGCCCCCACGCGGGTCAACAGATCGTGGGTAACCGAAGCGGCCTGGGCGGCCAGTGCCTTGTTTTTCCGATGCTGAACGACGCAGGACATGACTTCCCCGTTCCGGCGCGACTGCGCCGGTGCAAATTCGAATGACGTTGTGACAGGTCGAAGCGGTGGTTCGGGCTTGTGGGCTGGTGGCTACGGCCTATCGGTATTGGCAACCGCCGGGGGCCGACCGGCCCCGTGTGGTGCGATGCGTCATATAGTCGGACTATTCCGAGCGCAGCGAAAATACCGTTTCGCTATGCGGCCATAACGGCCAGCTATGGCTGCCCCGGCTCCACCCACTCAGCACCGTGGAAGGACGTTTTGTCCAACTGGCCGCGGATAAAGGTCAGCAGCGCGGCCTCGACCGCCAGAGCGGCCTGGGTCAAGGGCACATCCTGCGAGGTGACCAGGCAGGCGGTGAGATAGATCGGCGGCTCGATCGGCGTGGTGCCGATGTCCTGATGACCCGGCACGTCCGAGAAATCGCCCTTGGGCATCACCGCATGGCCCAGACCGGTTTCGACCGCCGAGAGCATCACGTCGAACAGATCGGATTCGGCAATCGGCCGCAGCGTGATATTGGCCTGCGCGAAAGCGCGATCGAGCACGCGGCGCAACACGTTCGTGGGCGTCGGCAACACCAGCGGCAATGCGCTGATTTCCGATAATGAAATGGGTAATGCGCGCTTGCTGCCTTTGGGGTTTGCCAGATAAAGCCGCTGCCGGAACAGCACTTCGCGTGTGAAGCCGCCTTCGGGCTCGTCTTCGAACACGATGGCAAGGTCAACCGCCCGTGCGGCCACTTTTTCGCGCAGCGTGAGGCTGTCGCCGGTGACAAAGCGCAAGGTCACGTGCGGCAACGTATTCCGGCAGATTTCCAGCATCTTGCCCGTAAGCGCGGGCGCCACGGTCGAGGCCATGCCAAAAGACACCACGCCCTGCACGTCACCCTGCGAAGAGCGCACGATGGACGGCAGATCGTCGACGTGACGAATCAGCTTGAGCGCTTCCTGATACAACACTTCGCCCGCCACCGTGGGCGTCACGCCACGTGCGCTGCGATGAAGCAGCGTTACGCCGAACTCGTCTTCCAGCTCCGCAATCTGCTTGCTCAGTGCCGGCTGGGCAATATGGATAAGCGCGGCGGCGCGGGAAAAGCTTCCCGCTTCGACGATCTTTGCGAAGTAACGCAAATGCCGGAACTGCATGACTAGAGCTCCCGACCGTGATCGAACTGAAGTTCCCCTCGCGCAAGCCCTCGCGCGTAGCGCCCGCGCCGATTATGTGTGCACATCGGGAAATCCGCCAGTATGTTGGCGGTGTACCACGTCCCGGCCGATCGGCGACACGTGTGCGTTTTCAAACGGCGCTTCGTCAAAAAAAGAGCCGGATAACGCCATCGTAACGATGTCGACTATCCGGCTAAGGGAGGGAAGGGAATCCAGCGTGTCGTTGTCGTTGTTCAATGACCTTCGGCGTTGGACACGTCGGCAGCCATGCGCAGCTCTTCGTTGGCTTCAGCCAGCAATTCCTTGGCGCGTGCGGCGTGCCCGCCCAACTGGCCGTCGTTGGCGCGCTGCGCCTGCTGGATATACTCGAATGCGGCAACGATGTTTTCCTGCGCGTTACGCAGATTGCCGTGGTGCCAACCGATATCTACGTTGGGGCGATCCTGCGCCATGGTGGCGCAACCGAACAAAGTGGTGGAAGCCAGCGCCACACCCAGTACAAAACTCTTCATGCTCATGATGGTTTTCTCCGATGGTTGAATGCAAAGGACTGCACCGATCGAAATCTCGTTGAACGATTTCGGGGCTCATTGTGGGCGCCGAAGCGGGATCGATCTTTTCGAAACGCAGGGGCTTTTTCACGTCCGCACAAAGCCTTTCAAAATCGAACGGCGGCGTGGCGGGCCGGTGGCCGAACGCACCATTACTTCGTCGCGCATCCGTCCAGGACGGGCTTGTCGGGGTCGATGCGTGCATCGAATAGCGTGCCGCCGCGCCCCTTGATCCACCACGTGATGGAATCGGCCTGATACCGCACGCCATCGGCGGACATGCCGTTGACCAGCAGCATGGTTTTGCCCTGATACTGCAGCACGGCGAAACTCTGGCCATTGCTGGCATTGAGGTACGTCACACTGAAGCGTTCGCCACTGGGGCAGTGATAGTCGGCGGTGATGGTCTGCTTCACCTGGACCAGTGGCACGCTCATCGACGTAGCACCCGCACTGCCCGCAAAAAGCAGCAATCCGGTGAACGGAAGTACCTTCATGGAAAACTCCTCAATGGATGACGCGCTTCGCGCCCCACCTCATATGGATGGCGCGAAGCGCTGTCTGGAAGAATGAAAAATGGACGCGGCGCTGCGATGCAGCTCGGTCAAAAGCGGATCAGCAAGGCCTGCGAGACGTGATAAACGCACTCAAGCGACGAAACAGCGCCGGCGCCACAGCTTGGGCAGGCGCGGTTCGTGTGGTGATTGTGGCTGCCGTGGAAGGCCAGCATCTCGCCATAGACGAAGCCGCAATCGGAGCAAATGAATTGCTCGATAAAGTCGATATCCATAAAAGCCTCGCGGGCCACCTTGGGTTGAAGGCATTCTTGCGAACTGCCGCGCCACGTGCTTTCCAATTTGCCGCGCAACTTTCCGATTCGCAGGGATACATGTGTGCCAACGCGCCTTTACCCGCATCCGCGGCGGACAACATCATGTATTGCATTCGCGACATCGTGAAATGGGCGCGAAGACGCGTTCGTTTGTGTCATCTCCATGACGGAAACACGCGTGCCTGCGCAGTATCGGAATGGCACATGCCAAGCTGCGCGATCGGCGTCTCATTCATCAACCGCGTTGGTTCCAACCAGAGAACATCCTCTTTGCACTCACGTAACGCCTTCTATCGCATAACTCGACGTTGCTCGCTCTCAACGATGCCTCTTCGGCGATGGTTTCGCTACGAGGTGAACAGAACGAGTCGAGTGAAGTGTTTTCGGTAACGTCGAAAGTGAAAACGCTCAGGCGAGTGTCATCGGGCACGTGAACTTCCCATCGCCCGAATCAAGCCAAGGAGTAGCTTTCGACCATATCGATGCATGGAGCTTCATGGGTGCTAGTGGAAACAGGCTGCGGTTGCTGCCTCCGGCGGCGTCATTCTTGCTTTCTCTATGCTCGTGCGCACACGTATATGCGATTTCAGAATTTACGTCAGGAGAGCCCACGTGAAAATTCTCATGGTTTTGACCTCCCACGATACCCTTGGCAACACCGGCAAGAAGACCGGCTTTTGGCTGGAGGAATTTGCAGCTCCTTATTACGTCTTCACTGATGCCGGCGCACAAGTGACCGTTGCCTCGCCCAAAGGCGGACAACCGCCGATTGATCCAAAGAGCGATGACCCGAATAACCAGACCCCTTCCCAGAACCGCTTCAAGGCTGACAAGAAAGCCCAGGACGTACTTGCCAAGACCGTTCGCCTCGACAGCGTCCAGGCCAAAGACTTCGACACCGTTTTCTACCCGGGCGGCCACGGCCCGCTGTGGGATCTGGCGGAAGACCCCATCTCGATCAAACTGATCGAAGACTTCTACAACAGCGGCAAACCCGTCGCCGCTGTGTGTCACGCCCCTGGCGTACTTCGCCATGTGAAGTACAAGGGCGAGCCCATCGTCAAGGGAAAACGGGTAACTGGGTTCACCAACTCCGAAGAGGAAGCGGTGGAGCTCACCAAGGTGGTGCCGTTCCTCGTTGAAGACGAACTCAAGCGGCTCGGCGGTCTTTTTGAAAAAGCTCCCGATTGGCAGAGCTTTGCCATCACCGATGGCCGCCTGATCACCGGACAGAATCCGGCGTCATCGGAAGCCACCGCGAAGGAGTTGCTGAGCCTGATGAGCACCAAAGCCGCCGCCTGAACTTTAGTGAGGCATTCGATCAACGATCGCGAGGTCGTCGCTTAAGAAGACATGCCCTATTCGTGTGTGCGCATCTCTTGCGCGACATCGCCTGCTCAACCATTCCATCCGCGCCGTGGCTGGACCACGGCGCTGGCCTGTCTGTTGTCCCTTCAAGGCCCGCCGGCGGAGACAGGTATTCTGTACGTCTTCGAGCGTAGACATGCGTAGCCCTTATTCCGTTGGGCACGATGCTCCTTATAGAGCGCAAAGGTGCTGAAACAGCGTCTGGCGCCAGCAAGGTATGGCTGTAACACCTTGTTACATTTGCCGATGCTTCCTACATAACTCATTTAAATCTGCCTTCCAGAATGGCTCCTCGTCGGGACTAGTCATGTCGACCTCCCTTTTTTTGGCAGGAGAATTCAGGATGCGTGTATTACCAACTTTGAAATTGTTAGTGGCGGGCGCGGTGCTGCTCGCGGCCCTGGGCGCGGCCAACGGCGCATTCGCACAAACGCGCTTCCACGGGGCGGGTGCTTATGGTCCGCGCGGCAGTGCCGGCGGTGGCGGCTACACGACCTGGTCGGGTGGCTCCACCACGCATCAAGGCCGCCACTGGGCGAATGGTGTGAATGGCGGCAGCTTCAGCGGCCACAACAGCTATAACGTCAACCCGAATGGTTCGGCCCAGGCGAATTTTTCCAATTCCGGTCATACGGCGTCCGGCGGCAACTTCTCGGGCAACGGGTCGTATTCACGCAACACCAACGGCAGTTGGTCCGGCAGTAGCCAGTCCAGTGGCAGCGGATCGCGTGGCAGCTACGAAACCTCTACCAGCACGGCCAACGGCGTAACCACACACACCGCAACCGCCACCAATGCGAACGGCCAGACCTACAGCCACAGTGGCAGCTATACGCAAGGCCAGGGTTACAGTCGCAGCGGCAGCGGGCCGAACGGTAACTACAACACCGCCGTGACCACCAGCAATGGCACGACGACGCGCAACACCAGCGTGAGCAATGCCAGCGGTGCTTCCTATAGCGGCAGCACCAGTTCCACGCCAGGGCAAGGCATCACCCATAGCGCCAGCTGCACCAACGCCAGCGGCGCAGCGGTCAGCTGCAACTGAACACACACCGCCACACCCCGGTTTCCGTGATTTGCGTGAACCGGGGCCGCTATGACGTGCGTAGCCTGATTATCGACTGATCCGCTTGATCAAGCGGCACTTGAGCGGCCCACGAGTGATCTCGACGAGGCGCTCAGACGCAACGTATTCACCCATGCGGTCGACCGCCATATCCATGGTCACTTGCTCGCGGTGAGCGGAAAGCTGGCGCTTGTCTGCCATGGGTATATTTCACGCCGTATCCAGTACTGAGGCATCCCCATGTTTTCCGAGCCGTCATTCCCGCGAAAGCGGGATGTTTGCAAAACTATCCCCATCCGACGAAGAGGAACGGCGATGCGCAAACAGCCCACGATGAGCTTGATTGATGGTCTTGTGGTCGGCGGAGGTAATGCGCGCCTGGAACGGATAGAGGCG
>NZ_JADIKE010000039.1 GCF_016904955.1 Dyella flava | reverse complement strand
GGACGGGAACGACGAAAAGTCATGGGTCTGTCCTTGACGGATAACGGGTCGTGATGGAGATCAAAAGGCGTACACCAGCTGGAAGCCGCTGGCCGGCCGCGTGGTGGGTAACAGGCGTCCCCCATGCACGGCCTTGCCGATAAAGGCATCCCAACTGAGTTGGCGATAACTGCCGCGCAAACCGAAGAAGCCGCCACTCAAGGCAGTGTTGCCGGGGATGTATTCGGTGCCGGGGCCGCTCACGCGGCCGGTGTCGAGGCCGGCGTAAAACACCAGCGGCCACTTTCCCAGCGGCATGGACAAGGTGTTGCGCCAATACCAGCCCTTGGCGGCGGCCAGCGTCTGCTCACCGTCGAATCCGCGCACGGTGTAGCGGCCGCCGATGCTGATGTATTCGGAACCGTAAAGATGGTTATCGGTGTATTGGCCGTGGAATTCGCTGGTCCACTGCGCCGGCTGCCCACCCAGGATGAACGGCTGGGTGAGCGACGCATCCATGGTGGTGAGGTGGTAGCGGAAGGAAGGATCGCCGGGCTGATGATCGACTGGATCATGCTGTCCGCCGAACCACGGCACGCCGAAGCGTTCGGCCAGACGCAGATCCAGCTGCGCGTTGCCGAGATAGCGGCGGTGCAGGATGGCTGCTTCCACCATGGTCATGTCGCGGCGCTGTGAATCCAGCTCCACGTCTTCGATATAACTGTGTGCCCAGCGCTTGCCGACGTGCAGTTCGGCGGTGGTCTTGCTGTAATGATTGCGATGCAGCAGGCGCTGCGCCGACAGATCCAGCGACTTGGAGATGCCGCTGCTCATGAAGGCCTGCGCGGAACCTTCAACGGTCTGGTGATAGCGAAAACCGTAGACGCTGGCAGAGAACAGCCAGTTGCCGCGAGGAATGGCGTAATTGCCGTTGAAACCCTGCGTGCCCCGCCCCGAACCGTTGAGCACGTCATGCGTGACGCCCAGCGACAGCAGGTCATTGGCATGCAGTGGATTGTCGATGCCGATATTGAGACCTGCCTGATAGAGACCGGTTGCCGCCGCGCCGGAATCATCGAGTGTGGCGACCACATGCCAGGGCTTGCTGCGCTGGATGCTGATGACGAGATCGGATTGGCCCGCTCCTTCCGCTGGCGCGATATCGATCTTTACGTCCTGCGATGGCAGTCGCTGCATTTGATCCAGCCCCTGCTCGACGTCGCGCAGATTGAGCAGATCGCCTGGACGCATCGGCAACGCCCAACGCCAATCGTTGGACGAAGCGCCATCGGCCATGCGAATGGCGTGAATCACGCCGGGCATCAGGGTGATGGTGAGCACGCCCTTGGAAAGATCCTGCTGCCCCAAGCCAATGCGCGTGGTGACATAGCCGCGATCGATGATCATGTCGCCCGCGCGACGCACGATCAGGCTGATGCCCTCGTGGCCAACGCAACGACCGGCGTACTGGCTGAGATAACGCTGCACGAACCAGAAATGGGTGGCACGCTCGCCCACCAGATGAATACGACTAAGTTCGACACAGCCGGCTTCTTCGGGCAAGGCGAGGTTGTGGAAGTTGCTGGATACTTCCTGTTGCAGGCGAACATCCGGCCCCTTATCGCGCAGCTGACGTTCCTGTGCCTGGCGTTGCGTACGCTCGCGTTGCTGTAGCTCGTCGAGCGTTTGCGGCCGGTCCTGCGCGAATGCCGCCGGTGCAAGCGCGGCCAATCCTGCAAGAGGCAGCCAACGCCATCGGGACGGGCGACAACGGTGTACATAACGATCATCCATGATGCAAACCAACTCCATTTCACCCTGCTTACAGCGACCACTAACAGCCCTGTGCGTGACGTATCTCGAACGCAGTGCTGACGGCATCAACGACCGGTGCAGTGCCGCAGACCACGCATGCCAAGATGATGGGCGCCCATTACCTCAGACGCGTTTCATCAGTGGCGTTAATTAGACGGGATCCTATGCAGATTAAATGTAGGAATAGTCTTGCTTCGCTATAGACTTTGTCTGCGATTGCTGTGCGCCCTTTCTTCCTAACCACCAAGATCTCTTCTATTTTTTTTAAGATCGTACGCATTTTGAAACGCACTCACGCAGGGAGTGCATCATCCGCGATGATTTTCATGGCATAACTCGCAGTTACACGGACGCTAACAAGGAGCAAAGAACATGCGGAAATACCTACCTGCGATCGAATACATCAACAAGGAATCAACTGCAATGTGCGCAGAGATTTTCGAAGAGCTGGATGCAACCTTGATTCTCTTGGATGCCGCGCGCCTTCAATTCAATCCACTGCAGCGCCAGTTGGCGGACCGTTTTATCCTGGCGTGCAAAGGTTTTGGCCGCGACATGCTTGCCGCCGAGGGAAATCGCGACGCATTGCGCGAGATCCTTGATCTGCCGACTACCGATAGCGTCCCCGATCCATCCAAGGATTAAGCGTTGGGCGATGAAGCCTGCAACGGGATACGCATGGATTTCGAAAGGGAGAATGGCGCCCGCATAAATGCGGCTTCCGTCAGCGATGTGCTGACGGAAGCCTCGCGATGAGATCGTGCAACCACCTTTCTGATCAACCCGCCCTGCTGTCACTGGGGCTTTGGCGCCCCCCCCAATAGCCGACACCCTACTGAACAAGGATTTCATCAGCAAACAGCCAGATATCCTTGGCGCCATTGGCATAAGTGGCCGGCACGGATGAAACCCGGTCTGCTTCGATCCGGATATAGCGCGCCGCCACTGGCTTGGAGGCACTGAATTCGAACTGCTGCAACCGTAGCGGCGAGGTCATATCCACGCTGGGTGCATCGCTGTACACCTTGATCCAATGCTGGCCATCCGCCGACACGAAAAAGGAAATCTTTCCGGGCAGCAGGATCCTGGATGCCGGATCGGCGAGAAATCCGGCCTTGATGGTGTGCAAATCAATGTTCCTTTGCAGATCGATCGTGGCATCCAGGTCGCTGTCATGCCACGCAGCCCATCGTCCATCGTGGAAATCGTCGCTTCCCAAGACGCCATCCACCAGCACATCGCCGGGTGCGTAAGGCGGCGATGCGGGTTGGGCGAAGGTGATGGGATGCCCGGTGGCTTCGTTGTTGACCAGGGTGAAGCTGCTGGCATTGTCGTAGCGCAAGCCACGCCGGAATGGAACCACTTTCACGACGCCGGCCTGTTTGATATCGACCGTGTCGCCGAATGATGGGGATTGTGCGGTGGGCTCGGCACCATTGGCGGTGTAGTGATTTTGCAGGTCTTCAAAGCCACGCTTGGCGTGCAATTGCCAGCCACCCTGCTGAGTGTTAGCGGTTAGGGCGTACTGAACCACCGCACGGTCTTCGAGGCCATAGGCGACTTGCTGGGTATCGAGCCATGGATATTGCGCCTGCAAGCGATGTTCGAAATCCGCGTAGCCGGCTTCGTCATGCGCGCCGTGGGTCCACAGGTTTTCCGCAAACGCCAGCATGCGCGGATAGATCTTGGATTCTGCATTGAACGGATTGGCCCGCTCGCTCCATAGCGGCGCCTCGGCGCCCAGTATCTGCGCACGATGCGCCGCAAACACCGGATCGTTGGCCGCACCGGTAATCTCGGTTTGGTAAATGTTCCTGGCGGTCAGTTGTTCGATGGGCCAGTCCAGATAGAACGGCCCGGCCACGATGATGCGATTGCCGTTGGCCAGCGCCTTGCGTGCTTCATCGTCGCCACGCCAGATTTCGATGATGGCGTTCTTGTCGGCGCCGCCTTCAAGAATTTCATCCCAGCCGATCAGGGTCTTGTCCTTGCTGGCCAGGTAGCTTTGGATATGACGGATGAAATAGCTTTGCAGGCCTTCTTCATCTTTCAGTCCTTGCTGGTGCAGCAAAGCCTGGCAGGAAGCGCAATCTTTCCAGCGATCCTTTGGCGTCTCGTCTCCGCCAATATGCACATACGGCGATGGGAAGATGGCCGTCACTTCATCCAGTACATGCTGGAGAAAGACGAAGGTATTGGGATCGCCGACGCAATCGATATCCTTGAACACACCCCAGGTCGTGGGCACCGGCAACGACTGTTTGGTGCACGAAAGCTCGGGGTACGCGGCCAGCGCCGCCACGCTGTGGCCGGGCATCTCGATTTCCGGAATGACCCTGATATTGCGCTGCCGCGCATACTCCACCACCTCACGCGCCTCCGCCTGGGTATAGAAGCCGCCATAACGACTGCCATCCGCTTCGGTCCGCCACGCGCCAACGCTGGTGAGTTTGGGGTAGCGGTTGATCTGCAAGCGCCAACCCTGGTCCTCGGTGAGGTGCCAGTGGAAAGTATTGATCTTGTAGTAGCTGAGCAGGTCGATCTGCTTCTTGATAAAGGAAACCGGATAGAAATGGCGACCGACATCGAGCATGAAACCACGATAGGCGAATGCCGGAGCGTCCTCGATCTGTACCGCCGGAATCTGCGCGGGCGCACCATGTTCGAGCGGCAGCAGCTGACGCAAGGTCTGCACGCCCCAGAAAAGCCCCTTGTCGGTCGAGGCCTGGATGATGACGCCGCGTTTCGTTACGGAAAGCCGATAAGCCTCGTCGCCTCCGACCGTTGGATCGATCGCCAGCACGATGCCGTGCGCATGCGGGCTTTCGGACACGTGGATGCCGGTCTGGTCGCGCACAGCATCACGCAAAAAGGCCACGATCTCGCGCGAACGCGCGTCATCTGGCGCATCAATGCCGGTATTGGCATCCAGCCGATAACTGCCCTCGCCCGCTTCCATGTGCTGGGGTTGCGGAATAATCGAGATCTCCGCGGCGGCGTACGTGCTCGCCAGCAGTATCGACACACCCAGGCAGCCCATCACCAGAGACTTCAACATCGACAATACTCCCCGCACAGGCATGCAGCGATGACGCTCGCGGCAAGCCGCGTAAAACAAGCGAGCCCGGCTTTTGGCCGGGCTCGCTCAGCTTGCTTACATCAATCGATCTTCCAATCCACCGTGGCGAAGATTTCGCGTCCTACGTAATCGTCGCCCTGCTGCTCCGGAATGAACTCGAACCCGCCGGCATACTCGGTAATCGGGCCGACCTTGTTGAAGATGTTCGACACATTCAGGCTCACTTTGACCTTGTCGTTGATGTTATACGACGCGGCCGTGCTGAAGATCACCCAACCCGGTACGTTGCCGGTATAGATCACGCAGTTCGGATCACCGAGGCTCGGCTGGATGCCATTGGGCAGCGTTTCGCAACCGCCATAGTTGGCAGCGCGCATACCACCGGTGCGTTCGCCGTGCAGGGTGAAGTCCCACTTGTTGATATACCAATTGACGTTGGCAACGGACTTGGTCGCCGGGTATTGGTAGCGCGTATTGGTCAGCGGATCGGACAGATCCGTACGCTGCTTGAACGACAAGTTGTTGGTGTAGTTCAGATCGAACTTGAAGTTGCCCCAGTTCGACGTGGACAGCTTGTACACCAGCGAGCTGTCGATGCCGCTCACATATTCCTCGGCAATGTTGATCGGGCCGGTGTGAACACTGAGGATGTTGCCGGCCGCATCGCGCACGACGTTGGCAATCGCTTCCTGGCAATACTGCGAACCCAGCGGATGTGCGATATAGGGCGCACCGCTCACTTGCAGGCCGGTCAGACAGCCTGCTTCGTCGGTAAGCGCCTGCTGCAAGCCAATCCATTGGATCGCGTTGTTGACGCCCATGTGCCAGTAGTCGGCAGAGAACGACAGGCCTTCGACACCCGGGATATCCCACACGAAACCGTAGGTCCAGGAGTGACCGGTTTCAGGCAGCAGGTTGTAGCTGCCGCCCTGGTACTGGTTGAAGTAGTTGGAGTGCTGATAGTTCGCGCAGGTGCGGTTGTCCGTCTGGATACACTGCAGCGGGTCGGCATAGTTGCCCACCGTTTGCACTGAATCCTGCAGATAGATCGCCTGCATGTCCGGCGCATGGAAGTTGGTGCCGTACGTGCCACGCACCAGCAGGCCGTCGATCGGACGCCATTCGATACCGGTACCCCAGGTCTTGGCGATATCAGCGCTGCTGTGGTCGTCGTATTTGTCGATACGGCCAGAGATGGTCCAGGTCAGCGTATCGGCCAGCGGCACACGGAACTCGGTCGCCGTCGAGAAGCGCGTACGGGTACCGCCGCCGGTGTAGTAGTTGAAGAACGGATCGGCGAAGGTGACGCTGAATCCGCGCGGATCGGGCGCCAGCGAATAGACTTCGTGGTTGGCTTCGAACACCCACGATGCACCGACCGGGCCGGCCCAGGTGTTGAACAACTCACCGTTGGTCAGGTTCAACGTGGCTTGGTTCATCCAGCTCACCGCGCTGTTCTCGCCGCCTGCGGCAAAGGTCGAGTATTCCGCTGGGGTGATCGGATTCCACCAGCGCTGCGAATTGATCGCATAGACCGGATACGTGGTGCCGCCGATCGTGGTGGTGCCGAGCTGCTGGCCGAAGAAGAAGTTGGACATGGCCTGATAGTTATAGGCCGTGTAGTCCTCGTGCACGATGTACTTGCTGGTGCCGAGATTGAAATCCCAATCCCAGTTATCAAACACCGTGCCGCGTAAGCCGGTATGGATGTCCCAGTTGGTTTCGTAGTCATGGGTGTTACCCATGGTGCCCATCTCGGCTTCCGTCAACTGGCGGCCGTAGTTGGTGATGATCTGACCGCTGGTTTGATCGTAGAAATTGTTGGGCAGGCTGCCAAACGCCGGGCCGAATTCCGGCAACTGGGTATTGGTGGTGCCGGTATTGGTGTACAGGCCGATCGAGGCGTAAGCCTGGACCGCCTCGCTGAAGTCGTATTCGCCAGCCACGTAGAAGTTGTCGGCGCGATACCCCGGCGACAGCACCCAGTTTTCATACAGTGCGTTCTGCTGGCAGTAGGAGCCCCAATTGGTCGCGCCCGGCAGCACCGAGTCGCCGCTGGTGTTGACCGACTTGTAGTTGTATTGGCTGAACTCATTGCCGAACTTGCTACACGAACCGGCAGGCGGGCTGACATAGGCGGAGCCCGCGCCCGGAGAGCCAGGCGTGCCGGGATTGGTTGAGTTGAAGCTGGTCGGGCCGTTCAAAAAGATACCCGGGCTGCGCGGAAAACCGAACTCGCGGTCGATCGGGTTGTACGCGCCGTAGCCGGCATCGGCATCCGAATCGGTGTAAGAGCGGTCGCTGCCCCATAACGGCGAGCGATTGGTGTGCTCGTAGGTGTACATCAGGTGCCACTTGTCGCCCGAACGGCCACCCGTGTAGAGGAAATCACCGTACTGGCGGCCGCCCATGGTGGCGCCACCGGCGGTGACCTTGATGTCGTCACCCTCGTAGTTTTTCTTCAGGATCACGTTGATCACGCCGGCTACGGCATCCGAACCGTAGATCGAGGACGCGCCGGAACCCAGCACTTCGACGTGATCGACCATGCCGATCGGGATGTTGTTGTAGTTCTGGAACGTGGTCTCGCCGTTGTCACCCGGCATCGGATAGTCGGTGACGCGATGACCGTCGATCAGCAGCAACGTGTGGTCCGGACCGAGGTTGCGCAGATTCACCACGCGCGCGTTGACCGCGCTGTTACCCCAGGTGGAAACGCGGTTGGCAAAGTCCGGTGCGGAAACCTGCGGCATCGAATCGAGGAATTCCCACAAGGTGGTGAAGCCCTCTTTCTTGATCTGTTCACCGGTCACGATTTCGACCGGCGCCGGACCTTCAATGGTGGAACGCGGAATGCGCGAACCGGTCACGACCACCTTGTCCAGGGTCTGCGCCTTTTGCGGCGTGGCGCCCTGCTGGCTGCTGGAAGAAGCACTCTGTGTGGTGGCCTGTGGATTGGTCGAATTCGTAGACGTGGTCGACGTCTGTGCAAAAACATGTGGCGCAAACAACGCCAAAGCCAAAGAACTAGCTAGTACGCCGCGGCGCACGTGGATCTTGCTCATGTTTCTCCCCTCCCGGTGAAAATCGGAGTTTCAAGTTGTTTCCGACCCCCTAATTAAGTCGGAACCAATGTTTAAGTGAATTGCCTGGATCCGATCGCAGAACTGCCCATCGGACGTTTTATTGCTTTTATCGAGCGGCAACGATTTATGATTTAGACGCGCTGCCCTCCTTGGTCGTTTCAGCCTCATCCTTTTGCACATCTATGCGGTATGCATACACGTGCACGCCTGAAGGTTGTGCAGGCAACACAAGATGCAAGCCATCAGCCTGCTGACGGAATGCAACGGATTTGCCGCTCGCCAGCTGCGTGACCGACGACACTTTCATCGAAGGCGTAATCGAATGGATCAGCACCTGCCCAGAAGCCGGCCACGCCATCTCGATCGCATACAAATGTCCGTTGTCGGTCGTGAAACGAAAATCTTTAGCGGTATACGGCTTGGTCTTGGTGTCCTGCATGGTGCCGGACACAACCTGCGTGGGGCCTTCGCCAAAATGCGTCCATGGCCGCGTGCCGTAAATGGCCTCGCCGTTGGCATGCATCCACTGTCCGATCGCCAGCAGGATCTGTCTTGCTTGTTCCGGAATGGTGCCGTCGGCCTTGGGACCGATGTTCAACAACAGGTTGCCGTTCTTGCTCACCACGTCGGCAAGCAGTTGCACGATTTCGTCGGGCGTCTTGTATGTGTCGTTCTCGGCGTAGCCCCACGAATCAGGGCTGATCGAGGTTTCGGTCTGCCACGGTTGCGCACGGATATCTGCCGCCTGCCCGCGCTCGATGCTTAGCGTCCCGGTGCCGGGGCGCATGTCGTCGAGCTTGTAGTTGAGTACCACGCCCTGCCCGCGCGCGGCTGCCTGGTTGTAGTAGAACGCGGCAAACTCGGCCAGCGCGCCGCGGAACCGCGGCTGTCCCACCCACCAATCGAAATACATCAGGTCGGGGTGGTAGTCCTGCACGATTTCCGACGAACGTGCCAGCCAGTCATTGAGGTAGACATCGGAGACGAAGGTCCAGTCCACATCCTGGCCGTCTTCGCCTTTGACGGAGATCGAGGGATGCGCCGGTCCGTACAGCGCCGCGTAACGCGGATCATTGACGTCGGAATTGAAGGTACGACCGTACTCGTAGAACCAGTCGTGCTCGGCGCGATGCGAGGACAAGCCAAGTTTCATGCCCTGCGCGCGAATGGCCTTGGCCAATTCGCCGATTACATCGCGATGCGGCCCCATTTTCACCGCCGTCCAGTCCGACAGCTTCGAGTCGTACATCGCGAAGCCATCGTGGTGTTCGGCCACCGGCACCACGTAGCGTGCACCGGCTTCACGGAACAAACTGGCCCATGCATTCGGATCGAAGTGCTCGGCCTTGAACAGCGGAATCAGATCCTTGTAGCCGACCTGCGGCATCGGACCGTAGGTCTTGATCTGATGCTGGTAATAATCGGCGTATTCACCAGTGCGTTCGTAGGCGTGGCGCGGATACCACTCGCCTTTGTACGCCGCGACCGAATACACACCCCAGTGAATGAAGATGCCGAATTTGGCATCCCGATACCATTCGGGCGTGGTGTAGCCAGTGAGGCTCTGCCAGTCCGGCTGCATCGGCCCTTGCCAGGCGATCTTGCCGGTCTGCGCAAGGATCGCCTGTCGCACGCCGTCGAAGGCACGATTGGCGGCTACCCATTGCTTTTCGATAGTGGCCGCATCGGGCGGTGTGACGCTATGCGCGGTATCGGCAGCCAACGCGGACGTACCATGCATTGCGGCAATAATCACGATCCAAATGCAGGTGCGGCACAACTTCCGTGCAGTCATGGCCGCCCCTTACTGTTGGATATCGCGCTGGGCAGGGCGATCCATCAGCCAGCTGGCGGCGCCAATAACGGCCAGCTGTGCGTGATCCACCACATGCACCGGGACGGTTTGCAGGAACGGGCGCACCACGCCCTTGTCGAGGAAGCGTTCGATAAAGCTGCTTCTCGCCATGAAATCGGTGATGCGCGACAGGAATCCGCCGGCCAGATAAACGCCACCGGTCGCGCCGTACAGCATGGCCAGGTCGCCGATATAGGAACCGAGCCATCCACAGAACAACTGCAAAGTCTCCACAGCTTGCGCGTTTGTGCCTGCGCAGGCGGCCGCCGTGATCGCCGCCGGGTCTTCGAGCAGCGGCGAAGCATTTTCCAGCCGGCAAACGGCCTGATACAGCCGCAGCAAGCCAGGACCGGACAGCACGTAATCGTAAGGAACATGCGTGTCGGCAGGTGCCAGTTCTGCGAGCACCTGTTGTTCACGCCCTACCCGCGCGGCCAGCTGGATATGTCCGGCTTCGGTGGCCAGTACTTTCGGCTGCGCGTCCGGCAAACGCACGGCGACGCCCAGGCCTGTACCCGGGCCGACAATCACCACCGGGCCGCTGCCCGCGTTTTCCTGCTGCGCAGGACGATGCATGGTCTGCACGCTGTCCGCGTCGAGATAGGCGGTGCCGTAGGCGAGCGCTTCAAAATCATTGAGCACGTCAACGTCTTGCAAGGCGAGCGCATGTGCCAGATCCGCAGGCACTACCGGCCACAACAAGTTGTTGTTGACCACGCGCCCGTCTAGCAGGAAACCCGCGCAAGCCAGCGCAAGACGACGCGGACGAATGGCGAAGGCTTCGCAGAAGGTGCGGACAATCGCCTCCAGGCTGGAATAGTCCGCGCACTTGTACACGCGGTAAGCCAACATAACCGGCGCACTCTGGCCCGGGCGGAACGCGACCAGACCGATGCGCGCGTGCGTGCCACCGACATCCGCCGCAAGAAACGCACTCTGTTCGGTGGAAAACGTACTCAGTGTGACAGACGTCATCGGATCTTCGTGCAGCACAGCAGCGTCAAGGGTGTCGGATAGAGGCTGGGCGCTTCCTGCGTCGCCATACATTTGATAGTCGGCTTTCATACGCAACACAAACCCATGCCGGCAACCGGCACAGTCACGCCGCTATCCAACTGGATCGAGCCCTGCATCTCCCCTCCGGTGATTACAACGCTTGCACGAAGTACGTGCCCAACGCGGCGTTCTGTTTTACATACGAACGCCAGTTTTATATTTATGAGTAAAAGCTTATAGGTCGAATTTAGATCGAGGCAAGTCGCAGTGCAGCAGAGTTTTTACGATCCCACAGAATTCGCTAACCATTGATAAGCCCTTGTTTTATAGATGCAACAGGAACGAACTGGCCGGCAGGGCAAGCCTCTGGCAAACGACACTCGGCAAAGAACGCAAGCTTGGCGTAGGTTTGATCGCGATCATCGGGGAAGCACCTCACTCCCGACGATGCTGAAGCTGGTCGACACACCCTCACCATCGCCTGGTTGTGCACCACCGGCAAACAGCTGGTAGTGGCCTGCATCGACTGTGCGATGACCTGCCGCATCGACCTGGCTGAGCAGGCGCGGAGTCAATGCAAATTCGATTTGACGGCGCTCGCCGGGGGCAAGGTGCACGCGGCGAAAACCCACCAGCGCGTGACGTGGTGCAAGCGGCAGACCCGGTGCATCGAGATAGATCTGCACCACTTCATCGCCTGCACGCTTGCCGTCATTGCGAACCGTTACGCTCGCCTGCAGCGGGTCGCCTGCGTGCAATTGCGCGGTCGACAGAGTGAGATCCGAGTAGCTGAAATGCGTATAGCTGAGTCCGTAGCCAAACGGATAAAGCGGCGTACCGTCGAAATAGCGGTACGTTCGTCCTTGCATGGCGTAGCTTACAAACGGCGGCAGATCGCGAGTGGCGCGGTAAAACGTCACCGGCAGACGACCACCCGGGTTGTAATCCCCGGCCAGCACCTGGGCAACAGCATCACCACCCGCCTCGCCTGGATACCAGGCAACCAGGATTGCATCAGCGTGCGCCTTGGCCCAATTCAGTGCCACGGCACTGCCGGACATCAACACCACCACCAAGGGCTTACCGCTCGCCGCAGCACGCTCAAGCAAGGCTTGTTGCGATGCCGGCAAACCGATGTCAGTGCGATCACCGCCGTTGAAGCCCGGTACATCGACCTTCAATTCCTCGCCTTCGACATCCGGCGACAAGCCGACAAAGGCGACCGACACGTCTGCGTTTTGCACGGCTTTTTCCGCTTCGGCGAGCTGGGCCTGGGCCGGTGCGAGCCATTGCAAACGCACGCCTTGATCCTGTCCGGCATGCACCAGGTCGAGTCGAATGGCATGCGGACGCGTGTCGGCAAAATGCAGGTTTGCCTGCATGTGCTGATCGCTGCCGCTGTCATCGATCACCCGCTGATTGTCGATATACAGGCGCACCGGATCGTGACCGGCGCAATCAAAACAACGATCCACATGCACAGCCAGTGTGTAGTCGCCGGGCCCTGGTGGCAGCAGTTCGCCAGTCCAACGTACCGCGTAGTGATGCGCGGGCAGTTGCTCGGAAGGCGCGACGTGATCCCAGTCGAAATCGATGACACGATCGGTGCGCGTCAGGCTCGGCGTGCCGCTGAAATCCAGATGATCGAAGTATTCACCGGTCAGACCCGGCTGCGCATGATCCGTTGCGCGCAAGGCTGTTTCGGGAATCGGCTCGGGGACACCGTCGGCAATGGGCGATCCCTGCACATAGAAGATGTGTTGTGCACCGAAATGCTGACGCAAGCCTTCAAGCGGGGTGACCGGGTTGCGCGCCGTGCCATGGTAATTGGCCTCCAGCGTTTCCAGCGTATCTGCGTTCGGTCCGATCACCGCCAGGCGTATGCCTTGCTTAAGCGGCAGGATATCGTGCGTATTTTTCAACAAAACCACGGACTCAAGCGCAGCCTGCAAGGCAAGCCGGCGGTGCGCGGCACTGTCCACCTGATCCATGCCGATACCGGCGTACGGGTCATTCGCCGCAACGCCCCACTCACCCAGCCGGTAGCGGGCCGCAAACAACCGGGTCAGCGCCGTATCCAATACCGATGCCTTGACGTAACCCTTCCGCACTGCGTCGGGCAAATCCGCATATGCATCGCCGCAGTCCAGATCGGTACCCGCCTGGATGGCCGCGGCGGATGACTGGGCGTTGTCGGGCTTGAAATAGTGGAAGTTCGTCATGTCGTCGATCGCGTCGCAATCGGAAACGACATAACCCTTGAAGCCCCAATCGTGCCGCAGCGTCGTCGTCAGCAATGCATCATTCGCGCACACCGGCGTGCCATGCAGCGCGTTGTAGGCGCACATGATGGAATCAGCGCCACCTTCGGTGATGGCGGCGCGAAATGCTGGCAGGTACGTCGCTTCCAGATCGTGCGCAGACACGTCCACGTCGAAACCGTGACGACCGGCTTCCGGCCCGCTGTGCACCACAAAATGCTTGGGTGTGGCGATGGCGCGTGGATGCGCCGGATCATCGCCCTGGATACCGCGAATAAAACCGATCGCCAGCTGGCCGGTGAGATAAGGATCTTCGCCGTAAGTCTCCTGCCCCCTGCCCCAGCGCGGATCACGGAAAATATTGATGTTGGGCGACCAGATGCTCAGTCCCTGATAACGCGCATGATCATGCCCCACGCCGGCGGCGTTGAACTTGGCGCGCGCTTCGGTGGATACCGTGGTGCCGACCTGATGCAACAAGGCATCGTCCCAACTCGCCGCCAGCCCGATCGCCTGCGGAAACACCGTGGCATAGCCATCGCGCGCGATGCCATGCAGGCCTTCGCTCCACCAGTCATAGGCGGCGATGCCGAGCCGCGGTATGGCTGGCGCACTGCTTTGCAGCTGCGACACCTTTTCCGGCAGGGTCATCTTTGCCACCAGCGCCGCCGCTTGCGCGTCAGCATCCGGTGTGGCCGCCCTTGCATGCGCAGCGACCGACAGCGCCACCACGATCCCAGGCAGCCAACGATTCGTTTTCGAGCTAGCGCGAAACCTCATCACCTCTTGCGGCCACCCTTTGTTGACGCAACTAGCGCTGCACAACCGGCAACTCGTCCCAGACCTTGGGATCTTCGGCACCCAGCACCCAGGAACAAAATCCCTCCAGGCCGTATTGCTTCACCAACGCATAGCGATCGCGAAAGCCGTGCGCATCCGGCATGAACACCCATTCGCGCATATCGTCGCGGTAGAAGTAATACCAGGACTCATGCTCCACCGGATCCCATTGCACGGTCGCCTGTTGCTCCTGTGCCAGCAGGATTGATTCATCGGCATCGATGTAATCGGCCTTGATGTTGGAAGCTTCAGTGCCGTCATCGCGCACCGGGTCGCCGGTGTACCAGTGATAGCCATACAGGGCGATGCCCAGCGACAACTTTTCCCTGGGCACGACCGTCAACGCATATTTCAGATGGTTCAATACCCACGGCATGCCATCCACGGGACCCGGCGTGGTCCAGCGCGTGTGCTGGTCGTAGGTCATCAGGCAGATCAGGTCCGCGTACTGGCTCAGCGCAGCCAGGTCGTAAGCGCCGCGCCAGTACCGCCACATCCATTTGGAGAAACGCCCTTCCCCGGCGTGCCCCGGCGCGTTCGGCACCACCGCGATCGACAACTTGAAGCCATGCTGATGCAACGCCTCGGCGGTCTGCTTGACCAGCAGGCTGTACGCATCGCGATCGGTCCAGGAAATATTCTCGAAGTCGAACTGGAAACCGGCATAACCGTATTGCTCGGCCTGCTGCAGCATCGACGCGATCATGTGTTGCTTGGCGGTTTCATCGTGCAGCAGCGCGTGAAAACCGTTGCGTCCGGCCGTCATGGAGATGATCGGCTCGACCGGCAAGCGATGCTGTTTGGCGATGCTCAGCACGTACTGATTGGGTCCGCCGTTGACCAGCCCCTGATTGTCGACGCCGTACCAGGTCGGGACCAGCAGGCCGATCTTGTCGACATGCGCCGCAAACGAGCTGACCGACTTTGACGAGCCCATCAGATAGAACAGCGCATCGGGCTGTTTCGCCGAAACGGCGCCGCATGCGAACACAGCCGCCAACAGGGCAAGCCATTTCATCAAAACCCCCTTCGCGATGTAAGGACGGACCGCCGGAACCCGCACGTGCGCCTCCCCGATGCCTGCGACGAGCGGCCCACCCCGAGGGTCATCGCTGTTCATCAGCAAAACTAAAGTTTATCCATGGCATTTTTAGATCGTTCCAAATCGGAATGCAAGCGCTTTAACAGCGCCAAGCCGGCATGGGTCCAAACACCTGTAAATTGATTGTTTATATATACACAGCAGCCGGGATGCGCGATCATCGGCTGAAGATCCGTCGCGGCAGGCGCCATCCGCACCTCCCCGCTGGGCACCGATGTGATCGCGGAGATGCATGACACAAGCGACGATCCCCACGGAATCAGGCAACGCCAAGGCTTGGCCGCATCGATGGCTACGCTCGCGGCTGGCGTTTGGCGGTGCGCCCATCGGCAATCTCTATGCGCCGATGGACGACGAATCCGCTGCCCTGACTCTTGCACGCGCATGGCAACGCGACATCCGGCACTACGACACCGCGCCCTACTACGGCTATGGCCTGAGTGAACGCCGGCTCGGCGCCGTGTTGAAAGATCTGCCTCGCGACAGTTTCAGCGTATCGACCAAGGTCGGCCGGATCATCGAAACGGATGCGCAGCAAACCAGCCGTGCCGATGGTTTTGCGGTCGATGGCTGCCGTGCCCGTTTCGATTACAGCCGCGACGGCATCCTGCGCTCGGTCGAGGCGAGTCTTGCGCGCCTGAGAATCCAGCATGTCGACGCCTTGCTGCTGCACGACATCGGCGCGCTGACACATGGCGCCAAGCATGCGGCGGTGCTGCGACAAGCGCTGGAGGAAGCGTTGCCGACCATGGAGGAACTGCGCAGCCAGGGCGTATGCCACGCGATCGGACTGGGCGTGAATGAAGAAGCGGTATGCCTGGAAGTGATGCCGCGGTTTTCGCTGGATGTGATCATGCTGGCCGGGCGTTACACCTTGTTCGAACAACAACACAGCATGGCGGTGATGGCACAGGCGCAGGCCCGTGGCATCGCCATGCTGATTGCCGGCCCCTACAACTCCGGCCTGCTCGGTCATAGCGATGGCCCGGGCCATTTCTACAACTACGCGCCTGCCGACGCGGCAGTCCTCGACAAGGCGCAACGCTTCTATGACGTGCTTGGACGCACGCATACCGATGTCGGCGCGGCCGCATTGCAATTCCCGCTGGCGCATCCCGCGGTGGCCAGCGTGGTGTGTGGGTTGCGCTCCATCGCTGAAGTCGATACGGCGAGCGAGCGCATGCAGGCAAACATCCCCGCCGATGCATGGCGCGCCCTGCGCGACGCCGGCTTGTTGCAGGCGGGAGTGCCCACGCCATGATCATCGTCGATGCGCATCAGCATTATTGGCAGCCATCACGCGGTGACTATGGCTGGCTGGCCGATGCGCCCGCATCTTTGCGCCGCTCGTTTTTACCAGTGGACTTGCTTGCCGAACGCAAAGCGGCCGGCGTGACCTTCAGCGTACTGGTGCAAGCGGCGCCGACCGAACAGGAAACACGCTATCTGTTCGAACTGGCGCGCCACGATCCCGCCGTCATCGGTGTGGTGGGCTGGGTGGACATGGAGGCCGATGATGTCGGCGCACGCATTGATGCGCTGATTCACGCAGGCGACGGCCTGCTATGCGGACTGCGCCCGATGGTGCAGGACATGGCCGATCCGGATTGGTTGGCGAAACCTTCGCTCGACCGGGCCTTCGATTGCATTCAGGAGCGCTGCCTGAGTTTCGACGCCTTGGTGGGCATGCCGCATTTGTCCGCGCTATGCCGCCGTTTGCGCAGACATCCGCAATTGAAGGTCGTGCTTGATCACGCCGGCAAGCCGGCCATCGGCGACGGGCGTTTCGACCAATGGACGGCGTGGATTGACGAGCTCTCACAGCACCCACCACTGCATTGCAAATTGTCGGGCTTGCTGACGCTGCTTGGCGAACCCATGCACGAAGACGCGATCGAGCCCTATGTGGCCGATCTTTTCGCCCATTTCGGTGCGGCGCGCCTGATCTGGGGTAGTGATTGGCCGGTGCTCACCACGCACGCGAGTTTCAGCCACTGGCTGACCGTGGCACTGAACCTTACCGAACGCTATGCGCCCGGCTCGCAGGCGGACGTGTTTGCCGCTAACGCAGCGCGTTTCTATGCACGGGATATCGCTGCGGCAAAAACCCGTCTGAACATGCCGGCAGCGTCATGAGCATGCCGCGTTTCCGTTTTTACATCACTGACCGAGGAGCTATCACATGAGCGGACGTCTGTCCGGCAAAAAGGCGCTGATCACCGCGGCGGGCGCCGGCATCGGCCGCGCCACTGCCCTCGCCTTCGCCGGCGCCGGCGCGCAGGTGCTCGCCACCGATATCGACGCTGATGCGCTGGCCAGCCTGGCGACTGAGCATGCGTCGATCGTCACGCGGACGCTGGATGTCACGCGCGCGGAAAACATCCGCACCGTGGTGCACGCCGCAGGCCCATTCGATGTGTTGTTCAACTGTGCCGGTTATGTGCACGCAGGAACCATTCTCGATACCGACGATGCAAGCTGGCATCGCTCGTTCGCGATCAATGTCGACAGCATGTTCCACCTGTGCAAGGCCGTGCTGCCGGACATGCTGGAACACGGCAAGGGCAGCATCATCAACATGGCCTCGGTCGCCTCCAGCGTGAAAGGCGTGCCCAACCGTTTCGCCTACGGCGCGACCAAGGCAGCCGTGATCGGCCTGACCCGCTCGATCGCCGCTGACTTTGTATCGCGTGGCGTGCGCTGCAATGCCATCTGCCCCGGCACGGTGAAAACGCCGTCGCTCGGCGAACGGGTGCGCGCACTGGGCGGCGACGAAGCGGCCAACTGGCAAGCCTTTACCGCACGCCAGCCGATGGGCCGGCTAGGCATGCCTGAGGAAATCGCCGCGCTGGCGCTTTACCTCGCCTCCGACGAATCCGCCTTTACCACCGGCACCATCCATATCGTAGACGGCGGCTGGTCTAATTGATAAAGCAGCAGGAGCAAGCACATGAAACTGACCCGCTATGGCGCCGTGGGCAAGGAAAAGCCCGGCATGATCGACGACACAGGCAAGCTGCGCGACCTTTCTTCCGTTATCAGCGATATCGACGCGCAGGCGCTTGGCCGCGAAAGCCTGGCACGGCTGGCCAGGATCGATCCGCAGCAGTTGCCGCAAGTGCCTGGCGAGCCGCGGTACGGCACGCCGGTCGCGCATGTCGGCAAGATGATTTGCGTCGGCATGAACTACGCCGAACATGCGGCGGAAACCAACACACCGGTACCGCAAATGCCGGTGCTTTTCATGAAGGCCACCAGCGCCATCATGGGGCCGAACGATGACGTGGTCATTCCGCGCGGCTCCGTCAAGACCGACTGGGAAGTGGAACTGGGCGTGGTGATTGGCGAAACGGCACGCAGCGTCAGTGTTGAAGACGCGCTCGCGCACGTCGCCGGCTACCTGGTGGTGAACGATCTGTCCGAGCGCGATTTTCAGTTCGAGCATGGCGGGCAGTGGGTCAAGGGCAAGAGCTGCGACACCTTTGGACCACTGGGTCCCTGGCTGGTCACGCGCGATGAAGTGCCTGATCCGCAGAATCTCGCCCTGTGGCTGGAGATCAACGGCCATCGCTACCAGAACGGCCACACTCGTACGATGATCTTCAGCGTGGCTGAGCTGGTCAGCCACATCAGCCGCTATATGACTTTGTTGCCCGGCGATGTGATCAGCACGGGCACGCCGTCGGGCGTTGGGCTGGGGCAAAAGCCGCCGGTCTATCTGCGAGCCGGCGACGTGATCGAGCTGGGCATTGATGGGCTGGGACAGCAGCGGCAACAGGTTCGCGCCCACGCAGCTAGGAATATGGCATGAGTAGAATCACGGCGCTGGACACTTACGATGTCCGCTTCCCAACCTCGCGCGAGCTGGACGGTTCGGACGCGATGAATCCCGACCCGGATTACTCCGCGGCCTATGTGGTGATGCGCACCGACCAGCCCGACATGGCGGGTTACGCACTGGCCTTCACCATCGGCCGCGGCAACGATGTGCAAAAGGCCGCCATCGACGCCCTGCATCATCACGTGGTTGGCCTGGATGTGGACGATGTCATCGACGACCTTGGCGGCTTTGCCCGGCGGCTGATCGGCGACTCCCAATTGCGCTGGCTGGGCCCTGAAAAGGGCGTGATGCACATGGCCATCGGTGCGGTGATCAACGCCGCCTGGGATCTGGCGGCACGCATGGCCGGAAAGCCGGTGTGGCGTTTTATTGCGGAGATGACGCCGGAGCAGCTGGTCGCCACCATCGACTTCCGTTACCTCACCGATGCACTGACTCCCGGCGAGGCGCTGACGATGCTGCATGCTGCCGTGCCCGGCAAGCTGCGGCGCATCTCGCAATTGCTGGCAGAAGGCTATCCGGCCTACACGACCTCGCCAGGCTGGCTGGGTTACAGCGACGAAAAGATGCAGCGCCTCGCGCGTGAAGCGGTGTCCGCCGGTTTCCGCACCATCAAGCTCAAGGTCGGCATGAACATCGAGGACGATGTGCGCCGCTGCCGGCTCGCGCGTAAAACGGTCGGGCCCGATATCGCCATTGCGGTCGACGCCAACCAGCGTTGGGATGTGCCCGATGCGATCAGCTGGCTGCGTCACCTGGCAGGCGTCCAGCTGGCCTGGGTCGAAGAACCCACCAGCCCGGACGATATTCTCGGCCATGCAGCCATTCGCCGCGCGGTGACGCCGGTGCCGATATCAACCGGTGAACATACCCACAATCGTGTCATGTTCAAGCAGTTGTTCCAGGCCAACGCGGTGGATCTGGTGCAGATCGACGCAGCCCGTGTAGGCGGCGTGAATGAAAACCTGGCCATCCTGTTGCTGGCCGCCAAATATGGCGTGCGCGTTTTCCCGCATGCCGGCGGCGTCGGTCTGTGCGAGCTGGTACAACACCTGGCGATGGCGGATTTCGTGGCGATCAGCGGCAAGAAGGACGATCGTGCGATTGAATTCGTCGACCACCTGCATCAGCATTTCGTCGACCCGGTCATCGTCTCCAACGGCTGCTATATCGCGCCGGACGCGCCCGGTTTTTCCGCACAGATGCACACGCATAGCGTGGAGCGCTATCGTTATCCGGAGGGTCCGGCGTGGCATGAACCGGCCGACATGGCGAGAGCATCGTGACAAGCCCCATCACCAACGTTGCCGACCTGCGCGCCCTGGCCAGGCGGCGGGTGCCGCGTGCATTCTTCGAATACGCCGACTGCGGCTCATACGACGAAGCCACCCTGCGGGCGAACCGCGCGGCACTGGAACATATCGCACTGCGGCAGCGGGTGATGTGCAACGTCGACAACCGTTCGCTCACGACCGAGATCATCGGCCAACCGGCATCGATGCCACTGGCCATCGCGCCGACCGGCCTCACCGGACTGCAACATGGCGGGGGTGAAATTCTTGGCGCACGCGCCGCAGCCAAGGCTGGTATTCCGTTCTGTCTGAGCACCATGTCGATCTGTTCGATCGAACAAGTGCATGCGGCGGTGGACACGCCGTTCTGGTTTCAAGTGTATGTCATGCGCGACCGCGGCTTTACGCGAGACCTTATCCGACGCGCCAAGGCAGCCGATTGCAGCGCCTTGATGCTGACCGCCGACCTGACCGTGCAAGGCCAGCGTCACCGTGAAATCAAGAATGGCCTGTCGGTACCGCCGCGGATCACCCTGCGCAACATCCTCGACATGGCCAGCAAACCGCGCTGGGCGTGGAGCATGCTGCGCGCACCGAGCCGTTCATTCGGCAATTTGCAGGGGCGCATCGATAACACCGACAGCCTTACCACGCTCGCGCAATGGATCGCCAAGCAGTTTGATCCGACCCTGGAATGGAAAGATCTCGAATGGATCCGCGAACTGTGGCCGGGCAAGCTGATCATCAAAGGCATTCTTGATCCGCGCGATGCGCGAATCGCCGCCGATCTTGGGGTGGATGCGATTGTGGTATCCAATCATGGCGGTCGTCAGTTGGATGGTGCGCCGGCCAGCATTGAAGTATTGCCGTCGATCGTGCAGGCCGTTGGTGATCGCATGGAAGTGCTGTTCGATGGCGGCATTCTCAGTGGGCAGGATTTGCTCAAGGCGCTCGCCTGTGGTGCGCGGGCGGGGTTGATTGGCAAGGCGTTTCTTTATGGGCTTGGGGCGCTGGGTGAGGCTGGTGTTACGCAGGTTATCGAGCTGATACGGCGGGAGTTGAGTGTGAGTATGGCGCTGACTGGGCAGAGTGATGTGCGGCGGCTTGCTTCGGATGTGATTTGGCGTAAGGCGCCGGATGGGGTGCTCAATATTGTTAGTACGCGGTTTGATGGGGGGGCTTGTGGGCGCTGATGAATGTGGGGGGGTAATGGGTGGTCGTGGCGCTTCGGGGGTGTTTTGGCACTGCTGTGCATTTCGTTAGTTGGACCATTGCCTGCGGCGCTTTCGGCCTAAAGGCCGAGTCACTTTTCTTTGCTGGCCCAAAGAAAAGTAACCCAAAGAAATGGCCTGAAAGGCTCGTGGCGTAGGAGGGATAAAAGCTTGAGCGTTGGCGGCAATGGGATAGTTAATGGCCCATGGTTATGCGTCCCCGCTATACCGCGAGGCGTCGGGGCACTGAGGGCTTAAAGCCTGTGCACCGATAAGTCGAGCTTTGCCCGTGTTGTTTTTTTCCTCACCGCTTCGACGCCTCGCGGTATAGCGGCACTGTGTAAGCGTGGCCTGTTAACCAACAGGGCATGGCGTAATCGTTCAGGCTTGTAACCTGCACCGTGCCACGAGTTCTTGAGGCCATTTCTTTGGGTTACTTTTCTTTGGGCCAGCAAAGAAAAGTGACTCGGGCCCTTTAGGGACCGAAAGCGCCGCAGGCAATGGTCCAATGAGCGAAATGCACAATATTGCAAAAATACGCCAAATTACGCTGCGATCAACCGAACAGGCGCACTACGGATTCTTTGGGTTACTTTTCTTTGGGCCAGCAAAGATAAAGTGACTCGGGCCCTTTTGGGGACCGAAAGCGCCGCAGGCAATGGTCCAATCAACGAAATGCCCAGCCACGCCAAGACACAAAACACTCAACATTCAACCAACGAAAAAATCCGCCGCATCGGCACCCACTTCTGCCCAACCTCCGCCCACGGCAGCCGCTGCTGATACCGATCCATCAACGCCTCCCACTCCCGCGTCTTAGCATCCACCACATCCCGCTTACGCGGCGACGCATCACTCCACTCAGCTACCTGCACCACCATCACCAACCGATTACCAGTGCAAAAAATCTCCATATCCTCAACACCTGAGGCACGAATGGAAGCAACGATTTCCGGCCAAACGTGCCCCGGCTGATGCCAGCGCTCGTACTCAGCAATCGCTTCAGCATCATCACGAAGGTCCAGCGCATAGTAGTAGCGAGACATCAACCAGCAGCTCCCACGGAATAACGACCACGCCGCCATGCAAAGAGCAACACCACGGTAAAGCACCCCACCGGCACACTCATCGCCGTGGCAATGCTGGAATGGTCAGACACGGCGCCCATCAATGCAGTGAGCACCGCACCGCCAATAATGGTCATCACCAGCAAAGCCGAACCGAGTTTGCGTTCGTCGTCGTTGCGCCCTTCCACCCCCAGCGCAAACACCGTCGGATACATCACCGACATAAAGAAACTGCAGGCCACCAGCGCATACGCACCGCTTGCTCTGGGATGAAGCACGGCAAAGAGCGTCAGCAGCATATTGATGGCGGCAAAAGCCAGCAGCAGGCGCACTGGCCTGAGGTATTTCATCAAGGCGGCACCGGCGAAACGCCCCGCCATAAAGCACACCAGTTCCGCCGTCAGGAAATTAGCCGCCTCTCGCGCCGAGGTACCCGGCATGTTCGCCTGCACGTAACGAATGGTGTAGCTCCACACACCGACCTGGGCGCCGACATAGAAGAATTGCGCGAATAGCGCGCCGACAAACCGGGGGTCGCGCAATAGTTTGCGCAGCACGCCTTTGCCCGCGGCCATGGCAGAGGACGCAGCTGCGTTGGGAAAACGCGTCAACGCAATCAGCCATGCCCAGGCGAGCACCACCAGGCCGATCACCAGATAGGGCCATTGCACGGCATGTGTTTCACTTTCGAAATAGGCGACGCGCTCCGCTACGCTCATCGCTGCAATCTGCGCGGGAGAGTGCTCAATACCGGTGAAGATGAAGTGCTGGCCGATCAAAATGCCGGCAATCGAGCCCAGCGGATTGAAGGCCTGCGCCAGATTGAGCCGGCGTGTCGCCGTTTCCTGCGATCCGAGCAAGGTCACGAACGGGTTGGCCGAGGTTTCCAGAAAAGCCAGCCCGCTGGCGATGACGAACAGGGCGAAGAGAAACAGCCCATAGGTGGCCTGTGATGCGGCGGGCCAGAACAGCAGTGCACCCACGCCATAGAGCAGCAAGCCGAATATAACCGCACTCTTGTAGCCGAAGCGGCGCATATACATGCCTGCCGGCATTGCGACCAGGAAATAGCCCAGATAGAACGCGCTCTGCACCAGGCCTGCGCCAAAATCACTGAGCACGAAGGCTTTCTTGAACTGGGCAATCAGCACGTCATTGAGATTGTTGGCGCCCCCCCAGAGGAAGAACAAGCTGACGATCAAGGCCAACGGTAGCCACGATACGCGCTGCTCAGGCACCGCGACCTCGGCCGTGCTTATGGACGGCTCGTCGGTTATGGATTGCACATTCACCCTCTTCTCCCGATGGCGCACCGGCGCGGATCTGGACGTGACGGCATCGCCGGTTTGTGCAAATATGAAACCGTTATTCACGTATACCACAAGACGCGCCGCAGCATGCCGGGCGGTCAACCCGCATAAGGTGTCGCAATGTGTGGCTGGCGCAGATGTCAGGTCACAAACAGGGACAGGAAACCATGCCCAATCCCATACCCAAATACCGCGCGCCTGCGCTCGATAAGGGACTGGATATCCTCGAGTTGCTGGCCGGTGCGAAAAGGCCGCTGAGCATTGCGGAAATTTCCGAGGGGGTCGGTCGTTCCCGTGGCGAAATATTCCGCATGCTGCAGGTACTGGAAGAGCGCGATTACATCACTCGTGGCGAGGGCGATACCGGCTATTCGGTGACGCCACGGCTGTTCCGCCTGGGCATGGAACAGCCACCGGTAAAAAGCATGGTCGAGGCAGCCTTGCCGGTGATGCATCACCTTGCCGACACCAGTGGCCAGGCTTGTCATCTGGTGGTGCCGTCGGGCGAACAGATTGTGGTGATTGCCCGCGTGGATCCGCCCGGCGAAGTCGCACTGGTCGTGCGTGTCGGCCATCGCCGTCCGATGTCGCAATCCACCTCGGGTCACGTCTTGCTGGCGTTCCAGGATGATCAGGTTCGCGAGCGCTGGCTGGACATCATCGCCCACCATGAGCCTGCCCTGGAACGCAAGAAGCTGATCAAGCTGCTGAGCCAGCTGCGTACGCGTGGCTATGCCAGCGAACCCAGTCACGTCGTCGATGCCGTCACCGATCTTTCGGCGCCGGTGATGCAGCACGGCAGCGCGGTGTGCGCACTCACTATTCCGTACATCGAACAGCAGACCGCTCGGCAGACCATGGACGACGTCATCGCCGCCCTGCTCCGTGCGACGGCGGAAATTTCCGATGTGCTGCAATTCGGCACCGCCGCGCGTCAGCCCTGACGATCCACTTATCCCATCGCTATTGAAGGTTCTTCAGCCATGCTGCTATCCCGACGCGTTCTCTGCGCCGCCGCCCTGCTGGCCACCTTCGTAAGCGGCAGTTCTTCAGCGCAGAACTTTGTCGATATCAAACCGTCACCGCAGCAGGTGTATTGGCAGGATCTGCAGTTCGGCGTGATCGTACATTTCGGCACCAATACCTTCCTGGATCGCGAATGGGGCGATGGCACGGCTGATCCCAAGGTCTTCAACCCCGATCAGGTGGACCCGGATCAGTGGGTGCGTGCCGCCAGGTCTGCCGGCGCGCAATACGTGGTGCTGGTCGCCAAGCATCATGATGGCTTCGCGCTGTGGCCCACCGGACAAAGCGATTATTCGGTCAAGCAAAGTCCGTGGATGGGTGGCAAAGGCGATCTGGTGCGCATGACTGAAGAGGCGGTACGCAAGCAAGGCCTGGAGTTTGGTATCTACCTGTCACCGTGGGATCGCCACGAGCCGCGTTACAAGGACCCCGCCGCGTACGACAACTACTATCTCGCGCAGATGGACGAGCTGGTGCAGGGTTACGGACCGCTGGTGGAATGGTGGCTCGATGGCGCAGGCAGCGCCGGCCATGTTTATGACTTCAAGAAATACGTCGAAGAGCTGCGCACCTATCAACCCGACACGATGGTGTTCGCCGACATGGCGCTGTTCGACTACGGCGACATTCGCTGGGTCGGCCAGGAGGACGGACACATCCGCGGCGAAAACTGGAATGTAATCGATCGCCACGGGCAGTTGCGCTGGCGACCGGTAGAAGTGGATACGCCCTTGCACAAGCTGCAATGGTTCTGGCATCCGGACAGCGATCAAACCTTGAAGAGCGTCGATGAACTGGTCGACATCTGGGAAAACAGCGTGGGCCGTGGCGGTCAGCTGATGCTGGGCATCGCGCCGAATCGTCATGGGCTGCTGCCTGCTGCTGACGTGGTCCGCCTGAAGGAATTTGGCGAGGCGTTACAAGCCCGCTACGGCGTGGGCAAGGATCTGGCGCGCAACCATGTCGCCACCGATGCGAACACGACGGCGGCGCTTGATGGCGACCGCGATACATTCTGGTCGGCCCCGGAAGGCTCGCATCACGCGGTGTTAGAGGTCGACTTCGCCAAGCCGATCACCTTCGATCACAGCCTCAGCATGGAGTGGCTGAATGAGGGTCAGTGCGTGGAGAAGTATGCGGTCGAGGCTTGGATCCACGATGCCTGGACGCCGCTGGCCCAGGCCGAGGCCATCGGCCACATGAAGATTGACCGGTTTGCGCCAGCCACCACCGACAAGGTCCGCCTGAACATTCTGTCCAGCACCTGCACGGCGCGCATCCGGGAATTCCAGTTGTTCAACGTTGGCGCAAATCGATAGTGCTTCCGGTAGCGACGGCATGAAGCTGACACGACCCTGACGCTGTGCACTGCACAGCGTTGCAACATTAAGAATTATTTGTGAAAAACGGCCTGCTTCAGGTTTTTGGAAGCGCCATTGCGGCAGAATACGCGCCCAACGGGACCCTGGCGTCGCATCGTCGAACGTTCGGAAGCGGTGCGGGTCGCGCCGCCAGAAAGGGAAATTCACTTAACTTTAGGGGCATGGTTGCGCTGCTGTGGTCAACAACGCGTTGACCGGCGCGTTTGCCATGGGTGACGGTTTTGTTATGGCGTAACACTCGTGTATCTGGCACAAATTCCTACGATAAAAGTGGTAGAAGCACCAAGATGTTGCGACGCCGCTACCGAGACGCTCACATTGCCCTCGCCCGTTCTCTCCATCGTCATATGCACCCTCAACGAGCATGAAGCCATCGCCGGCGTGCTGGAGGAGCTGGGGGAATACCTGCAAGGCATCCAGCACGAGATCATCGTGGTGGATGATTCGACCGACGAACGCACCGGGGACGCGGTGAATGCGTATGCCGCGGGGGATCCATGCATACGCCTTGTCCGCCGTTATAACGCCAGCGGCCTTTCGTCTGCAGCCATCACCGGCTGGGATCTCGCCAAGGGGCGCTTTCTCGCCATCATGGATGGCGACGGTCAGCACGATCCGGCGCTGATCAAAGGTCTGTTGGAAAAACTCACCCACACGGATGCCGATGTCGCCGTAGCCAGCCGTTATCTGGAAGATTCCCGTTCCGGCCTGAGCGGCATCCGCCATACGTTGAGCCGTGCCGGCATCTGGCTGACCGATACCACGCTGGGCGTCCCGCTCGCCGATCCGTTGAGCGGCTGCTTCGCAATGACCCGCGACTGGTATACCGAAGTGCGCCAGGAGCTATCCGGCCTCGGCTTCAAGATTCTTATTGACGTTGTCGCTTCCGGACAGCGGCGCCCGCGCACCGCTCAGCTCCCGACCATGCTGCGCGCCCGCGCGGGCGGTGTATCGAAACTGGATACACGCGTGGTGATCGATTTGATGACCCTGCTGATCGAGAAACGCACGCGCGGCCGTTTTACCGCCAAGACCATGATGAACAGCATGACCACGCTGGTGACGCTCTGCGCACAGTGGTTGTCCATGGCGGTGTTGCTGAAACTTGCCTGCCCGCTTTGGGCATCCGCGCTGCTGTCGGTCGGCTTCGGTCTGGCGGGCCGTTTGTGGTTCAAGTATCTGGCGACATCACGCTCACTTCGCCCGAATACCCTGCACGATGTTGTGCGGCAATGGTCCGCCTTTTATCTCGGCCGCTGGAGCGATGTGATTTTGAACGCCGGTATCGTCATTGGGCTGTGCGCACTGCGCTGTCCATGGCCGCTGGCCGTCGCTGCCGGCGTGTTGCTGGCCGAAACCCGCTACCATATTGGAAATAAGGCGGGAGCTTACGCGTGAATGTATCCCTCCGGGCGCCCGCCCGCTGGCAGTTTTTTGTTTACGGATTGATTGCTTTTATTGCTTGCTGCGGTGCCTTTGTCGGGCTGTCGGCAAGCGGCTTGTGGATCGATGAGCTATTCACTGTCCATCTGATTCACCACAACGGCGGCCTGGGCGAAGTGTTTCGCCGCGCGCTCACTGATACTCACCCCCCTTTTTATTATTTCTTGCTATACGGCTGGACGCGTCTGGCTGGCTTGTCGGAGTGGGCGTTGCGCTTGCCCAGCGCAGTCTTTGCGGTGCTGGCCATTGTCGCTTTCGCGGCAGGTACGCGGCGCGTACTCAGTCCCACAGCGATAGCGTTCGCATGTGCCGTCGCCGGGCTTTCCGAATTTTGGTTTCACCAATCGCAGAATACGCGAAGCTATGCGCTGTGCATGGCGTTTGCGTCGTGCCTGATCTGGGCGGCCATCGCCTTGCGCAAAAGAACGCGCGCGCACCCGGGTTTTCCGCTGGCGCATTGGCTTGTACTCAGCGTGCTGGGGCTGGCTGCGAGCCTTACCCATGCCTACCTGTTGCTGGCCTTGGGCATGGTGCTGCTATTCCTGCTGCTCAGCCTATCCTCCTCCTGGCGGTTGCGCGCGGCGCTGATCATCACCGGCCTGGTAGTACTCGCCTTCAATGCCGCGTACTACAAAATGATGATCCACTCGTCCGAGCAGGATCTGCAGAATCTCTGGTTCACCAACAGCGTCGGCTTTTTCAAGATGCAGACCCGGCAGGCTTTCTACAGCCTGGTGCCTGGCCGCATCGCCCTGGTCATCGGCTTGATGCTGTTGTTCGGCATCCAGCGAAAATGCGCCGGCAATTCGTTCTTTGTTTTCGATGAACTCGATACCCGCTGGACCACAGCGCTTGCCGGCTTTGTGCTGGTCGGCGTGATCGCTTGCGGCATTGGGGTATCGCTGCTGGTCGCGCCTTCGTATTCGGATCGCAACCTGGGGACGTGTGCGCCTTTTGCGTGGCTGCTGATCGGGCGCCTGTACGATGCCATGGGGCCGCGCGGCGATACGCGAGGCAGCAAGATCCTCGCCGTGCTGGTGATGCTCCTGGTCGGCGCGCACTTGGCGTTGCTACGCGGACGCGAACTGCCCCGCACCGAAAGCTGGCGTCCGACTGCGCATTTCATCGAGCAGCTACCCGGCTGTGCAAACCAACCGTTGCCGGTCATTCTTCCCTACCGCTTCGGCCATTCCAATACGTTCTTCCGCTCGCTCGCCGAGCACGATTTCTTCGGCTACTACCTGCCCAGCGGCGCACCGACACAGGCCTATTTGCCGGCGGAACTGGCGGCGCGTCGTCCGGTAGATGGCTTGCCGCAACTGCTCGCTTCGCGCGCCGCCAATGCCGAGTCGGGAAGTGGCTGCACCCTGCTGGCGTGGGGCGTCCACGATCTGCAGGAATCCTCCGCACTCAAAGTCGCACTGGACCTGGCCCGTCAACCCGGCATTGCGCCACGCCGCGTGTTGATGCAGGAATTCATGACCTATGTGCCGAGCGGCTTGAAATGGGTGCAGATCCCTGAGGGTTATGTCTACCTCGTCGTGCCGAAAGCTGCCAGTTCGCGCGTGGAACCGCCCCCCTCGCCCATCATTCACTTGCAAGGCAATGAGGCGACCATCGTTGGCGATCGGGTAGTGGTCGATTATCTGACCAGCTACACGGGCTCCAGCGGTCCTGCCTATACGGTAGACATCTACTCCATTCAACGCTGGACCGCACATAAGCCACCGTACGAGGATTTCCTGGCAGTCCATCGCCTGACCTGCGATCCGCCGACCTCCAAGGACAATTGGGACGTTTGGCCTAACCCGGAGCTACCCGGCTGCAGCGACCGGCCGCTGCCTACCCATGCGAGCGACATCGGCGGGCAGTTATGATGGCGCGCAAGCAGGCATTCCCGGAGATCATCTGGGCGAATGGGCAAAGTCAGGCACAACGGCGGATTGAGTATCGGGGCGTCGCTAGGCGCACTGGCGCTCAAGGAATGCCGCTTGCTGCTGCAGGCACTGACCACGCGTAAAGAGCGTCACGGTGGCATCCATCATGCCCGCCGTGCATGCCGGAAATTGCGCAGCCTGCTCGACTTTCTCGAAACATCGTCCGACCAACCGCATGTCGAGGCGCTGCACAAGTCGCTGCGGCGATTGGTGCATAGCTTCTCCGACCTGCGTGACGCCCACGTGGCAACTCGCACGGCGCGTCTGCTGGCAAGCAGTCACACAGCGACGGTCACACCGGCACTGATTGACCAGCTCAAACGCCGTAGCGCGGCATTGCTGGACGCCGCGTTGGACAAAGATCCCGATTGGCGGCGCCGATCCGGCAAATCCGTGCGAATAACCACGGCGATCGAGGCGCTTGGCTGGTCCACCCTCACGCCAACCACCACCAAGAAAGCCTTGAAGCACAGCATCAAGCGCATGAAAAAAGCACGTCGTGCTGCGCTGGAAAAACGTACCAACAAGGCGTTTCATCGCTGGCGGCGGCGTGCGCGGCAAGTCCGCTACCAGCTTGAGTTCCTGCGCAAGGCGCGCCAGATGGCCGGCATGAGGAAAAGCCATGGCCAAGAATACGGAGCACGCGCCAAGCAGTTGGGGTTGCTTACCGACCGCCTGGGTTGGCGGCAAGACTTCCGGGTTTTCCTCATGACGCTGGACCGGCTATCGGCTTCGGATGATGTACTTGCCTTGCGTGAAGCACTGGCCAGGAAATCCGCCCCTCTTTCGAAGACGGCTCCCACCAAGGTGAAACACGCCCCTGCCGACACGCCGGCTCCGCCGCACACGGCGCACTGATGCGCCGCGCATTCAGTGGCAAACCAGCACCGGAATATCGCAGCAACTCAGTACCCGATTCGTTTCACTGCCCAGCAGAATGCGATCGAGCGTGGCATAGCCATACGTGCTCATCACGATCAGATCGCAGTGCTGTTGCTTGGCGGCACCGATAATCGCCACATAAGGACGACGATCGAACGCATAACCGCCGTCAGCTTCCAGGCCGGCCTGCTTCGCCATAGCCCGAATATCCGCCAGATGTACCTGGGCGCGAGCGATCGCCCTATCGGTGTAGGAGTCCTCGGCGTGCTGGATCACATCAGAGAAATAGGCCACTGCGGCGAGCGGCGCCAGTACGTGAAAGGCGTAGATACGCGCGTCCACTTTACGCGCAAGTTCGATGCCGATTTTTGCGGCATGCAAGGCATGCTCGGAGCCATCGGTAGGAATCAGGATATGCGAGAACATGATGCCTCCTCGGATCCGCGGATCCTTTTCGAACGCACCGCACTCACCAGACCGTGTTCCAACGTCACCGCGACAAACATGTCGCCCGTGCTCGTGGACTTGTCGCGATTTTACACCCGGCGCAGGAGTTATCGCCGATAGGCTTTGCTGCAACGCATCGTCAAACACGCGTCCGTGTCGCCAAGGTCCGGATATCCGCCGTTTCCAGCACCGCCTTCGGCGCGCCGTGCCGAGCCGCATTCAACATTGCCTGACCCATGAGCTGCGTCGTAAGAATCACGTTCGGCAACAGCCGGCGCAGTGGCGTCAACAGTGGTTTGGTCAGGCTATAAAAAAGCTGATACGACGATGTCTTGGAACGTATGCCGTGCAAAGGCTGGATAATGCCGGGACGAAACAGATACACCGCTTTGAACGGCAACCGCTGCAGGGCATTTTCGGTACGCCCTTTGACTCTGGCCCACATGCTGCGGCCGTGTTCGGTACTGTCGGTGCCTGCTCCGGATACATAGACAAAGGTCATGCCGGGATTGCGCGAAGCCAGGGTTCTCGCCACGGAGAGCGTCAGGTCGTAAGACAACCGCGTATAACCGGCCTCGTCCATACCGGCTGAGGAAACGCCGAGGCAGAAGAAACAGGCGTCGAAGCCCTGCAGTTCGCCGGCGATGGCGGCACTGTCAAAAAGATCCGCCTGCACGACCTCCCTCAGCTTGGGATGCCGCTGTCCGGTCGCCAGACGCCCGACGGTCTGGACCAAAGCCACATCCGGCGCCTCAAGGCACTCTCTCAGGACACCTTGTCCAACCATGCCGGTGGCACCAAATAGCAGGACATTCATGGCGGTTTTCCAATAAGACTGGCGTGGTTATGCCGAGGGTATTCAATGCCTGCAAGATACACGTCAACGCAAGCCCTATTAGGCCCTAAAAACGAGGTAGGACGTGGCATTTGATCAAAGCATCACGACGAATGGACCGAACCTGGCCGGCGACGATGCTTTACGTGATTTCGTAGGCAGGCATCAGCGGCTATTCGTGTTGACTGGCGCCGGTTGCAGCACCGATTCGGGCATCCCGGATTATCGGGACGCCAATGGTGGCTGGAAGCGTGCACAACCGGTGACCTATCAGGCCTTCATGGGCGAAGAGCTGACCCGCAAACGCTACTGGGCGCGTAGCCTGGTCGGCTGGCGCCGCTTTGGATATGCCGTGCCGAACGATACCCATCACGCGCTGGCCAGGCTCGAACAGCTTGGCAAGGTGCAGCTATTGCTGACCCAGAATGTGGATGGCCTGCATCAACGCGCGGGTAGTCGGCAGGTGCTGGACATGCACGGTCGCCTGGACACGGTGCGCTGCACGGGTTGCGAACAGCGTTCGCCCCGGCATGCGCTGCAGCAGGCTTTACTACAGCTCAATCCAGCCTGGGCGAAACTCGATGCCACCAATGCACCGGACGGCGATGCCGATCTGGAGGGCCACGATTTCAACACGTTTGCAGTGCCGCCCTGTCCGCAGTGCGGCGGCGTGCTGAAGCCGGACGTGGTGTTCTTTGGCGAAAACGTGCCGCGTGATCGCGTCGCAGAAGCCATGCAGGCGCTGGAAGATGCCGACGCCGTGCTGGTGGTGGGATCGTCGCTGATGGTGTTTTCGGGTTACCGGTTTGTGCATGCCGCGGCGAAAGCCGGCAAGCCGGTCGCCGCGGTCAATCTTGGGCGCACGCGAGCCGATCCGCTGCTGAGCCTGAAAGTGGAGCAGCCTTGCGCCGAAGCACTGGCTTTCCTGCGTGAAGCGTCAACGGCGCGCGCGGAAGAAATCGCGCAGTAACACCGCCGATTCATCGGCCAGCAAACCGCCTTGAACCTCGACCTGGTGGTTGTGCTTGTCGGAAATCAGCGTATCGAACACGCTGCCGGCAGCGCCGGTTTTCGGATCGGTGGTGCCGTACACGACCCGGCCGATGCGGGCATGCACCAGCGCCATGGCGCACATCGCACAAGGTTCCAGTGTTACGTACAAGGTGGCGCCGACAATACGGTAATTCGCCAGTTTTTCGCCCGCCGCGCGCAGCGCCATGATTTCCGCATGGGCGGTGGGGTCATGCAGGGTGATATTGCGGTTCCAGCCCAAGCCGACGATCTGTCCGTCCTGCACCAGCACCGCACCGACCGGGACTTCGTTCTCGGCATCGCGCGCATGCTCGGCCAACTGCAGCGCACGGCGCATGAACGCCTCATCTTCGGCACTGAACGCAGGCGCGACTTGATTGCTGGTCGATTCGTCAGCCATTTCAGATGGTTAGATGATGTTCTTAATGTAGGTGTTTTTCATGGGCGCGAATGACGCGCCAAGCCATTGATTCTCTTATTCCCACTCAATGGTGGCGGGCGGCTTGCCGCTTATGTCATAAACGACACGAGAAACACCGCGTAACTCATTGATAATACGATTTGAAACCGTGCCAAGGAAGTCGTATGGCAAGTGCGCCCAGTGCGCCGTCATGAAATCGATGGTCTCGACCGCACGCAGGGCGATGACCCATTCGTAGGCGCGGGCATCGCCCACGACACCCACCGACTTCACCGGCAGGAAGACGGCAAAGGCCTGGCTGACGCTGTCGTAGAGATCAGCCTTGCGCAGTTCCTCGATAAAGATCGCATCCGCCCGCGCCAGCAACTCGGCGTACTCGGCCTTCACCTCACCCAGGATGCGTACACCCAGACCCGGGCCGGGGAACGGGTGGCGATAAACCATCTCGCGCGCCAGGCCGAGTTCCACGCCAATACGACGCACCTCGTCCTTGAACAACTCGCGCAACGGCTCGACCAGCTTGAGCTTCATGTGCTCCGGCAGGCCGCCAACGTTGTGATGGCTCTTGATCACGTGCGCCTTGCCGGTCTTGCTGCCGGCCGACTCGATCACGTCCGGATAGATGGTGCCCTGCGCCAGCCACTTCACCTGGCCATGGCCAGCGGCGGTGACCTTGGCCGACTCCTCGTCGAAGATCTCCACAAACAGGCGGCCGATGATCTTGCGCTTGGCTTCCGGGTCGGCCACACCTTCCAGCGCCTTGAAATAACGCTCGGCGGCATTGACGCGAATGACCTTTACGCCCATGTGCTGGGCCATGGTTGCCATGACCTGATCACCTTCCTGCCAGCGCAGGAGACCGGTGTCGACAAACACGCAGGTGAGCTGGTCGCCGATCGCACGGTGCAGCAACGCCGCGACGACCGAGGAATCCACGCCGCCGGACAAGCCCAGCAGCACATGATCCTTGCCGACTTGCTCGCGCACGCGGGCGATCTGGTCGTCGATGATCTGCGCAGCGGTCCAGAGCGTCTGGCACCCGCAGATTTCCGTCACGAAACGCTTAAGCAAGGCATTGCCCTGCTTGGTGTGCGTCACTTCCGGATGGAATTGCACGCCGTACCAGCGTTTGGCCTCATTGGACATCGCGGCCACCGGAATGCGATCGGTGAGGGCCGTGACGGTGAAGCCCGGCGGCGCCTTGGCAACGTGGTCACCATGACTCATCCATACGTCGAGTGCGTGGCAGGAATCATGATCGCTGAGGCCGGTGAACAGCTTGTCGGAAGCGACCACGTCCACCCTCGCATGTCCGAACTCACGCGCATCGGCTGCTTCCGTCGCACCGCCCAACTGCGCGGCCAGTGTCTGCATGCCGTAGCAGATGCCCAGGATCGGCAGGCCCGAATCGAACACTTCCTGCGGGGCCTCGGGTGCGCCGTGTACCGTGGTCGACTCCGGTCCGCCGGACAGGATGATGCCCTTGGCACCGAACGCGGCGATCTCGGCCGGGTTATGGTCCCAGGCCCAGATCTCGCAATAGACGCCGATCTCGCGGATGCGTCGCGCGATCAGCTGGGTGTACTGCGCGCCGAAGTCGAGGATGAGGATCTTGTCGCTATGGATATTGGTCATGGCGGCCAGGTAAACAAGAAACGGAAATGGAAGGGCGTCAACCGGAAACGAAGCAGCGGCTACGCAGCAACGACCAGCATCGTTGCAACGCGCCGCTGCCGCTCACGCATGCTCCGATCAGGAATTGAGCCGGTAATTCGGCGCTTCCTTGGTGATCTGGATATCGTGCGGATGCGCTTCGGTCACACCGGCCGCGGTCACTTTGACGAACTGCGCCTTGTTGCGCACATCGTCAATGGTCGCTGCACCGAGATAGCCCATCGACGCGCGCAGGCCGCCGATCAGCTGGTGAATGATGTTGCGCAGTGGGCCACGGTACGGCACGCGGCCTTCGATGCCTTCCGGCACCAGTTTGTCGGCGTCGGCTTCGTCCTGGAAGTAACGATCCTTGGAACCGAGCGCCATCGCACCGAGTGAACCCATGCCGCGATAGCTCTTGTAGGAACGCCCCTGGAACAATTCGACTTCGCCAGGAGATTCTTCGGTGCCGGCGAACATCGAGCCGAGCATCACGGTGGACGCGCCGGCGGCCAGCGCCTTGGGAATATCGCCCGAGTAGCGAATACCGCCGTCGGCAATCAGCGGGATCTCGTCCTTCAGCGCCGTCGCAACCAGGTCGATGGCCGTGATCTGCGGCACACCCACGCCAGCCACCACACGCGTGGTGCAGATCGAACCAGGACCCACGCCAACCTTTACCGCATCGACGCCCGCATCCAGCAGCGCACGTGCAGCTTCACCCGTAACGATGTTGCCGGCGATCACCTGCACTTGCGGATACTGCTTCTTCACCCATGCGGCGCGCTCGATGACGCCCTGCGAATGACCATGCGCGGTATCGACCACGATTACGTCCACACCGGCATCAACCAGTGCTTCGACGCGTTGTTCGGTATCGCCGCCCACGCCGACTGCCGCACCAACGACGAGACGCTCGTGCCTGTCCTTGGCGGCGTTCGGGTTGTCGCGGGCTTTCTGGATATCTTTGACAGTGATCAGGCCACGCAGCTGAAACGCATCGTTGACCACCAGCACCTTTTCGATGCGGTTCTTGTGCAGCAGTTGCAGCACTTCATCCTGGCTGGCACCTTCGCGCACTGTGACCAGCTTGTCCTGGCGCGTCATGATGTTGCGCACCGGATCGTCATGCTTGCGCTCGAAACGCAGATCGCGGCTGGTAACGATGCCGACCAACTGCTCACCTTCCACGACCGGCACGCCGGAAATGTTGTGTGCGCGGGTCAGCTTGAGCACGTCGCGAATCGAAGTGTGCGGACCGACCGTGATCGGACTGCGGATGACACCCGCTTCAAACTTCTTCACCAGGCGCACTTCGGCGGCCTGCTGCTCGGCGGTCATGTTTTTGTGGATGATGCCCATGCCACCGTTTTGCGCCATGGTAATGGCGAGCCGCGCTTCGGTGACCGTGTCCATGGCGGCGGACACGATAGGGATGTTCAGTCGAAGATTCCGCGTAAGCCGCGTGGAGGTGTCCACGTCACGCGGTAAAATTTGAGAGTGGGCCGGGACGAGGTAGACGTCGTCGTAGGTGAGGGCCTCGGCGAGGATACGCATGCGAAAAGTCTCGCTCCAAAGAGGAGATTATACGCGGGAGCGGCCCCTAAAGCTAATTTGGTCGCGAAGTTCCCCTCACCTCTCTCCCAACGGAGAGTAAGAATCAAGGATCGCGTGCCTCGGCCGCCTCCAGCGTGTTTTCCATCAACGTCGCCACGGTCATCGGGCCAACACCGCCGGGCACCGGCGTAATCCAGCTGGCGCGTTGCGAAGCCACATTGAAGTCCACGTCACCGACCAGACGGCCGTCGTCCAGACGGTTGATGCCGACATCCACCACGACCGCGCCCGGCTTGATCCACTCGCCTTTGACCAGCCCTGGTTTGCCCACCGCCACCACCAGGATGTCAGCCTGCCGCACATAGCCTTCCAGATCGCGGGTAAAGCGATGGCAGCAAGTAGTGGTGCAGCCGGCGATCAGCAGTTCAAGCACCAGCGGGCGTCCGACGTGGTTGGAAACACCGACGACCACCGCGTGCTGCCCACGTACCGGGCGATCGGTATGGCCCAGCAGGGTCATGACACCCTTGGGGGTACACGGACGCAGGCCGAACCGGCGTAGCGCGAGACGGCCGACATTCACCGCCTGGAAGCCATCCACATCCTTGTTCGGGTCGATACGGTCGACCAGGGCGTCCTCGTCGATGTGCTCCGGTAGTGGTGACTGCACCAGGATGCCGTGTACGGACGGCTCGGCGTTGAGACGATCGATCAGGGCAAACAGTTCTTCCTGGCTGGTGCTGGACGGCAGGTCGTAATCGAAGGAACGGAACCCCACCTGATGACAGGCCTTGCGCTTGTTGCGTACGTAGACCGAAGACGCGGCATCGTCACCCACCAGGACCACCGCCAGGCCGGGTTCGGCCTTGCCCTGTGCTTTGCGCTCGCTCACACGCTTGCCGATGCGTTCCAGCACTTCCTGCGCGATGCGTTTGCCATCGAGGATGCGTGCACTCATGGTGTTTTCCTGCCCCGCAAAGCGCGACATTATCCTGACTCCCTGTTGCCCGCACAAACCTGCTGCCATGTCCGCTCAGTCGCGCCCCAGCCCGGTCATACTCGAGACCCCATCGCTGTCGCTGCGCCCCTGGCGCGAAGACTACGCGCCAGCCTTGCACGAGGCCGTGCAGGAGTCCATGGAAAGCGTCGGCCGATGGCTGCCATGGTGTCATGCCGGCTACGACCTGAACGAAGCACACAAGTGGGTGGCGTTCTGCCAACGGAGCTGGGATGAAGGGGAGGATTACGCCTTCGCCCTGTTCGACCGGCAGCATCGGCTGGTTGGCGGCATCGGTCTGAATCAACTGGATGCGCGTGATCTGCGAGCCAACCTCGGCTACTGGCTGCGTCTTTCCGCCACCGGCCAAGGTTATGCGACGTTCGCCGGGCGTGCGGTGGCGGCATTCGGGTTCGAAGCACTCGCGTTGCGACGGATAGAGATTGTCGCAGCCATCGGCAATCTCGCCAGCCAGCGCTGCGCGGAACGCATCGGCGCCAAGCGCGAGGGTGTGGCGCGGCAACGTGTATTTCTACACGGACAGTCGCAGGACGCCGTGATCTATGGCCTGCTGCCCGGCGATCTCGCCTAACCTGCCGCCGCGCACCATTGCGCGATGTCCTCGTAGCCCTTGAACACCGCCTGCGGGTTGCAACCCGGGCATGCAGGATCGCGCGGCAGGCGTGTTTCGCGAAAATGCATGCCCAGCGTATCGAAGGACAATAGGCGGCCAACCAATGGCTCGCCGATGCCAAGGATCAACTTCAAGGCTTCGGTTGCCTGCAACAGGCCGACGATACCCGGCAGTACACCGAGCACACCCGCTTCACTGCAATTGGGGGCATCCGCCGCGCTGGGCGGCTCGGGGAACAGGCAGCGATAGCATGGGGAATCGTCACGACGCGGATCGAACACGCTGACTTGCCCGGCAAATCGCTCGACGGCGCCGTAAACCATCGGCATCTTCAAGCGGCGCGTCGCTGCAGCGAGCAAATAGCGCGCAGGAAAATTGTCGGCGCCGTCGATCACCAGATCATGGCCACCGAGCAGATGCTCGACATTGCCGGCACGCAGGCGCTCGCTGCGCAGTTCCACCTGAATGCGTGGATTCAGCGCGTTCAAGCTCATTCGCGCGGATTCGGTCTTCGCCATGCCGACGCGCGCATCCGCATGAATCACCTGGCGGTGAAGATTCGAACGCTCGACACGATCGTCATCGATCAACGTCAGCTGCCCTACTCCGGCGGCGGCGAGATACAGCGCCGCCGGCGCACCCAAGCCACCTGCGCCGAGCAAGACGACCTTCGCCTGGTTGAGCTTGAGTTGCCCTGCCTCGCCCACCTGGGGCAAGCGCAATTGCCGGGCGTAGCGTTCCGACGCGTCCGCATCGAGATTCCCAGCCGTGACCGGCAAGCCTTCGCTCTTCCAGCGGTCGTAACCGCCGGCCACAGAGACCACATGGCGATAACCCATGCGCTGCAGCGCTTCCGCGGCAAGCAGCGATCGCCTGCCGCTGGCGCACAAGGTCACGATGGGGCGATCGCGGTTGGGCTCGTTGTCTTCAATGCGCAGCTCGAGGAAGCCCCGCGATAGCGCAAGGGCGCCAGTCGGTGAACCCGCTGCGCGCTCGTTCTCTTCCCGCACGTCGATCAGCAGCGCGCCTTGCGCCTGCTGAGCGAGGGCCTCGGCAGGTGAGATTTCAGCTACGCGCTGACGGAGAGTGGCCAGCCAGGAATCGCGGTCGAGAGGACTGTTCATGGCGGCAGTTTAGCGCGCCAGGGCCATCACCTATCCGGGGAACATGAAGGTGATGAGGCGGCAAACCTTGCCCCATACCATTCCTGCACTCGCAGGTTGACGCTGAGACGGGAGAATCCATTAACACCACGACCCAGCTTCTCCATGAGAAGCCAGAGAACGCCTTAACGCTTGCGTCGCTTCATCTCACGAATCATGCGCTGGCGCTTGCGCTGCTGCGCTTCGCTCAGCACGTTTTTCTTGCCTGCGAAAGGATTTTCGCCTTCGCGGAACTCGATCTTGACCGGCGTCCCTTCCAGTTTGTAACGCTGACGGAAGAAGTTTTCCAAGTAGCGCCGATACGCCGGCGCAATATGCTTGGTGCGGCTGCCGTGAATCACGATCGTCGGCGGATTGCTGCCGCCGGGATGGGCAAAGCGCAACTTCGGTGCATGACCACGCACCAGCGGCGGTTGATAGCCTTCGTACGCGCGTTCAAGTGTGCGCGTAAGATCCGACGTGCCGAGTTCGCGCATGGCGGCTGTATGGGCACGCACGATGGCGCGCATCAACTCGCGCAGGCCGGAGCCATGCAGGGCGGAAATAAAGACTTGCTTGGCCCAGTCGACGAAACCCAGCCTGCGCTCAAGTGCGCGCTGGCATTGCTCGCGCTGGTACGCATCCATGCCATCCCACTTGTTGACGGCAATCACCAGTGCCCTGCCCTCATCGAGCACGTGCCCGATCAAGGTGAGATCCTGATCGGCAAGGTTTTCGCGCGCGTCGATCATCACCACGACAACCTGAGCGGCCGCCATCGATTGCAGCGTCTTGATCACGCTGAACTTCTCGACGGCCTCTTCGACGCGTGCCTTGCGCCGCACACCGGCGGTATCGATCAGGGTGTAGCGCTTGCCATCACGCTCAAGCGGCACGCGGATCGGATCGCGCGTGGTGCCGGCGACATCCGAGACGATCAGGCGATCCTCACCGAGCAACCGGTTGATCAGGGTCGATTTGCCGGCATTGGGGCGACCGACGATGGCGACACGAATACTGTCGTTATCGTCTGGCGCCAGCTCTTCGTGCGCATCTTCCGGCAGCAGCGGCAGTACGGCGGCAATGAGTTCTTCGGTGCCGCGGTTATGTGCAGCGGAAAGCGGCAAGGTCTGGGCGATACCGAAAACGGCGAATTCCGCCAGCGCGTCCTGTATGTCCAAGCCGTCCGTCTTGTTGACGGCAGCGATGATGGGCTTGCCGCTGCGTCGCAGTTCGCCAAGGATGCTGCGGTCCTGCGGCAACAATCCGTCACGCGCGTCGACCACGAACACCAGCACCTGCGCCTCTTCGATCGCGAGGCGCACTTGCTGCGCGGTAAGTGCATCGAGACCTTCGTCGACACCCGATAAACCGCCGGTGTCGACGACCACAAACGGGTGCTCGCCCGTACGGCATACGCCGTAGTGACGATCGCGGGTGACGCCCGGCATGTCGGCGACCAGGGCGTCACGGCTACGCGTCAGCGCATTGAAAAGGGTCGATTTACCGACGTTGGGACGACCGACCAGGGCGATGACAGGCAGCACGAATCATGGTTCCAGGTATTACTTAGCGCCGAGGCGGTAAGCAGCGAGGTGGCCCTGCACATCTTCGATGTACACCAGATCACCCGCCACGACCGGTTGTGCGCGGATCGCCTTCTTGGACAGGCGCTCGCGGCCGGCCAAGGCGCCATCACCCACCTGCAGCCAGTGCACGTAGCCTTCGATGTCACCGACCACCACGTAATCGCCCTGCACAGCGGGAGCCGTGATCCAGCGATACTTGAGGTTGGTGTTCTTCCACATGTCGGCGCCACTGCTCTTGTCGAACGCCCAGACCTGCGAGTCGGTGTCCGCGCCGAACAGGCTGTTGCCGCTAACGGCCATGGAGGTATAGGTGGAGAACGGGCGGGCCCACATCGGGCGGCCACTGGGGCCGTCGATGGCGGTCAGGTTGCCATGGTACGCCGCGGCATAAAGCGTGCTGCCATCAAGCAGGACACTGCCATCGGCATCGTTCATGCGCTCGATATCGGTGCGGCCTTCGCCGCTCGCCAGCTTCTGTTCCCAGAGCTTCTCGCCATTATCCAGGCGCAAGGCGATCAGTTTGCCGTCGTCGCTACCGAAGAACACCACGCCGTTGGCTACCAAGAGCGGGCCATTGCCGCGCAGGCTGAGTAGCGGCACGTTACCCTGGTCATTCACCCACCGGCGCTCGCCGGTGTTGCTATCAAGACCGTACACACGGCCGTCCTGGGTGCGCACGATGGTGAGCGGACCGGCAATGGTCGGCGAATCGATGACTTCGGAGGGCAGCGCGGTATCCCAGCGCTGACTGCCATCCTTCACGTTCAAGCCGTAGACGTGGCCGTTAAGCGTACCGATGGCCAGCAGATCCCCGGAAACCGCCGGACCGCCGGAGTAGAAAGCGTCTTTGCGCTTCTTGTCACCCCAACCGAACCAGCCTTTGACGCGCGACTTGTTTTCCCAGATGGTCTTGCCGGTGGCCGCGTCGTAAGCGCCAATCGCGCCATCGGTGCTGGCGGCGTACAGGACGTCGCCAACGACCGTAGGCTGCATGCGCACGCCGCTCGCGCCGGCACCATGGCCGACGCGCGTCTTCCACACCCGCGTCACCTGGACGGTGGGTTTGAAATTCTTGTCCAGCGGCGTCGGCGGCTGGATGTTTTCTTTTTTGAAGGAATGACAGCCCGCGAGAGCCACCAGTGAAGCGGTCAATACGATCAGCCCAAAACGTTTCATGCACCCTGCTTCCCGGCCGTGGCCAGATCGTCGATTTTCAATTGCACTTCATTGCCCTGCTGAACACTCGGGCCCATGGCCTTCACGGCTGCCTGATAGGCCTTGAGGGCATCGTCACGCCGTCCAAGCTTGACCAGCGCATCGCCACGTAGTTCCTGACTCACGATGGCGTAGCTGTCGGCGGGCACGCGGTCCAGTGTGCTCAGCGCATCCTGGGCATTGCCCTTGGCCAGCTGCACATGCGCCATGCGCACTTCCACCAGGGCCTTGAGTTCCGGGCTGACGGCGTGCTGCTCCGCCCACGAGAGCGATTCGAGCGCCTTGTCGTATTGCTTGGCCTCGACCTGGTGGCGCGCACGGTCGCTGACGGCGAACATCGCGTAGGGGGTGTCGGCGTAATTGCTCATCAGCTGCTGGATCAGCACATCGCTGGCATTGGTATTGCCGTTGTCGATGACCGATTGCAGCTCTTGATAAAGACCTGACGCGGCCAGTTGATGCGTAGCCTGATGATTCCGCCACTGCTGATAGCCGAAAATGGCGATCAGGCCGATGACCACACCCACAGCGATCGACAGGCCGTTCTGTCGCAGCCACTTTTGTACGCGTTCGCTCTGTTCGTAGTCGTCGTATGCATCAAATGCCATGCAATCACCGTATCGCAAAAGACGCCGCGAGGCGCCAGAAAGGGTGTCCCAGGAGCCGCCGCGACCCGGCGGCAGCCGGCATTGCCCGCCTTGCAGGCGGACAATGCGCAAGCATAACCGATCGAGGATGTTCGAGGGGCGTTAGCGCCCCGCCATCAGGCGCCCGTCGGGGCGGCCTTGCCATCCTGGATATCGACGCGGAAATGCGCCACGTTGGATCGACGGTACGGATCCAGCGTCACCGGCTGACCATCGACGCTGACCTGCGCACCGGTTGCGTTACCGATGCGCACTTCCAACGGCTGATCGCTATGGTAGGTCTTGGACGTACCGGCCGGCAGCAGACCGTATTCCAGACGCGAACCGTCCTTGCCGATCACCTCGACCCAGCTGCTGTTCGGTAAATTGAGCGTCAGGCTGTGGCTACCGCTGCCAACATTAGCCGCATCGGCAACGTTGGCAGGGGGCGGCGTCACGCTGGCATCCCCGTCGAGATTCGGCACCGGCACCATCGAAGCAAGCAGAGGCTGCTGTTCGGCCGTGCGCGCTGCCGAAGCCGCGGGAGCCGGCGCAGGCGTGGCCGTCTGTGCCAATGTTGCCGCGTTGCTCGCGACGGCCTTCGCCGCGCTGCTGGAAGAAGCCGGCACCGGCGGCGCATCTTGTTGCGCGACCGGCGCAGCATCCAGCGGTGCCAGATGGCTCATGTCGCGCGAGAGTGTGCCGCGCATGCCCAGCCACACGATCGGCACCGCGATCACCAGGGTCAGTACCACATAGGTAGCTGCCGTGGCATAGCGATCCAGCAGATAGCGCGAATGCGAAACCCCGCCCGTCGCAACCAGCGGAGGCTGACTCGGCTTCAGCCGTGCAACAGCCGTTTCGGCTTCGGCGTCATCAATCTCCAGATAACGCGCGTACTTGCGGATGTAACCGCCGAGATAAACCTGATAGTCGATGCCGTCAAGCTCGTTGTTCTCGAGCTGACGCAGCACACGCACCGGCAAACGCAGGGCGTGGCCGCAGGTCTCCAGGTCCAGACCACGTGCCTCACGTACGGCACGCAGACGCGAACCAAAACCGGGGGCTTCGTTGAAACGAAATTCGGCAGCGTTTTCATCCATGTTCACTGCGGTCGTGGCGGGTGCGGCGGAGATGCTCTCCTCCTGCCCGTCCGGATTGGACTGCTCGGAAATCATGGGCGTACGGTTTGATTGAGGGCTTGTGCCTGTTCCGAATCCGGGAACTGGCTGAGTAGCCGTTTGGTGTAATTTTGGGCTGCTTCCATGTTGCCCAAGCGAGATTCGATTTCGTAGCCAAGCTTCAGCGAATCGGGAGTGGCCTGACCCAGCGCATCGAAGCGCTGCAGGAAGGCACTCGCATCGAAATAGCGCTGATTGAGGTAAAGCAGATTGGTGATCTGCAGCAACGCCGTGGCGTTGTTCGGATTGCGCTTCACTGCTTCACGGAAACTGGTTTCAGCATTCACGCGATCATTGATCTGCAACTGGCAAACGCCCTGATTGGTCAGGGCCACATCGGGCGTCTGGTAGAACGGATCGGCGACTGCCTTGGCAAAATAAGGCAGCGACTCCTGCACCTTGCCTTCACGGCACAGGAACTGGCCCAGGTTGTTGTTGGTATCGCCCTTGTCCGGCTGCAACTCGACGGCGCGGCGATAATGGATTTCCGAATTCGGCAAGTCGTTGATGCGCTCGTAGATGTAGGCCATCACCGTCTGGGCCGGCACGTAGGTCGGGTCGTCGGAAACAGCGATCTTCACCTTCTCCAGCGCGCCCTGCAGATTGCCGATGTCGATGTAGTGCTGCGCCAGACGCGTATGAACATCCGCTGCGCTCTGCGCCTTCTGCGCCTTGGTTTCAGCGGGCAGCTTGGGATCAGACGGCGGCGGCGGGATCGTCGGAGACGTGTGGCAGCCCGCCAGGGCAAGGACCATGATGCACAGACAAGGCAACAGGCGATCACGCCGCATGAGCTGCATCCTCGGCCAGTCGTTTCTGGAATTCAGCCTGACGGCGTGTGCGATCGAGTACCTGGCCTTTCAACTGGCCACAGGCAGCGTCGATATCATCGCCGCGCGTGCGCCGCAGCATGGTCAGGATGTTTGCATTGAGCAGTTGCGTCTGGAAGGCGCGAATCACATCCGGTTCCGAGCGCTCGAAGCGCGTACCCGGGAACGGGTTGAACGGAATCAGATTGACCTTGCAGGTGGGCAGGCGCCGCATGAACTTGATCAGCTGGCGCGCATGCTCAGGCTGATCGTTCACACCCTTCATCAGCGTGTATTCGAAGGTAATCGACGTGCGCGGCTTGCGTGCAATCCAGCGTTGGCACGCAGCCGTGAGTTCGGCGATCGGATAACGCTTGTTGAGCGGCACCAGTTCGGTTCGCAGCTCGTCGTTCGCCGCATGCAGCGACACGGCCAGTGATACGTCGATGGCTTCGGACAGCTTGTCGATCATCGGCACAAGGCCGGCAGTCGATAACGTGACGCGCTTGGAGGCAAGACCGAAGCCAAGGTCGTCGCGCATCAGGCTCATCGCATGCACAACGTTGTCGAAGTTCAGCAGCGGCTCACCCATGCCCATCATCACCACGTTGGTGATGCGACGGTTCTGGTGTGTGACATTGCCGAGGTATTTGGCGGCAACCCACATCTGGCCGATGATTTCGGAGGTGGCCAGATTGCGGTTGAAGCCCTGGGTGGCGGTGGAACAGAACTGGCAGTTCAGGCCGCAGCCCACCTGCGAGGACACGCACAGCGTGCCGCGGGTCGGCTCCGGGATATACACCGCTTCGACGGCGTTGCCGCCATCCATGCCGAGCAGCCACTTGTGCGTGCCGTCGGCGGCGCCCTTGTCAAACATTGTCTTGGGCGGACCGATGTAGCACGAAGCCTCGAGCTTGGCGCGCAGCGCCTTACCCACATCGGTCATGTTCTCGAAGTTGTCTTCCAGATGGTGATAGATCCACTTCATCACCTGCTCGGCACGATACGGCTTCTCGCCGAGCTGCGCGAAAAACTCACGCAGCCCCTGGCGATCGAAATCGAGCAGATTGACTTTTTCCATCTGGTTCACAACATCACATCTCAGCGCGGGAAGACTTCAGTCGCAGCGAAGAAATAGGCGATTTCCACCGCAGCCGTTTCAGCAGCATCCGAACCGTGCACGGCATTCGCATCGATCGAATCAGCGAAGTCGGCGCGGATCGTGCCCTTGGCAGCATCCTTCGGATTGGTGGCGCCCATCAGTTCGCGATTCTTGAGAATCGCATTGTCGCCCTGCAGCACCTGGATCATGACCGGACCGGAAATCATGAATTCCACCAGCGCATTGAAGAACGGACGCTCGCGGTGTACCGCGTAGAAACCTTCCGCCTCTTTACGCGAAAGATGCTTCATCTTTGCTGCAGCGACTTTCAACCCGGCCTTCTCGAAGCGGGCGTAGATTTCACCGACAACATTCTTGGCAACGGCATCGGGCTTGATAATGGAAAGGGTGCGCTCCAGCGCCATACGGTCTGCTCCGGGTATACGGATTATTTTTAATGGGCGGTCTGACTTGGTACGTCAGCGGAATTTAGAACTAAATGCGCCGCGAAATACGGATTTAGCGCACGAAAGTTTGACAGATTCTAGCCCATAAGCAACCCCGCCCGGTGGCCGCCGAACCCAGTCTGGGCGCCATGTAGAGCCCAGCACCCACACAAAACAAAACGATCGTTTGACTCCCCCCGAGCCCGGCGCGTATGCTCAAACGATCGTTTGATTCGATCGGATGGGCGCTACCCGTGAACAGCTCCGCTTCCACCAAGGAACGCATCCTGACCGCCGCCGAGGCCTTGTTTGCCCAGCGCGGCTTCGAAGGCGCCTCGCTCCGCCAGCTCACGGCCGCCGCCGGCGTGAATCTCGCCGCGGTCAATTACCACTTCGGCTCCAAGGACAACCTGGTCGAAGAGGTCTTCAAGCGCCGCCTGGACCAGCTCAATGCCCGCCGTATGGCTGCCCTGAAGCAGGTCGCCGGTCAGCCCGGCACGACCCTGGAGGACGTGCTTTCGGCCTTCATCCGGCCCGCCCTTGACCTGTCCCACGACGGTGGCGGGGGCCTGTTCATGCGCGTGCTGGCCCGGGCCTTTGCCGATCACGACGACAGCCTGCGCAAGTTCCTGTCCGAGAACTACGGCCATGTCATGCGTCAATTCACCGCCGAATTTGCTCGCCTGCTGCCGAATCTCAGCAAGGAGGAGCTGTACTGGCGCATCGACCTGGTAACGGGCGCCCTGACCCACGCCATGTCCGGCTTCGGCATCATCCAGCGCAAGAGCGATGTGAGCGAAACCACCCATCGCGAACAGACCGCCGCTCACCTGATCCGCTTTGCCGCCGCCGGCCTCAGCGCGCCCTGATACCTCTGATTTTGTCACCGGCCAGCCATGGCCGTCCCCCAACCTTGTTCCCTACCCGTTTCGTTCGTACCCGGAGAAGCCAATGACCGCTCCATCTTCATCCCAGTCAGCGCTACGCATCCGCAAAGCGGCGGTGCTTGGTGCAGGCGTCATGGGCGCGCAGATCGCCGCGCACCTGACCAACGCCAACGTCGAAACCGTGCTGTTTGATCTGCCCGCCAAGGAGGGCCCGAAGAGCGGCATCGCCTTGAAGGCGATCGAGAACCTGAAGAAGCTCTCGCCGGCCCCGTTGGCCGATAGCACGCGCGCGGCCGCCATCATTCCGGCCAATTACGACGATGACCTGGAGCACCTGAAGGACGTTGACCTGGTGATCGAGGCGATCGCCGAACGCATGGACTGGAAACTGGATCTCTATAAGAAGATCGCGCCCTACGTATCCAAGACCGCCGTGCTGGCCAGCAACACCTCGGGCCTGTCGATCAACGGCCTGGCCGACGCACTGCCGGAAGAACTGCGGCATCGCTTTACCGGCGTGCATTTCTTCAATCCGCCACGCTACATGCAACTGGTCGAGCTGATTCCGACCAAGCTCACTGACAAGAAGGTGCTCGAAGGCCTGGAAGCCTTCCTTACCACGACCGTCGGCAAGGGCGTCGTCTATGCCAAGGACACCCCGAACTTCATCGGCAACCGCATCGGCGTGTTCTCGATGCTGGCCACCATGTATCACACCGAGCAGTTCAAGCTCGGCTTCGATACCGTCGATGCGCTGACCGGTCCGGCTGTTGGCCGCCCGAAGAGCGCGACTTATCGCACTGCCGACGTGGTGGGCCTGGACACCATGGCGCACGTGATCAAGACCATGGCCGACACCCTGGCCAACGATCCGTGGCATGAATACTTCAAGGCACCGGCGTGGCTAAGCGGCCTGATCGAACAAGGTGCACTGGGCCAGAAGACCGGCGCGGGCTTTTACAAGAAGGCCGGCAAGGACATCGTGGTGCTGGATGTTGCCAAGCGTGACTATCGCCCGTCCGAGCAGAAGGCCTCGGACGAAGTAGCCGCCATTCTCGCCATCAAGGATCCGGCCGAAAAGTTCGGCAAGCTGCGTGGATCCAGCGACCCGCAGGCGCAGTTCCTCTGGGCGACGTTCCGCGATCTGTTCCATTACACCGCCTATCACCTGGCTGATATTGCCGACACCGCCCGCGACGTCGATTTCGCCATCCGCTGGGGCTATGGCTGGAAGCTGGGTCCGTTCGAGACCTGGCAGGCCGCCGGCTGGCAGCAGGTCGCCGGTTGGATTGCCGAAGACATCGCCGCCGGCAAGGCCATGAGCAAGGCGCCGCTTCCTGCATGGGTCACTGACGGTCGCACCGGCGTGCATGGCAAGAACGGCTCCTACTCTGCCGCCGCCAACGCCGACAAGCCGCGCTCGCAGCACCCGGTCTATCAGCGCCAACTGTTCCCCGATCCGATCCTGGGCGAGAAGTTCGACCAGGGCAGCACCGTGTGGGAGAACGACGGTATCCGCCTGTGGACCTTGGGCGACGATGGCGTTGGAATCATCTCGTTCAAGACCAAGATGAATACGGTCAACGACCAGGTGCTCGATGGCATCCAACACGCCATCGGCATTGCGGAAGAAAAGCTCAAGGCAGTGGTGATCTGGCAGAACAGCGAGCCGTTCTCCGCGGGTGCGGACCTGAAGGGTGCGCTGGGCCTGCTGCAGGCCGGCAAGATCGACGACTTCAAGGCCATGGTCGCCAACTTCCAGCGCACCAGCATGCGTATCAAGCATTCACTGGTACCGGTGGTAGCGGCGGTGCGCGGTCTTGCCCTCGGTGGCGGCTGCGAATTCCAGATGCATTCGGCACGCACGGTAGCGGCGCTGGAAAGCTACATCGGCCTGGTTGAAGCAGGCGTGGGTCTGCTGCCGGCCGGTGGCGGCCTGCATGAACTTGCCGTGCGCGCAGCACAGGTCAATCCGACCGATCCGTTCGAATACCTGAAGAAGGTGTTCGAGACGGTGGCCATGGCCAAGGTGTCCGCCAGTGCGCTGGAAGCCAAGCAGTTGGGTCTGCTGCGCGACAGCGATGTGGTGGTGTTCAACGCCTATGAACTGCTTTACGTCGCCAAGCAGGTGGCGCTGTCGCTGGCCGAAAGCGGCTGGCGCGCGCCGCTGTACAACCGCAACATCCCGGTCGCTGGCGATGTCGGTACCGCGACATTCAAGGCATCGCTGGCGAATCTGCAAGCCGGTTACTTCGCCTCCGAGCACGATGTGGCGATCGCCACGCGCATCGCCGACGCGCTGTGCGGCGGCGCGATCGAGCGTGGCTCGCTGGTGGATGAGGAATGGTTGCTGGATCTGGAACGCAAGCACTTCGTGGAGCTCGCGCAGACGGAGAAAACCCAGGCGCGCATCGCACACACGATGACTACCGGCAAACCGCTGAGGAACTAAACGCTCGTCGCCCCGGCGCAGGCCGGGGCCCAGCAACTTTCGCATGCACCACTGAAGACACTGGGTCCCGGCCCTCGCCGGGACGACGGACAAACCAAACGGCGTCGCTGCACAGTGCGCGACGCCACGGAGCAAAGACCATGACCAAGCAAGTGCAAGACGCCTACATCGTCGCCGCCACCCGTACCCCGGTCGGCAAAGCGCCGCGCGGTGTATTCCGCAACACCCGTCCCGACGACATGCTCGCCCACGTCATCCGCGCTGTATTGGCGCAGGCGCCGGGCATCGACCCGCATCGCATCGGCGATGTCATCATCGGCTGCGCCATGCCGGAAGCCGAGCAAGGCATGAACGTGGCGCGCATCGGCCTGCTGCTGGCCGGCCTGCCTGACACCGTGCCTGGTGTCACGATCAACCGTTTCTGCTCGTCCGGCCTGCAAGCCGTGGCGATGGCCGCCGACCGCATCCGCCTGGGCGAAGCCGACCTGATGCTGGCCGGTGGCACCGAAAGCATGAGCATGGTGCCGATGATGGGTCACAAGGTGGCGATGAATCCGGGCATCTTCGACAACGAACACATCGGCATCGCCTACGGCATGGGTATCACGGCCGAGAATGTCGCCAAGCAATGGAAGGTCAGTCGCGAACAGCAGGACGCCTTCTCGGTGGAAAGCCATCGCCGTGCGCTGGCCGGCATTGCCGCCGGCGAATTCAAAGACGAAATCACGCCGTTCCAGCTCGATGACCATTACCCCGACCTCGCCACGCGCGGCATCAAGACCGACAGCCGCGTGATCGATACCGACGAGGGTCCGCGCGCGGGCACCACGCCGGAAGTACTGGCGAAGCTGAAGACCGTGTTCCGCAACGGCCAGTTCGGTGGCTCGGTCACGGCCGGCAACTCCTCGCAGACCTCCGACGGCGCCGGCGCCGTGCTGGTGGCCAGCGAACAGGCGATCAAGGATTACAACCTCACGCCACTCGCCCGCTTCGTCGGCTACTCGGTGGCGGGGGTGCGTCCGGACATCATGGGTATTGGCCCGAAGGAAGCGATTCCGAAGGCGCTCAGGCAGACCGGCATCAAGCAGGACCAGCTCGACTGGATCGAGCTCAACGAAGCGTTCGCCGCACAGGCCTTGGCGGTGATCGGTGACCTGGGCCTCGACACCAACAAGGTCAATCCGCTGGGCGGTGCCATTGCCCTGGGCCACCCGCTTGGCGCCACCGGTGCCATCCGCGTTGCCACCTTGTTGCATGGTCTGCGTCGCCGCAAGCAGAAGTACGGCATGGTGACCATGTGCATCGGCACCGGCATGGGCGCGGCAGGTATTTTCGAAGCCGTCTAAACCTGTTCTGCCGGTACGAAATCGAAGCAGCAAGCAAAAAGGCGTCGTGCCCGCACGGCGCCTTTTTCATGAATCAATGACGACAAGTGTGACCTTTCACTCTTGCTGCACTCATGCGACAAGCGAATAATATGCATGCTGCGACGCACAATCCGGTGCGCCGGCGTTTCGAGTCTGCCCCTGATCCCGCGCCTGTGCCGGCGCAGGCTGCCGTGCGCTCGTCCAGGAAGCAAACGTGTCCGTGCTAGTTGACGAAAAGGTGGAGACTCCGGCAGTGACCCAGCCGGCGTATCCGGACTACCGTCTGATTTCCTTGATCGTGGGCTGCGCCATCTTCCTTGAGCAGGTGGACGGCACCGTCCTTGCCACGGCCTTGCCGACGATGGCGCGTGATTTCGGCGTCACTGCTCCGGCCATGAGCATCGCGGTAACCAGTTACCTGCTCGCATTGGCGATTCTGATTCCGGTAAGCGGCGCCATCGCGGACCGCTTCGGTGTGAAGCGCGTCTTCAATGCCTCCATTGGCGTTTTCATCCTGGGCTCGATCCTTTGCTCGCTGACCACCAGCTTGCCGATGATGGTGGCCTCGCGCCTGCTGCAAGGCATTGGCGGCGCCATGATGACGCCGGTCGGGCGCCTGGTGATTCTGCGCACGGTCGATCGCAGACACCTGGTGTCATCCATGTCGTGGACCCTAATGCCAGCGATTCTCGGCACCATGGCCGGACCGCCGCTGGGCGGCTTCATTGTCCAATACCTCGACTGGCGCTGGATCTTCTATATCAACCTGCCGATCGGTGTACTCGGCTTTTGGCTGGTGAAGCGCTATATCCCGGTCGTGCACTGCGTTAAGCGTCCATCACGCTTCGACTGGCTGGGTTTTACCCTGTGCAGTCTCGGCTTGGGATGCGCGTTGTTCGGACTGGAACTGTTCGGCGAAAACACCAATGTCGTCAACGCACTCGGCCTGATTGTGCTGGGTGCTGCTGCGCTATTTGGTTACCTGGTGCATGCCGGACGCCGCTTGGATCCGGTCATCGATCTCACGCTGATGCGCATCGACTCATTTCGCCTGTCGGTGATTTCCGGGTCGCTGATGCGCATTACCCAGGGCGCCCAGCCGTTCCTGCTGCCGCTGCTGTTCCAGATCGGACTTGGCTTTTCCGCCGTGCGCAGCGGTCAGCTGATCCTGGCTATCTCGCTAGGTGCACTGTTCTCGCGCGGCTTTACCACGCGCCTTCTGCGCTGGCTCGGTTTTCGCCGGGCGATGGTCTACAACGGCGTGCTGGCCAGCCTTGGCTATGCGGTCTGCGCGTTCTTCCGCGCCGATTGGCCGTTCTGGCTGATGTTCATGCTGCTGGTCTGCTGCGGCGCCTTCATGTCCTTCCAGTTCGCCGCCTACAACACGGTGGCCTATGAGTCCGTGCCCACCGATCGCATGAGCGCCGCCAATAGCTTCTATTCCACCCTGCAGCAGCTCATGCTGTCGGTGGGCGTATGCTGCGGCGCACTGATCCTCAAGTTCACCATGGCGCTGGCGCATAACGCCGAGCCAAGCCGGCTGAACTTTTCGGTGGCCTTCCTGATCGTCACCCTGATTTCCCTCAGCTCCACCCGTTGGCACCTGGCTTTTGTGCATGACGTCGGGCATGAATTGAGCGGGCATCGCCATCGCGCCAGCGATCACTAGGCCATGGGCGGGCACACACTGTTTCCCTGACGGTAGTTCTACACTGTCGCCAGCGCCCTTATGTTTAACGGCATCCGCAAATCACATCAGGTGCTCTCATGATTGAACGCCGTCCCTTTGACAGCCTTGGCGGAGCCGACCACGGCTGGCTCAAGGCCAAGCATCACTTTTCGTTTGCCGGCTATAACGACGCAAGGCGCATGGGCTGGGGCGCCTTGCGTGTGTGGAACGACGATACCATCGCCTCGCAAACCGGTTTCCCCGCGCATCCGCATGCGGACATGGAAATCATTACCTACGTCCGCGAAGGTGCCATCACGCACCGCGACAGCCTGGGCAACGAGGGCCGCACCGAAGCTGGTGATGTCCAGGTGATGAGTGCGGGCAGTGGCATCACCCACAGCGAATACAATCTGGAACCGGGTACGACACGTATTTTCCAGATCTGGATCATTCCGGATGAACGCGGTCGTGCGCCGTCCTGGGGCGCCAAACCCTTCCCGACCGGGGAGCGCTCCGGACGCTTCGTTGCCCTGGCGAGCGGATTCAAGGAAGACCATGACGCCTTGCCGTTGCGCACCGACGCACGCGTGCTTGGCGCAACACTCAAGGCCGGTGAAACCGCAAGCTATACGCTCGCCCCAGATCGCTACGCTTATCTGGTTCCCGCCAAAGGCTCCGTGGAGATTAACGGCATGCATCTTGATGCCCGTGACGGCGCAGCCATTCGTAACGAAACGGCGCTGACCATCAAGGCGCTCGATGATGCGGAGCTGGTGCTCGTAGACTCTGCTCCTTAAGCAACAAGGAGTTATCAGCGTGTCGTCCATGCAGGCCATCGAAATCAGCCATCCCGGCGGTCCGGAAGTCTTGCGCCCTGCGCAAAGGCCGATGCCACAACCGGGTCCCGGCGAAGTACTGATCAAGGTGGCCGCATCGGGTGTAAACCGGCCGGACGTGTTCCAACGCATGGGCAACTATGCCCCGCCACCTGGCGCATCCGATCTCCCAGGCCTGGAAGTGGCGGGCGAGTTGGTTGGTGGTGATTTCAGCACCCACAACCCGTTTGGCCTCAAGCTTGGCGATGCCGTATGTGCCCTGCTCGCCGGCGGCGGTTACGCGGAATACGCGGTGGCCCCGCTGGGACAATGCCTGCCAACACCGCATGGCTTGAACCTGGTTGAGGCAGCCTCACTGCCTGAAAACTACTTCACGGTGTGGAGCAACGTGTTTGATCGCGGCCAGCTTGGCCACCGCGACAATGGCTCGCCGGAAAGCCTGCTGGTGCAAGGAGGTTCAAGCGGCATCGGCGTCACAGCCATCCAGTTGGCCCATGCCTTGGGTCATCCCGTCTTTGCGACCGCGGGCAATGATGAAAAATGCCGCGCTTGCGAAGCACTCGGCGCACGCGCCATCAATTATCGCACCGAAAATTTTGTCGAACGCATCAAAGCCTGGACCGATGCCCTTGGCGTGGATGTGATTCTCGATATGGTGGCAGGCGATTACGTAGCACGCGAAATCGACGCGCTCGCCGACGACGGCCGTCTTGTGGTCATCGCCACACTTGGTGGCAATCATGCAACCGTGGATGCACACAAGGTAATGCGTCACCGGCTCAGCATTACCGGATCAACATTGCGCCCGCGCCCCATTCCTTTCAAAGCCGCTATCGCCTGCAAATTGCATGAACATGTATGGCCGCTCTTTGCTGCACAGCGCTTGCGCCCCGTTATCCACGAAGTTCTTCCCGCTGCTGAAGCGGCGCGCGCTCACGCATTGATGGAAAGCAGCACTCATATCGGCAAGATCGTGCTGCGCTGGTAAAAGCCAGCTTCGAATAGCTCACGCAGCAACCAAACGATTGAAAATGCACGCAGACTTGCTCGCCGACGGCAGGATCGACGACGTGACAAGCGTGTATTTGCCAAGCATTAATCCTTGTCGGATTTTTTGGTCTTTTTGTTTCCAGCGCCGTACACAGCAGCGGTTTCAGCAATCATACGGGCAGTCTGATTGGCCGATTCCTTGCAGGAGCGCAACAAATCCTCCGCAATGCGCCGCTGCTGTTGAGGTGACAAGAACGTGAATTGATTCAGGCGATCCATGAAGACCTTGCGTTGCGCATTGCTAAGCATGGCGTACCCAAGGAGCGCGGCAGAGATGATGTCGTAAGACTCGCCCATAAAGCCCTTTGTAGGTGAAGGCTGATTGAAGATCGACTTCGACTCAACAAAGACTACCTCTCCCGACAATCGTGCGCTATCGGATGACGCCCATCGAACATAGCGGTCATGCCCACGACATGTAGGGGCATTCAGACATCATCATCATCCTGCCGCGCATTCTTCTGAGACGTTTGTGACGCCTGTACAAGTCCGTGCGATAGTGCGTACTTGAAGATATCGGCATCGTGCCGCAGTCGCAGCTTCTTCATCGCGGCCATTTTCTGTGCGCTGATCGTCTTGCTGCTTCGCCCTGCACGCACACCAATCTCCGACACGGTGAGGCCTTCTGCATACATGCGCAGCACTTCTGTTTCACGCTTGCTGAGCTTGACCGTCTCATCGCCTTGCGTGTCAGAAGCAGGGCTCTGTCCCTTCAATTGTTCGCTTTTGGTGGGTGAGACATAGCGGTTGCCCAAATGCGCCATACGAATGGCGGACTCAAGGTGACCCAGGTCATCGGACTTGCTGACCAGGCCGGTAACACCGACCTTCATGATGCTCTCCATGACGACGCTGCTTTCTACGCCCGTCAACACGACCAACCGGACATTGGGAAAGCGTCGTCTCAGAAAGCGCAGCAGTGAAAGCCCATCCCCATAACGCCCACCAGGCATGGAAAAGTCCGTCACGACGACATCGCAGTTCGAACGCCCGAGTAACTCGACAAGCTCCGTGGAGTTGGTAACCAGACCAATCAAGGTAATTCCCTGCACCTTGGATAACAGATGCTCGACCCCTGCCAGTAAGGTAGGGTGGTCATCGGCTACGGTTACCCTGATAGTCAAAGCGGGCTCCTTGGGTCCATGGTCCATCGTACGCCGCTTAAACTAGCACAGGCCATGGTGCTCAACCTGATAGGTTGTATTACGATAAATAGGCTAGGCAGAGGCTATTTTCTGCCAACTTTGCGAATAAGTGCAGACCAGGATGGACAACCACATTCGTATTGCCTTGGCCGATGACCACCCGGTGATCCGACTGGGTATCGAGGCCACGCTTGACGATATTTCCACCGTAAGGCGGATTGGCTCTGCGGTCGACTCGACGCAGTTGGTCGCCCTGCTCGATTCACAAGCCTGCGACATACTCATCACGGACTACGCCATGCCCGGCGGCCAGTATGGCGACGGACTGGAATTGATGGGATTCCTCCGCGAGCGTTATTCCGAGCTGGGCCTCATTGTCATCACGAGCATGGACAAGGCCGTACTGATACGAAGCCTGCTGGCGTGCGGTGTCGATGCGATCCTGAGCAAGGCCGATGACATGTCGCACCTGCGCAGCGCAGTACAGGCAGTGCACAGCAAGCGCAAGTACTACTCTCCCCGCATTACCAAGTTGATAAAGGCTTTTCCCTCTACCCACTCGTCGCGGCTTTCGCCACGGGAGGTCGAGGTCATCAAGCTGTACGTCAGCGGCACGACCATCAATGGCATCGCGGAAAAGCTCAATCGAAGCAAACAGACCATCAGCACCCAGAAGGTCAGCGCAATGCGCAAGCTGGGCATCGAGAGCGATGCCGATCTGTTCAAGTATGCGATCGAGTTGGGCCTGACCCAAAAACCAGGCTGAAACCACCGGGGAAAAGCTTTTTACGCTCCCCCGGTATCGCGGACAGAGGCCGCATCAAGCTTGCGAGAACGGAAAGGTAAGCACGTCGCCAATCCGGTCAGTGCCGGCCAGGCACATCAGCAACCGTTCTATACCCACGGCCACACCGGCACAGTCCGGCATTTTGCCGAGCACCGCCAGCAGCTGTTCGTCGATAGGCATCTCGCGTAATCCACGTTCACGCCGGCGTGCATTATCACGCTCAAAGCGAGCACGCTGCTCCTCTGCGTCGTTCAGTTCGTGGTATCCGTTGGCCAGTTCGTGAGGCCCCAGATAAAGCTCGAAACGTTCAGCCAGCGGTGGATCCCCGGGACGGATGCGCGCCAGTGCCGACTGGGTCGCCGGGTAATCATGAATGACCGTGATGCGGTCGCGCGGAAAGTTCGGCTGCAATAGATGGGTGATCAGCAAATCAAGCCAATCGTCGCGGGTGAGTCCTTCCGGATCGATGTGGTATCGGGCCAGCGGCGCGCGCAGCGCGTCGATCGGAGCATGCAAGGGATCCAGGCCGAGCTCGTCGATAAAGAACTGACGATACCCTTCAATTAGCACCTCAGCGCGACGCCCTACCGCCGCCAATGCGGCTTCGACCAGCGTGATGGATTCCTCCATCAACTGGCGATGCGTCCAACCAACCCGATACCACTCCAGCATGGTGAATTCGGGGTTGTGACGCTCTCCGGCCTCGCCGTTGCGAAATACCCGCCCTAGTTCGTAGCAATCGCCCACGCCATCCGCAAGCAGCCGTTTGAGTGGATACTCCGGCGAGGTACGCAGCCAGCGCTCACGCGCGCCAGCATCCACATGACCGTGGAACGGCGCGCTGAAGCTTTCGATGTTCGGGTCCGTGTTTCCCGCGGCAGAAAGAATCGGCGTCTCCACTTCCAGTACGCCGCGCTCGGCGAAGAATGCGCGAATCAGCGCGTAGAGCCGGGCTCGTCCCTGCAGGCGCTGTCGAAACGGGGTGACATTACTGGCAACCATGGCAACTTAGCTTCCGTGTTTCTTGAACAGGTCCAGCAAGCGCGCTTCGTCCCACACATCGACACCCAGTTCCTGCGCCTTGTCGAGCTTGGAACCAGCCGCCTCGCCGGCCACTACAAAACTGGTCTTCTTGGACACGCTGCCAGCCACCTTTGCTCCCAGCGCTTCAAGTTTTTCCTTGGCCTCGTCGCGCCCCATGCCCGAAAGCGTGCCGGTGAGCACGGCGGTCTGCCCGGCCAGTGGCAGGGCTTCGGCCGCAGCTGCTTGTGGTGTGGCGGCAAGCAGGCGATGCATGGCCGCTTCTGCCTCCTGCAAGCGCATGCGCCGATCGGCGTCGGCAAGAAACTCATCGAGACTCAGAGCAGCATGCTGTGGCAAGCCGGCGGTGATCCAATGCGCACTGCCTGCCGCGTGCAGTTTGCTGATGCCGGGGAAATGGGCGGCCAGCAATTCGGCATTGCGGCGGCCAATGCCATTGATGCCCGCATCTTCCAGCAGCGTTGCGAAACTCAGCTTCTGATGAAGACGTGGGGAAGGATCGCTCTCGTCGCTCAGCGCAATGCCCGCCGCCAGCAGCGCATCAACCACCGCGCGGTTGCCATCCTGCCGGAAGAAGGCGGCGATCGATCCGGCTACTTCACCGCCGATATCCGGCAACTCGCGCAAGATGGGCGCCGGCACGCTGCGCACCCACTCCAGGCTGCCCAGCCAACTGGCCAGCGTTTTGGCGGTGCTCTCACCGATGTGCACGATGCCCAGTGCGTAGAGAAAACGCGATAACGTGGTTTTCTTGCTGGCGTCGATCGCCTCCACCAGATTTTCCGCCCACTTGGTGGCGATCTTGCCGGCCTTGACGGTTTCCGGCACGGTGCCATCGCGTTCGTCCGCGCGCTGCTTCATTTCCAGGAAATGATCGAGCGTGAGCTTGTACAGATCAGCAGGGGTGTGCACGTAGCCGAAATCGACCAGCGCATCGACAAAGCGTTCACCGATCCCTTCGATATCCATCGCACGGCGCGACGCAAAATGAATCAGGGCTTCCTTCCGTTGCGCGGCACAGATCAAACCGCCGGAACAACGCCAGGCCGCCTCGCCCTCTTCCCGCACCAGCGCAGATCCGCAAACCGGGCAATGCGTGGGCATCTTCCAGGGATGCGTCTTGGCCGGACGCCGATCGAGGATCACGCGCACTACTTCAGGAATCACGTCGCCTGCGCGGCGGACGATCACGGTATCGCCCACTCGCACGTCCAGGCGAGCCACCTGGTCGGCGTTGTGCAAGGTTGCATTGGTGACGGTGACGCCAGCCACCTGCACCGGCGTAAGCCGTGCGACCGGTGTCGCGGCACCGGTGCGGCCGATCTGAATTTCAATCGCATCGACCGTCGTGCTTTGTTCCTGCGCAGGAAACTTGTGCGCAATGGCCCAGCGCGGCGCACGCGCCACAAAACCCATCTCGCGCTGACCGGCGTAATCGTCCAATTTGTAGACCACGCCATCGATGTCGTAAGGCAAACTGTCACGTTTGGCGCCGATGCGTTTGAAATAAGCGATCAAGCCCTCGAAGCCCTTGGCGACATCCACTTCAGCAGAAACCGGAAAACCCCATTCACGCAATGTCTGCAAGGTCTTCGAATGCGTATCGGGCAATTGACCGCCTTCGACCACGCCGACTGCGTACGCGAAAAAGCTGAGCTTGCGCTTGGCCGTGATCGCCGGGTCCAACTGCCGCAAGGAGCCCGCCGCGCCGTTGCGCGGGTTGGCCAGTGACTTCTCGCCGTGTTGGCGTGCGTAAGCGTTGAAGGCTTCAAAGTCCTTGCGCAGCATGATCACTTCGCCACGCACTTCCAGCACACGCGGCCAGTCTTTACCGCGCAGGCGCAAGGGAATCGCACGTACCGTACGCAGATTGGCGGTGACATCCTCGCCTGTTTCGCCATCGCCACGGGTAGCACCCTGCACGAACACGCCGTTTTCGTAGCGCAGGCTGATCGCCAGCCCATCGAGCTTGGGTTCGACCGAGAACACGGGCTGCTTGCGTCCGAGGGTCTGCTCGATGCGCCGCTCGAATTCGGCCACCTCCCGGTACTGCTCGCGATCATTGCCGCCTTCCTGCTCGAAAGCATTGCTCAGCGACAGCATCGGCAAGGCATGGCGCACTTCCGCAAAGCCGCCTAGCGCACGCGCGCCGACCCGGCGGGTCGGCGAGTCGGGGGTCGCCAGTTGCGGATGGTTGGCTTCCAGCGCTTCCAGCTCACGCATCAAACCGTCATATTCGGCGTCGGTGATCGCTGGATCGTCGAGAACGTGGTAACGGTAATTGGCCTGTTCGATCTGCCCGCGCAGGTCGTCTACGCGCTGTGCCGGCAGGGAGGATGCTGACGATTTGCTCATAGCGGAAGTGTAACGATTCGTGGGTTATGGATGAGACACCCGATAGGTGGAGGAGGCGTTTCGGACCGATGCATGCCGCAACGGCCGTAAGCTTCCTCGATGAAATCTGGCTAACTCCTGCACAGCCCCTTCCCGGCAAATAACTGTCATAGCAAGTATCATAGCGCCCATGTCTTCTCCCCCTCCTGTTTCCACCGCGACCGCCGAGGCGACAGCGGTCAGGGATGGGCGATCCTCGAGCGAGCGCTATCGCGGCCTGATCTGGCTGGTTTCGGCCTCGTTCTTTATGCAGGCGCTCGATTCCACCATCGTCAACACGGCGGTGCCGGCCATCGCCAACGCCCTGGGCGAAACGCCGCTGAACATGCGCAGCGCGCTCACCAGTTACGTCTTGACCCTGGCGATCCTGATTCCGGCCAGCCCCTGGCTGTGCGACCGCTTCGGCACGCGCCGGGTATTTGCCGTGGCAATCAGCGTGTTTGCCATCGGCTCCCTGCTTTGCGGCATTTCGCAGACCCTGCCGGAGCTGGTGATGGCACGCGTGCTACAGGGTTGTGGCGGTGCGGCGCTGATGCCGGTCGGCCGCTATGTCCTGGTCCGCACCATCGACAAGCGCGAATTCGTGCAGGTGATGAGCACCGTCGCCACCTTTGGCTTGCTGGGTTCGGTACTCGGCCCGCTGTTGGGTGGCGCGCTGGTGGAATACACCAATTGGCGCCTGATCTTTCTGCTCAATGTGCCCGTCGGCATTGTTGGCCTTTGGCTCAACCTGCGCGAGATGCCGGAGTACCGCCTGACCCGACCCAACCGCTTCGATCTGTTGGGCTTCGTGCTGTTTGCGGCCTCCTCGGCGCTGCTGCTGGGCGCCTCCGAATGTGCCGCCGACCAGAACATCCGCTGGGCCTGGATGGGCTCGCTGGTGGTGATGGCCATCGTTTTCGGCGGTACCTATGTCTGGCACAGCCGCCGCATCGATCATCCGGTGGCAGACCTGGTCCTGTTGCGGGTGCGCAGCGTGTGGGTCGCGCTGTCGGGCAACCTGCTCACACGGCTCGGGGTCAGCGGCATGTTCCTGCTGATCGTGCTGTTCCTGCAGGTGGGCTGTGGCTGGTCGCCGCTGATGGCCGGCTTGATGATGGTGCCGCAGGCCCTTGGCTCGATCACTGCCAAGTGGTTCGTAAACCGCACGCTGGTGCGGCTGGGCTATCGCCGCCTGCTATTCGGCAACACGCTGATCGTGGCGGTGTTGCTGGCCCTGTTCGCCCTGCTCGGCCCGCACACGCCAATGTTGCTGACCGCACTGCTGGTCTACGTGTACGGCGGCTTCATGGGCATGCAGTACACGGTGATGAACACGCTGATCTACACCGATCTGGATGTGAAATATGCCTCCATGGCTTCGTCGATGGCCTCCACCACGCAATACTTGTCGATGAGCTTCGGTATTGCCCTGGCCACCATCCTGATGCAGACACTGTTACACGGCCAGGGCAGTGGCGCTTATGTGGTGGCGTTCCGCTGGACGGTGATTGTCCTGGCGCTCATTACCGCGGTAGCCAGCCGCGTCTTTGCGCGGTTGGAGAAGGCCCCGATCGCCGTGCCATCGTCGCCGTGAACGGGTAGCATGACGGGAATGCCCATGATCGATGGAACCGAACATGCATCACGCGAACGAAATCCTGTTCTCGCTGTTTATTGTCTTCGTCGCTGCGCAGATTGGCGCAGAGATTGCGCAACGGCTGAAACTGCCCGGCGTGGTCGGCGAAATCGCCGCCGGCTGCGTAATCGGCCCTTCCCTGCTGGGCTGGATTACGCCTGACCAGATCGCCACAGGCACGCCGCTCGATGTGCTGTCCGAAATCGGCGTGGTGCTGCTGCTGTTTTCTGTCGGCCTGGAAACGCGACTGGAAGATCTGAAAAAAGTCGGCAAGTCGGCGTTCCTGGTCGGCGTGCTGGGCGTGCTGCTGCCGTTCGCCATGGGTGGCGTGTGGGCGCACGCAAGCGGCTTCGACTGGGGCAAATCGTTGTTTGTCGCTGCGGCGTTCGTCGCCACTTCGGCGGGCATTACTGCGCGCGTCTTGCAGGAACTCGGTGTTTTGCAGCGCATGGAAAGCAAGGTGATCCTCGGCGCCGCGGTGATCGACGATATTCTGGCCATGCTGCTGCTCGGCGTAGTGGTGTCGCTGCAGGGCGGCCAAGGTTTCGACGCTACACATCTGGTGATGGTATTGGCCGGTGCGATCGGATTTATCGCCGTGATCGGATGGGGCGGCACGCGCGTGATGCGCTGGAATTCAACCTGGCTGGAGAAGCCACGTAACCTGCATTCACCGCTGCTGATTGTGCTGGCGTTGTGCCTTGGTCTGGCCTACGTCTCTACCTTGTTCGGGCTGGCTGCGATCATCGGAGCCTTCCTGGCCGGCATGATTGCATCCGAAACGCGTCAGCAGCACACACTGGAACAACAGTTCCAGCCCTTGCTGGCGTTGCTGACTCCGTTCTTCTTCGTGTTGACCGGCAGCAAGATCGACCTGCATCAGCTCGCCAGCGCCGATGCGCTGATTGCCCTGGGCGTGGTCACGCTGATCGCCATCATTTCCAAGCTGCTTGGCGGCTTCCTCGGCGCACTATCGCTGGGCAAGACGAGCGCAGCCATTGTCGGCTTCGGCATGGTGCCGCGCGGTGAAGTCGGTGTAGTGATTGCCAGCCTCGGTTTGGCCGCCGACGTGTTTAATGGCCAGATGTACGCGATTATCGTCGCCATGTCCTTGCTGACCGCGATGGTGACACCACCCATCCTCGCCTGGCTGCTGCGTAAGACCGTCGGCAACGAGGCTTCCGCTCAGCAACGCAATGCCTGATACGTAGCGAGGGCACTTTGCCGGGAGGCCCTCAGGTCGACCATGGGATGGGGATAACCGCTGCGCTTGAGTAGTGCCTCATCCTTCCAGGGCTCGTGCAGCAGCGCGTCGGGTGCGCGGCTCAATTCCGGCAACCAACGGCGCAGATACTCGGCTTTCGGGTCGAATTTCTGCGACTGTGAAACCGGATTGAAGATACGAAAGTAGGGGGCGGCATCAGCGCCGCAACCGGCCACCCACTGCCAGCCCAAGGTGTTGTTGGCAAGATCGGCGTCCACCAGCGTGTCCCAGAACCAACGCGCACCATGGTGCCAATGCTGGCGCAGGTTTTTGGTAAGAAAACTCGCCACCACCATGCGCACGCGGTTATGCATCCAGCCGGTGTGCCATAGCTCACGCATCCCTGCATCAACCAGCGGAATGCCGGTGCGCCCCTGTTGCCAGCGGCACAACCAGATTTCTTTATCCGGCGTCCACGAAAAACTATCAAAACGCGGATTGAAATTACCAGTGGTGGTATTCGGAAAGTGATAAAGCAGGTGATGCGCAAATTCGCGCCAGCCGAGTTCGCGCAGATAAGGTTCGATATCCGGCCGGCGCCTGGCATCCAGCCGCCGCTGTAGTTTGACCAAAGCCTGATGAATTTGCCGTGGCGTGATTTCGCCAAAATGCAGATGTGGGGAAAGGCGGGATGTGCCATGCCGAGCAGGTAAATCACGTGCAGTCGCGTAACGCGTGATCGCGTCATCGGCGAAGAGCTCAAGCATGGCGTGCGCGCCCTGCTCACCTGGCGTCCAGCATTCGCGCATGCCGGCATCCCAAGGCAGGCGTGGCAACAGATCCAGCGCCGCCAACGGCAGGCCATGATCGATACGCAACGCTGCCAGGCGCGACAATGCCGGCAAGGGTTCCGCCTTGTCGATCATGGTGCGCAGCTTGCGCCAGAACGGCGTGAAAACGCGATAAGGCTGCCCCTCCTGGGTCGCCAAATGCCAAGGTTCCTGCCACAACGAGCCACCAAAGCTGTTTACGGCAATCCCCTGCTCACGCAACGCAGCCTTGATTTGCATATCACGCACAATCGCAGCGGGCTCGTACAAGCGGTTCCAGTAAACCGTATCTGCACCGCTCTGCTTCACGGTCGCGAGCAGAATCTTCAGACTGTCGCCCTGACGGATGTGCAGCGCCCCCTGCCGCAAGCGCAACGCCTCATCCAGCGCCAGCAAGGCGTGATGAAGCCACCAGCGACTGGCTGCCCCAGGCGTCCAGTCGCCCTCCTCCTGCGGCGCATGGATATACAAAGGCAGCACCTGGGCATGTGCAGAACATGCCTGGTGCAACGCCATGTTGTCGGCAAGCCGAAGATCGCGCCGGAACCAGACAATGGCAGTACTCATGCCATCAGTGTGATGGCATTCGCGCTCGCCGCAAAGCCTGCCTACGCATCAACACTGCCCCTCGAACGCATCAGCGCGGCGTACAGCACTGGCATGACCAGCAACACCAGCGGTACCTGCACAAGCATCCCGGCAATGATCGCCACTGCCAGGGGTTGCTGCATCTGCGAACCGGTCCCCAGCGCAAGTGCCAACGGCGACAACGTAAGGATGGCCGCCAATGTCGACATCAGGATCGGGCGCGTGCGGTGTTGTGCAGCAGCCAACAGCGCCTGATGCAGCGGCAGCTTGCCAGCCACCTCCTCCAATTCGGAGAAATAGAAGATCGCCACCTCGGTCACAATGCCCACGATCATGGTCATACCCATCATGGCTGAGATGTTGAGTTCGATGCCGGTGATCCACAGTCCGACAAAGACCGCGCCGATCGCCAACAAAGGCATGGCCAGAATCGCCAGGGCCACGCGGAAGCTTTCATACAGAAACAGCAGCAAGGTAAACACCAGCGCGATCGCCGCCAACAGCACTACCGTCAAGCCGCGAAATGCTTCCTGCTGTTGTTGATACAAGCCGCCCAGCTGGCAGTACATGCCCTTCGGCAACAAGCCGGGCTTGGCCAGCATGGCTTTCACATCGTCGATTGTGGCGCCCATGCTGCGTCCGCTGATGCGCCCTGTCACGGCGACCATGCGCTTGAGGTTATTGCGTGTGATTTCCGGTTGCCCCTGCACGACCTGCAAGTTTGCCACCTGCGAGAGCGGCAGCAGATGGCCATCCCCTGCCCGGATGGGCAAGGCAGCCACCTGTTCCAGATGCTTGTACGAGGTGGGCGGCAAGCGTACGCGCACACCGATCACCTTTCCTTCTGCCGGCAATTGTGCAGCTACGGTGCCATCAATGGCCGCCGTTACCTGATCGGTAATCGATGCCGGATCCAGGCCCTGCAGTGCCGCCTTCACCGGATCCACCGTCATCGTCAACGCATCGCCGGCCGGATTGATGCCATTGAGGACGCCATTGACGCCCTTGATCTTGCCCAATGCATCAGCCACCTTTTGCGCCGTGGTATTGAGTTGGTCCGCATCGTCGCTGTAAAGCTGGATCTCGATCGGTTCGGGTACAGCCACCAGATCACCGATCATGTCCTCCATCAATTGCGACACATCCACGTCGAGACCCGGCACCTTGGCCTCGGCCTCCTCGCGAATATCGTTCATCACCTCTTCGGTGGAAGGCCGTGAGCCGCTCTTCAATCGCACGAAAATATCGCCGGTATTCGCTTCAGTCAGGCCATCGCCCAATTGCAGGCCGGTGCGACGCGAATACGTATCCACATACGGATTGGCGCGAATGATCGCCTCGACCTGATTGAGCAGGCGCCCGGTTTCCTCCAGTGAAGTGCCGGGCTTGGAGATGTAGTCAAAGGTAAAGCCGCCTTCGTCCATCGCAGGCATGAAGCCCGTGCCGACGCGGCTATAAGCGAGTGCGCCCATCGCAATCAACGGTAGCACTAGCAAGAGCATCCAGGCCGGCCGCTGCAACCAGCGTTGCAGTACGCGCTGATAAATACTCATCACGCGTTGCGAAAATGGGTTGGCCGTGTGATCGGTGATATGTCGCTGATCCAGCAAGCGCTCCGACAACAGGGGCACCACGATCCAGGTCAACAAATACGAGATCACCAGGGCACTGGCCATCGTCAATGACAAGGCTTTGAAGAACGCACCCGTGACGCCGGTGAGAAACGCAAGCGGCAGAAAGATAACCACCGTCGCCGCGCTGGAACCGGTCAGCGGACGGGTGAATTCCCAGGCGGCGTGCGCGATACGTTCGTTCACCTCACCGCCTGCGCCGCGCAGCCGGCGCATGATGTGCTCCAGCATCACGATCACGTCATCTATGATCAAACCCACGGCGGCTGCCATGCCACCCAGCGTCATCATGTTGAAGCTCATGCCAAGTACGCGCAGCAACAGAACGGTGATGGTCAATACGGCCGGCACGACCAGCAAGGCGACCAGGATCACCCGTGTATTGCGCAGAAAAACAAACAGCACCAGCCCGGCTAAAACGATGCCGACAAGGATGGCGTCGCGCACGCTGCCCGCCGCCCCCGTCACCAGCTGCGATTGGTCATACCAGTTGGCCACTTTGACGCCGGGCGGCATCTGCGGTGCGTAATCCTGCAAGCGCTGCTTCACATCGCGTGCGATCTGCACGCTGTTACCGTCCGGCTGCTGGAATATCTGCATCAGCACCGCATCCTGGCCATCGGCCGTAACACGGATCCACTGCGGCACATGGCTGAGCGTGACATCGGCGATATCACCCAGTCGCACGACGCCGTGACCGTCCGCGCGCACCACGATATCGCGCAAGGCCGCTACCGTGCCCGGATGGTTATCCGCCAACAGCAGGTACAGCTTGTAATGATCGGAAACGTGCCCCATTGCCTGAATGGTCGCGGCATGGCTGACGGCTGCGGCCACATCAGACAAGCTCAGATCCTGCGCTCGCAAGCGGTTCGGGTCGACATCGGCATGGAATTCCGCGACTTCACCACCTTGAACACCGACGTGCGCCACGCCCGGAATACTGCTGAGCAAGGGACGCAGCTGATACTGCGCCAGGTCGTACAGCGCACTGGGCGACAAGGTATGCGAGCGCAAGCTGTACGCCAGCATCGGATAGGTGGTCGGGTCCATGCGCCGGCTGCTGAGTTGCGTCCCCGTCGGTAATTCCGGCAGCACCTGACTGGCCGCGGCATTGATATCGGCCAGCGCACGGCTCATATCCGTGCCCCAGTCAAAACTCACTTCGATATCAGCGCTGCCGCGGCTGGTGGTTGAACGCACATCGCGCACGCCGGGAACACGACGCAACGCATCTTCGATCGGCGTGGTGACTTCGATGGCCATCTGGTCGGCCGGACGATCACCCGAGTCCAGGAACAATTGCACGCGTGGAAACGCCACATTCGGAAACAGCGCCACCGGCATAAAAACGGCACTGGCGATGCCGCCGATCGCCAGCATCAATACGAGGAACAGCAGCGAGCGCCGGTGACGCTGCATCCATGCGGTCATGCTCACTTGGCCGGCTCCTGCTGCTCGCGCACGGCGTCACCGTCATCCAGCTCATAACTGCCCAGCACGATGACGCGTGTCTTGGCGTTCAGCGGGCCTTGCACGCCGACGGTGTCACCGTCCGGATATTTCAGGCTTACCTCGATGCGCTTGGCATGATCATGCTCAACCGCGAAGACGTAAGTTCCCTTGTCATCGTGCAACACAGCGTCACGCGGCAAGGCCCACGCCGTATAGGCAGCGGTTTCGATCGTGGCCTGCACGGGCGCGCCAGACACCCAAGACACGCTGGCTTCCGGCGGCAAAGCAACTTGCAAGGGCAGCAAGTGCGTTTGTGCATCGACCACCTGCCCCACCATATCGACGCGGCCCTTCAGGTTCGCAGCCTTGCCGTAAACAGCCTGCACCTGCACCGGCATGCCTGCCTTCAGCTGCGCGCCATCTTCCGGCTGCACGCCCAATTTCGCGATCAAGCCATGTGCGGGCGTAAAGGTCAGCAAGCTCGCATCAGCCTGAAAACGGTCGCCCAGATTCACGCCCAATGTGGTTACCACGCCATCGACCGGCGCATTGATGGATTCTTCGGCATCACCGCCGCCAAGCGCGCGCTGCGCCTCCAGCCCCGCCTCTGCGTCATCCAGCGCCTTGCGCGCCGCGGCGAGCTGAGACTGCGTAGCCAAATGCTGCGCCATCATTTGCTCGGTGCGCTTGAGTTCACCGCTGGCGAGTTCCAGCTCACTCTGTGCCTGCCGGTAGGCATTGCGTGCTGCCGGATCGGGTGCGATGCGCAGCAACTCATCACCACGCCTGACAGCTTGCCCTGCGACAACATCCATGCCGATCACTTGACCGCCATGCCCCAGACTGATTACGCCGGCCCGGTGCGGATCGCCCATCACGCTTCCCCACGCCTGGATGGTGTCGTGAAAGGTCTGGCTTACCGGCAGTGTTGTCGTCACCTGTACCTGGCCGCTTACATCCGGCGCATCATCATCGTCTGCAGCACCGCTGCTGCCACAACCGGCCAGCAAGGCAAGCAGCGCCATCAGCGTGGCGCGAGTCAGGAAAGTGTGGTTCATGGCTGGGTGGTCGCTACAGAAGACGGTTGAAGATCGGTGTCGCCAAGCAAGGTTTCCAATGCGATCGCCTGTTGTGATTGCTGATCACGCGCGGCGATGACATCCATGTCCGCACCAAGTGCGTTGCCACGAATGGAAAGGTACGTCGGCCAGTCGAGCAAGCCCTGCTGCCACGCCGCTTCCGCTGCATGGCGTGCCTGGTCCAGACGCATGGCTTGCGACTCAAGCCGATCACGCTGTGCCGCGAGCGTGTCGAGATCAGCGAGCAACTGCTGGATATCGCTGCGCGTAGTCAGCACGCGATTGTCGTAGTCGTCTTTAAGCTGTTGCCGCGTCGCCGTCTCGATGGCGATATTGCCGCGATTGCGATCGAACAACGGCAGGGTCACCCCCAACGTGAAGCCGTTGGTCACGATGTCGCTGGTATCACGCTGGCGGTCAACACCTACATTCAGCGCGGGAAACTGCGCACGAATTGCAGCACGCAAGCTAGCCTCCTGTGCTTTGTAGCCGGCTTGCAAGGCGAGCAGATCCGGGCGCCGTTGCGACAAACTCGCCAAGGCAGCTTGCACTTGCTCAGGCGTCGGCGAAACATGGAAAGGTTCACCAACCAGTTGCAACGGTACGTCCGGCGCCAGCCCCAGCAAGAGGCGCAGATCGTGTTCGGCCTGGTGCAATTGGACCATACAGTCCGACAAGCGCTTGCTGGCATCCGCGTAAGCATTCAAGCCGGCGCTGGCGCTATCGTCGGTCAGGTTGCCCTGCTGCAAAGCCTTGCGCACGTATCCATCGACGGAAGCCAGTGCCGTCTGTTCCGCGGTGAGCTGCTTCTGCTGCGCACGCAAAGACACGACTTGATTGAACAATAGACGCGCCTGCGCAATCGTTTGCCACTCTGCCCAAAGCAGGTCCAGATTCACCTGATCGGCCTGGCTCCTGGCCGCCGCCTTGCGCATTGAACGCGTAAGCAAGCTGCTGACGTCTTCGCTGATACCGTAGTTATACGCACTGGTGAACCCCACCTGCTTGTGCGTCAGAAAATCCCTGCCGATGGCGATCTGTGGATCTGGCAATAAACCAGCCGCAAAGGACTGGGCGCGCGCGATGCCCAGTTGATCGCGCATCACCTTTAGATCAGGGTTGTTGGCGACGGCGAGTATCGCCACATCGGTCACGTCCAACCCTTGCGAGAGATCGAAACGATGTGTGCGCCATGCCGGCAAAGGCATGTCAGCTGTGTTTACGGAGAGCTGCGATGCATCCTTGATACCCTGCCCTTCGCCCAGCGGTTGCGGCTTGTATGTCGCACACCCTGAACTCAGTGCGATGCAAATCAAGACACACGCGCGCCACTCGTGCACACGTGACATCATTTTGTAACGTGGTGAAATCTTCAACAACCGCACCCGCAAGCCTCTGGCCTGTTGCCGATAACGGCATAAGGCTAGCGGCTGTGGCTTAGCGATTACTTTGCAAGGCGATAAGGCACTTTTGTGACGACACGCTCAGGGGGCGCCCTTGATCGCCGGCTTCACTCGCTGCCATACCGAAACCGCGACACTATCGCTGCCCGGTTGCTGCGGTACCTGATAACTGAGTACATCGGCCGACAACATGTAGGGCCGTACCTGGACCGTGCCATCCCAACGCAGGTTGTAAGCCCGTTCAATCCGGAAGGTCACGCTGTGCGTAGCCGGATCCAGACTCACCTCGCCGTAATGCGTACTGGCGATTTCGCCGGGCTTGAAGTCCGTGCGAACGCCCTTTGCATCGATGGCATGGGTGGGCTGATTGCTACGGTAGATCTGAAGCGAATAGCGGCCATCACGATCGATCATCAAGATGCCGCTGGGTGCCGGACCGAAGCCGAAGGTCTTGCTACCGTCCTTGTGCAGGTCATAGGCCGCTTTCAGCGTCCAGGTGCCCGCCAGGGAGGGGGTTGCGGCGGTATCCGCCAAAGCTGCCTGACTGACGATCAAGGCCGCCAGCAGGATGCCGCGTAAGGAATGCCAATGGCGCATGGGAATCCCTGATTTTCAGTGGAGGACCGGCAAAGCCTAGTCCTCGGACATGCATTCGTAAATGCAATGATTGTATATTTCAGTCATTGCAAAATGACATGATTGATTCCATGAAAGCGCTCGATCTCGATGCGGTAAAAGCCTTTGTCTTCATCGCCGATCTGCAGAGCTTTACCCGGGCGGCAGAGGCGCTGGACACCACCCAGTCAGCCATCAGCCTGAAGTTGCGCCGCCTGGAGGATCAGCTTGGCCGGCGGCTGCTGGAGCGCACGCCCAGACAGGTACGGCTATCGGCGGAGGGCGCAGCGTTTCTCGACGCGGCACGTTCGCTGGTCGGCGCGCATGAACGAGCTATTGGCTCTTTTCAGATCGAACGACGCCGCTTGACCATCGGCATCAGTCAGCAGATTGTCGGCAGCGAATTGCCCGCCCTGCTCCGTCGCATGAACGAGCACGATCCAAGCCTGCTGATTGAAATGCGCGTGGCGGGTTCGCGCGAAGTCATGCAGGCATACGAAGAACGCATGCTGGATGCCGCACTGGTGTTACAACCGGAAAACCGCCGCCATCAGGGCGAAACCCTGTTCACCGAAAGCTTTGCGTGGATCGGGATCCCCAACTGGGAATCGCACCCGGGCCAGGCTTTGCCGCTGGCCACTCAAGGTGAATCGTGCAGCATTCGCGCCGCAGCGGTACGTGCGCTCGATCAGGCCGGCATTGCCTGGACTGAAGTCTTCATTGGCAAGGGTGCCGCCGTTGTCGGCGCAGCCGCCGCAGCCGGACTGGCGATTGCCGTGCTCGCACGACGTACAGCGCCAAGCGGCACGATCGATATGGGCGCGAAGCTATCCCTTCCCTCGCTCCCTCGCCAGGAGGCTGTGCTGTACACCGCGCTCAACGACCGCCGTTCGCGCGATGCCATACGCACGCTGGTTACCGCATTCAAAGGTCTTTCCGCAGCGTGACGCGTCAGCCTGCATTACCAAGTCTTGCCTTCATGGCGTCGGCGAGCTTCTGTACCAACGTTGGAAGTATCCGGCGTTCGTCGGCGGACCAATCCTGCATCAATTCGCCAAGCAGTTTTCGCCGGGCCTCGGTAATGGCGGTGACAACGCGTGATCCGGCCTTGGTAATGGTCGCAGCGCGCACCCGCATGTCTTCACGGCTCAACGGCCGTTTGACCAAACCAAGCTGTTCGAGCTTGGCCAACTGGCGACTGACCGTGGACGGATCACGGCCAGCCTGATCGGCAAGCTCCGCTACGCTCATGGATTCGGCAGCATTTAGCCGGACCAGCAAAGGAAACAAAGCCCGATCCAGGGATACGCCCGCTTTCTGCAGCAGGGCGTCATCCTGGCGCGGGCTGTTCAGGCAACCGGTGAGGTCAATCAGTGCCGAGGTAATGGCATCCAAATTACGTGTATCGTACATGCTTTACATCAAGCCCTGACCGTCCGACAATGCATGTATCATACATGTAAATTGGCAACCCCATGGAACACAAGAAAACGGTACTTTTGATCATGGGCAGCACCAGGGCGGGTCGCATCTGTCCAAAAATTACGGCATGGATTGCCCAGCTCGGCCACGCGAGCACCGGGCTTACCTACGAAACCGTCGATCTCGCGGATTGGCCGCTCCCGATGAACGACGAACCGGAAATCCCCGAGAAGGGACTGCCGTATGCCCAGGCACATACACGCGCATGGAGCGAAAAGATCAAAACCGCAGATGCGGTGATCTTCGTCACTCCTCAATTCAACTGGGGCTACCCGGCGGCGCTAAAGAACGCCATCGACCACCTTTACCATGAATGGCGCAACAAACCCGCCGCTATCGTGACCTACGGCGGCCATGGCGGCGGCAAGTGCGCCGAACAGCTCAAACAGATCGCCAGTGCCGTAAAAATGCGCGTCATGCCGACCATGCCCGGCATCATCCTGCCCAAAGCGGTGATTCGCGAAGCAGCACCTTTTGAGCCGGAACACGACTTCCAGCAACATTTGCCGTCCATCCAAAACGCTCTCGCCGAATTGGCCGAACACATCAATGTGACGAGCGAATCCTGAAGCGCTTCGTGCAATCGGATTGGTGATCTGTGTACTGCCCCACGGCGATAGCGGGGGGCTTTTGTACGATGTCCAAAGAAGCCCATAAAAAAAGCGCCACTCGGGCGCTTTTTTCAACTTTGCAATGGAGGCCGAGGTCGGAATCGAACCGGCGTACACGGCTTTGCAGGCCGCTGCATGACCACTCTGCCACCCGGCCATTGCTGGGATTCACGATCTTACTGGATCAGGACTCCCTTAAAGAACAAAACCCCGGTGGTCCGAGGTTTTGCTTGAAACTGGAGCGGGAAACGAGACTCGAACTCGCGACCCCGACCTTGGCAAGGTCGTGCTCTACCAACTGAGCTATTCCCGCATCGGAGCGTGCAACTATAGCAGAACCGGTGCCGATGTGAATAGCCGGCACCGCTTTTTTTCAGTGATTCAAGCAACTTGCCGCACATGCTTAAAGTACCGAAACAACAAAGCCCCAGGCTTTTACCTGGGGCTTTGTCTGGCATCTGGAGCGGGAAACGAGACTCGAACTCGCGACCCCGACCTTGGCAAGGTCGTGCTCTACCAACTGAGCTATTCCCGCATCGGAGCCGCGCATTTTAGCGACTGAAACGAAACCGTCAAGCGTTTCTATCTTGCTCGGATGAGAGTGCGGGCCCGTCGCTATGCAAAGCGGGCCAGGCCGCACGCAGGTAGTACAAACCCGACCAGATGGTGAGCACGCCGGCCAGCACCAGTAGTCCCTCACCAATGTGATAGAGGCGCAGGGCCTCGGCGTCTTTTTCATGTTGCAGGATCAGCACAATCAGCGCCACCACCTGCATCGTGGTTTTCAGTTTGCCCAGAAAAGCCACCCGCACCGTGGCCCGCATGCCGATTTCGGCCATCCACTCACGCAGCGCCGAGATGCTGATCTCGCGGCCAACGATGATGGCCGAGGTGACGGCCATGAGGATGCCCGGCCAGCCGCCACGATTCGTATCCACCAACATGAACAGGGTGACCGCCACCATCAGCTTGTCGGCCACCGGATCTAGGAAGGCGCCGAATTTGGACGTCATGTTGAGCCGACGGGCAAGATAGCCATCCAGCCAATCGGTCACGCCGGCCAGCGCAAAGACGACCGCGGCAGTGATGTTGTGCCCCCTGAACGGCAGATAGAACACCAGCACCATGACCGGCAGCAGCGCTACACGGAACAGCGTGAGCCAGGTCGGCAAATTGATGCGCATGGGTCCTTTCCGTTTTCTGTCAGTGTCGCACGTTGGAAGCAGAATGCGTCGGGTGATCGGGTTAAAGCTTTCGCAAGTTGGGCTCCGCGCCTGGCCTGCTCCCCTGCGTAAGGAGGGCGTTGGTCGAGTCAGGCGTGTAGCGCGTCATAAATGCGTTCAGCCAGGCCGCGATCAATCCCCTTCACCTGCATAAGTTCCTCGACCCCGGCGGCTTCCACCCCGGCCAATCCACCGAAGGCCTTGAGCAGAGCCGTCCGACGACGCGCCCCGACGCCCTGCACGTCTTCCAGCACGCTGCGTTCGCGAGCCTTCTCACGCCGTTTACGGTGGCCGCTGATGGCAAAGCGATGGGACTCGTCACGCACGGCGGCCACCAGATGCAGGGCCGGTGAACTGGGTCCAGGATGGAGCTCGCGGTTTGACCCGGCCAGGATCAGGGTCTCCTCACCCGCTCGACGGCCCGGCCCCTTGGCCACGCCGACCACCTCGATGCCGGTCACACCCAGCTCCCGCAGCACGTCCAAGGCCTGCGCCACCTGACCAGTGCCGCCGTCGATCAGCAGGACATCGGGCCGCGCGCCCTCGCCCTCAGCCACCTTGCGAAAGCGCCGAGTCAGCGCCTGATGCATGGCAGCGTAATCGTCCCCCGGGGTGATGCCGGCGATATTGAAGCGTCGGTAGTGTGATTTCTCCGGACCTTCCGGGCCGAACACCACGCAGGATGCGACGGTCGCCTCACCGCGTGTGTGGCTGATATCGAAACATTCGATACGGCGTGGCGGCTCGTCCAGGCCCAGCAGGTTTTGAAGATCATCGAAACGGGTGCCAAGCGTCTGGCGGCTGGCGATGCGTGAGGTCAGTGAAGCCTGCGCATTGCGCTCGGCCATCTGCAGGAACTGTGCGCGATCACCGCGCACACGCGTCTTGATCTCCACGGCGTGACCGGATTGCTGGGCCAGCACCTCGCTTAGCAGTTGCTCGTCTGCCATCGCTTCGCCAAGGATGATCTCGCGTGGCACCGGGCGATCCAGGTAGTACTGGGCAATGAACTGCGCCAGCACGTCAGCCGGCTCTGCATCCAGCGGCAAGCGCGGATAGAAATCGCGGGTGCCCAGGCTGATGCCGTTGCGGAAGAACAGCACACTGACGCAAGCAATACCCGACTCGATACGGCAGGCAATTACGTCCATATCGGTGGTAGCGCCTTGCACGTGGTTCTGCGCATGGAGTTTGCGCAACGCAGCGACCTGGTCACGCAATGCTGCCGCCCGTTCGAAATTCAGCGCGGCGCTGGCTTGCTCCATCGCGCTGACCAGTTCATCGATCACGGCGCTGCTGCGACCTTCCAGGAACATCTCCACGTGGCGCACGTCGTTGCGGTAATCCTCCGTGTTGATCAAGCCCACGCACGGTCCAGTGCAGCGGCCGATCTGGTATTGCAGGCAGGGACGCGAGCGATTGCGGAAGTAGCTATCCTCACACTGGCGCACCTTGAACAGCTTTTGCATCAGATTGAGACTTTCCCGCACGGCGAAGGCGCTGGGGAATGGGCCGAAATAGCGACCCGGCTGATTGCGTGCGCCACGGTGAAACGCCAGACGCGGATAATCCTCGCCACCCGAGAGATAGATGTACGGATAACTTTTGTCGTCGCGTAGCAGGATGTTGTAGCGCGGCTTGAGCGCCTTGATCAGCTGCGACTCCAGCAGCAAGGCTTCCGCCTCGGTGCGGGTGACGGTGATTTCGGCGCGCGCGATCTGCGACACCATGGCCGCAATGCGCGGCTCCATGCGCGGTTTCAGAAAATAGCTGCCGACGCGCTTCTTGAGGCTGCTGGCCTTACCCACGTAGAGCAGTTCGCCGTCTTCGTTGAAGTAACGATAGACGCCGGGGGACGTGGTGAGCGTGCTGACAAAGGCCTTGCCGTCGAAGGCCTGCGAGGGGGCGGGCTGCATGGCAAGGATTTTAGCCCGTTTGAGGTGTTCCCCGTGCTTTCTTCTGGAGCCCTCCCGGCAGCAAATTCAGTCTGCGCGCAGGCGCTCGATCAGGCCGCGCACGCCCTGCTCGGCCAGTACGATGGACTGCACAAAGCCGGTCAGCTCCCCGTAGTAGGGGTCGGGAAATTCGTGCGGTGGCGCCAGACCTGCCCATTCCAGAAACAGCGAGGCGCGCCTGGCGGCGTCGGCCCCCATCATGCGCCGCATTTCGCGCAGATTGTCACTGTCCATGGCCAGCAGCAGATCGTAGCGGTCGAAGTCTTCCAGCATGAGCTGCCGCGCACGATGACCACCCAGTTCGTAACCCGCACCGGCCGCAGCAGCCCGCATGCGAGGATCAGCCTGTTCGCCAGCATGCCAACCACCCGTGCCACAGGAAGCCACTTCCACCTTCAAGCCCACCTCCGCAAAGCGTTTGCGCGCCACCGCCTCGACCAGCGGCGAACGGCAAATATTGCCCATGCAGACAAACAGGATGCGATGGACGGTCACGACGGACGGCTCAACCACGCTTCGGCGCGTTGCAGATCGGTTTCGGTGTCGATTCCTGGCGGAAAGGGTTCGGGGGTCAAGCGCGCGGCAATTGGATAGCCGTGCTCCAGCACGCGCAGTTGCTCCAGCGATTCCGCCTGTTCCAGCGGCGTGCGCACAAGCGAGGCGTACTCCTGCAGAAAACCGGCCCGGTAGGCATAGATGCCAATATGCCGCAGGAATGGCAGATCATTGGGCAGCACGTCGCGATTCGTGGCGAAGGCATCGCGCGCCCATGGCAACGGCGCACGGCTGAAGTACAGCGCACGGCCATTCGAGGCACGCACCAGCTTCACCACGTTCGGGTCGAACAATTCATGAGCGTCGCTGATCGGCGTTGCCAGTGTCGCCATGGGCGCATCGTCATCAGCCAAGGCCCGTGCGACTTCTCGAATGCCGGCTGCGGGCGCGAAAGGCTCATCGCCTTGCAGGTTCACCACGATGGCGTCCGCAGGCCATCCGTAGTGCGCGGCGCATTCAGCCAAGCGGTCGCTACCGGAGGCGTGATCGCTGCGGGTCATGCACACCGTTACGCCCTGCCCTGACAAGGCATCGACAATGCGCTGATCGTCAGTCGCCACCACTACCTGTGATGCACCTGCGAGCAAGGCGCGCTGGGCCACACGCACCACCATCGGCACGCCGGCTATGGCACGTAATGGCTTGCCCGGCAGACGGGTGGAGCCGTAACGGGCGGGAATGGCGACGATGAAGTTGGGCACAGCAGATGGCATGCACGGCTCGCAATAAGCCCCAGCTCCCGAAGGGGTTGGGGCGAGGATTCACACAGGAAGCGATATTGGCGGCTTGGACAGAAATCCGCCACCCGCGTGCCGAACGTATCCGCCCTCGCCTATCGGCAACCTTTCCCGACGGGAAGCGGAACGCTGACGGAAGGTCAGCGCAGAGTAAAACCGCAACTGTTTGCCAGTTCCAGGAAGCCCGGGAACGACGTAGCGACATTGGCGCAATCGCGGATGGTCACCTCGCCCTTGCCTACCACGCCGGCCACGGCAAAGCTCATTGCAATGCGGTGATCGCCGTGGCTATCCACCGTACCCGGGACAATCGTGCCGCCATCGATGATCGCGCCGTCCGGGGTTTCATCGAGGTTTACGCCTAACGCTCGCATACCGGCAGCCATGGTCGCGATGCGGTCGGACTCCTTCACACGTAGTTCGGCGGCGCCACGGACGACCGTGCGCCCTTTCGCCACCGCTGCGGCGATAAACAAGGCGGGGAATTCATCGATCATGTCCGGCACCAAAGCTTCAGGCAACTCGATGCCATGCAACGGCGCGTGGCGGACAACGAGATCGCCAATCACCTCGCCACCGCTCTCGGTCCGATTCTCAATACGGATATCCGCGCCCATCAGGCGCAAGGCTTCCAGCAAGCCGGTGCGACGCGGATTCAGCCCTACCGCGGGCAAACGCAGGACCGAGCCCGGCACGATGCTGGCCGCCACCAGGAAAAATGCCGCCGAGGAGAAGTCAGCAGGAACGACAACATCCGTAGCGCGCAATGTATGACCGCCCTCAAGCTTCGCGTAGCCGGGTGAAAATTCGATAGGCCAGCCGAAAGCAGCGAGCATGCGCTCGGTATAGTCGCGCGTAGGATGCGGCTCGATGACTTCCGTGCTGCCCTCGGCATACAGACCAGCCAACAGCAAAGCGGATTTGATCTGCGCACTGGCGACCGGCAATTCATAACGGATGCCACGCAGCTTTCGGCCACCGTGGACGTGCAACGGCGGCAGTCCATTCTGGCTGTCGACGTGAGCGCCCATGTTGGCAAGCGGATCGGTAACGCGGCGCATCGGCCGTTTGGACAGCGACTCGTCACCGATCAAGGTGCTGTCGAAGGATTGTCCTGCCAGCAGGCCGGTCAGCAGACGCATACCGGTACCGGCATTACCGCAATCGAGCGGTTTGTCCGATCCGCGCAGACCATGCAAACCCACACCGCGCACGATGCGCTCACCCGCCGATGGTGACTCGATCGATACGCCCAATTGCGCGAGCACCGCTGCCGTGGCGCGCGTGTCCTCGCCTTCAAGAAATCCACGAATGTGCGAAGTGCCGTCGGCAATGGCCGACAGCATCATCGAACGGTGTGATACCGACTTGTCGCCCGGCACCACCACCTCGCCACGCAAGGACATTGCGGGTCCGCTGACCCAATCCAGACGCCGCGCACTGCTCATGGCAGGGCTACCGGGTAGGAACCGAGCACACGCATCTGGGTGGCGACCGGCCCCATGTCCTTCAAGGCAGCCTGCAGAGACTCATCATCGATATGGCCGGAAACGTCGATGAAGAAGGCGTATTGCCATTTACCGGTATGCGCCGGGCGCGATTCAATGCGATTCATGCTCACGCCACGCTTGGCGAATGGGCTCAGCACGTCGTACAGCGCGCCGGGTTTGTCATTGACGGTAATCAGCAACGATGTGCGATCGTTGCCTGATGGTGGAAACAACGAACGGCCGATCACCAGGAAGCGCGTGGTATTGTCGGCGCGATCCTCGATGGCGTTGGCCACCATCTTCAAGCCGTAAATCTTGCCAGCGGTTTCGCCGGCAATCGCCGCAGCGTCATCGGTATGGCGGGCGAGGCGCGCACCTTCGGCATTGCTGTGAACGGCAATGCATTCGGCCTCAGGCAAGTTCACCCGCAGCCACGTCTTGCATTGCTGCAACGACTGCGCATGACCATACACGCGCTGGATGCCCTCCAGCGACTCGCGCTGGGAAAGCAGGCATTGATGCACGCGTAGCTCGACTTCACCGCAGATGCGGGCCTCAGAAGTGAGGAACATGTCCAGCGTAATCTGGATCATGCCCTGCCCGGAGTTTTCCACTGGCACGATGCCGAAATCGGCGTGTCCGGCGACGACTTCCTGGAAAACTTCCTCGATGCTGCCCAGTGGCAGCCCATACGCAGCATGACCGAAATGCTTGCGCACCGCCTGCTCGCTGAACGTGCCTTCGGGACCAAGGTAGCCCACCTTCAGCGGATCTTCCTGCGCGAGGCAGGATGACATGATCTCGCGAAAAAGACGCACCATCTCCCCATCAGAAAGCGGACCCTTATTGCGATCCACCACCATGCGCAGCACATGCGCTTCGCGTTCCGGACGGTAATAGTCGATCGCGGAAAGCCCCTCGCCCTTTACACGCGCCACTTCGCGTGCCCAGTTAGCGCGTTCGGAGATCAGTTCCTGGATCTGCCGGTCGATGCTGTCGATGCGTTCACGCACCTGTGCCAGCGATGACTTGGGGTCGTTCATGTAATGGATGTCCAAGCGTAAAGATGTCTGAATTCAGGCCGAATAGTGCCTGAAACTGGCCGGAATGTCCGTATCCGGCATCCGAAATATTCAACCGTGCCGGCTGGCGAAGTCACGCATGAAAGCGACGAGCGCCTGCACAGCTTCCATCGGCACGGCGTTATACAGCGAAGCACGCATACCACCCAGCGCCTTGTGCCCTTTAAGCGCCAACAGACCGGCAGCTTCCGATTCCTGCAGAAAAAGCGCATCGAGTGCGTTGTCGTGCAAGGTGAAGGGCACATTCATACGAGAGCGCGCTGCCGGCTCGATGGGGTTGCGATAGAAGCCGCCGGAGCTATCGATGCTGGCGTAAAGCAAGCTCGCCTTTTCACGATTACGCTCAGCCATGGCCAACAGGCCGCCGCCTTCCCGCAACCACTGGAAGGTTAAGCCCGCGAGGTACCAGCCCCAGGTGTTGGGCGTATTGAGCATGGAGTCGTTGGCAGCGTGTTCCGCGTAACGAAAGATGCGCGCCATCGGACGCCCCTTGCGCTCGAGCAGATCACGGCGAACGATCATCAGCACCAGGCCGGACGGTCCGATGTTTTTCTGTGCACCGGCATAAATCAGGCCGAAACGGCGCACATCGATCGGGCCAGACAGGATATCCGAAGACATGTCCGCCACCAGCGGCACATCGCCCACATCAGGTACATCCTGAAACTCCACACCGTGGATCGTTTCGTTGGTGGCGATATGCACATAGGCAGCGGAAGCATCGAGTTTCCACGTGTCGCGCGGCGGCATACGCAGATAGCTATCTGCCTTGCTGTTTGCCGCCACATTCACACGCACGTACGAGGCAGCTTCACTGGCGGCCTTCTCGCTCCAATGACCGGTGACGATGTAATCGGCACTGTCGCCTTCCCCAGCCAGATTCATCGGGATCTGCGCGAAATGCTGGGTCGCCCCACCCTGCTCGAACAGCACGGCGTAGTCGCCAGGAATACCCATCAGCTCACGCAGGTCTGCCTCGACTTGCGCGGCCATAGCCATAAAGCGCTTGCCGCGATGGGACTGCTCCATCACCGAGGCGCCGCTGCCGTTCCAGTCCAGCAGTTCGCGCTGTGCGCGTTCGAGCACCGGCAACGGCAACGCCGCCGGACCTGCGCTGAAATTCCATACCCTGCTCACGCACCGGTTCCCGTCGTGGATGATCGATGCATTATGCCGCGTCGCAGCAACGCATCGTCAACCGGCGCAATACAGGCTTCCCCCAAAGGGTCAGAAATGCATCAGCAAGAGTAAGGCAATGCCTAAAGCAAGGACGGCCGCAGTCACGATCAGCCACCAGACTTCACCGCGCGGCCCGGCGGTGTCTTCCGGCAACGGCTCTGGCTCCGGCTCGGGAATGACGATCTCCGGCTCGGGCTCAAGCCCGGGAGCATCAATCATGAATCGATGCATGCCGATGCCGATCTGATCGCCGGGCAACAGCACACTCTGTTGCACCGGGGAGCCGTTCACGCGTGCCGGATAGCGCGAATCGGCGGCCTGCCCGGTTTCCAGGCACAGCTGGCCGTCACGCCAGAAAATGACCAGCGAGGCGACTTCGCCCTGCGGCAGATCCAGCGGAATCCGGCCTTGCGGCCCCAGTTCCAGGCGGTCGGCCAAAGGCAATACCTGGCCAGAAAGCGGACCGGCGACGGCACGCAGCGCCACGGTGCAGCGCTCCTGCTCGGGCATCTCCGGAGAGGTTCGCCCACCTGGCACGCCGTCTGCGCAGAGGAGCATGCGGCAGTCGCCCACGCTCAGCATGTCGCCGGGCCGCAGGATGGCGCGCTCGCGTACCGGCCGGGCATTCACATAGACGCGGGTGGTGTCGGGCAACACCTCCAGGACCCAGCCACGGCGGTCCAGGCTGATGGACAGGTGATGTGGCGCAGCCTGACTGGCTCCCAGGATCAGATCATTGCCGGGGTCGCTGCCAATGCGCAGCAGTGCCTGGTTCCATTGGAAACCTGCCCGGGTCGAATGGGGAAACTCAATGCGCATGAAGTGACCGACTGCGTGACCGCGCGACTCTATCAGAAGCGTAGGAACTATCGGCAGGGATTGCGCTTATCATGCGGAGTTCGTTTCTTGAGATTCACCATGGCAAGTATCGATATCCGTCGCCCGCACAGCCTTTCCCAGTCCGAAGCCCATGCCGTGATCGACAAGGTCGCCGCGCGCATGCGCGAGAAATTCGAGGTGAAGACGCAGTGGCTTGACGGCACGCTGGCCTTCGAGCGTCCCGGCATCAGCGGCAAAATTGCTATCGGCGGCGATGAAATCCGGGTGAGCGCCCAGCTCGGCATGCTGTTTTCTCCGCTCAAGGGCATGATCGAGCAAGAAATTCGGCGCAAGCTGGATGAGCACTTTGCCTGAATCTTCTTTGACCATCCTGCGATCCGTGGCATAATCGAAGGCTTACGCGGCCATGTTGGCCTGCGCGAACCCGGAACGCATGGCCAAAGACGACGTCATTGAAATGGAAGGCACGGTGGTGGAAACCCTGCCCAACACCATGTTTCGTGTGCAGCTGGAAAACGGCCATATAGTTATCGCCCATATCTCAGGCCGCATGCGCAAGCACTACATCCGTATCCTGACGGGCGACAAGGTCAAGGTGGAAATGACGCCTTACGACCTGACCAAGGGGCGCATCACCTACCGCATGAAGTAATCCCGGCAGGACGCACCGCGCGCCAGCCAACAAAAAAGCCGCGCAATGCGCGGCTTTTTTTGCTTCCTGCAATCTGCCTGGCCTCAGGACACCGCAGCCGGTACCGGCTCGGCGGCCTCCGTATCCACGCGCAGCTCACCGTCGCGCACGCTCAGCATGACCTTGCCGCCCTCGGCCAGCTTGCCGAACAGCAGTTCGTCCGCCAATACGCGCTTGACCTTCTCCTGGATCACGCGGGCCATCGGGCGGGCGCCCATCTGCGGATCGAAGCCATGCTCGGCCAGCCAGCGGCGGGCATCGGCATCGACGTCAAGGGTGACGTGTTTCTCGCTGAGCTGCGATTCCAGCTCGATCAGGAACTTGTCGACCACACGCAGGATGTGATCGAAGTCCAGCGCATTGAACTGGATGATCGCGTCCAGACGATTGCGGAACTCCGGCGTGAAGCTACGACGGATCACTTCCATCGCGTCCATAGAGTGATTCTGCTTCACGAAGCCGATGCCACGACGCGAAGCCTGCTGCGCACCTGCATTGGTCGTCATCACCACGATCACGTTCTTGAAGTTGGCTTCGCGACCGTTGGTATCGGTCAGCACACCACGGTCCATCACCTGCAACAGGATGTTGAACACATCCGGATGCGCCTTTTCGATCTCGTCAAGCAGCAGCACGGCGTGCGGATGCTTGGTCACCGCTTCGGTAAGCAGACCGCCCTGATCGAAGCCAACATAGCCTGGAGGTGCGCCAACCAGACGCGAGACGGAATGCGCTTCCATGTACTCGGACATGTCGAAGCGGATCATCTCGATGCCCAGCTGCATGGCAAGCTGCTTGGTGACCTCGGTCTTGCCCACGCCGGTAGGACCGGCAAGCAGGAAGCAGCCGATCGGCTTGGACGGATCGGCCAGACCCGAACGCGCCATCTTGATCGACGCGGCCAGCGCCTCGATGGCCGGATCCTGGCCGAATACCACCATCTTGAGATTGCGTTCCAGGTTCTTCAGCACATCGCGATCGGATGCCGAAACCTGCTTGGCCGGGATACGCGCCATCTTGGCAACGATGTATTCCACTTCCGCCACATCGACCTTGCCGGTGCGCTGATCGGCCGGCAGCAAGCGCTGACGCGCGCCGGCCTCATCGATCACGTCGATGGCCTTGTCGGGCAGCAGGCGATCCGGGATGTGCTTCACGGACAAATCGACCGCAGCCTTGAGGGCCTCGACGGTGTAGGTAACGCTGTGGTGCTCCTCGAAGCGCGACTTCAGACCCTTGAGAATATCGAAGCTTTCGGCGACGCTGGGTTCGACCACGTCGATCTTCTGGAAGCGGCGCGCCAGCGCGCGGTCTTTTTCGAAGATGCCGCGGAATTCCTGGAAGGTGGTCGAGCCAATGCAGCGCAGTTCGCCCGAGGCCAGCATCGGCTTGATCAGGTTGCTGGCGTCCATCGTGCCACCCGAGGCCGAACCGGCACCGATGATGGTGTGGATCTCATCGATGAAAAGGATCGCGCCAGGCTGTTTCTTGAGCTGACCGATCACCGCCTTCAGGCGTTTCTCGAAATCACCGCGGTATTTGGTGCCAGCCACCAAGGCGCCGAGATCAAGGGCCCAAATGGTGGCGTTTTCCAATACCTCCGGCACTTCACCGTCGACGATGCGCTTGGCCAGACCTTCAGCCAGGGCCGTCTTGCCGACGCCGGCCTCGCCTACATAAAGCGGATTGTTCTTGCGCCGGCGACACAGCACCTGGATGGTGCGCTCGATCTCGTCCTGACGGCCGATCAGCGGGTCGATCTTGCCTTCGAGAGCGAGCTCGTTGAGGTTGGAAGCATATTCGCTAAGCGGATTGCCCTTGCCCTCGCCGCCTTCCTCGGCATCCCGATCAGCGCCGGACATGCCGGAGGACGGCTCGTCGCCGATCTTGGCGATGCCGTGAGAAATATAGTTGACCACGTCCAGACGCGTAATTTCCTGCTGATGCAGGAAGTACACAGCGTGTGAATCCTTCTCGCCGAAGATGGCCACCAGCACGTTGGCGCCGGTGACTTCCTTACGACCGGAAGACTGCACGTGGTAGACCGCGCGCTGCAGCACACGCTGGAAGCCCAATGTCGGCTGGGTATCACGCTCGTCGCCGTGCGGCAAAACCGGCACGGTCTCGGCAATGATTTTTTCCAGCTCATGGGTGAGTCGCGGAAGATCCGCGCCGCAGGCTCGCAGGGCGCCCAGCGCCGACTGGTTCTCGGTGAGGGCGAGCAACAGGTGCTCGACCGTCATGAACTCATGGCGTTGTTCACGGGCCTGCTTGTAGCACTGGCCGATGGTGACTTCGAGATCCTTGCTGAACATCCGGACCTACTCCACTGCGATGATGGGGCGGCTCTACCGCGTTGGATGCAAGATGGGGGCCAAAAACACCTGATCAATATCCCTGCATAACGCCCGTCACGCCGGAATCTTGAACAGGCCTCAAACCTTTTCCATCGTGCATAACAGAGGATGCTGGTTGGCACGTGAATACTCGTTCACCTGCGTGACTTTGGTTTCAGCCACCTCGCGGGTAAACACCCCGCACACGCCCTTACCGCGGGTGTGTACGTGCAACATGATCTGTACGGCTTTTTCCTGGTCCATCCCAAAGAAACTGCGCAATACCTCGACTACGAAATCCATCGGTGTGAAATCGTCGTTCAGCAGCAACACCTGAAACAGCGGGGGGCGCGCCACTTCAGGCTTGGATACTTCAACGGCAAGACCATGTCCACCGCCGTGTTGTTCTTGTTCGGGTTCGTTCGCCATGCTTTTCAGGGTTTGCGTTTGCTCAAGTGCAGTATACGCCTAGGCGAATCATGCTCCTCGGCGGTAGCGCTTGAGGTAATGGCACAATAACGCCATTTCCAGTGCCCACCCCGGGCTTGGTTGATCTTTAAATGACAGAAGCTGACAGTTCCCGTAACGACGTGTGGCGTCCCCATGTCACCGTTGCCTGTGTGGTAGCCGATGGCCACCGCTACCTCATGGTCGAAGAGGAGGTTAATGGCCGCATCGCCTACAACCAGCCGGCCGGGCACCTGGATGACTTCGAGAGCCTGCAGCAGGCCGCCGTGCGCGAAACCCGCGAGGAAACCGGCTGGACGGTGGAACTTACCCACCTGATCGGCGTGCACCAGTGGCGCAGTGAGGAACATGGCGATGTGGTGGTGCGTTTCAGCTTTGCCGCCAGGCCCTTAACGCACGATCCTCAACAACCACTGGACACCGGCATCTGTCGGCCCCTGTGGCTGACCCGAGGCGAAATCGCCGAGCTCGGCCCGCGCCTGCGCAGTCCGATGGTGCTGATGAGCATTGACGACTGGCTGGCCGGGCAGCGCCTGCCACTGTCGGTCGTGGCCAACCTGATGCCGGGTGGGGGCCGGTCATGAAGGTCATGCTGGGCATTTCCGGTGGCGTCGATTCGTCGGTCGCCGCCCTCCTGCTGCAACAGGCCGGTTACGAGGTTGAAGGCCTGTTCATGCAGAACTGGGAGGAAGACGACCGCAGCGGCCCCTGCACCACCGATGCGGATCGCAAGGATGCCGTGGCCGTCTGTGGACGGCTGGGTATTCCGTTTCATGCCCGCAATTTTGCCGCCGAGTACTGGGATGGGGTGTTCGAACACTTCCTGGCCGAATACCGCGCGGGCCGCACCCCCAATCCGGACGTGCTGTGCAACCGCGAGATCAAGTTCAAGACGTTTCTGGACGAGGCCCGCGCCCTGGGCGCGGACAAGATCGCCACCGGTCATTACGCCCGGGTCGATGATCTGGACGGGCGTTATCGGCTGCTGCGCGCGGTCGATACCGGTAAGGATCAGACCTATTTCCTGCATGCACTGGGACAGCAGCAACTTGCCGCCACGCTGTTCCCGGTTGGGGAAATCGAAAAGTCCCGCGTAAGGGACATGGCGCGCGAGGCAGCCCTGCCTACTCACGCAAAGAAAGATTCCACGGGCATCTGTTTCATTGGCGAGCGCGATTTTCGTCAGTTTCTGACCCAATACATCCCTGCCCGGCTAGGCGAGATGCGCAGTCCGGACGGCCACCTTATCGGCGAGCATCAGGGCGTGATGTACTACACCCTGGGACAGCGCAACGGACTTGGCATCGGCGGGCGTCAAAACGCCGGCGGCGAACCCTGGTACGTGGTTGGCAAGGATGTCGCGCACAATGTGCTGTTCGTGGCGCAGGGTGGCGAGAACGAATGGCTGCATTCGCGGCGGTTGGTTGCCGAATCGCCCACCTGGATTGCCGGGGCCCCGCCCGCCGCGGAATTTCGCTGCACGGCCAAGACCCGCTATCGCCAGCACGATCAAGCTTGCGTGGTGTCCGTGCATCACGATCAGGTAGAAGTACGTTTCGACGATCCGCAACGCGCCGTCACGCCCGGCCAGTCGGTGGTGTTCTACGCCGGCGAGGAATGCCTGGGTGGTGCAGTAATCTCCGCCACCGATGCCGCTTATGGCGGCTTGCAACAAGAAGCAACAACAAGAGTGTCACAGCGTGTTTGAAGCCTTTGCGATCAATGAGGAACGCGTTCTTGCCCTGGCCGGCCTGTTCCAGGCGTCAGCGCTTGCCCATCAATTGGCGAACGAAGGCCGCTGTGACGACCTGGCACTGGATGCAAGCCTTGCCAGCGTGTTTCGTATCGACGCGCCCTCCGTCATCGGCGTGTACGGCAATGTTTCCGGCCTGCGTGTCGGCCTACGCACCTTGATCGGGCAACTGGACGAAAACAGTCGCGATATGGCGATAACGCGCATGGTGGTAACCGTCATGCGCCTGGAGCGCAGCCTTGTGCACCGCAAGGATCTGCTCGATCAATTGCAACAGGGCATTGTGTCGGCCAAGCGGCAGGCCGAGCATTTCGGTCTCAATTCACCCCAAGTGTTCAGCCGGCTGGCCGAACTCTACGCCGGCACGCTCTCTACCTTGCGGCCGCGCGTGATGGTGACGGGCAATCCGCAATGGTTGCAGCAGCCGGCCCTGGTGGAACGCGTGCGCACGAGTTTGCTTGCAGCGGTACGTTCGGCCGTACTGTGGCACCAGATTGGCGGGCGCCAGTGGCAACTACTGTTTCACCGCCGCCAATGCAGCATGCTGGCGCGCGGGCTATTGACCGGTACGACGCTGGATAATCGCTGATTAAAGCCAGAACCCAAGCTGCGGCCATATCCATGCAGCTTTAACAACGCGTGGTGCGACAGCGTGCTAACCGCTTAGCGAAACGCCGCGTTGGTCAATCATCGCCAATGAGCTTGAGCCCCGGCCGCTGCCGCGCCAACTTGCGCAGCAAGGCGGCAAACACTTGCAGATCGCCGTGCCATGGCGAAGCTTCACGCCAATACAGAGCAATTTCGCGCCCCGGGGCCTGCTGCCCCTTGATCTTGGCCAGCGCGATGTCGGGCATCGATGCCAAACGATCATGCGCAAGTGCCGGTACCAAGGCATGGCCACCACGCAGGGTCACCAGCGCGGCCAGGCTCTCCAGGCTCACATCCTGCACATAGCCCTCGCCATCAGCGTGGCTTTCCGCCATCAAAATCGCTTCATTGGTTTCAAGCTGATCCAACGAAACAGTGCGCTTGCCGGCCAAAGCATGGTCGGCGCGCAGCAGCACTTCCCATGGCTCAAAGAACAGCGCTTGCATGCAGATGCCACTGACGGCGGGAACCGGTGGCGCCAGCACGGCATCCAGCTCGCCTTCGTGCAAACGACGCAGCAAGCCACGTGGCTTGCCTTCCGACAGGCTTAGCCGCGCGCCAGGAAAATGCTGCGGAAACGGCGCAATCAGATGAGGCAAGAGATAGGGCCCCAGCGTCGCCAGCACCCCCAAACGCAACTCGCCGCCGAACGCGGTTTCACCCGCACGCGCAGCCTGTTGCAAATGCTCGGCCGCCAATAGTACCGCATCGATTTGTTGCAGCAGACGCTGCCCGCCCGCCGTAGGCACCACACGCCGGCCGCCGCGCTCGAACAGCGGTGCGCCCAGTGCCTGCTCTACCTTCTGTACCTGATGCGACAAGCCGGATGGGCTGATGTGCATGGCCCGTGCCGCACTGTTGAAGCTGCCATGGCGATGCACCGCCTGCACAAGGATCAAGTCTCGCAACGAAACGACCGATAAGTGAGTGGAAATCATCCTGCCGTCCCGTATCCGTTGCAGTGCGTACGCATCGCGTGGTCATTCCGGCGCCCCGGCGGAGGCGCTTCACAACGTGGCACAGCATAAACGACGAAGCCCGGCGCGGGGGCCGGGCTTCGGTTCCACTTACCTGATCACTCAGGCCTCGACGGTATCCGCAACCTGCTTGAAGTCCTGGATCTTGTCGAAGTTCATGTAGCGATAGATCTTGTCGCCATTGGCGTTGATCACACCAATATCGGCCATGTACTCCTGCTTGGTCGGGATGCGGCCCAGACGCGAGCAGATCGCAGCCAGTTCGGCCGAGCCCAGATACACGTTGGAGTTCTTGCCCAGGCGGTTCGGGAAGTTGCGGGTAGAGGTGGAGAACACCGTCGCACCTTCACGCACCTGCGCCTGGTTGCCCATGCACAGCGAGCAACCCGGCATTTCCATACGCGCACCAGCCGTACCGAGCACGCCGTAGTGACCTTCCTCGGTGAGCTGCTGCTGATCCATCTTGGTCGGCGGTGCCACCCACAGGCGAGTCGGGATATCACGCTTGCCTTCCAGCAACTTCGATGCGGCACGGAAGTGACCGATGTTGGTCATGCATGAGCCGATGAACACTTCGTCGATGGTGGCGCCGGCAACATCGGACAGAGTCTTTACGTCGTCTGGATCGTTCGGGCAGGCAACGATCGGTTCGTGCACATCGGCCAGATCAATCTCGATCACTGCGGCGTACTCAGCATCTGCATCGCGTTCGAGCAGTTGCGGATTGGCCAGCCAGGCTTCCATCGCCTTGATCCGCCGCTGCAGGCTGCGGGCATCCTGATAACCCTGGGCAATCATGTACTTCAGCAGCGTGATGTTGCTGTTGAGGTATTCGATGATCGGTTCCTTGTTGAGGTGCACGGTACAGCCGGCAGCCGAGCGCTCGGCCGATGCGTCGGAGAGCTCGAACGCCTGCTCCACCTTGAGGCTGGGCAGACCTTCGATTTCCAGGATGCGGCCGGAGAAGATGTTCTTCTTGCCCTGCTTGGCCACCGTCAGCAGCCCCTGTTTGATGGCATAGAGCGGAATCGCGTTGACCAGGTCACGCAGCGTGACGCCCGGCTGCAGTTCACCCTTGAAGCGAACGAGCACCGATTCGGGCATATCCAGCGGCATCACACCGGTGGCAGCAGCGAAGGCCACCAGGCCGGAGCCGGCCGGGAACGAAATACCGATCGGGAAGCGGGTGTGGCTGTCGCCGCCGGTGCCGACGGTGTCAGGCAGCAGCATGCGGTTGAGCCAGGAGTGGATGACGCCATCGCCCGGGCGCAGGCTGATACCGCCGCGGTTGGCGATAAAGGCCGGCAGTTCGTGGTGCGTCTTCACGTCCACCGGCTTGGGGTAGGCCGCGGTGTGGCAGAACGACTGCATCACCAGATCGGCCGAGAAGCCCAGGCAGGCGAGGTCCTTCAGCTCGTCGCGGGTCATCGGGCCGGTGGTGTCCTGCGAACCCACCGAGGTCATCCTGGGCTCGCAGTAGGTGCCCGGACGCACACCCTTGCCCTCTGGTAGACCACAGGCGCGGCCGACCATCTTTTGCGCCAGGGTGTAACCCTTGCCGGTATCGGCTGGGTTTTGCGGCAGACGGAACAGGTTGGACGGCGGCAGGCCCAGCGCCTCGCGCGCCTTGGCGGTGAGGCCTCGGCCAATGATCAGCGGAATACGGCCGCCGGCACGCACTTCGTCGAACAGCACCTCGGACTTCACCTGGAACTCGGCGATCACCTGCCCGTTCTTCAGCGCCTTGCCTTCATACGGACGCAGCTCGACCACATCCCCCATGTCCATCTTGGAGACGTCCAGTTCGATCGGCAGTGCGCCAGCGTCTTCCATGGTGTTGTAGAAGATCGGAGCAATCTTGCTGCCCAGGCACACACCGCCGAAGCGCTTGTTCGGGATGAACGGGATGTCTTCGCCCGTCCACCACAACACGGAGTTGGTAGCGGACTTGCGGCTCGAGCCGGTACCGACCACGTCACCAACGTAGGCAACCAGGTGGCCCTGTTTGGCAAGATCCTGGATCAACTGGATCGGACCGCGCTTGCCGTCTTCTTCCGGCTGGAACGGCGCACCTTCGCGCTTGTTCTTCAGCATGGCCAGTGCATGCAGCGGGATGTCGGGACGCGTGGTGGCATCGGGTGCGGGCGACAAGTCGTCGGTATTGGTTTCACCCGGCACCTTGAACACGGTGATCGTCAGGCTCTGTGGCACTTCCGGGCGGCTGGTGAACCATTCGGCATCAGCCCAGCTCTGCAGCACGGCCTTGGCGTGCGCATTGCCCTTATCGGCTTTTTCCTTCACGTCGTGGAAGGAGTCGAACATCAGCAGCGTCTTCTTCAGCGCGTCGGCCGCGATGCCGCCAACCTGCGCATCGTCCAGCAGCTCGATCAGCGGCTGGATGTTGTAGCCGCCCAGCATGGTGCCGAGCAGTTCGGTCGCCTTCTCACGGCTGATCAGCGCGCACTTCTCGGCGCCGAAGGCCACCGCTGCCAGGTAGGAAGCCTTGACCTTGGCGGCATCGTCCACACCAGCCGGCACGCGGTTGGTGATCAGGTCCACCAGGAACGCCTCTTCGCCGGCAGGTGGGTTCTTCAGCAGTTCGATCAGGTCGGCAGTCTGCTGGGCCGACAGCGGCAGCGGGGGAATTCCCAGCGCGGCGCGCTCGGCGGCTTGTTGGCGATAGGCGTTGAGCATGTGATCTCGTCCTGTGGCTGGCAAAAGGGATGCCTCCGCCGTCGGGCGGATAGATCCCCGGTTGGTTCGATTCGGCACGGCCGCTACCTGGGCCGGACAGGCGGAAAGCCTGTCCCCATGCCGCTTTCGGGCTTCATTTCAGTCGCGTATTTTGCCAGTCGCCGCGCAATGGCCGCAATCCAAGATGGTGTTTCCGCCTGCATTCGAAATCTTGCAATGTGAGCATGGCGAAATGACTCCAAAGTGGCTTGCGTGCCTGCCAATTTGGCCCAAACTCTTCGGGACCTCCAGACAAGAAGGTTGTTTTTGCAATTCCCCTAACGTTTGTTGCACTAGCATCCCCCTGCTACGCCTCGTGCGTCCGCCAGACTTCACGCAACAGGAGTTATTCCCATGCTGGATTCATTCGCCACCCGCGACACCCTCAACGTCAACGGCAGCTCGTACCAGATCGCCAGCCTGACCAAACTCGGCCAGCACTTCAACATCAAGCGCCTGCCCTACTCGATGAAGATTCTGCTGGAGAATCTGTTGCGCCACGAGGACGGCGTCAATGTCACCAAGAAGGAAATCGAAGCCGTTGCCAATTGGAATGCCAAGGCAGAACCGGATACCGAGATTTCCTTCATGCCCGCGCGCGTGGTGTTGCAGGATTTCACAGGTGTACCGTGCGTGGTCGACCTCGCCGCCATGCGCGATGCCGTGGTGAAGCTGGGTGGCGACGCCAAGCAGATCAATCCGCTGGCGCCGGCGGAACTGGTGATCGACCACTCGGTGCAGGTTGATGTGTACGGTTCGGAATCGGCGCTGGAAAAGAATGTCGAGATCGAATTCCACCGCAATCAGGAACGCTACTCGTTTCTTCGTTGGGGCCAGAAAGCCTTCAACAACTTCAAGGTCGTACCGCCACGCACGGGCATCGTGCATCAGGTGAACCTGGAACACCTCGCACGTGTGGTGTTTGCCACTGAAAAAGCCGGCCAGTCATGGCTGTATCCGGACACCGTATTCGGTACCGACTCGCACACCACCATGATCAACGGCATCGGCGTGCTGGGCTGGGGCGTGGGCGGCATCGAAGCGGAAGCGGCAATGCTGGGCCAGCCGTCATCGATGCTGATTCCCCAGGTGGTGGGCTTCAAGCTGACCGGCAAACTGTCGGAAGGCGTCACGGCGACCGACCTGGTGCTGACCGTCACGCAGATACTGCGCAAACTCGGCGTGGTCGGCAAATTCGTGGAATTCTTCGGCGACGGCCTCAAGCATCTGCCGCTAGCCGATCGCGCCACCATCGGCAACATGGCGCCGGAATATGGCGCAACCTGCGGCATCTTCCCGATCGACCAGGAAGCGCTCAATTATTTGCATCTGTCCGGCCGCAGCGAAGACCAGATCAAGCTGGTCGAAACCTATGCCAAGGCACAAGGGTTGTGGCACGACGAAAACACCCCGCATGCCGAATTCACCACCACGCTCGAGCTCGATCTGGCCGACGTGAAGCCCTCGATGGCTGGCCCCAAACGCCCACAGGACCGTGTACTGCTGGGCGATGTGAAAAAGAGTTTCGAGGACAGCCTTGGCGCACTCACCGCCAACCGCAATACTGCCGAGGCACGCTTTGCTAACGAAGGCGGCGGTACCGCCATAGGAAACGACGCCAGCGCACCCTACAAGGGCTCGCGCGTACACATGAACGGCCATGAATTTCATTTGCAGGATGGCTCCGTGGTGATCGCGGCGATCACCTCCTGCACGAACACATCCAATCCCGCAGTGATGCTCGGCGCCGGCCTGGTGGCGAAGAAAGCCGCGGCAAAAGGCCTGAAAGCCAAGCCGTGGGTAAAGACATCGATCGGCCCGGGGTCGCTAGTCGTAACGGATTACCTGAAAAAGACCGGGTTGTTGCAGGAGCTGGAGAAAGTCGGCTTCTATATTGTCGGTTATGGCTGTACCACCTGCATCGGCAACTCTGGCCCGTTGCCGCCGGAAATCAGTAAAGGCATTGCCGAAGGTGATCTTGCCGTGGCCTCGGTGCTTTCCGGCAACCGCAACTTCGAAGGTCGCGTGCATCCGGAAGTGAAGATGAACTATCTCGCGTCCCCGCCACTGGTGGTGGCTTATGCGCTGGCCGGCACCCTGAACATCAATCTCACCCAGGATCCGATCGGTGAAGGCAGCGATGGCAAGCCGGTCTACCTGAAAGACATCTGGCCGAGCAACAAAGAAATCTCAGATGTGATCGCGGGCGCCATCAATCCGCAGATGTTCGAGAAAAACTATGCCGATGTATTCAAGGGCGACAGCCGCTGGAACAACATCGCATCGCCTGACGGCTCGGTCTACAAGTGGAGCGACTCCACCTATATCAAGAACCCGCCCTACTTCGATGGCATGACGATGGAGACGGGCAAGATCGAAGACATCCACGGTGCGCGCGTGCTCGGCCTGTTCGGCGACTCGATCACCACCGATCACATCTCTCCGGCCGGCTCGATCAAGAAGGACAGCCCGGCCGGCCGCTTCCTGATCTCCAGGGGCGTGGAACCGAAGGACTTCAACTCCTACGGCTCGCGCCGCGGCAACGACGATGTGATGGTGCGCGGCACTTTCGCCAACATCCGCATCAAAAACCTGATGCTGAGCGGCGTGGAAGGCGGCTATACGCTGTACGTACCCAGTGGTGAGCAACTGGCCATCTACGATGCCGCCATGAAGTACAAAGCCGACAAGACACCGCTGATCGTGATCGCCGGCAAGGAATATGGCACCGGTTCGTCGCGCGACTGGGCAGCCAAGGGCACCCTGCTGTTAGGCGTGAAAGCAGTGATCGCCGAGAGTTTCGAACGCATCCATCGCTCCAACCTGGTCGGCATGGGCGTATTGCCGCTGCAATTCAAGGATGGCGAAAACGCCAAGTCGCTGGGCCTGACCGGCAAGGAGACTTTCGAGATCACCGGCCTGAAGGACGGGGAGTCGAAGGAAGCCACGGTGGTTGCCAAGGGCGACGGAGGTGAAAAGAAATTCACGGTGAAAGTGCTGCTGCTGACGCCGAAGGAACGCGAATTCTTCCGCCACGGCGGCATCCTGCAATACGTACTGCGTCAATTGGCCAGCAAGAAGGCTGCCTGACGTAACGCGCCGCATGCCCCCTCTCCCGGCAGGAGAGGGGGCAAATACCGCGCAGGCTCAAAGCTGCTGCGTCCAGGTCGCCTCGTAACAGCGCCAAGCATGCCCTTCCCGGCGCCATGCCGTTTCCACCTTGTAGACGCCCAACTGCGAAGGGAACAGTTTGCCGCCGCTGGTGAGCGTGACCGTGAAATCCGCCACGTAGCGATCGCCACGCTGCTCGACATCCACCGGACCAAGTACTGCGTGCAAGGTCTCGCCACGAAATCTCGCTGCACGTAGCAGATTGCCGATGTCTTGCCGGCTCATGGCGTTGTCATTGCCATCGAAATCATCGGTAAGCTGGCCGAGCAGCGCCGAGGCATCCACCTGCTCGGCCGCCCGGGCCGCCGCATCAATGGCTTGCCGAACGGCGACATCGTCCGGGGTGCGGTGGCAAGCCGTCATGGCAAGCGCCAGCACCATCATCAGGCTCCCAAATCGCAACCTCGACGTCATCGCCCACCCATGAGAAATCTCGTTGCAGCGCGGCTTGCCGCTATACGCACGCGTATGCTCCAATGCCTTGCCCGCATCATGCCTGATGCCAGCCATCGTCACCATCGGCATGTCACTACTGGAGGTTGGGATCGAACATGAGTAATGAGCGTCCGTGGCTGAATTACTACCCGGCTGGCGTACCTGCAGAGATCGACATCAATCAATACACATCGGTTGCTGCCGTGCTGGACGAAGCGTTTGAACGCTATCGGCAACAGTCCGCCTTTAGCAACTTCGGTAAAAGCCTTACTTATGGCGAGATCGATACGCTCAGCCGTCAGTTCGCGGGCTACCTGACCGGTGAGCTCAAGCTCAAGCAGGGCGATCGCATCGCGATCATGTTGCCCAATATTCTTCAGTATCCCATCGCATTGTTTGGCGCCTTGCGCGCCGGACTGGTGGTGGTGAATACCAACCCGATGTACACGGCACGTGAACTCAAGCATCAGCTGACCGATGCCGGCGCGCAGGCGATCGTGGTGCTCGACAATTTCGCTTCAACGCTGCAGGAAATTGTCAGCGAGACAAGCGTCAAGCACATCGTCACGACCGGCATCGGTGACCTGCTGGGCGCCAAGGGCGTGCTGGTCAATTTCGTGCTCAAGCACGTCAAGAAAATGGTACCCGCCTACCATCTTCCACATGCGGTACGTTTCTCCGAAGCGCTGACCCGCGGCGCGAAGCACCAGCTGCCCAAGCCTTCGCTCGGGCACGACGACGTTGCTTTCCTGCAATACACCGGGGGCACGACAGGCGTTGCCAAGGGTGCGATGCTTACGCACGGCAACATGATCGCGAACATGCTGCAGGCTGGGGCGTGGTTCGGCGCGAAGATCAAGTCTGGCGAAGAAACCATCATCACAGCGTTGCCGCTGTATCACATCTTTGCCCTCACTTGTAATTGCTTCATCTTCCTGCGCTTCGGCGGCCGCAGCATACTCATCACCAATCCGCGCGACATGCCGGGCTTCGTCAAGGAATTGAGCAAGATCCGCTTCACCGCGATCACCGGCGTCAATACCCTGTTCAACGGCCTGCTGAATACCCCCGGCTTCGACCAGATCAATTTCTCCAGCCTGCGCATGAGCTTCGGCGGCGGCATGGCCGTGCAGCGCGCGGTGGCTGAGAAATGGGAGAAAGTGACCGGCTGCGCATTGATCGAAGGCTATGGCATGACCGAGAGCTCCCCGGTCGCCACCATCAATCCACTGGTGGATGGTGCCCACTTCAATGGCTCCATCGGTCTGCCCATTCCTTCGACCTCGATCAGCATCCAGGATGAAGATGGCAAGCACCTGGGCATTGGAGAGGTCGGCGAAATCTGCATCAAGGGCCCGCAGGTCATGAAGGGCTACTGGAATCAGCCCGCCGAAACCAGCAAGGTGCTCAGCGCGGATGGCTGGTTGCGAACCGGCGATATCGGCCGCATGGACGACTCCGGCTATATCTACATCGTCGACCGCAAGAAGGACATGATCCTGGTGTCGGGCTTCAACGTGTATCCGAACGAGATCGAGGATACGGTGATGAAGTGCCCAGGCGTCGCTGAAGTCGCAGCCATCGGCATTGCCGACGAACATTCCGGCGAAGCCGTGAAGCTGTTCGTGGTACGCAAGGATCCGAACCTCACGGTGGAAAAGCTCAAGGAGTTCTGCCGCGAGAACCTTACCGGCTACAAGCGCCCGAGGGTGATCGAATTCCGCGATGCCCTGCCCAAGAGCAATGTCGGCAAGATTCTGCGTCGCGAATTGCGCGATGAGAAGAAAGCTGTCGCAACCAGCTGATATCGCGCCTCAAGGCTCCAGGTTCATACACCCCGCGTAATGCGGGGTGGATCCGCACGATCATTCGTCGTGCCACATCTCCAGGATGTCCGCGTAGCCGCCCAGCAAGTTCCACAGCGGCACCTGCTTGTCTTCCGGAATGTGCGTGTAGGCGAAACCGATGTGTCTTTCTGATACACGGGCCACCTTCGCCTCGAGGTGGATATGCAGGTCGCTGCCGAAGATCATGTCCAGCACCCAGCTTTCCCCCGCCTTGCCACCCCACTCGCGTGGCCGGCGCAACAGCACGCCGGTGGCCGAGATGTCGATCAGGTCGGTCGGATGCGATTCGTCGCCATGGCTCATCAGCACCGTCGTCTTGATGCGCATGCGCGCCGGGCGCAAATGTTCCTTATCGGAACCGTCCATGGCGTCGTCACCCATTGTGGTCATGCCTTTTATCTCCCCGCACAGCGTTTCCGCCATACGCCCAGATCCGACTTGCAGGCAACCAAGCCTGTGCCTCCCTTCGACACTTCCCTCTGTGTCCCTCAACATCGCCTCATCATCGGCCGATGTCTCCCGGATAGCCGCATATGATGAAGCAAGCGGCATGCCACTGCTACAACCACGTTGCAGCCATCCGAGCAAGGCATGTCAAACCGTCCTGAACGAACAACCATCGACACAATGGGTCACATGCTGCCGTGTCAGTACATTCGCCTTCTTCCGATGGAGCAACCGGGGACCCATGACCGTGCTCCTACCCGCCCGCCGAATCAAGCCCCAGACAGGCTTTGCCGGAGGCGGGCGCCCTTGTCGCCCCATTGCTCATAAAGCACCTTTCCAGCCCCTTACAAAAGCTGAAGCCCTTACTGGACATGTCGCCATCCTGCCGTTAATCTGTAACCCGCGTGTGGAGCCATGCATGGATGGCCACTGGGAGCCCCGGTGGGGATGGCCTCCACCCGATGTACTCAGCCGACCTTACGAATCGCGGGCGACGCCAGCGGCGTCACGCATGGTTCCTGCCTGATCGTTTTCAGCGATATCGACCCGGCACCTAGCGACCGCCCACCTGACCGAACCGCACCAAGTGGCTTCATCAGGGTTGTTATCGCGGGAACACCGCATGTCTTGGCTGGGCATCGCGAAAAGTGATTGGCTTCATTAGGGGTGCCTGTGCAAGCGAAGGCATTCCAGGCATGAACCTCGCTTCGATCGTGCATCGAAAACAGGTTTTGATCGTCCACAGAACGAACCGCCAGCCCTGCCGGGTGGCCTAATGACATGCATTAATGAGCACTGAGCCAACCGAGTCTCAGCCTGTACAAGCAACGCATGATGCGTTTGCCGGGGTTCCGCAGCAGCAGGAAATGCCGCTTGCCATCGTGCGCGGCGAACCGATCCTGCAAATGCCGCAGGACCTGTACATTCCTCCGGATGCGCTGGAAGTCATCCTGGAGGCGTTCGAGGGACCGCTGGATCTATTGCTGTACCTGATTCGCCGGCAGAACCTCGACATTCTCGATATCCCGATTGCCGAAATCACCCGGCAGTACATGGAATACATCGAGATGATGCGCGATGTGATGCGCCTGGAGCTGGCCGCGGAATACCTGCTGATGGCCGCGATCCTGGCTGAAATCAAATCGCGGCTGTTGTTGCCCAGGCCGCCCACGGAAGAAGGCCTGGAAGAAGATCCGCGTGCCGAACTGGTGCGCCGTCTGCAGGAGTACGAGCGCTTCAAGAAAGCGGCCGAAGACATTGACGCCCTGCCCCGTCTGGAGCGCGATACGGTGGCCGTGCAGGCCGATGTCGGCGAGCGCAATGTCATCAAGTTGCCGCCGCCGCTGGACCTGAAGGAAATGCTGCTGGCCCTCAAGGATGTGCTGCACCGGGCCGAATTGTTCGGGCATCACGCCATCAAGCGCGAGGCACTGAGTGTGCGCCAGCGCATGGGTGAGCTGCTCAGTCGCCTGGATGACACCCAGTTCCATCGTTTCGAAAGCCTGTTTGATGTAAGCGAGGGGCGTCTGGGCGTGGTGGTCACCTTCCTGGCCATGCTGGAGCTAGCCAAGGAGTTCCTCATCAACATCGTGCAGGAAGAGCCGCTGGCACCGATTTACGTGAAAGCCAACGCCAACTCGGCCAGCGAAGAAGCCGAAGTTGCCGCTGGCGACGATGCCTTCGAAGAACAGAACGTCGCATCCGGCACCGAATGACCAGCCTCTGAGACAAAGGCACGCAACCGTTATGGACACCCGATCCTAAGGCTATGCAGATCGAGCAACTCAAAGCGATTATCGAAGCAGCCCTGCTTGCCGCCAGCCAGCCGTTGAGCGTGGCCCAGCTCGGCGAATTGTTCATCGAGGAAGATGAAGTCGACCGGGCGCAGATCGCCATGGCGCTGGAGATGCTCGCCGACGACAGCCAGGGTCGCGGAGTCGAGCTGAAGGAAGTCGGTTCCGGCTTCCGCTACCAGGTCCGCCAGGACGTGCATCCCTGGGTTTCACGCATGTGGAGCGAGAAGCCGAGCCGGTACTCGCGTGCCCTGCTGGAAACGCTGGCACTGATTGCCTACCGCCAGCCCATCACGCGCCCGGAAATTGAACAGATTCGTGGCGTGGTGGTCTCATCCAACATCATCAAGACGCTGGAAGAGCGCGAGTGGGTACGTGTGGTGGGCCACCGCGATGTACCCGGCAAACCCGCGTTGTACGGCACCACGCGCAGCTTTCTCGACTATTTCAACCTGAAGTCACTGGACGAGCTGCCTACGCTTTCCGAAATCCGCGACATGGAAGATCCTCAGCTCCGCCTGGATAACGAGCCCTTCCCGCCGCGTGTCATCAAGGATCTGCCGATCGATCCGGATGCCGAAGATGTCGAAGCCGAAGCGACTGCTGAGGGACAGGAATACGATCCGCATTCCGAAGAGCTACAGATCCAGGAAGAACACGTCGATGAAGCTCATGCTCATGAGGAACTAGCTCAAGAGCACGCTCACAAAGAAACCGCGTCGGAAGAACCAGCTATCGAAGCAGAGGCCGACGAAATACCTGAAAACCCGGAGCCGCAGCACCACGCGGACGACACCGGATCCAAGCACGAGGCATCCGCTAGCGAAGCAGATGCTGTCACCGAATCCCCCGCCACTGCCGACGAGGCAGCGGACCACGCGGACGCCGATGAAGGCTCCGCCGAGCAAGACACCGAGGAGTACCGCGCATGAATGCGCCGCAAAAATCCGTATTGAGCCTCAAGCGCGCCACGCCGCCTGAGAATACCCCCCAGATCGAAGAACGCCTGCACAAAGTGCTCGCCAACGCCGGCCTCGGCTCGCGACGCATGCTGGAGCAGCGTATTCAGGCGGGCGAAGTCGAAGTGAACGGCAGTGCCGCCAACATCGGCGCCAGTGTCCGCGCAGGTGACCGCGTAGTACTCGACGGCAAGCAATTTGTCGTCGCCACCGATAACCGCGACGACGCCGAAGTACTGGTCTACCACAAGCCTGAGGGCGTGGTGACCACCCGCGAAGATCCTGAAGGCCGCGCCACCGTGTTCGAACAGTTGCCGCGACTCAAAGGCGCGCGCTGGGTCGCCGTAGGCCGCCTCGACATCAACACCACCGGCCTTCTGCTGCTGACCACCGACGGTGAACTCGCCAATGCCCTGATGCACCCGCGCAGCGGCCTGGAGCGCGAGTACCTATGCCGCGTGCATGGCGAAGTGCCGGACGAAATCATCGAAAAACTCAAGGCTGGGGTAGAACTGGAAGATGGCCCTGCCCGCTTCGATGAAATCGCCATCATCAGCCGTGGCGGCAGCCATAGCTGGTTCCGGGTGGTGATCCGCGAAGGCCGCAATCGCGAAGTCCGCCGTCTGTGGGATTCGCAAGGCTTTCTGGTCAGCCGCCTCAAGCGTATCCGCTACGGCAACATCGAGCTGCCGCGCATGCTGCGCCGTGGCGACTGCGAAGCGCTCAACGAAGAATCAGTCAAGGAACTGCGCAAGGTCGCCGGCCTCGGCGCACCGCAGCCGGTGCTCACGCTCAGTCCTGTGCTGCACCAGCGCCGCGCACCGCGCAACGTCACCGAATATCGCCCGGAAAAAGGTGCTGGTACCGCATGGAGTGGTGGCTATCACGACGAGGCCCGCGAACTGCGCGCCTTCGACCGGATCCGCGAAGAGCCCGTACGCGGCAAGCAGCAGCGCCGCCGTAATCCAAATCGCGAAGTGAACGGCAACATCGACAAACCGGATCGCGCCGGCAAGCCGCGCAAGAAGAAGCGCGGCATCGGCCCGGGCCAGGAGTTGCCACCGGCGCGTACCTGGTTTGCTGGTGAGAGCCGTGAAGGTGGGCGCAGCGGTGGTGGCGCCAATACATCTGGCAATCGCCGCGGCGGTGGCGGCGGTGGGGGCGCCGGCAACGCGAATCCCTATGGCGGCTTCAACGCTGGCGGCAATGCCAACCGCGGCCAGCGTGGTAGCGGACGTCCCGGCCAAGGTCAGGGCGGTCGCCCGCAAGGCCAAGGTGGTCGTCCGCAGGGCCGTGGCAACCGTCCGCATGGGCATGGTGGTGGCGGTCGTCCTCACGGTGGTGGCGGCGGCAATCGCTCCGGCAACCGCTAAGCAGCTTCAATGATCCGCATTTACCACAACAGTCGCTGCTCGAAATCGCGCAGCGCGTTGGCACTGCTCGAACAACACGGCAAACCCTTCGAGGTGATCCATTACCTTGAAACGCCGCCCAGCGCGGCCGAGCTGAAAACCTTGCTGTCACAACTTGGCATGACCGCTCGTCAGTTGTTACGCAGTGGCGAGGATGTCTACCAGGAGCTGCACCTGGATAACGATTCGCTGGACGACGCAACGTTGATCGATGCGATGGCCAAACATCCGCGCCTGATTGAACGCCCGATTGTGGTCGCCGATGGCAAAGCCGTTATCGGGCGTCCGCCGGAAACCGTGCTCGGCATTCTCAAACGGTAAATCCGGGGCACTGCATCGGTGCCCGACGTTGCTCACGGTCGCCCCGACCAAGCATGGGGCCCGATGATGTTTTCTGACTTCGGCTTTCGCCGCAGCGACTGGCAAATTTGCGGCGGAGCCAAAGCTCAAAACCAACGACGTACCAGCGTCGAATTCCGACAGCGGCCGCTGTTTGCATCGGCCATGAAAAAGCCGCCCCTGGAGGCGGCTTTTTTTCACTAAGTGCTAACTCAGATGCGGCTTTGCGTAGCCGGATCTCCCACCTTCGCTCCAGCGTCACCGCGCGGCGGCGGCGGTGGTACGGACGACCCGGACGACGACGAGGTCTTTGACCAGTCTGCCGGCGGCCCCGGAACGCGGCCGGCCATGATGTCGTCGATCTGGCGCGCATCGATGGTTTCGTACTGCAGCAGGGCATCCGCCATCACATGCAGCTTGTCGATATTGTCGGTCAGGATCTGCGTGGTACGGGCGTAGGCGCGGTCGAGAATGTCGCGTACCACTTCATCGATCTTGCGCGCCGTTTCGTTGGAGACGTTCTTATGCTGCGTCACCGAACGGCCCAGGAACACTTCATCCTCTTCCTCGCCGTAGGTCACCGGACCCAACTCATCAGACAGGCCCCACTTGGTGGCCATGTTGCGGGCCATCTTGGTGGCGCGCTCGATGTCGTTGGAAGCACCGGTGGTGACCTTGTCCGCACCGAAGATCAGCTCTTCGGCGACGCGACCGCCATACAGCGAACAAAGCTGCGATTCGATCGCCACCTTGTTCATGCTGTATTTGTCGCCTTCCGGCAGGTACATGGTGACACCCAGCGCGCGGCCGCGCGGAATTATCGTGACCTTGTAGACCGGATCGTGCTCGGGCACCACGCGGCCGACAATGGCGTGACCAGCTTCGTGATAAGCAGTGAGCTTCTTTTCGTCCTCGCTCATAGCCATCGAACGACGCTCGGTACCCATCAGGATCTTGTCGCGAGCCTTGTCCATGTGGTTCATGCGCACTTCACGCGCATTTTCGCGCGCGGCGAACAACGCCGCTTCATTGACGAGGTTGGCGAGGTCCGCACCGGAGAAACCGGGCGTGCCGCGCGCGATCACCATCGGATCGACGTCGCTGGCCGTCGGTACCTTGCGCAGGTGCACCTTGAGGATCTGCTCGCGGCCCTTTACGTCCGGCAGGCCCACCACCACCTGGCGATCGAAGCGACCCGGACGCAGCAGCGCCGGATCGAGCACGTCGGGGCGGTTGGTCGCGGCGATAACGATGATGCCTTCGGTGCCTTCGAAACCATCCATCTCGACCAGCAGCTGATTGAGCGTCTGCTCGCGCTCGTCATGACCGCCACCGAGACCGGCGCCACGATGACGACCCACCGCATCGATTTCGTCGATGAAGATGATGCACGGCGCGTGCTTCTTGGCCTGGTCGAACATGTCGCGTACACGCGATGCGCCGACGCCAACGAACATTTCCACGAAGTCCGAGCCGGAGATCGAGAAGAACGGCACCTTCGCTTCGCCGGCAATCGCCTTGGCCAGCAGCGTCTTGCCGGTGCCGGGCGGCCCGACCATCAGCACGCCACGTGGAATCTTGCCACCCAGGCGCTGGAACTTGCCCGGGTCACGCAGGAATTCGACCAGTTCGCCGACTTCCTCCTTGGCTTCGTCGCAACCGGCGACGTCGCTGAAATTGACCTTGACCTGATCCTCGCCCTGCAGCTTGGCACGCGAACGGCCGAAGCTCATCGCGCCGCGCCCGCCGCCACCCTGCTGCATCTGGCGCATGAACCAGATGAACACGCCGACGATCAGGATCACCGGCAGCCAGTTCACCAGGAGGCCGATCAGCGAGAAGCCGGTACCGGAATCCTGGGTAACCGTGACGTTCTTGTCCTGCATCTGCTTGACCACCGTGCTGGTGGAGAAGCCGAGCACGGGCGCGACCGTACGGTAGTTGCTGCCGTCCTTCAGCTTGCCGCTGATCGTGGCGGGATTTTCGGCGCTGATGGTAGCGGTGGCGACATTACCGCTGTCCACACTCTGCACGAAGCTGCTGTAAGGCAGATCCGAAGAGGCGCCACCGTGCGGGTTGAAGCTCTGGAACACGGTGATCAACACCACCGCAATTACCAGCCAGAGCAACAGGGTTTTCCATGTCTCGTTCATGCGCGGTTCTCGCCAGTTTGCCGGCCTCCCGGTTTGAATCCGGTAGCCAGCGCATATACCTCACGCGAACGCGCGCGTGAGGCTTTAGGTTTACGCATACTTACGCGCGAAAACTCCGCGCGCAAGCTGCGTAGGTAATCATCGAAGCCTGATCCCTGGAACAATTTGATTAAAAACGCTCCATCCGGTTTGAGCCAGTGCCGGCTGAAATCAAGCGCCAGTTCGGCCAAGTCCATCGCCCGGATCTGGTCGGCCAAGGCCACACCACTCATATTGGGGGCCATGTCAGACAGCACAAGATCAAGCTTCTGGCCATCCAGGCGTGATTCCAGTTCGCGCAAGACACTTTCTTCACGAAAATCGCCCTGCAGGAAATCCACCCCGGCGATACCCTGCATGGGCAGGATGTCCAGTGCCACCACGGTACCACTATCGCCCAGGCGCTGCCGGACCAGCTGCGACCAGCCACCAGGGGCAGCGCCCAGATCGACGACGCGCATGCCGGGCTTCAGTAAGCGGTCGCGCTCGATCAGTTCTTCCAGCTTGAAGACGGCACGGGAACGCAGGCCCTCGGCCTGGGCCTTCTTTACATAGACATCATCGAAATGCTCCCGCAGCCAGCGGGAACTGCTCTTGCTGCGAGGCATGATCGGCAACGGCCGGGAACAGGGGGATACCATGATACCCTTTAAGGTCCCCTGCTCGCGAATCCGAGACTGAACGCATGGCTATTTCCCCTTCACAGCGACGCTATCTGCGCAGCCTCGCTCACGACCTCCACCCGGTGATCCTGCTGGGTGCCAAGGGTGCGACCGAAGCAGTGGTGAAGGAGCTCGACCTTGCGCTCTCGCATCACGAGCTGGTCAAGGTGAAGCTGTCCGGAGGCGACAAGGACGAGCGGGAGGCCCAGATCGATACGCTGATCAATGGCACCGGCGCGGAGAGCGTGCAACAGATCGGTCACATCGTGGTGCTGTTCCGGCGCAACGAGGACGATCCCCGCCTGGCTTTGCCGCGCTGAGGAAACATCATGGATCTTTCGCTGGAGCGCCCGGGTGATTTCCTGTTTGTACGCCGGGTCGCCAACAATGCCATCACCGTGGTGGATCGTGACCTGACCACCAGCTTCCTGCTGGCACCCGAACGCGCCGTCGAACATTGGCCGGTAACCAGTGCGCTCGCCCTGGATGAAAGCCATGTCGACGGGATACTGGAACTGAAGCCGGAGCTGGTATTGCTAGGCACGGGGTCGCGCCAGCAATTTCCCCCGGCTGCGTTCCTGGCTGGCTTCCTGCGCCGAGGGATCGGTGTCGAGGTCATGGATAACGCTGCCGCGGCGCGTACCTACGGCTTGCTGGCCAGCGAAGGACGACGTGTGGTTGCCGCCTTTATCCTGCCGGCCTAGTCGCTGGAACTAGAGAAAGGCACCCAGCCGCGAAGCGCCATCGGCTTCTGTCTTTCGCTCCAGATTCAATGTCAACGCGCACAGCGAAATCACTCGCTGAACTTCCTTGTCCTGGCTTTTCTTACCGCGAAGGCAGGTAATCAAGCGGATCGACAGGGCTACCGTCCTTGCGGATCTGAAACTGCAGTTCATCGCGCGCGCTGCCACTGGATCCCATTTCGGCGATCTGCTGACCCGCCTTCACCTGCTGGCCTTCGGTAACCAGGCGCTTGCGGTTATGGCCGTAGGCCGAGAGAAAGCTATCGTTGTGCTTGATGATGATCAGCTCGCCATAGCCGACCAAGCCGTTGCCGCTGTACACCACGACGCCATCGGCTGCGGCCACGACGGGATCGCCCGCCTTGCCGGCAATATCGACGCCCGGTATCGCGGCACCCGATTGGAAGCGGCCTATCACCGCGCCGGATGCCGGCCAACGCCACTTGACGCCTCCGGCACTGCGCGTACCACCGGTGGCAATAATGGGCGTGGCGGCGGGCGCGGCATTGCCGATCGCAGCAGGCGCCGCAGGGGCACCGCCGGCAACCGGTACGACGGTGGTCGCCGTGGCGGGCGGCTGGCTTGGTGGTGTGCCCACAGGCGTTGTTTGAACAGCCTGGAACACCGGTGCAGGAGTGCTGGAAGGCTGCGGTGCTGGCGGTGCTTTCGCCACAACGACAGTGGGAGCTGTCCGCACAGGAACCGGACCGGCGTGTCCGGGCAGTTTCAATACTTGCCCCGGCCAGATCGTGTAAGGCTGCGCGATGCCGTTCAACTGGGCAACAGCACGAAAGTCGGTGCCGTTGCGAAAAGCGATGGAGTAAAGCGTGTCGCCTTTGACGACCGTATAAGTGCCTGGTGCATTACCCGCTTGCACGGGACGCACAACAGCCTGCCCGCCGGGGGGCTGTTGCACCACGACCGTGCGGGCGCAGCCGGTCATGAGTATCGCAATCGTGGTAAGGGCAGACCATCGCATCAATCCTTTCATGCGCGTGAGCATAACGGGGTCTAACAGAGTTTTCATGCGGCCCCAGCGGGAAAGATTGCCAGCGGTTAATGCTTCAGTACCCACCAGCCTGCGAGCGCTGCAAGCACTACCAGGGCGCCCCAGCCGATCCATTCGACATGCTTATGCAGCATCCGCTCGGCACGCTCGCCGAACAGCCGAATCAACAAGGCCAGCAACCACACGCGCTTGCCGCGTCCAAGCAATATGCAGATCAGGAACGGAATCACTGGCACGCCGACGATACCTGCTGCCCAGGTAACAAACTTCATCGGCACCACCGGCTGCAAGGCCGCAAGCGTCAATACCAGCAGCAACTCCAGCCAATGCTGATTCATCTGCGTACGCAGATTTTCCACCCCGATCTGGATCCGGTCATACAGGTGCAGCGACTGCAGCAACGGCGTCAGTGCATGGAAAGCCCAGTGGCCGAGGGAATAGCCCACCAGTGAACCCACCAGCGAAAACAGCAGGCTTATGTTGGCGTAGAAAAAGGCCCGGTGGCGCTTGCCGAGCATCATCGGCGCCAACATCACTTCCGGCATGATCGGAAAGATGAAGGCTTCGACGAAGCTCAATCCGCACAGGTAGTAGACCGCCCTTGGATCGCGCGCCCATACCAGAACACGCGCATACAACCTTCCGAACAGGCGCATCAGCCGATGCCACCCAGCAAAGGTACGAAACTCACTGCGGCCAACTCTTCCTGCACAAAATCTCCTTTGCCATCGCCACGCATGCGGATCAGCGTCTGGCTGCTGGGGGAACCAACCGGCGCGACCAGCACACCGTCGGGACTCAATTGATCAAGCACCTGGGTGGGAATCGCATCGCCGGCGGCGGTAAGGATGATGGCGTCGAACGGCGCCTCCGCCGCCCAGCCCAACTTACCGTCATCGTGACGTGAGCGAATGTTCTCAATACCCAACTGGCGGAAGCGCCGGCGCGCCTGACGCAACAACTCCTCGATGCGTTCCACCGTATAAACCTGCGGCACCAGGTTGGCCAACACCACGGCCTGATAACCCGACCCCGTGCCAATCTCCAGCACCTTTTGCGGACGGCCCGACTTCGCATCGAAGGGCTCTAGCAGCGCTTCGGTCATGCGCGCCACCACCCACGGCTGGGAAATAGTCTGGCCGTGGCCAATCGGCAGCGCGGTGTTTTCGTAGGCCCGCGAATGCAAGGCCTGGTCGATAAAGTGATGGCGCGGCAGGTTACGCATCACATCGATCACACGCTGATCGCGAATGCCCTCTTCCTTCAGCTTGGCAACCAGCCGGTCGCGGGCACGTTGCGAGGTCATGCCCTCGCCTTTCAATGCAGATGGCGGCAATGGATGCATCACGCGGCCTTACCGTCGGATTTGTCAGCCATGCCATCGCTCAAGGCATGTACCCAAGTGCTCACTTTTTCCAGCGCCTGGAAACGGGTGAGATCCACATGGATGGGTGTGACAGAAATGAAACCACGCCGCACGGCGTGGAAGTCGGTACCGGGACCGGCATCGTCCACGTCGCCGGCCGGACCGATCCACCAGATGGTCTTGCCACGCGGATCAGTCTGCTTGATACACGGTGCGGAGCGGTGCCGCTTGCCCAGGCGGGTGACTTCAAAGCCCTGAATATCGGCCCACGGCAGGTCCGGCACATTGACATTGAGAATGGTATCGGCAGGCAGCGGATCGACCAGCAGACGCTCCATCAACAGCAGCACCGCCCTGGCCGCGGAGTCGTAATGCTCGCCCTTGTGATCCTTGCTGACCAGCGACACGGCAATGGCGGGCAAACCGAGAAAGCGCCCTTCCATTGCCGCCGAAACCGTACCGGAATAAATCACGTCATCGCCGAGATTGGCGGAATTGTTGATACCGGACACCACGATATCCGGCTCGTCTTCCAGCATGCCGGCCAGCGCCAGGTGCACGCAATCAGTGGGCGTGCCTGCCACCCGGTAATAACCGTTATCCATGCGCAAGGCCCGGATAGGCGCGTCGAGCGTCAAGGAATTGCTCGCGCCGGAGCGGTCCCGATCAGGAGCCACTACCGTGACCTGGCCGACCGCGCCAAGGCGCTCGGCGAGCACGCGGATGCCCGGGGCGTCCACGCCATCGTCGTTGCTTACCAGAACTCGCATCATGATCCGTTCAAAGCCAATTGCCAGCGTGCGGCCCACAGGTGGCTGCGCATGCTCCCTAGATGCACGAGTCTAACCGAGCAGACCGCCGGTTTCACCGCCACTTAGAACCCGTCCCACAGAATTTTCACCTGCGCGGTCGGTCGTTGCTAGGATGACCGGATGAAGCGTCACAAGCCCACTACCATCAATGAAGAGGACCGCCGGCTGTTTCGCGAGGCGATCGGCGAAGTGAGGCAGCTCGACCCCGTCCCACCGCCCCCATCGGCGCCCAAGCCAGAGCCGCATCCGTACATGCTGGAGGCCGACGAGGCAGCCGTACCCGGTGAACTGCTCGACATGGCCTTTGATCCAGGATTGATGGAAGTCGGCGAGGAGTTGAGCTATCTACGCGACGGCTATCCGCCCAAGCTATTGCGCCAGCTCAAGCGTGGCCAGTTCAGCGTGCAGGACGAGATTGATCTGCATCAGATGAATGCTGCGGCAGCCCAGGCAACGATTTCGGCTTTTCTTGCCGAGGCCGCCGAGCGTAGCATCCACTGCGTACGCATCGTGCATGGCAAAGGGTTACGCTCAAAAGCCGGCGGTCCGGTCCTGAAGGTCCTGACTGACCGTCTGCTGCGCCGCCGTGACGATGTCATTGCTTTTGCGTCGGCCCGTCCGATGCAGGGTGGCACAGGGGCGGTAGTCGTACTTTTGAAGTCGAAAGGCCGCCCGTGAACGGTTTCCATACGATGCATCAAAGATAAGCGTCACCTGCACGATTTTTTGCTAGCGTTTACTGCGAGTGACAGGCGGCGGGCATGCCAACCAACCAAAGCAAAACATTGCTTAGGAATCGCAAAGGAGTGTACTGATGGGAAGCAAGGTCATCATCGCAGTTGGGGTCGTCTGTGGGCTGGCGCTGTCGTTACAAGCAGTCGCGCAGAATGCCGCTACACCCTCTACAAGTTTTCAAAACAAACCTGCGGAAACTCGTTACTCAACACCCTTACCAAAATTAGCAGGCATGCCGACGTTGCCTATCGCAGGCACGAGCACGCCTGATGCGTGGGGCAAAAATCCAGTTCAAGCCAGTGACTGGAAAACCAGCTCGCCGACTTCTGCTTCGCTCAATCGGTTCACGAGCCCTGCCAACATCCATCTTGGTTTGACGCCGGTGTCCAATGCAGATGCACTCCATCGTCTCCCGTTTTATCTGACGGCGCCTTACTGGCTACCGCGCAGCCGACCATTCAGCGCCAACAACGATCCCAACAAGGCACAACCTGCCACGCATGGCGCGCTGCTCAACGATATGGCGACGTTGATACGTTCAAGTTCGTCAGATTGAGCGATACACATATGGGCCTACGGGTTTAAATCCGCGCATCCCTGGGCCTTGCACGTGGCACTCATGTCGTGAGCATCTTCACTTGCCGTCAAGGCATGATATTCATGCAATCAACTCACGTGCTACGACCGTAGCGTACGCACCCGCAGGCAATTCGAAACTCAGTTCCAGCGTTTCGTTATCCAGCCAGCGCCAGTGCAATTCCTTTGGTAGCAGCCGCAGAGGGCGACGCTCTTGCTCCATGCGCGCTGCGGCAACGCCTTCGGCTAGATCAGCGAAAGTCGCGGCAACTTGACGTTCCAACGTCCCGGCCACGGCCGTCGTGGGCGGCTCTCCCTGCCCCCACAGCGGACCGGACGGATGGATATCGCCCTGCGCAAGACGCGTGGCAAGCGTGTCGTCGAACGGCTCCGGGCCGAACCAGGAGCGTGAACCGGCCAGCGACCAGATCTCTCCGTCCAGCGGTTTATCCCAGACATCACGCTCCACGCGCTCAGCAAGCACGCTGTTGAAAATGTGTGAGCGTGCGGCGGAGAGCAGAATCGAACGTTTCTCGCGGTCAACGCGTCGCCCGGCAAACATCGCACGTGCCTGGGCCAGATTGCCGCCTTCCCGTCCAAAGCGTTGTTCCCCGAAATAATTGGGTACGCCGCGTGATGCAATCGCCAGCAGGACCTGCTCAGCGTGGGCATGATCGCCTTGCACGCTGCGCAATACAAGGACGAAGCGATTACCGCGCAAGGCGCCGCGTTTGAGCTTGCGCTTGTGTCGCGTGCTCGCCAGCACCTTCACGTCATCATGCGGAAACGCGGACCAGTCCGGATCAGGCTTGCCTGCCAATTGCACCGTGAATGCCTGGCGGGTCACGGCATGCCGATCTTTCAGGCCCGCATAGCCGACATTGAGCGGTGACACACCCGCAAACCTTGCCAGTTCGCGCGCCACCCAATCCGTGTTCGCACCACGCTTTTCCACCCACAACAAGGCATGCTCGCCTTCGCCATCAGCGTCGTAGCCAAGGATTTCGTCGACACGAAAGTCTTCCGGTGTACGGCGTAATTCGGCGCTCAGGGGCGAAACACCATAGGCCTTGGGTAGTTCCAGCTCTGTCGTGGCCATTAATGTGTAAAACCTTGAAAGCGCGAATGCGCAGATTGGGTTACCTGGACGCGATCCGAAGCAACCCAGGCTGCCGACTTAGTTGCCGCTGCTAGCCGAAGTGGCCGGATCAGCCGTGCTGGCCGCCGACTTCGGCACGACCTGATAGAACGTTTCGCCGGGCTTGATCAGCCCAAGCTCGGCGCGCGCGCGCGCCTCGACGGCCTGTTCGCCGTGCTTGAGATCACTCACATCCGCGGCGAGCGCCTGATTGCGCTGAGCGAGCTTGTCGTTTTCGTCGCTCTGCTTTTTCACCGCCGCGCGCAAGCTGGTCACCTCGGACATGCCGCCATGATTGGACCACAGTTTGAACTGCAGTCCGATCAGCAACAGCAGCAGGACCAAGGCGACCCAGCGCAACATGGATGGACGCTACCTCGCTTTAACCGGGCAGATGAGACAGATTCGGGAAGGCGTTGCGGCCAGCATAACGCGCCGCGCTACCGAGCTGCTCTTCAATGCGCAGCAGCTGGTTGTACTTGGCCACGCGGTCGGTGCGGCACAGCGAACCGGTCTTGATCTGGGTGGCGGTGGTGGCGACGGCAATGTCCGAGATGGTGGTGTCCTCAGTTTCGCCCGAGCGGTGCGACACAATCGCGGCGTACTTGGCGGCGTCCGCCATGGCGATGGCTTCCAGCGTCTCCGACAGAGTGCCGATCTGGTTCACCTTGATCAGGATGGCATTGGCGATCTTCTTGTCGATGGCTTCGCGGAAGATCTTCGGATTGGTCACGAAGATGTCGTCACCGACTAACTGCACCTTGTTGCCGATCTTGTCGGTAAGCAGCTTCCAGCCATCCCAATCGCCTTCGGCCATGCCGTCTTCGATGGTGACGATCGGGTACTGCTGCGCCCAGCTGGCCAGCAGGTCGACGAACTGGGCCGGCGAATAAACCTTGCCTTCGCCTTCCAGGTCGTACTTGCCGTCTTTGAAGAATTCGGAGCTGGCGACGTCGAGGCCAAGCAGGATGTCGCTGCCGATCTTGTAGCCGCTCTTGTTCACGGCTTCGAGAATGGTATCCAGCGCCTCGATATTGGAGCGCAGGTTCGGCGCAAAGCCGCCCTCATCGCCCACCGAGGTATTGAGCCCCTTGCCCTTCAGCACGCTCTTGAGCGCATGGAAGATTTCGGTACCGGCGCGCAGTGCTTCGGAGAAGCTCGGCAGCCCCACCGGAAGAATCATGAATTCCTGCACGTCGACGTTGTTGTCGGCGTGCGCACCGCCGTTGATGATGTTCATCATCGGCACCGGCAGTGCGCCCGGCTTGCCGTTGGAAAGGTATTTCCACAACGGCTCGTGACGCGAGGCTGCCACGGCGTGCGCGGCGGCCATCGAAACACCCAGCAGCGCATTGGCGCCAAGACGACCCTTGTTCGGGGTGCCGTCGAGCTGGATCAGCTTGGCATCGAGACCTTTCTGGTCGACCGCATCGACGCCTTTGAGCGCATCGAAAATTTCGCCGTTGACGTTGGCGACGGCCTTTTTCACACCCTTGCCCAAATAACGCGACTTGTCGCCATCACGCAATTCCACCGCTTCTCGCGTACCGGTCGAGGCGCCGCTGGGTACCGCTGCGCGGCCGAAGGCACCACCCGCCAGAGTTACTTCCGCTTCGAGCGTGGGATTGCCGCGGGAGTCGAGAATTTCACGGGCGTGGATGCGGGTGATTTGCGTGCTCATGGCATTCCTGGAATTTTGAAATAGGTTGATAGCTACAGATGTTGCAAGCCCGTCGGCTCAATACCCGTCCCGTCGCAAGAGCGGGTCAGGGTGAAGAGCCGAGCCTGGCATGCACATCATGTGCTTGCGTCATGCTCTTTGTTACCTATGCGCGGAAGCACATTCCACGCGAGGCTCCCCTCACCCCAGCCCTCTCCCCGAAGAGGGAGCGGGGATGTACTACAGATGCTGCTCAAGGAAACCGTGACGCTTGGTCACAGCATCCAGCTCCAGCAAAGTGTGCAGCAAGGCTTCCATCTTGCCGAGTGGCCAGGCGTTCGGTCCATCACTGAGCGCCTTGGAGGGATCCGGATGGGTTTCCGCGAACAGACCGGCGATGCCCACGGCCACCGCCGCGCGCGCCAGTACCGGCACAAATTCGCGCTGACCGCCGGAACTGGTGCCCTGCCCGCCCGGCAGCTGCACCGAATGGGTAGCGTCGAACACCACCGGGCAGCCGGTTTCGCGCATCACGCTCAGCGAGCGCATGTCCGAAACGAGGTTGTTGTAACCGAAGCTGGCACCACGCTCGCAGACCAGGATGTCGTCGTTACCGACGTCCTTGGCCTTGGCGACCACGTTCTTCATGTCCCAGGGAGCGAGGAACTGGCCTTTCTTGATGTTGACCGGCTTGCCCGCTCTCGCCACCTTCTGGATGAAATCGGTCTGGCGGCACAGAAAGGCCGGCGTCTGCAGCACGTCCACCACCGCCGCCACTTCATTCATCGGCGTGTATTCATGCACGTCGGTCAGCACGGGCACGCCAAGCTGGCGCTTCACTTCAGACAGGATGCGCAGCCCTTCTTCCATGCCGAGGCCGCGGAAGCTACTGCCCGAAGAGCGATTGGCCTTGTCAAAGCTGGATTTGAAGATGAAGGGCATGCCGAGCTTGCCGGTGATTTCCTTCAGCGTTCCGGCGGTATCGACCTGCAATTGTTCCGACTCCACCACGCAAGGGCCGGCGATCAGGAACAACGGTTGGTCCAGGCCGACTTCGAAACCGCACAACTTCATGCCACCGACTCCTTGGCCAGCTTCTCGCCGTCACGCACCGCTTTGTATTCGCGTGCAGCGCGGACAAAGCCGATAAACAGGGGGTGGCCATCGCGCGGAGTGGAAGTGAACTCCGGATGCGCCTGGCAGCCGAGAAACCACGGGTGCTTCTGCAGCGGCAGCTCGACGATCTCCACCAGCAGATCGTCCATCGACTTGCCGGAAATCACCATGCCGAGGTCCTCGAAGGGCTGGCGATAGCGGTTGTTGAATTCGTAGCGATGGCGATGGCGCTCGCGCACCACGTCCTGACCATAGAGCTGGCGCGCCAGGGTACCGGCCTTCAAGCGGCATTCCTGCGCCCCCAGGCGCATGGTGCCGCCCAGGTCCGAACGCTCAGAGCGGGTTTCGACCTCACCGGACGCCGTCGTCCACTCGGTGATCAGTCCGATCACTGGATTGGGTGTGTGGCGATCATTTTCGCTGGAGTCGGCATCGGGCAAGCCGGCAACGTTGCGGGCGAAATCCACCACCGCCGCATGCATGCCATAACAGATGCCGAAGTACGGCACGCCATGCTCACGGGCGTATTTGGCCGCCAGCACCTTGCCTTCGAAACCGCGCTTGCCGAAACCACCTGGCACCAGGATCGCATCGGCCACACCCAGTACCTTGGCCGCGCCTTCGGCTTCGATCTGCTCGGAGTCGATCCACTGCAGGTTCACACGCGTCTGCTGCTTGATGCCGCCGTGGCGCAGGGCCTCGCCCAACGACTTGTAGGCATCCTTGTGCTCGACGTACTTGCCGACGATAGCCACGGTGACCTCATCCTTCGGATGCTCCACCGCCTCGACCGTGCGCTGCCAGCCGGACAGGTCCGCCGGCTTGGCGTCCAGACCCAGCTTTTTGACGACGATGTCATCCAGGCCTTGCTGGTGCAGCCACAGTGGCTGCTTGTAGATGATGTCCACGTCGGCCGCGCTGATGACGGCCGGTTCCGGCACGTTGGTGAACAGGGCGATCTTGCGGCGCTCGCCATCGGGCAGCGGCTGCTCACAACGGCACAGCAGGATGTCCGGCTGGATACCGATGGAGCGCAGCTCCTTCACGGAGTGCTGGGTCGGCTTGGTTTTGATCTCGCCGGCCGCCTTGATGTACGGCACCAGGGTCAGGTGCATGAACAGGCACTTTTCCGGGCCATGCTCGATGCGCAGTTGGCGGATCGCCTCAAGGAAGGGTTGGGATTCGATATCGCCTACCGTGCCGCCAATCTCGACCAGGGCCACGTCGAAGCCACGGGTGGCCTCATGGATGCAATGCTTGATCTCATCGGTGATGTGGGGGATGACCTGAACAGTCGCGCCCAGGTAATCGCCGCGGCGCTCCTTGCGGATCACCGATTCGTAGATCTTGCCGGTGGTAATGGAGTTCTTGCCGGTCAGCCTGGTATGGACGAACCGCTCGTAATGGCCCAGGTCCAGGTCGGTTTCAGCGCCGTCGTCGGTCACATAGACCTCGCCGTGCTGGAAGGGACTCATCGTGCCCGGATCCACATTGATGTAGGGATCGAGCTTCATCATGGTGACCGAGAGGCCACGCGCCTCGAGAATGGACGCGAGCGAGGCCGCTGCGATGCCCTTGCCAAGTGAGGACACCACACCGCCGGTGACGAAAATCAGGGGGGTCATGGAAAGCAGCCGTGCTGGAAATCGGCATTTTAACGGCAGATTGCTTCTACCGCGAGATGGCTGCACCACCGGAGCTGAAAAAATTCAGCTGGGCGGCCCTGAAGGCCGGATGCCTGGGACGCGAGCTGGCGTCGTTGAACGGCTCTATGGAGCCTGGCCCCGCCTGCTACTGCGGACGGGGCCGTGATCGGGAGTCTCAGCCGATGCTCGAGGACATGGACTGGATCACCGGCTGCATCATGTGCGCGTTCATGTTGTGCATCACCCACACCGAACCCACCACCACGATGGCGATGATCAGCAGCGAGAACACACCGATCGACAGGTTGCTGCGCTGTTCCGGGGCAGTCCCCATATGCAGGAAGAACACCAGCTGCACCAACAGCTGCACGACACAGAACACCACGATACCCGGCACCACCAGGTGCTGCGGCACCGCTCCGCTCATCACGCAACCGAACGAGAGCACCGTGAGGACCAGCGACAACACGAAGCCGACCGTATACGACTTCAGGGTGCCGTGTGCATTGTGCTGGTGAGCATTGGAATGACCATGCTGACTCATGTCAGAGCACTCCCATCAGATAGACAAAGCTGAACACGCAGATCCACACCAGATCCAGGAAGTGCCAGAACAGACTCAGACACGACAGACGGCGCTGCACCGCATCGTTGAGGCCGAACTTGCCCACCATATGCATCATCAGCACCAGCCAGATCAGGCCGCAGGTGACGTGCAGGCCGTGCGTGCCGACCAGGCCGAAGTACGCCGACAGGAACGCGCTGTGGTCCGGGCCCGCATGTTCAACGGTAATCAGGTGATGGAACTCATAGACTTCCATGCCCACGAAGCCCGCACCGAACAGGAGGGTGACGAACAGCCAGGCGATCACCTTGTTGCGGTGGCCGGCGTGCATGTTCAGCATCGCCAGGCCGAAGGTGAAGCTGCTGATCAACAGCAGCATGGTTTCACCGAACACGTACTTGAGATCAAACAGCTCCTTGCCAGACGGGCCACCGGCAGTGGCGTGCCCCAGCACGGCGAAGGTCGCGAACAGGCCTGAGAAGATCAGGCAGTCGCTCATCAGATAGATCCAGAAACCCAGCAGGGTCTTGGAGCCGTCATCGTGATGCTCGTGATCAGCGCCGTGTGCGGCGACGCCGTGGTTAGCGGTAATAGCAGCAGAACTCATGACTTAAGCCACCTTCTGGCCGGCCGAGGCCGGATCCACGTTTTCGATCAGCTTGTGCAGCGGCACCAGGCGAGCGCGCTCGATCTTCTCGACCTCGGCGCCCGGCACGTAGTAGTCCACATCCGTGTCGTAGACCCGGCTAATGTACGTACCGATCATTCCGACCAGGCCGCCAATGGCGAGCCACCAGATATGCCACACCAGGGCAAAGCCCAGGACCGTGCCGAATGCGGCCATGATCAGGCCCACGCCGGTATTGCGCGGCATATGGATGTCGGCGTAACGCTGGTGCTGCTTGTAGGCGCGCTTGTGCTCCTTGTCCGCCCAGAACTGATCCAGTTCTTCCACTTCCGGCAGCACGGCAAAGTTGTAGAACGGTGCCGGCGAACTGGTGGACCACTCCAGCGTGCGGCCACCCCACGGATCGCCGGTGAGGTCGCGGTTCGCGGCGCGATTGCGGATGCTCACCGCAAACTGCAGCAGCATGAAGCCGATGCCCAGCGCGATGAAGCCTGCACCAGCGGCGGCCACGATCAGGTAAGGCTGCCAAGCCGGATTTGCATAGTGGTTCATGCGGCGCGTCATGCCCATCAGGCCCAGCACATAGAGCGGCATGAAGGCCATATAGAAGCCGACCACCCAGCACCAGAACGAGGCTTTGCCCCAGCGCTCTTCCAACTTGAAGCCGAACGCCTTCGGGAACCAGTAGTTGATCGCCGCGAAGCAGCCGAACAGCACGCCGCCGATGATCACGTTATGGAAGTGCGCGATCAGGAACAGGCTGTTATGCAGCACGAAGTCCGCACCCGGCACCGCCATCAGCACGCCGGTCATGCCGCCGATGGTGAAGGTCACCATGAAAGCCACCGTCCACATCATCGGCAAGGTGAAGCGGATGCGGCCGCGATACATGGTGAACAGCCAGTTGAACAGCTTCACGCCGGTCGGTACCGAGATGATCATCGTGGTGATGCCGAAGAAGGCATTCACATCGGCGCCCGAGCCCATGGTGAAGAAGTGGTGCAGCCACACCAGGAAGGACAGCACGCCGATACACATGGTGGCGTACACCATCGACTTGTAGCCGAACAGCGGTTTGCCCGAGAAGGTTGCGACGACCTCCGAGAACACACCGAAGCACGGCAGGATCAGGATGTACACTTCCGGGTGACCCCAGATCCAGATCAGGTTGACGTACAGCATGGCGTTGCCGCCAAGCTCGTTGGTGAAGAAGTGCATGTCCAGGTAGCGGTCAGCCGCCAGCAGCGCCAGCGCCACGGTCAGCACCGGGAATGCCGCCACGATCAGGATGTTGGTGACCAGCGCCGTCCAGGTGAACACTGGCATCTGCATCAGCTTCATGCCAGGCGTGCGCATGCGCAGAATGGTCACGACGAAGTTGATGCCGCTTAGCGTTGTACCCAGGCCGGATAGCTGCAGCGCCCAGATGTAGTAATCCACACCCACCGTAGGACTGAACTTCAGTTCCGACAGCGGCGGATAAGCCAGCCAGCCGGTAGCGGCGAAGTCGCCCACGAACATCGACAGCATGACCAGCACCACACCCGAAGCGGTCATCCAGAAGCTGAATGAGTTCAGGAACGGATAGGCCACGTCGCGCGCGCCAATCTGCAGCGGCACGACCAGGTTCATCAGGCCCACCACAAACGGCATGGCCACGAAGAAGATCATGATCACGCCGTGGGCGGTGAAGATCTGATCGTAATGGTGCGGCGGCAAGTAGCCTGCCGCATCCGCCGAGGCGATCGCCTGCTGGGCGCGCATCATGATGGCGTCGGCAAAGCCGCGTATGAGCATCACGATCGCCAGGATGACGTACATGATGCCGATGCGCTTGTGATCCACCGAGGTGAACCATTCGCTCCACAGATAGCCCCACTTGCGCGTAAGGGTCAGCCAGCCGAGCAGCGCCGCCATACCCAGAGACACCATCAGCAGGGTGCCCATAATGATCGGCTCATGGAAAGGAATGGCCGATAGAGAAAGTTTTCCGAACATGGCCTACTCCGGAGCCTTGACTTGATCGATATGCGAGGGGATGGCGCTGGCCTGCGCAGGCTCGGAGCCGATCTTGTCCATCTTCATGTCACCCATGTACTGGGCGATGATGCTGTTGAACAGGCCCGGCTTGACGTTGGTGTAGTACGTCACCGGCACCTTCTCGCTCGGCTGTGTCAGCGCGTGATAGGTCTGGCCGTCCAGGCTCAGCTGGCTGGCTTTGGCCTTGTTGATCCAGTTTTCAAAGCCCTGCTCCGACGTCGCGATCGCGGTGAAATGCATGTCGGAGAAGCCCTCGCCGCTGTAATTGCTGGAGAGGCCTGCGTAATTGCCCGGCTCGTTCGCAATCAGATGCAGCTTGGTCTCCATGCCCGCCATCGCGTAGATCTGGCTGCCGAGCTGCGGGATGAAGAAGGCATTCATCACCGAATCGGAAGTGATCTCGAAATTCACCGGCACGTTGGCCGGGAAAGCAAGCTCGTTGACGCTGGCCACGCCGTAATCCGGATAGATGAAGACCCACTTCCAGTCCATGGACACGGCCTGGATGGTGATCGGCTTGGCCTGAGACTCCAGCGGCTTGTATGGATCAAGCGAATGCGTGGTGCGCCAGGTAAGCGTGGCGAGGATCGCGATGATGATGCACGGGATCGTCCACACCACCACTTCGATCCCGGTCGAATGCGACCATTTCGGAGCGTAGGTGGCCTTGGTGTTGGAAGCGCGGTAGCGCCAGGCGAAGATCAGGGTCATCGCAATGACCGGGATCACGACCACCAACATCAAGCCCGTGGCAATCAGGATCAAAGATTTTTCCTGTATGCCAATGTCACCCTTCGGTGACAGGACATCCAAGTTGCAACCGCCGAGAAACACGGCGAAGCCTGCGCATGACCAACGCAAGGCGGACACGAGGGAACGCTTGTTCACGAACGACTCTTAGACGGGCTGTTAGGGATTTTGTCGTGGGGACGACTTCATAAGGATATCGCGCCGCAGCAAGTTGTGACTAGCCCGAGGCAGAATGTCGCGGCTGAAACAGGCGCGTAATATCTCGCTTGATGTTGTGGATGCACTCACCTCGACAACCGAATCAACAGCGTGCGTGAGAACGCAAAGTACTGAATTTGCACGCGCGCAGAGGACCGCCATAACTGCTGCTACCATGCGCCCATGAGCACTCCGATTCCCGCCCGTATTGCCGCCCTGCGCGAAGCCATGGCACGTCACGGCGTTGCTGCCTGCCTGGTTCCCACGGCTGATCCACATCTTTCCGAGTACCTGCCCGCGCATTGGCAGGCGCGCGAGTGGCTGTCCGGCTTCAATGGTTCGGCCGGCACCTTGCTCGTCACCGCCAACGAAGCGGGGCTGTGGACCGACTCACGCTACTTCTCGCAAGCAGAACAACAGCTTGCAGGCACTGGTATTGCGCTGATGAAGCAGCGCATCGCACACGCGCCGGAGCACCTCACCTGGCTGCAACAGCATCTTCATCAAGGTGACGTCATTGCGGTGGCGGGCGACAGCATCTCCGTCGGCACGCAGCGACAGATCGAGAACCTGCTCGGCGGCGTCGGCATCAAGCTGCGCGTAGATCTGGATCTTCCGGCCATGATCTGGCCCGAGCGCCCCGCCCTGCCCAGGGCACCGGTGATCGAGCATGCGTTGGATTACGCTGGAATGTCGCGTGGCGAAAAATTCGACAAGCTGCGCCATGCGCTACGCAAGCAGCACGCTACCCATCACCTGGTATCCAGCCTCGATGACATCGCCTGGCTGACCAACCTGCGCGGCAGCGATGTCGAGTGCAACCCGGTGTTCCTTGCTCACCTGCTGGTGGAAGCAGACGGTGCATCGACACTCTTTATTGATCGCAGCAAACTCAGTGACAGCCTGGTTGCCGCCTTGGCGAAAGAGCAGGTCCGCATCGCCGACTACGCCACGCTCGGCGACGCGCTGGGCGAACTCGGTGCAAGCCATACGCTGCTGTTCGATCCAGGCCGCGTGGTCAGCGCGGTCCTGCAAGCAGTCAAACCGCAGGTAAAGCGCATCGAAGGCGCCAATCCCTCGACGATCTTCAAGGCCTGCAAGAGCAAGACCGAGCTCAACCATATCCGTGAGGTGATGCGTCGCGACGGTGCTGCGCTGGCGCGCGCGTTCCGTCGGCTGGAAGAACGCCTCACCGCGGGCATGACCCAGACCGAACTGGATGTGGATACCCTGCTGCGCGAGGAACGTTCGGCCCAACCGAACTTCGTCGGCGAAAGTTTCGCCACCATCGCGGGCTACATGGAAAACGGCGCGCTGCCGCACTACCGCGCGACACCGGAAGCACACAACACCCTGCAACGCCACGGCCTGCTGCTGATCGATTCCGGCGGGCAATACCTTGGCGGCACCACGGACATCACCCGTGTGCTTGCCCTGGGACCGACCACCTCCGAACAGCGACGCGATGCCACCCTGGTCATGAAGGGCATGATCGCCCTGTCACGCGCACGCTTTCCCAAAGGCGCGAGTGGCCCGCAACTCGATGCACTGGCGCGCGCGCCGCTCTGGGCCGCCGGCATGGACTATGGCCACGGCACCGGCCACGGCGTCGGTTACTTTCTTAATGTCCACGAAGGGCCGCAAGGCATCCGTCCGCCGGTAGCCGGCGGAGCGCTGGTGCCGCTGGAACCCGGCATGATCAGCTCGATCGAGCCCGGCTTGTATAAGCCTGCCCGCCACGGTATCCGGCACGAAAACCTGGCTGTGGTGGTCGAAGCCGATCTGACCGAGTTCGGTGAGTTCTACGCCTTCGAAACCCTGACGCTCTGCCCGTTCGACCGCCGTGCGCTCGAACCTGGCTTGCTCAATCCCGATGAACGGGCCTGGCTGGACGATTACCATGCCTCGGTGCGCGCCGCGCTTGCACCGCTGCTGGAAGATGCCGATCTGGCGTGGCTCGAAAAGCACTGTGCACCGATTTAAGCACGACGCTTACTCCCTCTCCCCTCCGGGGAGAGGGCTGGGGTGAGGGGACAACCTCGCCAGAAAGCTTGAATGTCGCTATTTGAATATCAGAGCGGGCTTCACGTTGTTCATGTAGTTCAAGGCAAGCGCGACCCCTCACCCCAACCCTCTCCCCGGAGGGGAGAGGGAGTAAAGCGTGCCGCACGCTTGACGTTCCAGACCGACCCAACCATTCTCCCGCGCCAGCCTCTATGACTTTCCACGCATGAGCAGTCGCTACAACGCCGCCGATATCGAAGTCCTCTCTGGCCTTGACCCAGTCAAGCGCCGGCCTGGCATGTACACCGACACCACGCGCCCGAACCACCTGGCGCAGGAAGTGATCGACAACTCGGTGGACGAAGCACTGGCGGGTCATGCCAAGTCGATCGAGGTGATCCTCCACACCGACGGCTCGGTGGAAGTGACGGACGATGGCCGCGGCATGCCGGTGGATATCCACCCGGAAGAAGGCATCCCCGGCGTCGAGCTGATCCTTACCCGCCTGCATGCGGGCGGCAAGTTCTCCGGCAAGAACTACAACTTCTCCGGCGGTCTGCACGGCGTGGGCGTTTCGGTCGTGAACGCGCTGTCGAGCAAGGTGGAAGTCACCATCCGCCGCGACGGCAACGAATACCGCATGGCCTTCGCCCATGGCGATCGCTCCAGCCCGCTGGAAACCCTCGGCACCGTACCGAAGAAGAAAACCGGTACCACGGTACGTTTCTGGGCAGACCCTAAATACTTCGACACGCCGAAGATCTCCCTCTCCAAGCTCAAGCACCTGCTGCGCGCAAAAGCCGTGCTGTGTGCCGGACTCAACGTCAAGCTCACCGATGAAGCCACCGGCGAAGTCAGCGAGTGGTATTACGAAGACGGCCTGCGCGATTACCTGCGCGGCGAACTCGACGGCGCGGAGTGCCTGCCGGCCGACCTGTTCGTACACCACATTGCGCGCGAAACGGAAGGTTTGGACGTCGCCTTGACCTGGCTGCCTGAAGGCGAGCTGGTGCAGGAAAGCTACGTCAACCTGATTCCGACGGTGCAAGGCGGCACGCATGTCAACGGCCTGCGTACTGGCCTGACCAACGCCGTGCGCGAGTTCTGCGACATCCGCAACCTGTTGCCACGCGGCGTGAAACTGGCGCCGGAAGACGTATGGGAGCGGCTCGCCTTTGTCCTTTCGGCCAAGCTGCAGGATCCGCAATTCGCCGGCCAAACCAAAGAACGCCTCTCTTCGCGCAACGCCGCTGCACTCGTTGAAAGCGTAGTGCATGATGCTTTCAGTCTGTGGCTCAACCAGCACGTAGATCTCGGCGAGCGCATTGCGCAACTCGCGATCGAGCGTGCCAGCGCGCGCCTGAAGGCGGCCAAGCAGGTGGTTCGTAAAAAGATCACCCAAGGCCCCGCCCTGCCCGGCAAGCTGGCCGACTGCACCGCCACCGATCTCACCCGCACCGAACTATTTCTGGTGGAAGGCGACTCGGCCGGCGGCAGTGCCAAGCAGGCCCGCGACAAGGAATTCCAGGCCATCCTCCCGTTGCGCGGCAAGATCCTCAATACCTGGGAAGTGGAATCCACCTCCGTACTCGCCTCGGAAGAAGTGCACAACCTCGCCGTCGCGATCGGTTGTGATCCGGGCAAGGACGATCTGAGTGGACTGCGTTACGGCAAAGTGGTCATCCTTGCCGACGCCGACTCCGACGGCCTGCACATCGCCACCTTGCTGAGCGCCCTCTTCCTGCGGCATTTCCCGGCACTCGTGCGCGAGGGCCACATCTTCGTCGCGATGCCGCCGCTGTTCCGCGTCGATGTGGGCAAGCAGGTGTTCTATTGCCTGGATGAAAACGAAAAGGCGGCGATGCTTCAGCGCATCGAGCGCGAAAAGATCAAAGGCCAGGTCACCGTGACCCGCTTCAAGGGCCTTGGTGAAATGAATCCGTCGCAGCTGCGCGAATCCACCATCTATCCCGACACGCGCCGCCTGGTGCAACTCACGGTGGAAGACAACGAAGGCACCGCCAAGCTGATGGACATGCTGCTGGCCAAGAAGCGCGCCAGCGACCGCAAAAACTGGCTGGAAGAAAAAGGCGATCTCGCCACCCTGGAAGTATGATTTTGATTTGCAGCCATGCCCCGAGCCGTGAGGGGCATGGCCAAGCAGCACTACCGACATACCATCCATGTTCACGCCGCCTGAAGCGGCTTTTTTTGCGCTCATGGATTGGAACGTTTGCCAGGACGAAGTTTGCGCGGTGACCGCTGGCACTAGCGCCGTATCGGCGTTATCGTGGCGGCCTCATCCGTTGGATCCGCCGCATGTCCCTGCTGCCACCCTTCGATCTTCAGCGCTGGATAGACGAGCACCGCCACCTGCTCAAGCCGCCGGTGGGAAACAAATGCATCGTCGATGGCGACTTCATCATCATGATCGTCGGCGGTCCGAACGCGCGCACCGACTATCATCACGACGAAGGTCCGGAATTCTTCTACCAGATCGAAGGCGAGATGGTGCTCAAAGTGCAGGATGATGGTGTTGCCCGCGACATCCCGATCCGCGCCGGCGAGATCTTCTATCTGCCTCCGCGCGTACCGCATTCACCGCAGCGTATGCCCAACTCCATCGGCATGGTCATCGAACGCCGCCGGCTCGCCCATGAGAAGGACGGCCTGCTGTGGTTTTGCGAAAAATGCAATCACAAGCTTTACGAGGAATACTTCGTCCTGCAAAGCATCGAAACCGACTTCCCGCCGGTATTCGATCGTTTCTATGCGTCACGCGAGCAACGCACCTGCAACGCCTGCGGCCATCTCAATCCTGCACCCGCACGCTACGATTAACGACGCGTCAGCCATTTACGCGCCATCCGGCGCAGCGACTCATCCGTATCATCCGCATCGGCCAGGGCGCGAATCGATACCCACGCCAACTCCAGGGATTCATCGCTGACGACAAACGCATCGTCAGTACCAGCGTGCACAACGTGGCGCACGTCGTAGTGCCAATGACCTGGCTCGTTTTTGCGCTCAGGTATCCAGTGGCGATCGACATCAAAGATCTCCGGATCCACGCGCAAGCCACTCAAGCCTGATTCTTCGTGCGCTTCACGCAAGGCCACCCCGGCAAGATCGCTGTCGCGGTCGGCGTGACCGCCCAACTGTAGCCACCGGTTCAATTTACGGTGATGCGTCAGCAGCACCTTTTCACCGTCGGCACTGACCAGCCACGCCGAACCCGTGAAGTGTCCCGCCTGGTGCTCGCGATCAAAAGGACGCTCCGTCTCGTCCAGAAAAGCCATGCAGGCGGCGACATGTGTATCGCCCACATGATGATCGGCATAGCGATGCAACAACTCTCGCAACTTCATTTACAACCCCTTGTGATGGCTCAACCGTGGAACAACGAATCCATCGGACAAAATCGCAATCGATCTTTTTAGATCATCGAAAAATCCAAGAAACCTGCCGAAACAGGGCGATTTTAGGACTCATATGATAGATCAGCTAAAACGCAATCATTAGCTTGAGTCGTGCACGTCGACTCGCGCTGATCGAGTCGATGCCTCCCCTCAACGACACGATCAAGGCGCCCCGATGACACGCTTCAAACGCAAAGTCGGTTCACTCGCATTCCTGCTTACCCCTGCCCTGTGGTGTGGTCATGCCATGGCTTCGGATTCCTCATTCAATTTTACCGGGCCGTTGCTGACATCCAATCCGATGACCGTTCCCAACGGCACGCTGGTGATCGAGCCCTACTTGATGCAATACAAGAGTGACTCTTTCTACGACAGCCAAGGCAATGAGCACTCGTCCGGCGCCAGCGTACGGCAGTGGCAGACGCTGGTGCCGTTCTTTTACGGCATCACCGATCGCTTCCAGGTACAAGCGACGGTCGGCGCGGCACATACGATGTCTGGAGGCTCGAGCACCCATGGCTGGGGCGTCACCGATACCACCGTCGGCGCCCAATATCTGCTGCTGGCACCAGGCGAAGGCAACAAGGGTCCGGCTGTATCGGTCAACTATTCGCATCGATTCCCAACCGGCGCCTATGACCGGCTCGAAGAGAATCCGCTCGACGCCATCGGCAACGGTGCCGATGTCGACACGTTCTCGCTGATGGTGCAGCAATACGCATGGCTACCCAATGGTCGCCCGCTGCGCTTCCGCGCTGTGGTGTCCTACAGCCTGCCGCCAGGCCGCGTCGATCTAAGGGGCGCCAATACCTATGCCAGTGACGTGCCGCGGGATTTTCGCGGTGGCATCCGTCTGGGCGATGCGTTCGGCATTTCCACGTCAGCTGAGTACAGCATCAATCCGCAATGGGTGCTGGCGATGGATCTGGCCTACAACCGTACCGGCTCATCCATCCTGAAAGGCGCCTCGGGTGCAGGTGTGCTTGAAATTCGTAGCTCGTCGCGCGACGTCTACAGCCTGGCACCGGCCATCGAGTACAACTTCAATGACCGCTTCGGCCTGATCGGCGGCGTGCAGTTTAGTTTCGCCGGCCGTAACAACGATGCCTTCATCACACCGATGGCTGCGTTCAACATGGTGTTCTGAGGCACTTGCGCGGAAAAACACTTTCCTGCGCAAGTGCCATCCGACTTCGTAAGAAGACGATGTTTCACCCAAGGCTGCTGGATCCTTTCTTGGTTCGGCCATTTAGCCGCAATGCAGCTTGTCCCCCCGCCCATCGCTAGGCTATGGTTGACCGATACGTCGGTTCGTCGTGTCTGCTTGCCACACCCTCGATGAGCGAAACGTCCGTTCTCACGGGAGCACTTATTTAATGCTATTCAAGCGTGTCAAGCCACTTGACCAGATCCTGGCCACTGCCGAAAAAAAGGCACTCACCCGACAGCTTGGCGCGTTCCAGCTCACGATGTTGGGCATCGGCGCCATCATTGGCACCGGTATTTTCGTACTCACGGCGGAGGCCGGGCAGAAAGCCGGCCCGGGCATGATGATCTCCTTCGTCATTGCCGCCATCGTCTGCGCATTGGCAGCGCTGGCCTACGCCGAGCTTGCTTCGATGGTTCCAGTGGCAGGCTCTGCCTACACCTATACCTATGGCGTACTCGGCGAAGGTCTCGCCTGGGTCGTTGGCTGGGCGCTGGTGCTTGAATACACCATTGCCGCCAGCACGGTGTGCGTTGGCTGGTCGGGTTATGTGAATGGCTTGCTGGCGCACGCGGGGCTCGGGCTCCCGGATTTCTTGCGCGCAGGTCCGATGGATGGCGGCACGTTCAACCTGCTCGCCTTCCTGATCGGACTGCTGATCACCTTCCTGCTGGTCATCGGCACCTCAAAGTCGGCAAAGGTCAACACCGTTCTGGTGATCATCAAGGTTATCGCGCTGACTGCTTTCATTTTCGTCGCGCTGCCGGCCGTCAAGGATCCGAACTTCAAGCCGTTTGTGCCAAACGGCTGGGGCAGCCCGATGGGCGGCATTGGCGTGCTGGGCGCAGCCGCTTCCATCTTCTTCGCTTACGTTGGCTTCGATGCCGTCTCGACCGCTGCCGAAGAAACCAAGAATCCGAATCGCAACATTCCGATTGGCCTGATCGGCTCGCTCGGCGTATGTACCGTCTACTACCTGCTGGTCAGCTACAGTGCTATCGGCTCGATCGGCGCTCAACCGATCATGGGGCCCGATGGCCTGGCACTGCAGCCCGGCACACCTGAAATGGCGGCCGCCTGCAAAGCTTCCGATGCACTGGTGTGCAGCAAGGAAGCATTGGCCCATGTGCTGCGCATGCTCAACCACAATCAGATGGGCAACCTGATCGGACTTGCTGCCGGCATTGCACTACCGTCGGTCATCCTGACCATGACCTACGGACAGACGCGCATTTTCTTCACCATGGCGCGCGATGGCTTGCTGCCGCAGTCGCTCTCCAAGATCCACCCGCGTTTCCACACGCCGCATGTGATTACCCTCATCACCGGCATCTTCGTCTCCATCTTCGGCGCGCTGTATCCGGTCGGCCAGTTGGCTGACATCACGAACTCGGGAACCCTGTTCGCCTTCATGATGGTGGCGATTGGCGTGATGGTGCTGCGCGTAACGCAGCCCGATCGCAAGCGTCCGTTCCGCACACCGCTGGTCTGGTTTGTGTGCCCGCTGGCCGTACTTGGCTGTCTGTTGCTGTTCGTCAACCTTCCGCTCAAGACGTTGGAAGTGTTCTTCGGCTGGGGCATCGTAGGTCTGGTCGTCTACTATCTCTACGGCTACCGCAAGAGCCATCTGGCCAACGGCACCGAGCCCACCTGAGGTTACGTGCCTCGCTGATCGAGTAAATCCTGTCCGGCACGGTACTCACACCGTGCCGGCTTTATTTCAGGGAGCCCTATGCTCAAACAGTTGTTCGCCCGCAAGACTGACTTCTCCGATGACGCCGATAGCTCCCACGGCCCCAGCCTGCGGCGAACGCTCGGCCCATGGGGGATCACCGCGCTAGGTATCGGCGCAGTGATCGGCACCGGTATTTTCGTCGTCACGGGTCAGGCAGCGGCGGATCACGCCGGCCCGGCCGTACTGATCTCTTTTATCCTTGCGGCCATCTGCAGCGGTTTCACCGCGCTGTGCTACTCCGAATTCGCCACGCTGATTCCGATTTCCGGCAGCTCCTACTCCTACGCCTACGCCACCCTCGGCGAGCTGGTGGCGTGGTTCATCGGCTGGAATATGGTGCTGGAATACGGCATCTCGGCTTCCGCGGTGGCGGCGAGCTGGACCGGCTATTTCACCAGCCTGCTCGACCATATCGGCATCGAGTTGCCGGTAACCCTCACCGATGCGCCTTTCGCGTACACCAACGGCGCACTGGTTTTGACGGGACACCTGATCAATCTACCTGCCGTAGCGATCGTGCTGGCACTGACCTGGCTGTGCTACATCGGCATCCGCGAGTCGGCCGGCATCAATTTGATGATGGTGCTGCTCAAGGTTGGCCTGATCATCATCGTGGTCGTCGCCGGTTATCGCTACGTGAATCCGGCGAATTGGCACCCGTTCATCCCGGTAGCACAAGGCAACCACAAATACGGGTGGGACGGCATCATGCGCGGTGCCGCGATGGTGTTCTTCGCCTATATCGGCTTTGAGGCGACATCCACCGCGGCGCAGGAATGCAAGAATCCGCAGCGCGATCTTCCTTTCGGCACGCTGGTGTCACTCATCATCTGCACCGTGCTGTATCTGGCGATGGCCGCCGTATTGACCGGCCTGATCTCCTACACGCAACTCGGTACGGATGAGCCGGTCGTCACGGCCATCAAGGTGCACCCTGAACTCGGCTGGCTGCGCCTGATCGTCGAGGTCGGCGCCATGATCGGCCTGTCGTCGGTGATCCTGGTGATGATCATCGCCCAACCGCGCATCTTCATGATCATGTCGCGTGACGGCCTGCTGCCCAAGGTGTTCAATCGCATCCATCCGAAACACCGCACGCCGCATCTGAACACCATCATCACCGGTGTCGGCATTGCCGTCCTCGCGGCGTTGTTCCCGCTCGACTTGCTGGCCAACCTTACGTCGATGGGCACGCTGATCGCCTTCGTCGCCGTGTGCGCAGGCGTGTTGATCCTGCGCTACACATCCCCCGAGCTGCCGCGCACCTTCCGTGTGCCGTGGGCGCCGGTGATCTGCACTGCCGGGGTGCTCAGCTGCCTGGCCCTGCTGTCCACCATGGACTGGTTCAACTGGGCCCTGATGGGGGTCTGGACCCTGATCGGCTTCGCGATTTATTTCACCTATGGGGTTCGCCATAGTCGCCTGCGTCTTGCCAATGGCTCAGCCAAGTAGTGATCGTCGGCGATCTCCGTCAAAAAGCCGACATCTGTGGCGTACAGTCAATATCTTGTCGTAAACAGCCTTTTAATGATTTGAATGTATCGCTTTGAATTTTTCTAGCAAATCATTGATTTAAAACAAAAAATAATTCGACCCTCACAAATTTCCCGTCGCGGTTCGCCCCATTTCGACCAACCGGAGTATCATCATCAGCCCGTGGGTTGATCACTTGGCAGTGGGCCCCGGATCGCGACCCGGCGCGTCAGGCGAGCCAGCTCCTCAGCCTGACGCGTCCGGGTAGCACTTTCAGTAATACCCCTTCGTTGTCATCAAACGCCTGCCCAGTGCAGGCGTTTTTTTATTCGACACGACAACAAAAAGGCCGACCCAAGGCCGGCCTTTGTAGGCATGTATGACGATGAAGGCGTCAAGCTTTCTTTGGCGTATGCGAAATGCACCAACCCTTCGCGCTCACTGCCTTGCCCGGGAACAATTGGCATGGACCAAAACCGGTTGCACCACCCGAATAGAATTGGCAGTTGGAACACGCGTCGCCAGCCTTGTGCTTCGGATCCTTGGTGGCCGAGGCGTCTTCGACGTAACCCAGTGCCTTGGCAGTGGGATCGGCCTCCGACAAATGCGGCAGGTCGTCCGCACGCGCCATGCGCGGCAAGCTGCCGACGACTACTGCCGCCGCAGCCGTACCCGTAACCAGCTTCAGAAAGCGACGACGCGACTCGATATCTTTATGTCCCGACATAACCATCCTCATCACGATGTGCACGCCGCAGGAACGCGACGAATCGGTCTGCATCGTACCCCCATGAGACGCACCAGAGCCCTTTCGCGAATAACTCGCATTTGGCCTTTGGGATGCCTGATTCATGCTGCGTAGGTGGCATGATGTCCAGAAGGTTTGCAGGGTTGTGTTGCGCAGCGCGGGGAAGGCCGGGCGCCTTTTCCTCGCTCCCCAGAGCCACGCACGTCTATGTGCCCTCTCCGCGATCAAGCCGCGCGACGCAGCCTGCAAACCTTCTGGACATCACCCCAGCATTTGAAATTCGATTCGTCGGGGCCGGCCCTGCTTATCTCCAATCCTTCCTCGCCGCCCAAAGCCGGTGACACTTGCGCAGATGATTCAGAGCATCCCCAACTCCCATGCTATAGTCACGCTTCGTTTGGACGTCCATTTGCCATGAGCCAAGAACTGCCTGCCACCATTTCCGCCGCGCTGTTCAACGAGCGCGCCGACGCCATTGCCGATGCTGCGCGCGAACTTGCCCTGCATGGCTGGACGCCAGCTACAAGCAGCAATTTCTCCATGCGAGTGGATGCTGAACACGCTGCCATCACCATCTCCGGACGTGACAAAGGCAAGCTCGGTCGCGACGACATCATGCTGGTGAACATGCAAGGCAAGGCTGTCGGGACTCAGTCGCGCCCAAGCGCGGAAACCGAACTGCACACGCAGGTGTATCGCCGCTGGCCGGATGTCAATGTCGTATTGCACACACACTCCCGCACGCAGAGCGTCGCATCGCGCCTGTTTGCCAAAGACGGCGTGATCAAGCTGGAAGGCTGGGAACTGCAAAAAGCCATCCGCGGCCACACCACGCATGAAAGCGCGCTCGATATCCCCGTCTTCCCCAACACCCAGCACATGCCTGAGCTGGTCGCCCAGGTCGAAGCCTGGATCGATGCCGGCAAACCCCTCGACGCCTACTTGATCAACGGTCACGGCATCTATACCTGGGGACGTGACATGGCCGAAGCGCGCCGCCATCTTGAAGCGCTGGAATTCCTGCTTGGCTGCGAACTCGATTTGAGGAGATTGAACGCATGAGCCGCCTACGCATCTTTGAAGCGGAACAACCGCAAGCCCTGCCCTCGGTGCACGAGGATCACGCCGCCATCGCCCGCGAACTGGCCAAGGTCGGGGTGCGCTTCGAGCAATGGGCGGCCAGCCAGCCGGTCGAACCCGGCGCCAGCCAGGATGAGGTGATTGCCGCCTACCGTGGCGACATTGACCGCCTGATGCGCGAAGAAGGCTACCAGTCGGTCGACGTGATCAGCCTCACGCCGGACCACCCGGACCGCGCCGCCCTGCGCCAGAAATTCCTCAGCGAACACACCCACAGCGAGGACGAGGTACGCTTCTTTGTGGCCGGCGCCGGCCAGTTCACCCTGCACATCGGAGACAGGATCTACGACGTTCTGTGCGAGCAGGGCGACCTGATCGGCGTGCCCGATGGCACCCGCCACTGGTTCGACATGAGCGAGGCGCCCTACTTCGTGGCCATCCGCCTGTTCACCAACAAGGAAGGCTGGGTGGCCAACTTCACCGGCTCCGACATCGCCCTGAATTTCCCCCGCATGCAGCCGCTGGCGACAGCCGCATAAGAGCCCCCAGCTTCCCGTCGGGGTAAATGGGGTGAGGGGCCAACCTCGCCCCAGCCATCCTCCCGACGAACTCGCCGCCTTCAGGCTTTCATACGGGGCGGGAGGTATAACCACACGCGTCCCTCGCCCCGCCTTCACACGGCGGGGAGAGGCACTGGGTCGCAGCTGAATGGAATCGCGATGCGGGTCGCTTGCAGCTAGGCACGCCCACGCTAAGCTTTAGGGCCCCCTTCCCCCGATGCCCCCATGACCTCTATCCGCGCCATCGTCACCGACATCGAAGGAACCACCAGCTCGATCAGCTTCGTCAAGGACGTATTGTTTCCCTATGCGCGCAAGCGTTTGCCCGCCTATGTGGAAACCCATGCGGACAAGCCCGAAGTGCAGCACTGGCTGCACGAAGCCGCCAAGGAAGCCGACCTGATCGAAGCCAGCCGCCAGGAAGTCATCGAGCTACTGTTGCGCTGGATCGATGAGGACCGCAAGTCCACGGCGCTCAAAGCGCTGCAAGGCATGATCTGGAAAGACGGTTACGAGGAAGGCGAATACCGCGCCCACATGTACCCCGAAGTGGCCGCGCGCCTGCACGCCTGGCGCGGCGATGGGCTGCACCTTTACGTGTATTCCTCCGGCTCGGTGCCCGCGCAGAAGCTGTTCTTCCGCTACAGCGAAGCCGGTGACCTGACCCCCGTATTTGCCGGCTACTTCGATACCGAGACCGGCCCCAAGCGCGAGGCAGAGTCCTATCGGCGCATCGTCGAGGCCATCGGCGAGCGGCCGGAACACGTGCTGTTCCTGTCCGACATCGCCGAAGAGCTGGATGCCGCCCGCTCGGCAGGACTGCAAACCGGCTGGCTCCTGCGTCCGCCGCTGGAGGTCCCTGCCCAGCCCCGCCATCCCGCTTACACCAGTTTCGACGCCATCCAGCCCTGAGCCGCACGCATGCGCACCGTATTGACCGCTTTGCTCGCCTTCGCCGCTGGCGTTTTGCTGATGCTGCTGATCACGCGGCATCCGGCCGCTCCGGTCCACCCGGCACCCGCCGTCGCATCCAGCAGCACTGCCGCACCTGCCAATGCGAGCAGCACCGACTCGGACGACAACGACGACAGCGACAACTGGCCCAGCCAGGCGCCTTCGCCAGAGCAGGTCATCTACGCCCAGCCAGGCATGGTCCATCAGGCACTCGCACAGCTGACACCCCGCGTGCCGGACAAGACCAATCTCTATCTGCTGACCTTTGCCGGCGACGGCAGCGAAGACGTGTTCCGCAACGAAGCCGAATACGCGGCACAACTGTTCACCAAACGCTTCGGCCCCACCGCGCACGCCATCGTGCTGGAAAACAATCCCGGCACTCTGCAATCGCATCCGCTGGCCAACTGGAGCAATCTCGAAGACACCTTGAATCAGCTCGCCGGCATCATGAAACCGGATGAAGACATCCTGGTGCTCTACATGACTTCGCACGGCGACGAAGACCACAACCTGCTGGTCGACATGGATCCGCTGCCACTGGACCAGATCGGCGCACCCGACCTTGCCGGCATTTTGAAGAAGCGCCCGTTCAAGTGGAAAGTGGTGGTGGTCAATGCCTGCTACTCCGGCGGTTTCGTGCCGGATCTGCGCGGTCCCGGCACCCTGGTGTTGACCGCCGCGCGCACCGACCGCAGCTCGTTCGGCTGCGGCAGTGATTCCAACATTACCTATTTCGGCAAGGCCTGGCTGGTCGATGGGTTGAACAAGACCGATGACTTCGTCGGTGCCTTTCAGCTGGCCAAGAATGACATCGCAGGCTGGGAGAAGGACCAGAAGCTGACGCCATCCGAGCCGCAGATCGATGTCGGCACAGGCATTGCGCAGCAGCTTGCAGCGTGGCGCAAGGAAGTCACGCCGGGCTCGGCGGTGCCATTTACGCCACCACCGCCGTCAACCAATAGCGCGCCGGCGACCGCACAGTAAAAAGGCTTGGTTGCCCCGGACTTGATCCGGGGCTAAGCCAGCGATATCGGCTCAGGCGTGCCGCTCAACAAGTACGCGCGTCACATCCGCCAGCCCATACCCTCGCGCGCGCAGCAACACGGTGAGATGAAAGATCAAGTCCGCCGCCTCGCCAAGTAACTCGTCCGCGCCTTGCGCCACCGCCGCCAGCGCAGTCTCGACCCCTTCCTCACCGACCTTCTGCGCAATCCGCCGCGTGCCATCCTTGAACAGGCGCGTGGTATAGCTGCCTTCAGGCAACAACGCCTTGCGCTTTTCCACCAAGGCATCGAGTTCGGCCAAAAAACTCAATGGCGGTTTGACCTCGTCGCCGAAACAACTGGTCGTGCCCAGATGACAGGTCGGCCCATGCGGTTCAGCGAGCACCAGCAAGGTATCGGCATCGCAATCGACGCGGATCGATTTAACATCCAACACGTGGCCGGAGCTCTCGCCCTTCATCCACAGACGCTGCTTGCTGCGGCTGTAGAACGTGACCTTGCCGATTGCCTGCGTCTGCGCCAGCGCTTCGGCATTCATATAGCCCAGCATCAGCACCTCGCCGGTCAGCCAATGCTGCACGATCGCCGGCAGCAAGCCTCCGGACTTGGGCCAGTCGAGCCGCCCGAGATCGATACGGCTCACATCCGTCGTTGCACTATTCATCGCGGGAAGTCTCCTGCAAGCGAACCACGACACCCTGCTGCTGCAGGTAACGCTTGAGATCCGGCACGGCGATGGCACCGCTATGAAAAACGCTGGCCGCCAACGCGCCATCGACACGCGCCTGGGTGAAAGCGTCGCGGAAATGCTCCATGGCACCCGCCCCACCCGAAGCGACCAACGGCACGGTACACACGGTACGTGCCACCATCAGCTGCGCAAGATCATAGCCTTTGCGCACACCATCGCTATCCATGCAATTGAGCACGATTTCACCGGCGCCGCGGCTCTGCACCTCGATCATCCAGTCCGTCGTGCGTCGCGACAGTGAACGCGTTTTCGACGGATCCCCCGTGTATTGGCGCACCCGCCATTCACCATCGGCATCGCGCATCGAATCGATGCCGACCACCACACACTGCACGCCGAACGCAGCCGCCAGTTCATCCACCAGTTCCGGGCGCTCCAGTGCGGGAGAATTCACCGAAATCTTGTCGGCGCCCGCATGCAAAACCGCGCGCGCCTCATCGACCGAACGAATGCCGCCCGCAACGCAAAACGGAATATCAATCACCCGCGCCACCCGTTCGACCCAGCTGCGGTCCACGCTGCGCCCTTCCGGGCTGGCGGTAATGTCGTAAAACACCAATTCATCAGCGCCTTCATCGCGATAGCGCAATGCCAGGTCGACGATTTCGCCCATCACTATGTGATCGCGAAAGCGTACACCTTTGACGACTTTGCCCTCGCGCACGTCCAGGCAAGGAATGATGCGGCGACTCAGCATGCCAGCGCCTCCTCCAGCGTAAAGCGACCTTCCAGCAAGGCACGGCCAAGGATCACGCCACCTGCGCCGGCTTCGCCGGCAGCCCGGATATCCTCCAGCGAACGCACACCACCGGATGCCTGCACCGTTAATTGCGGCACAGTGCGCGCCAGGTGCCGATACAGTTCAAGATTGAAACCGGCGAGCATGCCGTCCCGCTCAATATCCGTGCACAGCAAGTGACGCGCGCCCTGCGCCGCATACCAGGGCGCAAGTTCATCCAGCGTGCGCGCTTCCTCTTCGATCCAGCCCGCGCTGGGCAAGGTCCAGCGTTCGCCATGACGACGCGTGTCCAGCGCGATGGTGAAATGCTCAGCGCCATACCGGCTCACCCAGCCAGCCACCTGCTCCGGATCGCGAATCGCCACACTGCCCACCACGACACGCGTCACTCCCGCGCTGAACAAGCGGCGCACGTCGTCTTCGGTGCGTACACCGCCACCTGCCTGCACCTGCATGCCGGCCTTGGCCAAGGTTTCAATCACTGCGAGATTGGTCAGATCACCTGCCCGTGCTCCGTCAAGATCGACCACATGCAACCAGCGTGCGCCGGCGTCCGCATAGCGCGCAGCCAACGCCGTCGGATCGCTGGCGTAACGGGTTTCCTGCGCGTAATCGCCCTGCTTGAGGCGGACCACCTGGCCACCGCGCAGATCGATCGCCGGTATCACTTCAATCTTCATGCCGTCATAACTCAAGGAAATTCTTCAGCAGCCGGGCGCCCACGCCGGCCGAACGCTCCGGGTGAAACTGCATACCGTGGAAATTGCCTCTGGCAATCACCGCGGAAAACACATCACCGTATTGACTGCTGGCCAAGGTGTAATCGCCCGTCGGTACCGCATAGCTGTGCACGAAATAAGCCCAATCACCCTCCTGCAGATTTTTCAGCAAGGGATGCGCTGCGATGGGCGAAAGACGATTCCAGCCCATATGCGGCACGCACAACCCGGGCGCTTCCTCGAAACGCCGAACCGATGCAGGAATAACCCCCAGGCATTCGGTATCGCCCTCGGCCGAATGCTCGCAAAGCAATTGCATTCCCAGGCACACGCCCAGCACCGGCTGGGTCAGCGAGCGGATCAACTCGACCAGCCGCAACTCGCGCAATCTCGCCATGCCGGGTCCCGCGGCCCCGACACCAGGCAGGATGACCTTGTCGGCAGCGCGGATCGTCTCGGCATCCGCGGTGAGCGCCGCCTCGACACCCAGGCGTTGCAAGGCATAGCGTACCGAACCGATGTTGGTGCCACCGGCATCGACCAGCACCACACTCATTACAGGGCTCCCTTGGTGCTCGGCAGTTCATCGCCCTCGCGGCGAATGGCCTGGCGCAGCACGCGCGCCGTCACCTTGAAGCAGGCCTCGACCATGTGATGGGCGTTTTCGCCTTTCACCGCGAGATGCAGGTTGGCGCCAAGCGTGTCGCACAGCGAGCGGAAAAAATGCGGCACCAGTTCGGTCGGCACATCACCGACCCGCTCACGCGGAAACTGGCCATCGAAGACGAAGTACGGGCGACCGGAAAGATCCAGCGCCGCGCTCGCCTGCGACTCATCCATCGGCAAGGTAAAACCGTAGCGGGCAATGCCACGCTTGTCGCCCAAGGCCTGACGCAACGCCTGGCCCAAAGCAAGCGCGCAATCTTCAATGGTGTGATGCTCGTCGACCTTGGTATCACCGTCGCATTCGACCCGCAGCGCAAAACCACCATGCTTGCCGATCTGCTCCAGCATGTGATCGAAGAAACCAAGCCCCGTATGCGCGACCGGTTCAGCCACGCGGTCCAGGTCCACGCACACCTTGATGCGCGTCTCCTTGGTGTTGCGCACGACCTCCGCGATACGCGGCCGGTCAAGCAATTGATGAGCGATATTTTCCCAGGAGAGGCCATTCGGCCCCACACGGAAACCGCGTACACCCATATTGGCGGCAAACTGCAGATCGGTTTCGCGGTCACCCACCATGGCTGATTCCGCACGCGTCCAGCCATCGTCAGCCAGATACTGACGCATCATGCCAATGCCCGGCTTGCGCGTGTCGAGCCCATCATGTGGGAAACTGCGGTCGATCATGACGTCGCGAAAACGGATACCCTGCGAGGCAAGAATGCGCATCAGCAAATCGTGTGGCCCGTCGAAATGAGCCTGCGGGAAGCGCTCGGTGCCCAGCCCATCCTGGTTGGTCACCATCACGAGCTCGTACCCGGCGCCCACGATGCGTTGCAGTGCCGCGATCACACCCGGCAGCAGATCGAGCTTTTCGTAGCTGTCGATCTGTTCGTCGGCCGGCTCGTCAATCAGGCAGCCATCGCGGTCAACAAAAAGAATCTTGCGGCTCATGCCCAGCCCTTGTTCAACATGGTCTCGTTCAGCACGGCCAGCACCCGTGCATTTTCTTCCGGCGTGCCGATGGTGATGCGTAAAGCGTCCTGCAAAAACGGGTAACGGCGAATGTCGCGCACCACGATTCCGGCCTGCAGCAGCTGCCGGTAAACCGTTCCGGCATCATCGAAGCGCACCGCAAGAAAATTGGCGTCCGAAAGGAGCACTTCACGCACGCCCGGCAGCTGACTTAGTGCCGTATGCATCATGCCGCGCTGTTCGCGCACGATGGCAATGTTTTCACGTGCCTCGGCCCGCCCCGACGGCGACAACTCGGCCATGGCCGCCGCCACGCACGGCAAAGGCAGCGGGTACGGCGGCATGATGCGACGGATCAGCGCAATCACCTCGGGACTTGCCAACAAACTGCCAATGCGCGCGCCAGCCAGCGCCCAGGCTTTGGACAACGTACGCAAGACGGCGAGGTGCTCGTAGCGATTGATCAGATCCGCCACACTCCGCTGGCCGGAAAATTCCACATAGGCTTCGTCGACGACCAGCACGGCCTTGCCCGCCAGCGCTTGCGCCACGCGCTCGATGTCTTCCCGGCTAATCGATTTACCGCTTGGATTGTTCGGCGTGCAAAGGAATACCAGTTTCACCGCCGGCGTGATCGCGGCAAGCAAAGCCGGTACATCCAGGTTGAAATCCCTGCTCAACGGCACTTCGAGCACCGCCGCATTCTGGATGCGCGCGCTGACCGCATACATGCCAAACGTCGGCGGCTGGATCAGGATGGCATCCTCGCCCGCGCGGCAAAAAGCACGCACCAGCAGGTCGATCGCCTCATCGCTGCCGCGGCCCACAAACAACTGATCGCGTCGTACACCGTACAACTCAGCCAGTGCTTGCAATAACGCATCGGGTTGCGGATCGGGGTAACGATTGCAACCCAGGCCACCATCGCCATTGGGCGCCCACGCCGACTCATTGGCATTGAGCATGATCTGGCCACCCGCTGCTTCCATGCGCGCCGACGAATACGGCTGCAAGGTACGAATTTCCGGTCTTGCAAGATCGAGCACGCTCATACCTGCGCACCCAATGCCGCCAGGCGCAAGGTCACCGCGCGCCGATGCGCCTCAAGCTGCTCGGCTGCGGCCAAGGTTGCGGTACACGGGCCGATCGCACGCAAACCATTCGGGTCCAGTTCCTGCACCGTGATCTGCTTCTGATAACTGGCCACCGATACACCGCTGTAGCTGCGCGCGTAGCCATACGTCGGCAACACGTGGTTGCTGCCACTGCAATAATCGCCTACCGACTCGGGCGTCCAGGCGCCGACAAAGATCGAGCCCGCGCTTTCGATACTCTCGACCAGCTCACGCGCCGCATTTACCTGCAGTATCAAATGCTCCGGTGCATAGCGATTGCTGACCTCCACCGCCTGCGCCAGCGAATCGACCTGGATCAGGCGGCTTTGCGACAAGGCCTGCTCCGCGATGGCGCCACGCGGCAAGGTCGCGCATTGGCGGTCCACTTCCGCTGCCACCGTGTCGATCAACGCCGACGACGGGCTGACCAGAATCACCTGCGAATCCGGCCCGTGCTCCGCCTGCGACAACAGATCCGCCGCCACGAACACGGCATTGGCATCGGCATCGGCAATCACCAGCACTTCCGAGGGTCCGGCCGGCATATCGATCGCGGCGCCATCCGGATCGGCCGACACCTGCAATTTGGCCTCGGTGACCCAGGCATTGCCCGGCCCGAACAGTTTGTCGCAACGCGGCACACTTTCCGTGCCATAGGCCATCGCCGCAATCGCCTGCGCGCCACCCAACTTGAAAACGCGATGCACGCCGACCGTTCGCGCGGTAAACAACACCGCCTCGTCGCACGTACCATCGGCGCGCGCGGGAGAACACAGCACCACGTCGCGGCAACCGGCAATCCGCGCGGGCACACCCAGCATCAAGGCAGTTGACGGCAACGGCGCACTACCGGCCGGCACGTAGAGACCGACGCGATGAATCGGGCGCAACATGCGCTCCACGCGCACACCCACCGCCGTGTTGACCCCCACCGGCTGCGGTGCCGCGGCGCGGTGGAAGACCTCGATACGCTCGGCCGCTTCGCGGATGGCGTCTTTGAGCTCCGGCGAAAGTTTCGCTTCGGCAGCGGCGAACTCTGCATCACTGACTTCAATGCTGGTCAGCACGCAGCGATCGTAGTGTGCGGAAAGTTCACGCAATGCCGTATCACCCTTGCTGCGCACCGTGGCGATGATCTGCTCGACGCCATGGCGCAAGCTGTCCGCACGCGATTGTGCGGGCCGCGCCAATGCCACATCGCGCTCGATTTCGGTCAAACTGTTCCAGTCAATACGCTTCATGCCGACTCACTCTCAGGCAAGCATTTTTTCCACCGGCAGCACAAACATCTCGCGCGCACCGGCCTTCTTGATTTCTTCCAGCTGACGCCAGCTCACTTCACCCGCGCATAGCGCCTGCAACATCAGCTGATCGGGCTGACCTGCCACCGGTAGCAGGGTCGGCTGCGGACCACCAGGCAGCAGCCGGGTGACCGCATCGAGCGACGAGCGTGAGGTTTGCAGCAGCAGCAAACGCGATTCGCGCACCTGAATCACGCCATCCAAGCGCTTGAGCAGCAAATCGATCATGTCGCCGCGCTCATCCGTAGGCAGCGCATCGGGCCCGGCTAGCACTGCCTCGCTCTGCAGCAGCACGTCGGCTTCACGCAGTTGATTGGCGACCAGGGTGCCACCGCTTTGCACCAGGTCGCAGATCAGGTCGGCCGTGCCCAGCTTCGGCGCAATCTCCACCGAGCCGGCCAAGGTCACCACCGAAGCATTGACGGCCTTCTCGCGCAACCACTGGTTGAGCAACCCTGGATACGACGTGGCGATACGCAGGCCCGCCAGATCCTGCGGCGTGTGGTACTCCATATCCTGCGGTACTGCGATGGAAAGACGGCAACGTCCAAAACCCAGTGGACGCCATTCCGCCAGCGCAGCCGCGCCATCGCCAGTCACGCCTTTGAACTCGCTCAGCACATTGCGGCCGACAATGCCCAGGTCGCACACACCCTGCGCGATCAGGCCAGGGATATCGTCATCGCGGACCAGCAACAGATCCACCGGCTCACCTTCGCCAAAGCAGAACAGCTTGTCGCGGCTCTGGCGAAACGTGAGGCCGCAACGATTGAGCAAATCCAGCGCAGGCTCGGTCAGCCGGCCGGATTTCTGCATGGCTATGCGCAAGCGGTCACGCGGTTTCATGCCTTGGCCCTTTTTGCAGTCGCACGATTGCGCGATGCACGCGCGGCCGCAGCCAGATAGCCGCCATTGCCCTGGTTCAGATAGCGCGCCACCCGCCCGATGGTGGTGATGCTCACCGCCGTGCGCTCGTGGATTTCACGATAAGACACGCCTTCGAGCAGATACGGCACCACCCGCCAGCGATCGATCAGCACTTCCAGCTCCGCCGGCGTGCACAGGTCATTGAGGAAGGCATCCATTTCCTCCGGGGTTTTCAGCGAGAGCAAGGCGCGGCACAGACTGGCCTTGGCGGATTCGTCCGGGGTCTCGGGATCTAGCGATCTGCGCTTCATAATGTACTAATGCGTTAATACAGTGGAGCGGATCATACGCGGCCCTGCCGCCCCTCGCAACCCCGGCCGGCCGCCCACCACGGAAGTGTGCGAATTCGCAGGAAAATCCGGCACACTGCCTTGCTGTCGCGGCGTAAGCCACGCGCGCGTTCGTCCGTTAACGGGACGAAGAACCCGAAAAAACGATGCACCAAGCCCAAGGCAACCATGAACAACTCGCCCGTCGTTCGATTCGCACCCCATCTGATGCTCATCGCAGTGATCGCGTTCACCGCGGTCTGTACCGCCGCGCAGTTCTGGCGCACCGATCTGAACTGGATAAAAATTCCGCTAAGCACGTACCTGGCCGGCCCCGGCGGCGTCTACGTGCGCGCGGTCTATTACCTGATGGCCATCGCCCTGCTCGCCTTCGCGCTGGCCACGTATATCGCAACCACACCCGCCCGGCGCACCGCATTGGGGTCGCTGCTATTTGCGGCAGCGGGCCTGATTCTGCCGGTGGTGGCGATTACCGAGCTGTTCCATGGCACGCCGTACTACGGCCTGGCCCATGTCACCCACAAAGTCACTTCGCTCGCCACGTTTCTATGGCTGAGCTTCGGCATGCTGCTGGTGTCGAGCCGCTGGCGGCGTGATCCACGCATGCAACAGGGCAGCCTGCCCGGCGTTGTGCTCGCCTGGGCTGCGACGTTTGTACTGTGGTTTCAGGTGCTGGTGTCGGGGTTGCCGAATGGCTTGATGGAGAAGCTGGCGATTGTGCTGATATTGCTCTGGCTGGCCTGGGCAGCACGCCAACTGCTCACCGCCCACCCAAAACAACAGCGTACGTTGGGCAGGTTGGGTAGGTTGGGTTAGCGCAGCGTAACCCAACGGAATTCCATCGAAGCGATAAACATCGTTGGGTTACGCTGCGCTAACCCAACCTACGATTCTGGATGCTCCCCGCGAGCGCGGCCCCTCACCCCACCCCTCTCCCCAGAGGGGAGAGGGAGTAAAGGCCCAACGTGGCTTCAGCCAGCAAATGCACGCTGCTGCATCAGGTCGCACACAGTGCGCACATCACCATCCATCGCACGGTCGCGATGCATGAAACGGATCTGCTTGCGCAACGCATCATGCGCCTTGCGCACCGCTTCGCCCGCATGGAAATCACCCACCCCAGACAGCGCGGCGGTAAGTTGCTTCACTTCCTCGACGAACTGCGCGTAATGCGGGCTACCTTCGCGCGGCGCATTCGACACCTTGGAAGCCAGCGCCTGCCAATCGCCATGCGCGGCAAGACGACGGGCTGCGTTGAGCATTTCCTGGCGGTAATCCAATGCCTGCGCCGCGGTGTACAGCTCCAGCGCCAGCACGTGGCTGAGATCTTCGGTCATCTCCAGCACGTGACGCGCCTCGTTGGCGCCCATCGACACGTGATCTTCCGCATTCGCGCTGGTCGGCACCGAATACACACTGGCCGGATGGGCACGCGTGGCCAGATCGTTCACCAGCGCCGCCGCGGTGTACTGCACGATCATGAAGCCCGAATCGGTACCGTCTTCATTGCCGGTAAGGAACGCCGGCAAGCCGTCATTGGTAGCCGGATCCACCAACTTGTTGAGGCGACGCTCGGAGATCGACGCCAGCACCGGAATCGCTGCCTTCACATAGCTCATCGCCAGCGCCAGCGGCATGCCGTGGAAGTGGCCGGCGGAAATCACCTGCTCTTCGATAAACGCAGCATCGGTGTTGTCGGGGAAGATCAACGGGTTGTCGGTGACCGCATTCAGCTCGACATCGATCACGCGGCATGCCTGCGCCCAGGCATCGCGCACCGCGCCATGCACCTGCGGCATGCAACGCAGGCAGTAGGCATCCTGCGGCTGATGCTTCTTGCCGCCCTTGAACGGCAGGAAACGACTATAGAACGCCTCGCGACCGTGACGCTGATTGGCCGGCACCCAGTCCCAGCTGATATCGAAGCTCAATGCCTGGTTTTCAGGCGTGCTCCATGCTTCAGCGCTCCACTGCTTGAAGCGCGGCACCAGGTGATAAGGAATATCCACCAGGGTGGAGCCGGTCAGCAGTTCGCGCACATGCTCGGCCACACCCACCTGCCCCGGATGCGGACGCAGCGCATGCACTTCCGCGCGCAGAGCGCCACTGCGGCCCGCGAACGCATCCAGCGTCATCGAAGCGGCCAGATCGGCCGTATCCAGCAGGTATTCCAGCGTGTCCAGCGCCAGCACCGCCGTCGCCAGCATCTGCGCCGTGCCGTTATTCAGTGCCAGACCTTCCTTGAACGACAACCGGATCGGCTGCAAACCGGCGCGCTTCAGCGCCTCTGCGCCCGGCAGGCGCTCACCCTTGTAGAACGCCTCACCACCGCCGAGCAGCACAATCGCCAGATGCGACAACGGCGCCAGGTCACCGCTCGCGCCGACCGAACCCTTCTCCGGCACTACCGGAATCACATCGTGATTCAACAGCGAGGTAAGCGCTTCCAGCGTCGCGACACGGATACCGGAATGACCGCGCATCAGCGTATTGATGCGGATCACCAGCATCGCGCGCACCACTTCGGCGGAGAACGGCTTGCCCACGCACACCGCATGCGTGGTGATCAGGTTGTGCTGCAGCTCTTCCAGCAACGTGCCTTCCGGCTTGTGCGGATTGCCGCCCGGCAGCTCGTCACGCAGGCGATAGGCGCCGAGCAATTTGTCCGCATTGCTGCCGAAGCCGGTTGTCACACCGTAGGTAGGCTCGCCGCAGCTCACCTTGTCTGCCAGAAAATCCGCCGCGCGCTGCACGCGCTTGAGCTGTTCCGTATCAAGACGGACGCCATAACCCTGCCGTGCCACGGCAACAAGCTGTTGACGGCTGAGGCTGTTGCCGTCGAGGAGAATAGTCTGGTTCACAAAAGCTCCAACGTATTGTTAGGTCTGCCCCGCGCAAGGGGGAAATCGCGGATCAATCCAGCACATTCTCCCAGAGATCGCGCCACGCGGGATTGCTTGTTTTGATTAAATCCAGCTTCCATGCCCGATTCCACTTCTTTAGTTGTTTTTCGCGTGCTATGGCGGAGGGGAAATCTGGATGGTGCTCGAACCAGACCATGTGTTTGACGCCATAGCGCCGAGTGAAACCTTCCACCAGGCCTTCGCGATGCTCCCATGCACGCCGCCTGAGGTTTCCCGTAACACCGATATACAACGTGCCACGTTCCTTGCTGGCCATGATGTACACGGCGGGTTGCTTTGGGGCCATCCATGCCTCCTTAAATCCATCGTTCCAATCTGCTTCAGCACCGTTGCTACCTACCTCAGCGCCGTTGCCACCTACCTCAGCACCGTCATTCCCGCGAAAGCGGAGGCGCTCTACAACAGCAAAGCTGGTCAATCCATTGTGCTCTTTGGCGCAGCTCAAAGCGGGTTGCATTGGGGCCATCCATGCCTCCTTTGTCTTCCCTCCAATCTGCCAATCTCTCTCACTGCCGTCATTCCCGCGAAAGCGGAGGCGCTCTACAACAGCGAAGCTGGTCAACCCATTGTGCTCTTTGGCGAACTTCAAAATGGATTCCCGCTTTCGCGGGAATGACGGCAAGGATGAGAGTAGCGGCAAGGGTGGGAATGACGTCACAGTTGAGAGTGGCGGCAAGGGTGGGAATGACGTCACGGTTGAGAATGGCGGCAAGAGTGGAAATGACGGCAACGAATGCACTCTCAAGAAATGCATCCAAGAAGCACTCCACCCTACCGCACTCGCCTAACCACCAACCTCAGCCTGCGCCAACTCCACACGCAAGGTTTTAATCAACTCCCCGCGCGCCACCTCAAACTGATCCTCACGCCGCAGATCCTTCACCGTCACCACGCCCTTGGCCAATTCGTCTTCACCCAACACCACCACGAAGCGAATACCCGCACGATCGGCATACTTGAACTGCTTACCCAACTTGCCGCCTTCCAGCACCACCTCGGTAGCAATACCGGCCGCGCGCAATTCACCCGCCAGCGCCAGATACGCCGGCAACTGCCCCGGATCCATCTGCGTAATCAACACATCCACCGTGCTGCGCGCAGTACCAACCAGCCCCGCCTCGCGCAACTGCCAGTAAAGACGCGTCAGGCCGATGGAAATGCCCACACCCGGCAAATGCGACTTGGTGTACTGGCCAGCCAGATTCTCGTAACGGCCACCCGAGCAGATCGAGCCGATCTGCGGATGATCGTTCAGCGTGGTCTCGTAGACCGTGCCCGTGTAGTAGTCCAGGCCGCGCGCGATCGACAGATTCAACGCGTAGTGGGTTTCCGGCACGCCGAACGCATGGATCAGGCCCAGCACTTCCTTCAGCTCCGCCCGGCCCTGCTCCATCGTCTCCGGGCCGGCGCCCAGTGCGTCGAGCTTGGCGTAGGCATCCTGCAGCGAGGTGGACCGCACCTGCACAAAATCGAGGATCTTCTGCGCCGACGCCGCGCTCAAGCCGAAGGCTTCGCCGGTGAGCGTCTCGCGCACGTAATCAGCGCCGCGCTTGTCCAGCTTGTCCACCTCGCGCAGCACCAGGGTCTGCTGCTCCGGATCGGTCACGCCCAGGCTTTCAAAATAACCGCGCATCAACTTGCGGTTGTTCAGCTGGATGGTGAACGCGCCGATGTTCAGCTCGCGAAACACGCTGTAGATCACCGCCGGCAGCTCGGCGTCATAACGGATCGACAGGCTGTCCTTGCCGATCACGTCGATATCGCATTGATAGAACTCACGGAAACGTCCGCGCTGCGCACGCTCGCCGCGATAGACGCGCTGCATCTGGTAGCGGCGGAACGGAAAGCTAAGATCGTGTTCATGCTCGGCCACATAGCGGGCCAGCGGCACGGTAAGGTCGAAGCGCAAGGCCAGCTCCGGCTTCTCGCCCTGCTCCAGCGAGCCGGTCGACTGCACAAAATAAACCTGCCGCTCCGTCTCGCCGCCGGTCTTGGTCAGCAACACATCCGAATACTCGATCACCGGCGTCTCCACCGGCAGGAAACCGAAGCGCTCGTAATTGCGACGGATCACGTCGAGCATGCGCTGGAAAGCAATCTGGTCGAGCGGCAGCAGCTCGAGCACGCCGGGCATGGTGCGGGCCTGGGTAAGCGCCATGGAATCCTCTTGAATGTTGTAAAAAAAGCCGAGCGATGGCAGCCCTATAGCGTAGCAGAAGCCCCCATGCCACCCCGCCCCGCAACCCGCGGCAAAACCCCACCCGCAAACCGCTCTGCGCCTGTTGCCAAGCTCACCGAGCCCCGTTAAGATACGCGGCTCCCGCGGGGTGTAGCTCAGCCTGGTAGAGCGCTACGTTCGGGACGTAGAAGTCGCATGTTCGAATCATGTCACCCCGACCAATGTTTCATGAGAAAGCCGGCCTTGCGCCGGCTTTTTTGTTGCCCCGCTTTTCCTCATCTCCCCTCCAGCGGAGGCCGCTTTCTTCCTCTCCCCTCCGGGCGACGCAAAGCTAGTCCCTGTGGGAGAGAGGACCGAGGTGAGGAGCCAACCTAGCGATGAATATCCAAAGAAACGCACCATGCTTTTCTTCCTCTCCCCTCCGGGCGACGCAAAGCTAGTCCCTGTGGGAGAGAGGACTGAGGTGAGGGGCCAACCTCGCGATGAAGTGGATGCGCAGCGTGAGCATCCAGAGAAACATCACGTCGAAGCCATAACGCTCGAGGCAAGCCCAGCCCCTCACCCCACCCCTCTCCCCGAAGGGGAGAGGGAGCCAATGCGGGAAAGGCAACCATCACAGCATGTAGGCGAAACAGAACTATTTCCGCACGAATACAAGAACAGGCAGCGCAACCACAGCGACATCCCCCTTCAGAATATTTCGCGTCACCTGATACCGCAGCACTCGTACCCATGAGAGATTACGCATGTCGGACGTGCCCATCCCCAGCGATGACAACGGCACATCCGACACTAGTGAAGTAAGCGCGGATCGCCTGGGCTGCAACCCAAACGATCCGCTAACCACAATCAACTCTCTACAGGAGTCAATAATGGCTACGCTCGATCTTACGGCACCCGCACGCTTGCGTGACCCCGCCCTGGTGCATTCCCCTTGCTTCACCGCCGCGCTGCCGGCGCGACGTCGAGCCCTAAGTGGGTAATCGATGGGCCGGAATCAGCTGATTCCGACCAACGAGCAGGATGTTTCTTGCAGTCCCTTCGCCCGCGCGCAATGCGCGGGCGACCTAAACGTGTGGAGAACACCCATGGAAGACACCTACGGCGACCCGACCGGATCACGGCACTACCTGCTGTCCGCAAAAGAGTACGACGAACTGAAAAACCTCCAGCAACTGCTGTTGCTCATGGCCAACGTCGCCTACGACGAAGACCAGCAAGCCAACGAAGGCGAGACCTTGACCATTCCCCGCTGGGAAATGCAACTCACCTTTCGAATCATCAGCAAACTGATTGGCGATGCCCTGGCGCATCTGGAGCAACGCAACGACATCGAGCCTCGAAACCTGACGCTGCAATGATCAAGCGCCAGTCCCCCGCGCGATCCGCATCACGGAGTGCCCCATGAGCAAACCACGCGACGTGGCTAAAGCGCCACACGGCTATCTGCTGCGCGAAGAAAACGTCGAAAAGCTGGAGCAGATCCGCGATCAACTCCTGTTGATGGCCCACATGGCCTTCGCCGCCACGCAGGCCGAAGAATGCGAGCCGCTGGAAATCCAGCGATCTATGCTGGGGCAATGCTTCGAGAACTTCGGTCTGCAGCTCGATGACGCGCTGTCGGCGATGGAGTGGATGAGCTCGCGGACTTCTCGGACGCACCGGCGCCATTAAATGTCGAGATCAGTCAGGTTGGTTAGCTCCTGAGCCACCATTTTTCGCCGTTCAAACAAAGCATCTGCATTGCAAAAAAAACTCGCGTCGCCGTCATTCCCACGAAAGTTGAGGCGCCTCATAACAGCGGTGCTGGGCAATCCATCTTGCTCTTAAAGCAACATGGATTGCCCAGCTTCGCTATTGCAGGACGCCTCCGCTTTCGCGTGAATGAAGGCTCGAAATACGCGGGAACACCTCAGGATTACTCGTGAGCTCCGCACCCGTTCGATAAACCACTGCGACTCATTTCTTTTGGTAGTGATACCGACACTGCGCAATCTGGATCACAGTAATTTTCCCGGCCTTGCCTTGCCCCTTCGAAGAGCCATCCATATCAAATAGCCGGTAAACAAGGCGATGTTCCAAGGTAATTCGGCGGGACCACCAACCCGCCCAATTGGCCTTTAGCGGCTCCGGACTTCCCTTTCCCTTCCACGGGTCGCGCCGGATCTCTTTAATGAGTTCATTGATGCCATCGACCATCTTGGGATCTGTTTCCTGCCAGTAGAGGTAATCCTCCCAAGCCTTGCCCATCCACCAGAGGTTTTCCCTTTCCTTCTGGATGGCCATTCATGCACGCCTTTTCGAGGTAGCCGCCTTCTTGACGGCCTTGGACGCAACTTTTTCCTTGACCTTGCGCTTCGGGGGCGTGCTTTTGAGTTGACGGCCATCATCATCGGCTGTGATCGCATCGCGCTCGCGTAGCCTGACTGCCTTGGAGCGTGCCTTTGAGATGACTTCGGCAATAACCCCAGCAAGGGCACCACCACCACCCCGCTTCGGCCCCAGGACACGAGCTCCCTCTGGCAGTGACGCTTCCGCTTCTGCCATGGCAGCGTGCAGCCGCTCCGCATTAACCGGGTTACCAAACAGATAAAGGGTCTCCTGCATGGCGTTGTAATCGGCAAGCGACATGATCACCGCATCTTCCGAATCGCGGCGGGTCACGATGGTGATCGTGTGGTCTGCGGTCACGGTATCGAGCACCTTTTTCAGGTTGCTGCGCGCCTCACTGAAATTGATGGTCCGCATGGGGTTCTCCAACTTGTACGCCTATAAGTACAACTTGATGTTAGGCCATGCCTACCGAAGCGAGCAAGTAAACCAAGAAAGACGTTCAGCTAAGTGACTGATTTAACATCAATCCAGGACGACCATGCGGGCGACCGGGGGAGAAACCGAGACACCAAGAAACCCACTATTCGTTATCTCAATAGAAAGCAACGCATGAACCATGACAGGCTACCCAGCCGGCGGCGCAGCTCCACCATCCGTTCCGGGTCGCCTTGCAGACGCTGGGCTTTCTCCCGGCACAGCCGTTCGTCGATCACTTCGTCCATGTACACGGGAAACAGCCGAACCCACCGTTCGGCTACTTCTTCATCGGACCAGTCGTTGGCCGCCTGCGGATCAACGTGCAAGACTACGTGCACGTGATTGCTCATGACCGCATAGGCATAGAGCTCGACGGCAAAGCACTCGGCCAACATCAGCAAACGCTCTTCTACCCAGGCCCTTCGGTGTTCATAAGAGCGTCCGCTGTACGCGTCCTCTCCGCAAAGGAAGGCGCGGCGCACGCAGCGGGAAACGCAATGGAAGAAGCCAGCGGCTTCCGGAGCGACGATGTGATGGCGGGGATATCTCATGTCGCCATGTTGCGCTTTGACCAGAGCGGTCGTAATCCGCCAATGCCCCACGCCTGCGTCAGCGAAGGATTAATTCATGGGTGGCCCCGATTCCACGCACCCTGCGCTACCCGCTGGATTGAATGGCGGCTCTTCTTCAGGCAGTACAGTGTCTGGAACATCAAATCTAGCCGGCTATTTCCGCAGATTACTTGGGAACATCTAGTCTAGTCTTTCCGTACACACGTTTTGCATATATGTCATCCACCTCATTAGAGGCCCCTTCACTATTGCCTTTGATATCTTGCGGTGCCCCGGAAAGCTCCACAAAGGAAGAACAGGGACATCCACTATTTGACCGCCAAGCTCAATGCACGAGCAAGCCAGAGCCAGTATCTAGGCTTGCTCGTACTTCCCGCACTTACAGCATGTCCCTTGGTGCTTATCCGCTTGTCGACTTCAGCAACTCAACTTCGACAACGCACGATGGATCGAGGTCGCTTACCCCGAGTTCGCCACCGAGGCGGCTCCTTCCTCAACCGCCAATACATGCTTGCCAGTTAATCGCCCCTCGAACTTACCCGTATACGGGGCGTCGCCCCCTTCCAGCCCCTTTTAGCCAGCACTGCCCCAGGGCCCGCGCCTTGGCAATCAAAGATTCCGCCGTACCCACCGCACGCCAGTAGCGGCTTTCAATGCCTAGCATTTGCGAATGCCACTGCAGCTCGCGCAAACCAAGCTGCGCAAGTACCGAGGGTGCCTGGGGCGTGATCGATCCACGCTTGTCCTGACGCACAACCCGGCCACTCCAGTCCACCAATTCCAGGTAATCGATGGCTCGCACTGAAAGCCGTGGAGACGATGGCATGCCGACCAGCGGGCGCAACGATGCGGTCAGTGACTTTGCCCTGGCCTGCCCGTGCTGTATCCGGCGGCGAATCGAGGCGTGCTCCGAGGCTGTTAGCTCTTTCGCCATGCCCGCACGGATCGGATTGAGGTCGACATAAGCCATGCACGCAAGAACAGCTTGCTCATCCAGCAGGGCCTGGCACTTGAATCGCCCTTCCCAGAAGCGACCGGTGCAACCGTCCTCGCGATTGGCCTGGCGAGCAATCGACTCGTTCAAGCAACGCATGAACCACGACAGGCTACCCATCCGGCGGCGTAGCTCCACCATCCGTTCCGGGTCGCCCTGCAGACGCTGGGCTTTCTCCCGGCACAGCCGTTCGTCAATCACTTCGTCCACGTACACGGGAAACAGCCGAACCCACCGTTCCGCCACTTCTTCATCGGACCAGTCGTTGGCCGCCTGTGGATCAACATGCAGGACCACGTGCACGTGATTGCTCATGACGGCGTAGGCATAAAGCCCGACGGCAAAGCACTCCGCCAACATCAGCAAACGCTCTTCTACCCAGGCCCTTCGGTGTTCATAGGAACGCCCGCTGTACGCGTCCTCTCCGCAAAGGAAGGCGCGGCGGACACAGCGGGAGACGCAATGGAAGAAGCCAGCGGCTTCCGGAGCAACGATGTGATGGCGGGGATATCTCATGTCGCCATGTTGCGCTTTGACCAGAGCGGTCGTAATCCGCCAATGCCCCACGCCTGCGTCAGCGAAGGACTAATTCATGGATGGCCCCGATTCCCCCTGTCCCAAGGCCCTCGCCTTGGCCATCAGGGATTCCACCGTGCCCACCGCGCGCCAATAACGGCTTTCAATGCCCAGCATTTGTGATTGCCACTGCAACTCACGCATACCAAGTTGCGCAAGCACCGAGGGGGCCTCAGGCGCGATCGATCCACGCTTGTCCTGACGCACAACCCGGCCACTCCAGTCCACCAATTCCAGGTAATCGATGGCTCGCACTGAAAGCCGTGGAGACGATGGCATGCCGACCAGCGGGCGCAACGATGCGGTCAGTGACTTTGCCCTGGCCTGCCCGTGCTGTATCCGGCGGCGAATCGAGGCGTGCTCCGAGGCTGTTAGCTCTTTCGCCATGCCCGCACGGATCGGATTGAGGTCGACATAAGCCATGCACGCAAGAACAGCTTGCTCATCCAGCAGGGCCTGGCACTTGAATCGCCCTTCCCAGAAGCGACCGGTGCAACCGTCCTCGCGATTGGCCTGGCGAGCAATCGACTCGTTCAAGCAACGCATGAACCACGACAGGCTACCCATCCGGCGGCGTAGCTCCACCATCCGTTCCGGGTCGCCCTGCAGACGCTGGGCTTTCTCCCGGCACAGCCGTTCGTCAATCACTTCGTCCACGTACACGGGAAACAGCCGAACCCACCGTTCCGCCACTTCTTCATCGGACCAGTCGTTGGCCGCCTGTGGATCAACATGCAGGACCACGTGCACGTGATTGCTCATGACGGCGTAGGCATAAAGCCCGACGGCAAAGCACTCCGCCAACATCAGCAAACGCTCTTCTACCCAGGCCCTTCGGTGTTCATAGGAACGCCCGCTGTACGCGTCCTCTCCGCAAAGGAAGGCGCGGCGGACACAGCGGGAGACGCAATGGAAGAAGCCAGCGGCTTCCGGAGCAACGATGTGATGGCGGGGATATCTCATGTCGCCATGTTGCGCTTTGACCAGAGCGGTCGTAATCCGCCAATGCCCCACGCCTGCGTCAGCGAAGGACTAATTCATGGATGGCCCCGATTCCCATGAGTTCACTGCGCCAAGCTGCGTGACTCAAACCAAACAGCCTCCAGGAAACCCGGGGCGGTTTCATTCAGCTAAGTGACTGATTTAACATCAATCCAGGACGACCATGCGGGCGACCGGGGGAGAAACCGAGACACCAAGAAACCCACTATTCGTTACCGCATAGGCATAGAGCCCGACGGCAAAGCACTCGGCCAACATCAGCAAACGCTCTTCTACCCAGGCCCTTCGGTGTTCATAAGAGCGTCCGCTGTACGCGTCCTCTCCGCAAAGGAAGGCGCGGCGCACGCAGCGGGAAACGCAATGGAAGAAGCCAGCGGCTTCCGGAGCAACGATGTGATGGCGGGGATATCTCATGTCGCCATATTGCGTTTTGACCGGAGCGGCCGTAATCCGCCTAGGCCGCACGCCTGCGTCAGCGAAGGACTAATTCATGGGTGGCCCCGATTCACGCACCACGATGCGGTAGGTAGCGCCTTTGGCAACGGGGCGCAGCGACGTGCCCGACGGCCATAAATCCACCAGTCCATAGCGCGATAGGGTGTGCAGTGTCCGCGAGACGCGGCTAGCCTTCTTCCCGGTCTCGGCGGCCAACGCAGCGATCGATGCCGGCTGGGTCTCGGCGATCGTGCGCAGCAAGGCGCGGTTTTCATCGCTGAGCACGTCGGCCGCCACTTTCATCGACGTGAACCAGATTTTGGGGTCGCGCGCCTGCGGCCGGTAGTCACCGCGCGCAATGGCAAGCACACGCTCACGCAGCTTTGCTTGCGGCATGACGCCGATCGCGATGACTTTCGAGGCTTTCATGGCATTGAGCCCCATTTCATCATGACTGGCCAAACACAAAGCGGAACCTGGAGCCGTTATCGCGGCAAACCGCCAATGAGAAACAGCGCAAGACAGATGCTTTCAAAGATGCTACTGAAAGAGGATCGGAACACCTTTCCGAATACTTTTTTCAGCTAGACCACGAAGCCGATCCACCAAAGGCTCTCCATCTACATCAAAAAAGCAGTCGAGTAAGCTCTTTGGTTTCAAACCAAGCGAAGAAGCCACCTTCCCCTTCCATGGAGAGTTAAATTCCACCGGCGGCAACTCACTCAAGGCCTTCCCTATCAGGTCGAACTCGCCAATAAGGCGCGAGGCTTCTTCGGGAGACCATTCACCATCACTGTCATGATGACTTACCAGTGTTGGGCATCGACTTCCACGCTCTCCTTCCTCCACCGCAGCAATAACCGCGTCCCTGAAGAAATTGAAATCTGCGTAAGAACCCACCTCAACGCCGTCAATCTCTTCGTCGCCGTCAAATGCGCACAAGTAAAGGCCCATCAGTAGTTCTCCCTTGCCACAGACTTGCCGCACTTCTTTATCAGCTCGTTTAGGGAATCGTCGAAGACGCACGCTTCTGGAACGCGCAAAATTAGCTGCATACCTTTTTCGACAGCCCTAAACGCAAGCAACCGTATCTGATAGGTGGATCTAAGTCGCGTCACATTCTTGATCAAGTACATCCTGTTGAATGCCTCTGCATCAGGCATTGCACTCCGAGCAACTTGGTGTTTTGTAACTTTAACTTCCATAACAGTCACCTCAATACGGCAAGGGTTGAACAGACACTCCCCAGTTATTGAGGTAGTTCTGGAAAGTTGGATTGACCGGTCGGCTTGTATAGATCGTCAACGGCGTATCGTTAACAAGCGCCCCATATGTCTGCAACCTCAGTTGATAAGAAGAGTCGAGCGTACTAGATCCAGTCTTGATCTCTGCAAGACCATCTGCATTCAAACCATCGTAAATCGTACTCACCAGATCACCACTGGCCGTGTACTGAGCTGGACCAACGATTACCTGGAACGCCGCGCTGTTTACTTGATCTGGCGTTGGGGTAAAAGGAACCTTCCCTGTTGAATTCAACGCTGCAAGCTGCTGAGCCTCGGCTGCTTGACCACTGACCAACTGCGACGGAGATCCAGATCCACCTGCCGTCGCATCAACTGCACTGTTTGGAACAACAAAACGCCCGCATTAGGCGGGCGTCGAATATGCTAAAAGTGTTGCTATCTAGGGAAAGAGAGCCCGACTTTATCCTGATCAGATATGAAACCTTCGGCTGCTGGATTCTGAGGAGTCGCAGCTGACTCCCAATAGCGAAGCGATGGCACTTCGGACTCAATCCTTCTTTGCGTATCAGAAGACATTTTGCCCGTCATATGAACCACCTGAGCAACCTTTGTCCATCCTTCGGAAATTTCCTTCACGGCATTTCCTTCTTCAATCGCAATTTGGACAGCACTTGCAATAGAAACTGATTGGATCTTCATCTCACTTCCCCAAAGGAATCTGATTGATTAGCTGCAATTGCGTTCCGTAATTGCCGAAGAAGAATTGCTGCGCTCCACCCGAGCCAATACCCGGGTTTGCTAGAGCCTGACCCGTTGGAACCTGCGTATCTTCCAAAACTTGATAGACGCCCATTTCCGGTCGGTAACCAAATTCAGGATGTGGAGCCACCTGAAGACTGTCAAATATGGTCGCACTATCAAAGTTGCCATCCAGAAGTGTCTGCTCTGTTGTGTAGTAAGCGGACTGACCTGGCAAGCCTCCGTATACGAGGCTTCCTTTCGGCAATGTTGTCATGGTCCAGTTATCTGGGTTGTAACCAGAATTAATCTGATCTTGTTGAGCAGCAAGGATGTCAGGGTGGATATCAGATCCCGCAGTGTCGACTGTCGTGCTTGGAACAACAAAAAGCCCGCACATGGCGGGCTTTTATGTTCCTTGTCACTTCAAAAAGCTTGGATCAATCCACGCCTTCTTTACTTGACCAGGCTTCAACTTGACTTCATTACGATCGATTGGTCGTAGTAGATCCAAGAAATCGTTTAATGATGCAGCAAGCTTGGTGAGCGACTCCAATCCCGGTATTTCGTGATCCAAAAAATAGACGCCCGAATTCTTGCTTGATGAAAGCGGCATACATACATAGTTGCCACCCTCTGCATATGCGATTGGAAAAAAGTCCGCTGCAACGTCCTTATCCATAAGGCTCGCCTCGTAGGGAACTTTTTCAATCGGTAAAAACGCATTCACTCCAGCACTATTTTGATCAGAAATACGAAATACGTTCGCATCCGGCACAGCGCCGTTGAACTTCAAAAGGAAGTCGAGATACTCAACTGTAAATTTTGTGCCCAACGCAGCTTCCGCGGAAGAAATCTGTTCCGCTGTAGGTGGGACTTCTACTCTACTTATGTTGATCTTCATTGGCCGTACCTTATGACTGCCGCACCGCCCGTATGGCGAACAGCGTTATGTATATCTTGAGGGATCAACTGCATGGTTTCACCATCTTCGACGTGATGCCAAACGTATCCCTGCGGAGTTGCGTCGAGGCCAACTGCCTCATTCGACAATGCTGCATCGTTCGCATAATTTCCGGTCAGGCCATCAAGCTGTACCTCGGCAACCGAGTACGGCGAGAAGTCAGGGAATCCTTGCGGCGTAAAACTGACACTGTCCGGATATTTTACCTGCAATTCTGGAGATAAATTTTCCAGCGGATAAGTCTGCCCGGCGTATTTGCTATTGATTGGCGCCCTACCGCCAACTAATTGGATTTCCTGATCAGCAGCATCGGCTCCCGCGCTTGGAACACTAAATAAACCACATGCTTAATCATGCTCCACAAAGCTTACCTCGAAGTCGTCCATGAATTTTATTGCAGCCACCACTTTTTCCATGAGGCGGTTTCGCTCATCAGGCGTCAAAGCGACATTAGCCATATTTTCGTCGTAAATATCATTTACGTAAATGTACTCATGCCCCTTGCGCGTTATTGGATTCCAACCAAGTTCGCGTCGGATACGAAAATTACACTTGCCATCCTTAAAGCGTAAATAGTCCCTTCCATCTGAATAGACCTCATATCCAGATGACTCTTTCACGTGTTGCTCATTAATTTTTACGAAATCATTCATACTACTTTCCACCTGTAATGACATTAGTGACAGACGGGTTAGCTTGTAGCAACGGATATTCAACCGTATTAAATATCCCTAACGGATTTGGATTATTAAGAATACCAACTACCGATCCAGAAGCTCCATTCGCATAATTACTTGAAGCTTGAATCCATAAATTCTGAGCTTGTGATTGCGAAACTCCGGACACACCACCATTAAATAAATCCAGGTCATTAAGCCAACCACCGCCGGGGGTCATTTCAATTGTAAGCTTCCCATTGGCCGCTGCAAAATCTTGAGCACTTGCACCCGCACCACTTCCGGAATAAAAGACCGCCTGATTTTCGGTGGTTGTGACATTTAAATTATTTACAACACCCTGGAGATATTCATTAACTTGTGAGGAGCTTAGTTGATTTAATTCACTCTTACTTAAGACCGAAGATCCATCTAATGTTATTGAATTAGCCGTTACACCATTTGGAACGGTCGCACTAACGTCAGCCGGAGAAGGATTAACAGCATCTGCTGGGTTAGGTTCGTCTGGATTTGTCGGAGCAACTTCTGTGCCTGAATCAACACTACTCACATTAGGTCCAGACGGTTCATAAGGCTCCGCGTACGGCCCGGGACCAAACTCCGGCGCTTCCATCTTACTAGCATACGATGGAAGGCTACTGAAGAACAAAAACATGCCCAACTTATTCAATTGAGCTTGCTGGTCCTGCCGAGCCAACAACGAGGGTGTTGAGTCCTCCACAGTCGGCATTGGACCATATTCGCCAGTCAATGGATCAATCACCGACGGGGTGCTTTCTTGCGGAAGCGTCAGATCTGGCTGCGGATTGAGAGCGCTTCCGGGCGTGTATGGGTCCTGTAATGAACCACCACTATTGAAGGTCCACAATGGCATTGAATCAGAAATAGACGCATATGAAATCGCTTGATCTCCCCCCGGACTACTATAGGTGTAGAGATTGGGAGACGGAGGCGGGGCCAAGTCTGGTGCCGTAAACGTCACCGCAATATCTGGATCTACCAAGCCATAGGGAGCGTTGACATCAGCCGTTACCGATGGCCCCAGGATATTCTCAACATCTCTGCCGTCGACTGTGACCGGATTACCATTGACTGTTTCCGGAACACCTACAGGCTCTACGATGCCATTAGCGTCGACATAAGCGGGCCATATCGTCCCATCTGTTCCAGCGGGAGCCACTAAATCATTATTGATATCGTCCTGCTGAGCAGCAGTAAAGTTCGTTTGACCTGCATATGTTGTGGTTGATATTCCGCTGCTGTTTGCATTGTTAACCACCCCCATCAACGAGCCTTCCGGCGCATTCCAGAAATCCACCATCGGGCCACCTGCTTGACCGTTCAGTGGCATCTCGCTGCCATAGGTAATCCCAGCCGGATAGCCCCCTTCGAGATCAGTTACATCACTCCCTGCCAATGAAACCAACGACGCCGTAGGCATCGTAGACCCCAAATCATTCAAGTCTGACTCAGAAGGAACGATCAGCGGCGCAGCAGTAATCGTCTCAGGCCCAATGTTTTGGCTTACCTGTATAGGTGGCAGCGGATTATTGAAAGTGAGACCCAATCCTGGTGCCGATGGTAGTACTGGTGCTGTTGGTAATACGGGTGCTGGCGCTAATACTGGCGCGGGAGTGGGTGCCGGTGACGTACCGTTGCCCCAACTGCCCAAGCTATAGCCAGGCGGCACCCAAACACTAGGGGGAGCAGGAGTAAAAGAAGGCGCTCCCAACTGACCCGAGTAGTAATTGTCATTATCGTCGTCGTCCGTACCATACACACCGTCGGGCACAGCCCCACTATCAGACAAAAGGTCCGTATGAACCGGCTGATCCTGAGCAGCCAACCCCTGTATGGCCCGCTGCGCCGCTGCGGCGGCGGCGAGCGACTGCTGAGCGGCTTGCGCAGCCGCCTGCTGGTTGCCTTGCGCGAGCGCCTGCTGGGAGGCCTGGGCATACTGGGTCGCGAGGTCAGCCTCTTTGCTGGCTTGCGTCGACAGGGTTTGCTGGATCTCCTCATATTCATAGCGATAGGCCCCGTTCGCGACCTTTTCAGCGGCTAGCCGGGCAGCTTGGGCAGCGGCGGCCGCCGCTGCCACGCTCTCCTGTTCTTCGGCCTGATCCACCGTTTGCGCAAACGCCGACTGCTGATTGAGCACCGTCTCAATCGAGGCCGCCACGATTTCCGCCGTCGTTTCACAGGCTGAGGGGCCCGCGTTGGCAACGGCACTTTGCGTGGAAGGCTGGAAGGTATTTGCGTTATTGGCCGTGGTCGTGACTTGCGGAATCTGCAGCGTCATCCCTACCGTCAATGAACTGCCCGGCTCCAGGCCATTGGCCTCCGCAATAATGTAGCCGTAGTTGCTATCGCCGTAGATCTCCTGCGCCAGCGATTGCAGCGTGTCGCCACTTTTCACCGTGTAGTTCTGCGTACCATTGGTGCTGTTGGTGAAACCGCCGGTGGTCGCCAGCACGTTGATGGCGCCGTCGCTATTGACGCTACCGAGACTTTGCTGGTTGGCATACATCGTTATGACGCTGGTGCTGCTGCTGGAACCAGTGGGTGTAGTGGTCTGTTGCAGAAGCTGGGCATCGGCGGTGTATGCCATGTAGTTGGTCTGCGAACTCCCGTTCACACCGCCATTGGTCGCAACAAGCTCACCCAGGTCGTTGTACGTATTGGTGTTGCTTTGTGTACTGGTGCTGCCATCGCTCGTGATTGTCTCTGCGGTGCCGCTGTTGAGCGCCGCGTTCTGCCATACATAGGTATTGGTGTAGTCATCCGTGCTCTGTGTGCCGCTCGGATTGAGCACCGTCTCCTGCGGTATGTATGAGGTCTGGTAGCTAATCAGGTTGCCGTCGGCATCGTAGGAGTTGTACTCGACTTCCGAGTCCAGGAGGAGTGCGCCATCTGACCAAGACCCCACCGATGTGGGCATGCCCGGCATCTCTTGATCTTCCGTGGCATAGCTGCTGCTGGTGACCCCGGAGGACGTTACATATTCATTGATCAGGGTCTGCGCAGCCTCTTCGGCATAGGTACTCTGGTCGGTCAGCTCGCCGTCGGCGTTGTAAGTGTAGACGACATCGCTCTTGACCCATCCGCCATCGTCGAATGAGACGAGGGAGCCATCGAAGGTGCCTTCTTCCGTATTGCCGGGCAGCTGATAGGTGACCTGGCTGATGAGTTGCCCGGCCGTGTCATAGCTATCGGCCTGTTGATTCGCGAAAGCACTTCCAGACGCGGTCTGCGTTTGTACCAGCACCATTTGGCTCAGTTGATTATAGAAACCCTTCTGGACGATCTCTTGCGACTGCGAGTTGAGGGTTTGATAGGACTCGTACTGCATGACATTGCCTGCCGCGTCGTACCAGTTCTCACCGGAATTGAGCGCGCTGGTGACAACAATCTGACCATTCTCCAGACTGCCGTTAGCGATCTCTACCCGGCCATCCGCATCGTAGGTGTACCAGTTGGCAACGACGTTGGGCGTCGTGGATGGGGCCGGCGTGGGTGCGGGCGCCGGGGTAGGTGTCGGAGTGGGCGTGGGAGTTGGCGTGGGCGTAGGCGCCGGGGTGGGGCTTGGCGATGGACCACCCGGTGGCGGCAGCAGGTCGGGGCTCGCCACCAGCGAAGGATTAAGGGTCGTCGGTGCCGGCGTAGGAGCTGGCGCGGGAGTCGCCGTTGGTGCGGGCGTCGGCGTTGGCGTTAGCGCGGACGTTGATGTTGTGGTGCCGGTTGTACTAGCACAAAACAGGGACATCCACTATTTAAACGCCAAGCGCAATGCACGAGCAAGCGTAATTCATGGGTGGCCCCGCTTTGCTGCCGCCCCGCTTTGCTCGCTTTGCCCGCTTTGGCTCCGCTTTGACCGTGGGTGGCCCCGCTTCGCTTTGACCCGCTTCGCTTTGACCTGAGTGCCCCCGATTCCGCATCAGCGAAGGGCTAATTCATGGGTGGTCCCGATTCGGCCCCGGTGGCCCCGATTCGGCCCCCCGATTCGGCCTGATCCGCAATGCGCTGATTAAGAATTTCCAACGCCTTATTCTTCCATTCCAGTTGTGTACTGGAAGCCACGCGATGGATAACACCGCGGCGCGCCTGCTGCAGATCATGGCTATAGCCATTTTCAAGCATCCATACCACCCAGTCGAAACGCCCTACTGAAAGAGGCGCGAAAATGCTGGAAATAACGCCATCATGGAAATTGATGTCAGCACCACGTTTGACCAACAATTCCGCGCAATCAAAGTGCAATTGCATCATTGCAATCATCATGGAACTTCTTCCATGAGCCGGAGAATCAGGATCGCCGTGATAGTCCAAAAGCATATTCAGCAACGGCAAGTTACCGCCGGAAGCAGCTATGTAAACAGGAGCCTCCCCTCGCTGCCACGGCTTGTTGGGGTCTGCACCCAGCTCCAACAGTTCATGAATAGCTTTGTTGTTGTGCTGGCCAATCATCCAAATCAGTGGCGTCAGACCCGCCTCGCCGGTCGCATTGATATCACTCCCCGCCGCTAGGAGCGCTTTGGCTTTATCCATATCGTTGTCGGCAACCGCATCAATCAGGGTTACGACGCGAGGATCATGGAACACATCCTTCGTCGACTTTCCGGCCAATTCCATCGTGTCACGCCCCTGACAAAGCATAGATAGGGCGAATAAAACCATGCATAGTCCAACTTTACGAACCAATGTAAACATGATCTCAATGCCTTCATCAAAGAGAAACTGGGCCGCTCTCGATTTCATGGACACGTAAACGAAGGTTTGATCTTTGACTCTAAGACCAAAGGGGTCAAAACATTTTCCCGACTCATCGCAACGCTAATTACTATATGTATTTACTGACAATCGGCTGCCAAAACTTACTAGCCTTCGGATCATAAAAGCGATGACAGGCAAACGGCAGCTTGCCGTGGTTGAGCTTCAAGGCAAGATCGGGCTTCCGGTCGAAGCAAAAGTCCACCGCGCTTAAATAGTCGGGAATGTTCATTTCCGTCAGTGTGGGGGCCACCAACGAAAAGTAGAGATCTTCGATATAAAGATTCTGCGGATGCCACTTCGATAGCGTGGGCAAGCCTTGCTCCATGCCCTCATTTCGGCGCTGGACAGCGCGGAGCATCGCGTCGGTTTTTCTGAGAGAAAAACCGCCATTGCCCACTTTGAAGTAGTGCTCCGTGGACTTCTTTCTCTTCTTGAACGCGTTGTTGATCCGGAACAACAGGCGGTTGAAGAACGTCTGCCTTGATGCGAGCCACGGGGCGCCAATGTAGTCGTATCCCTGATTGCACCAGTGCTCTAGACGATCCTCAAAGACAAACACATCCGTCTGGCAGATCAAGATGTATTCGTATTCGGCAAACGCCTCGTAAAAGGTGCTGGAAAGCATCAACTGGTTATAGCCGGAGAGCCCTTTGAAATAATCGTCTCGGAACCGTTTAACAACATGGTTGACCGTATCGAGAATCGCATTCAGCGGACTCAAGTCCAGACTGTCGGGGCATGCAATGGCGAAAGGGTGCTGGGCGAGCACTTTCAGTGATCGCTTCAGCGACAATAATTCATTGTCGTTTAGATCCGTTTTATAGAGCGGAATGACAACGACTGCGTTCTTCATACCATGACCTTAAAGCTTGCCGGATGCCGGGCGGACAACGCTCTCCTGAGCTAGCAACAGGGCCCGAGTGATTCCACTCCGACAGCCCCCGCCAGGCCGCTTATCCAATCAGCCGAGCGCGCCATCGTACAAGGTATTTGAAGGGTATACACGTCCGTCCAAAGCCAGATGCGGATATCAAGGCATCATTATAAAAAGGCCGCACAGCTAAGCGCCGCACGGCCCTTTTAAGTTTCGGCAGACTGCTTATTCGTCGTTCTTGACGTTGACGGTATGCATGGGGCGACATTGGCCACCATCACAACCGATCACAACGCTATAGGTTCCGCAAGAAGCAACGAAGGTGGAGTCGCCATTGGGCTGGACCGTGCCACAACCCATTTGAGTTGCAACATTCTGAGCCAATGGCAGGACCGCGGTGTCAGCCTGAGAAGTGGATGACGACATCGAGGCGACTTGCGTCACGGGCGCCGCGGATGCCTGGGGACTTGCAGCGGCCTCTGCGAGTGTGGGTTGCGCGGTATTGACCGTGCTTACCGGAGTCGCAATGGACTGGGTTTCCACCACTTGTGGAGCGCCGGCCTTGTAATGGCTAGCCAAATTTAAAATCTGCTGCTCGGCATTGCTCACGCAGGTATCCGCCGCTTGAACAAAGAACTTTTTTAGCAATGCACCTTGATTTGCACGTAGCTCGTCAAGTGAAGGCGCGTTGTTCGGGTCGACTGGATCTGTTTTGCAGGTCTGCTGCGCAATGACGTCACCGGTTTTACCGTCTAACAAACGTATATTCGCCGCATAGAAGACATGATAAGTCGCCCACTTGGTCGGGTAGTACATGTAGGACCAGGCGTAAGTCTTGACGTCGAGCAATAAATCCGCGCCTGGATAGGTTTTTATCAGGTCGGCAGAGCTGCCACTGGGTGCAACCAAGCCGCTCGAAGGCACCAGGGTGACGCCTTGATTTTGTGCAAGATCGTTGGCCAGCCGATTGCCGATGCGAACGGCGGGATCAGGAATCTCGTCTGTTCTTACCAATTCATTGCCTGAAGAAATCATCGCAAGGCCGCCGACCAAGCCGAACATGGCCTTGCCTGCTGTATTGGCGCTGAAATCCGGTATGGCGTGATTGGTTACGATGAGTTTTTTACCCTGCAAATCCTGGGCGGCATTGATGCTTTTTGTCGAAACCGGCGCGCAGCCGGCAAGTAACATGGCGATTGCCGCCATGATGAGTGACCTTTTCATTTTTCCCCCTGCTCGTCTTCCCTGGAACCGTATTACCTTGCTGGCGATACTAGCAATGGCGTGACACGAAATTTGTGAAGAGCCTGTAAAACGAACCATGCACTTTCTGATGGCATGCTGCTCTCTAGATACACGTTTTAAGCTTCCGAATGCCCTCGCGAAGCTCATGCACCCCCACTCCGGAATACCCAAGAATGACCCCTCCCCGCGCCGGCCGCTCGGCGTAGGAGATGGACAGCGGCCGGGCTGAAATGCCTAGTTGCTTTGCCTTGATCGACACGGCTACATCATCGACGCCGTGCGGCAACAAGGCGGCGAGTTGCATGCCGGCTTCGGTGCCGATGACTTCGAGCCGGCCATCCATGTATTGGTCGATCGCGTCGAGCAGCGCAATTCGCCGCTCCAGGTAAAGTGCACGCATGCGGCGAATGTGGCGGGCGAAGTGGCCTTCGCGGATGAAATCGGTGAGCGCGACCTGGTAAAGCATGGGGGAAAACGTATCGAGGGCGTCGCGGACGGCAGCAAACGCCCCGACCAGGTCCTTGGGCACAACGATGTAGCCGACGCGCAAGGCGGGGAACATCACCTTGCTGAATGTGCCGACGTAGACGACACGGTCGTCGGTATCCATGCCCTGCAGCGATGCAAGCGGGCGGCCACCGAAGCGGTATTCGCTGTCGTAGTCGTCTTCGATGATCCATGCGCCGCTGCGCGAGGCCCAGCTGAGCAGTTGCATGCGCCGCGTGGCACTCATGGTGTAGCCGAGGGGAAACTGATGCGATGGCGATATGTAGACCGCACGTGCATTGCGCTGACGTCGAATGCCCTCCTCGACATTCAAGCCTTCTTCGTCGACCGGAACCGGAATGATCTCCGCGCCGATCGTACCTAATGCCTGCCTCGCACCGGGATAGCCGGGGTCTTCCATCCAGACGCGATCCTTTGCATCGAGCAAGGCGTGCACGCAGACCTGCAAGCCTTGCTGGGAGCCGGTGGTGATGAGTATCTGCGATGCATCGCAGCGTACGGTGCGTACGGTGCCCAGGTATTCGGCAATGGCTTCGCGCAGCGGCAGATAGCCCATCGGATCGCCGTACACCATCTGCTCGATGGGCGGCTTGCGGGCATGCTGATGCAATAGCTTCGACCATGTTGTGACCGGGAAGTGATCGATGGCCGGCAAGCCGACGCGGAATGCGCCTTGATTATTCGCCCAGGTTTGCGGCGGTGTGCGTAAACCATCCACGCGTTGCGCGATTTTGCGCGGCGCGGTTTGCGTCGTGTTTGGCAGCTGCGTGTGCCGTTCGGTTGCGCCGTGCGGTTTCAGCGTCTGGCCCGGTATCGATCGCGCAACACAGGTGCCGGCGCCCACGAAGGTTTCGAGATAACCCTCTGCGTACAGTTGCTCGTAAGCGCTAAGCACCGGTACGCGGGAAATCCTCAGCTCCTTGGCCAGGCTGCGTGTCGACGGTACACGCTGCCCCGGCCGCAGATGGCCGCCGACGATGGCGCGCCGGAACCACTCGGACAACTGGTCGTACATGGGCGTGCCAGCCGCCGCATCCAACGCAACCGGTGGCAGGAAACCTGCGGATATCCGTTTCATGCGATTGGCCTCAAGTGGTTATATCGAATCATACCCAAGTGGCTATTTTCGTAAACCACTAGTCGGCCTAACTTTCGCTCCACGCATACGGATGCTCACCTGGGAGGTTTGCCATGAAGCTGTTCCGAAGGGCTCTTTTCCTCAGCGCTGCCTGGGTCGCGGCCACGGCCACTCTGCCCACCCCGGCAGGCGCGCGGGACACCGCGTCCAGCGCCACCGCCGCGCCGGTCCTCCGCGATGGCACACACGATTTCGACTTCAACATCGGCACCTGGCACACGCACATCATGACCCTCCAGCACCCGCTGACCGGCTCGAAGACCTGGGCCGAACTCAACGGCACGGTGACGGTGCGGAAAATCTGGGGTGGCAAGGCATCGATGGAAGAAATCGAGGCCAGTGGTCCCACCGAACATCTGGAAGGACTCACGCTGTTTCTTTACAACCCGCAGACGCATCAGTGGGACCAGACGTTCGCCAGCAGCAAGGATGGTGTGCTCGAAACAACGGCGTTTGGTGAATTCAAGGATGGACGCGGTGAACTGATCGATCAGGAAACCTATCAGGGACGGATGATTCTGGTACGCACGGTGTGGTCGCAGATCAAACCCAACTCGCATCATTTCGAGCAGTCGTTCTCGGATGACAACGGCAAGACCTGGGAACCGAACTTCGTCGCAAACCTGACGCGGATCCAATAATGAACGCGCGGCGGCGCGCTGGTATCGCCTGCCTGTTGTGCCTGCATGGCTGCCTGTGGTGGTCATTTCCCGCAGGTGCGCAGACCACACCAGCGCTGCCGCCTGCTCCGATCAGCGAAGAATCGATGAGCGAGGCCTGGTGGACCGGGCCGATGCTGGCCAACTCAGCCGAAACCTTGCCGCCCGGACATTTTCTGTTCGAGCCCTATCTCTACGACATCCACAGCCAGGACACGAACAGCTTCGGCTCGCGCACGTACATCCTTTATGGCCTGGTCAACCGGTTGTCGGTCGGGATCATTCCGGTTTTCGGCTATAACCGGGTCAGCAATGGACCGAACAGTGCCGGCATCGGCATGGGCGATATCACGGTGCAGGCGCAATACCGCTTGACGGAATTCCAGCCGGGCAACGGGGTGCCGACGACGGCCATTGAATTGCAGGAAACACTGCCGACCGGCAAATACGATCAACTGGGCAACCGGCCCAGCGATGGCCTCGGCAGCGGCACCTACACCACGACGCTGGCGCTCAATTCGCAGATGTATTTCTGGCTGCCGAACGGCCGCATTCTGCGCATGCGCTTCGATGTGTCGGAAGCGTTCTCCCGCAGCGCCGATGTGCAAGGTGTCAGCGTTTACGGCACCGGACCGGGTTTCCAGGGTAACGTCAAACCTGGCAATGGTTTCTTCGCCGATCTGGCGTTCGAATACAGTCTTACTCAACGCTGGGTATTGGCGCTGGATGCGATCTACAGCCACAACGGCAATACCCATGTAGCGGGTGAAGACATGCTGGATCCGAGCAATATTCCCTATCCGCAAAACGTGCGGCTGAATTCGGGTACGAGCACGGCATTCGGGCTGGCGCCGGCGATTGAATACAACTGGTCACCGGCGATTGGCGTACTGCTTGGCACGCGCGTGACATTCGGTGGACATAACTCCGTCAACACGGTGACGCCGGCTATTGCAATCAATTACGTGTATTAATGTTTTTTGTTACCCCATGACCATCGAGGGTAAAGTGGACGGCCATCGATACACACATTCCCTATACGCTCGAAACGTCATTCTGAATAACTACGGTTGAAGGAGATCCTCGATGAAGCTCCATGGTCTGTTCGCCGCTGCGCTTGCGTTCACCGTTTTGGCCGGCATCCCCGCCAACGCCGTCCCTGCACTGCCCTCTTTTACCGCTCTCGCCGTCGCCGATCCAAACCGGCCGGCCGATCAGCGGGCGCTGGATGCCGAACGCAAGCCGATCGAGGTATTGAATTTCACCGGCATTACGCGCGGCTGGAAGGTGGTGGACCTGATGCCGGGTGCGGGTTACTACACGCGCCTCTTCAGCAAGGTCGTCGGTCCGAAGGGTGCCGTGTATGCGATACAGCCGGTCGAGATGGACAAGGTAGCGCCCAAGAATCTGCCGATCCTGCGCAGCTTTGCCGGGACACCGGCTTACTCCAACGTGATGGTGCTGGTGCAGCCGATTGCGCAGCTGGATATTCCCAAGGGCGTCGACATGATCTGGACTTCGCAGAACTATCACGACCTGCACGATCCGTTCATGGGCACGCCGGATATGGCACGCCTGAACAAGGCCATTTATGACGCGCTGAAGCCGGGCGGCATCTACATCGTGCTTGATCACGCCGCTGCAGCGGGAACGGGAACTTCAGAGACCAACACGCTGCATCGCATCGATCCTGCCGCGGTGAAAGCGGAAGTTACGGCGGCGGGATTTGAGTTTGTCGGTGAAAGCGATGCTGAGCGCAATCCGGCCGACGATCACACGCTGCCAATCTTCGACAAGTCGATCAAGGGCAAGACGGATCGGTTTATCTACAAGTTTCGCAAGCCAATGTAGGTTGGGTAGGTTGGGTTAGCGCAGCGTAACCCAACGGAATTCGATCGAGACGATAAATATCGTTGGGTTACGCTTCGCTAACCCAACCTACGGTGTTATGAGGCCAGCGCCAGTTGGGTTAACTGGTCGAGTTCGTCTTCATCGAAACCTGCCGCCAGCCGCGCGGGCCGGTTGAAGGGGCCGCGCAGGTTGCGTCCCATGTAGTCGCGCAGCAGACCGAGAAAGGTTTCGCGCGGATCGAGCGCATCACGCTCGCAGCACCAGCGGAACCAGCGTGTGCCGGCGGCAACATGCGCGACTTCTTCGCGCAGGATCACTTCCAGTATCGCGATGGTGGGTTCATCGCCGACCGCGCGCAGGCGTTCGATCATGCCGGGGGTTACATCCAGACCGCGCGCTTCGAGTACACGCGGCACGAGCGCCATGCGTGCCGTGTCGTGATGCGCGGTTTTCTCGGCCATTTCCCACAGGCCGTTATGGGCATCGAAGTCGCCATAGACGTGACCAAGTTCAGTCAGCCGCGTGGATAACAAGGCGAAGTGGCGCGCTTCGTCGTTGGCGCAACTGGCCCAGTCTGTGTAGTAATCGGCAGGCATGCCGCGAAAGCGATACACCGCATCCCAGGCCAGGTTGATGGCGTTGAATTCGATATGCGCGACGGCGTGTACCAAGGCAGCACGCCCTTCCGGTGTACCGAGGCCGCGATGGGGTACTTGGCGTTGCGGGACAAGTTGCGGGCGCTCTGGGCGCCCGGGATTGCCGATGGCTTCGGGTGCGGGTGACGTGGAATCGGGACGTAGCTCGCCGGCTTGCAGCGCCACCCATGTGGCATGGGTCAGGCGCAATTTTTCGGCGGGGTCGCGTGCGTCGAGGCAGCGTTTGGCGGCGGTGTGGAGGTCGGTCATGGGAGTTTGTGGCTAGGCCGCCCCTCACCCTGCCCTCTCCTCGCTCCTCAAAGCCGAGCACATCCATGTGCTCTCTCCGCGTGCCCCGAAGGGGAGAGGGGAAAAGCAGTGTTACGCACTACGACGTGCAGCCTTCGCATCGTCCGAGCGCAGCATTTCGATCTGCTGCAGATAATGCTGATCGAGGCCGGTGATGTATTCGCCGGAGAAGCACGAGGTGTCGAAGTGCTTCAGGTTTTCGTTGCCGTCCTGCACGGCCCAGATCAGGTCTTGCAGATCCTGGTAAATCAGCCAGTCGGCGCCGAGTACCTTTTCCACTTCCTTGTCGGTATGGCCGGCGGCCACCAGTTCGGAAGCGGCCGGCATGTCGATGCCGTACACGTTCGGATAACGCACCGGCGGCGCGGCGGAGGCGAAGTACACGTTCTTGGCACCGGCATCGCGGGCCATCTGGATGATCTGCCGGGACGTGGTGCCGCGCACGATGGAGTCGTCCACCAGCAGCACGTTCTTGTTGCGGAATTCCAGCTCCACCGGATTGAGCTTGCGGCGTACCGATTTCACGCGCTCGCCCTGCCCCGGCATGATGAAGGTGCGGCCGATGTAGCGGTTCTTGACGAAGCCTTCGCGGAACGGCACGCCCAGCGCCTCGGCGAGTGCACTGGCGGCAGTGCGCGCGGTGTCCGGAATCGGGATGACCGCATCGATGCCGTGATCGGGACGCTCGCGCAGAATCTTCTCGGCCAGCTTCTGGCCCATGCGCAGGCGCGCCTTGTACACCGACACGTTCTCGATCATCGAATCCGGACGTGCCAGATACACGTACTCAAAGATGCACGGTGCATGCACCGCGCCATCCGCGCACATGCGAGTATGCAGCTGGCCGTCCTTGGTGATGAATACCGCTTCGCCCGGCGCTACATCGCGCAGGCGCTTGAAGCCAAGGATATCCAGCGCCACCGATTCGGATGTCACCGCATATTCGCGGCCTTCCGGCGTCACGCGTTCGCCCAGCACCAGCGGGCGGATACCGTGCGGATCACGGAACGCGAGCAGGCCATAACCCAGCAACAGCGCCAGGCAGGCATAGCCGCCGCGTGCGCGTGCATGCACACCGGCCACGGCTTTGAAGATCTGGTCCGGGGTCAACGCCATCCGGTCCTGGATTTGCAGCTCGTGCGCGAGCACGTTGAGCAGCACTTCCGAATCCGAATCGGTGTTGATATGCCGGCGGTCGTCCTCGAACATCTCGCGGCGCAAGGTCTCGGTGTTCACCAGGTTGCCGTTGTGCGCGAAAGCGATGCCGTAGGGCGAGTTCACGTAGAACGGCTGCGATTCGGATGAACCTTCCGAGCCCGCCGTGGGATAGCGGCAATGCCCGATGCCGATGCGGCCGCGCAGGCGGCTCATCGACGCTTGATTGAACACGTCACGGACCAGGCCGTTGTCCTTGTGCAGTCGCAGTCGCGCGCCGTCCACGGTCGCGATACCCGCCGCATCCTGCCCGCGATGCTGCAGGACGGTCAGGCCGTCATAAAGCGCCGATGCCACTTCAGTGGTACCGACGATACCGATGATTCCGCACATGGTGTTGCTACCCGTTAGTGTTAATGCGTTGAACCAGCCGCGCTGGAAGCTGCAGCCGGAGAATTCGGTACGTGCGGCGACAGTCCGGCCGGCAGCACGTTTTGCAGGTTTTGCAGATGCGCCGGCAGGTTGCCCGGCTGCAAATGTTCACGCACATTGGCTGGCAATTCCTGCTCCAGCCATGCCGCGATGCCCTTGAACTGGGGCAACAGGGTCGACTGCTGCCACATCGGTTCACGCGCAAACGACGTCATGCCGACCAGAAACACCAGCAGCGCCACCAGCAGCACGCCGCGTGCAAAACCAAAAATCATTCCTAACAGGCGATCCGTGCCGCCCAAACCCGTGCCGTCCACCAGCTGATGCAACACAAACCGCACCAGTGCACCAAGGATCAGCACGGCAATGAAGCAGATGCCGTAGCCGACCAGCACTCTCAGCACCGGCGTTTCGATGGTCCGCTCGAAGTGCGCCGACACCATCGGGCCGTACATTTTCGCCACCCAGAAAGCCGCTATCCAGGTAAGCAGCGCCAGCACCTCGGATATGAGGCCTCGAAAAAGTCCTACAAGGACCGAAAGCGCTAATACCGCGATGATGATCAGGTCGACCGCGTTCATGCCCAGGCTTCCGGTGGCGTTGTTCAGTTAGCGCTAACGACGTTACCGTCGAGCCCGAGTTTGGCCTTGATCTGATCTCGCACGCTGACCGCATCGCTGCGCTGCGTCTGCGGGCCAGCCCGCACGCGCCACAGCCGCTTGCCGCCGGCATTGACCGAGTCCACGAAACCGTCGAAGCCGTTCGCGCGCAGCTTGTCGCGCAGCGCGATGGCATCGGCCTGGCTACCCATGGCGGCTACCTGAACGGCCCAGGCGCCAGCGCGAACTGGACCAGGGCCTGCCGCCACCGGAGCCGGCTCATCACCCTGGGGCGTGGTGGCGCCACTTTCCAGGCGGGCCGGCACGCCGGGTACGGTCTGGGCGATCTTCAAGCGCGCGGCTTCCGCCGCGGCCCGGGTATCGAACGGACCGGCGCTGACCAGGGTCAGGGTCTTGCCGGCGCGCTGGATCGGCTCGCTGCGAACGGGATAACCCAGGCTCCGCACACGCTGCATGAGACGGTTCGCCCCTGCCGGCTCGTAGGCACTGAGGTTGACGCTATAGATGCCGCGCGCTGCGGTCTCCGGCGGCAGCGCCGGGGATGGCGTTGGCGTGGCGGCCGGAGGCGGTGCGATGACCGGGCGGCTCGCCATGGCGGTCTTCGACGGAATGACGGGAATCGCCGGTTGTGAAGACGGCACCGCGGCCTGCTGGACGGGTGCGGCAATCGCGGGCGCGGTTGCGCTGGAAGCAGGCTGGGAATTCGTGTTCACCGTGGACATGCCGCTGGCATTCGGCGCCGCGGTGGTCGCCGGGGCGACACTGCTCGAAACCGCCGGCTGGCCGTTCAAGCTCATCGTCTTGGTCTGCAAGTCGCGATCCGGCGCCGCAGGAATGGCCAGGCTGACCGATTGATCGGTGGTGGTGCTGGTCGACGGCGGCTTGCTTGAGAACATCATCGGCACGAACAAGATAGCCAGCGCGACGAGGACGGCAGCTCCCAACAGGCGTGTGTTCAAGATGGACTCCAGACAACCAGCTTGTGCGTGACGGCGGCGATTATACCTGTCCCTGCCGCCGGACATGACAGAAACAGGACAAAGGTTCAGCCAGCCGTTTCTTCCAGCGCTGCGGCGGCAACAAAAAACGAACCGAATACCAGAATGCGCTCGCCGCGCCGCGCGCTGGCGCGAGCTGCCGCCAGCGCGTGGCGCACGTCAGGATGCGTATCGCACGCTGCGTGCGGCAGCGCCTGATGCAGTACGCCAGCCAGCACCGACGCCGGCAGGCCGCGTGGTGTGTCCTGATCCAGGCTGGCCAGATGCCAATGCGTGATGCGCGATCCCAATGCAGTCATCACGCCGCCGACATCTTTGTCGGAGAGCGCGCCGTACACGGCATGCACGCGCTCATCGCCGGACTGGGTGTCCAGCCATTCGGCAAGCGCCCGTGCCGCCTGCGGGTTGTGGCCAACGTCGACGATCACCGCCGGATCGCCGCCCAGGAACTGCAAGCGTGCCGGCGCCCGCGGTCGATGCATGCCGGCCGAGGCGATGCGTTCCAGTCCAGCCGGATCGACCACATGCAAGGCATGCAGCGTGGCGATCGCCGACGCCGCGTTGGCGTATTGCACCGGCGCGGCCAGTTCGGGATCGGGCAAGCGCAGTCGGGTGCCATCCTGATGCAGCCACTGCCAGTCGCTGGAACCACGCTCGACCCAAAAATCGCGCCCTGCCCGCTCGACCCGCGCGCCATGCGCAGACAACGCCTCCAGCAAACCCTTGGGTGGATCGATTTCTCCCACGATCGCCGGCCGGTCGCGGCGCGCTATGCCCGCTTTCTCGCGGCCAATGCTGTCACGATCCGGCCCCAGCCACTCCACATGATCCAGATCCACCGTGGTGACGATCACGGCATCGGCGTCGATCAGGTTGACCGCATCAAGTCGCCCGCCCAGTCCCACTTCCAGCACGGCGACATCCAACGGGTCGCGCGCGAACAGATCGAACGCAGCCAGCGTGCCGAATTCGAAATAGGTCAGGGGAATCTCGCCACGGGCAAGCTCGATGCGTTCGAAGCATTCGATCAGCGACGCATCGTCGGCATCCACACCGGCTATGCGAATCCGCTCGTTGTAATGAATGAGATGGGGCGAGGTGTAGCACCCCACCCGCTGCCCCGCCGCCGTCAGCATCGCTTCCAGGAATGCGACCGTCGAACCCTTGCCGTTGGTGCCGCCCACGGTGATGACGTGGGGGGCGAGTCGGGGGGCTCCCATGCGATGCCACACGGCTTGCACCCGATCCAGCCCCAGATCGACACCCAGCGCATGGATGCGTTGCTGATAATCCAGCCATTCGGCGAGGGTTCTTGGTTTCACGCGGGACTCCGGATTCGGGCCCGCGCACCATAAGGGCATCCAGCCCGACGCACAATCCTTGTCTAGAACAGATGGATGCCCGTGGCGTGCAGCGCCCAGTACATGCCGAACAGCGTCCAGAAAGTGCGTTTCAGGGCCTTGCCGGCCAGGAAGGCGACCAACAGGCCAACCAACAGCGGCAGGTATTTTTCAAAGGTGCTGCGTGTGTCATTGATAGCGCTCATGACTTGCTCCTCCCTCACCCGGATCGGTGTGGGAAGCATCATCGGTTTTCGGTGTCGGCGGTGGCAGGCGCAGGCGTCATCTATTGGATCTGACAGACGTCATGGGAAAGGCCCCGTTTGTTCGTCGTCCCGCGCAGGCCGGGACCCAGTGACTTTGCTCTGGTGTTAAATCATTTCGCACAAAGCGAAAGACGCTGGATCCCGGCCTGCGCCGGGACGACGGCGAGGTGATGTCACACATTCCAGCAGACCATCTGACGCTGGCTAAAGCGCGCCAAAGTCCAAGCTATGCTTTTCCTTCTCCTCCCCGATTCCTTTCAACGCCATCCAGCAATGGCTTGAGCAGATCCAGCGGCAGCGGAAATACGATGGTGCTGGACTGCCCGCTGTTGGACATGCTGGCCAGGGTCTGCAGATAACGCAGCTGCAAAGCCTGTGGCTGCTGCGCCAGCATGGCGGCGGCGTCACGCAGTTTTTCCGAGGCCTGCAGCTCGCCATCGGCGTGAATCACCTTGGCGCGCCGTTCGCGCTCGGCCTCGGCCTGGCGAGCGATGGCACGCACCATGGTCTCGTTGAGGTCGACATCCTTGATCTCGACATTAGTGATCTTGATGCCCCAGGGATCGGTCGCCTCGTCCAGGATCTGCTGCAGGCTGTGATTGATCGAGTCGCGCTGCGACAGGATCTCGTCCAGCTCATGCTGGCCGAGCACCGAACGCAGGCGCGTCTGCGAGAGCTGGCTGGTGGCCTGCAAAAAATCGGACACCTTCAGCACCGACTTGTCCGGCTCCATCACCCGGAAATACACCACCGCGTTGACGCGTACCGAAACGTTGTCGCGGGAAATCACATCCTGCGGCGGAACGTCCATTACCGTCACGCGCAGATCCACCCGCGTCATCCGCTGCACCATCGGCACCAGCACGAACAGCCCCGGCCCCTTGGTGCCGGTATAGCGGCCCAATGTCAGCACCACGCCACGCTGGTATTCCGGCAAAACCTTGATCGCAGAAAACAACAGCGCAATCACGACAAGCACGACAACGCCCGCAAAGCCGATCATGAAGATTCTCCTTCGCCTGCCCGCGCCGCCGTCACCTGCAACAACAAGCCATGACGGCTGACCACGCGCACCGGCGCACCGGCGGGAAGCGCCGCCTCGCATTGCACGCGCCAGCGTTCGCCGCCGATACGTGCCCAACCCTGGCCGCCCGCTGCGACGGCCTGCAGTAATTCACCCGTATTTTGCAGCATCTGTTCTTCGCCGTTGAACGCACGGGCGCGACGCGCGCGCATCACCAGCCGCAGCAGCAAGCCGAGCATGATGATCGCGCAGCAGGCAATGCCCAGGATCACGCCCAGGTTCACGCTGTAACCGGGCACATCGGTGCGGAACAGCATGATCGAGCCGAGCACAAAGGCAATCACCCCGCCCACGCCCAGCACGCCGGCCGTGGGCACGAACGCCTCCGCCAGCAACAACGCCACACCCAGTGCCATCAGGATCAGTCCGGCGTAGCTCACCGGCAGCAGTTGCAAGGCATACAAGCCGATCAACAGGCAAATGCCGCCGGTGACGCCGGGGAAGAAGCTGCCGGGATGAAAGGCTTCGATAATCAGCCCGTAAATACCGGCCAGCAGCAGTACATAGGCGATGGTCGGATTGGTGATGATGCCGAGGAAGCGCGCGCGCCAGTTCGGCGGATAGTCCCGTAACGGCAAATCCCGCAGCGCCAGGGTGACTGATTGCTCTCCTATCTTCACCGTGCGTCCATCGGCTTGCGCCAATAGCGATGACGGATCGGCGGCGACAAAATCGATCACATGCTGCGCAGCGGCCTCGTTGGCGGTCAGCGTTGCGGCACCGCGCACAGCCTGCTCCGCCCATACCGCGTTGCGCCCGTGCAGCTGCGCCAGTGAACGGATCATCGCGATCGCGTCATTGAGTACCTTATTGGCCTCGGCATCGCTGACGGCATTGTTGCCAGGCGCGGATTTATCCGCTGATTTGCTGGATGCCGGAAAGCCGTTGCCGAATGGCGACGGCATCGGTGTACCGCCGCCCAGATCGACCGGCGTTGCCGCGCCCAGATGCGTTCCCGGCGCCATCGCCGCCAGCGGACACGCATACAGAATATAAGTACCCGCCGACGCCGCACGCGCACCGGCCGGCCCCACATAGCCGATCACCGGTACTTTGGCAGCGAGAATATCCGCCACGATGTCGCGCATGGATTCAATCAAGCCGCCCGGTGTGTCCAGCTGCAACACAATGGCTTTGGCGCCGTCATCGGTGGCGTGCTGGATTGCACCGTGCACATATTCAGCGGCCGCCGGACCGATCGGACCGATCAATTCGATACGCGCAACGAAAGCAGCGTCCGAAGCTGCCGCGGGCGCCTCGACGGTCGGTGGCGTCCATGCCAAAGCCAATACCGCGCACAAGGCGCCACTCCACACGAACCACCCTCTCCGTGACATGACACAGGCCTCCCGGCCGACATCATCATGCAGCCGTCGCGTGTGGCGGCTGTGGGAGCGATATTACGCTTCGGCGAGACTATTTTGCAGCGAGGTCGGAACTCACCTCCGCATCGCGCAGCCGCAACGCATTGCTAACGACTGACACCGACGACAGGCTCATCGCCAGCGCCGCAAGCATCGGCGACAGCATGATGCCGAACAGCGGATACAACACCCCTGCCGCCAGCGGCACGCCCAGCGCGTTATAGATGAAGGCAAAAAACAGGTTCTGGCGGATATTGCGCACGGTGGCCTGTGACAAGCTACGCGCGTGCAGGATGCCCGTCAGGCTTCCTTTCACCAAGGTAAGTTGCGCACTTTCGATCGCCACATCCGTGCCGTGCCCCATGGCGATACCGACATCCGCGGCCGCCAGCGCGGGCGCGTCGTTAATGCCGTCACCGGCCATCGCCACGCGCCGGCCTTGCTTGCGCAAGGTTTCGATCACCGCCGCCTTGCCCGTTGGCGACACATCAGCGTGTACCTCTTCGATACCCAGATCGCGCGCCACACTGCGGGCCGTAACGGCGTTGTCGCCGGTGAGCATCACGATCCGCATGCCGGATGCCTTGAGTTCGGCGATGGCTTGCGGCGTATCCGGCTTGATGCGATCGCTGACGGCAAACAAACCGCTCGTTTTGCCGTCAATGGCGAGCATCATCACCGTAGCGCCATCGCCACGCAGGGCATCGGCTTTGGCTTGGGTTTCCTGGTCCAGGTCGATACCGTGCTGCTGCATGAGTCGTGCATTGCCGAATACCACCTCGCTTTGCCCGACACGACCGCTGACGCCGCCACCATTGAGCACGTGGAAATCCCTGGCGTCGGCCACGTCGATCTGTTCTTCCTTCGCGGCAGCCAGGATTGCCTTGGCCAGCGGATGTTCGCTGGAGCGCTCAAGGCTTGCCGCCAGCGCCAGCAACTCGGCACGGCGGTGCTGATCGAACGGCACGATGGACGTCAATGACGGCTTGCCTTCGGTCAAGGTGCCGGTCTTGTCCACCACCAGCGTATCGGCTTCACGCATGGTTTCGATCGCCGCCGCATCCTTGAACAACAAGCCTTGCTGCGCACCGCGACCGCTGGCCACCATGATCGAAATCGGCGTAGCCAGACCCAGCGCGCAGGGACACGCCACGATGAGCACCGACACCGCCGCGATCAGCGCATGGGCAAAGCGCGGGTCGGGCCCAAGCCAGATCCATCCCGCAAAAGCCAGTATCGCCACCGCAATGACCGTCGGCACAAACCACGCGGCCACCCGATCGGCCACCCGCTGCAACGGCGCCTTGCTGCGTTGCGCCTGTGCTACTTGCGTCACGATTTGCGCCAGCACGGTTGCGGCGCCGACCTTTTCGGCGCGCATGGTCAGCGCGCCATCGCGATTCACCGTACCACCGGTGAGCGTATCGCCCGGCTCCTTGCTCACCGGCATCGGTTCGCCGGTAAGCATGGATTCGTCGACCTGGCTGCTGCCGCTCAGCACCACGCCATCCACCGGCACTTTTTCGCCGGGTCGAATACGCAGCACGTCGCCAACATGCACCTCATCCAGCGGCACATCGAGGTCTTCATGGCCGACTATGCGCCGCGCCGTTTTCGGAGCAAGGCCCAACAGCGCCTTCAGAGCAGCGCCGGTGCGCCGGCGCGCGCGCCACTCCAGAAAATCGCCCAGCGTCACCAGCGTGACAATCACCGCGGCGGATTCGAAATACACCGCAACACGTCCATGCATATCGCGGAAACCGGGTGGGAAGATCTGTGGCAACAAGAAAGCCAGCGCGCTATAGATCCACGCCACGCCCGTGCCGATGGCAATCAGCGTGTACATGTTTGGCTGCCAGGGTCGCAGTGACCGCCAGCCGCGCGCGAAAAACGGAGCACCGCCCCGCAACACCACGATGCTGGCCAATAGCGCTTCCATCCACCCCGCCGCGCCCGCCCAGGCCATCGGCACAGGCATCCCCATATCCGGCAGCATCGCGATCAGGAACACCGGCAGTGTCAGGCCCGCCAACGACCACAAGCGGCGCTGCATGGCCTTCACTTCGCCGGAGTCGTCTTCATCCAGGCTGGGCATCATCGGTTCCAGCGCCATGCCGCATTTCGGGCAATCGCCGGGACCATCCTGCTGTACTTCCGGATGCATCGGACAGGTGTAGGTCGCGCCGGGCACCGCTGCCACGGGGGCACGGTGTTCTTGCAGATAGAACTCCGGATGAGCGATGAACTTCTGTTTGCATCCAGCCGCACAGAAATAGTGCGTATGACCTTCGTGTTCCGCACGATGCGGCGTGGTGGCCGGGTCGACGCTCATGCCGCACACCGGATCCTTCGCCATGGAGGCAGCATGGCTCTCGCCATGCGTATGCGCGTGCGCATGTGTATGTGTATGCGCCTGTCCGGCCATCGGCAAGCTATGCAAAGTCGGCGCGAATGGCTTGACCACCGGCTGCGCATAACGTGCGGGATCGGCATCGAACTTGCTCTTGCATCCACCGCAACAGAAATAAAAGGTCTGGCCGCTGTAGTCGCTGCGGTGCTGCGCCTGGGTCTTATCCACGCTCATGCCGCAAATCGGATCGCGTGCAGTGTTATTGGCTGACTGGCAGCACGTACCTGGCGCGCTCATGCTTGCGGCTCCTCATCGGCGAGCGCGCGCAAGATCGGGCAGTGCCCCGGATCACCTCGTCCAGGACACGCTTCGATCAATTGCTCCAGGCCTGTGCGGATACGCATCAGTTCCGCGATGCGCGCATCGATGCTGGCCAGGCGCTGCTCCGCGCGCTGCTTGACCGCCTTCACGCCGCGATGGCGATCGGCCGACAGCGCCAGCAGGTCGCGGATCTCCTCCAGCGTGAAACCCAGATCCTTGGCGCGACGAATGAAGCGCAGCCGGCTGATGACCGACTCGTTGTAGCTGCGGTAGCCGGACGCACGCCGTAACGGCTCGGGCAGCAGACCCTCGCGCTCGTAATAGCGGATGGTGTCGATAGCAACGCCGGCGCGCTTGGCGACGGCACCGATAGTCAGGGAAGGCTGTGTGCTGGTCATGGCGCAAGTCTAGACTATTGATCTAGGTCAAGAGTCAATAGGCCGCCGGAAGCCAGGCGCGACAGGCTCCTCCGCTGGTCGCAAGCCATCGGGGGCGAAGGTGTATAACGGGCGGCAAACCCGAAAATCGCACGTTCATTTTCCAGCCAGCTACTGCGACACCATCCCAGTAACCTTGCGCGACCTTAAGGTCTGGCCTACAGAAAGTGCATACAGAATCTGAGCAACACACCCGAGCGTCGGTGCCATTGGCGCCGTCGCTGGACCCCACGCTTGCCGCAGCCCACATGCCGCGGCAATTTCGTCCGCTGGACCGGCGCGTACTATGGATCAGCTTTGTCGCCTTGTGGCTCGGGGCAGTCGTAGCGTGTGTCGCCAAAATACTCACGGCCCTGATTGGCCTGGTCACCAACCTGGCGTTCTACGGCCGTTGGAGCTTCGACTTTGTCAGCCCGGCCGGTACGCATCTTGGCCAATGGATGATCGCGGTGCCGGTCATCGGCGGCCTCATCGTCGGTGTCATGGCACGCTGGGGTTCGCGTGCCATTCGCGGTCACGGCATTCCCGAAGCGATGGAACAAGTGCTGCTCAATGAAAGCCGCATTCCTCCACGCATCACCTGGCTGAAGCCGGTTTCATCGGCCGTCGCTATCGGTACCGGCGGCCCGTTTGGCGCGGAAGGTCCGATCATTGCTACCGGTGGCGCGCTGGGCTCGCTGATCGCGCAGCTCATGCATGTCACGGCGGATGAACGCAAGACACTGCTCGCCGCGGGTGCGGCGGCCGGTATGGCGGCGGTGTTTTCCGCGCCGATCTCAGCGGTCCTGCTCGCGGTTGAATTGCTGCTGTTCGAACGCCGCGCACGTTCGCTGATCCCTGTCGCGTTGGCGGCCACGGTCGGTACGGGCATTCGCTACATACTGGAAGGCAACCAGCCGATGTTTCCGATGCCGGACATGGCTGCGCCTACCCTGCCCGCCCTGGCCACTTATATCGTGCTCGGCCTCCTCATCGGCGTGGTGAGCGTCGGCATCACCAAGCTGGTCTACGCGGTCGAGGATGGCTTCGAGAAACTGCCCATCCACTGGATGTGGTGGCCGGCGCTGGGCGGCGTGGTGGTCGGCATCGTCGGCTACTTCATGCCGCTGACGCTTGGCGTGGGCTATACCAATATCGCATCGGTGCTCGCCGGACAGTTCGGCCTGGGCACCATGCTCGCACTGTGCCTGCTGAAGCTCGTTTCGTGGCTGGTCGCGCTGGGCAGTGGTACGTCAGGCGGTACGCTGGCACCGTTGTTCACCATCGGTGGCGCGATGGGCGGTGTGATTGGACTGGCGCTGGTGCATGTCGCACCCTGGTTGCAGATCGATCCGCGCATGGCGGCGCTGATTTGCATGGCGGCGATCTTTGCCGGTGCTTCACGTGCCTTTCTCACTTCAGTGGTGTTCGCGTTTGAGACCACGCAACAACCGCATGGCCTGTTGCCGCTGCTCGGCGCCTGCGCGGCGGCTTATCTGATCTCTGGCCTGATGATGCGCAACACCATCATGACTGAAAAGATCGTGCGCCGCGGCGTGCGCGTGCCGTCGGATTACGCAGCCGATTATCTGGATCAGATTTACGTGAGCGATGCCTGCAGCCGGGACGTGGTGAGCTTGCGCGCCAACCAGACCACCGGGGAGATTCGGGACTGGCTCGGCTGTGATGGTACGACCACCAAGCACCAGGGCTTCCCGGTCATTGACCCGCATGGAAAGCTGGTCGGCGTGGTGACCCGTCGCCAGATCTATCAAACCTCGACCCCTGACAACGCCAGCCTGCAGTCGCTGATTACGCGCCCGCCGTTGGTGGTAAGGGAAGACCATACGCTGCGCGAAGCCGCCGATCACATGGTCGAATCCGAAGTCGGCCGCCTGATTGTAGTGAGCAAGGATGCGCCGCATACCATGGTGGGCATCGTCACGCGCGGCGATCTGCTCGCGGCTCACGCCAAGCGGTTGAAGGAAGCACGCGACGCTGCCCGGCAGCTGGGGCGAAAAGCCGTGGCTCCGTGATGCGTTTGGCACGCTGATGCCCATAACGCATCAAGGCCATCAGCCTCGCACGAACAAGCCGGAGCGCCATGCTCCGGCTTTTCTGCATTACACCAGGGCGTCATCCGCCGCGACAAAACCACCCGTCTGGCGCTGCCACAACCTGGCATACAAGCCGTCATGGGCAATCAGCTCCCCGTGCGTGCCGGTTTCCACCACCAGCCCCTTGTCCATCACCACCAGGCGGTCCATGCGCGCGATGGTCGAGAGGCGATGCGCGATGGCGATCACGGTCTTGCCTTCCATCAGCAACTCCAGGCTTTCCTGGATGGCGGCTTCCACTTCGGAGTCCAGTGCAGAAGTCGCTTCATCGAGCACGAGGATCGGCGCATCTTTCAGCAGCACGCGCGCAATGGCGATGCGTTGGCGCTGGCCACCGGAAAGTTTCACGCCGCGTTCGCCGACATGCGCATCCAGGCCGCGGCGGCCTTCGCCGTCGATCAGGTTGGGAATGAACTCATCGGCGCGCGCCTTGCGCACCGCTTCCCACAACTGCCCCTCACTGGCATCGGGGCGACCGTAAAGCAGGTTGTCGCGCACTGAGCGATGCAGCAGGGACGTGTCTTGGGTGACGACGCCGATCTGCGAACGCAGGCTTTCCTGCGTTATCTGTGAAATATCGGTGCCATCGATGCGGATACGGCCGCCTTCCAGGTCATACAGGCGCAACAGCACGTTCACCAGCGTAGATTTGCCGGCGCCGGATGGCCCGACCAAACCGATTTTCTCGCCCGGCCGCACCGACAGGTTCAGTCCGGCAATCACGCCGCCCTGCTTGCCGTAGTGAAAGTGGATGTCCTCGAAGTGCACCTCGCCAGCCACCACTTCCAGCGGCATCGCACCTTCGCGGTCCTGCACGGTACGTGGCTGGGAGATGGTGGTGATGCCGTCTTGCACCGTGCCGACATTTTCAAAAATGCCGTTGACCACCCACATGATCCAGCCGGACATGTTGTTGATGCGAATCACCAGGCCGGTGGAAAGCGCAATCGCGCCGACGGTGACCCTGCCCTCGCTCCACAGCCACACCGCCAGCGCCGAAGTGCCGACGATCAGGAAGCCGTTGAGCGTGGTGATGGTGGCATCCATCGCGGTGGTGAGGCGGGTCATGCGGCGCAGTTTCTGTGTCTGCTCTTCCATCGCCTCGGCCACATAGGCTTCTTCACGCTGGGTGTGGGCAAACAGCTTGAGGGTCAGCACATTGCTGTAGCCATCCACGATCCGGCCCATCAATTTGGAGCGCGCTTCCGAAGCCAGCCACGAGCGTTCACGCGTGCGCGGGATGAAGACATACAGCGTGCCGATGTAGGCAAACAGCCAGACCACCAACGGCGCCGCCAGCCACATGTCGGCCTGCGCAAACATCACAATGGCGCTGCCGGTGTAGATCGCCACGTACCAGATCGCGTCGACGATCTGCACCGCCGATTCGCGCAGTGATGCGCCGGTCTGCATGATGCGGTTGGCGATGCGTCCGGCGTAGTCGTTCTGGAAGAACCCCAGGCTCTGGCGAATCACATAGCGATGGTTCTGCCAGCGGATGCGATTGGTGAGGTTGGGCACCACCGCCTGGTTCACCAGCAGATCGTGCACGCTGATGAACAGCGGGCGCAGCACCAGGGCCACGAAGCCCATCCATAACAGTTCGTGGCCATGCGCCTGGAAGAAGGCTTTGCCGGGCGCGCCCTTGGCCATGTCCACGATGCGACCGATAAAGCCAAACAGCGACACCTCGACCAGCGCCACCCCAAAGCCCACCACGATGGCCGCCGCAAAAACCGGCCACACCTGGCGCAGATAGAACACATAGAACCGCCACACGGATTTGGGCGGCATGCTGTCGACCGGCTCCTTGAAGGCGTCGATCAGCGATTCGAACCAGCGAAAGATCATGACGTCCTGCCCGTCTGCGGGCCAGCGGGAATAGAGGGTTGAGCCCGCACACTATACAAGCTGAGCAAACACTGACGATTCGTCACGCTTCTTCCATACACTGCGCCTGCCTGAACGCCGACTACCCTTGAACGGCCAATACGGTCAGAGGCAATTGACCATACGGCACGTCATTCGGATGATGCCGAGCATGCGTACCTTCATTCGTCAGCTTTCGATCCTTTCGCTTGCGCTGAGCCTGCTCGGCTTCGCGGCCTCGGCCGCCCATGCGCAGAGTCCCGCATCGGCCAGTTCTGCGCCGGCCAGTGCGAGTTCCACTCAAGATCCGGCCCAGGCACTGGTCAACCTCAGCAAACAGCTCGATACCATCAAGACCACGCTGAGCAACAAGTCGGCCAGCGGCGCACCGGTGGGTGATCTGCGCAGCCAGGCGGGCACGGTGCAGCAGCAGGCCGATCAGTGGGTGACGACGCTGGCGCCGCAGATGGACAGCCTGCAATCGCGCCTGACCGTGCTCGGCCCTCCTCCGGCAGCTGGCGCGCCACCGGAAACGGCAGCAGTCAGCCAGCAACGCCGTCAGCTCGAACGCGACAAGAGCAAGCTGGACGGCGAGATAAAGCAGGCGCAGTTGCTGAGCCAGGATGCGACCAAGCTGACCACGGAAATTGCCGAAACGCGCAACCAGCAATTCCAGACCCAGCTGACCCTGCGCGCCGACTCGCCGCTGAGCATCCACTTCTGGTCTGACGTGGTGAAGTCGTTCCCCGACGACATGGCCCACCTGAAGCGCATTGGCGGCCGGCTGGCCGATGGCATCAGCACCGCCTGGCAGCCGGACAGTCGCACGCCGTTTCTGCTGTGCCTGATCGGTGCGGTGCTGTTGATCGTGCCGGGCCGCTGGCTCGCCGAGCGCCTTACGTTGGTCATAGCCCGCCGCTTCATGCCCGAAGGGCATTTCCGGCGCAGCGCCCTGGCGTTGATCTTCACGCTTACCGTCACGCTGTCGATCGGCCTGGCGTTCTGGCTGGTCCACCAGGGCCTCAACTGGAACGACACGCTTGATGATGACCTGGACGCGCTGGCGCAGGCGATCGTGCGCTCAGCCTTCTTCTCCGCGTTTGTCGCGGGTCTTGGACGCGCCCTGCTCTCTTTCCATCACCCGTCCTGGCGACTGCCCAACTTGCTGGATCGCACAGCGCACGCGCTGCGCTGGTTCCCGTGGTTGCTGGGTGGCGCATTCCTGCTGCTGGGCGTACTTGAACATTTGAACAGCACTGCCGGCACCAGTCTGCCCGCTGCTGTCTGCACACGCGCACTGCTGGCACTGCTGATCAGCGGACTGATCGGCACCGCGCTGATGCGCGTCAAGCGCATCAAACGCAGTCACGATCATCAACACCACCAGGCAAAGCATCCGTTATGGGTCGGCGCGCTTGCCGGGCTGGCGACGCTGGCCGTGGTCATTGCATGGCTGGCGGTCTTCACCGGCTATATCGCGTTTGCCTTTTTCATTTCCTGGCAGATGCTGTGGATCGGCATGATCGTGTCGTCGCTGTACATACTCACGCATCTGCAACACGATCTGTTCGAAACCGTGCTCAATCCCAAGGGACGAAGCGGCCAGAAACTGCAATCGGCCTTCAACATTTCGCCCAGCGCACTGGAGCAATCCTCGACGGTGCTGTCGGCGCTATGCCGCGTGCTGTTGCTGATGGTGGCCGTGGGTACCCTGCTGATGCCATTTGGCGGCGGCCCGAACGATCTGTTCTCGCACATCGGCAATGTTTTCGTCGGGCTCAAGGTTGGCCAGCTGACCATCAAGCCCGGCGCGATTTTCAATGCGCTGATCGTCTTCGTGGTTGGCCTGATGGTGGTGCGCATCATCAAGCGCTGGCTGTCGGAACAGCTGTTGCCGAAGACCAAGTTCGATCTTGGCATGCAGATGTCGATCGTCACGCTGCTCAACTACGTGGCGGTGGTGATCGTCTTTGCGCTGGCGCTGAAGACTGCGGACGTCAGCCTGCAAAGCCTGACCTGGATCGCCAGTGCGCTGTCGGTAGGTATTGGTTTTGGTTTGCAGGCGATCGTCTCGAACTTTATTTCGGGATTGATCCTGCTGGCCGAGCAACCGGTGAAGGTCGGTGACTGGGTGAGCATGTCCGGCGTGGAGGGCGACGTGAAACGCATCAATGTGCGCGCCACGGAAATCCAGCTGTGGGATCGCTCGACCATGATCGTGCCGAACTCCCAGTTCATCACCCAGAACCTGCGCAACGTCACCCACGGCAATGCGCTGGGCCGCGTGAAAATCACCTTGCCCATGCCGCTGGGTACGGATGCCGCCAAGATGCGCGAAATCATGCTGGAGGCGCTGAACGACAACAACGCGACCCTCGAAACGCCGGCCCCCTACGTCACACTGGACGACATCACCAGCACCGCGATGAGCTTTAGCGGCGTAGCGTACGTGCGCAGTCCGCGCGAAGCATCCGGGATAAAAAGCGAACTGCTGTTCGACCTGCTGGCGCGCCTGGAAAAGGCGCAGCTGCCGCTGTCTACGCCGCAAAGCATGATCGTGCGCAACCTCGGCCCGTTGGGCGAAGACGCACCCGGATAATCGTATGGGCCTGCTACGCATCGTCCCTGCCCCACCGCTGGCTGCCATCATCGAAGCCATCTGGGACTGGGACATGCCGGCGGGCGAATTCCGCTACGAGCGCATCCTGCCCAATCCTTCCACCAGCCTGATCATCAATCTGCTGGAGGATGAAACCCGGGTCTATCGCGATGACGGCACGCGCCAGTGCATACGCGCATCCGGCAGTGTCATCGGCGGGCCGTACCGGCAAAGCTGCATCATCGATACCGCCGAACAGGTACGCGTGATAGGTGTGAATTTCCGCCCTGGCGGCGCACATGCCCTGATCGGACTGAATGCGGAAGAACTCACCCGGCACGATATCAATCTCGAAGATATGTTCGGCTTGCGCGCGCAACGATTGCGCCAGCGTCTGTTGGAAACGGCAGCGCCGGTGGAGCGGCTGGCGTTGCTGGAGCAATGGCTGCTGCAGCTGACGGCGGAACCGTCATGGGACGCCACCATCATGCACGCCATTGCCGCGCTGGCCCGCATACCGGATGTACCTTCCATCGGACGCCTGCAACGCGACAGCGGTTATTCCGCCCATCGCTTCGGACTGCTGTTCCGCCGCCACGCAGGCATGACCGCCAAGCAATACGCACGCCTGATGCGCTTTCGTGCCGTGGTCGACATGGCTTATCCCGTGCAACAGCTGGATTGGGCACGTCTTGCGGTCGAAGGCGGCTATTGCGATCAGGCGCATCTGAGCCACGAATTCCGCCGTTTCTCCGGCATCACGCCCTCCGAGTTTGCCGCCCTGCGTGGGCCATACCTCAACCATTTGTCGCTCTGAACGCAGCCGGATGGCTCCTGGCCGCTCAAAAAAATCTACAAGACGTGAGCCATGCCGACGTCTTAGGCTTAAGCAACCATCCCAGCGAGATGCCATGCCATGAACCAGCCCCATCACGGCAGCACCATCATTCCCGCGCTGCGTTACCGTAACGCCCACGCGGCGATCGACTGGCTTTGCAACGCCTTCGGCTTCGAAAAGCAGGCGGTGTATGAGGATGACAAGGGGCGCGTCATGCACGCGCAACTCACTTTCGGAACCGGCATGGTGATGCTCAGCGACACCCATCCGGAAGGTATTGGCCGATACATGGCGCAACCGGATGAAATCCAGGGCCGCGAAACACAATGCTCGGCCGTTACCGTGACCGATTGCAAGGCGCACTACGAGCGCGCCAAAGCCGCTGGCGCGGTGATCATCGACGAATATGCGGAGAAGGATTATGGCGGCGCCGGTTATGGCTGCCGTGATCCGGAAGGCCACCTGTGGTGGTTCGGCAGCTACAACCCGTGGCAAACGCCCTGAGATAAAAAAACGGGCCGGCATGTACCGGCCCGTTGTCGGAAACTACCTTTTGAAACCTTGCATTACGAGCACTTCTCGTTCTTGGCAGCGTGATAACCGGCCGCCTGCGCGTCAGACGTACTCATGTACTTGCCCTGCTTGGTCGTGCCATACCACTTGCTGCCCTGACAGTGATACACCTTGGTCTTCGAGCCGGTGTTCACCCAAACCTGACCGGGACCGCCACCTGCTGCCGGCGTGGCTGCCGGAGCGGACTTGCTCGAGGACGCAGTCGACTTGCTGGCAGCAGTCGGTGCCGCAGCGGCCGACGATGAGTTGCTGCTCGAACCGCTACTCGAACTGCTGCCTGAGCTGGAGCCGGACGAACCGCTCGCTGACTTGTTGATGCCCTTGTGCCCGTGACAGGCACCCTTGGTGGTGGAAACCGTCTGCGTCGTACCGTCGTTGCACGTTACGGTCATCGTGCTACCCGCCGCCGGTGCGGCTGATTGCGCATAGACACCCGGAGCAGCCATCACAGCGGCTGCCAGCACTGCGATCAACCCAAATGATTTCATCGTGAATCCCTCCCACTTGAAATGCCCCGATACAGGAAGCGCGCCGTCCTTGATGAACGCGGTTCCCGACGTGTCGCCTCGGCATGAAACGACACCCTCAAACGCCATGCACCTACAGCGTTTGCCGCGATAACTATGCCTGAAAACCGGCTGGCCGACACACCGGCCAGCCCGGTCCCGGGTTGCTCAAGGGGCCTGGTTTACGGCCGGTTTCAACTTGGTATCCGGCCGGGCCACGGCGTACATGGACCAGCTGATCTGCTTCAGCAGCGCGTAGGGATCGTCACCGACCTTATACAAATCGAAATGAGTGCGGCCGGGGATAAAACGGAATTCGGCATGCGCATGGAGGCCATCCAGCACTGCTTTCAGGCGGTGGGCCGCGCCATCCAGATAGAAGGTGTCGGCCGTGCCCACATACAGATGAATCTTGCCGTCCAGGTCCGGCTTCAATGCCGGCCAGTTGTTTTGCAGCCGATAGGCGATGTCGTAGTGATCACTCCAGTAAGCCAATACCGCCGGATCAACATCGCCGGTATCGCGATTGAACAACTGCTCCGGCCGGCCGTCCTTACCGCGCGGCGAGAACACCCACTCGAACGAGGCCATCTGGCCGCCGTACGGACCCAGCACGCGTTCCATCTTCGCGAACTGCTCGAACGTACCGAGCACCTGGCCTTTGTCACGCACCAGCGGCCATGGCGTGCCATCCGGCTTGTGATAGACGTTCGCATGCGGCGCGTACAGATCCGGGCCGGTGAAATCATGGAAGTCGCTGGGATCGGGCGACGTCGACCAGGTGCCGCCGAAGATCTGCGGGTAGCGCGTCTGCAACCACAGCGTTGCCCAACCGCCGGATGAGTGGCCATTGAGGAAGCGCCCGTTTGCATCGCCATCCATCTTGTAGTGCGATTCCAGATAAGGAATCAGCTCGGTGGTCAGCGCCTGTCCCCATGGTCCGTTGTTGACCGAGTCGGCAAACTCGTGCGTGCCGGTGGCGCTGGATTCATCGAGAAACACCCAGATCATCGGCGGCATCTGCCCACTCGCCATGCCGGCCTCGACATAAGCCATCACACGCCCGAACCGGTCGTTGTTGCCGCCGAAACCATGCGTGAAATACACCGTCGGATAACGCTGGTCGGACGACGCATCGTAACCGGGCGGCAGCAACACACGCCCAAGCATATGGATGGGCCGCCCCCAGAATGCCGTCAACGAAGGACTGACAAAATCGATGAGTTGCGAATGTTGCTCGGCTGCCGCGGCCGCTTGACGCAAGGGCGCAGGCATGGAGTCCGGCAGTTTCCATGGATCCTGGCTAGGTACGGTTTGGTCGAGTGTCAGCGTGGGAATCGCGTTGTCGGGCAAATGCACCGTTACCACCTTACTGACGATGTCTCCCGCAGTACGCCCCAGGTAGTTGTAATCGTGCCCGACATCGAGCACCGCCTGCACGACGTAATCACCCGCTGGCAATGCCGACCACGCTGCGGGATAGGCCACGTGATCAGCATCGATATCCACCATCTCGCCAGGTGTCAGGCGATCGATGTTCTCGGCGGCGATCGAGGTCTGCGTCGGATGGAAAGGATCGGCATCGATGTCCGTGACAGTGCCACCCTTCGACTGTGCCTTGGCCGCTGCGGCATTCATCGCAAACAGCAGCAGGCGGCCGGATACCGGTTGTTTTTCATTCGCACCGAGCTGCACGTGGAAAAAGCGATGGGCGGGAACGTTTGCCTCTTCTTTCTGTGCGCAGCCATAAACGCCGGCCAGCGCGCCGATGGCGAGCAATGCAGAGAAGACAAATGGACGTTGGTGCATGACTAGCTCCCCGTGTACTTGCGTAGATACCCCCAACCGGCCAGTCCAGCTCGTCGTTCCGGCACGGGACGACGAGCTTTTGCGACCTGCCCGCAAAATGCCACCTACTCCGCCTTGGCTTCCGCATCCTTCAGCGGCACCAGTCGCAAATCCTGGAAATCGAAACTGAAATCGGTCAACGGCGAGATCGGCTCCATGCGTACTTCGCGCACATGTCCATCGACATCGAGCGCAAAGTTGACGAAGGCGTCGGCATTCAACGCACGATCGTCCCACCGCACGATAAAGGTGTCGTGCTGCCAGGGCTCCATCGTGCCGATCAATTGCCTGGTCTTGCTGAAGCGCAAACGCAGCTTGCCGCCTTCGTTGCTGATGATGATGTCGCCATACCACGGATCACGATACGTGCCCACATAATCGGCCAGCGGCAGCGAAGGCTTGCTGTTCGGATCACGTGCGGCTTCGTGCTTCTTCCAGCTGTCGTCGGCATCGCTATGCGCGTGCTGCACGGCCTTGTCGTACACCGCGGCCCAATCGGTCTTGCTGCCGGGGTTGAGATAGGCGTCGAGCACGCGATACGTAACGGCGTTGAAGGCCGCGCCGGATTCCTGGTTGGTCAACACCACCACGCCCAGGTTCTGGCCCGGCACCAGGGTCACACGCGACACCATGCCCGGCCATCCGCCGGTGTGCCACACCAGTTTCTGGCCGTGATAATCGCTGAGAAACCAGCCTTCGCCATAGCCCGAGAAATTCGGCACCAGCGGCTGCAGTTCCGGAATCGGCGGCTTGCTCACCGGGATCGGGGTCAACATGGTCCACATCTGGTTCTGGCTGTCCTGCGAGAACAGGTGGCGCGGCTTGCCGTCGGGGCCGTTGCCCGGCAATTGGCCGCCGGCCAGCTGCACATTCATCCACTTCGCCAGGTCATGCACGCTGGCGTAGATGCCGCCCGCGCCCGGATCATTGAGCCAGGCCATCGGCGGTACCGGCTTGAGGTCCTTGAAGTCATACAGCGCATGCCCGGTCGCGTAGTCCATGCCGGGTTTCAGATAGGTCATGTCGACCAGCGATTCATCCATGCCGACCGGCTTGAAGATGTGCTCACGCAGGTAGTCGGCATACGACTCACCCGATGCTTTCTCGATGATCAACGTCGCCACTGCAAACAGGATGTTGTCGTAGGCATAGTGACTGCGGAAACCATTGGTGAGCGGCACTTTGCCCAGGCGCTCCACCACTTCCTTGGTGGTGTAGCTGGTCGGCGGCCAATACAACAGATCGCCGGCCCCCAGGCTCAGGCCACTGCGATGCGCCAGCAGATCGCGCACGCGCATTTCATGCGTCACGTAAGGATCGGACATCTGGAACCACGGCAGGTAATCGGTGACCCGGCCGTCCATATCCACCTTGCCCTGTTCCGCCAGCATCTGCAGCGCGGCGGCGGTAAATGCCTTGGTGTTGGAAGCGATGGCAAACAGCGTATGCGCATCCACCTTGTCCGGCTTGCCGGCTTCACGCACGCCATAACCTTGCTCGAACACCACCTTGCCGTCCTTCACGATCGCCACCGCAATGCCCGGCACGTTGAAGGTCTTGCGCACGCCGTCCACATAGGCGCCGAAGTCCTGCAGCATGGGCGGCAGGCTGGCTTGCGCCGCTGACTGCGTGGTCACCGCGGCCGTTTGTTCCGGTGCGGCCGGAGCAGACCATGCCGGCGCGGCCGAGGCAAAAACCAACAGCGCACTGCACCCGGCCAGGCGCAAGGACAAGGAAGAACGAGGCATGGTGACTCCAGGCGTGACAAAGCCGCAGTCTAGCTTGCCTTGCCCGTTCGACAACCTGCGCCGGAAGTCACGCGTTCATCGGCATCGCACTGCAGCAAGCGGCGTGTTGATGTCGCGCCAACCGTTCCCGTTACGGGTGGCTTGCCTGATCCATCGATCGTCCGGCGCGTCCTTGCAACGTGGTTGCAAACACGCCCAGCGGAACCCACTACACTGCCCGTTATCGCAAGCTAGGGCCTGCTTACACTATTTGCGTGGCTCGCGCCGGGAGCTGTTTGCGCGCCAGCCAAGGAAGAGCGATGGCGTGTACGTCCGTACACGACTGAGCGATGACGCGGGATGGTGGGCAAACAGACCCGGCCCTTCGGGTTGCCGTTGAGTGGCCGCCATGCGGTAGCACGCGGCTTGGCTTGGCAGCCAGCCAAGCCTGCGCCACGCACTACCACCTGACGGCCACTCAACGGCAACGCGAGCTACGTCAATAGTGTAAACAGGCCCTAGGAGTCCGCGATGTCGGTATCACGTCTTATCTCTTTACTGCTGCTGGTTCTATTTGTCGGCGGGCTGGTGTACTGGAATCGCCATACGGCTCAGCCATCCGAGATGGTGTCGCACGGCAACGTCACGTTGCCGACCAACAACTGCCCGGCCTTCGGTGGGAGCCTTCCCTCGTTCTTGCCGCCGGAAGCCTGCGCTACGCTGACACGCATCATGCACAATGGACCGTTCCCGTACAGTCAGGATGGCGTGGTGTTCAACAATTACGAAGGCCTGCTGCCACCGGAGCCGCGCGGCTTTTATCACGAGTACACCGTCGACACGCCCGGTGAACACAATCGCGGCACGCGGCGCATCATCACAGGCGGTACACCGCCCTCGGTTTTTTATTACACCGGCGACCACTACCACAGCTTCCAACTCATCCAGGTGTATCAATGAGCGCAGAAGGCGCCCTCGACCTGACCCAAGCCCATGATGGAGGGGTCTATTTTGTCGACGCAGCCGACTTCGAGGCGCTGGCCGCCGCAGCGGAGGAAGGCCATCTTTATGTCTGCCGTGCCGACCTGGCCGGCTGTCACGACAAGGGTGAACTCCTGCGCCGGCTGGCGATTGCGCTGAAGCTGCCCGCAGGCTTTGGCCAAAACTGGGATGCACTGGTCGACAGCCTGCGCGATCTGGGCTGGCTGCATGGCGTTGGCCATGCCCTGCTGCTCGACCACGCCAACGATCTGCGCCAGGCCGCCATCAAGGACTTTGATACCTTCCTGGGCATCCTGCACGAGTCGGCCAGTTTCGCCATGGGCCAGGACCGCCCGTTCTTCGCGTTTCTCAGCCTGCCCGAACATCCCATTGCCTTTCCCCCCCACCGCTGACATGCAATACATCGACTTCGAACTTGACGGCGACTACGTCGAACTCAATCAACTGCTGAAATTGGCAGGGCTGTGCGATAGCGGCGGCCAGGGGAAATTGATCGTTGCCAGTGGCGCTGTGCGGGTGGACGGGCAGCAGGAACTGCGCAAGACGTGCAAGATCCACGCAGGGCAAGTTGTACGGATTGATGATGTGGAAATCCGGGTTGGGTAGGCTGGGGCAGCCCATCGCAAGGTATCCCTTGTGGTAACCCTCCGGCCGGCTCCAGCGAATACCAAGCACCCGGATCCCCTCGGAGGCCCCATGAAACTACCCCACCTGATCAGCGTATTCGTCCTCGGCAGCCTCACCGCCTGCACCGCCGTAGCAAGCAACGCCAACCTCCCCGACCCCAGCTACGACGCCCCCAAACCTGCCACGCATGGCACCGAAACCGCGGTACTTGCCGGCGGCTGTTTCTGGGGCATGCAGTCCGTATTCGAGCATGTCCGCGGCGTGCGCCGGGTATGGGCGGGATATAGCGGCGGCGATGCCAGCACGGCCCATTACGACGATGTCAGCGATGGCAATACCGGCCATGCCGAATCGGTGGAGATTCAGTTCGATCCCGCGGTGGTCAGCTATGGCCAACTGCTGAAAGTGTATTTTGCGGTCGCGCACGACCCGACCGAGTTGAATCGGCAAGGGCCCGATAGCGGCACGCAATACCGCTCCGAAATCTTCTATGGCAACCCGGAGCAGGAAAAGATCGCGCAGGCGTATATCGCGCAGCTCACCGCCGCCAAGGTGTTCGACGCTTCCATTGTGACACTGGTGCAGCCGCTGAAAGCCTTTTATACGGCAGAGGCCTATCACCAGGACTACGCGCGCAATCATCCGGATGACATGTATATCGTGATCAACGATGCACCGAAGGTGGCGCATTTGAAGCAGCAGTATCCGGCGCTGTATCAGCCGGAGCAGCAGGTTGTAGACGTGCAGCTGTAGGTCGGGGCGTAGGTCGGGGTAAGCCTGCGCACCCCGACGTCGCCATGTCTTGTCTTGCGGCGAAGGCACCCTTGGGCCGGCAATGATTTATCACTGTGCCGGAGCAGATGTATCTCAGAGTGTAGGTCGGGGTAAGCCTGCGCCCCCCGACGTCGCCATGTCTTGTCTTGCGGCGGAAGCATCGTTGGGCCAGCAATGATTCATCGCTGTGCCGGAGATGGCGGTGTTGGAGTGCGCTGGCGCTTACTCCAACCTACTTGGGCGGCACCAGGCGGAGGCGCGAGGTTTCGTGCCGCGGATTGGGCGAGAGCATCCGTTCGATTTCCGTTGCGGGCAACCCACGCGCGTAGTAATACCCCTGCCCTTCCACGCAGCCGGCGTGCAACAGGAAATCATGTTGCGCGGCGGTTTCGATGCCTTCGGCGATCGTGCAGATGCCCAGGCTCCTGGCGATCGCGAGCATGGCTTCAACAATGGCCACGTCGTTGGTGCTGTTCGGCAAATCCGTGACGAAAGAGCGGTCGATCTTCAGGTAATCGATGCCTGACAGTTTCAGATAGGCAAGCGAGGAATAACCCGTACCGAAATCGTCGATGGCGATGCCGACGCCCAACGCATGCAAGGCATGCATGGTTTGCTCGGTGGCTTCGCCCAGGCGCAGGATCGCGCTTTCGGTAATTTCGAACATCAGGCGATTGGGCGAAATCTGGCTGGTCTGCAGCGCCTGTTTGACGCTTTCGATAAAGCCGGGATGCCCAAAGGTGGCCGCCGACGCGTTGATTGCCACGCGGATCGGCGGCAGCTTGGCCTGATCCCACAGCCGTACTTGCGCACATGCGGCACGCATTGTCCAGGCGTCGATGCGCCGAATCAGCCCCAGGCTTTCGGCCAGCGGAATGAATTCATCCGGCATCAGCTCGCCGCGTTCGGGATGACGCCAGCGCAACAGTGCTTCCACCGCCACGATGCGTCCGCTGCGCAGTTCCACACTGGGCTGGAAGACCAGATGGAATTCATCGCGCATCAAGGCTTGCCGCAGATCCGCGCCGAGCATCAGGCGCATGCGCGCATCGGCGTGCATCAGCGGCGTGTAGAAGCGGAACGTGTTGCGCTCCTGGGTCTTGGCCGCATACATCGCCGCATCGGCGTTGGCGATCAGCACCACCGGATCGCTGCCGTCCAGCGGATAACCGGCGATACCGATACTTGCGCTCATCACGATTTCGTAATCGCCGATCAGCATCGGCTCGGACAGGCTCTGCAACAACCGGCTGGCAAACTGCGCAGCCTGCTCGCGTGTACGCAGGCCCCCCAGCAGTACGGTGAATTCGTCACCGCCGATGCGGCTGGCCACGTCGTTTTCGCCCAGTTCGCGACGGATACGCTGCGCCACCTTCACTAGCAGACGGTCGCCGATGGCGTGGCTGTAACTGTCGTTGACCGCCTTGAATGCATCCAGGTCGACAAACAAGACGGCGGCAGCGCCATTCATGCGCCCCGCCGCTTCAATCGCCTGCGAGCAATGCCGCTGGAATTCGCTGCGATTGGCCAGGCCGGTCAGCGGATCATGCGCCACCATGTATTCCAGCCGCTGGCGATCGGCCTTGCTACGCGTGATATCGGTAATCACCGCCACGTAATGTTGCACGCGGCCATCCCCGTTGCGGATCGCGCTGACGCTGAGAAGTTCCGGATAGGACGAACCATCCGAGCGCCAGCTCTGCACTTCACCGACCCAGTTGCCGCCTTCGGCCACCATGTCCCAGATCGACACGGGCAGCGGTGAGCCGTCCGGCATGCGGCGCAGTTCATCAAAACGATGATGCTGCAGGTATTGCAGGGTGTAGCCGGTAATCCGCGTATGGGCGGCGTTGACGGTGGTCACGCGCCGCTCGGCGTCGGCGATGATGATGCCCTCGGCCACACTGGCCATGGCTTCCGACGCAATGCGCCGCTCCTGCTCCATCGCGACGCGATCGGATATATCGCGCATGATCGCCTGACGCACCGGCTGGGTACCCCAGGTGGTGAGGCTGCTGTGCGTTTCCACCGTCCGCACCACGCCGTTCACCGCGCGCAGCAGGCCGATAATCGATGAGCCGGAAGCACGCGTGCTGCCTTCCACGAACAGGTTGAGGAAGGTCATGCCGATCAGCTCTTGCGGATCGCGACCGGTCCATACGCTTGCGGTGCGATTCACGCCGATGATCTTGCCGTGCGCTTCGTCCACCATCACGATCGCATCGGCAGCGCTGTCGAACAACAGCCGGTACTTCTCCTCCGTGCCGCGGATGCTGGCCAGAATGCGCTGGGCCATGCGGATCCAGAGCAAGGACGCCAGCAAGGCAGTGACCAACACCGCAATGAACAGCACGCCGCCGAGCCAGGCTGCACCCAGGGCGATGTCCAACGAAAATTCGTCACTGCGCGGCTGGATATAGTCATTGAGCGCATCGATGCGCGCACTTTGCCGTTCCAGTTCGTCCTCGGACGGTTTGCCCTGCGCATAGGCCTGCTGCAATTCGCCCGCGATGACGTTGAGTTCTTCGATGGCGCTATCGACCGAACGCCAATCAGTGATCGCCTGCTCCATGTACGGCGCGTGGGCGAAATGATCGAGTATGAAGATCATCCCCGGGATCGCCGCGGGAATGACACCGCCGCGCTTGAAGGCCGCGCCAACCTCTTGCTTGTTGTAGTGGCCCCTGGCGATGCTGTCGCGCGCCCAGCGGTCCGTGCTCACGACCGCATAGTTGCGCTTGAAACTTTCCAGCCGGTTGGGATCGCCACTGCGTGCGTAGGCGTAAAGATCAATAACGGTCTGCTTCTGCGCTTTCGACCAAAGACTTTCACCGTTCAAAAAACCGGCAAGCGTCACCTGGACCTGGAGCGCCCCCCAGGTCAGGCAGAGAACCAAACCAACGACCGCCGCCAGGCCATAGCCCAAGGGCATAAGGCGGCGAGACAGCGGTCGTTGCTGGACATTCCGGGCGATACGCATCGTGCCTCTTTGAAACCACAATCTGCCAACACTCTGCACGAAGATGCTTCTGTTGTGTATCGCCCCACGACTACAAATACTTAAGCGGCTGCCTCATTCGCCACGACACGCCCCTCAAAAGCGGGCTGATCGAGAGCTGGCTCACTAAGCTGCCAAGGGTCACGACGCACATCCAGACACCGATCCAGGGTAATCCTCATGCTTACGTAACTCCGTTTGACGCATTCTTGCAGGTATGCCACCTCATCTGCGCGCGGGGAAGTCCCCACCAGGGTACAAACGATCTCCAGCGCCTCCCAGGGGTGAGTATCATCATAAGCCGCGTGAAGCTGAAGCCAACGCAGGCTGTGCGCGCGAATCGCCTTGGGGAAGCTTTCGCTATAGGCCACGCTTTCGTAGACCTTCTGCGACCACTCCCCGGTTGCCCCCTCCACGGCATAGTTGGTGGCTATCATGCCCGCCGCCAACGGACCGCTGCGACTGATTTCCTCACACCAAGTGGCCAACGCCTCGGTGCCATAAGGGGCGGGTCCGTTGAGCACTTCGCTCTCGGCTACGCCGGCACCCTCGGCCCAGTTGAGCCAGTATTCGGCGTGATTCTGCTCCACCCGGATGTTGCGGACCAGCCAGCGCCTGGCCATGTTTTCGCCCTTGCTGCGGCCATAGCGCGTCTTGAGCAGATTGAGCGCCATGTAGCCGGGGAAACGCTCAATGACCGGCCAGATTCCGACCATGAAATCACGTGTTGCCACGGCGTCCAATCGCGCTTCACCCATCAACGACCATGCCTCATGGTCGATCACGCTTTGCTTGGTTCCCGCGCAGGCTGTCACCAGGTCTTGTGCCCAGGTCGGATAGCTGGACAGTTCGGTCAGGGCCCCGGTGCGTTCGAAATGTGCGTGCATGTGTCTTCTCCACTTTGGATATTGCTACTTAGGGTCGTCCCGGCTACGGAAGCAGCCGGTACCAGGACCTGTTGGGCGGACCCGGCCCCTTCATAGTGGGCGTCTGGCGAAGGGGTTGCGACCCCTCTTTTTCCTATCCAGGAAGAGGCCCCTCCCGCCCGCGCCAGGGGCATCATGCAAAGAGCGGGTTTCGAACCGCCGGGAGGGTTTATGAGCTACGACGACGGGCTTGTCTTGCCCGTATCCATGGTCGAACTGCCGGCTTACCGGGGGCTGACACGCTTGTGCGGCTAGCTGCGGATGAAAGCATTGTTCGATAGCAAATCACTGCCGTTCGACGGCCGGCAGATGTTCTGCGACGGGTTCAAGGCACTATGCAGCTTGGATAAAAACGGAACGGGGAACACGAAGTAGCGTGTTCCCCGTTCGCTGACTTCAGTCAGTGCCACCCACCTTGGTGACTGTCGCTACCCGGCGTAAACGACACGCCACGCAGCACTTCGCCAAACTTTGCCGTACGCAATGTCACAAAATGTTCATCGGCCGCACCGGTTGCGGTGGTGTTCGCCAATCCATCGCGGATCGCGACCAGCTTGTCCGGATCGGCACCGGTGTCGCCACCGCCGCTGATGGTCGAGGTGACCGCCCAGATCGTGACCTTGCCATCCTCATCCACACGTCCGGTGATCTGGCGCAGGCCATCGGTGGCCGGCGACCACGGCAGGTTGGTGCCGGGGTTGGTGCCGGTGGGATAGTTGCGCACCGTGTAAGGCTGGCCAAGATTCAAACCGGCCTGCAGCGTGTAGGCCAGGTTCCAGGTCTTGGTCGTGGCACTGAAGACCCACTTCTGCAAACCGGCGGTGGTCTGCGCGGCGGCATGCGTATACAGGTCCGTGCCGCCCGTGTAGCCATCGCCTTCATCGGCGACGTACAACGTATTCGCATCAGCGAACCAGATGCCGAACGGATAGGCCACCGTGGTAGCCGTCTTTACCGGCGTGCTTGGGAAACCGGCGAGAATGCACATATTGCTCGGCAGGCCGTCCTTCTGCAGCGTGGACGCATTGAAGGCCAACGATGAGGTGGGCAGCGTCGCGCCGGCCACCGGAACACCTACGCCGTTCGGACATGCCGTGCCGGTCGTGTCCACGAAATACACGGTGTTCACACCATTGCTGCCGCTGCCCTTGGTGTAATACAGCACGTTGTTGTACACGGTCATGCCGCGGAAGTTGTCGTCCTTGCCGATCTTGTCCGCCTTGTCGCCCAACTGCGTGACTGAGAAACTGGCGAGCGGCGTGGTGGCGCCGGGATTCTGCAAGGCTTCCGGCAAGGTGGACGGCGTGATCCACTGCGCACCCGTACCCTGAATGATGCTGGCCGGCTGCGGATTGCTGCCGTTGCCGCCATTGCCGGCGGTGTAGAACACATTGGCGCCATCGAGATTGTTGTAGATGGCGGCGCGCCCGTTGTCGCCGCTATAGGCGTTGGTCTCGGTGAAATGGAACCGGCCCTGCCCGTCCACCGTGGCGACGGCGCGATAGAAGTTCTGTCCCACCGGATTGGTCGGATCGACTGCCAACGGCGTATTGGCGTTGGAAACATCGATCGTGTTGACTGGCGCGACGTAACCCATGAACGTGAGGTATTTGCCATCCAGCGACAGATGCAAACCAAGTTCGGACTTGGAGCTGAAGCTGGTCACCAGTTCGCCTTCCGGTGCCGCGGGCAGCATGCTGTTGGGGACTTCGAGCGAATTGATCAGCCAGCCGTTCGGCGTGATCTGATCCAGATAAATGCGTGAGGTGATGCCGAAGCTGGGGTCGTAGTTGGCATCGTTCCACACATAAGGATAGGTGCCGTCATACGGCGCACCGGGCGCAGTACCACAGGCACCGCTGGCCGCCGGACAATTCGGCGGCAGAATTTCGCCAACCTGCACATTGCTGGCATTGTTGTCGTACACGCTACGACTGACCACCAGATTGCCTGGCCAGAAGTGAAAATCGCGATTGGGCGAAAAATCATTGGCATAAGCAGCGACACCGGCAGCGATTGCCGTGATCGCCAGTGCGGCAACAACATGCCGGCGACGAATGCGGTGAGACGAGGTCGTGGTCATCGTGATCTCCGGGTGGTGGTTTGACGGAGTTACAGGGCACAACCCGCCACACGGTAATCACGCGCAATGAAGAATTTTTGACAACGCCGCGCATGACATTTCATATGTTATGCGCGCGTGACAGTCGTCACTGCAGTACACAGAAACACGACACACTAAGCTTGTCCTAAGCTTCGTTTGCCGTATTGGCACGTTTCAAGCTAAGCACGTGAAGCCGTCTTCACTCCATGCTTCACTGCCCACGCCATGGTGCACGAAGAACAATCCCTGCGGATCGTATTTCTGCTTCACGGCGGCGAGCCTGGGATAATTGCCACCCCAGAATGCGTGCTGCCAGTCGCGCTGGAAGTAATCACTTTCCGAGACATAGGCGCCGGCGTGCGGGGCTAACTGCAACAATGCATCCATCGCCGCGCCGACGTTTTTGACTCCGCCACGCGCGTCGGCCGGATTCGGATCCGGGCCCGGCATGCCCGGATAAGCAGGCGAGCCGAAACAGGTGATGATGACCAGTGCAAACGCATCGAGCACCTGCGGATTCATGGCGGTATCGCGCGTCGCAGCGATCGCCTCGGGCGGTGCACCGGCCAGCCCTTTGTTGAAGTGAAAACCGGTATACCAATGACGTGAACTGGCGTAGATCGCATCGACCAGTCGTGCTTGCTGATCCTGCTGCAGCAGCGACGCCGGAAGCCAGGCGGACTTCAGCGCGTGGATGAACCAGCCCACCTGCTCCTGATCGCCGGCCCACAGCACATGATTGCGCGGCGCGTCGGCACGATCGTCATCCACCATGGCGCTGGGCAGGTGTTGCCGGAAAAAGTCAGCGTCCCAGAAATGTTGCGCAGGTAAGGCCAGCACCTGCACCGGCTTTTCGAAAACATACTCCTTGCGTGCGCGCACCCAATCCAGAAACGGCGCCCACACCGCTTGTGCCTGTTGCTGATCCAGACCTTGAAACACCAGGGAAAGATGCAACACGTTGCCGGGCGTGAAAGCGATCTGTTCACCCCAATGCGGATTGAACAGATCGCTTTGGTAAAAGCTGACCATCCTGGCGATCAATGCACGATAAGCCTCGTCCGACGACGCCTTGATGTCGCCAAACACGCCGCCAAACCATTGCGGCAACGCATGCGTGCGCAAGGTCAGGCGTGTGACAACCCCCAGGCTGCCGCCGCCACCGCCCTTGATGCCCCAGAACAGTTCCGGATTCGTGCACGCATTGGCGATACGCGCCACACCATCGGCGGTGACGATCTCCGCTTCGATCAAACCGGCCGATGCGGTGCCGAAACACTTGGAAAAACTGCCAAAGCCGCCGCTCTGGATCAATCCTGCCACACCGACCGTGGTGCAACCGCCGCCCTGCACGTAGCGTCCGCCATGGGTGGTTACCGCGTCATAGGCGTCGATCCACATCGCACCCGCTTGCACGGTCACCGCCGGTTGCGGCGCCTGCACACCGGCGCAGCCCTGCGCGACAAACGCATCATGCAGGGTCACCTTGTTCATGTGGCGGGTCCAGATCAACAGCGAGTCGGCGGAGTCGGACGTACCCTGATAACTATGGCCGCCCCCTTTCACCACCAGCCGCAAGTGATGCTCACGAGCGAAATTCACCGCCGCCACGATATCGGCCGTATTCTCCGCCGCCACCGCGTAGCTACTGGGCCGTGAAGTCCAGGCCTGCCACCAGCCGCTGGTCTGGGTGAGCGCCGGCTGATCACCGATATAGAACGGGTTCTTGAGGTGCCTGAGCGCTTCGCTGTACGCAGCACTGGACGGGTCAGCAAACGGCGATACCAGCTTCAGCAGACGTCCACCGACTTGCTGCTTCAGGTCATCCCATTGCGCCGGCGAAGGCCAGCCCGGATCACCCGGGCGGACTCTGGAGCGTAGTCCTTTGGCGAGCTTTGTTATGCCGGCTCCCCATGCTGAAGCGATACCGCCGGTCATCGCGCCGGACAAAAACGGAATCGCCAACGCCGCCTTCAACAGCTCACGCCTGTTCATGGAATCCTCTCCGCCATATGGCCCTCAATGGCGCCACTGTCGGTGGCACCGGCCATATCGACCAGTGCCAGGGGATGGTTGGCGCGGGTCGAGGGACGAACGGCGGCGATGCGGGATGAAAGGTGGACCGTCACCGCTGCGGCGTTACGCTTTTACGGGTGCGCCCGCCGCACCTCATAAGCCTTCAGGTGAGCGTAGGCCAGCCGCAGCATCGGCAAATCCAGGCCCTTGGCCTCGCCTCGCGCCAGCATGTCGCCCACAATGTGATCGGCTTCGACCTGTGCGCCCTGCTCCAGGTCGCGCATCATCGACGCACTGAGCTTCGAACCCGCCTCCGTCAGCACCGAACGGGCGCGCTGCAGCGCGGTATCGCCCGGGGCGTGGCCGTGGGCCTCGGCCACCCGGCGGCAATCATCGAGCAGGCCCAGCGCGGCCGGCGATCCTCCCGGCGCCGCAACGATGTCGCCGATCGGTGCGCGCATCAGGCAGGTGATGCCGGCCAGCGAGGCGAGAAACACCCACTTGTCCCACATGTCCTGCAGGACGGTGGTGCTGAGGCGAGGATCGAAACGGGCCTCGGCCATGGCCTGTTCAACCCCCTCCACCCGTGCCGAACGCGAACCGTCGCGCTCGCCGTAGGTAAGCCCATGGGGAGTTCCCAGATGACGCACCACGCCCTGCGCATCCAGCGTGGCGGCAATGAAACAGGAGCCGCCCAGTACATGCTCCGCGCCAAAGCGTGCGTCGAGCAGATCCATGTGCCGCATGCCATTGAGAACCGGCAGGATGGTGGTGTCCGGCCCGACCGCCGGTGCCATGTCCTCGATCACCTGGGCCAGGTGATAGGCCTTGCAGCTGACAATGATCAGGTCGAAGGGACGGTTGAAGCCATTGGCCTGCACGGTCGGTGGCGACGGCAAGGTCACGTCGCCAACCGGACTGCGAATCACCAGGCCGTCGCGCGCGAGGGCTTCCGCCCGCGCCTTGCGCACCAGGAAGGTCACGTCCTGCCCACTTTCCAGTAGACGGCCGCCGAAATAACCACCGGTGGCACCCGCGCCGATCATCAGGATCTTCATGACTCTCTACACCTTATGCAGGAAACGACCAGCAGTCACATGCGGCCAAAGTCGCCGGTTCCAATCAGGGACTTGGCCAGCGGATGGTCGATGTGTGAAATGGTCGCTCACCCGGGCTTCACCGCCAATACGCACATGTAACGAGGCTTACAGGTAACTTAATTGCAGCGGGGGCAGGGGCATACCTGGGCACGCCTAGCGTGCCCAGGTACGTTTCCATTTCCACAATCTGGAAATCGGATTCCGGCGCATCGGCACCGGCGCGGACAGTCAATGACACAGCCATCAGGAGGCCGGCGACGCCGACCCATGCTTTGTCTTTCATCGAGGCTTTGTCTTTCATCGAGCCCCTGGCAATAAATTCAATCGTGGATGTTCAACTGGCCAAACATGCCGTCCTGATAATGCCCAGGCAAATGACACGCGTATTGCAGCTGACCTACTTGCGTGAACATCCAGATAAAGACACCCGTCTTGCCTGGTGCGACGGTGACACCGTTGGGATCGGTCATGGGCATGCCCGGCATCGAGGCCATTTCCTTTTCATGCGCAGCCTGCTCGGCCACATCGCCGAGCACGAACTCATGGGCAATCGGATCGCGATTGATAACAAGGAAGCGAATGGTCTCGCCACGCTTGACGTCGATCGTTCCGGGCAGGAAGCGTGAGCCTTGCATCACGACCGTGATGGTGCGTATCACGTCGGACATGCGCCCGCGATGGCCGAACCAGAAGTTGTCTGCGCGATCCTGGACGGCGGTGTCCACGGTCTCACTCGCTGTGCCTGCAAGCGTTATGAGCGGCCATACGGTCAGCAACAAGGTCATCAGCGACATCATCAACGCACGGCGCATCACACCCTCCTGGCCAATGAGCAAGTCGTGCCTTCAGCCGTCAATGCCGATGTTCCAGGCCGGCGGCCAGCCACATGAAAACCATGCCTGCCGCGACGCCGAGCATCGGCGCAAAGCGATGACGCGCGCCAAGGTTCGGCCATATGCCGGGCAATACATCACCGCAGGCGAGATAGAGCGTCGTGCCGGCTGCAAGCGCGAGGCTGGCACCAAGCAACCAGGGTGAGTGGCCGGTCAGCGTGACCAGCAGCGCGCCGAGTGGAATGGCGAGCGTGGTAACGACCGACAAAGCGAACGCGCGGCGCGGCACATAACCGCCGGCGACGAGCACTCCGGCGTTACCCATTTCCCGCGGCAATTCATGCGCCATGATGGCCAGCGCCACCACCAAGCCGAGGGTGTGATCGATCGCAAAGGCCGCACCGATGACGGTGCCATCGACGAAGTGATGCAGCGTGTCGCCGATGATGTCCATCCGCGCGTACACCGCCGTCGATGACGACGTGCCCACGGTACGCACCAGGCACTCGAGCGCGAGCAGCCCAAGCATGCCCAAGCCGATCCACGCGCCGGCCTGGTCGATGGAAATCCCACGCTCGATCGCTTCCGGCAGCATGTGCAGCAACGCATCGCCGATCAGCAGACCCGCGGCCGTCGCCTGCAACCAGGGCAGCCACGCCTGCAGGCGGCGCGGCGGCAACCATATGACCAACCGCGCCGACAAGGACGCCAGCGCCACCAACAGACTGGCAGACATCACGCCGGCCAGATCGATCTCCTGCCTCATACCGCCATCTCGAAACTTGATTTGGATATGTTATAACATTACATTAAACATGGCTACACCGCAGCTTCAGATCACGCGACTTGCCTGAGCTCGTCAATCGCCGCCATCGCGCGAGGGGAGAGTGCAGATGCCGCACCGTAAACCCATGCTGTTTGTGTGCACGCGTGTTGAGCGCACGTCTGTGCCCGCAACACAGCGATGTACCGGTGCGCGTGGCAGCCTGTCACATGACGTTTTCGTACTTTGGTGTCATCATGTCTGGAGCCTGCTCCAGGCTAGTACGACAGTTAGGGATCCAAGCGTGTTGAAACGCGCAGCACAACAACGGTTCGTGGCATGGCTGGCTCTCGCCGCCATGGCGCTGATCGTGTTGATGCCGGTGGTATCGCGCGTGGTGCCGGCCGATGCCCCGATGATGGGCATGAGCATGAGCACGGGCATGCACATGGATCATGCGGATCATGCGCATCCCGGCATGCCCACCCATCCGGACGATCCCACCGCATGCTGCGCTTATTGCGTACTGCTGACGCATACGCCGGTCGTCGGCATGGGGCTGGCCGTACTGCTCGCGCCGCTCGATCTCCCGGCGCTTTCGCCGCAAACCGCGCAACTGCGCAGCGCGGCATCAGCATTACTGCTGAGTGCGCGTCCAAGAGGGCCACCGTTGCTCGCCAACGGTTGATACGGCGCCCATTCGCGGCGCCGTTATCCGCGTCAACCCATCACCCATGTGAGCGCAGGCGTCATGCCTGCGTGTGATTGGCATGGCAAGCATTTGATGCGTTGACGTCCCTTTGTTGCTGCCCCGTACATGGAACGGCAGAGCCGTCGATCGGAATCATCCTTCAACATGCGCACACCTTCTTGCATCAACGCGCTGGCCGCATTGCCGCTTGCCATGCTGGCTTCATCCATGGTGATGGCCCAGAGCAATCAGAATTCAGCGTCGCCGCCCGCGACAACGCCCACCGGCAAGGCGGCATCAGCCAAGAAACCGGCCACCCTGCAAGCCGTCAACGTGACGGCGTCCGGCAACCCGTCGTCGCCGACGATGCCCGCCTTCCCTGCCACGCAAGTAAGCGTGACCGCAGCGCAGATCGATGACACCGTCAACGCGGTGGATGCGGAAGACGCCGCCAAATATCTGCCCAGCGTCTTTATCCGCAAGCGCAACGAAGGCGACACGCAGCCCGTGCTGGCTACCCGTGACTGGGGCGTCAACTCCAGTGCACGGAGCCTGGTCTATGTCGATGACATTCCGATCTCCGCGCTGATCGCCAACAACAACACGATCGGTGCGCCCCGCTGGGGCATGGTGTCGCCGGACGAGATCGACCATATCGACATGCTGTATGGGCCGTACTCGGCGGCGTATCCGGGCAATGCGATGGGCGGCGTGATGCGTATCGTCACACGCACGCCGGACAAGCCGGTAGTGACCATCGATCAGACCGAGGCGCTGCAGACCTTCAACCTCTACGGCACACACGGCAATTACGCGACCAGCAAGACCAGCGTCACCGCGAGCGGCCGCAACGGGAAACTGTCCTGGTTCGTGGGCGCGAACTCGGCCAACAGCTTCAGCCAGCCACTGACGTTCATCACCAGCGGATCGACGCCGGCCGGCACCACCGGCACGATTCCCGCACTCAACAAAGTCGGCCAGACCGCCAATGTGTTGGGCGCCGGCGGACTGCTGCATACGCGCATGGTCAATCTCGACGGCAAATTCGCCTACGACATTACGCCGTGGCTGCAGGCCGCCTATTGGGTGGGCTATTGGAGCAATGACGGTCAATCGCACGCGCAGACCTATCTCTCCAATGCCAGCGGCGAACCGACCTATGGCAAAGCCGCCGGCTTCGCCAGCAACACCTACAGCATCGTCGAACATCACCTGATGCAGGCGGCGTCGTTGAAGACCGATACCAAGGGCGACTTCGACGGCTCCCTGGTCGTGACGCACTACAACTTCATCAAGGACGATCAATGGTCACCTTATGGTGTCCTCGCCAATACGGCGTTCACGCCGAACGGTCTGGCCGCCAGCTACGCCGGCACCAACTGGTCGACCGCCGATCTGCAAGGCACCTGGCGGCCTGAAGGTTATGGCGGCGCCCACGAAGTTTCCGCGGGTGTGCATGCCGATGAGTACACGCTGGCCAATCCCACGTACAACACGCAGATCTGGCAGGATCCGTCCAGCATCACCAGCCTGTATTCGGCCGGCAGCGGCAAGACCCGCACCAACGCGTTGTGGCTACAGGATGCCTGGCAACTCGCACCGGACTGGCTGGCCACCTTCGGCGGCCGCTACGAACAATGGAAGGCAAGCGACGGCTTCAACTTCAGCGGCCACACGGCGGTGTACCAGCCTACCGAGCGAGCATCCGGTTTCTCACCCAAGGCGACCTTGCGCTGGGATATGGCGCCGACCTGGCAGCTCACCGGCTCGGTGGCCAAGTCCCTGCGTTTCCCCACGGTTGGCGAGCTGTACCAGCTGGTATCCACCGGTTCCACCTTTAGCTCGCCGAATCCGAACCTGAAACCGGAACGCGATCTCAGCGGCGAACTCGCGCTGGAGCATGCGCTCAGTGACGGCTCGGTCAGGTTGTCGTTGTTCGACGAGAACACGCGCAATGCCTTGATCTCGCAAACCTCGACCCTGGCCAACTACCCGGTGCCGGTCACCTACACGATGAATGTGAACGAGGTGCGCAACCGCGGTATCGAACTGGCCGCACAGCAGAACAATGTGCTGATCCAGGGACTGGAGCTTTCCGGCAGCGTCACCTTTGTCGACTCCACCACCCTGTCCGACCCCGGCTTTGTCAGCGTCGCCGGCACCACCGCGGACGGCAAGCATGTGCCTTATGTACCGCGCTGGCGGGCCACCGCCGTGGCCACCTACCGCCCGACTGCCGCCTGGGCCTTTACCCTTGCAGGCCGTTACAGCGGCAAGCAGTACTCCACGCTGGACAACACCGACAACACACCGAACGTGTTTGGCGCTTTCGACAAGTTCCTGGTGTTCGACGCGCACGTGGCCTACCAGATCAGTGCGCGTCTTTCCGCTTCGTTGGGCATCGACAACCTGACCAACGAGAAGTACTTCCTCTATCACCCGTTCCCGCAGCGTACCTATGTCGGCAGTATCAAGTTCCGTCTCTGAGCGCCCGATGCGGCGCGATGCATACCGCCTGATCTGGCGCTGGCATTTCTACGCCGGCCTGTTCTGCCTGCCATTTGTGTTGTGGCTGGCGACGACCGGCTTGATCTATCTGTTCAAGCCGCAACTGGAACCGCTGCTGGAACAACGCTATGCGCACGTCACCAACGCACCAGCCCAGCCTGCTTCCGCACAGGTGGCCGCGGCGCTGAATGCGGTGCCGGGATCGGTGCTCAACGCGTATGTGCTGCCGAGCTCGCCGGAAGCCGCCACGCGCGTATTGGTAGGTCACGGCAGCGAGTTGATCCGCGTTTTCGTCAACCCGTCGAGCTTGCAAGTACTGGGCGTGGTGCGTGAAAACGATCGCTTCATGCGGGTGATCTTCTATCTGCACGGTGAACTGTTGCTGGGCCGTGGGGGTTCCATGCTGGTGGAACTGGCCGCGTCGTGGACCATCCTGATGCTGATAACCGGTCTTTATCTATGGTGGCCGCGCAATGCGCGCCTGGGCGGTACGCTATATCCACGGCTGCGTCAGGGAAAGCGCGTTTTCTGGCGCGACCTGCATGCGATAGCAGGGTTGTGGATATCGATGTTTGCGCTATGCCTGCTGTTGTCCGGTCTGCCTTGGAGCACATTCTGGGGCGGCATGCTGCACACCATCCGTCAATCCTATGCCACCGCCACAGCACCGCAGGACTGGACCACCAGCAGCGCCGCGGAGCGTACGCAGACCAAGGCGGAAAACACGCAGCCATCGGGTCAACACGCCATGGCGATGAGCATGCCCGGCATGGATATGGGCGACATGCCAGAGCAAACCCGCATCGATTATTCGGCGATCGATCGTCTCGTGCCGGTTGTCGTCGCTCAGCACATCACACCACCGGTGTTGATTGCGCCGCCTTCGCTGCATGCCAGCCACTGGACAGCTCGTTCGGATGCGGATGATCGCCCCAGCCGCAGCACGGTCGTGCTGGATGCAGCCACCGGTGCGGTACTGCAACGCAGCAGCTTTGCGCAAAAGCCTTTGCTCGATCGCATCATCGGCTATGGCATCGCCATTCATGAAGGCGCCTTGTTCCCGCCGCTCAACCAGATCCTCGGCGTGTTTACCGCGCTGGGGCTGATCACGCTGTGCGTCAGTGCCGTCGTGATGTGGTGGCGGCGGCGGCCGGCCGGCGTCCTTGGCGCACCGCCGGCATCGGCAGCGCGATACCCGCATGCCTTGCTCGCCCTGCTGGTGTTACTTGGCATCGTGCTGCCGTTGCTGGGTAGCTCGATGCTGCTGATATGGCTGATCGAGCGTCTGTGCTTGCGGCGTTTCGAGCGTACGCGGACTTTTCTTGGGCTGGCGGCGTCTGCTTGAGGCGTGTGTTGCGGAGCGGCCAGACCGGCTTTCGACTGGCTGACAAGGCTCTGGAACCAGCGTATCGTCATCGGCGTCACGCTGAGCGGCCTGCCCTATTCCCACATGTGCGGGCGCGCAGAGATATCCAGCAAGGAGTCGTCGCAATGTTTCTGTCTCGCATACTGGCCGCCGCCTTCTTCAGTCTCGCCGCAGCCTCGGCCGTGCAAGCTGCCGAGGCCCCCGCCTTCTCGGTATTGATCAACGACAGCGCGGGTCATCCGGTCATGTTTCAGAGCACGACTACCTTGAAAAAGGGTGACGTGATCAATGTCCGATCCTTCAACGCCGAACCGGTGATGGTCCTGCAGGTCGCCATGTGCAACAGTGATTGCCCGCGCATGCACTTGGTCAAAACGGTGTCCCTGACGCCCTATTTCGTCGGTGACACCCATACGAATGAGAATTTCGTCGTCCCGGAGAACGGACATGTCGTGTTCTGGGTACAGCAGGTCGGCGGTGTAGCCAGCGTGCCCCTCGCTGCCCAGGTTGGAACCTGGTCCCTGCAAATCGTCGACCCTTTTCTCAGTTTTGCCACGTCCAGGCTGTACCCGGAAACGCGCCCCATGCCGGCGAACGAGCTTCGGCTCGATGACAACAAGCTGCGTGTACGCTTCCATCACCGTACCTTCGTCACCGTCAGTCTTGCGGACGCGAATAGCTGAACCATCGATTCAAGCGCCAGGCATCGGGCCGTCACCACGGCCCGGTGCCTCCATCAAGTGGTCAAGAATGGAACCCCGGTAGAGCCACTCCGGCCACCATCATCCCCAAAAGGGGCGCTCTAGCCCCGTTATCACCCCTGCTCTAGACTGCCCTGGCGCATCGGGGGATGCGCCACAAGGGGAGATAGGGAAATGAACGAACTCGTCTATCGGAACGAGACGACGCTGCGCACCATCGCGCTGGCGCTGTCCATCATCATCTGGCTGTTGCTGCTGTTTGGCACGGTAGGCATCTTGCTGGTCTATATCCTGCTGATTGCGCTGTTTGCCTTGGTCGCCCATTCGGCGCTTATCGCCCACCTGCGTGGCAATGCCATTCGCATTACGCCCAAGCAAATGCCCGATCTGTGCGCGCGTATTTATCGTTGCGCGCGCAAGCTGGGCATGAATGACGTACCGGAGGCGTATCTGGTTAACGGCAATGGTGTGCTCAATGCTTTTGCAACGCGTTTTCTCGGCCGCAATTTTGTGGTGCTGCTGTCGGATGTGGTCGACAGCATGGAAGATCGGCCTGGCGCGCTGGATTTTTATATCGGCCACGAGCTTGGGCATCTGCGCCGGCACCATCTGACCTGGTCCAAGATCCTCGCCCCGGCGATGTTCCTGCCATTGATCGGCGCGGCTTATTCGCGTGCACGCGAATACACCTGCGATCGACATGGTTTGGCCGTCTGCGATAACCCGGAAGACGCGCAGTACGGACTGGTGGCGCTGGCTGCCGGCAAGCGTCGCTGGCGCGCCGTCGATCTGGAAGAGTTCAGCAAGAGCGCGGCCGCGACACCCGGTTTCTGGATGTCGTTGCACGAACTGGTCGGTGATTATCCGTGGCTTAGCAAGCGTCATGCCTGGCTGCGCGCACTGGCGGAACAACGTGAGCCCAAGCTGGGTTCGCGCAATCCATTCGCATACGTGATCAGCCTGTTGCTACCACGCATGCCGGGCCTGGGTATTGGCGGTGGCTTCCTCGTTATCGTCTATATCGCCATCCTCGCGGCCATCGCTATTCCCGCTTATCAGAATTACCTCGATCGCGTGGCCGCCACCGTCGCCATGACGGACAGCGCGCCCTATCGGCAAGCGATTGCTCAATACAGTTTGAGCCAGCAGCAATGGCCCAGCTCCATGCAGCAACTGGGCATGACTGAATTTCCGGGTGACCAGACGGTGGCCGGCATCGTACTTGGCGGAAACGGTACCCTGACCGTCACCTTCGTCAGTCCGTCCATGCGCAGCCGCGAACTGTTACTGAGGCCCTACCTGAGCAACAACACGATCCAGTGGTCTTGCAGCGGCAATATCCCTGCCAACGCGTTGCCGCTGGAATGCCGGGCGCAGCCATAAGCGGCACAAGCTGCATCACGCTCGAAGGGGTAGCGTGTACTACCCCTTCGATACCTGGGCGTTCGACGTGACGTTGTAGTCACGACTCGTCGCTTCGATCAGGTCATGATTATCGTGCTGCCACGGATGAAACCCCGGGATAAACCACTTCAGCCACTGACCGCTGATGCGGGTAATCGGCGCTGGTGAAACAAACAGGAAACCCAGCAGGCGCAGCCAGCCGCGCCAGTCTTTCTGCGTGCCATCCGCCTTGGACAGCCGCCACATGAATTGCCAGCTGCGGTAGGTAAAAAGCATGGTGATCCAGAACATGGCACGGCAGCGTCGGCGCCAACGCACGAAAGGCGTACCGCCTACGCGCTGATAGACATCGAAGGCCACCGCCTTGTGCTCGGTTTCCTCCAGTGCATGCCAGCGCCAGATTGCCGCCATGCGCGGATCGGCCTTGCGCATGACGCCCGGATGACGCAACAGATGATCCGCGAGCATCGCCGTGAAATGCTCCAAGCAGATGGTCAGCGCGAGTTGGCCGATCGGCGGCAAGGTGCGTGCCCGCATGTCCTGCACATCCTTCACGATCTGCATCAACGCATAAGCACCTACGCCCTGCTGCTCCAGCCGCTCGTTGTAGGCGAGATGTTCGCGACTGTGCATGGCCTCTTGGCCGATAAAGCCGCCGACGGCCGCATCAAGCGCCGTGTCGTCGGCGATCTCGGGACGAAACGCACGCACGCTATCGATGAAAAAGCGCTCCCCATCCGGAAACATTAGCGACAACGCATCGAAATAGCGGGTCTGATGCGCATCGCCATCCAGCCAATAGCGTGGAATATCCTCCTGCATGCCGAAATGCAGGTCGCGGCGGACAATGTGGGGGGCGTAGCTCATGGCGTCCAAGCTAGGCCGATTAAGCATGCCTTTCAAGTCACTCAAGCCCGGGCAGGTTTCGCGTTAAGCTTCAGCCGCATCGACCAGCGGTGAACAGCCATGACAGTGAAGCATTGGACCAGCCGGACCACCTTCAGCGCCCTTATCGTGCTGCTGGCGGCAAGCACGGCGTGTGCGCAAGCGCAAACACTGCACGTCTCCAGTACGAGTTTCGCGGATGGGCGAAACATGCCGCAAAGGCTGACCTGCGATGGCCCCGACGTGTCGCCGGATATCCAGTGGTCAGCCGCGCCCGCCAGGACGCAAAGTTATGCGATCGTGATGGATGATCCCGATGCGCCACAAGGATTTACGCACTGGCTTGCCTACAACATCCCGGCCAACACCCACGATTTATCCGAAGGCGCATCCACACCTTCGAAGCGGCTCGATCATGCGGGAGAAGGCGCCAACAGCTTCGGCCATGCCGGTTATGGCGGCCCCTGCCCGCCTGAAGGCAATGCGCACCACTACGTGTTCCAGGTGTATGCCCTTGATGTGAATCCGGACCTGCCTGCCGGACAAAGCGAGGAGCAGCTCATGGCGGCAATCCAGGGGCATGTGCTTGCGAAAGGACAGATCACTGGTTTGTATGCGCGCGGCGGCGAGTAATGACGAGTCCGTTCGCGACATAGAACCCTCGACAGCTTGCGACACCAGCCAGCAACTTCTGTCAGGCATCGCTCGGCGGCAATAAGTAGCCTCTCGTTCGCCAAGGAGATACTTCATTGACCGAGACTTCCACCGATGCCTACCGCGCCCGTTTTCAAAAGGTGCTTGCCTACATCGACACGCATCTTTCCGAAGACCTGAGCCTGGACCGGCTCAGCAATGTCGCCGCGTTTTCGAAGCATCACTTCCTGCGGCAGTTTTCGGCATTGTTCGGTATCGGTGTCTATCAATACGTGCAACGCAGCAGATTGAAGCGGGCATCGCATCAGCTCGCTTTTCGCGAAGACCAGCCGGTTATCGACATTGCACTGAACAGCGGTTATGAAAACCCTGAATCGTTTTCCCGCGCGTTCAAGAAAGCGATTGGACAGACGCCGTCCGAATTCCGGAAACAACCGCAGTGGGTGCCTTGGCAAGCCGCGTACCAATCCCTTGCCGAACTGAGGACCCAACACATGCCGAGCCAACCACAGATCCACGACGTCCGGGTGATCGATGTACAAGAAACACCCATTGCCGTACTTGAACACCGTGGCGACCCTCACATGCTCGGTGATTCCATCCGCCGATTCATCGAATGGCGCAAACAGAACCACTTGCCGCCCAGCAAGAACGCTACCTTCAATATCCTCTACGACGATCCGAACGAGGTGGCGCCCGCCGACTATCGCTTTGATCTGTGCGTGGCGACCAACCAGGACATTACTGACAACCCGTTCGGCATCGTCCGCAAAACCATCCCTGCTGGCCGCTGTGCGGTATTGCGGCACATCGGATCCGACGACACCTTGCACCAATCCATCATCTACCTTTACTCAGCATGGTTGCCACAAAGCGGTGAGGAACCAGGCGGGTTCCCGCTTTATCTGCAACGCGTGCGTTTCTTTCCGGATGTGTCGGAGCACGAGGCCGTCGTCGATATTTTCCTGCCTATCAAGTGAGCAGCTGGTGGGCTTGCACCGTTGCGTTCAAGGCCAGACTGATGCCAGCAGGTCGATGATAAAGTCCGCCAGTTTTTCGTCTGGATCCAGCGTTGGATCGTAGATGGTCACCTCCATGCCGACACATCGTGGCGACGCCAGCACGATCTTCAGCACTGTGTGCAACTCGTCAGGGTCCATGCCGCCGGGATCGGGGGAGTCGACGGCCGGCATCCACTCCGGTGCCAGCACGTCGAGATCAAGATGGATCCAGAACCCCTCGGCCAACGATTCCAGTTGCTTGATGGCCGCATGTGCAGACTCAGCCACACCTTGTTCGCGAATCCGGTGCAAAGGCATCGCGTGCATGGACGCCGTCGGCGTGGCCACGGACACCTCGTCCGGTGCAGGCCAACGATAACCGAACACCACCACATCACTGGGTTGGATATAAGGCTTGCACGCATCGATATCCGCCAATAAGTCCGGTCCGGCGCCCGTTGCACAGGCCAGATCCATGCCGGCCAGGCCACCGGTCTGTGAGTGCTCGGGTGTCATCAAATCTGTATGCCCGTCGATAAACAGCAGGCCGTGCCGGCCACGCCGGCGCAATGCCAAGGCGCTGCCCAGCAACACACTGCAATCGCCGCCCGTCACGATGGGAAAGTTTCCCTGTTCCAGCAACACCGCGATGCGATCGGCCAACTCCATGCTGTAGTGCCTGATCTGCCGGGCATTGCGCACACGAGTGACAGGATCGATGGCTTCGGCATAGGCAGGCGGTACGACCACGCCCGCGTCTTCAGCCTGCAAACGCGTCAGAACGCCGTGTTCCCGCAGCACATGCGCCATGTATTTCACGCCGGGCTCCACCGCCGGCAATGGCGGCTTGAGCCCGAGATTGGAAGGCGCTTCCAACACCGCCAGTCGACGTGTAGGCACCATCACCCGGGACTCCCGTCAAAGACTGTGACGACATGAACACATGCCGGAATCATCAGCCGCAGGGCCTCACTTTGCCACGTCTTTGTGTCATGTTGCCGACCCTGCCCGCTCTTGAATCAGGAATCCGGCCGGAGGCGATCTAGCCAAATCGGTTACTACGACCCGGCATCCGTAGCCGGGATGGCCTGGGTTGCTCCGAACGCGATCCAGGCCAACCCGAATTGGCTGCAAGCGCCCAGCTTTACTCGTTGATATAGCGAAGCACGATGCAGCCGGACGCATAGGTCTTCGAACCGGCCAGCTTGAGTTTTTGCAACGACACGCCTGGCTTGAACAGCGGATGTCCGTTACCAAGAATGACCGGCACGACACCCAGCCGGTATTCGTCGAAAAGATTTTCCTCGATCAGCGTCTCGCATAGATTGGCGCTGCCGAAGACATACAGATCCTTCTTCGCCTGCAGCTTGACCTCGCGCACGGTTTCGGCAACGTTTTCACTCACCAGGCCGGTGTTGTTCCAGTCCGGCTTCCGAAGCGTGCGTGAAGCCACCAGCTTGGGCAGGCTGTTCATGAAATTGGCCACCGTGCCTTCGGCGGTTTTCCAATAAGCGGCCATGCCTTCATAGGTGACCCGGCCGAACAACAACCCTTCAGCCGATTCAAGTTGCTCGATGGCGAAGCGTTCAAGCTCATCGCCCCAGACCTCCCGGTGAAAATCCAGATCCCAACTTTTCGGGCCTTCGAAATACCCGTCCAGCGTGACCAGGTTCCACATGATCAGCTTGCCCATGACGTCACCTCCCGATGGCCCAGGGTCTCAGCCATGAAGAACAGCGGCGATCAGACGCTCCGCCGGCAAAAGATTGGCAGCTAATGCCTGTGGCAGCGCGTGCCGCTGGATAAGGTAAGCGGTGGCATTCATGACCACTTCCACGCGTCCCGGCTCCGGCTCGACCACCAGTGCCTTGAGTGGAAGATCAATGCCTGATGCCAGGCTGGCAAGCATGACCGGCGTTCCCGCCTTGGGATTGCCAAAAAGGATCAGCGTCGTCGGTGGCATCGACAAGCCCGCGGCGATCGCTTCCGCACGCTGATCAATCGTCGCAAAAATCTTGATCTGATGATCGGCCAGCGTACCAAGCAGGCGCTGCACCGTATCAGCAAACGCATACGGGCTTTGCAGGGTGACGATTCCGGCCGATTCGTCCGTGCGAACGAGAGAAGAAGTCATACGCCGCCTCCACGATGAATGTCATGCGCGACGTGCCTGCCATTCCGACCCTGGCCGGCATGGCAGGCACGCGTTTACCGTGCCGATAATGCAACGAAAGAAGATGGCAGAGTAAGACTTCCGAACAACTCGCTCGCTTACGCCCCGTTTTTCAGATGGATCAACACCGACGTATCCTGGTCTGTCACCTGGAAATTGGCCTGATCGAATGAAGGCTTGCCCATCAAGGTGAGGTTGTTGCTAAAGCCGTAGCCACCCCGGGGTTTGCCGAACATGCCGGTCTGCATCTTGCCGCTGCCATCGGTGTCCTGGAACACGTCGATGCTGTACAACCCCGGTGTGACATTGTTGAACGTGTAGGTCACCGCGCCCGGAGCGGCCTTGACCGTACCCGTCGCAAACGGCGGCGCCTTGTTCTTCCACGACGCCTCGGAATTGTTCAGATCGATATGGATGGTGCCGTTGGTGCTACGCACGCCATCCACGGTAACGATCAGGTTGGAAGCATGCGCGGACATGCACAACATACCGGTCAAAGCACCTGCAAGCACGACAGGTTTCCGCAGGAAACGAGCAACTTCGATTGCCATGACGATTGACCTCTTATGTGGTGAAGTGGGGTAACACGCATGTGATGCCACAGCGCGAAAAACGGTTGCATAGGCTGAAAGTCCCCCGCACTTCCTGCACACACGATGGATTCGGCTTGAATCAAGCACATGGCGCACATGTGCAAAAACATCCATGCCACCAGTCATACCTGCACAGGTATGCCCTTCGGCATGGTTCGGCGTCCACGGTGTGAAACACCGATGGCATGTTCACGACCGATACGCGTGCGCCCACCAGGCAAACTTGCAACAAGCTGACGCGGCACCTTGTTGCCGCTATCCTCAACGCGCAGGCGTTATCACCGACGAAGCAACTGCAACAAGGGGAGCAGACATGCCGATGTATCGATTCCGGCGCACCGTCGCCGTGCTACTTGCTGGATCTATCGGGCTCGTAAGCATGGCCAACCTGTCACTGGCCGACCCGGTCCCCAAACCTGCCGATCACGCATGGCTGCTCAAAGCCGATCGGGTGTTCGACGCGCGCAGCGAGCAAACCCACGCCGGCTGGGTGGTGCTGGTGCAAGGCGACAAGATCGCTGCCGTGGGACCAGCTTCACAGGTCAATGCTCCGCCCGGCACGCAGGCCATCAATCTCCCCGGCACCACGCTGCTGCCCGGCCTGATCGATGCGCACTCGCATATTTTTCTGCATCCCTACAATGAAACGCTGTGGAACGATCAGGTGTTGAAGGAATCGCTGCCTTACCGCACCATCGAAGCCGTGCAACACGTGCATGACACGCTGATGGCCGGTTTCACTGCACTGCGCGATCTGGGCACCGAAGGCGCTGGCTATGCGGATGTCGATGTGCAACACGCCATCGACCAGGGATTGATTCCCGGTCCGCATATGTTCGTCGCGACCCGCGCCACCATCGCTGCCCATTGCTATGGTCCCGGCCCGATGGGCTTCCGTACCGACATGGATATTCCACAAGGCGGCATCCCCGTCAGCGGCACCGCACAGATGATCGATGCGGTACGCGATCAGGCCGGGCATGGCGCGGACTGGATCAAGATCTACGCCGATTACCATTGCGGCAAGAGCAAGGGTGCCGTACCGACCTTCACGCAGGAGGAATTGAATGCCGGCGTCGAAGCCGCGCACTCGCTCGGGCTACCTGTCGCCGTACACTCCACCACACCTGAAGGCATGCGCCGCTCCATCCTGGCCGGTGTCGACACCGTCGAACATGCCTACGGCGGCACACGTGAAGTATTCGAGTTGATGAAACAGCACAACGTCGCCTACATGCCGACGCTGGAAGCCGAAGCCGCTTACGCCGAATACTTCCACGGCTGGAAACCCGGTCTGCCGCTGACCGAAGACATGCAACAGGCCGCCAACGCCTTCAAGCTGGCCATGCAGGTTGGCGTCACCATCGGCTCCGGCAGCGACGTGGGCGTATTTACCCACGGCACCAATTACAAGGAGCTGGAATGGATGGTGCGCGATGGCATGTCGCCGGCGCGTGCGCTGCTGGCTGCAACGGCGGTTGATGCAAAGATACTGCGCCAGCAGGACAAATTTGGACAGCTCAAGGCCGGGCTCGATGCCGACATCATTGCCGTACAAGGTGACCCCACGGCGGATATCAGCGCCATCGAGCACGTACCGTTTGTGATGAAAGGCGGCGCGATCTACAAGCAGCCTCAGTAAGCGACTGGAATAGTGCGTAGCTCAGGCTGCCCCAAACGTGGTCCGGGGTAACCCAACCTATAGACCACTTGTCTATGGTTTGCCGGGTTGCGTGATCTGCTGCCGCTCAAACTTGATGACGCGCCCCTCTTTTTCCGAGTACGTGACTATCACGCCGGCATTACCCCATGCATAGGTAATGATGTAGTTCTGACCATCCACGACAATTTTCTGCACGGCGTCTTGCTTGAGCTCAATGCCGGACACGGGCGGCATTCGATCTATATCGGCTAATACTTTATCCAGGGATTTATTGCTGCCGGTGCTTATCAGTGGAACCGCCAGGATGCCAACGAGCAGACAATAAGCGGAAATATTGGTAAATAGCACTCCGCCTTCCTGCGAGATGCCTGAACTGATCGCCTTTATCGACCGGCCAAATCCAAACAGCGCCACAACGATCGATGCCAGCAAAAAGAATGGCGACACAAAGTTGAGGCACGACTCGCCGATGGGAATTTGATTCAACGCGTAGTAGCCGACGAAAGCCGTCAATATCGCCGAAGAAATCGAAATGATGGTCTTTACAAAATCGATGACCGCCTTCCAGGCCTCCACGTGACTTTTGTCGATAGCCTGATTCATGGCTTAGATATCCTTCGGAACAGGACACCACCTGGTCAGCGCAAATGAAATGCCATGCAGTATCTCCCATGAACTGATTTCCCGACTCTTCCAACCACGACTTAAGTGATTGTCGATATCAACTAACATATTGGGCACGATCGAAACGACATATCTCTGAATGTCGTCGTATTGGAAATCCCGCCAGTGTGGCGAACGATCACGCTCGATATTTTCAACGAGCTGAATCAGCAAGCGGACAGCTCCTTCGGTCAATACCCGGGGCTCCCGTCGGTATTCTGAAAGCTCACTCCACTTCTGAACCTCTTGCCTGACGCCTTTCTCGATCTCTTCCAGATTCATGGTGCCCCTCCATCGCCTACCTTGTTGGTTGGACCAGGGTTGCAGATCTGCCGGCAGTCGGCAGGTTGGGTTATTCCAGAATTGATCCGGGTAACCCAACCTATTTGCTACTTGCTATTTCTACGCCCTCAAAAATGAGGGCGTAGTACTACTACTTCAACGAAATGTAATGGCGCTTACGCCATCGGCAACTTCAAGCCCTGCTCCTTCGCGCACTGCACCGCAATGTCATAACCCGCATCCGCATGGCGCATCACGCCGGTGCCCGGGTCATTCCACAGCACGCGTGCAATGCGCTTGTCGGCCGCTTCAGTGCCGTCGCATACGATCACCACACCGCTGTGCTGGCTGTACCCCATGCCCACACCGCCACCGTGGTGCAGGCTGACCCAGGTGGCGCCGCCGGCGACATTGAGCATGGCGTTGAGCAGCGGCCAATCGGATACGGCGTCACTGCCGTCCTTCATGGCTTCGGTTTCGCGGTTGGGGCTGGCGACGGAGCCGGAGTCGAGGTGATCGCGGCCGATCACGACCGGCGCTTTCAGTTCACCCTTGCGCACCATTTCATTGAAGGCGAGACCGAGCTTGTGGCGCTGGCCCAGGCCGACCCAGCAGATGCGCGCCGGCAGGCCCTGGAAGCTGATGCGCTGTTCGGCCATGTCCAGCCAGTTGTGCAGGTGCGGATCGTCGGGGATCAGTTCCTTCACCTTGGCGTCGGTCTTGAGGATGTCTTCCGGATCACCCGAGAGCGCCACCCAGCGGAACGGGCCTACGCCGCGGCAGAACAGCGGACGCACGAAGGCCGGTACGAAGCCGGGGAAGTCGAAGGCATTGGCGCAGCCCTCGTCCTTGGCCATCTGGCGGATGTTGTTGCCGTAGTCGAAGGTGGGAACACCCTGCGCATGGAACGCCAGCATGGCTTCCACATGCTTCTTCATCGACTTCTTCGCGGCATCGCGGGTGCCGTTCGGATCGCTCTTGCGGCGCTCGAACCATTGTTCCACCGTCCAGCCCTGCGGCAGGTAGCCGTTGACCGGATCGTGGGCGCTGGTCTGGTCGGTGACGGCATCGGGCTTCACGCCACGGCGTACCAGTTCCGGCAGGATGTCGGCGGCATTGCCGAGCAGCGCGATGGATTTTGCCTCGCCGGCCTTGGTGTATTTCTCGATGCGGGCGAGCGCGTCGTCCAGATCGGTCGCCTGCTCGTCGACATAACGCGTATTGAGACGGAAATCGATGCGGCTTTGCTGGCATTCGATATTCAGGCTGCACGCGCCGGCCAATGAGGCCGCCAGCGGCTGTGCGCCGCCCATGCCACCCAGACCGGCGGTAAGAATCCACTTGCCCTTGAGGCTGCCGTTGTAATGCTGGCGGCCCATTTCCACGAAGGTTTCGTAGGTGCCCTGCACGATGCCCTGCGAGCCGATGTAGATCCACGAACCGGCCGTCATCTGGCCGTACATCATCAGGCCCTTCTTATCGAGCTCGTTGAAGTGTTCCCAGTTGGCCCAGGCCGGCACCAGGTTGGAATTGGCGATCAGCACGCGCGGTGCGTCCGGATGGGTCGGGAACACGCCGACCGGCTTGCCGGACTGCACCAGCAGGGTTTCATTGTCATTGAGATCGCGCAGCGCCCGCAGGATGGCATCAAAGCACTCCCAGTTGCGCGCGGCGCGGCCGATGCCGCCATACACCACCAGCTCGGCGGGGTTCTCCGCCACGGCCGGGTCCAGGTTGTTCTGGAGCATGCGGTAAGGCGCTTCGGTGAGCCAGCTCTTGCAACTCAGCTCCGTGCCGTGCGGGGCGCGGATGCTGCGGGTGGTGTCGATGCGGGTGGGAGCATTCATCGGTATACCTGCGACTGCCTTGGGGAAAAGGTCCTCATTATGGTCGCCCCGTTTCCTCCGCGCCAACTGCGATGCGGCAAAGCCCTACACGGCACTTCCCTGCCCCGTAACAGCCTGACCCCGTCTCACGGAGCACACGACAACGCGACCCGACAAGAGCAAGATCGCCGCGTGGATCGTTGAAGCCTCATCAACCAGGAAATGCCTCTATGAATGAGTCGTCCGTATCCCGCCCCCCTCCGCTTGGTGCCGGCGGCGTCCTGCTGCGTTTGGCGCTGATCGGCATCATCCTGCTGCTCATCGTGCTCGCCTTCGGCTATGTCGGAGGCTGGCTGGCGCCCAAACGGCTGACCGCGCAGCGCATGGTGAATCAGTTGCAGGCAGATAACGGGGTGTTTCCAGGCTACCGCCGCAATCACGCGAAGGGGGTGTGCGTCACCGGCTACTTTGACAGCAACGGCCAGGCACAGGCCTATTCCGTGGCCCAGGTGTTCGCGCCGGGCCGCACTCCGGTGGTCGGACGCTTTGCCGTTCCCAGCGGTAATCCCTACGCGCCGGATAGCAGTGTGCCTATACGCAGCATGGCAATACGCTTTAGTGAGGCCAACGGCCAGCAATGGCGCACCGGCATGAACGCCATGCCGGTATTCCCGGTCACCACGCCGCAGGCATTCTACGAACTGCTACAGGCGCAGCATCCGGACCCCACGACCGGCAAACCCGATCCGGCGAAGCTGGGGGCATTTTTCGGCGCGCATCCGGAAGCAGGGCCTTTCCTTGCCTGGGTAAAAACCGCAAAACCATCCGCCAGTTACGCGACAGAAAGCTATTGGAGCCTGAATGCGTTTGTGCTGGTCGATGCGCAAGGCAACAAGCACGCGGTGCGCTGGCGCATGGTGTCGGAAAATGGGGAATCCACGCCCGGCGGCAGCGATCCCAATTATCTGGATGCCGACCTCGCGCAACGGCTCGCGCAAGGACCGCAACGCTGGCATCTGGTGATTACGCTGGCCAATCCCGGCGATCCGACCAACGACGCCACCAAGGCCTGGCCCGCCGATCGCCGCGATGTCGATGCAGGCACGCTCGTACTCACCGCCAGCGAACCGCAGGCAAACGGGCCGTGTCGCGATATCAATTACGACCCGCTGGTATTGCCTGATGGCATCGAAGCCTCGGATGACCCGCTGCTGCCTGCACGTTCGGCGGCATACGCCACTTCGTATCTGCGCCGTACTAGTGAGGAAGCTCACCTGCCCGGTACGGCCGTTGCCGACACCAAGCCGGAGGCCAAGTGATGACACGCTCATCCACACAATTCGTGCCCGCCGCGCGAGTGCTGCACTGGCTGATGGCAGTGATGGTCCTGTCGATGCTGTTTATTGGCGTGGGCATGGTCGCCTCAGTATCGGAATGGCATCAGTGCCTGATCCACATCCACAAGCCGTTAGGCATCGCGATACTTGTGCTTGTCGTGGTACGCCTGATCGTGCGCCTGCGCAATCCGCCACCGCCGCTGCCGGCTGATATGCCTGCCGTGCAGAAGTTTGCGGCGCACGCCTCGCATTGGGTGTTGTATGTGCTGATGCTGATCATCCCGCTGGTCGGCTGGGCCATGCTGTCAGCGGGCGGCTATCCGGTGATGCTCAGTGATTCATTGCGTCTGCCGCCGATTTTTCCGGTCAATGCCGCTGCTTTCGCGATCTTGCGGCATGCGCACGCCTGGCTGGCGATGCTGCTGTTTCTTACTTTCCTGGCGCATCTGGGCGCAGCGCTGTATCACGGCCTGATTCGCCGCGACGGCGTCCTGCGTAGCATGGTGGGTGGGCGCGCAAAATAGCGATTTGGGTGGCTCCGGACACCGCCCGGAGTCGCTCCATCGGTCAGTGCACTCAGTGCGCGCACGTGTGATGGACAGCGCGGGCATTGATGTCCGAAAACGGCGAGTTTCCGGCTGGCAACAGTGCTAGCCTGCTTCCATGCCTGAGACCGCCCCCATCCCCGCGCTCGATCTTCAGACCTGCGAACGGGCGCGATTAAGCCGTGACGCGCGTTTCGACGGCTTGTTCTTCATCGCCGTACGCAGCACTGGCATTTACTGCCGGCCCGTTTGCCCGGCCCCGACAGCCAAACGTGAGAACGTCCGCTTTTTCGGTACCGCCGCAGCGGCCGAAGCAGCAGGATTCCGACCCTGCCTGCGCTGCCGTCCCGAACTGGCGCCAGGCAACGACGCATGGCAGCGTGGCGATCACGTGGTAACGGGCGCGCTGAAGCTGATCGAAGGCGGTTTGCTGCAGGATCACCCGGTTGACGAACTTGCCCGGCGGGTAGGCGTGGGAGCGCGTCAATTGCGTCGCTTGTTTGTGGAACGGCTGGGCGCACCGCCGATCGATGTGCACACCACGCGACGGTTGCTGTTCGCCAAGCAACTGCTGACCGAAACGCGTATGCCGGTTACCAATGTGGCGCTGGCTGCGGGCTTTGGCAGCCTGCGCCGCTTCAATGCGGCGTTCGCGCAAGCCAATCGCATCGCCCCGCGTGATTTGCGCCGTCATCCGCATGCCGGCAGCGACGACAGCCTGAGCTTGCGCCTGAGTTATCGGCCGCCGTACGACTTCGCGTCATTGCTTGCATTTCTGCGTGGCCGCGCACTGCCCGGTATCGAACGGGTCGACGATGACAGCTATTCACGCGTATTCGGTGCTGCCGAAGCGCCGGGCTGGTTGCGCTTGAGTGCGTGGCCGGGCGATGAACATGCCTTGCGCCTGCAACTGCATTGTCCGCAGCCGGCACAGATGCTTGCGGTGGTCACGCGCATTCGCCGCATGTTCGATCTGGATGCCGATCCACGGGCGATCGGCGCAGCCTTGCAAACCACGCCGCATACACGGCCACTTTTGCGCAAGCGTCCGGGTTTGCGCTTGCCGGGCAGTTGGGATGGTTTTGAAGTCGCCGTGCGCGCGATACTCGGCCAGCAAGTGAGCGTCGCCGCCGCGCGTACGCTGGCGTCGCGTATCGCGCAGCGTTACGGCGAGGCCCTGCCTGTCCCGGTCGCCGCCGGACTGGAACGCCTGTTCCCTACACCGGAGGTGCTGGCCGATGCAGACCTGCGCAGCTTGGGCGTGACCACCGCACGCGCCGAAACCATTCGTGGCGTAGCGCGCGCCGTACTGGATGGCCGCGTGGATTTCCGGGTCGAACAATCGCTGGACGAGTTTGTACTGCGCTGGGTCGCGTTGCCCGGCATCGGCGAATGGACCGCCCACTACATGGCGATGCGCGCGCTGAGTCATCCGGATGCATTTCCCGCCGCCGACCTGGTTCTTCGCCGCGCTGCGGCGCGAGGTGAAGACATCCTCAGCACCAAAGCCCTGATGACGCTGGCTGAAGCGTGGCGTCCATGGCGCGCCTATGCGGTCATGCATCTGTGGCGCAGCATGAGCGACCCAGCCCGATCAACCCGCCCTTCTCGCCAGGAAGCCTTGGCATGAGCACGCTCCCCGACACCATCTGGTACGACTATCTGGCCACGCCCATCGGCAAGCTGCTGCTCGCTGCGGATGCACAGGGATTGCGTGAAGTCTGGTTCGAAACCGGCAAGCACCGGAAGCAACTGGATCCGAGCTGGCAACACCAACCCGTCAAACTCGCCTTCGCGCGCAAGCAATTGGAGGAATACTTTGCCGGAGAACGGCAGACCTTCGACCTGCCGTTGCATCCACTGGGCACAACGTTCCAGGTGCAGGTATGGCGCACGCTGGCGAAGATTCCCTACGGCACCACCATCAGCTACGCCGAACTGGCCAGGCGCATCGGCCATCCGCAAGCGGTACGCGCCGTAGGCTCGGCCAATGGACGCAACCCGCTGCCGATTGTCCTGCCTTGCCATCGGGTGATTGGCAGCGATGGGAGCCTTACCGGCTTCGGTGGTGGCTTGCCGACCAAGCGTTTCCTGCTTGGCATGGAAGACCGCGTGGTGCATGGCGATCTGTTTGACCAGGCTGCACCGTAACCTCCGCCAGCCCGATGGGTGTCCCCCAGTCGATGCTGATGCTCCAGGCGCTTGACGCACAGGCCAACGCGCTGCACTTCAGCCTGATGCAAAGGGACCCACCTCGTCACGCTTTCTAAACGGTGTCTGGCGCCTGATTCGCTGCAAGCCAAGACCACTGACGCAAATCCGATTACGTTGGGTAGGCCACACAAACGGGAAATTGGCCTATATATCCTTTCAGTAAACATCGATGCGGCCAAACGCTGCTCCGAGTGAACACCGGTATTCGAAAGGCATCATGACATCGTCTGGAGCTACCGATGACTGTCGACACGCGCTATCTCGATCGCCTGATCAGCAAGCTGGAGCTTGCCCCACATCCGGAAGGCGGCCTGTACCGGCAGACCTATCGCAGCGAGGAATGCATTCTCAGATTCAGTACGGGCCAAGGCCGGGTCGAACGCCGTGCATCAACGGCCATCTATTACCTGCTGCACGATGACGACCATTCCGCCTGGCACCGGATCGATGCCGATGAAATGTGGCATTTCTACCTGGGCGATCCGCTGTTCATCCATGTGCTGGATCCGCATGGCGAACTGGTCACGCACATTCTCGGCAATACGCTTGAACAGCCGGACGGCGCGTTTCAGGTGCTGGTGCCCGCCGGACATTGGTTTGCCGCGGAACGCACCGGGCCACGAGGTTTCTCGCTGGCTGGGTGCACGGTGGCGCCAGGCTTCGAATTCGATAGTTTTGAACTGGCCGACATCGGCGAGCTGCAATCTCGTTATCCCAGGCACGCCGCCCTGCTTTTGAGGTTGAAGCAGCGTGACCACGCCATGCACGAGGCCACGGCACCCAGGCACGGCTGATGCGCCCGGCAGCACGGCGACGACATACAATGCACGGCTTCTTACCGCGTCAAAGCATGTCACCCGTGTCAGTGATTCAACCCAGCCTGGCGATTATCGGCGGCGGTCCGGCCGGACTGATGGCCGCCGAGGTGGCGCGCGCACGCGGCATCGACGTGGATCTTTATGAGGCCAAGGGCTCGGTCGGACGGAAGTTCCTGATCGCCGGCAAAGGCGGCATGAACCTGACCCATAGCGAAGCCAGGCCCGATTTCGACGCGCGCTACGGTGCGCGCGCTACGGACGTCGGCGCCTGGCTGAATGATTTTGATGCCGATGCCTTGCGTGCCTGGGCGCAGGGCCTGGGTGTGGAAACCTTTGTCGGCAGCTCGGGCCGGGTATTTCCCAGCGATCTGAAAGCCGCGCCCCTGCTGCGTGGCTGGGTGCATCGCATGCGCGAAAGCGGCGTGCGTTTTCATGTGCATCACCGCTGGCTTGGCTGGGACCACGATGGCGCGTTGCGCTTCGCCACGCCAGATGGCGAACGTTCGATTACCACGGCCGCCACCGTGCTTGCCCTGGGCGGCGGAAGCTGGCCGCAACTGGGTTCCGATGGCACGTGGCAGCCATGGCTCGGCACGCGCGGTGTCGACATCGCTCCCTTGCAGCCATCCAATTGCGGCTTCGATATCGGCTGGAGCGAACACCTCGCCACCCGCTACGCCGGCGCGCCGCTCAAACCCGTGGCGGCACATTGGCGCGATGCATCCGGACACGGACAGATGCGCCAGGGCGAGTGCGTGATCACCCAGACCGGCATCGAAGGCAGCCTGATCTATGCGCTGTCCGCGACCTTGCGCGATGCGATTGCCAAGCATGGCAAGACCACGTTGGAACTGGATCTCGCGCCGGACCGCACGCTGGAACGCTTGCAGCATGATCTGGCCAAACCGCGCGGCAGCCGCTCATTCAGCGAACATCTGCGCCGGCAAACCGGTATCAGCGGCGTCAAGGCAGCCTTGCTGCACGAAGTGCTGGACAAGACGCAACTCAACGACACCACGACGCTGGCCCGTACCATCAAGCGCCTGCCGTTGCGGCTGAAGCAGGCACGGCCGATCGCCGAAGCCATCAGCAGCGCCGGTGGCATACGACTGGAAGCGCTCAACCAGCAGCTGATGTTGCACGCGCTCCCCGGTGTTTTCTGCGCAGGCGAAATGCTCGATTGGGAAGCGCCAACCGGTGGCTACCTGCTCACCGCCTGTTTTGCCAGCGGCTATCGCGCCGGGCATGGCGCGGCTTCGTGGCTGCAGCGCTAGCGCGTTTTGTATTGATCTGCGCTGTGATGAAACATTGCGCAAACGCGCTGATAAGCATCACAGACCCAGATCACTCAGGCCCGGATGATCATCGGGACGGCGTCCCTGCGGCCAATGATATTTGCGCTGTGACTCCGCAATCGGCACATCGTTGATGCTGGCGTGACGCTGCGCCATCAAACCGTTCTCATCGAACAACCAGTTCTCGTTGCCATAGGAGCGGAACCAGTTGCCGGAATCATCGTGCCACTCGTAGGCAAAGCGCACGGCTATGCGATTGCCCTCGAACGCCCACAGCTCCTTGATCAAGCGGTATTCCAGCTCGCGTGCCCACTTGCGGGTCAGGAAGTCAACGATGGTTTCACGGCCCTGCAGGAACTCGGCGCGATTACGCCAGCGGCTATCGAGGGTGTACGCCGAGGCAACCCGCGATGGGTCCCGGGTATTCCAGGCATCTTCGGCAAGGCGCACTTTCTGGATTGCGGTTTCGCGGGTAAAAGGCGGCAAAGGGGGACGCTGTTCGATCGAAGACATGGTTGCTCCAGCGCAGGGGGTGAACCTTTTGCCCATGTGGGGGACCTGGGCAAAGGCGAACGCGCACCATCTTCCGCCTGGAATCTGGCGCGCCGCTTACAAGCCAGTTGATTTTTACGTGACATATACGCCGGTGCGCCGTTAGATAGCAACGCTGGATCCACGGCATTGGGGGAATACCGGCCGGCCGCCGATGATTTTTCCGAAGCCCAACCTGACCATCTGGATGGAGGCGTACCATGTGCGATCACCCTTCGCATCTGCAACAGTCCCGCCGTCAATTTCTTGGAGCAGGACTTGGATTATTGGCCCTGAGCGCCATTGCACCGCGGCAATTGTTCGCCGAAACGGCGTCGCCGCAGAATGCCATTTCTCCGGACGCCGCATTGCGCCGACTGCTTGACGGCAATGCGCGCTATGCCGCCAATCAGCTCGATGCCAAGGATTTTTCGGCAGACCGCGCCGCACGCGTCAAGGCACAATATCCGATCGCCGCCATCTTGAGTTGCTCCGATTCGCGCGTAGCGCCGGAGCTGGTGTTCGATCAGGGCCCTGGCGATCTGTTCGTCATCCGCATTGCGGGCAATTACCTGAGCAGCAACAACCTGGCCAGCCTTGAATACGCAGTGGGGGTGCTGAAGGTGCCGCTGATCATGGTGCTGGGCCATACCGAATGCGGCGCGATCAAGGCGACGATCGCCGAGATCAAGGATCCGCATCCGCTGCCGGGACATATCTGGGACATCGTCGATGCCCTGCGCCCCGGCGTGGAGAGCGTCGTCAAAGCCGGCGGTGACCAGGTACTCGGCAAGGCGATCGGCGCGAATGTGGATTACAACGTGTCGCGCATTGCGGCAGCGCAGCCGGTGGTATCCGAAGCGGTGAAGCAAGGCCGGGTGAAAGTGGTGGGTGGCGTCTATGAACTGGCCACCGGCAAAGTAGCGATGCGGCAGGCCGGCTGATCGCTTGTTGACCGGATCAACCCGCCAGTGGTGCGGCCCGCCGCATGGATCGCAAAGCCAGGTGCCGCAGTAAACCTGCGGCACCCAAGAAATTGCGCTACTCGCCGCCTTCCGCAAGCTGTATTAGTCACGCAAGTACGCCATTATTAGCGGGTTACCTTTCGCGAGAAACGGATCGTCTTCATGAAATACCTGCCCCGCCTGCTGCTTTGCTCGCTTGTTGCCCTCAGCACCGGCTGCGTCTTCCACCGCCACACCAACCAGCCCACGCCACCGCCGCCGGAAACCGAGACACAGCAAGCGAAGGCAGCCGCCACCACGCCGCTGCTGCTGATTTCGATCGATGCCTATCGCGCCGACTATTTCAACCGCGGCGTCACCCCGAACCTGCAGCAGATGGCCGCAAGCGGCGTGCACGCCGATTCCATGCAACCGTCATTCCCCTCGCTGACCTTCCCCAACCACTATGCCATCGTCACCGGTCTGGTCCCGGACCATAACGGCATGGTCAACAACACCATGTGGGATCCGCAATTGGGGCCCTTTTCCATGGGCGACCGCAAGGCGGTGCGCAACGGCCTGTGGTGGGACCAGGCCACGCCGCTATGGGAAACCGCCGACGACGCCGGCCTGCGTACCGCGACCATGTTCTGGCCCGGTTCGGAAGCGGATATCCAGGGCAGGCGCCCGGATTTCTGGAAACCGTTCGACGGCAAAGTCACCCCGGATCAGCGCGTGGATCAGGTGCTGACCTGGCTGGACATGCCGATTGATCAGCGCCCCAGCTTCATTACCCTGTACTTCGATGCGGTGGATCACGCCGGCCACACGTATGGCCCGGATTCCCCCGAGGTCAACCAGGCGCTGCACGATACCGATGCCGCGATCGGACGTCTGGTCGACGGCCTGCGCCAGCGTGGGCTCTACGACAAGATCAACATCATCGTGCTCGCCGATCACGGCATGGCCAGCGTGCCGCAAGGCAACAACATCCTGATCGACAAACTGATCAACATGAAGGATGTGCAGGAAGTCAACCTGGGGATCCTCGCCGGCTTCAATCCCAAGCGCAAGCATGACTTCAACGCGGTCGAGGAAAAAATGGAACAGCCGCAGGAGCACATGCACTGCTGGGACAAGACGCGCATTCCCAAGCGCTTCAACTACGGCGCCAATGCACGCGTGCCGCAGATGGTGTGCCTGGCGGATGTGGGTTGGCGCATCACCACCACGGAATACCTGGCCAAGCACAAGGGTCCGATGAACCTGGGTGAACACGGTTACGACAATGCCGATCCGCGCATGCAGGCCCTGTTTATCGCGCATGGCCCGGCGTTCCAGAGCGGCATCGGCTACCACAGCTTCCCGAACGTGGATGTGTATCCGCTGATGGCGCATCTGCTGGGCATCACGCCGGCTTTCAGCGACGGCAATCTTGATGATGTGCAAGGCATGCTGAAGCCGGCGGCGGAACCCGCGGAGGCAGGTACCGCACCATAATCGCGGGGCAAACCTTGAAGCCGTTTCCCGCAGCTGCGTCGCCATGCACGCCACCCACACCTCTCCTGGGGCACGAGGGTGGATGTGCTCGGCTTCGAGGAACGAGGAGCGTGCCAGGTAAGGGACGTGTTTTGGTGTCAGGTCGTGGCAAGATTGCCCCGTCACCTCACTCCTCTTTCCTCAGCGAAGAGGAAGCCAAGGCCAACGTACGCATATGAACATCGAACTCCGCCATCTGCGTTACTTCGTGGCCGTGGCCGACACACTCCATTTCGGCAGGGCGGCAGAGCGACTGGGCATGTCGCAGCCGCCGCTCAGCCAGCAAATTCGCCAGTTGGAAGACACGGTTGGTGCACGCCTTTTGACGCGCACCAACCGCCGCGTGGCGCTGACCGAGCCGGGCAAGCTGTTTCTGGCTGAAGCGCGTGAGATCCTGGCCAAGGTGGAGCGCGCTACCGACCTGGCACAACGTGCGCAACGCGGCGAGCTGGGTGAGCTACGGATCGGCTTCACGCGTACGGTGCCGCTGACCCAGGATATTCCACGCGCGATTCTGGCCTTTCGCCAGCAGTTTCCAGCCGTACATCTGCAACTGGAAGAAATGATGTCACTCCAGCAAATCGATGCCTTGCTGGAACGCAAGCTGCATATCGGCATTCTTCGTCCCAGCACCTTGCCCAAGTCGCTGGTATCCAAGCGCCTGTTTCGCGATCCGCTGATGGCCGTGCTGCCGAACAGTCACCCCGCCCTCAAACGGGTCGATGCACGCGGCAAACTGGCGGCCAAGGCGCTGGCGCAGGAACCCTTCGTGGTCTTCGCCCGTACCGCCGGCGCGGGCGTTTATGAGCATGTGTCTTCGTTATGCCGCGATGCCGGCTTTGCACCACGCATCGTGCAAGAGGCGCGCGAAGCATCCACCATTATCGGCCTGGTCGCGACCGGCCTCGGTGTATCGATCCTTCCCAGCTCCTGCGGGCACATCAACATCGAAGGCGTGAGCTATGTATCGCTGGCCGATCCTTCAGCCATGTCGGAAGTGCATGTGGTGTATCGCGAAGACGAACGCTCGCCACTGGTTCCGCGCTTCATCAAGCTGATACTCACCGAAACGCGCTAGAGCCGATCGCGCGCTACGCGTAGTTGCTCACTTCCACCAGATTTGCATCCGGATCGCGGAAATACACCGACTGGATCGGCCCGCGTGCACCCGTGCGCATCACCGGACCATCTTCGATGGTGACGCCGCATTGCCTGAGATGGTCGATCACCTGATCCAGCGGCACCGAGGTAACCAGGCAAAAGTCAGCAGAACCAGGTGTGGGGCGCTGAGCCTTGGGTTCAAACTCATGATGGTGCTGGTGCAGGTTGATCTTCTGGATGCCGAAAGCCAAGGCCTTGCGGCCCTGGCCGAAGCTCACTATCTCCATGCCGAGCACACGCGAATAGAAATCACAGGTCACGTCGATGTCGGCCACGGTAAGCACAAAGTGGTCGAGGCGGTCGATCTTCATGGCATGGCGCCTTTGCTCATGGGGGTGGGTGGAGTCACGATCTGCGGCAATGGCTGCAAGCGATACAGCCACAGCGCAATCAGCAAGCCGGCCAGCACCAGCACACCGACAAACCACGCCACGCCGTTCCAGCCGTGAGCCTCATAGAACAAGCCCCCGCTCGCCCCCGCGACACTCGACCCCATGTAGTAGCTGAACAAGTACATCGACGAAGCCTGTGCCTTCGCCGCTCCACCGCGCCGCCCGACCCAGCTGCTGACGATGGAGTGGCCGCCGAAGAAACCGAAGGTGATGGCCGTGATACCCAGAATGATCAACCATACCGACGCCATCATGGTGCATGCGGTACCCAGCAGCATCAGCGCGAATGCCGTCCACAGCACCTTGCGCCGACCCAATTTGCCGCCCAGATGTCCCATCCAGGCCGAGCTGAAGGTTCCGATCAGATAGATGGCGAAGATGAGTCCCACCACGGTCTGGCTGAGCCGGTACGGCGGCGCCATCAAGCGATAGCCAAGATAGTTGTAGACCGTGACAAACCCGCCAAGCAGCAGGAAACCTTCGACAAATAACCATGGCAAGCCAGCGTCGCGAAACATGCCGGCAAAGCGCGCATACAGCGCGCGCCACTGCAATGGCTTCGGATGAAAGTGGCGCGATGGCGGCAAGGATTGCCAGAACACCAGGCCGGAGATCAAACCGATCACGCCGACCACGCCGACACCCGCGCGCCAGCCGAGATAATCGGCCACGACGCCGGAGATCAGACGCCCGCTCATTCCGCCCACAGCACTACCGCTGATATACAAGCCCATGCCAAGGCCGATCGAATCGGCGTGCATCTCTTCCGTGAGATAGGTCATCGCCACCGCAGGCAAGCCACTCAAGGTCAGCCCGAGCAAGGTGCGGATCGCTAGTAACGCGTACCAGTTCGGCATGAGTGCCGTAAGCAGCACCAGCACCGCCGAGGACAGCAGCGAAGCCACCATCACCGACTTGCGCCCCAAGGCATCGGACACCCCACCGGCGAACAACATCGCAAACGCCAACACCCCCGTGGTGAGGGACAGCGACAAAGCACTCGCCGCGGCGCTGATGCCATAGTGTTGACTGAACTGCGGCATCAGCGGCTGCACACAATACAGCAGGCCAAAAGTGGCCAGGCCCGCAGCGAACAGCGCCAGGTTGGTGCGCTTGAACACCGGCGTGCCGTGGCGGATCAAGTCCTCCGCGGACCAGGCAACCGGATGATTTGTGGCTTGCGTTGGGATGCTGGTGTCCATCGCCGTGCAATCGAAGCAGATGGAGCAAGCATAGTCGGACGCGACGAGTGGATCGATAACTTGACGAATCCGGATCGAGATGTTTTGGATATCAAAGGGCCGCCACAAAGCTACATCCCGCCGCCCGGCGCGAGCCGGAAGCGCTCTACAACAGCGGGGGCGCCATCTACCGATGGGAATTTGTACATCGCAGCCGTGCACAAAAGGGATGCTGCTACGAGATAGCCGTTGACCGAGCCCAACCGTCAACGGCGCCTCGCTAGCACTGTGTGCCGCCTAAGGCACGCGTATTCATCGACTTTATCCGTGCGTGGGCCAGACGCGCGACGATCGCCTCAACATCGACGCGCGTCTTGAACGGGCACTCAGCGATAGCGCCAGTAACCGCCAACCCAGACATGACCCGGCCCCCAGTAACCGGGCACCCATACGCGGGCCGGACGCGGGGCGACAACGATGCATCCTGTCTGCGCCAGGGTGCCACCCAGCACGGCCAGTGCAATCAGCAAGACGGAAAGATAACGGCGCATGGTGCTCTCCTCATGAGCGTGAAACTCATGTCGGAGAACGCACCCTGGAATTATCCCGATGACGGCACCAACCTGAACTGATGCCGATGGTTCAGGCCCAGCGTCAGGCAAATGAAAGCCAATCCGCGTTGGGATATCCGATACATCGCAGCGCTTCGAATCGTCGTCTTGCGAAAACCGGAGTCCAGTCAAGCACGCATGCGAAATATCAACATCGCGTTAAATTGCTTCGCACGCACGGTAACCCGTACTCACGTAAATCTGAGGCTGACTGTGTGCTGGAAAAAAGCATGGCCTGACCACATAACAGGCAGGATGCGCGCTGCGAAGAAAAAATTACGCTTTTTCTACGCAGCTGTGCCCGTCCTTTATCCGATTTCTATGTCAAACCGTTCAACATATGCACCGCGTTGAATACGCCACCCAAGAACAACAATAGCGACACGCCAGATTTATCCCCTGCACAACACACCCCGATGTCCAGCAGGCTTGCAGCCGGAGGTCGCCACGCGAGGTAGCGGGCAGCAGCCTCTGATGACCCGGCCCCGGCTGCAAACCTGCTGGACATTCTGAGGGTTTGCCCGCCGCCTGCTTCCAGCTAACGCGGCAAGGACGAAACCTCATGACTGCGCCAGCCGCTCCACGGCAGCACGGTACCTTGCAGCAATCCGCGCTTCGTCGCGATGACGAAAATCGCGAACCACCCAATGGCCACCCACCATCACATCGCGCACCAGGGGCGTGTTTCCGGCAAACAGATAACTATCCATTGCTGAGCGGCTGTCGCGCGCAGCCAGCAGGGGCGATTCGCTGTCGAGCACGGTGAAATCGGCGCGTGCGCCGGAGTGCAACGCACCGATAGGTAAATCCGCTGCCTGCGCACCACCCTTCAGCGCTGCACGCCAAAGCGTTTCGCCGACGCTATCGCCAGCATGACGCGCAGCGACATTACGGTGGCGCGTGCTCAGGCGCTGACCGTATTCCAGCCAGCGCAGTTCCTCCACCGGCGAGATGGAGATATGCGAATCGGAGCCAACACCCAGCACGCCGTTTGCATCCAGGTAATGCGCCAGCGGGAACAGGCCATCGCCGAGATTGGCTTCGGTCGTCGGACACAGGCCGGCAATCGCACCGCTGCGCGCCAACTGCGACATTTCCGCATCGGTCAGATGCGTGGCGTGCACGAGACACCAGCGCTTGTCGACCGGTGCATGATTAAACAACCATTCCACCGGGCGTGCACCGCGCGTGGCGAGGCAGTCCTGCACTTCGCCGATCTGTTCGGCGATATGAATGTGGATGGGGCCGGTCTTGAGCGCCTCACTGTCGATCACGCTGCGCCAGGCGCTTTCCGGAATGGCGCGCAACGAATGCAGGGCGACGCCAACTCGCAGTTGGTCGCTCTCCAGCTTGCGAAGATTGGCCAGCAAGCGCAGATAGCTGTCCACATCGTGACCAAAGCGACGCTGGCGCGGCGACAGCGGACGTCCATCGAAGCCGCCGCTCATGTACAGCACCGGCAACAGGGTGAGCGCGATACCGGCTTCCCGCGCAGCTTCGATCAAGGCCAGCGACATCGCTTCGGGCTGTGCGTAAGGCGTGCCATCGGGCTGATGGTGCAGGTAATGGAATTCGCAGACCTGGGTGTAGCCGGCCTTGAGCATTTCCACATACAGCTGGGCGGCGATGGCCTGCAAGGTATCCGGATCGATGCGTGCCGCGAAGCTGTACATGGTTTCACGCCAGGTCCAGAAGGAATCGTCGCCGGGACCGCGGCGCTCGGCCAGGCCGGCCATGGCGCGCTGGAATGCGTGGGAATGCAGGTTGGGCATGCCGGGTAGCACCCAGCTGCCAAGATAGTGGGACGACTCGCTCGCTGCGTCAGTGAGATAGCCACGATCATCGACGGCGAAAACGGCATCGCCGTGCCATCCTGCCGCTTGCCAGAGCTGTTTTGCCTTGAAGGTGTGGACTGCTGTGGTGTTGCTCATGAACAATCTCCGTGAAGCTTAAAGTCGTCCCCTGCGCTCCCCTCCGTGTGGAGGGGTTAGAGTGAAGGGCCCTTCTCGTCAGCGTGGCGATTCGAAGCGTCGCTTCGATACCGGTCGCGACAAGAGTAGGCCTCCCCATCTCCATCCTCTCCCGCCAGGGGAGAGGAAGCAGAGCAAGGCCCCTAAAGTGTAGCTGCCTTGCTCGCATCCGCTTCACCTTGTTTGCGAAAGGATGAAGACATGGCCAAGAAGAACGAGAACTCGCCCAAGCTGACCTTGCGCCGGGCCGTGCCTACTGACGTACCCGCCCTGGTTGACCTGACCGCCCGCGTCTATACACCCGAATGGGGCCATTCGGCGGAAATGCTGCGCTCCCAGCAAACGCATTTTCCGGAAGGCCAGCTCGTGGTGGAGTACGAGGGCAATATCGTCGGTTACTGCGCGACGTTTCGCATTGATGAATCACTGGCGCTGAAGCCGCACACGTGGATGCAGATCACCGGCGGCGGCATGGCTTCGCGCCACAATCCGGACGGCAATTGGCTGTATGGCATGGAAGTGGTGGTGCATCCGGATTACCGCGGCATGCGCATCGGCCAGCGCTTGTATCAGGCACGCAAGCGGCTTTGCACTGATCTGAAACTGCGCGGCATCACCTTTGGCGGCCGCATTCCGGGTCTTGCACGGAACATTCAGCGCTATGGCAGCGCGGAAGCCTATGTGCAGGCGGTCGTCGAAGGAAAGCGGCGCGATGCGACGCTGAGTTTTCAGCTCACCAACGATTTCGAATTCGTTGGCTTGCTGCGTGCCTACGTGCCGATGGACTACGAGTCGCTCGGTTATGGTGCGCATCTGGTCTGGCGCAATCCCGCGCTGCTGAACCAGCCGGATATCCCCACGGTTAAATCGCCTCAAAACCTGCCCGACCTGGTGCGCGTGGCGACGGTGCAATATCTGCAGCGGCGTATTACCTCGTTCGATGAATTCGCCACGCATGTGGAGTATTTCACCGATATCGCCGCCGACTACAACGCGGATTTCGTGACCTTTCCCGAGCTGATCACGCTGCAGTTGCTGTCGATCGAGAATGAAGAGCTTTCGCCGGTGGAAACCATCCGCAAGCTCAGCCATTACACGCCGCAGGTGAAAGAGTTGTTCAGCCGGCTGGCCGTGCACTACAACATCAATATCGTGGCCGGCTCGCATCCCACCGAACAGTCGAACGGCGATATCCACAACGTGTGCTACGCATGTCTGCGCGATGGCTCGATCCACGAGCGGGAAAAGCTGCATCCCACGCCGAGCGAGCGCGTCGTGTGGAATGTCACCGGTGGCGATAGCGCCGCGACCATCCAGACCGACTGCGGCCCGATCGGCGTGATGATCTGCTACGACGCGGAATTTCCGGAAGTTGCCCGGCACCTGGTCGATCAGGGCGCGCTGATCCTGTTTGTGCCCTTCTGCACCGACGTACGCGAAGGCTATTTGCGCGTGCGCTATTGCGCGCAGGCGCGGGCGGTCGAGAACCAGTGCTACGTGGTGCTTTCCGGCAACGTCGGCAATCTGCCGGGCGTGAACAACTTCGATATCCAGTATGGACAAAGCTGCATCCTCACGCCGAGCGATTTTCCCTTTGCGCGCGATGGCATCGCAGCGGATTCCACACCGAATATTGAGACCGTGCTGTTTGCCGATCTGCGACTGGAAAGCCTGGCCAGGGCGCGTAATGCGGGGGCGGTGCAGAATCTGAAGGATCGCCGGTATGACCTGTATGAGACACGGTGGTTTCCCAGGCCACGCTGATTTTCGGCTGCGGCGTGGTTTCGCGCTTAGTGCCGGCAAGGCCTGATTCGCGCCCTACGGCGGGGAGGCGGCGAGCCGATCTGCCATAATGCGTGGATGTCATCCCAGTCCCCAGCACCTCCCCAAGCCTCCAACCCACGCCTGCGCGCCGTACTGGGTCACGAATTCTTCGCCCCCTACCAGTGGAAGCGACGCATCGCCCTGTGGAGTGGCGCGGTGCTGGTTGCACTCTCAGCAATCCTGTTCGCGAAGGCCAGTGACTGGTCTTATGCCCTGTTTCAAAAAATGCTGGCGCACGGCATCTGGATTCCGTTGATTATCACGCCCATCGTGTTCGGCCTGCTGTCTTGGGTGACGAGCGGCCGCTTGCGTGCGGCGCGCGGCAGCGGTATTCCACAGGTGATCGCGACGATTCATATCGAGGACACGAGTTTTCGTGCGCGCATGCTGGCCATGCCGATTGCGGTCAGCAAGATGGTGTTGACCCTGCTGGCGCTGATGGTGGGCGCATCGATCGGCCGCGAGGGACCTACCGTGCACGTGGGCGCGGGCGTGATGCACTGGCTCGGACGGCGGTTCGGCTTTACCGACCCCAAGGCGCTGTCGCGGTTCATCCTTGCCGGTGGCGCGGCGGGTATTGCGGCGGCGTTCAACACACCGCTGGCGGGCGTGGTGTTCGCCATCGAGGAACTGGCCGGCACCTTTGAGCACCGCTTCAGCGGCTTGCTGCTGACCGCCGTGTTTGTCGGCGGCGTGGTGTCGCTGGGCATTACCGGCAACTACACCTACTTCGGCACCGTGCAAGCCAGCCTGCCGCTGGGGCACGCCTGGCTGGCGGTACTGGAGTGCGGCATTGTCTGCGGCCTGCTCGGCGGCCTGTTTGCCCGGCTGATCCTGTTGAGCCGTAGCGGGCCATTGGCGGCCATCGGGCGCCTGCGCGATCGCAATCCGGTCTTGTTTGCGGTGGGTTGCGGCCTTGCGCTGGCCGTGCTCGGCGTATTGTCGAACAACACCGTGTACGGCACGGGTTACGCACAGGCCCGTGCGTTCGTGCAGGAGTCACCCGTCACACCTGGGCACAGCTTCGGCATCGTGAAGCTGCTGGCCAATGTGGTGTCGTACTGGGCGGGCATTCCGGGTGGCATCTTCTCGCCCGCGCTTGCGGTCGGTGCAGGCCTTGGCCACAACATCGCCCAGTTCCTGCCGCGCGCGCCGGAAGCGGCGGTGGTATTGCTGGGCATGAGCGCGTATCTGTCCGGCGTCACCGGTGCGCCGCTGACGTCGGCAGTGATCGCGATGGAGCTGACCAACAATCAGGACATGGTGATTCCGATCATGGCGGTGTGCCTGCTGGCACGTGCGGCGGCGTCGATCTTCTCGCCAACACCGGTGTACAAGGATTTCGCCGAACGCATGATCCAGGATTTCGAACGCCAACAGGCGCTGCATGCCGCCGAGGAAAAGCCGGACCCCGCGTCGCCTCCAAGTGAACACGCCGGCCCAACAAGCGCCTATGGTGAACCTGCTATAGATGCCGAGTCGCGCAAGGACGAATTGAAACCATGAACTGGGATCTGCTGCTGACCAACGCTTCGCTAGCCACTTTTGTCGGCGAAGCCAGCCACGGTCTGATTACGGACGCGGCGATTGCCTGCCAGGACGGACAGATTGCCTGGATCGGCTCGATGCGCGACCTGCCCGCAGCATCCGCCGCGTCAGCGCGGGAAGTGCATGACCTGGATGGCGCACTGGTCACGCCCGGGTTGATCGATTGCCATACGCATCTCGTCTTCGGTGGTGATCGCGCCCAGGAGTTCGATCTGCGCTTGAACGGCGCCAGCTACGAGGACATCGCCCGTGCCGGCGGTGGCATCGTGTCGACAGTGCGCGCCACGCGCCATGCCAGCGAAGACGAACTGCTGGCGCAGTCGCTGCCGCGTGCGCGTGCGCTGCTGGCCGATGGCGTCACCACGCTGGAAATCAAATCCGGCTACGGGCTCGAACTGGAAGCGGAGCGGCGCATGCTGCGCGTGGCGCGCCGCATCGGCGAAACGCTGGGCGTCCATGTGCAGACCAGTTTCCTGGGCCTGCATGCGCTGCCGCCGGAATACAAAGATCACCGAAAAGATTACGTCGATCTGGTCTGCAATGAACTGCTGCCCGCCCTGGCCGATGAAGGGCTGGTCGACGCCGTCGACGCCTTCTGCGAGGGCATCGGCTTCAGCCGCGCGGAAACGCAGCGGGTGTTTGAACATGCTCAGCAGCTCGGCTTGCGCGTCAAGTTGCATGCGGAGCAGCTGTCGGATCTGGACGGCGCTGCGCTGGTTGCTACGTTCGATGGCCTGTCGGCGGACCATCTTGAATACCTCAGCGACTCCGGCATTCAAGCGATGGCGCGTGCAGGAACCGTGGCCGTGCTGCTGCCCGGCGCATTCTACGCACTACGCGAAACCAAGCTGCCGCCGGTGGACGCGCTGCGCTCACATGGTGTGCCGATCGCCATTGCCACCGATTGCAATCCTGGTACTTCTCCCCTGCTCTCGCTGCGGCTGGCGGCGAATATGGCGTGCACCTTGTTCCGCCTGACACCCGAAGAAGCCCTGCGCGCAGTAACCGTGAATGCGGCGCGTGCGTTGGGCTTGTCGGATCGCGGCACGCTCGCCGTCGGCAAGCGAGCCGATCTGGTGGCATGGAATGCGAGACAGCCGGCGGAGTTGTGTTACTGGATCGGCGGCGGGTTGGTGCGCCATGTTTGGCTGGGTGGTGTGTCTGTATAGTCCGGCGGCATCAAAACCGCGCCGACGATCGAGCAGGCGTTATCTCATTAGGCGCGCATAAAAAAAGCCTCGGCATGAACCGAGGCTCTTTGCAGCGAGAAAGGCACTCAGGCCGACTTCTTCTTCGGCACAGCAGCCTTCTTCACGGCAGCCGTCTTGGTCACGGTCGACTTGCCGCCTGCCACGGCAGGCTGCGCGGAGTGCGCACGCGTGTTGCCGTAGCTGCCACGGTAGGTCTTGCCGCGACGGGTTTTGCGATCGCCCTTACCCATAGGAAACTCCTTAATATCATCATACGTGTGGACGGTTATTCATCCTAACAGCGCAGGGCCAAAGCGCAAGCTGCCCCCGTTCAGTGATGATGGTGATTGTGCGTTTGCTGAGGCTGCTGCTGAGCACTGCAGCCCGGGGTGCCGTCCGGACAATCACCCGGATCGATCTGGACGGTGGCATGCTGGATACCGAAACGCTGCAGCAGGGTTCGGTTCACCGCGGCCAATGCCCGTGCGCCATCGCCCTGTTCATGCAGCTCCAGATGCAGGGTCGCCATGCGCGAACCGGAAGCAAGCTGCCAGACATGCAAATGATGCACGTCGCGGATCGAGTCGTCAGAACCACGCAACGCTGTTTCGACTTCCTGCGTGTCCATGCCTTCAGGAACACCTTCAAGCAGGATGTGGGTCGAGCGGCGCAGCAGACTCAAGGCACTACGCAAGATCAGCAGCGATACCAGCAGCGAGAGCAGCGGATCGGCCCAGTTCCAGCCCATCCAGCGCACCAGCAACGCAGCGACGATGGCGCCAGCCGAACCAAGCAGATCGCCCAGCACATGCAAGGTGGCTGCGCCGATGTTCACGTCGTCATGCGAATGGCCCTGCAGGCTGCGCAATACGATCAGATTGATCAGCAGGCCTGCGACCGCCACGCCGAGCATCACACCGGAAAGAATCTCTACCGGCTTGAATAGACGTTCGATCGCTTCGTACGCGATAAAACCCACCAGCACGAACTGGGTGAGCGCATTGACGAAACCCGCGAGCACTTCCATGCGCCCATAGCCATACGTGCGACGGGCATCGGCTGGACGGAGCGCCATCCGCGCCGCAATCAAGGCAAGAATCAGCGCCGCGCAGTCCACCAGCATGTGGCCAGCATCGGCCAGCAGCGCCAGCGAACCGGACCACCAGCCGCCGGCAACCTCCACGAGCATCATGCCCGCGGTCAACACAACGGCGATCAGCAATTTGCGCTCACGGCTTACCGTTCCCACTTCATGGGAATGATCATGGTGATGACCGCAGTCATGGCTGTGCGCGTGATTCATACGACAATGCTAGAAAGCGAGACCGCCGTTACACAATCACTGCGCAGCCAAAGATGAATCAATGCGCGCAGTGCGGACCGTGCACGTGGCCGTGCTGGCGGTCGAAACGAAGATTCACGAAATGACCGCTAGCCACGAGCAGACCGCCACAGGTGACCATCACACTGTGCAGGACGATCGAGAAGTTTTCGGCGAAGGTCACGCCCATGACCAGCAAGGCCAGGCCAGGCAGCGCCAGGCGCAGCGGCAAAGGACGGCGATGGCGACGGTAACCATTGACCAGGGCGAACATCGCCAGTGCACTGGCGAACAGCACAAAGTCGCGCTCGAATGCGTGATCGGCAAGAAAGCTGAGGCCAATGAGCGGCAGGATGGCCAGCACGAACGGCAGTGCCGCACAGTGGATCGCGCACAGGAACGAAGCGGTCGCGCCAAGGCGATCAGCCAGGTTCCACCAGCGAGAGGTATGCGGCGTTGGCGTGGAAGCCATGGGGATGACACCGGGGTTGTGCCGGAGGGACCGGCGATACAAATTGATACATTATAACACAGACGCTCCATGCGCAAGCGGCAGTCGGCAAGCGCCGCGATGGCCGCCGGCAGCATTCCCATATGGAACCGTCTCCTGCTATATCAACTGCGAGGAGATGTTCGTCGTCCCGATGAAGGCTGGGGCCTGCGGCTCGCAAAGCCTCAAAGCAGCCAGGTCCCGCCGTTGCCGGCACGATGCGTCGGCAGTAATGAATTTCGAGTCTTACGGACAGACCCATGAGAAAAGCGCGACGAACCTGGACTCTACTTGTCGCCAGCCTCTTTGGCCCACTCCTTTTCGCTGCAACCACTTTCACCGAACATGTCTTGGATCTGCCGCTGCACAACGGCAGCCATCAACGCGTGCTGTACGATGCGCCGGCGAATCCTAAGGCAACCATCGTCATGCTGCCCGGAGGCGCGGGTGACGTCGGTATCCGGCGCGACGGCGATCTGCGTCATGACGACAATTTTGTGGTCCGTACGCGCGGGCTGTGGACGCACCTCGGTTTCGCCGTGCTGATTCCCGATGCCATCGATGGCGACAATCTGCGTGGCATGCGCAGTACACCGGCCTATGCGGCCCTGGTCGGCGACCTGGTCAAATTCGCGCACCAGCAATCGGCCAGACCGGTGTTTCTGCTTGGAACCAGCCAAGGTTCGATTGCGGCGATGAATGGCGCGGCACATCCCGGCGCTACCCAGTTGGCTGGCGTGGTATTGACCGAATCGGTATCCGTGCTGGGCGGCAGCCATGAAACCGTGTTCCAGGCCGATCCGCAGGAAGTGCGTATACCGGCGCTGGTGGTTGCCAATCACGATGACCAATGCCCGGTCGCCCCACCCGGCAATGCCCCGCGCATTGCCGCGGCGCTGTCGGCATCGCCTTCCGTCAAGGTGATTGAGGTCAGTGGCGGCATCTCGCGCTCGTCGAATGCATGCGGCTCGCTGACGCCGCATGGTTACTACGGCATTGAAACGCAGGTGGTTGATGCGATCGCCGGGTGGATGGATCAGCAGCTCTCGCGCTGAACGCCAGCGGATCAGGCCTTGCGGCAATTCTTGCAGACGCCGTGCACTTCCAGCGTCTGCGCCTGCGGACGAAAGCCAAATGCCTTGGCCTGCGCTTCGATCAGCTCGGCCACGCGCTCGTCGCATACTTCCTGTGCGCTCGAACAGACATCGCAGATCAGGAACGGCACCTGATGCGCCTCGGCAGGATGATGGCAGGACACAAAAGCGTTGATGGATTCCAGCTTGTGGATGAAACCGTGCTCAAGCAGGAAATCCAGCGCCCGGTAAACCGTCGGCGGCGCGGCGTTGCCATGACGTTCGCGCAGGTGATCGAGCAGATCGTAGGCCTTGACCGGTTTGCCGGCGGCGGCGATCAGTTCCAGTACTTCCTTGCGCAGCGGAGTAAGCCGCAGGCCGCGCTCCTCGCTGGCATGCTCCACGGCTGCCACGAATTCCTTGGGACCTTCGTGGTGATGATGGGCATGCACTTTGGTGGGGATACTGTTGCTCAACGGATTCACCTCGTCCTTAGGATGATCATACACCCGGAGCGCGGGTCGTCAGCGCGGCAATGGCGGGGGCTTGGCCGATTTGGGGGCGAGCAACACGATAATCCAGCCGATCGGCCCCAACACCAATGCCCAGACAACACCGGCCATCAACCGTCCGCGCCACCAACCAAGCAAGGCGCCCACTGCCAAGAACACCAGGTTCCACCAGAACAACGCCTCCCAGGGAATCATGGTCATGAGGTTGATGAAGATGTGAAAAAACGCGCCCGGCGAATCCGGATCCACGCCCTGGGTCGCTTTGGCTAACAGTTCTTCCATTCCAATCCTCGGTGCCCATGCATCGCCCGCAATTCATGCTCCAGAGCATTTTGGCTCTATCGAACACTATCTTGACAAACCCCCAGAGGACACCCTATAGCTGGCGCTGAACGCCAAAAACCGCAAAACGCTGCTTCTTTTTAAAAAAACATGACGCGCCTTCTCAAACGCAACGCCGGCAAAGTCCGAGGATGCAGCGAGGAACAGCGTTTTACGATGTTGCCCTTCAAGCTTTAAGTATCCGATTGCTGTTAGATCACCCTCAGGAAGCCCCCATCCGCATGTGGAACATTACCGAGAAGTTTCCGGAACTGCTGGCAGCCCGATACCAAATTGGCCCGATGTACGGCAGTGAAGACATCTGCATGCTGTTTTACACCCTCGTTCGCAGGGAAAAACCGGAAGTGGTGGTGGAACTGGGCACCGGTATGGGCGTGACAACGGCCTGGATTGCCGCAGCCATGAAAGAAAATGGCTTCGGCACCATTTATACCTACGACAACGGTAGCCATTTCGACATGCCCGATGTCAGGCGATTCCTTGCTGCGACGCCTTCCGGCCCGCTTGAGTCGATGCGCCAGGTCGCACAGCAAGGAAGCTATGAAGCGTTTATTTTTTCACTCTTCGATCTATGCGATGTGCGAGAACACATCGCGTTCAAGAAGGCAGGCATCGACCTCAACAATCCGGCCACCCTAACCGTCGATTTCGATCACAGACCCATCGACCTGCTGTTTTCCGACTACATGCATTCGCCAGACATGGTGGAGAACATCGTGCGTGCGTTCCTGCCGCGCATGGCTGGAACATCATCCATCTTTATCGACAGCGCTTCGTCGCACGTCCCTTCGTTTCTGACACTTGAGCTCATTATCAAATGCTTCAATGAACAGAAAATCCCCAAGCGTATTCTTCAGGGGATGAGCGCAGAAGATCTGTCTACGACGCGGCGCCTGCTATCAGAGTCCCAGTTCCAGCTCATGCACTTGATGGAAAAGCGCGATCGCGCGCAGAACAGCACATCCTGGATCCGCATCGAGCCGGTCGACACGGTGCCACCCGTTACGGCGTTCTTTCACTGACACGCAATCAGAAGCGCGGCAGCGGTTAGGGACAATGACCAGTTGGTAGTGTTGCGCGCCGTCGAGCCATAAAGAGCAGACGGCGCGTCAGGGAACACATGCCGGATACGCTGCAATAATCAGCGCGCAGCCAAGGCTATCGCCTCATCAATACGGTGGAGCGCCGCATCGCGCCCGGTCAGGTAAATGGTGTGGTCGATGGATGGCGACACCTGGGTGCCGGTCATCGCCACGCGCAGCGGCTGGGCGATCTTGCCCATGCCAAGTTCCAGCTTGGTGGCCACTTGCTCGATCACCTGATGGATCGGCTCCGGCTTCCACTCACAGCTGGCCAGCAGTTCACGCGCAGCCTGCAGCACCGACACGGCACTGTCGTTCTTCAGATGCTTGGCGACGGCCTTGTCGTCCCATTCGGTAATCGGGCCGTACCAGATCTTCGCGCGCTCGGCCATTTCCGCTAGCGTGTGCACGCGATCGCGCAGTGCAACGATGACATCCGCCGGAGCCGGGCCCTTGCTGGTGTCGATACCGGCGCGCGCCAGGTGCCAGGCAAATTCCGGTACCAGGGTCTGCGGATCGTCCGTCTTCAGGTAGTGCTGATTGAGCCACAGCAGCTTTTCAGTATCGAAGCGCGAGGCGGCCTTGTTGACGTCGCCGACGTCGAACAGCTTGATCATCTCCTCGCGCGAGAAGATTTCCTGATCGCCGTGCGACCAGCCCAGACGTACCAGGTAGTTGAGGATGGCATGCGGCAGGAAGCCGTTTTCGCGATATTCCATCACGCTGACCGAGTTGGTGCGCTTGGACAGCTTCTTGCCTTCCTTGTCCAGAATCATCGGCAAATGCGCAAACTCCGGCACCTTGGCGCCGAGTGCGTGATAGATATTGATCTGGCGCGGCGTGTTGTTGACATGGTCGTCGCCGCGGATCACCTCGGTGATACCCATGTCGATATCGTCCACCACCACGGCGAAGTTGTAGGTGGGCCAGCCGTCGGAGCGGAAGATCACCAGATCGTCCAGCTCTGCATTGGACCATTCCACCCTGCCCTTCACTTTGTCGTCGAACACCACCGAGCCTTCCAGCGGGTTCTTGAAACGGATGACTCGGTTGGAATCGTCGCGGTACGGCTCGTTGCGATCGCGGTAATAGCCGTTGTAACGAGGCTTTTCGCCACGCGCCATGGCCGCCTCGCGCATGGCTTCGATTTCTTCCTTGCTCTCGTAGGCGTAGTACGCCTTGCCGGCGGCCAGCAGCTCGTCGGCCACCTGCTTGTAACGGGCCAGGCGATGGGTCTGGTAGATCGGTGCCTCTCCGGCACTCAAGTCCAGCCACTGCATGGCGTCCAGAATGGCCTGCACCGCTTCATCGGTGGAGCGCTCGCGATCGGTGTCCTCGATGCGCAACAGGAATTCACCGCCACGGCGACGGGCCTCCAGCCAGCAATACAGCGCGGTGCGTGCGCCGCCAATGTGCAGGAAACCGGTGGGACTGGGGGCGAAACGGGTGCGGACGGTCATGGCTACGAGTCGTGCGTGGCAGAACCCGTCATTTTAGCTGAATAGGCACGGCTCTTCGCTTTTACCTCGCCAGGGTGTTGAGGTGAGCGACCATCTTGCGACTTTACCGCGTCGAAACCAGGTTTGAGCCCGTATCTTCGCAAGACTGTCCCCTCACCCACCCCTCTCCCCGGAGGGGAGAGGGCTTAAAGGCGTTACTTCACATGCACGGTGATCGGCTTGGATACCACCGGCGGGTCGAAGGGGATGTGATTGGAATCACCCAGCTCCAATTGCAGCGTATGCGTGCCGGGCGTCAGCTTCAGGGTGGTTTCGGTCTGGCCGCCGCCGAAATGGATGTGCTGCTCATCCTTGGGAATCGGCTGGCCCGCTGCGGGCAGCACCTTCACGTCCACCAACAGGTGGTGGTGCCCGGTGTTTTCATGGACCACGCCTGCCGGCGCGACCCCCATACCCTTCAGCCCAAAGCGCACGGTAAAGCTCTGTGGGACCGTGGCGCCGTCCTGCGGCGAGATGATGTAGACCTCCGCCCCGGCAGGAGCCTTGGTCACCGGCAAAGCGGGAGCATCGGCAGCCAGTGCGTAACCAGCAGTGGTCACCAACGCCAGAGCAAGCAACAGACGTTTCATCGGTTTGTCTCCTTATCCAGGGATAGATCCGGGGGAAAAGGCCTCCTGGGGCAATCTAGCCCAAGTAGGCGTCCACTTGGCGACAACATTTCCACGTTTCGTAACACGCGTAACCGGCTTGTCACCTGACCGCCACCTGTACGAAATCACGCCGGCGCAAGCTACCGCCGTACAAGACGAGGATGCGCCATGCGTATCGGCATCATCAGCGAGACGTATCCGCCTGAGATCAACGGTGTTGCCCTCACCGTCCATGGTCTGGCGACCGGTCTGGCCGCACGCGGCCACACGATCGATCTCATCCGTCCCCGCCAGACGACCAGCCACGCCGACGAGCCGGGCATTGAAGCCCTGGAAACCCGTGGCGCGGCCCTGCCCCGCTATCCGGGCCTGCGCTTCGGCCTGCCGGTGCCGCGCACCTTGCGCAAGCGCTGGACCGAACATCGCCCCGACGTGATCTACGTCGCTACCGAAGGCCCGCTGGGCCGCTCGGCGGTGAAAACGGCGGTTCGGCTGGGCATCCCGGTCGCGACCGGTTTTCATACCCGCTTCGATACCTATGCCAATCACTACGGCGTGGGCTTTCTGACGCCGGTCGTGCATGGATATCTGCGCCGCTTCCACTGCCGCGCGAATATCACGCTCGTGCCCACCGATGCACTCGCCGCCGAGCTCACCGCGATGGGCGTGGATCATGCGCGCCTGTTGCGCCGCGCGGTGGATACGAAGCTGTTCCATCCTTCGAAGCGTGATGAGTCGCTGCGCCAAAGCTGGGGTGTCGATGCCGACACGCCGGTGGTGCTCTATGTGGGCCGTATCGCGCCGGAGAAGAATCTGGATCTGGCGGTATCGACCTTCCGCGCCATCCAGCAGAAAGCGCCGAACGCGCGCTACGTGTGGGTGGGCGATGGCCCGGCCCGCGCGGCGCTGCAGGCGGCGCATCCGGATTTCATTTTTGTCGGCATGAAGCGGGACGAGACGCTGGCCGCGCATTACGCCAGCGCCGATCTGTTCTCCTTCCCCAGCCTGAGCGAAACCTTCGGCAACGTGATTCTGGAGGCACTGTCTGCCGGCCTGCCGGTGGTTGCCTATAACGAAGGCGCGGCGCGCGAGCATCTGGTCGATGGCGTCAACGGTTTCCGCATCGCCTCCGGTGACGCCGCGGCATTCACGTCGGCGGCAGTCACGCTTGCCAGCGATATCCATCTGATTCGTCACATGGGCCGCAATGCGGTGGAAAGCGTTGAACGGCTTTCACCCGATGCGGTGATCCGCGAGTTTGAAAATCAACTAAACCAACTGGTCGAGGAGAACGTGCATGAGCGCCATGTCACCATCGCACCTGCCTGACCAGGTCGCGCTTCCGCGCCATGCGTTTGATCGACGCATGTGCATTGCCGCCAACCGCTGGGGCGCGCGGCACGCAGTGGGGGTGTTCTTCGGTGTGATCAGCCGGCTCGGGGACGGCATTTTCTGGTACGCATTGATGCTGGCGCTGGCCTTGATCGACGGCCGCCGCGGGCTGGAAGCGGCAGCGCACATGGCCGCGACGGGTCTGGTTGCTCTGCTGCTGTATCGCATTCTCAAGCGCTGGACGCGCCGTCCACGTCCGTTCCGCACTTGCCCCGGCGTGATTGCACACGTGCCGCCGCTGGACGAGTTCAGCTTCCCCTCCGGACATACGTTGCAGGCGGTGGGCTTCACCATCGTCGCGCTGGCATGGTATCCGCTGCTCGCACCGCTGCTGCTGACATTCACGGCCCTGGTGGCAGCGTCGCGCGTGATCCTTGGTCTGCACTATCCAAGCGATGTGCTTGCAGCGATATTCGTTGGCAGCGGCCTCGGTGCGCTGTCGCTGTGGCTGGTGCACAGCGCACCGCTGTTGTTCGCTTGACGGATCAGCGCGGTCTTGATCACGCCATGTGCTGATCAATTCATCGTCATGCTGTACCCACACGCTTTGCGTTCAACGAGATAGCACACCTATCCACAAGCTCTACCGGACACTTTCCACAGTTGCTGTGGAAAAAGCGGCGCGACTCCCGCCATGCTTCGAGCGGCGCTGCCCGACGGTGCACATGATTGATCATTTGTTGACCTGATCAATCGTTCATCACACTGTACTCGCAGGCTTTGCGCTCAACGACATAGCGCATCTATCCACAAGCTCTACCGGATACTTTCCACAATCGCTGTGGAAAACTACGCGCAGTTTCTGCGCAATATTTCATCACTGCGTGCCAAGTGCTTGATCGCACAATTGAGTACGCGGCTTTTCCACAGGCTTTTCCCGAATGCGTCCACACAAGTTGTGGAAAACGCGCCGCGTTTCTTCTCCTATCCCGGCAAGAGAAAGGGAGAAAAAAATGCCGCCCGAAGGCGGCATTTTTTTTATGCATCACGCTCAATGCGGAAAGCTTACGCCGCACGCGGTACCTTGCGCAGGATGCCAAGCACATCCGCCAGCTTGTCGCGCATCTGGCGGCGATCGACGATCATGTCGATGGCGCCATGCTCAAGCAGGAACTCCGAGCGCTGGAAACCTTCCGGCAAGGTCTCGCGCACAGTCTGTTCGATCACCCGCGGACCGGCGAAACCGATCAGCGCCTTCGGTTCGGCAACATTGATATCCCCCAGCATGCCCAGGCTCGCCGACACGCCGCCGGTGGTGGGATGCGTGAGCACGCTGATATAGGGCACGCCCGCTTCGCGCAGACGTGCCAGCGCGGCGGAGGTCTTGGCCATTTGCATCAACGAGAACAGCGCCTCCTGCATGCGGGCCCCTCCGGTGGCGGAGAAGCACACCAGGGCACTGCGTTCGGCCAAGGCGCGCTCGGCGGCGCGCGTGAATTTTTCGCCGACCACCGAACCCATCGAGCCCCCCATGTAGGAGAACTCGAAAGCCACGGCCATCAGCGGCTTGTCCTTGAGCTTGCCGCTCATCGCGATCAGCGCGTCTTTTTCGCCGGTGGATTTCTGTGCAGCGGTGATACGGTCACGGTATTTCTTGGAGTCGCGGAATTTCAGCGGATCGCTGGGCTCCATGCTCGCCCAGTGCTCTTGCGCACTGCCTTCGTCGAAAAAGGCCAGCAGGCGCTCACGTGCGCCGATGGCGTGATGATGGCTGCACTTGGGGCATACCATCAGGTTGCGTTCCAGCTCCGGCCGGTACAGCACCGCGCCGCAGCCCCCGCACTTCTCCCACACACCTTCCGGTACCTTGCCTTTGCCGGCCGCGGAACTTTGCGTCCGCGCGCGGGGTGCCATGATTTTTTGCAGCCAATTCATTGCATACGCCTCAATCTGGAAACAAGCGCCACCTGTTCGGCGCGCCTGGTCACGCGAGCATTACGCGCATCCCCCTTTCTGGTCAGGCAAGCCCTGTATGGAGCTTTTCCGGAAAAGATAAAGGGCGAGGACGACCTGGCCTCGATCATGCTCTGGGACCACACGGATCCGGAGCCGTTCCATTTTTGGATGTCTGGGAACCCCGGCTTCTCACCCTTCCCCCTCCTAAAAGGGAGAGCAAGAAATCAAGCTTCATCCAGTGCCCGGCGGATGGGCCGGAGAAAATCCCCTGCCCGCGCCGCAATGTCCTGTGCGCTGACCGCTCCTTCCAACCGCTCGACCAATGCACTGCCAATCACGACCGCATCGGCGAATCCGGCAATGGCTTTCGCGCTTTGCGCGTCCTTGACGCCGAAGCCGACGGCTACCGGTGCCTTCGCATGAGCACGGATATCGGCCACGCGTGCGGCGATATCCTGGGTACTCAAGCGTCCTGCCCCGGTAATGCCAGCGAACGATACATAATACAGGAAACCTTTTGCGGCTTCGCACAACTTCGCCATACGCTCGCGTGCGGTCGTCGGCGCGGCAAGCAGGATCTGCTGCAAACCCGCTGCACGCAAAGGCGCGAGCACCTCGGCTTCTTCCAATGGGCAATCGACCAGCAGCACGCCGTCCACGCCTGCCGCCACGGCCTCCGCCGCGAAGCGCTCGTAACCGTGGATTTCCACCGGATTGAGATATCCCATCAACACCACCGGCGTGTCCTGATCCCGCTCACGGAACGCACGCACCCATCCCAGGACGTCAGCCAGTCCGACACCCTTGGCAATCGCGCGCTCACTGGCGTGTTGAATCACCGGACCATCGGCCATCGGATCGGAAAACGGTACGCCCAGTTCAAGCACATCGGCGCCGGCATCGACCAGTGCATGCATCAAGGCCACACTGTGTTCCGGCGCAGGATCACCGGCGGTGACAAACGGAATCAGTCCCGTACGGCCGGCAGCTTTCAGCGCGGAGAAACGGCGATCGATACGGCTCATACCTGCACTCCTTCGCGCGCAGCAATCGTGTGCACGTCCTTATCGCCACGGCCAGAGAGATTGCACAGCACGATGCCATCCTTCGGCAGCTCGCGCGCCAGCTTCATCGCCTGTGCTACCGCGTGGCTGGACTCCAGCGCGGCAAGAATGCCTTCCGTACGCGCCAGCAGATGGAAGGCTTCGAGCGCTTCGTCATCGGTGACGCCGACGTATTCGGCGCGGCCGGCGTCTTTCAGGAACGCATGCTCGGGGCCGACACCCGGATAATCGAGACCTGCCGATACCGAATGTGTTTCGGTGATCTGGCCGTTGTCGTCGCACAGCACGTAGGTGCGATTGCCATGCAGCACGCCCGGGCGTCCCGCAGCAAGCGATGCGGCGTGGTGACCGGTTGCGATACCTTCGCCCGCTGCCTCGGCGCCCACGATGCGCACATCGCGATCGTTGAGGAAGGCATGGAACAGGCCGATGGCGTTGGAGCCACCGCCGACGCAGGCCGTAAGTACATCCGGCAAACGGCCATATTGCTCCAGTACCTGCGCGCGTGCTTCGCGCCCGACGATGGCGTTGAAGTCGCGCACCATCATCGGATACGGATGCGGACCGGCCACCGTACCGATGATGTAGAACGTGTCGGCTACGTTGGTGACCCAATCACGCATCGCCTCGTTCAAGGCATCCTTGAGCGTTTTCGAGCCGGAAGTGACCGGCACCACTTCGGCGCCGAGCAGCTTCATGCGGTACACGTTGATCTTCTGGCGCTCGATATCGACCGCGCCCATGTAGACCACGCACTTCAATCCAAAGCGTGCCGCCACCGTCGCGCTGGCCACACCGTGCTGCCCCGCACCGGTTTCGGCGATGACACGCGGCTTGCCCATGCGCTTGGCCACCAGCGCCTGGCCGACGGTGTTGTTGATCTTGTGCGCACCGGTGTGATTGAGGTCTTCGCGCTTGAGCAGGATGCGCGCACCGCCGACGTGCCTGGACAAGCGCTCGGCGTGATAGATCGGACTGGGGCGGCCCACGTAATGGGTCAGATCGCGATCCAGCTCAGCCACGAATTCCGGATCCTCGCGCAAGCGCAGATACGCCTCGGTCAGCTCGGCCAAGGGCGCCATAAGGGTCTCGGCGACGTATTGACCGCCGAAGTCGCCGAAGCGCCCGTGGGCGTCCGGCCAGTTCTGGAAATCCTGGATCGTGGGCATCGGTCAGATATCCTTTGCGTATCGCCAAAGTCACAGATGGCACCAGGCCATCGAAGGCAGAAAATAGCGTGAATCCGTGCCGATAAAAAGCGATATGATGGCCGCAACCTGTCAGAAAAACTCACAATACCAGTGAGCCGTGACCTGCCATCGCTGAATGCCCTGCGCGCCTTCGAGGCCACCGCCCGACTAGGCAGCGTGAGCCGTGCCGCCGAGGAATTGCACGTGACCCATGGCGCAATCAGCCGCCAGTTGCGCGTACTGGAAAGAGAGCTGGATCAAGCTTTGTTCGTCCGCCTGGGGCGCGGCATCGTGCTGACATCCGTTGGTGAACAACTGCGCGATCGCGTGGCCGGCGCATTCGATCAGTTGCGCGATGGCTGGGTTGAGTTGCGGCGAAACCGCAGCGAAGCACCGTTTGTGCTGGGTTGCGCCAGCAGCCTGCTGGCACGCTGGGTGATTCCCCGGCTCGACCGGCTGGAACGTGATTTGCCGATGTTGCGGCTGCATTTGTCACCGGAAGAAGATCCGCTGGCGCCCCAGCACGCCGAACCCGACGCCGCACTGGCCTTGGCGGCGCCACCTTGGCCAGCTGGCTGGCAGGTGCATCAGCTGGCACCGGAGCGTATCGGCCCGGTGGTCAGTCCGCGCTACGCAGGCCTCGTACGCTTGCAGGCATTGGGCGAGTCCGCGCTAGGGCATGAGGCACTGCTACACACAAGTTCGCGCCCGCAAGCATGGCCCGTCTGGGCCAAGGCCAGCGGCCTGTCCGTCGACTCGCTGCATTACGGCCAAGGCTTTACCCGGCTGTTTTATTTGCTGGAAGCCGCCGTGGCCGGATTAGGTGTAGCGATCGCGCCCGAACAACTGGTGCAGGATGACCTTGATGCCGGAAGACTGCTTGCGCCGTGGGGATTCCGGCAAACCGATGCAAGCTGGATTCTGGCGACGCCGCGCCGTCGCAGCGATAGCCGCGTTGATGCCCTTGCTGCGTGGTTGCGCAAGGCACTGACACGTGATGCGAACACGCAGGCTGGATTGCCCCGGACTTGATCCGGGGGTGACCGAACCGAACCTGTACCTGGCACCGCGTTTACGCGGTGGCACGAACCGCGGCGATGAAGTCGCGCAATTTGGCTGGATCCTTGATGCCCGGCGCGGACTCGATTCCGCTGGCCACGTCCACCGCCCACGGCCGTGCAACACGAATCGCCTCGGCGACATTCGCCGGCGTCAGGCCGCCAGCCAGGATCAACGGCTGCTTCAGATCGTGCGGCATCAGCGACCAATCAAACACCTTGCCACTACCGCCCGCTTCGCCCAGGCCGTGGCCATCCAACAGCAAACCGGCGGCGTGCGGATGATCGCGCAGCTGATAAAGGGCGGCGGTCCCTTCGCCCATCGCGATCGCCTTCAGGTACGGATGGCCGAACTGTCGGCACCATTCATCACTTTCGGTGCCGTGGAATTGCAGTAGCGAAGGGCGAACCGTGTCGATGATTTCCTGCACGAAGCCGGCGTCGTCATCCATGCACAACACCACGGTCGTGACAAACGGTGGCATGGCATCGACAATGGTCTTTGCCTGCTCCAACGACACCTGTCGCTTACTGTGCGCCGTCATCACCACACCGATCGCATCGGCGCCAAGTTGCGCTGCCAGCAGCGCATCCTCAACGCGAGTCATGCCGCAACATTTGATACGGGTCATTCGCTTACCTCGACAGGCAGCTTCCAGTGCCGCTCATAACGTGGACCGATAAATGTAAGGCCCGAAGCCGCCGCGGTCGGACCGGCGACTTCGCGATTGCGTCCGGCCAGCAGGGCCGCGACCCAATCGACCGGTTGTTCGCCGCGCCCCACGGGCAGCAAGGAACCAACGATATTACGCACCATATGATGCAAAAAGGCGTTGGCTTCAATCTCGACGATGACGTGGGCACCTTCACGCCATACCTTTAAAGCCTTCACTTCGCGTCGCGCATGCGCTGCCTGGCACGACACCGCGCGGAAGGCGCTGAAATCATGTTCTCCGATCAATGCCTGCGCCGCCGCATGCATGCGCTCTGCATCCAGCGGATGACGCTCCCAGGTGACATAGCGCGCATCCAAGGCGGGCCGAATGCTGCGATTGAGAATGGTGTAGCGATAGCGGCGGCTGCGGGCGGAAAAGCGGGCGTGAAAGTCATCAGGTACGGGTTGCGCCCACAACACGGCCACTCCGGTCGGCAGGTTCGAGCACGCACCCAGCACCCAGCCACGCATATCGCGCTGGACCTCGGTATCGAAATGGACCACCTGACACCGGCCATGCACGCCGGCATCGGTACGGCCGGCACACGTCACTTCGATCGGTTCGGCCGCCACGAACGACAGCGCGCGCTCCAGGCTTGCCTGCACGCTGGCCCCATGACTCAGCCGTTGCCAGCCAAGAAAGTCGGTGCCGTCGTATTCGATGCCTAGAGCGATGCGCATGGTGATTCAGGGGAATGCGAAGCGGATAAGGGTAACAGCTAGGCCCACCGGCAAAGGATCAAAAAGCATCGGGCCGGCATAGCCGGCCCGATCGAACTCGCCCAGAAGGTGGCTGCAATCAGCGGATCTTGGCCATCAGGGTCAGCGCCACATCCTTCTGTATCTGGGTACCCTCGTGCAGCACCTCTTCCAGCATGGCGCGGGCGCCGTCCGGATCGCCCATGTCGAGGTAGGCGCGGGCCAGATCCAGCTTGGTGTCGACCGGATCGTCATGCAGCTCGCCGAAATCCTCTTCCTGGACAGCGGCGTGCGCAGCTTCATGCTCAACTTCGTGCGCGGTCTCCGACGGCTCGTCGAACTTCCACGAAAGCGGTTCTTCCTCCACATCCTGCTTGGCAGTCGACGGCGAATGACTGGCCACCTGCGTGGCCGACTCCGCCTGATGCGGCGTAAGGTCGAAGTCGAAATGGTATTCGCTGACCTTGGACGGCAGCGGCGGCGGCGCCTGCTTGCTGCCGCTCAGTTCCGGCTCGGCCGGCTTGCTGCTGCCGTAGCTGTCCAGATCGAAGTGATGCAGCGGCGCTTCGTCATGCGCCGACGACGGCACGGAGGCGTGCGCAAACAGTGGATGGCCCGGAGCCAGGTCCTCGCCCATATGCACCACATCCTGCCATTCCGGCTGGCTCGGATCGGTGATGTGAGCGTGCATGGCTTCGGCGGCGGCCTCGAAATGTTCGACGTCGCGGCGGGTGTAGTAAAGGCTGACCAGTTCCAGGTGCAGGTCGATGTCGTCCGGCTGTTCGGCAAGCTGGTCGAGCAGTTCATCCTGATCGGGATCGGAACCCGGCATGCCGCCCAGACTATCGACGTCGACCGTGCCGAAGCGATCCGCCAGCGACCCCTTGTTTGCCGCTGTATCCGCCTTCGACTTGGACGGCTTGCTGCCCGACTTGCCACGGCGGGCCAGCAAGCCCAGCAGCACAAGCACAACGACACCGCCGCCAAGCGCCATGGCCCAGGTCTGTGTGTACCACGGCTGCTCGGCCATGGCCGGCGTCGGTACGCGGTGCACGGGGGGATGAGCGACTGGCTTCGGCTTGGCCGACGCATTGACCGGCGTGGTAACTGCCGCAGCGTGTTGCACGGTCGCGCTGCTGGCCGGCGCCGTGGTGGCGGCCGGCTTGGTTACCTGCGCCGGCGCGGGAGCGGCAGCCACTGGCTGCGCCGGCTTGACCGCCGCGGGAGCCGATGCCGTGGGAGCCGCGGGGACTGCCGCAGCCGGTGCAGGCGGCATGCCCGCAGCCTTGCGTGCATCGGCAAGCTGCTTCTGCAAATCCGCGATTTCATTGTCTTTGAGCGACAACAGGCGCTGATTCTTGCCGTTGATATCTTCCAGGTCCTTCAGGCGCGACTTCAGATCGTCGCTCTGCTTTTGCAGCGAGGCCAGGGTTTCCTGGCTGCGCTGCAGCTCCTGGCGGATGGCGGTGTTGCCCTTGCCATTCGTGCCGCCCGCAGACTGACCTTCGCCGCCCACCGGCACCAACGCCAGCTTGTCGGCGTTGCTGGTCTGGGTGGGCGCGACCGACGCGTTGGCGCGCGTTCCACCGGCCGCCACGGCAACCGGCGCACTGACCGTACCATTGCGCCAATCGCTGTTTTGCTGACGCACGGCCGCAGTCGCAGCAGCGACGGCGGTCGCCAGCGCGTCATCGCGCGAAGGCACGCGCAGGATCACGCCCGCCTTCAGGGCATTGATGTTGTCGCGATAGAAGGCGTCCGGATTGGCTGCCTTCAGCGCCAGCATCATCTGGTCGGTATCGACTCCGGCAGGGGCTGTTTCAGCCGCTACATGCGACAGTGACGTTCCCTTTTCCACCGGACCGAACTGGCCATTGGTGACAGCCACAGCATGATGGGATGGCGCTGCGGCGGTCTCGCGCGGTGCCGGCGCGGAGGTTTCGCCAGCCGGCGCCGAAGCGCTGGTGACTGGCGCACGCCGACGAGTCGGCGCGCTGCTCGCCGCAGCCTGTTGCTCGAACTTGCCCGGCGGGTCAAGCAGGATGGCGAACTCACGCACGCTGCTGCCGGTGGTGCTGGTTACTTCCACCAGCAGGTCAAGATAGGGATCGTCCACCGGAGCACTGCTGGTGATGCGAATCACCTTGTGACCAGCCTCGTCCACGACATTGAACTGCAGCGCGACGGAGGGGCGTTCACCGCCCACCTTGGCAAAGGCATCGTTCGAAGCCAGCTGGGCGCCGAGGGTTTGCAGTTCAGCCTGTGTGGCCTGGGTGACGGGAATTTCCACCAGCAGTGGCTGGCCCAGCGCCGACTTGACGTGCGCCTGGCCCAACTCCACGGCCGCCGCCTGAGTGCTGCCCAGCGCAAGCGCCATCAGTATCGACAGCTTCAACGAACGATTCATCGCGTGCTCCCCCGAGACAACCCGGACGCTTTACTCAAAAATCACCGCAGGTTGCGGTGACTTCCTCTTGGAAGGCGTCACTTTAGTTAGATAAACGTCAATCAACAATACCAGATTTGGTTTGTCGGCCCTCTCCATGGCCGATTTTTTTGCCGGACGTGACGGCCGTCAATGCCCGGTCGCCGATCCCTTGGTTTGCTGGGTAGCCTTGAGCTGCTGCCGCAGCTCGGCAATGGTACGGTCCTGTTGTTGCAGGCGTGCCGCGGCCTGCTGGCTGGCCGTCTCCTGCTGGCCCACATCTTTCTGCAAATGGTCGACCTCGGCCTGATGCCTGGCGATGCGCTGGTTCATGCCGGTCAATGCCGGTGAGCTGGGGGTGGCGGACGGCGGAGCGGCCCAGGCAGCCCCTGAAACCAGCAGGCCACCCGCAAGAACCAGCGCAATACGTTGCATTACAGGTAATCCTCGATCAGTAACTCGGCAATCTGCACGGCGTTGAGCGCCGCACCCTTACGGATGTTGTCCGCCACGATCCACAGATCCAGACCGCGGTCATGCGAGATGTCCTCGCGAATGCGCCCCACGAAAACCGGGTCCTGACCGGCCGCATCGCCCACCGGCGTGGGGTAGCCGCCCGGCTTGCGCTCGTCCTGCACCACCACGCCCTCGGCGTTTTCCAGCAACTCACGCGCCTGTTCGGCGCTGATCTTGTCGCGGGTTTCGATATGCACGGCTTCGGCATGGCCATAGAACACCGGCACGCGCACGGCGGTGGGATTCACCTGGATCGACTCGTCCTCCAGGATCTTGCGCGTCTCCCACACCATCTTCATCTCTTCCTTGGTGTAGCCGTTGGCCTGGAATTCGTCGATGTGCGGAATGACGTTGAAGGCGATCTGCTTGGGGAACTTGGACTTTTCCACATCCTGGAAGTTAAGCAGCGCAGCGGTCTGCTTGCCCAGCTCTTCCATGCCCGAACGCCCGGCGCCGGATACCGATTGATACGTGGCGACGTTGATGCGCTCGATGCCCACGGCACGATGAATCGGCGCCAGCGCCACCAGCATCTGCATGGTGGAGCAGTTGGGGTTGGCGATGATGCCGCGCTGAGTGTATTGCGCGATGGCATGCGGGTTCACTTCGCTCACCACCAGCGGAATATCGTCCTGATAGCGGAATTCGGAGGTGTTATCGATCACCACCGCACCCGCTTCCGCCGCACGCGGGGCGTGCGCGCGGCTGATTGAACCGCCGGCCGAGAAGAAGGCGATATCCACGCCGCTGAAGTCGTAGTCGGCCAGGTTCTTCACGGTGATCTGTTTGCCGGCGAACTCCACCTTGCCGCCCGCCGAACGCTCACTGGCCAACGGCACCAGCTCGCTGACCGGAAATTCGCGCTGCGCCAGGATGCCCAGCAGCGTTTCACCGACAGCGCCAGTCGCACCTACCATGGCTACCTTGTAACTACTCTTCTTACTCATCTCGGGTCACTTGTCAGGGGAGTTAGCTGAATGTTGAGAATGGCTTTCCCGCGCTTCCCAACCCGCCGAAGTCAGCACTGGTCCGAACTCGGCTCCGACAAATCAAGCACCTAACGGAGCTTGATTCACGGCAGGCCATCCGTGGCCTGCCCTGGCAGACGGTTAAACGGTCTGCGGGTAATTCGCTGTCGGCACCAACATCCCAAACGGGAAATCTAGCCCGAGCAGCACGCGAACGACATCACATAGCCTTATCAACGTGAGGCATATCACGTTTCACCTGCATGCCGCCCGACTACCTGGGGATTCAGCAGCGACGGCGGATGGCCCGCACGGGGACCATGGCCCAATGCGGCCAGCAGATTATCGGCTGCCAGTTGAGCCATCGCGCGGCGCGTATCGGCGCTGGCGCTGGCGATATGCGGGCTGAGCACGGCGTTCTCGAGTTCGCGCAGCGCCGGGTTCACCGCCGGCTCGCCCTCGAACACATCCAGCCCGGCGGCAGCCAGGCGCCCTTCGCGCAGGGCCGCAGCCAGGGCCACATCATCGACGATGCCTCCGCGCGCAATATTCACCAGCACCGCCGAGCGCTTCATCTGCGCCAGCTCTGCCGCGCCGATCGCATGATGGCTCTGCGCCGTGTAGGGCAGCACCAGCACCAGATGATCCGCCTGCTGCAGCAGTTCGGCTTTGTCGACCCAGACAGCACGGTATTCGCGCTCGGCCGCCTCGGGCAGACGCGAGCGATTGTGATAGATCACCGACATATCGAAGCCACTGGCCCGGCGCGCCACGGCCTGACCGATGCGCCCCATCCCGAGTATGCCCAGCGTCTTGCCGTGCACATCCAGACCCAGCCAATCATCGAAACGCATGCCGCCACGCCAGCGCCCGGCACGCAGCCAGCGCTCGGCGCTGTTCACCCGCCTCGCTGCCGCAAGCAGCAAGGCCCACGCGTAATCAGCGACGGTCTGGGTCAGCACATCCGGTGTATTGGTCGCCAGGATGCCAGCCGCGGTCAACGCAGCCAGATCAAGATTGTTGTAACCCACTCCGAGGTTCGCAATCGCGCGCAGGCGACGGTTGCCCGCCACCACGGACGCATCGACACGATCGCTCAAACCGACGATCGCGCCATCGACATCGGCCAGCTTGGCACGCAGTTGCGCCTGCGTCCGCTTGGCTTCTTTGGTTTCCACGCGCACGTCGACGTACTGCGCCAGGCTGGCCAGCACTTCTGGAAATAGCGGGCGAGAAACCCAGACGCTTTGTTGCTTGGTCATCATCGTTACCGACAGAGAGCAGCGTCGAGCTGCTCACGGCAGAGCCGGCGAGACTTGCGCAGATTCAGCGCCCGGCTCGCCTGCCCCGCCCTAACCCTCCCCGCGACCCGAAGGCAGTCCCTCATGGACCCGCAAGGGAGGAAGTGAAATCCATTAGCTAATACGCGGTTTTATCTCGCCCACGTCAGCGCACTGTGCACGATGACGCAAAGCATGATCCATCAGCACCAGGGCCATCATCGCCTCGGCAATAGGCGTGGCGCGGATCCCAACGCACGGGTCGTGGCGTCCCTTGGTCACCACCTCGACCGGTTCGCCGGCCAGGTTCACGCTATGGCCGGGAATCAGGATGCTCGACGTGGGCTTGAGTGCAATGGATGCCCGCACTACCTGACCCGTGCTGATCCCGCCAAGGATGCCACCCGCATGATTGGACGTAAAGCCGTCCATATGCATTTCGTCGCGATGCTGGCTGCCACGCTGGGTTACCGCATCGAAGCCGTCCCCGATCTCCACACCTTTGACGGCATTGATCGACATCAGGGCGGCAGCAAGGTCTCCATCCAGCTTGCCGTAGATGGGCTCGCCCCAACCCGGCGGCACGCCGTCGGCCTCGACGTTCACGCGCGCGCCGACCGAGTCGCCGGATTTGCGCAGCGCATCCATGTATGCCTCCAGCGCCGGCACCTGTGCTTCATGCGGCCAGAAGAACGGATTCTGCTCGACCGCGTTCCAATCGAAACCCTCCGGTGTAACCTCGCCGAGCTGGACCAGATAGCCACGCACGCGCACGCCGTAGCGCTCCGCCAGCCACTTCTTGGCGATCACCGCCGCCGCTACGCGCATGGTGGTTTCGCGCGCGGAAGAACGGCCGCCGCCACGCGGATCGCGAATGCCGTATTTCTGCCAGTAGGTGTAGTCGGCGTGGCCCGGGCGGAAGGTATCGGCGATATCGCCGTAATCCTTGCTGCGCTGATCGGTGTTACGGATCAGGAGCGCGATCGGTGTACCGGTGGTCCGGCCCTGGTACACCCCAGACAGAATCTCCACCTCGTCCGCCTCGCGGCGCTGCGAGGTGTGACGGCTGCGGCCGGTGGCACGGCGTTCCAGGTCGGTACGAAACTCCTCGGCATCGATAGGCAAACCCGGCGGGCACCCATCAATGACGCAGCCAATCGCCGGGCCGTGGCTTTCGCCGAAGGTCGTGACGGTAAATAACTTGCCGGTGGAATTGCTGGACACGAGGAGGACCATTAGCGATGGGGGATTGGCATATCGCCCTTGGTGGACCGCGCTGCATGCAAACGGCCCGGACAATGTCCCATCTTGCCACGCCTGAATGGATGATGCCCTAGGGATGCATGTCAGCGCCCGCCCATTCCCTTGCCAGCAATGCATGGATTACATCGTCCACCCATTCCCCGCGCAGCTTCAGGCTTTCCCGAAAATGGGCTTCCTGACGCATGCCCAGCGAGCGCAGCAAGGCGGCGCTGGCCACGTTGCGGGGATCGATCGACGCATACACGCGATGCGCGCCCAAGCCGCGAAAGAGCAAATCGAACAACGCTGCCACGGCTTCGCGGGCGTAGCCCTTGCCCTGGTGAGCCGGCGCGATGGTGATGCCGAATTCATACGAGCCGTCGGCATCGGCAGGCAGGTGCAAGCCGAGATCGCCAATCAGGCAGCCGTCCGCAGACAGACGGATGGCAAACTGCAGCCAGCTGTCGGGAATGTCCAGCGACGCCTGTTGCTGGGACACGATGAAGCCCAGCGCCTCGTCGCTGGAGGCAGGCCACCAGCCTTGATAGCGCGCGACGGAGGGATCAGAGCGGTAGCGGAAGAATGTATCCACGTCGCTTTCGCGCAACGCATCCAGGCGCAGTCGTGCTGTGATCATTTCCATGGATAACTCCGCTTGAACCGCAGGCTGCCTTCGTCGTCCCGGCGACGGCCGGGGCGACGAGAGAGACAATCAAACAAGTCCAGTGGAAATCCCGCGTCAGCGCCGCGCAGCCGCCACGGCGCGGATCGCCGCAGCGTGTTCCACCAGCTCACGCCGCTCAAGCGCAAACACGCCCATCTGGCCAACCTTGAACTCGATCCACACGAAGGGCACTTCCGGCAGCAGCATGTTGAGTGCGTGCTCGCTTTCGCCCACCTCGACAATCAGCAGGCCTTCTTCAGTCAGATGATCAGCTGCTTCGTCGAGCATGCGCAGGCAGATATCGAGACCATCCTCGCCCGAGGTCAGCCCAAGCTTGGGCTCATGACTGTATTCGCCGGGCAGCGCGGCATATTCGTCTTCGGTGACGTAGGGCGGATTGGACACGATCAGGTCGTACTTGTGCCCCTGCAGTCCGCCGAACAGGTCCGACTTGATGATCTCCACGCGATCACCTACGTGCTGGAAGGCCACGTTCTCACGCGCCAGCGACAAGGCATCGTCGCTGATATCGACGATATCGACTTGCCAATGCGGGTTGTACTCGGCCATGGCGATGCCGATGCAACCTGAGCCGGTGCAAAGATCCAGCGCACGCTCCACATGCCGCCCATCCAGCCAGGGCGTGAAGCCCGACTCGATCAGCTCGGCAATCGGCGAGCGCGGCACCAGGGCGCGGCGGTCACTCTTGAACTTCAGCCCGGCAAACCAGGTTTCGCCGACCAGGTAAGCCACCGGCAGCCGTTCGGTGATGCGACGCTCGATCAAGTTGAGCACGCGCAGGCGTTCCTCGGCGGTGAGCTTGCCGGCGCCGTAGGCCGGCGGAATATCCGGCGGCAGATGCAGGCTGGCCAGCACCAGATGCGTGGCTTCATCGATCGGGTTGTCGTGGCTATGGCCGAAGGTGAGCCCTGCCGCGGAAAAACGGCTGGCGCCATAACGGATAAAGTCGATGATCGAGGCGAGTTCGGCAGTCACGTAGGCACGGTCCGGCTTGGGGGCTGTGAAGTATAGCGACTGCTCGTCATTGGCCCCATGCAGATTCATGGATCGAACTCACGCAGCCTCTCCGCCATTCGGTCCGTAGTACATCACCCAGGCACTGAAATCCCGGCTGAAATCCTCGAAGTGGTGCGGTGTACCGGCGGGCGCGAACAGCAGCTCGCCCGGCCCAAATGCCTGGCGCGAATCGCCACAGACGAAATATCCCTTGCCGGAAATCACCATGCACAACTCATCGCGACGGTGCGGTGTCTGGGTGTCGATGCCGGCCGGCTGGAAGATTTCCACCTCCAGGGTGCCGTGCCTGAAAATGCCGGCCGATGCCTTGCGCGCTTTATCGAGTGCGGCCAACGCGGTGGCCGGGGTCATACGTTCTTGCATGTTGCCTCCCCGAAAGCGATATCAGCCCCCGTCTGAGAATCGCTTCCTTTTCCTTATACTTGCCAGATGACTTTCAAGGTATTCCTGCAATACATCCTTCCCCATCGGGCACTTTCACGCGTGGTTTACTGGGCCACGCGCTGGACATTTGCGCCCTGGAAGAATTTTCTGGTGAGCCAGATCGTGCGCCGCTACCAGGTCAACATGACCGAAGCCGCTCAACCCGATCCGCTCGCTTACCCTCACTTCAATGCGTTTTTCACGCGCAAACTGCGCCCAAATGCCCGCCGTGCTGACACGAACCCAGCCGCCCTGCTCTCGCCAGCTGACGGACGCATCAGCCAGGCGGGCCCCATCCTCGACGGACGCATCTTCCAGGCCAAGGGACAGGAATACACGGCCGCCGAGCTGCTTGGTGACGAAGCCGCGGCAGCCCCCTACCGCCACGGACGCTTTGTCACCATCTACCTCTCGCCACGCGACTACCACCGAGTACACATGCCCCTGCGCGGCGAGCTGAAAGAGACAGTGCATATACCGGGCCGAATCTTCAGCGTGGCCCCCTTTGCGGTGGAGGCGATCCCACGTCTGTTCGCGCGCAATGAGCGACTGGTCTGTCATTTCGAAGGCGCGCATGGTCCGTTTGCCGTGGTGATGGTGGGCGCGATCCTGGTGTCATCGGTAGCCACCGTGTGGGATGGACTGGTCATTCCGCCCTATGCGCCGTCGATTCGCCGCAAATCATTTGTCGGTCAGACCATTTCGCTGGACCGCTTCGGCGAGATGGCGCGCTTCAACATGGGCTCCACCGTCATCGTGCTGTTACCTGAAGGCGCGGCCGAACTGGACCCCCTGATGCCACAGCAAGCGATCAAGGTCGGCGAACGATTAGGTGAACTGCGTCACACTTGATCCGCCGGAGAAGTGTTTTCGCTTAGCCCTGCGCGCCGAACTCTGACACATGTCGTCATTTTGTGACGTTTTCGGCGCATCCACGTTGGGCGGCTCGCTATGCTCCGCGCCTAATCCGCGCAGCCGTGCGGCACTGTCCAGCGAGGGGTTCCATGCAGATCGTCACCCGCCTGATTGCGATGACTCGCGCCCGCCAGTTGCAGCGCCAATTCCAGCAGATCGAACGCAACATCACCGCGCTGCCTTCGCGCACTCGCTCGCGGCTGGCCATCATGACCTTGCGCGAGATCGGTCAGGCTTCCAGGTGCGAATTCCCTCATCTGTACGGCACCGCTCCGGAACAGCGTTATATGCCGTGGGGCCAGGGCACCGAGCTCGGTTTCAACCGTGCGCAGTCGGACAACCCCGAGGTTGCCCTGCGCGGGATCGCGCTGTGGCTGGCTGTGGCCTATCACGAAACCAAGGAATCTCCTTACCCGAGCCTGCAACCACAGCACCGCCAGCTGCTGCGTGTACTGCGCGAACTGCGCGGCGCCGGCAACAACGAGGCGTCGGATGCCTCCTCCCAGTGGATACGCTCGGGCGCTGCCGCCTGAATATCGCGATCCACTGCGGCACGTCTTTTGTCATGACATGACGACAGGGACGAGGGACGAGTAGCGAGGGCGTCAACGCCCCAGCCTCCTCCTCACAGACGGGAACGGTACTTGACGAGGCGACTCGGCGGGCGGCTCTAGGCGGCCGTTTGCCGGCGAGCACCCTCGCTGCTCGTCCCTCGCCCCTGACACGCAGATGACCAGAGATACTCTGCGCTAATTCAACTTGGTCGGCTATTCGGTTAACGACAGCTGGGCAGTTTCAGTACTTGCCCAACCTTGATGTGATTGAACTTGAGGTTGTTCATGCGCGCCACTTCGCTCTCGCTGGAGCAGCCCGAGTGCCTGTGCAGGATGCTGGCGAGCGTATCGCCGCGGCGAACGGTGTAATGCACCACCGGGTCAGCTTCTTGCGGCGGCGGATCCGGGTACACCGGCACCACGGCGTTGTGCAGGTCGGCAGCAAGAATGGGCCAGGGGCCGTCCACGCAGCGCGCCGCATAAGCCTGTTCCAGCAACTTGGGCACCTGGAGTTCTGCGCCAACCGGCTGCTCCTGCTGCGGATCGAGACGCGGATTGAGATTACGCAGCGTACGAAACCAGCCATCGGGCATGTCGTTGGCCGACCCCAGGCATACCGTGAGTTCGGAAATCGACGCTGCACGCTTGAGCGTAATGCTGCCCGTCAGACCATCCACTTTCGGAAAGCGCAGGTTGTAGCTATCCGGATGCAGGAACAGCCACGCTGCCGCCAGCACAGCCGGGACGTAGTCGCGGGTCTCCTGCGAAACCTGGCCGTAGATGCGCGGGTCGTAGAAGCTCACCGAGGTGTCATCTCCGACCAGGCGCCTCATGCGCCCTTCCCCGCCATTGTAGGCGGCCAGGGTGAGCTCAAGGTTGTCGTTGAACACCTTTAGCTGCTCGTCCATGTATTCGGCATTGGCGCGCGCCGATTCCGCCGGATCGAAACGCGTGTCGAAACCATCCTGGTCACTCAAGCCAAAACGCAAGCCGGTCGCATACATGAATTGCAGCGGGCCCGCCGCGCCCGAACGCGACACCGCATGCACCTTGCCGCCGGACTCCTTGGCCAGGATGCCAAACAACAGCGCTTCCGGCAGACCTTCCTGCTGGTACTGCGGCCACATTTCCTGGCGCAGGTATTGGTAATTCACGTAGGCATCCATCAGGTTGCCACGCCACTGTGTCAGCCACATCTCCAGTGCCGCCTTGACCGGACCGTTCATGGCGATCAGCTCGGAAAGCTGGTGGCCGCGCAGCAACGTGACGGCGCGCTGAGCCTCCGGCAGGGCGCCGGCGGCGCCAGCTTGTGCGGGAACTGACACCTCGGATGTTTCGCCCGTGTCTTCACCCTCGCCTGGCGTTTCGTCGCCGATGAAGCTGCCGTCTTTCAGGCGCAGCAAATGGTCGAATACCGAGAAGAAGCGCTGCGGGTCACAACCCGGCGTGGTACCGCAATGCGCCGAGGCCTCCTTGAGCTGATCGAGCGCTCCATCCAGGGTTTTCTGCGCGCCCTGCGTGTCGCCGGCGCGCGTCTGCTGCAAGGCGTTTTCGTAGCTCTGGCTGGCCTGATCGAGCTGGGCGTAGAGCGCATTGACGGAGGTCGACGGCGGCGGCTTGACCGCCTTGCCACCCGAAGCACAGGCCGCCAGTTGCGTCAGCCCCGCGACCAATAAAACCAGACGGAGGGAACCAGCGGCGGGACGGTTAGGCATGGGCAATACACCTGCAATGAAGGCGCAACCATAGCGGGCCTTGCGGACAGACTCAAACAACTTCTTTCGACATCGTTACAATCACGCCAGCCAGCCGCCCAGGCGCCATGCCGGACCGGCCGACGGCGCGCTCAGCGCCATCGAACCCATACATCCTCGCTGCAAACGGAAACCATCGTACTGCCATGACCCGTTGGCGTCCCCCTGCCCCACGCTCCACCGCGATCATCACCCGCGAAGGTTTCGAAAAGCTCAAGAGCGAGCTCGACCACCTCTGGCACACGCTGCGCCCCGAAGTAGTGAAGGCGCTCGCCGCCGCCGCGGCCGAAGGCGACCGTTCGGAAAACGCCGAATACACCTATCGCAAGAAACAGCTGGGCGAGATCGACCGCCGGGTGCGCTATCTCAGCAAGCGGATTCCATCGCTGAAAGTGGCCGAAGGCGCGCCTGCCGATCGTGAAACCGTGTTTTTCGGCGCGGTGATCGAACTGGAAAACATCGACAGCGGTGACACTCTGCGCTACCGCATCGTCGGCCCCGATGAAACGGACGCCAAGCGCGGCTGGATCAGCATCGACTCGCCGCTGGCCCGTGCCGTGATGAAGAAAAAGCTGGATGACGAATTCGAAGCGGAGCTGCCTGGCGGGCGCACACGCTTTGTTGTCATTACAGTCGAATATCCCGCGTAAAAACCTGTGCCGCATCGATCTTTTTTGCATCAATGCCGCTGCGTCAACCGCACCGATGTCGACACGTTAAAACTTTCCTGAAACTTAAACATTGTCGCGTTTGTTCGAGGACGCAGTTCGGGAAATGTCAGTCAATCCAGCACGCCCGAAAGCACTGCTGATCCTCGGCATGCATCGCAGTGGCACATCGGCGGTCACTCGCGTGGTCAATCTGCTCGGCGCGGATATCGGCAACAACATCCTGTTGCCTGGCCACGATAACTCCCAAGGCTTCTGGGAACACGCTGATGCGATGAAGAGCAACCATTACCTGCTGCAAGCGTTTGGCCGCTCGTGGTTTGACATCCGGCCGCTGCCGCAGCACTGGTCGCAGCAAGCTGCCGCGCGCGAAGCGTTGGTTGGCATTCGCGCCATCATCCAGGCCGAATTCGCTTCACGTCCGCTCATCGCCCTGAAGGATCCACGCATGTGCCTCACGGCGCCGATATGGATCGAAGCGTTCGAGGCCGCCGGTTACGACGTGCAATGCCTGTTCGTGGTACGCGATCCCCGTGAAGTCGCCGATTCATTGCAGACACGCGAGAACTGGCCGCGCGAACCGATCTTCCTGTTGTGGGCGCATTACATGATGGAAGCGGTGCTCGCGACCCAGCAGTACCCGCGCGCGCTGATCACCTACGATCAGCTGCTGCACGACTGGCGCGGCACCATGCAGCGCGTGTCCAGCGAACTCTCGCTGGCATGGCCTCGCAGCGAAGCCGCAGCAGCTGCCGACATCGACGCCTTCCTGCATGCAGATCATCGCCATCATGTGGCTACCACGCCCTTCGGCGATGACGCGTCGTTGATGGACATGCAACCCTTCACCGCCGAGTTCTACGCAAACTGCCTCGCGGTGGCCCGTGGAAAAAGTGATTGGAGCTCACTCGGCCATTGCGCCCTGGTCCTGCGCAACATCTCGGACCTGTACACGCCGCATCTGGACAATCTGCTCATCCAGTATGAGCGCTTAGGGCATCAATTAGCGGCGAAAACGCAGGCTTTCGAGCGTCTGTCGAAGATGATCACTCCGGATAAACCACCGAAGTCCTGAGCATCATCCGCTAGAGCCGGAGGATGCGTTAGTTATCAAGACAGCTGCAGAGGCGCTGGATAACGGCGGCCATCGCGCAGGGGCTGGTAACACGCTGCGCTCAGATGAAATGCTTCATCGTCATTGCCGGCATACCATCCCGGAATGCCGGACAGCGGCAGCGGGCGAAGCTCTTGCGGATCACGCAGCAGGCGCTTCGCAGTGATGGCATTCGCACAGTGTGCAACCACGTCTTGTCGACTCTCGCCGCCACACACCTGAACCGCCAGCGCTTTGCCGACCAACAGTTTGCCGGACGTCAGCGCATGCTCGAGCAAGGCATGCCCGAACACGTCCACCCGGATCGAGCCGTCGTTCCAGGCATCGCGGTGGCGCCAAAACAAACCATGCCAGTCGTGCGCATCCCACAGTGTCAACAAATCCGGTTCACGCAGGATCACCATCACGCCCGCCTCGTCAAAATGCGTCTGCGCGCATTGCGGGCGCGAGCGCTCGCGTGGACCGAAGCGAACCACATCCGCCGCTTGTTGGCGGTTAAGCGCGCGCTTCAATGACGGATAGCGCAACCAGATCATCGCGTTGAACAAGTCGTGCCAGTTTTCTTCACGCGTGGCAATCACGCCACGCTGTGCAATGCGTTCTTCGTAATGCAGGCCATCGTCAAGCAATTCGCGCGTCTGGGCTACAAAGCATTCGCCCGCCTCCTGCGGCCAACGTGCGTTGAGCTCGTCTATCGATGGCCAGCGGGGACCTTGCAGCCAGTCGGCGTACTCCGGCCAATCCCGCAGAGGCGCCAATCCAAACACCGCTGGGTCGACCGCATCACGCGTTGGCGCTACATAGCGCATCGCCCGTCGTATCAGTTGATCAGGCTGGCATGCAGATCGTGTTCGTCCGCCGCCTCAACCATCACGTCAACCCACTGGCCAGGCTTCAGCGACTGGCCATTGGCAATGCGGACCACACCATCGATCTCCGGCGCATCGGCGGCCGAACGCGCCACCGCACCGTCGACACCCGCCTCGTCAACCAGCACCTTGATGGCACGGCCAATCTTGCGTTGCAACTTCGCCGCGGAGATCTCTGCCTGCACGGCCATGAACTGCTCAAGACGATCTTCCTTCAGCTCCTCGGAAACCGGATCGGGCAATTCGTTTGCCTTGGCCCCTTCCACCGGCGAATAGGTGAAAGCGCCTACGCGATCCAGTTCGGCTTCACGCAGGAAGTCGAGCAGTTCTTCGAATTCCGCATCGGTTTCGCCGGGGAAGCCGACGATGAATGTGCTGCGCAAGGTGAGATCCGGCACCAGCTTGCGCCAGTTCTGGATACGCTCCAGCGTCTTGTCGATATTGCCCGGGCGCTTCATCAGCTTGAGGATGCGTGGGCTCGCATGCTGGAACGGGATGTCCAGATACGGCAGGATCTTGCCCTCCGCCATCAGCGGCATGATCTCGTCCACATGCGGATACGGATAGACGTAGTGCAGACGTGTCCACACACCAAGCTGAGACAAACCTTCGCATAGCTCGGTCATGCGCGTGCGGTAGCTCTTCTCGCGCCACATGCGCTCGGCGTATTTCACGTCGACACCGTAGGCGCTGGTGTCCTGCGAGATCACCAGCAATTCCTTCACACCGCCCTTGACCAGCCTTTCAGCCTCGAGCAGCACTTCATCCACCGGGCGCGATACCAGATCACCGCGCATCGACGGAATGATGCAGAAGCTGCAACGATGATTGCAGCCTTCGGAAATCTTCAGATATGCGTAGTGTTTCGGTGTCAGCTTGATGCCGGTATCCGGGATGATGTCCAGCAGCGGATTGCGCTTGGGCGGCAACGCGCTATGCACCGCGCTCATCACACTGGAATAATCCTGCGGCCCGGTAATCGCCAGCACGTCCGGATACGCTTCGCGAATCAGCTCCGAGCGCTTGCCCAGGCAACCGGTGACAATCACCTTGCCGTTCTCATGCAAGGCTTCGCCGATCGCATCCAGCGACTCCTGCACGGCGGCATCGATAAAGCCGCAGGTATTCACCACTACCGCATCTGCGGCGTCGTAGCTGGGCACGATCTCGTACCCTTCGACCTTCAGCTGGGTGAGGATGCGCTCGGAATCGACCAGCGCCTTGGGGCAGCCGAGACTGACGAAGCCGATTTTCTGGGAGGTCTTTGACATCGCCCTGACTACCGTAAACACGCGGGAAACCGTCAATTATACGCCAGACCAGCCGACCCGGCCCGGCCGCTAAACTGGCCGAAGTTTCCGTTAAGGGAGGGTGCGATGGGCAAGGCGATCAATATTCCCACCAGCGGCACCCAATGCATCGGGGCCTATCTGGCTGAACCGCAGGGCAAACCCAGGGGCGGCATCGTGGTTATCCAGGAGATTTTCGGCGTGAATGCGCATATCCGCGCGGTGGCGGATCGCTTTGCCGCCGCCGGCTATGCCGCTGTCGCACCGGCTTTTTTCGATCATCTGGAAACCGGCATCGAACTCGACTATACCGACGCAGGCCTGCAACAGGGACGGCTGCTGGTGGGCGAGCTGGGCCTGGATCGGGCGATAGAAGATGTGGCCAGCGCGGCCGAAGCGATCGCCTCCGCCGGCAAGATCGGCACCGTCGGCTATTGCTGGGGCGGCACCGTCGCCCTGCTCTCGGCGATCCGGCTTGGGTTGCCGTCCGTCAGCTATTACGGCGCGCGCAATGTGCCGTTTCTGGGTGAACAGCCCAAAGCGCCGGTGATGTTCCACTTCGGCGAGGACGACCCATCCATTCCACCCGAGACCGTTGCCAGGCATCGCCAGATGCTGCCGCAGATGGATGTCCATGCCTACGCTGGTGCAGGCCACGCCTTCAATCGCGATATCGACCCGCATCACTATCACGAAGCCAGCGCCAAATTGGCCCAGCAACGCACCATGGCTTTCTTCGACAAATATCTCGCCCACGCATGAGAACCATCGATTTCGCACTCGATCCGCGCCTGCAGGCCGATACGCACCCCGTCGCATCACTGCCACTGTGCGACGTGCTGCTGATGAACGACGCCCGTTACGCGTGGCTGATCCTGGTACCACGCCGCACCGGTGCGGTGGAAATAGTGGATCTGCCCACTGCCGCGCAGCAGGAGCTATGGCAGGAGGTCAATCAGGTCGCGACGGCACTGCGCGAATCCGCGCCTTGCGACAAGCTCAATATCGGTGCGCTGGGCAACATCGTGCGTCAGCTGCACGTGCATGTGATTGCACGCAAGGAAGGTGATGCAGCGTGGCCAGGGCCGGTATGGGGACATGGGCGCGCGGAGCCTTATCAGGAAGCTGCGCTGCAGGCGCGTGTGGATGCGCTGCGTGGAAAGCTTGCCAGCACACACTGATCCACACTCAGTCTGCTCATCTCAGCAAAGCCTTATCGTCGCGGCAACCGAGGGGATTTTCGGATCAAGACACTGGGCCCCGGCCTTCGCCGGGACGACGGCTTTGAAGCATGAAGCTGCTCGCGACTAAAAGCAAAACACCCGCGCAATGCGCGGGCGTTTCGGCAAACATCGGCAAACTCGAATCCGTTATATGCCGCCGGGCAGACCGCCGGGCTGGCCACTGGGAACATCACTGGGACTGCTGCCGGCCTCCTTGCCCTTCTGCTCATCACTTTCCTGCACCGGCGCGTGGTAATCCTCCAGCGCACGGGCCTTGGTTTCGAGCGGGTTGATGCGCGCCAGCTTGCCGCCGTCGTCGTAATAGGCGACAAAACCGTAATCGAGCTGCAGACGCGCCAGGTACTGCAGATGCTGCTTGCGGATCCCGGAATCATCGCTAGGCACTAACAATACGGTCTTGGGCAACCGGCCGGTGTCCTTCAGATAAGCGAAGTGGCTGCCGGTATCCAACGCGGAAAGCACGGCGCCATCGATCAGAAACTGACCGCTCTTGTACGCCTTGATCGTCATGTCGAACTGACTTTGCGTCTGTACGGTCGGGATCGTGTCTTTGGTTGCGCCGCGATGGCAACCGCCAAGCACCAGCAGGCTGCCGAACAGAAGCACGGCAGCGCCGCGACTCGGCAACGTGGAAGTACGGATCATGCGGATCTCCTGCAAATATTCGGTGAGGCGTGGCAGAGTTTAGCGCCGCCCCGTAAAGGTGGATGAGATGACTGAACCCTGCGTTCAGGTCCGCGGCAAGGTCACGCCCTGCTGGCCCTGGTACTTGCCACCGCGGTCCTTGTAGCTGGTTTCGCATTCCTCGTCGGACTCGAAAAACAGCATCTGCGCGACGCCCTCGTTGGCATAGATTTTGGCAGGCAGCGGTGTGGTGTTGGAAAACTCCAGCGTCACATGGCCTTCCCACTCCGGCTCCAGCGGCGTGACGTTCACGATGATGCCGCAGCGCGCATAGGTGCTCTTGCCCAGGCACACCGTAAGCACCTGGCGCGGAATACGGAAATACTCCACCGTACGGGCCAGCGCGAAAGAGTTGGGCGGAATGATGCAGACATCCGCCTGGACGTCCACGAAGCTGGTCGGGTCGAAAGCTTTCGGATCGACGATGGTGGAGTTGATATTGGTAAAGATCTTGAATTCGCGTGCACAGCGAACGTCGTAGCCGTAGCTGGACGTACCGTAGGAAACCAGCCTGTTGCCATCGCGCAGCTTGACCTGGCCTGATTCGAACGGCTCGATCATGCCGTGCTGATCCGCCATGCGGCGGATCCATTTATCGGATTTGATACTCACGCGGACTCCGGTGCTCCTGGAATGCGCCAGGCTCCCCCGGGCGCAAAGCGTCAAAAATACATGGTCTGACGGCCACTGTGCCAGTCGGCTACCGCCCATCTTGGCTGGCGTTAAGGCATGCCGGTACCGTGCGCAGCTCCAGACGGCGTTCCGGGCTCGCAAGGATCTGCGCAGCACCGGCTGGTCCGGGCATGCCGGGCCGCGGACCATTCAGTCCACGGGCTCTTGCAGCGGCGCGGCACGCCATGCGCCGCTTATGCGGCAGGCGTGCCCTGCACGATGATCTTGCCGAGCCCCAGCGATTTATTGCGCGGCTGGCGCGACAGCCGGCCGGCCGTGTTGCGGGCGATGTCGCGGTAGCGCGCAGCCAGATCCGAATCGGGCATGGCCGCCACGGTCGGCGTACCGCCATCAGCCTGCTCGCGAATGCGGATATCCAGCGGCAACGAGCCCAGATACGGCACGTGATATTGCTCGGCCATGCGCTCGCCGCCACCGGCACCGAAGATGTGTTCTTCATGGCCGCAGTTCGTGCAGATATGCGTGGCCATGTTCTCCACGATGCCCAGCACCGGCACTTCCACCTTCTCGAACATCTTCAGCGCCTTGCGCGCATCGAGCAGGGCGATGTCCTGCGGCGTGGTGACGATCACCGCACCGGCCACCGGCACCTTTTGCGAAAGCGTGAGCTGGATGTCGCCGGTGCCCGGCGGCAGATCGATGATCAGGTAATCGAGCACGTCCCAGCGTGTATCGCCGAGCAGCTGCATCATGGCCTGGGTGACCATCGGACCGCGCCAGATCATCGGGGTTTCCTCGTCGACCAGGAAACCGATCGACATGGCCTGCAGGCCATGCGCAGTCATCGGCGTGATGCTCTTGCCATCCGGCGATTCGGGTTTGCCGCTGATGCCGAGCATGCGCGGTTGGCTGGGACCGTAGATGTCCGCGTCCAGGATGCCGACCTTCGCCCCTTCCGCCGCCAACGCCAGCGCCAGATTGGCCGACACGGTGGACTTGCCCACCCCACCCTTGCCGGAGGCGACGGCAATGATGTTCTTCACATTGCCCAACGGCGCCAGCGTGCCCTGCACCTTGTGTGCATGGATGCGGCTACTGATGGAGATCGCGGCTGAATCAATGGCCGGATCCGCTTCCAGCGCCTGCTTCGCTTGCGAGGCCAACGCCTCGCTCGCCCCGGCGGCCGGATAGCCAAGCTGAATATCCACCGACACCCTGGCGCCATCCGCGCCGACGGCACGAACGGCTTCGGCCAGCGGGCCGCCGGTATGGGGATCGATGAGGTCGCCAAGAATCCGGCGTACCAGGGCTTCATTCGCCTGCGTCATGAGAAAGGAGTGGCTGTAGGGATCGTCAATTATGCCAGCACGGCTTCCCTGGCTCGTAGCGGAGAACGCGTCGCGGTCGGTTTGCGCAATGCAACTTGACCCACCCGGAGCAGCTGGGCAGGCTCCCCATACGCCAACGTAGGGAGCGCTTTACGATGAAACACCTGTCCAAATCGAAGCTGCCGCAATTCGCCTTCGCCGCCTGCCTATTGCTCAGCTCCGCCGTAGCCTGGGCCGCCACCGACACCCCGGTAGGCACCTGGCAACAGGTGGACGACCAGACCGGCAAGGTGAAGTCGATCATCCAGATCACCGACAACAACGGTGAGCTGCAAGGCAAGGTATTGCAGGTTCTGATTTCAGAAACTGGCCCGCACCCGGTCTGCACGAAGTGCGAGGGAGACAAGAAAGATCAGCCGATCGAAGGCATGACCATCATGTGGGGTGTCCACAAAGATGGCGATGTGTGGGATGGCGGCAAGATCCTCGATCCGAAAAGCGGCACGGTCTACAAGGTCAAGCTGAGCATATCCAACGGTGGACAGAAACTCGACGTGCATGGCTACGTCGGCTTCTCGCTGCTCGGCCGCAGTCAGGTCTGGATCCGCCAGCAGTAGTTGCCGTTGTCGTGCGCAACACTCGCTTGATCTGATTTCAGCCTGCCTCACCGTCACCGCAATTCGCTTGAGTGACGGTGAGGTCATCGGCATTCCAGGCAGATCAAACCGAACAGGCAAAACCTCGAGCAGGACAGGCTTGAGGCAGGCTGGGTTGGCATACTGCGCCAACCCTTGATCACAAGGACTCGTTGCCGGTCGTGCCATAATGCGCAGCTCTCCAGCCTGCGCCGAAGCCATGTCCCGACGCCTACTCGTTACCCATGCCCTGCCCTATGCCAATGGCCCGCTGCACCTCGGCCATATGCTGGGTTATATCCAGACCGATATCTGGGTCCGTGCACAGCGGATGATGGGCAACGAGGTGTATTTCGTGGCCGCGGACGATGCCCACGGTACGCCGATCATGCTGGCTGCCGAGAAGGCAGGACTTTCGCCGGAAGCGTTTATCGAAGGCATCCGTGCCAGCCATGAGGCGGACTTTGCCGCCTTCCATTTCAGCTACGACAATTACTACACCACGCACTCGGACGAGAACCGCGAACTGGCGTCGCTGATCTACACGCGTCTGCGCGACAGTGGCTACATCGCCAAGCGCAGCATCCAGCAGCTGTTCGACCCGGACAAGCTGATGTTCCTGCCGGACCGCTACATCAAGGGCACCTGCCCGAAATGCGGTACGCCGGATCAGTACGGTGACAATTGCGAGAATTGCGGCGCCACCTATGCGCCGACCGATCTGATCAATCCGTATTCCGTGGTATCCGGTGCAACACCGGTACTGCGCGATTCGGAGCATTACTTCTTCGAACTGGGCAAGTTCGAAACACTGCTGCGCGATTGGTTTGGCGGCAAGCTGACTCACGGCGCACCGGTGGCCAATCCAGGCGTCGTGGCGAAGCTGAAGGAGTGGCTGGACGGCGGCCTGAAGGACTGGGATATCTCGCGTGATGCACCCTATTTCGGCTTCCCGATTCCTGACGCGCCCGGCAAGTTCTTCTATGTATGGCTGGATGCGCCGGTAGGCTATCTCGCCAGTTTCCTCAACCTCTGCAACAAGGCCGGACTGAAGTTCGACGACTTCCTGGCGCCGGACAGCGATGCAGAGATGCATCACTTCATCGGCAAGGACATCATCAACTTCCACGGCCTGTTCTGGCCCGCCATGCTGCATGGCGCGAAGCTGCGCACGCCGACCGCGCTGCATGTGAACGGCTATCTCACGGTGAACGGCGCGAAGATGTCCAAGTCGCGCGGCACGTTCATCCAGGCGCGGACCTACCTGGATGCGGGCCTGCATCCGGAATTCCTGCGCTACTACTTCGCCGCCATGTTGAGCGACACGCCGGTGGATGTGGACCTGGACCTCAAAGCCTTTGAGGAACGCGTCAACTCGCACCTGATCGGCAAATGGGTGAACATCGCCAGCCGCACCGCGGGCTTCGTGCACAAGTTCTTCGACGGCCGCCTGGCAGCGCAGTTCTCGGAAGAACAAAACGAATTGTGGCGCGTGCTGATCTCGCATTACGAAGGCGTGCCCGCGCTGTATCAAAGCGGCGAGTTCGCCGAAGCCATGCGCCGGTTCGTGCTGATTGCCGATCTGGTCAACGGCCATATCGCCGCCAAGGCGCCGTGGGCGATGGCCAAGAACGAAGATCAGCGTGAAGAACTGCACCAGGTCTGCTCGTTCTCGCTGGCCGCGTTCCGCTTGCTCGGTGGCCTGTTGAAGCCGGTGCTGCCCGTCACGGTGGAAGCCGCCGAGCAGTTCCTGGCCGCACCGATCGCTGATTTCGATTCGGCCTGCGCCACCTTGCACAATCACACCATTCGCGCTTTCGAGCCACTGCTCTCGCGCATCGATCCCAAGCACATCGAGGCGATGGTCGAAGCTTCGAAAGAATCAATGGGCACCACGCCGGAGCCCGAAAGCGCCGCCAAGAACCCCGCCAAGAAAGACAGCCAGCCGATGACCGAAAACACTGCCGCCGCCACGCAAGACACCGCCACCATCGGCATCGACGATTTCGCCAAGCTCGACCTGCGCGTAGGCAAGGTGCTGGCCTGTGAATTCGTCGACGGCTCGGACAAGCTGCTGCGTTTTGAACTGGATGCCGGTTCGCTCGGCAAGCGCCAGATCTTCTCCGGCATCCGCGCCGCATATGCCGAACCGGAAAAGCTGATTGGCCGCAATGTGGTGTTTATCGCCAACCTTGCGCCGCGCAAGATGCGCTTTGGCCTGTCCGAGGGAATGATTCTTTCCGCGGGTGACGGCGGCAGCGACTTGTTCCTGCTGGATGCAGATAACGGCGCGAAACCAGGCGCAACGGTACGCTAAGACGCTTTACCCTCTTTCCCCTCCGTGGAGAGAGCCTGCCACGGACTTGATCCGGGGGTTGGAGTGAGGGGCCAATCTGGCGAAAGATTTGCAGGATCAGCCACAACCGCGATGACCACGCTAGCCGACCGCATCGACGCCCTGCTGCCGCAAACGCAATGCGAACAATGCGGCTACCACGGCTGCCGCCCGTATGCAGAGGCCATCGCCGACGGCGAGGCCGAGATCAACCAATGTCCACCTGGCGGCAGCGAAGGTATTGCCAAACTCGCCGCACTGCTCGGGCGCGCGCCCATGCCGCTGAACCCCGACAACGGCGTGGAAAAACCGCGCACCCTGGCACGCATCATCGAAGCCGATTGCATCGGCTGCACCAAGTGCATACAGGTATGCCCGGTCGATGCGATCGTCGGTGCCAACAAGCTGATGCATACGGTGATCGCAGATGATTGCACCGGCTGCGAACGCTGCGTACCCGCCTGCCCTGTTGATTGCATCGTGCTGGAACCAATGCCGCTTGCGCAGGCCGATGATCCGTACCACGCCGACCTTGCACGCCGGCATTTCCAGCGCCGCGAAGTGCGCCTGGCCGCACAACAAGCCCAGCGCGAAGCCGAACTCGCGTCGCGCAAAGCGCAAGTTCACAGCGCCAGCCAGAACGTGCTGGACGCGCTTGCACGCGCCAAAGCCAAGAAACAGGAGCCCAAAGCGTGAAGAAAGCGGATGTGATCGAACTGTTCACGCGGCTGCGCGAACTCAATCCGCGCCCCACCACCGAATTGGTCTACACCACGCCGTTCGAATTGCTGGTGGCCGTGGTGCTCTCCGCACAAGCGACCGATGTCGGCGTCAACAAGGCCACGCGCAAGCTCTACCCGGTTGCCAACACCGCGCAGGCAATGCTTGATCTTGGCGAGGAAAAGCTGAAGCGATATATCAGCACCATCGGGTTATTCAACGCCAAGGCCAAGAATGTCATCGCGCTTTGCCGGATCCTGGTCGAGCAATACAACGGTGAGGTACCGAATCATCGCGAAGCGCTCGAAGCCCTGCCTGGCGTTGGTCGCAAGACAGCCAACGTGGTGCTCAATACCGCCTTCGGCCATCCCACCATCGCAGTGGACACCCATATTTTCCGGGTCGCCAATCGCACCGGCCTGGCGCCGGGCAAAGATGTACGCGCGGTTGAAGACAAGCTGGAAAAGATCGTGCCACCAGAATTCAAGCAGGACGCGCATCATTGGTTGATCCTGCATGGGCGCTATGTATGCAAGGCACGCAAGCCAGATTGTCCGCAATGCGTGATTCGGGATCTTTGCCGGTATAAAGAAAAAACGTCCGCCAATTAATCCGTCGCTGCACGGCAATGCCAACGACCTGCACGTTCGCGGCTTAGCTCAAGCACGCCGTCGCCCCGACCCTCGCCAGGACGACGGCGTGAAGTATCACTGCCAATGGCTATGCTGCTTGCCGTGTTCCTTCCACACGCCGCTGTAAGGCAGACCAGTCCACCACGAGCTCGCTACCGCGAGCAGGCGCATGACGCCCCCAATCGGCCAGCAACTCCAGGCAAGCCTGATCAACATGATTGAGGCGGTCCAGCTCGAGCATTAGCCGCGTATTTGGCGGCACGCGCTCCAACACACGCGCCAGCGCCGGTACTTTGAGGAAGGTTGCGGATCCATCGAGCCGAAGCCGACTGGTACCCGGTTCGGCGTGCTGATCCAGGCCTATCCGCAGCTGCGAGAACTGCCAAACCAAACGCAACAGGGACAAAGCAAACCCGATCAACACACCCGTAAGCAGGTCCGTAGCCACGATGGCGAGGGTTGTCACCAGATAGATCAAGGCCGTACTGCGACCGTAAGCAGCAAGTGCCTTCATCTGCTTGAGGTTCACCATCTTGATGCCCGTAAAAACCAGGATGCCGGCCAGACAGGCTACTGGCGTCATACGCATCAGCCACGGCAACAGCATCGCGAACACCAGGATCCAGCCACCATGCATGATCGTCGCCATGCGTGTCGCCGAACCGGCTTGCACATTGGCCGCACTGCGCACGATAACGCCGGTCATCGGCAAGGCGCCCAGCACGCCGCAGATCAGATTGCCCACGCCTTGCGCAGTCAGCTCCCTATCGTAGTGGGTACGCGCGCCGCCGTGCATGCGATCGACCGCGGCGGCCGAAAGCAGGGTTTCCGCGCTTGCGATCAATGCAAAAGTCAAAGCGGCCAACAGCAGTGACGGCTGCGACAAGGCAGCAAGGCTTTCGAAAGTCGGCAACGATATCGCTGCAAGCAGATTCGAAGGCACTTCGACCTTTTTCACATCCGCACCCAGCCACTGCACCGTCGCCGTCACCGCGACCACGGCGAGCAACGCGCCCGGCACGAAGCGTAATGACGGCGGCCGCAGTTTTTCCCAGCCAAGCATGATGGCGATCGTCGCCAGACCAACCAGTAACGCCACCATGCTGCCGGCTCCACCACTCATGGCATCCATCAGGGCGCCTGGTAAAGCCGCAAAGTTTTCCAGTCCACGCGCCTTGGGCAGGGCGTCGATGAGCACATGCAACTGCGAAGCGACAATCAGGATGCCGATACCCGACAACATGCCCGCCACCACGGCGGGTGAAATCATCCGGAACCACACGCCTACCCGGCCCAGGCCGGCAACGATCTGGATCAGGCCGGCCAACAGGACCACCGGCCCAAGCGCAGCCACACCGTGTTCGCGCACCAGCTCGAACACCAGCACCGCCAAACCTGCGGCGGGACCGCTGACCTGCAGAGGCGATCCGGAAATCGCCCCTACTACCACGCCGCCGACAATGCCGGTCACCAGACCGGCTGCCGGCGGCATGCCTGACGCAATGGCGATACCCATGCACAAAGGCAGCGCCACCAGGAACACCACGATGGACCCGAGCAGATCGCGACTGAACCATCCCCGTGAAACATATCCTCGTATCACGACACGCTCCTCAGGCAACCGTTGTGGCAGCGGCGGCGAAGCGCAGGTGCGGCGTCGCCTCAGGCAAGTAACCGGCGTTCGACTCGATCTCGACGAAGCACCCTCGCTGCGCATCGAACGCCTCCAGCCGCGCATGGGCAATGTCATAAACCCAGCCATGAATGCTGAGGCTGCCGCCCGCCAACGCTGCGGCCACTACCGGTAGCGTGCGCAGATGTTCGAGCTGGCCGACCACGTTTTCGCGTGTCAGGCATTGCAGGCGTTCGTCATCCGGCAACCCTTCGGTGTTCTGTTCCACAACATAGCGCGCGACTTCGGCATGCTTGAGCCACGCGGCCACCGATGGCATGCCGCGGACCAGTTCCGGTTGGCGCAAGGCCTTCATGGCGCCGCAATCGGAGTGGCCACAGATAACGATGTGCTCGACTTGAAGCACTTTCACCGCATATTCGATGGCAGCCACCACACCGCTGACGTGCTGGGCATACGGCGGCACGATATTGCCGATATTGCGATAGACAAACAGCTCGCCCGGCTGGGTGGTAAACATCATTTCGGGCATCACGCGCGAGTCGGCGCAGGTAATGAACATGGTGCTGGGGCTCTGGCCCGCTGCAAGCTTCTTGAACAAGTCGCGTTGCTGCGGAAAGACCTGATGACGAAAGTGCTCAAAACCAAGGATCAAACGCTTCATGGAAAACCTCACGATGCAGGATGTCGCGGCGGTCGACGCCGCCGTTCGAAATAGGGATGCGATAAGCGCAGGCATGGGCATGCGGATGCGTGATCGCCGCGCGTCGAGGCGCTTATCGGTTGATCAGGGACATGGCGGCGATTACGCCGCCCAAGGCATCAGGTGAAGCTTGGAGGCCGCAGCGGGGATTTGACAGGCGCGGGATGCAGTGAAGCATCGGCATTCAAGGGTGCGGCAGAGGGCAAATAATCCAACCGTACGCGCACAGAAGACGGCAAGACCAGCTCGTCATCGGCATCGTGATCGTCGACAAAAGCACCGGAATCATCACCCGTAATGGCTCGCTGCAAGCTGCCATGCCCGTTTGTCGCATGAATATCGACCGAAACCGTCAAGCATGGCGCCGTGTCATGCAACAGCGCCGTTATCCGCGCGTGAGCACTAGTCGCCACGTGGCTGCTCATCAGCAATAACGCGATGAGTGCGCAGAAGGTCAGAAGGATGGAACGCTTGCGGCGAACTGACGACATGCGCACAAGCTATCGGATCACGATGCCGCACTGCAAGACAAAACAGCCATGGCTATCCATGCCCGACATGGCATCCATTCACATTGCCGCGCCTCGCCTACACGAAACGCAAAAAACAAACGGCGGGCATAGGCCCGCCGTTTTCCATCCTTAGGTCGAACTCCCTTCCGATATTTGTTGCTGCTATCTGCTTTCCACCGATTAGAACGGGTAGTAGCGGAAGCTGGTGAAGACCATGTTGTCCGGCGCGGTCGGAGCATTGCCCTTGCTGTCCGTGAACAGCTGGCGCGTTGCATGCGAGAACTGCGTACCGAACTGCACGCGGCCGAACTTGCCCTGGTAGAACTTCCACCAGAAACCGAGCGTCTGTTCGGCCACCTGACGGGTCTGACCCGTGCAATCGGTCGGCGCACCGTAGATCAAGCAATCGCTGTTGTTGTAGCCGAGCAGCGCAGAACCGTAACCGAAGTCCTTGCCGTTGGCGCCAGCGGTAATGTAGCTGTCTTCCTGCTCACGGCCAGCGGAAGCGTACACATCAAGCGCAGCGGAGGCGTGCCAGGTCAGCGTACCGAGCGCCATGTTTTCCTTCAGCGGATGCGGGCCACCAGCCGGATTGAGCGTGATGTCATTGAGACCAGCCGTACCGTAACGGCCAATGCCCTTACCGCTCATGCCCGAAAGCTGCAGATCAAGCACCTTCGGAACCAGCGGCAGCAACATGCCGATACCAAAGCCGCCGCCATGAGCCGTGTCGTTGGAGGTGGCAGTGGGGCCGCCGCCAGCGGTCGTCGGCGTGACGCGGGTGGTGAATTCACGCGACAGGCCAAAGACCTCGTAATGGCCCCAACCCGGATCTGCCGCAAACTTCACGATAATGTCCGGAACATCGTTGAGCGATACGGTGTTGAGCGTGTCATACAGGCTGCCGGCCTGGACCGTCGCCGTCGACGTTGCATATCCCTTGGTACCCGGACCAGCCACGGCGCCGACGCCTGCGGTCTGCGGATTTTCCACCGAGATACCCAACCACCACATCTTGTCCCAGTCCTTCACGAGGCGGATCTGAGTCTGGCGAGCCCAGGTGAAGCCCACCTGGTATTGGGCGTCGATGGTGGGCGGCAGCACTTCCTTCGTCGGAGTGATGCCCACGCTGTCGAGGGTCAGCAGCGACCAAGCCTGACCAGCCAGCAAGTGCAGGCCGTAGTTGTCCCAATCGATGCTCGACCACAACTGACGCGTACGCAGGTTGAACGAGTTGCTCTCGTTCATGTTCGCCGTCTGGGCGCCACCCAGGAAGTCCATCTCGTAGTAGCCCGTCACGTGCGTATCGTCGTTGATATCGCCTTCGGCCTTGATCGACAGGCGGCTCTGGCGCGCGCTGTAGAGGAACTGGTCATTACGCGCATTGGTGACCGGATAGGTCGTGGTCGCGCCGCTGCTGGTGTTGATCGGCGCGGTGCTCGTACCACCCTCAAACGGGATAGCCGTGAACTTGGTGTCCACGTCATCAGCGGTGTCGCGTGTACGGTACGCCGATTCAGCCGCCAGGAAGCCGCCGAAGGTCCACTTCACGCCGCCGGAGCCGCCCAAGGTGTCGCCAAGCTTGGTCGCAGCGGTCTGCGCCGTCTGCTCAGCCTGCTGAACCTGCGCCTGCGTAGCCGCAACCTGTGCCTGGGTAGCCTGCACGGACTGAGCCGTCTGCTGCTGCGCCTGGTTCTGCGCGGCAGACTGCGACTCGAGATCCTGAACCTTCTGCTCCAGTGCGGCGATCTCCGCCTTCATCTGCTGCAGTTCGGCAGCGCTGACGGTCACTTTCTTGGTGGACGTCTGAGCATGAACAGCTGTAACGCTGGTCAAGCCCAAACCGGCAGCGATGGCCACCGTGAGCATCTTGGAACGCATGTAATTGTCTCCGCTTTTATTGATGAATCCACCTGGCGTCTCTGGATTCCCCTGGAGGCGGCCGGCGGGTTGGGCGCATCATCGGGCGGGAGCTTTACCGTTAGATGGATGTTATGTGACAGAACGAAGACAAAAACATACGGTTAGGCTTTTAGGAGTGAGTGGAGAGGAGTGAGAAGTGAGAGGGGCTCCCACGTCCCTCTCCAGTTACGCCTTGTTTTTAATATGTCTGCCTGATGGAGCAACTTAATTAAGAGCCCCGCCCCCGGAAAAGACAGCACCCGCGACAAAGCAGGCTTTTCTCTCTCTTCTCACTCCTCTTAACTAACTCCTCGCTCTTGTATGCTTGCAAGATGGAGCAACTCAATAACAGCCTTGCGGCCCGAATGGCCGATCGTTTCCGCGGCTTCCTGCCGGTGATCGTGGATGTGGAGACCGGTGGATTCGATGCCGAGCGCGACGCACTGCTGGAAATCGCCGCGGTCACCATCGGCATGGACCAGGAGGGGAATCTCTACCCTCACCCGGTGGTGTCCACTCATGTAGAACCCTTCCAAGGTGCCAATATCGATCCACGGGCGCTGGAGATCACTGGCATCGATCCGGAAAACCCGCTGCGCGGTGCACTGGAGGAACGGGCCGCCCTTGACCATATCTTTCAGGCTGTGCGTCTGGCCGTAAAGCAGAACGAATGCCAGCGCGCCATCCTGGTCGGGCATAACGCGGCATTCGATCTTGGCTTTCTTAATGCTGCCGTGCGCCGGGTGGGTCACAAGCGCAATCCGTTTCATCCGTTCAGCTGCTTCGACACCGCCACGCTGAGCGGCCTGGCTTACGGGCAGACCGTGCTAAGCAAGGCCGTGCTTGCCGCGGGCTATACATTCGATTCGCGCGAAGCGCATTCGGCGGTCTATGACGCAGAGCGCACTGCGCTGCTTTTCTGCCGCATCATCAATCGGTTGCGCACCCTGGAAGTGCTTGAGCTGGAGCGCGTGGGAACGATGCTTCCCGAGTAGCAAAACCTCAAGAATTTGCGACTGTCATGAGGCTGCAATATTCATCACATCTCATTGCAACACCTAGCCCCTGCAATACGCGGGACTGAAGGATGTCTTCACATATGGCGGGTCGTCCGACTCACCATGGACCAAGGCATCCGGTAGGCATTACCGCCACTTCTCTCCCAAAGGAGCCTCTGTGTTGACCTCATTCAAACTTCCGTCTCGCCTCGGCACGCTCGCGATCGCGATTGCCGCGTCCATGTTCGGCATGACGGCCCAGGCCACCGATATCACCGGTGCTGGCTCCAGCTTCGTCTATCCAGTCATCTCCAAGTGGTCGGCCGCTTACGCCGAGAAGACCGGCAACCACATCAACTATCAGTCGATCGGTTCGGGCGGTGGTATTGCACAGATCAAGGCTGGCACCGTTGATTTCGGCGCCTCCGACATGCCGCTCAAGGCGGAAGACCTGGCCAAGTTCGGCCTCGGCCAGTTCCCTGACGTGATCGGCGGCATCGTGCCGGCCTTCAACGTTGCCGGCGTTGCCGCGGGCACGCTGGTACTGGACGGCCCCACCCTGGCTGACATCTACCTGGGCAAGATCACCACCTGGAACGATCCGGCCATCGCCAAGCTCAACCCCAGCCTGCACCTGCCCAGCTCGCACATCACCGTGGTGCATCGCTCGGACGGCTCGGGCACCAGCTTCAACTTCACCGACTACCTGTCCAAGGTCAGCCCGGAGTGGAAGACCAAGGTGGGTGAAGGCACTGCGGTGCAGTGGCCGGCCGGTATCGGTGGCAAGGGCAACGAAGGCGTGTCCGCGTACATCAAGCAGATCCCGAACTCGATCGGCTATGTGGAATATGCCTACGCCCTGCAGAACAAAATCGGCTACGCGAAAATGAAGAACGCGGCCGGCAAGGTGGTTGAGCCCAACACCGCCAGCTTCCAGGCTGCCGCCAATACGGCTGATTGGAAGAACGCGAAGGACTTCAACCTGCTGATGACCAATGCCCCGGGCGCCACGGCGTGGCCGATCACGGCAACTTCGTGGGTGATCATGTACAAGACGCCGAAGAATGCCGCCAACACCAAGGTTGCCTTTGACTTCTTCAAGTGGGCTTACGAACACGGCCAGGATTCGGCCCGTTCGCTCGACTACGTACCGCTCCCCGATTCGCTGGTGCAGCAGATCGAGACCTACTGGTCCAGCGAATACAAGATGTAAGCTGCGCGCTGCCGCAAGGACAGCCGTAGCTTGACCACTTGCGACGCGCGCAACGGATTGTTGCGCGCGTCGTTCTGATTGACAAAAACCACCGCGGAAACGCCTCAGCATGCAAGCGACAAGCGCCGAACCGCTCGCCCGTGATACCGAACACCGTTCGCGCGCCGATGCCCGTCACGACTTCATCTTCCGGATCCTGCTGCGCTGCTGCGCCCTGCTGGTGCTGGCCACCCTGCTCGGGGCCGCGCTCTCCACGCTGTGGGGCGGTCGCGAAGTGCTGTTCAAGGATGGACTCCATTTCCTGTTCAGTGCCGACTGGAATCCAGTCGAAGACCAGTACGGTGCGCTGGCGCCGATCGTCGGCACGCTGGTGACCTCTCTGATTGCCCTGGTCCTGGCGGTTCCGGTCAGTTTCGGCATCGCCCTGTTTCTAACCGAGATCGCACCGGGCTGGATGCGCGGTCCGGTCGCTACTGCCATTGAACTGCTGGCCGGCATTCCGTCGATCATCTACGGCATGTGGGGCTTGTTCGTGTTCGTGCCGTTCATGGCCGGTATCGAACCGTGGCTCAACGACACACTCGGCAACATTCCGGTAATCGGCGCAGTGTTCCAGGGCCCGCCGCTGGGCCTGGGCCTGCTGACCGCGGGCATCGTGCTGGCGGTGATGATCCTGCCGTTTATTTCTTCGGTGATGCGCGAAGTGTTCCAGACCGTTCCGGCGCGTCTCAAGGAATCCTCATACGCACTCGGCTCCACCACCTGGGAAGTGGTGTGGGACATCGTGCTGCCGTATACCCGCTCGGCGGTGATCGGCGGTATCTTCCTCGGCTTGGGCCGCGCGCTGGGTGAAACGATGGCGGTGACTTTCGTGCTGGGCAACTCCTACAACATCACCGCGTCGCTGCTGATGCCCGGCACCTCAATCTCGTCCAGCATCGCCAACGAATTCAACGAAGCGGTAGGCCTGCATCGCTCCGCCCTGATCGCACTGGGCTTCCTTCTGTTCGTGGTGACCTTCATCGTGCTGCTGATCGCACGCCTGATGTTGCGCCAGCTGGCTCGTAAGGAGGGTCGCTGATGTCCGCCATCTATACCCGCCGCCATCTCACGAACATCTTCGCCCTGGTGATGAGCGGCGTCGCGACCCTGATCGGTCTGGCCTTTCTGGTCTGGATTCTGTGGATCACCTTGCAGAACGGCATCACCGCGCTGACGCCGACGCTGTTCACCAAGATCACCGCGTATGCCGACCAGGGCGGCCTTTCCAACGCCATCGTCGGCAGCCTGATCATGGATCTGATGGCGCTGCTCATCTGCGCCCCGATTGGCGTGCTGGCCGGTACGTACCTGGCCGAATACGCCAGCTCGAGTCGCCTCGGTGCGTCGATCCGCTTCCTCAACGACATTCTGCTGTCGGCACCGTCGATCGTGCTCGGTCTGTTCGTGTACGTGATCATCGTGCTGCCGATGTCGAACCTGACCAACGGCAGCATCTCGTTCTCCGGCTTCGCCGGCAGCGTGGCGCTGGCCTTGATCGGCCTGCCGGTGATCGTGCGCACCACCGATGAAATGCTGCAGCTGGTGCCGGGTACGCTGCGCGAGGCAGCGCTGTCATTGGGCATTCCGCAGTGGAAGCTCACCTTGCAGGTACTGATGCGTGCGGCCTTCTCCGGCATTCTCACCGGCGTGCTGCTGGCGCTGGCGCGCCTGGCCGGCGAAACCGCACCGCTGCTGTTCACCGCGTTCGGCAACAACTTCATGACCGTGCATCCGTTGGACAAGATGGCCAGCATGCCGGTGACGATCTATCAGTACACCAACGACCCGAACCCGGCGCTGCATGCGATCGCCTGGGCTGGCGCGCTGTTGATCACTCTATTCGTGCTGGCGCTTAGCCTGCTGACCCGCATCCTGTTTTCGCGCAAGAAGGTGAGTTATGAATGACCTCGCCGCCGCCACCGCGGCCCCGCTGACCGGCGCCACGGCGCCTGCCAAGATCAAGGTGCGCGATGTGCACTTCTACTACAACGGTTACCATGCGCTCAAAGGCATCAACATGGATATCCCGGAGAAGCAGGTCACTGCGATCATCGGGCCGTCCGGCTGTGGCAAGTCCACCTTGCTGCGCATCTTCAACCGCATCTACGCGATCTATCCCAAGCTGGAAGCCAAGGGCTCGATCGAACTCGACGGCGAAAACATTCTCGATCCCAGCTACTCCATGAACCGCCTGCGCACCAAGGTCGGCATGGTGTTCCAGAAGCCGGTGCCGTTCCCGATGACGATCTTCGAAAACGTCGCCTACGGCATCCGTCACCACGAAAAGCTGTCGCGCGCCGACATGGAGATCCGCGTCGAGCAGGCACTGCGCAGCGCGGCGTTGTGGGACGAGGTGAAAGACAAACTCAAGCAGAGCGCGCTCGGTCTTTCGGGCGGTCAGCAGCAGCGTCTGTGCATTGCCCGCGGCATTGCACTGCGCCCGGAAGTGCTGCTGCTCGACGAACCCACCTCCGCGCTGGATCCGATCGCCACCGGCCGCATCGAGCAGCTGGTGGAAGAACTCAAGCACGAGTACACCATCGTGATCGTCACCCACAACATGCAGCAGGCCGCGCGCTGTTCCGACCGCACCGCCTTCATGTACCTGGGCGAGCTGATCGAGTTCGACAACACCGAAAAGATCTTCACCAAGCCCGGCAAGAAGCAGACCGAAGACTACATTACGGGTCGCTTTGGTTAACCGGCGCTACGCGCCACCTTATTTCCCTCTCCCCTCCCGGGAGAGGGCAGGGTGAGGGGCCACCCTCGCGAAATACAGCAAGTGAAATGTCGCGAGAGCCCCCTCCCTACTCCAACTAAAACGAGGCAACACCCATGAGCGGCAGCAGCAAGGAACACATCATCAAGAGCTACGACGACGAACTGCTGCGCCTTACCGGCGAACTGGTTCGCATGGGCGAATTGGCAGTAAGCCAGCTCGAAGCTGCCATCGACGTAGTGGATCGTCGCGACGAACGCGCCGCGCAGCACGTCGTCAACAATGACGAAGCCATCGACCACCTCGAACAGGAAATCAGCCACGACGTGGTGCGCCTGCTGGCTCTGCGCGCACCCATCGCCGGCGACCTGCGCAACGTCTTCGCTGCGCTGCGCATTGCGGCCGACATCGAACGCATCGGCGACTACGCCGCCAATGTCGCCAAGCGCTCCATCCCGCTGTCGATGGCCGCACCGCTCACCCCCACCAGCGGCCTGGCCCACCTCGCCGAACTGGCCGCCGAGGAAGTACGCGAAGTGCTGCGCGCGTACCGCGATCGCGATGCTGAGCTCGCCTATAAGGTGTGGAAGGACGACGTGGAACTCGACGAAGCCTATACCGCCTACTTCCGCGAACTGCTTACCTACATGATGGAAGATCCACGCGTGATCACGCCGTGCACCCATCTGCTGTTCATGGCCAAGAACATCGAACGCATCGGCGACCACGCGACCAACATCGCCGAGAACGTGTGGTTCCAGGTCAAGGGCGAGCCGCTGACCGGGCAACGCGACAAGCGCGATTTCACCTCCAATCCGGAGCAGGTGAAACTCGGCGATCGTCCGGATTGACGGCGCACGCGTTTTCTTTCGAACGAAACCACCGTTGATATTTCTTGCAAAGGCCCGGGCGAACCACCCGGGCCTTTATGCAGCCGCGTAGGTTGGCGGTAAGCGAAGCGCACCCCAACGTCGCCATGTCATGTCTTGCGACAAAAACATCCTTGGGCCAGCAATGATTCATCGCCATGTGAGAAATGGCGGTGTTGGAGACGGCGATGTTGGAGTGCGCTGGCGCTTACTCCAACCTACGTATGCATCAAGGCCCTACATGTTGCCCAGCATCGCGCGCTTCACGCCTCAGGCGCATACCGCGCGCGATGCCATAGAGACCGATCAGCAACCACGCCAGTTGCATAAAAAACGCCGCCGCGTTGAATGCGCCAAACAGCAGTGACAGCATCACGCCGATCGCACCCAGCACATTCATCAACTGGTAGACCAGGCCGTTGCCGTGCAACTTGTGGGCCTGCAACAACAGGAAGGCAAGCAACACCAGCACCACGCCGATATAGCCCGCCCAGTCATGCCAGTGGAATGTCATCGCACACTCCTTTGACGCAGGGCTTCGAACAAGACGACACCGGTGGCTACCGACACATTCAGACTCTCCATGCTGCCTGGCATCGGGATCTTCGCCACGAAGTCGCAGGTTTCGCGCGTCAGTCGGCGAATGCCCTCGCCTTCGCTGCCCAGCACCAGCGCCACCGGACCTTTCAGGTCGATATCGTAGATGGATTGCTCGGTATCGCCGGCCAGGCCGGTGATCCACACGCCGGCATCCTTCAAGCCACGCAAGGCACGCGCCAGGTTGGTCGCCGCCACCAGCGGCACACGATCCGCACCGCCTGCCGAGGCACGCCGCACCACCGGCGTCAGCCCTACCGCGCGATCCTTCGGCACAATCACCGCAGTCACATTGGCCGCTGCAGCGCTACGCAGGCATGCACCGAGATTATGCGGATCGGTGACGCCATCGAGCACCAGCACCAGCGCATCGTGGCCGGCTTTTTCCAGCAGCGCCGGCAAATCGTTTTCGCCGGCGAGCGCCGGCGCTTCATACAGGGCAACGATGCCCTGATGCCGCGCCTCGCCCGCCACGCGGTCGAGCTGTTCGCGCGGACGATGATGCACGGGAATCTTCAGCGCCTTGGCGCGCTCGGCCAGCTCATGCACGCGCGCATTGCGCTGGCCGTTTTCCACCAGCACTTCGCGCACGCGCTCGGCGTCGTTGCTCAGTGCGCCTTCGACCGGGTTGATCCCGACGATCCAACTCTCACTCATCGTTTGCCTTTCGGTTTTTTCGGCGCAGCGCCCTTGGCCGTACGCGTTCTGGATTTGCTAGCGGCCTTGGCCATGCCCTTGCCGGCCGCGGCACCGCCCTTCCCTGCCGAAGCCTTTTTGGACGGTTTGGCAGCGCCATGTTTCGGTTTTGCATTATCGCGCGCCGGCAACGGCGGTAGCGATGGCTTGTGGATTGGCGGCAGGGAATAACGTTCGCCGGAGGACGCGTAGTCATACCGCTTGGTCGTGGGCGCCGGGACCGCTACCGTCTTTTTGTTACCCGGCTGGATCAACCGGAAATCGATCTTGCGATCTTCCAGGCTCGCGCGCAGCACCTGCACGAAAACATGATCGCCCAGCCGGAACTGCAAACCGGTGCGCTCGCCCTTGAGCAGATGGCGTACCGGATCAAAATGGTAGTAATCGTTGGAAAGCTGGCTGATATGCACCAGGCCAGAGACCTTCGATTCATCCAGCTCGACAAACAAGCCGAAGGAAGTCACGCCGGTCACAGTACCTTCGAAGGTTTCGCCGACATGCTTGGCCATCCAGGCGCAACGGAAACGTTCGTCCACATCGCGCTCGGCCTCCTCGGCGCGACGCTCGCGCTGCGAGCAATGCAGCGCCATCGCGGCCATCGCCGCATCGGAGTAATCGTAGCTGGTGCGTTTGCCGCCTTTCAGCGCATAGCGGATAGCCCGATGGACCAGCAGATCGGGATAGCGGCGGATCGGCGAGGTGAAGTGTGCGTAAGCCGCCAGCGCGAGGCCAAAGTGGCCGCGGTTATCGGGTTGATACGCCGCCATGCTCTGGGCGCGCAGCAGTACCGACTGGATCAGCTCGCGCTCCGGGCGATCCTGCACCATGCGCAAGACATCGGCAAAGTCGCCCGGCGTGACTTCTTCCACCGGCGGCATGCGCAACTTGAACTCACGCAGGAATTGCTGCAGGTCTTCGTATTTCTCTACCGGCGGTGGTTCGTGCGCGCGGTAGAGCGCGGGGATCTTGCGCTTTTCCAGGAACATTGCCGCCTGCACGTTGGCGGCAATCATGCATTCCTCGATCAGCTTGTGCGCATCGTTGCGTTCTACCGCGCCTACGGTTTCCACCTCGCCAGTCTGATCAAGGCGGAACTTCACTTCCGGCGTTTCGAAATCGATCGCGCCACGACGTCGGCGCTGCTCGGCCATCGCCTTGTACAGCGCATGCAGGTTTTCCAACTGCGGCAGCACATCGGCCACTTCGTGCCGGGCGTCGGCATCACGCAGACCGATCGCCTGCCACACCTTGTCGTAAGTCAGGCGCGCGTGCGACAGCATCACCGCGTCATAGAACTTCGATTTGACAACGTCACCGTTCGCATCGACCTGCATATCGCAGACCATGCACAGACGCTCCACCTTCGGATTGAGCGAGCAGATGCCGTTCGACAGTGTCTCCGGCAACATCGGCACCACGAAACCAGGGAAATAGGTGGACGTGCTGCGTTCGTAGGCTTCCTTGTCCAGCGCGCTGCCGACGCGCACGTAGTGCGACACATCTGCAATCGCCACGATCAGGCGCCAGCCACCGCCGCGTCTGGGCTCGGCGTAGACGGCATCGTCAAAATCCCTGGCATCGGCACCATCGATGGTGACCAGCGGCAGTTTACGCAGGTCGGCGCGGCCCTCGCGCTCGGCCGGCGTCACTTCCGGTTCGATCTGCGCCGCTTCGCGCAGCACTTCCGGCGGCCATTCGTGCGGCAGATCGTGGCTGGCAATCGCCATTTCCACCAGCAGCGAGGGTTGCAGGCGTTCACCCAGCACGGCGCGGATCTCGCCCAATGGGCCGCGATACGCCGTCGGCGGGTCGGTGATCTCCGCCACCACGATCTGCCCGGAACGCGCACCCTGCTCCTTGCCCGGTGGAATCATCACGTCCTGATGCAGGCGGCGATCGTCCGGCACCACCACGGTGACGCCGTTGTCGATCACCACGCGGCCCACCAGGCGCGGCGAGCGGCGTTGCAGCACCTCGACAATCGCTCCTTGGCGGCGCCCCCGGCGATCCAGGCCCACCACGCTGGCCAGCACGCGATCACCATGCATCACGCTGCGCATCTGGTAAGGCGACAGATAAAGGTCATCCCCCCCCTCGTCCGGACGTAGGAAGCCGTAACCTTCCGCATTGGCCAAGACCAGGCCGGGGATCAGGTCCAGCTTACGCGCGGGGGCATAACCGCCACGGCGGCCGAGCAACAACTGGCCGTCACGCATCATGGCGTTGAGGCGCTTGGCCAACGCCGTGATGCCGTATTCGTCGTGCAGCTCCAGCGCTTCGGCAATACGTGCCTCGGTCAGCAGCTCGCCGCGTTCCTCCAGCAACGCAAGGATCGCCTCGCGGCTAGGAATCGGGCGCTCATAGCGCTCCGACTCACGCTGTGCGAAGGGATCGTGCGGCCGTTTCGGAGCGGGCGCTTCAGCAGGTTCCGGGTGACGCCCTCTGCGTCCGCCCTTGGGCATAACCTTACGCGCCTTCGGGGCCTTGGCCGCTTTGAGCGGCGACTTATCCTTACCTGGATGCTTTGCTTTGGTCATGCCCTAGTATCGCCTCGATGAACGATTTGATGAACGGTTTCGATGCCTCGCACACTGAAAATGCATCGTCCCAACAAAGGCCATGAAGAAATAGTTGACAACTCGTCCGAGGATGCCTACTCTACGCGGCTCGCAGAGACCGAAAGTCGAAGCGACACCTGCCCAGGTGGCGGAATTGGTAGACGCACTAGTTTCAGGTACTAGCGGGTAAAACCGTGGAGGTTCGAGTCCTCTCCTGGGCACCACTTAAAAGCCGCGCAACGCGGCTTTTTTGTTGCCTGGCGCAAAGTGATCACACTTTGATATCGCTATGTGGTTCGCTATCGAGGTTGTCGACATGGGCTTCGGTGGGCATGCCTGCTACCGCTTGTTTGTCGCGAACAGCGCGCTTGGTTTAGACGTCTATGACGTTGAGATTGCGTAATCGACTGCGTTAGAGCGCAAGGTGCCTGTGAGTCGTGACGTGTTGGTAAGTTGTCTTTCTTGCACCGGATTTAGCGGATAGAACTGGTAGTCGGCAAAAACGCGATGCTTTTCCCCTCCCCGGAAGTGAGAAGGAATCAAGCAGTTTAAAGCTCGCGCACGATGCGGAAGCCGACGCGTCCGCTGCGAATGTCCGCATCAGCGCCCTGCCGATACGCCGAATTCGCCTGCTCCGGCGAACTGCCCCACGAACCACCGCGAACCACACGCAGGGAGCAACCGGGATTCACCCAGGCGCTACCATCTACCGGTGCACGAACGTAGTTGTCGTGCCAGCAGTCGACCATCCATTCGGAAACGTTGCCGTCCATGTCGTACAGACCGAAGGCATTGGGCGCAAAACTCATCACCGGCGCCGGCCCCCAATAGCCATCGCCATAACCCAGGAACGCATGACTCCAGCGCCGCCCGCTGGGCGAGCGGTCGAGCGAGCCGGTGAGGTTTTCCACCTTGGTGGTCGGGGTGCCCTTGCCCCACCAGTAGCGTGTGGTGCTGCCTGCGCGCAAGGCGTATTCGAATTCGGCTTCGCTCGGCAGCCGGTATTTCTTGCCGGTGCGCTGGCTCAGCCATTGCGCGTAGGCGTTGGCGTCGCTCCAGGAAATGTTGACCACCGGCAGATCATTCGCCGCGGGATGGCCGGCGTAGTCGTCCTCCCAGTTCGCGCTGGAATCGTCGCGCATGACACCAGTGCGTTCGTCGTAGACGCTGGCGCCACCCGCGGTCACCGATTCCGGCTTGTAGCCGCTGGCCCGCACGAACTCGCGAAACTGTCCTACGGTGATATCGGTCTGCGACATGGCGAAGCCCGTGCTGATAGCCACTTCATGCTGCGGCCCCTGCGCATCGGTGCGTCCCCGTTCGTCTTCCGGCGCGCCCATCATGAAGCTACCGGTGGGCACCACCAGCATGGTGGGAGATTGCCCGGTCATATCCACAAAGCGATCGGTAAACACCTGTCCCGGTTTGTAACTGGCGTACAAGCGCGCGTTGGTGAGCCGCTCCGCGAACTCCGCGATACCGGCCAATTGCGGACTGATCGCTTGCGCCTGTCCGGCCAGTTGCTTGGCCAGTGCGAGGTTGCCGGCATCCAGCGCAGAACGTGCTTGCGCCAGCACACCGGTCGCGCGCTGCTGGCGAATGTTGTCGACCTGCGACTGCACTTCCTGCAACTGCGGAGACTCGGGCTGGATCGATTGCGCTTCGGTAAGCGCTGTTTCGGCGCCGGCAAAATCGTTCTGGGCGACGGCAGCCAGTGCGCGATCAAGCACCACACGCTGCACCTGCAGGATGCCTTGTGCTGCGACGGCATTCTGCGGATCGAGCTTTTGCACCTGCCTGTAGAGATCCAGTGCATCGTTGCCACTGGGCTTGTCGCCATTGCCCTGCTGCAGCAGAGCGGCCGCCTTGGCCAACATCGGGCGCACGGTGATCAGCGTCTTCATGCTGGCTTCCAGCGGAGCGACATCGGCGGTGGTGTTCGGCATGGCCTTGAGGTCATCCAGCAGCGTGCCTGCTGAGCCGGAGTCGCCGATGGCGATGTCCTGGGTGATCTCGGCAATCAAATGCGTACGTACCTGATCCAGGCCCTGCACGGCGGCGCGGCTATCCGGCTTGAGCTTGACGGCCTGCTCGTACAGCGCCGCAGCGCTGTTCTTGTCGCCAACCATCTGTCCGGCCAGGAACGCTTTGTTGGCGCGCTCGATCAAGGCGCGCACCTCGGGTGAATCTGCCGTCAACTGCTCGGGTAGCACCGTGTGCACCCGATTCAGGCGTGCGGCAATCACGGCGGTCGGAGCTAGCGTCAGCGGCGGCCCGGCGTTGAGTTCCTCCTGTGGCGACGGCAGCACGCTGCCTGCCCGTGCCGGCCGGGCACGCGCCAGCCCCGCCACGGCGGGCGAAGGCGGGTTAGCCACCTCTTCCGGGCTGACGTGGAAGATTTCCGGAAAAAAGTGGTACGTGAGGCCAAATGCCAGCACGAGCACGCCGAGCGCCCCACCGAATGCGCGTTGGCGTTGTACGGTTTCCTTGCTCGGCATGGTGGGCGTTCCGTGGCTGGCCTGCTATGGTTCGCCGCTTACCATATGGCACCAATGAAGATGGGGCAATCGCGAGTCGCCTGCCCTGTCGTTCCAAGGAACACGCATGCCCCCGCCCGTACAGCCGCCCCAGGCAGACTGGATCAAACAACGCAGCGAACTTGAACAGTGGCTGGCTGGGCTTTCAGCGGGTGGCGTGCTGGCGCTCGACACCGAGTTCATGCGTCGCAACACCTTCTATCCCCAGCTTGCCTTGCTGCAGTTGGGATGGAAGGAGCGCTATGCGCTGGTGGATCCGCTTGCCTTCGATATTGCACGCGCATTGCAGCCGCTCGAAAACGCGAACGTCGTCACGCTGATGCACAGCGCCAGCGAAGATCTGGAAACACTGGCTCCCTGGTTGCCGGAAGGGCCGCGTGTGCTGTTCGACACGCAAATCGCCGCGGCTTTTGTCGGCACGGGTCTGGGTGTCAGTTATCGCGCCCTGGTGGCCGAACTGGTCGGCGTGGAGCTGGACAAGGGTGAAACACGCTCCGACTGGATGCAGCGCCCACTCACCGCGTCGCAGAGTGCGTACGCCACACTGGATGTGGTGTATCTGCACACCATCCACCAACAGCTGGCCGAGCGCCTTGAAGAACGTAAGCGCACTGCATGGCATGCGGAAGATTGCGAACGGCTCAAGCGCAAAAGTTGCCAGCGCTACGGCGACCCGCAACCGCAACTTGCCCTGCGCGGCGCCGCCGAATGGCCGCGCGAGCAGCAGGCATTGCTCCGGCGCATTCTGCTGTGGCGCGATGCCGCCGCACGCCGGCTCGACCGGCCACGCCCCTGGCTGTTGGAAGACGCGCTCATCATGAGCCTCGCCGCGCAACCGCCCAAACACCTCGACGAACTGGACCAGCGAAGCAGCGGCCAGCGCGCCTTGCGCTCCCAACAACGCGCCGAACTGTTCGAACTGATGGCCGAGCCCCTTTCCGACCAGGAAATCGCCGACACCAGCCCCATCCCACCCTTCCCGCAGGGCAAGGCCAAGCAGGCCCTGGCCGAGATGAAAGTAGCCGTCGACGCCATGGCCACCGAACTCGACCTGCCCGCCGGCCTGCTCTGCTCGCGCAAAGTGCTGGAGGAATACGTGGTGACGGAGGTCTGGCCGGAAACCCTGGAAGGCTGGCGCCGCGACATCCTGCATGACCGCCTGAGCAGCCTGCTGCCCGCCTGAGCCGAGGCTTTGCTCGATCGGAGCTCCGCTGCTAACATGTGCAGCTCGCGTGGGGCGGTAGCTCAGCTGGGAGAGCGTCGCGTTCGCAATGCGAAGGTCGGGAGTTCGATCCTCCTCCGCTCCACCAATCATTCCAGACATGACAGCGCTTTACGCCTCGCGGTGTGAAGCGCTGTTTTGCTTTGAAAGGCGCGATTTCGCCGTGCTGTTGTGGCGAACACGAGAAAACTGGAAGCGCCAAAGCTCACCGACGCTAATCCTTATCTGATGCTGTCATCGAAGGTCGCAGTACGCCGCCGTCAATGAGAGCACGATCGCCGGACCCCGCTGCGCTACCGCGCTGAGCAGAAGATGCCCCCCCGGAAGGACGTCTCCCATCCGCCACCGAGCGCCTTAAGACATCACACGCCTCCCGTTTGCTCCGCCATCGATGCGAGCGGCCTTGCCTCATACATCGTCGGCACCATCCCAACTCCACCGGACTCCCGTGCTGGATGCATCACACCCGATCATGTCTACGAACAAGATTGATGTCATGCCGGCCATCTGACCGAAGTGAAGCGCTGATGACGCCGGGTGTTGCGGATACGTCGGCATGCGAAGTCAATACCAACCGGGAATTAAACTCTCGCGATTAACCTTGAAAACTCGCCTTGCGTAACCCTCAAGACTAATCGATCAAACTTATATCGATTAGTGCAAACGGCATCCATCCGCATTGCTCGTCATACCCCTATTTTGTTGCGCACACAAATTCGGACGACATCGATATCAATGCGCATATCGAATGATTCGCCATTCCATAAAACACACAAAACCGAATGCCGGAATAACAGACGGCGCATTTTTCGCTGTAAATCGATCCAATAATGTGCATTTTTCACAGAGCCATCACGCCCCCCTATGGCCTGCTGGATGGCGCTTGTTTCCTGTCGCCGGGACGACCTTCCGGACACCGGATCGGAGCTGGATTGCCGCCCGCAATAACGGCATCACTCACTACTATCGAATGAAGAGGGGAAAGATTTATGCAGAAGCTATCTCGTGCCGCACTCGCCATATTTCTGGCCATGGGTGTGTCGGGTATTGCCACTGCCAGTAACCCGCCAACCACGGGTTTAGGACAGGCGTGGCCGAATGCGACGGATGTTAGCGCGAGTCCGAACTGGCACGTTTATGTGTTCGTATTGAACGGTGTCAAATATGTACAGGTCAACGATCTCAATGGCAATGTGCTAGGTGCTATTGGAACAGCCGGTGGACAATTCATCACGTTGCCAATAGGGCAATTCTCGCAATACGTGTCGACACCACAGCAAGCAGCAGAGCGATCCAATGCGCAGCCCACCGCTGCAGCGACCACTGTTTACCGGGACAGCTCGACCGTGATTACAGTGACGCCGCAGAGTGATGGAACGGCCGCACTTACCGTCAAGACCGACGTCTCGTGCCAAGACGATCCGTCAGAGTGCAATCACGTAGCTACAGCCCTTTGAACAAAACACCGGGGACTTTCTGATCACGGCACTTCCCTTTCCCGGCGGTGTCTATCACCGCCGGCTCCCCCTGCGGATCAAGCATATAAACGCCTGTAAGGCGACCCGCTGGGAACGCACGGGTCTTGGCATATCCTTCGAAAATGGCTGCACGGTCCCGAATCATCTGCGGTCCCAGACCGCTGCTGGCTCGAACCAGACTGGAAAGCACGTCGTCCCAGCGAACGTTCGCGGCACCCACAGGATCGACCTGAAAATAAATACTCACCACAACGCCGCGCCGCTTTCCCTTATCCACCCCTCGAACCCGAACCCGGATATGACTCACGTCTTTCTTTGTGCAGCCGTCAGTGACAGCCTCCCAAATGATCCGATAAGTCGTCATGCGCAGCGCCTGGGAAAGCTTGCTCACGGAACCGCGCACCTCGCAGGAATACGTCAAGCCTGCTTCGTCAAATATTCGGGCCAAGGCACCATCGCGCAGTGCATTAGGCAACCCTCTTTCCCGCAAAGCGGCCGGATACAGACCATCGGCCAGACGAAATAGCTGATCTTGCGCGACCCTTGCCTGATGCTGATAGCCGCGCTCGTCCACTGCGGGCTGTAGATGGCGAAGGCGCCTCATCATGAGTGCGAAACCAGTCTGGACTGTTTCACGAATCTGATCCAACGCTTGCGAAGTCATGCGCAACTGCATTTCACCGACATAGACGTTGCGCTGTGCCAGCGCGAGCGCGAGTTGCAAATCCGTCCGTTCCCGGCTGGCGCTAAAATCGAGCGCGGCAATGCGGCCACCCATCAGCAGCATGGTGGAAATCGCGAAAGCGATAATGCCTTCAGCCTGCGACGTCTCATAGTCGTGCCGTACCGGCATAAGCAAGATGACCGCGCAACTTGCCGCAGCACCGCCCACGGCCGCCCCTTGCCAACCGTGGCGCAAAGCAAGCCACACGACCGGCAAGAACATGGCGATCTGCACGACCGGGCGCACTTGTGGATGGAATGACGGTGTCACGCCAATCCAAAACAGGAATGCCAGCACGGGAGCAACCAGGCTGACGCTTTCGAATAGCAGGCGGCTATTGGCCATTTTCTGACTCAACTGGCGCCAGGTCGTACCTGCGGCCATTTGATAGACAAACAGCGTTAGCGGAGTAACCGTGAGAATCCCCAGGTAATTACCGAGAAAATAATCAGAAGCGAATATCGGGTAATCGACGACATAACCGGCCGGCAAGTTCTTCATGACCGTAAACAGGCCCAGGCTTCGCAGCGTCGGCACTACTGACACGATCAGGGCGCAGCCAAGCAGGCGTCCCATGATGATCGAATGCTTTTCAATCGGATTCCATTTTTCCCTGACCCAATATATGACTGGAATAACGTAGATAATCGGTGGCGGTGCCGCGCATAAACTCCAAGTCACACCCCAGGTGCCGGCACAACCCAAAGCTAGATGGATGTAATAGCCGCATTCGCCCAGGATCAGCGCCGGCCAATAGCGATAAGAAAGCAGCAACAAGGCGCTCAGACGAAGGCCGGCAAGAATTTCCCACTCTCTAACCGACAAGCTTCGACATAAAAACGCCGCGAGCCCATAGCCCACAGCCACTGCGATATGACGCACCCATGGATGCGCCCAAAGTCCCTTCACCATCGATCACCCCGTGTAGTTTTTGACCGGCGGTCCGTGACATCTATCTGAGTACGTGCAGACGTCCAAACGCCGCGATGATTCGATCCCTGGCGTGAAACCAGGGTGAAGCGGGCCGAAGCCTTGCGTGACTGATCTCTACACGCGGCACACTGCACCGATCACCGAGTGCAATGTGCGATGGATATCACACCGAGGCCCGCAGCAACCGTATGGGATGAGGCCGGATACGCTGCGTCGACATAGATGGCAAAACCTGGCGCGCCAACCCAAGGAGGCACTACAAGGCGTTGATAACCCTGATTAAGGCTAAAATCCGCCGAACTCCCTATGACACCTTATTCATGCTCACAACAAGCCGCGCGATCGGAATGAAGCCGCCGGGCCGCAAGTCCGGGACAATCACGCCATGAACGACACCAAGCGCAGCCACCCGTGAGCGTATTCGAGCACTCCGCACGTACCAACCCGATCGAACCTGGCCTGATGGTGATTCACGGCAATCGCCAGGAGGATCTGCGCGACCTGCTGGTGGCCTGGCTGCAACGGGCTCCGCTCCAGCCGCTGGAAAACGAAGTCATGCTGGTGCAGAGCAACGGCATTGCGCAGTGGCTGAAGCTGGCACTGGCCCGTCCCGTCGACGCGGGCGGCCTGGGCATCAGCGCGGCGGTGGACGTGCAGTTGCCGGGCCGCTTTCTGTGGCAAGGCTATCGCTCAGCGCTGGGCGAGGCCGCCGTGCCGGCCACTTCACCCTTCGACAAGAGCCGGCTGATCTGGCGCCTGTTGCGCTTGCTGCCGCAACATCTTGATCATGCCTCCTTCGCACCATTACGCAGTCTGTTGGGCGATACGCGCGACTGGCGGCGGTGGCATCGGCTCGCGACGCAAGTTGCCGATTTGTTCGACCAGTACCAGGTGTTCCGCGCCGACTGGCTCGAGGACTGGGAACATCGCAACGACGTGCTGCGCGACAGCTTGCGCCGGCACGTGACCGAATTGCCCCCCACGCAAAGCTGGCAACCGAAGCTGTGGCGGCTGTTGCTCGAGGATGTTCCCGCCGCCCAGCGCGACAGCCACCGCGCCGCCGTGCATCGCCGCTTCATGCAGCACATGCAGGCACCTGACTTCCAGCCGCATGACTTGCCTCGGCGTATCGTCGTGTTTGGTATCACCTCGCTGCCGCAACAAGTGCTGGAGGCACTGACCGCCCTGTCGCGCTTCAGCCAGGTGTTGTTGCTGGTGACCAATCCTTGCCGGCATTACTGGGCTGACATCATCGAAGATCGCGAACTGCTGATGGCCGCACAACGCCGCCATGCCGGCAAGCCCGGTCTTCCACCCGAGCCACGCTACGAAGATCTGCACCTGCACGCCAATCCGCTGCTGGCGGCCTGGGGCAAGCAGGGGCGCGATTTTATTCGCCAGCTCGATGCCTTCGATCAGCCTGAGCGCTATCGCGACCGTTTCGCATCCATCAAGCGCGGCATCGATCTGTTCCGGGACCTGGGTACCGATTCCCTGCTGCATCAGGTGCAACAGGCGGTGCTGGATCTTGAGCCGGTGCCTGCCGATGCCGCCCGGCGCAAACGCTTGCCCGATGAACGCCAGTCGCTACACTTTCATATCGCACATAGTCCGCAGCGCGAAGTGGAAATCCTGCACGACCGCTTGCTCGATCTGTTCGAGCAAGCGTCACGCGAAGGCCGGCCGCTGGCGCCGCGCGACGTGATGGTCATGGTGCCGGATATCCGCACGTATGCTCCGCACGTGCAGGCGGTATTCGGGCGCATTGCGCTGGATGATCCACGCTACCTGCCCTACAGCGTGGCCGATCAGCCGGGCCGTGGCACGTCGCCGCTGCTGGCCGCGCTGGAATCGTTGTTGAACCTGGCCGAATCGCGCTTCACGGCCAGCCAAGTGCTCGACTTACTCGATGTGCCTTCATTGCGCCGCCGCTTTGGCATCGGCGAAGACGATCTGCCGGTCATCCGCCGCTGGATTACCGAGTCGGGTATCCGCTGGGGGCTGGACGGCCAACAGAAGCAAGCGCTGGATCTACCGCCCGACGAACAAAACAGCTGGCGCTTCGGCATGCGCCGCATGTTGCTCGGCTATGCCAGCGGTGCCGCACCATCGCTGGACGATATCGCACCCTATGCCGATATCGGCGGACTGGATGCAGCGCTGCTCGGCCCGTTGAGTCAGTTGCTGGAAACGCTGGAGCATTACTGGCAGCTGTTCGCCGGCACGGCCACGCCAACCCAATGGAGCGAGCGCCTGCGCCGCCTGCTGCGTGATTGCTTCGATACGCAGGGCGACGACGCGGACACACTGCGCATCGACCGGCTGGAGGATGCATTGGATACCTGGCTGGACGCCTGCAACGAAGCGGATTTCAACCAGGCCATTCCGATTGCCATCGTCAGTGAAGACTGGCTCCAGGCGATCGACCAGAATCACCTGTCGCAACGCTTCATGGGCGGTGCGGTGAACTTCGGCACCCTGCTGCCGATGCGTGCCATACCGTTTCGCTTGGTGTGCCTGCTCGGCATGAACGATGGCGATTATCCGCGTCGCCTATCGCCGCCCGATTTCGACTTGATGGCGCGCGCCGGGCAGCATCGCCCTGGCGATCGCTCCCGGCGCGAGGATGATCGATACATGTTCCTGGAGGCGCTGCTATCGGCGCGCGATGTCCTGCATATCAGCTGGATCGGTCACAGTGTGCGCGACAACAGCGAGCTGCCGCCATCGGTACTCGTGGGCCAATTACGCGATTACCTCGCAGCAGGCTGGCATGTGCCGAGCAGTGCACCTGATGGTGAGGACGCACGCAAACGCTTACTGGCATCCATCACCACCACACACCCGCTGCAACCCTTCAGCCCGCGCTACTTTAGCAGTGATCCGGCATCGCCTTGGTTTACCTACGCCTCGGAGTGGGCGCGTGCACGCCGTGGCACCACCGCCATCGATGACGCGCCACTGCAGCCATGGCAGTCAACAGCTGTGCTGGAGATCGGACAGCTGCAACGCTTTCTGCATAGACCCGCCGCAAGTTTCTATGCCGAACGCCTGAAAGTGCGTTTCGGCGAAACCGATACCGGCATGGATGACGATGAGCCGTTCGCGCTGGACCGGTTGGAAAATCACGCTGCCACGGATGTGCTGTTGCGATCCGCACTCGCTGCCGATCAAGCCGATGCATGGACGGTGCTTGGCGATGCAACGCAACAGTTGCGTCAGCAGGGCGTGTTGCCGGCAGGCGGGTTTGGCGTCTTGACCGTGGAGCAGATCGGCAACGATGTACGGCGCGTCCTCAAGCGCTGGCATGCAGCGATAGCTCGTTGGCCGCAACGGCTCGAAGCGCGTGAGCTGAGTTATGTCTACGCGTCCTCCGGCGCAACAGCATCCAACCTGCCGCAACACCCAACACTACCTCACCGTCGTCCCGGCGAAGGCCGGGACCCAGCGTCTTTAGATGCCCACAGTCACTGGGTCCCGGCCTTCGCCGGGACGACGGGCCAGGATGTTCAACCTGATGTAGTCCGGCTGGAAGGATGGCTCGACGACCTGCGTACCGATGATGACCAGACTCTGGTCCGCCTGCTGCCCATGGCCGGCGACCTGTGCCGCGGCAAAAACATCCGCTACGACAAACTGCTGCACGCCTGGACGTTGCAATTACTGGCGAACGCCAGCGGCATCGCACTCAGCACACACCTGCTTGCTGCCGACGCCACCGTTGTGTTGAAAGCCTGCACACCTGCCGAAGCCGTCGCCTATGTGAAGCCACTTCTGGAGGCATGGCGCCACGGCATGCAAACCCCCTTGCCTATCGCTCGCCGCACAGCCTATGCATGGCTCATCGCGGAACGTGCCGAAAAGGAACCGTACGAAGCTGCGCAGACAAGCTACGAAGGCAGCGATGCCCCGATGACCCCGCCCGGCGAAATGGAGCTTGAACCCTGTCTTGCCCGTACATGGCCGAGCTTTTCGACGCTGTATGCGGACGGTTTCGAGCACTGGCTTTCGCTGTATCGCCCGCTACTGAGCATCGCCACGCTGGAGAGTGACGCATGAATGCCATGGCGCCACTCGATCCCCTGCACCTGCCGCTGCAAGACATACGCCTGATCGAAGCCAGCGCAGGTACCGGCAAGACCTGGACACTCGCCGCCTTGTATCTGCGATTGGTATTGGGACACGGCGGACAGGCGCCGCAACTGCCCGCGCATATCCTGGTGGTGACGTTTACGCGTGCCGCCACGGCCGAATTGCGCGAACGCATTCGTGAACGTCTCGCCAGCGCAGCAGCGGCGTTTCGCGGTCAGCAGGAAGCCGACGATTTCCTGCGGCGTTTGATTGACGAATACCCCACCGCGGACGATCGGGCCGCCGCCGCGCGCCAACTCGATCTGGCCGCACAATGGATGGACGAGGCGGCGGTCTACACCATCCACGGCTGGTGCCAGCGCATGCTCACCCAACATGCGTTCGAAGGCGGCGAAACCACCGACGAGATGGCGGATGACAACGCACGTCTGACCGAGGCGGTGCGCGATTACTGGCGCTGCTTCTATGCGGGGCTGGATCAGGCCGATGCCGCCAGCATCGCCAAGCAATGGCGTAATCCCCAAACCCTGCAACGGGCCATTAAACCCCTGCTGGGAGTATCCCCTGACCACCTGCGCATCAACGCCCAGCCTTTGCCGGACATCGATAATCTGGCACAGGCACTGCATAAGCGTGAAGCACCCCGCCGGGAAGCCGAGCAGGCGGCGCGCAGCGCATGGACTGCGGATGCCAATGCCATCGAGCAGATGCTGCGCGAAGCCGTGCTTGGCAAGACACTGAAGAACAACATCTTCAAGCCCGAAAGCATCGACCGCGACATGTCCGGTCTGCGCGAATGGCTGGACGGCGCCAAAGCCGACAAGACCCTGCTCGCCCGCTATACGCAAGCCAAACTGGATAGCGCGACCAGCAAGGGCAACACGCCACCGGCGCATCCCGCCTTCCAGGCGGTGCAGGCACTGGTGGATAGGCTCGATGCGGAAACGCCACTTGCTGCGCTATTGCTGTCGCACGCCATTCCCTGGATCAGCGCGCGTATTGAACAAATCCGCGAACGCCAGGCGATCCCGAGCTTCGACGACATGCTGCGCCAGCTCGATGCAGCACTAAATGGCCCGCATGGTGCACAGCTTGCCGAAACCATCGCCGATCAGTATCCGGTGGCGCTGATCGATGAATTCCAGGATACCGATCCGCTGCAGTGGCGCATCTTCCAGCGCATCTATGCTGATCGCCCGAATACCGGACTCTTGCTGATCGGCGACCCGAAGCAAGCGATCTATGCCTTTCGCGGCGCAGACATTCATACCTACCTTGCCGCGCGCACTCAGGCCCAATCACCCACCTGGACGCTGACGACCAATTACCGCTCCACGGGCGCGCTGGTCGCAGCCGTCAATCGTGTTTTCCAACACGCCGAACAGCAGCCGTGGGGCGCGTTTGCCTTCGGTGCACATGCGCAGGGTTTGCCGTTTACGCCTGTTCACGATGCTGGCCCAAGGCGATCGTTGCGATACAACGGCCAACCCGTGCCAGCCATGCAACTGGAAGTGCTGCCGCACGACAAGGCGATGGCTGGCGGCATGTACATCGAAACTGCTGCAGCGCATGCGGCTGCGCGGATCGCGGATATGCTGGATGCCGCGCAATCGGGACGTTGCGCGTTTTTCGAGCCGGAGCGCACGTCCACGCCATTGCGTCCGCGCGATATCGCCGTGTTGGTACGTGGTCGCGGCGAAGCAAGCGTGATGCGCAAAGCGTTGTGGCAGCGCGGCGTTACCAGCGTCTACCTGTCCGAACGCGACTCCGTCTACGCGGCGGCGGAAGCGGCTGATGTCCTGCTATGGCTGCAAGCCTGCGCCATGCCTGCATCAGACCGCGCCATGCGCGCCGCCTTGGCCAGCGTGAGCATGGATCGCAGCCTGACCGAACTGGACCGCCTCAATCACGATGAAGCGTACTGGGAACAATGTGGCGAACAATTTCGCAAGCTGCAAGCGACCTGGCAGCGGCACGGTGTGCTGGCGATGCTGCACAACCTGTTGCATGCCTTCGACCTGCCCGCGCGATTGCTGGCCAAACCGAACGGCGAACGCGCGCTGACCAACCTGCAACATCTGGCCGAGCTACTGCAGCACGCCGCCATGCAACTGGATGGCGAGCATGCGCTGATCCGTCATCTGTCCGTGCAGGTCGCCCGGGCGGGTGACCCTGGCGTCGAAACCGCCGAAGAACAGGTGGTTCGCCTGGAAAGCGAAGCCGATCTGGTCAAAGTCATCACGATCCACAAATCGAAAGGTTTGCAGTATCCGGTGGTGATGCTGCCGTTTGCGTGCCGCTTCCAGGATTCACCCAAGGGCAGCATTCAGGCCTGGCATGACGAACAGGGTCAGACCTGGATCGATCTGGAGCCCGACGCCGATGCCAGGCAACGCATCGAGCGCGAGCGCCTGCAAGAGGACCTGCGCCTGTTATATGTCGCGCTGACGCGCGCCGAGTATGCGTGTTGGCTGGGCGTCGCCTGCACCGTCGACGGCCGTAGCAAGGCCCCTATGCTGCCGCGCTCGGCGTTCGGCTATGTGCTTTCGGGCGGTGAAGCCATCGAACCGCAGACACTGCTGCAACAATTGCAGGCGTTGCGCGGCGATGCACACGACATAGATATCCACCTCGGGGATGCCCCCGCCAGTACCCGCCAATACCGCGCACGGGAGCACGCGCAAGCAGCGCACGGCGCCCGCGGCTACCATCTGCCGCCGCCGGAACCCTGGTGGATCGCGAGCTATAGCTCGCTCACGCATGGCACCGGCGAGACGCTGCGGCCCGCCGCCCCGGAAACTGCGGCGCAGGATGTGCTGACCGAAGCCTCGCGCGAGACCGTGGAATGGAGCGCTACGGATGGCGAACAGGGTATTCATGCCTTTCCGCGCGGCGCCGAACCGGGCACCTTCCTGCATGACTTGCTGGAGTGGGTGGCCGAGGTTGGGTTTGCTTCAGCAACCAACGATCAGGTGGTGCTGGAGCAGCAGATCGCGCGCCGTTGTCAGCGGCGTGGCTGGTCCACCTGGTCCTCACTGCTGACCCAATGGCTGCCTGCGCTGCTGCACACGCCGCTGAACCTGCCCGATGGGGGCACGCTGGTGCTCGCGCAGATCGACCAGCGCAGACGCTATCAGGCCGAGCTGGAATTCTGGTTCGAAGCCAACCAGGTCGATACACAACGCCTCGATCAGCTGGTCAGCCGTTATACGCTGCAAGGTGCGGCACGGCCATCGCTACCGCATAACCGCATCAACGGCATGCTCAAGGGCTTTATCGACCTTATCGTCGAACAGCAGGGCCGTTATTACGTGATCGACTACAAATCCAACTGGCTGGGCGAAACAGCCGCTGCCTACACACCGGCAGCCATGCGTGAGGCCACGCTGCATGCCCGCTACGACCTGCAATACGCCATTTATACGCTGGCCCTGCATCGCCAGCTGCGGGCACGCCTGGCCGATTACGACTATGAGCGGCATGTGGGCGGCGTGCTTTATCTATATTTGCGCGGCGTTGATCATGCCGGGCACGGCGTGCACGCTGAGCGGCTGCCCTTCGCCTTGATCGATGCCATGGATCGCCTGTTTGCCCAAGGAGCGCGTGCCGATGTCGCATGACGCCATGCTTACGCAGCTCGCCGATGCGACCGCACGGCGTCAATTGCAATCGCTGGACCTGGCTTTTGCGCGATTTATCGCCGAACGCGATCCGCAAGCCGAACCGCGCCTGTTATTGATGGCAGCGATGGCAAGCCGGCTGCTTGGCGACGGCCATCCCTGCCTGGATTTGCAAGCGCTGGATAGGCTGGCCGCGGAATACGAATGGCCAACCGCATGGCTCAATCTGCTGGCCGACGCATCACCGCCCATTTCGCCGCTACTTGCCGATACCAGCGGGTTGCCCGCCAACGCGCCGCTCGTGCTCGATCGGCACCGGCTTTATCTGCGGCGTTACTGGCATTACGAATGCAGCGTGGCGGAAGGCATTCTTGCGCGACTACGAAGTAACGATGCGCCCGTCAATGGGCTGGGCCACGAATTGCAACGCCTGTTTCCCGAACAGGGCAACCAGCACATCGACTGGCCACGCGTCGCCTGCGCACTGGCCGCGCGCGGCGCATTCAGCGTGATCACCGGCGGTCCCGGCACCGGAAAAACCACCACGGTAGTGCGCCTGCTTGGGCTGCTGCAAACCTTGCACCTGCGCGAGCACGCAGCACCGTTGCGCATACGTCTGGCCGCTCCCACGGGCAAGGCGGCTGCGCGACTGAACAGTTCCATTGCCAGGCAAATCGCCCAGCTCGACGTGGCGCCATCCGTGCGCGCGGCCATTCCGCTGGAAGTGGAAACACTGCATCGTCTGTTGGGCGCTCGCCCGGACAGCCGCCGTTATACGCACGACCGCCGGCACCCGCTGCACCTGGATGTGCTGGTGATCGATGAAGCCTCGATGATCGACCTTGAAATGATGGCGGCGGTGCTGGAAGCCCTGCCCTCTCGTGCACGGCTGATCCTGCTCGGCGACAAGGACCAGCTTTCGTCGGTGGAAGCGGGCGCGGTACTCGGTGACCTCGGCCAGCGCGCGGAGCAAGGACACTACAGCTCCGCCATCGCAACATGGCTGAGTGACACCGGCGGCGATGATGTCTACGCGTACGTGCGCGACGACGCACAACCGCTCGACCAGCATATCGCCATGCTGCGCCACAGCCACCGTTTCGACGCCAGCAGCGGCATCGGGCGATTGGCTGCCGCAGTGAATGCCGGTGACGCGGACCAGGCGCGTGCATTACTCGCCATGCCTTCCGCAGACATCGCGTGGTTACCTGCAGGCGCGGCCGATACGCCGCTTGCCAGCTTGGCGATGGATGGGGACGCAGACCGCTTCGAGACCGCCGCCTCGGGCGATGCTCCACAGGGCTTCCGCTTCTACCTCGATCGCATGCAACGACAGCGTCCAGCGGCGAACGCCAGCCCAGCGGCTTATCAGCGCTGGGCACATGAGGTGCTCGACGCGTTCAACCACTTCCAGCTTTTATGCGCGGTGCGCCAAGGCCCCGCAGGTACCGAGCGACTGAATCGCGATATCGCCACCAGGCTTTGGAGTACTGGACTGATCGAATCCGATCGCGGCTGGTACGAAGGCCGCCCGGTGATGATGACCCGCAACGACTACAGCCTTGGCCTGATGAATGGTGACGTCGGCATCACCCTGCGCATGCCCGGATCGGATGGTGTATTTCGCCTCTATGTCGCGTTTCCGATGACACGCGGATCGCAGTTGGCTGGCGCGGCAAAAAGTGATGTCCTGGTACGCAGTGTCCTGCCGTCCCGGCTTGGCGAGGTGGAAACGGTCTATGCGATGACGGTACACAAATCGCAAGGTTCCGAATTCGAACACACCGCGTTGGTCCTGCCGGAGGACGTCTCCCCTATTCTTACCCGCGAGTTGCTCTATACCGGCATCACGCGCGCCCGGCGCTGGTTGAGCCTGGTCGGCACACCCGCCAGCCTCGAACAGGCGCTGGCGCAACGCACCCGGCGTTACTCAGGACTGGCAGAACGACTTTGCCTTTGAGCTTTTTGCCATTCGCGTCCCCTGGGCTCAACTAAACGCCGGGGCCTAGGACTTTGCGCTGTCTGTAAGACGCTGGGCCCCGGCTTTCGCCGGGGCGACGAATCGGTGGCGCAGGAAGCTCAAAAATTTCCACGTTCCAGCTAAAAGCTCAATGCATCACACACGTCACCAGCAACGGCCATTGGCGTTGGCTTGCTCATCCTCAGGTCCTGGCGTCTTGTTGCCGCTGCCATCAATGGCCAAGATGCCGCACGCATCACCGGCCTGAGCGTTGAGAGGCGTAGCCGTGGCCGTGAACGATTGCGCAGCATCGCCATCCACAGCCAACGCCAGTTCGTAGTAGCCATGCTGTGAGAGTGCCACCATGGCATAGCCGAATTCGCTCAGGTCATCGGCGTAACGGTTATACGTGGCGTACCAACGCTCCTGGCCATTGGCAATGGTCATCAGTGCGTGATGTGCATCCGCCCGATGCGCACGCAGGACATAGCGCCCGTATGTAGTCACCGCGATAGCGGCCAGAATCGCGGCGATGGCAACCACAATGATGAGTTCAAGCAGCGAAAAACCACGTAAGCGATCCATGCCTTTCTCCCCTCAATAGTCTTGCATCAATAGGGACCACGAACGGCGGCGCCACATGGGACTGTCCAGGGACATCGGCAAATCGATATCGCCCTTCCCGGTCTTCAAGCGCATACCCGGCAAAATGAGTTTGCCGCCACCGATGGACGTTGCCATCGGTATGCCACCGCTCGTGCGTGGCTGACTCACCATGCCGCCTGCATACGAAGCCCCGCCAAACGAGAGGGCATTACCAGGGCCGCCGGTAGCCGCGTCCACCGCGAGTACGGCGCCCTGGGGAATGGGGTGCGCATTGTCACCGGGTATCAGGGTGCTGATAAGCACGCTATTGGTATTGAACAAGGCGGTTGGCGTGGTAATAACTCGCTCGCCTGCCACAACGTTTAGGTCGATATACCAGCCTCCGGCCTTTAGCGGTACAGGATTGGAGGTCAGGCTGCGCAGTGCAGCATCATCAACGGTGGTTTGACTCAGGACCTGCTCCTGCAGGGTGTTGCGCGTCACCGTCAGCGGATTGCCGCGAACATCCAGCTTGTCGCGAATGCCATACACGGATTGAGTAGGCACATCCGCCGTGATATCGCCGGAGCCCAGATACTTGCCTGTGCCAAATACGACGATAAAGCGATTGGTCGCCGGATCGGGAAACAGTCGCGGCATCACGGTGATCGGCTGCGCGCCAGGTACGTCGGGCCGATAAGCCAGCGTCACCTTCCAATCGGACGGTTTGGGAGAAGATAAGTCGAAGCGCCAGAGATTACCGGCAAGATCTCCCGCAAAGGCCACGTCATCGATTTGATCGTTGGCATAATCGCCGAGCACTGGCGTCGACAAGCCGAAACTGGTCACGCCTTCGATGGTCGTTGGCGTCGTCAACTCGCTGATCACTTCGCCGGTTTGCGCATCCAGCACAAACAAAGCGCTGTAGTCCGAGGGCGCTTGCGCGGCTTCCCGTTCGCAATGGCTTGGTTTATCGGGTGCTAGACAATCCGGAAAATAACCGCCGGGGACAAGCACCGCCCAGCGGCCATTGGCGAGTCTGGCTATCGCGGGTTGCCCGTAGGTATATCCAAGATCGGCCGGATTGTAGGTACGGCCTGCACCGGAAATTCCCGCTGGTGCATCCGCGTCAAACTCCCAAAGCACGGTGCGTTTTGGAGAAACCTCGCTGGCTGTTGACGGATGGGTGATATCCAGCGCATACGCACCACGACCACCAAGTCGTAATCCGCCTACCAGCAAGGTATGCCATTCATGCCTGCCCTGCTCGCTGAAAAAGACATCACGCGTCACCGGCGTGGCGTCTACCGTGGGTTGGAATTGGAAATCCGTGGCGGACGTGAGGTTGCCGAGATTGACGTAGGCCGCACGCGGCACATAGGCCCAAAGCTCCTTGCCTGCACCAGTGGCTACGGTGCAGTGGCTACCCAGGCTCGAACTATCACACTGGGGCATAGGCGCATGAAACGCATGCAACATGCCATCGTTGGCGCCGAGATAAACCACCGGTGGACGTTGGACGTTGTCGGCCACAAAACGGGCATAGGATTGCGCGCCAGCCGCCAACTCAGGCGCGGGCACGGAAAGTCCGTTGATTTTCGTTGGCCAGCTATCCAAGTAGTTCCCACTGGGATCACTGACATAAACAGCTTGCGAGTTGATGATCGCGCCAAGCAGACTGCTGCGCATGCGCATGACGCCATCGAACTCATGCGTGCGCACGCCACGCAGATACTCCACCCGCGCGGCCAGCGTGTCGCCGGCAAGATCGTTGAGTGCCGGCGACATGAGGCCTCTTAGTTGGCTGGCATCAAACGGCGATCCCGGCTCAAAGGCCATGCCGGTTACGCTGCCGGCACTATCCGCGGCAGCGGTGAGGATGGTTCGGCTTTGCGGAGGCGCTGCAGCCCCATCGGTGAGGATCGAACCGGCGTCCCAGACTCTTCCGGCGGCCGTGCCATCGGCTTTCAGGCTGATAGCCTGAAACACGCCCGACCAGTCCGCCCGGTTATAGCCGCCTTCGAACGCAAGCAATCCCGGTCCCATCACACTGCCGTTCAAGCCGAGTACGGCCAATGAAGGTACGGCCTGCAATCGATCCAGCGGCAAGGGCCCGAGCTCCACGGTTCCAGGTTGATGGCCTTCCATAGCGTGCGCGTGCTGAGAAAAAGCGATTAAACAGACAGATGCACCGCACCTGCCTATCCATGTCGACACGAATGAATGCTTCATCTCAGCGGCTGGCCGGTGCATCGAAAGTGCTCTGCACCACGCTCACGACATTCGGGTTGCCGCCGGTGCCGCGTGCCGTGATGCGATAGACATGAATATCAGGTTGCCCCGTATTGCCGTTGTTCGGCCCCGTGTTGCCGGATTCGTGCAAGGCACCGGCACCGGGTGGCCGCTCACTGCCGAGATCTTCGACGATGTACATCGGATTCCTGGCGATGATCGCGGTCGGCTGCCCGGCATTGCTGGTGTAACCCTTACGCGTGGGGCCGGTGTAGCTCTCGCCGATGTTCGATATCCAGCCTGCACTTGTCTGGAACTTCGTTACTTTTCCCTGGGCGGCATAAGCCGAGCTCAATGGGCGGAAGATGATGCATGCATCGTCGGAAGAAAAACTATCTTCCTGGCAATGCAGATGAACACCCGGCTGGCGTGCCAGCGACCAGATCTTGTATTCCACGCCCCGCAATGCGGTCTCGGCGCTCATCCTGGCCTGTTGCGCATTGCGCAGGCTGCCGGCCATGCGCTGCTGCAACAAGGCGTGGTGAGAAGCACCAACCGCCAGCATGGTGATAAGCAACAGGAAGATCAGCGCCATCGCCAAGGCAAAGCCTGATTGCCGGCGTGATGATCGAAGTAATGCATTTCGTCTTCTGCGATGTATAAGCATGTCTGCGTCCTTGCAACGAGTGGGCATGACTAGGGATTGAAGTTGCGCAATGCGACGACTGCGGTGAATTCGCGTCGAAGCATCGGTAAGGGAAAGCCCTGCTGCAGCGGTGTGACTTTGCGCTGATCGGCCGTCGGCGGGGCCGGCTCAACGATGCCATCGGTGGCATAGGTGTAAGCCAGTTCGTCCGGCGCCAGCGAATGCAGCGGTTGCTGTCCGTCCATCACCAGATCGACTTCAACCAGGCTCACCGAGCGCCACAGGCAGCCATGGCCGTTATCGCCCAGGATCGGCAATGGCAAGGACGGACAATCGGCCCGCGTACTGTTGTCGACCTGCGCGGCGGTGTAATAGCGCACGGTGCCATCGGCATGTTGCACACCGTATTTGAAGTCGAGCCGCTCGACGCCTCTGGCAATTTCCTCGGAGGAACCTTTGCGCTCGCCGTTGCCGCCGTTGATGCGGCGAATCAAGGCGCCGGTGGTGTGTCCCATGCCATCGCCGTTGTCGACCACTTTCAGGAAATAAGTCACCGACAGCATGTCCAGGCTGAGGTCAAACAATTTCGGTGCAGCCATGTTCTGAAAGATGGCGGGCTGCACGAAGTTACTGCCGGTGGATACAAGCTGGGACGTGCCCTGGCCTGAGACGGAGAAAATCTGTGCGCTGGAACAATCGGCCAGCATCGCCAGCGGATGACTGGGCTTGAAGTCAGCCGGGGTCCATTTGCTGGTGGCCGTGCCGAGATCGATGGACACCGAACCATCCGCAGTGACGTTCAACCCACGCCCGTCGGGCGCCAGTGTCCAGCCGCCGGAAGCATCCAGATAGCGCACGGTAAGCACCGAAGCACCCACCACCCGGGCGTCGACCGTTGTGCCCATGGCGGGAATGCCGAATCCATTCGGATTTCGCTTGTCGCTTGGATCGACGGGTTTGCAATCGCCGGCTGAGCAATCGTAACCACGCATCGACAAGAATGAAGGCAGGGAATACGGCTCGACCGGCTGCGGCGGATAGGGGCTGCCCCATGGCGTTGTGACATCGCTCAATGCGGCTCTCAAGGCGCCCGGGGCGCTGGCATACACGGTGGGGGCACGCAATTGATCCAGGTAAGGCCCTGCTGCGCTGGCATACGCACTGCCACCCGAACCATTGCAGTATTGAGCACCACTCATGGCCAGATCGTTCTTGATCTGGGTGACGGCGAAACGCCCCTCTTCCTGCAGGCGCATCAACTGTTCCTGCGCAAGCTGGCTTGTTGACGATGACGTAAACACCGCGATCACGCTCGCACTGACCAGCATGCCGAGCACCATCGCGATCATCAGTTCGACCAGCGACATCCCGCGCTGGCTATGCAGGCGGCCCGTCATGGCTGGAACTCCCAGGCCAATGTTTCCTGCGCGTGATCATTTTTATCCGAACCGACCGCGCCGATGCCCTGTCCGGTCCAGCTGACTTGCATCTTGCACGTGCCCCCGTAGGGCGGGCGTAGCACTCGTTCATCTGGCCCCGGGACATAGGACAGTCCGGTGTTGTCGCACAAAATATTCGCTTGCACGCCTGCGGGCAGGAACGTGGTGAGCTGGCGGCTCCAGATCCCCTTGTCATGCACAGCCAGCTGTCGAGGTGTGCACCCTGCTGCACAATCCTGGCTGACGGGATTCGGATAGCTCCCGTTGTAATCCCCCATCCATACACCGATGGGATTGGCCTGCATGCGATCGGCCATGCTCTGTGCAAGAAAGGTCACTTGGGTACGCAGGTAAGCACCGTGGCTGGAACGCGCCGACATCACCAGCAAGCCTGCCGCACCGGTCAGCCCGATACTGAAGATCAGCACCGCAACCAGCACTTCGACCAAGGTCACGCCCCTCTGGGACGATAGATTCAGCATGGACGACATCCCTTGTTATCCCTGCGGACACTGTCACCCTGCGGCAGGGGTCACGCCAGTCAGCCATTGCCGCCTAGTGAAGTACGGGCAATGAGCCGAAATGCACTCAGGAATAGGCCCGCAACCTATCAGCCTATTCCGATGACACCTCTTCCCTGCCCCGACGGCTTGCAGCCAATGGGACGGCCCCGTAAACTAGACGGCTCAGCCGGAATAGCTCAGTTGGTAGAGCGGCGCATTCGTAATGCGTAGGTCGTAGGTTCGATTCCTATTTCCGGCACCAGATATCCGTCCAACCCAGTCCAACGGCGTTCGACAATCTAAAACCCGCCATCTGGCGGGTTTTTTGTACCCACCGCCCGACGGCGTTCAATCCCATTCACCTTCAAGGCACAAGTACTTCGACGGCGGTGGCCTCCATTGGGTTGGTCTGCCGCGCTTGTTGCCGTTACCCTCGCACGTCGCCTGGTTCCAGGAGCGTGACTCGTTATAGCCGCATGAGCAGGGGTCGAACGTGAAGCGTTGGAGTAGCAATGCGAGCCTGCGGGGTGGAATCGCCCCGGGTTTCAAGTTTTGGACAAGGACTGCCATTAAATATTGCGGCATAGATTGCCCTGCACCTTAACGCCCGTTCCCTATGACGTCCGCCGTATCAGTAGCACTCGCCACGACCTGGCTTTTGGGCCTGCTGATGCTGCCTTTGCTCGGCTCATTGTTGCGCTCGGGCATGCCGGGTGTATGGGAATGGCTAATCGCCAATGTGGTGCTCATCGTTGCATTGCCGCTGTTGCTGTTGCGCGGCCACATTTCCGACTTCATATCGATCGTGATTGCCAATGCGCTGGTAGCGCTGGCGGGCGTGACGCTGTACGCCGGTTTTGCGCGTTTTCTTCACCGCCCGGCACGCTGGCCTTTATTGTTGTTTTGCGCGGCGATGACGGTGCCGGCCTTGGCGTACTGGCGATATGTCGTGGACAGCATTCCCATGCGTGTGGTGGTATCAACAGGATTTACCGCGGCGATATGTATTGCCATCGCCATCCTCGTAGCACGCAATCGGAACATGGGACGCGCACGTTATCCCTATGTCGCGACGATAGGCGTGACGGTGATGTTTGCCACCTGCCAAGCGGCCAGAGGCATCTACTTCACGACGCTATCCCACGTGTCGGATGCGCTGACCTTCGACGCGACGGTGAATGTTGTGCTGTTGTGCGTGGGTGCCGCCATCATGCCGGTATTGCTGATGTGCGGAATGATGATGGTACACGATGCGCTGCTGTTCAACGCACGCGACGCGGTGAACCGGGATTTTCTTACCGGAGCTCTCTCACGTGAAGGTTTCGCATCGGTAGCACGGGCGCTTTTGACGGCAGCCGATCGAAGCCGTTCGTCCCTGGCATGCTTGATCGTCGATCTGGATCATTTCAAATCCATCAACGACACCTTTGGACATGGCGGCGGCGACAAGGTGTTACGCGAGTTCGTTGAATTGGTGCGTTCAACGCTGCGTGCGGGCGATGCGCTGGGGCGCATGGGGGGCGAGGAGTTTGTGATTTTGATGCCCGACATCGCGCTTGACCACGCGCGATCCCTGGCTGAGCGGCTACGAAACGCGGCAATGCGGCATGCTGTCGTGACCGATAACGGCACTTGCACTTACAGCCTCAGCGGGGGCCTCGCGATCAGGCTGCCGGGCGAGACCATGAGTCAGCTGACGATGCGCGCTGACCGGGCGCTTTATCAGGCGAAGGTCGCCGGACGAAACATGTTGTGTGTCGATGATGCAAACCCCGGCTGATTTTCGGGGCGGATAACGATGGGCGCCATCGTCCGGCTGCTCGCAGTTGGCTTGTTCAAGCAAGCGTGACATCGTCCCGACTTACCGAAAGCCGGCACGACATCGCACAAAAAGCCTCCCGTGCGAACACGGGAGGCTCGAGGCTCACATGACCATTTCGGCCGGGGTCAGTGCTTCTGCTTGTAAATGGCGCGGCTGTTGTGGTTCTCGGAACGATTGAGGTTGTTTTGTTCCTGCTTGGTCAGGTGACCACCGTTCTTGGCCTCGTCCACGCTTTCACGGCGAGCAATATTGGCATCGCGCGTTTCATCACGATCGGCTTGCTTGGTCGTCATGGTGCCGTTCTTCAAGCCGTTGTTGATGCGGTTCTGCTGATTGTTCAGGCGGTTGTTGACTTCATTGATGCGCGGATGACCCGGGACGTCGGTCTGCGACTGGGCCATAACCGGACCGGCGGCAATCGCTGCACCGATTACCAAGCTGATGATGGAAAGCTTCGACTTTGCATTCATAGCAAATTCCTTGAATGTGTTAGCGGACGTTACTTTTGGAATCTGCCGCCTCGCCATTGCTGAAGAAAGCGGCATGCATGCGCCGGGTGGGGTCATCAATTTTTGTATAGCGGTACCGATGGTGTCTCATCTAGCGTCCCATCGTGTGCCCCTCACCCCCCGCACAGTGGCCATGAACGAGCAGCCATGGCCCGCGTTGACAACCACCCTAACAAAAACCGGGACGGTTCAGCTGGCGCATAACTTCGTCGCGTTAGCACGCTAAAAACCGCGCGCATCTTACGCATGGCTGACGTTTTTAGGTCCAATAAGGTGCGTGACGACAATTTGTGCACTGCATCTCAGCGCGCAAAAGCATTCCCTGCCTTGCAGAAGTTACGAAGTCACCTTTATGGCTGTACGCAAGCGATGACCAAAGGCCAAGTCGGACGAGAGAAAGCCGCAAAGGAAGCCTGCAAACGGCTAGGCGGACATCATCCAATAAAAAAACCGCTAAAGCGGAAAATGGTGCCCCCGATACGATTCGAACGTACGACCTTCCCCTTAGGAGGGGGACGCTCTATCCAACTGAGCTACGGGGGCGCGAGGCCACTCTACACAAAGTCTACGCATTTTGGACTTTGTGGACGCCTAAGTATAGCTAGGCGGGGATGATTTACCATGCGCAAAACAGGGGACAGGCATGGATCGGAAAGCAAGATTACCGACATTGGATAGCATGCGCGCCATCGCAGCGCTGGGCGTGATCTGCTGGCACTTTCGGGGTTACTTCTTTGCCGAGCCGATGAAGATCGTGCTCGAGCCGTTCTATCGCAATGGCGGCGTGATGGTCGACTTCTTTTTCGTACTATCGGGATTCGTGCTAGCTCGCGCTTACTGGAATGATGATCGCCGATATGACGTCATAAGCAATCTGCGGCAACGTATCGCCAGGCTCTACCCGCTTCACTTCGTAATGCTATTAGCCGTCGTGGCAATCCAATGGCTAGCACCAGCTGACAACATCATTCTGAATAAAATCCTTCAGAACAACAATGCATACAACTTCATATTGAATTTGGTGCTTATGCAAACAGCAGGCTTTCGTCAAGGAGGCGCGTCATTCAACCATCCGTCATGGTCAGTTTCCACGGAATTTCTTGTAAACATCGCCTTCATGCTGGTGATCACATTGCGGCGAAGGATTGCCATCTTCGCAGCATTGATGCTGGCGATACTCTTCATCGTTCCGTTGAATCACCAGGGGATTTTTAGCCTAGGCGTAGTTTTCGGTTTTGTGCCGGGGCCAGTCGCCCGCACATGCATCGGGTTCTTCATCGGCACCTTGACATATAGGGCTTATGCCAAGCATCTAGAGAGTCGTATCGACAAATATCCCGCTATAGCCAATGGTTTGTTTGTAGCACTATGCTTGGTCCTATCGTGGCGGCTTTATACGCGGACGATGAACGGGCATAACAGTGACATTCTAGTGATGTTTATCGGATTCCCTTGCCTGATCGTACTGGCGCTTAGAAGTTCATGGGCCGCTAAGTATCTGTCCATCAGGCCCATGATCTTTCTTGGCGAACGCTCCTATTCGATCTACCTCGTTCACTTTCCGATACTTCTCTCTGGAATGGTGCTGCTGGATCGCTTCAAGCTATCCATCGACCCAGCCAGCCCACTTGTTCTGATGTCGGTATTCCTGGTCGTTATCGGCGTAGCCACCATCACCTATCGCTATATAGAGCTACCCGGGAAGCGTCTTCTTACCCCAAGGAAGGCCGCCCCTATCGCAATCGAAGCCACTACCAAAGCATCGGCGTGATTTTATAAAAAGGCCATAAAATTACATATAAGGCATTTGACGTTATGCGTCATGGCGAGATCGCCAAAGCAACCAAGAATGAGGTGGTCAGTTATGGCGGTGAGGAGAGGATTGGGATCGAGCCGATTAGCGCGAAGCTGCGCACAAAGTCGGGCAAGAGGAGAGAGGTGCCGCCGAATGCCGCCGCCGTCGAGGCGTTGGCCAGCCTGCCGCACAAATTCGTCAGTCGCCACGCCGACACCATCTCGGACTGGTTCACGGTGGACGCCACGAGGGCCACGATAGGTGGCACCCTCATCGGCTCCGGCACACCTTGCTGCGCACCTGGCGACGGCTGGCGTGCCACTCAGGCGTATCCAGAAATTCGCCGGCCATGCCAACTACAAGACCACCAAAATGTATGCCCATCTATGTCCGATAGGCGAGATGAACGAGGTCCAAAAGATCAGCCTGTAGAGGTCTACACACTACACAAAGTACGCATTTCGCTGCATTTTCCTGCTTACCATACGTCGGCATGTTTGTTTGCAATCAATAGCTTGCAAACACACCGCGACCTTAAGAGGGGGATGCTCTATCCAACTGAGCTACAGGGCATGGCTGGAAAAGCCTGATGGGCTGCGGTTTTGGCATGGATCGGCGGGGAGCGCGATCCATCGGAAACCGGCCCGGGCGGCGCGCCTGATAGAATAGGGATTTCCCCACATTCGAGGCGCCATCTGGCGTCAGGCTCAGGAGCACGCATGTCCCACGAAATCCTCAAGGCGCTCGGTCTTACTGGCGAGCAGTCGGGCACCTATCTCGGCCAGGGCGAGTGGTCCAAGACCACCAACGCCGGCACACTGCAGCCGTTGAACCCGGCAACGGGCGAGGTGATCGGCACCGTGCATGCCTCCAGCGCCGCCGATTACGACATCATCGTCAAGCGTGCCCAGGAAGCCTTCAAGGTTTGGCGTACCACCCCTGCCCCGCAGCGTGGCGAAGCTGTGCGCCTGTGCGGCGAAGCATTGCGCAAGCACAAGGATGCGCTGGGTTCTCTGGTCGCACTGGAGATGGGCAAGATCAAGCCGGAAGGTGATGGCGAAGTACAGGAAATGATCGACATCGCCGATTTCGCGGTGGGCCAGAGCCGCATGCTCTACGGCTACACCATGCACTCGGAGCGTCCCGGCCATCGCATGTATGAGCAATACCATCCGCTGGGACTGGTCGGCATCATCAGCGCCTTCAACTTCCCGGTAGCCGTGTGGGCATGGAACGCGATGCTGGCCACCATCTGCGGCGATATCTGCATCTGGAAGCCGTCGCCGAAGACGCCGCTCTCGGCCATCGCCACCATGAAGATCTGCAACGAAGCGCTGAAGGCCGGCGGCTTCCCGGATCTGTTCTTCCTGTTCAATGACGCCGGCACCGAGCTGTCGCAGGCATTTGTCGACGACCATCGCATTCCGCTGATCAGCTTCACCGGCTCGACCAAGGTGGGCCGTCACGTGGGCGAGCGCGTCGTCAAGCGCATGGGCCGTTCGCTGCTGGAACTGGGCGGCAACAATGCCATCATCGTGGACGAAAGCGCGGACCTGAAGCTGGCCATTCCAGCCATCGTGTTCGGCGCCGTCGGCACCGCCGGCCAGCGCTGCACCAGCACGCGCCGCCTGTTTGTGCATGAGTCCATCATCGGTGAAGTGACGGACAAGCTGATCGCCGCCTACAAGCAAGTCGAAGGCAAGATCGGCGATCCCACCCTCGCCACCACGCTGATGGGACCGCTCAACAGCAAGGATGCGGTGCATGCCTATCTGGCCGCGATCGAAAAGGCCAAGGCCAGCGGCGGCACGGTGCGCACCGGCGGTGCGGCCCTCACCGACCGCAAGGGCAATTTCGTGTTGCCCGCCATTGTCACCGGTCTTAAGAACAGCGATGAAGTGGTGCAGACGGAGACCTTCGCTCCGATCCTCTACATCATGCCGTTCAAGACGCTGGACGAAGCCATCGAGTTGCAGAACAGCGTGCCGCAGGGTCTGTCGTCGTCGATCTTCACGCAAAACCTGAAGTCGGCCGAGCAGTACCTGTCGGCGGCCGGCTCGGACTGCGGCATTGCCAACGTCAATATCGGCACCTCCGGTGCAGAGATCGGCGGTGCCTTCGGTGGTGAGAAGGAAACGGGCGGCGGCCGCGAGTCCGGTTCGGATGCGTGGAAGGTGTATATGCGCCGTCAGACCAACACCATCAACTACTCGAACGCGCTACCGCTGGCGCAGGGCATTAAGTTCGATTTGTAAGACTGCCAGCTCCCTCTCCACAGGGACGGCCGCCAGGTCGTCCCTGTGGAAGAGAAGACTGAGGTGAAGGGTGCGCTCGCGATAAAACCTCAGAGCATTCGTTTGAAGCCGCCTTATCGCAAGATCGCCCTTCAGCCTAACCTTCTCTCCGGAGGGTAGAGGGGATCCCTCCCAGAAGGACTGTGGCATGACGTCACCTTCAAGCATCTCCCCGTTTGACTTCCACGGCTACCGCGTCGTGATTGCCGGTGGCAGCAAGGGCATTGGCCGCAGCATGGCGCTGGCTTTCGCCGCATCAGGCGCGGCCGTATCGATCTGTGCACGCGGTCAGGCCGCACTCGATGAAACCGCCGCGGCCATCGCGGCACATGGCGTTCCGGTGCACCGGCAATCCTGTGATCTGGGCGACGCCGCAGCCATCGATGCGTACATCGCCAATGCAGCCGTATCACTCGGCGGCATCGACGTGCTGATCAACAACGCCAGCGGCTACGGCTTCGACGACACCGAAGAAGGCTGGGCGGCGGGCTTCAATATCGACCTGCTGGCTGCGGTACGCGCTTCACGTGCAGCGCTGCCTTATCTTGAAGCCTCGCCACAGGCGAGCATCCTGCACACCAGTTCCATTGCCGCGTTTCATCCCAGTACGCGCAGTGCGCCGTATGCGGCGATCAAGGCGGCGCTGAGCCAATACACGACCTCGCAAGCACTCGACCTGGCCAAGGATCGCATTCGGGTCAATGCCATCGCGCCCGGCTCGATCGAATTTCCTGACGGCATCTGGGATCGCCGCAAGCGCGAGACACCCGCGCTGTATCACAACACGCTTGCCAAGATTCCGTTCGGACGTTTCGGCAAGCCAGAGGAAATTGCCCATGCCGCGCTATTCCTTGCATCGCCCTGGGCGAGCTGGATTACCGGGCAGACGCTCTGCGTCGATGGCGGCCAACTTCTTTCGGGATAAACCAGCATGCCTGATCTGAAATCCACCGAACGCTTCAGCAATCGCGTTGCCGATTATGTCCGCTATCGCCCCACCTACCCCACGGCCCTGCTCGACTGGCTGCGGGATGTGCAAGGTGTCACACCCGCTTGGCTTGTCGCGGATGTCGGTGCGGGCACCGGCATTTCCAGCAAGATGTTTCTCGATGCCGGACATCCGGTGACGGCCGTTGAACCCAATGCCGCGATGCGTGAGGCAGCCGTGACATGGCTGGGTGGCAATCCCCGTTTTCATGCGGTGGATGGACGTGCCGACGCCACCACGCTGAAAGACGGCAGCGTCGATCTGGTCTCGGTGGCACAAGCTTTTCATTGGTTCGATCCGAGCAGCACGCGCCAGGAATTCCATCGCATCCTGCGCCGAGGTGGCCTGGCGGCCATCTACTGGAACTCGCGCCGGCTGACCAGCACGCCATTCCTGGTCGGTTACGAAGCACTGCTGCAAACCTATGGCACGGATTACACCAGCGTGGCCGAACGTTATGCCGATGAACCGGTTATGCGCGAGTGGTTCGGTACCGGCTGGCGTGGCACCGCGGAGTTCGATCACCGCCAGCTGCTGGACTTCGACGCATTGCGTGGAAGGCTGATGTCTTCGTCGTATGCACCCAAGGAAGGCCACCCGAATCACGCCCCCATGATCGATGCACTGTGCAAGCTGTTCGATGACTGCCAGACCGACGGCAAGATAAGCTTCGACTACGACACCCGCGTTTACGTCGGAGAGCTTACTTGATGTATGACTGGATTCGTCCCCTGCTGTTCAAGCTGGATGCGGAGACCGCCCACGGTCTGACGCTCTACGGGCTGGACGTGGCCCACCGCAGCGAGCTGGGCCGCTTCGTAGCCACCCCGCCACAGGACCTGCCTACCGAAGCCTTTGGCCTGCGTTTCCCCAATCCTGTCGGCCTCGCCGCCGGCCTGGACAAGAACGCCGCCCATCTTGATGCGCTGGGTGCGCTGGGCTTTGGCTTCATCGAAGTCGGCACGGTGACGCCGCGCCCGCAGATCGGCAACGACCGCCCGCGCCTGTTCCGCCTGCCACAACACGAAGCCATCATCAACCGCATGGGCTTCAACAACGAAGGCGTCGATGCGCTGGTGCGCAACGTGCAGAAGTCCAGCTATCGCGGTGTGCTCGGCATCAATATCGGCAAGAACAAGGACACCCCGAACGACAAGGCGGTGGACGATTACCTGTTCTGCCTGGAACGCGTCTACGCACACGCCAGCTACATCACCGTCAATATTTCCTCGCCCAATACCAAGGGTCTGCGCGATCTGCAAGAAGAAGCGACGCTGCGTCGCTTTATCGAAACCCTGCGTGAAGCACAAGAGCGGCTGGGTTCGCAGCAAGGCAAGCGCAAACCGATGTTGCTGAAGATCGCTCCGGATCTCAGCGAGGCGGAGTTGGACAGCATCGCCGACGTATTGCTGGCCACCCAGATCGATGGCGTGATCTGCACCAACACCACGATTGATCATTCCGCTGTCGCTAACGATCCGCTGGGTAATGAGACCGGCGGCCTGTCTGGACGCCCGCTGCTGTCGCGCTCCACCGAGGTGGTGCGCGGCATGCGCCGCCGTCTTGGCGGTCGTATCGGTGTCGTCGGCGTGGGTGGCATTCTTGAAGGACAGGATGCAGTGGAAAAGATCGACGCCGGCGCGCGACTCGTGCAGATCTATTCGGGCCTGATCTATCGCGGCCCGGCGTTGATTGCCGAATGCGTCAACGAAGTCCGCCGGCAGCAGGAGCAGCGCGATGGCCGTTGAACGCACCGACATGGGCGGATACACCCTGATCGAAAACGCGCCCTTGGCCGCGCGCAACACACTGCGCGTCGCCGCGCGCGCAAAATTGCTCGCTGAAATACGCGATGCAACCAAGCTTCCGGAACTGCTCGACTTCCCCGCCATTCGTGCGGGCCGTTTGCTGGTCCTGGGCGAAGGCAGCAATATTCTGTTGACAGGCGATGTCGACGGCACCGTGCTGGCGATGGAAACCCGTGGCGTCCACGTCGAACAGGATGGCGATGTCTCTCGTATCGCCGTCGCCGCGGGCGAGCGCTGGGATGACTTCGTGCGCTGGACGCTTGGCCAGGGTTTTGCGGGACTCGAAAACCTGATCCTGATTCCCGGCACGGTGGGTGCCGCACCGATCCAGAACATCGGCGCTTACGGCACGGAAGTGGCCGAGTTCATCGAAAGCGTGGAAGCCTGGGACTTAAGCGAGCGGCGCGTGGTGACACTGGATCGCCAGGCTTGCGCTTTTGCCTATCGCGATTCGCTGTTCAAGCACGAGCCGGACCGCTTCATCGTCACCGCAGTTCGCTTTGCCCTGCCCCGTTCGCATGCATTGCGGCTGGACTATGCCGGCATCCATGAGGAACTGGAGCGCATGGGGGTGGACAAACCCGCACCGTTTCACGTCGCCGAAGCCGTGGTGCATCTGCGTACCCGCAAGCTGCCCGATCCGGCGGTGATCGGTAACGCCGGCAGCTTCTTCAAGAATCCCGTCGTCGATGCCGCCCAGGGTGAAGCACTCAAGCGCGAGCACGCCGCACTGGTCGCCTGGCCGGGAGATGATGCGCGCTGGAAACTTTCTGCCGCATGGTTGATTGAAGCGGCCGGGTTCAAGGGCATGCGCGAAGGCGATGCAGGCATTTCCAATCGCCATGCGCTGGTGCTGGTCAACCATGGCAAAGCCAGTGGCCAGGAACTATGGGCTTTGGCGCAACGCGTGATCGAGGGTGTGCAGGCCCGCTTTGGCGTGAAGCTGGAGCCGGAGCCGATGGTGATCGGTCCACGCTGAAACCGCTTGCGCAGATTGGTGGCTACCTGGCCACCAATCTGTGAAGCATCGCGTTTCAGCGTATGCCCACACGCCGCAGGACTTTTCCAAGCACCTCCACGCACACGGGGATGCGTAGCAGATACGTGATGGCAAAGTAGGCAACACCGTAGATCGATAGCACGAACATAGCCGTGATGATCGGACCGTAGCCGGGCATGAAGTGTTCGACGAGACATGCAGCGAGCGCCGCCAATCCTGCTGCCACCCACAGTTTCACCATCAACACCGCGGAGACGCCGGTCGGTCCAAGCTGCTTGTTCAACGTGCGGCGCAACAGATGGAACTCGATCCAGCCGGCCACACCTGCTGATGCGGTGAGACCTACGGCACCCCACTGCAAGGGGAGGCCAAACATGGGCGGCAGCAACAGTGCACTGGCCAGGCCAAGTACTGCGGTAAACACCAGTCGGACGATTGCGAAGCGCAGGGGCGTTCGTGTATCACGCATCGCGTAATAGGTGGATGCATACAGGCGCCCGAATGTCGACGCCAGCAAGCCCACGCCGGAGCCGGCAAGAATCGCCCACACGTAATACGAATCCTTGCGGGTAAATGCACCGGACTGATAAAGCGCCGCCACCACCACATTACCCAGGGCAAAAAACGCCATGGCCGAAGGCACGATAAAGAAAGCGATACGCTCCAGGCCGTTGTTCAGGCGTGTCGAAAGCTTGGCCGCGACATCCGCATCGAACTGATCACCCACCATGCGGGAGAGCGTGGGCAATTCCGAGGCGGAAATCGCCATGCCGAACAGGCTGACCGGCAACAGGTTGATGGACGATGCCGTGGTCATGCCGGCAATCGCACCACTGCCCAGCAAGGTGGAAATGGCCTGGTCCACGAATGCGCTGATCTGCACCACACCACGCCCGACCGCGACACCCAGGAAGCTGCCACCTACTTGCCGCACGTGCATGTTGCGCAAATCAAGCCGCAGGCGCATGCCCGGCACCAGCTTCAACACCGGCCCCAACTGCACCAGGAACTGCAACAGGCAGCCCAGCACCGTGCCCCACGCCAGATAGACGATCAGGCGATCGGCATCCAGGTGGCGGAACAGCAGCATGGTCAGGATCATGGAAAGATTCCAGACCACCGGCGCCGCGTAAGACAGGAAAAATTTGTGGTGACTGTTGAGAATGCCCAGGCACCATGCCGACCACACCAGGATGCCGGTACCCGGGAACAGAATCCGAACGATCAGAATCGTCAGCTCGCGCTTCTCGCCGGTATAACCCGGCGCAATCGCCCATAACAGATAAGGCGTGGCCAGTACGCCCAAGGCCACAATGACCGCGATGATCAGGGCCAGTGCTGCGGCGATGGCGCCAGCAAGGCGATCAGCGTCTTCCTGCTTGTGCTGCGCCAACAGGCGCGCATAGACCGGAATGAAGGAGGCCGAGAGCACGCCCTCCCCGAACAGGTTCTGCAGGAAGTTCGGGACGCGCAAGGCGGCGCTGAAGATATCCGCCGCATCGGACAGGCCAAAGTAGTGGGAAAACACCCGTTGCCGCGCCAGGCCGAACAGGCGGCTGCACAGGATGCCTGCTCCGACCAGCAAGGCGTGTCCACGGCCGGCCTCTTTCGTCATACCCACCTGCTGTCGGAAAAACGGCAAGGGTAGCATTTTGCCTTGCTCGTCTCCTTCTCCCCCGGTGGGGGAGAAGGCTGGAACGAGGGGCTATCTTGCGTAAAGAGTGATTCGAAGTGCGCTTAGCGGCGCGCCTTGGACAAGAGGCGCAGCAGTTCCATATACAGCCACACCAGGGTCACCATCAGCGCGAAAGCGCCGTACCACTCCATGTACTTCGGTGCACCCTGCGCGGCGGCGCGGTCGATCAGGTCGAAATCCAGCACCAGGTTAAGCGCGGCCAGACCCACCACCAGCAGGCTGAAGCCAATGCCGATCGCACCGGTTTCATGGATAAAGGGAATCTGGATGTGGGTAAAGGCGCGCAGCGCGATGTCCACGACATACAGCAGCGCAATGCCACCCGTCGCCGCCACCACACCCAGGCGGAACCTGTCGGTCACCTTGATCCAACCCGAGCGATAAGCCAGCAACATCACCGCCAACACGCCGACTGTCAGCATGACTGCCTGCAGCACGATGCCCGGGAAGCGCAGATTCATGACGGCAGAAATGCCGCCCAGCGCAAAACCTTCGGCAATGGCATAAAGCGGTGCCGTGATACCGGCCCAGCGCTGCGCAAACGTGGTGACCAGCGCCATCACCAAACCCACGATCAGGCCGCCCCACATGAACGGGCTTATGGCCGCCAGCGCCGCCGCCATGTCACCGCCTGCAGCCGCATCAACGAAACGCTGCCATGTCCAGCCGCCAGTGATCACCGCCAGCGCCAGCAACAGCGCGGTGCGCGTGATCGTACCGTTCATGGTCATGCGTTCGCCCGTGACGGGCAGGCCCTGGAACGCCTTGCCGCGTAATACCGGATTACCTGAAGGCATGCTTACTCCTTTCCTGAGGATTCAAATGCGAATGAATTGACTACCGATCCTATCGAAGCGGCCGATAGCGACGTGTTAACGCGGGCGAACCTGTTCATCGATGACGACGTAATGACGCTCGCCGTGCTGCGGATCGAAATACACCGCGGTAAGTTGCCCGCTGCCGGGATCGACAAAGCGTTCACCGGTATCTTTCCAGCGCGGATCCGGCCCCGTACGCAACAAAGGCTTGTAACGCCAGCGCTCAATCGCCAGCCCCACCACCAACAACAAACCGCCAAACAACAATTGCGGCAGCAGCATCACGAACATGCCCGTCAAGGCGGCAATACCGGCCCCGAGCAGCAACAAGCCACCCAGCACATACAACACGACAGGCAACATGTCGGCGCCGCTCAGGTCGGGGGATCAAGCACCACGGCGGTGCCGTAGGCCACGATTTCGCTCATGGTCTGACCGATTTCGGCGGAGTCGAAACGCATCATCAGCACCGCATTGGCACCCATCATCTTGGCGTTGGAAACCAGCCGGTCGAGCGCATGGCGGCGTGCTTCTTCCAGCATCTGGGTGTATTCGTGGATCTCGCCACCCACCAGCGAACGGATGCCGGCCATCATGTTGCCGCCGATGCCGCGGCTGCGCACTACCAGGCCAAACACCTGCCCCTTGACCTGGACCACCTGATGGCCGGGTACGTTTTCGGTCGTTACCACCAACATGGTCGCGCACCTCCCCTGAGAAATTTGCGGCGTCCAGCCAAGATATCCCCCACGGCCGGTTATCGATAGTGGGCAATCCGGCACGTGGGCCTAGGGATGCTCTGATCAATTCTGCGCGGGCGTCACCAGTCCTGTCTGTTCGCACGCCTCCGGTCCGTCGGCGAAGGCAGACTGGCTGTCTGTCGAGACGACGGACCAGAGGCGTGCGAACAGACAGGATTGGCCCCAACGTATTGAATTTAAAATGACGGGGTGATGTCCAGAAGGCCCGCAGGCTGTGCCGCACGGCTTGGCAAGACAGCCAGTCTTCCCTGCGCCACGCGCCACAGCCTGCGAGCCTTCTGGACATCATGCCGCCCGCGCAGAATTGATCAGAGCATCCCTTACCGGGGCACTATGGCACTATCCCGCGGTCTACCGTTGTTCATATTAAGGAATCCGAAATGATGTCGAGACCCCTCAAGACATTGGCATGGAGCGTAATGCTGAGCCTGGGACTGGTCGCCGCCAGCATCCCCGCTCGCGCCGATGCACCCGCGGCGTCGCAGGCCGTCGCTGGTGACGGCAAGGTGTTGCACGCCACCCTGGACAACGGCCTGCGCGTGGTGATCGTGCGCGAGACGCTTTCACCGATGGTCACCACCCAGATCACCTATCTGGCCGGCGGCTATCACACGCCGGACGGTTTTCCCGGCACCGCGCATGCGCTGGAACACATGATGTTCCGCGACAGCCAGGGCATGAGCGGCGCGCAACTCGATGAAATGACCGGCAAGATGGGCGCCGAGAACAATGCCTTCACCACCAACGATGCCACGCAGTTTTACTTTGTCGCGCCGTCCAATTATCTGGACATTCTGCTGCACATCGAATCGACGCGCATGGAAGGCGCGCTGCTGACGCAGAAAAACTGGGATAGCGAGCGCGGCGCCATCGAGCAGGAGGTGTCGCGCGATATTTCCGACCCGGGCTATCTCGCCTTCCAGAAAGCCGAGCGCATCCTGTATGCAGGTACCGGCTATGCGGAAGATGCACTGGGTACGCGTCCTTCATTCGACAAAACCACCGCCCAGGATCTGCAAGCGTTCTACAAGAACTGGTACGCGCCGAACAACGCGCTGCTGGTGATCGTGGGCGATGTCGATCCGCACAGCACGCTCGCCAAGGTGCGCGACTTGTTCGGCAAGATTCCCGAGCGCAAGACCCCCGAGCGCGCGCCGCTGAAACTGCAACCGGTGAAGCCGGAAACGATTGCCGCCAACACGCCGCAAGGCACGGGATCGGTGCAGTTCCTGTATCGCATGCCCGGCATGAAGGACAATGACAATGCCGCTGCGCAGATCCTGCTGGATGTGCTCAACAACGCACGCAGCTCGTTGAGCGCACTGGCTGTGCAGGGCAAGGTGCTTAGCTCCGACGCGCAGTTGCAGCCTTTCAGCTACGGCGGCGTGGGTTTGATCGAGGTCGGCTTCCCCAAGGGTGGCGACGCCAAGCAAGCCCAGACCGATCTCGACGGTGTGATTAACGATCTGCTCAAGAACGGCGTGCCGGCCGACCTGGTTGAAGCCTCCAAGCGTTCGGAAATCGCGCAAGCCGAATTCAACAAGAACAGCGCCGTGACGCTGGCCAGCGCCTGGTCGCAAGCCATCGCGTGGATGGGATTGAATTCACCGGATGAAGCCGAACAGCAATTTCGCAATGTCACCGTGGACGATGTAAACCGCGTCGCACGCGAATACCTGAAGCCGGATCAACGCGTGACCGTCGTGCTCACCTCCGACAACAACGGCCAACGCCCACCGGATAGCGCCGGCTTCGGCGGTTCGGAATCTTTTGCTGGCAATGACAAGCTCGATCAGCCGCTGCCAGCCTGGGCTGCCGAAAAACTGAGCAAGCTTGAGATTCCGCGCTGGACGCTGGCTCCCGTGCAGATGACCTTGTCGAACGGCATCCGCCTCATCGTGCAGCCGGAAACCATCAGCAAGACCGTCAGCGTGGTCGGCCATATCGACAACAATCCGAAACTGCACGAGCCGGCTGGACAGGAAGGTGCAGCACGCCTGCTGTCCACGCTGTTCGACTACGGCTCCACCACGCTGGATCGCGATGCCTTCCACAAGGCGCTCGACGACATTTCCGCCACGGAAAGTGGCGGCACCGACTTCGGCGTCGACGTGCTCAGCGATCAGTTCGATCGCGGCGTGCAGTTGCTGGCCGATAACGAACTGCACCCTGCCTTGCCGCAGCAGGGTTTCAGCGTGCAACAGGAAACGCTGTCGCGCACCCTGGCCGGCGAAATGCAGTCGCCGCAATACAAGATGATGAAGGCATTGCGGGAGGGCCTGCTGCCGAAGGGTGATCCCGACCTGCGGCTCGCCACGCCGGATACGGTCAACAAACTCACCTTGCAGGACATCAAGGACTACTACGCCAAGACCTATCGCCCGGATCTGACCACCATCGTCGTCGTCGGCAATGTCACGCCTGATCAAGCCAAGGCCACGGTGGAGCGTTACTTTGGTCAATGGAAGGCCGAAGGTCCCAGGCCGAATGTGATCTCGAAGCCGGTGCCGACCAATCCGGCCGGCTACACCGTGATCGAGAATCCCTATGCTTCGCAGGATCAGGTGCTGATGGGGCAGATGATCGAGCTCAACATGCACGATCCTGACCGCTATGCCCTGCAACTGGGCAATGACGTGCTCGGCGGCAACGGTTTCGCCTCACGCCTGATGGCCGATATCCGCGTAAAGCATGGTTACGCTTATGGCGCCGGTTCCGGCCTGCACTTCGATCGTTCGCGCTCGATCTTCTTCGTGCAGTACGGCAGCGACCCCGACAAGGTGGCGGCGGTGGATGGCCTGGTGCGCCAGAACCTGATCGACATGCAGACCACGCCGGTGAAGGAAGACGAGCTGACCAACGCGCGTCAGTATGAAATCCGCTCGATCCCGGTCGGCGTCGCCAGCATCAGCAGCATCGCCCGTTCATTGCTGACCTGGGCCTGGCACGATGAGCCACTGGATCAACCGATGGTGGCCGCCAAACACTATCTGGAACTCACGCCGGAACAGGTGCAGGCGGCCTTCAAGAAATATCTCAAGCCGCAAAGCCTGATGCAGGTGGTGCAAGGTCCGCCACCGGCCAAGCACTGAGTCGACATGAAAAACGGCCCGCTAATGCGGGCCGTTTTTTCTCCAGCAAGAGCTGGCGCAGCATGCGATCAAGCTTTCGCCAATTTCGCCATCGGCCGATCCAGATCCGGCAGGAAAATCGCCAGGACGCCCATCAGCGGCAAGTACGCGCATAGCGAATACACATAATCGATGCCATGCACATCCGCCACGCGTCCCAGCACGGCGGCACCGATGCCACCCATGCCGAAGGCAAAACCAAAGAACAAACCCGAGATCATGCCGACGCGCCCGGGAATCAATTCCTGTGCATAGACCAGGATCGCCGAGAACGCCGACGACAGAATCAGGCCAATGATCACCGTCAGCACGCCGGTCCAGAACAGGTTGGCGTGCGGCAAGGCCAGCGTGAACGGCGCCACGCCAAGGATCGACACCCAGATCACCCACTTGCGCCCGATCCGGTCACCGATCGGCCCACCGATCAGCGAGCCTGCGGCCACAGCAAACAGGAACACAAACAAGTGCACCTGCGCGCTTTGCACCGACACGTTGAAAGTGTGCATCAGGTAGAACGTGAAATAGCTGCTGATACTCGCCAGATAAAAATATTTGGAGAAAATCAGCAGTCCCAAAATGAACAGGCACATGACGACCTTGTTGCGGCTGAGCGCCTCACCAGCCACATGACGCGCCACCTTGCTGCGTGCGACGTGGTGCTGGCGATACCAGCGTCCCACCTGCATCAGCACCACGATCGCCAGCAACGCGGCCAGCGAGAACCAGGCAACGCTGCCCTGGCCATGCGGCACGATGATCCACGCTGCCAACAAGGGTCCAAGTGACGATCCGGTATTACCGCCCACCTGGAACAGCGATTGCGCCAGGCCATGCTGTCCGCCCGAAGCCAGGCGCGCCACACGCGAGGATTCCGGATGGAATACGGACGAGCCGGTCCCGACCAGCGCAGCGGCCAGCAACAGTACCGGGTAATTCGGCGCTACCGCGAGCAACAGCAGACCGCACAGCGTGAATCCCATGCCCACCGGCAGCGAATAAGGCATCGGCTTGCGGTCGGTAACCATGCCGATTATCGGCTGCAACAGCGAGGCCGTGACCTGATAGGTCAGCGTAATCAGGCCGATCTGCCCGAAGCTCAAATGGAAACCGCCTTTGAGGATCGGATAGATCGCCACGATCAGCGACTGAATCATGTCGTTGAGCAGGTGCGAAAAGCTGATCGCGCCCAGGATCGCGAAATCCGTGCGATGCGCATGCGCCGTGGCGCTGGAGCCGGCGTCGGCCTGCGCGCCCACCGGCAAGGAAACCGATTCGGCAGAGTTCTGCATAGGTACTCAGGAGTTGGGGGAGGGCGAGATTGCCTCGCTACAGGTCGCACCTTAAAGTAGCCGTATTCGGCCTGCATCCGTTAGCGGGTCAACTATTGTTGAATTTGGGCCAGAACCAAGGAAAGTCAAAAGCCAGCGGCTCCCACGAGCCCATCCCTCCTTCATCAAGGATTCCAGGCTTTAGCCATGCGCAACACCCGCATCGCCGCCTACGAAGACACCCCGCGCGATGTCATCGCCTCCGGCAACGACTACCCATCCGGCACGCTGTTGCCCAATCACACCCACAAGCGCGGCCAATGCCTGTACGCCATCACCGGCGTGCTGACGGTCACCGCCACCGAAGGCACCTGGACGGTGCCGACCCGGCGGGCGCTGTGGATTCCGCCGGGCATGGAGCACGCCGTGCACATGGGCGGCCCCACCAGCACCCGCAGCGCCTATCTGCTTCCCACGATCGCCGCGAAAGCAGGGCTGCCTGAACATTGCACGGTGATCAGCGTGTCACCGCTACTGCATGCGCTGTTATACGAAGCGGCGGATCTGCCGATCGAATACGTCCTGGGTAGCCGCGACGACCTGCTGATGCGCCTGCTGGTGGATGAAATCACCCGCATGCCCACCCTGCCCCTGAATACACCGCTGCCACAGGATCCGCGCCTGGCGCGGATATGCCGCTCGCTGATCCAGTCGCCTTCACTGGAAATAGACATCGACAGCATGGCGAACAAAGCCGGCATGAGTCGCCGCAGCTTTACCCGGCTGTTTCGTGAACAAACCGGCATGAGCTTCAGCAGCTGGCGGCAACAGGCCTGCCTGCTTGCCGCACTGGCAAGACTGGGACGCGGCCAATCAGTGACACAGGTGGCGATTGAACTCGGTTACAGCAGCACCAGTGCATTTACCGCTGCATTTCGGCGCACACTGGGGGCTGCACCGAGCCATTACCTTCTTCCGCAGGATGCTGCATGATGGGACGAAGTCAAAGCCCGCGTTGATGTCATCTCCATGTCAACGCCGTGCAGCAACATGCCTACGCAGTGACCCGACCATACGGGTGCGGCGTCGCCACCCATAGCCAGTGACCCGGATGGTGCACCGATGAGCAAACTCAACGACCAAGACGCCATGCTTGCCGCCAGCGCAACCATTCCAGAAGCCCCCCACGCGGCGCCTGCCGTCGATTTCAACGAAAAAACCTATTACATCCACCGCGAGCTGTCGCAATTGCAGTTCAACAACCGCGTGCTGGAACAGGCGCTGGATGAACGCACTCCGCTGCTGGAGCGGCTGAAGTTCCTGCTGATCTTCTCCAGCAACATGGATGAGTTCTTCGAGATTCGCGCGGCCGGTCTCAAGGGACAGCTGGCTTACGGGCATGAAATCGTGGGGCCGGATGGCATCGCGCCGAAACAGGCCCTGGCCGAGATCAGCGAGATTGCACACCGGCAAATTGCACGGCAGTACGCCATACTCAACGAGCGTCTGCTGCCCGAACTCGATCAGCACGGCATCCGCATCGTCCGCCGGGAAAGCTGGAGCGCTGCGCAAAAGCGCTGGGTGCAGCGTTACTTCCGCCAGGAAGTGGCGCCGATGATGACGCCGATCGGCCTCGACCCCACTCACCCGTTCCCGTTGCTGGTCAACAAGAGCCTCAACTTCATCGTGGAGCTGGAAGGCGTGGACGCCTTCGGCCGTGATTCGGGCCTCGCCATCCTGCCGGCGCCACGCGTCCTGCCGCGCATCATCCGCCTGCCTGACGATGTCTGCGAAGGCGGCGAGAACTATGTGCTGCTGTCCTCGATCATGCACGCGCATGCGGAAGAACTGTTCCCGGGCATGGAAGTGCGCGGCTGCTACCAGTTCCGGCTGACCCGCAACGCCGACCTCACCATCGACCCGGAAGAAATGGACGATCTGGCACGCGCGTTGCGCGGCGAACTGTCCTCGCGCCGTTTCGGCGACGCCGTTCGCCTGGAAGTTGCCGACAACTGCCCCAAGCTGCTGACCGATTACCTGCTCAAGCAATTCGGCCTTACCGAAGCCGAACTGTACGAGGTCAATGGTCCGGTCAATCTCACGCGTCTGTTCGGCATTGTCACCCGCAGCGAGAGTCCGCAACTGCAATATCCGCCGTTCGTGCCGGCCATTCCGAAGGCACTGAAGAAAGCGGAAGACCTGTTCCAGGTGATCAGCAAGCAGGACGTGCTGCTGATGCATCCTTACGAATCGTTCGCGCCGGTCGTCGATCTGGTGCGCCAGGCCGCGAAAGATCCAGCGGTGCTCACCATCGAGCAAACGCTGTATCGCACCGGCGCCAATTCCGAGATCGTCGACGCGCTGGTCGAAGCGGCACGCGCCGGCAAGGAAGTGATCACCGTGGTCGAACTGCGTGCGCGCTTCGACGAAGAATCCAATCTCGGCCTGGCGACACGCTTGCAGCAGGCAGGCGCGGTGGTGATCTATGGCGTGGTCGATGTGAAGACTCACGCCAAGCTGATGCTGATCCAGCGTCGCGAAGGCGACAAGCTGCAACGCTACGCCCATCTGGGCACCGGCAACTATCACAGCGGCAATGCACGGCTGTATACCGACTACAGCCTGCTCACTTCCGATCCGGCACTGTGCGAGGATGTGCACAAGCTCTTCAGCCAGCTCACCGGCATGGGCAAGCTGCTGAAGATGAAAAAGCTGCTGCATGCGCCGTTTACGCTGAAGAAATCATTGCTTGAGATGATCGGCCGCGAACAGGCGCATGCCGAAGCGGGCAAGCCGGCGCACATGATCATCAAAGTCAATGCGCTGACCGACGCGAAGATGATCCGCGCGCTGTACAAGGCCAGTTGCGCCGGTGTGAAGATCGATCTGGTGATACGCGGCACCTGCTGCCTGCGCCCCGGCATTCCCGGCGTATCGCAGAACATCCAGGTACGCTCCATTGTCGGACGCTTTCTGGAACACAGCCGGGTCTACTGGTTTGCCAACGATGGCGACGAACGCCTGTACCTGGCCAGCGCCGACTTCATGGAACGCAATCTCGACCGCCGCGTCGAAACCTCCTTCCCGATTGAAGACCGCAAGCTGCGCCAGCGCATCCGCAAAGAACTCGATCTGTATCTGACGGACAACACCACGGCGTGGCAGCTCAACACCGACGGTAGCTATTCGCGGCTGCAGCCCGTCGACGGGCAAACGCCGCACGATGTACAGCAGCAATTGCTGGAGAAATATTGCGGGGTCGGTGGCGTAACCCGGCCTGCGTAGGCTGGGGTAAGCGCTTGCGCACCCTAGCGGCGCCATGCCATGTTTTGCGCGTAAAGCATTCCTGGGCCGGCAATGATTGGTCGCTGCGTAAGAGATGGCGATGTTGGAGTGCGCTGGCGCTTACTCCAACCTACACGAACTTGCGGACCCATGCGACGTAGCGGTCAACGAAGCCGTGCAGGAATTTCTGCGTGCCTTCGACGCCGATGTTGCCGTCCGCCGTGATCAACCCATCGTGAAACTTGATAAACACTTCGGGTTGTGCGAGCAGCGGAACATCCAGGTAGGCCAGCACGTTACGCAGGTGCTGCTGCGCCAATGCGGTACCGGTCGCCCCTACTGACACGCCGAGCACGGCGCCTGGCTTACCGGCAAACGCGTTGGTTCCATAGGGGCGCGACGCAATGTCCAGGGCATTTTTCAGCACGCCCGGTATCGACCGGTTGTATTCCGGGGTTACGAACAGCAGGGCATCGGCCGCCTTGATCCGCTGCTTCAAGGCCTGGCACACCGAGGGATACTCGTGATCGAAGTCCTGGTTGTAGAACGGCAGGTTATCGAGCCGGAGGTGCTCGAATGACAGCTCCGGCGGCGCCAGGCGCTCGATGGCTCGCGCCAGCCGTTGATTGAGTGAATCGCTACGCAAGCTGCCTACGAGTACCGCCACCTTGATGGTCGCCATAAAAGCTCCGTGGTGAAGAACCTGACCCAGCCTGTCACACCCGGTCATAGCTTGGCCAAAATGCCGTGTCAACTGCACGCAAGTTCTTGTGGATGACCGTTTTACAGGGACGTGACACGCTGGCACGCACCCTGCATAGCCTGGGGTCAAATTCGCGCCGAATGCTCCGCCGTGCCATCAGAAGTTCACAATGGCGGTGCCGTCGGCCATCGGGGAACCGGCGATCTGCAGACGGATGCGGTGTGACCGGGGGCAAGGCCAGGCCGTCTGTTTACCCGGGCGGAGGCCACTTCAGGAAAAGGGGCTGAGGTGACTAGGGACGTTTTATACAAGTGGCGTGAACGCAGATGGGTCATCGCGATTTTGCCGTTGGTCTGGCTGCTGTGGTTCTCGCTCCTGCACGCCAGCACCGGCGCTCGTCTGCGCGGAGCCTGGCGCGAAGTGACGCGCGGTGACACAACCGCGCAAATACTCGACGCCTTCAAGCATGGCGCACTGAAGCCCTTCAATCCGTCGATGTTGCAGATGTTCCCGCGCGATGCCCTGGGCAGCTGGGTCGTACTGCAGCCCGAACCGTCCAACACCAATGAAGCACGTGTCCTGTCCATCTACCCGGCGCCGATGGGCTCGATCACCCTGTTCGATGAGAAGGGCGCCTCCCGCACGCTGGCATTGGATGACTTCACCGCGCCATTGCACGGGCATGGCCGGCTGGCTTTTCGCCTGACCGTCGACCGCGGACAAACCGCCCCCATCCTGCTCAAGTTCGAACCCAGCAACACCATCAGCGCGCCCGAACGCTTTGCATTGCAGGACATGGACGATTACCTGCAAGACGATTCCGACTGGCTCAGCTTTGCCACGGCTTGCTTTGCTGTGATGGTGACCATGGCGCTGATGGCCTTGTGCTTCGCCATCATGCTGCGCGATATGACCTTCGCCTGGTACACCGGCTACATGCTTTGCTACGTCATCGTGCAAAGCATCGAAACCGGCTTCCTGTTCCATCCGCTTGGCCTGAGCTGGCTGGCGGGATCGGAACTGCTGATCGGCACATCGGCTACGGCGCTATCGGTATCGTTTGCCGCGTTGTTTGTGGGCCGATTCTGTGATCTGCCCCGCTACGCACCCATGTTACGCGTGCCGGTGATAGCGCTTGGCTTCAGCATGCCGCTGATTGTGCTGCTGCGCTGCAGCCAGATTCCCGAATTAATGGATATGGCCAGGGCCCTGGTCAATCCGGTGCTGATCCTCGGCGCGCTCCTGCTGCTCTTGTCCGCGTTGATTGCCGGCGTACGCGGGTCGCGTCAGGCGTGGTTTTTCCTGCTCGGCTGGACACCGCTGCTGGTGCTGACCGCCATGACCAGCGCGCAGGTAACCGGCGCCCTGCCCAGCCTGGATTGGCTCAATGACGCCAGCATCGGCATGGGTGCGTTTGAAGCGATCGTGCTGTCACTGGGACTGGCCGATCGCGCCCTGACCATGCGCCACGATCGCGACAACGTACGCGTGCTGGCCGATCGCGATGCGCTCACCAGTCTGCTCAACCGCCGTGCCTGGACGGAAGCGGCCAACAGCATGCTGGCCGAAGCGATCGGGGAAGCACAGCCGATCGCGCTGCTGTTCATGGACCTGGATCACTTCAAGATACTCAACGATCGCCACGGCCATGCCTCGGGCGACCGTGCCCTGATGGCCGTCGCGGAAATCCTGAGCAGCGAACTGCGCCCCACGGATCTGGTGGGACGCTACGGCGGCGAAGAGTTCGTGGCCATGCTGCATGGCGTAAATCAGGATCAGGCGATGCAGGTCGCCACCCGCCTATGCCGGCGCATACACCGCCTGGATATCGCGGTCGATCAAAAAGACCTGCTGCTCAGCGCCAGCATCGGCCTGGCCATGCGCAGCCTGGGCGACACGCTGGAAAGCCTGGTCGAACGCGCGGACCAAGCGATGTATTACGTCAAGCTCAATGGCCGCAACCACGTGCATGCGTTTGAACGGCGCGCGGAGATGAGCGCGATGCCGCACCGGCCGCACTCGACGCATGGTCAAAATCGCTAAGGCGATCGCTCCGCGGCCACCTGCACGCTCATGAAAACGCCCCCTGAAAGCAGGGGGCGTTTGGAAAAAACGCAGCTTGGGTTACTTCTTGCCGGCCAGCTTCTTCGCCGCAGCAATCACTTCTGCGTCACCAGGCAGGACCAGGAAGGCGGCGCCGGCGAGTGGCGTGTAGGTATCGGCGCCCACCACCCGCACCAGTGGGGTGTTACCAAATCCGGCTTCCACCACGGCGGTGATGATGCCCTCGCCTACGCCTGCGCTCTTGCGCCCTTCATCGAGCACAAGTATCCGCTTGGCACTCTTGGCCTGCTGCGCGATAAACGCATCGTTGAGCGGTGCCAGCCAACGCAAATCGACCACACGCACCTTCCAGCCGAGGTCCTGCCCAATGATCTTGGCCGAACGCAGCGCCATCGGCACACCGTTGCCGAAGGTGAAGATCACCAGATCATTCGCGTCATCGTTATAAACGCGACCTTCGCCCAGCGGCATCGCTTCGCCGGGGGCGGGATAGCTGAATTGCCACTGGCCGTCGCCGGCTTCGTAAAGATCCTTGGTCATGTACAGCGCAATCGGCTCCAGGAATGCACAGACACGCCCGTCGACTTTGGCCAGCGCCATCATCGTGCGCAGCATGGTCGCGGCATCGTCGCCACGGCTGGCGCAACCGACCACCAGACCCGGAATATCACGCAAGGCGGCAATCGAGTTGTCATTGTGGAAGTGGCCGCCAAAGCCGCGCTGATAACCCAGCGACGCCACACGCATCACCATCGGATTGCGGTATTGGTTGTTGGAGAAGAACTGCAACGAAGCCGCTTCGCCACGGATCTGGTCGCAGGCGTTGTGGAAATACGCCAGGTACTGGATTTCCGGTAGCGGCAGCATGCCCATGTTGGCGTAGCCCTGGGCCAGGCCGAGGATCACGGTTTCATCGAGCAAGGTGTTGAACACGCGACCGCCCTTGAACGCCTTGAACAGTCCCTTGGTCACGGTATAAACGCCGCCCTTCTGCGCGACGTCTTCGCCGAACAGCAGCGTCTCGGGATACTTCGCCATCACATCGTGCAGCGCCTGGTTGATCTGGATCGCCAGGTGACGTGGCGGCTGCTTTTCCGGGAGTTTTTCTTCGCCACCGAAGACGGCGGCGCGCTTGTCGTTGTAATCCGCACGCTCGGCTTCGGCCTTCACCTGCTCGGGCGTGTACGGCGCCAGCGGGGCCATCACATCATCCAGCCGTTCCAGCTTGGGGCTGCGGTCGGCTTCTTCCGCCGCCGCAAAGCAACGCTGACGGATGCTCTGGTTGAGCGCCAGCAGTTCGTCCTTGCTGTAGAGACCTGATTCCAGCGCGATAGCGGCCGAACGCAGCAGCGGATCGGAAGCTTCCACCGACACCAGTTCCTCGATGCTGCGCCATTCGATTTCGAAATCGGTACCGGCGTGACCCATGATGCGGGTGGTCTTCAGATGCAGGAAGGTCGGGCGGCGCGTGCTGCGGCAATGCTCCACCGCGCGCGCTACCTGCGCATAGCCTTCGGCCAGATCCAGGCCATCGGCAAAGAAGTAGTCGAGATCCGGGCGATGCTGGAAGTTGTTCGCCACCCAACCGCTCGGCGTTTTCACCGAGATGCCGATGCCGTTGTCTTCGCACACGAACAGCACCGGCGCCGGCAGCTTCTGGTAAGCCGTCCAGGCGGCGGCATTGAACGCCGTCTGCGCGGTGGCGTGATTGCTGGACGCATCGCCGAACGAGCAGATAGCGATGGAGTCTTCCGGAATCGGCAGCTGATGGCCGATGCGACGGCCCTGCTCGATCGCGACCGCGGTGCCCAAGGCCTTGGGCAGATGCGAGGCAATGGTCGAGGTCTGCGGCAATACCCAAAGCGGTTTGCTGCCCCACACTTTGTGGCGGCCGCCGGAAGCGGGATCTTCCTTGCTGGCGGCGAACGACAGTGCCGAGTCCATCACCGGATCCATGCCCGGCAGCTTCCGGAAACGCTCGGCCATGAAGCCGCCGGAACGGTAATGCAGGAAGGCCGGATCGGTGTGACGGGTCAGGCGCGCGACCATCGCATTGCCTTCGTGACCGGAACTGCCGATGGTGTAGAACACTTTGTTCTGCACGCGCAGCACGCGCGCCATCAGGTCGAGATGACGCGAGATCAGCTGCGATTCCAGCAGTTCGCGAAAACCGCGTGCATCAAGTGCGCTGCCCGGCAGGATGGGGGCGTCCTCGCGCGGCTTGCTGTGCACCTGGCCCTGCCAGAGCTGCACGAACTCGGTGAAGTTCTGGTCGACGATCTCGGCGCGGTTGAAGCCCTTGTGGCGGGCGGCGATAGGCGTGGCGGACATGATGGCGAAGTTCTCGGTAAAGACGTGCCGACCAGCGGCACGGAATGGGGAATTATCGGTGGGCGCACCTGAGCGCTGCCAGTGTGGCGGGCAACCGGTATTTCATGGCGCGCGTAACAAGTGGGCACGCTGCAGATCCTTGGGGCGGCCAAAGCTCTCCAGGATGCGAATCTGCTCGGCACGGGACGGAACCGGCACCTCAACGCCCGCACAGGCGACATGCTCGATCGCATGCACCCGCACCGGCATCCAGCCCTGCGCGGCACGCAGTTCGAGTCCGCCCATGACTTCCACCGGCATGGCGGGGAACAGGAAGCGGGCGAAGCGCGAGCGGAAACGGTCGCCGGCTGCAGGCTGGTAGGTCGCATCCAGTTCGGCATGCCAAAGCGTGATCAGCCGTTCTGCATCGCGCTGGCTGGTCAGCAGATCCAGATCGGCAACCTCGACCTGGGCGCCGGCCAGCGCCGCCGCCGCACTGCCGATAACCACCCACGCATCAAGGCAATGCCCCTGCAGTGGCGGCACCGCGGCCGCCAGCGCGTCGCGCAATGCCTGCGGCAGGGGCGTCATTTGCGCTGTTTCCATTGCTCGCGCGTCTGTGCCCAGACATCGACGGTGATGTTTTCGTAAGGTGGCGGCAGTTTGGTCGGGCCACGCAACTGCGAACCCAGGCGGCGGGCCAGCACCTGCGATGAATGGTTCTCGGCATTGATGGAGTGGATCACTTCGCTCCAGCCAAGCTGATCGAAGGCCCAGTCGATGGCGGCCACCGAGCCTTCATAGGCGTATCCCTTGCCCCAGGCCTCGCGCGCCAGTCCCCAGCCCACTTCGGTGCCGGGCCAGCCTTCCGGATACCAGGGACCAAGGCGGCCGATCCAGCGCCCGCTCGCTTTCTCGATCACCGAGAACATCGAGAAGCCCTGGATCATCCACGCGCCGGCCAGCGAGAGAAAGCCGCGCCACGCCACTTCGCGCGCTTGCGGGCCGCCGATGAAATGCGACGCTTCGTGATCGGCCATGTTGGCGGCGTAAGCCTCGAAATCGTCCTGCACCGGCGGACGCAGGATCAGGCGTTCGGTCTCGATGCGAAGATCGGCAGTGAACATGCTTCAGCTCCTTGGGCTCGCTTGCCGTTGCAACCACTGCTCGCGCGTCTGGCCCCAGATCTCGGCCACGTCGTTCGGAATCGACGATGACAAGCGCATGGTGCCGCGCAGTTGCGCGCCAAGACGCCGGGCCAGCGACCGCGAGGAACGGTTGTCAGGATGGATCGGATGGATCACTTCATGCCATCCGAGATGTGCGAACGCCCAATCGGTCGCCGCCACCGCGCCTTCATAGGCATATCCCTTGCCCCAGGCATCACGGACCAGACTCCAGCCGATCTCGGTTCCCGGCCAGCCGACCGGATGCCACGGACCGATGCGTCCAATCCAGCGACCGGATGCTTTCTCGATCACCGAAAAAGTGGAAAACCCCTGGATGACCCACGCTCCCGCCACCACCAAAAAACCGCGCCAGGCCCTGGCGCGCGGCTGCTCGCCGCCAACGAAGCGCACCGCCTCGGCGTCGGCCATGTGGGCGGCATACGCGTCAAAATCCGCCGCAACAGGTGGGCGCAGGATCAGGCGCTCGGTTTCGATGCGGATAGCGTGGATCGACACGATCGAGTCCAGGGCAGGTGCTGCCGGCACCCTCTCCGCAAGGGAGAGGGTTCACCAGGCCGGATCACATCAGAACGCGTTGATACCGGTGAGTTCGCGGCCGACCACCAGCTGATGCACCGTCTCGGTGCCTTCGTAGGTGATGACCGATTCCAGGTTCAATGCGTGGCGAATCGCCGAGTGTTCGACGGTGATGCCGGCGCCGCCGAGGATGTCGCGGCATTCGCGTGCGATATCGATGGCCATGCGGCAGTTGTTCCACTTGGCCAGCGAAACCTGGGTGGGTTCCATCTTGCCGGCGTCCTTCAGACGGCCAAGCTGCAGCGAAAGCAGTTGCGCGCTAGTGATACGGCGTGCCATGTCGGCCATCTTCAGCTGGATCGCCTGATTGGAGGCCAGTGGGCGGCCGAACAGCACGCGCTCTTGCGTGTAGTCCAGCACTTCCTTCAGGCAGGCCTGGGCGGCGCCGATCGGACCCCAGGTGATGCCATAGCGCGCCTGGGTCAGGCAGCCGAGCGGCCCCTTCAGGCCCTTCACGTTCGGCAGGCGGTTGGCTTCCGGCACGCGCACGTTGTCGAAGAACAGCGCGGACGTGACCGACGCGCGCAGGCTCATCTTCTTGTGCACTTCCTGCGCGGTGAAGCCCTTGGTGTCCGTGGGCACGATGAAGCCCTGGATGCCGTCTTCGGTCTGCGCCCAGACAATCGCGATCTGCGCGATATTGCCGTTGGTGATCCACATCTTGGCGCCGTTGATCACCCAGTCGCCGCCGTCTTTCTTGGCGTTGGTTTTCATATTGGCCGGATCGGAGCCGCCGTGCGGTTCGGTCAGGCCGAAGCAACCAATCACCTCACCCGCCGCCATTTTCGGCAGGTAGTGCATCTTTTGTTCTTCGCTGCCGTAGGCATAGATCGGATACATGCACAGCGAGCTCTGCACCGAGGCGAAGCTGCGCAGGCCGGAATCGCCGCGCTCCAGCTCCTGGCAGATCAGGCCGTAGCTGACGCCGTTCATGCCGGCACAACCGTATTTTTCGGGAATGGTGGCGCCCAGCAGGCCCAGATTGGCGATTTCCGGAATCAGCTCCTTGGGGAAGCGGCCCTGATCGAAGCAATCGCCGATGATCGGCAGCACTTTCTCATCGACGAAACGGCCCACGGTGTCCTGCACCATGCGCTCTTCATCGCTGAGCAGGGAACGGACGTCATACAGATCGAGCGGATTCAAACGGGCTGCCATAGGAGTTCCGGAAACAATCGGGGGAGCTCAATAGTGTAGCCGGGGCCTGTCATTTCGGTCATGCCGGGCTGCAACAGCCGTCAGGCTGGAGCCAGCCAGGCTGTAGGATTCCGCCGCAATCCGCTGTCGGAGCAGGCACTTACGCCCTCCAGGATCAGGGAAGCTTTTTCCGCCACATCGTGTCGGCCAGGCATACAAGGCCTTTCCGGCATGCGGCCCAGCACCGATCTGCAGATCAGAAGTAGTACCCGATGTTCATGTACAGCTGGTTCCGCCAGCGATTGATGCTGCCTGCCGCGAGGCTCTGGGTGTAACTGTTGCCGCCAATGTACGGATCGTTGCGGCCGTTGAGCCACTCCAGATAAATACTGAAGGGCTTGAGCGAGAACGATGTGCCGAGAATGAAGCGCTGCGAATTGCGAAAAGCAGGATTGGATTTCTCGTACAAACTGTACGAGCTGTAGAAAGTCAGATCCTTGACCCAACCGACGAGATAACTGTCAACAAAGGTGTAGCTGAGATCACCCGTATAAAAGTTGCCGCGGGTGGCCAGATTGAACGTGCCGTCATAACCGCCGACCGTAATGGTCTGTTCACCGTGCGGATTTCTGGGAGCCATCTGCTGCCGCGCATACTGCAGCTTCGTAGCCCAGCCATTTTTCTGCGCTGAATAATGCACGGCATAGGCGTTGCGCCGGCCATAACGCCGCGTGTCGTCGTTGTACAAACTGGATGTGAGCAGCGAGAAACCCACTTCGCCCTTCCATTCACCGAAACGTGCCTTTCGCGCTACGCGTCCAACAAACAGATCGCGCTCTACGTTACGCGTGCCGCCTGCGACACCAGGATCGGCAGGTGTCACCACCACCGAGTAGGTACTGCCACGGCCTGTGCCATGCCCCGGCCAGGCCTGACGCACGTAATAGCCAGCCTGCACGTTCCACTCGTGCGTATCCCAGCGGTACTTGCCGCCCAGCATGTCGATGTCTTCCATGCCCACGATATTGCCGAGCGTTTCCCAGAAGGTACTGCTGTACAGCGGCTGCAGCCCGAACGGAACCTGGTTCAGACCAAGCTCGACCTGATGCCGGGGATCGAAGCGATAGCCAATCCACGCATATTCCATAAAACGGATATCGCCGAAATGCGGGACGTATTGATACGGATACTCCGCACCGTAAAAGCGATAACGCGCCGCGCCAATCCAGCTATCGGATGCATAGCTGGCGCCGAGCATGACCGTATCCATGCCGATCTTGTGGATATGACGCTGCGAATCATCATCCACACGCATGCGCACCGCACCGCCAAGATCCCAGTGATCCCCCACCTGCACGGCCAGCACCGGAGCGCTCAAGGCAAACAGCCATGTGCATAGCAAGCCGGCGTAATGCGGTGGTAATCGTCCTTGGTGCATGGTCATTGCATTCCCTGCATAGCTTGGATCGCCGCAACAGCGGGCCTGCTGGCACTGTCTCCAGTCGGCGCGCACTGCGTCGGTCCTTCTGACGGCGCAGCATGAGCGATAAAACCCATGACTCGCTAAGCGAAAGCGAGCTTGAGTGAAACATGGGCTAATGGCTTTAGAGACTATCCATGCACATAAATGCGAAGCTATGGGACGATAATGAAAATCCCCCACGCGCCTTTTTTATGCTCCCCTTATCAATGGATATGGCACGCCTCCATCACGGGCGCTCTCATGCAGCGTCCATCGCGCACTGCCCTGCCATGCAACACACGATCTGCTTATCGCCGGTGGCAGTCCCCGCGGCATGGATGGAGTGGGAATGCCATGATTAAGGGTGTGCTTATCGGTTTCGCCAGCTTTGCCGCGTATGCGATCAGCGACGCCTTCGTCAAATCACTGCACGGATCCATCCCGCCCTACGAATCGGTGTTCTTTGGCGCGCTGTTCGGGCTCTCGGCGCTTCCCTTCATCATGAGCAAGGGCGATCGCTGGCGCGACGTCGTGGTGGCGCGCCGGCCATCGCTATGGTGGGTGCGCGCGATCGCGGGTGCTGGCGGCAATATTGCTTCGGTCACCGCCTTCACCTTGCTGCCGATGGCCGAAGTATTCACGATGATTTTTCTGATGCCGATCTTCGTGACCATCCTGTCCGTGATTTTCTTGAAAGAGCATGTCGGCTGGCGGCGCTGGCTGGCGGTATTCGTCGGCTTTGCGGGTGTGCTGGTGGTGCTGCGTCCGGGTTTTCGCGCGCTGGGCGTGGGCGATATCGCAGGACTGGTTTGTGGCTTGTTTGCCGCCGCTTCGGTGGTTGCGCTGCGTGTAGCCGGCCCGCATGAGAAGCGCATCAGCCTCTATGGTGCCGGCGTGATCGGACCGATGATCATCGGCGGCCTAATGATGATTCCCCATTTTGCATGGCCAAACTGGCATGAGTGGCAATTGCTGGCCGGCTATGGACTGCTGGCCGCACTCGCCAGCGTACTGTTGATGTACGCCACCTTGCTGGCGCCCGCCAATCGGGTTGCCCCCACGCAATACAGCCAGATGCTCTGGGCCATCGGATTTGGCTATTGGCTGTTCGGCGATAAACTCGACTGGCCCATGCTGACCGGTATTGTGATGATTCTCGGCGCAGGCCTGTTTACCCTGGTCCGCGAAGAAAAAGTGACCCGCTGGTGGAAGCGCGCCAAGCTGGTCTGAGATGACAGACCGCTTACCGGCCTCGACACCGGCAACTCGTGAGCAGCCACGAGGAACAGCCATATCGCGACGTCATTTGCAATATGACTATTCGCAGTGCATGCATGGCGCCAGAGCCGTCAGAATGACAGGTTGGCTAATTCTATAAACAGCCTGGATGCGCCGAATAAATTTAAGGTGCTTCAAAAAGCAGGGAAATCGTCAGTTTCGTGTCAACCGCATGGACCACTGGCCGTTAAAAACGACGTTGACCGTCGTGTGACGGCCTATTAACCGCTACTGCGGAATGGTTCAGACAACTGAAAGCGCTCTTGCAGACGCAAGAGTGAACATCTGGAGATGGTTATGAGTGCCGACACCCAGCGAGCAGCCGGCCACTTTCGCAAGAAGCGCGGCACCTTGATCGCCGTTGTGATTGTGGTCGCGATCATTTTGCTAATCGTTTTCCATCTCATTTTCGGGGGCAAGCCAGCCCGGAATGGCAGTCCGCCCCAAGTGGTCAGTGCCGCGAGCGCGAGGCTGGGCAATATGCCGGTGATCCTGAACGAGCTGGGCACGGTTACGCCGCTTGCCACCGTCACCGTGCTGCCGCAGTTAAGCGGCTACCTGACGGAAGTGGGCTATCAGGAAGGCCAGGACGTGAAGAAAGGCCAGTTTCTGGCCCAGATCGATCCACGCCAGTACGAGATCAACAAGCAGCAGGCCGAAGCGCAGCTGGCCAAGGATCAGGCAAGCCTCGATCAGGCCCGCAGCGATTTGGCTCGCTATGAGCAACTGCACCAGCAGAAGTCGATCGCCGAGCAGACCTACATCGACCAGAAATTCCTGGTCGAACAGGATGAGGCCGCGGTGAAGGCCGACCAGGCCGCCATCGCACAAGATGAGCTCGATCTGACCTATTGTCATATCACCTCGCCGGTGGATGGCCGCATTGGCTTGCGTCTGGTCGATCCGGGCAACTACGTCACCGCCTCCAGCGCGCCGGGCATCGCCGTCATCACCACAATGAAACCGACCACGGTGGAATTCACGGTGCCGCAGAATTCTCTGAGCCAGGTGCTGCAGCGCTTCAACTCGGGCGCAAAGCTGCCGGTGACGCTTTACAACAGTGACAACACCAAGCAGCTCGCTACCGGCACGCTGTATGCAATCAGCAACCAGATGGCCACCAGCACCGGCACGGTCACGCTGCGCGCAACCTTCCCGAACGATGACGAGTCGCTGTATCCGAATGAATTCGTCAACGCGCAGCTGCTGGTCGATACGCTTCAGCAAGCCGTGGTGGTGCCCACGCCCGCCGTGCAGAGCGGCGCGCCTGGCGACTATGTCTATCTGGTCAATGCCAACGACACCGTTTCGGTCCACAAAGTGAGCATCGGTCCCAGTGATGGCAAGAACACCGTGATCCTGTCCGGCCTGTCAGCGGGACAGACCGTGGTGACCGACGGCATGGATCGACTCAACGACGGCGCCAAGATCAAGATTGCGCAGGACAAGCCATCCGGGCAAAGCGGTGCGCCAGCATCCGCCTCGTCGGCAGGACAGGCCATGCATCACAGCGGCAAGCGGAAGCACGCATCCGATTCCGCCTCTTCGGCTTCGTAATCGGCGGGCGCGCGATCTGATGAATATTTCCCGCCTGTTCGTACTCAGGCCGGTAGCCACATCGCTGCTGATGATCGCCCTTGTGCTGGTGGGCCTGGTCGCGATGCGTTTTCTGCCGGTATCGTCCCTGCCCGACGTCGACTATCCGACGATCCAGGTGCAAACCTTCTATCCGGGCGCCAGCCCCAGCGTGATGGCCACGACCGTCACCGCGCCGCTGGAAGTACAGCTGGGTGAAATCCCCGGCCTGCAGCAGATGACCTCGAGCAGCTCGGCCGGCGCGTCGGTCATCACGCTGCAATTCGATCTCTCGCTCAACCTCGATGTGGCTGAGCAGAATGTGCAGGAGGCGATCAACGCCGCCAACAGTCTGCTGCCCAGCGGCCTGCCTGCACCGCCGACCTATGCCAAGGTGAATCCGGCCGACCAGCCGATTCTCACGCTGGCGGTCACTTCCGATTCGATGTCGCTGACTCAGCTGCAGGACATCGCCAACAACCGGCTCGGCACCAAGATCTCCGAAGTATCCGGCGTGGGTCTGGTCACGCCTGCCGGCGGCAACGTGCCCGCGGTGCGGGTCGAGGCCGACCCGCAGAAGCTGGCCGCCTATGGCCTGAACATCGACGACCTGCGCTCGCTGATTTCCAACGTCAACGTCAGCCAGCCCAAGGGCAACTTCGACGGGCCAAAGCTCGACTACACGATCAACGGCAATGACCAGATCCAGGATCCGAAGGATTATCTGGATACGGTGATCGCCTATCAGAACGGCGCACCGGTTTATCTGAAGGATGTCGCCCGCGTCACGCAAGCCGCGCAGGATACCGAGCAAGGCGCCTGGTACAACAAGACGCCGGCCATCGTGCTCAACGTGCAGCGCCAGCCGGGCGCAAACGTGATCGCCACGGTCGATCAGATCCAGAAGGAGCTGCCGCAACTCGAATCCACCCTGCCGGCCGGCATGAAGGTGCAGGTCGTTTCCGACAGTACTGGCGTGATTCGCTCCTCTGTCTCCGATGCAGCATTCGAGCTGGTGCTCGCGGTAGTACTAGTGGTGCTGGTGATCTTCGTCTTCCTGCGCAACCTGCCCGCCACCATCATTCCCAGCATCTCCGTGCCGGTCTCGCTGATCGGCACGCTGGCGATGATGTACGAGCTCAATTATTCGATCGACAACCTTTCGCTAATGGCGCTGATCATCGCCACCGGCTTCGTAGTCGACGACTCGATCGTGATGATCGAGAACATCGTGCGTTATCTGGAAGAAGGCGAAACGCCGCTCAACGCCGCGCTGATCGGCGCCGGACAGATCGGCTTCACCATTCTGTCGCTGACCGTTTCGCTGATTGCCGTATTGATCCCGCTGCTGTTCATGGGTGGTGTCATCGGGCGATTGTTCAGCGAATTCGCCGTGACGCTGGCGGTGACGATCGTACTGTCGGGCCTGGTCTCGCTGACCCTGGTGCCGATGCTGTGCGCGCGCATCCTGCGCGCCGAATCAGAGCGGCATCCAAGTCGCTTCGAAAAGTTCAGCGAGGGCCTGTTCGACAAGACGCTCGCCGCCTACGAGCGCGGCCTGCGCGTGGTGATGAATCACCAGCGCGCCACCCTGGTGGTTTTCCTGATCACGCTGGCGGTCACCGTGGTGCTGTACGTAGTCATCCCCAAGGGCCTGTTCCCGGTGCAGGACGTGGGTGTGATCCAGGGCATCAGTATTGCCGACAACTCGGTGTCCTACACCACGATGGTCGATCGGCAGGCTGAATTGGCCGAGGCGATCCTCAAGGACAAAGATGTCGTCAATCTGACTTCCTATGTCGGTATCGACGGCACCAATACCACGCTCAACAACGGCCGTTTCCTGATCAACCTCAAGCCGCGCGATGACCGCTCCGAAACCGCCGAGGAAATCGCCCGCCGCATTCAGACCGAAGTGGCGAACATCCCCGGCATCAAGTTGTACTTGCAGCCGGAGCAGGACCTCACGCTGGACACCACCGTTTCACCCAATCAGTACCAGTTTGTGCTGCGTGGGCCGAGCCAGGCGGAATTCCAGAAATACGTGCCGGCCCTGATCAGTCGCATGAAGCAGATCAAGTCGATCCGCGATGTCACCAGCGATCTGAACAACGATGGCTTGAGCGTCAATGTCGAGGTCAATCGCCAGCTGGCCGCGCGCTTCGGCATTACCGCGGCGACGATCGACAATGCGCTGTACGACGCGTTGGGCCAGCGCATCGTGTCGACCATCTTCGATCAGTCCAGCCAGTATCGCGTGATCCTGGTGGCGAAGCCGGAAAAGCTGCCGACCCTGCAATCGCTGGGCGAGCTGTACCTGCCCAGCCAGACCAGCAGCACCGGACAGGTGCCGCTGAGTGCGATCGCGAAGATCGAAGTGACCAAGTCACCCTTGGTGATCAGCCACCTCGCACAATTCCCGGCAGTGGCGATTTCCTTCAACCTCGCCCAGGACGCATCGCTGAGCAAGGCGGTGGATGAGGTCAACCAGGCCGAGAAGGCGGTGAAACTGCCGCCGTCGATCACCTCGTCGTTCCAGGGTGCCGCGGAAGCGTTCCAGGATTCGCTGTCCAGCGAGGTGTACTTGCTGATCGCTGCGCTGGTAGCGGTGTATATCGTGCTGGGCGTGCTGTATGAAAGCTTCATTCATCCAGTGACCATTCTCTCCACCCTGCCTTCCGCCGGTATCGGCGCGCTGGTGGCGTTGATGGTCGCCGGTTCCGATCTGGACGTAATCGGCATCATCGGCATCGTGTTGCTGATCGGTATCGTGAAGAAGAACGCGATCATGATCGTGGACTTCGCACTCGAAGCCGAACGCGATCACGGCAAGCCACCGGCGGAGGCGATCTTCGAAGCATCGCTGCTGCGTTTCCGTCCGATCCTGATGACCACGCTGGCTGCCATGCTCGGTGCGTTGCCGATGTTGCTGGGTACCGGCACGGGCTCGGAACTGCGCCGGCCGCTGGGCCTGGCCATCATCGGCGGTCTGGCCCTGAGCCAGTTGTTGACCTTGTTCACTACACCGGTGATCTACCTGTTCTTCGACCGGTTGGCGCAACGCTTCCAGCGCAAGCCGTCGTTGGCAGCAGGAGATAGCACGCCGTGAACATCTCGGCGCTCTTCATCAAGCGTCCGGTGGCGACCACCTTGCTGGCGATTGCCATCCTGCTGTCGGGCTTCCTGGCGTATTTCCATCTGCCCGTTGCACCGCTGCCCAACGTCACCTATCCAGTCATCGTGGTGTCGGCCAATTTGGCCGGCGCCAGTCCGGACATCATGGCATCCACCGTTGCCGAACCGCTGGAAAAGCGCATCGGCACGATCGCCGATGTCACGGAGCTCACCTCGCAAAGTTTCGTCGGCTCCACCCAGATCGTGGTGCAGTTCGGGCTGAATCGCGACATCAATGGCGCCGCCCGCGACGTGCAGGCCGCCATTCAGGCCGCTCGCGCCGACCTGCCCACCACGCTGCGCAACAATCCGAACTATCGCGAATACAACCCGGCGGACTCGCCGATCATGGTGCTCGCGCTGACCTCCAAGACCCTCACTCGTGCGCAGCTCTACGACTCGGCGGACTCGGTCATCCAGCAGCAGCTGTCGCAGGTGAGTGGCGTCGGTGAAATCACGCTGGGTGGCAGCGCCCTGCCCTCGGTACGCGTGGAGCTGGAACCCAACAAGCTCAACAGCTACGGCATCGGCCTGGAAGACGTGCGCGCCGCGATCAGCGCCGCCAACGCCGACAGCGCCAAGGGCCATATTGATCAGAAGGGCCAACGCTACGAGGTCACTTCCAACGACCAGATCACCAAAGCGGCCCCCTATCGCGACCTTGTCATCGCGTATCGCGACGGTTCGCCGGTGCTGCTGCGCGATGTCGCGGACGTGGAAGATTCCGCCGAAAACCTCCGCAACATGGGCCTTTATAACGGCCAGCCCGCGGTGCTGGTCATCGTGTACCCACTGCCCGGCGGCAATATCGTCAAGACAGTTGCGCAGATCCGCAACGTACTGCCCTCGATCGAAGCCACGCTGCCACGCAACGTGCATATCGGCATCGCCGTGGACCGCTCGCAATCGGTGAACGCTGCCGTAGGCGACACGGAACGCTCCCTCTTCATCGCCGTGCTGCTGGTGATCGGGGTGGTGTACGTGTTCCTGCAATCGCCACGGGCGATCCTGATTCCTGCAGTCGCACTGCCGCTGTCCATCATCGGCACCTTCGGGCCGATGTACCTGATGGGCTACAGCCTGGACAATCTTTCGCTGATGGCGTTGACCATCGGTACCGGCTTCGTGGTCGATGATGCGGTGGTGGTGCTGGAAAACATCGTGCGCCATGTCGAAGCGGGCATGGATGTACGCGAAGCGGCGCTCAAGGGCAGCGGCGAGGTCGGCTTTACGGTGATCTCGATGAGCATCTCGCTGATCGCGGTGTTCCTGCCGATCCTGCTGATGCCGGGCATCATCGGCCTGCTGTTCCACGAATTTGCCGTCACGCTGTCGATCGCGATTCTGCTGTCGCTGCTGATCTCGCTGACCGTCACGCCGACCATGGCCGCCTACCTGCTGCGCCCCGGCGCGGCCATGCACTCCAAGGCGCGCTGGGCGCTGTGGTACGAAAGGCAGTTCGAACGCTTCAAGCAGGCGTATTCGCGCTCGCTCAGCGCTGTGCTCAATAACGCGCTGATGATCGGCCTGATGTTGATCGGCCTGATCGTGCTCAACGTGTTCCTGATCAAGCTGGTGCCGTCCACGTTCTTCCCGGAACAGGACAACGGCATCCTGATCGGCCAGATCATTGCCGACCAGAGCATCTCTTTCCAGGCGATGGAACAGAAGCTGGCCCAGTTGCAGAGCATTGTGCAGAAAGATCCCGCAGTCGCCTCGGTTGCAGGTTTCACCGGCGGTCGCGCACTCAACACGGCCAACGTGTTCGTGGAGCTTAAACCGCTGAACGAACGCAAGCTCTCCGCCGCGCAGGTGGTGGACCGCCTGCGTCCCAAGCTCAATGCGGTTTCCGGCGCGAAGCTGTTCATGCAGGCGGCGCAGGATCTGCATATCGGCGGACGGCAGTCGGCCGCCGAGTACCAATACACCTTGACCAGCGACGATCCCACCGCGCTGTACACCTGGGTGCCGAAACTGGTGACGGAGCTCGGCAAATACCGCAGCCAGATGCAGGACGTGAACTCGGACCTGCAACAGAACGGCTTGCAGACCTACGTCAATTTCGATCGAGCCACCATGGCCCGTTACAGCTTTGCGCCGAACCAGATCGATGCGGTGCTGTATGACGCCTTTGGCCAGCGCACCGTGTCCACCGTCTACAACCAGCTCAACCAGTATTTCGTGGTGATGGAAGTCGCTCCCAAATATTGGCAATACCCGCAAATGCTGGATCGCATGTTCTTCAGCACCGCGGCAGGCAATCCCTCCGGCACCCAGCAGACGCAGATGCCGGGCGGTACGGTCTCGGGTGTTACCGAGCATTCCGCGGTGACGGCGGGATCAGCGGGATCGGCTTCCAATACCAACACGCTCAACGCGAACGCGCAGGCCAACCAGCTGACCAACGCGATTTCCAACTCCAAGGGCGGAACTTCCAGCGGCAGCGCAGACAGTACGTCGGCCGAAACGATGGTGCCGTTCCCGGCCATGCTCAGCTACACCAGCAACCACACGGCTACCCAGGTGAACCACCAGGATGGCCTGGTTGCCAGCACTATTTCGTTCAACCTGCCGCCCGGCGGTTCGCTGAGCAAGGCGATTGCCGCGATCAATCAGGCGATGCGCGAACTGGGCATGCCCGCATCCATCCACGGCGCCACCGCCGGCGCGGCACAGGTCTATTCGCAATCGATGTCGACCATGCCGCTGCTGATCCTGGCGGCGCTGGCCGCGGTATATATCGTGCTGGGCATTCTTTATGAGAACACCGTGCATCCGATCACCATCCTGTCTACCCTGCCCTCCGCCGGCATCGGTGCGACGCTGGCGCTGCTGATCTTCGGCACACCGTTCTCGGTGATCGCGATGATCGGCATCATCCTGTTGATCGGTATCGTGAAGAAGAACGCGATCATGATGATCGACGTGGCCATCCACCTGCAGCGCGACGAAGGCTATGCGCCGACCCAGGCCATTCATACTGCCGCCGTGCTGCGTCTGCGACCGATCATGATGACCACCGCCGCGGCCGTACTCGGCGCGGTGCCATTGGCAGTCGGCCTCGGCCAGGGCTCATCGCTGCGCCAGCCGCTCGGCATCACAGTGATGGGTGGCTTGGTTCTCAGCCAGGTCTTTACCCTGTACACGACACCGGTGATCTACCTTTTCCTCGACCGCTTGCGCGAACGACTCGCCAGGTGGTCCGCCACCTTGCCGTGGAACAGATCGGACGCGAGCGCATGAACATGAAGATTTCCCACACAGCTCTGGCCGCCTCGCTGGCACTGCTGCTCGGCGGCTGCATGGTCGGCCCTGACTATCATCGCCCGCAGGTGCCGGTAGCCACTCAGTACAAGGAACTGCCCGGCTGGACGCAGGCGGCACCTTCTGACGCAGCGCCGAAGGGGGACTGGTGGAGCGCGTTCAACGATCCGCTGCTCAATGAGCTGGAGCCGCAGGTATCGGTCTCCAACCAGACCGTGCGCCAGGCCTATGCGAACTACCAGGAAGCCTTGGCCGACGTGAAGATCGCGCGCGCCTCGCTGTTTCCCACCATCGGCGTAAGTGGGTCGGGCACCAAGCAGCGTACCGCTCGCAGCACCACCACGATCAGCCCAAGCTTTCAGCCGGTCAGCACCTCCGGCTCGGTGGAAGGCAATATCAGCTGGGCGCCCGATCTGTGGGGCAAGGTCCGCCGTACGATCGAGGAAAACAAGGCCACGGCCCAGGCCAGCCAGGCCACGCTGGCCAATGCCACGCTGTCCGAGCAGACCGCACTGGCGACCGCGGTGGTCGAACTACGCGTGGCGGATGCCAATATCGATCTGCTGCAAAAAACGGTGGATGCCTATACCGAATTCCTGCGCGTGGTGGAGAACCAGGGCTCCGCCGGCACGACGCCGCCGTCCGACGTGATCACCGCCCGCACGCAACTGGAGAACGCCAAGGCCAGCCTGATTGCGCTGGGCGTAGCCCGCTCGCAATACATGCATGCGATTGCCGTGCTGGTCGGCAAGAATCCGGAAGAACTCGATATCCCGCACAGCACGACACTGCCCGCGCTGCCGAACGTACCGGTGGGCGTGCCCTCGACCTTGCTGGAACGTCGCCCGGACATCGCCGTCGCCGAACGCCAGATGGCCGCGCAAAACGCCGCCGTCGGCGTGGCGATTGCTGCGTATTACCCCAGCGTCTCGCTGTCGGCAGCCGATGGTTTTTCGCAGTCGCCGCTAGCAGGACTGCTGCACTTGGCCAACCATGTGTGGTCAGTCGGCGCCGACGTGGACGAAACCGTATTCGATTTCGGTGCGCGTCACGGTGAAGTCACCGCAGCGAAGGCGGCCTACGAGGCGGCCGTAGCCAACTATCGCGGCACCGTGCTGACGGCGTTCCAGAACGTCGAGGACGATCTCTCCGGCTTGCGCATCCTGGCGCAGCAGGCTGAGGTGGTCGATGCCGCCGTCAAGGATTCCACCCAGGGTGCCCAAATCGCCATGAACGAATATGAGGCAGGCACCGTGGATTACACCACCGCCGCCACCGCACAGGCCACGCAGCTGAGTACCGAGCAGAGCGCATTGAGTGTTCAACAGCAACGCCTGCTCGATACGGTGTCGCTGATCGGCGATCTGGGCGGCGGCTGGTCTGCCGATCAACTCAGTGACTCGAAACAACCGACTGGTGCAGCACGTTGAACGCATCCACTGACATGCTTGAGCTCTCGCCTATCGTCGCCGGCCTTTGGCGCATCGTGGACTGGAACCTCGATGTGCAACAGCGCGTAAGCTGGATTGAACAGGCGCTGGAGCTGGGCATCACCTCGTTCGATCACGCAGACATTTACGGTGCTTACCGTGCCGAAGCGCTGTTCGGCGAAGCGCTCAAGACCGCACCGGCCCTGCGTCACCGCATGCAGCTGATCACCAAGTGCGGCATTCGTTTTCGTTCAGCGGAACGCCCTTATCGCATCAACCACTACGACACCGGCGCGGGCTATATACGCGCCCAGGTCGAGCAATCATTGCGCAATCTGCATACCGAACAGCTGGACCTGGTGCTGATCCACCGTCCCGATTACCTGATGGACGCGGCGGCACTGGCGGAAACCTTTGCCACGCTCACACGCGAAGGCAAAGTGGCTCATTGGGGTGTTTCCAACCACACCACCAGCCAGTTCGCCCTGCTGCATCAGCACCATCCGCTGCACACCAATCAAGTCGAGCTATCGCCACTGCAAATGGGCGCGCTGGACGACGGCACGCTCGATCAGGCCCAGCAATACGGTCTGCGGCCGATGATCTGGTCGCCCTTGGCGGGTGGCCGCCTGTTCAACGAAGCAAGCGAGCAGGCTAACCGCGTGCGCGGCGAGATGTCCGCGATCGCCGCGAAGCACAACGTCAGCCTGACCACGCTGGCTTTCGCCTGGATACTGCGCCACCCGTCACGCCCATATCCGATTACCGGCACCGGCCGCATCGATGGGTTGCGCGATGCGGTTTCCGCTTTGCAGCTGAAGCTCGACGCGGAAGACTGGTACGCCATCTGGGTTGCCAGCAAAGGGCACGGCGTACCGTGATGGATGATTAGACTCCAGGGGCTGTTTACACTATTTGCGTAGCTCACGCCGGGAGCCACGCAAATAGTGTAAGCAGGCCCTAGCCATTACTGACGCCGTGGGGCACATGTCCCGTCGCCACATGCTTGCGCGCGGACTCCACGTTGGCCGGCGAATCATCGAAAAAGATGTCGGCGCCGAAAGCATCCAGGAACGGGCCTTTGTCACGGCCGCCAAGGAATAGCGCTTCATCGATGCGCACGCCCCAGCGGCGCAAGGTAAGAATCACGCGCTTGTGCGCCGGTGCAGAGCGAGCGGTGACTAGTGCGGTGCGGATAGGTGAGTTTTCTGCCGGGAATGCCGCCTGTAAACGATGCACCGCGGAAAGGAAACCACGGAACGGCCCCACCGATAGCGGCTCATCGGCCAGTTCGGTCTCGCTGCGGTGAAATGCTTCCAGGCCTTCCTCGCGCGAAACGCGCTCGCCTTCATCGCCGAAAATCACCGCATCGCCATCAAAAGCAATGCGTAGTTGCTCGCTAGCGCGCGGCGGTGCGACCGAAGGCAGGATCGTGGCGGCAGCCACCCCGGCTTTCAGCGCCCGGCCGACATCCTCGGCATTGGCGGAAAGAAACAGATCGGCCCTGAATGGCGCGATGTAATCGGAGGTCGGCGCGCCGCTGGTGAAGGCCGCCCGACTGATTTCCAGGCCGTAATGCTGGATGGCGTTGAAGATGCGCAAGCCGGTATCGCCGGAATTGCGTGATAGCAGAATCACCTCGACCGGCGGCACATCGCCCGCCAGCTTGTTCAGACCGAGCAGCTTCTGCACCAGCGGAAAGGCCACGCCCGGCTGCAGGATCTCGTTTTCATGCTCGATTTGAAATGCGCGGTAGGCATCGAGACCTTCCCGCTCAAACAAATTGTGGCTGTCACCCAGATCGAACAAGGCACGCGACGAGATCGCGACCACCAGCTTGTTGTCGGTGGCGGCGCGGGGATCGTGAGCAACGGGTGTTCGGGTCATGGCTGAAGTGGTTTCAATCCGCAGCAAACTGCTCGTCCAGGATGCGCTGCTCCAGATTGTGCTCCGGATCGAACAACAAGCGCACGCCCTGCTCCTGCGACTGGTGGATGTCCACGCTACGGACATTGCGTACCTCAAGGAAGTCGGCCGTGGCACTGATTGGCCGCTTACCCGGATCCAGCACGCGCAGGCTGACCTGGGTGCGGTGCGGCAGGATGGCGCCGCGCCAGCGGCGCGGACGGAATGGGCTGATGGGCGTCAGCGCCAGCACATTGGCATCCAGCGGAAGAATCGGTCCATGTGCCGACAGGTTGTACGCGGTGGAACCGGCTGGCGTGGAAACCAGGATGCCGTCGCAGACCAGCGTGGCGAGCTTGACCTCGTCGTTAAGCTTCACTTCCAGGTGCGCGGCCTGATTGGTTTGCCGCAGCAGCGACACTTCGTTGAAAGCCAGCGCGCAGCGCGACTGACCATCCGCATCAGTCGTCTGCATTTCCAGCGGGAACAATTCGGCAGCGTGCGCACGCACGATGCGCTCCGGCAATTCTTCGATCTTGTGCTTGTTCATCAAAAAGCCGACGCGGCCCAGCTTCATGCCGTAAACAGGCGCGGCGACTGCACGATGCGCGTGCAGGGTGCGCAGCATGAAGCCGTCACCGCCCAAGGCGACGATCACTTCCGCTTCGGTAGCAGGTACATCGCCGTAACGTTCCACAAGTTTGCGACGTGCTTGCTGGGCAACATTGGTTTCGCTGGCGACAAACGCGAGGCGCATAAAGTCCATCTCGATGCAAGTATGCGGTCGAGCTTACGACACACAGGGTGGGCTGACCATGCCTGAATCCATGAAGCCCGCTGCTCTCCTCACAACCGGAGGGCAAGCCCCGCTGGAAAGAGAGGGGGAGCTAAGGGACCAGGCTCGCGGAAAAAACATGTTCATGCGCGCCTGATTGCACTTTGTTTTTGCGCATAGGCAGGCACCATTTGAGCTTGCCCCTCACCCAAGCCCTCTCCCCGAAAGGGAGAGGGCTTACAACATCAGGCGACTGGCACCTGCGCCAACTGTGCCAGACGGCGCACGGCCACCGAGGCAATCGGGTAATCCGCGTTCTGCGTGAGGATTTCCGACAGCATGCTGCGGGTGTACTTCAGCGTGGGATCATCGCGATCCAGCCATGCCTGCACCAGCGAGACATCCTTATTGCCACCATCCAGCGTGAGCACCTGGATAGCCAGTGCGCGATGCTGATGATTGAGTTCATCCAGCAGCGAGCCGCGAGCCTGGGCGTGCCAGTGACCTTCCACCGGCAAGGCTTCGATCTGGCCGCGCAGCCATTCCAGATCCAACACCTGACCCAGTTCATAGAACACGTTGGCTACCTTGGCGAGCGGCCGTCCGGTCTGCTTGGCCACCTCGACCATGTCGAGCATCGCACGCAGCTCCGGCACCTTGGCCAGCCGCACGGCGAGATCGGTCGGCAAACCAAGGCCTTCCCACTTTTCCTGGCTGGTGCTGAAGTCAGCCTTGCCGGCCGGGGTCAGCGCATCCGGGACGGTGGCGCCGAGCTCGGCCACGGCAGCCTGATAACGCTCCACATTGGCCGCAATGTCCAGCGTGCCACCCGGGCGGTTCAGCAGCCAGCGCGTGATGTGACGCAGCAGCGACCAGATCTGCATGATCGCATCGACCTGCGTGTCTTCTGCGACCTTGCTGTCCTGTGCTTCGATCTGCGCCCACAGGTCACGCGCGCCGAGAATCTCACGCGCGGCGGTATACGCCTTGGCGATCGCCGCCGGGCCCTGCCCCGTATCTTCCTGCATGCGCATCATGAAGGTGGCGCCCATGCGGTTGATGGTGGAATTGGTGACGGCGGTGGCGATAATTTCGCGTTTCAGGCGATGGCGCTGCATATGCACGGCGTACTTGTCGTGCAGCGGCGCCGGGAAGTAGCGCACCAGTTCCTTCGACAGGTACGGATCTTCCGGCACGTCCGAGTCCAGCAGTTGCTGATACAGACGGATCTTGTCGTATGACAACAGCACCGACAGTTCCGGACGGGTCAGGCCCTGGCCACGCGTCTTGCGCTCAGTCAGCTCGGCTTCGCTGGGCAAATTTTCCACCTGGCGGTCGAGCAGACCTTCACCTTCCAGCGTGCGGATGAAGTGCGCCATCGAACCCAGACGCTTCACCGACTGATGTTCCATCAGTGTGATGGCCTGGTTCTGGCGGTAGTTGTCCCACAACACCAGTTCGCCCACTTCGTCGGTCATCGCGGCGAGCTGCTGGTTGCGGCCGTCCACGGTGATCTCGTTGCGCTGCACGGCATCGTCGAGCAGGATCTTGATGTTCACCTCGTGGTCGGAGGTGTCCACGCCAGCCGAGTTATCGATGAAGTCAGTGTTGAGCAACACACCATGCTGTGCGGCTTCGATACGACCCTTCTGCGTGAAGCCCAGGTTGCCGCCCTCGCCGACCATCTTGCAACGCAGCTCCGCGCCATTGATGCGCAGCGCGTTGTTGGCGCGATCGCCCACGTCAGCGTGAGTTTCGCTGGAGGCTTTCACATAGGTACCGATGCCGCCGTTCCACAGCAGGTCGACCGGCGCCTTGAGGATGGCGCTGAGCAGTTCGATCGGCGACATGTGCTGCACATCGGCTTTCAAACCGAGCGCCGCACGGACTTCTGGCGAAATCGGAATCGACTTCACGCTGCGTGGCCACACGCCGCCGCCGGCGGAGATCAGCGACTTGTCATAGTCGTCCCAGCTCGAACGCGGCAGCTTGAACATGCGCTCACGCTCGGCGAAGGACTTGGCCGTATCCGGATTCGGATCGAGGAAGATGTGGCGATGATCGAACGCCGCCAGCAGGCGGATGTGCTTGGACAACAGCATGCCGTTGCCGAACACGTCACCGGACATGTCACCGATACCGACACAGGTGAAATCCTGGGTCTGCGAATCACGGCCCAGCGCACGGAAGCTGCGCTTCACCGACTCCCATGCACCCTTGGCGGTGATGCCCATGCCCTTATGGTCGTAACCGTTGGAACCACCGGAAGCGAAGGCGTCGCCCAGCCAGAAGCCGTGTTCGACCGAAATCGCATTGGCGATGTCGGAGAACGTAGCCGTGCCCTTGTCGGCAGCCACCACCAGGTACGGATCGTCCTGGTCATGGCGCACCACATCGTGCGGCGGTACTACCTTGCCTTCCACCAGGTTGTCGGTGATATCCAGCAGGCCATTGATAAACAGGCGATAGCAGGCAATGCCTTCGGCCAGCTGCGCATCGCGATCGCCACCCACCGGCGGATGCTTGACGAAGAAACCGCCCTTCGAGCCTACCGGCACGATCACGGTGTTCTTCACCATTTGCGCCTTGACCAGGCCCAGCACTTCGGTGCGGAAGTCTTCGCGGCGATCGGACCAACGCAGGCCGCCGCGAGCCACCGGCCCGAAACGCAAGTGAATGCCTTCCACGCGCGGCGAGTACACGAAAATCTCGCGATACGGCACCGGCTTGGGCGCATCCGGCACCTGCTTGGAGTCGAACTTGAAGCTGACGTAGTGACGATGCGCACCGTCCCACTTCTGGAAGAAGCTGGTGCGCAGCGTGGCGCGGATGGTGTTCATGAAGCTCAGCAGGATGCGCTCGTCGTCAAGGCTGGCGACATCGTCCAGCAGCGACTTCAACGCTTCCCACAGCCCATGCACCTGCGCTTCGCGCGATTGAGACAGCACATGGACGATGCCATCGATCAGTTCCGGCTTCGCCTTCTGCGTGTCGGCAGGAATCAGCGCCTGCATTTCACGGCGCAGATCAGCCTGGGCCTTTTCCAGCTCGGCTGCGCTGAGCTGTTCACGACGCGGATCGAACTTGGCGTTGAACAACTCGATCATCAAGCCGGCAATCGCCGGATAACGGTTGAGCGTCTCTTCCATGTAGCTCTGCGAGAACGCGATGCCGACCTGTTGCAGATACTTGCAATAGCCGCGTAGCACGGCCACCTGACGCCAGTCAGCCTGAGCCGATAGCACCAGATTGTTGAAACCGTCGCTCTCGGCCTGACCGCGCCACAACGCTTCGAAGCTGCGCTCGAAGCGATGACGCAGATGCGGCAGATCAAACGCCAACGGTGATTTCGGCTTCAGCTCGAAATCATGGATGGTCAGCGTGCGGCCTTCGCTTTCCAGCGTGTAGACGTGTTCGGCGAGCATGCGCACGCCCATGTTTTCCAGCATCGGCAACGCATCGGACAGCGAAATCGGTGCACCGACGTGGATCACCTTGAAGCGCAGACTCTGATCACGCGGATCTTCGTAAAGATTCAGATGGATCGAGTCATCGCTCTTGAGGCCAGCCAGCGCCATGACATCGTGGGCGGCCACTTCGGGCGAAACGTCTTCGATGTAACCGGCCGGCAGCGTCTTGCCGAAGCGGTTGAGCAGGGCCACGCCCTGCGCTTCACCAGCATGGCCGATCAGGCTGTCACGCAAACCGTCCTGCCAGTTACGCACGATATGGGCGAGACGCGCTTCCAGTTCCTGCACATCGTAGGCAGGCTGATCGCCCGGATGCGGGCGCACCGTGACGTGCAGGCGCGCCAGTACGGACTCGCCCATCAGCACGTTGGAATCCAGGCTTTCACCGTGGAATACCTCGCGCAGCATCTCTTCCACGCGCTCACGCACAGCCGTATTGAAACGATCGCGCGGCACGAACACCAGGCAGGTGAAGAAACGGCCATAACGGTCGCGGCGCACGAACAAACGCGCGCGGGCGCGCTGCTGCAATTCAAGAATGCCGGTAGCGGTGGTAAACAGCTCGTCTTCGCTGGACTGGAACAATTCTTCCTGCGGCAGAGTTTCAAGGATGTGACGCAGCGACTTGCCTGAATACGAATCGCGCTTCAGGCCCGAACGCGCCAGCACCGCTTCCACGCGCTGGCGTACCAGCGGCACATCCTGTGGACGCGTCATGTAAGCGTTGGAAGTGAACAGGCCAAGGAAACGCTGCTCGGAAACCGGCGTGCCATTGGCGTCGAACTTGAGTACGCCGACGTAATCCATGTTGCCAGCACGATGCACGTGCGAACGCGCATTGGTCTTGGTCAGGATAATGGCGTCGTAAGCACCGGACTGCGGCAGATCGTGTGCAACCAGCGTGCGCAAAGAGCGCGGCGCCACCGAACGCTCGCGTCCGTGCAGGATACCCAGACCCGAACCTTCGATCGGCCGCAGCACTTCGTCACCTTCGGCCTTGGCAACTTCGTATTCGCGATAGCCCAGGAAGGTGAAGTTGTCGTCCGCCAACCAACGCAGGAATTGGCTGGCTTCTTTCACTGATGCGGCATCGAGCGGCAGCTTGCGGTTCGGCAAGTCGTCGGCAATCGCCAACGCTTTGTCGCGCATCGCGCTCCAGTCACGCACAGCAGCGCGCACGTCTTCCAGCGCGGCCTCGATCTGGGCCTTGATCTGTGCCTGTGCGGCGTCGCCCTCGATATGATCCACTTCGAAGTGGATCACCGACTCGGGCCCACCCTGTTCGTCGCCAATACGCTGCAACTGGCCGTTGCCATCGCGGCTGACCTTTACCACCGGATGGATCACGGCGTGCACTGGCGAATACGCGGTAAGCACCATGCTGACCGTGTCGATCAGGAAGGGCATGTCGTCGTTGATGATTTGAACGGCGCTGCGTCCCGCGTGACCGGCGCCGACAATGCGTATCACCGCGTGGCCCGCAGGACGCTGCTGCATGAAATCAATGAGTCCGGCGATCGCCGCGGCCCATTCGGCTGGGGTATGCAGTTCAACATCGGAACTGACAATGCGCGAGAAAAAGGCGCTGATAAAAAATTGCGCCTCATCAAGGCGCTTATTCGGAAAACCGCTTTTCTTCAACTCTTCGAGCACGACAGACGCGAGGGGGATGTCGTTGGTCGCACGGATCGCATTCATGGCTTCGACTTAAGAAGTGGAGATGGATAGGACGTGAAAACAGTCTGGGGATGGAGCAGAAAGCCTTCAAAGCATACGCTTCGCCTTGCATTGAATCCATCGGCAGCGCAGCAACACGTTGTATTCGCGCGTGGATGGATCAGCGTGCAGTCATGCAACGTGGTGTCAGGCAAACGCTCAAACGTTGGACCTTCCCGGTTTTTAATCTCTGCGCAGGCCGGAATCCAGCGCGCGTCTGCGTCGAAAGGCAGGCCCACAGCCCCGGCCTTCGCGGAAAAATGACCAGGAAAGCCATCGCCTGAAGCGTGCGCGGAAGCTGCTCTCCTGGTCAAAGCACCCGGGGGGAGGTGTATATAGTTCACGCAGCAAATATGTTGCTGGCGTCTTGAGTCGGACGCATGACAAGTGGATCGCCATGGATGCCACAGCGGAGCCCGTGTCTTCAGTCATGATCGCAAGGGGCTGGATTCGCACCGCGAACAAATTGTAAACTGATCGGTATAGTCTTGCTGGCGTCCCTACCGTTGAGGGACGAACGACACAGGACAAACGGGCGGTTATCCGATAAACGTAAGATTTTCCGGCAAGTTCCTCCAGGCATGCGGATGGACGTTGCTTCCCCCTACCCCGATTACGCTAGTCATGGAGTTCTCATGAAGTCGACGCCAATGCGCACACCGGTGCTGTGCCTGAGCTTGCTGGCGCTTGCCGCCTGCGGCAAGGAGCAAGGCCCACCCAAGATGCCTACGCCGACAGTGGGCGTGGTAGAAGCCCAGCCACAAAACGTTCCACTCAACAAGGATCTGGTCGGACGCCTGTCGGCGTATCGCAGCGCTGACGTGCGCGCCCGCGTGTCGGGCCTGCTGCTCAAGCGCGTCTACACCGAAGGCACCGACGTCAAGCAAGGCCAGCTGATGTTCCAGATCGACCCGGCACCGTACAAGGCGACCCTCGCTGCCGCCCAGGCGGCACTGGCGTCGGCCCAGGCCACCTATACCAATGCGCACATCGTCGCCAACCGCGACCGCCAGCTGGTGCCAAAGGGCTACATCTCGCAGGCCCAGCTCGACAGCGATGAGGCTATCGAGCGCTCCTCCCTGGCCGCGGTGAAACAGGCCGAAGCCAATGTGCAGACGGCCCAGGTCAACCTCAGCTATACCAACGTCACCAGCCCCATCGCCGGCCGCGCCGGTGAACAGCAAGTCACCGAAGGCGCCATCGTCGGCGCCAGCACCGCCGATACGGGGTCCAGCTCGACCTTGCTGACCACGGTCGACCAACTTGACCAGATGTATGTGAACTTCACGCTCAGCGCTGCCGACCTGGATACCCTTGAGCACGCCCAGCACGCCGGCAACGTGTCACTGGCGGAGCAGGCCAAGACCACCGTGCAGATCACGCTGCCCAGCGGCAACAGGTACGACCAGCTCGGCACGCTGGATTACTCCTCGGTGATCGTCAATCCGACCACCGGCGCCATCAACATGCGCGCTCTCCTGCCCAATCCGGAGCGGCGCCTGCTGCCAGGCATGTACGTCACCCTGACGGCCAACATGGGTGAACTCAATAAGGTGTTCCTGATCCCGCAGGCTGCGATCCAGCGTGATCCTGTCGGTGCCTATGCCCTGGTTGTGGGCAAGGACGGCAAGGTTGCCCAGAAGCGCGTGATGGCCGACAACACGCTCGGCACCAATTGGGTCGTCACCAGTGGCCTCGACGCAGGCGACGAGGTCATCGTATCGGGTGTCCAGGCCGTCAAGCCGGGCGCGCCCGCCAAGGCAACCCCATGGACGCCTGACCAGGCACCAGCCGGACAGGCTCCTGCCGCCGCTGGCCATCAGTAAGGAGAACACTGATGCCGAGTTTCTTTATCGACCGCCCCATTTTTGCCTGGGTGGTCGCCATCCTCATCACCCTCGTCGGCACCATCTCGGTACTGAACATGGGTGTGGAGTCCTACCCGAACATTGCGCCGCCGCAGGTGACAGTGACGGCCACCTTCCCGGGCGCCAGCGCCCAGACCATGGAAGATACGGTCACCAAGGTGATCGAGCAGCAGCTCACCGGCGTGGACAACCTGCTGTACTTCAGTTCGGCCTCGAACTCGAACGGCACGTCCGTGATCACCCTGAGCTTTGCCACCGGCACCGATCCGGACATCGCCCAGGTGCAGGTGCAGAACAAGGTGTCGTTGGCGCAGCCACAGTTGCCGTCCGAAGTGAACCTGCAGGGCGTGGTGGTAGCCAAGTCCAATCCGGACTTCCTGATGTTCGTGGGACTGATCTCCAACAACCCGGAGATTGACAGCAACCGCCTCAGTGACATTGTCGGCTCGGAAGTGATCAACCAGATCGGCCGCATTCCCGGCGTAGGTGCCACCTTCCAGGTAGGTTCCGAATACGCCATGCGTGTATGGCTGAACCCGGACAAGATGCAGGGTTACGGTCTTTCCGCTACTGACGTCGAGAACGCGATCACTGCGCAGAACGTGCAGTTCGCCGCCGGCTCGCTGGGCGCCGACCCGGCCACCAGCGGGCAGAGTTTCACTGCCACGGTCTCGGCCGAGGGTCTGTTCAACACGCCCGAGCAGTTCGGCAACATCATCCTGCGCGCCAACTCCGACGGCACCGTGGTGCGCATGAAGGATATCGCGCGCACCGAATTCGGCCCGCAGACCTACGGCTTTACGTCCACCTGGAGCGGTCAACCGGTCGGTGGCTTCGGTATCCAGCTGCTGCCGGGCGCCAACGCGCTGGCCGTGGCCGAAGCAGTGCGCGCCAAGATGGACGAACTGGCCAAGGACTTCCCGCAAGGCGTCACCTGGTTCGCTCCTTACGACAGCACGCCGTTCGTGCAGGTATCGATCGAGGAAGTGGTGCACACGCTGATCGAGGCGATCATCCTGGTCTTCTTCGTGATGCTGATCTTCCTGCAGAACTTCCGTGCCACCATCATTCCTACCCTGGTGATCCCGGTCGCTCTGCTCGGCACCTTCATCGGCCTGTCGCCGTTGGGCTTCACCATCAACCAGCTCACCCTGTTCGGCATGGTGCTGGCCATCGGCATCGTGGTGGATGACGCGATCGTGGTGATCGAAAACGTCGAACGCATCATGACCGAGGAGAACCTCTCCCCGAGGGAGGCCACGCGCAAGGCGATGGGCCAGATCCAGGGCGCCGTGGTCGCCATTACGGTGGTGCTGGCGGCGGTGTTCGTTCCGTCCGCATTGCAGCCGGGCGCCACCGGCGTGATCTACAAGCAGTTCGCGCTGACCATTGCCGTGTCGATGGGCTTCTCGGCGTTCCTCGCGTTGTCGTTCACACCGGCCCTGTGCGCCACCATCCTCAAGCCCACGCACGAAGAAAAGAAGAACTTCTTCTACAACTGGTTCAACAAGACCTTCGACCGGGTGACGCACACCTATCACGGCCATATCGGCAGTGCGGTGCGTCATGCACCGCGCTGGATGATCGTGTTCGCCCTGGTCACCATGCTGGCCGGCTACCTCTACACCAAGCTTCCCACCGGCTTCGTACCCAGCGAGGACCAAGGCTTTGCCCTGGCCATCGTCAGCCTGCCGCCGGGCGCCACGCTGGAGCGCTCTGAGCAGGTGATGAAGGAAGTACAAGACAAGCTCGCATCCAGTCCGCTGAAGGACACTTATGTGGGCATGTACCAGATCAGCGGCTTCAGTTTCGTGGGCCATAGCGAAAACACCGGCATGGTGTTCATCAAGCTCAAGGACTGGAGTGTGCGTTCGATCACTGCGGATGACTTCATCCGGCAGGCCAACGGCGTTCTGCACGGCATTCGCGATGCGCAGATCTTCGTAGTGAACCTGCCAACCATCCGCGGCCTCAGCCAGTTCGGCGGCCTGGACATGTATCTGCAGGCACGTAGCGGCCAACCCCGTACACAACTCGCCCAAGCGCTGGGCATGCTACTGGGCAAGGCAGCGCAAAGCCCCACACTGTTCGGCGCCCGCCCGAACATCCTGCCTGATGCCCCGCAATACAACCTGACCGTCGACCGCCAGCAGGCATTTGCCCTGGGCCTGTCGGTAAGTGACGTGTACAACGCCATCCAGCTCATGCTGGCACCGGTGTACATCAACAACTTCATCTACGAAGACCGCGTGAAGCGCGTGATGGTACAGGCCGACGCAGCGTATCGCATGGATACCGATGCATTCGGTCACATATACACGCCCAGTACGCTCACCACCAGCACCAGTTCCACCAGCTCGGCCACTCCGTCGGTCAATGGCCCCTACAACATGATCCCGCTGTCCAGCGTGGTGCATTCCACCTGGAGCATGGCCGCACCTTCGCTTACGCGCTACAACGGCTATCCGGCGATCGAAATCGTGGGCGATGCCGGCAAGGGCTATTCCACCGGCCAGGCGATGGCAACGCTGCAGGACATCATCAACACCGATCTGCCCGCAGGCTTTGGTGCAGATTGGACCGGCCAGTCCTATCAGGAGGTACTTGCAGGCAACTCGGCGACGCTATTGATGATTCTGTCGATCGTGATCGTGTTTCTGTGCTTGTCTGCCTTGTATGAAAGCTGGTCGATTCCGGTTGCAGTGTTGCTGGTAGTGCCATTAGGCGTGCTCGGCTTAACCCTGGCCTGCATGCTGCGCGGTTTCCCAAACGACATGTACTTCAAGATCGGCATGGTGACGGTGATAGGCCTCGCCGCGAAGAACGCGATCCTGATCGTGGAATTCGCGGTGGAGCAGCAGGCCGAAGGCAAGACGCTGTTCGACGCTGTGCTTACCGCAGCCCGTCAACGTCTGCGTCCGATCCTGATGACCTCGATGGCCTTCATCCTCGGCGTGTTGCCGCTGGTCACCTCCAGCGGTGCCGGCTCCAACTCCCGTCACGAAATCGGTACCGGCGTGATCGGCGGCATGATGTTCGCCACCTTCCTCGGCCTGCTGCTGATTCCGGTGTTCTACGTCAGCGTGCGCCGCATGCTGGGTGACAAGCTGGATGAGACTACGCACAAGCTGGCGCGTCACGAACACACGCCGCATTGAGGCAATCGCCATCCCGACCAATGCCCCGGCTATGCCGGGGCCAATGAGATGATCCTTCCCCACCCTACCTCGTGCACCGAGGTAGGGTGTTGTTTTTCTGGGGATCACGCTCATGCAAAACGTCACGTTGAGTTACCCACGTGACTTGCCTGGCTTGGCGACGACGAATACGTGATGCATGAACGACGCATCGACCTGAAAGACGACGTGACATGCGAATCGCTACTTGAAGCCGCGGGTCTTTTAGGATCGTCAGGCGCGACTTTCATCGTGTCTCCACCCCCGCAGCGACACTAGATAGATCCAATCGAGCCTGCTGACTGCACCGACGACGCACTTGCAGATTGACTCTGCCATGGCCTATTCGTAACGCTATTTCAGCACGCGATTCAGGCAATTCACCGGAATTTCCAATCCAGCCCGGATGCGATGCAGCGCATTGTCTTCATAAATTCCGGCAACTGGCAGCCATGGGAATTGATCCAGATGCGCTACAAATATCAGCGAGATATTTGCTGCCAGCGAGGCGTTTAGGATCAAGGGCTTGCTGTCCACCCAAGTCGCCGTTGACCCTGCGTCGACATGGTTGCCGTGCATGCCCGCCACACGATTTGGAATGTGCGCACAGCCACCATCGCAATTTCCTGGACGCAGATAAGCACGATCATGCGCTGTAGCAAAAGTACCCTGCGCGGGCCACCAAGACCACTCTTAATTGCTGTAAGCCACTGTCATGTGTTTGAACATGGACGATCACTCGGTACCTGCCAATTTCGTGGAGAACAACGTATCTACTGTATGGGTCGTATAGTGCGCGGTTAGCCATTTTCCCCACGCATCCGCTTTCCGGCGGATTTCATGACGGTACGGTGCGTTGTACTGCGGTGTTCGAGAGTGGTAATTCGCCGCGCGTGTCCAGATATCGCCCATGTCATTCTTCAAATGTCCACGCAGCCGCCACGCGGCCAATCGATAGGGATAGCAACCAGGTTGGGCAACGGATTGCGGAGTAATACCGTACTGAGCCAATTGGCGCAGATAAGTGGTATTGAATTGCATAGGCCCTACGTCATAGGTGCCGTTAGTGTTTCTGACCCACTGCCCTGGCTTGCCTCCTTCCTGCTGAGCTACCGCCAGAACGATATTCACCGGCACGCCGTAGGCCAAACCGGCGCCTATGGAACAGACGACCATTTCCTGTTGCTGCGGTGGCATTTCCGGCAACGCGGGAAACATGACTCAATCTCCGTCAGCGTCTGCACCGGACTGCGATGACGATCGATCTCGTAAAGACGTCACTTCATCTTCGGCGGGTGCGGTGGGTCCGGCATGGTCAGGTTTGCCGCTATTGGCAGGTTTCGTGTCGTCCCTGACAGGTTTTCTGTCCTTGCGCGGATGGCGTGGATCGGCGGAAGACGAGGTCTTGCCGGCTTCACGCTTCAATGCAATCTTGTTTTTTCCGGCACGGCGCTTGAACTTGCTCTTGACCGGTCGACTGGAAACAACCGGACTGGGTTGATCGTCTCGCGCCAGTGTACGAGTAGACGAAACCGCCTTCTGGGTCGATGTATCCGGAGCATTCCGGAGCAAATCCTGGTTCGGCCTCTGGGATGAAGTCATCGTGACCGGCATGTTCGACTGGGTCGTGCCGCCTTGGGCAGCACCTGTGCCTGCCACCGTTGTACTGGCCTTTTGCGTGAACGCATCTGACGACGTCCGCGGCAGACCTTGATCCGACTTGCCAGAAGGCGACGACGAAGCAGGCGCATTCGGCTGAGATCCACCGCCAGCCTCCTGGGATTTTTCTGCCGGGACAGGCATGTTCGGCTGCGTCCCAGCTTGAGCCACACCTGCGCCCGCCACTGTTGTACTGGCCTTTTGCGTGGACGCATCCGGCGATGTCCGCGGCAGGCCTTGGTCCGACTTGCCGGATGACGACAAGGCAGACATGTTCGGCTGAAATCCACCGACAGGCTTCTGGGAAGTATCTGCCGACACCGGCATGTTCGGCTGCACTCCGACTTGAACTGCGCCGGTGGCTGCCACGGTGGCATCGACCTTCTGGCTGGACGCGCCATCCATCGACACGCCAGGTGAACCTTGACCCGGTTTGCCGGGAGACGCCACCGAAGTGGGCATGTTTGCTGGCGCCCCAGCACTTTGAGTCGCACCAGCCGCAGCCATCGCCGCGCCAGTGGCCGCCACCGCGACTCCCGCCTGTTGGTTGGACACACCGTCCGATGACGTCCGTGGCGAGCCTTGAGCAGCATGGCCGGAGGACGTCTGCGGAGCGGGCATGTTGGGCTGAAATCCACCACCAAGCGTCGCCCCAGCGGCGGATGTAATTGCTCCTGCGCCGCCGACGGCCGCCATGCCACCATGCTGACGTACATCCGTCATATCGGTTGCAACGGCACCCGATGCTTTAGACGCAGCCGACGCGGCGTTTGATGCACCGCCCTGCATCGGATGGCGGGACGTGCTTTCCTGCATGGCAACGCTACCGGATGTGGTACCCGCAGATGCCAAACCCGCGCGGTACAAAACATTCGTGTTGGATGTTGCAGGCCCGCTATTCTCACCTACTTGCGAATTCGTCTTCTGAGGTGCGGGGGAAGCTTGCGCCGAAGGTGAGGTTGCGTGGAACCCGGGCTGGCTCGAGTCGCCTGCGTGAGTAAAAACGCTACCGCTCTGGCCATCTGCCGCCGATACCGCCTCAGGCGTCACTCGGCCCATTACCGCGTTGTACTGCGGCATATTCATCGACTGATAAACAGGATCACCGACACCCACGCCAACCGTGGCCTGGCGAATAGCCTCGACGGCCGAAGTGCGCACGACTGCTGATGCGCCCTCGATATGGCCGCGCTGATCGCTCCGTTCATGCGAGATTGAAGGGTAATGCGCCCGATAGTCGTTAAATGCTTGCGTCGCGGAGTTATAAACCGAGCTATAAATCGCGCCACTCCCCGTGCTGATGGCGCGCCCGGTCATCGTTGCGGTGCCGGCCAACAGCCCCAGCTGCGAACCCGTAACCATCCTGTACAAAAGGCTCGGCAACTTGATGGAAAGCACCATCATGATCAGGCTAAGCACCAACATTTGCGCAAGCGTGTACATATCGATCGCGGTACCGCCAACGAGCCGGGTCGTCGACGTATACAATGCACTTTCGCCGAACGCGACAATCACCATCAAGCCAAGCAGGGCGATACCCACGGCGATCGCATGCTTGTAGTAGCTAATGGCGACTAGCGATGTCCAACGCGAACCGCCAAAGCCGAGCAGGAAAATACCGCCGTAGGCCAGCATCCAGGCCATGATCAGAACAAGCACAACCTGCGTTCCGATCAGCGCGAGTGCCCCTAGCACCAATAGAGCGACAGTAAAGAGCATCATCTGCTCACCCGGCGCCATGCCGTCTGTCTGGTTGACCGCTGTGTTAAAGATGCTCAAGCCCATGTTGATGATGTTATTGCCGGATACGGCCAGATCACTGCCGCCCTGGCCTTGCCCCGTCAAATCTCCACCGAGCTGCTTGAATGAATTGGTGATAACGGAAATAAGTCCGCTCGAATCACTGGCCTGAGTCAACAGCCAGTAGAAAAGACCTGTAAAGAGGGTGAAGCTGACCATCTCGAAGAAAAATTCGGAAATGTCTGCCCGGCGAAATAACAGAACAACCATGCTCCAGAACAGACCGATGATTGCCAATCCCCAAAAAAGGTTCTCCGCCGCGCCATGGAGAACATCCAGATTGAGATTCAGCGAAGTGAACAGGTTGATCACGCCGGGTACCAGCTGACCATCCTGCGGGGCATTCTGTGCTTGTACTGCGACCGGCAGCAGGCACAGCATCAATGCCAGCAACATCTCACAAGATCTAACACGAAAAGAGAACATAACTAGACCGTTACCCGGCGGCAAAGCCCGGCATCATTCAAAAGACAAGCACTTGTGCAAGGCACTCCGATAGACAAGACCATTCGATTTAAATCCTTTTATTTTTTTCCCATCTCCAATTGCCGATGCTTTTGTGCAAAAAAATCGACAAGCGCTGACTCTGCGCAACATGACAAGCAGCTTCATGATCATTCTGGCGCCTCATGCGAGCCAACACGGATAAGAAGCGCACCAGCCATGTGGCTGGCGCACCCTTTATTCGTTTAGCCTTCAGGACCCGCGCTGTTGCTAGCAAACGTCAGCTTGCTGTTGTCAGCCAAACCCTTCCGCATTGCCTGGCTCTTGGCGTAAGCGCGAGCCTGGCGATCGGTATCCGCCTGCGCAGCGGCTGCCTGCGCGTTGGCTTGAGCGACCATCAGCGAGCGCGTCTCCATTTGCTGCACGGTCTGTTGGGCTGCGAGCGAATTGGCAATCTGCATCTGATTACCAAGGCCTTTCGCATCGTAGGTACGCGCCGCGAAAGCAGAGAGCTGCTTCTTTTCCGCATCCAACTGCGTACTCTGACGATTCACCACCTCAACCAGGTCATTATTGATATCTTGCTGATTACTGATAGCCCCCTGACCGTTGCTGCTGGCATTGGGATCCTCCATATAGCTTCCAACACTACCGTAGTTAGCCGTGTTCACCGCCGTGTTGACCGGAATGACACCTGAGTCAGAACCATAGTAATTGTTGATAACCTGACTCTCGTCATTCCAGGTGAAATTTTTATTTACCTCATAATTATTCTCTGTAATCTCCTTTATATCATTCGTATAATTAGAAATATTCTGCGTACTAGAAGAAATTTGCTGCGTATTGTCGGAAATACCCCACAATTTCCTAGTATTTACTTCGATATCCTTAGCCGTTTTCTCCGTTGCGATATTCGCAGGCACGAACCAAAAGAAGGTCGCCGAAGCCGAACCGGCAAAACCGGCACCCACCATCAGGCTTGCCGCCAACACACTTTTTTTGGCGAACGTGTAAGACATATCTTTCTCCTTGCTATTGTGGCTACCCATCATTGGGCATATTTACGGCCATTGCGTGCGCCCATGGCACGTAACAGGGCTCGCCATTCCTCTGAAGCCAGCGCCGCAACGCCGCTCAGTAATCGAATGGCTGATAAGGCTTTGCAAAGGTGAGATCCTTGACGACCATGACGTTGAACCGATAGCCGGGACGGATCTCAAGCGTTGGCGCGATATTGATGTTTTTCCTTACCATCTCGGTAGCCACCGTACCCATCTGCTGCGCTATGGCCTGCGTCAGGAGAGTATTGGTCGATGTGCCAAAAGGGTCGTTAGCGGGATTTGTTTGCGACGAGTTGACGCCAGCCACGATGCCGGAAAGCAGCAGCGCCGAGCCAAAAATGCGCAAGTAGTGATTGTTGACCTTGTCGCCAAAACCGGCGTAACCGGCACCGTCAGCGCCCGGCATTGAACCAATATCCAATGCCTTTCCATCCGGAAAGACCAATCGCTGCCAGGCAACCAGTACACGCGATTGTCCGTAAACGACCTGGGAGTTGTATGTTCCTACCAGGCGCGTACCCTGCGGGATCAACTTGTATTTGCCGGTGGGCGTGTCGTACACATCCTGACTCACCTGCCCAATGATTTGACCAGGAAGCTCCGAATTGATACCTGACATCAGCACCGCAGGAATGACAAAGCCCGCGCGTAATTCGAACGGCGTCCTAGGTGCTTCCACTGTGTGATCGAGACGCCAGCGATCCGCTTTGTCTTCGTTGCCATCGGAAAACTCCACCCCGTTTCGTGACGCATCTGAAGCATGATCATCCTGCGTGCCGTTCTGAGGTATCCGGGCGGGATCATTGGCGCCACCGGCCTGCACCGCCGAAGCTTGAGATTTGGTATTGTTTTTGGGGATCGCCGTACTGACCTGCATACTCGCGCTGATGGCTTTCTGCAACATAGCCATGCGGGAAGCGCGCAGCGCATCCATTTCCGGATCACCTTTCCCGGGCGGAAACGGTGGTTGGTCGGGATCGTCGACCACAGCGATAGGCAGCGAAGGCTCCTTGATGTCAGCATCCACGATACCGCCGGTACGGCCAGCCGCAGCACCCAGCACCTGATCGGCCATCGCCTTGTCCAGACGCCCTATTTCAGTCCCTGCCGTCCTTTTCACTTTGCTGGCGCGCTCCGCCGCCACCATGACAATAAGAACTATGAACACGACAATCACACCGCACACGATCATCAGCGGCATGTTGTTGACGCGCCGCACACCGGATGCTTTCGCTGGCGGTCTCTTGTCAGAAAGGGGGTCAAATTCATTCCTATCCATGACGGTTCATCACTCGCTGCGTGTCCATTGGCCGGCCGGCTCTACTCGCTCCTGATCCAACGCGTAAAGTCGCCCCAGGCGAATACTTCCCAGGTACAGAGTCATGCCATAAAGCCCGCTGTTGCCGACCTCCACGATGCGGTAATCGAACGCGACACCTGGTGCCGAAACCGCTGGACCCGACGCTTCCGCTGTCCCGGCTCGAGCTTTGCCGGACCGTACTGATACGGGCTCTACCACAGCGTAACCGCGGGCCCGCAAGCCCTGCACCAAAGCCTCTCCGAAACTGTCGGTAGCCGGACGCTTGAGGGATAGTGTCGTTTGTGCGGGTGGAACCACTTGCACCATGGCCCCGATGACGTCATTGGCCGCCGCCTGCCCGACGTCAGATGCAATCCTGGCGCGCGCGGCATCTTGTTTAGGCATCGACGCGCAACCAGCGAACGCTACCAGCATCGGCAAGACCAGCCAGCGTGAGCAGGGGCGCATCATTTCTTGCTCCGCTCAATCATGACCTTCTGCTGCGAACTTCCCACACCAGCGATCAGAACAGCTTTGTCGATCACCGTATCAACGATGTAACGGCTACCCTGCAGGCGATAGTTCACCATCACCTGCTCGTCTTTCTTGAAAGCCGATCCACTGTCGCGAATCGCCAGTAAGGTTGGCGCTTCGGTCTGGGACATCGCCTTGGGCATTTCGATAATGGTCTTGGTGCCGTCGTTATAAACCCGTACCGGTTTCCACGGCGCCGCCCCCCTAAGCTTGTAGTTGAAATCGAGATCGCCAAGGTATTCGCCGGTGGTGGGCAAGGTATTGACCTTGCGCTCCGTCGCTTGCGCACGCTGAAGCGCCGCCCATTGCGCCGCAGCGACTTCCGGATAACTGAAAGCCACGCTAGCCATGTATTCGGTACGATGCGAACGCAATCTCATATGATAGGTACGACGATCGGTCGTAACCACCAACGAAGTCTCCAGACCTACGTCAAGCGGCTTGATAATGAGATGCTGGATAGCGTTGGCACCCGCACCACTCACCGCCGGCTCGACCAGCCAGCGCACCGAGTCGCCCAAATTCACCGAACTGACCTGTTCGCCCGGCTGTAGCGCTACATCGCAAACCTGCATCACGGCGCAAACGATGCTTGGCTCTGTGCCGCCATAAACGAAGGTCACCGTGCCATTGGGACCCGCCACGGGCTTAATGCCATTGGCCGAATCGTTGCTCCATTTCCTGGATATATTCAGCGCCGCCTTTTCCTGTGCGGTAAGTACTGGATTGGTTTTGTTGAAGTAGTTGTCGGCAAGCTCGGTATCCGTTTCCGCATACGTCGCCTGTGCAACCAGGCCGGCGGCCATGGCCAGAAAAATCCTTTTTTTCATATCCTTTCTCTTTAATTCTGTCTCGACCAGGCAAAGTCGGAGACATAAATGCCAAGCGGATTGACCCGCATCTGTTCATCGCCTGCCCCGCCGTCGCCCGCACGTACGCCGGTACTGACCAGCGCACGCATCAAATACGGCTTGCCGATGACCGCGCCACTTTTTCGATCGCGCACGATTTCCTTCCAATCCACCTGCCATGTTTTGGCGGTCTGAGGAATGATGGAAAGGATTTCGGTATTTACCGTCTCTTTTGCAGAGCGGTTGAAAGGATTCATTTCCGGCTTGCCGTTGAGAAATTCCGTCATCTTGTTTGACGCTGGCGTCCCTTTGTTGAGCATGGCGTATACATCGAAGACGGCCTTTCTCTGCAACGCAATATCCGGCGTCACCACGCGTGCATTGGTAATGAAATTACTTACTGCTTCGCGAACTATGCGCGGGTCGATCGCTTCCGTACGCTGTACCGGCGCCTGCGCAGCCACCTGACCAAGCTTGTCCACCTCCACCACATAAGGAATGAAGCGTGACTGACTACCGATGTAGACCAGACCACCCACACTTGCCAGCACGATCATCAGCGAGGTCACCGCCACGACCTGCCAGATCATGCGCGAAGCGACCAGGCTGCCGACATGCGAATTCCAGGTTCGCTGCGCATTGAGATAAGGGTTTTTGCTGTCTTCCGCCGATGGGCGCGACTTCTTCCTGAAAAAACTCATGCCGTAGCTCCGTATTCGGCGATCCTAAGTCCCTTGGTATGCAACCACTCGTCCACCCAGCGCTCACCGTGCGCGGCTTCCAATCGCTTGATGGTGGTAATGGATTCCTTGTCGGTATTGCCCACGAAAGCCAGGGCCAGTGGCCCCAGGGCGAGGTCGTAAAGACGGCGCCCTTTGTCCGAGACGTAGTAGTAGTGCCGCTTTTGCACGGCGGTCGCGATAATCTCGATCTGCCGGAAATTGAGGCCCATCCGCCGATACAGCGCCGACGCGTCTTCTTCGCGCGCAAAACTGTTCGGCAAGAAGATCTTGGTCGCCGTCGACTCGACGATCACGTCCAGAATGCCGGAATTGGCCGCATCCGAGAGACTCTGCGTCGCCATCAGCACCAGGCAGTTCGATTTACGCAGCACCTTCAGCCATTCGCGGATCTTTGCGCGGAACACCGGATGTCCCAGCATCAGCCATGCTTCGTCGAGAATGATCGCGGCCGGCTGACCACACAGCGACTTCTCGATACGACGAAAGAGATACATCAGTACCGGCAACACATATTTGTCGCCCAGATTGAGCAGGTCCTCGATTTCGAATACCGTGAAATCCGACAGCGCCAGCCCATCGTGAGAGGCATCCAGCAAATACCCCATCGCGCCATCGGCCGTATAAGGCTTAAGTGCCTCGCGAATGCTTTCGTCCTGGATCGTCATCACAAACTCGGACAACGTGGAGCTGCCACTCGCGTGCAGGTTAAGCATGGCGTTGCTGATTTCGTTTCGTTGCAACGGCGTCGTGTTCACGCCATTCAAGGCCAGGATGCTGTCGATCCATTCCATGGCCCAGGCGCGATCCGACTTCGTCTCCAGAAATTGCAGCGGACTGAAGGCCAGACTGTCATTGTCACCGGCGACCTCAAAGTGCAAACCGCCACATGCCTTGACCAGCGGATACATCGACATGCCCTTGTCGAAGCAATACAGGGACATGCCCTGGTAGCGACGCAACTGCGCCGCCAGCATGCCCAGATGCGTGGACTTGCCTGCGCCGGTTGGACCAAAGATGAAGGTATGACCCAGGTCGTTGACATGCAGATTCAACCGGAACGGCGTAGCACCTTGGGTCATGCACTGCATCAATGCCGGCGACTGCGGCGGATACATTGGGCACGGCGCGGTAGCGCTGCCGGTCCAGATCGTGCTGCTGGGCAACAAGTCGGCCAGATTAAGTGTGTTCATCAGCGGCCGGCGCACATTTTCGACGCCATGGCCTGGCAAGCTGCCTAGGAACGCGTCCAGGGTATTGATCGTTTCAATCCGTGCCGCAAAACCTCGCGCATTGATCGCCTTTTCCACTTGGCGCGCCGAAGCCGCCAACTGATTGCGATCCTCATGCATCAGCACTACCACACTGGTGTAATAACCCAACGCCACCAGACCGCTATTCACCTCGGCCATGGCGGCCTCGGCGTCATTGACCATCATCAGCGCATCGTGATTGACCGCGCCGCTATTGGTGTTGAAGAACTGGTCGAATACGCCGCGTACTTTTTGGCGCCATTTCTTCCTGTACTTTTCCAGGTCACTAAGTGCCTCGTGCGTGTCCATGAAGATGAAGCGGTTGGACCAGCGGTATTCGCAGTTCAACTCTGCCAGCACACCGAGCATGCCCGGATAGGATTCCAGCGGAAAGCCTTCGATAGCCACCACCTGAATAAAGTGCCGCCCGATCTTTGGCACGACGCCACTCCACAATTCTTGCCCACCGATCAGCGCATCCAGGTACACCGGATTGCTCGGCAACTGGATCGGGTGATCCGTGCCGCTGACACAAAATTGCAGCCATCGCAGGAAATCGTCATAGGTAACCTGCCCGCCCTCTTCCGTATCCTTGGCATGGCCTCGCAAACGCATCAGGCGAATCACACTGGAGATACGCGATTCAAAGGTTTCGCACTCACGCTTGAAGTGCTCGATCACCGATAGGGTCCGCTCCGCCCGGCTACCGATTTCCATATCGTCGTCGAACATCAGCTCGGCAAATTTTCGCTGTGCCAGCGGCGGTGAAAAATAGGTCAATGTGAGCACGAAGTAGCCTTCATACATCGTGCCAAGACTTTGAAACAGCCGGCGCCGCTCTTCATCGATAGCCGCTGACACCGGGTCAGGGAAAGCGGATGCATCCGGTGATGCATAGCCGGTTGCGTGCTTGCGCACCGCATCCACATGGATCATCCAACCATTACCCAGCCGCGCCATGGCCTGGTTCAACCGCATGGAAACCAGCTCACGCTGCTCGTCCGTACTGCTGGCGATATCATCGCCTTCGTACAGCCATGCGGCCATGAACGAGCCGTTTTTGCCCACGATCACGCCATCGTCGACCACCGCAGCGTAGTTGAGCAGATCGGCCGTACCTTGACCGCCATCGCGATACTTCCTGAGCTTTACCTCGGAATCCAGCTTGCGAATGCGCAGGAATAACGTAAGCGTCAACAGCACGCCCAGTGCTGCTATCGCGATAGTCAGCGCAACAATTACCAGCATCATCGGAACTGCTTATCCTCGGCGACACCGTTGACCCGATAAGGGGTGGAGCGCGGCGGGTAGTAGACGCGATAGCGACGTTGACGCAGGTATACATGACGCATCCTGGGGTCAGCCTTGGCCATCGCTCGAAATACCATCAGTGCCAGCGTCCACAACGTGACGCCGACCACGAAGGCTTTGAATTCCTGCGCACTGAAGACCAGCGCCCCGGCCAGCAAACCGCTGAACATCACGAGTTCACGGTCCCCACCAAGAAAGAGGGTATGCCGGTTACCCACGCGACGAATGGGAATGGTTCGGATGGCCATCAGCCCAACACCACTTGCAGGCCTTGAAGAAAAGCCGCCCCATGCACCGTCACCCCACGCATCGCAATGGTCGCTGCGTCGCTGCTTATGAATTTAATGACATACGACGCATTGACGAGAACCGCTATCACCAGAACCAGAAACACCATCGAGCGCATAAATCCACTCAATTCACCGCCAAAAATAAGTATGGCTCCCGCTGCCACAATGCCAATCAATGAAATTGAAAAAGCAACGGGACCGGAAAGTGATTCGCCCAAATTTTTCAGAGGTGTCTCAAACGGGAGGCTGTCCTGGCCTGTGCCAGCGCCCACGTCGGTCGCGTGCGCCAAATCCGGCACAAGCACCATCGCCGACGCTACACACAACATCAGCATGACCATGCCGTACTTTTCCCAAAGCCGCAGAACGGCAGCGTTACTGACCATAAATTCACTCACTAGGTTGGTTTAGATTTGACGCAGCTGATAGCGCCCGTTGTCGTAGCCACCGACTTCGACGATTTCGCGAACGCTTCGACCGGTTGGCGTTCGTCCGATATGCACGAGCACGTGCACGGCTTCGCCAATCAGCGGCTCGATGGGTCTGGGCGCATCCGGATGCATGCTGATTAGCATCGCCAGGCGACTCAGGCCGGCACGCGCATCATTAGCGTGCAACGTCGCAGCTCCGCCTTCATGGCCGGTATTCCAGGCCATCAGCAAATCCAGCGCCTCCGGACCACGCACCTCACCCACCAAAATGCGATCCGGACGCATGCGCAAGGAAGTGCGCAATAGTTGCGTCATGCTGATATCCGGCGACGTGCGGTACTGCACGTGATTTTCGGCGATACATTGAATTTCACCGGTGTCTTCGATGATCAGCACGCGCTCTTCAGCACACTGCTCCGACATTTCGCGAATGATGGCGTTGACCAGGGTCGTCTTGCCCGAGCCGGTTCCACCGATGACCAGGATATTGCGGTGATTGCGTACAGCCTGCACAAGAATCTCACGCTGTCTTGCCGTCATGATTCCCTTCTCTACGTATTTCTCCAACGAGAACACCGCCACGGCCCTTTTCCGTATCGCAAAGGTCGGGGCACTCACGATCGGCGTGAGCTGCGCCGCAAAGCGTGAGCCATCGAGTGGGAATTCGGATTCCAGCACCGGATTGGCCGCGGTGATTTCCTTGCCATAGAAACCCGCGACCGTCTTGATCACTGCCTCGGATTGACTGGCTCGCATACGGCCGATGGGCCGCATGCCCTCACCCAGCCGCTCCTGCCAGAGCCTGCCGTCGGCATTCAGCATGATTTCAACCGTAGTCGGATCGCGAAAGGCAGCCATAAAGGTTGCACCCAAGTCGCGAATCAGTTTTTCCTTGGCTCGCTCCTTGACTGAAACCGGTGCCACACCAGCAACTTGCGAAGCTTCCACAATCCGTCCCGCCCCTATCAGCAACATCCCTGTGCGCGCTCTTATGGGTCCAAAAACAACCACTCAAGAACGCTCTCAACAACTCGACAATCAGTTGCGCGTTGACATGGCAAATTACTATCAAACCATGCCTAAAAAACACCACAGACGCGCACAACTCCTCATTCGTACGCGAACGTGCGGCATCCACCTACAAATCGCACAAGCCATCAGCGCATCCTTTAGCCACCAACAGGGCGGTCAATACGGCGAACGTCATCAGTGTATGTACTGATCATCGTCGTGGTGCGGTATATATTTATATCTGTCGAACCCTCCATTGGCCGAGAAAAACAGAAAGCGGCAGACGTCCTATCAGACGGGACTTGGTGTCGTAACCGACTTATCCGAGATGCGCGAAACGGAGCACGCGCCGCGGCCCGGTCGTGATGTCGAAGTACAACCTGTCGCCGCGCCGATTAATTGCGCTGCAATGGGATGGAATCCACGAGGCATGGCAAGCATGGCGCGGCATTGGCAGTCCACGCGAAATGACTCTCACTCTATCGATAAGCGCTCAGATCAGGGAGCTACGACCGTGTCGATCGGGAGCGAGCTGCGCCCGTGAAGTGGGCAAGACGCCTTGCGGTCGGGATTACGCAGTACGCGGTTGTGCTTCAACCGCCTCGATAAAGCGGCGCATCCACATGGACGTCTTCGAAACGCACGATCTGATCCGTGTCACTGACTTCGGTGCACGGCCGGGCGTTCTATTTCCGCACGTGGTGCCGCGTCCCTTGCGATGCGGCGTCTGCGTGGACGCCTTTGAACAGGCTCCACGAGAAGACAACCACGCCTTCTTTCATCCGCCACCGGAATGCATTCCGCATTCCGGTGGACTAGTGATACGCCGTCCAGTTACCACGCACGGGCTGAACGACCCTGCACGAGTACTGCTCAACGTATCAACGCAAACCGGTTTCGGCGCGTGCAATCACCATGCGCTGGATTTCGCTGGTGCCTTCATAGATCTCGGTGATCTTGGCATCACGGAAGTAGCGCTCCAACGGCATTTCCTTGGAGTAGCCCATGCCGCCGTGGATCTGTACGGCCTGATGTGCAATCCACATCGCCGCTTCGGAAGCCACCAGCTTGGCTACTGACGCCTCGGTGCCGAAACGGCCGCCATTCTTCTCCGCCTGACCCTTTGCCCACGCCGCGCGCAGCGTCAGCAGGGTGGCGGCGTCGAGCTTGCACTTCATGTCGGCGATCTTCGCCTGCGTCATCTGGAAAGTGCCGATCGGCTGGCCGAACGCCTTGCGATCACGCGACCATTGCAGCGTTGCTTCGTAGGCGGCGCGGGCGATACCGACTGCCTGCGAGGCAATGCCGATGCGGCCGGCGTCGAGTACGCCCATGGCGATGGAGAAGCCCTTGCCCTCTTCACCCAGGAGGTCGTCTTTCGAGCAGACATAATCGTTGAACTCGATTTCACAGGTGGCCGACGCGCGAATACCGAGCTTCGGTTCGGTCTTACCTGCGTGGAAGCCCGATTTCTGCGTATCAATGATGAACGCCGACACGCCCTTCGCACCAATACCCGGCGTGGAAATGGCGAACAGCACCATATAGCGTGCCACCGGGCCCGAGGTGATCCAGCTCTTCTTGCCATTGATCACCCAGTCGCCGTCATCATTCTTGCAGGCACGCGTATGCATGGCCGAAGCATCCGAGCCCGACTGCGGCTCTGTCAGCGCGTAGGCGCCGATCGCCTCGCCTTCCGCGATGGCACGCACGTACTTCTGCTTCTGCGCTTCCGTACCGTGCTTGAGGATGCCATTGCAGAACAGCGAGTTGTTCACCGACATGATGGTGGAGGTCGCCGCATCTGCCGCGGCAATCTCGATCATCGCCAGCACGTAGCCGATCGGATCCATACCCGCCCCGCCGTATTCATGCGGCACTTCGATACCCATCAGGCCCAACTGCCCCATCTCGCGAATATTCTCCAGCGGAAACTCGCCCTTGGCGTCGAGCTCGGCCGCTACCGGCACAATGCGCTTCTGCGCGAAATCGCGGGCAATCGCCTGGATGGAGAGCTGGTCTTCGGTAAAACGGAAATCCATGAGGGGCTCCGGGGACGAACAGGTGGGAGAGCCGGCCATTTTAGCCGGGAGCGGGCACGGAGCCTTGTGCAGGTGCAGCAAGAGCTAGGGGAGAAGAGAGAGGAGTGAGAGGTTAGAGAAAAGCCTGTCGGCACCGACGGATGCTCTCTCTCACTTCTAACTCCTCTCACTTCTAACTCCTCTCACTTCTAACTCCTCTCACTTCTAACTCCTCTCTCTTCTCTCCTGGCTCTTGACGCTTGCCCGTTCCACACCTACCCTAACCATCTCTCTATCGCGATATAAGGATGCACGATGGATCTGGCCACCGCCTCCAGCGTGTTGCGCCTGTTGGCCGATCCCACTCGCGTGCGGCTGCTGGCCCTGCTCGAACGCGAGGAGCTGACCGTGGCCGAACTCGCCGCTGTGCTGCATCTGGCGCAACCGCGCGTGTCCACCCACCTGGCTAAGCTCAAGGAAGCCGAACTGGTCCGTGACCGGCGTGCCGGCGTTTCCGCTTATTACCGCGCCAATAGCGAAGGCGATGAGCGTCAACACGCCTTGATCCGTTCGCTGCGCGAAAGCATCGATGACGCCCTGCTACGCGAAGATGCCGCTCGTCTGCCCGGCGTACTCGCCGAACGCGCCCGCGATGAAGGCTGGGCCGATACGGTTGCAGGCGACATGGAGCGCCACTATTCACCCGGCCGCACCTGGGAAACCCTGACCCGTTCGTTGCTGCAATTACTCGAAACCGGCGATGTGCTGGATATCGCGTCCGGTGACGGTGTTACCGCGGAACTGCTGGCTCCGCATGCACGCTCGATCGTCTGCGTGGATGCGGGCGAGCGCGTGGTGGAAGCGGCTGCCAAACGGCTCGCCAACTTCGACAACGTCGAAGTACGCCACGGTGACATGCATGCATTGTCACTGGAAGCCAATCGTTTTGATCTGGTGTTGATGCTGCACGCGCTGACCTATTCCGAGCATCCGCCCAAGGCCATCGCCGAAGCCGCGCGCGTCTTGCGTCCAGGCGGCAAACTGCTGGCCGTTACCCTCGACCGACATGATCACCGCGCCGTCGTGGAGCCCTTCGATCACCGCAACCTGGGCTTTACACAGCAGGATCTGACCAAGCTCGCCGCCCAGGCCAAGCTGGAGGTCATCAGTTGCAATCGCTTGAGCCGCGAGCGCAAGGCACCACATTTCGAAGTCATCAGCCTGTTGGCGCGCAAGCCGTAAAGGAGTTTCCTCATGAGCACCCTGCCCTGGCTTCATCCTGACCGTGTCGCGTTGCTCGAAGCCGCTCTGCGCCAGCGCATTCTAATTCTCGATGGCGGCATGGGCACCATGCTGCAAGGTCATCAGCTGGATGAAACCGGCTTTCGCGGCGAACGCTTCGTCGATGGACATGACGGCAACCACGCACATGGTCACGATCATCCCGGTTCCTGCGACCTGAAAGGTAACAACGACCTGTTGACGCTCACCCAGCCCGAGATCATCCGCGGCGTTCATGAGGCCTATCTGGAAGCCGGTGCCGATCTGATCGAAACCAACACCTTCAATTCCACGCGCATCAGCCAGGCGGACTACCACCTGGAACATCTGGCTTACGAGTTGAATCGTGAAGGAGCGAAGCTGGCCCGCGCGGCCTGTGACACGTATACGGCGAAGACGCCGGACAAGCCGCGTTTCGTCATCGGCATTCTCGGGCCCACCAGCAGAACTGCGTCGCTGTCACCGGACGTCAACGACCCCGGCTTTCGCAATGTCACCTTTGAAGAGTTGGTCGACAACTACACCGAATCGGCCAGCGGCCTGATCGATGGCGGCGCCGACATGATCATGGTCGAGACCATCTTCGACACGCTCAACGCCAAAGCCGCCTTGTTCGCACTGAGCGAGCTGTTCCGCGCTCGTGGCTCCCGCTTGCCCGTGATGATATCCGGCACTATTACCGACCGCTCCGGCCGCACGCTGTCGGGTCAAACGTCGGAAGCGTTCTACTACTCGATCAAGCATATCCGTCCACTGTCGGTGGGATTGAATTGCGCGCTCGGCGCGGCCGACCTGCGCCCGCATGTGCAAACGCTATCGAACGTGGCCGGATGCTACGTCAGCACGCATCCAAACGCGGGGCTGCCAAACGCCTTCGGCGAATACGATGAAACGCCGGCGCAGATGGCTGCGGTGATTGGTGGATTCGCGCGCGATGGCCTGCTCAACATGGTAGGTGGCTGCTGCGGCACAACGCCCGCGCATATCAAGGCGATTGCGGAGGCAGTGAGCCAATGCGCGCCACGCGCGCTGCCGTCTGAAGAGCAGGAAGCAGCATGAGCGGCTTTTTCTTATTGCCCCAAACAGCTCCCTCTCCCCTCCGGAGAGAGAGTTGGGGCGAGAGTACAGCCGCGCGCGGAGCTTCGTACGTGCAGCCACAGATCTCGCGTTCAAACGCTGGCAGTCCAACCCTCACGCAAGATTATTCCCTCACCCACACCCTCTCCCCGAAGGGGAGAGGGTGTGAACACGCGCGTCATTAATGAACATCACACGCTACACCCGCCTCGCCGGCCTGGAACCGCTGGTCATCACGCCAGACCTGCTGTTCGTCAATGTCGGCGAGCGCACCAATGTCACTGGCTCGGCGCAGTTCAAGAAATTGGTCAAGGAAGAACGCTACGAAGAAGCCGTTGACGTTGCACGTCAGCAGGTTGCCAATGGCGCGCAGATCATTGATGTAAACATGGATGAGGGCCTGATCGATTCCGAGGCAGCGATGACACGCTTCCTCAACCTGATCGCCGCCGAACCCGACATCGCCCGCGTGCCGGTGATGGTCGACTCCTCCAAGTGGAGTGTGATTGAAGCTGGCCTGCGCTGCCTGCAAGGCAAAGGCGTGGTCAACTCGATCTCGATGAAGGAGGGCGAGGACGTCTTCCTTGAGCATGCCCGCAAAGTGCTGGAATACGGCGCCGCCGTGGTGGTGATGGCCTTCGACGAACAGGGCCAGGCCGATACCTGCGCGCGCAAAGTGGACATCTGCTCGCGCGCGTACAAGCTGCTGACCGAAGAACTGGACTTTCCGCCGGAAGACATCATCTTCGATCCGAACATTTTCGCCATCGCCACCGGCATCGAAGAGCACAACAACTACGCCGTGGATTTCATCGAAGCCACGCGCGAGCTGAAAAAGCGCTTCCCGCTCAGCCATGTGTCAGGCGGCGTATCCAACGTATCATTCTCGTTCCGCGGCAACAACACGGTACGTGAAGCGATCCACTCCGTATTCCTGTACCACGCGATCAAAGCCGGCATGGACATGGGCATCGTCAATGCTGGTGCGTTGATGATCTACGACGATGTGCCCGCGCAATTGCGCGAACGCGTTGAAGACGTAGTACTCAACCGTCGCGCTGACGCCACTGAGCGCCTGCTGGAAATCGCCGATCAGTACAAAGCCAGGAAAGGCGAAACCGTTACCGAAAATCTGGCCTGGCGAGAGAAACCGGTGCACGAACGCCTTGCCCATGCGCTCGTGCACGGCATCGACCAGTACGTCGACGAAGACACCGAAGACGCACGCCAGCAATCCAGTCGCCCCCTGGACGTGATCGAAGGCCCGCTGATGGCCGGCATGAACGTCGTTGGCGACCTGTTTGGCGCCGGCAAGATGTTCCTGCCACAAGTGGTGAAATCCGCTCGCGTAATGAAGAAAGCCGTGGCCTATCTGCTGCCGTATATCGAGGCAGAAAAACTGCGCACGGGCGATGCCGGCAAGAACAACGGCACTATCGTGATGGCCACCGTCAAAGGCGATGTGCACGACATCGGCAAGAATATTGTCGGCGTGGTGCTCCGCTGCAACAACTTTGAGGTCATCGATCTTGGCGTGATGGTGCCGGCACAGAAGATCCTGGACACCGCCCGCGAACACAACGCCGATATCATCGGCCTGTCCGGCCTGATCACGCCGTCACTGGAAGAAATGAGTCAGGTCGCACGCGAAATGCAGCGACAGGATTTCCAGATTCCGCTGCTGATCGGCGGCGCCACCACGTCGCGTGCGCACACCGCGCTGAAGATCGAGCCGCATTACAAATCCCCTACCGTGTGGGTGAAGGACGCCTCGCGCGCTGTCGGCGTCGCGCAATCGCTGATCAGCAAGGAACTGGTCGACAACTTCATGGCGAAGATCCGAACCGAATACGCGGACATTCGCGAACGCCACAAGAACCGCAGCACCGCCAAGACCCTGGTGCCACTGCAACATGCGCGCAATCAGCGCTTTCAGGGCGATTGGACCAACTACACACCGCCGCAGCCCCAAAAGCCCGGTCTGACCGTGTTCGACGATTACGATCTGGCCGAACTGCGCCAGTACATCGACTGGACGCCATTCTTCCAGGCTTGGGAACTGGCAGGCCGTTACCCTGCGATCCTTGAGGACGACATCGTCGGCAAGCAGGCCACTGAACTATTCGCCGATGCGCAGGCGATGCTCGACAAGATCATTGCCGAGCGCTGGCTTACCGCACGTGGCGTCATCGGTTTCTGGCCGGCACACAGCATCGGCGACGATATCGAGATCACCACGGCTAAAAACCTCGCACGCTCCGGGAAACAAACGGGCGCACGCCTGCATCACCTGCGCCAACAAGCGGAAAAACCTGTCGAACGCCCCGACTTCTGCCTATCTGACTTCATCGCCCCCAAGGACGAAAACAAGCAGGACTGGCTGGGCGGCTTTGCCGTCACCGCCGGCATCGGCATCGAAGAGCACGTTGCGCGCTTCGAGGCCGCGCACGATGACTACTCCGCGATCCTGCTCAAGGCCTTGGCTGACCGGCTGGCGGAAGCCTTTGCCGAGCGCATACACGAACGCGTTCGCCGCGAATTCTGGGGTTATCAGTCCGAGGAATCGCTCGACAACGAAGCGCTAATCAACGAGAAATACCTCGGCATCCGCCCTGCCCCCGGTTATCCCGCCTGCCCGGATCACACCGAAAAAACGGCGCTGTTCGAATTGCTCGACGCCACCCGCAACACCGGCATCGAGCTGACGGAAGGTTTCGCCATGTACCCGGCAGCGGCGGTATCCGGCTGGTATTTCTCCCACCCTGGCAGCCAGTATTTCGTAGTGGGCCGCATCACCCGCGAACAGGTTGATGATTACGCGAAGCGCAAAGGCTGGACACGCGAAGAAGCCGAACGATGGCTGGCGCCGAATCTGGACTACGATCCCGAGTAGGGGGAGCCAGGAGTGAGTGGAGAGGAGTGAGAAGTGAGAGAAGAGCTTCTGCGCTGCGATAAACGGGCCTTTCTCTTACTTCTCACTCCTCTCCACTCACTCCTCGCCTTTCACGCGGTATCGTCGCCGGTCGTATTGTTCTTGTGATGCCGCAGGTGCACCACCAGGTTGTAGACCGACACGAATACCGGGAAGAAATTGGAAAGAATGCCCACCGAGTCGTTCTTGCCGAAGACAAAATAGGCCAGCAACAAGGCACTGCCCGTCACCGACATCCACCAGAACGAAAGCGGCATGACCACCCGCTTGTATTTGCGGGTGTAATACAGCTGCACGAACCAGCGGCCGGTGAACATCAGGGTGCCCAGATAGCCGACTGCCTTCCACGGTGTCAGGTGGAAATTCTGCAGGGAATGCAGGATATGCGAGAGATCGAAGTGCATGGGGAAGGCTGCTTAAGGAGGGGAACGGGACATTTTAGCCGCCCAGCGCTCAGGGCTGATCAAGGGAACGGCAAACCCGCCAGGTGGTTGACCTATCCGCTCGTAATCCGTATAGTTGCGCGTTCACGGCGGGCGGTTAGCTCAGCGGTAGAGCACTGCCTTCACACGGCAGGTGTCACAAGTTCGATCCTTGTACCGCCCACCAACCTATTCAACGACTTAGGCCACCCCATCGGGTGGCCTTTTTCGTTGTGGTTCAATAGGGCCGCGGGCTCTGGCGGTACGGTAATCACCAGGGATTTCGCCACATCAAACGGACGAACTACATCCTTACTCAGCCACAGGGGCGTGACGATGAGAAAGGCACAGGGAATATCGATCGCTACGGTTTTTTCAGCTGTCATGTCGACGATAACGCTGGCATCGCCGCCGAATATCAGCGACGAACAAGTAACCAACAGCGTGCAAACCATGCAACTGGTTCCCAACACCCCTACGTATGCCATGTGGGCAAACTGGATTCGCACACAGATCGCGCGCGATACGGCCAACTATCATGATTTCCGCAATGGCCAGTTCGTCGCCAAAGCCATCAGCACGGATGTGGATCTGATTACCATCAGGACAGCGATTCGCTCCACCAATACCGAATCATCCCCCTCACTGCATTCGCATGCATCGCTGGATGAAAAGCCTGCATTGCTTCCGATAGCCGGGCAGCCGGGCGAACACGTCACCATCGTTTCGCAAACCACGATGACCTATCTGTCATGGACGTATATCTGGAACACGGATGCCGACGAAGGTCATGGCGGCTGGCAACTGACAGGCAGCGCTTTTCACGACTGCCAATACATGCCCGACCGAATGCCGGACGTTCGCTGTCAAAAAAGCTGAGCGGACTTTTGCAGCCTGTTCTGGAACGTACCAGTGGCTTCTTGGCTATGAAACGACCGGCTGCACGTTACCGGTAATCGCGGCAAGCAAGGCCCTGCGATCAAACGGCTTGGGCAGGTACGTCATCCAGGAAAGCATGCCGTGCTCCGGCGGATCGGCATCGCCGGACATCACGATCAACGGACATTTCAGCCCGTCTTCGCGCATGGCCATCCCCAACTCGATACCGTTCATGCCTTCGTTGAGATTCAGATCGGTAACGATCACGCCGATATCCGTTCGGACCGAGGCAACTTCCTTGGCCTGACCGGAATTGGCTGCAGCTACCACTTCGTAACCGGCGTCCTGAAGCATGTACGCCGTGGAAACAAGGACATCGCGATTGTCCTCGACGAGCAGAACAGTCTTCATGCCATCCTCACTCGAAACGTGCCGATCCCGGCACTGCGACGAACGGTATTCGGGAATGACCCAACAGATAATGAATATTCACCCGGACAGTGGCCGATAAATCCGAAGGCGCCGAATGACGTGAAGATGAGGTCAAAACAAGTTTCAGCAGCTGTGAATACAGCTACTGCAAGCTTGCCGTCGGCAGGGCCGCCGACGGCAAACCGGCCCAAGGTATTAATGGCCCGACGAGGTCGACGGAGAGGCCGGCATCTGGGCCGTTCCGCTGGCGGCGGGCGGCATCATGGCGCTGTGAGCGCCTGCGGGAGCATTGGCGGTGGCAGATGGTGCTGGCGCGGCTGGAGCAGGCGTTCCTTCCCCGCCGGCGGCGGGAGCCGCGCCATTGTTGCTGCTGCTCGGATTCTGGCATCCGCCGATGGCCAAACCGATACAAGCGACTGCAAAGCCCAATACCATGCGATTCATGAGGTTTCTCCTGAAGTGACGACATGATTTTTGCGTCGTGCCGAGTGAACTGTAACCGCTATCCGACACATACGCTCGAATCGGCTTCCTGCCACGCATGCTCGACGATTACAGCCTCACCTTGACTCACTTGTATGCAAGACTTCGTGTACTAAGTGTAAACATCCTCTTGTAACGCCGGCTATACATGCGCTTCGGCACTGCTTTTGCTTAGCCTGTCGTTATAAAGCAAATAATCACGCCATTCGGTGCGAAAAGCATACTTTTTCCTGGCACCAACTTTAGGCGAAAACGCTGTTGGATGCTGAATAGCAGCATGCCGCCGGAAGGCCCGGTTCATGCCGCTGTCATACACCAGATCAAAAATCATCTCACGGGGAAACCAGGATGCCGCGCCATAATGGAAAGCGGTTATGCATGTTTTGGTGGTCGATAACGATTTGGACACCTGCGACCTCGCTTCGCACACGCTGAGCAAAGCGGGCTATAAAGTCTTCCAGGCCCGAGGTGTTGCGGAGGCATTACGCCTGTCGCACCAGTATCCGGACATCGGTGTCGTGGTGACGGATATGCGCCTGGATCATCAAATCACCGGCATGGAAATGGCCGGAAAAATGCGGCAAAGCCGGCGCCATCGTCATTACATCCTTGCCTCTGGTGATTGGGATGCACTGGGACCGCAGTATCCGCACGACATGAGCGTCCTTCGCAAACCTTACGGAAAAGCAGAGCTGTTGCGCGCGGTGCGTTACGGCGTTGCGTGTCTTCGGACAAGCGATGCTTCACCCATGCTCAGAAAGTCGCGAAAAACGCAGCTTCTTCTTGCCTAGACAGCCAAAAACATGAATCAAAACCATATTGCGGCACATGCAGTCATGTACCGCAATATGAATATCCGCGCGGCTCGGCAGCGTTGTACGCATAACGCTCACAACTCCTTGCCTTGTTCTTGACGAACGTCGTTGCATGGTGACGGCGTGGATCACGCAGGGAGACATCCCGCATTGGCTGCGCGAATACCTTCACTGCGTCGGCACACAAACACTCAATAACGAGACATAGGTAAACGCATCCGCCATGCGTTGCTTATGTTTGCCGGGAGATTTTCATGACACCACTGGACAAACCACTCAAGCGCCAAATCGATATTCAAGGACAAGCTTTTACCGTGACGATGGATGCCACCGGTATCAAGATCACCAGGAAAGCCCATCGCAATGGCATCGAAGTTCGCTGGGCCGACCTCATAAAGAACGATCCGGGCATGACCGATCCGCATGAATCCGCGTCTCTCGTTCACCACGCCTGAGCACGCCTCCAAGGAAACGCTTACTGCCGCGCCTCGATGCGCATGCCGCGCGGCGTAAGCCAACGCTCCACACCCTCGAACAACCCCTGCACCAGCAGTGCCATCAAGGCCGCGGGAATGGCGCCTTCAAGAATCAGGCCCGTGTCATCAAGCCGAATGCCGGTAACAATCGGCTGGCCATAACCGCCGGCGCCGATCAGCGCGCCAAGCGTAGCGGTCCCAACATTGATCACCGCGGCGGTTTTCACGCCGGCCAGGATGGAGCGTATCGCCATCGGCAATTCCACCCGACGAAGGCGTACGCCGCGCGGCAAACCCAATGCAGCGGCAGATTCGCGCAGATCGGGCGCAATACCCATCAGGCCTGCATACGTGTTACGCACAATCGGTAACAAGCTATAAAGAAACAGCGCGGCGATCGCTGGCCAGGTGCCGATGCCGAAGAACGGGATCATGAACACGAACATGGCCAGCGACGGAATGGTCTGCAAAACGCCACTGCCCGCCATGATCACATGACCCAGCCGTCGTGAACGTGCCGAAAAAACACCTAACGGCACGGCGAGCAACACCGCAGCGGTGAGCGATATCAACACCAGCCGCAAATGTTCCAGCGTGCGCTGCAGCAGCCGTGACCACAGCCCGGTACCATCGCTATCGGGTTGCACACCCAGGAAACCCGCCGCCACCACGGTTTCCTTCTCTCCCTGAAGTTTCACCAGGGCATTCATTTGCCGCATGGCGTCTTCGTGAATGCGGCCGGATAGATGCTTCAGAACGTCGACAAAGGCTGGATTAGTCTGCTCCAGTTGCAGGCGATACAAAAAGACTGCGTCGTAATGCGGGAAATAATGCTTGTCGTCGTCAAGCGTGCGCAGATGGTAGTAAGGAATTTCCGCATCCGTACTGTATAGGTCGATCGCATCCGCGGCATTGCTGGACAGCGCCCGATACGACAACGCATGATCGAGGCCGCGCACTTGCTTCTGTGGCAATCCATAACGTTGCCGCAAACCCGGCCAACCGTCGGCGCGATCCATGAATTCATTGGAGAAACCGAAGCGCAGCTCCGGATGCGCGACCAGATCGGAAATGCTTCGAATACCCAGTTGCGCTGCCTGATCGTCGCGCATGCCGATGGCGTAGGTATCGTTGAAACCGAGGGAGTCGGTGATGCCAATACCCAACGGCCTGAGCGCCGCACGCAACGTGGGAATGTCCGCATCCGGCGCAACGTTCTTGAGCAGCTCATGCGTCAGGGTGCCGGTGTATTCGGGATAGGCATCGATATCCCCATGCAACAAAGCGCTCCAGAGAATGCTGGTGCCGCCCAGTTCACGCCGATGCCGTACATCGATGCCAGCCTCTCTGGCTGACAAACGCGCCACTTCACCCAGAATCACCGATTCGGTGAACTGCTTGGAGCCGATGCGTACCGGCGTCGCGCCTAGCGCCGGCATCACCACCACCAGCGCCAGCATGGTCATCACCCAGCGCTTCATGCGGTTCGCTCCCGCAAGGTGCGCTGCGCCTCGACGAACTGCGTGACAAACGGATCAACCGGATGCTGGCGCAGATCTTCCAGCCGGCCATCCTGCACCACCTTGCCCTGGCGCATCAGCACGATGCGATCGGCAAACCAGGCGGCTTCGGCGACGTCATGCGTCACCACGATGACCGTTTTGCCCAGCTGATCGAAGATGTGCTTGAGCTCATCCTGCAATTCGTGGCGGACAATCGGATCGAGCGCACCTAACGGCTCATCCAGCAACAAGGCACCCGGATTGAGCATCAAGCCACGCATCAAGGCCACGCGCTGGCGCTGTCCGCCGGACAACTCAGCCGGATAGCGTTCGAGCGCGCTTTGCGGCAGATGTGCCAGTGTTGCCAATTCTTCAGCACGCGCGCGAATACGATCCCTGCTCCAACCCAGGTGATAGGGCAGCAAACCCAGATTGCCCAACGCCGTGAGATGCGGAAACAGGCCGCCTTCCTGGATGACATAGCCAACGCGGCGACGCAGTTCCAGCACGTGCGCAGGTTCCAGCACACGCCCATCCACTTTTACCCAGCCCTGCTCCGGCCATTCCAGGCCGATCAGCATTCGCAGCAGGGTGGATTTGCCGGAACCACTGCTGCCGATCAAAGCGGTCGCACTACCGGCCGGAAAACCCAGGCTCACCTGGTCGAGCGCCACCACGCCGCCATAGCGCTTGCAGACGCCATGCAGTTCGAACGCTTCAGGTGAGGCGTTACTGGTCGTGGACATGCAGGGATGCGTGGCAAAGGTGGGGGATTGAAATCTAGCTCATACCCTCCATCGGTGTCCCTCTCCCGGCTCATGCCGCGGCGCTGCCCGGCGAAGAGGGAGATGCAGGATACGCAAGACATGATGCACCGCAACATCGTATGCTTGCGTCATGCTTTCCCATGCCCCCATTGCCCACCACTGGCGCCGCCTGCGCGGCTCGGACCGGCTGGCGGAATGTCTGCGCGTGCTCATCGCACTCGGCGGCGTCATCGCCTACTGCCTGCTCAGCAAGCACGCCGAGGTGATGGTTTCAGCCATGCTGGGGGTGATCGCCTGCGCCCTGGCCGAAACGGAGGATCATTGGCGCAGCCGGCTCAGTACCCTGCTCATCACCCTGTTCTGCTTCGCCGGCGTGGCCTTTGCGGTGGAATGGCTGCTGCCTTATCCGCTGGCATTTGCTTTCGCGTTGCCGCTGATGACCTTTGCGCTGGTCATGCTGGGCGCGATCAGTGCGCGCTACGCCACCGTGGCAGGCGGCACACTGATCCTGGCGGTCTACACCATGATTGGCGCGGATCAGCCCACGCCGCCCGCCAACATGCTGAGCGAGCCGATCCAGCTGCTTGGCGGCGCAGCCTGGTACGGCGCGCTGTCCCTGCTGTGGGCCACGCTGTCGCCACAACTGGCCGTACGGCACGCCCTGGCCCGGGTATTCGATGCCCTGGCCGACTACCTGGAAAGCAAGGCAGAACTGTTTACGCCCGTGCATGGCGTGGACCGGGACGCTTTGCTGCTGACCCTGGCGATGCAGAACGAACAAGTGGTGGAAGCGCTCAATGACACCCGCATCGTACTGATCGACCGGATCGGCATGCGGCGTCCCCGTGGCGCGACAGCTGCACGCCTGCAGCTCTATTTCAAGGCACAGGATATCCATGAGCGCATCAGCTCATCGCACTATCCTTACGCCGCTTTGGCCGAAGCGTTCTATCACAGCGACGTGCTGTTCCGCTGTGAGCACCTCCTGCGGCTACAGGCTCGCCATTGCCGCTTGCATGCCGATGCGCTGCGCTTGCGCACCGCGCTCACCACGCAGACCGATATGCGGGCAGCACAATCGGACTTGCGCGCGGCCATCGACGCACTGCGCAAGGACACACCCGCACCACCGGCCTTGCTCCTGCGTTCGCTCGACGCATTGCTGCGCAATATCTCGGCGATCCAGACGCTGCTGGAAAATGAAACACCGCCAATGAGCAGCACCGAAGATGAGGAAAGCACGCTGCAAAACCCCGGTCCGCAGACCCTGCGCGAAGCCTGGGAACGCATCAGCATCCAGCTGACGCCGCGCTCCTCGCGTTTCCGGCATGCGATTCGCCTGGCCATCGCTCTGATGATCGGCTACGCCGTCCTGCATCTGATCCACCTGCGCCATGGCTACTGGATCCTGCTCACCACGCTGCTGGTCTGCCAGCCCAGCTACGGGGCGACCTTGATGCGCATGCTGCAGCGCGTGCTGGGCACGCTGATCGGCGTGGTCATCGGCTGGGCTACCTTGCGCATGCTGCCGGCCGCGCCGTGGCAACTGCTGCTGATCATGCTGTCGGGCGTGCTGTTTTTCGCGGCGCGCCTGCGGCGGTATACCACCGCCACCGCGGCCATCACCTTGTTCGTAGTGCTGTGCTTCAACCTGGCTGGCCACGGCTATGACGTGATGTGGCCAAGGCTGCTGGATACGCTGATCGGCGCCGGGATTGCCGCGCTGTCGATCTATCTCATCCTGCCTGACTGGCAAGGCCGTCAGCTGGATCGTGTGCTATCGGACACCTTGCGCAACGATGCGCGCTACCTGCAGCAGATCATTACGCAATACATCCACGGCAAGCGCGATGACCTGACCTATCGGATCGCCCGGCGCGAGGCCCATAACGCCGATGCCGCCCTCAGCGGCATGCTCGCCAACATGCTGCGTGAACCCGGTCGCCAGCGCCGCGGCAACGAAGACCTGCTCAGGTTCCTGACCATCGCGCATACGATGCTGGGCCACATTTCGGCACTTGGCGCACACCGCGAGGTGATCGGATCCGCGCAGTCGCGCGACACCGTCACCCTCGCCGGCAACCTGGCCGTAACCAAGCTTGAGCATCTGGCCGATGCATTGGCGACAAACACACCCGCCGGGATCGCCGACAGCGAAGTGGAACAAAGCATGACGCCGCATGCAGATGGCGTAAACGACGAAACCGCACGCCTGGTGCTGAGCCAGCTGGCCTTGATCCTGGCCCATCGGGATCGGCTGGTCAGCGTGGTGCGTGATATCCGGGCCGGTTGATCGCGGCATCGGCCACCGCCCGCCACAGAAGGAACTGCATTTATCTCCCGGACGTACCCCCGGGACCCGCGGATAGCTACACTTACAGCGAACCCACAACTCCGAGGCGTCCGGCCTGCGGTTCCTGCCTAGGGAATACGGCTTGGCGTCCGTGATCAAAGGATCACCAGGGTGAGCGCGGAAACGCATTCGCCTCCCGGCTTGGAAAGGAGCACAGACCATGTCCCCGCTGGCTGATCGCTACGGCCGCCGGTTTCCGTATTTACGACTGTCGGTGATTCCTGCGTGCAACTTCCGTTGCACGTATTGCCTGCCCCATGGTTATCACCCCGATCCCAAGGCTGCGCAGCCATTGTCGTTGCCGGAGATCACTCGCCTGCTGCGCGGTTTCACCGTGCTTGGCATGCACAAGCTGCGCATTACCGGTGGCGAACCCAGCGTCCGCCATGATCTTGCGGACATCCTGCGTACCGCCGCCGCCGTGCCTGGCATCACCAGGCTGGCCATGACCACCAACGGCACCCTGCTGACCCGCAAACTGCATGAGTGGATGGATGTCGGGCTGAACGCCATCAACGTCAGCGTGGACAGCCTCGACCGCGCCGTGTTCGCGCGCATCACCGGCCACGACCGCCTGGAAGACATCCTGCATGGCGTGGACATGGCGCTTGCCGCAGGCCTGCCGTCGGTCAAGCTCAATGCCGTGCTGCTGCGCGACGTCAACGACAAGCAGCTGCCGTCCTGGCTCGATTACCTGCGCGAGCGCCGCCTCGGCGTGCGCTTTATCGAATTGATGCAGACCGGCGACAACCTGCCGTACTTCCGCGACCACCACGTTCGCGCTGAAACACTTGAAACCCAGTTGCTGGAATCCGGCTGGCAGGTGTTGCCACGCGCTGCTGACGCCGGTCCCGCCCGCGAGTACCGTCACCCGGATTACGCCGGCCGCATCGGTATCATCGCGCCGTATTCGAAAGACTTCTGCGCCGGCTGCAATCGACTGCGCGTCACCGCGACCGGCGACCTGCGCCTATGCCTGTTCGGCGAATTCGGCATACCACTGCGCCCACTGCTGCAGGCCGACGAACAGCTTGACGACCTGGTGCATGCCATCGGCGGTCAGATCGGCCGCAAGGAACAAGGACATTTCCTGCACGAAGGCCGCACCGGCATCACCCCTCATCTCGCATCCACCGGAGGCTAACCCTTGCAGGATCGCACCCACTTCCAGATGGCCGACGTGCGCCACAAACGCATCACTGCACGCCGCGCCGTGGCGGTGGGCGAATTGAGCGCAGGGGCCATGGCTTTCGCGCAGATCGTCGAACGCCGCTTACCGAAGGGCGATGCGCTGACGATGGCCGAAATCGCCGGCTTGCAAGGCGCCAAGAACGCCTCGCAACTGATGCCGCTATGCCATCCGCTGCCACTGGAATACATCAACGTACGTTGCGAACCGGTCCCTGAGCGTCACGCCATCCGCGTCTATTGCGAGGTCGCCACCTTCGCGCGCACCGGAGTCGAGATGGAAGCCTTGGCTGGCACGAGTGCTGCGCTGCTGACCTTGTACGACCTCACCAAGCCGGTCGAACCGGCGCTGTCCTTCGGCGGGGTGCGTTTGCTGTTCAAGGAAGGCGGCAAGAAAGGTTTGTGGCTGCATCCCGATGGCATGAGTGATGACGAACACGCGCACTACAAGCCACGCGCCATCGCCCGGTTGGAGTCGATCCGCGCCGCGGTGCTGACGCTCAGCGATCGCGCCAGCCGTGGCGAGTATGCCGATATGGCCGGCCCGTTGCTGGTCGATCGTCTGCGTGAACTTGGCGCCGATATCGATCACGCCGACGTGCTGGCGGATGATCCGCAACCGCTGGCGGCGCGCCTGCGGGCGCTCGCATCCAGTGGTGTACGCCTGGTGCTTTGCACCGGCGGCACCGGCCTGGGACCGCGCGACCGTACGCCGGAAGCGCTGACGTTGGTGGCGGATCGCCACGTCGAAGGCATCGGCGAGCTGTTTCGCAGTGAGAGCAGCCAGCACACGCAGATGGCCTGGCTCAGCCGCGCCGAAGCCGTGCTGATCGGCGAGACGCTGATCATCGCCCTGCCCGGCAGCGCCAAGGCGGCGGCGCAGGGCATGGATATTCTCGCGCCGATTCTCGCCCACGCGCTGAGCATGGCCGCAGGTGGAGGACACGCATGAGCGGCGACACACTCGCCTACGAAGACGCCTTGCGCATCGTGCTGGGCGCCAGCACGCGTCTGCCGAATGAAGCCTGCTCAAGCACCCGGTGTCTCGGCCGTGTGCTGGCGACCTCCGTTACCAGCAGCATGAATTTGCCGCCGTTCGACAATTCGGCGATGGACGGTTTTGCGCTGCATGGCGACACCACCGTCTCCGCCGGCACCGAACTGGAGATCGAAGGCGAACACGCCGCGGGTGACGGCATCGCCCGCACACGTGGTGGCGCGTGGGAGGTCATGACCGGCGCGCGCATGCCGGATGGCCTGGATCGCGTGATTCCAGTCGAGCAAACCGAGCGCCTCGCAGCATCGCGTATTCGCCTGCTCGCCCATGTCGAGTCAGGGCAAAACGTGCGTCATGCCGGATCGGATGTGCATCACGGCGAAACCGTGCTGAGCGCAGGAACAGTGCTGGCGCCCCAGCATCTGATGCTGCTCGCGGCGCTGGGTATCGCCGAAGTGCACGTCGCCGAACGCCCACGCGTGGCAGTGCTGTGCACCGGCCGCGAGCTGGTCGACGATCCGGCCCAGCCACTCGCGGCAGGACAGATCCGCAACTCCAACGGTCCGTTCCTCGCCGCGCGCCTGCCACTGGCCGGCGCAGATGTCGTGCATGTGGAAACCGTCGGCGACGACGCCGTTGCGTTTGAGTCGGCCCTGCGTCGCGCACGCGAAGCCGGCGCGCAAGTCATTATTTCCAGCGGCGCCGTATCGATGGGCCGTTACGACTTCGTGCCACAGGCGCTGGAACGCATTGGCGCCGAAACGCTGTTCCACAAGGTTGCCATTCGCCCGGGCAAACCATTGCTGTTTGCGCGCCTGCCCGGCGACGCCTTGCTGTTCGGCCTGCCCGGCAATCCGATTGCGGTAGCGGTCGGCCTGCGCTTTTTTGTAGAGCCCGCCTTGCGCGTCATGCTTGGCTTGCCGAACGAAACACCGCGGCGAGTCCCGTTGTTCAACGCGTACAGCAAAAAGCCGCGCCTGCGCTTCCATCTGAAAAGCAGGCTGCGCATCGATGCCCAGGGCCGTCTGGCGGTAGAGGTGCTGGATGGCCAGGAGTCCTACCGCATCCGCCCCTTGTCGGACGCCAATGCCTGGAGCATCGTGCCCGCCGATGTCGATGCCCTGTCCGCCGGCGCCTATGTCGACGTCTACGGCCCCGGCCATCTTGAATTCCCCTTGCCTTGCGAGAGCGCTGCATGATGCTGCGGATCACCTTGTTCGGGGCCTTGCGCGATGCCGATGCACGCGGCTTCATCGAACTCGATGTGCCCGATCACAGCACCATCGCCCAGGTGCGCGAAGCGGTGCAGCGCTATGTGCGCGAACACGCACTAACCATCAGCCCCAACCTGATCCAGCGTTCGGCCTTCGCCAGCGACGAGGAAGTTCTTCACAATCATCGTCAAATCCCGGAGAACGGTATGCTTGCGATCTTGCCGCCGGTAAGCGGAGGCTGAGCCGATGACCGACATCCATACCGCCGTTGTCGATATCGCCCACGCGCCGTTGGACGTTGCAGGCGCGCTCGATTTCGTCTCCGATCCACGCTTTGGCGGCGTCGCCACGTTTATCGGCCGCGTGCGGCAACACAATCTTGGACGCGTCGTGACTGGCGTCAGCTACGACCTGTTTGAACCGCTGGCACTACGCACCTTCCAGGCCATTGGCGAACGCGCGCGCCAGGAAGTCGGCGGCCCTATGAAGTTGTACATCGCGCATGCCAAGGGCCACTTGCGTATTGGCGATCTCGCCGTCGTGATCGCTGCCGCCACGCCACATCGCGACGAAGCCTTTCGCACCTGCCGGCTGGCCATCGAAGCCGTCAAGCACGAAGCGCCGATCTGGAAGCAGGAGCACTATGTCGATGGCGACAGCGCCTGGAGTGAAGGTTGTTCCCTGTGCGAAGAACACCGGGATGCCGAGCTGGCTGCAGCGAAACAGGGCGGAAACAAGCATGGACACGGCCACTGACCCCATGCCGCGCATCGGCGTGGTATTGGCCGGCGGGCTTTCCTCGCGCATGGGGCGCGACAAGGCCATGCTGCCCTGGCAGGGGCGTCCCTTGATCGAACACCAGATCGCCACGCTACATGCCGTCGGCCTGGATACCGTGCACGTCAGCGGGGAGCGTCCCGATTACCACGGCATTGCCGATTCCATCGCGCACGCGGGGCCGCTTGGTGGCATCGCCGGTATTGCTGCGGCCTGCGCGGATGCAGAATTATTGATCGTTCCGGTCGACATGCCGCGTCTGCAACCCGCCTTGCTGCAACGCCTGCTCACCACGACAACACCTGTGGGCAGTACGCATTTCGCGGGGCATGTATTGCCGATGCGCTTGCGGCTGGATGCACATTGCCGCGCTGCATTGATCGAGCTGATGGCCGCCGATAACGAGCGTGCTCGCTCCTTGCGCGCCTTGCAGGAACGCGTCGGCGCCAGCGCGCTCCCCCTACAAGCCAACGAAGAAACACAACTGGTCGACTGCAATACCGAACAAACCTGGCACGAGGTATGCGAATGAGAGTGCAACTGGAAGGTCAGACCCTGCGGCTACGTGTCGACGAAGCGGAGCTGACGCAACTGTTGGCCGGCGGCGTCGCCGAGAACCGCACGCGGCTGCCGGACGGGCGCCAGGAAATACAGCACGTTCACCTCGCCCGCCAGCTCGGCTGGCAGCGTGAAGACGCCCATTGGCGCATCGGCCTGCCAGACGCCGAAGTACGCACACTCAGCGCGCGCTTGCCGTCGCGCGAAGGCTTGCACTTTGATCTGTCCACGCCAGAGGGCGGCAAACTGGACATCCTGTTCGACGTCGATGTGCGCGATAGCGCGCGCAAGCGCTTACATAAATCTGGCGAAGGAAAAGCTTCGTGAAACTGCTGCGTTTCTTGCCAAGGCGGTCCCTCGCCCTGCTCTGCTTCCCCAAGGGGAAAGGGAGCTGGCGGTTACTCGTCCTGAGCCTGGTTTGTACGGCCTTGCTGGCGCAAGACACGCCAGTGCTGCGCGTCGCCTATGCGGGCTCAATGGGCGTCGTGATGGATAGCGCCGCGGGCCCCACTTTCGCCAGTGCTCACCATGCCAGCTACCAGGGCATCGGTCAGGGATCGTACGCCTTGGCACATTTGCTGGCGGGACATCAATTGCAGGCGGATGTCTTCGTCACCATCACGCCCGGCCCCATGCAGGTGCTGAAGCAAGCCAACATGGTGGCCAATGCGGTTCCCGTCGCCAGCACGCAGATGGTGATCAGCTACAGCCCGAAGAGCCGCTTCGCCGGTGATTTTGCCGCCGCGGCGCAAGGCAGAAAAACCTGGTATGACGTGCTGAGCGAACCGGGGCTGCGCCTGGGACGCACCGATCCTGCCGTAGATCCGCAGGGCGCCAACGTGCTACTTGCTCTGCAGCTCGCCGCGGACTACTACCATCGCCCGGATTTGCTCAAGCGGATCACCGGTTCACCGCAGAATCCCGCGCAAATCTTCACGGAGCCATCGCTGATGTCACGGCTGGAAGCCGGCCAGATCGACGCCGCCGTCAGCTACCTCAGTGCAGCACAATCGCATGATCTGCCCACCATCAGCCTGCCCGATGAAATCAACCTGGGCGATCCAGCCATGCAATCATCGTGGTACGACCGCGCATCGATCACGCTGGACAACGGCAAGACGCTGAAAGTGCAACCGCTGGTGTTCTATGCCGCCGTCCTCGGCAACGCACGGCAACCGCAACTGGCCCGTGATTTCGTGGCCTTTCTGCAAAGTCCGCAAGGCCAGGCCATGTTTCGCGAGCATGGCTACAGTCCGCCGCGCGGAAACGGTCTGTGAGAGAAGCCACGCATCGCGCACGCCTGCCGGTTGCCGTCAGCGCACTGACGCTGATCCTGCTGGCAGCGCCATTCATCGGCCTGGTCATGGTCACGCACTGGCGGGACTTCGGCTTCGCTGACGGCGATGGCAGCGCCGTGCTGGTTTCACTGCTCTACAGCCTTGTCGCACTCATCCTGATCATCGCCCTGGGCACGCCGCTGGCCTGGTGGCTGGCGCGACATCCGATGCGCGGCAAATGGCTGATCGATGCCTTGCTGTTACTGGCCTTGCTTACACCGCCGCTGGCACTGGGTTTGTTGCTGGCGTCGATGTATGGCCCCTATGCACCTGCGGGCAGCCTGCTGGAACGCGCCGGACTGGTACTGACCAATTCCGTCCCCGCTTTTGTAATGGCGCAGTTCTATAGCGCCTTGCCCTACTACGTCATGGCGGCACGCGCCGCTTTCGAGAGCGTACCGCGCGAGCTGGAGCAGATCGCACTCACCTTGGGCCATTCTCCGTGGCGCAGCTTTCTGCACGTAAGCCTGCCGCTGGCGCGGCTCGGGCTCGCTGCAGCCATTGCGTTGGCATGGGTACGTGCGCTGGGCGAATTTGGCGCGGTGCTGATCGTTGCTTATTACCCGCAAGGCATTCCGGTCAAACTGTGGGTGAATCTGCAGAACATCGGTTTGAGCGCAGTGTATCCATTGCTCTGGGTATTTTTCCTGGTAGCGATGCCGCTACCGCTGATGCTGGGCCTGGCGGTACGTCGGCGGCACCTGCTTTGATGCGCATCGACTACACCCTCCAGCATCCAATTGCCTTGCATGCCGCCTTCGATGTCGAGGGTTTCACTGTCTTGCTAGGCGCGAGTGGCGAAGGGAAGTCGCTGTTGCTGCGGGCCATCGCCGGACTGGTTCCCGCACAAGGCGAGCCCTTCGGCGGCCTGCCCGCGCAACATCGCGCAGTGGGTTATCTGCCGCAGGGCTACGCCCTGTTTCCACACCTCAATGCCTGGCAGAACGTGGCGTTTGCCTTGCACGGCGCGCAACGCCGCCAACAGGCCATGCAATGGCTTGAACGCGTTCATATGGCCGAATGGGCCGAGCGTTATCCGGTGACACTCTCCGGCGGCCAGCAACAGCGCGTTGCCTTGGCGCGCGCCATGGCGCGCCGGCCGCAACTGTTGTTGCTGGATGAACCGACTTCAGCGCTCGATCCGGTCACGCGCGAGGATGTGATGGCCGAACTGATCGCCGAAGTCCATGCATTCGGCATTCCTGCACTGGCGGTGAGCCACGATCCGCATCTGGCTGCAGTAGCCGATCGCCTGGTGTTGATGCACCGACGCAGCATTATCCAGATCGGTACTCCGGAAGCGGTGTATACCCAACCGGTCAGCGGCGCCGCGGCGCGCTTGCTTGGTTATCGCAACGTGCATCGCGGGCACATCGACGGCACGGCCAGTGCGCCACGCTTGGTGTGGCCCGAGGGTGGCGTGTCACTGCCGATCAAAGGTCAGGCGGTTGTGGGCATGCAAGTGGAATGGATGATTGATCCCTCGGCGATTCGCGTCACAGACATCCGTGATGCATCGTCTGACGCCATACCGGCAACCGTCGAGGTACGCCATGTTAATGGCCGTGTCACGCAATGGGGCATGCGCTGCGGACAGGCCAGGCTATGGGTCGCGATGCATGGCAACCAGCCACTGCCGGAAACACTTGCATTGCATCTACCGCCGGAAGCGATTCGCTACTGGACAGGCGCGTAGATTGGGCTAGCTCATCGCTTTTGGGTCGATCTGCGCAAGCCGTTCAATCGCCACCTTGGTCAACGGCTCCAGCCCCTCGCCACCCGCATGAAGATGCGCCACGATCTGCCGGCGCATGCCAGGCTCCCAAAACCTTTTCAGGTGATCGGCAACGCTTGCCGCACCCGCCGCCTTATCCGGCTCGGCAGCGAAGTAATGGCTGATATCGTTGGCCATGGCGATCAGCCGCTCGATGTTCATGCCTTCACTCCTGCCGCATGCACCAAGCGTTGCGGATGCGTGTAAACCACATAACTGCCCGGGCGGGCGAAACCAACCAAGGTGAGGCGGGTGCTTTCGGCCAGATGAATCGCCAAGGCAGTGGGCGCGGAGATGGCAGCCATCAAGGTGATGCCCGCGCTGGCCGCCTTGGTCACCATTTCGTAGCTGGCGCGGCTGGTGACGACCAGGAATCCTTGCTGCGGGTCGAGCCTGGCCTTGACCATCGCGCCGATCAGCTTGTCCAACGCGTTATGCCGGCCAACGTCTTCGCGAACCATCGCGATACGGCCATCCACATGCACCCACGCCGCGGCGTGGACGGAACCCGTGGCGCCATTCACCGGCTGCGCGGCGCGCAAGGAATCCAGCGCACGCTCCAGCGCCGCTGGTGTGACCCGCGGCCCCTCACCCACCGGCGCGGGATGACGCACGGCGTCTTCCAGCATGCGCGCGCCGCACAGGCCGCAACCACTGCGCCCCGGCAACAGGCGCTCGCCATGGCTGCCCAAACGATGCTCCACCGCATCGGTGGCGACCTGCATGACCAGCTCCACCCCTTCAAGACGCGGACGCACTTCGATGGAGGTCAATTCCGATTGCGTCGCCACCAGTCCCTCGCTCAAGGAAAAACCAAGCGCAAAATCCTCCAGGTCCAGCGGCGTCACCATCATCACGGCGAACGGCACATCGTTGTAGATCATTGCCACCGGCACTTCTTCGGTGATCGCGTCGTTCAACTGCTCGTGTTCGCCATGCCGATAACGGTCAACGCGACGCGTCACGTAGCCCTGACCGATGGCCGGGCTTTCAGGGTGTTTCGGCTGCATCCAGCAATGCCTGTTGTTCGTTGGAAAAAGCCTGGTAACGCTTCTGCCATTCCGACGGCTGGCTGACACGCGTGACCTGCACGGCAGTCACTTTGTACTCGGGGCAGTTGGTTGCCCAGTCCGAATTTTCAGTGGTAATGACATTGGCGCCGGAGCCGGGGAAATGGAAGGTGGTGTAGACCACGCCAGGCTGCATGCGCTCGGAAACCCTCGCTCGCAGCACGGTCTGACCAGCGCGGCTTTCGATACCGACCCAGTCGTCTTCCTTGATACCGCGCTCTTCCGCATCGTGCGGATGGATTTCCAGACGATCCTCGTCGTGCCACATCACATTGGCGGTGCGGCGCGTCTGCGCACCGACGTTGTACTGGCTGAGGATGCGGCCGGTGGTCAGGATCAGCGGATGCTCGGCGTTGACCTTTTCCGAGGTCGGTACGTATTCGGTCAGCATGAAACGCCCCTTGCCACGCACGAACTCGCCCACATGCATGACCGGCGTGCCTTCCGGATGCTGCTCGTTGCAAGGCCACTGGACCGATCCGAGCTGATCGATCTTGTCGAAACTGATACCGTGGAAGGTCGGCGTGAGCCGCGCAATCTCATCCATGATCTGCGATGGATGCGTGTAGTTCATCGGATAGCCCATGGCATTGGCCAGCAACTGGGTCACTTCCCAATCCGCATAACGGCCCTTCGGCTCCATCACCTTGCGCACGCGTGAAACGCGGCGTTCGGCATTGACGAAAGTGCCATCCTTCTCCAGGAACGAGCTGCCCGGCAGGAAGACATGCGCGAACTTGGCCGTCTCGTTAAGGAACAGGTCCTGCACCACCACGCACTCCAACGCCTGCAAGGCTGCCGTGACGTGCTGGGTATTCGGATCGGATTGCGCGATGTCTTCGCCTTCGATGTAAAGCCCCTTGAAGCTGCCATCCAGCGCGGCCTCGAACATATTGGGAATGCGCAAGCCGGGCTCATCATGCAAGCGTACACCCCAGGCGTCTTCAAACGAACCACGTACCGATGCATCGCCGACGTGCCGGTAACCGGTAAACTCATGGGGGAAAGAGCCCATGTCGCAGGAACCTTGCACATTGTTCTGCCCGCGTAGCGGGTTCACGCCCACGCCTTCGCGGCCGATATTGCCGGTCGCCATGGCGAGATTGGCAATCGCCATGACCGCGGTGGAACCCTGCGAATGTTCGGTAACGCCCAATCCGTAATAGATCGCCGCATTGCCACCCGTGGCGTACAGGCGTGCCGCGCCACGCACCAGTTCGGCCGGTACGCCGGTTTCGGCTTCCATGGCTTCGGGGCTGTATTTTTCCTGCGCCACCAAAGCACGCCATTTCTCGAAGGCTGCTGGTTCGCAGCGTGCGGCAACAAACGCCTCGTCGACCAGACCTTCCGCGACGATCACATGAGCCAACGTATCGAGTACCGCGACATTGGTTCCCGGCCTGAGCTTGAGGTGGTAGTCCGCTTTGATATGCGGCGTGCGCACCAGATCGATGCGTCGCGGATCGATCACGATCAGCTTTGCCCCTGCACGCAGGCGCTGCTTCATCTGCGAACCGAACACCGGATGCGCATCCGTCGGATTCGCGCCGATCACCAGCACCACATCGGCATGCTCGATTGAATCGAAATCCTGCGTACCGGCCGATTCGCCCAGCGTCGACTTCAGCCCATAACCGGTCGGCGAGTGGCAAACCCGCGCGCAGGTGTCCACGTTGTTATTGCCGAACCCGGCGCGCACCAGCTTCTGCACCAGATAGGTTTCTTCATTGGTACAGCGTGAGGAGGTGATGCCGCCAATCGAGAACTTGCCGTACGCGGCCTGCAGCCGTTTGAATTCGCTGGCCACATGCGCAATCGCTTCTTCCCAGCTCACGATGCGCCAGGGATCGCTGATCTTCTGCCGGATCATCGGCACATTAATGCGATCCGGATGGGTGGCATAACCGATCGCGAAACGACCTTTCACGCAGGAATGGCCGTGATTGGCATGGCCGTCCTTGTTCGGCACCATGCGCACGATTTCCTCGCCCTTCATCTCGGCACGGAAGCTGCAGCCGACGCCGCAGTAGGCACAGGTGGTCACCACGCTGTGTTCGGCCTGGCCGCGGTCGATCAGCGATTTTTCCGATAACGTTGCGGTCGGGCAGGCTTGTACGCAGGCGCCACAGGACACGCATTCGGAATCGAGGAAGCGGTTGTCCTGGCTGGCCGACACTTTCGACTCAAAGCCACGCCCCTGAATAGTCAGCGCAAAAGTGCCCTGCACTTCGTCGCAGGCACGCACGCAACGCGAGCAGACGATGCACTTGGACGGATCGAAGGTGAAGTATGGGTTCGACTCATCCTTGGCCACGAAATGCGGATTGGCTTCGCCCTGCTTGTCCTTGGCGAAAACGTGATTGGCGCCCTCATAGCCATAGCGCACTTCACGCAAGCCGACCACGCCCGCCATATCCTGCAACTCGCAATGGCCGTTGGCGGGACAGGTGAGGCAATCCAGCGGATGGTCGGAGATATAAAGCTCCATCACCCCGCGCCGGATCTCGGCCAGCTTCTGGGTCTGCGTGCTGACCTTCATGCCGGCGGCTACCGGTGTGGTGCATGAAGCCGGATAGCCTTTGCGCCCATCGATCTCGACCAGGCACAGGCGGCAGGAGCCGAAGGCCTCGAGCATGTCGGTGGCGCACAGTTTGGGAATATTGATGCCGGCCTGCGCGGCGGCGCGCATCACTGACGTACCTTCCGGTACCTGGATGCTGCGGCCGTCGATCTCCAGCGTCACCACTGTGTCGGATTTCACCGCGGGTGTGCCGCGATCGATGTCGACAATGGATAGCATATGGACCTACCTCCTCAAACCGACACGGTGAAGGCTCCTTCACCCTACCCTCTCCCTAATGGGGCAGAGGGTCGAAAGCCGGCGCTCGCTCAAAATCTTCATGGAAATGATCGATCGCGCTCAGCACCGGGAACGGCGCCATGCCACCCAGCGCGCACAGCGAACCGGCCAGCATGGTCTGGCACAGATCACGCAGCAGCACCTCGTTGCGCTCACGCTCGGCCGCATCGCCGGCCAGAATGCGATCAATCACTTCCACACCACGCGTCGAACCGATGCGACAGGGCGTACACTTGCCGCACGATTCGATGGCGCAAAACTCCATCGCAAAACGCGCCTGTGCAGCCATGTCGACGGTATCGTCGAACACCACCACGCCACCGTGACCGACCATGCCGCCGATGGCAGCGAACGCCTCGTAGTCGATCGGCGTGTCGAGTCGAGACACCGGAATGTAAGCACCCAACGGACCGCCCACCTGCACCGCACGTACCGGACGACCGCTGGCCGTGCCGCCACCGTAGTCTTCGATCAGCTCGTGCAGGCTCAGGCCGAACGCGCGCTCCACCAATCCTGGCCGCTTGACGTTGCCCGCCAGTTGCAGCGGCAGGGTGCCGCGTGAACGGCCACTGCCGTAGTCGCGATAGAACGCCGCGCCACGCTCGAGGATGATCGGCACACTCGCCAGCGTGATCACGTTGTTGATCACTGTCGGCTTGCCGAACAAGCCCTCGATAGCCGGTAGCGGCGGTTTGAATCGCACCTGCCCGCGCTTGCCTTCCAGACTTTCCAGCAGCGATGTCTCCTCGCCGCAGATGTACGCACCGGCGGCCATGCGCACTTCCAGCTGGAAGCGCTTGCCGCTGCCGCAGATATTGGCACCGAGATAACCGCCGGCCTGGGCCGCTTCGATGGCGGCTTCGAGCGCACGCTGTGCATGCGGGTATTCGATGCGCAGATAGATATAGCCCTGCGTGGCGCCGACCGCGAGTCCGGCGATGGTCATGCCCTCGATCAGCACGAAGGGATCGCCTTCCATCACCATGCGATCGGCGAACGTGCCGGAATCGCCTTCGTCGGCATTGCACACGATGTACTTCTGGTCCGCGCGAGCATCCAGACAGGTTTTCCATTTGATGCCGGCAGGAAACGCCGCACCACCCCGGCCGCGCAGTCCGGCATCGGTGACCGCCTGCACGATCGCTATAGATTCCATCTGCAACGCCGCTTCCAACCCGCGATAGCCACCGTGCGCGCGGTAATCGTCCAGGCTTCGTGGATCCACTACACCGACACGCGCAAAGGTAAGACGCTGCTGACTCTTCAACCACGGAATGTCTTCGGTGGGACCCAACGCCAGTACATCCGCGCCGCCATGCAGAAAGTCGGCATCGAACAAGGCGGAAACATCACCCGCATGCACCGGACCGTAAGCCACGCGCCCGTTGGCCGTCTGCACTTCCACCATCGGCTCCAGCCAATACAACCCGCGTGAACCGTTACGCACGATGTGTACATCCAGCTTGCGTACCGCGGCTTCCGCTTCGATGGCTTGGGCCACGGCTTCGGCACCCAGCGAGAGCGCGCTGGCATCACGGGGTACATAGACGGTGATGCTCATGTCGTCTCCGACTCCAGCCACGCGTCGAAACTTGCGGGCGTGACGCGTCCCATCAATGCATCGTCCACCATCATGGCCGGCGAACAGGCGCAATTGCCCAGACAGTAAACCGGTTCGAGCGTGTATTCGCCATCTGCGGTTGTTTCGTGAAAAGCCACGCCCAGGCGATGCTTCACATGCTGCTCAAGCTTGGTTGCGCCCATTGCCTGGCAGGATTCAGCGCGGCACAGATAAATCACCCGCTTGCCGACCGGGCGTGTACGGAAGAAGTGATAGAACGACACCACGCCATGCACATCCGCACGCGACAGATTCATCTCGCGCGCAATCAGTGGCACCGCATCCTCGGGCACATAACCCACCGCCGCCTGGATACCGTGCAAGACCGGCAGCAGCGCACCCGGCTGATCTTTCAGCCGGGTGGTGACTGCCAGCACGGCATCACGCAGCGCGTCGTCGATCGGCGGCAATGTGGCGACGTTCCTGGCGGGTTTCATGGCTGACATCAACCTCAAAACAGCACGGCGGCCTTGCTGAGCGCAATCCACACACCGATCAGGAAGGGAATGCCCACCAGCGCCCAGACGACAATGCCCACCACGCCGAAACCGCCGCGCGCGGCCTGGCCGGCATTGGCTGCAAGGTGAGAGGCTTCATGCTGAAGTGAGCGTTCGCGCTCAAGCTCCTCATCGGTCATATGGTGCTCTTCCTTGACCGGCTTGACCAGCAAGTTGGCGATCAGGCCGATCAGCAGCAAACCGGCCAGGATGTACAGCGTGCGGTCATAAACCAGGTTCTTCGCCACACCGGCATCGAGCTGCGCCTGGCGCACGGCGGCGATCAGGAACGGCCCGGCAATACCCGCCACCGACCATGCCGTCAGCAACCGCCCATGAATCGCACCGACCATTTGTGTACCGAAAACGTCGGCCAGGTAAGCAGGCACCGTGGCGAAGCCGCCGCCGTACATGGAGATGATGATGCACACCGCAATCACAAACATGCCGGCCAATCCCATATGCCCAAGCGTCGGCAGGCTGCAATACAACAGGATGCCGAGCACGAAGAACACGATGTAGGTGTTCTTGCGGCCGAGGAAGTCCGAACTGGATGCCCAGAAAATGCGCCCCAGGCTGTTGAACAGGCTGATCAATCCCACCAGTCCGGCTGCCGACGCGGCAATCGCCGCTTTCTGTGCGGCAGTGAGCGCCGTCGCGGACGCCAGCCCGAGCAGCTTCCCGCCAAACACTTCCTGAAACATCGGGCTGGCCATCGAAATCACGCCGATACCCGCCGTCACGTTCATGCACAGCACAATCCAGATCATCCAGAACTGCGGCGTTTTCCAGGCGCGATTCAGATGGACATGGTTGCGGGTAATCAGGCTGCTGGCGGTCGACGGCGCGGTCCAGCCGGTTGGCGTCCAGCCTTTCGGCGGGACCCGGAAGCCGAAAGCGCCGGCCGACATGGCAATGAAGTACAGAACGCCCATCACCATCAGCGTGCTGGCCACGCCGAGTATCTCGCCTTGAGCGAAGCGCGCCATCAGCGCCACCGCAATCGGTGCGCCGATCATCGCCCCGCCACCGTAGCCCATGATCGCAAAGCCGGTCGCCAGGCCACGACGGTCCGGAAACCACTTGATCAAGGTCGATACCGGCGTGATATAGCCCAATCCCTGTCCTACGCCGCCGAGCACGCCACACCCCAGAAAGGTCAGCCACAACTGATGCATCGACACACCGATACCGCCGATGATCAGCCCCCCACCCCAGCACAAAGCCGCTATAAAGCCGGCTTTACGCGGACCGGCATGCTCCAGCCAGCCGCCCCAGATGGCGGCCGAAATGCCAAGCATGGCGATGAAGGTTTCGAAAATGTGCGTGACCGCCGGCACGGTCCAGTTGCACGAGGTAGCGAAAAGCTGCGCGAAAAAGCCGATGCTTTCGCAACTGGACGCACCGGGTACCAGTTTGCTCATCGGTAGCCAGAACACCGAAAAACCATAGGCCATGCCGATACACAAATGGATGGCCAAAGCCGCAGGCGGGACCAGCCAGCGATTGAAGCGCGGCCCAGCAATGATGCGTTCCCTTGCCAACAATCCCGGCGATCTTCCCCCGGACGCCGTTACAGCTTCAGGCACGACAGTCATGCTCGTCTCCCCTTATCTAAACGCGGGACAACAAACTGATCATGTTGGTGATGCACACGACTCTAGCCTAAAAACGGCAGAGCCGGTGATTTCAATCATCATCTCTTACCGCTTCGCAGCATGAGACCGCTGACATGCCGCATGAGGTGATGCTAACTGCGCCTGCGCATGCGTTTTTTGCATTGTCAAAAACGCCGGCATGACCGGCCGCGCGATCGTGCGGTGCAATATGTCAGAGGAAATATGACAGCGAGATGCGCTATGTGGATTTGGTGAATGACAAGAAAGTGCTGTTCCGTACTTGCTCAACTTGCCGAGTCCGGCGCATGGCCGAACTCGGCTTTGACGAATCCAGCACCTGGCGAGCTGAATTCGCGGTGCTAGAACCGCCCCACCGCCGCTTCTCAATGGCTGATCAGGGCACATCGTCTGAATCGACCGGCGCTTCGGCGTGAATCTGATTCGCCGCCGGTACCGTGATCGCTTTCATCCCCGCCACATGCAGCCGGGCGTTGAGCGCCGGCAGATCCTTGCCACGCATCGATTGCCATTGTGCGATGGCCTTGTCCAGATTGGACTTGTACTCGTCAAAGGCCTGCCGCTGCCCGTCCGTCGGGGCGCGGTCGGCACCTTCCATATCGGTGGCGATGGCGGTGAGCGCGTCGTTCATGGCTTCCAAGTTGGTGGACATTTCGCCGTCCCCGGATACGAGCGGATCGGTTTGCTTGCGGAACGCGTCGATAGCTTCGCGCAGTGATTGATGCGCGGCATCGCTGCCGAGCTTCTCCTCCGCTTGATCGAGCTGATCACGCACGGCGTCCACCTCACCGTGGGTTTGCCACACCTGCTGCAAAGCAATGCCGACTTCCTGCGAGAAGGCCAGCCCCGCAGCCAACGTCTGCTGGTCGAGCGTCACGCGCGGGTCCGTCGCCACATTCAACGGTGCGCGATAAGACTTTCCATCGACAGTCAGCACGACGTCGTACCTGCCCGGCAATACCAACGGGCCTTCCGGCGTCAACGGCGTATCGGAATCCCAGGTAGCAGCGATGCTGTAACCGTAGAGCAAGGCCTGCGGACGCGGGTAACGCAGATTCCATACGAAACGATGTGCGCCCGCACTGGTGCCCAATGTTTGCGGCGAACCGAGCCAGCCTTTCTGGAAATAGCGTTCGGCGGGCAGAACTTCGGGCTTGTCCGCGCTGGAGAAGTGGCGCACCAGCTTGCCGCTGCTGTCGAGAATATCCAACGTCACCGGTCCTTTGGCGGCGTTCGCCAATTGGTAGTCGATGATGGCGCCGGCGGGTGGATTCTTGCCGAGCGGCTCATCCGGCGGCAGCGGCGTGTCCCGGTTTTCGTTGGCGCGCACGCGGATGGCGCTGGCTGGTGTAAAGAGCATAGTTCTGCGCGCGGCATCGACGCCAGCCTGACGCAAGGGAGTAATGTCGTCGAGAATCCAGATCGCGCGACCCTGGGTGCCGGCGATCAGATCATCGCCGTGTATCGTCAGATCGCGCACCCATGCTGTGGGCAGGTTACGCTGCAGCGATTGCCAATGCGCGCCATCATCCAACGATACGAATATCCCGCGATCGGTGCCGGCAAACAGCAGACCTTCGCGCTGCGTATCGGCACGCACGACGCTTACGAAATCGTCTTCTGGCAAACCCGCGGAAATATCCGTCCAGGTTTTACCGTAATCATGCGTGCGCCATACGTGCGGCCGAAAATCATCCTGCCGGTGATTGTCGACGGCGGCATAGGCGGTGCCTGCGTGCAACGTAGACACGTCGAGCGAGCTGACGATGCCCCAATGGGGCAGATCCTTCGGCGTGACGTCCTGCCAATTCTTGCCGCCATCAAGCGTAAGCCGGACAGCGCCGTCGTCGGTGCCGATCCAGATTTCGTCGTTCGTCCAAGGCGATGGCGCAATGCTGTAAATCACGCCATAACCGCAATCGCGCGCCTGCTGCGCCGAGGGATTGCCCTCGCACCCCGTGGCGCCAGCCTTCTTCGCACTGAGGTCGGGACTGATGACATCCCAATGCTGCCCTTGATCCGTGGTGCGAAAAAGCACTTGCGCGCCCAGATACAGCGCGTAAGGCGGTTTCGCCGAGAAAGCGATCGGCGTAATCCAGGTGTAGTGGTATTTGAAATCGGTGGGACGCTGTCCGTAGCTGCTCACCGGCCAAGGCGCGACGTTCTGTACCACGCCCGTGCGGCGGTCCCAGCGCGATACGCGTCCGCCGAGACCCGAGCCGAATACGATGTCGGCATCGTTCGGGTACGGAATATCGTAATCGCGCTCGTCACCACCCACAGGACGCCAATCGCGGTAGGAAATGGCGCCGTAATCGCTGCGGCTGGCAATGCCGACCGTGCCTGAATCCTGCTGACCGGAATAGATCCAATACGGAAACTGGTTGTCGGTGGCAAGGTGATAGAACTGACCCGTCGGCTGGTTGTACCAACTGCTCCAGGTAACGCCACCGTCGACGGTAACCACGGCGCCCTGATCGCTTGCCGCGATCATACGTTGCGAGTCGCGTGGATCGATCCACAGGAAATGGTAGTCGTCGCCACCCGGCGCACCCTTGAAAATTTCCCAATGCTTGCCGCCATCCTCAGAACGCCGGATCGACTGTCCGGCGGAATAGAGACGGTCACGATTATTCGGATCGACCGTGAGCCGGCTGAAGTAATCGTTCGGCAGCCACGATTCATGACTTACCGCCTGCCAGGTCGCGCCGCCATCGTCGGAGCGATACAGGCCACTGTCCTTGCTGGGTTTGGCGGAGTTCACCACCGCATACACGCGATGGCCGCTGGCCGTGGCAATACCGATACGCGCCAGCGTACCGTCAGGCCATCCGCTGCCGCTGACTCGCTTCCAACTGCGGCCACCGTCGGTGGATTTGTACAGCCCGCTACCCGGTCCCGCGTTCGGCTCGAAATACGAGAGCCACGGATAATTGCGCACCTGCCACGCCGCGGCGTAGACGGTCTGTGGATCGGCCGGATCTGCTGCCAGATCCACCACACCGGTATCGGCGTCGATGAACAAGGTTTGCGTCCAGGTTTTGCCGCCATCAGTGGATCGGTAGACACCGCGCTCCCTGTTCGGGCCGAAGTAATGGCCGAGCACGCCGACCAGCAGGGTGTTGGCGTCGTCCGGATCGACCAAAATGCGCCCGATATGTTTACTTTCGATCAGCCCGATGTGTTTCCAGCTCTTGCCCCCGTCATCGGAGCGATACATGCCGTTGCCGGCGGCCACGTCATAACGCGCGGCAACCTGGCCCGAGCCAGCGTAGATCACGTTCGGGTCGGACGGCGCAACGGCGATGGCACCGATCGGCGCGGCGAACATGGCATCGAAGGTCGGCTGCCAGGTGCGGCCAGCATCGTTGGTTTTCCACACACCGCCACCGGCGGTGCCTATGTAGAACGTATCGGGCCGGGAGGGATCACCCGCCGCCATGGTGGCCCAGCCGCCGCGGTAAGGGCCGACCAAACGCCATTCGAACGCGGCGCCCACGCCGGCCGGCGGCGGCGCATCCGCATGCAGTGGCACAGCGCTGGCAAGCAGCCACATACCGGCCATGACGGAAAGAGAACGAACTAAGGCGCGTGTCGACATGATGACCCCCGCGTAAAAGTGAAGCTGACTTACTTGCTCTCCCTTCGGGAGAGCGGAGCGATGTTCAAAAATCAGTAAGTCAACGCAAAACCCGTATACCAAGTCCGGCCAAACGCCGGCTCCAAGCCGTTGTCCCAAACGCGATCGAAGTAATGGCGATTGCCGAGATTGCTGATGCCCGCCAGCAAGCGCAGCGAATGGTTCAACTGCCAGTCCGAGGCAAGATCCACCACCGTATAGGCTGGAATGCGCGCCGGCATGAAGGTTTCGCCGCTGCCGTAGGATTGATCGGAATCCTGCCAGTACTGCGCCGCCGATGACACCGCGGTGAGGCTCAGCTTGACCCGCTCATTGCGCCAGGTGATACCGGTTTTCAGCAGATAGTCGGGCGAAAAGGCCGGCGTCTTGCCCACCTGCCCCGGGATACTGCTAGCGGTGTAGCGGGCGTTGAGCAGGCTGGCGTTGAAGAACGCTTCCAGATGCTGCCCTTGCGTGGCCCATTGGGTCGGCGCGAAGAAATCGTAATCGAGCTGTGCTTCCAGACCTCGGCTGCGCGTGTCGCCAGTGTTCACCTCGATCGTGTCGATCTCATTGATGTACTCCGTTTCCAGGCGATTCTTGAAATCAACCCAGAATACGCTCACGTCGTAATACAAGCCGGTTACCGGCGCGCCGTGTACACCGGCTTCCCACGACACCGATTTGGACAGTTGCGCGGCGTGACCCGGCAGCAGGTTACTGAAGGGTGAGGCAATATCAAAATAGCGTAGCGGGCGCCAGCCCTGCGATACGTTGAAATAGGTTTCATTGCCGTGGCCGAAATCATTGCCCAGCCCGAGACCGAACAGCGGCAGATGACGGCTGTCAGCTTCGTTGATCAGCGGGCGCGACAGGAACGGTGGGCGCACGGTTTCATCCACGGCGATGCGCTCGTTCTCCAGGCGCACCGAAGGCACGAAGTGGATGCGATGCGGCAAACGGAAGACGTTCTCGGCGAACAGCGATTCGTACTGCGAATTTCGATTCTCATTGAGGATCTGTGTACCACTGTGATCGTCGCGCGCCACCATTAGATCCGGGCTGCTCCATTGCCGGAATGGATCATTGCCGTGGTACAGCACCGTGCCTACGGTGAAGGCATTGCCCTGCCCCCAGTTCTTGCGCAGACGAATATCCGTACCGTAAGTGCGGAAGGCCTCGTCCTGCAGCGTGGTACTGCTCGGCGGCGGTTGTCCGGGCAGTTGCGCATTCGCCGTACGGCTGACCAGATCCTGGTAGGTGAACCACAACTTGGCTTCCAGCGACCAGTTATGGCCCAGATCACGCGTATGGCCCAGCACCAGCTGATCGCGATTGACCCAGTTGCGGTTATACGGCGTGGTGACGGTGCGCGGATCCTGCTGCCATTGCGTGTAACTCAGCAATCCTGGATTGCCGGATACCGTGCTGATGGCATGAAAATCGATCCACCATTGCTGATGCTCGTCCGGCTTGTAGGCCAGGTACAGATCGGTTTGGCGATTTTGCGAGCCATCGTCCGCGCGCGTGCCATCGCTATGCACGTAGCCGGCGTCGGCGCGGAATGCCCATGCTCCCTGATTGCGCTCGATCACGTTGTAGTTGGAAAGCAGACCATGCTCGCCGACCACGTTCTCGGTGCTCACCGTCAGCGGCGTGCCGGGAGCGGGCCGCTTGGACACGAGATTGATCACCGGCTCAGGTTCGGGTCCGTACATCAAGCTGGAGCCGCCACGGATCAGCTGTACGTCCGCCAGGCTTTGCGTCATCGGGAACGCATACAGCGTGGGAAAACCGATCCAGTCGCCTTCCAGCGGAATACCGTCCTGCATCACCAGCACGAATTCCGATTCCTGCGGATTGCCGATACCGCGATAGCTGAAGTTGAATTGCGTCGGTGTCGGCTGCTCGGAAACAAGCACGCCCGGCGTACGCGCGAAGACCTGGTTGAGATTATTGCCGATCACCGTGGGTTGGTTGTCCAGATGTGTCACCGTGGTTTTCTTGGTGACGGTGATCTTGGGACCGTCCACCTCCGGCATCTGGTACATCAACTTGGCTTTGAGATATTTCCGCCAATCGTTGGCGATCACGTTCACCGCCTCTAGATTGGTGGCTTTCTTGGCGCCCTGGCTTTGATTAAGCCCCTGGCTTTGACTGGCATCGTCCTGCGCGAAGGCGGACGGGACCGAAGTCAACGACATCAACACAGCCAACGGCAAGACAGCGCGGCGCAACGGCAACATGCGGTATCCAGGTGACGGCGGGTAGCCTTGTGTTATCGCGCATGGTCGCACGCTTGGCTATATGCCATCGGTTTACCGTCCGGATCGCCGGCCTGTCGCGTTACAGTGCGCCAGCAACTCGCCCTCCCCGGCCGGGGAGAGGGAGAAACCTTCTTTCCCGCATGAGACTTGCCCCGTGCACCTGCGCCGCCTCGCCTTATTCTCGTTTGGGATGACCGTTGCGCTTGTCGCGCACGCAACCGTCGATCCTTCCTTGTTCCAAGCGCTGCATTGGCGCCTGATCGGCCCATTCCGCGGCGGTCGCGTACTGGCGGTCAGCGGCATTCCCGGCGATGACCGGCATTTCTATTTCGGCGCGGTTGATGGCGGCGTGTGGAAAACCAATGACACAGGCCGCACCTGGCAGCCCATCTTCGACGACGAGCATGTGGGATCGATCGGCGCGCTCGCGCTGGCGCCGTCACGGCCGGATACCATCTATGTGGGCAGCGGCGAAGCAGATATGCGCTCGGACATCGCGCACGGCGATGGCATGTACAAATCGACCGACGCCGGCAAGCATTGGAGTCATATCGGCCTGGAAGACAGCCGCCAGATCGGGCGCATTCTGGTCGATCCGCGCAATCCCGACGTGGTGTTCGTAGCCGCGCTGGGCCATGCCTACGGCCCGAATGCCGAACGAGGTGTCTTCCGCTCCACCGATGGTGGTCAGCACTGGGAAAAAGTGTTGTTCAAGGACAACAACACCGGCGCCATCGATCTTGCTTTCAAGCCCAACGACCCGAATACGATCTATGCCGCGCTGTGGCAAACCCGCCGTCCACCATGGAGCGTTTATCCGCCCTCCAACGGACCGGGCAGTGGCTTGTATGTGTCGCACGATGGCGGTTCGCACTGGACGCAGATCCAGGGCAACGGGTTCCCGGCTCACCCCGGACGGATTGGGCTGGCGGCGGCACTCAGCCAGCCTGATCGCCTTTATGCGCTGGTTGATGCACCGGATGGCGAAGGCGGACTCTACCGCTCCGATGACGCCGGCGTGCATTGGAAGCACACCACCGACGATCAGCGCATCTGGCAGCGCGGCTGGTATTTCAACCGCCTCGCCGTCGATCCGAAGAACGCTGACCGCGTCTATGTGATGAACACGATCGTGCTGCGCTCGGACAATGGCGGCCAACAGTTCATTGCGCTGAAAGGCGACCCCACGGGCGATGACTTCCACGAAATGTGGATCGACCCGACCAACCCGAACCGGCAGATTCTCGGCGTGGATCAAGGCACGCTGATCACGCTCAATGGAGGCACCACCTGGAGTAGTTGGTACAACCAGCCCACTGCACAGATCTACCACGTCAGCACCGACAACCGCTTCCCATACTGGGTGTATGGCGCGCAGCAGGACTCCGGCGCGGTGGCGCTGCCCAGCCGCGGCGGCAGCGACGGCATCACCATGGCGCAATTCCACGAGATCGCGCCCGGCGGCGAAAGCGACATGATCGCCCCCGATCCGGACGATCCCGATATCGTCTACGGCGGCCGCGTCGACAAGCTCGACACACGCACGGAACAAGTGCGCAGTATCGACCCCACCCTGGCCTATCCTGCCGTGCATTACCGCGCGGCGTGGACGCTGCCGCTGGCGTTCTCCAAGCGCAATACCAAGGTGTTGTATTTCGCCAACCAGCGTCTGTTCCAAACTGACGATGGCGGCGATCACTGGAAGCCGATCAGCCCCGACCTCACCCGCCCCGATGCAGGCGTACCCGCCAATCTCGACGCCCCGACCGCCGCCGACGACGATCATGTCGACAAGCGTCGCGGCGTGATCTACACCATCGCGCCCTCCCCGCTCATCGCACAAACCTTGTGGGTGGGCACGGACGATGGCCTGGTGTGGCGTACCGACGATGAAGGTGCGCACTGGGACAACGTGACACCGGCGGCGCTGACGCCATGGTCAAAAGTCGGCGGCATCGAGCTGTCGCACTTCAGTCCAGATGTGGCTTATCTCGCCATCGATCGTCATCGCCTGGACGACGATGCGCCCTATATCTACCGCACCACCGACGCCGGCAAGAACTGGACACGCATCGATAGCGGCATCCCCTCCGACTGCTTTGTCAACGTGGTGCGCGAAGATCCCGCCCGTAAGGGCTTGCTCTACGCCGGCACCGAAAAAGGCGTGTATGTCTCCTTCGACGATGGCGCGCACTGGCAATCGCTGCAGCAGAACCTGCCGTCGACATCGGTGCGCGATATCGATGTGCATCAGGATGACCTCGTCATCGCCACCCATGGCCGTGGCTTCTGGATCATGGACGACATGACGGCTCTGCGCCAAATGGACGGTGTGAGCGCCACCCAGGTGACGCTGTTCAAGCCGGCGGATGCGATCCGCGTGCGCCACGCCGCTTTCACCGGCACGCCGATGCCGAAAGACGAACCCATAGCCGCCAATCCACCCGATGGCGCCATGATCGACTACGTGTTACCGGAACATGTGAAAGGCCCTGTCACGCTGACGATATTGGATGCACAGAACAACCAGGTACGCCGCTTTAGCAGCGATGACAAACCGCCGATGCTGGATCCAGCCAAACTTGAATTTGCCCCGGAGTGGGTGCCGATTCCCACGCCACTGTTCACGACGCCGGGCATGCATCGTTTTGTCTGGAATCTTCGCTATGCATCGCAAGGCGAAACCGGCAAGCATTCGAAGGATGGCGTATGGGCGCCTCCCGGCACCTACACCATCGAGCTTAGCGTCAACGGGCACAGCTATCGGCAACCGCTGATCGTCAAGCCGGATCCGCGCGTCACCGTGTCCGTGCTGGCCATGCAGCGTGAATTCGAACTCGCTCGCAAGGTGGAAACCGCATCGGCACAAGCATCCAAGGCTGGGGCGGAAGCCGAAGCGCTGCTGCAAGCGCTGGACGAACGGCAGGCGTATGCCAACGGCGCGCTGCACGACCAGATCGGCGCCCTGATCGCACAGACCACCGATCTTTCCGGTATGCCGCTGCATCCCGATCCACGTGATACCGTCGGCGCGCCACCGCGTCGTACCGACAGTCTGCGCGCTCTGTCGACCAATCTGAGCAAGTTGCTTAGTGCGGTCGACGACGCCGACGCCGATCCCAGTCCGGATGCGCGGACGGCTTACGCAACGCTATCGCAGACACTGACCGCCACGCTTGGCGATTGGGAGCATATGAAGCAGCACGATCTGTCTGCGCTTAATGACAAGCTCAAAGCGGCCGGCGAAAAGCCCATTGCGCTTTAGCCGTCAGGCCATCCTTGCCATACCGTCATTTCGGTGAAAGCCGGAATGACGGTGCAAGACAGTCAGCGCGCAGCCAACCGTGCCTGCACTTCCGCATAGATGCGCGCTCGCTTTGCAGAAAACCAGCCCAACACACCGGTAATCGGCATCGGCAACAAACCCACCAGGCGGGATGCCGCTGCCACGCGCTGCAAATGGGCGCTGTGGAAATCGGTAAATGCCTGCGCAAGTTCCGGTGTGGTGAATGGCGCTTCCATGTATTCGTCCAGCACGGCGCCGAGCAGTGCAGCCGCGCGTTGGGCGATATCCCGGTTGGCACTGATCACATTCGTATCGCCACGCGGAACGTCGTAAGCCGCTTCGATGGCTTTCACCAGTTGCCGGAATTCAGTGGCATGCAGCGGTCGGCACGAAATCGGCGCCTTGGATCTGGTCAGCAACCACGTCTGGTCATCGCGCGTCAGCGAGCCGGAGTGGTTGGTGGCAACGTCCATCGCATCGGCATAGGTGTATGCGTATTCACCCATCAGCTCGATGGCGAGTTCCTCGCGTACCATCGGGGTCGTGCGACGCACGCCATCGCGTCCGTACCAGCGAATGTATTCCGGCGTCACTTGATAAAAACTGCCACGCGGAGGACGGCTGAAAAGCCGCTCTTCCGCATCGCCCGGCAGGCTGGGGTGGATCGCCTTCATGCCGGCGCCGCGTGCCGCGAGCACGCGATCCAGCAACACTTCAACGGTCACCAGTTCGTGGTGGTATTCGCCGAACAGGCTGTCATCATCGACGTGGGCGAAATACACAAAACGTATGTGGCGCGTCACGCGCGCCGCGCGCCGCGCGCGCTTGGCCGGATCACGCAGGCGACGCTTCCAGGCCCGCAGGCGATTGCCCAGGCTGGACGCCTCAACGGACTGCACGACCTTGGGCCCGTGGGCCGTAGGCAAATTACTCAGGAGTGCACCCACTTCCTGATCCGATATGGCAGCGGCATCCATGGTCTGATCGCCATCGAACGCCCGCATTGAACCTTCCGATTCACACACAACGACACCCTCAAACGACAAGCTTGCGCGGCCATATCCATCGCCGTTCGCAACGCATTGAAGAAGCGCCTGTCTATTCCATGGCAGAGAGAGCGCCTCGGCAGCGCGGAACCTTTCCGGTCGTGATGGCCGCGCGTGCCCGTGCGCGTTGAAGCGCGAGCTTCAACGCGTCGTGGACAACATCGCGAATACATTCGCCGTTAATGAATTCGCCGGTGGGGAAGCCGGTGAATCCTCAAACTCCTTGCTCGCACCAGGAACAGCCCGGATCGGCCTGACGCACACATCATGCGTATGGGCGCGGGATCCGCGTGTTCACAACAACGAAAAGCAAAAAGCCGTCGTGAAGTCCGACACGAATGCCGAGGGGGAATCGTTCGTGGGACTGCACACGCCTATGCGTCGAGTTCGCCTGCTCGGCGGTTGCACATAAGCGTCCTGGGGAATGCCCATTATAACGAGTCAAATACCGCAAAAGTTAAATTCGTGACTAATGACACATGCTTTTTCAAGCGCCAGCTCGAAACGCCCACGGCTCTATACCGCTGAGCAAATCTCACCCGTGCGCCATCAGTGCGTCGGCGGCCCTTTCAACTCGACCATGTTGCCTTGCGGATCAAAGAGATAAATAGAGGGCCCCTCGCCTCCGGCGCCATAGCGGCTGCCGATCTCGCCGACATGCACGCCATGCGCTTTCAGATGGGTGACGATCGCCGCCTCGTCATACCCGTCCACACTCAGGCACAGATGGTCCATGTTGTGCCCTTGCGTGCCCGGGCCGGCGCCACCCTGACGGCCCGGCTTGCCGTCGATGCCGACCAGGTCGATCAGGGAGTGGCCAGCGCGCAGTTGGACCAGGCCGATCTCATCCTGCCTGCGCTCCACGGTGCAGCCCAGCACATCGCAATAGAACGCCAGCATGCTGGGAACGTCGTAGACGCGCAGTACCACATGATCGAGCTGTTCAATGCGGAAGGGCGGTTTGTTCATGATGTTGACTCTCGCCGATGGCGGCTACCGCTCCCGGATGGAGGGGCGGGCTCAGGGGCACGCTGGTGACAGGGATTGTTGCGGTGTGAAACATGTCCCCACGGTTGTGCGCTCCGTGGAAATTTCAAGGCGGGACTGCCCTCTTCCCCCGCAAGGAAGAGGGCGCCATACAGCGTGGCGCGAGGTATAATTCGCGCCTTGATGTACATGGTGGGAGAAGCGGGCCAAACCCGCTGCCGAAGGCGCAACGCCCGTAATCGCTCAGGCCCCATACCGCCGTGGACCAAGACTCTGGAGAGACCGGTTGAATCCGGCGCCGAAGGGGCACGAAGCACAGGCGCAAGCCGCCGCTTCCAAACTCTCAGGCAAAAGGACAGAGGGGCGCCCCGCGTGCGGCCTGCACGCGTTTTTCGGACGCCCTTGCCATGAGTCAGAACAACACCCCATCGCTACGCGAACTCGAGCACCACCACGCCTTTATCGAGCGCCACATCGGCCCGAACGATGCCGAGATCGCGCAGATGCTGCACGTGATCGGCCACGGTTCGCTGGAAGCGATGACCGACGCCATCGTGCCGGGCCAGATCAAATCGCAACAGCCCTTGGCGCTGTCGCCCAGCATGACCGAAGAAGAAGCGCTGGCGAAGATCCGCACCATCGCGCGCAAGAACAAGGTGCTCAAGAACTTCATCGGTCAGGGTTACTACAGCACGCTCACGCCGAACGTCATCCTGCGCAACATTCTCGAGAACCCGGCCTGGTACACGGCGTATACGCCATATCAGGCGGAGATCTCGCAAGGCCGCATGGAAGCGCTGATCAACTTCCAGACCATGGTGGCCGATCTCACCGGCATGGACATCTCCAATGCCTCGCTGCTGGACGAAGCCACCGCCGCGGGCGAAGCGATGACGCTGGCCAAGCGCTCGGCCAAGTCCAAGTCCAATGTGTTCTTTGTCGCCAACGACGTGCATCCGCAGACGCTGGAAGTGCTGCATACCCGCGCTGATGGCGTGGGCATCGAGCTGCACATCGGCGACGCGGCGGAAGCTTCCAGCGTCGACAGCTTCGGCGTGCTGCTGCAATACCCCAACACCTACGGCCAGATTCACGACTACAGCGCCGTCGCCGATGCAGTCCATGCCCGCGGCGGTGTCGTCGCTGTGGCGACCGACCTGCTCGCGCTGACCGTGATCGCCTCGCCCGGCTCCTGGGGCGCGGACATCGTGATCGGCAACACCCAGCGTTTCGGTGTGCCGTTCGGCTTTGGCGGCCCGCACGCTGCGTATCTCGCCTGCCGCGATGCCTACAAGCGCTCCATGCCGGGCCGCCTGATCGGCGTGTCGGTGGACGCGGAAGGCAAGCCGGCTTATCGCCTGACCTTGCAGACGCGCGAGCAGCATATCCGCCGCGAAAAGGCGACTTCCAACATCTGTACCGCACAGGTGCTGCTGGCGGTGATGGCCAGCATGTACGCCGTGTACCACGGCCCGGAGGGGCTGGAGCGCATTGCGCGCCGCACGCATCGCCTCACCGCGATTCTTGCCGCTGCGCTGCGTAGCGCCGGTATGACGGTGGGCAGCGATTTCTTCGATACCCTGCACATCACCAACGTCGATGCTGACGCTATCCACGCCAAAGCGGTAAGCAAGGGTCTCAACCTGCGCCAGATCCATGGCCAGGCCGTGGGCATCAGCCTGGACGAAACCACCACCCGCGCTGACGTGCTGGCACTGGCCGAACTGTTCGGCGCCGATCTGGGCGATATCGACGAAGTCGATGCCAACACCCCGAACGCCCTGCCCGCCACGCTGCTGCGCAAAACGCCGTTCCTGCAGCATCCGGTATTCAACACGCATCACAGCGAGCACGAACTGTTGCGCTATATGCGCTCGCTGGCCGACAAGGACCTGGCGATGGATCGCACCATGATCCCGCTGGGCAGCTGCACCATGAAGCTCAACGCCACCGCCGAAATGATTCCGGTGACGTGGCCCGAGTTCGGCCAGATCCATCCGCTGGCGCCGGCCGATCAGACCCAGGGCTACAAGCAGCTGATCGACGAACTGGAAGCCATGCTGGTGGAGTGCACCGGCTATGACGCCGTCAGCCTGCAGCCGAACTCCGGCGCGCAGGGCGAATATGCCGGCCTGCTGGCGATTCGCGCGTATCACCGTTCGCGCGGCGAAGACCATCGCGATATCTGCCTGATTCCCGAGTCTGCGCACGGCACCAACCCGGCTTCGGCGCAGATGTGCGGCATGACCGTGGTGGTCACCAAGTGCGATAGCAACGGCAACGTCGATGTCGAGGACATCCGCGCCAAGGCCGAGAAATACTCCGATCGCCTCGCCGCGCTGATGATCACCTACCCCTCCACGCACGGCGTGTTCGAGGAAGACGTGGTGCGCATCTGCGAAATCGTGCATCAGCATGGCGGCCAGGTGTACACCGACGGCGCCAACATGAATGCGCTGGTCGGCGTGGCCAAACCCGGCAAGTGGGGTTCGGACGTCTCGCACCTCAACCTGCACAAGACCTTCTGCATCCCGCACGGCGGCGGCGGCCCGGGCGTGGGTCCGTGCGCAGTGAAGTCGCACCTGGCCCCTTTCCTGCCCAAGACTTATGTCGGCATCCATGCCGACGAAGATCAAACAGCAGCCATCCATGGCCGTACTTCTCATAAGGGCGCCGGTGGCATGGTGTCTGCGGCACCGTTCGGCAGCGCCAGCATCCTGCCGATCAGCTGGATGTACATCACCCTGATGGGCCAGCAGGGCCTGCGCAAGGCCACGCAAGTGGCCCTGCTCAACGCCAATTACATCGCCAAGCGCCTAGCGCCTCACTACGAAACGCTCTACACCGGCCGCAACGGCCTGGTGGCGCACGAATGCATTCTTGATCTGCGCCCGCTGAAGGACAGCAGCGGCATCAGCGCCGAAGACGTGGCCAAGCGCCTCATCGATTTCGGCTTCCATGCGCCGACGCTGAGTTTCCCGGTAGCCGGCACCTTGATGGTGGAGCCGACCGAGAGCGAATCGCTGCACGAACTGGATCGTTTTATCGATGCGATGATCCAGATCCGCGACGAAATCCGCGCCATCGAAGACGGCCGCCTGGATCGCGAGGACAACCCGCTCAAGAACGCGCCGCACACCGCCACCATGGTCACCGGCACGGAGTGGACGCATGCTTATCCGCGCGAACTGGCCGCCTTCCCACTGCCCAGCCTGCGTTTGCAGAAGTACTGGTCGCCGGTGGCACGCGTGGACAATGTCTACGGCGACAAGAACGTGATGTGCGCGTGTATTCCGATCGACGCTTACAAGGAAGAAGCCGAGGCTTAAGCCTTACCAGCAAGGCCTACGCAAGACCCCGCTTATGGCGGGGTCTTTTTTTTGCCGTCCAAAGCGGCATCCGTGATTCGCAAAGGCATACGGCATGGTTGATCGCGCAAGGTAGGTTTTGGGCTGCCCTGGACGTCTTAGAACTTGTCAGGCTGATCCTTGAACCGTTAGCGCAGGTTTGCGCTCGATTCCCCCCGCCAACGTCCGCGGCGGACATACCTCGGAGCCCCCATGAACAAAAGTCCCGCCAGGAACACGTTTCTTGTAAAAATGTTCCTGACCTTGTGGGTGCTTTTGACGGCATCGGCGCTGCTTTTCTTTCACTTCACGCTCGGTATGACAATAACCCGCGAGCTGCTGTCGAAAGCGGCGGCCACTTATCTGCTTTCCAGTGCCGCGGTTTTCTTCCTGGTTTATCTGATCAAGCTCGTCGTTAAAAACAGCGCGCAGGATTAAAGCCCTGCCCCGCAAGCAGGCGTAAGGAGCCCTGCTTTCGCAAGGCTCTTGAGGCTGATGAAGTAGAAACATCTGCTCAAACCGAGGCAGACGTCTGGTGTGGAACCGGGCAATGCAGGCTGGCGCACACGACGCGCAACAGTTCCTTCTCGGTTGGCGTCACCACGCCATCTGCCTCAATCGCACGCTGCAGGCTTTGAATCACGATCTCCTTGGCCGCAGGCAGCAGCCTGTCGAGATCATCCAGCGCACTATCCAACTTCGGCTGCCATTCCATCGGAAGTATCTGCCACTGGAAGGTCGCCCCCGGGAACGCCTGATCCATCGCCGTCAGCCACGCACGTCGTGCCGAGGCATCGTCATTGCTGCCGTAGACAGCCACGACCGCGCAGACGAGCGACAGGCTATCGCGGCATGCGGGCAGCTTCTTCTGACCTTCCACCGGCGCGCTGCGCGGTTTGGCGGCCTCACGCAGGTACATGCGCAGTAGCCGTACCAGGCAATAGTCGTCGAGTTCGACCTGCGGATCGACGCTGACGATGGCATCCAGCGTTTCGCGCAACGTTTCCAGGCGCCCCGGTGGCAGCTGCTTCAAGGCCGGGAACGACAAAGCGATCAGCGGCATGCGCTGGGCCGCCGTCAGGGTCAGCTCGTCGGCGACCAGCTGGTCGGTGGCACCCAGCACATCATCGCCGAACGCATTGGCGATAAACCGCCGTTGCCGCGGCCGCAAATCCTCGTGCTCCGACATGGCCAGGGCCAACGCCAAGGTAAGTGCGGTTTCAGGCTTGCGCGCTGCCGTGGTCAGGCTCGCCGGCATGCTCCGCTGCACGGTTCGTACTTGCTGGAAGCGTTCTTGCGGGGGAGCATTCGCGGCCACCGCGGCAACGACCGCCACCGGCGCGACAGCTGTCGCTGTATCGGTATCACCGGGCCATTCCAGCGGCGGCAATTCCTTCTTCTCCACCACAGCATCCACGTCAGCCGAAGCGACGCCGTCATCCTCCGCGAGAGCGCCACTCACGCTTCGTTCCAGCTCCGACAGCTGCTGTTCGCGGAACCAGGGCTCCAAGGTCCGTATGCGCTGCATGAGCGGTGGATGAGTGGCGAACCAGGAATTGAACTTATCCACGTCGCCAAACATCATGTGCGCGACTTCATGCCGGTTTCCGACTCGCAGTAGCGAGCCCCAAGGCACCACCGCCATTTTTTTCAGCGCGCCGGCGATACCCGACGTTTGCCGCGTAAATTGCACCGCGGACGCATCAGCCAGCGATTCACGCGAACGTGCCACCGCCGCCTGAATCAAGCGCCCGAAAAAATAACCGATCGACCCGATGATGATGAAACCCAGGCCAAACATGTAGCCGATCACTTTTTTCTCGGCCACGCGTTCAGGGTCTTCATAGTCATCGGTCCAGGCGAACTGCCGCCCGATCACGGATATCGCCATGATGCCGAACAGCAAGCCCATCAGGCGGATATTGAGCCGCATGTCGCCGTTGAGTACGTGACTGAATTCGTGGGCAATCACGCCTTGCAGTTCGTCACGTGTGAGGTGGTCGAGACAACCCTGCGTGACGCAGATCGCCGCGTCGGAGGCCGAATAACCCGCGGCAAACGCGTTGATGCCCGCCTCCTGTGGCATCACGTAGATATCGGGCACCGGCATGCCGGAAGCGATGGCCACTTCTTCGATCACATTGCGCAAGCGCTTGAGCTTCGCATCGGTGACATCCGGCGGCACGGGGACCCCGCCCACGTCCTCGGCCACTGCCGAGCCGCCTTCGGCAAGACTGTGGATGCGGTAAAACGCGCAGCCAAAGATCAGCACCAACATGGCCAGCGTCGTCCACGTGATCAGCCGGTGCTGGTACCGCACCAGATCACCGGCCCTGAGCCAAGGATGGCCGAATACCGCAAACACCGAAACATCCACCGCGAGCACGATGGCGATAACGGCCAGGGCAAACAGCACCACGAGTACTCGCGTGCTGCTGCGCACCTGCGCCTGTCTGGCAAAGAAATCCATGGCGCCTTCCCCCGGCGAATCGACGCGATCCGAGCTTTGCAGCCCGATCGATTAGCCGAAGGAAACCTTGGGCGCTTCGCGCACTGCCTGGTCTTCGACCTGCAGCGGGTGCGCCTCGGTGAAGCTGAAGCTGCCGGCAATGAACGAACCAGGGAAGACTTCGCAACGGTTGTTATAGGTCATCACCGCATCGTTATAGGCCTGGCGTGCGAACGCCACCCGGTTTTCCGTGGAGGTAAGCTCTTCGGAGAGCTGCCTTATCGTCTGATTCGCCTTGAGCTCCGGATAGGACTCGCTCACTGCGAATAGACGGCCAAGGCTTTGCGTCAGACTGTCTTCAGTCGACGACAACTGCTGCATGACCTGGGGGTCGCCCGGACTGCGCTTGGCATTGGCCAAGCCGCTGACCGCCGCATTGCGTGCCTGCATGACCGCTTCGAGCGTGCTGTGTTCGTGAGTGAGGTAGGCCTTGGCGGCTTCCACCAGGTTGGGAATCAGGTCGTGGCGACGCGTGAGCTGCACGTCGATTTGCGCAAATGCATTCTTGTAGCTGTTACGCGAGGTCACCAATCCGTTGTAGATGGAGACCACGTACAAAACGGCCAACACGATGATGGCCACAAAAACGGTCAGACCCATTGAATGACTCCCCTTTAAGGCGTTCCACGCCTGTCCGCGGGAGCATACCACGCGGTTTCTTACGGGCCAGGACCGGGCAAAGCCCCCCTCTCCCGCGTGGAGAGGGGGTATCGCCAAACCTCAGCCGTTCTTCTTCAACCAGGTGTCGATCGCGGGAATACGATCCTTGCGCACCCCAGTCCGATACTGGATGTTCGCAATCGCCGTATCCGAGCCGCGGCGGGACGTGGGCGCTATATAAGCCTGCGCAAACGCACGCATTTTCTCGATCATTGCCGGATCCAGCGAGTAGGCGACCAGGCGCGGGTAGTACTCGCTGCGCGAAGTGGCATCGATCAACTGATCCATCTGTTCGCGATGTGCCACGGCAAAATCGAAGGCCAGTTCGGGATGAAGGCGCGACACGGTGGAGATCATGTTCGAGCTGTTGGTGGCACCCGGCTCGTTAGTCAACGCCAGATCGAGCGCGCGCTTGGCAAGCGCTTCATCCTTGGCCGTTGCCAGCAAGGCGTACAAGGTGTCCTTCACCAGCGGTGTTTTCTCGGTCTGCGCACGCGCACGCAATTGGTTCCAGCTTGCCGCATCGGCGTTGTAGGCTACCACCGCGGTGATGGTCTTGCGCAAAGCACCGGGCACAGCCGAGGGATCCGTGGCCTGCGCCGCGTAACGGCGCTGTGCTTCCCCGATCACATGCTGATCACCCAGATCGCTAAGTGTTTCGATCAGCTGATCGCGCAGGATCGCCACCGTCGCCGGCTCGCCGGCCTTGGCTTCCCAGCCGATCTGCTTGAAGACCGGTTCCAGCCTGGCGATGGCGAACGCGCGGAAGGTGGCCTGCCCCGCATCACCGTCGCGGTAATAGCGATTCAGGCTGCCAAGCACGCCGGCGATGTTTTCCCACAACACCGGATTGGCGTCGCCAGGCGTTGCCTTGATCAAATCCAGTACCGAGGACGCCGGCTCCAATCCGGCAAGGCCCAGGGCGTAGGTGTCATCCAGCAAGCCGAGCTGGTCGATCGGCGCGAGCCTGGCGTAATTCGCACTGAGCCCAGCGAAGGCCTCGGGACTGTACAGCGTACGGTAATAACCGCTCTGCCCCGCATTCACCACCACCGGCCCGCAACCCGGCACGACCAGCGAAGTATCGCCGTTCACCAGCGCGCTGGCGGGTGCACTGCCCACAGCTTGCGCAATCACCGGCACATGCCAGTGCCGCATCATGCGGTTGGCGGCGCCCTTGCTGAATTGGCCCTGGGTCAGTTCGAGCGCGGTGCTGCCGTTCTTGCAGGTCTCCGACGCCACGCGAATCAACGGCACGCCGGGCTGCAAGGTGAAATCGTGCGCGATCGTGGTCACCGGCTTGTCGGTGACCGTTTCCATCGCCTTCCACAGATCGTCGGAAACCGTGTTGCCATACGCGTGATCCTTGATATAGCGGCGCACACCATCACGCCACACATCCGGACCAAGGTATTGCTCCAGCATGCGGATCACCGACTCGCCCTTGGAATAGGTGATCGCGTCGAAGGCCTGGTTGGCCTGCTCCACCGTTTCCACGTGCTGCACGATCGGGTGCGAAGTAGACACCGCATCGAGGGCCATCGCCGTCTCACGGATATCCACCGTACCCAGTTCGGCATGCCATTCCGGATGCAGCTTTTCGGTGGTGCGGGTCGCCATCCATGACGCGAAGCCTTCGTTGAGCCACAGGTCATCCCACCAGCGCATGGTCACCAGATCGCCGAACCACTGGTGCGCCATCTCGTGCGCCTCATCACTGAACACTTCTTCCTTGTCGGCCTGCGTGGAGATCGAGGGATCCAGCAGCATGGCGTATTCGAAAGTGAAAATCGCGCCCCAGTTCTCCATCGCAGCGAAGAACTGGCTGCTGCCCGGCGAGGCGATGTTGTCCAGCTTGGGCAGCGGGTACGGCGTGCCGAAATACCCGTTGTATTCGTGCAGGATGGTCTTGGCCGAATCCAGCGCAAAACCGGCCTGCGAGGAGAGCCCCTTCTGGGTGATTACGCCGATCTCGGTGCCATCGGAGCTGGTCGTCACGCGATCGAAGTCGCCGGTGCCGAAGAACAGCAGATAGGTCGACATCTTCGGCGACTGCTGGAACTGCACGCGGGTCAGGCCGTTACCGAGATCGGTTTTCTGCACGACCGGCATATTGTTCACGGCCATCTGACCGGTGGGCACCGTAGCCGTCAGCGTAAAGGTGGCCTTGTAGGCGGGCTCGTCCCAGCTCGGGATAAAGCGGCGTGCATCGGAGTTCTCGAACTGCGTGTACAAGGCGTGCTTGTGTCCAGCCTTGGTGTCGTAATCGATCACGAACAAGCCGTTAGCCTGCGTATCGATCTTGCCGGTGTAATCCATGCTCAGGCGGTAGCTGCCGACCGGCACCGGCTTGGCGAAGGTAAAGGTGGCCGTCTGCGCATCCGCATTCACGGCAACCTTCGGCGCACCAAAGCCGGCCTTGCCCGATACGGGTGTCAGGCTGACCGATGAAAACTTCAGATCGATCGCATTGAGCGTGATGCTGGCCGTTGGCGTCAGCACATCGATCGTTACCGTGACCTTGCCGTCGAAACTCAGTGCGTCGACGTGCGGGGTCACCGCCACGTCGTAATGCGTAGGCCGCACGCTGCGCGGCAACTGGGTGGTACCGATGATCTCGGCCGGCGCATTCGACTGGGCCAGTACCGGCTGACTGACGGCAGCACCGGCCAGGGCAATGGCGATCGCGGAAAACAAAAGATGACGCATGGCGCTCCCCTATCTCATATCAACGGCGGATAGTGCAGCCTGCCCGTGGCCTTCAGACAGCGCCAGAAGTCATGCAGCTGACCGAATTCCGGAGGTGGAGTTAGCCGGACAGGATGGGATCGGATGCGCATGGTAGACCCATAGCGCCAAAATCAATTCGCCGGATGAGGGCCAAGCCTCCATCCGGCGGATACTGGAACGGACTTTGCGTCGCGCACGCTGGCGATGCGCTTTCTTTACCGTAAATGCGGGCTAATTGGTCGGCCCCGAAGACGAAGGAATCTGCTGCAACGACCCCACCGTCACATGCCCCGCCCATCCTTCGAAGACAGTGGCGGCCTTGTTGTCGATCGTGGTCACTACCTGCTGGACCGGCGGACAGGCAGCGGGACCCGTAACCGGGCGGTCGAGCGTTCCCATGCCTTCCATGCAGAACTGGTTGCCGCTGCTGTTCATCCGCGCCAGCCATTTCATGCCTTCGACATAACGCTCCTGCGCACGCACAGCGGCGGTGGCATCGCCATAGGTCGGGCGCATTTTTTCCAGCAACTCGTCAGCAGCACGCCGTTCGGCCTGGTTCGATGCCTTATAGACTTCCTCGTAGGGCGCTTTGAAACGTGACTCCGGACGCTCCGCTGCCAATGCAAACCAGGCCAGCGCCAGCGCGCGGTTTCTCGGTTGATGATCACCGTTCAAAGCCATGACACCCAGTACATACTGCGCGGGCTTGCTGGCCCAGCTCGCCGCCGTGGTGAAGAAACGCACTGATTGCGCGTAATTGTGCTGGCCATAGGTAAGGCCACCAAGGCAATAGTAATAATCGCCAGGCAGGAAACGCTCCTCGCCGATCACGCAATGGGCGGCGGCGAGTTCCGCATCGCTGGGCACATAGTTGCTGGTACTAGAGGACGCAGGAGCCTGGGCATCCGTTGTCGCCGCCCACGATGCAGCAGCGAACGGGATGCCCAGCAACAAGACGCCCACGGTTTTCCGAAATAGCTTGGACATGCAAACACTCCCTGTGATTGACAAACCGGGTGGGGGAAAGGCCGTCATGAAAACGATCGTCGGTGGATATCGATGACACACCACGTACGCTTCACGCGTATGAGACAACCTTTTCCGTTTATTGACGAGTGCCCGACTGCCTATTCGATAGCCACCGGGCTGCGCCCCTGCTCTCCCGGGCAGATGCCGGGGGTGCCGCCCTCTACGCGGACATGCGAGCCTGAGCCTGCAGACTCTGTCATAACACCGGAAAAGATTCGGCACGCCAGTCGCTCGGCTTACCCGCAACGCGCCGTCGCGATATGCGAATTTCCCTTGCGTACCAAGTCGCAGCACGCATCGGCGTCGCGTCAACGCACTTCGTCGGCGACTTCCACGCGATCGCGGCCATTGTTCTTGGCCAGGTAAAGCGCCCGATCCGCTTCTTCGAGCAAAAACACCGGGTCCATGAGGATATCGGGCGTCTGCGTGGAAATACCGATACTTACCGTGATCCGCTCATACGGGCTGCAGCGGTGTGGAATATCCAAACGCTCGATGACACCCGCCATTCGCCTGCCCGCCTCCACAGCCCGCTCGGCAGAAGCGTCCATCAACACGACCACGAATTCTTCGCCACCGTAGCGCGCGACCAGATCACATGCGCGGAGCTGGCTGCTGAGCGCAGCAGCCACGCTGACCAGGCATGCATCCCCGGCGACGTGACCAAGGCTGTCGTTGTACTGCTTGAAAAAATCGATATCGATCATCAACAGCGAGCAACACTGGCCGGTTCGCTGTCCTTCCTGCAAGGCCTCGCGCAGGCGCGTGTCCAGCGTCGCGCGATTGGCAATACCGGTGAGCGGGTCGCGGCCAACCTGCTGCTCCAGGCGCAACGCGCTCAAGTCACCGGCGCGTTGCATGTCCATATGGCGGCTTTGGATGAAGGCCACGCGCAAGCCGTAGAACAACACGGAAGCGCATGCCGTCGACAGGCCGAGCACAAAGCTGATGCGCGTCATGCTGACCCCAAGCACGACCACCATCATCGACAGGATGATCGGCGCAAACGATGCGATGGTTTGCGACACCACCAGCGAGGGACGGTAGGCGCGCAACCAGCGGGGCGGCTGCCGTGTGGCCACCAGCGCCAGCAGCGCGTGGGGAATATCGATCAGCGAGCCGGCCCACCAGGGCAAGCCATGCAGTTCGACCCGGTTGTAGACCGTCGCGACGATCGCATTGACCAGCAAATAACTGCTGGCGGCGTAATAGAAGAAACGCCAACGAAAACTGCGCGCGCCCAGCAAGCGCAGGATGGCCATGATTGCCAGTGAAAAATCGATGGCGTCAGCTTGATAGAGGACTATGTAGATGCTGGAAGGGTCCTTGGCCAGCGGACCACTCAGCATCTGCGTAAAGAACTCATACAGCAGCCCCGCCACCACGCACGACATCCCCAGATCCAGCACCGCTACGGCACGGGGTTCGTTCCGCACAAACGAGCGTGACACCATGAATATGCACGGGATCACATACAAGCTGGAGAAAACCGTGGCGAGCGCGGACAAATAACCGCCCTTGTCACCCAGTACCGTGGTAAGCAGGTTGGTACTGCCCCACAGCACCTGCATCAAGACGGCCAGTGCCAGCAGCAGCCACGGCAACCGGATCAGCGTCGGGCTGCGCTTGTAGCGCATGAAAACCGCCCATAGCGCCGTCCCCTGCACCGCCAACATGGTCAGTTGCGGCCACACATCTTCCGCATGGCCGCTCCGATTCGCCAGAACCAGATGGGCTACCAGCAACGAGAGCAGCAACCAGACTACGCGCAAACCAACCTCTCCCTAAGCGTTCAAACAGCGGCGACGACGCGGCGTCTATGGACAAAATGGGTCACATTCGGAGCATACCCCGGCCCCAACAAAGCCCTGCCATGGCGTGGCTACGCAACGGCAAGTGTTACCACACACACTCCAAGCAAATTATGGGCCTTACCTCGGGCCTACCAGCCCGGCGCGGGGAAAACTTCGATACTCGCGGGCATGCGGCTGCATACCTGTGATGTTTTAGGGAAGGCTAAGTCCAAGAAGACATATCAGGCCCAGTCACCAGCCACCGCGTTGGCAGTTGCGCACCGCATTGAATCAGGGAGATTCATGTCGTCGACGCAAGCGTTGGAAAACCCCGGGCCATCCTGGCGCAGGCCGATGCAAAACTGGTCAAGCTACGGAGCATCGAGCCCTACCTGATCGATCTGTCGTTACGCGAAAACCCGCCCGGCTCCAACATCGGCCAGACCCTGCGTGACAAGCCGCACCTCTTGCCCAAGCTGCGTGAGTTCGGCTTTCTTGTCTTCCAGCGTTTGCAGATCGTCCAGGCGCTTGATGAAAAGCAGGTAGGTGATCTGCTCGACCACTTCCAGCGGATTGGAAATGCCACCCGCCCAGAAGGCGCCCCAAATGCGGACGATCTGACTTTTGATGGCGCCGGTGATCATGTTTAATGTATCAATGTACTTTTATGATATCGAGCTTGTTTAGCTAAGCTGCTGTGCCATGTCTTTGATGGCTCCGTGCACAATTTGCCGGAGCAGCATCGCCTCACCAGCCAATAAGCCCAATGCTTGATCGCTTTCACACCGCTCCAGCCATGCTTTGGCGTGTTGAGCAAATCTGGCAAGCATTTCATTGAGCAGGCGTTGGCTAACTGCCGCAGGGAGGCCAAGCACCCTACCGAAATCGTGAATGTCCGCAGGACGAACTTCTCCAAAACGTCGTGCTTGCCCAATGGGCGTAATCAATTCTGCGTCCCGCCATTTTGCCTCGCGATAAATGCTGGTACTGAGCAGGTCATAGTGCGGTGCCAGTTCGATGCCTTGCGCACTCGGAAAGAAGCTCAAGTTTTTCAGATGCGCGTCGCCATTGCCAACCAGCAAGTTGAACACGCTCCAGCGAAAAATAGCTTGGCGTGTCGCCGCCCTGCTACGGCAACGCTCGGCCAGTTCGCGCAGGTTTTCGGCAGTGGCCTGCTGATATTTAAAAATGTGATCAATCGAAAGTAGCTGGCAAGCATCCAGCACGTGGCGACGACGCACATCCGGTGATTCGCCCTCACGATCAAAACGTTGGACCAGGTAGATCGGCTCGGGGACGCGCCGCAAGCTTACGCTGGGAACGTTGAGCCCAACCCTGTGCGCCAAACACATGACAAACCATTCATTGACGGCGCTATGCGGATAGTCGTCTGGCCTGGGGTGGTTGGGCTTGAGGATATGCGTGGAAGCAACGCGGCCAACCGGCTCGAACAATTGGCCGCCTGCCAGCACTACCGCCAATTTGTGTTGCGCGCCAGCCATCGACATGCGCTTGGGTGCGTCATGCGAGAGCGGCAGCCGCGGCAAATTTTGGATGCGCTTAGATAAGGCCTCGTCGCTGAGCGCCTGCAGATCACCGTCTGGCAAGGTGACCCCTGGAGCAAGCAAGGTCAGTGCGCCGGCCGATTCCGGTCCATATCTCTGCAACAGGCCGAAGGCATCGGCTGCATCCACACCCACATCGTGCGCCAGCAACGCGCGCTCGCCCTCTTCGGGAAGCAGGTTGTCGAAAAACCACTGCACGGGGCGTTGCGTGGCGCCGTCCATCATTTCTTCGCGCTGCAGCGGCAGGCTCGGCGAGAGTGCAAAAGCATCTGCCGTATCCAGCCACTCTGCGTCGTAGGCAAAGGTCCAGAGATTGCCCCTTTCACGCAGCTCGCCGACGCGTTGCTGGTCCACCCAGACCACCAAGGTCCGCTCGGCGGGAACATTCATGTTCTGGCCCTGGGGTTGGTGGTAGTGCTAGTGGTGGTGATTCCGGAGGCGTCAGGTACATCCAGAATCACACCGATGCCCAGCTCTTCCAGCAAGTGCAATACGCGCCCCAGTTGCACCGTGCCCTTGCCTGATTCAACGTCCCGCAGGAAAACGTGGCTGGAGTCGACCATGGCGGCCAGATCGTCCTGGCGTACCCGCTGGTGCTTCCGCACCGCCTTGATCGCGTGGCCGATATCGGCCGGATTGGCTACTCGGATTTGCATGAGGCCCCCAGAAATCTAAGCTGTGCCTTAGATTATTGGTATTTATTGAGGATTTGCAAGGAAAACGAAACTACAGTTTCGATTTCTGGATCTTCGGACCCTGGCACCGTAAAATCGAAACCGTAGTTTCGATTTTACGGTGCCAATACCCCCATTCGGGAAGCTGGTGCGCGTGACCTTTGGTTAAAACTTGACCAGGCGTACATCAAAGGCGCCCCCAAGCCTGCCGATCAGTACGCTATTCAATCAAAAAGGCCATCCAACAGGATGGCCTTTTTGCATATTTCACCGATCCCTTAAGCTCAGGCAAACGGATCATCCAGCACAATCGTGTCGTCACGATCCGCACCGGTGGCCACGATCGCCAGGCGGCAGCCGGAGAGTTCTTCCACCGCACGCAGGTAGGCGCGGGCGGCCGGCGGCAGTTTGTTCCAGTCGCGGATGCCGGCGGTGGATTCCTGCCAGCCGGGGAATTCCAGGTAGACGGGCTTGCACTCGGCCCAGCCGTCGGCGTCGAGCGGGGCCAGCTCACGGCGTTTGCCGCGGTATTCGTAGGCGATGCAGACCTTGATGGTATCCAGGCCATCGAGCACGTCGAGCTTGGTGATGGCCAGGCCGTTGATGCCGTTGATCTGTACCGCACGCTTCAGCGCGACGAGGTCGATCCAGCCGCAGCGGCGCGGCCGGCCGGTGCTGGCGCCGAATTCGTTGCCGACCTTGCGCAGGCGCTCGCCCATTTCATCGTGGAGTTCGGTGGGGAACGGACCGCCGCCGACGCGTGTGGCGTAGGCCTTGCAGATGCCCAGCACGTAGTCGATGTCACCGGCGCCCACGCCGGTGCCGGCCAGTGCGCCGCCTACCGTGGTGTTGCTGGAGGTGACATACGGATAGGTGCCGTGGTCGATGTCGAGCAGCGCACCTTGTGCGCCTTCAAACAGGATGTTGCCGCCTTCCTTGCGCAGGTCGTGCAGGATGGTGGCCACGTCATCAACCATCGGGCGGATGAATTCGCCATAGGCGATCGCATCATCGAGCACCTTCTGGTAATCCACCGGCTCGGCCTTCAGCCACTGCGTCAGGATGAAGTTGTGGTATTCGACCGCGCATTTGATGAGGTCGGGCAGCTCGTGCGGATACATCAGGTCAGCCACGCGCACGCTGCGGCGGGCGACCTTGTCTTCATACGCAGGGCCGATACCGCGGCCGGTGGTGCCGATGGCCTTGCCGCCGGCGGCGACTTCGCGGGCCTTATCCACGGCGATGTGGTACGGCATGATCAGCGGCGTGGCCGGGCTGATTTTCAGGCGTGGACGCACGTTGACGCCTTGCGCTTCCAGCTCTTCGATTTCCTGCTTGAGTGCGGCGGGCGACAGCACCACGCCGTTGCCGATCAGGCACAGCGCGTCATCGCGCAGGATGCCGGAGGGAATCAGGTGCAACACGGTCTTCTTGCCCTTGATGACAAGGGTGTGACCGGCGTTGTGACCGCCTTGGAAGCGCGCGACCGCGCCCACGCGTTCGGTTAACAGGTCGACGATCTTGCCTTTGCCTTCGTCGCCCCACTGTGCGCCAAGAATTACAACTGACTTACCCATGATACTTCTCGCTCTAAGACGTTCCGATCGGCGGAACGGGAAAACTATCGCGCGCTCTGGTTACCGCGCGGTGAAAATGTTGAGGCTGCGTGGATGGCGTAGCCCTAGTGCACCCAATGCAAGGTGATCAGGCCGATGCCGATGGCCAGCGCACCGAACATGCGCAGGGTGCGCGGATCCAGCTTCAGCGCCTCGCGCATCATTGCCTGCCAGCCGTGCGGGGCGGCAAACAACACCAGACCTTCGATCACCAGCACCAGGCATAACGCAGCATAGAAATCGCGTGACATGATGCTGGCTTAATGGCGCGCCGGCGCAGGCGTCGGGTTGCCGAAGTAGCGCAGGAATTCGGAATCGGGCTGGAGAATGATGGTGCCCTTGCCGTCACCAAACGCCTTCTTGTATGCCTCCAGGCTACGGTAGAAGGCGAAGAAATCCGGATCCTGCGCATAGGCCTGCGCGTAGGTCTGCGCAGCCTGCGCATCGCCCTCGCCCTTCACCTTGTCGGCATCGCTTTCGGCGTTGGCGCGAATGATCTGGGCCTGGCGATCGGCATCGGCCTTGATCGCTTCGGCCTGCTGCTTGCCATCCGCGCGAATGGCCGCGGCCTGCTGCTGGCGTTCGGTCTGCATGCGTTTGTAGACGGAGGCCCTGATGTCGTCGGGAAATTCGATGCCGGTGATGCGCACATCCACCACCGAAATGCCCAGTGCCTTCTGCGCCTGCTCGTTCGCCTGCTGCACGGTGCCATCGCTGAGCTCACCCGGGTTACCGGCGATAAGCTGCTGCAAGCTGCGGGTATCGACGATGCCACGCAGGACATTGCTGACGATCGGGTTGAGGCGCTGGCCCGCCTGCAGTTCATCGCCACCCGTGGCGCGGTAGTAGTCGCCCGGATTGGCGATGCGCCACTTTACGTAGTAGTCGACGTTGACGCTTTGCTTGTCGACCGTGGCATAGCGCTCCGGCTGGCCATCAAACGCCAGGATGCGGTCATCGAGCGTCAGTACCTGTTGCAGCAAAGGCACCTTGGCATGCAAACCGGGTTGCTTGTCGGTGCGCAGAATCTTGCCGAACTGCAGCACGAGCGCGCTTTGGCCTTCGTTCACGGTGTAAAAGCTGTTGAAACCCAGCAACAGCGCCAGAACGATGATGATGGCAGCAGTGGTTTTCATGGCTGCTTTCCCTTGTCCGCGTCATCGCCAAAGGTGTTGCCGGGTTGTGCCACGGTGCCCACGCCGGGCAGGTTGGTGGCCGGCGGGTTGTCGGCGCGATCATTGGTGATGTTGATGACGCTGCGGCCATCGGAACCATCGATCACTTTGTTGTTGGCGTGCAGGATGTCTTCCATGGTTTCCAGCCACAGGCGGCGACGCGTGACATCCGGCGCGGCCTTGTATTCCTTCAGGATCAGGTTGAAACGCTCGACATCGCCCTGGGCGCGCGCAATCCGCTCGGACTTATAGGCATCCGCTTCGGTAGCCATGCGCTTGGCATCGCCGTTGGCGAGCGGAATTTCCTGACTGGTGTTGGCATGCGCCTGATCGATCAGGCCCTGGCGATCCTGGCGCGCGGCGTTGACGTCGTCAAAGGCGTCTTTCACTTCCTGCGGCGGCGAAATGGACTGGAAGCTGACGTCGGTAACGTGCAAGCCGCAGTCGTAGGCGTCCAGCGTGTGCTGCAACTGATCACGCACCTGCTGCTGCAAGGAGCTCAAGGCCGTTGCAGGCGTGTTGCCGTCGCCCTGGCTGGTGAGAATGTCATCCATCGGCTGGGCGCCGATCACCGCGCTCACTGCCGCCTGCGCGGCTTCATTCAGCGTGCCGTCCGGATCGCGGGTGTTGAACAGGTATTTCTGCGGATCGGCGACCTGGTATTGCACGTTGAAATCCACCGAGACGATGTCTTCGTCACGGGTCAGCATGCGGATCTGGTCGGACATGACCCGCACGCGCGACGTGGCCACCGGCTGCACTGATTCGATCGGCAACGGAAGCTTGAGATGGAACCCAGGGCCGACCGTGCGTGCATAGGCGCCGAAACGCTGCACCACGCCTACCTGGCCGGGGCCGATCACGGCATAGCTGGTCATCAGCAGCCAGGCGAGGATGAAGACGCCGATGATGGTGAACAGACCGCCGGGCCCACCCAGCTTGCCGAGCCGCCTGGACAGATCCTTGAGCGTGGTCTCAATGCCCGTTTTGCCACCGGCACTGCGCTTGTTCTTGTTCCATGGATCGCGATCGCGTTGCCCGTTTCCGGGTTCGTTCCAGGCCATGGTCAGTCTCCTTGGGGCCGCTGGGAGGCCGGCAGCAACGGCCGGAAAACGCTCTGTGCAGGATGGGACATGGTGACGGGTAAAGGGACGTGCAAGCGCCGGAAAGGTGCCGCGCACAAACGATCGCATTCTAGCAGAGACGGACGGCAAGAGCCGTAGCGATGCCTAAGGTTAGCTCCCTCTCCCCAGCGGGAAGAGGGCTGGGGTGAGGAGGCAATCTTGCGCTGCAGGCGCGTTCGAAGCGGCTTCGATGCAAGGTTGTCGCGAGGCTGGCCCCTCACCTCGGTCCTCTCTCCCACAGGGACTAGCTTTGCGTCGCCCGGAGGGGAGAGGAAGAAAAGCGGCGCTGGCCTTCCCCCGTACACGGTAAGGAAAAGCAGGCTAGAAGGTCGGATCAGGCGAGCCCAGCAACCCACGCAGCAAAGCGATATCCGCGCCCTGCCCGCCAGTCAGCGGCGCCAGCACGCTGCGCGGGGCATCAATACGCAGACGCCAGCCTTCTTCATCGACGGCTTCTTCAGCAATCGCACCAGCAGCGCGGAGCCTGGCGTGAAGGCGGCCTGCGGATAGCGGCAGGCGCAGTTCGGATTGCACGCGTTCGCCGCCAAGCAGTTCGCCCAGTGCCTGGCGCAACAGCTCAAGCCCTTGGCCGGTATAGGCGGACAACCACACCTGCTGCGGCATGCCTTCTGCATTGCGCACGATGCGTGGCTCGCCGCCGGTCAGGTCGATCTTGTTCATCACGTGCAGTTGGGGCACGTCCCCCGCGTCGATTTCTTCCAGTACCTGGTCGACCACCTGATGTAGCCGCTCACGTTCTTCGTCGGCGGCATCGCTGACGTGCAGCAACAAATCCGCATCACGGGCCTCGGCCAGGGTGCCACGGAAGGCCGCGACCAGGTCATGTGGAAGTTCGCGAATGAAGCCGACCGTGTCGGCCAGTACAGCCGGACCGCAGCTCAGATCGTCAAGCTTGCGCACGGTGGGATCGAGCGTGGCGAACAGCTGATCGGCTGCGTAGACCTCGCCTTGCGTGAGCGTATTGAACAAGGTGGATTTGCCGGCGTTGGTGTAGCCCACCAAGGCCACGCGCGGGACGGTGTTGCGCAGGCGGGCGCGGCGTTGCTGGTTGCGCTGGGTCTGCACTTTTTCCAGCCGCTTGCTGAGCATCTTCACGCGCTCGGCCAGCAGCCGGCGGTCGGTTTCCAACTGGGTTTCGCCAGGGCCGCGGTTACCGATGGCACCGCCGCGCTGGGTGTCCAGGTGGGTCCAGCCACGTACCAGGCGGGTGGCCAGGTGTTTGAGCTGGGCCAGTTCCACTTCCATCTTGCCTTCGTGCGAACGGGCACGTTGGGCAAAGATGTCCAGGATCAGTCCGGCGCGATCGACCACGCGAGTGCTGAGCGCCTTTTCAAGATTGCGCTCCTGCACAGGTGTAAGCAGGTGATCGACCAGCACCAGATCCGCGCCGAGCGCGCGTACGGCTTCGGCAACCTCTTCGGCCTTGCCGGTACCGATGTAATAACGGGGATTGGGCGCATCAATGCGCGCAGAAATAGTGGCCAGCACTTCGGCACCAGCCGATTTCACCAGCTCAACGAATTCCTCTGCCCGTTCGGCCGCATCGGTCCCGCCGCGTGAATGCGGCAGGACCAGCACGGCACGTTCGCCTTTCTTTTGTCTATCGAACAGGGTGAATCAACCTTCGCTTTCGGCCGACGCGTGCTCAAGGTGGCCTTCATGGCCGTCATGGCCTTCGTGACCGTTGCCGACACGGACATTGCGGCTGGGCACCACGGTGGAGATGGCATGTTTGTAGACCATCTGGCTCACCTGGTTGCGCAGCAGTACCACGAACTGATCGAAGGATTCGATCGTGCCCTGCAGCTTAATGCCATTAACCAGATAGATGGCGACCGGTACGCGCTCACGGCGCAATGCATTCAGAAACGGATCTTGCAAGGATTGCCCTTTTGACATTTTTGTTCTCCCCCCTTTCTTCCATCGGATGGGCCGAAAAAAAACGGTGCCAACGGCACCTCAGCCCTAGTTGTTCGAATGTTAACCGCTTTTAAATCGTGGTTGAAAGACTTTTGTAAGTTATGACAAATAGATAACAAAACTGCGTCACAAGCTTCACGAGTGTCGCTCAGTCCCGGCCAAGAAACAGGCCGACGGCGTCGGCAGCACGTTCCAGCAACCCCGTTATTTCGGGATCGAGCATGCGCGCATCCAGCTCGCTGCGCAGCCAGGTGATCTGCCGTTTGGCCAGTTGGCGGGTGGCAAAGACGCCCTTGTCGCGCAGCCCGGCTGCGTCGTAGAGACCATCCAGGTGCTCCCACGCCTGGCGGTAGCCGACCGCGCGGATGGCCGGCAGATCCGGCTGCAGATCGCCGCGCTGACGCAAGGTGCGCACCTCATCAAGCAGGCCGTGCTCCAGCATGGCCTCAAAGCGCTGCGCGATACGGGCGTGCAGCGGAGCCCGATCCTCGGGCAATAAGGCGAGTTTGAGTACCCGCCAGGGGAAAGGCTGCCCACGCCCGCCTTGCTGCTGAGCACTGAGTGGCTGCCCGGTGAGCGCGATGACTTCCAGGGCCCGCTGGATGCGCTGGGCATCGTTGGGCTTGATGCGTCCGGCTGCAGGCGGATCGAGCTCGGCCAGCCGCCGGTGCATGCCATCCCAGCCAACAACGGCAGCCTCTTCGGTGAGCCGCACCCTGATCCCGGCGTCGGCTTCCGGCAAGCTCGACAGACCCCGCTGCAAGGCCCGGAAATACAAGCCGGTGCCGCCAACCAGCAACGGCACTTTGCCCGAGCCATGTATGCGTCGCATGGCCGCTTGCGCATCCACGCTGAAGTCGGCGGCCGAGTAAGGTTCGGCCGGATCACGGATGTCGATCAGCTCATGTGGATAGCGCGCCAGCGTGGTGGCATCCGGCTTGGCGGTGCCGATGTCCAGCCCGCGATAGACCAGCGCGGAATCCACGCTGATCAAGCCGAGCGGAAAACGCTCGCTGAGCGCGCAGGCCAGCGCGGTCTTGCCCGACGCGGTCGGGCCCATCAGGAATATCGCAAGTGGGCGGCGATCGGCTGGCATCAAACCATTTTATGCGATGTGCGCAACTTCCTTGCCGCTGGCCTGTCGACCATCGACGTGCACTGGATGGCTATCGGTGCGTTGAACTCTCCAAGTTCCGGTTTATTGCTGAGACAAAAGACCCATGCATCCAATGAAACTCCCCCGCTCGTCATTCCTGTTGCTAGCCGCGGGTGTGCTGCTTGCCAGCCAGGCTATCGCGCAGAACCAGCCGCCCAACCCGGATTTCACCGGCATCTGGCAACTCAACGACAAGGCGAGCGACAGCGCGGAGGACATCACCCGCCGCCTGCATGCGGAGAAGCGCCGCGAAGAAGCGCCCTCCTCCAGACCAGCGAGCGCAAGTTCGAGCGGTAGCCCGGCATCGTCCTCCAACTCTTCCGGCGGCCGCGGCGGCGGTCATGGTATGGGTGGTGGTGGCATGGGCGGCGGCGGTATGGGTGGTGGTGGCCGGCATGGCGGCGGCGGTCATGACTCCCAGGACTTGCTCAGTAGCAAGACCGCACCGAAGAAAGATCCCACGCCCCCTCTATTCAGCGACGACGCCTTGCTCAACGTGCAGCAGACGGAAAAGGGCGTACAGGTGGACTACAACAACACCGATCGCCTTGATACCAAGTTCGACGGCGTCACCCGCCAGTCGCTCAGTGGCAGTGCCCAGGTGCAGACACAGCTCTCGCCAGACGGCATGCACGTGTCGATGCAATTCGAAGATGGCACCCGCCTTGACCAGACCTGGGTGCGTTCGCCTGACGGCCATCACCTGACCGTGACGGAAACCTGGACCACCACGGAGGTGGAGATGCCGATTGTGTTCAAGCGCAGTTACGACCGCTTGGATCTTTGACAACCTCGCGGCCTGTAGGCCGCAGGCAGGCTTAGCGCTGCGGCGGTGATGCCGCAGCGCGTCAAGGCATGCTGCATGGCGGATCTATAATTAGCGGGTTGTGCTCATTCCCCCGCCCGCTTTGGATGTGCCCCATGCCGCAAACGATGAAAGCCCTGGTCAAGCGCCACGCCGAGAAAGGCCTCTGGATGGAAGAGGTGCCGGTACCAGAAGTCGGCCCGAACGAAGTACTGATCAAACTCGAAAAGACCGCCATCTGCGGTACCGACCTGCATATCTACAAATGGGACGAATGGTCCCAGCGCACCATCAAGCCCGGCCTCACCATCGGCCACGAATTCGTCGGCCGCATCGTGGAGATCGGCCCCGGCGTCACCGGCTACAAGATCGGTGATCGCGTTTCCGCCGAAGGCCATATCGTATGCGGCCATTGCCGCAACTGCCGTGCAGGCCGCCAGCATCTGTGCCCGAACACCATCGGCATCGGTGTGAACCGCAACGGCGCGTTTGCCGAATACATGACCATGCCGGCCTCCAACCTGTGGCCGATTCCGGACCAGATCCCGTCCGAACTCGCCGCCTTCTTCGATCCTTACGGCAATGCTGCGCACTGCGCGCTGGAGTTCGACCTGGTCGGCGAAGATGTGCTGATTACCGGCGCAGGCCCGATCGGCATCATCGCCGCCGGCATCGCCAAGCACGTCGGCGCGCGCAACGTAGTGGTGACCGACGTCAATGACTACCGCCTCAAGCTTGCCGCTGACATGGGCGCCACGCGCGTGGTCAACGTGGCGAACCAGTCACTGAAAGACGTGATGAAAGACCTGCACATGGAAGGCTTCGACGTCGGCCTGGAGATGAGCGGCAATCCACGCGCCTTCAACGACATGCTCGATGGCATGTACCACGGCGGCAAGATCGCGCTGCTGGGCATTCTGCCCAAGGGCGCCGGCATCGACTGGGACAGGGTGATCTTCAAGGGCCTTACCCTGCAGGGCATCTACGGCCGCCGCATGTTCGAGACCTGGTACAAGATGACCCAGATGGTGCTGACCGGCTTCCCGCTGCAGAAGGTGCTGACCCACCAGATCCACATCGACGATTTCCAGAAGGGCTTCGACCTGATGGATGCCGGTGTATGTGGCAAGGTGGTCTGCTCCTGGTACTGACCCTTTGCTTCCCCACCCCTCAAAGCTGGGCACATGAAGGTGCCCAGCTTTGAAAATCCGGAATATCCATGTGCTTTCCCCACATCCCCCAGCGGGAAGGCAATGAAACGGCAAATTGCCGACTGAGTGCTGCGCAAACTTCTACGCCGCGGGCTACACTTCGTCCCGGGCGTGCCGACATGAGTTTCAGACTTAGGTAAGTGCACGGCTGCTGCCGGGCACGGTCGGTCCGCGATGTTGAAGGGAGCATCGACGGCATGGCAAACCGGAACGCATCACCCAAGGCCCTGGTGGAGGCCGGCCGCGAACGCGCCATAGGCCTTTATCGATCCCGCGGCCTGCGCATCACGGCGCTGGTTATTGTCATCTTCCTGGTGTTACTCGGCCTGTTCGGGTTCTTTATCGCGCCGGGCATCATCAAGAACCAGCTTGAAAAGCAGCTCAGCGAGCAGCTTGATCGTCCGATAACGATCGAGGCGGTCCACGTCGATCCATACACGCTACACGTGGCAGTGGACAAGCTGCATATCGGCGAGCGCGACGGAACTTCACCGTTCATTGACGTCGATAATCTGGTGATCAACGCGTCCTGGGGCTCGCTATTTCGCATGGCGCCAGTGTTGGACGAACTCTCGTTGGTGCATCCGCAGATCCACATTACCCGCACCGGACCGCAGCAGTTCAACTTCACCGATATCGTGCAGCGCTTCGCCAACAAGCCCGCGGAGCCGAATGCATCGCCCACCCGGTTTGCGCTCTCCAACATCAGCGTACACAACGGCGATATCACCTTTGACGACAAGGTGCTCAACGCTGTGCATCACGTCGATCAGTTGGAAATCGGCATTCCGTTCCTGGCCAACCTGCCGCATGACACGGATATCTTCGTGCAACCGCTGCTGGCGATGCAGGTGGATGGCAGTCCGCTGCGTATCCAGGGGCAGACCAAACCGTTTGCAGACAGCCACGAGTCGGTGATCAGCTTCAGCATGGATCACCTTGATCTGGCGAAATATCTCGCTTACGTACCCGAGCCGCTGCCAGCGAATATTCCCAGTGGCCAGCTCTCGGGCAAGCTGGATCTGCACTTCATCGAAACGCAGCCGAACCAGCAACTGCAGCTGCAAGGTCAGCTGCAGGTCGACAACTTTGCGATGACCACGCACGACAACGCGCCGATGCTGGAGCTCGGCCGCGGCACCGCCACGCTGGATGATGTGCAACCACTACTGTCGCGCTATCACTTCGGCACGATCCAGTTGGACCAGGTCAAGCTGCACTACACCAAGCTGCCGGGCGATCACACCAATTTCGATGCCCTGCTCGGCAAGGGCCAGGCGCCTACAAAACCGGGCACGCCGCCAACCGATGCGCAGATCTCCACACTCGCGATAGAAAACGGCACGTTCGACTATGCCGATCGCAGTGGCCCCAAACCCGCGCAGCTGACGCTGGATAGTCTGCGCGGCACGATACGTACTCTTTCCACGGTGTCCACGCAGCCGGGCACGATCGACATCACGTCCGGGCTGGCTGGCGGCAGTGTGCATGCCACCGGCAGTCTGTTCATGAGCGCCGACCGCTACAACGGCGAAGTGAGCATGAATGGCGTAAGCCTTCAGCCGCTGCTCGCGATGGCGCCACCGATGCTCAATGCGCAGATTGCCAGCGGTACGCTTGATGGTGACATGCATTTGCAAGTCGACTGGAGCAAGACGCTTGCACTGACCATGGACAACAGCAAGCTGGCGGCCAACAACTTTGCGCTGGAACAACGCGGCCGCAAACCGGTCGCATGGCAGGCACTGACGGCCGAGATCGATCATCTCGATCTTGGCAGCAGCGTTGCGCAGCTTGGCAATGTAACGCTCCAGGGTTTGAAGATCGACGCACGGCGCCTGAAAAACGGCAACATCGACCTTACTGGCCTGATGAAATCCGCGCCCTCGCATGGCAAGCAGGAAGCCTCATCGTCATGGCACTGGAGCATTACGCATCTGGGCATTGACGGCAGCACATTTGCGTTGACCGACCCCAGCCTGCCGAGCAAGGACGGGCATATCGTGATCAATGCCGACAAGTTCGGCATGGATCAGCTTTCTGACGATATGCACAAGCCGATCAAGCTGGATCTGGCCGGAGGCATTGGTCGCGGCAAATTCAACGTCAACGGCAATGTAAAGCCAGAGCCGCTGGACGCAGATCTGCGTATCCAGGCGACACGGCTGAACGTAGCGCCTTTTGCATCATTGGTGGAGGTGCCGTTGAACGTGCGCCTGGACAGCGCTGTGTTAAGCGCCAACGGCCGCGCCCGTTACCGCGATCGCAAGCCATCGCCCTTGATCAGTTATCAGGGCCGCATGGTGCTTGGCCGGGTAAAGGTGCTGGATAAAGTCACCAACGATGATTTCCTGAGCTGGAATTCGCTGGTGGCCACCGGCATGAAGGTACGCATGGGCCAAGGCGCTCCACAGGTGGATATCGGTGGACTGGCGCTCAATGACTTTTATGCGCGTGTGATCGTCAACGCCAACGGCCGCATCAATGTGCAGGATGTAGTGTCCAATCCCGCGCAAGCGCCGGTGTCGGTCACGCGTGCGGAGAACGGTTCTGCGCCACCGGCGCCGGCCAATACGCCACCACCCGCGCCCGCTACCAGCTCATCCGCCACCCTCGCCTCGGCCAGTACGGCCGCTGCGCCACCGCCGCAGATCCATATCGGCCAGATCACTCTGGCCAATGGCAATCTCAATTACACCGACAACTTCATCAAGCCCAACTACACCGCCAATATCACCCAGCTCGCGGGCAAGATCGGTGCGTTCGGTACCGACACCAGCGATAAACCCGCCGATGTCACCTTGCAAGGCTCGCTCGACAACAACTCGCCGGTCGACATCAACGGCAGCATCAATCCGCTCACGCCGGTCGCCTTCCTGGACATCAAGGCCAATGCCAATGACGTGGAGCTCACACATCTGACGCCCTACTCCGGCAAATACGCCGGTTACCCGATCACCAAAGGGCGCCTGACCATGGACGTGCATTACCAGCTCGACCAGGGCAAGTTGAACGCCGACAACCACATCGTGCTGAACCAGCTCACCTTTGGCGATCGCATGGAAGGTCCAGGCATCAGCCATCTTCCCGTGAAATTGGCGGTGGCCTTGTTGCGGGATTCCAACGGCAACATCGATATCCACGTACCGGTATCCGGATCACTCAACGATCCGCATTTCAGTCTTGGCGGCGTGATCTGGCAGGCTTTTGTCAATTTGATCAAACGCGCCGTCACCGCGCCGTTCCGCTTGCTGGCCTCGGCGATGGGTGGCGGGCAGCAGGATCTTGGCTATGTGGAATTCGCACCGGGTTCCGATGTGCTCGATAAACAGGCCGACGACCGGCTGGCGAAGATCGTCGACATTCTCAACAAGAAACCATCGCTGAAGCTGGATATCACCGGCCGCGTCGATCCCGCCTTCGATGAAAATGGCCTGCGCACCGTGATGGTCGATCAAGCCGTGCAGAAAGAAGAAGCCGACGATATCGGCACCGCCGCCGCCAAGGCTGCGCCCGTCAAACCGGGCACGGACGATTACAACAAGTACCTGGCCAAGGCCTACAAGCACGCTGATTTCAAAAAGCCGCGCGACTTCATCGGCCTGACCAAGTCACAGCCGCCGGATGTGATGACCAAGTTGATGGAAACCAACGTAAACGTGGATCAGGACGCGCTGCGCCATCTGGCTGAACGGCGCGCCGACGCCGTAAGGCAATACATGCACGGCAAGATCGACGATAGCCGCGTATTTGTGCTTGCGCCGAAACTCGATGCCAAGGGCATCGACGACAAAGGCAAGACGACACGGGACGATTTCGGCTTGCATTGACGAAAAGCAGGGATAAGGCCGAGTGACGAAGGCAAAATGCCGGGACGCCAAAGCACAATGCCTTGGCGTACGTTGAGCGAACGGACTTGCGCCCTGGCCACTCATCCCCGGCCCCGCTCTTCAAAGCTCAGCCCGAAAGTCCGACAATTGCAATCTCCTCCAATTGGCAGTCTCCCCATGAGCTATTCCGGCCAGGCGCGTTACGCCCAAGAACTCGAATCCATCCGCGAACAGGGCCTATTCAAGGCCGAGCGCATCATCACCTCGCCCCAGTCGGCCGAGATCGAGCTGGAGGGTGGCCGCAAGGTGCTGAATTTTTGCGCCAACAATTACCTCGGACTGGCCGATCATCCGGAAGTGATCCAGGCCGCCAAGGATGCCTTGGACACCCACGGCTTTGGCATGGCCTCGGTGCGCTTTATCTGCGGCACCCAGGATCTGCACAAGCAGTTGGAAAAGAAGATCGCCCAGTTCTTCGGCACCGAAGACACCATTCTCTACGCCGCGTGCTTCGATGCGAACGGTGGTTTGTATGAGCCCTTGCTCGGCGAGGAAGATGCGATCATTTCCGATGCGCTCAATCATGCTTCGATCATCGACGGCATCCGCCTGTGCAAGGCCAAGCGCTTCCGCTACGCGAACTGCGATATGGCCGACCTGGAAGCGCAGCTGAAAGCCGCGGATGCCGCTGGCGTCCGCACCAAGCTGATCACCAGCGATGGCGCATTCTCGATGGACGGCTTTATTGCCCCGCTGGATCAGATCACCGCGTTGGCGGCCAAGTACAACGCACTGGTGCATATCGACGAATGTCATTGCACCGGCTTCCTTGGGCCGCACGGCCGCGGCTCGGCGGAAGTGCATGGCGTACTGAACAAGATCGATATCTTCACCGGTACGCTGGGCAAGGCGCTTGGCGGTGCACTGGGCGGTTTTACCACCGGCCGCGCGGAAGTGATCGAGATGCTGCGCCAGCGCTCGCGCCCCTACCTGTTCTCCAACTCGCTGCCGCCGCATGTCGTGGCTGCGGCGATCAAGGTATTCGACATGCTGGACTCGGCAGGAGACCTGCGTGAGCGCGTGCAGGAAAACACCAAGTATTTCCGCGACCAGATGACCAAGGCTGGTTTTGATATCAAGCCGGGCGTGCATCCGATCGTGCCGGTGATGGTGTACGACGCCAAGAAGGCCCAGGCAATGGCGACTGCGCTGCTGGAGGAAGGCATTTATGTCACCGGGTTCTTCTATCCGGTGGTGCCGCAGGGCCAGGCGCGCATCCGCACGCAGATGAGCGCGGCGCATACGCGTGAACATCTGGACCGGGCGATTGCGGCGTTTACCAAAGTTGGTCGTGCACTGGGCGTGATCGGCTGATTCAGTCGTAAAACCCATGGCTGTCATTCTCGCTTTTTCGGGAATGACAGCCATGATGGTTACGCCCGATGCGCTTGCCGCAACACTATCTACGCCGTGCTGGGTCACGCGGCCATCGAGCAGATGCTGCAGATCGTGCGGAAGTGCGCTTTGAGCTGATCGTGTTGCGGGATGGCGCGTTTGTGGATGCCTGATCACCCGACACATGACGCAAGCCTGCAACTTCAGCAGCAGTCAGATGGCGCCATTGCCCTTTGGCGAGATCACCCAACACAAGGTCTCCAATGGCTACGCGAATCAGGCGCATGACACCGATGCCGTGCGCTTCCAGCAACCGGCGGATGTGGCGGTTGCGCCCCTCATCGAGCACGATTTCCAGCCAAGCGTTTTTCTCTCCCGTACGCAGCAGGTAAGCGCGCTTTGCCGACAAATGTTCGCCCTTATCGGTGACACCGCCGGTCACCCTCTCCAACACTGTTTGATCCGGAATCGTGTCGACTTGCACGTGATAAGTCTTGTCCACGTGATAACGCGGATCGGTCAGCTGCGCGGCCCATACGCTGTCATTGCTGAGCAGCAACAGCCCTTCGCTGGCCTTGTCGAGCCGCCCCACCGGACCAAGCCAAGGCAAGCCGGAAGTTGCCAGTAATTCGTAGACCGTATCGCGGCCGCGCTCGTCGGCTGCGCTCACCACGATGCCTCGCGGCTTGTTAAGCGCCACATACACGCGCTTCGCCGCGACGACATCCTCACCGTCGAGGCGGATGCGTTGACGCTCGGGATCTGCCGACTGCTCTGGATCACGCACGACCCGGCCGTCCACGCTCACCCTGCCCTCACGCACCGCCTTTTCCGCCTGACTGCGCGAGCAGACGCCCAGCTTGCTGAGTACGCGTGCAAGACCAAAGCGCGGGGCATTGGAAGACATGGACATGGCGTTGAAAGATTAATGGGACGGCAAAAGAAAAGCCCGGCCTGAGCCGGGCTTTTCCATAACGCTTTGCAGTTCGATTACTGCTGAACCTGCAGTTCGGTACGACGGTTGCGAGCTTGACCGGATTTCGTCTTGTTGGAGTCGATCGGATCGTTCTCGCCGTGACCAACCGGGCCTTCCAGACGGCTTGCATCGATGCCGTGCGAGGTCAGGTAGTTGTACACGATCTGAGCGCGACGCTCGGACAGGCCCTGGTTGTAAGCCGGGGTACCGACGCTGTCGGTGTAACCAGCCACCATCACCTTCACCTGCGGATAGCGCTTCAGCGTATCCACCGCCTGATCCAGGATAGCCAGCGAATCGCTGCTCGGCTCGGCCAGGGTCGGCTCGATGTTGGTCTCGCCCTTCTTCGGACGGTCGAACTTGAAGTTCACGCCCTTGAGGTCGATGACAACGTGGACCGGGCAACCGTCCGGACCAACGATCGTGCCTTCCGGCAGATCCGGGCACTTGTTGTCGCACAGGTTCACGCCGTTGCGGAACTGCTTGGAGCAGTCCGGAGCAACCGGAGCCGGAGCGGGCGCCGGAGCGGCGGCCGGAGCCGGAACCGAGCCGATGCGAGCCACCAGGCTGAAGCCCAGGTACCAGTCGCCGTAACCGTTGCGAGCCGGCTGGGTCTTGTCGTCGTAGTCGTAGCGGTACGCAGCTTCAACACGGAAGTCGACGCTGTCGGTGATCGTCTTGGACAGACCCGCGCCAGCCTGCACGGCCGGGTCCCAGCCATCATTGACCGGATTGATGTGGTAGCTGCCCATGATGCCGCCCATCAGGTACGGACGCCAGGAGTTCCAGTCACCGAAGAAGTAGCGGGCCGACACACCGTAGTTGTTGCTCGACCACTTGTTGCCCTGGCCGAACGTGGCGGTATCGGCGTCACGGCTGGTGCGGTCGGCGAACAGTTCCACCGAAACGTTCGGGCTAATGAACTTACCCACGGAAATGCCGTAGAAGATCTGGCGGCTGTGGGTGTTGCGATCGGTGTCGTTGTAATAGCCGCCCAGGGTCGGAGCGACGTACCAGCGATCATCAAAACCATTTGGCCATGCCGGCGCGGAAGTGCTGCTGCCAGCAGCCGCTGCCGTATTGTCCTGCGCGTGAACGGCACCTACGCCGCCCAGGGCAAGAGCAATCAAGAAATAAAGGCCCTTACGTTTCATCAGGTGTCTCCTCGATTATTGGTATTCGCGTCCATTCCACCCCAGACGGAAATCGCGCGGCAGAACTTATGGGTATGCGGGGGACTTATTCGCTACCTTGCTTGTTGTCCCTAACAGCAAGCCCGAGAAGTGTAGCAAAACTGTTAAGGAATCCGTACCGCGGTATGTCGAGATGTATGCTTTCGGTGAAGGTTTGTTCAGCTACATCGTGCGTTTTCGCTACCGTACGACACAATTCGCAACTGTTTGCTGTATGCATATAAGAAAAATCCCGGCATAGCCGGGATTTTTCGTTAACGCCTGTCGTTCGATTACTGTTGAACCTGCAATTCCGTGCGACGGTTGCGAGCACGACCCGCTGCCGTCTTGTTGGTGTCGATCGGATCGTTCTCACCATGACCGATCGGGCCTTCCAGGCGGCTCGCGTCGATACCATGCGCGGTCAGGTAGTCGTACACGATCTTCGCACGACGTTCCGACAGGCCCTGGTTGTACTCCGCAGTACCCACGCTGTCGGTGTAGCCGGCGACCGTCACGTGCACCTGCGGATAGCGCTTCAGTGTATCCACCGCCTGATCCAGGATCGCCATCGAATCGGAAGCCGGCACGGCCAGCGTCGGTTCGATGTTGGTCTCGCCCTTCTTCGGGCGATCGAACTTGAAGTTCACGCCCTTCAGATCGATAACGACCTTTTGCGGGCAACCATCCGGACCCACGATCGTGCCTTCCGGCAGATCCGGGCACTTGTTGTCGCACAGGTTCACGCCGTTGCGGAACTGCTTGGAGCAATCCGGCGCAGCAGGCTGCGGCGGTGGCGCCGGCGCCGCAGCGGCGGGAACCGGACCGATGCGAGCCACCAGGCTGAAGCCCAGGTACCAGTCGCCGTAACCGTTGTGAACCGGCTGGGTCTTGTCGTCCCAGTCGTAGCGGTACGCACCTTCGACACGGAAGTCGACGCTGTCGGTGATCGTCTTGGACAGACCCACGCCAGCCTGCGCAGCCGGCGCCCAGCCATCGTTCAGTGGATTGTTGTGATAGCTACCCATCACGCCGCCCATCAGGTACGGACGCCAGGAGTTCCAATCGCCGAAGAAATAGCGAACCGATATACCGGCGTTGTTGTTCGACCATTTGTTGCCCTGACCGAACACGTCGGTGTCGGCGTCACGCTGGGTGCGATCGGCGAACAATTCGACCGAAACGTTCGGACTAATGAACTTACCCACGGACAGGCCGTAGAAAATCTGGCGGCTATGGGTGTTGCGGTCGGTGTCGTTGAAGTAGCCGCCCACGGTCGGTGCAACGTACCAACGATCATCAAAGCCATTTGGCCACGCCGGCGCACCGGAAGCTGCGGTGCTGCTGGCGGCTGCTGCTGTGTTGTCCTGCGCATGGGCGGCACCTACACCCCCCAGGGCAAGAGCGATCAGAACATACAGGCCCTTACGATTCATCAGGTGTCTCCTCACTTAAATGATTGGGGCATTGATCCGCCAAGAACAAAAACCGCCTTTCTTCATGAGCGCACAAAACGAATGGGTATAACGAATTCCCGTGATGGCCTTGCACCATGCGCGGCGAGTTTAACAAAAACTAAACGAATTGCAAAACGACCGCCATCACCCTCAGGCAACCCCCGAAAGCCTCACGTAAATCAGATACTTAGATTGATCCACCGATAAAAACCGCGCCCACGGCAGTGCGGGGCGCGGCCGCTGAGAAACCACCGCAAAGTACTTTCTCAACCCCTGTTATGGTCTCGTCTCGGGCCAGACTACAGCGTGAAGAGCCCCAGGAATGCCTGGATGGGCATCGCGTCCAACTTGGCCGGATCCGAGGTGGCTTCAAGGATCGCCTTGACGCGATGCGAGGGCAAGTGGCCACGCATGGCCGTTTCGAACTTCTTCAACAGCACCGGAATGCCTTCGGCGCGGCGCTTGCGGTGACCGATCGGGTAATCGATGGACACCTTCTCAGTGCTGCTGCCATCCTTGAAAAACACCTGCACCGAGTTACCGATGTAGCGCTTTTCGGGATCGAAGTAGTCCTTAGTGAACTGCGGATTCTCGGTGACCACCATTTTCTCGCGCAGCGCATCGATGCGCTGATCGGCGGCCACATCATCGTTGTAGTCGTCAGCCGTGAGACGACCGAAGATCAGCGGCACCGCCACCATGTACTGGATGCAGTGGTCGCGGTCGGCGTAGTTGGCCAGCGGACCGGTCTTGTCGATGATGCGGCAGCCGGCTTCCTGCGTCTCGATGACCACCTTCTCGATCTGATCGAGCTTGCCTGCCACCTGGGTGTGCAGCTGCATCGCGCATTCCACCGCGGTCTGCGCATGGAATTCCGCCGGGAAGCTGATCTTGAACAGCACGTTCTCCATCACATAGCTGCCGAACGGGCGCTCGAACTGGAACGCATTGCCCTTGAAGGCGACGTCGTAATAGCCCCAGGTCTTGGCGCTCAGTGCCGAGGGATAACCCACCACGCCGCGGTAGACGGCATTGATGGCGTGGGTGACGGCGCGACGGCAGGCATCACCGGCAGCCCAGCTCTTGCGCGGTCCGGTGTTCGGCGCATGGCGGTAGGTGCGCAAGGCACCGTTGTCGATCCAGCTGTGCGAGACGGCGGTGGTGATCTGTTCCTTGTTGCCACCCAGCATGGCCGTGGCCACGGCGGTGGAAGCCAGGCGAACGAGGATCACGTGGTCCTGGCCGACGCGATTGAAGCTATTGAGCAGCGCATAGCAACCCTGGATTTCGTGCGCCTTGATCGCGTAGCTGAGCACGTCGTGCACGGTCAGCGGCGTGCCGCCTTCGCGCTCCGCCTGACGGCTCAGGTAGTCGGCCACGGCGAGGATGGCGCCGAGGTTGTCCGACGGATGGCCCCATTCGGCAGCCAGCCAGGTGTCGTTGAAATCCAGCCAGCGGATCTGGGTGCCGATCGCAAACGCGGCCTGTACCGGATCCAGCTCATGGCTGGTGCCCGGCACGCGCGCGCCGCCCGGCAGCGTGGCGCCAGGCACCACCGGCCCGAGGTGCTTCACGCACTCCGGAAACTTCATCGCCATCATCGCCGTAGCCAGCGAGTCCAGCAGCATGTAACGCGCGGTGTCATAAGCCTCGGTCGAGTTGATCTTGTAGTCGGCAACGTAGTTGGCGATGTCGACCAGCGGCTGATCGGGGTCGGGACGCTTGGCGGAACGGATATCGTGCGCGCTCATGGCAGGGGTCTCGCGGGGTAGGGAAACGCCCATTGTAGCGGGCGGGGGGCGTTTCTCGAAGGATCGGCGCCGGGGCCTGCTTGACCGCCCTCGCCTACCTTGCCGAAAATCCCTGCGAATCATCCCAAAGGGGAGTAGTTCCGGGTGCGGCCGAGCCGTACCTGCGCGGTGGTCGTCATCACGAGCGGAACGTCGCTCCGGGCACCGCGGTGGGTCCACGAACGAGACTTTTGCGATGACAGCGGGCCGCGCGCGTCCGCCGTCGTCGCTTGAGTCCAGCGCGTAAAGGAATCCGCATGACTTTCCCCACGCACCTGCTGTCCGACCTGCTCACCATCGTCCTGCTGGACCTGGTGCTGGCTGGCGACAACGCTATCGTCATCGCCCTCGCCGCTCGCAATCTGCCGCACAACCTGCAAACGCGCGCGGTGTTCTGGGGCACCTTCGGCGCCGTCGCCGTGCGTATCGTGCTGACTGTGCTGGTGGTCTATCTGCTCGAATGGCCCGGCCTGATGCTGGTCGGTGGCGTGCTGTTGCTGCCCATCGCCTGGAAACTGCTGAAGCCGGATCATGACAACACGCACGAACTTGCTCCCGCTGCAAACTTCTGGTCCGCATTGCGCATGATCGTGGTTGCAGATGCGCTGATGGGGCTGGACAACGTATTGGCCATTGCTGGTGCGGCGAAAGGTCATACCGGTCTGGTGGTTGCGGGTTTGCTGATCAGCATCCCACTCGTGGTGTGGGGCTCGACCCTGATCCTGAAACTGATCGAGCGCTTCCCGATCATCGTCTATGCAGGCGCTGCAGCGATTGCGTGGACGGCAGGTCGCATGATCAGTCACGAAAAACTGTGGCTGGATTGGTTCGACGCCCATGGTTGGATGAAACATGTGCTCGAAACAGGCCTGGTGATTGGCGTCTGCGGTGGTCGCTGGTTATTCAATCGCCGCACCGCTGTCCAAAACGCACGTCGTACTTGAGCCGTGGATCGAGGCACAGGACACTGTGCCGCTGTCCCGTCGTCAACATGGAGTTGTCATGAAGCTGTACTACCTGCCCGGCGCCTGCTCGATGGCCGATCACATCGTGCTGGAATGGATCGGCAAGCCTTATCAGGCCGAAGCCGTGACGCGCGATGCGCTTCGCTCGCCGGACTACCTCAACATCAATCCGAGCGGCCAAGTACCTGCGCTGGTCGATGAGGATGGCTGGGTACTCACCGAAAACGTCGCCATCCTCAACTATCTGATGGATCGCTTTCCTGAGGCCAACCTCGATGGCGAAGGCTCTCCGCGCGAACGCGCCGACGTGAATCGCTGGCTGGCTTTCCTCAATTCAGACGTACATACGGCGTTTAGGCCACTGTTCGCCGCACAGCGCTTCATCAGCGACGAGACACAGCACGCTGCGTTGCATGATGCGGCACGCCAGCGACTGCGCGGTCACTTCGAACGGATCAATAAGCAATTGACCGATCGCGAATGGCTTACGGGTCATCGCTCGGCGGCTGATGCTTACCTGTTCGTCGTGCTGCGCTGGGCCAAGGGCAAGCAGGTTGATCTCAGTGGACTGGATCATCTCGAAGCCTTCGGTAAGCGCATGCATGCCGATGCCGGCGTGCAAGCGGCCATGCAGGCCGAAGGCATCTGAGCTGTCGAACTCCCCCTGCCGCCCAATAGAATCCGGCGCGGCAGGGGAAATGGGCAAGTCATTACGGCGTTTCGAATTCAGAAGCGCAAACGCAAGAATGCCGTCGGGCCATTCAAGCCAGCACCAAGCGTTGTGCTGCTATCCGGTAATAGACAACAAGCCGGAGGCTGAAGCGATCCAGTCCCGACGAAAGAGTGTCATCGGCACTCTGCGCAAAAGTCGTACCGCCGTGCAGGACCAGCGCAACAAACAGTAGTCTCAGTGATGTGCGCAGATGACGACACGCCGCCAACATCGTCTGCATGAATTCGCAGCCGAGTCGTTGGAGAATGTCGCTGCTGGCTTGTCAATACATCATCGGCACGCGGATGGTGACGGTAGCGTCCGGCGTATCACGTGTTACGCCAACCCCCAAGGTGAAATTCAACGTGCGCTTTTCATTGAAGCGCCACGAACCGCCTATCAACAACGAGCCCAGCCATACCTTGGTAGAACCGGGCAATTTCTGCCCGCTCTCGTACGTGGTACCGATAAAAGTTTGATCGTAACCGATGCTCAGTGAGGCCTTGTCATTGAGCGCCATGCCCATGCCAATACTGATATCCGCCTCGTTGCCCATCTTTACGTTGCCCAGGTATTGCGTGCCGGCGAGCAGGATATGTTCGTAGACGTTATGACGTTCGACGTTGTAGAGATAACTAAGATTGCCAAAGAACACCACCGGATCCGAAGGAAGCAACCACGTCACGCCTGGCTGCAAGGTGTAGAAGCCTGTTCCGGTTGGCTGTTGCACCGGCAGGCCGGTACCCGTGAGGTTCTCGACACAGCGAGTCACGCAATCGGTAACTACCTGGAAGGGATCGGTACCGGTGCGTGACTTGAAGCGGAACCAGCCGATGTAATAAGCGCTGTCCGCCCCGCCATTATTGATCTGATAGCGCGCGGTAGCTTCGATATCACCCAAGCCTTTGCCACTGGAGCTGAACACATTGTCTTCGGCCGAACCCGTCAACACGGCGCGGCTGACCGTATCGTCGTGCGTGTCCACATACGGAATGCGCACCTCCAGTTCAAGACGGTTGGTGATGCCGTAGCGCCCGGTGAGAATGGCCGTCTGCGTGGTGTCACGTACTTCTCGCACATCAATCAGGCCAATCAGAATCGCGGGGATGATGGTATAGCCCACCAACGCAACACGGTCTGCCGTGGAGTAGCCGAACTGATACGCCGGCTCGATCACGAATTTGCCCTTCGGTGTCAGCACGCCCGGCTGCTGGAAGATCGGCGCCACTTCTGGAGGATGAGAATTCTGCGGCGGTGCCTGGCCGACGGGCTCAGACGGCGTAGTTGGCGCCTGCTGAGCTGCTTGTTGATCAGGCGATGCTTCCGCCGATGGCATCGGCAGCGCTGTAGCGGTACCGCCAGCAGCGGCGATATTGCCGCCACGTGTCTGGTCCAGCTCATCCATGCCGACAGCATGACGCAACGCCTTGTAGTCGGCCTCTTGCTGCGCCAACTGATGTTGCAAGGTATCGATCTGCGCACGCATGGCCTCGATGCGCGCGCCTTGCTGTTCCAGCCGCTGACGGATCGCCGGCGATGACGTATCGCCTACGGTCGACGAGGAGGCAGGTGCATCTTGAGCGACGACCACCCCGCACGCCAACATGAAGCAGGCGCATCCCACAGCCTGCGCCAACGCTCTGCGCCTGCGTTCCATCCGAGCCTCCCCATCCCTTTTCTTCATCATGGTTCTCCGAGAGAACGACTTCCTTTCCGCATTAATGTCCCAGTGCCTGCACCTGTGCAGCCTGCAGGGCTTGTTGCAAGCCTTCGTCACGGAAAGCGTTGAGCGTGTTGACCGACACGTTCAAGGTCGTCAGGCTGCGAATGGTCTGATTGTTCAGCGTGTTCTGAATCACCGTCGCGGCCGTGGTACTGCCAAGCGCGGACGGATCAAAGCTATTGCCTGGACCGTTCTGGATATTCACCGTGCTGAGCGCCGAGGCCAATGCCATCGCTTGCTGCGTGGTGATGTGGGCCAGGTCAGGAATGTTTACGCTCGCATAGGTAACCAGGTTGCCATTGATATACACCGCGCGTTCGATACCGAGCGATGCTTCAAGACCGTTACCAAGGTCAAAGCCACCACGTACGGCATCGAGCCGCTCGTTCGGCACGGGAAAGCCAAATCCAGCAACACGACGCAGCGGCTGTGCCGACTGGGCGTGCGCGATAACGGCGCACCCCAGCAATATCGCCAGCAGCGCCATGCGCAGGCATATCTGCATCCAGGGCTTGGCTCGCGTCATATATCCCCCGGCCCGTATTTGGACATGGTGATCGTATCCAGCCCGCGCCGATCGATACCGATGCCCAAAGGAGCGAGCGGCGCACTGCGCCAATCACTGTCAGTATTGAAATGCGCGAACTCGCGCCGGTTATGGATGACAAACAGCAGCTTGTTCTTCCACAACTGGTCGAAACGATCCAGAGGTATCGCGCGCGTGCCGCGTGCCGGATCCCCGACCAGCACGCGCCCATAGCGAATGCCCTTGATCACCACGAAATGGTGATAACCACGATCCTCGATCAGCACGATCGCCGGCAGGCCGGCTTTCTGCAGCTGATCCAGCGATGCGTGGAAACCGTCGGCGTCGAAACCGATACTCGCCAGATAAAACTTGATATCCAATAGCGAGAAGCCTTCCCGGTTGATCTTCCTGCGATCACCATGCGCATACATCTGCTCGAACACGATCTGTTCGTTGACCGGGTAGTCGTATTGGTAGGTCAACAACGTGGCAACCGCGGCCGAGCCGCAGCTGAAGTCGTATTTTTGATGGATCGTGTTGCGATACTTGACTTCCTTCAGCGTGGCAATGTGCAAGATATAGGTCTGCCCGGCATTATCATTGAGCGCCATCGTCGCTGCCCGCGCCCCCGCCGGCGATGCGATCGCCAGGACAAGGATGAACATCGACGTCGGCAGCGTCCGTTTCATGTTATGGCTTCATTTGCACATTAACGATGACGCCGTTCTGGATCAGCACGTTATTGCCGGTGTTCTGAATCACCGACGGCAAGCCCGATGCGTCAGAGAACGAGCCCCCCGCGATCGAGTTGGCTCCCGTGGTGACATTCGTGGCACTGTCGTTGGAGACGGTGCCGGTAATGGTTTGGATGCCGGCAATAACCGTAGAACCACCGCTGTAGTGCCCCAGCGTGGTGGCGCTCACTGCTTGCCCAAATCCATCGACATAGACCGGCTGCGCATTCGCGGCTGCCGGTGGGTGGCTTCCTTGTTGAGCGCTAGTGGAATTGCCGGGTGGGTCTCCTGCGAACGCGAAGCCCGACCATCCCGCCATACACGACAGCATCACACCTGCTACAACTCTTGCGAGAGACATGGCACGACTCCTATCGCGTTGGCGCATCGAATACGACCGTCTGCCGGCCGGCTGCGCAAAGCAACCGGCCAGCCCGCATAGCAAAAGTGGAGCGATGCTTGCTCCACTTTTGCCGATCAGTCGTTACTCAATGGCCGCCCACGTTCAGGTTGGCTTGGACTGTCACGCCCTGCTGGATCAGCGAAGCCTGGCCGCTGTTCTGAGCAATCGTCGTGATGCCAGCTGCCGCTGCCGCGGCACTATCCATGGTGTTGGACATGTCGAAGCTGCCGGCATCGGCCGAGGTGCTTCCACCTGCTCCGCCGCTACCGCCTGCACCGGCCGTGCCTGCACCACCAGTCGCCGTACCACCGGCACCGCCTGCGCCGCCGTCACCGCCAGCACTGGCTACCGTTCCGCTGGTTCCGCCGGTCGAGGTGCTGCTGCCGGTCGTCGCCGATGCTGCGCCAGCCGTTGCCGCACCACCTGTGCCCGATCCGCTACCTCCAGTCGCTGCGCCACCACTACCACCGTATGAGCCACCATTGGCATTGGCGCTGCCACCGTCACCCTTGGCGCCAGCACCCGCAGCGCCGCTTCCTGCAAACGCGCCACCGCTGTTGGAGAACGAACCGCCGGCCTTGCCGCTATGTGCATAGGCGTCGCCGCCACTGCCGCCCAATCCGCCACCGCCTTCCAGCGCTATGCCGCCGAGGCCCTTACCGCCACTGCCGCCTTTTCCGCCATTCGCGTTGCCATTATCGGTCGCGTTGTTGCCGATGCCCCACACCTGGACATTGGTGACGGTTCCATTGAGGTTGGTGGTGGCGATCGCATTGCTGGTGTTGAATGCATCGCTGACAGTAGATGTCGCGGTACCACCATTATTGGCGGCCGAGGTTCCCATACCGTCGCTTTGTACTGAGTTATCGTTGCCGCTTTCGGCCCACGCCTTGCTAACGGTCTTGGAGTGTGTACTCGAATTGGTGTTTGTGCCCGAATTGGTGTTCGAGCTCGAAAGGTAACCTGAATTCCCGTTGTTCTGGTTGGAGTTATTGTCTGCCATGACCGGGAGGGCAAGTCCCAAGCCAAGCATCAATGCCGTGTAGATAAGAGTCCTGCGCATGTTGATTCCTCCCGGGAATGGATGCGGTGACCCCCTGTTTTGCTGGTGTAGCTTCAACATGTCGCAAAGCACGTGCCAGTTGCACGTACCTACAAGGCAAGCATCAAGATGTATAGGAATCAGTCGATTACGTTCGTCTTGCTAAAACACGAAAACGCCATCGAGTCATGAAATGATGCAGATCTGGAACACCACTTCGCGCGGCCTGCCGACTTTCCATCGCAGCCACGACGATACGTATTGCAATGACAATCACTTATGTCATGCATGAGTGCATGCCCTGATGTATCACGCATGTAACACCGCTTATCCATCCCTGGCACGCCCAAACAAAAACATTTCGTCAATGCGATGTAAAGAAAAAGGGGGCCGAAGCCCCCTTCTTTCCGTACATCAAAAATGAGCCATCAGCGCTTTTCGATCGGCACGTAGGTGCGGTCTTCCGGGCCGGTGTAGTTGGCGCTCGGGCGAATGATCTTGCCATCCTCGCGCTGTTCGATCACATGCGCGCTCCAGCCGGAGGTGCGGGCGATGACAAACAGCGGAGTGAACATGGCCGTGGGCACGCCCATCATGTGGTAAGCGCTGGCCGAGTACCAGTCGAGATTGGGAAACATCTTCTTCAGTTCCCACATCAGCTTCTCGATGCGCTCGGAAACGTCGAACAGGTTGGGATTGCCGCACTCCGTGCACAGCTTGCGCGAAATCTCCTTGATGATCTCGTTGCGCGGATCGGACACCGTGTAGACCGGGTGACCGAAGCCGATGATGATTTCCTTGCGCTCCACGCGCGCGCGGATATCGGCTTCCGCATCGGCCGCGTTGCGATAGCGGGCGATGATCTCCATCGCCACTTCGTTGGCGCCGCCATGCTTGGGACCGCGCAGCGCGCCGATGGCGCCGGTGATCGCGGAATACATGTCCGAGCCGGTGCCCGCAATCACGCGCGCAGTGAAGGTCGAGGCGTTGAACTCATGTTCGGCGTAAAGCACCAGCGACTTGTCCAACGAATTGGCATGCAACTCGCTCGGCTTCTTGCCATGCAGCAGGTGCAGGAAGTGTGCGGCGATCGATTCGTCGTCGGTTTCGGTCTCGATGCGCTTGCCGTTGTGGCTGAAGTGGTACCAGTACAGCAGCATGGAGCCGAAGCTGGCCATCAGGCGGTCGGCGATATCGCGCGCGCCGGTGACATTGTGGTCTTCCTTCTCCGGCAGCACGGTGCCCAGCACCGAGCAACCGGTGCGCATGACATCCATCGGGTGCGTCGCAGCCGGCAGCAATTCCAGCGCTTGCTTCACCGGCGCCGGCAGGCCGCGCAGACGCTTCAGCTTGGCCTTGTAGGCGTTCAACTCAGCCCATTTCGGCAGCACGCCGTGCACCAGCAGGTAGGCCACTTCTTCGAAGCAGCCCTTGGCGGCCAGGTCGTGGATGTCGTAACCACGATAGTGCAGGTCGTTGCCGCTACGGCCAACGGTGCACAGCGCGGTGTTGCCCGCCGCCACGCCGGACAGCGCAACGGATTTCTTCGGCTTGGGGGCGGTGGATTGCTCGCTCATCGGATCATGCTCCTGGTGCGGTACTTGAACGTACGGATGCTGTGTTCATTTTTTATTCGCGAACAGCTCGTCGAGCTTGTTCTCGTAATCGTGATAGCCGATGCGGTCATAAAGCTCTTCGCGGGTCTGCATCATGTCCACCACATTGCGCTGATGACCGTCACGGCGAATGGCTTGATAAACGGTTTCCGCCGCCTTGTTCATCGCGCGGAACGCCGATAGCGGATAAAGCACGATGCCAACGCCCGCCGTGCGCAATTCATCCACGCTGAACAACGGGGTCTGGCCGAACTCGGTGATATTGGCCAGTACCGGCACCTTTACCGCATCGGTGAAGCGCTTGTAGGTGGGGATGTCATACGCGGCCTCGGCAAAGATGCCGTCAGCGCCGGCTTCAACGCAGGCTATGGCGCGCTCGATCGCCGCATCGACGCCTTCCACTGCAATCGCATCGGTGCGCGCAATCAGGAAGAAGTTCGGATCGGTCTTGGCATCGACAGCCGCCTTGACGCGGTCTGCCATTTCGCCGGCGGGTACGATTTCCTTACCAGGACGATGACCGCAGCGCTTGGCACCCACCTGATCCTCGATGTGGCAGGCCGCCGCACCGAACTTGATCAGGCTTTTCACGGTGCGCGCGATATTGAAGGCGCTGGGACCGAAGCCGGTATCGATGTCCACCAGCAACGGCAGATCGCAGACATCGGTGATACGCCGCACATCGGTCAGCACGTCATCCAGGGTATTGATGCCCAGATCGGGCAGGCCCAGCGAGCCGGCCGCCACGCCACCGCCTGAAAGGTAGATCGCGCGATAGCCTGCGCGCTTGGCCAGCAAGGCGTGATTGGCGTTGATGGCGCCGATCACCTGGAGCGGCTGTTCGGCAGCGAGTGCGGCGCGGAAACGGGCGCCGGCAGAGTTGAGCTGGGTCATCGTGATTCTCCGAAACGACAAATTGTAAGTGATGTGCCGGGGCTGCGATGCCGCGGCGCAGTACGCGCGGGATTTGCCAGCGCGGCGGCATACCAGAAAATCTCGCTGCCATGCGCCTGGGCGTCGGCCAAGTGCAGATCCTGCGGCCCCGGCCAAAGACTCAGCAGCAGGCGCGGATGTCGACTGAAATCCCCAATCTCGAAGCGCAGCCAGGCCAGCGGCGATTCCGCCGTGGCGGATTGCCCGGCACTGCGGATCGCCGACTCGATCCGCGCCTTGGCATCCGCTGAGAGGTAGGCCCAGAAAATCGTGTGATAGACCACCGTCGCCGCGCCATCGGGCAGCGGTGCCGCGAGCACACGCTCGATCCACTCAGCCGCATCGGCATGCTCGACCTGCACGGGGTGTTCGGCCGCAGCACTCAACGCCGCATCCAGTTGCCGCAAACGGGAATCTTGATCCGCCCAGACATAGGCGCGCAGGCGCTGCCGTCGCCTGGCCTCTGCGACGTTGACCGGCGATCGATCGCAGGCCATGCGCGCAACAACATCGATCGACGCCATAGGCGGCAATTCACCATGCCACGCGGGGACAAGCTCCAACCGACTGGATGTATCGCCCAGCACGCAGTCGCCAAACCGGTAACGATAGCGATCCCAATTCATGTTCAAACCAGCGCTGGCACCGAGTTCGAACAAACGCAGCGGCAAGCCGGTATGTGCCGCGATGGTCATGAATCCACCAAGCAACACGGCTGAGCGCCCCACTTCTTTGGTCTGCGGGGGCGAAGCAAGATAATCCGCCAATACCTCGGGATGTGCCTGCAATGCTGCGACAGCAATCCGCTGGAGTGCGGCATCGTCAGCCTCGCCATCGCCACCAGGATAGTAACGGGCCAGTTCCGCTTCGCGCCCATCCAGCACCAATGCATGCAGCGCGCCGGCCACGCGCAGCGGCAGCGCATCTGGCATCGGTTCGCCTTCCCACGATGCGATGGCCTGCAATATTGGCGCCCCATCGCACATGGCACGCACCAGCCCGCGCAACAGCCTGGCGGTGAACGGCGAACCGTGTTCGTCGCAGTAGTCCGCCTGCCTGGCAAAGGCTTCGCACACCGTTTGGAAAGTGGCCATGGGGATAGCCTGATCAATCCGGGGCCGTCACTGTGTCACGCCAAAATATATTGATCAATCTTGATTAATAGGATCAATATATCGTTCATGCGAGCCGACTATCTCTCTGCCCAGGACGCCGCCTCTCGACTCGGTGTAAGCCTTGCCACGCTTTATGCCTACGTGAGCCGTGGTCGCATTGATTCGCGCCCGGGCACCGACGGACGTAGCCGCGAGTACAGTGCTGGCGATATCGAGCAATTGATCGAACGCCGACAGGCCGGGCGTGGCGCGGTGCAAGCCGCCGCGCACAGTCTTGCCTGGGGCCTGCCGGTACTGGAAACACGGATTTCCTTGATCCGTCCGCATGGACACTATTACCGGGGCCAATCCGCGATTGCCCTGGCCGAATCGGGAGCCACGCTGGAAGACGCCGCACGCCTGCTGTGGGATTGCGGTGACCATGATCCGTTTACCGCCGCATTCTCACAGCGCTGGCCGGAAACTGTTTCATCCCTGCTTCGTCAACGCAGCTTGCCACCCTTGGCACGCACGGCCGCGGCGCTGCCCTTGCTTGCACTCGATGCCCGGCATTCACACAGCAGCGATCCGCACCATCGCCGCGATTACGCAGCGCAACTGCTGCGGGAAACTGCAGCACTGCTATGCGGAACGCGTCCGGATGCACACCCGATCCACCAACGGATAGCCGCGAACTGGCAGATCGAGGCACCAGGATTGCCGGAATTGGTGCGTTGCGCCCTCGTGCTATGCGCCGATCACGAACTCAATGCATCGGCCTTTGCCACGCGTGTGGCTGCGTCGACGGGCGCCAGCCTGCATGCTGCCGTTGGCGCAGGTTTGGCCACCTTGTCCGGTCCGCATCACGGCGGTGCAACTGCACGCGCGTATGCGTTTATTCAGGACATGCTGCCCGAACGGCGGCCCGCTGATCGTGTCCGCGAACGCCTGCATCGCGGTGACACGGTACCGGGTCTGGGCCATCCGCTATATGCCGATGACGATCCTCGCGCCACAACGCTATTGAACGCGTTGCGCGCGATACATCCCCATCCCGCCAAGCTTGCACGCGTTCTGCAGCTTGCCGAGGTGACACAAAACCTGTGTGGCCGCCGGCCGAATCTGGACTTCGCCCTGGCGGCCATTGCATCGGCTTATGAACTCGGCGTCGACGCAGCCATGGCGATCTTCGCCGCCGGCCGGATGGCTGGCTGGTTGGCGCACGCATTGGAGCAGCAGGAGAACGGTAGCCTGATACGTCCGCGGGCGAGTTATGTAGGAAGAATGCCGGCAAGGGAAGAATGAATAGTGATCAGTTGTTCGGTGCAGACGCCTGAATGGCGGTGCGGCCAGTTCAAGAAAATCCGCGCGGTCACCACTGCAGCGCCGAAACATTCGTCCGCAAGGTCATCTCCGCCGCATACGCAAAAAGCCCCGCGATCGCTGAAGATTCTCGCGACGTAGCGAGGGATTGTTCGGCCCATCCTTGGGCCGAACCCCTCCGCGTCTACGCGGAGGGGCCAGCCTGCGGCTGTCCAAATTCGTTCCGGACGAATTTGTCGAACCGAAAGGGTTCTCATCAAAGCCTCTCTCCGCCATATACGCAAAAAGCCCCGCGATCGCTGAAAATTCTCGCGGCGTAGCGAGGGATTGTTCGGCCCATCCTTGGGCCGAACCCCTCCGCGTCTACGCGGAGGGGCCAGCCTACGGCTGTCCAAATTCGTTCCGGACGAATTTGTCGAACCGAAAGGGTTCTCATCAAAGCCTCTCTCTCCGCCATATACGCAAAAAGCCCCACAGGGGGGCTTTTTGCGTATATGGCGGAGAGAGAGGGATTCGAACCCTCGATAAGGCTTTTGACCCTATACTCCCTTAGCAGGGGAGCCCCTTCGGCCTCTCGGGCATCTCTCCGTGTTTTGTTTCCGCGTCGCCGCGGAGCCGGAAAGCATACCGGCCACAGCCCTCAAGGTAAAGAGGCGATCAATGCCCGCCTGACTCCCCCGAAGCGCCACCATCGTGTTCGTTCTCGCCTTTGATACGCTGGTAGATCTCTTCGCGGTGCACGGCCACGTTTTTAGGCGCATTGATGCCAATGCGGACCTGGTTGCCTTTCACGCCGAGAACGGTAACGGTCACCTCGTCGCCGATCATCAGGGTTTCACCGACCCTACGGGTCAGAATCAACATAGCTGCTACTCCATTTAATGCTTGTGGTCACAGGCCATCTGCATGTTGTTGCCTCACCCCTGAGCACAGTCATCACGCAGTTCTGACGTTCTTGTCCGTCAAAGGCCTCACCGCCTTCCCCGGCTCCAAAAACCAAGTTGCCTCGAAAGACAGCTTGCCTTCACGGCACTATCCGCAACCAGCAGCACCGTTATCTGACCGATACTAGCTGAGCGCAAGCGCCACGTGCAATCTACACACAATCTTTACACTGGGTCCATATGCGGCGCATCAACCCGCAAGCTGCTGTCCTACCCACTCCACTGTACCTGTCAAGATGTCTGGTAATTGTGGTTTGTCGAAGCCGCCACCTTGCGCCATGTCCGGACGGCCACCGCCTTTGCCATCGATTTGCCCAGCGACATGTGCAACGACATCACCCGCCTTGATACGCCCCGCGGCCTTGCCGTGCACACCAGCCACCAGTGAAACGCGGCCATCTGCGGCCCCAGCCAACACCACCACGCAATCGGCAAGCTGCTGCTTGAGCTGATCAACACCATCGCGCAACGCCTTGGCATCCAGACCTTCCAAACGTGCAGCGACGACCTTGATACCGGCAACGTCTTTCGCCGAGCTGGCCAGATCACCGGTCATCGAACCCGCAGCCTTGGCGCGCAGCGATTCGAGCTCACGCTCCAGCTTTTTCTGACGGTCAAGCAACTGACGCAGCTTCTCGGTAACGTCATCGCCATTGCTTGAAAGAAGCTGTGAAAGCTCGCCCAGGCGACGCTCTTCGTCGGCCACATAAGCGAGCGCTCCCGTACCGGTAACCGCCTCGATACGCCGGACGCCGGAAGCCACCCCGGCTTCGCTGACGATCTTGAACAGCCCGATGTCACCGGTTCGGCCAACATGGGTGCCGCCACACAGCTCGGTGGAAAAATCACCCATCTTCAACACGCGCACTTCATCGCCGTATTTCTCGCCGAACAACGCCATCGCGCCGAACGCAATGGCATCGTCATACGCCATGTGGCGCACTTCGGCTTCTGCGTTGCGGCGTACTTCGGCATTCACCAGCGCTTCGATCCTCGCCAGTTCTTCCCGGCTGACCGGCTTGAAATGCGAGAAGTCGAAACGCAAACGGTCGGGGGCCACCAACGAGCCTTTCTGCGTGACATGCGTACCTAGCACATCGCGTAACGCGGCGTGCAGCAAATGCGTGGCGGAATGGTTGAGCACCGTCGCCTGACGGCGCGAGGCATCGACAGCGGCATCCACCAGATCACCGGTACGCAACGGCAGGCCACCCTGCCAGCGACCTGCATGACCGAAGAACACGCCGCCCATCTTGAGCGTATCGGCGACATCGAACGATCCCGCATTGTTCGACAACGTACCGGTGTCGCCCACTTGCCCGCCCGACTCGGCATAGAACGGCGTGCGATCAAGGATCACCAGACCTTCTTCGCCCGCAACAAGCTGATCGATCTGCTTGCCGCCGCGCACGATACCCACCACCTTGCAGCCCTCGCTCGACAAGCTTTCATAGCCGAGGAACGCCGTAGGCTTGAGCTGGCTGGCGAGTTCCGCCGGCATCTGGCCCTTGGCTTCGAAGCGGCTTGCCGCGCGCGCGCGTTCGCGCTGCTGCTCCATCGACCGCTCAAAACCGGCCATGTCGACGCTCAGGCCACGCTCACGTGCGATATCGGCCGTCAGGTCGACGGGGAATCCATAGGTGTCGTAGAGGCGGAATGCGTCTTCGCCGGGAATAATCTCACCGGACTTTGTCGCCACTTCATCGAACACGCGCATGCCATGTTCCAGCGTTTCGCCGAAGCGCTGTTCTTCGGTGCGCAGCGCCTCTTCCACGAAGGATTGCTTGGTGGCAAGTTCCGGATAAGCACCGCCCATCTCCTCGACCAGCGGCTGCACCATCTTCCAGAAAAAGTCGCCACGCACGCCGAGCATCCAGCCATGACGCAAGGCACGGCGGATGATTCGACGCAATACGTAGCCGCGCCCTTCATTCGACGGCAATACACCATCGACGATCAGGAACGAACAAGCGCGGATGTGATCCGCAATGACCCGCAGGGACTTGTTGGCAAGGTCCTTGGTGCTAGTCAGTTCCGCCGCGACCTTGATCAGGTGCTGGAACAGATCGATCTCGTAGTTGGAGTGCACGTGCTGCAACACCGCCGCGAGACGCTCCAGGCCCATGCCGGTATCCACGCACGGCGCCGGCAGCGGCGACAGCGTGCCATCGGGCGCACGGTCGAACTGCATGAACACCAGATTCCAGATTTCGATATAGCGATCGCCGTCTTCATCGGGCGAACCGGGCGGACCGCCAGCGATCTCCGGGCCGTGGTCGTAAAAGATTTCGGTACACGGACCACAAGGACCGGTATCGGCCATCTGCCAGAAATTGTCCGAGGCGTACGGCGCCCCCTTGTTGTCGCCAATGCGCACGATGCGCTCGGCGGCTACACCGATTTCCTTGTTCCAGATGCCGTAAGCCTCGTCATCGGTGTGGTAGACGGTCACCCACAGCTTGTCCGCCGGCAGCTTGAACACGCCCGTCAGCAATTCCCAGGCATAACGGATGGCATCGCGCTTGAAGTAATCACCGAACGACCAGTTGCCCAGCATCTCAAAGAACGTGTGGTGGCGTGCCGTGTAGCCCACCGAATCGAGGTCGTTGTGCTTGCCGCCGGCGCGCAGGCAGCGCTGTACGTCGGCCGCGCGCACATAAGGCAGCTTCTCGCTACCGAGAAATACGTTCTTGAACTGCACCATGCCGGAGTTGGTGAACAGCAAGGTCGGGTCACTGGCCGGCACCAGCGAGCTGGAGGGCACGATGGTGTGATCCTTGGTGCGGAAATAATCGAGAAAAGCAGAGCGGATATCAGCGGTTTTCATGAGATCGGGGGGGCAAAAGCGAAAAGGGTGCGACTTACGCCGACGCCCCAACCGGCCCATCCATCCTTCCTGGAACCTGGACCTCAGGGCGTCTCGTCGGCGGCGTCGCCCACGTCAGCGTGGGTTACATCCCGTACTGTGGCGGCCGGAAAGCCTCTACGCAAGAGGAATTGCGCCCGACGGGCGCGTTCGGCCGGGTCCGACGTACCGACAGCGCCGTAGCGGCGACGTAATTGGGCCATCGCGGAATCAGTCCAGTCGATGCCGGCCTCATCCAGCAAGCTGCGGATGCGCGCATCCGGCAGACCATGGGTTTTGAGCTCGACGCGCAGGCGCATGGGGCCGTACCCCTGCGCCACGCGGCTGCGGATCAGCACCTCGGCGAAGCGATCGTCGTCCTGATACTGCTGCTCACCCAACCGCTCCAGCGCCTCGGCAGCTTCATCACTGGCGTAACCGCTGCGGTCCAGCTTCCGGCGTAGTTCGCGGCGAGAGTGTTCGCGGCGCGCAAGCATGCCCAGCGCCTTGTTATAAGCGCTGGGTTGGGATTTTTCTGTTTTGTCGCCGGGTTTACGCTTCATGGTTTTTCGCCCCATCTTCCGCCAAGAGGACGGGAACACGGACACATGACGGGCTGCCTGTGGCTCCAGCAACGGCTAGGAATCAAAACACCTTGTAGATCTGCCCCGTCTGAGCCCCTTCCACGCTACGGCTGAAAGCAAGCGCCGCACGCGCCGCTGTTACCGGCTCGAAACCGCGGAAGAATGGTGCGTAGGACGACATCGCCTCAGCCAGCACAGTCGGGCTCACCACGTTGATACGCAGGCCACGCGGTAATTCGACGGCCGCCGCGCGCGCAAAGGCCTCCACCGCGCCATTGACCAGGCTGGCGGAACTGCCCAGCGCGATCGGCTGCTCGGACAGGATGCCCGTAGTCAATGTGATGGAGCCGCCATCGCGCAGATGATCGCGCGCCGCCAGAGCCAGATTCACCTGCCCCAGCAGTTTGTCGGCGATGCCCAAGGTGTGCAGCGATTCGCCAAACGGCGCCGCCTTGAAATCTGCCAGCGGCGCAAAGTTGACCTGGCCTGCCGCGCTGATCACGGCATCCAGCTCACCGGCGTGCTGCAATCCGTTGCGAATACTGTCAACGTCGGTGAGATCGATCCTCACGCTGCCGGAGTTGCGTCCGGCAGCGATGATTTCATGACGCTGCCCCAATTCGGCCGCCACCGCGCGCCCCAGCGTGCCGGAAGCGCCGACCAGCAAAATGCGCAGGCGCCTTTCGCTCATGCTCAGGCCTCTTCCAACGCCTCAGCGGAGGACGCCATGGCGCCGCCACCGCTCACCAGCAGGCGCGCGCGCAGTTCGCGATCGATCTCGTTGGCGATGGCGGCGTTGTCCCTGAGGAACTGACGCACGTTCTCCTTGCCCTGACCGATGCGCTCGCCCTTGTAGCTGTACCAGGCACCGGACTTGTCGATCAGGTTTTCCTTCACACCGAGTTCGATGATCTCGCCTTCACGCGAGGAGCCTTCGCCGTAGAGGATCTCGAACTCCGCTTGGCGGAACGGCGGCGCCACCTTGTTCTTCACCACCTTCACGCGAGTTTCCGAACCGATCACTTCCTCACCCTTCTTCACCGCACCGATGCGGCGGATATCCAGGCGCACCGATGCGTAGAACTTCAACGCGTTACCGCCGGTGGTGGTTTCGGGGTTGCCGAACATCACGCCGATCTTCATGCGGATCTGGTTGATGAAGATCACCAGGCAGTTGGACTTCTTGATATTGGCGGTGAGCTTGCGCAGCGCCTGGCTCATCAGGCGGGCATGCAGGCCGACGTGGGAATCCCCCATTTCGCCCTCGATTTCCGCCTTCGGCGTAAGGGCGGCGACCGAGTCGACCACCACGATATCCACCGCGCCGGAGCGCACCAGCATGTCGGCGATCTCCAGCGCCTGTTCGCCGGTGTCGGGCTGCGACACCAGCAGGTCGTCCACGTTCACGCCCAGCTTCTGGGCGTAAGTGGGGTCGAGCGCATGTTCGGCGTCGACGAAGGCAGCGGTGCCACCGTTCTTCTGGCAGTTGGCGATCACCTGCAAGGTCAAGGTGGTCTTGCCGGAGGACTCAGGGCCGTAAATCTCGACGACGCGGCCGCGCGGCAGACCGCCAACGCCCAGCGCGATATCCAGGCCCAATGAACCGGTCGAGATGGTGTCGATGTTGTCGTCGGTGCGGTCGCCCAGGCGCATCACCGCGCCTTTGCCGAATTGCTTCTCGATCTGGCCGAGGGCGGAAGCTAGCGCTTTGCGCTTGTTGTCATCCATCGTCTTGATTCCGGTCATAAGTGGTCGTGGCATGCATCTTCCCCCTTTCCCGTCTCACGGGTTGGGATCGACGCAGAGCCTGAGTATCCCACATCGGTCAAGCCAATCAGTTGGCTAATTTCTAATCAATCTGTCAGCATTTGATGAATGCCGCTGAGGGCCGCCGCCACTGTTTGTCGGCGTACGGCTTCGCGGTCGCCGCCGAAATGAAACAGCTTGGCACTGGCCTTAGCGCCACGACGTCGCCAGCCAATCCACACCGTGCCGACGGGCTTCTCCGGCGTGCCGCCGGTAGGGCCGGCAATACCGGTCACCGCTACGGCCATGCCAGCGTCAAAGCGATCCAGCACCCCGGACACCATCTCCAGCACCGTTTCCCCGCTGACTGCGCCATGACGCTCAAGGGTGTCCCGGCGAACACCAAGCAGCGACTGTTTGGCCTCGTTGCTGTAACTGACCACGCCCCCATCGAACCAGGCGGAACTGCCGGATAGATCAGTCAGCGCCTTGGCGATCCAGCCGCCGCTGCACGACTCGGCGGTGACCAGGACCAGTCGGCGCTGCTGCATATCCGACGCAACCTGTGCAGCCCATGCCGCCAGCTCGACGTCGGTAGGAACAGATGACAACTCCATGCGAAACTCCACGTAACCTCAGTCGTCCCGAGCAAGGGACCTGCCCATCGACTCCATACACACACAGCGACGTGATACCTGGCACGGTATCCATAGCATGACGTAATTGGGGTTCCTGCGCTCCCGGCCCACCCAGCGGCCTTGGTTTACGAGGCATAGGCTACCTTGACCTTCGCAAGCCAAGCGTCTGAGTTCAATACAGCAAAAGGGAAGCGCCATCGCGCATAAGTCACCAGAAAAAGACTGTTATGATTTTCTATCGACGAATGACCACCAACGATTCAACACCTTGAACTGCACGGCATTCGAACTCATGCCCTCCCTCCCCAAAATTGCCGTCGTTATCCCTTGCTTTCGTGTAAGGAAACACATCCTAGAAGTCATCGCCGGTATTGGTCCGGAAATTCATGGCATCTATGTGGTGGATGACGCCTGTCCGGAAGCTACTGGCCAACTCGTTCGAACCGAAGTAACAGATCCTCGAGTAACCGTATTAACTCACCAAACAAACCTCGGGGTAGGCGGAGCCACCATGACAGGCTATCGTCAAGCCATCACGGATGGCGCAGACATCATCGTGAAATTGGATGGTGATGGCCAAATGGATCCAAAGATGTTGCCTCGCCTTATACGACCAATAGCCTCAGGCTTGGCAGACTATAGCAAGGGGAATCGCTTTTTCGATCTTGATGGGCTACAGGCGATGCCTCCACTGCGAATCTTTGGCAATGCGGCATTGTCGCTGCTCTCCAAGCTATCTTGCGGGTACTGGAATTTGTTTGATCCAACCAACGGCTTTACTGCCATCGACGCCACGACGGCACGTAACCTGCCTTTCGACAAGATCAGCAATCGTTACTTTTTTGAAACCGACATATTGTTCCGCTTAAATTTGATTCGGGCCGTAGTTGTTGACATTCCCATGCCGGCCAATTATGGAAATGAAAAGAGCAACTTGAAAATTTCACGCGTACTTATTGAATTCCCCGTCAAGCACGCGCGCAACTTCATAAAAAGAATTTTTTACAATTACTACCTACGCGATATGTCAATAGCATCTTTCGAGCTCACTTTTGGAATTATATTGACATTATTCGGCATAATTTTTGGCAGCGCTTCCTGGATGCACGCCTCGGCGGCAAGCAAAACCGCCTCAGCCGGCACCGTCATGCTTGCAGCCCTTCCATTATTGGCAGGAATTCAGCTATTGCTCGCCTTCCTCAGCTTTGATATTGCTTCAGTTCCGAAAGTACCATTGCAATTAGTGCTTCGCGAGCCCATGGGCGCAGAAATTCACGACATGATCAAATCGCGCTGACAAGTCATGAAATTCCTGACTTATCTTGGACTAATCCTCTGCGTTACAGGCATAGCGTGCGGCCAAGTGCTTTTTAAGCTTGCGGCCAAGTCGTCACAAAGTAGTACCAGCTTGTTGGCTGCGCTACTTTCGCCCTACCTGCTTATCGGCATCGCACTTTACGGCACCATGACTCTGGCTTGGATCTGGTTGCTTACCAAACTGGAACTCAGCCGAGCATACCCCTTCATGGCGTTGAGTTTCGTGTTCGTTCCGCTTCTCTGCGTACTGGTACTCGGAGAGCACATCAGCGCGAGATATTGGATCGGCATGGCACTGATCATTTGCGGACTGTTGATTACCTTGTCGGCAACTTCGCATTGACACATTACATGTAACTATTTACATGCAGCCGTCGTCGCTCAAGGCATTCATTATTATGTCACTCTTGTCCAGACACCGTGAGAAAGTGGTGTCGACGCCGCAACTGGAATGGTCAACGACAAGAGCGGTGCGCCAGCACCCGTCCCAAGTCCATGCACAACAATCGCTTCTCCGGCGACGACTGCGTATGGATCGTCCGATATGCTCCCGCCTTGATTCACCCATTCAGTCCACTGCCCATTTATGCGGCTAATCGTCGCAACGCTACCATCGCGCCACTTAACTACGATGTCAAAACGCCCTAGTCCTGTGCCAAGCACTACTGGCGTTGTAGCCAGCTCCCCACCCAGATTGATCCAGCCCCCCCAGATTCCGGTGCTCGGAGACCTCTCGCGTATCCAGAGCGCCCCGGTCATCCCCACCACGGCAGCGAGCAGTTCACCAAAGGAATTGGTAGCTGCACCACATCCACCAACGCCCACTTTGCCACCCAGACTCGTCCAACCGAGTGCGGATACGCCGTTAACAACGGTTGTCGTCTGCAAGTCCCCTTTCTTGCCAACGCCGAATACTTCATTGATATCGCCACAGTTCACCACTGTGGGGCTGGACAGGAAGTTTTCACCAATAAGCTCCCATGCCCCCCAGGCAGAGTCCATGTATGATCTTTTCCAATAATTCCCCACCTGATTAAGGACATAAACCTCAACGCCACCACCTGGGGCAGTGGAAACCGCAGGGGAGCCAATAGCAGAATTATCACCCGTCAATGCCTGCCAAGAATCCCAATTAGCATTGCGCCGACTTTTCACCCAGAGCACCCCGAGCTCGCTGAGCGCAAACACATCAGCATCCCCATTAGTACGACTGGAAATGCCGGGGCGCGAAACAGTAGCCCCATTAAGCGCGAGAGGCTCCGACCACGCCCCGTTATTGAACTCACGAACCCAGATCGACTGATCTGCGAGCATAAAAGCGACATCACTGCGCTGGCTGTGATCAGACGTATCCGCAAGAAAGCGGTTCAACAAATTAGCAGTAGCCTGCTGTATTGCCGCCGAATTGGTACCTTCAGGAACAGGATTGCCGAAGAATGTCAGCGGCTTGCCGTCGAATGTAATCGACTCCGATAACCCCCATGTCCAAGACATCGTTCCTGCCGCGAAAACCCATGCGCCACCGTCAGTCTGGTAAATCGACGAGTTGGACTGCCACCCAAGATAGCTGGATTGGGATAGAAGAGTGTAGGTACCAGTCCGACTGAACGGACGAAGGTTTTGCACATCCACCTCATAACCCAGCAAACCTGGAAGCAAGGTGCCGTTGAGAACTCCAGCCCCATCCCAGACCCAGTGATCAGCACCAGCGACTTGCACCGGTAAAATCTGATTACCCGCGCCGCAAATGGCATGACTAACGCCAGCCAGCAGGCAATCATTGCGTCCAATGCTTGAGTACAACGTCGAACCGAACAAGGTGTTTGCTTGAGGATCTCCCGTAGCCCCCTTGTAGCAAACCACTGATTTACCCGCTACGTTTGGCGAACTCTCCAGACGAACTTGGTAATACGCAGGATTCGCACCAAGAAACGCCAAATGAACCGACTGGTTTTTCGCCTTCTCCAACGAATCTCTGATGTTCTTTGTGAAATACTCAAAATGGCCTGGAAAAACGACCCCCCGATATTGCTGAAGAAGTGAAATGCCTAGCGCATCCACATCCAAGTCAGTGACGTAGTCCAACTGGTAGCCATTTTGTTCGGCCCAGCGGATAAAAAATGGCTCGTAGGTATAGGCATCGAAAGAAACGCCATTACCTACGTTGCCAACATAGCTCTCGCACATCGTATAAGGGCGATCGTACGAGACAGTAACTGCCGCAGGGCCGCCGCTAATCGGGTTGGGTGTGGAGGCGCAACTAATACTTGAAACCGGATAAAGGCTACGACCAACACGCGGATAAGGAAAACTCGATGATGAAACAAACGGATAGCCGTTATATGCCTGATATGTCAACGTAGGCTGCACATAAAGCAAGGCTGAAGCCTGGCCTGCACTTCGTACACAAAATACGATGTGGCATTGGTACCGATCAGCACTCGTCAACCTAGCCAGGTATATCCCACTAGGCCAATCTGAAGATATCTGGAGCGTATGACTTACTTTCCATCCACATTGAACACAGCCCGACGTTTTATCAACGACAAGGTTGGAATGGTCATCGCGAATTTGCCGAACACCATCTGACTTACTGATCGTCTGTATCAGCCTCGCCCCCAGCCCTTGGTAATAGCCAAGCCGGAAAACCTCAATGAGATAATCAGAGGAAGATGCATTGACGCTTATATGCAGGTCAAGCGAACCACCTGGCAAGACACTGGTATAAGACGCATACCCAGCAATCTGATTGCTCTCATCATCACTTCTCAGATATTGGATGCCATTGACCAGAGCGCCCAACTTCCAATCTGATGTGCCAGGCAGTGCGTTTTCTACAGCAACGCCACTAACTCCGGAATCCGCCATGGCATCGCGGCTCCAACCAAGCTCGCCTAACGCCGCGACGGTCGAGGCAAGTGCCACGTATCGTGAAGCCGTTACATATGAGGCAAGTCCAGCCACCCCTTTAAGTATAGAACGACGGGTATAATCCATAAATTCCCTGGCTCAGACTTCCCTAGCACTATGCACCGGCCTTGGCGGCAGGTGAAAAATGCCGGTAAAGGCGCTCATGATTGAAAATGACGAAACTGAGAGGACCCTTGCAATCTTCTGTTGAATGCAATGTCACCGCCGATCAGGAAAATCCGGCACGGACATAAATCCACTACCTGAAAAGGCATGCATTCAACTAGCAGCCATTCTCAATAAATTCGAAAATGCAGAAATCCCGATCGCAATATTTTCACCGATCAAAGTTACGGTTGCCTGACCGTATTTTTCTTCAACCTTACAAAAGGCCCTAGAGCAATCGGAATAGCATTACAAATCGCGTCAAAAAAATGACGCGAAGGAATGCACACCAACCGAAATCTCCTTGTCCTTCCTATTCCCGCTGGGGACCCGGTGACCCATTCAATGATCATTCGGCTCGATCACGGCATTTGAGATCACCCCATTGCTGTCGGTATCCTGACTCCCCTCTTTTCTCTTTGCAGACCAGGGATAGCCACCCCGGAGGAGTCAACCAGACATGAAGCCCGACCCCAGCTACGACGAATACATGGACCGTTGGACCCGGGCCTACGAAACCGCAAATTACAATCAGGGCCTCGCTGCTCGCTTACTGACGCAAAGTCATGTCTGGTGTGAGCGAGCCTTTGGGCCGGATCAACACTTTTCCAAAGTACTCGAGGTTGGTGCGGGGACCGGCATTCACCTGAGCAAAGTGCGTCACACCTTTGACGAATACGTTATGACGGATCTGAACCCACCCATGCTCGACCAGATCCGTTTTGAAAACGAAAACAAGAAGGGCAAGGTACGTGTGCAACCAGAAGACGCAACACGCCTGACCTTTGCAGATCACAGTTTCGATCGACTTATCGCCACTCATGTGCTGGAGCACCTGCCCCAGCCCCACCATGTATTACGCGAATGGAATCGCGTAGTTAAACCAGGTGGTGTGATGTCGATAGTTCTACCTTGCGATCCAGGTTTGGCATGGCGTGTCGGGCGCCACTTCGGCCCAAGGCGTAAATTCGAGGCATTGGGAATTGACTATGACTACTGGATGGCTCGAGAGCATATAAACGCCATCACCAATCTTTTAGCCTTCATACGCTATTACTATCCAGAAAGCCGGGAAAGCTGGTGGCCATTGCGCGTTCCTTCAAGCGATTTGAATCTCTTTTACATTGTACATATCCGTACGTGATTCACGCCGTCAAAAACAACACTTACACAGACCAAAAAAAGATGGCTGAGATTAGCAACGAGCACACCCCTTTAATGCGCCAATATCTCGCGGCCAAGGCAGCCCATCCTGATGTGCTGCTGTTCTTCCGCATGGGCGACTTCTACGAGCTGTTCTATGACGACGCACGCAAGGCGGCGCGTTTGCTGGATATCACGCTGACGCAACGTGGGCAGTCGGCGGGGCAGCCGATTCCGATGGCGGGCGTGCCTTATCACGCGGTGGAGAATTACCTGGCCAAGCTGGTGCGGCTCGGTGAGTCGGTGGCGATTTGCGAGCAGATTGGCGATCCAGCGCTAGCCAAGGGGCCGGTCGAGCGCAAGGTGGTGCGCATCGTGACGCCAGGCACGGTGACCGATGCCGCGTTGCTGGAGGAACGCCGCGATAATCTGCTGCTGGCGATCGCAACCGGCGCGCACGGCAGTTATGGCATGGCCTGGGTCGATCTATCCAGTGGCCGTTTTCTACTGAGTGAAGTGTCGAATGCAGAAGCGCTTGCCGCCGAGCTGGCACGTTTGCAACCTGCCGAAACATTGGTCGGCGAGGACGTGGTGTGGCCGAAACTGGTCAGCGCCCTGCCCGGCCTGCGCAAGCGTCCGCCGTGGCATTTCGACAGCGATGCGGCGCGACGCGAACTCAACCGCTTCTTCGGTACGCGCGACCTGGGTGGTTTCGGCGTCGACAACATGCCGCTGGCGATTGCCGCAGCGGGTTGTTTGCTCGGTTATGTGGAAGAGACACAGAAAAGCGCGTTGCCGCATCTTTCCGGCATGGCGGTGGAAAGTGCCAGTGAAACGATTGCACTGGATGCCGCCACACGCCGCAATCTGGAATTGGACACGCATCCCAGCGGACGTACCGAGCACACCCTGCTTGGGGTGCTCGATGAAACGGTAACGCCGATGGGCGCACGCCTGATGCGGCGCTGGCTGAATCGCCCGCTTCGTTCGCGTGAAATATTGCGCCGTCGCCACCAGGCGATCGGCACATTGATCGAGACGCGCGGTTATGACGGGCTGCGCGAGCAGTTGCGCGGCATCGGCGATCTGGAACGCATCCTGGCCCGCGTTGCACTTCGTTCGGCCCGTCCGCGCGATCTGTCCACCTTGCGCGATGGCCTTGCTGCCGCGCCCGTGCTGCGTGAATCGATTGCAACATGGGATAGCCCACTGCTCCACGCACTGGTCGACGGCATCGGCGATCACGCGGCCACGGCGGAACTGCTAAAGCGCGCGATCGTCGAACAGCCGCCAGTGCTGCTGCGCGACGGCGGCATCATTGCCGACGGTTACGACGCCGAGCTGGACGAATTGCGCCGTCTCGCCACGCATGCCGATCAATACCTGGTCGAACTCGAGGAACGCGAGAAGGCCGCCAGCGGAATCCCCACGCTGAAGGTTGGCTATAACCGCGTACACGGCTACTACATCGAGATCAGCAAGGGCCAGGCGGACAAGGCGCCGACCCATTACACGCGCCGCCAGACCACCAAGAATGCCGAGCGCTATATCACCGAAGAGCTGAAAACCTTCGAGGATAAAGTCCTTTCGGCCAAGGAACGCTCGCTGATGCGCGAACGCGCACTGTACGAAGCGCTACTGGATGCACTGACCGAACAGCTTGAATCGCTCAAGCATGCGGCGGCCGCCATGGCTGAACTCGATGTACTTTGCACGCTCGCCGAACGATCCGAAGCGCTGGACTGGAGCGAACCCGAACTGACCGATGTCGCCGGCATAGCCATCGAGCGCGGCCGTCATCCGGTGGTGGAAAAGGTTCGCGCAGAACCCTTCGAGCCCAACGACCTCATGCTGGATGACCATCGCCGCATGCTGGTGATTACCGGTCCGAACATGGGCGGCAAATCCACCTACATGCGGCAGAACGCGTTGATCGTGCTGCTTGCGCATATCGGCAGCTATGTGCCGGCCAAGCGTGCAACGATCGGTCCGATCGACCGCATCTTCACGCGTATCGGCGCAGGTGATGATCTTTCGCGCGGCCAGTCCACCTTCATGGTGGAGATGAGCGAAACCGCCAACATCCTGCACAACGCCACGCCGCAAAGTCTGGTGCTGATGGACGAAGTCGGACGCGGCACCAGCACGTATGACGGACTTGCACTGGCCCGCGCTGCGGCCGTGCATCTGGCAGCAACCAGCCGGGCGTACACGCTGTTTGCCACGCATTATTTCGAGCTGACCGAACTGGCCTCCGAATACACCACCATCGCCAACGTCCACCTCGACGCCGTCGAGTACGGCGAGCAATTAGTGTTCATGCATGCGGTAAAGGACGGACCAGCCAATCGCAGCTTCGGTTTGCAAGTCGCTGCGCTGGCCGGGCTGCCGAAATCGGTCATCGCGGATGCGCGCCGCACGCTGGCGGAATTGGAACGCGGCATGCATGCTCATGTCGCAGCACCGGCCGCAACGACACCGGCATCGCCGCAGCTTGGCCTGTTCGCTGCCGCACCGTCCGTCGTCGAGCGCGCACTTGAAAGCATGGATCTGGATGCGATGACGCCGCGTGAGGCACTTGAGGCGCTTTACCGCCTGAAGTCGCTTTCCTAAAAAGCCGCGCCGCCGGAAACCGTATCCCGGGACAAGAATGATGCCCACGCCCCTCTCCCACAGTTGGAGAGGGAATTTTTCGTCATCTATCCCTAGGACGCGGGATATGGCCTGCCATTCTCAGCAGCCACTCTTTAGGGTGGACTATTGCGTCCCCAGGGCGCCTTTAAGGTTGCCATCCAAACTGATGCATGGCATCGCCTCCCGCTCGTCAGCGAATTTTTCACCGCGGCAAAACATTTGGAGGTTTATGGTGCGGCGCCGCAAGCGGGCTCGGCCATCCTGACGCAAAGACGTCATAGCCGTGGACTATGGAGAAGATTGGAAAAATCGAATTCACAGGCGCGAACCCGGCGGCTACATTCGAGCGGCAGCGAGCTTATGCGAGCCACTGACCTACTCGTAGAAAGGAACACGCGATGAGCAACGACTGTAGGCCTTTCAACCCGCGGCTTCCCGTCACGGATAACCACACTCGCCTCTCCGCTAGCCCGTCGCCGGTGCTGGATTGCCGGCCCATCAGGGGGCTAACGCATCACAAGCTGTCATAGGCAGGAGTCATTTCAATTATCGAACCCTGGATTCCAAACCGACCCAAATAGCTGGAAGCAAACAACCAGAGGTGGTGAACATGTCAACCGTAGCAAAGTGCCCGTTCAACCACGTCGCCGGCGGCGGCGCGACCAACACGGACTGGTGGCCGAACCAGTTGCGTTTGGACATCCTGCATCAACACTCGGCCAAATCCAGCCCCCTCGGCAAGAAGTTCAACTACGCCGAAGAGTTTAAGAAGCTGGACTTTGAGGCGCTGAAAAAGGACCTGCGCGCGCTGATGACCGACTCTCAGGATTGGTGGCCGGCCGACTTCGGCCATTACGGCCCGCAGTTCATCCGTATGTCCTGGCACGCTGCCGGCACCTACCGCATCGCCGATGGCCGTGGCGGCGCCGGTCGTGGCCAGCAGCGTTTTGCGCCGCTCAACAGTTGGCCGGATAACGTCAACATCGACAAGTCACGTCGCCTGCTGTGGCCGATCAAGCAGAAGTACGGCCAGAAGATTTCCTGGGCAGATTTGCTGATTCTCACCGGCAACGTCGCGCTGGAGACGATGGGCTTCCGTACGTTCGGTTTCGGTGGCGGCCGCGAGGACACCTGGGAACCGGATCAGGACGTCAATTGGGGGGATGTCCAGAAAAAATGGCTGGGCGATCGCCGTGATCCACAAACCAACGAATTACCCCAACCGTTCGGCGCCAACGAACTCGGTTTGATCTACGTCAACCCAGAAGGCCCAGGCGGCAAGCCGGATCCGCTTGCTGCTGCCAAGGAGATCCGCACAACCTTCGGCCGCATGGCGATGAACGATGAGGAGACCGTCGCGCTGATCGCGGGCGGCCACAGCTTTGGCAAGACCCATGGCGCCGCGCCGGAGTCACACAAGGGACCCGAGCCAGAGGGAGCCCCGATCGAACAGCAGGGCCTTGGCTGGAAGAGCGACTTCCGCAGCGGCAAAGCCGGCGATGCGGTCGGCAGTGGCCTGGAGGTGATTTGGACCACCACGCCGGCCCAATGGGGCAACAACTTCCTCGAAAACCTGTTCAAGTACGAGTGGGAGCTGACCAAGTCGCCAGGCGGCGCCCATCAGTGGGTGGCCAAGGATGCCGAGGCGATCATCCCGGATCCGTTCGACAAGTCGAAGAAGCGCCTGCCGACCATGCTGACCACCGACCTCTCGCTGCGCTTCGACCCCGCCTACGAGAAGATTTCGCGCCGCTTCCTGGACAACCCGCAGGCGCTCGCCGAGGCCTTCGCTCGCGCCTGGTTCAAGCTGACCCACCGCGACATGGGCCCGCGCGCACGCTACCTCGGCCCGGAAGTGCCCAAGGAAGAGCTGATCTGGCAGGATCCGATTCCGGCAGTCAATTACAAGCTGATCGATGATGCGGACGTGGCCGCGCTCAAGGCCAAGGTGCTGGCCTCGGGCCTCAGCGTCGCCGAATTGGTCGGGACCGCCTGGGCCTCGGCCTCCACTTTCCGTGGCACCGACAAGCGCGGCGGCGCCAACGGCGCACGCATCCGCCTTGCCCCGCAGAAGGATTGGGAGGCCAACCAGCCGGCCCAACTGGCCAAGGTGCTCAAGACGCTCGAAGGCATCCAGGCCGACTTCAATGCAGCGGCCACCAGCGGCAAGAAAGTGTCGCTGGCCGACCTGATCGTGTTGGCCGGCAACGCTGGCGTCGAGAAGGCGGCGAAGGACGCTGGCGTCAACGTGACGGTGCCATTCAAACCAGGTCGCAACGACGCCACCCATGAACAGACCGACGTGGAATCGTTCACCGTGCTCGAACCGCTCGCCGATGGCTTCCGCAATTACCTGAAGGGTGAATACGCCGTGCCTGCCGAGGCATTGCTGGTCGACAAGGCGCAATTGCTCACGCTTACCGCGCCCGAGATGACGGCATTGGTAGGGGGGCTGCGCGTCCTGAACGCCAACCACAAACAGTCCAAGCATGGGGTCTTCACCAAGCAACCAGGGGTGCTGACCAACGACTTTTTCGTCAACCTGCTGGACATGGGCACGGAGTGGAAACCCACCTCTGACAAGCGGGATGTGTTCGAAGGACACGATCGCAAGACAGGCGAACTCAAGTGGACCGGTACCCGTGCAGATCTCATCTTCGGCTCTAACTCGCAGCTTCGTGCTCTGGCTGAGGTCTATGGAAGTGCGGATGCCAAGGAAAGGTTTGCACATGACTTTGTCGAGGCATGGAGCAAGGTGATGAACCTTGACCGCTTCGATCTTGCATAACGCCGACAATTAGGACGCCGGGCACGCAAAAACGCCGCAACGCTTATGCGCTGCGGCGTTTTTGTTTTTGCGAAGCGAAGAAAGTTACAGATGAGCCGTGAAATTGAATTGCGCAGCATCCTCATTCCCTCACTCCCAGGCGAGGAAACATGGCCTAGATCGCTGCCTTTTAGCTCATCGGGCAAACAGCCTCTCAGGCAGCCATGCCCGACACCGTATCGCTGATGCTTTTGTAAGGACTGACCGAAGCATTCGGAAGTGTGCTTGCGGGCGCCATGGTCGGCAGACGCGCAGGCAAGCGCCCGGCATGTACCAGCCGCTGAATGCTCTGCTGCACTTCGCGCAGGCCGAACGGCTTCTTGATGAAATCATCGGCGCCGAAGCGCTGCACATAGAACTGCTCGGTCGCCTGCTGGTTACCGCTGATCATCACGATCGGAATATGCTGCGTAAGTGGATCATGACGCAGCGCGCGAAGCACCGCGAAGCCGTTGATGCCCGGCAGGACGATATCCAGGAAGATCATGTCCGGCTGGTCGGTCTTGGCCAGTTCGAGCGCGCTTTCGCCATCGACTGCCTTCTGCACCGAATAGCCTTCCTGCCCCAGCATCTTGCCCAGCACCGCGCGAATGGTCGGCGAGTCGTCCACTACCAGCATCTTGGCGCCGGATGCCGCCTGGAGCGGCTGCCCATGATGGACAGCTTCCGGCGCGTGGTTACCAAGCAGGCGCTTGAAGAATTCGATCCCATTCATGGCATACCCCTAAGTCCGCTACTGCGTCTACTTTCATGGACGACTCATTCACGGCCGCCCTTATGGAAAGATGTTCACGCAGATTCATGCGAATTTCTGAGATGCGCTACTCATGAAGAATCCTTAAGCCGTCGCAATTCTCGACGTTCCTGTTTGTTTGGACGCGTGGGAGGCCGGTTCAAGCCCGCCCCACTCAAGCGCCGCAGTTCGCGTGCCTGTTCGCGCGCGGTGCGGCTGGCGTCGGTTTCCCGGTAAAGGAGCTGGGCGACACTGGCCGGGCCGCGCTGCTCGGCCAGCGCAAGAATCTCCAGTTCCAGCCGTTCCTCTCCCCGGGTCAGCCGAACCGTGTCACCCACATGCAGGACCTTGGCCGGCTTGCAGCCCATCCCATTCACGTCGACCTTGCCGCCATCGATGGCCTGCTTGGCCAGGCTGCGGGTCTTGTACATGCGGGCCGCCCAGAGCCAGACATCGGCACGGACTTCGGAGGGGACTTCGTGTGTCGCGTGATTCATCGGTGGCATTATCGGATCAACCGCCCATACATGGCAGATGCAAAGCACAGGGGATGGGAATGATTCTGTACCTGCTGGACCTCATCGGTGTGGCTGTCTTCGCGGTGAGCGGCGTACTGGTTGCTGCCCGTTCCGGCATGGATCTGCTCGGTGGCTTCGCCCTGGCGGCACTCACCGCCATCGGCGGCGGCACGCTGCGCGATGTGCTGCTCAATCGGCATCCCATCTTCTGGATTCGGGATGTGCGGTACCTGATCGTGATTCTGATCGCTGCCACGTTGACCATGATCTACATCAGCTTCCTGCCGCCACCGGGGTATAGCCTGTTGATCGCCGACGCGCTGGGGCTGGCGCTGTTTGCCATCAGTGGTGCTCAGGTCGCCGAGTCGACCCGGCATTCGCCCTTGATTGTGGTGCTGATGGGCACGATGACCGGCACTGCTGGCGGCATGCTGCGTGACGTAATGAGCGCGCGCGTGCCATTGATCTTTCAGCAGGACCTCTACGCTACGGCGGCGATCGCCGGCATCGTGGTGTATCTGGTGCTGCAGAAACTGAGCGCGCCACGTACGTTTGCCATCAGCATGGGGGTGCTGGTGATTCTTGGCATGCGCGTGCTCGCCGTGGTCTGGGGCGCGCATCTGCCGCGCCTGCATGCTGCGATGTCGTAGAAGCTAGTTCGAGGGCAGCAGCAGATTGCCCAATGGAATGGTCAGCAGCGAAAGCACGATGCCCGCGCCAAGCACGGCATTGGCAAGCGGCGGATCGAGTTTGTATTCATCAGCGAGGATCGCCGCCGAAATCATTGGCGCCATCGCTGCCTGCAACACGCCGACGGTAAGCACCAGACCACCGACACCCAGCGTCCGGCCCAGCAACCAGCAGAGCAGCGGCGCCAGCAGCAGCTTCCAGCCCAGGCCCCAGGCCAACCCGCCGGCATGTCCTTGGCCAAGCCGAAACTGGAACTGCATGCCCACCGAAAAAAGCGCCAGCGGACTTAGCGTCGCGCCAACCGGCGCAAGTACGCCATGCACAGGATCAGGCCAACCGCCCAGCCGCCCCACCGCGATACCGATGACCAAGGCCACAAAGGAAGGAAAGGTGAGAATGCGGCGCACAATCTGGCCGGCGTTCGGACTGCGGCCAGCGTAAATGGAAGCCACCACGATGCCTGCGGAAGCAAGCAGCGGAAAGGTGCCCAACTGATCGGCCACCACGGCTACGGATAGGCCCGGCTGTCCATGCAAAGCTTGCATCATCGGATAGCCCATGAACGAGGTGTTGCCCAGACCGCACACCAGGATCAAAGCGCCGATGCGCCCTCGCGACCATCCCAGGCGCGGTCCGAGCAGGCCGAACAGCAGCCAGGCACCGGCGAACACGATGGCCATCGCCACGACGGGAAACCATAACTGTGCGTTGAAGGCCACGTGCGGGATCAGGTCCAGCACCAACGCTGGCAGGGCGACGTAAATCACCCACCAGTTGATCCCCGGCACGATGCCGACAGGCGGATTTGCCCGTCGCGCCACCACGATGCCCAATGCGAGGCAGGCGAACAATAGGAGCAGCGCGGTCATCGGGTCCGTTCAAAACGAAGGCGACCGCAGTATAGCGGTCGCCTTGTACCTCGCTGACCTGTGCAAATCAGCCCAGCAGCACGCGATTCAAACGCTGCACAAAGGCAGCCGGATCGGACAGCTGCGCACCAGCTGCAATCTCGGCCTGCTCAAGCAACAGACCGGCGAGATCCTTGGCCTTCGCCTCATTGCTTTCTGCCTCGACGCGCTTGAGCAAAGCATGCTGCGGGTTGATCTCCAGCGTGGGCTTGCTCGATGGCATGTCGTGGCCTGCTTCGCGCAACAGCCGTGCCAGGTGCGGCGCCATTTCGTAATCCGACAAAGCCAGGCAGGAGGGCGAGTCGGTAAGACGTGCCGACACCTTCACATCGGCCACGCGATCACCGAGCAGATCCTTCAGCTTCCTCAACAGCGGCTCGGCCACCTTGCTGGCTTCTTCCTGCTGCTTCTTGCCCTCTTCATCCAAAGGCAGTTCGCCCTTGGCGACATTGCGCAGCTTCTTGCCGGCGTACTCGGTAAGGCTGCCGATCATCCACTCGTCAATGCGGTCGGACATCAACAGCACTTCGATACCTTTGGCCTTGAAGGCTTCCAACTGCGGGCTGCCGAGGGCAGCCGCGTAGCTGTCGGCAGTGATGTACCAGATGGCATCCTGCCCCACCGCCATGCGACCGATGTAATCATCCAGCGATACCTTCTGCGCACTACCTTCCCCCTTGGTGGAGGCGAAGCGCAAAAGCTTGGCGATGCGCTCACGATTGGCGTGGTCTTCGGCGATACCTTCCTTGAGCGTGTTGCCGAAGGCTTTATAGAAAGTATCGAATTTCTCCGGATCGTCCTTGGCCAGTTTTTCGATCAGGTCGAGCACGCGCTTCACGCAAGCCGACTTGATGCGCTCAAGCTGGCGATTCTGCTGCAGGATTTCGCGGCTTACATTCAACGGCAGATCGTCCGCATCGACCACACCACGCACGAAGCGCAGATAGTTCGGCAGCAGCTCTTCGGCCGCATCCATGATGAAGACGCGCTTGATGTACAGCTTGAGGCCTTTGCGCTCGTCACGGCCGCCCATCATCAGCTCGAACGGCGGCTGCGAGGGAAGATAGAGCAAGGTGGTGAAGCTCTGGCTGCCTTCCACGCGATTGTGGGTCCAGGCGAGGGCATCGTTGAAATCGTGGCCGAGCGACTTGTAGAAGCTCTGGTAGTCCTCGTCGCTGATCTCGCTCTTGGGCTTGGTCCACAACGCAGACGCAGCGTTGACGGTTTCCCATTCATCGGTGGGCTTGTCGTCCTTCTCGACCGGCATGCGGATCGGAAAGGCGACATGGTCGGAATAGCGCGTAATCAGCGAACGCAGTTCCCAGCGCTTGAGAAATTCGTCTTCATCCGCCTTCAAGTGCAACACCACGGCCGTGCCGCGCTGAGGCAGCTCGACCTGCTCAAGCGAGTATTCGCCCTTGCCATCGCTTTCCCATTTCACGCCTTCATTGGCGGGAGCACCTGCGCGGCGGCTCAGTACCGTCACCTTGTCCGCCACGACGAACGCCGAATAGAAACCCACACCGAACTGGCCGATCAGGCGCGCATCGCTCTTCTGCTCCGTGCTCATCGCCTCCAGGAAGCGGCGCGTGCCTGAACTGGCAATGGTGCCGATATTGGCGACCACTTCATCGCGGCTCATGCCCACGCCGTTGTCACGTACGGTGATGGTGCGGGCCTGTGGATCCCAGCTCACATCGATGTGTAATTCAGCATCGCCGGCAAGCAGCTCAGGCTTGGCGATGGATTCAAAGCGCAGCTTGTCGCAAGCATCAGAAGCGTTGGAGATCAGCTCGCGCAGGAAGATTTCCTTGTGCGAATACAGCGAGTGCGTCACCAGGTGCAGCACCTGGGCGACTTCGGCTTCGAATTTGCGGGTTTCGGCGGTGGTAGTAGTCATGATGTCGTCGAAAGTTTGTGGGAAACAGGAAAAAGATTCTTAACCCTCTTCCGTTTCGGAATGAGGGGCGGGGTGAGAGGGACAAGACTTGCCCAGGACATCTGCAAAGCTGTGCTCCGAACCTCGCTACCCCGCGAAGTTGGCCCCTCACCCTCCTCCCTCTCCATGGGGAGAGGGCATACATCCAGCATTACATCATCTGCTTTTGCAACGCCGCGATCCGCTCATCCAGTGGCGGATGGCTCATGAACAGGCGTTGCAGGCCTTGCGCCAGCGGCCCGGAGATGCCGAAAGCAGCCATCGTCTTGGGCAGGGTGCTCTCGCCATGATTCAGTTGCAGACGCTGCAAGGCGGAGATCATCGCGTTGCGTCCCGCGAGCTTGGCGCCCGCCGCATCGGCACGGAATTCGCGCCAGCGCGAGAAGGCCATCACGATCATGGAGGCGAACAGGCCGAACACGAGTTGCAGCACCATCACCGAGACGAAGTAGCCGATGCCATAACCTTCGCGGTTGTCGCGTCCGCCGGAAAGCCAGCTGTCGACCAGACGGCCGACGATGCGCGCCGCCACAATCACCAGGGTGTTCACCACGCCCTGGATCAAGGTCAGGGTCACCATGTCGCCATTGGCAACGTGGCCGATTTCATGGCCGAGCACCGCGGCGATCTGCTCACGGTCCATCTGTTGCAGCAAGCCCGTACTTACCGCCACCAGCGAGCTGTTTTTGGTCATGCCGGTGGCAAAGGCGTTCATTTCCGGAGCGTCGTAGATGGCCACCTCAGGCATGCCGATACCGGCGTTCTGGGCGTGACGGCGTACCGTGTCCAGCAGCCAGCGCTCGCCCTCGTTCTGCGGCTGTTCGATCACCCGGGCGCCGGTGGACATCTTGGCCATCCACTTGGACATGGCCAGTGAGATGAAAGCACCACCCATGCCGAACACCGCGGCATAAATAAGCAGCCCTTCCATGCCGCCATAGCCACGCGCGGCCGCCCACTGATCGATGCCAAACAGGTGGCAGACGATGCTTAGCAAGAACAGGACGGCGATATTGGTAAGAAGAAAGAGTGCGATGCGGCGCATAACTATCCCTAGGTCGTCACACTAAAAGAGAACAATGGTAATCCGGTGCGAGAGATTCGGGCAAAAACTTGGCTTTTCAAGACTTAAGCGAATGTCGCTGGCATGCCGTAGGCAGGTCAGTCAGGTTCCGTAAAATGAGCCGATGAGCTATCGCGGACGCTTCGCCCCCTCTCCCACCGGCCGGTTGCATGCAGGCTCCCTGGTTGCTGCCGTGGGCAGTTGGCTGTGCGCCCGCCATGCCGGAGGGCAGTGGCTGCTGCGCATGGAAGATATCGACCCGCCGCGTGAGGTATCGGGCTCGGCGGCATCCATCCTGGCCGCCCTGCCCGCCTTTGGACTGGTCGCAGATGCGCCCGTGATTTACCAGTCGTCGCGGATCGCCGCCTACGATGCCGCCTTTGAGCAGTTGCGCCGGGCCAGCCGGGTCTTTCCTTGCTGGTGCAGCCGGAGCGACCTGGCCGCCGCCGATGGCCTGCATCGCGACGGGCGCTGTATCGCGCCGGCCGATTTGGGTCGGGCGCCGGCGTGGCGCATCCGCGTACCGGACGAAGACATCCATTTTGTCGATGCCCTGCAAGGTCTGCAAAGCCAGCGCCTGCGGGAGGCCGTCGGAGACTTTGTCATCCGCCGGGTTGAGGGTTTCTACTCCTATCAACTGGCCTGCGTGGTGGACGATGCCTGGCAAGGCATTACCGATGTAGTCCGTGGCAGCGATTTGCTTGATTCCACGCCGCGTCAGATTTGGCTGCAACGCTGTCTGGGTTTCCCTACACCGCGTTACCTGCATTTGCCGCTGGTACTGGACAGCCAAGGTCGCAAATTGTCGAAGTCCGAGCGCTCGCGGGAGGTCGACCCCGCTGCCCCGCTGCCGAGCCTTCGCCGCGCACTGTCATTCCTTGGCATAAAACCCGATGAAAACGCGTGCGACGTATCCGGACTGCTCCATGCGGCACTCGCACATTTCAATCCGCGCAATTTGCCGCAATGCAGCGATCATCACGTCACATAACCCGGTATAAAGATCTGTGCGCAGTCGAAATATGTTCGTGATGGCGAGAACCGATAATCTTTCACGATGTCTGCGTATAACCCCATGTTGTCCGCACACAGCACGCGGCAACTTTCCCTCGCAGACAATCAAGGAGATCAGTCATGACACAGCGTACGGCATTGGTTACAGGCGGCACCGGCGGTATCGGCACCGCGATCGTGCGCTATCTGGTCAAGCAGGGGCACCGCGTCGCCACCAATTACCGCGACGAGGCCAAGGCTGACGCCTGGCGCAAGGCAATGTCAGCGGAAGGTATCGACGTCTGCATGGTGATGGGCGACGTCGCCGATCCGCAGTCATGCGAAGACATGATCAACGGGGTCCATCACAAATGCGGCCCAGTCGACATCCTGGTCAACAACGCCGGCATTACCCGCGACACCACCTTCCACAAGATGACCTACCAGCAGTGGATGGACGTGGTGAACACCAACCTCAACGCCTGCTTCAACGTTACCCGCCCGGTGATCGAGGACATGCGCACCCGCAAGTGGGGCCGCATCGTGCAGATCAGTTCGATCAACGGCCAGAAGGGGCAGTACGGCCAAGCCAACTACGCGGCGGCCAAGGCCGGCATGCATGGCTTCACCATTTCGCTGGCCCAGGAAAACGCACGCTTCGGCATTACGGTGAATACCGTTTCGCCCGGCTATGTAGCCACCGACATGGTGATGGCGGTGCCGGAAGAAGTACGCGAGAAGATCGTCGCACAGATTCCGGTTGGCCGTCTTGGCACGCCGGAAGAAATCGCCCATGCAGTGGCTTTCTTCACCACCAACGAAGCCGGCTGGATCACCGGCGCGAACCTGTCGATCAACGGTGGCCACTACATGGGGTGGTAAAAGACGGGGGTGGCAAAGGACGGTGCCGGTAAGCGACGAGTGCTGGCTCCTAAGGCGCCAGCACTTTCTCCAGCACCTTGCCGACCGCCGCGAAGGCAAAAGCCCCGGTCACGTGCGTGGCGGCCCCCAGGCCGCCACCGCAGGCAAGGTTCATCGCATCCCCTCCAGGCGGGCGCGTGCCGCAGACGGTTCCGTCGGGCTGCGGATACTGCACGTTCTGTAACGAGTAGACCGCCGATACACCGAAGTAGCGATCCGGATTGCGCGGAAAGCCGAAATCCTGACGAAGCTTCTTGCGGATCAGGCTGAACATCGCATCGTGTTCCGTACGCGAAAGATCGCGTACGCGAATCTGCGTGGGATCCGTACGACCGCCCGCCGAACCTACAGTCACCATCGGCAATTTGCGACGGCGGCACCATGCAATGGCTTCCAGCTTCACACGAAATGCATCGCAGGCATCCAGCACAACGTCGTAACCGCGATCGAGCAGTTCGTCGAGCGTTGAAGGAGTAAGAAAGCGCTCGATCGCTTCCAGGCGGATCGCCGGATTGATCGCCTGCGCACGCGCCGCGATCACCCCTACTTTAGGCTTGCCATACTCGCCATCCAGCGCATGCAGCTGGCGATTGGTGTTGGAGACGCACACCTCATCGGCGTCGATCAGGGTCAAGCGGCCCACGCCGCTGCGAGCCAAGGCTTCGGCGGCCCACGAACCCACACCGCCGATGCCGATCACGCACACGTGCGCCTGTGCCAGGCGGGCAACGCTGCCCAAGCCATACAAACGCTCTACACCATCGAAGCGCTCGCTTGGAAAGGTGACGCCACTCATGCCACGCCGCCGGCGGCCACTTCAGGGACGCAAAAATTCACGCTGATACCCGGATCAAGGAACACCGGGGTATTTTAACCGTGCATTCCCTGCCATATGGACTGCGCTATGCTCCGCCACTCATCGTCTCCAGGATAGGTATGGCAATGCGTGCAGCTCTCCTGATCGTGCTTGGACTGGCCATCGGCATCATCGGCACCGTATTCACCATGCGGGCGCTCGATGAACGCAATCCGTTGCCGCATGCGGTAATGGTGACCATGGGCTTCCATCGCCACCAGTTGCAGGAAGCGCTGAAGGGACAGCACTGCGACGCCACCGCGAACCTGGCGCAGTTGCAGCACATGCAGATGATCGCTGGCGATATTCCAGCCGCCTTCCTCGATGCTCCACAGCAGTTTCAGGATCTGGCCAGCCATCTGCGCTCGGCTTTGCAGACCGCCGCACAGTCAGCGCCTGCGGACTGTCCCGCAATGACCGCCGCACTCAAACCGGTGGACGGCGTCTGCAAGGAATGCCATCAGCAATTTCGTTGAATGCAGTTGCCGCTCATGCTCAATTCGGCGCGGGCTCATCAGGCGCAGGGAACATCAGGATGGTGATTTCCTTGCCTTGAGGAATCTCCACGGCCGGCGTGCCGAGGGCTGCCATGCGGGTCTTGAAGGCGGTTAGCTCTTCGCGCTTGCCCAAGGCAGAGCGGCCGTTTACGGCCCAGATGCGCCCACCCTGCTTCCAGCGCGCCACGGCCTGATCGAGCTGGGATGTGACCAGCGCATTGGCCTCGATCGGTGTGCCGTTCTTGGGCTGTAACACGGTGAGCATGGTGGGCGCATTCGGATCGGAAGTGAAGACCGTATCACCCGGGCGCACATTGGCGGCCAGCGTAGCGGCTGCCATATCCCAACGTGGCTTGGTTTCCACCCGGTAAACCGGACCGAGATTCACCGCCCCCATCAGGAACAAAGCCGTCACAGCCACCGGCAAGGCGCGACGCGGCAAGGCTGCGACGCCCACCCCCACCAACACAAAGAACGGCACCGCGCTCCACAGAATGTAGCGTGGCAGCAGCATCGACTTGAACAGCGAGATCGCCAATATCAGCAGTGGCAACACGATCACGCTCAGCAGCAGCACACGCCCTTCCAATCGGCTGCGCATACGCAACATACCCACACATCCGGCCAGTGCCACCATGGCGCCAAGCACGGGCACGGCCGTATGCAGCAGACCAAACTTCACGACGGCGGTCATGCGCATCAAATAGACGCTGCCTGCCACCACCCACAGATGCTTCAAGCTCAGCTCGGGAATCCAGTTGAAGTTCTGCAACATGTGGCCATCACTAGCGGCCAGGATCGCCGCATAAAAAGGCACGCAGCAGACAATGATCGCGCCCACGCTCAGCAGCCAATTGCGCAGGAAACCATGACGCAAGTCTGTCGAAGGCTCCGAATACAGGCCGCGCCAGATCAGGAGCAGCGAAAGATTGGAAGCGAGCAACCACGGCGCCGCATCCCCGATCACATCCAGTGCGGCGATGCTACCCAATACATACGTGGCCCAACCCCATCGTTCCGCATCGGCACGACGGATATCCAGCGAAGCGCTCACCGGGTCCTGAGCCAGCCGCAACAAGCCCCACAGTGCAATCGCAATCAGCAAGGTAACCAGTGTGTAGGAACGTGCTTCCTGCCCGTACTGCACCTGCAACGGCGACAGCGCCATCAGCAATCCGGCAACGATGCCCGCACCGCGACCGCCAATACGACGCGCGATGGCGAACACCACACCAGCCGACATAGCGCCGAACAGGGCCGAGGGAATGCGTAACCAGGCATCGTTGCCTTGGCCGAACTGGGAAAGCAATTGCAGCAACAGGAAATACGTGGGCATGTGCCGATTGGTGAAGCTGTCGGCAATCAGACCATTCACCCCAAGATGGATGCGCTGAGATGTTAACGCTTCGTCAAGCCAGAACGGCTGGTGATCGATACGGAACAGGCGCAACAACAAGCCAAGCACGAGGATCCCCAGCATCCAGGCGATATCGCCCGCAGGCCAGGCTTTGTTCAAGGGGGAACGTTTGCGATCGATCGCCATAAGGCACTCAGGCGGTGGCGATCATGTTGATCATAGCGACGCCACCACTTACAGGTGCCGCAGGGAGGGTGGAGTGATTCACGGACATAACCGTCCAGCGATCGGTCTCGGCAGGGGATGTGGAATCTAACGCGAACGATACGTATCGGTTGTCAGCTAATTATGACAAGTTGGTGGGCGTTCAGTCGCATGTTTTCACCGTGACTTGCGACCTATGCAAAAAAAGGGTCCGCGATCGCTGCACCACCACACAGAATCTTTACGACCTTGCGTGAAGCCTACACCATCAGATCTTGACTCGCCCGCGCAGCACTTCCCAATACATCACCCAATCGCCCATCAGGCTGTAAAGCGGATGCTGAAACGTCGCCGGCCGATTCTTCTCGAAAACAAAATGACCAATCCAGGCAAAGCCATAACCGGCAACCGGCGCCAGCCATAGCCACGCCAACCGGCCCGAAAACAGCGCGCACAGCACAATCAGCAATACCAGCGAGCTGCCGATGAAATGCAGACGGCGGCAACGGCGATCGCGATGTTCGTTCAGATAATAGGGATAGAAGTCATGAAAGCTGGCGAAAGCGGACATCAACGCACCTCCCGCTGGACGAATATGATCAGCTTAATCCCAATACAGCCACCGTGCCCGACCTGCCGCGACGCCCGCTGCCTGGTGCTTAACCCGGCAGCGGGATGAATTCCTGTTCGTCCCCTGCCACTTTGCCGAAACGTTGGGCAGCCCAGTCCGCCTTGGCCTGCTCGATACGTTCGCGCGAACTGGATACGAAGTTCCACCACAGGTGGCGTTCACCATCCAGTGGTGCGCCCCCAAACAGCATCACGCGGCTGGCTGTTTTTGCACGCAGAACCGGTGCTGATTCTCCGGCCTGCACCGCCATCTGCGCCACCGCTAGCGTTACATCGCCCCAGCCAAGCTCGCCTTCGATCACATGCACACCACGCTCGACATGCTCTTGTGGCAAGGCGAGTTCGGCACCGGCTTCCAAACGGGCTTCGATAAAGAACATCGGCGCGAACACTTTCACCGGCGAAGCTTCGCCATAGGCGGTACCGGCGATCAACACCAGTTCCGCGCCGTTCTGACGGATATGCGGCAGGCTTTCGGCATCGTGATGATGAAATTCCGGCGGAACCTCTTCATCCGCGCGCGGCAAAGCCACCCACACCTGGATGCCATGCATGCGCTGCCCGTCGCGGCGCGCGTCCGGTGGCGTGCGCTCGGAATGCACGATGCCTTGCCCGGCCGTCATCCAGTTCACCGCACCGGGCGTGATGTCAGCCAAGCTGCCCAGGCTATCGCGATGACGAATAGTGCCTTCGAACAGCCAGGTCACTGTGGCCAGTCCGATATGCGGATGCGGCCGCACGTCCATGCCTCTGCCCGGCTCGAATTCAGCCGGGCCCATGTGGTCGTAGAACACAAACGGACCGACATGACGGGCCAGCAAGACCGGCAACATGCGCCGCACGATGAAACCATCGCCCAGATCGTGCAGGCGGGCATTCTCGATCAAGGTGGGACGCTGCTGCACGTTCGGATCTCCTGCCATTTACCAGGCTCGTTGATATTGCTCTGGTGGAACGATGGTTGCACCTAGTTCCTGCGCAGCACGACGCGGGAAATACGGATCACGCAAACTCGCCCGGGCAATCAGCACAAGATCGGCTGCGCCGCCCGCAACGATGCCGTCCGCCTGCGTCGGCTCCGTGATCAAACCGACCGCGCCGGTAGCAATGCCGGTTTCCTGCCGGATACGCGCGGCGAAGGGCACTTGGTAACCGGGGGCGATAGGAATCTTTACGTGCGGTACCAGACCACCGCTGGAAACGTCGACCAGATCCACACCCCATGCACGGAGCTCGCCAGCCAGGCGCACGCTTTCGTCAATGCTCCAGCCACCATCAGCCCAGTCGGTCGCAGAAATGCGCAGCCACAGAGGCAAATCGTCCGGCCATACTTCACGCACGGCAGAGATGACTTCACGCACCAGACGAGTGCGATTTTCGAAACTGCCACCGTACTCATCGCTGCGATGATTGCTCAACGGCGACATAAACTGATGCAACAGATAACCGTGTGCGCCATGCAGCTCGATCAAGCTGAATCCCGCCTGCCGCGCACGCACGGCTGCCGCGCGAAAATCCTCGATCACCTTGCGAATGCCAGCGGCATCCAGCGCCTTTGGGACGTGCCAGTCATGGTCGAACGGAATAGCCGAAGGAGCGACGGTCTGCCATGCGCCCTGATCAGCCGGCAAGGAAGCACCGCCCTCCCACGGACGCCACACGCTGGCTTTGCGGCCCGCATGCGCAAGCTGTACACCCGCAACGGCGCCTTGCGCCGCGATGAATGCGGTGATCGGCCGCCACGCTTCGACCTGCGCATCGTTCCAGATACCGGTGTCGTGCGCGGAAATGCGCCCTTCGGCTGAGACGGCAGTCGCTTCCGCGATCACCGCAGCCGCCCCACCCACCGCGCGGCTGCCTAGATGCACGAGGTGCCAATGGTCCGGCACACCGTCGGTGGCCGAGTACTGGCACATCGGTGACACGATAATGCGATTGCGCAAGGTAAGGCTGCGTTGCTGGTAGGGTTCGAACAGTTTCATGGGACGCTGCAATCCGTGTAAGACCAGACACATGGCGGCGAACCGCCGATGATCAAGCCGGCTCCCTATGATGGGGACGAATGACTACAGAATGATCCATCCATTCGGCCAGCTGCCCCGCAAGCGAATCGGGCACTTTCATCCAAGTGAAATGATCGGCACGTTGTCCCGCCAGTTGCCCGGAAGTCACCAGGCCAACCTGCCTGGGTGCTTCAGGCATGAGGCCCAACAGCCATTCCAATGAGCCGGATGGCACCAGCCAGTCATTGCTCAAACGCAAAGCCATCACAGGCAAGCGCAATGCAGCCAGTTGCTGATCAAAATCCGCCTGCATGCCCTTTGCAGCATACCGCCCGGTGCGTCCGCTGCGCGACCAATCAGCAATGACTCCGCGCGCTTCATTGCCACCAAAGCCGATTCTTCGTCCCGGCAAATACCCCAACAATCGTGCGAGCGGCGAGGCAAGCAGAAATGCCGGAAGAATCGACGCACCACGCGGAAAACGCCGCCAATAAGGTGCGCCACTGGCAATCAACACAAGACCGGTAAAGACGTCCGGGTGGAGACTGGCGTAAAGGCAAGACAGCTGACCGCCCAGACTGTGACCACCGAGCCAGAGCTTGGCATGCGGCCAACGAGTTCTGGCCTCTTCAACACCGGCGGGCACGTCGGCCTGGAGCAATTCACGGTAACCCCAGTCGCAACGTCTTCCCGCGCGACGATCACTGGAACCGATACCTCGCCATTCGTGCAGCACCAGGGCAATGCCGTGCGCCGCAAAGGCTTCAGCCAACGGCAGATAGTGCTTGGCAGGCACGCCCATCGCAGGCAACCAATACAGCACATGCCGCGGATAATCGGCAGGTTGCACAAGAATCAGTTCACTGCGCGCACCGTCGCGCGAAACGACAGGTACGACCATGCTGGCGATCGCGTTCGTCGTGGGTGATGTAAGGGATGCAGACATCGGCGCAGATTAGCCAATGCATAAGACAGATACAAAAAGGCCGGCATTCGCCGGCCTTTTTAAGTATTTGATCACAGGTAATTCAAGCTGGAGTGACTTCGTCAGCCTGCAGGCCTTTCTGTCCCTGCACCACCTTGAAACTCACCTTCTGCCCCTCTTTCAGGCTCTTGAAACCATTACCCTGGATTGCACGAAAATGCACAAAGACATCAGGGCCATTTTCGCGGCTGATAAAACCGAAGCCCTTGGCATCATTGAACCATTTGACTGTGCCGTTTTCACGTTGATCCGACATGACTCACTCCATCGGTTAAAGCGTTTGACTCTGAGACCAGTCGACCCACCCGAGCCGACGGCTTACTGGGTTTGCCTAGATCGAGTGGAGCGTTGCGGACAGGGACCGCATTGCGGACACGCGCATTACCGAGCAGACACAGTGAATACAGCATAGTGATTTTTGTAAAAGAATATGTGATGAAAAATTCACGTTTGGAATCACTATGAAAACCGGCGACAAAATACTCGGGAAATAAAAAAAGCCGGGCATTAAGCCCGGCTTTTTAAATCGATCTTATTTGCCGATTAGGCCGGCATTACTTCATCGGCCTGCAGACCCTTCTGGCCCTGCACCACCTTGAAGCTGACCTTCTGGCCTTCCTGCAGGCTCTTGAAGCCATTGCCCTGGATCGCGCGGAAATGCACGAAAACATCCGGGCCATTGTCGCGGCTGATGAAGCCGAAACCCTTGGCATCGTTGAACCACTTGACGGTACCGATCTGACGATCAGACATGAAACACACTCCAAAACTAGGTTTTTCAATAACAAAGAGACTCGACCCCTCCGAGGGGGCCGGCTTACTGGTGTGCTAAGGAAGACCCTAGGGGGTGAGCGATGAGGCAGATCGTAATCGGCTGCATCGGGTCACGTGACTCTGGTGACCCCGGCAAACACAGTCCGACCATCATAACCGCAAATGTGCAGTCAAGGCGAACAGTCGTTCAGCTTGGAAGGACGATTTGCTCAACGCGGTATGCTTGATGGCATCAATCCGTGAACGAGAATGCATCCATGGAACCGGGCAACAAGGCGGATTTCTTTCGCCGGACTGACGTGCGGCCAGTCTTTTGGCTAGCTTTAGCCCTGCTGGGCGGCTGCAGCCATGCTACCCGCAAGCCAACACCCCCCAGTACGCCTAGTCCTCAGACCGTCGATATAGGCATCCCTGCCTGCAATGCCTACCTATACAGCTATCTGGCCTGCCACCGGGCCGCGCACATCTTTCCGGCCGATACGCTGGAGAGCCACTACCAGGCCATGCTGTTGAGCTTGCAGCAAAGTGCCGCCGATCCGCGGGTACGCCCTTATCTGGCCGGCCGCTGCGTCGACCTGAGGCAACAGCTCAACGCCGCGCTGCAAGGCCGCTCCTGCACAGCACCGGCCACGAATGCTGATGCAACATCCCAACCTGCTCCGGCATCAACCACGCCAATACGCACGCAACACTGACGCAATCGTTGCCGGCCGGCAACGCCCCAGCCGGACCTTGGGCGTGCCGTGCCACGCGGCGGTAGCGGCTACCGCCGCCGCCAATTCTGCGAGCATGCGCTCAGAGGTTTTTACATCCTCTTCCAGAAAAAGCGCCTTCACTTCAAACACGCCTTCTGCGCGATGCGCCTTGGCATCGAGCCGCCCGATCAATCGTCCTCGATGCAGGATGGGCAACACGTAGTAACCAAACTTGCGCTTCGCTGCGGGCACATAACACTCGATGCTGTAATCGAAACCAAACATCTCGCGTAGGCGTGCTCGATCCCAGACCAACGGATCGAACGGTGACAGCAAGGTGGTACGCGTGGCCCGCAAACGGCCTTCACGCGCTTTATCAATCAGTGCCTGGTGATCGCGATGGACATAGGCGGGTTGATCCCAGCCAACAACCTGCACGCGCAGCAAATCGCCATCGGCAAGCAACGGCGCCAGCTCGCGCTCATCCACCGAGGGCTTCAAGCGAAAGTAGTCGGCGATCCAGCGTGCCTGTGTAATACCGAGCGCACGGACGCTATCAAGAATGAATCGCTTGCGCAGATCCGCTTGCGGCCATGCCATGACTGCTTCATCGAACGGTGGATCAAGCTTGGCCAGCACTCTTTCGGCAAGATCGTAGACGCGCTGGAAACGCTCACGTCTGGTGACCATCAGCTCGCCGGATGCAAACCACGCTTCCAGCCAGCGCTTTTCAGGTTTCCATTCCCACCAGCCGGAAACGCCGCGGTCGGTACGCTCGAAATCCGACGCGCGCACTGGGCCCGAGGCGCGCACGCGTTCCAGCAGCGCATGCATTTCCTTGAGGTTGGCATCCCTGGCGCGCGCGGCGTGCCTGTCCGCCCAATGATTGCTTTCGTATTGTGCACGCCATGCGCGATGCAGGCTTATATCGGATGCTGTCACGAAACAGGCTTCGTGCGCCCAGCACTCCGCAATGCGGCCGGCTTCCAACGCCTCTTCCAGCCATATCTGCGGATATTCACCAAGGCGGGCGTGTAACACCAGGTAAGGGCTGCGCGCCACGACATGAATGCTATCTATCTGCAAAAGGCGCATGCGCTGAATGGTTGCCAACATGTCGTCGCGCTGTGCGCGTCGTCGCGGTGGCTGCAGCAGACCTTGTGCTGCAAGGTGCAACATACGCGCCTGCGCGAGCGCGATGGGTTTTGCATCAGATGAAGATACGCTCAACGGATGATCGCCTTTACGAAATCATTACTGCCTTGTTGGGCCTGCATTTACCACACTATTGCTAACGTGATTCACGAGCTTGACATGCCGAGACTATTTTCGGCCACGAACTCCTGGCATTGGAAGCAGTCTCACATATCGAGCATTTTTGCATGGAGCTACGAAGATGAAATATCGAACCCCACTCTTTGCTTCCCTGATCAGCGCCAGCTTGCTTGTTACCGGCGCAGCCTTCGCACAGCAGTCGATGCCGTCCCCCACGGGCACCGAGAGCACCAGCACGACTACCAGCACCACCTTCAACTCCGCCAAAGGCCAGGTCACCATCAACTCTACGATGGGCCAGACACCTTCCACTGCATCGCCACCGTCGTTTGAACAACTTTCCGGTGGCCAGAAAGTCATCAGCAAAGACGAAGCGAGCGCCTATCCGCCGCTGGCCAATGACTTTGAATACGCCGCCAATGGCGGCAACAGCATCTCCAAGGCGCAGTACGAGCGCTGGCTGCAAAATCTGAACTGAGCGACAGCAAGGACGCGTTCTCAAAGGCGTCATTCACGCCGGCCGTCACCGTTTGACGGCCGGCTTTTTTATTTCCTACACGCAACATAGCTAGACTTGGCGGCAAATGCGCCGAGGAGCGGCGCCTTGGGGGATTCGCCATGAAACCCAGCCTTGGTTATGCAATGGCCTGCGCCGGGGCTTGTCTGGCCCTGTCGCCCGTCCGTGCCCAGAACGTGAATCCCGCGGATATCCGGGCCTGTACTGCGATCGAAAGCGATTCGCAACGGCTGGCCTGCTATGACAAGGCCACCGGGCGCAACCAGCTACCGGCGGCGCAAAAGCGCACCGAGCCCGTGGCCGCCCCGAGCTCCAACGTGTTCTCTCACGAGCAAAGCGCAACGGCCAACGCACCCAGCAACAGCAACACACCGGCACCGCTTTCACTGCTCGACAGTCGCTGGGAGCTGTCGCCGGAAAGCAAGCTGGGCACCTTCAACCTACGCGGCTATAAACCGATCTATGTGCTGCCGGTATTCGCTACCAGCAACCAGAACAACCTTCCCTACAGCCCGAATCCGGTCAATGCCGAGCACACGCCATTGGGCATGCAGGATGTCGAAGGTAAGTTCCAGCTCAGCCTGAAAACCAAGATCTGGCAGGGCGTGTTTGGCGATGCGGGGGATCTATGGGTCGGCTATACCCAAGATTCGTATTGGCAGGTCTACAACGCGAAACTGTCGCGGCCATTTCGCGAAACCGATTACGAGCCCGAAGCGTTGCTGGTGTTCAACACCAATTATCAGCTCTTCGGCTGGGATGGACGCCTGCTCAGCATCGGCGTCGACCATCAATCCAATGGCCAGTCCGATCCACTGTCACGTAGCTGGAATCGAGTGATGGGGCAGATCGGGTTCGAACGCGACGACTGGACCGTGATGTTCCGCCCCTGGTGGCGTATCCCGGAGCAGGCGGTGGACGACAACAATCCGGATATCAGCAATTACATGGGCCGGGCCGACATGCAGATCATTCACGAATGGAACGGGCAGGAATTCGGCCTGATGCTGCGCGACTCGCTACGCGGCGGTAGTGAGCAGCATGGCGCCGGACGCCTGACCTGGAGCTTCCCGCTAGTCGGCAACCTGCGCGGCTACATGGAACTGTTCAAGGGATACGGTGAAAGCATCATCGACTACAACCACAACGCGACCTATCTCGGCATAGGTATCTCGCTGCTGGATTGGTACTAGGGTGTTCTTCGTTTACATGCGCAGATGACCTTTGCCGCCCGCAGCGCGTGGAATATGTAAACACTCGAATCAAAGCTACGTGAATTTCAAGAAAACCATCCGCGCTTGGTACCTGTAAGTATTTTCAACATCTGCCCGCGCGCTACCGGCATGCGTCCAAGCGGACCGAAGGCAAGATCACGCATACCGGCGAGCAGCGTGCGCTCGGACTGGAATAATGGTGTCAGCCAGCGACTCAAGCGTTGATACACCGCGAGGTGTCCGTGGCGACTACGGCGATAGAGGTCCAGCGCAGCATCAACATCGGCATTCGCGGCCAAGGCGTCCGCCAAGGCCTGCGCATCCAGCAAAGCCATGTTGACGCCCTGCCCCAGTTGCGGACTCATCGCGTGGGCCGCATCGCCGAGGAAAACCACGCGGCCCTCGACCGGGCTGCGCATCACCACGTCGCGATAGCGAGCCCGATTCATGTGCTGTGCCGATTCGATATACGCCAGTGGTAACGATACTTCCGGCCACAGCACGGCAACTCGTTGGCGCATGCGCTCAAAAGCGTCGGTATCGAAACGATCGACCTGGTCGCCCGGCAGACTGAAATAGAATGTCAGCCATCGCCCTGGATGCCCCGCGCGGTGGCCGACCGGCAACATGCCGATCATCTCGCGCGTGCCTGCATAGCGTTGCCGCAACTCATCAGCGTGGGGCCACTCGTGAGCCGGTACCAGACACCACAATGCACCCCATGGATAGAGGCGCTCGCGCTTGATCTGCTGTGGCGCGGCCCGGCGCAAGCGCGAATGGGCGCCGTCTGCGGCAATGATGAGGTCGAAAGGTCCATACGAGTTTCCGGCTCGATCGATCAGATGCCGGCCATCCCCAATAACCTGATCGATACAGGTGCCCGTGCGAATCTCGGTAGCCGCCGGATAGGCATCACGCAATACCTTGAAAAGGCTGCCACGCGTAAGGCCCAGACCAAAACAGTCCGGCGCATGATCGACATATCGCATGTCCATCACGCGACGTCCGCGCAGATTGCAGCCATGCAGACGCTCGATGCGTTGCCCATGCGCAAGTACCTGTTCGCGCACACCCAATTCGCTCAGTACGCCAAGTCCTGTAGGCTGCAGAAGGAAACCCGCACCCACCGGGCCCGGCTCGGGCGCTTGCTCAAACACACTCAACATGTGCCCTTGTGCATGCAGGAAGACGGCAGCTGCCTGACCGGCAGTGCCGTAGCCCACAATCGCAATGCGCAAGCGTCCCTGCATCTATGGCCATTGCCCCTGTACGCTGGCCAGCGATCAGGCCGCGAACGCATGCGTTCGCGGCGGAAAGATCAATGGTGATGACCGCCCGCACCATGCACGTGGCCGTGCGAAATCTCTTCCGCAGTGGCAGCGCGCACTTCGGTCACTTCAATATCGAAATGCAGGGTCTGGCCGGCCAGCGGATGGTTACCGTCGATATGCACGGTGCTGCCATCGACCTTGGTCACCGTCACGTTGATCACCCCCTGCGGCCCCTGGCCCTGGAACTGCATGCCGGGCTGGATATCCTGCACGCCCTGGAAGGCTTCGCGCGGCAGTTCCTGCACCAGTTCCGGATAATGCACGCCGTAACCTTCCTCAGGCGCCACATCCACCTTGAACTGATCGCCAGCCACACGGCCGGTCATCACCTTTTCCAGGCCTGGCACGATCTGGCCAGTGCCATGCATGTAGGTGAGCGGCTCGCGGCCTTCGGAGCTGTCAATCGTCTGCCCCTGGTCGTCGGTCAGGGTGTAGTGGAAGGAAACAACGCTGTTATCGGCAATCTGCATGGGGGTCTCGCTAAGGGGAAAGCGTCGACCTCAGCCGACGGATGCGCAAGATTACCACCCGCACATGCCTCGCGCCGGGGACCTGTCAGAATCGCCTGCCAAACCCACCCCATCTCATGACGATGACAAGCTTTCTCGAAGCCTGGCGCCATCGCCCGACGCATCGGCAAGTGTGGTCGCTGGCCATGCCGATGATGCTGTCCAACCTCACCGTGCCCTTGGTGGCCTTGGTGGACAGCACCGTGGCTGGCCATCTGCCACAGACCCAGGACCTGGGCGCCGTGACCGTCGGCAGCGCCGTGTATGCCTTGCCGGTATGGAGCCTGGGCTTCCTGCGCATGGGCACGACGGGTTTTGCTGCACAAGCCATGGGGTCGGGCGACAACTCGGCCCTGCGTACCGTGCAGGCGCAGGCATTGCTGCTAGCGGCCGTGCTCGGTGTGCTGATCGGTGCGCTGATGGTGCCGGTTCTGCCATGGCTGGTCGGCCAGATGCATTCGACCCCGCTGATGACTGGCCGCGCATTGGATTATCTGCACCTGCGCCTGCTCGGACTGCCCGCCGCCCTGCTCAACTATGCACTGGCCGGCTGGTTTATTGGTGCCCAGCGTGCGCGCACTACCCTGACCTTGCTGCTGGTCACGAACATCGTGAACATCACGCTCAATCTGCTGTTCGTACTGGGCTTCGGCTGGGGCGTGCCCGGCATTGCGCTGGCATCGGTGGCGGGTGAATGGTGCGGCGCGATCTACGGACTTTGGCGCACACAGCAGGTCGTGCGCCATCTGGATGGACATATCGACTGGCAAGCGATGCGCGGCTGGGATCACTGGCGTCCGCTATTGATGGTCAATCGCGATATTTTTTTGCGAACGATCGCGCTGGAGGCGGTTTTCTTCAGCCTGTCGCTGCTCGGTGCACGGCTCGGTGACGCGACCGTTTCGGCCAACGCCTTGCTGTTCAACGGCCTGATGCTCACCGCCTTCTGCCTGGATGGCTTTGCCAACGCGGTGGAGGCCCTGTGCGGACACGCCATCGGTGCCGGCGATCAGCAGGCACTGCGTCGCGCACTGGTGGTTGCCGGCGGATGGGCGCTGATCGGCAGCCTGGCCTATGCGCTGCTATTCGGACTGGGCGGCCACCTTTTCATCAACCTGCAGACCAACCTGCCCGAAGTACGCGAAGTGGCCTATAGCTACCTGCCCTGGCTCACCGCGCTGCCGGTCATCGGCGTGTGGAGCTATCTACTGGATGGCCTCTTTATCGGCGCCACGCGGGCGCGCGAGATGCGTGACGGCATGCTGGTGTCGGTGATGTTCTATGGACTGCTGCTCTGGCTCACCCGCGGCCTGGGTAATCACGGCTTGTGGCTGGCATTCATCGCGTTCATGGCGATGCGCGGCCTGAGCCTGGCGTGGCTCGGCCTGCGTATCCGCCAACGCCGTGCATGGGTGATGTGACCTACCGAGGCGAACGCGGCTTCGGCAATACTAAGCCCATGAACGTTGTCTCAAAGCGATATCTGCGATGGATCGGCACGGCATGCATGCTGTGGGGTGCGCTCGCCCATGCACAGGCGGGCTCATCCAGCACGCCCGCCGGCACCACTACCTTGGAGCAACTCGGCGCAGCGATCGATGCGCAAATCGATGCGCCGCGTTTCGCGTCGTCGAGCTGGGGCATCGCCGTCACTTCGCTTGACACCGGCCACACGCTGTATGCGCACGATGCCGACCGCCTGCTGCAACCCGCATCGACCGCCAAGCTGTATACCGCGGCGCTGGTGCTGGACACGCTCGGCACCGATTACCGCATTCCTACTCAGTTGCTCGCCACCCATCCGATCGCGAATGGTCAGCTGGAAGGCCCGCTGATTCTGCATGGCATGGGCGATCCTACACTCGGCACACCCGACACCAACGGCGACTGGGCCGATCAGCTCGCCACACAGTTGGCCGCCAACGGCGTACGCGAAGTGCGAGGCGACCTGATCGCGGATGACAGTTATTTCAGCGGTCCGGCGATAGGTTCCGGCTGGGAAGCACGTGACCTGCAAAGCTGGTTCGCGGTGCCCTCGTCGGCACTGAGCGTGCAGGAAAACGTGGTCGATCTCACGCTGACACCCTCGGCGTCAGCCGACGGTCCGGTGTCGCTGATGCTCGATCCACCCGGAGCGATCACACGCGTCATCAACACCATGACCACCAGCGCGCCGCATACGCGCAGTGACATCAACCTCTATCGCGCGCCCGGCGATAGCACGCTTCACGCGTTCGGCAATGTCGCCGCGCGAAGCGAGCCGCAAACCTTCAAACTCGCCATGGCCGATCCGGCATGGTTTGCCGGCAACCTGCTGCGCGAGGCCCTGATGCGGCATGGCATTCGCATCGAGGGTCAGCTGCGCACGCTGCACTGGCCGGAACAAAACAACATCGGGCTCGACAAAGCCATCGTCGTTGCGCAGGTGCTGTCACCGCCCTTAATGGAAGTGCTGACCCGCGGACTGAAGCGTTCACAGAATCTCTACCTGCAAAACCTGCTGCAGATCGCCGGTGTGAAAGCGCAATCAACCGCCGAGCAGAATGGCGATCCGGCGTCGGGCTTCCTCAGTTCCGAAGCATGGGGCATCCGCGCCATGCGCGAACTGCTGGACCGTATCGGCATAACGCCGAGCGACAGTCAGATCGAGGAAGGCAGCGGACTGTCGCGCCAGGACCTGACCACACCCAATGCGATGGTCCGCCTGCTCACCTATCTCGCCAGCCAGCCTTATGGCGCCCAGCTGCGCCAAGCGCTACCCGACGCGGGCGTGGATGGCACGTTGGAATGGCGCATGCGCAATACGCCCGCCATGGATAATGTGCGTGCCAAGACCGGCAGCATGAACTATGTGCGCTGCCTGGTCGGCTATGTAACGACGGCATCCGGCGAGCGGCTGGCTTTTGCCATCATGCTCAACAACTTTGTTCAAGAAGGCGATGATCCCAGCCCCAGCCGCAACCTCGATGCGATCGTCGAGCTGCTGGCGGCGTTTCAGGGGCATAGCTGAAACAGGTGCAAGCACCCGCAGCTCTTGCCGACGTGCAACCGGCCGCACCGGCATGACGTGCGGCCCGATCAGCTATCACGAACCAGCAGGCACGACGAATCACGCTCGTTTCTGCAAATCCTTCCCGATCTTCTCCGGCGTATCGTTGGGCGCGTAACGCTTCACCATATTGCCATCGGCATCAATCAGGAACTTGGTGAAGTTCCACTTGATCGACTCGCTGCCCAGCAAACCCTTAGCCTGCTTCTTCATCCACTGATACAGCGGATGCGTGTTATCGCCGTTCACGTCGATCTTGGCGAACATCGGAAAGGTCACGTCGTAGCTGGTAGAGCAGAAATTCTTGATCTCGGCCTCGTCGCCCGGCTCCTGATGGCCGAACTGGTCACAAGGGAAACCCAGCACTACCAGCCCCTTGTCCCGCTGGCTGCGCCACAACTCTTCCAGCCCCTTGTACTGCGGAGTGAACCCGCATTTGGAGGCGACGTTGACGATCAACATGGTCTTGCCGCGCCAGGAGGCCAGCGACTGGTCGTGGCCGTCGATGTCACGCGCGTTGAAGTCGTAGACAGTGGTCATGGTGGTCGCTCCGGTCATATCGATATGGAAGTCTACTCCAGCTCTCATGACGCCCGGTGGCATAGAATGCCGGTTCCGATCCCTTTTCAGGCTTGGCCGTGATCCGATTTGTCGATGTCCACAAGTCCTACCGCGTTGCCGGCAGGGATATCCCCGCGCTCGAGCCGTTCAACCTCGAGATCGCCGACGGCGAAGTGTTCGGCATCATCGGGCATTCCGGGGCTGGCAAGTCGACGCTTATCCGTCTGATCAATCTGCTGGAACGCCCCAGCGGCGGACGCATCCTGATCGAGGACACGGACATCACCGCCCTGCCCGATCCCGCCTTGCGTGCTGCGCGGCAACGAATCGGCATGATCTTCCAGCACTTCAACCTGCTCTCGTCGCAGACCGTGGCCGAAAACATTGCCTTTCCAATGCGCATTGCTGGCGGCAAGGATTCGACAGCGATTCGACAGCGCGTAGAGGAATTGCTGCAACGGGTGGGCCTTGCCGACCACGCCAACAAATTCCCGTCACAGCTCTCTGGCGGTCAGAAACAACGCGTCGGTATTGCACGCGCGCTGGCCAATCAGCCTTCCATCCTGCTTTGCGATGAAGCCACCAGTGCGCTGGATCCGCAAACCACCGCCTCCGTGCTGGAACTGCTGGCCGAGATCAACCGCGAGCTGAAACTCACCATCGTGCTGATCACTCATGAGATGGATGTAGTGCGCCGGGTTTGCGATCGGGTAGCGGTGCTGGACGCGGGCCGCATCGTGGAACACGGCGCCGTCGCCGACGTATTCCTGCATCCACAACACGCCACCACGCGCCGCTTCGTCAACGAGGCATTGCCGGAGGAAGCCGCGGGTGAGCACGTGCCTTACCAGCATGTGCCCGGACGCATCATGCGGCTGTCCTTCCGCGGCGCAGCCACCTGGTCGCCCACGCTAGGGCGTGTCACGCGCGAAACAGGGGTGGATTTCAACATCCTTGCCGGACGCATCGATCGCATCAAGGATCTTCCCTACGGCCAGCTCACGCTGGCCATGCAAGGGGACAATGTGGACAAAGCACTGCAAGCGCTACGCGATGCAGGCATCGAAATCGAGGAGCTTGCACGATGATCGCCGCCAGCCTTCCCCTGCTGCAAAACCTGTTCCCCAATATCGACGATTGGGGCGAACTCGGTCAGGCCTGCATTGATACCTTGTTGATGCTGAGCGGTTCATTGCTGCTCACGGTCGTGATCGGCTTGCCGCTGGGTGTATTGCTGTACCTCACCGGCAAGGGCCAGTTGCACGCAATGCCGAAACTCTACGGCGTGCTGTCCCTGGTGGTGAATGTGCTGCGCTCGATCCCTTTCATCATCCTGATGATCGTGGTAATGCCGCTCACCTATGTGCTGGTGGGCACCAAACTGGGCGTACGCGGCGCGATACCGCCGCTGGTCATAGGCGCGGCGCCGTTCTTTGCGCGCCTGGTCGAAACCGCCCTGCGCGAAGTGGAACGCGGTGTGATCGAAGCTTCACAAGCCATGGGCGCCACCACCTGGCAGATCGTCCGCCACGTGCTGCTGCCAGAGGCGCGCGCCAGCCTCTGGGCGGGGGTTACCGTCACGGCGATTGCACTGGTCGGCTATACGGCCATGGGCGGCGCCATTGGCGCAGGCGGACTGGGCGACCTGGCCTACCGTTACGGCTACCTGAGCTACAAGTCCGATTACATGGTGGTGACGGTGCTGTTGCTGATCGTGCTGGTGCAACTGCTGCAGATGCTGGGAGACCGGATTGTGGCGCATTACAGCCGCAGCTGACCCTTCCTGGATATTTATTCAATTTTTCAATGACTTGACTAGGTGCCGAGCCGCGAGTGCTTTGCATTCGGCCGTATGGACGGCTATTCTGATGCGCCGCACAAGGACGAAAATCCTATGAAAAAGCTGATGGCCCTGCTCGCCGCCACGCTGATCCTGGCTGGCTGCTCATCCTCCGGTTCTGGCGACTCGAACGCCCAGACGCTCACCGTGGCCGCCACGGCGGTGCCGCACGCGGAGATCCTCAAAGAGGTCAAGCCGATCCTGGCCAAGGAAGGGGTGAACCTGGACATCAAGGTGTTTGCCGACTACGTGCAGCCCAATGCGCAAGTGGCCGAAAAGGACATCGATGTGAACTACTTCCAGACCAAGCCTTATCTGGACGCGTATAACCGCGAGCGCGGCACCAACCTGGTGATCATCACCGGCGTGCACATCGAACCCTTCGGGGCCTACTCGCACAAGATCAAATCCATCGATCAGCTGCCCGATGGCGCCACGGTCGCCATTCCGAACGACCCGAGCAACAACAGCCGCGCCCTGATCCTGCTTGCCAAGAACGGCCTGATCACCCTGAAGGATCCGAACAACGAACTGGCGACCACCAAGGACATCATCGCCAATCCGAAGAACCTGAAGTTCAAGGAACTGGAAGCGGCGATGCTGCCGCGCACGCTGGATGAGGTGGATCTGGCGCTGATCAACACCAACTATGCGTTGGCCGCAGGGCTTAATCCGACCAAGGATGCACTGCTGATCGAGGACAAGAATTCACCTTACGTAAATTACCTGGTCGGCCGCCCGGATAACCAGAACGACCCGCGCGTGCAGAAGCTGGCGCAGGCACTGACCAGTCCGGAAGTGAAGGCGTTTATCGAACAGAAATATCACGGTGCCGTGTTGCCGGCGTTCTGATCGGCACTTCTTCGCAATAAAAAGCCCGCATCGCCGTGCGGGCTTTTTTATTCGTGGAGGCATGAATCACGCCACGGATTCGGTCTCGACCAGTACCGGAATATCGAATACCTGCCGCAGGTAAGCAATGTAGGCATCGTCCTCGCACATGTTCTTGCCCGGCGAGTCGCTGAGTTTGGCCACCGGCTGACCGTTGCAGCGAACCATCTTGATCACGATGTTGAGCGGCACCGGCCCCACATCATTCGTGAGGTTGGTACCCACGCCGAAGGCAAGCTGGCAACGCCCATGGAAGTGTTCGTACAGTTGCATCACCTTGGGAATATCCAGGCCATCGCTGAATACCAGCACCTTGCTGCGCGGGTCGACGCGATTGGCGTGGTAATGCGCCAGCACCCGCTCACCCCAGGCAAACGGATCGCCTGAATCATGCCGCGTACCGTCGAACAGCTTGCAGAAGTACATGTCGAAGTCACGCAGGAAAGCAGTAAGGCCATAGACATCCGAGAGGGCAATGCCCAGGTCCCCGCGGTATTCCTTGGCCCAGGCCTCCAGCGCAGCGACCTGCGAATCACGCAGGCGCGGCCCCAGTGCCTGATGTGCCTGGAGGTATTCGTGAGCGAGCGTGCCCAACGGGCGCAGACCCAGTTGCCGCGCCAGCCAGACATTGCTGGTACCGGCCAGCTGCGGGCCCAGCCCTTCGTGCAGGCTGGTCACCACTTCCCGATGCCACTCGCGCGAGAAGCGGCGGCGGGTACCGTAGTCGGCGATGCGGCAGTCGGCATAACCGGACGTATCGCGTAGCAGCGCAACCTTCTCACGCAGACGCCGGCGCCCTTCCGTGAGATCCAGATTCGGATGGGTGTTGCGGAAATAGACTTCGTTGACGATCGCGAGCAACGGCACTTCGAAAAGAATGGTGTGCAACCACGGTCCGCAGATGCGGATCTCGATCTCACCCTTCGTCAGCGGCGAAGGCGTGATCTCCACGTATTTGGCGTTGAGCTGGAACAACGCCAGAAAGTCGACGAAGTCGCTCTTGATGAAACGCCAGCTTCGCAGATATTCCAGCTCTGCCTCGGTAAAGCGCAGGCTGCACAGGGCATGCAGTTCTTCGCGAATCTCATCGATGTAGGGCACCAGATTCACGCCGGGGTTGCGGCACTTGAAGCGGTACTCAACATGAGCGGCAGGGTATTGATGCAGTACCACCTGCATCATCGAGAATTTGTAGAGGTCGGTATCGAGCAGCGAACTGACGATCATGGATCCGTTCCATGTCGGTGGGGAGGACATGCCGAAGCACGGAATCGCCACGCGCCAGCGCAGCACACACCAATTATCCTGCCGAAGTGATCGCTATGAAAAGATAAAACCCCGGCAGCCAGGGGAATAACTGCCGGGGTTTGTTAGGTCGCGTTCCGGGGGGAGGGTAAAATAGGAACCGACCCCTGGATGTCACGATGCTCAGTGCCATCCGGTGGTCGCCTCACGGCGATTCAGACAATTAGTGTGGGCGCTGCGAATGAAGTTCAAGGCTAACCTTCATTTGGTTCAGCTTTTCGATAACTAACCGCCCCTAACCGCCAGCAATTTTATCTGCATCGACTCTAAGTATTTGTCGCTACAAGGACATTAGCATGTTGCGCCGCTTTCTAAGCTTGTTAGCTTTGTGTTTTATGCTGCCCTTGCACGCCACCGATCTAAGTATTGATACGAACCTTGGCTTACATCGCTGGACTGCGGCCCAGTTGCTGGCGCGGCCGGATGTAAAAAATATAAGCATTCCTTCGGATGTGGCATTCCGCCGCAGCATGCAGTATCGCGCCATCCCCTTGCGCGCCCTGCTGCCCGAGCTGAAACACAGCGACCGCCTGCAGTTTGTGTCAAGCGATGGTTTCTCCGTTGATATACCCGCCGATGCGATCCTCAATCAGGCTGGCGCCGAAGCGTGGCTCGCTATCGAAGACTCCAGGCAGCCGTGGCCGGCGCTTCCCGGCAACAAAGGTGACGCCGGCCCCTTCTATCTGGTGTGGACCCATCCCGCTGACGCCAACATCAGCGTCGAGCAATGGCCCTACCAGATCGTGCGTATTCAACGTACACAAGATGCCGCCACTCGCTTTCCCGCTACGGCACCTGCTGCTTCGCTGCCCGTCAGCAGCCCCATTCGTTATGGTTACACGGTATTCCAGCGCACCTGTTTTACCTGCCATACGCTCAATGGCGAAGGCGACGCGCAGATGGGTCCGGATTTGAACATCCCCCACAGTCCCACCGAGTATCTGAGCGACGACATGTTGCGGGCTTTTATCCGTAACCCACAATCATTGCGGCGTTGGCCGGAAGGGAAAATGTTTGGCTTTCCGACGCAGGCGTCGCTTTCCGATGCCGATCTGAGCGCCCTGCTCGCTTATCTGCGCTACATGGCGCAGCACAAAGTTTCGCCATAGGCGATGCACGCATAGCATGTTCGGGCATGGGAAATCCAAAGCAGTTGGCACAAGGGCAAGTAACGAGCGAACAAGATCGCAGAGTTAATCGCAGGCGGTCGAACTCGCGCCTCCGCCACGTCTCTTCTTCTCCACTGGCTACCGGATTACACCGCAAGACCCAATCTACGACGCGTTTGCTGAGGATTTCAGCAAATCGCGCAAGCTCTGTTCCCGTTCGGCCTTTGGCTCTTTCGCCAGAGCACGTACCCGGTCATAGAAATCCGGCCATTGCCCATTGGCCTGTTTGAACAGCACGGCAAAAGCCGGCTCCCATTGGTCGTACAGGCCGAAAGGCAGCAAGGTGGCATTGTTGATCGGTGCTGCCACCCACGCATCGTAACGATGGTCGTTCGGCCAGTTCTTGTCACGCCAGGCTGCATAGCGCGCGCGAAAATCCGCGATCTCGCGTTCCTTGCCTGCGGCCATCGCGGCATCGTTCTCGCCGCGCCCATAGAGCATTTTCAAGCGATCGCGCAAATCAAGCACCAGTTGCGTGAAACCATCATCCATGACCTGATCGCGATCATCTCCCTCAGGTTCACCACGTGAACGGTGCCATTGCTTCAAACCCTGGTTTTGCACAAACATCGCATAGCTTTCGTTGAAGGCCGTATCGCCTTTCACATAGATCAGCTGATGAGCGAGTTCGTGGAAAATGGTACCGACGAGATCGTCATCGTCCCAACGCATCATGCTGCTAAGGATGGGATCGGCAAACCAACCAAGGGTGGAATAAGCGGGAACACCGCCCACATAGACATCGTCACCCTTGGCCCGCAGCTTTTTGGCGCTGTCCACGGCCTTTTTCTCGTCAAACCACCCTCGATAGGCCACACAGCCAGCAATTGGAAAGCACTGCAGAACGGCATCAACCGAGAAGCGGGGCGTGGCAAAGACATTCCACACGACGTAGGGTCGATGCAGTTCGACATAGTAGGTGTAGCTGCGGTTGCGCGGCAGATCCAGCTGCTGGGAAGCAAACTGCCGCGCCTGCTGTGACAGCCCCAAACGCGCGGCAAGCTTCGGATCGGTAGCTGGATCGGCAATCACCTTCTTTACCGAGCGCCGTTGCAGCAGCAACGCGCTTTCGCCATGCGTGACGTGTGTGTAATAGCGCAGATCAGCGCAGGCACTCAGCACGGCTGCCACCAGCATGCAGGAAATGAGTCTCACACCGGGAATAAGAATGCGGGATCGGTTCATCCCCGCATTCTGACGTAAGCGCCTTTATTCGTGCTCAGCCCGTTGGCTCAGTGGCCGCCCGAGTGGCCACCGCCCGAGCCGCCGCCATGGTATCCGCCGTGGTATCCGCCATGACCGCCACCCCAACCACCACGACCGTAGTAGCGTCCGCGCCCATACCCGCCGTAGCAGCAACCGTAATAGCCGCCCCAGTAACCTCCCCAATAGCCATAGGGGTACCCGTAATATCCGTAATAAGGATAGTAGGGGTAACCACCGTAAACCACACCGGTGCCGTAGTAGGCGTCCCCCACCGCGCCGTTGCCCTGCACATAACTGTAGCCGGGGGCGATATAACAACCGGAAAGGAGAGCCATCAGTGTTGCCAGCGTTAAGCCGGCAAGCAGGCGTTTGATCGAGTGTTTCATGGCCGGGGCTCCATGCAATCCACGCAAACTAAATTAGTCCTCTGTCGCTAAATGCGTCCTGAGCAGAAAAAGACAAGGCCGGCGTGCTTTGAAGGCAGCCGGCCTGTACAGGGATAACAAACCGCTACGGCAACTTCGATCAGCTTTTGCCGTTCTTGTTTTGATCGCCACGCGCATGCGCCGTGTGATTGTGCGCGGGGTCATTGGAATGATTACCGTTGTGGTTATTCGAATGACCGTTGTCGGCATTCGGTGCCGAGGTGGCACCGGGCCAAGCGGGACCTTGTTTTACACGTTCCTGCTTGGCCTTCAGCAACGCCTGGATATGCGCGACAGCCTCTTCGGGGCTGATATGCGGCACTGGTGACGTCGCGCTGGCTTCAGCAGGGTGCGGGGGCTTCAACGCAACGGGTTTTTCTGCAGGCGCTTTTCTGGGCGCAGCTTTTTTCGGCGCAAGCTTTTTCGGCGCGCTCGCCGAGCCCGTGGCAGTCAATGGCGCTGCCGCTGCAACCGCGGCTACGGGCGGGCTCTTGGGAGCCTTCTTGGGAGCCTTTTTGGCAGTTTTCTTCGCGACAACCGGCTTGCCGCCCACCGTCTTGCTGGTAGACGCTTTCTTTGCGGGACTCCGCTTGCCGAGCATCGGTAATGCCTTCGGTACGGCGGCGTTCTTTACCGCCTTCTTGACGGCCTTTTTTACGGCCTTCTTGCTCGCCGCTTTCCTGGCAACAACCTTCTTCGCCGTCTTGCGTACGGCGCTTTTAGCCACTTCCTTTCCTGCCGCTTTCTTTACGGCCTTTTTGCGCGTAGCAGCAGACTTTTTAGCCACTTTCTTCTTGCTCGCGCCTTTGGGTGCCTTGCGAGCCGCGGACTTCTTCGCGGCAGACTTGCGGGTCATTGCCATGCGTGCCTTCTCCAGCGGTGATCGGTAATCAGACCCTGACATCATCACGATGTACCCGGCGTGAGCAAGTGCCGGAAATCACATCCCCGGTTGCGATAAAGACCCAAGAAAATGAGGCAAAACGGCTGGATCCACCAGCACCGTAAAGACCGCGCCATAGGCCGCGCCCCACAGATGTGCGCTGTGATTGACGTTGCCCTGTCCTCGCTGGTCCATGTAAATCGAATAACCCACGTAAAGCACGGCATAAATAATCGCCGGCATCGGAATGAAGAACACCAGGATGCGTGTCCACGGCGCAAGCAGCACATAACCGAACAACACGGCCGACACCGCGCCGGAAGCGCCCAGGCTGTGATAGTTGGAATTGCGGCGATTCTTCAGATACGTGGGCAGAATCGAAACGATCAGCCCTCCCAGATAGAACAGGCCGAAGCCGAATGTTCCCAGAGTCAGGCTGTAAAACCCTTCCATCGTGCGGCCAAAGAAATACAAGGTCAGCATGTTGAACAGCAGGTGCATGCCGTCGGCATGGATCAGCCCGTAAGTGACCAGCCGGTAATACTCCTTCTTTCGCTCGATCGCAGGCGGCCACAGGATCAAGTCGTCGATCAGGCGGCGGTTGTTAAACGCCATGAACGACACTATGCAAGTGGCGGCAAGGATGATGAGCAGCGTAATCGGCATATGACGAATCTGACAATGTTTTGGAATTTCGCCATCTTGACGTTCACGGGCTCGCTTGTCGACGGCTAAAATGCCCGGCTCAAGCCATGCCTTCCTTCGCCGTATGAAACCGATTCGTTACATGCACCTGGATGTTTTCGCCGCAAGCCCGGGTGGCGGCAATCACCTTGGCGTGGTCACGGACGCCACCGGCTGGAGCGAGGCGCAGATGCAGCGCTATGCCCGCTGGACCGATCTGGTGGAAACCACCTTCCTGCTGCCGCCCAGCGATCCCAAGGCCAGTTACAAGGTTCGGATTTTTACGCCGCAGAAGGAAATCGCCTTTGCCGGCCACCCTAGCGTCGGCAGCGCCCACGCAGTATTGGAGTGTGGCTTGGCGATACCCAAGGACGATGTGCTGTGGCAGGAATGCGGTGCCGGCGTGCTGCCCATACGTGTGGAAGGCAGCGGTCCACAGCGCAGACTCCTGCTGCAGTCGCCCGAGGCACGCGTAGTGAAAACCGGCCTGCACGCCCATCCCCTGCTTGCCTCGACCCTGGACAGCATCGGTCTCGGCAAGCTGCCCCCCGCCCTGGTCGACGGCGGACGCCGCTGGTGGCTGGCCGAATGCGAGGATGAAGCCAGCCTCCGCGCCTGGAAACCCGATCACAGTGCCATCGGTGCATTGGCCGTCGCCAGCGGCAGCATGGGTCTGTGCGCGTTCGCACGCAGCAACCATCCAGATTATCAACTGGTGGTACGCGCATTCCCGTCCGGCGTCGGCATCGTCGAAGATCCCGCGTCCGGTGCCGCCAACGGTCTGATCGCCGCCTACGTTTTGCATGCCGAACCGGACGGCGCGCTTGCGCGCGGCTACTCGGTCAGTCAAGGACGCGAGATGGGTCACGATGCGCTGCTGATTGCCCGCATGGTGGACGGCAGCATCTGGATTGGCGGGCATACCAATACTGTGATTGATGGCACCCTGCACTGGAACAGCGCGTGAGCGATGCTCCACGCATCTGGGTGGATGCCGATGCATGCCCGGTCGCCATCAAGGAAATTCTGTTCCGCGCGGCACAGCGCGCGCAGATCGCTGTAACCCTGGTAGCGAATCACGCGCTACGCGTCCCCTCTTCGCCGTATATCCGCAGCATCCAGGTGCCGGGCGGCTTCGATGTTGCTGATAACGAAATCGCACGCATGGTTACTGCGGGTGACCTGGTAGTGACTCAGGACATTCCGCTCGCAGCTACAGTGATCAGCAAAGGGGCGCTTGCCATCCACCCGCGTGGCGAACTCTATACCCCGGAAACCATCCAGCAGCGCCTGACCATGCGTAACTTCATGGAAGAGTTACGCGGAGCAGGTGTGGATACGGGTGGCCCTTCTGCATTGCACGCGCGCGACAAGCAGGCGTTTGCCAACCAGTTGGATCGCTGGTTGGCGCAACGCCCATCAACACCCCGCTAACCCTTGCTGCGACGATCCAGATTCGCGCGGCGCGCGGAGACACGCGCCAACGCAGCCACGTCCATCCCCTCTGCGCCATCAGCCAGCCCTTCCAGCAGGCTGTCGCGCAGCACACCCGCCAAAGGCATCGGCACCTGTTGGGCGAAACCGGCTTCTTGCGCCAGCATCACATCCTTCAAGCCAAGCGGCAGCGAAAAACCCGGCGGCGTGAAGCGCTGCTCCGCGATCGCCTTGCCATAACCTTGATAAACCGGTGAGGCGAACAAGGTACTGGTCATCAGCTCGATAAAATCAGTCGCGTTTACATCGTAGGCGCGTACCAATGTGGACGCTTCAGCCAGGCTCTCGATCGCGGTAACGATCATGAAATTGCCGGCCAGCTTCACGACGTTGGCACGCTCGGGCAACTCGCCCATGGGCCACAGCTTGCCGGCCATCAGATCCAGCAGCGGTTTGGCTTTTTCAATCGCAGCGGACTGGCCAGCCACCAGCATATTGAGCTTGCCGGCAGCGGCCACGTCCGGCCGGCCGAACACTGGGGCGGCGACATAGTCGAGCCCGCGCTTGGCATGCTCTTCCGCCAGGTGCCTGGCCAAGCCCACAGAAATGGTCGCGTGATTGACATGCACGGTGCCCGGATCCATCGCATCCAGCAGCGCGCCGTCGAGGAATACCTCGCGCACCGCCTGGTCATTCGCCAGCATGCTGTGCAACACATCGCCTTGCGCAGCACGATCCGGCGTGCGCACGGTCTTCGCACCCAGCGAAGCGAGCTTTTCCGCCGCGGCTTCAGACCTATTCCAGACCGTAACGGTGTGCCCTGCAGCGATCAGGTTGCTGGCCATGGCACTGCCCATGGCACCGAGTCCGATAAAGCCAACTTTCATGGTGAATCTCCGGTGGCGAGCCCTTAGTTCATCACGATTGATGTTCAGCGATTGCAAAATTGCCCATGCACTAGGCCACTTCGCCTGCAGCACGGCCTGATGCCCACGCCCACTGGAAGTTGTAACCGCCCAGCCAGCCGGTCACGTCAACCACCTCTCCGATAAAATACAGCCCGGGCACGAGCTTCGATTGCATCGTGCTGGATGAAAGACCATCCGTGTCCACACCGCCGAGGGTGACTTCCGCCGTGCGATAACCCTCGGTGCCGCTGGCGACGATCGGCCAGTCATGCAGCTGTGTACCGAGAGCGCGCAGTTCGGTTTCGTGATACTGACGCATCGGTTTGCTGTGCAGCCATAACTCGCATAATCGCTGCGCAAGCCGCTTCGGCAGCAAGTCACCGAGCACATTGCGCAATTCGGCAGCGGGACGTGCTACGCGTTGGGCGACCAACCATTCGCTTATATCCTGCTCGGGCGACATATCAATGCGCAGGTCATCACCCGGCTGCCAGTAAGAAGAAATCTGCAAAATCGACGGCCCGCTGATGCCGCGATGGGTAAATAGCAAACCCGCGCGAAAACCACGCTTGCCCACTCGCGCTTCCGCCATGGGCAAGGCAACGCCAGCCAGATCCTGGTAATGCTCCTGATGCTTGCCGCTCAACGTAAGCGGCACCAGACCCGCACGTGTCGCCAATATGTTGTGCCCGAACTGGCGTGTCAGCTCATAGCCGAAGCCGGTCGCACCCATGCTTGGAATCGACAAGCCACCACTGGCAACAACCAGCGACTGGGCATGCACCTCACCTTTGGCCGTGAGCACGCTGAAGCCCTCCTCCGTCTTCCGGGCTCGGCTGACGGCACAACTGGTTTCGATGCGCGTGCCTGCCGCCATGCATTCATCCAGCAGCATGCGCACGATCAGCTTGGAGGATTCATCGCAAAACAGCTGCCCCAGTTCTTTCTCGTGATAGGCAATGCGATGCTTCTCGACCAGCTCGATGAAATCGACCGGGGTATAACGCGCCAACGCGGATTTGGCGAAGTGCGGATTGGCCGAAAGGTACTGCGCCGGCGTCACACCCAGATTGGTGAAATTGCAGCGTCCGCCGCCGGACATCAGGATCTTTTTGCCGGGCTTGTTGGCATGATCCAGCACCAGCACCCGCCGCCCGCGTTGGCCAGCCGTGATCGCGCACATCAAGCCGGCGGCACCGGCACCGATGACCAGGACATCCACTTTCACGCGATCACCATCTCGGCTGCCGAGCTGCACATCTGGACATTATCCAAGAGCCTGCCCAGGATCTCTACGTAGCGCGTGCTGCGAAATCGTAGACAGGCGCTAAAAGCCATGGCGTAAACTTGGCGCCTACCCTGTCAAGGACCTTCCCGATGCCCTCGTTTGATGTAATTTCCGAAGTCGACAAGCACGAGCTGACCAATGCCGTCGACCAGGCCAACCGCGAGCTCTCCACCCGTTTCGACTTCAAGGGCACGAATGCCAAGTACGAACTGGACAAACAGGTCATTACGCAGAGCGCTCCCAGCGACTTCCAGTTGCAACAGATGCTGGACATCCTGCGCGGCCGCCTTGCCGCCCGAAAGATCGACCTGCGCGCCCTGGACATCGCCGATCCGGAAGTGAACCTCGGCGGCGCACGCCAGAAGATCACCGTGAAGCAAGGCATCGAACAGCCCATTGCCAAGAAGCTGATCGCCACGCTGAAGGAAGCCAAGCTGAAGGTCGAAGCGCAGATCAACGGCGACAAACTACGCGTGACCGGCAAGAAGCGCGACGATCTGCAGCTGGCGATCGCCGTCTTGCGCAAGGCCGAAGTGGAGCTTCCGCTGCAGTTCGACAATTTCCGCGATTGATTCCCCTGGGTCGCGCGTGAATGCGCACCCCGGACTTGATCCGGGGTAACCCGGCCCATGCGATCGCGCTGGCTAGGCCAGCCCCGCGGCGATGTTCACGCTCAAGGCAATGATGAATACGTTGAAGAAGAACGCCACCACGCTATGCAGCAACGCCGTACGGCGCAAAATATGGCTGGTGATTTGCACATCAGATACCTGAAAACACATGCCGATCACGAAGGCAAAATAGACAAAATCCCAATAATCCGGCTGCTTGGTACCGGGAAATTCCAACCCTTCGTGCTGCTTGCCCACATCGCCGTAATAACCGTGGGCGTAATGCAAGGCGTACATGGTATTCATGAACAACCATGACAAGACGATGCTGACCGCGGCCACGCCCATCGTGCTAGCGCCCCCATTCTTGGCCGCGTGCAGTTCGGTCGACAACGCCACCAATACGACAGCGGAAACCGCTACCGCGATGCAGAGCGTACCGCGCCGCCCGGTGTCCTGGGCGTGCGCCTGACGAGCCATATGTTCCGCGCTCGCGCGGGTAAACATCCTTGCCAGCATGCTCAAGTACAGCAGCGCGCCGAGGTCGAAACTCAACAACAATACCGAAGCTGGCTTTATACCGGCCAGCGATAGCACCACGCATGCGGTTACAAAAACCACGGTGGAAACGCTCAACCACGGTCTGGCACGAACGAAGCGTATCGGCGCCCAGCGTCGTACGACCCTTGCTGCGGGCTTGCCTTCAGCCGACGTGCTCATGGCATCTCCTCTTGCTCAGGCATGCCGGGCGATTCACGCATGCAGCGCCGCATATTCCGGATGCCGTTCGAGCCAGACCTGCGCATAGCTGCACGCCGGGATGACTTTCCAGCCTTTGCTGCGTGCGGCTTCGAAGGCAGCGCGAACCAATTCAGCCGCAATGCCGCGACCACCGACGTCGGATGGCACTTCGGTGTGCGTGATCGTCATCACGCCAGCCTGCAGGGTGTATTCAAGCTCACAGGTGAAGCCGTCCACGATGGTTTCAAAGCGATGTGCCATGACAAAGTGGTGGATGTCGTAACTCATGTTGCGTTCCGGCAAGTCGTTGAAGGCTTAAGCATAGAACGACACGCTCAATAACTCCCCTCTCGGGAGGGCGGTTATCTACATACCCTTGAAAGCACCTCACGGGCTTCACCGTCATTCTGGCAAAAGCCGGGAGACAATGAAGCAAAATTTGTCCTGGGGGCAACGAAGCAAGAAAAACACCTTAGGCAGCACGCGCCTCCGCTTGCCGCTCACGGCGCACACGCACTGCCTTCGCCAGCCGCTCGAGCACCTGCACCGTCGTACCCCAGCCGATGCAGCCGTCGGTGATGCTCTGTCCATAGATCAGCTCGCCGCCGGGAACGAGATCCTGGCGGCCAGCGAGCAGATGGCTTTCCACCATGACGCCTTGAATACGTGATTCGCCCGCCTCCAATTGCGCGGCGACGTCGGCGATTACTCGCGGCTGGTTCTCCGGCTGTTTGCCACTGTTCGCATGGCTGGCATCGATCATCAGGCGTTCGGTCAGGCCCGCCTTGGCCAGCGCAGCGCAAGCGGCCGCGACGTTGGCGGCGTCGTAGTTGGGCAATTTGCCCCCACGCAGAATCACGTGGCAATCCTCGTTGCCCTGCGTGGCCACCACCGCGGCACGTCCGCTCTTGGTGACCGACACGAAATGATGTGGGCGGGCAGCAGCCAATACCGCATCGGCAGCGATCTTGATATTGCCGTCCGTGCCGTTCTTGAAACCGACTGGACAGGAAAGTCCGGAAGCAAGTTCACGATGCGACTGGCTTTCGGTGGTACGCGCGCCAATCGCGCCCCAGGCCACCAGATCGGCGATGTATTGCGGCGTGATCAGGTCCAGAAACTCGCAACCGGCCGGCAGGCCAAGCGCATTGATGTCGCATAGCAGGCGGCGTGCGAGGCGCAGGCCTTTGTCGATGTGAAAGCTCTCATCCAGGTCCGGATCGTTGATCAGCCCCTTCCATCCCACCGTGGTGCGCGGTTTTTCGAAATACACGCGCATCACAATTTCCAGCGTATCGGCATGGCGCTGACGCTCGGCGGCCAGCCGTCCGGCGTATTCCAGCGCGGCGGCAGGGTCATGAATCGAACAGGGTCCGATCACTACGGCAAGGCGGTCGTCCTCGCCCGCAAGGATGCGATGCAAGCCGCGGCGGGCGTTGACGACGGTATCGAATGCCTGGGCGCTGGGCTGGCAATCAAGCATCACTTCGGCGGGGGTGGCTAGTTCCTTGATGGCGCAAATACGTAAATCATCGGTCAGGCTGGTCATGGGGGCTCCTTTTGTCTCGTGCCCGGCAGCCAACAAAAAAGCCGCCAGGTGGGCTGGCGGCTTTTTCTGGAAAGTGGGTGATCTTGCTAGTTACGATCGCGCACCATGCTCCGCCGCCGGCTTCGGATAGCCATAAAACCAAAAGTAATAGCGGTGGGAGGCGATGATCATGGGTCGTAGAGATACCACATCGAAGCGGTAATGCAAACTGCTGCGCCGCCCGCGGCAATCGGCTAACGTGCCGCGCTTCACCCCTTTTCGGAGTTTCCATGTACCGTCCGCGCGCTTTTGCTGCCACTGCCCTGCTTGCCCTGGGGGCATTCGGCCTGCGTCCGGTACACGCCGACGATGTCGCAGCGTTCAAGGTCACCGACCTGAAGGTGGGTACGGGCGCCTCCGCTCGCGACGACGCCACCGTAGCGATTAACTACACCGGCTGGCTCTACGACGCCAAGGCGCCGGACCACCACGGCGCGAAGTTCGACAGTTCCTACGACAACGGCCAGCCGCTCAGCTTCAGGGTAGGCGCGGAAGAAGTCATTGACGGCATGGAAAGTGCTGTCAGAGGCATGCGCGTGGGCGGCAAACGCGAGGTCATCATCCCGTCCAGCATGGGTTATGGCCACAACGGCGCCGGTAACGACATTCCGCCGGACAGCGCATTGGTCTTCGACATCGAACTGCTGGACGTGCATTAAGCGTTCTCTGGCTCCCACAGCCCCCGCTGAAGGCCTGAGCCGCTAGCTGTCGTCTGGCCATGCATGCGCGCAGAAATTGGGTCATGATGCCCACGCATTAACGTCGTACGTCCACCGCCTGAATGCTGCTGGAGGATTGCCCGATGAAACGAATGCTCTGGTCGGTCGCGGCCGCCCTGATGATGATGGTTCCCGCAGCGGCCTTTGCTGCGGACGGCTACGTCATCACCAACGTCAACATGCGCGCCGGACCGGATTCGCAATATCCGATCGTGCAGGTTGTGCCGGTCAACTCGTGGGTTTCGGTTCAAGGCTGCACAACGGGATGGCAATGGTGCGATGTCATTGCCGGCCCCAATCGCGGTTGGGTGGCCGGCACCTACATTGCTTACATGTACAACAATCAGCCCGTCTACGTGGCCGATTACGGGTCGCAGATCGGCATCCCGATCGTCTCGTTCGTCATCGGCACGTATTGGGCGGACTATTACTTGAACCGGCCTTTCTATCGCGATCGCGCCCGCTGGTATGGACGGCCCATTCCGATCCGGCCACCTGGACGGCCGCCCATGCGGCCTCGCCCACCCGTCGGCCCACCGGGTGGCGCCAGGCCGCCGGGACCGCCCGGAGGCAACCGGCCGCAACCGCCGGGTGGTAATCGGCCTCCGCCGCCAGGTGGTAACCGCCCGCAGCCTCCGGGCAATGGCAATCGTCCGCCGCCCCCGGGAGGTAACCGGCCTCAACCACCACCCGGTGGAGGCAATCGCCCGCAACCACCAGGTGGCAACCAGCCACAGCCACCCGGCAACGGCAATCGCCCGCAGCCCCCGGGAGGCAATCGGCCTCAGTCGCCTAGCAACAATGGCAACAAGCCGGCGCCTCGCCCGCGTCCGCAGCAGGGAAATAATGGAAACAACGGAAACAACGGCAATCCATAGCCGGGAACCGGGCATCGGGAGTCCGTGCGACTCCCGATGCCAATGATCACATCGCTCTCAGGAGCTACAGGAAAGCATCGAACAGCCCGCGCGGGATTTCGCCCATTCCGGCCGCTTCTGCGCGTAATGCTCACGACCTGGCTGTTCGTCATACGGATGCCGCAGCACCTCAAGCAACGTATGAATGCCTTCGTAATCGCCCTCGGTCGCGCGGTCGATCGCTTCCTGCGCCAGATAGTTGCGCAAGACGTAGCAAGGGTTGGCGGCATGCATCTGCTGACGCCGCAGTTCCGGCGATAACGGATCTTCCCGCAGCCGCGCCGCGTAATCCTCCAGCCAGCGGAGAAAATCCGCTGTTGCCGCTTCGCGCTTCGCCTCGTCGTAAAACGCGTGGGCCAGCGGCGCGAGATCAGGCGACTGCGGATCGACACCGCTCAAGGCGCGGAAGAACAGGGTCATGTCCACTTCCGCCCGCTGCATCAGCTCTTGCAACGCCTCCATGCGCTTTACGTCATCATCGCGGCATGCCGCAAAGCCGAGCTTGGCCGCGATATGGTTGCGCGCCTGCACGGCATATTCGCTGGCGTAACGATCCAGGCCTGCCTGCAGAGGCGCCACATCGTCGAACAATGGCGCCAGCGCCGAAGCCAGCCTGCTCAAATTCCACCAGGCAACGTTCGGCTGCTGTCCGAAACGATAACGACGGCGCATGGCATCGGTGGTGTTGGGTGTCCAGTCCAGGTCGAAATCATCGATCCAGCCATACGGACCGTAGTCGATGGTGAGGCCGAGTATCGACATGTTGTCGGTGTTCATCACGCCATGCACGAAACCCACGCGCATCCAGTGGGCCATCATCCGCGCGGTGCGCACGCAGACTTCGGCAAACCAGTCGCTGTAGCGTGTTTCATCACGACCATGGAGATCAGGAAAGTCGCGCCGGATCGTGAAGTCGACCAACTGGCGCAACAGATCGACATCGCCGCGCGAAGTGGGCAGTTCGAAGTGCCCGAAACGAATGAACGAAGGCGCCACCCGGCAAACGATCGCTCCCTGCTCCTCCTGAGGATGACCGTCGTAGAACATGTCACGTTCGACCAGATCGCCAGTCAGCACCAGGCTGAGCGCGCGCGTCGTGGGAACACCGAGGTGATGCATCGCCTCGCTGCACAGAAATTCGCGGATCGAGGAACGCAGTACCGCGCGACCATCCGCACCACGCGAATACGGTGTCGCGCCCGCCCCCTTGAGTTGCAGCTCCAGCCGTTCCCCCTGCCCGTTGATGACTTCGCCGAGCGAAATCGCGCGCCCATCGCCGAGTTGCCCGGCCCACACGCCGAACTGATGACCACCGTAATTGGAGGCCCATGGCTGCATGCCATTCATCATGCCGTTGCCGCCGAATACCTGAGCAAAAAGCGGATTGGCGATATCCGCTTCGCTCAGGCCGAGCGCGGATGCCACTTCGTGCGACCAGGCAATCACGCGCGGCGCGGCCACCGGGCTGGGATCCACCCGTGAATACATCGCGCCATGCACTTGGCGAGCACCAAGGCCGCGATCGCTATCGCCAGGCAGTTCGCGGATGAAGGCGTTATCAAATTGCAGGGATGTCAAGGGCATGAGCGGGCATATTCGGGCGGCTTGTCGCCAATGCAAGACTGATGGCACGGGTAGTGTAAAGATCTTCACATTACCTATACATTCACGTTCGATCCTTGCTAAAGTGCGCTCGCGGCTGCGCAGGGGCAGTCGATGGAGTAAACAATATGCACATGCTTCTCGCTCGTTCCGCCTTCTCGCGCGGAATGCAGCTGGTAGCAGGGATGCTCTCAGTAGTAATCACGCAGGACGCGACACGCGGTCGCAAACGTAACACCCCGGAATTCGACCTGGTCTCCTGGACGTCCAGCGCGCAATCACGCCGTGAAGACGAACTGGCACGTATCCGCCAGAACGAGACCCAGCCGTGAAGATGTCGCCAGCCCGCTAATCCCGGGCTGGTTCAGCGCTGTCGAAAATCCGCGCCACCTCGCTTGCTTCTAGCTGACGCCACGCACCCGGCGCCAAACCATCCAACGCAAGCCCGCCGATGGCGGAACGCTGCAACGTGTCGACATGGTTGCCGGTCGCGGCAAACATTCTGCGCACCTGGTGATAGCGGCCTTCTGTAATGCGCAAACGCGCGTGCCGCGGCGCAAGCGTCTCAAGCGCGGCCGGCAACAACGGCGTGGTTTCCGATTCCAGCATCAAGCTGCCGCTGGCAAACAAGGCTTGCTCATCGCCACGCAGATCCTGCGCCAGCGTCGCCTCGTAAACCTTATTGATGTTGGCGCGCGGCGAAATGATCCGGTGCAGCAAGGCACCGTCATCCGTAAACAACAGCAAGCCGGACGTATCACGATCCAGCCGCCCCACGGTAGATAGCGCCGGACTGCGCACACGGTAGCGCGGCGGCAGCAAGTCGTACACCACCCTCCCTGGATCCTTGCGCGAACAGGTCACACCCAGCGGTTTGTTCATCATCAGCACCAGGCCGGTGGGCGGATCCAGCGGTTCGCCGTCAATCCGGATCTGCGCGTGTTCCACCTTGTCATCGGCGTACAACACTTCACCTTCCGGATCAGTGATGCGCCCTTCGCGGAACATCCATGCGACTTCCTTGCGGCTGCCATAGCCGAGATTCGCGATCAGCCTGACCAGCCTCATGCACGCACGCCCTTTGCTTCGATCACTTTAAAACCATGTTCCACGGCCACCATGCGCACCTGCTCGAAATGCGTGGCCAGTGTCGCCTCGTAAGGGAGATGGCGATTGGCCACCAGCCACAACCGTCCTTGCGGCACCAAGGCATTGGCCGCCCGTGCGATGAAAGCCCGGCCGAGATCAGGCAAATCCGCCCTGCCCTGGTGGAACGGCGGATTACTGACGATCACGTCATAACGCCGCTCGATCCCCGCCGTGACATCGTGCCAATGCACGGCAAATGCCAGCTCGCGCCCGCTTTGGCCGATCGCGTATTCGGTATTGAGTCGTGCGGGTTCCAGCGCACGCGCCTCAGCTTCGTACAAGTCGAGCGCGGTGATGTGCGGACAACGCGCGATGATCTGGGTGGCGAGATAACCGTAGCCGGCGCCGAAGTCGGCCACGTGCCCGTGCAAATCATCCGGCAAATGGGCTGCAAGCAATTCGGAAGCGGTATCCACGCGATCCCAGGCGAACAAACCCGGCCGGCTGAAATAACCGGCAGCATTCGCCTGCGGCTGATCCAGCGCCAACCACGCCTCCAGCAAGCTGCGATCCCGTATGGCCTCCTGTGACTCCCCCCAGAACACACGGCATTTGTGTTTGGAGCAATGACTGATCGTGCCCAGCAAGGCCGCCAGATCAGCCTGCGCAGACTTGGCCCCCTCAGCGTTCGGCACGCATGCCAGCACGACGCCACCGCCGTCGGCATGCAGCGCTGCGCGTGCGAACAAGGCACGCGCCTCTTCGCGCTGCCGTGGCGGCAACACCAGCACCAGCTTGAAGCGTGCATTGGGCGCAGCCTCGCCGATCAAGAATCCGCTGTGCGCCAATGCATCGGCAAACGGCTTGAAGCTCTGCTCGCATAACCAGCCGGACTGCGCCATTTCACGCAAACGATAGCCGTCGCGCGCGCGCAGGAACAGCACGTCACCACTCGCGGGCAAGCGCAGCGAGCCGTCCGAAAAAGGAAGAAAAAGCGCATCCAGCACCGCATCGGGCGCGGATGCATGGATACCGACCATGGTCAAGGCGGATGCATCCGGTGGGAATCAGTGCGCGTATTGTACCCGCTACTCACACCCCCTCTCCGCGCGGGAGAGGGGCTTGGCGTCCGCCGATAGCTCAGGCCTGCTGGCCCAGACGAGCAATCCAGCGATACATCAGGTAAGTCACCAGTACGAAGGCAATCCCGCCGATCCAGATCGATGCATTCTCGAAGCTGTCACCCACCAGTGCCAGCGGCGCGGATTTGCCGGAGAACACCACAATGGCCGCCACCACCACGCCGATGATGCTCTCACCCACGATCAGGCCGGAGGCGAGCAGGACGCCGAGCTGCTTAGTGGCCTCGGCCTTCGGCGTGCGGTCGGCACGCTTGTCGAAGTACCAGCCGACGATGGCACCGGCCACGATCATCAAGGTGGTGGAGGTCGGCAGGTAGATGCCCAGGCCCACCGCCAGCGGCGGCAGCCGTACGGACTTGGTGGTAACCCCCAGTATTGCGTCGAGCACGATGAGGCCGGCACCGATCAGCGCACCGATGCCGATCAGGCTCCAATCAATATTGTTCTGGATAACGCCCTGCGCGAGCGCCGAAATCAGACCTGCCTGCGGCGCGGGCAGCGCGTGCGCCGGATCAACGCCCGGCGCGCCGAGGAAGCCGTAGGCGTGGTTGAGCAGATCCAGCACCGGCGGGATGACGATCGCGCCGGCGATCACGCCGATCACCAGCGCAGCCTGCTGGCGCCACGGCGTTGCATCCACCAGCTGACCGGTTTTCAGATCCTGCAGGTTGTTGTTGGCGATCGCTGCCACCGCAAATACCACCGAAGTGATGAACAGCGCAAAGGCCACCAGCGCCTTGCCGGAATCCGCCGGCAGATCGGATTTCACGCCCGCCACCAGCAGCAAGGCGGCGATGATCACCACCAGGATGCCGATGCCCGAGAGCGGACTGTTGGACGAACCGATCAAGCCGGCCATGTAGCCGCACACGGTCGAGACCAGGAAGCTGAGGATGAGTACGAACAACACACCGCCAATCACCAGCAAGGTCGTGTGCGAACCCAGGCCGCTGGTGACGCTGAAATGGCCCAGCAGCCAGGCGATGGGCAGCATGCAGATCAGCACGATCAGACCGACGATGCCGATCGGCATGTCCTGCTCGGTACGCGGCAGCGTGTCACCCTTGCCGGACTTGCGCACGCGCGAAGCGGCCATCGCCGAGGCCAGACCGCTGACGACCGGCTTGACCAGCTTGGCCAGCGTCCAGATCGCGGCCACGCCGATGGTGCCTGCGCCGACGAAGCGCACATAGTGACTCCACGCGCCCTGCGCGACAACAGCTGCATCACCTGCAGCCGGATGCAGCAAGGTGAAATGCGGGACCGCCCAGCCCCAGCCGATCAGCGCGCCGAACAGCATGGCGATGCCGACCCACAAACCGACCAGATGTCCAACCGCAAACAGCGCAAAGGACAGGCTGAAATCGTAACCACTGGCCGCACCGCGATCGCCGATGCGGAAATACTGCACCACATCGCTGGCGAAGATCTTGGTTTCCACGATCAGGTAAAACACGGCCGAAACGATCGAGCCGACCACCACGGCCATCAGGCCGCTGCTGCCGCCCTCGACCGAGGCCGAAGCCGAAGCTTCGCCGGAGGCCTCTCCCGAACCCACCTTCAGCACTTCGGCGCACGCCACACCTTCCGGATACGGCAGATCGGAATCAGTCACCAGTGCGCGGCGCAGCGGGATGGTGTACATCACGCCAAGGATGCCGCCGGCGGCACAGATGCCAAACGAGACCCAGAACGGAAAGCCGGTCCACCAGCCGACGATGATCAGCCCCGGCAGCACGAAGATGATCGACGAGAGCGTGCCGGCGGCTGAGGCGACCGTCTGCACGATGTTGTTTTCCTGGATCGTCGCGTTCTTCATCGCGCGCAGGATGGCCATCGAGATCACCGCCGCCGGAATCGAGGTGGCGAAGGTCAGGCCGGCCTTCAGGCCGAAGAACACGTTGGCCGCCGTGAACACGAGCGTGATCACGAAGCCTATGATCAGGCCGCGGAGGGTGAGTTCGGCGCGCGGTGCGGCGCCGGGTCCAGGTGCTGTGTTCACGGGCGGTCTCCCCTTGCTGTCCAGCTAACAAGATAGCGTGGATCGCAGGATCGATGTTGCCCGACGTGTAGCGGACAGCAAGGACACCCGCTGCCGGGTGTCCTCGCTCAGGTTTTAGCGCCGAGGCTTAGCGCGGGGTATTGGCGAACTTCTGCAAGTCACCGCGCAACCGGGCCGCCACGTCGTTGGCGCCATTGGCCAGCAGCACCGGCAGCGCTTGTGCGTACCCCTGGTCGCTAGCGCCGTCCGATACGGCGGTCGATACGTGCACCTTGTAGTCGTGATCGGCGTCAAAGCCGCGCGCCCAGATGCCACAGTGCAGGCTCATTTCCAACTGCAGTTCGCCGGGCGCCTTCTTCTCGTCCACGTGCAGCGTCGTAGCCAGCGACGAACAGGTCACGACCAGACCCTGGAAATAGCTGGGCAGCACCTGGGTACCAAGCTGCGATTGCACCGCTGTCGCCAGCTCCGGCGCCGGCTCCAGCAACAACTTGTGGTCGAGCCCGCGCACTTCGAGCTTGTCCTCGCCACCAGTCACCGTCAGCCACGGCGGCGTCCCCGGCTTCACCAAATCGCCGATGGGCGCGGGCGCATGTACAACCTGACCACCGCAGGCACTGAGCAGTGCTGCGGCACCAATGACCAACAAGCGTTTCATCGTGGAATCCCCTTCAACAGACAACGCGAAATCTAATGCAGCGCAGCAAGCGCTTCAACGCCCGGATGCGGCCGCTGCGACGCAGTCCGCAACCATGCCTTTGTGCACAATGCATGGGCCCCGTGCTTGGTTAGTCTTTGGGATTCGTATGTCCCGAGGAACCGTTGTGCGCAAGATTCTGCAGTCTGCCCTGTTCGCCACCCTGATCGTCGCCAGCTACTCTCCCGCTTTCGCCGGCGACGACGCCAAGACACCGACTGCCCAGGACGGCGCCGATGCAGATGGGTTTCACCTGCCACCGTTCCCTGCCGATGCGCACGTAAGCCAGTCCGTCGAGGTCGATGGACGCACTCTGAAGTACACCGTGACGGTCGGGACCCTCCCGGTGCGCGACGAAAAGGGCAATGTCACCGGCCAGGTGGTCTTTACCGCCTACACCATGCCTGGCAAGAACCGGCCGGTGACGTTCGCACTCAATGGTGGACCCGGCGCATCCTCGGTGTATCTCAACTTTGGCGCCATCGGCCCGAAGCGGGTGAACTTCGGCGTGGATGGTGACAATCCCTCCGATCCAGCCGTGTTGCACGACAACCCCGGCACCTGGATCGGCTTCACCGACCTGGTCTTCATCGATCCCATCGGTACCGGCTACAGCCGCGCGATGGTGCCGGAAGACAAGGCCACGACGCTGTTCTACAGCACCGACAACGACATCAAATATCTCTCGCGCATCATCTACGACTGGCTGGTCAAGAACGGCCGCATGGAGTCGCGCAAATATCTGGTCGGTGAAAGCTATGGCGGCTTTCGCGGCCCGCGCGTCACCGAATACCTGCAGACGCAGCTCGGTGTCGCGATGAATGGCATGGTGTTGTTGTCGCCCTATCTCGACGCTGCCGCTTCCGACAATGAAAACGTCTCGCCGCTGCCATGGATGCTCACCCTGCCCTCCATCGCCGCCGCCCAATTGGAACGCGAACACCGTCTGACGCCAGAGGCCATGGCGCCGATCATCGCGTACACGCGCGGTGACTACGCAACGACCTTGATGAAGGGACGCACCGACCCGGCTGCCACGGATGCGATGATCCAGAAAGTAACCGAGTTGACCGGCCTCGACCCGGTGTTCGTGAAGCGCTCCGGCGGCCGCCTGGAAACACAGGCCTATCTGCGCGAGGTGTATCGCGCCGAGGGCAAGCTCGGCAGCCGCTACGATTCCAATGTCACCGCCTGGGATCCTTTCCCGTATGCGCCGCATCAGGTGGGTGGCGATCCGATCCTCAACGGCATCATCGCGCCGACGACGACCGCGATGGTCAACTTCGTCACCCAGACGGTGGGCTGGAAGTACGACGGACGCTATAACGCGCTGAGCTATCAGGTGAACAAGCTCTGGCATGAGGATGACGACGCCAACAGCGGTTCAGTGGATCAGCTGCGCGAGGCGGTCGCCAACGATCCGAGCCTGCGCGTACTGATCGCACACGGCTGGGATGATCTTTCCTGCCCGTTCATGGCCTCGGTGCTGATCGTCGACCAGATGCCGGCGATGGGCGACCCGACCCAGGTGCAGGTGAAGGAATATCCTGGCGGCCACATGTTCTACGCACGTCCGAGCAGCCAGGCAGCCTTGCTGCAGGATGTGAAAACGCTTTACGACGTACGCTGATTTCTTCGCCTTCCCCCGTTCGGAAAAGACGTCAGCAGCCCGGGTCCACGCCCGGGTGACGCTGACGCCATGCGGCCAGCAACTCGCGGTAATGCTGTCGAGCTTCTTCGTAGTAATCGAAGATGCATGGATCGCAGCCGCTGCCGCAGCAGTCGCCCGGATCAGGTTCGACCGGCGGCGTTGGCAGCGGATCGTCACGCAGCAGCTGATCGTCAGGAATGGACGCTTCGTCGTTCATGAGCAAACAAGGTTGGACATCGTCACCATGGTAGCCCGACATCATCACTTCAAGCCTAGGGATGCTCTGATCAATTCTGCGTGGGCGGCATGATGTCCAGAAGGCTCGCAGGGTGTGGTGCGTGGCGCAGGGGAGACTGGCTGTCTTGTCAAGCCGCGCGGCGCAGCCTGCGAGCCTTCTGGACATCACCCCGTCATTTTAAATTTAATGCGTTGGGGCCAGTCCTGTCTGTCCGCATGCCTTCCTCGCTCCTCAAAACCGAGTACATCCATGTACTCTCACCGCGTGCGGTCCGTCGCCTCGACAGACAGCCAGTCTGCCTTCCTCGCTCCTCAAAGCCGGGTACATCCATGTACCCTCACCGCGTGCACCGACGCCCCTGTGGCCTGCGAACAGACAGGACCGGTGACGCCCACGCAGAATTGATCAGAGCATCCCTACCCCCCAGGAGCGCGCATGATGCGTCCGTTTTCGTCCCGTCAATCCAGGCAACTGATCGCCAGCCTGTTATTGCCCTTGTCGCTACTTGCCGCGGGCGGCGTGGCAATGGCCCAGACCGCGTCGCCGTCTTATCGCATCGTTGGTTACGCCGGCGGCTGGAATCCGGCGCAAACCAAGGATGTCGGCAAGATCGATACCTTGATCTTTGCTTTTGCGCATCCTAAAGGCGGCCAGGTCGTGATCGACGATCACGACCTGGCGCACCTGCACGACCTGCTCGCGCTGAAGAAGCTCAACCCCAGGCTCAAGGTGGATATCTCGGTCGGCGGCTGGACCGTGGGCGGTTTTTCCGAAGCCGCCAGCACCGAAGCCGGCCGCCAGCTGTTTGCCGACAGCGCCGCACAACTGGTCGCGGCACAGCATGCCGATGGCCTGGATGTGGACTGGGAATATCCCGGTCATCACGAATCCGGCATCAAATCCAGTCCGCAGGACAAAACCAACTACACGCTGCTACTGAAAGCGATCCGCGCCAGTCTTGATCGCGTAGGCGCCGCCAACGGCCGCACCGGCGCCAATCACTACACACTCAGCGTGGCGATTGCTGACGGCCCGTTCGTCGACCATGTCGACATCGCGGGAATCAATCCGTACCTGGATTGGTTCAACCTGATGACCTACGACTTCGTCAACGCCGACACGCCCACCACCGGGCATCACACCGGCCTGCATCCTTCCAAGCTGATCCAGGGTGACGGCCGCACGACCGACCGCGCCGTGCAGCAGTTCCTGGCGGCGGGCGTTGCACCCGGGAAACTGCTGATTGGCGCCGCACTCTATGGACGCGAATTCGCCGATGTGAAACCCGATCACGATGGGCTTTACCAGACCTACGGCCATTACCAGGACGCGCACAACTGGCCGGAACTGAAGCAGGACTACATCAACAAGCACGGCTACGTGCGCTACTGGGATGCCGATGCGCAGGCACCATGGCTATGGAACGCACAGACCCGCAGCTTTATCAGCTACGACGATCCGCAATCGATTGCCGCCAAGATGGCGTACATCAAGGCACAGCATCTGGGCGGCATCATGTATTGGGAACAGACGATTGATCCCAGTGATGAATTGCTGGATGACATGTGGAAGGGTTTGCACTGATCCCCATCTTTCGTAACGCCTCCCTCCCCTGCTTGCAGGGGAGGGAGCCATAACCCATCACGTGTCAACCCGGCTTGCGAAACCGATACATGAACTGATCCGTGTGGCCACGTATCGAGGAGTCAAACACCTTGATCGTGTGCGGATCATTCGGATTGCGCAGCGCATTGCTTTCACCGGCAAACACAAAGCCCACCGATTCCACCTGCTTCTTCACGATCTCCGGATCGATGCGATGCAAAGTATCGGTATCGGCCATGCCAGAGCCCGCGGGCGCAACATGATCGATAACCACGAACATGCCGCCAGGCTTCAGCGCCGCATACACCTGTTTGTCGAACGCGACCGGATCGACCTTGCCCATGAAAACGTCGGGATAATCGTGGTAGTTCTGCGACGTGAACACCAGGTCCACCTGCTGCGGCACGCTTAACTGTGCAGCCGGCTGCTTGAGTACGGAAACGTTTGCATAGTGGGGATCGGTAGCAAGCTTGTCCGAACCGGCAACGTCATCCACATCTTCCTTGGCATACTCGTTCGGCCACAGCGCATAGACATGGCCTTGCGAGCCAACGATGCTGCTGAACACGCGCGTGAAATAGCCGCTGCCCGGAATCAATTCCAATACCTTCTGCCCCGGCTTTACTTCGCTGAAAACCATCACGTCCGTAATCTTGCGGCGCGCATCAATGCTGACATCCTGACCCCGCGCGGGATCGTCCACGGCCGCCTGGATGTACGGCGGTACATAGTGCACGGCTTGCATGTGATTCATCTGCGGCGTCTGTGCCAGGGCCAGCCCCGAAAGGCTCATTGCCGCAAGCAAAGCAACGGATATCGAGCGCATGACGATCTCCTGAGTGAGGGGTGAGCCACCGCGTCGATTTTGCGCTTGCCGATCCGATGTTCATACCTGACCTTTGGGCCATATCAGGTCGATAGCGGCCACTGGCCGAGCACGTGGTAACTCCCCTGCCCCACGACGTTATGAATCAGCACAAAGTGCCTGAGCTGCCAGCTGATGGGGATGATCGGCACCGCACTGGGCAGTTCATGTCGGGCGTAGGCCAGGGTTACGTGGGGCGTGAACTGGCGTTCGATATGTCGATGCAAAGCGACCTGCGCGAGCGCCTTGTTCATGTCCTGCCACAATGCCTGCAATAAATCCGGCACCACGGTGCTGCGCAATACACAAGGCGGTTGGCGACCGCGGAAGCTGGCTGCGTAATCCAGGGTCCAGGCAAAGCCTGATGCACTCAGGCTATCCGCCGCAGACCGGGCTTGCGCTACCACGTCTGCAGGCAACGCCGGGTAATCGCCAAGGAAATTCAAGGTTGCGTGGAAGCGCTCCGGGTTCACCCAGCGCGCGCGCAACTCAGGATACTGCTGTTGCAACAACGCTACGGCACGATTGATGCGTTGGCGCGCGGCATCGTCTGGCATCAGGGCGAAGAACAGGCGATGCGTTTCGGCGTGGATGGTCGATGGGCCGAAAAGATCGTGCCGGGTTGCTGGCGGGATCGTCCGTGCGGGCATCGCCGCAGCGTACTCCATCGAAGCCGCAGCGGTGCGCTAACCTTGCTGCCTCATCGCCCGCTGATGTCCATGCCATGTCGAAAGCACCCGCCATCACCACCTATGACGCTCACCCCATGCGCGATCGCGTCGTGCTGATAACCGGCGGTGCGCAAGGCATCGGACGCGGCATCGCGCAAGCCGTGCTGGCGGCCGGTGGTTCGGTGATGATCGGCGACCTGGACCAGGAAGCCGGGAAAGCCTGTCTGGATGAATGGCAGATCGGAAAACGCGCCATGTTCCGCCAGCTTGATGTATCACGCGAGACCAGTGTGCGTCGTTGGATGGATGCCGCGCTTTCGCGTTTTGGCCGCATCGATGGACTGGTCAATAACGCCGGCATCGCCAACCCGTGCCAGGGGCCGTTGCACGAGTTGCCGCTGGAAACCTGGAATCGCTATCTCGGCACGAATCTCACCGGCGCATTTCTGTGCAGCAAGCATGCACTGCCCGCGTTGAGAATCGCGGGTGGTGCGATTGTCAACATCGCTTCCACCCGCGCCCTGCAATCCGAAGCGGATACCGAGGCTTATGCAGCAAGCAAAGGCGGCCTTGTCGCGCTGACGCATGCCATGGCCGTGAGCGCAGGCCCAGCCGTGCGCGTCAACGCCATTCTTCCCGGCTGGATCGCCACCGACGCCTGGCAGAAACCGGCGCAGCGTCGCATGCCCAAACTCAGTCGCACGGATCACTCACAGCATCCTGCCGGGCGTGTGGGCACACCGGAGGACATCGGTGCACTTGCCGTGTACCTGTTGAGCCCCGCCTCCGGTTTTGTGACCGGCCAGCATTTCGTAGTCGACGGCGGCATGACGATCAAGATGCAATACGCCTGAAGCGATACGCATCACGCGCAGCCTGTCGTGCCAATCAACCTGCATCGCGCAGGTACACCGGCAGATCGGTGGTCGGCACACTCGTAGACAGGCCATACATCATCATTGCGACATGCCCGCGGTGATAGGTGGCATGGTTGACCACATGCCGCAAAATGTCGCCGCGCGACATCGCCCCGTCACCACCACCGATAAAAGTGAAACGAATCGTTTCATCACAGGCTCCTTCATCCAGCCTGTCGGCAAAGCGGATATACCAGTCATTGATGCTGACCTGGCTTGCGCGCAGTGCGTCGAACGCAGGACAGTCCTCGGGGTTGCGTGAGGTAAACCCATGCGGCACACCTTCAAGATGTGCTTTCCAGACCTGATCCATGGCATTCAGGTGATAAAGGGTCCGCAGCAAACTGCCAAAGATAATCGGCTGGGCGCGAGTCAGCGCCTCCTCCGGCAGAGGCGCCAGCGACTGGTAAAGCAAGCGGTCAGCCCAAGCCCGATAACGGGTGAGCATTTTCAGATGCTGCAACTGCGACATGCGGAGCACTCCACAGGAAGAAGGGGCATACGGCACCCGGAATATCTTCACTAGGGCCTGTTAGCACGATTGGCGTGGCCCGCGCCGGAAGCTGTTTGCGCGCCAGCCAAGGAAGAGCGAGAGAGTGTACGTCGGTACACGACTGAGTGATGACGCCGGATGGCGGGCAAACAGACCCGGCCCTTCGGGTTGCCGAGGAGTGGCCGCCATGCGGCAGCGCGCGGCTTGACTTGGCACCCAGCCAAGCCTGCACCGCGCACTACCACCTGACGACCACTCCTCGGCAACGCGGGCTACGCCAATAGTGCTAACAGGCCCTAGCGTAACCGCAGGTTTCTGCTCCGCCATGTACATAAAAGCGTGTACGGCGCAACAGGGTGAACGTTTTCGCCTGCCAATTCATGTTTATCCGCGATTTGGTTACAGCAAAGTCAAGCAACACAATACCTTGCGACGCATAACCGAACGCAGTGCACAAGTTGCCGCTGAACAATTGTGAACTTGTCAGTTTTTCCCTGTACGAGATCGCACGTTTTCTCGCGTTTTCTGCTGTACGGTGCACGCCCAGGAGGACCCACCATGAAAACAATGACTTCCACGCAAAATTTTTCGACCAAGCACCCCTGGCTCGTGCGATCGGCTTCGGCTTTGTTCGCCGCTGTCGCCGCGCTGACGGCACTCCCGCAACAAGCCAACGCAGGAGTGTTTATCGGCGTCGGCATTTCGGTGGGCTTCCCGCCGCCGCTGCTGCCGGTTTATGTGCAGCCGGTCATTCCCGCTGTCGGCTACATCTGGACACCCGGCTACTGGGCCTGGAATGGCGCCGCGTACTACTGGGTGCCGGGCACATGGGTACTGCCGCCGTTCTACGGCGCGCTTTGGACGCCTGGCTACTGGGGCTGGGTCGGTGGCGTGTACACCTTCCATGCCGGTTACTGGGGCACGCACGTCGGCTTCTACGGCGGTGTGAACTATGGCTTTGGTTACGGTGGCGTCGGCTATGCCGGTGGTCACTGGGGCCCGGGCGGCTTCTACTACAACCGCAGCGTGAATCAGTTTGGCGGCGTGCACGTTACCAATGTCTACAACCAGACCGTGGTGAATAACACCTACGTCAGCCGCACCAGCTACAACGGCGGCACGGGCGGGCTGACCGCGCGCGCCACACCGCAGGAGCTGACCTACGCCCGCGACCCGCACAACGTCGGCCCGATCGCCGCCCAGCAGCAACAGATGCATGCGGCCAGCCAGAACCGAGCCATGCTCGCATCGGTCAATCACGGCAGTCCGGCGATTGCTGCCACGCAGCGCGCCGGCGTGTTCACCGGCGCCGGTGTGATGGCGTCACGTGGTGCTACCGTGGCCGGTGGCGCAGCCGCCGCAGGCCGATTCACGCCAGCAGCTGCCAATGTGCAACACGTGAACAACAGCATGGCGCTGCACTCGGCAAGTTACGCGCCGCATGCCACGACGGCGGGCGCCGCTCAGCGGCCCGCCAGCTTCAACAGCGCCGCGTATCACAGCAACAGCTCCACGTATCACAGCACCAACAGTGCTGCATACCACAGCTCGGCCACGGTGAATCACTCCGCGTCCAACTACTCCGCGCATACGCAAAGCACTTATCGGCCACAAGCCAGTAGCTACCACGCAGCCGCGCCCAGCTACCACCCGGCCGCTCCGCAGTATCACGCCGCGGCGCCATCGTATCGGCCGTCAGCCCCGGCTGCCCGTCCAGCTGCGGCCCCGCGTGGCGGTGGCGGCCGGCCGTCAGGCGGCGGTGGAGGTCACGACTCGCACCACAGCTGAGCAGCGTTTTATCTTGCTGCAAAAGAAACCCCGGAAGCTTGCGCTTCCGGGGTTTTCTTTTGCCTGTAGCCGAGGACGTCGATTGAACGCCTGCTCCGGAGAGTTTACTCAGGCAGGTATTCCGCGAGTTGCCGCCACCGTCTCCTGGCGACACCCCGCGCGGGTTCAGTCAACCACCGCCATGCAAATCAATGCGCAATCTGATCACCAGCAAGCAATGTCTTAATCATCCGCAGCTTCGCCTTGAACTGCTGCTCATTGGCCGGTCCCATGCGCACCATCAACTTCTGGCCGTTCGACAGCGATTGCAGTTGCGGATCGACCAGGACGTAGTGTGGCCCGGATTTGTTCACCGCCACCGGATCGTGCAGATCAGGAGCCGCAAGCATGTCGTCGATCGCCATCACCAGACGATCATTGAAATAGCCGTGCGGATAGCCAAGCTCGCGATACGCTTGCTGGAACAGCGGATAGTTGTGCCGGTACCAGCCGACCAGCGCGTGAGGATCGACGCTGGCGAGTACCGCCATATAGGGGTCGTAGCGCTTCGCATTGTCAGCACTGATCACGGTCATGCCGTTGGCCTGCGAGGTCTGCATGGATCCTTTCGGCGTGCGCAGCGGCAGGATGAAACTGCTGCCCATGCTGTGGCGCGGCAGCGCATCGACGGTGGCCACCACACGCGAAATGATCTGATTCGGCGCCAGCAAGGAGCGCACGTTGCCACCGCTCGCCAGCATGGACAACGCACCGAGCACGCTCGCGTCGCTGTCAGCCAGTGCGGGCAAGGGCGCCGTGGATGTGGATGCGGGAGTGGATTCGGCCTGCGTGATCGGATGTTCGATCGCCGGCGACGATGTGCTGTGGGCTGGCGCCACCGACGATGAAGGTGCAGGCAACGCAGTCGGTGTGCTGCTTTCCTGCTCCTTCGGATGCATCGCCATTCGTACCAGATAAACGCCGGCGGCCGCGATGGCGATCAAGACGATGATCGCTATGAACCAGCTGCCGTAGGATGCCTGCTTCTTGTATTTTCTGCGATTCACGATGTGCCCTGTTTCACAATGACCCAGGGATTGTGACAGGCAGGAATGTTATTTGTTCGGTATGTGTGCTGAATGACACGACCAGAACGTGCGCAATAGCCCCATGCGCACACCACAACAACGCAAGATCTGCCGGCGAATCAGGCGACCCGGAAGCGGCCATCCTTCAGCGCCACCACACTGGCATCGGCCTCCATCACATCCGCGTGCTCCACCGTCCGCACACCGGGAATCGGCACCGGGGTCTGGAAGCTGTCCTCGCGGTTGTAGGCCATGCTGCTGGCTGCGTAGAGCTCTTCGTAAGAAGTCAGGCGTTCGCGCAGCCATTCGCGCAATTGCGGGCCGAACAGGCTTTCCACCTTGCTTTCGGCCTGCTGCGGCAAACCGCTGAGCGCATCGCGCTTCCACGGCTCAGCCTTGGGATCGGCAATGTTTTGATGGCAGGTCTGATCCAACTCGACATTGGTCGCCAGATCCAGGAACTTGCACAGACGCTGCCACTCTTCCGCCGGATTGTGGATCAGGTCTTCCAGGAACACGAAATGGTGGTTGCGTGCCCCGATGCGCGAGCGATGGACTTCCGCCGCACGATTCCAGCGCCGCGTCCATTGCATCAAACCGCCGCTGAAGGACTTGTTGTCATAGCGCAATTCGGCATCGGTGATCGAAGCCAGCACGTCGATGCCCGGGCGGATCACATGGATGATGCGCGCTTCCGGCAGGTAGTGTTCGATCTCGGGGAGATAAAGCAGGTGATTCGGCGTCTTCTCAATCCACATCGAGCGACCGCCTTGCACGGCAAGGTTGTCCAGCATGCCGATGAAGCGGGAGACACAGTCATCCTGGAACCAGGGCGCGCGCGAAAGAGGCTGCTCCGGCCCTAGCAGCGCACACTGCAATTCAAGAAACTCGCGGCGGCCATAGCGGCGGGTCAAGCCAAGGCGGCGGGCCAGGTTGCGGCGGCGCTGCTTGGCGCCCTCATCGCCCAGGCGATAGTTCAGGCCGCCTAACAAGCGTGGAAAGAAACCGGTTTCAGGGAGCGTAAAAACTTGCGGATGTCGAGCCAGCATCGCCTGCACGATAGTGGTGCCTGACCGCGGGCACCCGACGACAAAAGTACGTTGCATGAGCAGCTTGCGCCCCCGCTTTTTATTGTCTACTGAACGTGCGTCGTACCACTTCGGCGCAGCTTGAACCACATAACGCGTCAGGTTCCCGTAAGTTGACACAACTTACACACCGATGAACGGCATGTCTACAAAAAGTTACCGGAACCCTGCCCACGTACTCCCCTGCGCTGCGCCGCAGTACCCCCTTAGGCGTCTCCTTCCCCCAGATCCCCCGTCTGGCCAGTCACCTGTTGGCCAACCCTTCCATGCTGCTCGCTTCATACCATCTTTTTCGTGATGGATTGTGGAATTAAAGTGAACTCTCGCCCCCGGGCGGGTCAAGTGCCGCATCGCTACGTCCATTGCGTCGCTCGGCATGACCCGTGCTTGGGGATAAAACCTTCCCCATCCGGTCTGCCCGGGCTGCACGCGGAGAAATGGAAACTAACAGCTGCCCGCCACTGCCCACCGTCATGGACCTGTTGCTCGATGCCATCTGCGTCGTCGACACGGAGGGGCGGTATGTGTACGTCAGCGCCGCTTATGAGCGCATCTTCGGCTTCCGCCCGGAAGAAATGATCGGCCGCCGGATGATCGAACTGGTGCACCCGGACGATCGTGAGCGCACCCTGCAGGCTGCCAACGAAATCATGAGCGGCCAGTTCAAACCGAACTTCCAGAATCGCTACATCCGCAAGGATGGCAAAGTCGTGCACATTATGTGGTCGGCACGCTGGTCGGAGGTGGACCAGGTGCGCATTGCCGTAGCGCACGACATCACCGAACTCAAGCGCGCCGAAGCCATGCAGGCTGCCCTGCTGGCTATTTCCGAGGCCGCCCATACCGCCGAAGACCTGCTCGCCCTGTTCCAGCGCATTCATCAGATCATCGGCGAACTGCTGCCCGCGCGAAATTTCTTCGTGGCGCTGTATGACGAACGCCGCGATGAGTTGAGCTTTCCTTATTTTGTCGACGAATACGACCAGGCTCCGGCGCCCCGCCCCCTGAACTCGGGCACGCTCACCAGCGAGGTGGTGGGCAAAGGGCAGCCCATTCTGATGACGCCAGGCACCCGTGCCGACATCCTGCTGGGGCCTGACGTCCAGTACATCGGCCACGAATCGCTGGATTGGCTCGGCGTGCCGCTCACCACACCCAATGGCTGCATCGGTGCGATCGTGGTGCAGAGTTATTCCGGTGACGTGCGATACACGGTGGAAGACCAGGCATTGCTGCAATTCGTCTCCAACCAGGTGGCCTCCGCCATCGAGCGCAAGCAGAACGCCACCTGGCTGCAATACATCGCCGGACACGATGTGTTGACCGACCTGCCCAATCGCGAACTGTTCCACGATCGATTGGAGACCGCGCTCGCTGCGGCAAGACGTGACCAACAGCGTCTATCCGTGCTCTATATCGACCTGGACCGGTTCAAGCAGGCCAATGACAGCCACGGTCACGAAATCGGCGACCTGCTGTTGCGCGAGACGGCGCGGCGCATCCGCCGTTGCCTGCGTGAATCGGATACGGTCGGACGCCTGGGCGGTGACGAATTTGCCGTGCTGCTGCTCGGCATTCACCGGCCGGATGATGCTGCCGCCGTCGCTGAAAAGATCCGCGACGCGCTCAGCCGGCCGTTCGAGCTAAGCGGTCACCAGTTGGAAATCTCGTCAAGCATCGGCATCGCGGTATATCCCGAGCATGGCGAAGACCGCAAACATCTGATGCGCTATGCCGATACCGCCATGTACGCTGCAAAAAAGCAGGGGCGCAACCAGTCCGGCATCGCCGATAGCAGGCACGACACGGAGCTGGATGCATAGAGGTCTGGTGATAGCGGATGGGGCGCCTTGACGCCCACCCCCTGCCGGCCTCCATTCTTCAGCCACCGCGACCGCCACGCCCCATCCAATAAAAAGCCACCGGCACTTCGTACCGGTGGCCAGCCTTGCCCATCGTCATCCCTGATGCGGATCGGGCATGCCTCCCGATCCGCATCAGTTTCCCCCTGCTCTTTTACTTGCCGAGATCCTTCAGGATCTCATTGGTGTAGCCCAGAATGCCCACGCTCGGATACGAGTTGCAGGTCGACGACGACGAACCTGCCGCGCATGGCGTGTCACGATCCAGCGACCAGAAATGCAAGCCGGCGAGGCCGTTGGCGGTCGCGTAATTGGTGATGGTGTCGATATCCGACAGCGTGGTGATTTCGCCGGAGGTATCGTTCTGGCCGATCATCGGCGTCAGCTCGATGTGGTTGAACGGGATACCGTAGGTGTGCTGCAGGTTCTCCACCGCCTGGATCGCGGACTGGCCCATCTCGCAGGCGCCGCTTACCACCACGCAATTGGATGCATCCGCCGAGCCATAATCCATCACCATCAGGTTGATGGTGTAGTTGTTGATCGCCGGGCTGGAGGCCTGGATCGCCTGCACCACCTCGGCACCAAGCGAATTGACGCCGCCATAGCTACCGTCGGACGCCGCGAGGGAGGCAATGGTGAAGGAGAAGCGCAGGTTCGGATACTCCGACTGCGCCGCCGCCACATCCGCAACGAGCTGCTGAATGTCCGCCTGCGTCTGTCCGCCTTCGATGTCGAAGTCCACGCCGACCATCTGCGGGGTGTAGTACTCGGCGATGAAACTCTCGAACGCAGAGGACGACGAACAGGTGAAGGTGCCATCCGCACCACCGGTGGACACGATGTAATCCAGTCCCGCGCTGGACAGCGAGTTGGCCGCGCCTGCGGTGATATTGGCGGAAATGAATTCCGACGGCGTCACCCCGGCCCAGTTTTCACTGCCGCATTCGCCAGTGGCGAAGGCCAGCGAAATAGCCGGCAGACTCGGCACATAGTTTTCATACAGACCGCCGCTGCCCACCACGGGGATCGTACCGTCATTGTCGGTGGTCACTGCCGTTCCCATCGCATATGTATTCCAGTTCATATTGATGCTCATGTCCTTGTAAGGACTGAACACGAATCCGCTCGGGGCCGGGGCCGGGGTTGGTGTCGGTGTCGGTGTCGGTGTCGGTGTCGGTGTCGGTGTCGGTGTCGGTGTCGGCGTCGGAGTGGGGGTCGGTGTTGGCGTGGGAGTGGGCGTCGGTGTTGGGGTAGGCGTCGGGGTTGGCGTGCCACTGCAGGTACCGATCTCGGTCCAAGGTTCGCCACTGCCCGAGGGGCCATTGTTGGTGGCCGGATTGTTGCCTTGCGTCCACCAGTTCGCCTCGTAGTTGATACCGCTCTCGCTTACCAGCGCACCGCCGTTGTAAGCAGTTGATGCGTTCCAGGCCGGATCGCAACCTGACGGAGTCGGTGTAGGTGTGGGCGTTGGCGTCGGGGTGGGTGTCGGAGCCGGCGAGCCACCGCATGCGCCCTCCGATGTCCACGGTTCGCCGCTGCCGGAACCGCCGTTGTTGGTGGCCGGGTTGTTGCCTTGCGTCCACCAGTTCGCCACATAGTTGACGCCGCTTTCGCTGACCACATCACCTTGCGTATAAGCCGTTGATGCATTCCAGGCCGCGGCACAGGTGGACTGTGCATGCACCACCTGCACTGGCGCAACCGTCAGCACGGTGGTGGACAATGCGGCACACACCGCGGTACTCAATGAACTAAGGGTCAGTGTTGACCACTTGTTTGATTTCTTCACTTGCATGGGACTGTCTCCAAGGTTGGATTGAACCGCAACAGGTGAGGAACATCGGCGTACTCATGACTGCATTCCGGACAGTCACGCGGGGACAGGCGCCATCAAGCTTCCGTGCGCGGTACTGCGTGTATTGGTTTGAATGACTCACGTCGTACAGCACGAACCGCATAATGGATTCGCGCATCACATGCTCATGCCCGTTGCGCGCCACTCCCCAAGCCCGCGACAGGCCCCCTGCTCCACTCGGTAACCGAACGGGCGCACGCACCCGCTCACGGGAGACGCATCGCTGCGTCTCCCGATTTATCGCGCTTTACTTGCCAAGGTCCTGCAAGAACTCGTTGGTGTAGCCCAACACACCCACGCTCGGATACGAATTGCAGGTCGACGATGCCGATCCCGCTGCACACGGCGTATCGCGATCCAGCGACCAGAAATGCAGGCCGGCCAGACCGTTGGCAGTGACGTAGTTGGTGATCGTGTCGACGTCAGCCAGTGTAGTGATTTCACCTTGCGTATCGTTCTGGCCGATCATCGGCGTCACTTCGATGTGGCTGGCGGGAATACCGTAGGTATGCTCCAGATTCTCTACCGCCTGGATCGCGGATTGCCCCATCTCGCACGCACCGCTTACGACCACGCAATTCGCTGTCGAGGTGCCGCCGTAGTCCATCGTCATCAGGTTGATGGTGTAGTTATTGATGGCCGGGCTGGAGGCCTGGATCGCCTGCACCACTTCCGCGCCGAGCGAATTGACGCCGCCGTAACTGCCATCCGACGCTGCCAGCGTGGCAATGGTGAAGGAGAAGCGCAGGTTGGGATATTCCGATTGTGCCGCCGCCGCATCGGCCACCAATTGCTGGATATCGGCCTGGGTCTGTCCGCCTTCGATATCGAAATCCACGCCAACCATCTGCGGCGTGTAGTACGAAGCGATGAAGCTTTCGAATGCAGATGCCGACGAACATGTGAAGGTACCCGCCTGGCCGCCGGTCGACACGACATAGTTGAGTCCGGCACTGGAGAGCGCGCTGATATTGGCCGCGATAAAGCCGGATGCCGAAATGCCGGCCCAATTCTCGCTGCCGCACGTGCCCGTGGCGAACGCAAGCGAGATCGCCCCGAGGTTCGGCTCTTGCGTGGAGTAGAAACTGCCATTGCCGACCAGCGGTAGCGTGGTGCCGGTTACCGCCGTCTGCATGACATCGGTATTCCAGTTCACGCTGACACTGATGTCCTTGTATGGACTGAACACGAATCCGCTGGGTGCGGGCGTCGGTGTTGGAGTAGGCGTAGGTGTCGGAGTGGGCGTTGGTGTAGGAGTCGGCGTGGGCGTTGGCGTCGGCGAGCTGCTGCACGTGCCTTGCGATGTCCATGGCTGGCCACTGCCCGCGCCACCGTTATTGGTGGCCGGATCATTACCCTGCGTCCACCAGTTCGCGACATAGTTGATGCCGCTCTCACTGGCGACATCGCCGGCGGTGTAAATCGCCGTCGAACTCCATGCCGCCGCGCACGCAGTCTGTGCATGCACCACTTGCACAGGTGCCACGGTCAGCACGGTGGTGGATAGCGCCGCGCCCAGCGCGGTGCTCAACGAACTCAGCGTCAGAGTGGACCACTTCGTCGACTTCTTCACTTGCATAGGTATTGCCTCCCTCCAGGCTTGGATTGAACCGCAACAGGTGAACTACATCGGCGATTTCACGACTGCGTTCCGCCAGCCATGCGGGGACGATCGCCATCACTCATCCATGCACGCTCCCACTTGTCATGCATATCGCTACGACGAAAAGTGCGGCGAGTATCTGCCCCATATGACAACGTTGTCCAGTCCATTTGGCCGCTCTGACCACGCCAGAACGTGATTCGCATCGCAAAGAAGAAATTGCCATATCTGCGTCGCATCAATTCACGCGGCCTGCACACTTCACCATGTTGAAAAAACCCTAAAAACGCAGGCCTTTATCGCTGCGTCGCAGCATGATGAAAGCGACATATGTCTACGTTTTGTGATGAGCACGCGCATGTAGTCCGTCGCGTAAACCAACTTGGCGAACGCTTCTGCACGCGTGTGATCACGGATATCGAGCCTTGCTTTACCTAGTCCAAAAATGCAGACACTGATGACAACGATGGCCATCGCAGGACAATCCATGCAGGCGGCAGGCAGGCGCACTATTTGCCCCGGCACCATCACTACAAAGCATGTCGAATTCCGCCAGGCGTATTCGTCAGCCTTAATGCAGTCATTCGCTACAACGACATGGAGATCTACCGTGAGCACACGATTCCAGCGCATCAGCCCGTTTCTCTGGTTCAACGACAACGCTGAAGAAGCTGCGCGCTTCTATGTCTCAATCTTCGAGAACTCGCACATCCTCGAGAGCACGCATTACGGCAAGGAAGCGGCCAAGGTCAGCGGCCGGCCGGAAGGCTCGGTCATGACCATCGCTTTTGAACTGGATGGCCAGATATTCACCGCGCTCAATGGCGGCCCCGCCTTCAACTTCAACCCGGCGGTGTCATTGGTGGTGAACTGCCGCTCACAAGATGAAGTCGACCATTACTGGAACCAGCTCGCCAACGGTGGCGATCCCGCCGCGCAGCAATGCGGCTGGTTGAAGGACCGCTTTGGACTGTCGTGGCAGATCGTGCCGACCCAACTGGTCGATTACCTGAAAAACCCGGATCAGGCCAAAGCACAGAAAGCCATGCAGGCGCTGTTGCAGATGAAAAAGATTGATCTGGCGGCGCTGCGTATGGCGGCGGCGTAGCCGCTGCTCGAACGCAGGTCGCGACAGCGAACAAAACCGGGAACATGTCGCGATAGGCCTGATTTATGGAAGTCATGACTAATGGCCATGACGCGACGCACCATGAAGGCGTACACTATGCATATCCGGCTTCCCCGACCGGATTGATCGCCTGCTTCTCTAATTCCTATGGCTGATGCTTCACATTCCAACGCGACCGCACACGGTCGCGAGTCCGGCGTACTGCTGTCAATTCTCAGCACCGTCGCCTTCACTTTTATCGCCTACCTGATCATCGGTCTGTCGCTGGCCGTGCTGCCTGGCTTCGTGCATACCAACCTGGGCTTTGGCGCGATGCTGGCGGGCCTGGCGATCAGCGTGCAATACGTGGCGACCCTGCTCAGCCGCCCTCACGTCGGGCGCATGGCTGATGCCAAAGGTCCCAAGCGCACCGTGATGACCGGCCTGACGCTATGCGCAACCAGCGGCGCCCTGCTGTTGCTGGGCGCGTTGGTCCCCGGCATGCCCTGGCTCAGCCTGGGACTGATCTTCCTGGCGCGACTGGCGCTGGGCTGCGCCGAAAGCTGCGTAGGCACCGGCGCCATCATGTGGGGCATGGGCCAGGTGGGTCATCACCACACGGCACGCGTCATCTCATGGAATGGCGTGGCGACCTATGGTGCGCTCGCTGCGGGCGCGCCACTGGGCGTCATGATCACGCACCACTTCGGCTTTGCCGCCATCGGCATCGTCAGCCTGCTGTTGCCGCTCGCCGCGTTGCCACTGGCGCGACTCAAGCGCTCCACGACGGTGGCGTCAGAACAGCGCTCACCGTTCCGTACCGTGGCCGCACGTGTCGTGCCCTATGGCATCGGGCTGGCATTGGGTTCGATCGGCTTCGGTTGCATCGCTACCTTCATCACGCTCTTTTATGCCTCGCATGGCTGGGAAGACGCCGCGCTCGCGCTCACCGTCTTCGGCGTAGTGTTCGTCGGCGTGCGTTTCGTCTTTGGCCGCACCATCAACTGGCTGGGAGGCTATCGCGTCGCCATGGCTTCGTTGTCGATTGAGGCCATCGGCCTGATCACCTTGGGCCTGGCGACGAATACGCACATGGCCAGCATCGGCGCGGCCATCGCCGGCTTCGGCTTTTCCCTGGTGTTTCCGGCCCTCGGCGTCGAAGCGGTGCATCGCGTGCCGCCGCACAGTCGTGGCTCTGCGCTCGGCGTGTATTCCGTCTTCATGGATGTGGCGATGGCCGTCACCGGCCCCTTTGGCGGATGGGTCGCCAGCGGTATGGGGTACAACGCGGTGTATGGATTCGCGGCAGTCGCCGCCATCGCCGCAGTGGTGCTTGCGCTGGTGTTGCAGGCGCAGGCAGCGCGGGAAGCTGGCGCACTCGCCTCTTCGGCTACCGATGCCTTGGCCGCGCCTGCCAACAAATCGCCACAGCCTTGTCAAACGACTGAAATATAAGCTCTTTTTTCAAACTTTCACGCAGAATTCACTAAAGTCGAGGTGATATCGGCCGATCTGTAGGCATCTCCTACCCCTAGGTGCGTCATGCCTCGTCTGCTCTCCGGCCTGTCCCGGGTCACCTTGCGCCGAATCCTCCTCCTTCGCCTTGCCGGCATCCTGCTTCTGCTGATCGCCATCGGCGGCCTGTGCTCCCTGGACCTGATGCACGCGGACCAGCGTATCCAATCCGTGGTCGGCGGCACGCTGGCGCCGATTTCTGACGTCGGCCGCATCCAGAGCGACTTCAACAACGATTTCCAGGCCCTGTCGCACGCGGTGCTGATGCGCCTGCCTTCTGCCGCCGATGACGCCGCTACCGCCATCAAGAGCAACAAGGTGGATATCGATCGCTACTGGAACCCGCTGCTGCAAAGCGGACTGGGCCAGCAACAGAAACAGCTGCTCACCATCGCTGCGCAACATCGCAAGGATGCCGAGCAGGCCATGGACGATACGCTCACGCTCCTGCAGGCCGGTCAGTTCGACATTGCCCAGCTCAAGCTCGCAACGGATGTGCAGCCGGATCTGGTGCCGCTACAAAGCGACTTCACCAATCTGTTCGAAAGCGCGTTGAACGAAGGCAACACGCAGGCGCTCGCTCAACATGTGGTGAACCGGCGAGGCTTGTTCGTGCTGCTCGCGGTGTTCGCAGGCGCCCTGCTGCTGGCGAGCCTGACCGACGGCATTCTGATCCGCGCACTGGGCGCGCGCCTGCGCCTAGCATCTGGTGTTGCACACCGTATTGCGCGTGGTGAACTCGGCCAATCCGTTGCGATTGGCCGCGATGATGAAATCGGCGATCTGCTGCGCGCGCTGGCGGCCATGGACGCACAGCTTTCCGAGGTCGTGCATCAGGTTCGCAGCGGCGCGGCGCAAGTACGCGAGGGCGCGCAGACCCTGGAGCAAAGCACCCATGCCCTGAGCCAGCGCACGCAATCGCAGGCATCCAGCCTGGAACAGAGCTCGGCCTCCATGGAGCAGATGGCAGCCAGCGTGGCCGAAGCCGCCACCATGGCCGACCAGGCCAGTCGCGTAGCCGCCGATTCTCGCCAATTGGCCGAACAAGGCCGGCAGGTGGTGGAACAAACCGTGACGGCGATGGATGCCATCGACCGCTCCGGTCAACGCATCGCCGAATTCGTCGGCCTGATCAATGATGTCGCTTTCCAGACCAACCTTCTCGCGCTCAACGCCGCCGTGGAAGCCGCTCGCGCCGGTGAGCACGGTCGCGGCTTTGCCGTGGTCGCGGCGGAAGTGCGGCAATTGGCGCAGCGCTGTTCTGCAGCCGCGCGCGAGGTGAAGCAGTCCATCGAAGAAAGCGCCGATGCCGTCAAGGACGGCCGCACCTTTGCAAAACGCTCTGGCGAAGCCCTGATCGGCATTGTCGCGAGCGCCACGCAAGTATCGGAAAAGGTGGCAGGCATGGCGCTTTCCGGCCGCGAACAGAAGGCCGGCATCGACCAGGTCAACCTGGCCGTGGCCGGGATGGACGCCATGACGCAGGAAAACGCCGCAGTGGTCGAGCGCACCGCCATGATGAGCCATGCGATGCGCAGTCGCGCGGAAGAACTGTTGCAACAAATGGATTTCTTCCGCGTCCAGCAAAGCGGGATCGGCGACATGCAACCTGGTCAGGTCACCGATGCAAAAAACCTGGTGCGTCAGATCATCGACTCGCCACAGGTCTCGCCTGAACTGGACGAGGCCGCGTAGCCCACACCATGACCTTTGTGCGCGACAGTGCTCGCCTTACTTCGCTGCTCGACCGGGCGCAGAAGGGCTTGCACGCCATGTTCCAGCCACTGGTGCGGCTGGACACCATGGAGATCGTCGCGTACGAAGGCCTGGCGCGCCCACCCGAGCATCTGGGTGGTATCACTACGCCGGAGTTGCTGAATCTTGCGCGTGTCGAAGGCCGCCTGGGCGAATTCGAACTGGCCGCTGCACGTACGGTGTGCGGCGCATTCATGGCGCAACATGCGCGCGGCCGCCTGCTGGTGAATCTCAGCGCACAGGCCTTCATGCAGAAGTCGATCAAGGCCGACGACCTGATCGCCGCGCTCAGCACCGGCGGCATGGAACTCAGCCGCATCACCATCGAACTCACCGAGCGCGATATCGTTGACGAGTCGGCACGCCTGGCGCACGAGCTGGGTTATCTGCGCGCGCATGGTGTGCGCTTTGCGCTGGATGATTTCGGCAACGGCCATTCCAACTTCGAGATGTGGAATGAGATTCACCCGGAAGTGGTGAAGATCGACCGCTACCTGATCCACGGTTTGTCCAAGAGCGCGGAACGCCTGGCCATCGTTCGCGCGCTGTGCCAGGTCGCCGAAACCCTCGGCGCCGACCTGGTTGGCGAAGGGGTGGAGGACGCCGATGATCTGTCCATGCTGCGCGAACTCGGCATCTCCTACGCGCAGGGCTTTCTGCTCGCTCACCCTTCCGCGAAAATCTGCGACAAGATCAGCGACGTCGCCATAGCCACACTCAGCCAGCCCACCGTCGCCGTGCCGCCGCGCCTGCATGGGCCGGTCACGCAACGACCCATGCACCTGGGTCACCTGGTCATCGAGGCACCGGCACTTACCGCGCAGGACAGCAACAACGATGTGATCGCATTATTCGCACGCCAGCCGGAACTGCATGCCGTGGCGGTCGTGGAAGACGAGCATCCGATCGGCATTATCAACCGCCGCATCTTCAGCGAACGCATGGCGCAGCCCTACACGCGCGAGCTGTACGGCCGCAAAAGCTGCACCGCGTTCATGCATGAAGCACCCTTGCTTTGCGATGTACGGCAGTCGCTGGAAAGCATGGCCGACGTCCTGCGCGGACAGGATCAACGCTATCTCAGCGATGGCTTTGTGATTACCCGCGAAGGGCTTTATCTAGGCCTCGGTACCGGCGAATCGCTGGTCCGCCGTGTTACCGAACTGCGCATTGAAGCGGCACGCTACGCCAACCCGCTGACGTTTTTGCCCGGCAATATCCCGGTGACCGAACACCTGGCGCGACTGTTGCGCGCCGAGCTTCCCTTTACCGTGGCCTATGTGGATCTCAACCACTTCAAGCCCTTCAACGACCAGTACGGCTACTTCCGTGGCGACGAGATGATTCGCCTGCTGGCCGACATACTTACGGCAGAGGTCAATCCGCGCAGCGACTTCGTCGGCCATATCGGCGGCGACGATTTCTTGCTGGTGTTCCAAAGTGAAGACTGGGAGATCCGCTGCAAGCAGATGGTGGCGTTGTTCAACCAGCGCGCGCAAAACCTGTTCGCCGACGAAGATATCGCGCGCAAGGGCATCGTCGGCGAAGACCGCCACGGCAATATGCAGTTCTTCCCACTTACGACGGTCGCGATTGGCGCCGTGCGCGTCGTGCCACCCTTTCCTGGGCGCCCCGAAACATTGGCGACATTGGCCGCGCGTGCCAAGCGTCACGCCAAGCGTGCGCAGGTGGGCTTCTATCTGCTGGCGGGGGAAGCGCCGTGGCCGGCATAGGTTGTAGGCCGCGCCCTCCGCACCACCCTGGCGAGCTCTATCCATCGGCGTGAGCGCCCGGCCGAGGGAGTAACAAACTCAACGCACGTGCAGCCAGTGCACGTATACCCCATTCTGGCGATCTTCTTCCCGAAACCCTTCGCGCCCCTCAGCCACTACGCCCCACACCGTGCGCACACCGTCGCCATAAACGCGATCCACGCGCACGTGTTCACCCTGCAGAATCGTGAAGCGGGTTTCCAGCACCATCACCTGATCGGTTTCCCACACCAGCACGGCTTTACGCCCGGTGTTCGCACCCCAGCCGACATGAATCTGTACGTCTACCGCGGAGAACGCGCCACGGTTATCCAGTTTCCAACTCTCGGTTTTACGCAGCAGGGACTCCAGGTGCGGATCGCTCCAATCCACCTGGTTGTTCGACATCTTCGAGTTGGGTTTGAAATGGCTCATGCAGGACTACTTCCAGGTCAGCTCGGCGCTTTCGCGTCATCACCCGCACACAACACCATCGTGCGATCCCTGCCCGCCCTACGGCATGCCGTAAGGCGGTATCAAGCCAAATGCCGTGCCCCGGCCGGGGGACCTGCGCGGCAAATGTGAGTAATGGTTTGGACGGCTAGCGCGCTCTTTTTTGTTCTATCGGCCCGGGGCCGACTTTCTTTAGCGATTTTTTGCGCATTTACGTGCCGCGGCCAAAGCACGGGGGCCATGCCCGCCGCACAGCCGTCCCGCCCGGCGCCGGTTAACGGACCTGCAGCCAGTACAAGTGGATGCCTCGCCTGCGGTCTTCCTCGCGGACACCTTCCCGCCCTTCCACCACCACACCCCACAGGGTGCGGATGCTGTCGCCCAGGTGTTTGTCCACCCGCACCTGGTCGCCCTTGCCCAAGGGGAAATCCACTTCCAGCACCACCGATTTATCGCGCTCCCACACCAGCATCGCCGATCGGCCGACGGTGCTACTCCAGCCCAGGTACACCTGCACATCCTGCGGAGTGAAACCGCCGCGGTTGTCGAGCTGCCAGTTTTCGCTGCGCTTGAGCAGCAAAGACAGCTCGGGGTCGTTCCAATTGACGCGGGCGCTGGAAAGCTGGGTATGCGGCGTTTGGGTCATGACGCTTGTCCAATCAAGGGGAAGGACAGTGGAAGGAGTAAATCGGCGTACGTTAAGCCAGTGTGTACGCCCAAGCCCCTGAACTCCCCCCTTTGCCATTCATATAAGGACTCCGCTGTCACCCAGCTTCGCCGCGCCGCACCAAATAATCTCGCCGCGGCGCCGTTTTTTTCGCCTATCTGCGTCAGAACCGCACAGCGGCCGAATGCCGCACTGCACGCTGAACTCCCGCAAGGACCGCGCTAAGGTCAACCTCACGTTTCAGCAGCAACGTTCACAGCTCGGGGGAGTTGATGGCGAAGCACGGAACACACCGCATCGAGCACCTGCTCCTGGTGCATTGGCCGGCCGGCACCCTGCTCGGCGTGAGCGCCTGGGTTGGCGTTCGCTATGGCACGGGCGAGCAGAGCGCTGTCCATATGACGATTGTCTGGATGCTGCTGATCGCTTGCTGGTGTTGCGCACTGCTCTGCTGCATGGGCTACCGTCGGCGCATGCACCGGCTGGTGGTTCGCGATCAGTTGGTGGAACTGCGCCAGATGCATTGGCGCGCTTTCGAAGGCCGGGTAGCGCAGGCCTTTCGCTATCGCGGCTATGCCGTCGAGCAGATGACGGACGATCATGCCGATCACAGCGATATGGATAACGGCCTGGACCTGATCGTGCACAAGCATGGGCTGACCACGCTGGTGCAATGCCGCCACTGGGGCAATCGCCACGTCGACGTGAAAGATGTGCGCGAAATGCATAGCCTGATGAAGTTTCACCATGCCTCAGCGGTAAAGATCGTGGCCTGCGGCGATTACACCGAAGACGCGTGGAAGTTCGCCGCCGGCAAACCGTTCGAACTGATCTACGGCGAAACCTTGCTGGCAATGCTGAGCGATGCGCAATTGCCGATCGATCCCAGCGTGGTTCCTTTCCGGGCGCCGGCTTCCCCGCCGCCCATGCATCATCGCCCGCGAACGGCGGCGCATACCTGATATCCCTTGAAACGCCGCGCTTAGCGCGGCGTTTTTCATACCCCATGCGCACGGTCCAAAAAACGCCACTGCCCGGTCAGCGCGGCGACTCCGGCCAACGATAGCCAAGCACCGAATCAAGTGGATAGGCCAGCTCGCGCACCTCTTCAAGCTGATTGCCGCCGAACAGGTATACCGACTCTGCATCATGCCGCAGGTAGAAACCGACGTGCCCCTTCCAGCCACCTGGATCGTCGCGGGTGAGTACGACCACGCAGCCGTAAACGGGTTGATCGAGCGCCTGGCCCCACTCGAGCCAGGATCGCGCCAGAGCCGATCCCGTGCCGCGTATACCTGCGTTTCCAAAGCACCAGTTGATAAACGACGAGCACCAGGAAATCTTGTCGTCATAGCCCACCAGGTTGGTATGACCGTTGTATTCGACAATACGCGGATTGCTCTCACCCGGACCGAAACGCCGGACGCCCTGTTCGGTGACGGCGATCGACATCCAGGCTGGCTCGTGAGCCACAACGCTCATCCTTCGCCGTCCACCTGCGCGACTGGCCGGGGCCTGAGCATCAAGGCCAGCATGCTCAGCACCGCCGCTGCCGACAGGTAATACCCCACATAGTCAAGGCCATACGTCCTGGCCAGCCAGGTGGCGAGATACGGTGCCAGCGAAGCACCGAAGATACCCGCCATATTGAAAGCCAGCGATGCACCGGTATAACGCACAGCGGTGGGGAACATCTGCGCCAGTACCGCGCCTAGCGGACCATAGGTGATGCCGACCACACACATGCCCATCACCATGAACAACATGCCGTTATGGGCGAACAGCGGCGCATAGGCGATGCCGAACGCAAAGATCAGCACGGTGGCAAGCATCATGGTGAAGCGATTGCCGCGCCGGTCCGCCAGCCATGCGGACAACGGAATGAAGATCGCAAAAAACACCACGCCGACCATCTGCACGATCAGGAACGATTCACGCGAGTAAGCCAGTTTGGAAGTGGCCCAACTCAGCGCGAACACCGTCATCAGGTAGAAGATCACGAACGTGGCCAGTGCCGCAAACGTGCCGGCGATCAGTGCCCGCGTGTGCTGCGTAAGCACGTTGAATATGGGCACCTTGACGCGTTCGTGCTGCGCCATCGCGCGTGCGAATGCGGGCGTTTCCGTCAGGCGCAGACGCATCCACAAACCCACCACAACCAATACCGAGCTGGCGATGAACGGCACACGCCAGCCCCAGACAAAGAACGCGCTGTCGCTCATGTTTTCCGTGAGCCACAAGAACAGGCCGGTGGCGATGAAGAAACCAATCGGCGCGCCAAGCTGCGGGAACATCCCATACCAGGCCTGCTTGCCTTTCGGCGCATTCTCGGTGGCCAGCAACACCGCACCGCCCCACTCACCACCCAGGCCAAGTCCTTGTCCCAGCCGGCATAGCGAAAGCAGGAAAGGTGCGATCACGCCAATATGCGCATAAGTCGGCAGAAGACCGATCACCACGGTCGAGATGCCCATGGTGAGCAACGCCGCCACCAGGGTGGCCTTGCGTCCGACGCGATCGCCGAAATGACCGAACAGCGCCGAGCCGATCGGCCGTGCAATGAAAGCCAGCGCGAAGGTGGCAAACGATTGCAGCATGGCCGAAGCCTGATCGGCTGATGGGAAGAACAGCTTGGGAAAGACCAGGACCGCCGCGGTCGCGTAGATATAGAAATCGAAGAACTCGATAGTGGTACCGATCAGGCTGGCAAACAGAACTCGGCTCGGCGAATTGAGCGGTGTGGTCAAAGCATCCCGCATGTCCAGATATCTCTCGTGGCAAGTGGACCGATTCTGCCAGAGGCGGCAAGCATGCGGTGCAGGTTTTGGTCATGTGGCAACGCAGGACGGATAGCTGATCGATGCCTTCATCCGCCATTAGCCGGAATGAGCCACAAAAAAACCGTCCAACGGCACTTACTAGCGGCCGATGACATCAATACACAATCTCCGATAGGGTTCACCTCAACCACTTTCCGCCAGGGATCTGCACATGGAGGACGTCAGCAAGCAAGTGCTGGGCATGCTGATTCCACTCATCGTTATCGCCGCCGCTTTTATCGGCATGCTTTTCTTTGTCGCTCACCGTTTGATTTATCCTGCCCCGCCGGCTTCCGGGCCATGGGGTGCACTGGTCGTGCAACGGCCCGACCTGACACTTCGCGGCTGGATCGTGCATCCGGATGCCGAAGACGCCTGGGTCATCTTCGGCGGCAATGCGCTTCCGCTCGCCCCGGTGGGTGAAGCATGGCGCGGCTGCACCGGCCGGGCGCTGTATCTGATGCCTTACCGCGGCTACGAAGGACAGGCTGGAAGTCCAAACGAAAAAGATCTGGTGGCGGATGGCCTGGCGCTGGTCAGACAGGCGCAAAAGACGCACCGTCACGTCGGCATCATCGGCATCAGCCTCGGCACAGGTGTCGCCACCGAAGTCGCCGTACAAGCGCGCCCTGACAAGCTGCTGCTGATTACCCCCTATGATCGTCTCGATCTCGTGGCGCACGACCATTTCCCTTATCTCCCGGTCCGCTGGCTGATGCGCGACACCTACGACAGCGCGTCAGCCGCCCGGCAGCTCGGCGATGTGCCGGTAGCCCTGTTGCAAGCCGATCAGGACGAGATCATTTCCCAGGCCCGCACGCAGGCGCTGGCCGCGGCCTTGCCGACACCACCCATCGCCTGGCAACACGTGCCGACCACTCACAACGGGGTCTGGGATCGTCCCGAGCTTTGCGAGTTTGTGCGCCGGGGCGGCTAATGCGCCCACACACAATCATCCAATCCCCATGCCGCCTCTCTACCACTTAATATCCGGGCCAGGATTCCGGCACAGCGAAGAGGATCGACAGCATCATGCAGATCGCGATGACATCCATGCGTCCGTTTATCGGCTGGCTCACCGTCGCATGCTTCCTGCTGTTCGGGGCGGGCTGGATGGGCAACCTCGACCATGCCATGGCGCTCGGCCTGTTCTTATGGTTGTTCCTGGTGATCGTGTGGGTCGCCTTTGGCGTGGTGCACGAGGCCGAAACATTGGCCGAGATGCTGGGCGAGCCGCTGGGCACGCTGGTGCTGACGCTTTCCATCGTCGTGATTGAAGTGGTGCTTATTTCAGCCGTGATGTTGAGCTCGCAGGGCAACGCCACGCTGGCGCGCGACACGATGTACGCGGTGCTGATGATCGTACTCAACGGCGTGGTGGGGCTTGGCCTGCTGATGGGTGGCATCCGGCATTACGAGCAGAACTACAACCTGAAAGGCGCATCGGCGTATTTGTCGGTGATCATTCCGCTCACCATCATCGCGCTGGTGCTGCCGGACTTCACTACAACCACGCCCGACGGCACCTTGTCGCCGCTGCAAGCTGCGATATTCTCGCTCCTCACCGTCGGCCTGTACGGCATTTTCCTTTGGCTTCAGACGGGTCGGCATCGCGGCTACTTCATCGCGCCGGACGCCCAGCCGATCGATCCCAAGGAAATGGCGCATCATCGCCCGCAGAAGCTCGACAAGAAAGCACTGCTTGTTCACTTCATCCTATTGCTGGTGAACATCCTGCCGATCGTCATTCTCGCCAAGAGCATGGCGAAGATTCTCGACTATGGCATCGCAGTCACCGGCGCGCCCGCCGCATTGGGCGGTATCATGATTGCCATTCTGGTGTTCGCGCCCGAAGGCATTTCGGCACTGAATGCCATTCGCGCCGACCGGCTGACCCGTGCCGTCAATCTTTGCCTTGGCGCAGTCGCCTCGACCCTGGGACTTACCGTTCCCGCCGTGCTCGGCATTAGTCTCTATACCCACCATCCGGTGCTGCTTGGCTTGGCGCCTTCAAGCATCGTGATGCTGATTTCGACCTTGATTCTCAGCTCGATCACGTTCTCCAACTCGCGCACGACCATGCTGGAAGGCGCCGTGCACCTGTCCTTGTTTGTCGTGTTTCTGGTGTTGGTGTTCAACCCCTAGGGATGTTCTGATTCATTACTTGCCCAGCGCGAACAGCCCCAGATCAATCGAGTCGGCCATCGCCTTGTAACCGGCGTCATTCGGATGCAGGTGATCGCCACTGTCGTAGGCCGGCAGGAAGCGGTCCGGATGTGCCGGATCGCGGGTGATCCTGTCGAAATCGATTACCGCATCGAACGCACCCGAGCTTCGTATCCAGGTATTTATAGCCTGACGTTTCACCTCGCCTTCGGGCGTGTGATACGGCCACCCCACACCACCAAACGGCGTCAGCGTTGCGCCATAGATCTTGATGCCTTTCGCGTGTGCCCGCGCGACCAGGGTTTTCATGCCGTCGATGATTTGCTGGGCGGACACATCATCCTTGGGCGTGGCAGGCTGCCCGGCCGCGCCGATGTCATTGATTCCTTCCAGCAGCACGATCCAATGCACACCAGCTTTGTCCAAGGCATCCCGTTCAAAACGCGACAATGCACTCGGACCCATGCCGTCATTCAAGATGCGATTGCCACTGATACCCGAATTGACGACGGCAACCGACGCCGTCTTCGGCGTTGCCTGCAGGCGAGCCGCCAACACATCCGGCCAGCGGCGATTGGCATCGGCTGTTGATTGATAGCCGTCCGTAATTGAATCACCGAAGGCCACCAAAGCCCGCGCAGGCGCAATCGCCTTTACCTCGACATCCGTAAGGAACAGTCGACTGCCGAGCTGTTCGGCATGCATGAGTTCCGTCGCTGCGGTCGCATCACCATGGCCAGTGATATAGGCCTCGGCGTGCGCATCACCATGAATCGTCGATGGCCCGGTTGGCTTGGGCAGATACATGCTGACGGCGAGTTCCTGCAACGCGGCGACACGCATGGCGAGAGGGTCACTCAACACGCTCTGGCCCCTGAAGATCGTGACCGTCGATTGACCTGCAAAGGTGAGTGCGTGATCGCTACCCGGCTGGATGGCCGATCCACTCGCTTGCAGGGCCACATGCACCGGTCCGATCACGATCGGCTCGGCACCATTGAGATTGGATAGACGGATACGCAGTGCACTGCCGCCCACACTCGTTCGGATAACCTGACGCACCGTTTGCGATTGCAGTGCGGGACCGACTGCGTCAGGTGGCGCACCCCATGAGCCAACCCACGACTCCGCCCCCGTGGATGCAGCGCATGTCGCGACCGCCACCGAACAGAACACCAAGCCGATCGCGACCCGCTTCACTATCGAACAGCGCATACCTTCCCCTTTGCTCACGGTGCTGGTCAGAACGGCGCTCAATCGATGCGTTCCAGGTGGGCACAACGGGCGGACATCTAACCACGCGCCACAAAGCAGCACATAGACCGATGATCACATCATTGTCGCGCCGGCATCCACCGCTCAACCGCGAAAGAACAGATACACCGCACTGTACGGCACTCGCACTTCACTGCCCGCGTGAGCGGCATCGCAACCCGCCGCCGGCGCAACACCACCTTGGGTGCGCGTGCGGATGACGTATTGCACATTTGCCATCAGGCCGTTGCCGCTGTGTGATTTGGCCTGCAGGACAAGCCAGGGAATGGTGCCAGCATCCGGCGACGGCGACATGTTCAAAAGCTGACCTACCACCGTGCTGCCATCATTGGCCTGCCAGCTTGGCCCGGCGAAATGCTTGCCGATAGTGTTGCCGTTGGCGTCCTGCAAGCTTGCATCAGGAGCCTTCAAGCTCCACGCATAACCACCAGTGGACGCCTTGCAGGTATAGATCTGCACGCCCTTGCCCACGGCTTCGATCGCCGGCGCCTTGGCGGACTGACCCTGCGCATGGACCGCCCCGGTCAGCATCACAAAAAGCACAGCACACCCCATTGATGACTTCCGCACGGCATGTCTCCTCTATCAGAAAACCCAACACCTGCATGAACCAGTGCGGACTATCTTATCGACGAAATACGACAGTCGCCGTATCCCCAGTCACGCCCCGATCTTCTGTATCGTCACCGGCTGCCCGTACTTGGCCGCCAACCAGTCGAACAAGGTGCCATGCCAAAGGCTGGGCGCGCCGATCTGGCAGTGTTCACTGCCGCCGGAAATGCGATCGAACACGACGGTAGTTACGCTACGTGCGCCCGTAAGGCTGTTGCGGAAGGCATCCACCTGATCTTGCGGCACGAAATGATCGTCGGCTCCGGCCAGGATCAGCACATCGGCCTTGATCCGCGATGCGACCGGCGCCAGCGTGTAGGGCTTGAACGCATCGATGACCCCGAGCGGTGTTTTCACGCCGAACACCCACATGCCGTTCTCCACCGACCACACCGCGCCCGGATCACCCGATCCATGCTTGGACATGGCATTCAACACGCCGTCATAGCCGTGTTTGCGTAGCCAGAAGACAAATGGCGGAACATGGCGCGTGGCGATGGCTTCACCATCGAAAAACTCGTCATACGCCACCACGCCGCTGATGCGCGGATCAAACGCGGCTGCGCGCGGTGCAAGGTAACCACCCATGCTTTCGCCAATCAATACGATCTTGCCGGAGGTGACATGCTTGGCGAGAAACGCATCCAGCACTGCACCGTTCGGCTTCTCCCATTGCGGTGTAAAGGTGAGCCCCTGCTCGCGCAATACCGAGCCCTGCCCCGGCCCTTCATAAGTCAGCACAGAATATCCGCGTTGCAGAGCTGCCGCGACCACGTGGAAGTACAGTTCTTCCATCGTGCTGTCATAGCCACCCACGACGACCAGCAAAGGTTTGTTCTCCGAACCGGCCAGTCCGGGATAATAGACCGCATTCAAGTGGTACTTGCCGTACGGAACAGGGATGCGTTCGTATTTGACGCCAAGCACATCAAGCCCTTTGTAAAAGGCAGCAATGTTTTTCTTCCATACCAACGCCCGCTTGGCATCCTCCGGCGCAAGGAAAAATTCGGCCGCGCGATAGTAGTTATGCGCGCGCAGCAAGGCGTTTCCCTTTGAAATCGGATCGTCGGTGCGATTGGCCAGCGCCATGGCGCGATCACCCGCGGCATTCCAACGTTCATACCAACCCTGCGCATCGCCTGCCTTGAGCCCGGCGATAGCCTGATTCACCTCACCCGCATCGCCACCCACGACTCCAATGTCACTAAGCACTCGCAAAGTCTCGAAGTTGTAGGTCTGATCCGTGAAGTAACGCGGATTGCCCAGATCCACGGGCGGGCGATCCGCCACGTGCCAGATCACGGCAGCCAGAATCAAGATGAATGCCCCGATGAAAATGCGCTTGCGCATGATGGCACCTTCCGCTTCAAGTCCGGGTTATGCGGGCTTTCCCCAGCCCGCGCCATGCAAGCCCATTGTGGGAATCGGATTAGCAGCAACCAGTGACAGCTGTCAGTCGCCAGTCATGCATTCCGCATGCCGAGCAGCAAAGCGACGCTTGCCGTACTGGATGAACCAATCCCCACGCAGGCTCGCGCCTTGAATAAAACTACACGTGATTTGTCATAGACTCCGTGCACGGCGAAGGATAGCGACGTGCCAGGTGTCATAGTCGTTGTCGATGATCGCCACGTGGACTTTCATCTTCGCAGGCACGCGATACTGGCCCGGTGCATGCGACAAACGTTGCATATTGAGGAGGGTAAGTTGATGACTCGAACCTCGCGCACCCCGCTATACCGACAGCTTGCGGCCGTGGCCATCGCTCTTGCGATGGTGGCCCCGTCGATGCCGGTGCAGGCGCAATACCGTCCCGGCCCCGGCTGGCACCGCCCGCCGCCACCGCCACCGCCCCGCTGGGATCGCCGCCATCGTGGCGGTGACGGCGCAGGCGTGGCGATCGCAGCCGGATTGCTTGGCGTGGTAGCCGGCGCGGCTATCGCCAACTCCGCTGCTGCAGCCTCGCAGCCGCCACCGGGCGTGGTCTATCAGTCATCGGCACCGCCGCCGCCCCCGCCGCCTGGCGTGGTCTATTACAACAACGGCGCTCCGCCCCCGGGCTACTAAGCGTTCCCGCGTATCCAGCCACTTGGCGCCCTTATCGGGCCGTCCCAGGCCTGTACTCATGCATTGGAGCTACCCATGATGAAACATTTCATTCGCAAGGCTGCCATACCTGCCGCATTGTCGCTGGTGCTGTTGGCCGGCACCGCCATGGCGCAAAGCACGGCGCCGGCTTCGGCCACTTCGTCTTCCGCTGCGCCCGCCGCCAAGAAATCGCACATGCAACGACGCATGGACGAGGTGGAACAACAGATCGGCGATCTGCACGATGAACTAGGCATCACCGATGCCGAATCGACCCAATGGGATGCCTACGCCCAGGTCATGCGCGATAACGCCAAGCGCACCGGCGAAGCCTTGCGTGATCGCCACAAGAGCATGGAGACGATGAACGCGGACGAGTCCATGAAGTCCTACGCGCAGCTCTCTCAGCTCAATGCGGACAACATGCAGAAACTGTCGAGCGCCTTCAGCGCCCTGTACGCAGTACTTTCGCCGCAACAGAAGCAGACGGCCGACGATCTATTCAAGAACCGTCCACCGCGCGCGGGCGGCCCGGGCCATGGCCCCAAGGGGGGCAAGCCGGCCAGCGCATCCTCCTCGGCTTCCGCGCCCAGCACCTGAGCCAAGCGCCGGAGGGCTCCTCACGAAGGCCAGGGGCGCTGCATGCCTCTGGCCTTTGCTTATGCAAACACCAGGCGCGGTCATGAATCGAGACGCGCACACTGTTAATCGCCAATCGGCACAAGGCACAATCCAGTCAGTGATGGTGGAGGGCCAGTATGGCGATTGAAGGCAATGTCGTACTTGCCGATGGCCGGAACATAAGTTTTGCCGAATACGGCTCGCCCGATGGTCACCCGGTGTTGTACTTCCACGGTGCGCCGTCGTCACGGCTGGAGCCGTTGCTGATCGGCGATGATGTTTTCGTCCGTCTGGGCTTGCGCATCATTGCGCCGGATCGTCCTGGCATGGGTCGCTCCAATTTCCAGCCTCATCGTGGCTTTTCGGATTGGCCGGGTGATGTGACCGCCTTGGCCGACTCACTCGGACTGCACAAATTTTCGATACTGGGCAACTCCGGTGGCGGCGTCTACGTTGCTGCCTGTGCGGCACGCATTCCGGAGCGCTTGCATAGCGCGGTGATTGTGTCCGGCGCCTGGCGCATGGATCAGTCGCACCTGCTTACCCATCTGCCTCTCGTGATGCGGATGACGTGGCTGCTGGCAAAGCATGCGCCCGCGTTGTTGCGCTTGCTGCTCAAGAACATGTCGGCATCCGTGGGCAGCGATCTGGCGCAGATGAAAGACATCCTGCCCCAATCGGACTACGACGCTCTCGAACGCCACGGGCGCTACGAAGCCTTCAGCTATGTCCTGCGTGAAGCCATGCGTCAAGGCTCCAAGGGTCCAGCCTGGGATATGCGCCTGTATGTGCATCCACTGGATGTCCGCCTGCAGGACATACGCATGCCCTTGCATGTTTTTCATGGCGAGAAAGACTCGAACGTGCCCATCGCGATGGTCCGCGAGGCGCTGACTGACATTCCTTCGGCCAGGCTGACCGCGTATCAGCATGAAGCGCATCTGTCGACCCTGTGCAATCGGTTTGATGACATTGCCAAGGCATTGCTCAAGGGTTAGCCCTCTATCTGGCCGCTCGCCAGGGGGATATGCCGAGTGCGGGCCGAAGCCGTCGAGGTCATCGAAGCGCTATGCATGCGTGGCGTTTTTTATGTCTGCGCTTTCCGAACAATCAGCCGGTGCACGTTCTTTCCCGAAGACTGGCTGATCGCTTCTTCGTCGAAGAGTACGGCGTTGCCTGCGCAGGCATCGAACACCACGTGCTGGTCGAACGATGCATACAAACGCTGATGCTTGTCGCGCAGTGACTCCCCTTCCGTCACCCGCCAGCTAAGAAACATCACGCCATCCGGCATCAGCAGATCCAGCAGGCGGCGCACTGAAGGACCGATCTGTGCCGGCGCCAGATGCATGATGACGGTTTCACACAGCACATTGCGAAACTGCCTGGATGGCACGCCTTCCAGTTCCGGCAGCGCTGCCTGCGTGAAACGCAAATGGGGGTAACGCGCACGCGCCTGCTCCAGCAAGCCTTGCGACGCGTCGTAACCGCTCACCTCGAAACCATGTTCGTGCAACCAGGCCATATCCCGCCCCGAACCACAGCCCACGTCCGCCGTGAGTCCCGGGGTGAAATAGCGCGTCAAGAGCGCATACATATCGTCCGGCGCGGGCTGCTCGTGCCACTCACCGGCGAACTGGCCTGCTTCGCTGTCGTAGGCATGTACGGTGCGCTTGTCCATGAGCTTGCTCCTAGCGATGCCCAGATCAATTCTGCAGGCGGCATGATCTCGTCGCGGGAAAGCCGATGCTGACGCTACCCGCCCGCCTCTATAATGGCAGCATGTCTATCTCGCACAACTCGTTGGCTCCAGCGCTGTTCGATGCCATGCAGCGCGGGGGTTTCTCCTTCGTCACCGCCGATGTCATGCAGCCGCTGTTGCAGTCGGCCGGTGAACTCGCCGATTGGCCGGCTTTTGCAGCCAGTTGGAATCGGCTCGGCCCGGACCCCTATCTTGCGGCCAAGGGCCGCTTCCGGCGGCGGCGGCACGCCACCTTCACGGCCAGCGCGCACGGCGGCGTGGAACTCGCAGCGCATCAAGCGCATTACCAGTCGCTGCAATACAACGCCCTGCAGGGCGACATCGAGCGCTGGTTCGAGCCGATTGAACCTGTGATCGCGGGTGGCGACAGCTTGCGCACCATCCTCGCCTTCTGCCATGCATTCTTCGGCTCGTTGGCGCCTTCCGTGTCACGCTGGCACGTGGAAGTGCATCAGTTCCGCATCGAAGCCAGCGCCGATGCCGCGGGTGAACCCACGCCTGAAGGCAGCCACCGCGATGGCGTGGATTTCGTGCTGGTGCTGTTGGTGGATCGCCACAATATCGCCAGCGGCACCACCACCATCCATGCGCCGGACGGAAAGTCGCTGGGTGATTTCACCTTGACGCATCCGTACGATTCAGCCTTGATCCACGACCCACGCGTCTTTCATGGCGTCACGCCGGTCATGCCCTTGATCCCCGGGGAGCCGGCGCATCGCGATGTGCTGGTGGTAACGTTCCGCGCAAAACCTTGATGGCGCCCCAACCAAACGTCAACGCTTCGCAGTCTTGCGACTCGCCTTCCATGCACCGAGCCGCTCCTTGATATAGCGGTCGTAGTCGTAGCCTGTTTCCAGCCTTGGCGGCGGACGATGCGTGCCGTCGCGCGCATCCGGCACCGGCAGGCGTGACACCAGGTCGGCATATACCTCCTGCAAATGCGATGGCTGATTGGCGGATGGATTCGCGCCGCTCGATACCGGAACGGCAACCCCTGCCAGCGGATCATCCGTGCGCGGCGTGGTGAGGCTGAGTACGGCACCGACATCCGGCGCGGCGGCATCGCGCGCGGTGAGTGCCGGCAGATTCCAGCGCTGCTCGACGGTCTTGAGAATCGAGGTGTGATCGAACGGCATGGAACCTGTCGGCACGCGAAACACGGTGCCTGCCGGGATCAGCGGCGAAATCAGCAAGGTCGGCACACGCGGACCGAAGCGCGTGAAATCGAAGCCATACTCGCCGGCGGTCGAATCCGGCGGAATGGCGCCGGATGGCGGCGGAACGTGGTCGAAGCAACCGCCATGCTCATCGTAGGTAACGATCAGCAGCGTCTGGTTCCAGTTCGGCCCGTTGCGCAAGGCGTAATACACGTCATGCAGAAATTGTTCGCCGAGCGCGACATCGTAATTCGGATGCTGGCTGTTGCCGGTCGATCCCCAGCTCGGCTCAAGAAACGCGTAGGAAGGCAGTGCGCCGCTCGCCGCATCGCTCTGGAAATCGGTGAACTGGCCAAAGTAGCTGTCGGCAAGATTAGTCAGATCGGTGAAGGTTTGCCGGGTCAGCGGCTCCGCATCGTAGCCATAGATTTTCCAGCTGAGGTTCTGTTTGCTCAGCGCAGGATAGATGGTCGGCGCGGTAAAGGTTTTGGTGTTGTCGTCCATGTGGCCTTGCGAAGTAGCCGCGTGGACAAAGGCACGATTGGGCAAGGTTTCGGTAGGCACGGAACCGTACCAGTAATCACACACCGCAAAGCCGCTTGCCAAGGCGGAAAGCACCGGCAAGGTATCCGGCGTGTGCATGCCCATGATGTCGTTGGCGACGGTGCCGGCGAGGATCGAATAGTTTTCCTTCGCTTCCCAGCCCAGGGTATAGGAGAAATTACTGATGAAACCCTGGTTGGTTGCCACCGGCGGCGTTGGCGCAGTATTGCTGCCGAACAACTGCGAATTGGTGGCCGTATAGCCTTCGCCGGGATCAGCGCCCGGCATGTAATAAGTGCTGCTGGTCCCCGGCTGAATCTTGAACACGATGACGGGTTCGGTACCACCCGAGCCGGGGTTGGATTCGTTGCCGGACAGACCTTCGAAAGCCTGTCCCGCCGGTGAAACATTGCCAGCCGCGGTATAGAGAAAACCCAGCATGTGATCGAAGGAGCGGTTCTCCAGCATCAGCACCACAATGTGGTTGATCGCCGATAGCGGATTGGCATTCGTCGCGGACATGTATCACCTGTTGGCAGGATGAAACGGCATTTCGCCACAAACCATGTTTACTCGGCGTCGTTTTGCACGACCCGATCAAACTAATCCGCTTGTATGACACTTTTCCGCAACAGGAACGCGATTCACGCCGGGTCCAGATAAGGCGCCATGATGCCGCGCAGCCAGTCCATGAATACCTGCACGCGCGCCGACAGATTGCGGCGCTGCGCATACAGCAGCGATACCGGCATCGGCTCGGCGCGGTATTGCGGTAACACTTCGATCAGTTGCCCTTGCTCGATCCATTGCGTCAAGCCCACACGCGGCGCCTGGATCATGCCGAGGCCTGCAAGACAGGCTTCCTGATACGCCTCGACGCTGTTGACCGTCAACACGCCTTGCATCGGAACATAACGGCACTCGGCAGCTTCCAGGTATTCGAAGCCGGGCGGACGCTGCCCCAAGGTCGATACGTAGTGAATCATCTTGTGCCGGTGCAGGTCGTCAAGCTCGCGCGGCACGCCATACTCTTGCAGGTAGGCCGGACTGGCGCAGTTGGTGATCGGAAACGTGCCCAGCGGCCGCACGACCAGACTGGAATCGGTAAGCGTGCCGACCCGCAGCACGCAATCGAAACCTTCGCCCACTACGTCGACACGGCGATCGGTACAACTCAGTTCCAGTTCGATCTGTGGATGTTCACGCAGGAACCGCGGCAAGTGCGGAAGGATGCGCCGGGCAATGCTGCTATTCATGTCGACCCGCAAGCGCCCGCTGATCGATTGCGGCGCCTGCTGGAACATGCTGGTCAGCTCATCCATATCCGCCAGCAACGTCTTGCATCGCTCATAGAAGCGCTGGCCATCCTGGGTCATCTGCACCTTGCGGGTGGTTCGATGCAGCAATTGCGTCCCCAGTTGCGCTTCCAGCTGCTGCACAGCGGTGGAGGTACTGGCCTTGGGCAGTCCCAGGCTGTCCGCCGCCTTGGTGAAACTGGCCAGTTCCGCCACCCGCACGAAGATGTGCATGGCTTCGATCCGATTCATGGTGCATCTCCCAACGGCCGTTCAATTGTTCGTTTTTCACGAACACAGCACTCATGATCTGCCAGTTTATGCGACCAGTACAGATCAATATGCTGGGCTCCGTTGGTTCACTTCCCCCTAGCCGGAGATAACCCATGAGCACATCAACCCCCATCGCCCTGATCACCGGCGGCAGCCGCGGCCTGGGCAAAAGCATGGCCCTGAAGCTGGCCGAACACGGCACGGACGTCATACTGACCTATCGCTCCAACCAGGCGGACGCCGAGGCGGTGGTCGCCGCCATCCGAAAACTCGGCCGCCGCGCCGTCGCGCTGCCGCTGGATGCCGGCAAGGCATCGAGCTTTCCCGCCTTCGCCGAACAACTGCGCGCCGCACTCAAGGAGCAATGGCAACGCGACCAGTTCGACTACCTGGTCAACAACGCGGGGGTTGGCGTTCACGCCAGCTTTGCGCAAACCACCGAAGCGCAGTTCGACGAACTGGTGAACGTACACTTCAAGGGCGTGTTTTTCCTGACCCAGACCCTGCTGCCCATGATCGCTGACGGCGGCCGCATCCTGAACATTTCCACCGGACTGGCCCGCTTCGCGCTGCCCGGCTACGCGGCATATGCGGCAATGAAGGGCGCGATCGAAGTGCTGACCCGCTATCTCGCCAAGGAACTGGGTGCGCGCCGCATCGCGGTCAACACGCTGGCACCCGGCGCGATTGAAACCGACTTCGGTGGGGGCGTGGTGCGCGACAACGCCGATGTGAACGCGTTTATCGCCTCGCAAACCGCGCTGGGACGCGTGGGCCTGCCTGACGACATCGGCGGCGCCGTGGTCTCGCTGCTGTCGAAGGAAAGCGGCTGGATCAACGGTCAGCGCGTCGAAGCATCGGGCGGCATGTTTATCTGATTCGGAAAACGGGAATCGGTATAAGCTTGTTCGTCGACGGAGTTTGCAGTCTTTCCGATTCCCTACTCTCGATTCACGCCGAAGAGGGCGCCGCCGTGGTCAGCTACAGCCCCTTGCATTCCACCACTCCCAGCCGCGAGCAGGCCCTGCATGCGTTGTACGAAGCGGCGGAGCTTGAGCACTGTCTGATGTGCACCTATCTCTACGCCGCCTTCTCGCTGAAGTCGTCGATTGATGAAGGGCTGACGGCCGACCAGCTCGAAGCCGTCACCCGCTGGCGCCGTATCATTCTGCAAGTGGCCACCGAAGAAATGGGCCATTTGATGGAGGTGTGGAATATCACCGTCGCATTGGGCGGCGCACCGCGTGTGGGGCGCTCCAACTTTCCGCTCGATCCCGGTTACCTGCCCGCCGGTGTGGTGGTGAAGCTTGCGCCGTTCAACATGGCGACGCTGCAACACTTCATCTATCTGGAACGCCCTGCCGGCTCCAGCGAACCGGATGGCGATGGCTTCACACCCGAACGCGTGTTCGTGCGCGGCGCCGCGGGTCCGCGTCTTACACCGATGGGCGTGGACTACGACACCGTCGGCGCATTTTACGAAACGCTGGGTCGCGGCTTATGCCTGCTTGCAGAGGAGCACGGCGAAAGCGGTGCCATGTGCGGCGACCCTGCCCTGCAATTGTCATCGGAAGAAGTCGCCCTGCCCGGCTGCAAGCGGGTCATTTGCCTCAAGACCGCCCTGGAGGCCTTCAACGCCATCATCACCCAAGGCGAAGGCGCACCACAGAACACCGTGGATTCGCATTATCAAAAGTTTGCGGCGATACGTGCGGAATACCAGCAGTTGCTTGCCGAAGACCCGTCTTTCGTACCGGCTTTTCCCGCCGCCACCAATCCGGTGCTGCGCCGGCCGCCACGTCCTGAAGGCCGCGTGTGGCTGGAGGACGAACGCGCCATCGCCACGGTGGATCTGGGCAACGCCACCTATGGATTGATGCAACGCCTGCTGGCCTACACCTACGCCGTGCCCAAGGGTGATCCCGACAAGAGCCTGGCGCTGGATCTTTCCATCGGCCTGATGCATGCGTTGACGCCGTTGGCCGAGCGCGCCGCGCGGCTGCCGGCCGGACCGTCCAATCCCGCCTGCCATGCAGGCATGTCGTTTATCGCCTTGCGCGATGCCTCGGCCCTGCCGCCGGGCCCCGGCGCACGCCGCTTCTTCTGCGAACGCTTCCAGCAACTGGCCGAAGCGGCGGAACGTATGCAAGAGCGCGGTGATCCGCGCACGATTACCGCCGCTTCGATCCTCTCCAAGCTGGCGCAACGCGCCAAGCAAGGCTTTGACCTTACCCGCCCGCCTCCCTGGGCGGTGCAGGTGGCCGCCCCGGCAAGCATTGCACCGGCAGCTCCGATACCCGCGCCACCGGTATCGGTATCGACACCCGATGGCGTCGAACAGGTCGACGGCGAAAAACTCACCGTGTTGTACGAAACCAAGCGCTGTATTCACGCGCGCTTCTGCGTGACGTGCGCACCAACGGTTTTCCTGGCCAATGTGCAAGGCCCGTGGATTCATCCCGACACGATGGACGTGGAGCGCTTGGTGGAGATCGCCCACGCCTGCCCTTCCGGCGCCATTCGCTACAAGCGGCGCGACGGGCGTCCAGACGAAGGCGCGCCACCGGTCAATCTTGCCTCAACACGCGAGGCAGGCCCATACGCATTCCGCGGCGATCTTCGGCTCAATGGCGAATTCGCCGGCTATCGCGCCACGTTGTGCCGATGCGGCGCTTCAAAAAACAAACCTTTCTGCGATGGCTCTCACCATGACGCCGGCTTTGTCGCCACCGGCGAGCCACCCACCGCCGATTCCACGCCAACCCTGCCCGTACGCGACGGTCCGCTGCACATCGATCCGCAGCTCAATGGGCCACTGAAAGTGCGCGGCAATCTGGAAATCATCAGCGGCACCGGTCGCGTGGTGACGCGTGTCACCAGCGCCTTTCTATGCCGCTGCGGACATAGCCAGAGCAAGCCGTTTTGCGACGGTAGCCATGCCAAGGCGGGGTTTGAGGCGGACGGGGCGTAAGGCCCGCTTAATCTGCCGCAGGAAGCTGTTTTCCCGTTGGATTGTCCCCTCACCGTAACCCTCTTCCCGAAGGGGAGAGGGGCATTGGCGCTTGGAAAGTTTCGGAAAAATGTTCAGAAGGGAGCTCAGACGCTCCCTTCGCCAGCGAATGTTGCCTTGGCCCTTTACAATACGCGGCTTGTCGTTGCTAGAGGACTCTTCGTGATCATCCATCCCAAGGTTCGTGGCTTTATCTGCATTACCGCGCATCCCGTCGGCTGCGAGAAAAACGTGCTGGAGCAGATCAATATCACCAAGGCCAGCGGCGCGTTCGCGTCCGGCCCCAAGCGGGTGTTGGTGATCGGCGCCTCGACCGGTTATGGATTGGCATCGCGTATCACGGCGGCGTTTGGCTACGGCGCGGCGACCCTCGGTGTATTTCTCGAAAAGCCTTCCAGTGAAACCAAGCCCGGCACCGCCGGCTGGTACAACTCTGCGGCGTTCGACAAGCTCGCCAAGCAGGCGGGTCTGTACAGCCGCTCCATCAATGGCGATGCGTTTTCGCATGAAACCCGCCAGCGCGCGATCGAGCTGATCAAGAACGAAATGGGCGGCCCGATCGACCTCGTGGTCTACTCGCTGGCCTCGCCCGTGCGCAAGATGCCCGATAGCGGCGAGCTGGTGCGCTCTGCGCTGAAAACCATGGGCAACACCTTCACCGCCTCCTCGGTCGACACCAACCGCGACACCGTGGTGCAAGCGACGGTTGAGCCGGCAACCGAGCAGGAAATCAAGGACACCGTCGCAGTGATGGGCGGCGAAGACTGGGCCTTGTGGATCGATGCGCTGAGCCAGGCCGGCGTGCTGGCCAAGGACGCCACCACCATCGCCTACAGCTACGTCGGCACCGAAATTACCTGGCCGATCTATTGGCACGGCACGCTGGGCCAGGCCAAGCAGCATCTGGACAACACCGCGCGCGAACTGCGCACGCGTCACGCCGGCGAGGGCCTGCACGCCTACGTGGGCGTGATGAAGTCGGTGGTCACCCAGGCCAGTTCGGCCATCCCGGTGATTCCGCTGTACGTCTCCATGGTGTTCCGCATCATGAAGCAAAAGGGTATTCACGAAGGCACCATCGAACAGATCAACCGCCTGTTCCACCAATGCCTGTATCGCCTGGATGGCAAGGCGCCGGAAACCGACAACGAAGGCCGCCTGCGTCTGGATGACTGGGAATTGCGCGACGACGTGCAACAAGCCTGCAAGGCGCTGTGGCCGACCGTAACCACGGAAAACCTCTGGGAAGAAACCGACTATGCCGGTTACAAACACGACTTCCTGCGTCTGTTTGGCTTCGACCGCAAGGATGTGGATTACAACGCCGAAGTGAATCCGGACGTGCATTTCGACGTGGTCGAGTCCTGAGGTCTTTCGATTCAACTGTAAACCCCATCCCGTCGTCCCGGCGCAGGCCAGAGTCGCTTCACAACAGCGAAGCTGGTCACCCAGCGACTTCCGCTTAAAGCTCGTTCTGTGCGCCTATGCATCGAGAGCAAAGTCGCTGGGCCCCGGCCTGCGCCGGGGCGACGAGCGGTAGAGTCATGCGGACCGGAAGTCGCTCTGATTAATCCGCCTTAAGCCCGCAAAATCACCATCCCCAAAGCCGCAAACGGATCAGTCACCGCCTCCGGCGTATCCCCATCCACGATCAACGTGGCCGCCGCGTTCGCCGGCGCAATCACATACGGCGAAGCCGCATTGAGCTTCTCGGCTGACGCAAGCACCACCACTTCTGCCGCACGCGCAGCCAGCGCACGCTTCACATACGCTTCTTCGAGATCCCCCGTGCTCAGTCCTTCGGTGGGATGCACGCCCGTCACGCCCATGAAGTAGGTATCGGCACGGATATGCCCGATGGCCTCGATCGCCGCCGCACCCACGTTGACGATGGAGTGCTTGAACAGCCTTCCGCCGATCATCACCACCTCGATGCCCGGATGATCGACCAACGCCACCGCCACGCTGGGGCTGTGCGTCACCACCGTCGCCTGCAAGGTGGCAGGCAGATGCCGGGCCAGCTGCACGCAGGTCGTCCCGCCATCAAAGATCACCACCTGCCCCGGTGAGATCAGGCTGGCTGCCTTGCGCGCGATGGCCGATTTGGCATTCGGGCTGATCTGCTGGCGCTGCACGAAATCGCCCGCCGCGGGCGACGACGGCAACGCCCCGCCATGGACCCGCTGCAGCAGGCCCTCGGCGGCAAGTTCGCGCAAATCGCGCCGAATGGTGTCCTCTGAGACCTCAAAGGCCTCACTCAGTGTCTTGGCGACAACCTGCCCCTCCCGCTTCAGCGCGGCCAGGATGGCTTGTTTGCGGTGGCTGGTCAGCATGGTGCGTGCATGATATTCATTGACTTTGCACGATATTGCACGTTATCGTTTTTGGCAACCCGTGTCCGCCTGGAGTCCCGCTCATGGCCGAAACCACCGACCGCGTCCGCGTCATCGAAAGCCAGGTGCTCTCGGACGACTGGTACCTGCTGAAGAAAACGGTCTTCGACTTCCGCCGTGCCGATGGCAGCTGGCAGCGCCAGCAACGGGAAACCTATGATCGCGGCAACGGCGCCACCGTGCTGCTCTACCAGTTGGCGACGCGTCGCGTGGTGTTGATCCGCCAATTCCGCTTTCCCGCCTACGTCAACGGCCACGACGGCATGCTGGTCGAGGCACCGGCCGGGTTGCTCGATCAGGCCACGCCCGAACAACGCATCCGCGCGGAAGTGGAAGAAGAAACCGGTTATCGCGTGGGCGAAGTGCGCAAGGTATTCGAGGCGTTCATGAGCCCCGGCTCGGTGACCGAGAAGCTGTACTTCTTCGTGGCGGAGTACGACGCCGCATCAAAGATCAGCCGTGGCGGTGGTATCGAGGAAGAAGGCGAAGATATCGAAGTGCTGGAGCTGCCCTTCGATGCGGCCATGGCGATGGTCAAGCGCGGCGAGATCGTGGATGGAAAGACCATCATGCTGCTGCAGTACGCGGCCCTGCATGTGTTCCACGGCGCCAGCTCCACGCCTTGATCAACGCAATGCCTGCGCGATCAAACAAAAAGGGCGGGACTGACCCGGCAAGCAGCCCGGCCAATCCCGCCCTCTCAGGCATCGATCAACGCATGATGCCGGTGTGACCCAGCGAGTAACGGCCCGGCTGCGGCCATACCGCCAAACCATGCGGCTCCATGCCGACCTTGATGATCTTCACCTTGCCGGTGGTGGTGTCGAACGCATACACCACGTCATCAAAGCGACCCGACAGCCACAGCCACTTGCCATCCGCCGTGACGTTGCCCATGTCCGGACTGCCACCACCCGGGATCGGCCAGTTGGCAACGACCTTGCGCGTGGCGAAGTCGATCACCGACACGCTGCCCGGACCATTGCGCGGACCGTGCACCTTGTTTGAGCCACGATTGGCAACATACAGCTTGGTACCGTCACGGCTGGGATACATGCCGTGCGTGCCGATGCCGGTCTTGATGAAACCGATCTTGGTGAAGCTGTCACCGTCGATCAGGAACACGCCGTCGGCCATCATGTCCGCCACGTAGAACACCTTGCCATCCGGCGAAACGCGGATGTCCTGCGGCATGCCACCCTTGCGCAAATCCAGATAGCCGAGCACTTTCTGGTGAACCATGTCGATCTTCGCCACCTTGCCGCCGAACTCGCAGGTGAAGATGGCGTACTTGCCGTCAATCGAAAAATCGGCGTGATTGATGCCCTTGCACTCCGGCACCTGCAGGCTGCTCTTCAGCGCCATGGTGTGCGCATCGCGGAAATCCAGGCGCGCATGCGCTTCGGCCACCACGATGGCTTCCTTGCCGTTCGGCGTGAAGTACATGTTGTACGGATCGTCGACCATCACTTCCTTGCCGGGCTTGCCGGTCATCGGATCGATCGGCGTGAGGCTGCCGTCGGTGCGGCCTTCGGCGTTGTTGGTCACCCACAGGGTTTTCAGATCCCACGACGGCACGACGTGCTGCGGGCTGTAGCCGACCTTGAATTTGTCGACCACCTTGAACGTGGCCGGATCGATCACGTAAACGTCGTTCGAACGCAGGTTGGGCACATAGATGCGCTGCAACGCACCCTTCACTGCCGGACTGAACATGTCGTAGCCGGCATCGCTATACATGTTGCTGGGATTGGTCACCGGCGGCATGCCGGGAACGGTGGTGACTGTTTGCGCCGCAGCGGCGACGGAAACACACAAACCTGCCAGGACCACACCGGCACGCAAGGCAAGATGCCCAAGACGATCAAATTTCACAGCAAATTCCCTATGTAGAGAAAGCAATAAAAAAACACCACCGATTGCCGTCGAACTTCTGCTTGTGCTCATATGTCTGGACGCCAACCGGCAAATACATTTACGGACCGACGTCAACGCCCCGCCGTGTCTCTCCGAATGGCGTCGACCGTGCGCGAAACTATAGCATCGACACCCAGCTGGCCGAGTTCGGCGCTGGAGCGACGGGGATCGCCGTCATAGACGCCATCCGCCGCACCCGGCTTGGGCGCCGCCTTCAGCTCGCTCAGTCGGACCATCTGCGGCGCGACAGCCAATTGCAGCGAGGTATCGGCCAGGCCCGCGTGGGTGCCGATTTCGTCATCGCGATAACCGTGCTGGCGCAGGATCTGCGCATAGCCATCCGATGACGTCTCGTAATACTCCGGCGGCAGGATCGCGCGGGCATTGGTGCCGGCCCAGGTTTTATTGAGATGCGCCACCACCTGCTTCAGATCCTTCTGGTAACCGCCGTGGTCACCCAGAAACACGATGTTGCGAAAGCCATGCACCGCGAAACTATTGGCCGCCGATTCCAGCAGCTTTTCGAAAACATCGTCCGGAATGGTAATGGTGCCTGGAAAGCGCATGTGCGAGGTCGGCGGTGCGTAACCACCTTCCGGGACATAGGCCACCACCGGCGCAACCAGAGCATTGCCCAACCGCTGCGCGATCTTCTCGGAAAGATATTCCGCCCGCACATTGTGCTTGCCCACTGCGACATACGGACCGCTTTGCTCGGTGCCGCCGATCGGAATGATGATGGTGGTCTTGCCCGCGCGAACCTGATCGCGCAGCTCGGTCCAGGTGAGGTTTTGCAGCTGCACCGTTTGCGGTGCCTGAGCGAACGACGCGTGCGCGGCGATCAGCAAAACGACTGACGCGATAACACGTCGTAATGAATGGCGCATGTTCAACAAGCCTTGCGTGAACAACGAAAGGAAGAATGGCGCGTATGGTTACACGCCATTCTCTTCAATGCACCTGCATAAGCCTAGTTGCCCGCGTTTTGCCTCATTCGCTTTCCGGGATGGCCCTGCGGAAAACTGCCTCCCAATAGGCCATGCGTTCGGAATACGCCTCGCGAACCGACGCCGGCTGGTCGTCCTGCAAACTGCGTACAAGGGTAATCGGCAGTGTCTTCGAAGCCAGCTGCCGCCAGGTATCGGCAGCATCCCGCAAGTGGGAATGCGAACACAGCAACGCGGCGATCACCTGCTGATCCACCATCTGCTGCGCGTTGAGCGCCATCACGCCCTCCAGCGCCATATCGGTGCGCGCGGAAAGAAACGCCACGGCTTCACCCCAGTTATTGAAGCTGAATTCCATGGGCCGCTCCTTGCATGAATGGGGACGGCCCGAGACTATCACCAAGGGGAGCAGGACTTTGTCACGATCATGTCTAGCGCAAGCATTCCGCGCGAATACGCAAGCAGCGCTTGTCCGTTACCAGACGTTTATCGGTCAGCGCAGCTGGCTGTCCTTGCTTCCGCGCCGGTTGTAGAGGCTGGTACTGCGCTCGGCATCCTGGGCTTGCTGACAGTTGACACACAAACGTACGCCGGGCACGGCTTCGCGGCGCGCCGCAGGAATGGGCGCATCGCACTCTTCGCAGTGCGTCAGGCCGGGACCTTTCTTCAACTGGCGCCGCGCACGCTGGACCGCATCATTGACCGTGGCATCGATCTGGTCTTGCACGGCACCATCGCCGGCCCAACCGGTAGCCATAGAGGCCTCCTGAACTTCATCGACAACCCGCGTATTTTAGAGCCTATCCACCGTCGCTGCATGCTGGAAATGCCGCGTCAACAAGCATCTCTCGCATGCCACGCCAGCACCTCGGGCGGCACCAGGCGGGCCAGATCCATATCCAGCGCAGAACACGCATCGAGCGTATCGCCAAGCGTCTTGGCATAACGCGTATCTAAAGCTTCGGGTAGCGCATTGAGCGCCTGCCACTCAATCATCTCCAACATCCGCGACGACCATTCGTAAAGCTGATCGGCACACTCGGCAAAGCGACTTCGCAGCCAATCGTGCAAAGGCGCATGCACGGTGTAACCGTAGCGTTCGGCTACACGACGCGCGAATGCATCGACCTCACCCGCAATGCCACGGAACCATTCGGTATGCCCGCCGGCCGCTTCCGACACCAGCAACGGCGCAGACGCCCTGCATTCGGGCCACCGCTCAATCAGCAATCGCTCAAGACGCCGCGCATCGCGCAGGCGGCTGGTCTCGATCAGCATGCCCTGCTGCAGATCGAACAGCGCGAAGAAGCGCGGATGGAAACTGCGAAAGCGCTGGACGGGGTCGTGGGTGAAACCGATCTTGGTCAGGTCCTCACCCTGGCATGGCAGCACGTAGACGAAAGTGTGCCCGCCACGAGCGGCGCGCAGCACGTCCAGATCGCCCTGTTCATCTGGCTCGTTCACAGCCACCACGAACCTCGACACTCACTCGCCACCTGAGTAATCCGCCAATACTGTACGGGTAGTGGTTCCGGGGGTAAGTGTCTGAACAAAGCATCATCCAGCAAGACCAAAAGGCTTACCCGCCCATATGAAGCCCGGCGTTTTGTCTCGGGATTGCCCCGATGCCGGCCTGGGCATCGATCCGGCACCTGCGGCTAGTCGCATTTCGGAGCCAGCCAGAACCGATCAAAGTGCCTGGCCGACCCCTGACAGATGGACCTGACTGAAGCTTAAAACACTGCCAGGGACAGATGTTGGAAAGTCCGATGCGCTGGCCATTCCACCCGCCCGTGGCATGGATATCGATATCAGTGCCTTGTCCGGCTGGAATCGCTGAATCGCGAATTGGCCGATAACTGATTTATCGCCCATTCGCATCTTCATCTTTGTAAAAAACAAGGCCCATGGTCCATACCATTGTGCCCTGTCCGTGCTGATTTATATCGCATGGGAAGCCTTTGGGCAGGCTATGATAAACCCGCCCTACGGCTATCCGGGGCGCACGTGTCCAGGGGCTCAGCTGGGGATCGCAAAGTAGCTGAACAACAACAGGGGTAAGCTCGATGTCGGATGTTGTCGATTTTCTGGAAAGAATGGGAAGCGAAGCGCATTGGCGCCATGCGCCTGCGGGTGAGATTGAACAGGCGTTGATTGAGGCAGACATCGAAATCGAGATGCGTTCGGCCATTCTCACCAACGACGTTTCCGAACTGCAGGCTCTGCTAGGGCAAGTAAAACTGATGGACATGCAGACTCCTGGCCCGAGTCCGGAAGAAATTCCGGAGGAACCAGAGCAGCCCGATCCCGAGAAGAAAGAGGAGGAAGAGGAAGAAGGGGGTACCACTGGAGCCAAGCGGTCAAAAGATGCTGGCGATTCAGTGTTCGCGTCATCACTTTCTCTGTCGTAACCAGGACCATGCGCGTCACCGGCAGCAAGCGCCGGAGATATTTCGCAGGAGTCGCATTGCTCCTAGGCATGCCTGCGGGCGTGGTGGCTGCCACCGCGCCCGCAACGGATGACACCGCTCAGCTATTTGCTCGCGCGGATGACATCAAGATGGCGCACAACGACGTCTACGTAACGCTGATCGCGCAACTCGAAAGCAGAGCGGCAAAACTGTCGGATGCCGACAAATGGCATTTACGCTATCTGGAAGCCTGGCAAACCGCTTATCTCGGTCAGAACGACAAAGCCAGGTCGATGCTGGAAGCGGTAGCAACACAGGACCCCGATATCAATTTGCGAGAGCAGGCTAAAGCCACTCTGATCAACATTCTTGGCATCGGTCATCGCTATGAAGATGCTTTTGCCTATCTCGACCAGGCGCTCGACCAGCTACCGCAAATCACCGATAAAAACACCCGACTGCACGTACTGGCGGAAGCTGCGCAATTGCTGATCGCGGCTGGTCAATATGACCTGGCCATCAATTACACCGATCAGATCCTGACCACGCCCTCCGCGGGAGGCTATACCTGTATAGGCATAGGCATAAAGCTCGAGGCTGAATTTCGCAAAGGACAGGGCATCGACACGATTCCATCGCAGTTTCAGCAAGGGCTAACGGAATGCTTGGAAGCCGGCGACATGCTGGCCGTTGATACGATTAGACGCGACATGGCCGCCCTGGCCATGCAGCGAGGCAAGATCAGTGATGCGATTGCCATATTGCAAAACAACTATGCCGATGTACAAAAAATTCACTATGAAGACCTGGCTTCCGAATACAACGCCATGCTCGCCGAAGCATTCTGGAAATCCGGCGACACCTCACAAGCGGAAAAATATGCGATTGCCACGGTTGACGCTGCATCCAAGAGCGGTTTCAGCGAACCACTGATCAAAGCATACGAGCTGCTCTATCAGATCGCCCGGGATAAAGGCGACCTGCGCGCCGCACTTGCCTATCATGAAAAATACATGATCGCCAACAACGGGCACCTCGACGACACCCGCGAGAAGGCACTGGCTTACCAGCTCGTCAAACAGCAAGTCGAAGCCAAAAAGACTGAACTTAATGAGCTGAACAAACAAAACCAGATCCTTCAGCTAAGGCAGGCCCTCGACCATAAAGCTGTAGAAACCAGCCGCCTCTACATTGCCCTGCTACTGACCGTGCTGGCATCGATCGCCTTCTGGCTATACCGCCTGAAGCGCTCGCAGCTGCGCTTTATGCGCATGGCGCGCAGAGACGGACTCACCGGCATTTTCAACCGCCAGCATTTTGTAGAAGAGGCGGAGCAATCGCTACGCTACGCCGCAAAATCCATGCGCTGCGCCAGCCTGATCCTGATCGACCTGGATCACTTCAAGACGATCAACGACACTCACGGCCACATCACGGGCGATCAAGTGTTGCGGCGTGCCGTCGCTGTATGCCAACGCCACCTGCACTCCTGCGATGTGTTCGGCCGCTTGGGCGGCGAGGAGTTCGGCATCCTGCTACCCGAGTGCAGCGCGGAAAATGCTATCGAGCGTGCCGAACAACTGCGCATCGCCATCCATGCAGCACCCGTTGATGACTCCGTGCCCGTTACGATCTCGGCCAGCCTGGGTATTGCCTCCACCGTCCATCACAGCTACGACCTGCGCGGCTTGCTGGCCGCTGCGGATGAGGCGCTCTACCGGGCTAAGCGCGACGGCCGCAATCGCGTGGTGATCAACATCGCAAGCTATAGCCCGGCGAGTGCAGGAGCCGCGAAAACCAATGGCCTCGAAGCCACCGACCACGCCTCCAATACGTCCTCGGACGGCGAATCGCTCGACTACGCTGCCGAAAAATAGATGCATTCCCGCTTCCTCGTATTTGCCAAAGCCAGGACCATGCATGCCACCGGCATTAGTCGCCGGTCAAGCTGGATGGCAGCCATTCTTCTAAGCGGATTTGTGGGCACAGCATCGCCTGCCGCTGCCGTTCCCAGCGACACTGCGCAGCTTTTTGCACGCGCGGATGCCATCAAAATGGTCGACAACGCCAGCTACCAAAAGCTGATCGAACAACTTGAGCGCAGAAGTGCCGTGCTCTCTGACACAGACCAATGGCATCTACGTTACCTGGAAGCCTGGCAAGCCGCTTACGTCGGCCAGAACGACAAGGCCCGCCTGCAACTTGAAGCCGTGATAAAACAGTCGCCGGATGCCGACCTGCGGGAGCAGGCCAGGGGTACCCTCGTCAACATCCTTGGCATCAGCCACCGGTATGAAGAAGCATTTACCACGCTGGATCAAGCACTCGAAGAACTTCCCGGCATCGTCAACAACAGCACACGACAGCATGTATTGGCAGAAGCTTCGCAATTGCTGACCGAAGCAGGCCAATATGATCTTGCCATCAACTACGCCGACCAACTTATCCTGATTCCTTCCGCATTGAATTACAGATGCGTAGGCGTGAGCATCAAACTTGATGCGGAATTTTACAAAGGGCCGCATGACGACGCGCTAGTTTCGCAGCTTCAGCGTGGCGCCAATGACTGCCTTGCCGCCGACCATACCCTTTCAGCCGACGTGCTGCGTAGTGACATTGCCAGCATCGAGATAGAACAAGGCAAGAACAGCAAGGCTATTACGCTGCTGCGCGACACCTATCAGGACATGTCCAAGCTCCAGTATCAATGGCTGGAGGCCCGATACAACGTCTTGCTCGCAGAAGCCTACTGGAAGCAAAACAGCACCTCGCAAGCGGAAAAATATGCCTTGTCGACAGTCGACGCCGCATTGCAAGGCAACTTTGTGGAGCCACTGAGCAGCGCCTATCAACTGCTCTATCAAATTGCCCAGCAAAAAGGAAATCTTCGCGATGCGGTGATGTACCATGAAAAATTCCGGATCGCCGACGACAACCGCCTTGACAACATACATGAGAAAGCGCTCGCTTATCAGGTCGCCAAGCAGCAGGTGGAAGCCAACAAAGCTGAAATCATCGCGTTAAACAAGCAAAACAAAATCCTGGAGCTGCAACAAGCGCTTGAGCACAAGGAAGTGGAGTCCAGCCGGCTCTACATCGCCTTGCTGCTCACTGTTCTAGCCTCAATCGCTTTCTGGCTGTATCGCCTGAATCGCTCCCATCTGCGCTTCATGCGCATGGCGCGACTGGATGGCTTGACCGGCATCCTCAACCACCAGCACTTTGTCGAAGAAGCGGAACGATCGCTACGCCATGCTGCCAAGTCCATGCGCTGCGCCAGCTTGATCCTGATCGATCTGGATCACTTCAAGTCGATCAACGACAAACACGGTCATACCGTGGGCGACCAGGTCTTACGGCGCGCTGTCGCCGCATGCCAGCGCCACCTGCACTCCTTTGATGTATTCGGCCGCCTGGGTGGTGAGGAGTTCGGTATCCTGCTATCTGAATGCAGCGCAGAAAGCGCGATCGAGCGCGCCGAACAATTGCGCATCGCCATCCATGCGACACCCATTGATGATTTTTCGCCGATTACGATCTCGGCCAGCCTGGGCATTGCCTCAACGTTTCATCACAGCCACGACCTGCGCTGCTTGCTGGTTGCCGCAGATGAGGCGCTTTACCAGGCAAAGCGCGATGGCCGAAATCGCGTGGTGATCAACATTGCAAGCTATACGACAGCGAACGGGTATGCACCCACCCACTACCCCGCCAACGCACCTTCTGATCGCGAATCACTCAAGTACGTCGCCGAGAAATAAACAACTACGTTCGCTGCCGCAACCTCGCTCAAGTATGCCGTCAAATGGCCACCATCGTTTGATCTCCGCACAAAGATCGGGTAAGAGAAGCCACGCTTCGACGCGACGGGAGAGTCTTTGTGCAACGACGTCAATTTCTACGCCATGCGGGCACCACGCTCGCCCTGGCTTCCACCGCCACGCTCGCTGGCTGCGCCCGGCAAACCATCGTGCCGAACACAAAGCCCGCGCTTCCGCGGCGCGCCGCGCAACTGGAATCGGGCATCGCGGAACTGGCACCGGTCAGGGCGCAGGTGGACCGCATCACCGGCGTATACGTATGCACCCGTCCTTTTCGCGCGGCAGGGCCGCGTCTCGAGCTTGAAAAAATGGGCGACAAGGCCATCGTGCACAACTATGGGCACGGTGGCAGCGGCTGGTCGTTGTCGTGGGGTTCGAGCACGCTCGCCGTGCGCATGGCGCAGGCCACCGGTGTGCGTGAGCTGGGTGTCATCGGCTGCGGTGCGCTGGGGCTCACTTCGGCCCTGCTGGCGCAGCGTGCCGGCATGTCGGTGCGCATCTATGCCAAAGCCTTGCCGCCTGATGTGTTCTCGATGCGCGCCACCGGCCTGTGGACGCCGGACTCGCGCATCTGCGACGCAGAGCACGCCGCGGAATTCGGCGATCGCTGGGAAACCATGGCGCGTACGTCCTATGCCATGTACCAGAGCATGCTGGGACTGCCCGGCGATCCGATCGAATGGATCGATGGCTATCATCTGCTCGACACCACCCCAGGCCAGCAAAACAACACGGTTTCCGACGAACCGGAATACGGCGACTTGGGCGATCGCATCAATGATCTCTCGCCGCAGTCCGTCACCCTGCCCGTCGGCAGCACACCCTTTCCGCAACCGGCGCGGCGTTTCACCATCATGATGTTCAACATCACCAGCTATACGCGCATGCTGATGTCCGACTTCCAGCTCGCCGGTGGAAAAATCGTCGTGCGCGAATTCACCGATCCGCGCGAATTGCAGGCGCTGCCCGAGCGCACCCTGATCAATGCCACCGGCTACGGCGCCAGGGCGCTGTTCAACGACGAGTCGATCATTCCCGTGCGCGGCCAGACTGCGCGCCTGATTCCGCAACCCGAAGTGAATTACGCGCTCAATACCCGCAACCTCAGCATGGTGCCGCGGCGTGACGGCCTGCTGGTGCAGGTGCTGGGTGACACCGGCAATTTCAACAACAGCGATCTCACGCCCAATCGCGCAGCCTCCGAGGCCGCGGTGCGGCAGCTTGCCGACATCATGGCGACGATGCGCAGCACCTGACGATTCGCCCTGCATGCTTGCCCGCCTCTCCGTGCGGAGAGGGCGGCAAATCGAAACACCTAGAGCCTGTTAGCACCATTGGCGTAGCCCGCGTTATCGTGGAGTGGCCGTCAGGTGGTAGTGCGTGGCGCCGGCTTGGCTGGCTGCCAAGGCAAGCCGCGCGCTGCCGCATGGCGGCCACTCCGCGTCAACCCGAAGGGCCGGGTCTGTTTGCCCACCATCCTGCGTCATCGCTCGGTCGTGTACCGACGTACACTCCCTCGCTCTTCCTTGGCTGGCGCGCAAACAGCTTCCGGCGCGGGCCACGCCAATGGTGCTAACAGGCCCTAGATCGAGCTGCTTACTTGGCTGCATCCTGGCCCTTGCCCAGGTCGATCATCGGAATCGAACCGGCGCCGACCACTTGCGGCAGGATGCCGTTCCAATGCTGCAAGCCATAGAAATGCGCGTATTCCGGATTGTTCTTCAACGCCTCGCCCACTGTTTCGATCGCCTTGGCCTGGGCTTGTGCCTGCAGAACCGTCGCCTGCGCCTCGCCGTTGGCGCGTTCGACTGCAGCCGTCGCCTCGGCCAGGGCGGTCACGGTTTTCTGCTCGCCTTCGTATTTCTTCTGCGCCACGGTGTTTTCCGCCTGCACCGCCAGGTTCTTGGCGCGCACTGCCTCTTCGATGGATTGATCGAAGACGGGGGAGTAATGAATACCGACCAATTGCACGTCAACCACGTCGACATTGAATAACCGATGCAAGGCCTCGCTGATGTCCTTGCGCATCTGCGCGGTGATCTGCGCACGCTGGTCGGAAATCGTCAGCGTGTTGTATTGCGCGAACGCCGCCAGCGCGCGATCCCTGACCACCGGCAGGATGGTCGACTCGATATCCACCGCGCCGGCACGGCCCACGTGATACAGCAGGTTCATCACGGCCGAACTGGGAATCTGGTAAATCAGGCTCACGTCGATCGTGACTTTCTGATTGTCGTTGGTATACACATCCAGACCATTCAGCGTATAGATCGAACGACTGGTCTGCAGACGATCGACCGTTTCGAAGAAAGGCACCTTGAAATGCACGCCCGTGGTCAGCGGCGTACTGGTCATGGGCGTGCCGCCCATCCAGCGCGTCCCGGCTTCTTCGCTCGGCGATACGACAAATACGCTCCCATACAGCAGAACAATAATGACAACGACGGCGAGCACACCGCCCATGCCAAAACGACCGGAAAAACCGCGCAAATCCTTGGACGGTAAATTAAGCATGGAGCTCCTCCATTACGGATGGCATTGAACGCAAACATGCAGCAGGGCCCATGCCGCCAGCAGCGGCAGCCTGCATGCAAACCTTTAAGAAACGGAAGTCATCCCAGCCTGACCCGCGCTAACGCCGTCGCACAAAGCGCCGCGGCATCACCCCAAGTCAGCAGCAAGCAAGGTGGGCCGGCTTTCCCATGCAGACATGTTCATGACTTTCTCCCCCTGAATAGGGGCGCATCTTGACGTAAAGAGGAGAGGGTTGCGAGTGGCGAACGCCACGCTTGGGTGAGGTTGAGGAACTCAATCCTCAGGTTGCAGTGTCATGACCCATGACCAGAACGTCTCCGGGAAGACGATGACTGCCTTGTTGGCGGCGTCATTATCCTCCTTCCCCTGCCAAAATCTCTGGTCCATGCCAATAAATTGCGAAGAATTTACGCGGCAGCCGTTCCACGCATATAGCCCCTTTACCGAGTCCGGCAGGAACATGTCGCAACTGCCAAGCGGCAACATGAGCACGCCACCGTGACCATCATGATTATCCAAGGGCCGCATACGACGACCCGTTCCCTCAGCAAGGAATTGCTCGGCCATCTCAAGCAGCTTGCCTTGTCGGCAGGACGCACCGTGGAAGTTTGTACTTGCCACGGCTTGCGCGATTTCGTCGCGCGCATTCGCACCGCACGGCCGCAGACCACGGAATTCATGCTACTGGCTCCAGGCAGCCTTGCTCAGCAAGTCCAGGCCCACCCCGACGCCGGACTGAGCGATGCACTGGGTGCCTTGGGCATGCCCTATATCGAGGTGCAGGACGATTGCGATGACACGCTGGAAACCTGCGAGTTGTCCAACAAAGGGCCGCTTGCCACCGTCGTGATCAACGGCGACACGATGGCCAGTTATCGCATTGCACTCGGCATCGCCCTGCGTCGGCTTGACGCTGCCGCCTGATACAGACCGCCTCCCGGCCATACGCAAGCGTGCCGACATGCCAGGGTGGCCTGCCTGACAACACCCAGCCCTCGCCCCCGTCCGCGTGTACAGCGAGGCGGCATGCTGCTTGGCATTGACATCGCATACACACCCGGTTGCGTCATTCCCTGGCACATCAAGTGACGCAACGAGTCACGCCCGGCAGGTCATCGGCGTTGCCGCATTGATCATTATTTGATCAGCTCGTTGGGTCACATCAGCGAAAACAGCGACTTCCACCCATCATCCAACAGCGCACGCACGCAGCCTGGCTGCTCGTGTGGGCGCCGGACCTTGGCGCGCTTCGTGCTTACCTTTCGTTCAAGGACATCCCATGTCATGACACTTCAGGTGATGGCACAGCCATCTTGCGATCAGTCGCTCAGGGGGAGCGGTGGCACGGCGTAAAGACAGCGGCATCCCAATGGTCTCCGGCCTGCCTTGGCAAGCCGGCATCGTGCTCGGCGTGACCAGTTACGTCGCCGTGCGCTATGGCCTGGGCTGGTGCATGTCCACCTTCGGCGGCCCCGTTGGCCAGGCCCTGGGCAGCTCGGTGGCCGAAGGCGCCTACGCGCCGATCGCCTGGCTGTTGTTGAGCGCATGCTGGCTCGCCGCCTTGGTCTCCTTTCTCGACTGCCGCCGCCGCAAGCATTTGATGGGCATGCAGAACGGGCCCGGCATGCTGCGCGCGATGGATTGGCGCCAATTTGAAACGCTGGTGACCGACGCCTTCGAGCACCAAGGCTACAGCGTGCGCGGAACCGGCCTGGCCGGCGTGGATGGTGGATACGATCTGATCCTGTACCGGGACGGCTTGATGACCCTGGTGCAGTGCCGGCAGTGGCGCACCAAGCTGGTCGACGTGAAGCTCGTGCGGGAAATGTATGGCTTGCTGGTTCATCACCACGCCGATGCCGTGAAGATCATCGCCATCGGCAACTATACCGATGATGCGCAGCGCTTCGTCCGCGGCAAGCCGATCGAGTTGATCTCCGGCAACGCACTGCTCGCCATGGTGCGGGAAACCCGCACTTCGGTCTTGGCCAAAGCCGGGTAACTTCGACGGTCAAACCGGCCGCTCAGGCCGCAATTCCAGCCGGCCCCGCGAAGAAATCCATCTGCCTGGTTGACGGAGCGAAACCACATGCCGGCTCGTAGTCCGCTGTCCGCGCCGTGTCCGGGCAAATGTCCAGACCGTCCGCGGACAGCCGCGTAGTTCGCAGAGCACATCGAAAAACGGCTTTCTGACGCGGATTTGCGCGCATTCGAAGGGTTGGCACGAGCCTTGCCACATCTCCAATGCAAGCGCCAATCACCCAGTCAGGAGAACCGCAATGAAATTCGAGACTGTGATGCTGCATAGCCTGTTCGCCGCCTCCCTGCTGCTTTGCGTGCTGACCCTCGGCTCCATGCTGATCGCGAAAGCGCCTGGATCGAACATTGCCGCCACGCATACTCACGTCACCGCGATCGCGAAGTCGGCCAGCTGAGCTCGCCGACCAGCGATTGCACGAACGCTCGGCTCACCAACACGATGAATGAACCAGGCGCGCGTCGCGCACCCTCGATCGCAAGCCCGGCTACCATCGCCACGATGACCGAACCGTGCAACGAAAACCTGTGGTACCTGTACCTGATCGAATGCCGTGATGGTTCGCTCTATGCCGGCATCACCAACAATCTGACCGCCCGCTATCAGGCCCATGCAGAAGGACGCGGCGCACGCTATACCCGCTCGCATCCGCCACTGCGGCTGATTGGTGCACGCCCCTACGACAGCCGGGCAGCTGCCTCCCGCGCGGAATGGGAAATCAAGCAGCTGCCCAGGCACAAGAAAATCGGCTATCTGCAGCAGGACGATTAGTCAGGCATGGCGCAACGTTTCGGCGCCGCCGGAAAGTCCGCTTCGGCACCAGCAATTACGAAGCCAAACTTGGTAGTTTAACTTCATATGTGCCAGAATCGGCGCCATGCACAAGCGCAAGCCAGGCCCTTCATCCATCCAGGTCATGGCGACTGCCGTGGAGCTTCGCAGTCTGCTCGGCCAGCTTAGGCGCCGGCTGCGTGAACAAGCAGGCACCGGCGATTACAGTGCCTCCCAGACCGCCGTGATCAGGCGCCTGGAACGCGAAGGTCCCGCCACCGTCACCATGCTCGCGCACGCCGAAGGCATGCGCCCTCAGTCGATGAGCGCCACGGTGGCTTACTTGCAGTTGGCCGGACTCATCACCGGCACGCCGCATCCCACCGATGGACGACAAACCTTGTTGTCGCTCACTCCTGCGGGCGTGGCATGGATCAAGGCCAAGCGTGCTGCACGTGAGGACTGGCTGGCTCGCACGATCCAGGCAAAGCTTTCCCCTGCCGAACAAGCACAGCTCAGCGACGCCATGCCGCTGCTCAAACGCCTGGTCGAACCGTGACAGCCCGAATGGCCATCAACCCACTTCGTAGCGCCGATTTCCCATGAAGAACACCTTCCGTTCGCTGCGTGGCTACAACTACCGTGTCTGGGCCAGCGGTGCGCTGGTGTCCAACATCGGCACATGGATGCAACGCATCGGGCAGGACTGGCTGGTGCTGACCCAGCTGACCCATAACAACGCCACCGCCGTGGGCGTAGTGATGGCGTTGCAATTTGGACCGCAGCTCCTGCTGCTGCCGCTGACCGGTTTTGTAGCGGATCATCTGGACCGGCGAAAACTGCTGTTCGCCACGCAAGCCATGCTGGGAACGCTGGCGCTGGGGCTGGGCCTGCTTACGGTGACCGGGCTGGTGCAGTTGTGGCAGGTCTACGTCTTTGCGTTTTTGCTGGGCTGCGTCACCGCGTTCGACGCCCCGGTACGCCAGAGCTTCGTTTCCGAGCTGGTAGGCGAAGCCAATCTATCCAATGCCGTCGCCCTGAACTCCACCTCATTCAACGCCGCGCGCATGATCGGGCCTGCGGTAGCCGGTCTGCTGATCGCAGCGGTGGGTTGCGGCTGGGTGTTCATCATCAATGCGGCCTCGTTCGCCGCGGTGCTCTATTCGCTCACCCTGCTGCGTATCAGCGAGCTTCATCCCCAACATAAGGCCAAGCGCAGCCGCGCGAGCCTGGTCGAAGGCTTTCGCTATGTGTGGGCGCGGCAGGACATGCGCGCGATCCTGGTGATGCTGTTCCTGTTCGGCACCTTCGGCTTGAACTTCGCCATCTTCATTTCGACCATGGCAGTGCGCGTGTTTCATGCCGGCGCGGGCCACTACGGATTCCTGACTTCGACCCTGGCCATCGGCACGGTGGCCGGCGCCCTGCGCGCGGCGCATCGCGCCAAGCCACATGTCGCGCTGTTGCCCGGCGCCGCAGGCATGTTCGGCGTGCTATTGGCGATTGCTGCGGTGATGCCCAACTACTGGCTGTTCGGGGCGGTATTGATCGGCATCGGCGCCTGCGCGCAGACCTTCACCACCTCCACCAACAGCTACATGCAGCTTTCCGCCGAACCGGCCATGCGCGGACGGATCATCGCCATCTTCCTCGCCATCGTCATGGGCGGCACGCCGCTCGGCGCACCGATGGTCGGATGGGTCGCGGATACATTCGGGCCGCGCTGGGCATTGGGCGTCGGCGCGGCAGGTGGGCTGGTCGCGGCGGCGGTAGGTATTCGTTATCTGGTGACTTATCACCAGTTGCGCCTGCACGTGGATGCCGGGAGGCTGCGGCTAAGCCTTGCGCAGGCAACCGACACGGACAGGAATGCCGCCTAGCGAAGCACCCCCGATGCGGCGAGCAACTCATGCAACTCGCCCAGCTGCGGCGCATAGTTTTTCCAACGCCCCAACGCACCGCGATACACCGGCGTACGAACCTGCCACGCATTCGGCGTATTGACGGGCGCAGCGTTTTGCTCCGGATGCAGACAAGCCTCGTTCCACGGCAAGCCACAGAACTCGAGCAACTGACGCGTGCTGGCTTCCTGCGACTCGATCAGCGTTTCATATTGCACTTCGAGCATGCGGCCGGGAAAAACACGCTGCCAATGTGCCATCAGGCGATCGAAGCCAAGGTAGTAACGGCCGGTGTCGAGCAGATCGAAGGAGTAGTCGTAAAACGATGAACCGTACTGCTCGAACAAATGGCGGAACGTGCCCAGGCAGGCATCCATCGGATCCCGCCGCAGACAGACCAGCTTCGCACCCGGCAATGCCTGTGCAATAAAACCTGCATAGAGGAAGTTGTGCGGCATCTTGTCGATGAAGCGCGGCGTGTTTTCCGCATAGGGGCAAGTCGCCGTCAGATACTCCGACGCCAGCCGCTGCCAATCGAAACCGTGCACACGCGCCGGAAGTTGCGGATCGAGCAGCACCGGCATCGTGCTGCCGGACACACGCTGCACGCTCGGCGGAAAGATCTGCAACTCGCCAGCCGACTTCACCTCAGGATGGCTGGACAGAATGCGATCCAGCAAGGTGGTTCCCGTCCGCGGCATGCCGATCACAAAAATCACCTGATGACCGAGGTCAGCTGGAACCGTTTGTGTTGCGGCAGCGGGAAAGCTTTCGATCAGGCGATCGAAAATTTCCTGATCGCGCTGTGCCGAATCACGCCGCTTTTCCCGCCCCACGGCATTGCCACTGCGATAGTGCTCGAAGGCGCTGGCGTAATCACCCAGATCCTCGCATTCCTTGGCCAAGGCCATGTTCAGATAAGTTTGCGCGCCCGGATGGTTGGCGTAGCGCGTCAGCAAGGACCTGAGCCGCTCGACATGATTGTGGTCGGATGTCTGGCGACGCAGCTTGGCCAGACTCAGATGCGCCATCCAATAGCAAGGATCGATACGGATGCACGCCTCCAGTTCGCGCTCGGCGTCATCGGCATCGCCCATCGCACTCAACGAATACGCCAGATGGAAACGTGCAGGCGGCAGATTCGGCACCATCGCCACCTGCCGGCGAAACACCTCTACCGCCTGCTCATGCGCGTGCGCCTGGCTGTAGACCACGCCCAGTGTGTCGAAGGTAAAGGGATCTGCCGGCTGCAAGGCCACCGCCCGGTCAGCCGCCGCACGCGCCTCGCGCAGATAGCCCATCAAGGCCAGTGACTTGGCGTACTGCGCCATGAAATCAGCGCGCAGCGGCTCCAGTACCGTCGCCTGCCGCAGAAAATCCGAGGCCTGTGGCAATTGTTGCAATTCCATATGCGCCACGCCCGCCATGAACGGCGCCATCGCTTCCTTGGGTGTGAGCGGCAGCAGTTGCAGCGCCAGTTGCTGCACCTGCGGCCAATCGTGCCGGTTGAACGCGTGAATAAGGCGGCCCTGCAAATCGGAATAGGCAGTCATAGGCTCCCAATACGGAATGGCCAATGGGGCAGTGGTCGACGCTTGAAAACAATGCCCCTGGCGCTGCCGCTCACGACATCACGCAGCATGGACCCTGTCAAGCAACGGAAGGGTGACCATCACACCACTCATCCGCCAACGCCAAGCGCATATTCGCTTTGCACCAAACCACTCGCGTAATGACGCGTTGCGATGTGCCGCAGCGGGATGTCGCGCGCGATAGCGCCAAATAGCGGAATACCTGTTCCAATCAACACCGGTACGCGCGTAATCACCAGCCGCTGGATCAGCCCGGCACGCAGAAATCCCTGGATCGTCTTGCCGCCATCCACATAGATGTGTCCGATGCCGCGTGCCGCGAGTGCGGACGCAATCACCTCCGGCGACCCAGCCATATGCTCTACCACCGCGTCATCAGGCGCCGGAGCAAGCGCATGGCTGCTGAGCACGAACACCGGTTTTTCACCGTAAGGCCAGGCGTCGAAGCCGAGCACCGTCTCGTAGGTTTTCCGCCCGATGACCAGCGCATCCACGCTCGCCATGAATTCGTCATAGCCATGCGGCTCACCGCCGCCGGGTGGAAGAAAATCCAGCGCGCCGTCGAGCCTGGCCATGAAACCATCGACGCTGATACCCACGAACACCGTCGCTTTCATCAGGATGCCCTCGCCCAAGCCGCCGGCGAAACCGTTGACTGCGCCAGCTTACTCCGCGTAGCCGGCGATCATTTGCCAGGCCATTGAACCGCTCACCGCACTCCCCGAGACAACGATCCGTAAACCCTGCCCGCGATCGACGTCGGGCGGGCCCTTAAGGATGCTCTGATCTATTCCACGCACTACGTGGAATAGATCAGAGCATCCTTACGTCTCCTGCACCCGGCCACCACCATTCCGTTTCGCGGTGTACATGCGCTCGTCCGCCAGAATGGATAAGTGATCCGGCGTCTGCGCATCGTCCGGAAACATCGCCAGACCGATGCTTGCACCAATCTGCATGGTTTTCCCCGCGACCGAGAGCGGCGCTTCCAGCAACTGCTTCAACATGCTGGCGACCTGGGTCGCCTCCTTGCGGCTGATGGGTCCTTCCAACACCACCGAAAATTCGTCGCCGCCGGTCCGTGCCAGCGTGTCGATCCGCCGCAGCCTCGCGGTGAACAAGCGCGCGACCTCTTGCAGTACTTCATCGCCAGCGTGATGACCCAGCGTGTCATTCACTTCCTTGAAGCCATCCAGATCGATGGCCAGCACGGCGGTGCAACCGTTGCGCTGCCGCGCACGCTCCATCGCGCCGCTGATCCGGTCTTCGAACAGGCGTCGGTTGGGCAATCCGGTCAGCGCATCATGGTTGGCAAGATGCTGATTACGTTTCAGCTGCCCCTCCAGCAGCAACAGGATCATGCCCACGGCGACCAGATACTTGGGCAAGTTCCAGACCTCGGCGCCGACATGCACGTCCGGCAGAAAAATATCGAAGGTCAGGCCCAGGGGAAACACCAGCGACCACGCCAGCAAGCCCAGCAGCGTGACCACGAAGCCGCCCGTCCTGCGCTGGTTGAACACCCCGAATTGAAGGCAGCAAATGAAATAGGCCGCGAACAACGGCAACACCACCATCAAGTCGGGCCCATGCGGGGAGAACTGCCAACGCAGCAACGTCATGGCCAGGGCGACATTGATCACCACACCGATCCATCGGCTTGCCGGACGTTGCTCGCTCCGCGTGGCTGCAGCGATCGCCAGCGGCACCAGCGCAAACAGACTGGCGGTGACCGCCATGACGGGCTGCGGCGGTATCGTCGGCAGCAATGCCAAGGCGATATACAGCGTGTACACGAACGACATCGCCCAAAACAGCAGGCGGCTGCCCCATTGCCTGGGCTTGGGGTCGGTAGACCAGCAAAACAGCTGCGCGCACCAGACCAGGGACGAGGTGCCCGCGATATCCGCGACCACGCCCCATGTGCCCGGCAGATCAAGGAACGAATAAGCGGCGAAGTGAAACTCGACGCAGATCCACCCTGCCAGCCACAATCGCGTCATCATGCCGCCCGCCGGACGCGCCACCGAGACAAACGCGTAGATCAGCACCCCGACGGCCAACAGATCTGGGAGTTCTTTCCAGGACATGCACTTGGACCACGCGTGCTGCGCCCCTAAGGGCAATCGCAACTTGTTGACGTAAAAGTTTACGCAACATCCCTATTCGGCCATGGGCGGCCTGTGCGGAATCACGCTGGCAAGCCCCCCGCCCTTCCTGGCTGCCCCAGCGGTTGATGTTGTGGGTAAGGCCATCTTACGAAGCACACGCCCGCAAGACCATGTTCGGGAGCGCCATAACGCCGGCAAACACAGGCATCACAGGTACAACAAAGCATGTTCAAGCCATGCCATTAGATCGGCAGGCCGCGTGATTTCTTTAGTGAAATGTGCATGCGGCGTGAAGATGATGCCCTATCTGCTGTGACAGGTGTAGCGGGTATTTGGAATATCTGCCGCAATCGAGGCAAGCGATGCGAATCCCGTATCGACGTCTTGTACCCACGTTCCAACTTTGGGACGTCGAGACGATGCGGCACCCCAAGCCATCTCATGCACGCCCAGGAACATGAAAAGCGCCGAGGGAAATCCCTCGGCGCCGATGTCACAAAAGCGCAACGAACTGCAACCGCGATGATCAGTTCGACTCGGTGAACTGAATCGACGGGGTCGAGCCGCCCGAAGCGGTGCAGCTGCCCAGGTTGAGGTTGTTGCTTTCACCGGTGGTGCCCGAATCGGCCACGCAGGACGGCGCACTGGTGGAACCGTCATTCACGGCCACGTTCACGGTGATCGACGTGCCACTGTTGAACTCGGCTTCCGAACCACCCGCGTTACCCACCACGTTGTATTCCACCGTGTTCCACACCTGCGACAGATACAAGGTGCTGTCCTTCTGGCTGGTGCTATAGGCATCACCGCCATAGGTGAGAACGGCGGTGTCGTTACCACCCGAAGCCACCGTACCCGTCATCACCATGCCACCCAGATCGGTGGCCGGTACATCCGGTGCGGTGGCGGCGGAGCTGTTGCCGTAGCAATCGCCTTCGCCATCGCTTGCAAAGCCGCTCGGGCAGCGGCTGCTGCCGTAGCCGATCAGCCAGTTCTGCATGAACACGGCGGCCTCGCCCTGCACTTCGTAATCGGGTGCATACACGAACTGCTGCCAGACGGTGCAGCCAGAATGGTTCTTGCACGCGGAGGTGGTCGAGGTGAATTGCGAATTGATCTGCAGCGAGTACTCGTTCGCACCGAGGATGCCGCCATCGCCATAAGCCGGCACGCCAACGCTCTGCTCAGAGGTCACGCCCGTTACCGATGGGAAGCTGCCGACCGCCTTGGTGATCAGGCTGGAACCCGTCTGCAGCGTGTAGTCATTGCCATTGCCGGCGGTTTGCGGTGCGGCAAAAAGATAATAGTGCGGCACGGAATGCGCACGAGCCGGCAGGTTCTTGCACGCTACCTGCTGCCAGACAATGCTGGGATAAGAGGCGTGAAAACAGCCGTCCGACGGCGTGGCAATCTGCGCCATATCTTCACGCCAGGCTTGACGTGCCAGCGCTTCAATCGGGCCTACCTGGTTCGAGGCCTGTGCGGAAACATCATTGGATGGCGCCGCGAAAGCCGCGGGAACGCACGCCGCACTCACAAGACCGGCCAGGAACACCAATTTCAATTTTGCTTGCATTGCAATTCTCCCCAGACGCAATAGCTAAAGGTTGCGGCTCCGGATCGTCCGGAAGCCGAGGCATTTACCACACGACTTACCAACACGCGTGCAGCTGAAACAGCTGCAGCGAATCCTCTCCCGACCCTCAGGGAGACGAAAACAAGGTGATGACAGATCCATCTGAGCATGTCGCTAACGCCGTGTGCGCAAGCGCATCATCAGCGAAGGCATGCAATGGTGATGGCCGCGCGACTTCCCCTAAGCGCATGCCGATCACGCCCCCTTCACAACCTGGAATAATCGACTCAATCCTTATGTCCGAATTTCTCACCAACTTCTCGCCAGAATGCGCATCACCATGTGTAGAAGTCGTGATGTTGGTGACACGCAAAAACGCGACTTAGTGATATGCAGCACAAATTGAGAGGTTTCGCGATTTAACGTCACGACTTCGTGAACGCCAATACTCACAAGCACATCGATCGCTACACAGCCTCTAAATCGCTTTTCAAACGCAGAGCGAATGAAAGACCCGACTAATCACCGAGCGCTGTGTGCATCGAGTCGGTGATTAGTCGAAGAAGAGGTGTCGATCAATATCACCGGCATGCCATGCGACATGGCAAATAGATGAGTGACGCAACTCAGCTTCTGCTGAGTGGACATCCCGCTAATGATGCTGATGCGCCACCGGCCTCGGCGCCACGGCAAGACCGATCACCCAGCCCAGGTAAAAGCGGAAATCGATGGTGTATTCCATCCACGAATAAAAGTGCCAGTCGTGCGACGCAAACCGCCATAGCGTCAACTGGAAAAGTCCGGCGACAAGCAGCCAGATGCATGCAGTGATCGCCGTCAACTTGGCACAACGCGACAGTGCAAGCTGAGTCGGGTACTTGTGCATCACCGCCCATCCCCAAAAGAGAATGAAGGCGCAGGGTATGACCGTCGTGATGCTGTCCTGGACCGGCCAGCTTGAGAGAGGGCCCAGCGAAAACAGCATGAAGGCCGCGAGCAACAAGGCCGCCCAGCTCACCCTTCGCGAATGGCCTACGCACAACCACGCAACCGTGACCGTGAAGGGAATGGACGCCCACTGAAACACTTCTGACAAAGCGTAAAAAAGGCTGTCTTCGGCACGGTGCTCGGATGAGGACGTCGCTACAAAACTGGTGATGGCTTCATGCACACACACCGCCAAGACCGCGAAGCCGAACGCGGCAACCGTGGCGTGTGTCGGCGTGCGATGCCGATGCGCCACATGCAGACTCATCGCCCGCAACCGCTCAGTCAAGGGTTCCACAAAGAACGCCACAATCGCGCCCACCAGCATGGCCGATGCCGCGGTGACCCAGTTGAAATGATGGACGATGGTAAGCAGGCCCTGCCAGATAAACTCCGGTGCCGCCGAACAAACCGATACCCAGGCCGAAAAGAAGATGATGTTGAACGCGCCCAGATAAGGGGCATGGAACTGCGAAACATCAACAGCTCGAACCGACCCCTGCCCTTCGCCCTGGGCTTGGGCAACACCGGTTTCCGGAGATTGCGAATTCATCGACGCCCCCATCCCAAGGGAGTACGGGCCGCCCCAAAAGGCGCGCGACAAACTTTATCAGCTTGCAGTCCAGCGGGATGCGCATGTCCGGCACCCTGCCCCGGGCCTGCGCTTATCCCAATGATTTTCCGGCGAGGCGAATATGGCGGGTTTTACCCAACAGGCTATGGATCAACAGCACCTCGCGCACCGGCCATGTAAGAGGTTCAATCGATTCGAATGGCACGGCGGCCTTGTCGTAAACCAGGGTCATATGCGGGGTGAACGAATCACGCGTATGTTGCGCCAGGGCAGCGGTGCGCAGATGTGTAGCGAGTTGCTTGTGCAAGGCATGGAGCGCCTCATTGCCTTCGCTCGCCGTAAGCACCCACGCAGCATTGGCGTGGCGGCTGCTGAAACTGCCGACTCGATCGAAGCGAATGGCAAAAGGCTCCGCCGCCAGATGCGACAGGGCTTCGCTGGCCTGTGCAACCAGCCCGGGCGGCAGCTCGGTGTAATCCCCAAGATGGAACAGCGTCACATGCAGCCGCCCCGCTTCCACGGGCTTGCCGCGGAAACCTTGGGTGGCAAGACGCTGCGCGGCCCAGGTTTCCAGCTGCGCCGCATGCTGGGGATCGGGGAACACCGCCAGAAACAGGCGATCAGTGGGGATGGCAGGATCGAAGCCCGGCAATGATCCCTGGCTGGACATGGCTGACTACCTTTGCTTACGCGTGGACAAACGAAAACAGACCGCAAAGTCTTCAGATTAGCCGCGCCAAAATCAACCTCCTCCCTCGGGCATCCCTGCGCTTTTTGCTGACTGCATTCAACCGGGCCCGCACGCTGTCCACGCTGGCCGCGGCGATCAACCCGCCCTATTGTCGTCCGCCCGCTGTCCGGACAGGCGGACAACTGTCCGCGGACAGGCCCGTGCGTTTTCTTCAAACCGCACGAATGGCGCTGTTATGCGGTTTTCGAGCTGACCATCCGGTTGGCACGCTGCTTGCCATCTATCACTCGAAAGCCTCACTACTTCATCCACGGAGAACCGCCATGAAATTCGAAACCCTGCTGCTCAATAGCTTCTTCTTTGCCTGCGTAGCGATCTGCGTGTCCACGCTTGGTGCGATGCTGGTGTAAGTGGCTCTTCAACGAACTCGCCACTTAATGGGAAACGAAACGCCATCCATGAAGAAACATTCCGTGTGATGGCGTTATTGCCATAACCTTGCTGCGTCCTGGCAAAACATCCCGACCGTTTTTCGCTTAAATCAGTCGGCCGCCATGTCCAGCGGCATATATCCATGATGACCATTTAGACCCACTTAAAGTCCCTCGTAAAATAACGGACATCATCCCTTCACAGCTCATATGCGGGCCACCTGATAGGAATTACCCCGTTGGCGACCACTGAGTGACAGCGCCCAGGACGCACTCACTCACGCGCGTGTCAGCCACAATCAAGGGGGAAAAATCATGGCTTTGCACGGTTACGGTCTGTTGATCGGAACGATTACGGGTTTTCGCAAACCACGTGGCAATGAAAGTCATTGGCTGCTGATGGTGCAGCCCAATAATCCACATCATCCACCCTATCGGGTGTCGCTCAATGTCCCATCGGTCCAGCCCGACGACCACTCCGAAATCGAATACCAGATCATCGACTTTCCAGCCAATGATCCGTTTATCCGCAAGCTGATAAATCTGGGCGCAAGGAAAGGCGTAAAAGGCACCCAGAACTTTTTGCTTGCGGAGGAAAGCCAGGACATCCCTCGCCTCGATTACACGGACGGCAGGATTTTCGATCCGCTGGCATTCCCCTCCGAAGCCAGTGGACATCCAAAGGTCGGCAAGGCCTGGCGCAAACAAAGCCTTGCAAAGTTGCAGCGCTGCGCAGAAAAAGCCGCACACAGCAACGCGCTGGTTGCCGTCTTCGGCACCGGCTATCCCATGAATCATCAAACCGGCGAGTATCCGTCGACCGGATTTACCGGCGTCGACAACGTGCATATGAACCAGGGCGCCTTCAACCGAACCAACGGCACCCTGCACTATCAAGAAAACGGAACGGCCCAGGATGGTGGGTTCATCATTTTGTCCCCATCCGGCGCACAAGGCATCTTCATCAAATTCCGCTCGCAAACGGTGCACACCGACGAGCACGGGCACCCACGCATTACCGGCATTGAAGATATCGATCGCGTTACACCGCAGATATGCAAAGCCATCATGCCACGCATCCCCCGTACGCGGAGCGAGCCATCTGCCATTGAAGCGCGCTCGGCAGGCGCTGCCGCGGTAGCTGCCTTGAGCAAAACCGCCCAGCCGTCCAGCACGCCCAATAAGCAAGGCTATGTTTTCGCGGACTTTGATACCGATGACGCGACGGGCAAATTCATTACCGACGACGACAGCGCCACCTACAACACTCCCTTCGTGCAAAAACAGTCGAAGGGTCAGACGCGGGGCCCGGTTCCCAATCCGCGCACCAATCCGATCATGGACTTGACCAGCGTCACCGGCTCCAACCCGCCCGGTTATACCCAGGGCGAAAGTGGCGAGAGCATTGCCTTCGACATCATCGGCGATAGCGGTGCGGTCAACCCGTCCAACTACGATCGATACGAACAAAAAGTTTCAGACCTGCTCGCCGATGACGCCAAAGCGCCCCAACCGGCCTTCATGTTCCACGTTGGCGATGTGGTTTATTACTACGGCGAACGCGCCTATTACTACGGCCAGTTCTACGATCCCTTTCGCGCTTACCCCGCCCCGATCTTTGCCATTCCCGGCAATCATGACGGAATTACATACGAAGCGTCCCAGGTTTCCCTGGCGGATTTCCAGAGCGCATTCTGCACCACCACACCAGGTCGCTGGCCCGGGGCGGGAGGCATTTTGCGTAGCACGATGACCCAGCCCGGCGTTTACTTCACGCTCGACGCTCCGTTGGTCTCGATCATCGGCCTGTACAGCAACTGCGGCGAATCCTTCGGCTGGCTAGACGCACAGCAACTGAAATTTCTGTACAACGAATTGGTTCGCCTCAAGCAAGCAAGGCAACAAAGCTTTCGCGCCGTGATTCTGGCCATCCACCATTTCCCGCGCTGGTTTCCCGGACAATCAAAGAAAGATCCCACCAGCACGGCCATCGACGCTACTTTCGCAAAAGCCGGCTTTTGGCCGGACGCCGTCATCTGCGGCCACGCGCATCTCTATCAAAGAGTCGTTCGCCAGAACGTGGGCCAAAAAAAGCGTCAAGACATCCCCTACATCGTGTCCGGAGCCGGCGGCTATGCCATCAACCCCGCCGAAGAAGTCGACAAAAAATACATGCAAAAAATCGGTGTGCAAAAAGGCAAAAGCAACAAGCTTGGCTGCGTGATCTTCGAACCGGGTTATGTAAGAGCCACCGTAACCAAACCCGCGACCGGCAACCCAACCCTGAAATTTGAATATCGAAGCGTCAAGCCACAGTCCAGCCAACCCGATGACACATGCACCGTCGACTTGACCGCACGCAAGATCATCAGTTGACGATTGGCCCCATCAGAAGCCAGACGAGCCTGTCTGGCTTCTGGCGTTGCATCGATACGCTGGTGCGCTGATCGACGTCGTTTCAGTGCTCATGCAGTAGCGCCTTGATCGCCTCGAGCACTTCATCCGTATCGTCAGACCATTGATCAACGATACCTTCCAGGCGATCGAGCGCCATCATTTGTTCCCGCGTCACACACTCGCCGCGCCAACGTTTCACCTGTTCACGGCACATCGCGGCATTCAAGGCCGTCTCCTCGTAAACAAGCCGCATGCGCACCAGATCGAAGCGATTGACCAGGCCCGGATGTTTGATCGCCACGCGCATGCTTTTCGCCTGGACACGAGCCCCCTCGGCCGCGCGGCCGACCGCAAACTTGAACGCTGGCATCAGCGAGAGCGGACGCCAACGTTGCTCCGGATTCGTCACTTTTTTCTGCATGCTGCACAGCCCGCCCTTAAAAAAAGCGAGTCCGCTGACTATCCCTGCGGCCTCCAGCATGCGCCCCGGACGGCCATAGGTCCACTGGCCAAGACGACCATGAACCTGGAGAGCGCTTTTAGCCGTCAAAAAGGACCGATGCCCCCGACGCCACAGGCACCTAAAAACGCGAGAAATCCGCGTATGGGGCGTCCATGAACTCAGAGCTAGCCCATAGAAACCCACCCTGCCCAATCAGCGCTGGCATGACGCCATACCCTTGCGGATGACGGGCTAAGGATGAAAATCCGCTTCCAATAGCTTGCGAAGCGAAGGCGTCGTGCCCTGTATATCGGAAATACGCCACCCGTCTCGAGTTTGGCTCAGCACATACACGATGTGCATATGCGCGGCGTGACCCGCATAAATGAAATCAACAGACACCTCGGAAGGATCCGCCATCTGTTGAATCTTCATCCCCATGGCGCCGCCGGGATCCTGGGAGTCCCAGATCGGGTCGTAATCCAGTCGACAAATTCCGTTCTTCTCTTCGCACACGCGGTCGCGCAGGATCAGGCTGACCATGTGCGGATCAAAGTATCGATTTAAGATATTGACCGGCTGTTGGAGCAGACCAGCATCACTGTCCACCGGCTCGTCGATAACGGCCTCCCACGCATAATCCTTATAGAGTTTGACGATGAGCGCCTCAGGCCCCGTCAACGATTCGGCCGCGAGTGACACCGCTGGAAGCAGTGCGGCTATGAGTGCAAGCAAAGGCCATGAATAACTGGGCATCCGTTTCATTTACGCACCCCAAAAACAAGCAACCACAACGCAATACCCATTTCGCCAAAAGCCGCCGGCAGCATCACGAAGCCCGGAACATCGCCAGCACCAAGTACCTGCGTAAAGAAACTGATCAGATAGCTAAAGTATCCGAGCATCAAAAGGATGCCAAGAATCCTCGGTAAAAATCCGGACTTGAAAACCAGATAGCCGAAGGGCAATAGCCAAAGTCCCCAGAAAATCTCGCCGATAAGCAGCTTATCGTCGTACGCATCAAGCGATGACCTCACCTTCGCATACCATTGGTCGCCGCTCAGTGCATGCCGATAGAGATCGCCATGCAAAAACGCCAGCACATCCAGTTGATCCGCCACGGCAACAAGATCAATCGGCACACAAGCCACCGCCAGCGCGACCATGGCGACGGCGGCCGTTTTATTTACCGGACTCAGCAGCTTGTACAAAACCAGCGGCAGCAGGAGAAACACCACGTGAGAGATCACGTTGACAGCCACACCTGCCCGGAACAAGGACTCCGACGCCAGAATATGGTTGACGGTGGCAGCGGCATCGCCATGAACCATCACGTGCGATGGCACATACATCAGGCTGAACAAGCCGGTCACGACATTGATGGAATACAGCAAGCCAGCGACCCTTGCCGTACTGGCTGGTGAATTCATCGTTCCCCCTTTGGCAAGCCACCCGAGGCCGGAGCCTTGGAAGCGAACTATACCCAAGGAAAGGAATGGGGAAGTGGGATGAATGAAGTGGGAGGTACTTGACCACCCAGGTTACCGGCCCACTCTGAACCGGCTTAAAGCTGAGGCACCTTCGATACCTGCAAAAGAACAGATCGATAGTGTGCCAATCCCGGCACATCCAGCTGCGGAATCTTGGCCTCGTCATCCCAGCGACGAAGTTGAACCGCCACGCCGGCATTCGGTAATGCCTCAAATGCCGTGGCTTCCTCCTGGCTCATCGGACCACCCTGGAGTTGCAGGCTTTCGATGGAAGACGGCGATAGCCGCGCCATATAGGTTGCATCGGTCGCGCAGAGATAACGCTTGGCAGCGACGTGCAAACGCACGGTTTCGGTGACGTCTTCACCAAACCACTTGGCCAGATGCACTGCCGCCACATCCTCGTGGGCACCATCCATCCCTTGCTGTGCGATGTCCTCAGGCAAGCCATGCAGCATGTGCCCAATATCGTGCAGCAGTGCGGCGGCTATCGTCGATGGACTGGCCTGGGACTGTTCCGCGAAATGCGCACACTGCAAACAGTGTTCAAGGATGGAAACCGGCTCGCCAAAATAAGCTTCCTTTCCTTGTGCCGAGAGCAAGTCCAGCAATTCGTCCACATGTTTGGCGTACGCCATTATCGTGCCCCGTAACAAAACGTATTCGACCGATGGAAGACGAACAGTTAATGAGTCTCGGGTTGCGGAACGTCTACGGCTGTCTAGACGACTGGACGCCCTTGTATAAGACACCTGCATCTCAAGGTGTTTTCCAAGGCAGACGAAATCTTTCATTCCGCCTCACCGTCGTCCCTGCGCACGCGGGGATGGCACATGGATGTGCCCGGCTTTGAGGAGCGAGGAAGGCCGGGACCCAGTGACTTGGATGTAGCAAAGGCGCTAGGTCCCGGCCTTCGCCGGGACGACGGTGGTGAAAATATCAAGCGACTTGGAGAGCTTCCTAATTTCGTTGAAAACGTAAGCCGAAAAAGCGCGGGTAATCCTGAAAACCTATCCTCTCTTAGTTGCCAATAACCCGCATCAACTGCTCACGCCCATCCTGCAAAATCTCATCTGCAAGCGCAGGATCGGCCTCAGCCACCGCACGCGAAAGCACCAGCGAGCCCAGCATCTGGCTGAACACCGCGACGGCCTTTTTCCGTTTCTCCTGCGCACTCTCGCCGCTCATCACACTCGCCAGCTCATCGAAATTCCACGTCAGTCCGCGTGCATAGGATTGACGCGCTTCCTTGCCGAGTCGCCGCACATCACCGGCGTACGCGGTCAGGGGGCAGCCGTTCTCGATATCGGCCAGATGTTCGCGGGACAGATACCACTGGACATGCTGCTTCATCGGATCCGCCGCGTTCGCCTTCGACGCTTTGATGTTGGCCAGCAGATCGGCCCCGCCGTCTTCCATCGCCTTCTCCATCACCGCGGCGACCAGCGCGTCCTTCGATTTGAAGTGGTTGTAGAAGCCGCCCTGGGTGAAACCGGCGGCCTTGGTCAGCTCGGCCAACCCCACCGCGGCCACCCCGCGCTCGCGGAACAGCTTTTCCGCCGCGTCGACAATAGCCCTTTTATTTTCAATGGCTTGCTGCTTTGAAACACCCATAGTCCTACTCCTGTTCCAGACCCGGTTGTGGCCCACCTCAAATTACAATGGTGATCACCATTGACAATAGTCCAACGCAGTGCCATTCTACCTCACGTCAATGGTGATCACCATCGTGATTTCACCTCGGCACCAGGTAGCCCGGTGCCGCGGGCCAGACCGACGAATCCGAGCCAAAGCACTCCGTCACTTGAGCCATCCGTCATCCAAGAGGAAACGACCATGTCAAAGACGTCGCCCGAACAGAACAAGGCCCTGGTCCTCCAGGCCTTCGACACCCTCTTCAACAAGCGTGACTACCAGGCCGCCGGGCGCTTTTGGTCGGACACCTACATCCAGCACAGCGCGCATATCGAGCCGGGCCGCGACGGCCTGTTCAATCTGATTCGAGCCATCCCCGACACCCTGCATTACGAGCATGGGCTGATCCTGGCCGAAGGCGATTACGTCATCGTGCACGGACGTTTCTCCGGCCACGGCCGTCCGGCGGCATGGATCGCCGCGGACGTGGTGCGCATCGAAAACGGCAAGCTCGCCGAGCACTGGGACGTGTTGCAAGACGAAGCCACGCAAACCGAATCCAAGAGCGGACTGCCCATGTTCGGCACCCGCTTCCCTGTTTGAAACCACCCTAGGAGAACTGTCATGCAACTCTCAGGCAACACGATCTTTATTACCGGCGGCGGCTCAGGCATCGGTCGCGGACTGGCCGAGGCGCTGCACAAGCTCGGCAACAAGGTCATCATTTCCGGTCGTCGGCGTGGTCATCTTAATGCCGTGATCGCCGCCAATCCCGGCATGGAAGCGATCGAACTCGACATCACCGATCCGGTCAGCATCGAACGGGCGGCGGTCAAGCTGATTGCCGATCATCCGGAACTCAATGTGCTCATCAATAACGCCGGCATCATGCAACCCGACACGGTCGCCGGAAAAATCGACGACGCCTTGCTGACCTCGACCATCGACACCAACCTGCTCGGGCCGATTCGCATGACCTCGGCCTTGATCGAACATCTGAAGACCAGGAAGAACGCTGTGGTGGCGTATACCAGTTCGGTGCTTGGCTTCGTGCCGTTGGCCGTTAGCGGCATCTATTCGTCGACCAAGGCGGCGCTTCATTCCTACGCCCTGTCGCAACGCTTCATGCTGCGCAATACCAGCGTCCGCGTGCTTGAAATCGCGCCGCCGTGGGTGCGCACCGAACTCATGAACAGCCAGGAAGCCGGAGAAGCCATGCCGCTGGATCAGTTTATTGCCGAAGCGGTGGCGATTCTTGGCACGGATGCGGACGAGATCGTGGTCGATGCCGCCAAGCAGTTCCGCGCCAATGTAGGCCCGAATGAACACGGCCTGGTGAATGGCTTCAACGAGCACGCGCTCACGCTCTTTGGCGGCGCATAACGCGCGATAGGTAAACGTGGCGCACCTCATCCACGCATCGATGGTGCGCCATCAATCTTTCATTGCTTATCTCGCCCCCAATCGGCACCAGCGCTGATTGAGGCCAGGGGAGCATTGCGTCCGCTTAAACCATTTCGGATACGAACCACATCATTCAAACAGGCACATCCATGTTCATTCATTCGCACGAAACAGCCCCTACGCGACAAATCAATGCGGGCGGCATCACCTTCGCTTATCGGCGCTTCGGCAAGCGTGGCGGCGTTCCACTGCTACTGCTGAATTACTTCGCCGCCAACATGGATGATTGGGATCCAAAAATAACCAATGGCCTTGCCGCCGAACACGACGTCATTATTTTTGACTATCCAGGCATCGGTAAATCGTCGGGAAAGACACCGGCCGGCGTGGAAGCACTGACCAGGCAATGCGTCGACTTTTTCCGCGCACTCGGCTTCAAGCAGGTCGATGTGATGGGATTTTCGCTGGGCGGCATGATTTCCCAGCAACTTGCTTACGAATACCCCGACCTGATCCGCCGCGTCATCCTGCTCGGCACCGGGCCACGCGGCGGCGAAGACATGACATTCACCGAGCTTTCTGCCGAGGAGCAGGAAGACCCCATCGCCCTGCTGACGGTGGCCTTCTTCACCACCAGCGAGAAAAGCAAAGCAGCGGCAAGAGACTACATCCAGCGCCTGCAGCTACGCACGGCGGATCGCGACGACCCGGTATCCAAAGAATCCGCCACCATCGAACTGGGCAGCATTCGCGAATGGGGCACCATTCCGCCCACCGGCCGCTACGCCATGCTCGCCGACATCCACCAGCCCACGCTGATCGTGCATGGCGCCAAAGATATCGTGGTCACTCCGATTAACGCTTATATATTGGCCCAGCACATTCCCAATGCTCAGCTGGTCATGTATCCAGATGCCAGCCACGGAGCCCAATCGCAATATGCCGAGAACTTTCTCAAACAGGCGAACATATTCCTCACCGAAGCATGACGCGACCCATCACCACGCAAAGATCCGTAAGTTGGGTTAGCAGCGCAGCGTAACCCAAAACCGCTTGGACTTTGGACGCAGCACGATGCACAGCGGCTGGGAGTTTCTTTGGGTTACGCTGCGCTAACCCAACCTACTTACTAAGATGCAGCGGTTTTCGGGCGTCCGCCGCAATTTCAGAGCCGATCATCCCTCGTCGGGCGCATCTTAGAGAACTCATCTATACCTAATTCATCACAAATTTTTGCACCTTGCGCGATGTTGGAGAGTGTTTTATGTGCCCACCAGACCACTCGGGCATAGCTGATTGGGGCCAGAATCGGTGAAGTGATGAATGCGGCGAAACCGACCGAAGCGCCCCCTTTCCCAAGTTTTCCAGCCAGCACTCCGAGGGCAGCAGCCAACACCAGATGGATGGTCCAAAGTGCTGCAAAAAAAGGCAAGCGCAAGGACGCCCACGGGTTGCTATTGATAAGAAGAGCGATCACGAAAAGTCCGAATACAACTGCAAACATCAAGAAAACCACATGCAGCAACTTGAGTCGATTGCGAATCTCTCCTTCATTTACTCTCATATTGATTCCCCGTTTAAGCTTTAAGCGGGTCCGCTTCGGAAACGGACCTTATCAAAGTGCTAGCAACACCCACCGGCTATCAGCCTTAAGTCTTCAACGGATACTGACCAAAACCGTTGCCCCAGCGATTTCTCTCCAGAGCCGGCATTCAACCCAGCCGAAATCCACATCTGCCCATTACTGCCCCGCCTTAAAGGCATAAAGCACAAACAACCAGCAATAAACCCCCGCCACAGTCGGCGCGTGAAACGCATAGAAGATGATGGCCGTACCCGCCATGCACCCGAGCCAATACTTGGCAACCGATATCCAGCCCAGTTTGTCGTAGTACATCGCCGTAAACACGATCAATCCGGCAAGAGCGAGAAGGCTGATCACGGATCACTCCCTGTAAAAAGACGCCCCGAGCCCTTCATTCCGAAAACAGTGGCATCAGGGTCAGCGTGCATGTCCCTCTACAAAACCCGGCACCTCACCCACCCAGCGAATCAGCCTGCAACTCCCACGGCTTGTAGATATAAGTGCGCTTCGTCCACCACGATGCGATGCCCATGTCGTAGCCGTAGGCCAGCACCACCGTAACAACATCTTCCTGCGCCTGATGCGGATCACCCTTGATCATGGTCTGGGCGATGCTGCGGGCATAGTCGGCGTCATTGATCATGGGCGCATCCACGCGTAGCAGTGCGCTCAAATAACGGGTGGTCGAGCTGCCGCTTTTGGATGACCAAACGGATGTGGATCCACGCGTCACCTGCGCACTCATCACATGCGGCTGGGCTTCGAGTGTCTGGTAGAGCGGCAGGATGCCCGCGAAGGTGTCGGTTTGGGCAAGTCGCTTGGCGATCAAGGGGGCGCCCAGGCTAAGCAGTGCAATCACCATCACCACGGCCAGATGCCCTTGCCAGACCGTGGCAAAATGCGCCTCGCCCGCTTCAGGTTGCACACGCACCACATAAGAGCCCACCGCCAGGTCGTGCAGTGACTGCCGCGTGCGACGGTTAAACACATACAGATAGACGATGGCAAAGCAGCCGCCGAACACCAGCAGTGAGACCAGTGCGCCAACGACGGGCGACAGCAGCGCCGCACCCGGAAGCGGTAAACCGTTGAAGAAGAGTGGGATGCCCAGCACGGTGTAACGCAGCAACGCACGCGGTAGCGACAACGTCTGCCCCTGCCCGTCCACCACGCGGATACCAAGCCATCGATTGGCCAGGGTCTGCCCGTCACCGATACGGCTATTGAGCACCCCGAAGTAAGCCAGTGCGATGACAAAGCCGATCAGGCGCGCCGGAGCGCCCATGCGTGCGAGCGAATCGAATAGCACGATGCCAATAAGCGCGCCGACCAGACCGACAATAATGCTGTCGATGAAAAAGGCACCCAGGCGGCGCCAGAAACCAGCAATAACGAGATCCTGCCTGCCTTCCCCTACAGACGTATCCATGGTTCGCTCCCCCTGATTTGAGAAGCATATTGCCGTAAAAGGAGATAGGTGGGGAGTGGCTAAACCGGCTGGCACCCTCCGGACCTCCCCCGCTCTTGGCGCTGAGGCGAGTACGAAAAACGACGAAGTAACCCAACCCGCTCTGTTTTGTCACAACATATCTGCAAAAACCACAGTACCAACCAGGGGCTTCGTTGATCATGAAAATCAGTGCTGCACTTTTAACGATGGTGTCGCTTATGACCATGACTGCCGGCGACATTTTTGCTGGCACGTCTAAATCTGTCGACACATCACTCCAGACAGGCCTTGCGACTGCAAAGCAGAAAACAAGAATCCCCATTCTGCTCCCCGGCACGCTCCCACCTCGTCTACAAAGCATCCCTGGGCTTATCTCATCTGCAACCGCCGACAACGATAGTTATGACATCCCTTTATACATGGGCGACGGAAGCGGCGGTACAACGCTATTTGTCGGCGATTTCTCTGGAAACGCCCACTACAAGTTTGCCCCCCGTGGCAAGCCGGTCCGCTTGATCGACCATATCGTTGGGCACTTTCTACCAAGATCCTGTGGCGGCTCATGCGCCCCAAGCTCCATCGAATGGCGCGTCAAAGGCATTCACTACGAAATCCAACTCAAATTTGGCTTCGATAATGAGGCCGAAGAACAAAAGACCATGGTCGACGTTGCCAATTCCGCTATTTCGGGCGGCGCACGATAGCGCATAGACAGAGTCAGCAATCAGCGATACAGCGTGTCAAAGCTGGTAGCCCTGCCACCCAAAATCGTAACAACAATGGTTTTCCCGTCCTGCGCGTATTGCCATTCCTCGCCGGGCACCAGCTGATTGTCCGGCTGCCCATGCATGGTCCGTTGAATATAAACACGTATCGTCGGCGGCCCCATCAATTCCTGCACCCGTGCTGCACTGTCGCCGATGGTCAACACTTTATCGCCCACGCGCAGTGAGCTCATCGCGTGGGCGGACGCGCTTACCAACAACAAGATAAATATCAGATAGCGAAACGACATGGTTCTCCCTTACACCAACTCAATCAAGGTCCCGACGTTATCAGCCATGCCGCTGCGCCGCCCCCGCGGCTTTTGAACGAAACCCTTCCTCAAATATGGAGCCCTTTCTGATCGGCAACACGCGCGGAATAAGCACCGCCTGACCGCGATAATTCCCCGCCAAATCCACCAGCTCCCATATGGTCGCGTTGTGGACCAGGAAGCGCTCGCCCGTTTTAGTAATGCGCACGCCTCGATATCCACTAATAAAGCCCTCGCGCTTGACCTTATCCAGTAGCACCTGACGCTCGGCGCGCCCGGCAGGTTCGGCGGACAGGCGCGAAGGCAGCTCGGTGAGCTCATCCCAGTCGTATCCAAAAATCGCCTGCGCACGCTTATTGCCATACATAAAGACCGGATCGGGCGACGTATCGTGCGCAAGCACGGCATACGGCGCCGCCGCATAAAGCCAATCCGCACATCTAGATGCTCTCATGCGATAGGGAACGAGCGACTTTCCGACTCTCCGCCTGTAACTGTCAGCAAGTAGGGAGAAGAATGTCGTATTGGTGCTCAATGGCATCAGAAACAGCTCCTGCAAAAAAAATCCTATTCGTGTGCGCATTCAGGCCATTCCGTACGCGCCACGTAGTCCTTTTCCTCGACATCAAAACTCCCGTCACCGACAAGATGTCGAGCTCGCTTTGTGAGAATCTTATATATGTCGAACGTGCCCATCCGGAGTGATGACACCGACACGCTCGACATCAGTGGGGTAAACGCGGATCGCCTGGGGTTCCAGCCCAAACGATCCGCTAACCACAATCAACTTCACAGGAGTCAATTATGGCTACGCTCGATGATAAGGCACTTGCACGTTTTCGTGACCCCGCCTCAGTGTCCCTCCCTTACTCCACCGACGCGCCAGCGGCGCGGCGTCGAGCCCCAAGTGGGTAATCGTTGAATCGGAATCGGACGATTCCGACAAAACGAGTAAGAGTTTTCTTGCAGACCCTTCGCCCGCGCGCAATGCGCGGGCGACCTAACCGCGTGGAGAACACCGATGGAAGGCACTTATAACGGCCCATTTGGGTCGAAGCACTATTTGCTGTCAGAAGAAGACTACGAAGAGCTTAAAAATCTTCAGACTTTGCTGATGATCATGGCGAACGTCGCCTACGACGAGGAACAACATATCGACGAAAACGACACCATGACGATCCCGCGCGTGGAAATGAAGCTCATTTTTCAGCAGCTCAGCGTGCTCATTGGCGAGGCCCTGGAACGATTGGACAAAGGCGGCCACATCGACCGTCAAAGCCACACCCTGCAATGATGAAGTGTGCAAACGAATGCCAATCCACATCATGGAGTGATCAATGAGCAAACGACGCCACATGGCTGAAATGACGCACGGCTATCTACTTAGCGAAGAAAACTTTCAAAAGCTTGAGCAGATCCGCAATCAACTCTTTCTCATGGCCATTACGACCATCGCCGCCACGCAGGCCGAAGAACAAGAGCCACTGGAAATCCATCGATCTGTGCTGGGGCAGAGCTTCGAGAGCGTCGCCCTTGAACTGGATAGCGTGCTGTCAGCGACGGAGTGGACAGGCTCGCGAATGTCTCGGGCCCAGCGACGGCATTAAGCGCAGAATCCGAGCAACAACGGAGGTGGCTAATCGCGCTTATCCACCTCTGCACCTTAATGCGCATGCGTCATGCATCCGCTCCGATCCAATCACTCTCATAGGCTCATTCAATCGAAGCGATCAATACTTCAAATTGCGCCGCAGACCGGCGATGCCTATGCTCTAGGCATATGCAAAGCATGTGTGATTCATGCGCACAACGTGTTTAGTGATGCCATGCGTGGATGATGTTATGAACAAACCACTTACATTTGAACCACAGACCGATAACAGCCGGCAGATCTTCGACGTCTTTGTCGAACTCGCCAAGTTACCCGACACCTCGGAAACGATGCTGCAAGACGTCTACTTCAGCGACTTCGATTCCGCCAGCAGCCGTATTTTTAGGATCTACCGAAACCTCCCCCTGCACTATCACGAGGATTGCGACGAACATCTATACGTCGTGAGCGGCGAGGCCATCTTCCACCTCAACGGCAGCGAAAGCATCGCCAAGCCGGGCATGTTTGTTCGCTTCCCGCGGAAGCAGGTGCACGGATTCCCCAAAGTGCTCTCGCATCCCTTTGTGATCCTTGCGATCGATGTACCTCGCCGTCGCCCGGATGACATCATCTTCGTCAATCCGGACGAAGGCGATGCGAAGTCGTTTATGGCAAGGAATGCGGGTGTTTGATCCAGCGATGGATTCGCGAAATCCATAAACAGAAAAACCGGGGCGCAGTGGGCTGGCCCCGGTTTGCTTTAACTAACGCATCGCTCAACAACCGTCAGGCGTGCGCCAATGCGTAATCCATTCCCGCACGCACCGCCGCAACCTGTGCCTGGATACACTGCTCAGGCGTAGCGTGCGGGCTGTCCGGATAAACCTCGGTGGTTGTCGTGTAACGCGCACCCGTAATACCGGCGCATAGACCAAGCCCTTTCACCGCGTACTCGATCACGCCCGGCACCACCACCGGTGAACCGATGAGTTTGCCGTCCGCATCCGCCGGTGCGATATGCGTCACCTTCGACACCGCCGCCAGTACCGCTTGCTGGAACCCCGGCTGGGGATTTTCGGCGTCATCGACCAGATAGAAGCCATCCGGGATTTCACCCGGCACGAACACCTTGCCATCGCGTGCGGCCAATGCGCGGCGAAATTCGCCTTCGTCACTGTCGGTGGTTTCGTGCAGGTCGATATGCATCAGGAAGCGACCGCGCAACGGGGCCACCAGCCGCAGCAACGCCGCCGACTCGCCCGACCGGCTGTTTTCATGGAACGAACGGTTCGGATCGATGGCATCCGGATTCCAGCGCTGGATGCGTTCGTAGGCCCATGGGCTAACACACGGGGCGACCAGGATGTTTGCACGCCCCGCGTAGTCGGCCATGTGTTGTTCGGCAAAACAAAGCGCACCGTGTACGCCACTCGTTTCGTAACCATGCACGCCACCGGTGACCAGCATGGAGGGAAGATCGTCCCGCCAGCTCGGGCTACGAACGGCAAACAGCGGAAAACTTTCCGGGGCATAGTCAAGCCGACCGTATTCCGACAGGTCGAAGCGGGCGCGAAGCCGATCGATCGCATCGAGCACGTCTGCTTCATAGCTGCGCCGGCGAACCTGCCGCGAAAGCCACGCGTCCCTCTCCGCCTGACCCCAAACCTTCCCCACTTCACCGATCGGGTAAGCGGCATCGTTATTGCTCATGCTTTTATCCTGCATTCTCAAGATTAGGCTCGACCACTACTTTCGGCGACGAAGCCACAACGACTCTTCCGACTTAGCCGCCACTTGGCTTGTAAATCATGAAATCACCCTGCTTTTGCCTTTTTGGCTCAACAACGATGGAAGTAGCCAACTGCTTGGCCATATCTTCCAGCATGTCATCGGGCGAGGTGAAATGAGTCTTGGAATCCTCTTGATAGGTATAAGTCGTCAACGCCTGCCCGTTCTTGACGCTCAGGACACGCACGGCGACACCCGCGCGATCCGCGTGAATGGCCAGATGCCCGGCGCGGTGATAATCCTGGACCTCGCCATTGATCACATAGCGGTAGCCTTTTTTAGCGGCGTAAGCGACCGCCGCGGCGTCCGTAAGCTGAGCGTCAGCACCCACCGGCCTGGGCAGCGCGACCGCATGCAGCCCTGGCCTTTCCGAAAGCACCCGGACAAAAATGGAACCGGCCGTCGCTCCGGAGCCGGCACAATCCGCATCACTCGCGACCGCGCAATCCTGGAACGGCACCACGGCCACCGTGCCACCGTGGGGAATGCGATGTAACACCGTGATATCCGGGTCGGCGGTGGCACATCCCGCCAACAGCACCATCGTTGCCAACAGGGCGTGTATACGCATGGTCATAACTGACTTTCTCCAAGCCTTGAAAGTGCTGTCGCTGCTAAACGGGAGAGGATACCAAACTGCCTATTTGCGCATCGGAAAGCCGTCGAGTCCTTTTCAGCGAAACGGCAAGCTTGCCGTAGACAAGATGGCGTCAAAGAGTGGCGCAAATTATTGCGGCGATCTCGCTGGCGAGATAGAACCCCGTTTAGCCGGCGAGTGCGGGGGATCGAATGGTCGATGCGAAAGTGTGCGCGTCGAGATGGGTTCATCTTGAGTCGCCGTCATTCCCTGCGAACACGTAAGCGGGAATGACGACTCGGGGCCGTAGGTATCCCTCAGGCCCCTTTTTGGCGACTGGCTATTCGACCGTAAACGAAGCGATCTTGGCTTCGTTGATGGTTGCTGCCGATTCCACATGCAAGGTGACGGCTATACCGTAGCTTTCCAAATAAGCGAAATTTGCCTTCGACTGAACGACGCCGTTTTGATTGAAGAATTGGCAGCTTATCGTCCACGCTTCGCCCGTGAGGGTTGCGTTCAATTCCGAGGCCGGCTGTGCGTCACCACGCACGCACGATGTACGGCCATCGTGGAAATTCATAATCTGCACCGAGGTTCCGTACTCATACTTGTATTCCAGCCCGTTCCTGAACGACGAAATGGGGTCGAAGTGCTGGAAACTCTTCATCTCCATTTCCATCGGCGCAATGTTGGCGCCCAGGTTCATCGATTGGCCTTTGATGGGGAGCATGTTTCGATAACTGAGTTGATAGGCCTGGGAGACCGGCACACCATTGCGCGAGCTCTCCATCATCACCTCGACAAGACCATTGCCCACATTGGTAAGCGTGTACGTTTCAGAGGTTTTGTAGGTCTTGTCCTTCTCTGCGATATCGTTGTCCCAGCTGAGCTGGTACACGACCCGCTTGAAACTCACCTGCCCGCTGTCTGCGTCAGTGATCGTTTTGTACAAGCCAGTCGATAAGCTGCTTGGCGAAAAGTGACTGGCGAGAAAACCGGCCTTGTCCTGCTGGACATCCTTGACCTGCACCTTTTGTATGCAACCCGACAGCAGACTGGCGGTCGCACCGCAAAGTGCAACGCCCACGATCAATTTAAGCTTCATACCGATCCCCCTAGCGCTGTTGACATCCCTGGGGTAGCGCCACGCCGCCGCGCTGGAACTCGTCCAGTAAGGCATCCAACGTTCACTTCCCCCTACCCTGCAGCGTCTTGCGACGCTGGCAAAATCATGCGCGATTCGCTGTTGGCTGAAAAGCCCTCGCTATAGATGCCTGGAGACTTGTCCATAGCCGTGGGCGCCAGCATCGCTTCGTATTTTTTTACGACCCAGGATGGCCGAGTGCACCCGGGCGCAACGCCTGAGATTCCCCATTTTTGTGCTCGACGACTCCAACGAAATTTGAGAGTTATCCAAGCCTCCCCGACTTTTCAAACCACCTTACCGTCGTCCCGGCGCACGCGGGGAGGGCACATGGATGTGCCCCGCTTTGAGGAGCGAGGAAGGCCGGGACCTAGCGTCTTTGTTGCCTCAGAGTCACTGGGTGCCGGCCTTCGCCCGGACGACGATCAAAAAGCACGCGAACACCTCGGCCCGCCCCCTCACCCTCCCCAACCCAGTGAGCTTGCTATGCTCAACCAGCACGGCGCGGGGGCGCCGCTCATCGGGGGAATCGACACCATGGCAACACGATCCAGGGGACCGTCGGCCGGCTTTGATTGGCTCAATCGCGGCATCAGTGCGGGCATCCGCCATCCGAAGCCACTCTTCGGTGCGGCAGGCCTTCTGATGCTGGCCGTGCTCATCCCGGCGCTCATCTCAACCACCATGCAATTTCAGGCACTGCATTCGGGCATGCCAATGCAACCGACCTTCTTCGGCTGGATGGCAGCGCTATCCATGCTGATCAGCCTGCTCGTGTTCCCGCTCTACGCGGGCTACCTGCTAGTGATCGACGCCGCAGAACGTGGGCTTCCCGCCCGCGCGGTTGACATCTTCAGGCCCTATCGAGAAGGCAATGCACTTCGCGTGATCGGCTTTGGAGTAGTAATGCTGTTGATTTACGCCGCCATGCTCGTCGCCGTCTTCACATTGACAGGGGGCGGCGTCGCCCACTGGTACATGCAAGTGCTGACCGCACGCGCCAATCATCAACTGCCACCGACAACATTGCCCGACGGTTTCGGGATCACCTTTTTACTCATCATGTTGGTCGCCATTTTCATGGTCGGTTTTCATTCGATCGGCCTTGGCCAGGTGGCACTTGGCAACCGCGGCGTGTTCGGTGCCATCGGCGACGGCATGATCGGCGCAGTAAAAAACCTGTTGCCGCTGCTCATGCTTGCCTTGGGTCTCATCCTTGTCTGGATCGCCGCTGCTCTCTGCATCGGCATAGCCGCCTTTCTGCTCGCCCTGATCGGCAAACTGGTCGGCGCATTGGTGTTGGTGCTGATCATTCCGCTCTACATCGCGCTGCTGCTCCTGGTGATCACGGCGATGTACGGGGTGGCGTATCACCTATGGCGTGACGTGTGCGGCGACGACGTCGAGCCGGGATTCGCCGAACCCTTGGTCGCTTGACGGAATTTGCATGTTCCTATGAGGGCAGCTACGGCTGCCCTCACGCAATAGATGGCTCACTTATCTCAGGGCACCTTGACCGCTAGTAAACCTGATCCCGTTCTTGACCTCGAGAAGACCATGACCTCGCAGACAACCGGCAAAGCGCGTCGCGTCATCACCTGGATTCTCAGAATCCTGCTGGGCGTGACCTTTCTTGGAATCGGCATCGAAAAGGTCACCGGAACCATGGGAACCCTTCCATTCTTCGACGCCATCGGCTGGGGCCAATGGTTTCGTTATTTCAGCGGCGCACTGGATATCGCAGGAGCACTACTCATCTTCATACCACGCTGGACATCCTTGGGAGCTCTCATCATTACCTGCACGGTAGGCCTCGGCACTTACCTGTGTTATGCCAAGGCGCTCTTCAATCCCATGTTTCCGCTGGTTATGACCCTGCTGGCCGCCACGCTGGCGTGGCTTGCATGGAGGCCGAAACCATCATGAGGGAACACTGCGTGATAAGTGGAGTAGCGGGTCCTTAGAAATCAAAGTAACGACACCTATTACCGTCACTGTTCCAATAAAAAAATAGATGCCTTAGTAAACCAAGCCACCTCTGCTCCGGCTACCGGATTGATAAGTCAACCTGGAACCGCTCTTTCGATGATTGTGCGGCGAGTCGGCGGCGACATCTCGATACGTGATCTGTAACACCGCACGCTGTCGCGTCCGGCCAGTAAAGCTGCTCGCCGAAAACAGACCGCAGCAAACCCCGATAATTTACATACAGCGCGCCGTACGGTCCGCGCATCCCACTCTCATGCAGCTTACGAGCGAGGGATTGCCTCGAGAGGAGCCTCGTGCCATGCCATATCAAAAAGGCATCCATTTACTATAAACAATGCATTTTTAGTCAGAATCCAGTTGCCGCAGAATGGCCCTGCGTTCAAGGAAACACCTTGACCTCGTGACCTCAAATTCATCTCACCGGTATCCACATCGAAAAGACGTCAGATACCACTCACGACGAAAATGCTTCGTCGTGAAACAACCTGGAGATATTTATCATGACTACTTCAACCCACATTGCACAATCGTCCATTCGCGGTAAATTCGCCGTTTCTGGTCTGCGTCTGCTCGCTCTATCCCTTGCCGTGATCGCAGGCGTATCGCACGCACAGCAGGCACCCACGCATCAGGGCAATACTGTTGCCATCGAATTGCACGATCAGGCACCGACAGTCACCAACCAGTCGATCTTGGCCGCAAACGCCTCGCGCGCCAGCAAGCCGGGCAATGGCACGATTAACCCCGCCACCACACGCATCGTCCTCTATGTCGGGGGAAATGAACGTCCTTTCAAAGGCGAATACTGCACGGCGAATCCCGTGCTGAAAACGGTCCATAACATCGGTGCGGGTGATGTGCTCGTCGCATCGGCTCTGTGCAAGGGAAACCGCGAACTCAGCGTGTTCAACATCGGCGTTGCGCAAACCAAGCTGGATCCGTCCGACTTGCCGCAAACCCTGAAGCTCGTCAAAAGTGACCTGGTGTATGCACGGCAAGAGAATCAATTCAGCAGGTCGATTGAGGGTGGCATGTAAATGCGCAGCCCCTCCAGCCGAAGTTTAGAAGGCTGCTGGATTGATCAAGTTCGTCTTCTAAGATACACAAGGCGGGAACGGCGCTTCCCGCCTTGTGACTTGATGAACCACCCAAGCGCCTTTAATCGTTACCTCAAGGTGTGACAAAAGGGATCCCAAGTTCACTTCATGGCAAGCGTGCCGCACGTCAATTAAAGTACGCCCCGCCTTGAACTTCCCTCGCCTCTTATCACATTGAACACAACCACGTGAAACCCGAAGATTTACAGCGGCTGGTAACCGTCACCATGCCCTACGGCAAATATCAGGGCCGCCTGATCGCTGACCTACCCGGCGCCTACCTCGCCTGGTTTGCACGCAAGGGTTTCCCGCGCGGTGATCTGGGCAATCTGCTGGCCTTGATGCTCGAACTCGATCACAACGGACTGCGGCCTCTGCTCGATCCACTGCGGAAGGGTTAACGGGACCACGCGTAAATAAGGCACAGGGAGTCAAACCACCTTCCTATTCTTGCTATGCGCCATTGTCCGCGAAGCCTTTCCACACATCGTTCTCGACTAACGTGGATCTGTAAATCTCTAACCCACCACACCCCTTGATCGCCTTGAGTGTGCCTTTCACCTGAAGGGCAACCGACCTAGGCAGCCAAGGGCTCAGTGTTATTCGTTCAATTGCAGAAAGCGGAACGGGCATACGAACCGTCGGTTCTGCCTTCTTCTTCGTCGAGCCATAGAAAAGCCTGAATTCATGTTCATCCGTGTAAGCGTGGCGTTTGAGAAATGGAAGATCTTCTGTAGCAGGTGGCTTTCTTCTCAACTGAGCGATAGTCCTGTATCGAACACTCTCGGCGCGTAGCCCCTTAATCTTGGCCGCATACTTGATCAACTTTTCCTTATCGAAGGTAATGCATGCCCCTCCACTACCATGTGAAAACACTCGCCAGTGGTGGTAGGTCTCTGGAGCTTCCGTCAAACACAAAGCGTAAGTGCGGCGGAGGCCAACTGAGCGTGCATACTGCTCAATATAGAAAGAATCGTTCCGGTCATCCCAGGCCTTGGGATTTACCAACACAAGAGCCCTTGTCTGAAGCAAGTCTATGACATAAGGAATTTCGGTATATCGCCTCAACGTAGCTCCCAAGGTCTCCCCCTTTACAGAACGCGTTTGACTTTCAATCCGAAAATTTAGATGCGTGCAAAAACAAATATCGATGCAACGGGCGAGACTGACAAATAGATCCGAAGTAGTTAATTCGGCTCAACCACTTCCAGCTCATTTATTCGCTTAGGGGATACATCAACCCGGAGCCCTTCTTTGTGGGCAAGCAACGGCGACAGCTCTTTAAATGCATCGTTGGCTGAGTCGAGATTTACCAGATGAGGCAAGATCATGGCGGCGGCCACGAGACCCGACGAACTCTCAAGAAATATTCTCTCTGAAAGGATGAACCAAGCCCAGACAGATAGCAGGCCAACGGAGCCAAGCACCATATACAGCGCCTCAAAGACGCGCAACTCGACACCCCTCCATCTCCATACCTCTCTCCATCTGCTTCTCCACTCCAAACGACCCATTTCCGTATCGTAAGTAAGCAAAGACCAGGATCGCGCCAGGCTGGCCAACTTCGAAGGGGCTGCGGGAAAGCACATGACACGTCGCACCAGCACCGCTGGAAGTGCCTCGCCAAAGCAATGGCGGATCATAAGTTCCAGCCAGAAATCATCGGCCTTGTCGCCATCTTTCCATAGCTCCAGAAATTCCTTGCGCTCCTGACTCCTACTACGTTTTAGTGCAAACATTCCCCTAGCCAGCACCGGCAACGCGAATAGAGCAAGCACTAGATAGGCGAGCGCCCCACCTGTTCGTAGTAATGCGACAACATCTTTCATGCGCCATCCTGTTAGCTCTTATGTATCGAGCGAATCCATAGAGAGACAGCCCCACATCCGAAAAAACGTTCTTCCCCTTACGCTATTTGAACGAAGGAATCTGGTAAGGGGACAGAACACTTTCCCAACGATCTATTTTCGAGAAAAGTGTTCCGTCCCATTATTTCTTCGTCTCTGGCTCCCTAATGACACCCGCCGCTTCTGGTGCATTCACATCGGTTTCCCGCTCTCTTAAGTGCACTGTCTTTGGTCGCCTTGCTAAACGCAGGTGGACTCCTACCAGGAACGCCATAGGTAGATGTGTCAGAGTGACACGCTTGGCAAAGAACTTCCGCGTTACCCAAATCATCGCCGCCATCACGACGCTTATGATGAATTTCAAGATTTGTCGTGCCTGTACATCTAGCCATACCTCACCTCCTTTGCTGGAACGGTAGACATCGTCATTACTCTAGATACCCTCTAGCTCAGCTAACTAAGTAAAGGGAAAAGCTCATTACAAAGAAGAGCACCATGCAGCCAATCCAGGCATAAATCGACTGCCACCGACGAAGTGTGCCTCTTCGCAGTCTTTGGCAACGCTGATCCACTTGGTGCTCGCCGGTGCACGAACAGCCAGTAACGTGGCGGACGCCGCCACGTGAAGAGCTTCTTTATCCCCCTGTTCTTTTCCTTAGAACTGGATCCCCACTGCGAATGCTAGCAAGGGAAATTAAGGGGCGGCGTGAAGGCTACGTGACGACGAGGCACTGGGCTGCTCTATGTTCGAAGCGGAAAGAGCAACAGTGGATTCCCGCGTTCGCGGGATGTTTGCAAAACTATCCCCATCCGACGAAGAGGAACGGCGATGCGCAAACAGCCCACGATGAGCTTGATTGATGGTCTTGTGGTCGGCGGAGGTAATGCGCGCCTGGAACGGATAGAGGCG
>NZ_JADIKE010000015.1 GCF_016904955.1 Dyella flava | reverse complement strand
CCGCCAACGCTCAAGCTTTTATCCCACCCACGCCACGAGCCTTTCAGGCCATTTCTTTGGGTTACTTTTCTTTGGGCCAGCAAAGAAAAGTGACTCGGCCTTTAGGCCGAAAGCGCCGCAGGCAATGCCTCAACCAACGAAATGCACAGCAATGCGAAACACCACCACAAAAGAGTACAAAAAAATACCGAGTCCCCCACCAAATCAAGCCCAAAGCAATTCAACCAACAAAAAAAACGGCCACCCCATAAAGGATGGCCGTTCATTTCCACAGCGATGAATCCGAAACTTACTTCTTGGCAAACAGATGCTCGACACCAGCGCGCTCTTCGCGCAGTTCCTTGTCGGTGGCATCCATGCGTGCGCGCGAGAACTCGTTGATGTCCAGGCCCTGCACGATTTCGTACTTGCCGTTCTTCACCGTTACCGGGTAGCCATAGATCACACCCGGCTTGATGCCGTAGGAGCCATCCGACGGAATGCCCATCGAGACCCAATCACCTTCCGCGGTGCCCAGGGCCCAGGTGCGCATGTGGTCGATCGCGGCCGAAGCGGCCGAAGCGGCGGAGGAAGCACCACGTGCCTTGATGATGGCGGCGCCGCGCTGCTGCACGGTCGGGATGAAATCCTTCTCGTACCAGTTCTGGTCGATCAGGCTGAGCGCAGCCTTGCCGTCGACGGTGGCGTGATGCAGGTCCGGATACTGGGTGGAGCTGTGGTTGCCCCAGATGGTGACCTTCTTGATGTCGGTGGTGTGCTTGCCGGTCTTTTCGGCCAGCTGCGACAACGCACGGTTGTGGTCCAGGCGCACCATCGCGGTGAAGCACTTCGGATCCAGGTCCGGGGCGTTTTGCTGGGCGATCAGCGAATTGGTGTTGGCCGGGTTGCCGACCACCAGCACCCGCACGCTGCGCTTGGCGTGATCGTTGAGCGCCTTGCCCTGCGGCGAGAAGATCGCGCCGTTGGCTTCGAGCAGGTCCTTGCGCTCCATGCCCGGTCCGCGCGGACGCGCACCGACCAGCAGCGCATAGTCGACATCCTTGAAGGCGACGTTGACGTCGTCGGTGGCGACCACGCCAGCCAGCGTCGGGAACGCGCAATCGTTGAGCTCCATCACCACGCCCTGCAACGCAGGCAGCGCCGGCGTGATTTCGAGCAGGTGCAGGATCACCGGCTGGTCCGGGCCGAGCATGTCGCCGGCGGCGATACGGAACAGCAAGGCATAACCGATCTGGCCGGCAGCGCCGGTCACGGCAACACGAACGGGGGCTTTCATCGTGGCAACTCCTTCAGGTGCATAAAACAAGGCCCGCATCGTATAACGCGGGCCGGGGAGATGAATCAGTTCAATTCAGCAAAGAACTCGATGATGCGGGCAAGGCCGGGTTCAAGCTGAGCCGTGGGACAGGTATACGAAATGCGCATCGCCCGCGGTTCGCCAAACGCCGAGCCCGGCACGCAGGCGACGCCCTTGGCTTCGAGCAAGGCGGCGCACAGGTCGACATCGTTTTCGATGCGCTTGCCGCTGTGGCTCTTGCCGAACGCTACCGAGATATCCGGGAAGGCGTAGAACGCACCCTGCGGACGCGGGCACACCACACCGGGAATCTTCGCCAGCGCGCCCAGCACGATGTCGCGCTTCTCGGAAAACTCCCGGCATTTGGCCTGCGGGATATCCTGCGGGCCGCTGAACGCGGCAATCGCCGCGGCGTTGATCACTTCCGGCACGCTGGTGATGTGATTGGAATTGAGCGTGGTGATGGCCTTGGCCACCGATTCCGGCCCGGCGATCAGGCCCACGCGCCAGCCGGGCATGCCGTAGGTCTTGGAGACCGAATCGACGAACACCAGGCGATCGCGCAGCTCAGGGCGCGCAAACACGAAGTTGTGGTAGCCGATGCCGTCGAACACCATCGAGTTGTAGATGTCGTCGGTGATGATCCAGGTATCCGGATACTTCGCCAGCACGTCGGCCAGCGCGGCGATTTCCTCGCGCGTGTAGACCATGCCGGTCGGGTTGGACGGATTGTTGAACAGGAACACCTTCGGCCTGCGCGCCAGCGCACTGTCCAGCTGCTGCGGCGTGAGCTTGTAGTTCTGCGCAGGACCACAGTGCAGCACGTTGGCCTTCGCCCCGACGATATCGGCGATGTCGTGGTAGGTGGTCCAGTACGGTGCGGCGAAGCAGATTTCCTCGCCGTCGTTGAGCAGGACTTCGGCCAGGTTGTACAGCACCTGCTTGGCGCCGATGCCGACCGCCAGATTCATGCGGGTGTAGCCGTTGAAGCCCAGTGCTTCGATGTGCCTGAGGAAAGCATCCAGCAGGGTATCGGCACCACGGTTGCTGCCGTACTGGCCGCTATCGTGCGAAAGCGCTTCGCGGGCTGCCGCGTAGACGTGTTCGCCGGGAAGAAAATTCGGAACGCCGATCGAGAAGCTGATGATGTCGTGGCCGGCAGCCTTGAGCTGCTTCGCCTTTTCGGCGATGACCATGATCGCGCTGGGTTTGGCGCGGCCGACACGCTGGGCGAGCTGGGGCATGGTTTCCTCGGAGGGGGGACGGAGGCAACAAACCCGGCGATTTTAGCATGCGGCGCTGCGTCATCCGCGAATCCCTTTCGGAGCCGAAAAACTCCTATTGCAGTGGCGGCTCCCGCCAGCATCATGTCCCGGGGCGCTCTGCCCCCTAGCCGCTACAGACCTGAGCGGAGAACGTCATCTGATCGCCAGCCCAGACACAGACTCAAGGAGAAGATGCCTATGTTCAGCCTTATCTGGTCCATCATCGTTGGTTTCTTCGTCGGCCTCATCGCCCGCTGGATCGTGCCGGGCGCCGCCCACTACGGCTTCATCATGACCACCATCGTGGGCATCGTGGGTTCCGTGATCGGCGGATTCATCGGCACCATGTTCAACAAGCCCGCGCCGGGGCAGAAGTTCCACACGGCCGGTTTCCTGATGTCGATTGTCGGCGCGGTAATCCTGCTGTTCGTGCTGAAACTTATCGAGCACTGACCGCGCTGCCTGCGGCATGCAAAAAAAGCACGGCGGATCGCCACGCCGTGCTTTTTGTAAATACCGACCGGGATCAGGCGGTCCTGGCTGCAAGCAGCTTCTCGGCCAGGCCACCCAGCATGGAAAGATCGAAGCCACCGCCAGCCGGTGCCTGCCCATCCGGGGTCGCGTGATCAACCGCATGCGGCAGCACCTGGGCCACCTGATTCATCAACTCTCCCGGGTCCACACCGAACTTGCTGGCTGCATTGCAGACCACCGAGTCCAGCCCCGCCTTCTGCAGCACCTGGTTGAGCTGATCGCCGGAAATCGCCTGATTGGCGTCATTGCCGATCCAGGACTGGACTGCATCGCCCAGACCATGCTGCTGCAGTGTGCTGGCCAGGCCCTGGATGCCGCCCGCCTCTTGAATCAACTGCCCCGCCACGCCGACCAGTGACGATGCGCCGCTCGCATCATTCTGGCCGCCACCCAACAGATTGCCCAAATTGCCGAGAATGGACATCGCCGCACTCCTTCGAAGATAGGGATCCAACCGTTGAATGTTATGTCCGCCCTGGCGACAGAGTGGTAACAGCGGCGTGAAAAAAGGCCGCCAGGACGAGCCTGGCGGCCTTGGCTTTTCAGGTGTTGGAAAGAGCGCTCAGCCGTGCTGATCGAGCACCGTGTTCCACTCCTTCACGCGCTCGGCCTGGGCGGCCAGCAAGGCATCGACATCGCCTTCCACGGTGACCTTTTCGATCGTATCGCCCTGCTTGATCGCATCGACCACCTTCTGGTCTTCGGCGCCCAGCACTTCGCCGAACACGCTGTGCTTGCCGTCCAGCCAGGGCGTGGGACCGTGCGTGATGAAGAACTGGCTGCCGTTGGTACGCGGACCGGCATTGGCCATCGACAGGATGCCCGGCTTGTCATGGCGCAGGGAGCCGTCGAATTCGTCCTCGAAACGGTAGCCCGGACCACCGCGGCCGCTGCCTTCCGGGCAACCGCCCTGGATCATGAAGTCGGCGATGACGCGATGGAACGACAAACCATCGTAATAACCGCGACGCGCCAGATTGACGAAGCTGGCCACTGTTACCGGGGTCTTGTCGTCATGCAGACGCAGATGAATCGGACCGCGGTTGGTGGTGATCGTGATATTGATGGCCATCGGTGTTCCTTAGATCTGTTCTGACAGGGTGCCCGGGAGGCCGGGCGGCTAATCGCTAAGAATACCGCTTGATAACGGGGATCGCATCGCCGCATTCGCCCCGCCTCAAGCACGGGCCTGGCATCGCTGATTCAAAGCCTCGAACCAGCGTTTCGCCAGATCGGCCCTTCCCGTTCCCGGCTTCCTTACAGCCCCAGCATGCCGGCTTGCAGCGCACCCGCGCCCCGGGCGGTTCCGGCCGGGGTCGACAGCTCGGCCGGCCAGACCTCGCCCTGGAACAGATGCGCCCAGAGACGATCCAGCGCCGCATAGCCGTACGGCAGCAGCGGCAGATGCTTGTCACCAAATCCCGGCAAGGCGAGGAAGGCATCAAAGTGCTGCGCATGCGGCAGCTTCCAGTACAGCGGCCGGCGTCCTTCGGACCGAAGCCAGGCAACATACGGCTCGGAGGTGAAGATGGTCGGCAGCAGGCCGTCGTCCGCGCCGTGCAATACCCACAAGGGCAACTCCTTGCGCGGCAGATGGGCGGCCAGCGCCTGCAGCGACGCATGCAGGGCGCGCGCATCCGCATCATCGCCCGTCCACAGGCGGCGCAGGCTGGTGAGGTCTCTGAGTGCCGGATCAGCGCTGTCGTCGGTACCGCCAAGCAAACCGACACCGTTGCCGGGTGGAATGCCGGAGGCTTCCGCCCACCAGCTTGCACGCGTCGCCGCATCGGCAACACCTGGCTCGCCGCCGACCAGCGCCGCGTAGCGATAACCACCGGGCATATCGTCAGCGCCGCGCCGCAGATAAGCCGATGCGTACGCGGCGCCGATCACACGCCACAGATCCAGCGCAGTCGAAGCGGCGGCGGTTGCCATCACCTGATCGGTCCATCCCGTGCTGCGCAAATGCTCGTATGCCTCGCGGGCTTGCGCATCGAGCGTGCTCGCTTTCAGCCAGCCGAGCGCATGCAGGCTGGTGCAACGGGCCACCCAAGCGGCATGCGGCGCGCCATGCGCATCGCGCGCGAGGGCCGTCGAAGCAAAGCGTTCGTCGAGCAAGGCGCAGGGCAGCCACAACGCAGCCTCGCTCATGTAGTCGTAAAGCGCGCGTCCGTGACCGGGCGTGTGCACATTAGGCTCAAGCGCAACCACGCCGGCCAGCATGTGTTGCTCATCCAGACCGGCAGCCTGCAACACCGCGCCACCACCGTTCGACAAACCCGTGGCGATGATCCGGGTGTTGTGCGGCGTGAAAGGCGCCCGCTCCGGGAAGGCACGATCGAGCATCGCCAAACCAAACTGCGCGGCCTGCAATACATGGCGGCCCCAATCGGCCTCGGGGTTGTCGCGCGAATGCGCATGCTTGATGGCAATGCCCGCGCCTTGCGCGGTGGCCGGCTCGAACTCCAGCATGGTGCTGCCGCGCGTGGCGCGCTGGCCATCGAGCGCCACGCCGCTGTCGTCGGCGTAATCGAAATAACCGGAGCCCGTACCCTTGTCGGTATAGGCCACTGCACATCCACGCGGCAGCCCCCAGGCGCCCGCCAGCGCGATAGCCCCGTAGATGCCACGTGAACCGGACGAAGCCGTCACCACCAGGCAGCGGTGGTCCTGGTCGAAGTTATCCGGCACCTGCGCCAGCACGCGATGTGGCGCATGCGCGCCGGGAATCCTGGCGAAGGCCTGATACTCCCTGCCGGGCACCGCGGGCACCGCGCCATAGACACTGCCGAAGCCACCCAGCGGCCCCAGATCGGCAATGCCCTTCCAGCTGGTCTGGATCGCACGCCGGCGCAATGCCTGCGCAGTCGGATGGCCGGGATCCGCAAAAGGCGACAACGGCCCCTGCAGGCCGGCCAGGCCGAGGCCCGCGCTCAGCAGATCATCGCCATCGCGATGGGTGGTGGCGCGCACCTCGCCCTCTACAAACTCGATCCCTTGCATCGAAGACACTCGTACCATTCCACGCACCACCGAGCTTCGTAGGTTGGGTTAGCGCAGCGTAACCCAACGGATATGTGGGCCCCGCAGCTTTGTTAATGCCCCAGAACGTTAAGAGCTTCTGGCGCCGAGGCGCTAAAACATCGCCACACCGCAGGCCAAAATATCCGTTGGGTTACGCTGCGCTAACCCGACCTACGCCGCCACACAGCTCACCGGCGCTCACTTCAAGCAAGCTGTCACATAACTCCGTATAATTGTCCGGTTTACCCCACCAGAACCTGCGCGGCGGCCTTACGGCCCGCCCGAGTCCTTTAGCCATGTCCATCGAAAATCTGCGCAATATCGCCATCGTCGCCCACGTCGACCATGGCAAGACCACCCTCGTCGACCAGCTGCTGAAGCAGTCGGGCACCCTGTCCGAGCGCACCGTGCTGGCTGAACGCGTGATGGACAGCAACGACCAGGAAAAAGAACGCGGCATCACCATCCTGGCCAAGAACACCGCCATCACCTGGCGCGGCAACCGCATCAACATCGTCGACACCCCAGGCCACGCCGACTTCGGCGGCGAAGTGGAGCGCGTGCTGTCGATGGTGGATACCGTGCTGATCCTCGTCGACGCGATGGACGGCCCGATGCCGCAAACCCGCTTCGTCACCCAGAAGGCGTTCGCGATGGGCTTCAAGCCGATCGTCGTGGTCAACAAGATCGATCGCCCGGGCGCGCGTCCGGAGTGGGTCGTGGAGCAGGTGTGGGATCTGTTCGATCGCCTCGGCGCGACCCCGGAACAGATGGAATTCCCGATCGTTTACGCCTCGGCGCTGAACGGCTATGCCTCGCTTGATCAGGACGCCCGCGAAGGCGACATGACCCCGCTGTACCAGGCCATCATGGATCACGCGCCGAAGCCGGAAGTGGATCCGACCGGTCCGTTCCAGATGCGCATCAGCCAGCTGGACTACAACAACTTTGTCGGCGTGATCGGCATCGGCCGCATCCAGCGCGGCACGCTGAAGAAGAACATGCCGGTGGCGGTGATCGATCGCCACGGCAAGAAGCGCCAGGGCAAGGTGCTGCAGGTGCTCGGCTTCCTCGGCCTTGAGCGGATCGAGCAGGACAGCGCCGAAGCGGGCGACATCGTCGCCATCTCCGGCATCCAGGAGCTGACCATTTCCGACACCGTCTGCGCGCTGGACACGCCCGAAGCGCTGCCGGCACTGACCGTCGACGAACCGACGATCAGCATGACCTTCCAGGTCAACAACTCGCCGTTCGCCGGCAACAAGGATCTCTCCGGCGGCAAGTTCCTGACCAGCCGCCAGCTGAAGGACCGCCTGGACCGCGAGCAGGTGCACAACGTGGCCCTGAAGGTCGAACAAGGTTCCGACGCCGACAAGTTCCTGGTGTCGGGCCGTGGCGAACTGCATCTGTCGGTGCTGATCGAAAACATGCGCCGCGAGGGCTACGAGTTCGCCGTGTCGCGCCCGGAAGTGATCATCAAGGAGATCGACGGCCAGAAGATGGAGCCGATCGAGCAATTGGTGGTCGATGTGGAAGAGAACCACCAGGGTCCGGTGATGGAACGCCTCGGCGTCCGCAAGGGTCAGCTGAAGAACATGGAGCCCGACGGCAAAGGTCGTGTGCGCCTCGAATACATGATCCCGGCGCGTGGCCTGATCGGCTTCCAGAACCAGTTCAAGACCCTCACCCAGGGTTCGGGCCTGCTGTTCCACGTGTTCGACCACTACGGCCCGAAAGAAGAAGGCCAGATCGCCAAGCGCCTCAACGGCGTGATGATCGCCAACGCCGCCGGCACCACACCCGCCTACTCGCTCGGTCCGCTGCAGGATCGCGGCAAGTTGTTCGCGGCGGAAGGCGACTCGGTCTATGAAGGCCAGCTGGTCGGCATTCACGCCAAGGACAACGATCTCACCGTCAACGCCATCAAGCCCAAGCCGCTGACCAATATGCGCGCCTCGGGCAAGGACGATGCGATCCAGTTGACCCCCGCCACCAAGTTCTCGCTGGAACAGGCACTGGATTTCATCGACGACGACGAACTGGTCGAAGTCACGCCGAAGGAAATCCGTCTGCGCAAGAAGCATCTGACGGAAAACGATCGCAAGCGAGCTTCACGCATTGCGTGATGTCTTGCATACGATGAAAACAAAAGGCCACCGCAAGGTGGCCTTTTGCTTTTCCGTCCACTCCTCAACGCCTTGCCGTAGCCGCCGGGTTGGGTAGGTTGGCGTAGGTTGGGTTAGCGCAGCGTAACCCAACGATGTTTATCGCTTCGATCGAATTCCGTTGGGTTACGCTGCGCTAACCCAACCTACGCCCGCGGCGACATTGACAGTTCGCTACCCAGCCTGCAGCATCACCGGCGCACTAGCGATGGGGACGTCCGTTTTTTCCGCTCATGATCAGCACGTTTAAACGTCTAAACCATCGCAAGATATTGTCGTGCCTGCTACTCGCCGCCTTGCCGTTGGCGGCGCACGCCGATGACGCACCGCTGTTCGTACCGCAATGGCTGGGCGCGCAATACACCTTCGTGGATCAGAATCAGTCGCGTGTGCATTCGCCTTACCGGGGGCCGCTCAGCCTCAATCCCAATGGCTCCACCGCGCGTTCGCACACCTTCGGCGCGTACTTCGGTGTGCAGTTGCCTGCGCATTTGCAGTTCTACCTCGACCTGGAAATGTTCAAGGGCGAAGGCGTCAGCGGCGCGACAGGCCTGGGCGGATTGACCAACGGCGACATCATCCGCTCCGGCGTCGCCAACCTGGGCAAAGGGCCGTATATCGCGCGCGGCTATTTCCGCTGGACCTGTCCGCTGGGTGATGCAACCGATACGGTCGAACGCGGCCAGGATCAGCTGCCCGGTACCGAAGCGACCAAACATATCGAGGTCAAGGTCGGCCTGATGGCGGTCAACGACGACTTCGACAAGAACCGCTACGCCAATTCCACCCGCGAGCAGTTCATGAACTGGTCGCTGTGGAACAACACCGCCTGGGACTTTGCCGCCGATACGCGCGGCTACACCTATGGCGTGATGGTGGGCTGGATCATGCAAGGCTGGAGTCTGCGTTACGGCATCTACCAGATGCCGTATGAAGCCAATGGCCAGCGCCTGATTGACTCGTTTACCGAATCGAGCGGCCAGCAGGCCGAACTGACCCTGCAACCCGATCCGAATGGCTGGGCCCTGCGTTTCCTCGGTTACTACAACAAGGGAAACATGGGCATTTACCAGCAGGCCATCGACATCGCCGAACTCACCGGCCAGACGCCGAATATCCATGACGATGACGCGCCGGGCCGCCACAAATTCGGTTTCGGCATCAACGGCGAACTACCGGTCGCGGACAACGGCGATACCGGATTCTTCATGCGCGCAGGCTGGAACGACGGCCACACCGAATCCTTCATCTTTACCGAAGTCGATCGTTTGCTGAGCGGTGGCTTCCAGCTGTCCGGCGTGCACTGGGATCGGTCGGATGATCGACTGGGCATCGGCGTCGCCATCGACGGGCTGTCGCGCATCCATGCCGATTACCTGCAAATGGGTGGCGACGGCTTCCTGCTCGGTGACGGCACCTTGCGTTACGGTCCGGAGCAGATTGCCGAGGTCTACTACAACATCGCGGTTATCCATCACCTCAGCATCAGCCCGGATCTGCAATTCATCCGTAATCCGGGCTACAACCGCGATCGTGGTCCAGCGCGTTTTGCGGGACTGCGTGCGCATGTCGAGTTTTAAGCGTAGGTTGGGTAGGTTGGGTTAGCGCAGCGTAACCCAACGATGTTTATCGCTTCGATCGATTTCCGTTGGGTTACGCTGCGCTAACCCAACCTACCCAACCTACCCAACCATCGCTATCCGCTCAGGCGATCGCTGCAGCTGATCGGCGCGGCGCTGGTCAGATGCATGTCGAACACCAGCAATTCGTTATGCCCGCGCACCAGCCACGAAGCCGGGCAATACAAGCGCTGCTGCGGACCGATGCGCCAATAGCGGCCCAGCAACTGACGGTTCACCCACAGATAGCCTTTGTCCCAGGCGCTCATGTCGATATAGCAGTCACCGGTCTGCGCCAACTCCACACTGGCCTTGAAGAACATGCCTGGGCGAATCGTTGAGGTGTCCGTCATCGGCGGCAGTCCGGCGATATACACCTCGTCCAGCGGCAAGCTGTGCGCCTGCCACTCCTTCAACTCTTCGCCGTCCAGCGTGACCGCACCGACAATGCCCTTGAAGTCGTAGATGGCCTGGCCGTAGTTCACGTGGCCAAAGCTGTCGACCAGGATGTCGAGGATCGCGCCGGCACCGTTGGCCGGCGGCGGAATATCCACGTGCAGGCTCCCGTGCAGGCCGGCCTTGTTCACGCGCGACAGATAATCCAGGTATTTGCCCTCGCTGAACACCGTGCCGTAATCGCGCAAGCCCTCGACATGCAGCATGCCGCCGGTGGGCAGCGTCTTGCGGTACACCACCATGCCGTGGTCCTGCGCAAACAGCATCTCGTTGGGATTGGGTTTTTCCACGTGTCGCGCGGGCAACGGCAAGTTGTCCCAGATGCAGGCGAACGGCTTGGCGTACACCTCATCGAAATGAACCGTGGGCGGCGGCGCCGGCGGCTCCGGAAGGGAATGCGCAACGTGTGCTGCCAGCAGCTTGCGGAAAGTGTGGTAATCGGGCGTGGCTTCGCCGCGCTCGTTGATCGGCGCGCCATAGTCGTAGCTGGTGATCACCGGTTCGAAGCCGGAGTAATCGTCATTGGCATTGCCGCCGGCGGTAAAACCGAAATTGGTGCCGCCATGCACCACATACATGTTGAAGGAACGGCCTTCGGCCAGCAGCTTGCGCAGCGTGCTGGTGAAGTGGCCGCGCTGGAAATCCAGATCGCCCCAGTGCGTGATCCAGCCGGGATAACCTTCGCCCTGCCATACCGGCGCCTCGCCCGCCATCCATTGGGCCGCCGCGAAATCGGTGTCGCCGTCCAGACCGAGCGCAGCTCCCGGCACATAGGTTCGTGTCTTCTGGATTTCCGCCAGGCCATCGGCAATCGAGAAAGGCCCTTCGATGCCACGCTGCTGCCACATCGCGCGCAGCCGCAACAGGTAGTCCAGATCGTGACCGAACGATGCATACTCGTTCTCGATCTGCACCATCAGGATCGGGCCACCGTGCTTGGCCATCAGCGGAACCAGCCGCGGCGCCACCGCATCCATATAACGCGCCACGGCATCCATGTAGCGCGGGTCATCCTTGGTGCGCACGCGGATGGTGGGATCGCGCAGCAGATAAGGCGGCAATCCCCCCATGTCCCATTCGGCGCAAACATAAGGGCCGGGCCGCAGATACACCCACATGCCTTCCTGCTGGCACAACTGGATAAAACGCGCGAAGTCGTGGCGCCCAGTGGTCAGGTCGAAGATGCCCGGCTCTCGCTCCAGGAAATTCCACATCAGATAGATGGCGATGGTGTTCAAGCCCATCGCCTTGGCCATGCGGATGCGGTGCAGCCAGTATTCGTGCGGAATGCGCGCGGGATGCATTTCGCCGCTGCGGATCTGGAACGGCGCGCCATCGAGCAGAAAGTGCTGGTGGCTCAGCTCGAAGCGATGGGGCTTGCCGTCAGGCAACGGCTCGGTTGCAGTGTTGTTGGTGGTGGCCGCATGCGTAACGGGCATGGCTGCGGCGAATGGCGTGAGGACTGCAAATCGAAGGAAGTCGCGTCGTTGCATCAATCCAGCACCTTATACAAGAAATTACTCCCGCTCCCCTCCGGGGAGAGAGAGCGTTGCAGGGAGCGCCGGAGCGTACCTCACGGCGTCAATTCAAGGGTCAATACTTCAAACGGCGCCAGCGTGATCGTGCTCACATGATCAGCGTCCAGATGCGCGGGCACGGCTCCGCCGGTCTTCCAGACATCGCGCACACTGAACTGCCGCGCCGCGCCGCGTGGCAGTTCCAGCTGCCGCTGCAGATCGATCACCGCCGTTTGCGCATGCGCATCCGGATTGCGCAAGGTAATGATGGATTTGGCCGACGACCACGATGCCCAGCCATAGACGTCCAGCCGTCCGGGGTCGCCACCGATCCAGTGCGTATCACGCAGCACATCGGCATTCGCTCGCGACCACTTGGCCGCTTCGGCCAACGTGTCCCAATCCTGCTCGCTCAGCAGCGACGGCGTGATGTACATCTCCTGCAATTGTGTGCCCGTGGCGAAGTAGGAATGCACTTCGTTGGCAAAGTCATGTCCCGGATCGGTATTCAGGCGCGGATTTTTCTGTGCATAGATGATGCCGTGGAGCATCAGCGAGTTGATCGGGAACAGCGGGCCCTGGATCACGATGTTCTCGTAGGTCTGCTGATCGCGATAGGTGATCCATTGCTCGCGCTCCGTGCCTACGCCGGCGTGCCAGTCGTCTTCGCCGCCGCGCCAGATCGAATCGGCGTAGCGCAGCCAGAACGGCGAGGCCCAGGTGCCGGTGGTGAGGTTGATATAGATGTCCGGCTGGTCGGCGCGGATATCCTTGATCAGCTCGATCGCCGCGGCAAAATCGCTATCGAAACGGCTACCGGGAAACACGCTGTCGGCGTTGCCGGTACCGTCGAACTTGAACTGATTGATGCCGTCCTTGTCCACCAGGCTCATCACCACATCGTGGAAGCGCTGGTAATACTTCGGCCCCGACAGCGCTAGGCCATCGTCGATGATCTCGTAACCGGCCGCCCTGCCATTCTTTACCCGCTCTTGCTTGGGCGTGCTGTAACCGCCCCACGGCGACAGCCACATGCCGGGCGCCGCACCGTATTTGGCAGCGGCTTCGCGCAGCGGCACAAAGCCGTGCGGAAAACCCTTGCTGAAACCCCAGCTGCCGGAACGGTCATCCCAACCGTCATCGAACAAGAAGGAGTCGAGCTTCACCCCGCGCTTTACGCTCAATTGCTCGCCAAAGGTGTTGATGCGATCCAATGCCTCGGTCTCGGTGTACGGGGTGAAATAGCCGATGTCGTACCAGGAGTTGTAATGCAGGAACGGGCGATACGGATGTGCGCGTTCGCGCTCCACATAGGTGGCGAAATCGCGCCGCAGCTGTCCTTCGCGCGTTACGCCAACCACGGCGGAATAAGCAATCGACTGCCCTTTTCTCAAAGGCAGGCTACGCGCCATCGACAGGGTCACGTGCTGGCCGCGCACATCACTGTCGGACAGCGGATTTTCGAATCCCAGGTACATGCGCCCCGCCACCACCGGCGAGCCTTTCACCACGCCATCTACTTCGGCGTGATCGATGGTGGCAGGCAGCAGCTCGACGCTGGTCAGCGGCTCATCACGCTGCAAAGCGGTGATCGTGACGATCTCGCGCAGATAAGCGGATCCTTCGCGTTGCAGCAGTTGCCAATCCACGCGGAAGCGGCCGTCCGCATCGCCGAAGCTGGCCGTCACCGCCCTGCCCGGCAAGCGATCGGCCAGATTGGCGGCCTTGGCGTTCACGGGTAATACCTGTTCCACCGGCGTGGACAACAGATGCATGTCACTGCCGGTGATCGACTGCTGGTTCGGCAGCATCAGCGTAAACGGCGCAGTCACCTTCAACACCTGACCATCGTCGCGATCGGTGATGGTCAGTGCGGACAGCTTGCCATCGGCCACGATCCAGCTCGCTTGCAGCGCTGCATTGCCAAAGCTCGCCTGCCCGCCGTGGTTTGCATAAACCGGTGTGCCCGGCTTCAGGATCATGGCGTCGTCGGCACGCACGCTGTTGCTCCCCAGCCACGCACAGAACAGGCCCAGGCAAAGACCGGTGAAACGCACCGGCGTGGCACGGCCGGACATCCGTTCTGGCCGATGACGAATCAGATCGGGCATTGAAAACCTCTCGGAAGAAGAGTGCCGGCGCGCGTTCACACCGAAAACAGCGAACCATCCATGAAGTCCGCAAGCGATGTCATGGCGCTGCTCCATGGATGGCGAATTCCTCAACCACTCGCGTGAGCACGCCTTCGGAAGGTGTATCCGGCTTGCCCCCGAGTTGCAGGCAACGAAAGAACGCCAGCAATTGCGTGACCACCACGCCGGTCAGCAGGGCCGCCACGTCCGCACCGGCAGAAATTGCCGAGGTGTTGATCGCCAGATCGTCGCGACCAAGCACATCGGCAGGTATCTCATCACCCACCACCAGCTTGGCCATGCCCAATTGCTTGCGCGACAGCTCGCGCAGCAGATCGCACTCGTACCGACGCACCGCCGGATCGGGCGAAAGCAGCGCCACCACCAGCGTCTGCGGGTGCACGAACGACATCGGGCCGTGGCGCAGTCCCAGGAAGGTTTCCGCCACAGTGACCACCTTGCCGCCGGTCATCTCCAGCATCTTCAAAGCACCTTCACGCGCGGCACCGAAGGCCGCTCCGCTACCCAGATAGACGGCCGAGGTGACATCGCGCTGCGCCAGCGCAGCGATGGCATCCGCCTGCGTGGCGAAGATGTGCTGCGCATCCGCTGCCGCACGACTGATGGCGTTCGCGGTCAACGCCGCATGCGTGTTTTGCAGCAAGCCTGTGCCGGCCAGCAACAGATTGGTGAAACTGCTGGTCATCACCAGACTGCGATCGTTGGTGCGCTCATCCAGCACCAGCACGGTGACGCGCGGTTCGTCGCGGTAATGCATGGCGAGCTTGCCGTTTGCATTGCACGTGATCACCAGATGACGCCAGGCCGGCGCATGCTCCAGCAACATGCTGACCACACTGCCGCTCTCGGGGCTATCGCCCGAACGGCCCAACGAGATCAGCAACCCCGGTCCCGGTGCCAGCACGCTGCGCCAATGGGTGAGCAAGGTACCCGCCGCAATCGCCTGCACCGGCACGCCCAGGCCGGCTTGCAGCACGGGCGCCAGGCACTCACCGATGTACATGGAGCTGCCCGAACCGGTCAGCACGATGTGGCCTGGCGGCGGATCCAGCGCTTTTGCCAACCGCTGCTGAGCCGCCGTGCTACATAGCAAATCGAAAGTGTCTGGCCAGGTGGCCGGCTGCTGCAGGATTTCCCGCAGGGTGTCGGCGTAACCTGCAGCCTGCTGCGCTTCCGGCGGCTCGGTTCGGAGCGACTCCAGCATCGTCTCGCCTTTCAATTTCTTATGAAATATTGACATTTCGCCCGATTCGCTCGAATGTGAAACTATACGACGGCGACACAGCGTATTTGAAATGAAAGATCAGGTACAACACTTTTCGAGGACTCCCAAAAAGTTTTCAAAGCGGCCTCTTTTCCATGGCAAGCGCGCCTGATGTATTGCCGCGCCCCCTCCCGGCAGTTTGCTCGTTTTGCCGCCGGAGCACGGACAGACGCACGGCCCGCGCCGAGTTTTTCCCAAGCCCTCCAGCGACGATCCGGAATCCCCGTTCCGGCTCGTCGTGGAGGGGGGCTTTTTCAGCCGTCGCGCTGCCTTCGCGAAAGACACTGCGCGGCGTCAATGCGCTGCGTGCACCACACATATATGGAGCGCCAGATCCGCGCTGACCGGTTTGGTTTCCGCGCCGCTGCGAGGCACCCCCTTCCGCCTCGCAGCATTTTCGCGGCGCCACGCTCTCTCCCCGGTGGGGTGCTCAAGTACATCCCCCTTACGCCCGCCGGGGAGAGGGTTGCGGCGATAAGCCTCGCAGCAGCAACAGCCAACTGCGTCTGAAGAATTTCAAACCGTGCAGCATGCTCGTGTGCAGAAACACGTATCAGTTGCTCGCACCAGACGTGCAGCAGTGTGTGGGCGGTATAAAACATCACCGTGTTTGCCACACCGAAAGAAGCGCGCGTCCGGCAGACACCATTCTGCGCAAGAGATACCATGACAAGGTCGCCCGAATGCCAAGCATCGACCATGACCGAAGCCCGCGCCACCGCTCCCTCGCAACGCCTGCTGGTCGAGGAGCGCCGGCGCCTGATTGTCGAATACGTCGAGAGCAACGGCCGCGCCACGGTCGAGGAATTGGCCAGCCGCTTCGGCACCTCCACCGTCACCATCCGCAACGATCTGGAAACACTGTCGCGCAACGCCATCATTGCCCGCTCGCACGGCGGTGCGTTGCCGGTAATGCAAAACGCCACCAGCGACATTCCGCTGAGCATCAAGGAGACGCGCTCGCATCCGCAAAAGCTGCGCATCGGCCAGGCCGCGGCGAGGCTGATCAAGGATGGCGAAACCATCATCCTCGACTCCGGCTCCACCACGGTCGAAATCGCGCGCCAGATCCGGCAAATGCGGTTCGAGTCGCTCACCGTCGTGACCAACGCGCTCAACATTGCCGTGGAGCTTTCCGGCCTGCCGAATATCCGCGTGATGATGCTCGGCGGCCTGTTGCGGCAAACCTCTTATTCGCTGGTGGGGCCGGATGCGGAACAGGCTTTGTCACGGATCTCCGCCGACCGCTTGTTCCTGGGTGTGGACGGTCTCGATCCCGACGTCGGCGTCACCACGCCCGACCCGCTGGAAGCCTCGCTCAATGCGCTGATGATTCGCGTGTCACGCGAAACCGTCGCCGTGTTCGATGCCAGCAAGCTGGGGCAACGCAGCCTGTCGGTCATCACGCCGGTGCAGGCCTTGCACACCGTCATTACGGATAGCAGCGCTTCCGTGGAGATGCTTGATGCGCTGCGCGCTGCCGGCGTGAAGGTGATGTTGGTCTAAGTCCTATGACGTATGTCGTAGGTTGGGTTAGCGCAGCGTAACCCAACGATGGTTGTCGCTTCGATGAAGTTCCGTTGGGTTACGCTGCGCTAACCCAACCTACAAAACTTTGGAGCTCGTCGCGAGGTTGCCCCCTCACCTCAGTCCTCTCCCCGAAGGGGAGAGGAAGAAAAGCGTCGTTAAAGTTGCGCTCTTTCCAACGCCGCAAAATGCCGTTCCAGGCGCGGGCCGAGATAACAATGCGATCCACACGGCAACAGGCCCACTTCATGGAACGCGCGCAAATACCATGATGGTGAACGCAGGTAGAGATCCTGGTGATCGCCATCCACATCATCGCGATTGGTAAACACCTCCAGGAAGGCGATGCCTTCCAGCATCTCGCCAATACCGATCAAGCCGGCGCGGATCTCGGCCGGCTTGAGGTAATGCAACACGTCCGTGCAGACGATCACGTCGAATCGGGTATCGAAGCGCAACTCCGCCAACTGGCTGAAACGCGCGAAACCGATATTGCGGCTGCGCCCGAAACGGCGCACCACGTATTCACTGGCATCCAGACCGCGGTAATGGATATCCGGCCGTAGCGCGCGCAGCGGCGCCCGCCACACGCCCTCACCACAACCAACATCCAGCACGCTGCGAACAGGCCGGCCCAGGTAGTACTCGGCCTGCGCCACCACCATCGCCACCTTGCGCTTGAGCGCGGCCGCAGACGTGACGGCATGCTTCGGGTCGCGGTACCACTTATCGAAATAAGCCTGATCGTAAGCTTTGCGCATGGTTTCCCCCTCTGAAGCAGAGCATGGTAACCCGGCGTTAACACGCAAGCCCCAAATTTGTGAATCACAGCGGAATATTCTTCACGTTTCGCAACTTTCCGGTCAGCCGCAATGACAGCCGGGCGTTGAGTGAGTTAAACACTCAACGGGGGGAGCCAAACCATGCAGATCGAGACCATCCCACACCGATTAAGGCGAGGGGCGAAGCTTGTGGGGCTGTTGCTGTTCGCCGCCGCTCCGCTCGCCTGCCCGGTTCCGGTTCGGGCCGCCGGCAGCGCCACGCTGAGCGCCGACGATATCGCCTGGCTGCGGCGCGACACCTTCGGCCTGAACAGCGCCACCATCGAGCGCTACCGCGAACTGGGCCGTACACGTTTTCTCGACGAACAACTCGCAGGCGGTGACGATCCGCTGCCTCCCGCCGTCGCTCCGCTGATCAACAGCTACGAGGTCTACAACACCGCGCCGGCCCAGTTGGTCGCCGAATACCGCGACGAGCAGAAGAAATTCAAGGAAGTCGACGCCGCCGACACCAACGCCAAGGACATGGCCAAGAAAGACTTCCAGATGTATCGGCGCGATCTGTTCAAGCAAAGCGAAGAAGTGGAACTGCTGCGCGCCATCTACGGCGGTAATCAGCTGAAGGAACAGATGGTGTGGTTCTGGCTCAACCACTTCAGCGTCTACGGGCCCAAAGGCGGGGTCGGCCTGTTCACCACCGACTACGAAGAAAACGTGATCCGTCCGCATGCGCTCGGCAAGTTCAAGGATCTGGTGATGGCCACGCTGGAAAGCCCGGCCATGCAGATCTATCTGGACAATGCCAGGAACGTGCGCGGCAAGACCAATGAAAACTACGCCCGCGAGTTGATGGAACTGCACACACTGGGTGTCAATTCCGGCTACACGCAACAGGACGTACAGCAGCTCGCGCTGATCCTGACCGGTGCCGGCATCGTGCCGCAACGTACGGGTCCCGGCGTCGTCAACGGCGTCGATGACACGTTCTTCCGTCAACGGCCGGGCATCGTGCGCGATGGGCTGTTCGTATTCCTGCCGGGTCGGCATGATTTCTCCGACAAGGAATTTCTCGGCCACGCCATCAAGGGCAGTGGCTTTGATGAAATCCAGCAAGCGGTCGACCTGATCGTGCAGCAACCTGCCTGCGCGAAGTTCGTCTCACGCCAGCTGGCGCAGTATTTCGTCGCCGACGATCCGCCGCAGCCGCTGGTGGATGCCATGGCCGAAACCTTCCAGCGCACCGATGGCGACATCGCCGCCGTGGTGCGCACCATGTTCCTGTCCAAATACATCACCGCCGGCTACGGCAAGAAGTTCAAGGATCCCACCCAGTTCCTGGTCTCCGCGATGCGCCTGGCCTACGACGGCAAACCGATTACCAATGCCGATCCGCTGGTGAACTGGCTGGGCCAGATGACCGAGCCCGTGTACGGCCACGTCACCCCCGACGGCTGGCCGACCGACAACGCCAGCTGGTCCAGCTCCGGCCAGATGGCCAAGCGCTTCGATGTAGCACGCGCCATCGGCAGTGGCCGCAACCGTCTCTTTGCCGGCGCGGATGGCCAGGTGACACATGTCGATCCACCGATGCTCAACGCTGCGTTATTTGAGGAAACGCTGAAACCGAACTTGTCCGCCGCCACGCGCGATGCGCTGGCCAAGGCCAATACGCAGGTGGAATGGAACACTTTCCTGTTGTCCTCGCCCGACTTCAATTACCGCTAAAGGGGCTCCTTATGAAACGTCGCGAATTCCTGCTTGCCGCCGCCAGCGCTGCCGCACTGCCCGCGTTGTCGTTCTCCGGCCGCCTCTTCGCCGCGCCGCCCGGCTCACCGCGTTTCCTGTTTGTGTTCCTGCGCGGTGGCTACGACTGCAATAGCTTCCTGGTGCCGTACAGCAGCGACTTCTATTACGAATCGCGCCCGACCATCGCTATCGCCAAGCCGGACAACAACAATCCGAACACGGCGCTTGCCCTCGATGCGAACTGGGGCATGAACCCGGTGCTGCGTGATTCGATCTATCCGCTGTGGCAGAAAAAGCAGGTAGCTTTCATCCCCTTTGCCGGCACCGATGATCTGTCGCGCAGCCATTTCGAGACGCAGGACAATATCGAACGCGGCGAACCGCTGAATCAAGGCGGCAACTTCCGCTCCGGCTTTATGGCGCGCCTGTCGAGCCAGCTCACCGGGGTACCGGCGATTGCCTTCACCAACAGCCTGCCGTTGAGCTTCCAGGGCGCCAACAAGGACATCCCCAATATTTCCTTGAAAGGCAACACCAAGGCGAACTTCGACGAACGCCAGGCGTCGATCCTGGCCGACATGTATAAAAACACCTCGCTCGCCTCCGCCGCCGCGGATGGCCTGAGCCTGCGCAGCACGGTGTCGATGGATCTGCAGAACGAAATGGTCGCCGCCAGCCGTGGTGCGCCGAATGCCACCGGCTTCGCGCAGGAAACCCAGCGCATTGCCACCCTGATGCGCGATCAATACCGCCTCGGCTTTGTCGACGTCGGCGGCTGGGACACTCACGTCAACCAAGGCAACGTCACCGGCGGGCTCGCCAACAATCTGCGCAATCTCGGCGAAGGCCTGGCGGCCTACGCGGCGGCACTCGGCAATGAGTGGAACAACACCACCGTGGTGGTCGTATCCGAATTCGGCCGCACCTTCCGCGAAAACGGCGATCACGGTACCGACCATGGCCACGGTACGGTGCACTGGGTGCTCGGCGGCAAGGTCAACGGCGGCCGCATCGCGGGCGAACAGGTCGCCGTCAACCAGCAAAACCTGCTGCAGAATCGCGATTACCAAGTGCTCAACAATTATCGCGATGTGTACAGCGGTCTGCTCGGGCGCATCTGGGGTTTGAACAGCAGCCAATTGCAGTCCGTGTTCCCGCAGGCCAGGCCCCGCGACCTACAACTGGTCTAATACCCACAACGGTGCCGCCGTCATCCCCGCGTAGGCGGGGACCCATTTTGCTCTTGGACAAAATAGAGAAAATGGATCCCCGCCTACGCGGGAATGACGGCGCGACAAGCGCCTGCATTCCGTTACCATTCCATCGCGCTTTTTGGCGCAGCAACACCCATCGACGTCTCACGCACCCACGGAACCCGCCGCATGCGTCCGACTGCCTTTGCCGCCCTTTCACTGTCGATAAGCTTGCTGATCGCCGCCCCGCTTGTCGAGGCATCCGCGCCGACCAGTCTGAGCCAGGATGATGTCACATGGTTGCGCCGCGACAGTTTCGGGCTGGATACGGCCACCGTCACGCAATACCGCGCCCTGGGTCGCAAGGCGGTGCTGGAAAAGCAGTTGGACAATCGCATCAGCGATACCTTGCCGGCGCCGATTGCCGCGCAGATCGCTTCCTACGAGTCCTTCTACACACCGCTGGAGCCGTTGCTGGTCTCGATCCAGCAGCAGCAACAGCAGATCAAGACCATGCCGGACGGCCCGGATAAAGTCGCCGCCAACAAGGCGCTGCAAACACGTGCCAACAAGCTTGGCCAGGAAGCGCAGCAAGCGGAAATCCTGCACGCCATCTACGGCCCCAACCAGCTCAAGGAGCAGTTGGTGTGGTTCTGGCTCAACCACTTCAGCGTCTATGCCGGCAAGGGGCGCATCCGTTGGGAGCTGGCCGATTACGAGCAGAACATCATCCGCCCGCACGCGCTGGGCAAGTTCCGCGATCTGGTGATGGCCACGCTGGAAAGCCCGGCCATGCTGGAATTTCTGGACAACGCCCAAAACGCCAAAGGCCATGTCAACGAAAACTACGCGCGCGAGCTGATGGAGCTGCATACGCTCGGCGTGAATTCGGGCTATACCCAGCAGGACGTGCAACAGCTGGCACTGATACTTACCGGCGTAGGCATTGCCCCCATCAACGGCAAGCCGGAGACATTCGGGCCGAACATGGCGCCACTGGTGGTGAAGAACGGCCTGTTCGAATTCAATCCGCAACGGCACGATTTCAGCGACAAAGTACTGCTCGGCAAAACCATCAAGGGCAGCGGCTTCGATGAGGTGAAGCAAGCCGTCGACCTGATCGTGCGGCAACCTGCCTGCGCGCAGTTCATTTCGCGCAAGCTGGCGGAGTATTTCGTGTCTGACAATCCTTCACCCGCGCTGGTGGCGAAAATGGCGCACACCTTCCGCCGCACGGACGGTGACATCGCACAGGTCATGCGCGTGATGTTCGAATCGCACGACCTGGTCGCCAACGCCGGGAAAAAGTTCAAGGATCCGATGCAATTCGTGGTGTCGTCCGTGCGTCTGGCCTACGACGGCACGCCGATTGTGAATGCGCAACCGTTGATCGGCTGGCTCAATCAATTGGACCAGCCGTTGTTCGGACGCATTACGCCCGATGGCTGGCCGCTGGATAACGAAAGCTGGTCCAGTTCGGGCCAGATGGCGAAACGCTTCGATATCGCGCGTGCCATCGGCACCGGCAACAACCAACTGTTTACGCCAGCGGGCAGCACCACCCGCGGCGCAGGCTTCCCGATGCTGACCACACGCCTGTATTACGATGCGATCGAGCCCAACTTATCCGCCGCCACCCGCGGTGCCCTGGCCAAAGCCACCTCGCAACAGGAATGGAACACCTTCCTGCTCTCCTCGCCGGATCTTAATTACCGTTGATCGACATGACCCTGCAGCTGAGCTGCACTAACGCATGGCAGGAACTCAGCCACGCGCCGATATTCCCCTTGCATCACCTGTACCCAATTCACGCCACCATCAAATGAACTTTCCAGCATGAGTCGGTACGTGCCATCGCCCACCATCTCATAGTGATGCCGGGTCTGCCCGCGCGATGACGTGCGCAGGAAAACCAGACGCTTGCCGTCCCAATGTCCGGTCGCCGGTTGCGACGGCGTAAAGCCATAACTGTCGAACCAATACATCGCATATTCACCGGGCTCCAGCCCGGCGACGAACACGGCATGCGCCTGCAATGCCGGCCGGCCGTCACGCTCCTCGCGATAATCCTGCAACAAGACCTTGCCGCCCAGCTCGAAACGCGCACTCACCCGTGCGGTGGCTGCACCACCCTGCCCCCAACGAGTGGTAGCTATCGACTCATCACCCGTCCATTCGCCCGCCAGGGCGGTGAGCACATCATTACCCTGCAAGAGCATCATGCGTACTTACTCCCTCGCCGCTCCGGCGACCAGCAAGTGTTTGGCCATCAGGCCGTGCATACGTCCCAAGGCACGCACCATATGCAGCGTCACGAACAACAGCAGCACACCGATCACGCTCACTGCGAACGCGGCGGCCCAACCGTCCAGCCACTGCACCCACGCGCACACCCAGGCCGGACCATCGCAGGAATCCTGGAAGCCGGACATCGTCGCGACCAGCTTGACCAGCGGTGCGGCGGTAAATGCCAGCGACACGCTAAACATGGTCACCGCCAGCGTGAAATAAATGATGCCGAGCGGCAGCATCATCAACATATAGAACAGGGTGCTCCAGCTGCGTGGATCGCTGAACATCGCACCGATCCGCTGCCACAGCGACATCCCGCGCGTGGAGAATCTCGGACGACGCGGCATGCGCACCCCCAGCATCGATTCCACCATGCGCCCTTCCACCAGGGAAAGCACCCGCACCGAGCCAAAGAAAAGCACGATGAACGGAATGCCGATAATCAGCACCGCCAGCCCTACCGATAGCGAAATACCGGTTACCGCCCAGGTGAAATAGAAAATACCCGTCGCCAGCGACAACAGCATGTAGAACAAGGCCGCGTAAGTACGCGGATCGGCCACCACGCCAAAGAACTGTCCCGCCATCGAACGACGCTTGGGTGGCAACGGCGGACGCAGCGCACGCTGAATCTTGATTTCCTGATCGCGATAAATGTCCGCCACTTCCTCCGGCGCACCGTAGCTGCTCGCGACCCTGGCCAGCATCACTGCCTCGTCGTGTCCCGGCTGCTCAGCCAGTTCGGCGCGCAGATGTTCTTCGGCGTCATACAACGCATCCTGGATCAAGGCCGGATCTGCGCCGCGCAAGGCGCTACGTAGTTGGTCCAGGTATTCCGCGATCGTACGCGGCGTTCCCGTTGAGCCTGTCGTCATCGCCATTCTCCCTGCAGAACTTTGTCGACCGAATCGCGCGTGGCCTCCCACGCGGCGATCCATTCACGCAACACTTCGCGCCCCAGTTTGGTAATGCGGTAATAACGTCGCGGCGGCCCGCTAACCGACGGCTCTACCTCGCTCGCCAGCAAACCATTGGCCTCCAGATTGCGCAGCACTGGATAAAGCGCACTCTGCTTCCCGGCCAAAGCGCCGGTCTCCTCGCCCAGCTCCTCCAGCCGTTTGGCAATCTGGTAGCCATACAGCGCCTGCCGCGACTGCCCAAGCACCGCCAGCAGCACCAAAGACACCGTGCCGCTGGAAAGCTCCTTCTGGAATTTCTTGAGTTGGCCCGCGCTATCGTCCACGGCTGACCCGCTCTTCCGCTTATGACGGAGTGAACTATAGTGTTAAGTTCACACTAGTGCATGGGTATGAAGTCATGGGTGGGTCGACGTTTGGCATTGGGCATGGCACCCATGTTTGTACCGGTTGTACATACATTGGTGCCAGTCAGACTGACGCAGCTGTTACGTACTGCGATGATCGGCCCCATCATTTCGAAAGAGCCTTTAACGCCGCAGATAAGGGCCTTACGATCTGACATCTCAGGCAAGACTCGAACTCATGCCCCGATTAACAGTCGCCGGTTTTCTCGTGTTTTTCCCCTTCAATCCGCCGCTGCTCGCAATCGAACTTGACTTGGCCAAACCCGCGGCGGGAAAATCGTTGCCCCCTTTTCAGCGTCGTCCCGCGGCGGCGTGTTGATGTTCGCGTACCTTCAATGGAGGTTCGTATGAGCTATCACCTGGAAGGTCGTCTGCTCGAAGTTTGTAACTGCAAGGTCCTATGCCCCTGCTGGATCGGCGAGGATCCTGACAACGGTACGTGCGACACCATTGTCGCGTGGCATATAGACAAGGGAACGGTCGACGGCGTTGATGTTGCCGGTAATACCATCGCGGCCGTGGCCCATGTGCCCGGTAATATCCTGCAAGGCAACTGGACTGCCGCAATCTACATCGGCGACCAGGCTTCAAAAGCGCAGGAAGAGGCACTGCTAAAGGTCTACACCGGCCAGGCCGGTGGACCGGTCGCCGATCTCGCCAAGCTCATCGGCCAGGTCGTATCGGTGGAGCGAGCACCCATCCGGTTCACCGTGGTTGCGGGTAAGGGCGAACTCGAGATCGGCATGAACTACTACGCCGAACTTGAGCCCTATCTCGGCGCGACCGGCGGCCAGACCACCCTCTCCGATACCGTGTTCTCAACCGTGCCTGGGGCGCCGGTGTTTGTCGGCAAGGCCCCGACCTATCGATCCAGAAACGCAGCCCTCGGCATCAATCTCGACATCAAGAACCACAACGCCCTACAGAGCACGTTCGTCTTCGATGCATGAACTCAACGGCAGGCCCTTCGCCGCCCAGCGCCTCGCGCCATGTTCGCGTGTTCGTGCCGATCCTTGCCGCGCTGATTGCTTTCGCATGGGTTGCGTTGTGGGCGTGGACGCGCAGTCCTTATGGACGCTATGTCGAACAAGGTAACTGGATAGCCTCAGGATCGATTGCGTTTCTGTGCCGTGTCGTTCCGGGCGGCAACGTAATCGTGCCCGTGGTCTTCGAGGCCATCGCGTGGATCCTCATGACAACGGCCATGATGTTGCCCACCATCTTGCCGCTGTTCAATGTCTTCGACCGGTTGACGGGCGAGCGACCGGACCACGGGCGTCTCCTTATGCTGCTCGGCCTGGGCTATATGACGGTCTGGGGAGCCTTCGGAGTCCTGGCGCACGCACTTCACACTGCACTGCTGTCCGGGCTCGCCAGCGTACCCACGCTGGCGTGGAATGGCTGGCTGATCGGTGTCGCCATCATCGCGTTGGCCGGCGCATTTCAGTTCAGCAAGCTCAAGTACCAGTGTCTGGAAAAGTGCCGCACGCCGTTGAGCTTCGTCATTGAGCGCTGGCGAGGGCAAGCGCGCGCGCGGCAAGCATTCGCGCTTGGCGCACAGCACGGTTTATTCTGCGTCGGGTGCTGCTGGGCGCTGATGCTATTGATGTTCGCTCTCGGTACCGGCAGCCTCGGGTGGATGCTCTTGCTTGCAACCGTGATGGCGATCGAAAAGAACGTGCGCTGGGGCAAGCGTCTCAGCGCGCCCCTCGGCGTGGCGTTGCTGTCGTGGGCAGTCGTTCTGGTGGCGACCCATGCATGAAACGCGCGGTGGACTGCTCATCGTGCAGACGACCGTCTTCACTACGGTGGCGATGCTCGCCTTCGCGGCCAATTCGCTGTTGTGCCGGTTTGCCTTGCAGCGACGGGAAATCGATCCAATCAGCTTCGCCGCCATCAGGCTCGTTTCCGGAGCGATCATGCTCGCCGTCATCGTTCGGCTCCGGCCGAAGCGGTCCTCGCCCAGCCATGCCGACTGGCTCGCTGCGACCATGCTGTTTGCCTATGTCGCCTTCTTCTCCTTCGCGTATCTCACCTTGCCCGCAAGCACGGGGGCATTGATTCTGTTCGGTACGGTTCAATTGACCATGCTCAGCGTCGGCTTGCGCTCCGGCGAAAAATTCGGGTACGTAGCATGGCTCGGTCTCGCATTGGCCGTCGCTGGGCTTTTCTACCTGGTGTCTCCGGGTATCGCAGCGCCGCCGCTCCTCGGCGCTGCGTTGATGGCGATCGCTGGCGCGGCGTGGGGCGTGTACTCGTTGCGCGGCCGCGGCCTGACCGACCCGCTTGCTGCAACAGCGGGAAACTTCGCGAGGGCAGCGCTGCTTGCCCCCTTGCTGAGCTTGCTTTTCATCGTCAACGCCCGCGCTTACACGAACGCAGCCGGGGTCGCCCTGGGCATTGCCTCCGGCGCACTCACGTCGGGCATCGGGTATGTCATCTGGTATACCGCGTTGAGGAGGCTTTCCGCCATGCGCGCCGCCACCGTACAGTTGTCGGTACCGCTGATCGCGGCATTTGGCGGAGTGGTGTTCCTATCGGAAGCGATCACTCCGCGCCTGACTGCCGCTACTACTGCGATTCTTGGGGGCATCGCGATGGTGATGACCAACAGGTCGCGGAACCATTGAAGGCGGACATTAAAAGGGTGCTCGCGGTAAACGGGATGGAGTGATTAAAAAATTAACCTCCATCCCCTTTGATGGTTCATGTCGATTTTGTCATGTATCCGATGGTGGCGCCGACATTGCTGCGAGCTCCTTCCAGGTCTTACCAAGATAATAGAATGCAACCAGCGCGAATGCGCTGGGTATGCATAACATCAAGCTTAGGTTGGGTAAGCCCAATAAAAAGATCAGCAAACCAGGAATCGCCATCACTGCAGCAGACGGCGGCGGATTTCGCCATACCCGATAAATTATGTAGCCAAAAATCAGGACAACAAAGGCACTCCCACCGGCCATTGCGGTAATCGCGAAGTGCGCAGATGTGCGGTCAAGGAATGGCGCAAGCGCGCCCCATGCAAACAGAAAGAGATAAAAACCATAGACGGATGACACCGTGCCTAGCAAACGCCTCTCTTTCGACTCCAGGCCGCGCTTTCGTATACGGAATCTAATATCCTGATTCTCCGTCTTGTAGGTGCTCATGAAGTTATTCATCTCTTCGAAATCCATCCCCCCTCCTTTTGGCCTGCGTTGCGCCGTGTTGTTTCTAGAAAAAGACCGACATGATGCGGATGTACTTCCTGTGCACTCGTCAACCCATGCAGGCCTCTAGCCGCATAGGTAAGCCGCCAGAACAAAGAGGAGGGATGCAGCTGATTTCATTTGACCGCCTCCGCCCCGCTTTCCGATTCGAATTTACTTTTTACCCGCGAACGACAGCATCAATTTGAAGAAGAAAGTCCATCCACGCCAATCGAAAAGTGTTGTGTAGCCAGAACCGCTCCATTCACTTTGACATCTACGTGGTACGCACCCAGGGGCCAATCGTTGGGGTTTTTCAGATTGAATACGGACCAAGTGGGACCGTGCGACACGATTTTCAGATCAGTAACGTTGACCAAACGCGATGGCCCGTATTTCCATTCGACGGACAGCGTAGATGGTCCGCAGCCATCGGTGACAACTGAGAGATAGATAGTATGCAAAGGATCGTTTGCGTAATCCCCTCTCATCTTGGTGCCCACGATGTTTACCTCGGGATTCGGATCCGCAGCAGACGGCACCAATGGCTCGCATGGCTGTGTCGAAGCGCTGAGCATCCCGGACTGACGATTGACAGTTTCGTGCCCAATGGCGCGCACAGGCACGGCATCGAAGGAGCGCGGTGCAGCCGGCTTAGTCACATTGCGGCTTACGGCACTATCAACCAGTGGTTCATTTACGGCAATCGCGGCGTGGGGAACAGCAATATCCTTGGGACATTGCCAATAGCGCGGCGGACTGCCGGGAGCCGGCGTCACCAACGTATTCAACTGGTGATCCGCATAAGAGATGGCGTAAGACGTGCGATCATACAATTGCTTAATCGCTTCGTCTTGCACACGCACATCTGCCAAAAGCGAATTCAGGCGCGCCACCTCAGCCGGCGTGTATGTCGGCGCTCGCGACTTATCGGGCGAATGCGAATACGCACGCAGAGAAATATCCAACATCTTATCCACCGATTGAAGCTCCCTCTCTCTGGCATCCAGTTCCACGCTTTGACTATCGATGACCATGTTTTCGGCTGATGAAAATTGCTGCTCCGCCTTATCTCTTTCGGCGGCGTTTATCCCAAAAATCAGCGCCTTGCCGCTTGCATCGAATTTCCTTATGACGTCGATGCGACTTTGCATGAGTTCACGATATTCGACCAACGCAAGCTTGTCGTCCCTGATCTTTTGCATGGCATCGGTGCTTGATGGAGCGAGCACGAATGACCACCCGGTTTCGTTCGCTGCCGTTTCATACGCGCGCGTGGTACAGCGTTGTCGCATGATGAGATCGGCCAGCTGGTCGAAAATTTTCCTATCGTCTACGGTTGCCGTGGCTTGAGCACCCGAAACGGGTCTAACGGCGGATTCAGGGGCCGAGGGTCGCTTCCACTGCTGGATCGTCTGCACGACCCATGGCAGCACACCTTTGATCGTCGAATCCGACGATCGAACCCAGGCCTCTCCCCCAGCCAGCACAACGAGCAGAACCGCCCCGACCACCGAAACGGCACGCAGGGATAGCCGCCGGGAAAATAGCCTTGCCATAAGCCCCACGTACAACGCCAATAACGGCACCAACGCGGTAAAGGCGCAGACGTAAAGCGGCTGACTCGCATAAAAGAATGCGCCAGCCACAAATGAAGCCCATACAAGAATCGCGAACCAGATCCATCTACGCATACGACCCATCCCCTGTCGTCAAATCGAAGCAGACCAAGCCAGTTATCTAGGTATTTAGAAATCTTACGCACACAACAAAGCAGCAAAGGCGACGGGGTGAGTGGGCCCCGATGCAACTGTGGTGCGCGTAGCTCCAAATGTCACCGTCATTTTGACCCCTCGGCCAACCATCAGAAGCCACACCCGAAAGCAGCACACCGAAATGTATGCGTCTTCTCGCGAAAGCATTGGACTACCAAGAAGCAAAGAACAGATGCCTGTATCGCGGACAGGAGCTGTAGCCATAAGCGACACCTGTCAACGCGAAGAGACCCATGTAAGTCAGCGAGACATATTTCAATATTTGCTCAGATCGGTGCGGGAATGACGCGATTGCCATGAACGGCAACCGCCTCGCAAGCATCCCGGACGTAATTCGGCGTTGTAACTGATTGCGCCGGAGCCCTCCCTCGACAGCGGGCGAAATTGCGTCGCCATTTATGTATTTTCCGTTCACGCGCACTACCCCACCTCATGTGCTGATCAATGTTCATTGAGCCTTCAACCGCTCAATGAAGTATTCACGGCCCGAGAGATTGGGATAAATGACAAGTTTGCGCCCGGGATCGAAGTGAAGAATCACCTGCCGACCTTTCGCCTCCATCGACTGGAGCCGGTCAAGGCCATACTCCACAGTGCTCAGTGGTCATCGCCTTATTTCAATAGTTCGCGCTCTCAGTATCACTCGATAGCCAGTGAAGTAGATCGACATGACGAAGCAGAGGATCGCGACCACGACGGGCGTGTAAGACAGTATTTCCAGGTTTCCGGCGTAGTGGTGGTTACGCGGATCAAGCCACTCGTAAACGCCAATGCCCAGAAAAAATAGTCCCATGATCGGCATGAGGAACTTTGCTGCTACATAGCGGAGAGTGGGATTGCCATCTGCGTCCTCCTCTCTTCCTCGGCCCCAGACAGCCAGCCACATGAGGAAAGAGAACAGAGCCGATCCGATGGCACTTAATAGAATTGTTCGCAGCACAGATCCCCCCGTCCCTAAATTGGATCCAAAATCGGCACGCATGGCGCATAACCTGCTGCCAGCCGATATCGACCCCTCCGGCTCGAAAGCGGACAGCATGAGATTGCCGTTTGACCGCCTTGGACGCAATGGTCACCGGATGCTCAAAGCAAATATTCCCGTATTCTCGGCAACTTAACAGAGGTGGGGCTATCCAACGACGGTCCGGGAAATTGTCGCGGTTGGGCCGCGGCTTTTTGCGCTCTGGCTGCTACTTGCTGCATTCCTTACATTTGAAATGCTGATGCCCGTGCAAAGAACACGATAACGCGCACCGGAGTATGAACAACACGGTCGTGAACTCAGTAATTACGGAAGCTCTCTCGCCATGCCCCAGTCATTTGCGGCATCAAGAGGATCGCGGCGTCCTGGGGATATCGACGCAGCGCCTGCATACATAGCCGATAGAGCGTTCAAGACCAAACAAAAAGGCCCGGCTTATAGCCGGGCCTTTTTTGAGTCTGCAGATGGCTTAGGCCAATTGAACCTGTTCAGCCTGCAAGCCTTTCTGGCCTTGGGTCACGGTGAAGGACACCTTTTGACCTTCCTGCAGGCTCTTGAAGCCTGTGGACTGAATCGAGCGGAAGTGAACGAATACATCGTCACCGCCCTTATCGCGACTGATGAAGCCAAAACCTTTGGCATCGTTGAACCACTTTACAGTACCGGTTTCTACCTGGGACATAGTCATTTCCTTGGAGCAAGTGAAGCCGCTTGGCGGCAAAAAAGCTGGTCGCAAGGAGAAGCGGGTACAACGGTGTAGTGGAACTGCTATCTACAGCATCGGGCCACAATTCAGGGTGACCCTTGAAACTCAGCCGAATGAGGGTAGAGGTTATCGCTCCAAAAAGCAAACGAAAAATGGCCTCTCGTTCAGTTTGATGGGCTGATACACATCATCCTTACACCATCTCAACGAGCAGCATGGTGTACTGTAGGCGGGTAAGTGAGTTACCTGCCTTGTTCTGGCGCCCCGTGCGACTGCTCCATGGTTGCCCGTTTCGCTCCCTCCTTTCACGCGTGAACCGCCTTATTAGAAGGTGGCGCCCTTCGGGAGCAGATATGCCATGCCATTCCATTCACCGCGCAGACCCGGCCAGGTCCAGTAAGCACATGAAAGGCCCGGCCCATTGCGCGACCTGCGACGCGGTGTGCTGTCGGCTGGTGGTCATTCTGGAATCCGAGGACAAGATTCCCGTTCACCTCACCACCCAGCTTGCGCAAGGACCTCATGCGATGGCTCACGGTGAAGACGGATGGTGCGTCGCGCTGGATCGCACTCACATGAATTGCAGCATTTATGAAAATCGTCCCGCCGTCTGTCGACGATTTGCCATGGGTGGCCCGTATTGCAAAGCCATTCGCGCCGATTACGAAGAACAATGTGCTCGCGGCACGGAAATCATCTCTAAATAACAGGACTCCATCATGCCTAACTATCGCCAATCCGGCACCAGCAATCCTTACTCCGGTTCCGCCTCGACCAGGGCGGCGCTCACCAGCGAGCGCATTGCCGCGGACATCGCCGCATTCAACAAGGCGGGCGGGCGCATTGAAGTATTGGGAAACACACCATTCCATCATCGGCCCAAAGAAGCCGACGCTTCCGCCCATGCGAACGGCGCATCAATGGCCCCCAAGCAATCTTCGGACAAGAAGTAAGCACCGCCAGGCAGTGGCAAATACTGCATTGAGCGCCATTCATAACTACCTTGACTAAGCGAGACAACGCACTTGGCAAAGACAAACTATTCATTTGAAAAGCGTCAGCGCGAACTGGCAAAGAAAAAGCAACAGGACGCGAAGCAGGCGAAGAAGAAGGCAGCGCGCGACGACGTAAAGCCAAGCGATACAAAAGCGATTCCATCCGGAAGTTAGAGGGCATTGTCGCCCCGACTTCGAGCGCGAAGCGATGTTTCGCCTAATGCAAATTTTTCAGCAGTCATCCACTGACCCTCGTCAACCGTCATGAGTGACAACTCACTGCACACGGTCATCAACACGCCACGTTGCTTGATCCGATTCTCCAAAGCCATGCCCAGCATGACGGTTTGACGCGGTGACAATCCTCCTGCTATCGGCACTCGCGGCATGACTTGACGCGTTACTGACTGAACGGCTGAGAATAGCTGCGATATTCGCGATTCCAGGCGAACGATTGGTTCCGTAGGTTCCAGCGCCAAATAAACAGCGCCGAGGGAATAACCTACGCGCGCCAGCGCAATTTCAAACGGCGAAGAGAACGCGCACACAGCAGCGAGCAACCCAAGGTTTTCTTTAGTCCATTCGCCAGACGAAGGGTGGCCAGGACGAATGGCTATATGGCATCCAAACGATCGCGCCGGAGATACATCGTAGCGATTACGCAAGTCGCCAAATAATAGATCCACTTCCGGCAAACGAAGTGCAAGCAATGTATTGGCGACGGATAAGTTGGACATGGATGTTTCTGGCAACACCAAGGGTGAATACTCTGTCCATTCTCGCAACCTCAATAAGCCGCGCGTTTATGGATGTGATTTACAGCGAACACGCCACTTGGCAGGCACCCGATCCGTAACTTGACCATGATTCGCCAGTTGATGGCTGGATCATGGACGGCGGCGACTTCGTACACCGACATTGCGTGCGCAATACGGCTGTTTGCCCGCCACCGCAACGAAAATGACCTTGCCCGAGCTCACCAAGGCATCCTTGCCCTCAGCGGAGCGTCCTTCCCAGTGAGGGCGTCCTGCCGAACCGAGACACATCAGGCACAGGGGACGAAAGTTCCATTGAACAATCCGCCATCAATACCTTTTTTTCTTGATCGACAAATCAGGGCGTAGCGACGGACGTCCTGAATGCGTCGGTTCGCGTATATAGGCAGAAGTCCTCGAATATCGAACGCCTTCTGCATCAGTCGCCCTATTCTTGGGCGTCCCCCCGGATGCGTAGACACTATGAATCTGCACCGCTGAGAGCGGCTCATTATTGCGGGGCATGATCGGCCTACCTGAAAAAGACAGTCGCGAAAGTGCGCGACAGCACTGGAGAGGATCCCTGCACAACAAGAAGCAGGGTAAGACTCAATGGCGATTGCTTGCGATCGCAGCTGAGATGCTGGACTCGATAGGCCCCCAACATTGATTCATCATGCGCCCCTCCAGCTTAAATAGCAATTTTCGGAATTCGCCACAGATTCAATAACCTCCCGGCATTTGCTGACCGGCGCAGGTTCATCGTGGCCCTATGGATTACGGGCTCGCAGGTACTCATACGACAAGGTCGAATGTCCAGGGAGGTTCTTGTGGGAAATCCAATCCCGCTGGAGCTTCATCGAAGGGCAACGGAAAGAAGATGTCATTCAAAAAGTGATAGATACACTTTGGCAGCCGGGTTCTTCATGAGCCGGTAGAGCTACGTCCAACCTTGCCGATCAGCCTGCCAGGACGACATTGATCGTGTCCGGTCACCTGCGGTGCGCGGATGATCAACTTGCCCTGCAGCGCCCGGCATTCATCGGCTTCCGTGCGCTCAACTTCCTCGATGTCTTCCATGATCTGCCGGATGAGGCGATTTAATCGCGCCGTGCATCAGTCATGACCGTTTTCGTCCACGTCGCAATGCCAGGTGAGCATCAAGGCGCGCTTCCCACTGCGATGCCCTTCGACTGAGGTTGCCAGAGGAATACGCAACTGCTGACCGGTGGCGGAAAGGCTGCCCGTGTCTACCGCCCTTAGCAGAATGCTCATGACCTCTCACCAGTGAAAGGGTGCCTCTCGAATCTGCCGTCTACTGCCTTGGTTTGGAAGGTTCTAGCCTTTCCTTCCATCCGGTCACCCCATGCAAGAGCGACGACGCCCCTCCGTTGCAACCGGCCCAACCGATTCAAGAAATCCCCCCAAGATCCCCTGTGAGGAACAAGTCATGATCAAGATCGAAAAAGTCCGCTACTCCGGCCTGACCCACACCAAGGTCAACCGTGACCCCGCCCTTCAGCGTGGCGAGCACGGCGTCGTCGACCTCAAGCTGTCGGCCGAAGGTGCAAAAAGCTATGAGTTCATCGCCGCCGAACTGCATCCCACTGCCGAGCAGTTGTTCGCAGGCGCGTGGTCGGCCTGCTGGATCACTGTTCTGGGCCACGCGGCTTCGATGAAGAAGGTCGTTCTGCCGGAAGATACGACGGTGGATCTCCAGGTCAACATTGGCGAGACCGGCCCCGCCTGGTTCCTTGGTGCCAAGTTCACCCTGCGCCTTCCGGGCGTGGACCAGAAAGTTGCCGAGGCGCTTGCTCATGCGGCGCACCAGATGTGCCCTTACTCCCAGGCAACGAAGGGCAATATCGAAGTTGTCACGGAAGTGATCACGGCGTAACGCATGGCCTAGCCGGTTCGTCGTGCCATCAGCGACGAACCGGCTCACGTCTGGCTTCAAGGCGACACATCTTCCATCTCGAAGGCCGCGTTGCGGTCCAAGCAATCCATCAGAGGTTTATATGAGCAGCACTGCAGTCGGGACCCCGCATGCACGGGGCGTGGACATGAAACTCGAAGTCGTCGTCATCCCTGTTTCGGACGTCGAACGCGCCAAGCGCTTTTACAGCGGATTGGGGTGGAGACTGGACGCTGATTACGCCTCGGATGATGGCTACTTCAACGTAATCCAGTTCACGCCGCCCGGTTCCGGATGCTCAGTCATCTTCGGCAAGAACGTCACCGCGGCCAATCCCGGTTCCGCCCAGGGCCTGTACCTGATCGTCTCCGACATCCAGGCAATCCGCAAAGAACTGGTCGATCGCGGTGTGGCGATCAGCGAAGTGTTCCATGACGCCGCTGGCGTTTACGCAGGCAAGGACGACCCCTACCTGTTCGGACGGGTTCGGGTTAGCGGTCCGGATCCCAAGCGCAGCAGCTATCGCTCGTTCGCCTCGTTCAGCGATCCGGACGGCAATGGCTGGTTGCTCCAAGAGCTCACCCATCGAGCGCCTGGGCGCGTGGACAGCGACGCCGTGACATTCACCTCATCGGAGGATCTCGCAGCTGCGCTGCGGCGGGCAGAAGCCGCACACGGCGAGCATGAGAAGCGGAACGGCGGCCAACGCGATGAAAATTGGCCGGACTGGTACGCCGAGTACCTCATGCGCGAGCAGACAGGTAAGGAGCTGCCCTTGTGAGGATCGTGGTGGATGCCCACATCGATAAGCCACGGACCCCATGACGATGAACCTATTCCTCCCCACCCCCGGAGTTTCTTATGAAAATTGAGAACGCTACCGTTCTTGTCACCGGAGCCAACCGTGGACTCGGTCTGGCATTCACCCACGCATTGCTCGCCCGCGGCGCCCGCAAGGTCTACGCCGGCGCGCGCGATCCTGCCACCATCACCCAGTCCGGTGTTCAGCCGCTGCGACTCGACGTCACTAACCCAGATGACGTAGCGGCCGCCGTAAAACTTGCGTCAGACGTGACGCTGGTAATCAACAACGCCGGCATCGCTCAGGCCGGGGGCTTTCTTGCACCGGACAGCGAAGACGTCGCGCGACGCATCTTCGAAACCAACTTTTTCGGCATGTTGCGCATGAGCAAGGAATTTGCGCCGATTCTCAAGGCCAACGGCGGCGGCGCGTTGCTCAATGTGTTGTCGGTCGTCTCGTGGGTGAGCGGCGCGATGGCCGCCTATTCGGCGAGCAAGTCCGCCGCGTGGTCGCTCACCAATGCCCTGCGCCTCGAACTTGCGGCGCAGAAGACGCAGGTGCTGGCACTGCACATGGGCTTTGTCGATACCGACCTCGCGCGGGGGTTCGATGCCCCGAAGTCCAGTGCCGAGGAGATCGTCAAGCGTGCGCTCGACGGGCTCGAATCGGGCCTGGATGAGGTGCTGGCCGATGAGCGTACCCTGCAAGTGAAGCGAGGGCTTACGGCGGATAGGCCCAGCTATCTGCCGCAGACGTCGTGAAGCGTGCACGTCCCTGAATCGACGCTCATGGACTTGTGCAGGCGCATCAGGGTTGCTTTAGGAGCCAGTGCATGTTGCGTGATTCGATGTTGATTCGCTGGGTTACGCTGCGCTAACCCAGCCTACGCATTGCATGCGGAGCGGTTGTCATTACCAAAAAAGCGGCACGTTGTTGTCACGCAACGTGCCGAAAACGGCGCACTGTTCTGACGCAGCGGGCCAACATGGCCGCCCTCATACGTACCTGCGTTAATCCACCTTACGCTGGGGAGGGCGTGTC
>NZ_JADIKE010000016.1 GCF_016904955.1 Dyella flava | reverse complement strand
TACTCCATCCACCGCAAGGCGCCCACACAAGTCACCTGCGCACACTGTCAAAGATCAATCACTTGCAACCTGTTCTTCAGATCGCCCCGTGAACATTTCGTTCCGGGTGAGCCGCCCATTCTACATCTCTTTCGCCTTCCGTCAACACCCAATTTTTGGAAAGTTGTTTCAGGGAGGGGAACCTTCAACCGGCGACTTCTCGTCGAAGGGGTCGAAATAATAGCGCCTGCCCGGGAGTCTGTGAAGGGGTAAAAGCGGATTTGATGACGGACACGTGACCGTCGCCCATGGAGCCCCGCCACAAGGCGTCTATCCGCCCGACTCCGACACGCTAACTGCAGGGCAAAAAGCCAGGGCGTCCCGCAAAGGGCCCTGGCTTATCAAACAGGCTCAACCTCAGGCGGATTTTTCGGCGGGCGCAACCGCCACAACGACCGCATGAGCGGACCAATGGGCGTCGGTTGCTGCGGAGTTCGCCGTCCGGCTGGCTAACGGCTCATGCGCCGGGACCAAGCCGACGCGATAGGGCACCAATGCTTCGGGACGCAGCTGTTCCAGTGCGTCCCAGTCGTCTTCGAAGGGGATGAATTGCTGCATGGCCATTCCTCGGGGATGGGATCTCGCGAGGATCATTCCAGCAGGGAAAACGGCCAGCGCGCTGGCGAAATCGGGCGATTTGCAGGCAGCGCGCGGCAGATCAGTCGATTTCGATCATCTCGAAATCGTCTTTGGTCGCGCCACAATCAGGACACGTCCAGGTATCTGGCACATCGCTCCAGCGTGTACCCGGCTCGATACCCTCCTCCGGCAACCCCAGTGCCTCGTCATAGATAAAGCCGCAAACCACGCACATCCATTTGCGCAAGGTGGTTTCGGTGGAAGTTTGATTCATGGATTACGTCACCAGATGTAGGTTAATGGCACATTCTCGCAACTCCCCCGCCAATGCGAAAGCGGGCCGGATTAAAGTGCTGACCATAAGGTGATGCAAGTTGCCGCAACGCCGCACCGGGGATGTCGTGGGTGGCGATAGACGGGACCACGCCGGACAATGACGTACCGTGAACAGCGGGCGCAGATGCCCCTGATCTTCGTCGCCGGATGTAGCGACAGCAAGCAGCAATTCACTCTTGGACCCCCTGATCGAGTTTCCCCATGACGAATCACGAATTGTTCCAGCGCGCCTTGCAACTGATGCCCGGCGGCGTGAATTCCCCTGTACGCGCATTCAAGTCGGTGGGTGGCGAGCCCTTTTTCACCGCACGCGCCGACGGCGCTTATTTATGGGATGTGGAGGGCAAGCGTTACATCGACTATGTCGGCTCGTGGGGACCGATGATCGTCGGACACAACCATCCCAAAGTGCGCGAGGCTGTCGAACGGGCGGTGCGCGACGGCTTGTCGTTCGGTACACCCTGCCCCGCCGAAGTCACCATGGCCGAAACGATCGTAAAGCTGGTGCCATCGGTGGACATGGTGCGCATGGTGAACTCCGGCACTGAAGCAACCATGTCCGCCATCCGCCTCGCACGTGGCGCCACCGGTCGCAGCAAGATTGTGAAATTCGAAGGCTGCTATCACGGGCACGGTGACAGCTTCCTGGTCAAAGCCGGCTCGGGCGCGCTCACTTTTGGCGTACCCACGTCGCCCGGCGTCCCCAAAGCCAATGCCGATCTCACGCTGACCCTGCCTTACAACGATCTTGCCGCCGCGCAGGCACTTTTCGCTGAGCAAGGGGCTGATATCGCTGGCCTCATCATCGAGCCGGTTGCCGGCAACATGAACTGCATTGCGCCGAAGGATGGCTATCTGCAGGGGTTGCGCGAACTCTGCACGCTCCATGGTGCGCTGCTCATCTTCGACGAAGTCATGACTGGTTTCCGGGTCGCGCTCGGCGGCGCCCAGGCGCAATACGGCATCACGCCCGACCTCACCACCTTCGGCAAGATCATTGGTGGCGGCATGCCGGTAGGCGCCTATGGCGGCCGTCGGGATCTGATGGAGCAGATCGCGCCCGCCGGCCCGATCTACCAGGCGGGCACCCTAAGCGGAAATCCGGTGGCCATGGCCGCAGGCTTGGCAATGCTGGAACTGGTGCAAGCGCCCGGCTTCTACGACACACTTGCCGCACGTACCCGGCTGCTTACGGATGGGCTGCAGGCCGTGGCCGATGGCGAGGGCATTCCCTTCAGCACCAACCGGGTAGGTGGCATGTTTGGCCTGTTCTTCACCCACGAAAAGGTGCACAGCTACGCACAGGCCACCGCTGCGGATACTGCGATGTTCAATCGCTTCTTCCACGGCATGCTTGAGCACGGTATTTATCTGGCGCCCAGTGCATTCGAAGCGGGCTTTCTTTCATCGGCACACCGTGACGAAGACATCGCGGCGACACTGGATGCCGCCCGTGCCGCCATGCGTATGGCACGCGCCGGCTGACCACCCATGACCAGGCACAAGCCCTTTGCCGATGCATTCGGCCCTGCTACGCAAACGGGTTGGCGTGCGCGCTGGTTCCACATCATTTTCGGGCACGAAGACGCAGCGGGACGCCTTTTCGACGTCCTGTTGATCATTGCCATCCTGGGTAGCATCACCGTCGCCGTCTTCGATAGCGTGGCGCAGGCGCATGCGCAGTACGGCAAGCTTTTCTATGCACTCGAGTGGCTGTTTACGCTCGCTTTCACGTTGGAATACGTGATGCGCATTCTCGTGATCGACCGGCCATGGCGTTACATACGAAGCTTCTTCGGTATTGTCGACGTGCTTGCTGTGCTGCCGACCTGGATCAGCCTGGTGGCCGCGGGAAGCCAGTATTTGCTGGTGGTGCGTGCGCTGCGCATTCTGCGCATCTTCCGAATCCTGAAACTCACGCGTTATGTGGGCGAAGCGGATCTGCTGTGGTCCACGCTGATTCGCGCTCGCCGCAAAGTGCTGGTCTTTTTCAGCACGATTCTGACCCTGGTGCTGATTTTCGGCGCATTGATGTATCTCATCGAAGGCCCCGAGGATGGTTTCACCTCCATCCCCACCTCGATGTACTGGGCCATCGTGACGATGACCACTGTGGGCTTCGGCGATATCACGCCAAAGACCACGCTCGGCAAGATGCTGACCTCAGTGATCATTCTGATCGGCTACAGCATCATTGCCGTACCCACTGGCATTTTTACCGCAGAATTGGCGGCAGGCATGCGCACCAAGCGCAAGTATCGGCCTTGCCCGCAATGCGGCCAGGCCGATCATGAAGGGGACGCCAGTTATTGTCGGATCTGCGGCACCGTGCTGCCAACCGATAACGACTGACGTTGTTACACCCATCCAAAGATCACCAGACCCCAGTGTTCGGCATGGACGCCCACGGTTCGCGCGGCGGCAGGCGTCCTTCCTGCAACAACTCAATGGAAATCAGATCCGGCGAGCGCACGAAAGCCATATGTCCATCTCGCGGCGGACGGTTGATGGTGTAACCCATCGACTGCAGGTGTTCGCAAGTCGCGTAGATGTCCTTTACGCGAAACGCCAAATGACCGAAGTTGCGCGCGGAACCGTAATCCTTATCCGAACCCCAGTTGTGAGTCAGCTCGACTTCCGACTCAGGACTTTCCGGTGCAGCCAGATAAATCAACGTGTATTTGCCTTCGGGCACATCCATGCGGCGCACTTGCTGGAGGCCAAGCCCTTCGCAATAAAAGCGCAGTGAAGCGTCAAGGTCGCGCACGCGAACCATGCTGTGCAGATATTTCATACTGATATTCCTATCGTTACCGCCTGATCAAACTTATTACCGTGCGACGAACGCGCTTAATGCAGCACGAAGGCGTGCGAGTCCATCGGCAAGATCTTCATGCCCAATGTTCAACGGCGGCACGAAACGCAGCACATCCGGACCTGCCTGCAACACCAACAAGCCATGAGCGGCAGCAAAATCAAGGATCTCGCCCGCTTTGCCACGATACTTTTCCGACAACACCGCACCCAGCATCAAACCGCGGCCACGCACCTCGGAAAAGATCTGGAACTCCGAACCCAGTGACATGAGTGTTTCGCGCAACTTTGCAGATTGGTGCTGTACGTTCTGCAGCAACGCCGGCGAAGCAAGCTTGCGTAGCGCCACGCGTGCGACGGCGGCAGCCATCGGATTGCCTCCGAACGTGGTGCCGTGCGCGCCGAACTGCATGACACTGGCAACCTTCGGCCCCGCCAGCATGGCCCCGATCGGAAAACCGCAACCAAGCGCCTTGGCCAAGGTCACGATGTCCGGTGTCACGTCATCCTGTGCATGGGCGAACAGCGTACCCGTGCGCCCCATGCCGCACTGGATTTCATCCAGCACCAGCAACGCACCATGTTCATCGCACAGCTCCCGGACACGCTTGAGAAAGCCTGGCGCAGCCGGCAGCACGCCGCCTTCGCCTTGCACCGGCTCCAACATCACGGCAGCCACATCATTGGCGACGAACGCATGTTCCAGGGCAGCTGCGTCATTGAAATCCAGGTAACGGAATCCACCCGGCAGCGGCTCGTAACCTTCCTGATATTTAGGCTGCGCGGTTGCCGTCACCGTTGCCAACGTGCGCCCATGGAATGAACCGCGGAAAGTGATGATGACCCGCTGTTCCGGCGATCGTCCCTGCGCAGTTGCCCATTTGCGCACGAGCTTGATCGCCGCTTCGTTGGCCTCCGCGCCCGAGTTGCAGAGAAATACACGCTCGGCGAAGCCAGACGCCTCCACCAGCTCTTGCGCCAGATGCAACGGCGGCTCGGTGTAGAACACGTTACTGCTATGCCAGAGCTTGCCGGCCTGTGCGGTCAGCGCGGCAAGCAGGTCCGGATCCTGATGGCCTAGCGCATTCACGGCAATGCCGGCGCCGAAATCCACGTAGTCGCGATTTTCCGTGTCCCACACCCGCGCCCCCTTGCCGTGATCGAGCACCAAATCGCGCGGCTTGTACACCGGCAGCCAATAACGTTTGCCGAGATCGACCAGAGAAGACACGAAAGACTCCTGTATTTGATACGTGTGGAATGCATGGCACGGCCGCAACGACCGTGCCATGGGATGAAGATTGGGGTGAAAGCATCCTAGCCAGCCCGTCTCGCTGACGCCAGCCTTTCGGCCATACGCAAGCGTTGTGCATGCTGTCGCGAGCTGTATCAGTTCTGTTACACCCGGGGGAAACCGCATCACAGCAACGTTCCTCCGCGCTTCCTGCCGCCTGCGCCTGTAACAGGCTGTGACAACTCCCTCCACGCCACGTCGACGTAGTCTTTACGAAGGCCGCGGTTTTGCTGGGTTTTCAGCTGCTGGCACGGTGTTTGCCCTCCATTCATTAGGGAAATGAGGGGAGGCTCGCCCATGGACAGCACCCGCCAACGTATCCATAACCAGGTATGCCGTTGCGCATCCGTCGCGATCATCTCTGCGATGGGGCTGTCGCCCACCATTTCATTTGCGGACGGCGCGCACGTAGCCCAGAAGGCCGGGCCTGGTGACATCGTGCTGATCCGTAACGTTGCGGCGCGTCCCGCCGACCGTAACCCCACCGCACCTGGGATGGCGCTGATGGTCAACGCGTCACCCAACCCGCAGCTCAACAGCGCCATCAATGGCAACGGCAGCAGCGGCGAGATGACCGATACGGAAATCGCCGACCTTACCGCCAATGTCAGCTCCGGCAATGGCGGTTCCGGCCAGAACAGCGTGCAGCGCTCCCTGAATTCGGCCTTGGGTATCAACACCGGCGGCAACAACGCGGGGGGAAACACCGCCAGTAATGGCGTGAGCAATCTGGTCAGCGGCCCGGCCGGCGCAGCAGGCTCCATTACCGACAGCACGCGAAGCCTTGGCGACCAGGTGACCAACGCCGTCTCGCAAATTCCCATGATCGGCGGCCACTAGGGGTAAGCCATGAAATGCTCGCTCCGCCGCCTTGCAGTACGCATGGCTAGTCCACTAGCCCTCGCGATGTGCGCAAGTGCATTGGCGCAATCCACGCCCCCGGAAAGCTACGCGGCCATGCTCAATTACCTGGACAACGACACCATCGGCGGCAACGCGCTGGAAGGTACACAGGGCATCAGTTCAGTCAACACCGCGGCCGGCAATGGCAATCTTCAAGGCAACCTGCATGCGTTCGCCCTGGGATCGCAGGCCCAGACGCTGATCCAGGCACAGCAACACACACGCAACTATTCAACACCGGGCGCAACGCTCTATGCCAGCGCCATCATCAGCGGCAATGCCTATGACAACGGTCAAGGTATCGCTTCCATCAATCAGGTCAGCGGCAACAGCAACACCCAGTTGAACGGCGTTGCGGCAACGCTGGCCAGTCAAGGCATACGCGAAGCGACGGACGGCACCCTGTCGGCCGCTGTCTCCGCGTCGGCAGGGGGGCAACCATCGTCGAATCCACATGCACAGGCCGGCGGCACGCGGAGCGTGGGAGTCGATCCGTCCGCAATGGAAGGATTCAACGGTGTGATGCAACTCAACCAGGTCGCGGGGTCTGGCAATGCATCGGACAACTTGCTTTTGTTGTCCGCGCCACCTTCCTCGCATTGAATGCAACCTGAAATACCCAGTTAACTGGAGAGGACACCATGAACGCTAATCTTAGAAGGACTTTGATAGCACTGACCGTACTGAGCGCCTTTGGCGCTTCGCTGGCATATGCCGGCGACAACGACGGCAGCAGCGGCACGAGCGTGAAGATCACCAAGAAGATCTCGCTGAGCTCCAACATCAACGTCAACGGCAATCCCTACGTCAGCGGCAACATCGACATCAATGCTGCAGCAGTTGCGCTTTCCCAGAGCACACAGAGCGGTAACTACAACTGGGTGTCGAACAACGGCGCGGTCGTCAATGACTCCAACATCAGCGGAGACGTTGGCAACTCGGCATCGGGCAACGTGGGCGTGAACCAGGCCGCAGGCGACTTCAACGCTCAGGGTAACAGCGCCGCGATCGCGGCAGCTGGCTCGTCATCGTCATCGTCGGGCGATGCAAACTTCACCTTTGGTTGCGATTACGGCAACTGCGGTGGAGATCCCGGCAGCAGCAGCGCCGGCGGCATGGCCGACGCCGAAACGTTTGCTCACCAGAGCCTGTCGGGCACCAATACCAGCAACCAGGGCACGACCAACAGCACCAACATCAGCGGCGATGCTTTCAACGGCGCGTCGGGCAACATTGGTGTGAACCAGGCGTCGGGCGACAACAACGAGCAGCTGAACTCGCTCGCCGCCGCCACCACGTCGAACAACGTGTATGCACTGGCAACCTCGACGCTCGATCAGGAATGGTCTGGCAACAAGGTCTCCAACGACCCGTACGACGAATTCTGCTTCTATCAGCAGAACACCAGCAACAACGCCAATCTGTCGGGTGATGTGCTCAGCGGCGCCAGCGGCAATATCGGTGTAAACCAAGCCTCGGGCACCGGCAACCTGCAGAGCAACAGCCTGTCCATGGCAGTCGCCAACCCCAAGTAATGGAGATTGGTTAGGAGCAATGCGCCGTCGCGAGACGGCAACGAGGGCGGTAACCCGGCGACATGCCGCCGGGCACCATGTGGAAGCCCCCTGCCCGTCCCCTGCGGGCAGGGGGTCTTCCCTTCGTAAGGACGAGGGGAGAGGGAACGTGCGACTTGCTGGCTTGAACATCATTGGCCTGCTCGGGCTCGCCATCGTGTGCCTGAGCACGCATGCCTACGCAGGTGAAGTGAGCTTCACTGGTGTGCTGCCCAATGGCGCGCAATACGTCACGCGCGTCAACAGCATGCAGGAGATCCATTTCGCCAATATCGTCCGGCAGCACACCGACTACAGCTGCGGTGCCGCTGCACTGGCGACGATCCTGCGCTATGCCTATAACCTGCCCGTCGACGAGAACACCGTGATCGACGGCATGCTTGGCGTCGCCGACCCGGTGTTGGTCAGGCAGCGCGGATTTTCCATGCTCGACATCAAACACTACGTCGAGCTTCTTGGCTTCCGCGGACGTGGTTATCGCGTGGACGCCACCCGGCTTCGCACCTTGCGCGTACCGGTGATCGTGCTGATGGATGTGCGCGGCTACCGGCACTTTGTCGTCCTGAAACAAGTGCATGACGATCAGGTCGAACTTGCCGACCCCATTCTCGGCAACCGCACCATGCAGCTGAACGACTTCATGAAAGCCTGGCCATCGCACGTTTTGTTCGTCGTGATTGGGAGCGACTTCGACCGCAACACCGTTCTGCTTCAGCCGGTCGACAAGCCCAGCGCACGGAGCCTTTTTGCACGCCAAGGGAGCGGCGCCATCACTGACGCCGAATTACTGGATTTCGGCTTTACTCACGCCGATCTGAATTCGTTTTGAGGGATCCGGCAATGTATAAGCGTTCACTGATATTCACTGCACTTGCACTCATTCTCGGGTGCCGATGCGCGGCCGCATTGGCCAACGATAACGCCGATGAGCATCTTGGCGCAGGTATCCACGATGTCACCGATGAAGAACTTTCCACCATGCGTGGGCGCTACACCGTAGGTGACAACACGGTTGTGTGGTTTGGCGTGGAAATGATTTCCACCTTCCAGACCAGCAACGGACAAACCGTCCAGGGCAGCATGACCTTGGGCATGAATTTCAACAAGAACCCCAATTCGCCGCAGGTGACCTTTGTACCGACGGTCACCATCACAACGCCTAATGCGCCGCTTCCGACCGCATCCACAGTTCAACCGCTGGTGAGCCGAAGCGTGCAAAGCGGCGGTATCGCCAATGTCGGCGGCCTGGTTCAAAGCGTACAAATTGCCGGTGACAACAACGCAACAGCCAATGTCACCATCCTGAACATACAAAATGGCGGAAGCGGCCCCAACACGTCCGGCACCAGCAATAGCAGTACAACGACAAGCTCCACCAACTCACCTTCGCCGTCATCAGCCAGCATCAACATCGACGGATCGATGATCAACATCGGTTCTTCCACCACCACGGTTACAGGAGGAAACGGGGACTACGGCAACACATCCAACGGAAACACGCCAGCCACGACGACGAACACCGGAGTCAACTCAGCTAATGGCCGCACGGCCACTGTCGGCGACGCCTCGGTTTCATCGACGTATTCCAATGCCGGCGCCGAGGTGACCACGTCGATCGCCGGACAAGGTTCAACCTCGGAATGGATTCATGCTGGAAGCCTCGGCCAAACCATCGCGCTTACGACGGATAACGCGGTAGTGACCAATCAGTTGATTATCAATCTCGTCACGCAGCAGTTGAGTTCGACGGAACAGCTCGCTCATTCGCTGACGCAGTCGCTCAACCTGTCCCATCTCAACGGCCACTGAGCGCGCGCCCTAGCCCAGCACGCGCTCCCACGCAGGGGATACGATCATGCGCAAGACACTTTTGGCCACCGCTGTGGCATGCAGTTGGATCTCTGGTTTAGCGAGTTTTGCCGCTTTTGGACAGGATGCCCAATCCACCGCATCCACCGCCGCTGGCCAGGCGGCCAGCGCGCAAAATCAGGCGGACGTGCAGGAACTCGTCCGCCAATTGCAGATGCTGAAAGTCAATTACGCGCAGGAAGTGCGGCGGCTGCGCGTACTCGATGCCGAAGTGCAGGCGCTGCAAGCACGACTCGCCGGGAAGGTTGGCGGCGTACCGCTGCCTGCCGAAGCGGCACCTGGGACTGCGTCCCCGTATGCAGGTACTGCCGGCAATAACGCGTCGGTCGAAAACTCCCAGGCGGCCTCGACCACCCAGGCGGCACAGGCCAGCACGTCGACGCAAAGCCGAAGCGTGCAAGATGTACTGGAGCAGCAACAGAACGCCTACTTCAGCCGCAAGTTCACGCTCGAAGACGATTTGACCTACAACCATTACGATCGTGCCGAGCTCACGCTCAATGGCTTCCTGGCACTGAACTCGATCTTCCTCGGCAATATCGCCATCGACCGCGTCACCTCCGATTCGCTAACCAACGACCTGATCGGTCGCTATGCGATCACGCCTCGGCTCAGCCTGAATCTCGATGTGCCTTATGTAGGTCGCAGTACGGATTACCAACAAGGCGGCGCCGGTGGCTCGGCCGCCGCGCTCGATGAAGCCAGCTCTACCGGCAAAGGGCTGGGTGATGTCAACTTCTCGGTCAACTACAAGGTCCTCACAGAAACCCGTTATCGTCCCGATACGGTACTTACGCTCGGCGTGACTGCACCCACCGGACAGGCACCCTATGGCATCAAATGGCTCGACGTCGCCAGTTCGCAATACGAGGAATTCGCCGTGCCGGACAGGCAACCGACAGGCAACGGCGTATGGCAGGGAACGTTGGCCTCGTCATTCGTCAAGACGATCGATCCGGCGATCGTCTTCGGCAATATCGGCTACATCCATTCCTTTATTCGCAGCTTCAGCGATATCGATACGGATCCTGAAGTCACCACGCCGGGCAGCGTGAAACTGTCCGACGTGTATTACTACGGCGCCGGCATTGCGTTTGCCTTCAATGATCGAGCGAGCCTGAGCCTTTCTTTCAGCGACCGCATCAACGGCAAGGATTCGCTGCGTGAAACGGGCGGCCCGTGGACCAAGATCATTGGCAGCCAGGCCAATGCGGCCGTCTTGAACCTTGGGTTCACCTACGCAGCCAGTCCGCATACGACGATCGTGACGATCCTCGGCATGGGCATGACGCCGGATGCGCCGGACTTCACACTGACGTTCAAGATCCCCTACATGTTCTGAGCATCGCAAGACGGACGCGCAGGCATTGCGCCTGCGCGTCCGCTTTATTTTCAATGCATGTCTTCCAGCACGAGCTGGTGCTTCTTGCACAGTCGGTAGATGGTGACGCGTGACACCTTGAGGCGGCGCGCGCATTCGCTGATATTGAAGCGAGTTTCACGCAGGCAGGCGACGACGGCATCACGCTCGGCCGAAGTACGTGTAAGACCCAGGCTTGAATGGCCGGTACGCGTGGTGATCACATCCTGCAGATCCAGGTCAGCCACACTGATCTGCGCACCTTCTGCAACGACGGCAGCGCGCTGCACGCGATTGAGCAGCTCGCGTACGTTTCCAGGCCAACTGAAATCGCGCAACGCCTTGCGCGCCAGCGCACTGAATGTGCGCGCGTTGCAATCGTGTTGCTTGCGGAACGCATCCAGGAACAGCTGGGCAAGTTGCAGCACGTCATCGGCGCGCTCGCGCAGCGCAGGCATGCGCAGGCGAAGTACATTGAGCCGGTAATACAGGTCCTCGCGAAAACGGCCTTGTGCGACGGCTTTTTCCAGATCGACGTGGGTCGCGGCCAGCACCCGTACATCGAGCTTGATCGACTGCGTGGAGCCGACGCGCTCCAGCGTACCTTCCTGCAACAATCGCAGCAGGCTGATCTGCGCATCGGGTGGCAGGTCGCCGACCTCGTCCAGGAAGACGGTACCACCTGCAGCCGCTTCGAAATGGCCGATACGCCGCGCATTGGCGCCAGTGAAAGAGCCGCGTTCATGACCGAACAGCTCCGACTGCACCAGATTCGCCGGCAGCGCACCACAATTAATCGCCGCGAAGGGCCGATCCCGTCGCGGCGATAATTTATGCAAGGCGCGTGCTGCCACTTCCTTGCCGGTACCGGTTTCGCCGGTAACCAATACCGGGAGATCCACCGGCGCATATTTTCTCAGGCTGGCGACCACGGCCATCATCGCCGGACTTGAACCGGTGATGCCGGGCACATCGGCATACGCAATAGGCGCGGGTACATCACCTGCCAGATTGCCGAGCGTCTCGATCAGACGCTGCATATCGATGGGTGCAGTAAAGAAATCGATGCTTGCGCGCAACACGCGTTCCACTTCCGGCGTCTGCACTACTGTCTCTGCGGAGAGCAACGCCAGCCAGGGAAGCCGTGGATGATCGGCCATCAATTTGGCCATTTGCCCCAAGGTGTCGATATCGGCTTTGCGCAGATCGGCCATCGCAACGACCACGTCGCCACGCCGGATGCCTACGCCATTTCCTTGTGCATTCGCATCCGCTACACGCGTGTGCCAGCCAGCCTGAGCCAAACGCGTTCTTTCAATACCGGTTGGCTCACCAAACCACACCACACACCGTATCGACGTGTCGCTAGTCATCGCAACGCCTCCCTCCAGGATTGCTGGTCTAATGCCCTGACCGTCCTGGACAGGTTCATGCCCCAACCCCAAACCAGCCTGCGCCCGAAGAATGTGGCGCAGTTCACAGAATATACACCGGTTTCTCTCGATGTGGTCATTTTTTAAGCAGGCAAACCAACAGCCCCGCCATCAAAGTGACGTGGATCGGATACTACGCCAGGAATCACGGCGGCCTGATGACAGGCCGGCAAAAATGATTTTGAACGATTTAATTCAGGAACAGGTCGGGTAACAGGCGAGCGCCCGGCTGGTAGGCATAGCCGTCAAAGTCATGAATGCCCGCTTCGCGCAGCACGTCCTCGTCGATGGCGAAGTGCCCGGTATATTGCCGAGCCGGCTGGGTCAACATCGCATAAGCGGCGTCGGCCACGATCTCGGGGCGGCGGCACTGCTCCGGCTTGACGCCCTCGATCATGGCGATAGCCGCCGTGGCAATCACCGTGCGCGGCCATAGGGCGTTGACCGCGATGCCTAGTGGCGCAAACTCGGCGCTCATGCCCAGCACACACAAACTCATGCCGTACTTGGCGATGGTGTAGGCGGTGTGCGGGGCGAACCACTTCGGGTCCAGGTTCGGTGGCGGTGCCAGCATCAGCACGTGCGGATTACTCGCTTTCTTCAAATGCGGCAGGCAGGCCTGGGTCACCATGAAGGTGCCTCGCGAGTTCACCTGATGCATCAGGTCATAGCGCTTCATCGGCGTGCCTTCGGTGCCGGCCAGCCAGATCGCGCTGGCATTGTTCACCAGGATGTCGATGCCGCCGAAGCGCTCCACCGCCTGCGCCACCGCGGCGTGCACCTCGGCTTCCTCGCGAATATCCACCTGTAGTGCGAGTGCCTTGCCGCCCGCCGCGTCCACTTCGGCGGCAGCGGTATGAATGGTGCCGGGCAGCTTGGGATTGGGCACTCCGCTCTTGGCCGCAATCACCACGTTGGCGCCGTCGCGCGCAGCGCGCAAGGCGATGGCCAGGCCGATACCGCGTGAGGCACCGGTAATGAACAGGGTCTTGCCGGCAAGGTTGCTCATCGAATGCTCTCTCAGGCTTTCTGGAAACGAGGCAGGATATCGCGCAACGTGGCCAACCGGCGCAGCGGATCAGTCATTTCCAGCAATTGCTGCTGCTCATCACCGGCCAAGGGCAGCAGTTCAGCCAGCCGGAAGCTCAGCCACCCCGCATCCTCATAAGAACTCCGCGGCGCGTGCCGCCACTGCGGCCCCATGGTTTCAATCAAACGTTCCAGGATGGTCTGCAGCAGCGTGTATTCCACCGGTACTTGTTGTGCTGCCTCGTTCGGCCACAGCTCCACCTCCCCGCGCAGCAATCCATCCGAGCGCACGCGTGTGCGTAACACGCGAAAGCGCTCGCCACCTTCGGTTGCGATCCCGAGCAGACCATCCTCACGATGATTGAAGTCGGTAATGCGTGCCAGGGTCCCTACTGCGGCGGGACGCGCCGGGGCGCCCACCTCGTTCCCTTCCAGGATCAGGCACACGCCAAAAGCCGATCCTGTCCGCGTGCACTCGCGCACCAGATCCAGGTAGCGTGGTTCGAAGATGCGCAATTGCAACTGTCCGCCCGGATAAAGCACGGTGTTGAGCGGGAACAGTGGCACTTCAATAAAAGGTAGCTGGGCAGCCATGGCCGCATGATAAAGCCTGTCACTGGACGACCGACACCTGCTCGCGGCAGAGTGCGATGGTCAACACGAGGGATGACAAGGATGACTGTTATTGACCCGGCTACTACGCCACCAGGCACGATGCCTGCATCTGAATCATCTGCGCGGCCCGTGCTGCAAGTCCGCGGACTGGAAAAGTCCTTCAAGCAACGCCAGGTGCTGAAGGCCCTGGATTGGCATGTTCCGACCGGCCGCGTGGTCGGCCTGCTTGGCCGCAACGGCGCGGGCAAGACCACCTTGCTGCGCTGCCTTTTGGGGCTGTCGCCGATCAACGGTGGCTCGATCGAGCTATTCGGTGAGCCGATGATCGAACCGGGCGGCGAGCGTATGCATCGCATCGGCTTCGTGCCGCAGACATTCGACTTGTTCCCGTGGATGAAGGTACGCGCGTATCTGGATTTCACCGCAGCGTTTTATACGCGCTGGAATCAGATCCTGGTTGATCGCCTGCTTGCCGACTGGGAACTGGATGCAAAGCAGAAGATCGGTGAGCTCTCGCAAGGCCAGCGGCAGAAGTTGGCGATTGTGCGCGCCATTGCGCCCGATCCCGACTTGCTGGTCCTTGACGAACCGGTGGCCAGCCTCGACCCGCAAGCACGCCGCGCTTTTATGGGGGAATTGCTGACCTTGATGCGTGCGCCGGGCAAGACGGTGATCTTCTCCACGCACATCACCGCCGACCTTGAACGCGCGGATGCAGACATCGCCCTGCTCCGTGACGGCCGCATCCAATTTACGCGTCCGTTGGCCGAACTGCGCGAGCGCCTGAAGCGAGTGATCTTTCAGCGCGCGGACGGCTGGTCTCAGCCACCCGCGGTTGCCGGTGTCATGAAGAGCCATGTGCAGGGCGATCAGGCGATACTGCTGGTCGAAGATCCGGTCATCGACAGCCTGCATGCGCTGGCTGCTCGCGAAAACGCAAACCTGCGAATCGAAGTTCCGACCCTGGAAGATCTGTTCGTGGAGTTGGCATGAACACCGCCTGGCAATTGTGGCTGCAATTGTTTCGGCGTGTCCCGGTGCTGGTGGTGCTGGGCAACGTGTTGCGGCTCGCCGCGCTGTATTTCGCGGTGCAATGGCTGCGCGGCGAACCGAGGTTGGCGCCTTTGACCGCCTGGCTATTCGGCATGGCCTCCTGGGTCTGGCATATCGGCCAGGGATTCAACCTTCGCAGTATCTGCATCCCCGAAAGTTTCCTGCTGCCACAGTTTCGCCGCCGCCTGCTTGAATACGGTGCGATCGATATCGCCATCTGGGTGCTGCTGCCGCTGCTATTCGTCTTTATCCTGAAGCTGCCGTATACCCTGTTGATCGCCAGCATCCTGCCGCTGGTTCCCGCATTCGGCCTGCTCATGGGCAGCAACCCACGCGCCAGCGTGTTCATCTGGCCCGTCTTCATTGTGCTTGGGTGGGCTCCGCGCTTTTTTGTAGAACTCACGGATGATGCCCTGCATTCCCCGCTGACGCCCTTGCTGATCCTGGCGCTGACTGCCTTGCTGCTAAGGTTCAGTCTTGCGCCGTTGTTGCGCATCGAAGACCGTGAAGCCGATACATCGCCGCTGGAAAGTACCGGCCTGAATCGCGGCTCGACGCGCCATGCTCCCGGCGAACCACAACGCCTGGGCCGCCTTGGCAAGCGCCTCAACGCGTTGTACGACTGGACATCACAGCGCGCCATGAATCGCGCACTGGCCGGCTATTCCCGTCGTCCCGACCTTGCGCATCGCATGCTGCTGGTGCGCCGATTGCTGCTGCCTCACGACAATCCCGAAGCCATCGCGCTGCGGATTATCCTGGTTGCAGTGATCGTCTCCTTTTATTTCCTCGCGATGTTGCATCGTCAGCGGGTTGAGCCGGCGGTGATTGGCGCCTACACGATCATGCTGAGTCTCTCGCGATTCCCCCAGCTGAATATCGGCATGGCCCTCATGCGCCCGAACATGGCAGACCTGTACCTGACGCTGGCGCCGGAAACCCGCGCCGAGTATCAAAAGACCATTTCAGATGCATTGCTGATCCTGGTGCCGATCAGCATGCTTACCGCCCTCACCTATACCGCGCTGGGTGCGGTGCTGGTGCACGCGGCAGATCCCTGGCACATGTTGTTCGTGGCGCTCATCGTGTCCGCAGCCGCAAGTCTGGCGGCACTCTCTCTTCATTTGATCGGGCCGGAGAGCAGAACCGGACGCAGTATCGCCAACCTGGTGATCCTGTTCGGCGTGATGGCGGTGTACTGGGGCGGCTACTGGCTGGTCGGCGCGACGGGCTACCTGATCGGTGGCGGCGTGCTTGCCGTGGTCACGCTGGGCTTCGCGTTGACGGTGTGGTTCGCCGCACAGCGTGAATATCAACAGCGCGCGCCGCGTTTCGACGCACCGATCGGCTAGGGCCTGCCCAGCGCAGCAACGAAACGGCGCGGCGCATTCTCGAAGCCACCGTTGGACATGAACACCACATGGTCGCCCGCTTGGGTTTGCGTCTTCAGTGTCGCCAGCAATGCATCAACGCTCGGCGCCGTGCTGGCGCGGCCGTGCAAGGCATCGGTGACTCGCTTGGCATCCCACGGCAACTCAGGACGATGCAGGAAGACAACACCATCGGCATCGGCCAGGGACGGCGCCAGTCCGTCGGCATGCGCGCCCAGGCGCATGGAATTTGAGCGCGGCTCAAGTGCCACCAGGATACGCGCCTTGCCCACCTTTGCACGCAGGCCAGCCAGGGTCGTAGCGATGGCGGTGGGATGGTGTGCGAAGTCGTCGTAGACGCGCACTCCGCCGATATCGCCCACCAGCTCCATGCGGCGCTTCACACTCTGGAAGGTCGCAAACGCCGGCAACAGTGCGCGCGGATCGGCACCGGCCGCCGTCGCGGCAGCCAGCGCAGCGAGTGCGTTCATCACGCTGTGATCGCCCAGCAGCGACCAGCGCACGTCGCCGATCGATTCGCCCTTGTAGCGTATGCTGAAGGCCGAACCATCCACCGCGATCAACGTTGCCTGCCAGTCGCCCTTGCCGATGCCGAAGGTTTCCACGGGCGTCCAGCAGCCCATGGCCAGCACTTCTTCGAGATACGCATCGTGCGCATTGACGATCAGCCGCCCGTTGCCCGGGACGGTGCGCACCAGATGATGAAATTGACGTTGGATCGCGGCCACGTCGGGGAAGATGTCCGCGTGGTCGTATTCCAGGTTATTGAGGATGGCGATGCGCGGGCGGTAATGCACAAACTTCGAACGCTTGTCGAAGAAGGCACTGTCGTACTCATCCGCTTCGATCACGAAGTGCTTGCCCTGCCCCAGACGTGCAGAGATACCGAAATTGCCCGGCACGCCACCGATCAGGAAACCGGGCGCCAATCCGGTGCTGTCGAGCAGATGCGCCAACAGGCTGGTGGTCGTGGTCTTGCCATGCGTACCGGCCACTGCCAGCACCTCTCGCTCGACCAGCAGGCGCTCACCCAGCCATTGCGGGCCGGACACATAGCGAAGCTGCTGGTTGAGCATGTACTCGACGGCGGGATTGCCACGCACCATCGCATTGCCCACCACGACCAGATCCGGCGCGGGTTGCAGATGCTCCGCCTGGTAGCCCTGCATCAAGGCGATGCCGAGCGACTCGAGCTGGGTGCTCATCGGCGGATAGACGTTGGCATCGGAGCCCTCGACCGTTTCACCGAGTTCGCGCGCCAAGGCAGCGACGCCGCCCATGAAGGTGCCGCAGATACCGAGGATGTGAAGACGCATGCGAGACCTGTATGTGCGTTGACGCCCTCTCCCCTCTTAAGAGCGAAGAGAGAGTGGAGAGGAGTGAGGAGTAAGAGAGAGCAAGAGCGGTGTGGTTCTTCTCTTACTTCTCACTCCTCTCCACTCTCTCCTTATGGGGAGGGGGAGCGACAGGCATCAACCGCTGGCTGCGGCCGCTTCGTTGGCCAGCGCAAGCTTGACGCGAGCGGTAACCTCATCCAGCTCACCCACGCCATCCACCACCTGCAGCTTGCTGCGGCGGGCATAGAAATCGGCGACCGGCGCGGTCTGCTCCGCGTAAACCTTGAGACGATCGCGCACCACCACCGGATCATCGTCCTTGCGATGTTCGGCAGCGAAGCGGATTTCGCAACGCTTGATGATCACTTCGTTCGGCACTTCCAGCTTCACCACTGCATCGAGTGGCTGACCGATCTTGGTCAGCAGGTGATCCAGCGCATCAGCCTGCGCCAGGTTTCGCGGGTAGCCGTCGAGGATGAAGCCGGATTTGACATCGGCCTCGGCCAGGCGCTCTTCCAGCATGCCGAGCAGGAGGTCATCGGAAACCAGTTGGCCGGCATCCATGACCGCCTTCGCTTTAACGCCAAGGGGAGTACCTGCTTTCACGGCGGCGCGCAGCATGTCGCCGGTCGAGATGTGCGGCACGCCGAGTTCGGTCTTCAGCCGAGCGGCCTGGGTACCCTTGCCCGAACCGGGCGCACCAAGGAGGACAAGTCGCATAGAACCCCACAAGATCCGAGTTCTGCCGCACACTGCGACAGTTCCACAGATTCGTAAATGAATACAGGTCAAGGTAACGTCTGCGGGGGGTGTCGTCAAACCGCGGATTGTCCGAATTTTCGCCAAGTGCCTGATCCCTATGAGATCCGAGCTTGCAGCCTTACTGTCACATGGCCACTGAGAACCGTCTGGAGAACGCCCGATGAAGCCCAAAGTCCGCCCCGCCACCGGCCGCCTGCTGTACGCCCAATCTGGCGGCGTGACCGCCGTGATCAACGCGACCGCGGCAGGTGTGATCCAGAACGCCCGCACCCACGGCATCAAGGTCTATGCGGCACGCAACGGCATCCTCGGCGCGCTGCGCGAGGATCTGATCGATTCCGGCAAGGAGACCGCCGCGGCCATCGAAGCACTACGCCACACGCCGGGCGGCGCCTTTGGCTCATGTCGTTACAAGCTGAAATCACTGGAAGCCAACCGCGCCGAATACGAGCGGCTGATCGATGTGCTGCGCGCGCACGACATCCGTTGGTTCCTCTACAACGGTGGCAACGACTCCGCCGACACCGCGCTGAAAATCTCCCAGCTCGGCAAGGCCATGGGTTATGACATCCGCTGCATCGGCGTCCCCAAGACGGTGGACAACGATCTGGCCGTTACCGATTGCTGCCCCGGCTTCGGCTCGGTGGCCAAGTACACCGCCGTCTCTACCCTGGAGGCAAGCCTGGACGTGGCTTCGATGGCCGACACCTCGACCAAGGTGTTCATCCTGGAGGTGATGGGCCGCCATGCAGGCTGGATTGCCGCGGCCTCAGGGTTGGCCGGCGAAGGCGCTGACGCGGCTCCGCACATCATCTTGTTCCCGGAACGCGTGTTCGACGAAGCCGCCTTCCTCGCCAAGGTGAAGGCCACGGTCGAACGCGTCGGCTGGTGCACGGTGGTGGCCTCCGAAGGTATTCGTAATGCCGAGGGCCAATTCCTGGCCGAAGCAGGTACTCGCGATGCGTTCGGCCACGCCCAGCTCGGTGGCGTTGCGCCCGTGCTCGCAGCCTTGGTCAAGGAAAAACTAGGCTACAAGTATCACTGGGCCTTGCCTGATTATCTGCAACGCTCCGCTCGTCACTCGGCTTCCAAGACCGATGCGGACCAGGCGTACGCGGTGGGCAAGGCCGCTGTCGATTACGCGCTGGCTGACATGAACGCGGTGATGCCGGTCATCGTGCGCACCGCCGATGCGCCGTATCGCTGGAAGATCGAGCCGGCGCCGCTGGACAGGATCGCCAATCGCGAGAAAAAAATGCCGGCCGGATTTCTCACCCGCGACGGCTTCGGTATCACGGCCGCTGCGCGGCGTTATCTTGCACCCTTGATCAAGGGTGAAGCGCCGCTTCCTTACGGCAAAAACGGATTGCCATCCTATGTGCAGCTCAAGAACGTGGCCGTTGCACGCAAGCTTCCTGATTTCAAGGCGTAGCGGCCACGCAAACGGTGCGGTGCGCGTCAACCACCGGCGGCCGACCTCGACCGCGACGGTTTTCCGCAAACCGCAGTTGATGCTGGTTGACTTGCCATGCGGCATCGTTGCCGCACTGACTGGCCCATAGCACGCTGGCATGCTTCCAGAGCTCGAGCAGATCGTCAGGTAACGCCTTCGATCCCTGCGCGGCTCGCTCCAGATAACCGCAGGCGTCGGCAGGCATGCCGTCCTGACTGGCACTGGCCGCAAGCAGGCCCAACGATTCCGTGTCCTCAGGCGCCAGCCGGCTGAGATCCGCAGCGAGCACACGGCGCTCTTCTTCATGCTGCAAGGCCAGTGCCGCTTTGAGTGCACAGCGAAGTGCCCGTGCCGCGAGCGGTGACGTCGAGCCGAGCGCAGGGCGCACAAAGGCGAGCGCTCGTGCGCAGGCTGCGTTCCTCTCCTGGAGATCCTCTTCCTGAGAGGCCTGGGCATGCGCGAGTTCACCCGCCTCGACGCAGAGGGCCGGATCGGCACCATCCAGGTGCGGCGCGAGCAATGACTCCGCACGTTGCAGCAGATCGCGGCGCCCCGCACAGCTCTCGACGCGCAGGCGCCCTTGCGCCATGTGGATCCACGCGGATGCATACAGGCCGCCGTCCGCATCATGCGTTGAAAGACGATCGAGCGCGGCGTCCACTTCGCCATAGCGGGCCTGTGCGGCAGCACCGGTCAAGGGAGTGGCCATTGCGCACAACAAATCGACCCATGCCGCAAGCATCGTCGGCGATGTCTCAGTTTGTATCTCACCGGCATACCGTGCGTGCAACTCGCGCAGACGCAGGCGCAGCGCCAATACGCTCGCGGGATTCAAGTGCGCCTCTTTCAGCTCGGCGCGCAGCAGAGCCGCCAGCCAACGGCTGTGTTCCGGTCTGGTCACGGTGGCCTCGACGGCATCCTGCAACAAGGCGATGGCTTCGTTCAGTCGAGCTGGCTCCAGGTCCGATTGCATGCCGGCGGCCGTCGTCGTCAACGATTTCTGCAGCCACCATGTGGCATCCCGACCCGGCATCGGCCCCATCGCGATGGCCTGACGCAGCAAGTCTTCCGCCTCTGCCTGGCTGTGCTGATCGATGACGGAATCCTGCAGGGTGCGACGGCAGAGCGCTTCACCCAGCAAAGCGAGCAGCAACTGCTGATGTGCCGCCTCGAAGTGGAAGGGCTGCCGCAAGATGTCGATGCAGTAGTGCAATAGCGACGCTTGTGCGGCGGCGTTCTTCTCCCGTCCCGCCAGATGCAACAGGCAATGCCCCAGGCGCAACCGGGCAGCCATGTCCTGCGACCGGAAGCTGAGATAGGTTTCCAGTGCGCAAATAGCCTGCACATGGTCCGCATCGCTGCGGCTCTGCCGCGCCAGTCGCCAGCGGATGTCGGCATGAAGCGCGGCGGTGAGACGCGACACCGGATGGCTGTTATCCAGATACAGCGGATCCGGCAACAGCCCCGGTCGCCCAGGGCTCTCCTCAGCTGGACGTTCGCGCTGCAAATCGCGCAGGAATGACGCGATCGGCGTCAGCGCCTGCCCCAACTCGCCCCGCTGCAACAACAGCCGTGCGCGGCGCAGATCCCGGACAGGAGCGCTCGCCATGTCGGAACGGTGTGACGGCGTCACCGTGATCTGTACGGTGGTGCGCGGCTCGAAGAATGCCGGATTCAACACCGTCGCCATAGGAGTGGCCGCTGTCGGAATCGATTCCATCTCACTGGGTGATGTCGCTGGCATAACGGGAACGGCCTCGCTTGTAATCTCGGGAGCGGATAAGGATTCAGGGTTCAACACTGGCGCCTCAGGAGCAGCCACTGCCGGAACCGGTTCCATCTTCACCGGTGGCGTGGCCGGCGTAGCGGGCATGGCCTCACCCGGAACGTCGGGAACCGGTGCAGACGCCTGGCGTGCGGGATGTTCTTCAAGCGCCGGCGCACGCTGCGCAAGAGTCCATTCCGATGCTTCGCGGCGGAGCGCCCAGCGCATGCCGAGAACAATCAGCGCGAGCACCGCAGCCGCCAGCCACCATACGTAATCGAGTACTTCCATCGCGGCAGCTTTTGCCGCCTGAGGGGGCAACACCAACTCGGCATCGCCAACGTCATCGGAATTGTTGATCGCGGCGGCTTGTGTTGTCTGGGGGGACAACACCACTTCGGCATCGCCGACGACCTCCGGTTTCGGAACCGCAGCGACAGGCGGCGTGCGATGCACGGCGGCTTGCCTGTGACCGGTTACAGCCGGTGCCGTTTCGGCGATTGCCGCAGGATGCTGCTGCGTGGAAGCCTGCTGCACTGGCGAATGCGATGCCTGCGGCTTTACGGGCTCAACAGCCGACTCGCTTCGAGGCCCGGTAGATGGCGCCGTTTGCGTGTTCGTCGACTTGGCAGCTACGCACGCCGCCAGACTCATGTATCCGGCCAACGATCCTGCCAGGAGCAGGCGCGATGAGCATCGCGCCTGCTGGTCGAGTTCGCCCGACTGTCTGCGGTGTCCAAACTCGCCCATGACTGCGAACCCGCATCGATCAAAGTTCGACGAGGTTTTCAAACCCCGCCGAAGTGTCCTGATGCACGGCAATCACGTTCTGATTGACGAAGCCAGGAAAGATGTTGTGCTTGCTGCCGCTGAAGTTGGACGGGTTGTACAGGTGGGGCAAGTGCGACCAACAGCGATAACCCTTCGCCTTCAGCGCAGCGATTCCACTGAGCGCCAGATCCATCGTCGAAAGACGGAAGTAGATCGCCGGCTTGTACTCGCGCAACATCCCACCGGCCCCGGCGAGCACCGCCAGCAGACAGCCCGGTGGATTGATCTTCAGCAGTTGCAGCGCCGGAAGCTCGATTGAGTCGAGTGCGGCCAGCCGCGCACGCTCCTGCGGATGACCAGGCGAGGCCGGCAGATCCACCTGCCCGTTCCGATCACCCAGCGTGACATGGTGCGGATAGACGTTTTGCAGGCCATTGAGCGCGACCGACGTACACAGCGTGATGTGCGCCAGGCGGCGCGGCTCAATCACATGTACCTGGCCGGTGCCGCCAACCAGGCGGGCCAGACCGAGCGCCTGCGCACCCAGCTCGGCGCCGTACTGGACGGCGATGCTGCCTTCGTCCAGCAAGGCGGCGATGATGTCGAGCTCGTGCTCGGCCCATTCGCCGTAGCTCTTCAGCGATTGCGTGACGAGATCATCCGTCTGGCTGGCCGGCACGATGCCGTAACGCGTGTTCCACATCGGCACCATCGGCTGGGCCGGTGCGGCGGCGGGAGCGTGGCTGGGGGTGATGTGCGCGTCCTTGGTGATGGTGGCCGCGTCCATGACGTTCATGATGTTCTCAACGTGATTCATGGCGTTTCTCGATTAGGTGACCGGATGAAGTGAAGTGCGCCATACACCGGCCGTGGGAGGCTTTGGGCTCTAGGGTTTCTCCGGTTTCACGCCGCTCAAAGGAGGTACTCACCGGACACATGCAAGGTTAGTCATGCACTCTTCGCAGACATATCGGACCAGACCGAATTTGAATTCGGATTCTTCCCAAATTGAGGTTTTCGCCCAAGCCACGCGTGGCACCCGCTGCGTTGCACAACATGGAATCCACAAAGGTCTGCCTATACTCACCCCAGGAAAAATCTGGGACGCCCCTCCAGTCCGCCGCTCCGGCGCATACCGAAACGGCGGACAGGTTGTTTCAGGGCTCTCTCAGAATTGTCCGTAATGGACGATCGATGCCGGGCCGCCTATGCACCCGGCAGCATGGCTCACAACTGATGGGGAGGCACCGATGCTGCAGCAGTACGGCTTGTGGATCGCGTTGGCTTGCGCGGTCGTGGCGATTTTGTATGGAGCGTTTTCAGTACGTTGGGTGTTGGCGAAGTCGCCGGGCAACGAACGTATGCAAGAAATTGCCTCCGCGATTCAGGAAGGCGCACGGGCGTATCTGAACCGTCAGTACCGCACGATCGCCCTGGTGGGCCTCATATTGCTGATCATCATCGGCTTTGCACTGGATTGGGGGACGGCGATCGGCTTTGCGATCGGCGCGATCCTGTCCGGGGCCACCGGCTATATCGGCATGAATGTTTCGGTGCGCGCCAATGTACGTACGGCTGAGGCGGCCCGCGGCGGCCTGGCCTCCGCGCTTAACGTAGCGTTTCGCGGTGGCGCGATCACCGGCATGCTGGTGGTGGGCCTGGCCCTGCTCGGCGTAGCGGGCTACTACGCTGCGCTGACCCACTTCGGCTATGACACCGAGCACGCCTTGCACGCGATGGTGGGCCTGGCCTTCGGTTCCTCGCTGATCTCCATCTTTGCCCGTCTGGGCGGTGGCATTTTCACCAAAGGTGCGGATGTCGGCGCGGACCTGGTCGGCAAGGTCGAGGCCGGCATTCCGGAGGATGATCCGCGCAATCCCGCGGTAATCGCCGATAACGTCGGCGACAACGTTGGCGACTGCGCGGGCATGGCTGCCGATCTGTTTGAGACCTATGCCGTCACGTTGATTGCCAGCATGTTGCTGGGCGGTGTGCTGGGCGATCAGGCCGGCTCGAACTCCGTGCTCTATCCGTTGCTGCTCGGCGGCGCCTCGATCATCGCGTCGGTGATCGGCACGTTCTTTGTGCGCGCCGGCGGCGGCGCCAAGATCATGAGCGCGTTGTACAAAGGTGTGATCGTGTCGGGCGTGCTGGCTGCGCTCGCATTCTGGCCGATCACTTCCATACTGATGGCCGATGCCACGCTGGGCGTCACGCGTTTGTATGGCAGCGCGTTGATTGGTCTGGTGCTAACCGCAGTGATCGTGGTGATTACCGAGTACTACACCGCGACCGAGTATGGTCCAGTACGCCATGTGGCACAGTCATCGACCACCGGTCATGCCACCAACATCATTGCCGGTATCGGCGTTTCGATGAAATCCACCGCGCTGCCGGTGTTGGCGGTGTGTGCAGCCATCTGGGGCGCTTTTGCCTTGGCCGGCTTGTACGGCATTGCCGTTGCCGCCACCGCCATGTTGTCGATGACCGGCATGATCGTGGCACTCGATGCCTATGGCCCGATAACGGACAACGCCGGCGGCATCGCCGAAATGGCCGAGCTGCCGCCGGAAGTGCGCGGCGTCACCGATCCGCTTGACGCGGTTGGCAACACCACCAAGGCGGTGACCAAGGGTTATGCGATCGGTTCGGCCGGTCTCGCCGCGCTGGTGCTGTTCGCCGACTACACGCATCGGCTGGCGCTGGATCATCCTGGCCAGACCTTCACCTTCGATCTTTCCGATCACCGGGTGATCGTGGGCCTGCTGATCGGCGGCCTGATTCCCTACCTGTTCGGCGCGATGGCGATGGAGGCGGTCGGCCGTTCGGCGGGCGCGGTGGTGGAAGAAGTGCGCCGTCAGTTCCGCGAAATCGCCGGCATCATGCAAGGCACCACCAAGCCCGATTATTCGCGCGCGGTGGATATGCTGACCAAATCGGCGATCAAGGAGATGATGATTCCCTCCTTGCTGCCGGTGCTGATTCCGATCCTGGTGGGCTTCCTGCTCGGCCCGGTTGCGCTGGGCGGCCTGTTGATCGGCACCATCGTCACCGGTTTGTTCGTCGCCATTTCGATGACCACCGGCGGCGGCGCCTGGGATAACGCCAAGAAGTACATCGAAGACGGCAACTTCGGCGGCAAGGGTTCGGATGCCCACAAAGCTGCCGTCACCGGCGACACCGTGGGCGATCCCTACAAGGATACGGCGGGCCCCGCGGTGAATCCGCTGATCAAGATCATCAACATCGTGGCGTTGTTGCTGATTCCGCTGCTTTGATGATTACTCTACCGATTCCCCTCGCCCGACCGGGCGAGGGGAATTCCACCGTTCTTTAGTGCCCGCTCGGCACCGCAACGAAGGTCCAACTGACACCGGATGTCGCGTTCGCCGACTGCCCGGTAATCACACCCTCATCGTTGATGTCGTTCGCATACACCAATTGATCGGTAAAACCGGGCGCGACCAGCGTATTCATATCGACGATGCTGCCGTTCTGCCACAGCACCGCACGGCAACCGTTCGCACCGCACGATTCACCGACAATGAGACCTTCGTCGTTGATACCTAATGCTTGACTGGTCGTATCGCCAGGCAACGTGCCCAGATCGCGCATGCCGGTAGCCGGCGTCCAGATAAACGCATGCACGTTGAAATTGCCGAGGGCACCTCCGCCCGGCGCATTCGCAAATCCCACCACGATGCCTTTTTGATTGATCGCCATCGGCGTATTCCAGGCCGGTACGCCAAGACTGCCCAGGTTCGTGACGGTATCGCCCTGCCACAGGACCGCGTGAATCGCAGTGAAGCGGCCGACCGCCTGATCGCAAATACCGGAGATACCCACAATCTGACCGCTGTTGTTGATCGCTGTCGCTGCACCCGATGTATCGGTGCCGATCAACGGTAACGCGCGGACGTCGTTGTCATCGGGCCCCCATACCACGGGCTTGAACTGCAGCACCTGCGTAGAACCCGGCGTGCAGGTGGGATCGTGCACGGTATTTTCCGCCCATCCGACGACCAGCCCGAAATCATTGGCGCCTGCAGCGAACCCATTGTTACCACCCAGGGTCGGCAACGCCTGCATATGCCCCCATCGCCACACGAAGCCCAGGCAGACGTGTCCGGTAACCGTGGGAAAGAATGCCGAGCAACTCCAGTTCTCGCCCAGCGGATCGACCTGCGCCGTCTCCGCCACGCCGACGAGTACGCCGAAGTCGTTTTTGACCGGCCACAGGACAGCGCTGTTGGCGCCACCCAACGTGCCCAAATCCAAGGTAGCGCCATTTAGCCAGGCCGCCGCATGGGTGCTCTGGTTGCCTGGAAGATTGGAAAAACCGCTGACCAGCCCGAAGTTGTTGATGCTGCTACCGCCGCTGGACGTGCCGCCCAGCGCGCCGAGATTGCGAACCTGGTATTGGGTGGGCGATGCCGCCTGACTCTGCAATGCCATCAGGCCCGCCAAGCACGCAGCCGCCACCGTCACGCTCGTGATCCGATGCATGGGATGCTCCTTCAATCAGTTGTAACGACCTACAGCCGTGGGGACGAACGGCTGTAGCTTGGTCACTCCGGACTAGCTGGAAAAGCGCCACTTTGGCGATACCGGCTAGTCCGGTTCGCGCGTATAGTCGGGTCATGCGCCGCTGGGAATTGACCATCGCGCTCGACCCCAAACACGAACTGCCGATCTTTCTGCAGCTCGCCAACGCGATTGCGGGCGACATCCGCAGCGGAAGGCTGAAAGCCGGCGAACCCCTGCCGGGCACGCGCGAACTGGCCCAGCAGCTGTCGATCAATCGCAATACGGTGGTGGCCGGCTACGAAGAACTCGTTGCCGAAGGCCTGGTGAGCACACGCGTGGGTGGCGGCACCTTCGTCGCCACACCCATGCACACGGTTACGCACACCGTTGCCCCCACCAGCGACACGCCAACCTACCCACTTGCCGCACCAGCCTCCGCAGCGCCATCCGTCGTTGCACCGGCGCCGGGTACGCTGTTCATTGCAAACGGCTTGCCGGATACGCGCCTGTTTCCCGCCGCCGCACTCACGCGCGCATTCCGTCGCGCGATTGCGCAGCGCGGTCACTCGCTGCTCGGCTATGCCGATCCATGCGGTCACCGCCGTTTGCGCGAAGAACTCGCCAATATGCTCGGCAGCACCCGTGGCTTGCCCGCAACGCCCGATTGCCTGATGGTGACGCGAAGTCTGGAACAAGCGATCGATCTGGTCGCACGTATGCTGTTGCGGCCGGGCGATGTGGTCGCCGTGGAAGCGTTCGGTTATCCACCAGCGTGGAACATGCTGAGCCTGACGGGCGCCACGCTGATCCCGGTGCCGCTCGATGAAAACGGACTCGATGTGGAAGCATTGGAAGCACTGCTATCCAGGCAAAGCATTCGTGCCGTGTTTCTCACACCCCACCATCAATTTCCAACCACCAGCGTGATGTCGCAACAACGACGCGCGCGCCTGGCGCAGCTGGCGTTGTCGCACGGCTTCGCCATCATCGAAGATGACTACGATCACGAGTTTCATTACGCCGGCAAACCGGTGCTTCCGATTGCGTCAGGTCCAGGACGCGCGAATGTGATTTATATCGGCTCACTGGCCAACTTGCTGGCGCCCGGTATCAGCACGGGCTTCGTGTTGGCGCCACCGTCCGTGTTCACACAGCTGGCCTCGCTACGCGCCACTAGCGATGCGCGCAGCGATGTCGCGATGGAAAGCGCCATCGCCGAGTTGTTCGAAGACGGCGAACTGCTTCGCCATGTACGCCGCATGCGGCGTGTCTACGGTACGCGGCGCGATGCGTTGGTCGATGCGCTGACCCGGCACCTGGGTGGTGCTTTGCGCTTTCGTATTCCCGAAGGCGGCATGGGTTTATGGGCACGTGTGGATGACTCCATCGATCTTTCCGCCTGGATCCGTGAAGGAGCCAGGCACGGCGTGCAATTGCTCCATGGCAAGCGCTACGACTTCCAGCAACGCGAACAGCCTTACACGCGCCTGGGTTTCAGCTATCTCGACGAGAAGGAAATCGACGAAGCGGTGCGGCGCATGGCGCATGCGTTGCCCAAGGCGCGAAAACTCGCGCCGCACCCCTTCCGTGCAACCCCAACCCTGCAAGGCCGAGCCTGATACCCCAAAAACGACCACTTCGGCGGCTTCGGCTGACGTCCCTCACTGGCGCTTTTTTCGGGAACGTGCATGCTGGAGCTTCCGCGCGACGGAGGGATCGCGCACATCACGGAGGGTAGGCATGAGCTTGAAGACATCGGTCCGGCTGGCGCTGGCGTTTGCCGTCATAATGGGCGGCATGACTCAGGCACATGACACCTCGGCGCCCGGCATGGCCGCCAGCAGCGACGATCCCTATCTTTGGCTGGAGGACGTCCACGGTGAACGCGCGATGGACTGGGTAAAAACCCAGAACACGATCACCCAAAAGCAATTCGCAGACAGCCCCGAATTCGCGCAAACGCGCGATCGCATCCTGGAAGTGCTCGACTCCGACGCGCGCATTCCCTACGTCGCGCGCCGCGGCAACTACCTCTACAACTTCTGGCAGGACAAGGCCCATCCACGCGGCCTCTGGCGCCGTACCACGCTGGACGAATACCGCAAGGCCGATCCCAAGTGGGAGGTGCTGCTGGATATCGACGCGCTCAACCAGGCCGAAGGCAAGCGCTGGGTGTTCAAGGGCAGCGATTGCCTGAAGCCGGACTACAACCGCTGCCTGCTCAGCCTGTCGCCGGACGGTGGCGATGCGATCGAAGTGCGCGAGTTCGATATTCCCAGCAAGTCCTTCGTGAAAGGCGGCTTCGAGCTTGCCGTCGCCAAGACCCAGGCGAGCTGGATCGATGAGAACCATCTCTTCGTCGGCACCGATTTCGGCCCTGGCTCGATGACCACGTCGAGCTATCCACGCATTGCCAAACTATGGACGCGTGGCACGCCGCTCAGCGCCGCCACGACCGTTTACGAAGGCAAAGCCGATGATCTTGTGATCGCCGCCTCGCACGACCGCACGCCCGGTTTCGAACGTGACTTTGTCACCGTCGCGCACGATTTTTTCCACAGCGATACCTACCAGCTCAACAACGGCAAGCTGATCCATCTCGATGTGCCCAGCGATGCGACCGCCGATCCGCATCGCGAATGGTTGCTCGTGCTGCTTCGCAGCACCTGGACGGTTGGCGGCGCCACCTATCCTTCTGGCGCATTGATCGCGATCAAGTACGACGACTTCATCGCCGGCAAGCGCCAGTTCGTCACGCTGTTTGCGCCGGATGCGCACACCGCGCTGTCGGGTTATTCATGGACGCGCCATCACCTCATCCTCGACATCATGGACGATGTGAAAAGCCGCATCGACGTGTTGACCCCGCGAGCCACAGGCAACTGGGCGCGCGAGGATGTGCCCGGTGCACCGACCTTCAGCACGATCTCCGTGATCGACACCGATCCGGACAACACTGACGAATACTGGCTCAGCGTAACCGGCTTCCTCAATCCGTCGTCGCTGGAACGCGGTGTGCTTGGCGAAGGCCCGGCGCAAGTCATCAAGCAGAGTCCGGCCTTCTTCGACGCATCGAAGCTCGAGGTAAGCCAGCACTTCGTAACTTCCAAAGACGGAACGAAGGTGCCCTACTTCGAGATCGCCCCGAAGGACCTCAAACTTGATGGCCGTAACCGCACGCTGCTCTACGGCTACGGCGGTTTCGAAGTCTCCCTGCAACCGTCCTACAGCGGCAGCGTGGGTCGCGCATGGCTGTCACGCGGCGGTGTCTACGTGGTTGCCAACATTCGTGGCGGCGGCGAATACGGACCGCGCTGGCATCAGGCCGCCTTGCAGGCGAATCGTCTGCGTGCCTATGAAGACTTCGCCGCCGTGGCGGAAGACCTCATCAAGCGCGGCGTCACCTCGCCCGCTCATCTGGGCGCGGAGGGCGGCAGCAACGGTGGGCTGCTGATGGGCAACATGCTCACGCTCTACCCGCAATTGTTCGGCGCGATTGCCTGCGAAGTGCCGCTGCTCGACATGAAGCGCTACATCCACCTGTCCGCCGGCACTTCCTGGATCGCCGAATACGGCAATCCGGACGATCCCAAACAGTGGGCCTTCATCAAGCAGTTCTCGCCCTACCAGAACGTCAAACCCGGCATGCATTACCCTGCGGTGCTGTTCTATACCGCCACCAGCGATGATCGCGTAGGCCCGGTACAGGCCCGCAAGATGGCCGCCAAGATGGAAGGCATGGGCTACAAGAACGTCTGGTTCTTCGAGAACACCGAAGGCGGCCACGGCGGCGGCGCCGACAACAAGCAGGCCGCCTACCTGCATGCGCTGGCCTATGACTTCCTGTGGGATCGGCTGGAGTAACCCGCAGGAATGAGGGATAGGTGGCGAGGGGATAGAATGCCCCTCGCCGTTTCCCTTCCCCCTGTTTCTCGCCATGACATCGCGCCCCCCGATCCGCCCAGAACTCCGCGAGTGGATCCTCTCCACCACCCGCGCCGGCCACAGTGTCGAAGCCGTCCTCAAGCTGATGCAGGAAACCGGCTACGACCCGCGGCAAAGCCGCAGCATCGTCGCCAGCGTGCTCAACATGCCGATCACGGCGCTCGATGCGCATACGCAGCCGAAAGCCCAGCCGGGGCGGCGTACGCGACATCCGGAAGCACCGCAGGTCTCGGTGGATGGGCGGACGATCGATGTCGCGCTGAGTGTCGAATCACCGACGGTGCGCGTGCTCAACAACTTGCTGTCGCCAGAAGAATGCGAAGCGCTGATCGCCGAATCCCGACCGCGCCTGCAACGCGCCAAGACGGTCGATAGCTCCGGCAAGCAACAGATCGATGCGCGCCGCACCAGCGAAGGCATGTTCTTCACCATCGGCGAATCGCCGTTGATCAAGCGCATCGAACAACGTATCGCGACCCTGCTGAGCCTTCCCATCGATCATGGGGAAGGTTTGCAGGTGCTGCATTACCTGCCCGGCCAGCAGTACGAGCCGCACTACGATTGGTTCGATCCGGAGCAACCCGGCTTTGCGGCTATCACCGCAAAAGGTGGTCAGCGCATCGCCAGTCTGGTGATGTATCTCAACACGCCTGACTCGGGCGGCGGCACTGCATTTCCCGAGATCGGACTGACGGTAACCGCGCTGCGCGGTTCAGCCGTCTATTTCGCCTACGACACAGGCGATACTGCGTCGCTGCACGCCGGCCTGCCGGTGCAGAAGGGCGAGAAGTGGATTGCGACCAAGTGGCTGCGCGAGCGGCCGCTTCAAAAGTCATCGCGAAGCTAGCTGCAGCGCCTCACCCACGGCTGGCTGCCCAGCGCGCACTATGCGCCGATGCTAGTCCGATCAACACGTGCATCACGATGCTGGCAAAAATCCAGCTCATCACGAACGGCGCTTTCGGTGCGGCCGACAGCGGCAGCACGATGTCATTCATGACGATGTAGAGCATCACGCCGTATAGCGAACCGTAGCGCCAGGGATACCTGCGCAGCCCGGCAAATCGCCGACTGAGCAGGTAATACACGCCCACCATCACCGACATCATGGCGTATTGCAGCAGCAGGCCCAGCAACACCGTGTTGCTACCGCCTGCAAAAGCCGCCTTGCCGAGCAGGCCTGAAGCAATGTTTTGCACCAGTCGCGACGGTGGCAGGCCGTAAAGCCGCTGCCAGTAGCTACAGGCAAAAATCAGATCCACCGTGGCCAGCAAGAAAGCTATCGCTGCGATGGGCAGCCAGGCTCGGCGAGGTGGTGGGAGATCAAGCAGCGTGTGATGATCGGCCTGAGGTGTCGGCATTCGTCCTGACTCATGTGCGATAGGTGGTCGCTTTACGCGCTCGCCCAAAAACCGCGGGATGGCCGTGAGAGTTGGCCATCCCGCGGGTGCGGGACGTGAGGGAGCACGCCGCCGTGTCTGCCGGCCTGGGGTAGAGCCGGCACAGGGTTCGCTCCGGAACCCCGCGCAACGCCAGACTAGGTATTCAGTAACGTTCCCTCCATAACCAATTGCTCGTATTTTCTTAGAGCCAATTGCAAGGACCTGTCATCCCAACTGGAGGACGTGGCGTGTACCTGGAACTCGACGGCCGTGGGCCGCTGTATGACCAACTCACGCGAGCCTTGAAAGCATCCATTCTGGACGGCCGCATTGCCGCGGGCACGCAATTGCCGCCCACGCGCGAACTGGCGGACGAACTGGATCTTTCGCGTACCACCGTGCTGGCCGCTTACGAGCAGCTGCGCGCGGAGGGTTTTATCGCCGGCCGGGTCGGTTCCGGCAGCTACGTCAGCGATCTGCAAGCCAGACCGTGCAATCACCATGCCGAAACATCCATCCCGGCGCCTTCCCGTTATGCGCAACGCGCGCGTGAGGTACGCAACTGGGACATACCCCGCATCCATCGCGGGCTGCGTTACAACCTGCAATACGGCAATCCGCTGGTCAATCCCGCGCTCAATAATGCGTGGGGCCGCGAGCTGGCGCGCGCTGCGAACTACACGCGATTGGTGGTCAATGAAGTTGCCGGCCTGAACGCCTTGCGCAAGCAGACCTGCGATTATCTGGCGCGTCGTCGCGGTGTGCAGGCCGAACCGGATGACCTGCTGATCGTCTGCGGCACCCAGCAAGCGATTACGCTCATCTCACGCGTATTGCTTGAGGAAGGCGATCGCGTGGTGCTGGAGGAACCGCATTATTTCGGCGCGCACCAGGCGCTGGTCGCGCATGGCGTCGAACTGGTAGCCATACGTACGGATGAACAAGGCATCCTGTGCAGCGAACTTCCCGAGCAATCGCCGCGCCTGATCTACGTCACCCCGTCGCACCAGTTTCCTACCGGCAGCATTCTTTCCTTGCAGCGCAGAAAGGAACTCCTGCGCTACGCGGAACAGCATCAGTGCTGGATCGTTGAAGACGATTACGACGGCGAATTCAGTTACGAATCGCAACCGATGCCCGCCTTGCGCTCGCTCGATCATGGCGACCGCGTCATCTATGTCGGCACGTTTTCCAAAGTGATGTTCGGCGGCTTGCGCCTTGCGTATATGGTTTTGCCTGCCGCGTTGCGCGTGGATTTTCGCAATGCCAAATACCTTGGCGACATGTCCTGTCCGGTGATCGAGCAATCGGCATTGGCGCATTTCATGGAAGACGGAGGTTTTGAGCGTCACCTGCGACTGTCGCGCAAGGAACTAAAATCACGCCGCGAAGCCTTGATCGCCGGTTTGAAGGAGCATGCGCGAGATCGCGTGGAGATCGCCGATACGCCGGCCGGCATGCACCTGGTGGTATGGCTGCCCGGCTACGATCAAACCCGGTGCGACGCCTTGATCGCCTACGCGCATGACCAGGGTCTGGGCCTGTATCCCATGGCGCCGCTCTATCTGCACGCACCACCACGGCCCGGCTTGATGCTCGGCTACTGCAGTCTCTCCGTCACGGAAATACGCGAGGCCATGCAGCTTTTCGGCCAATGTCTGGATCATTTCCAGGCGCGCTGAACGATTCTGCCAACCTGCGACGACCACACCCGGCTCCGAGCCCTGCCCGTCACAAAAAGCCCGCGGGCGGCGTGGGGGGAACCGTCCCGCGGGATGAGGGAGTTGCGCACTTGCGGGGCGCGCTGCCGCGCGCCCAAGTTCGCATGCTAGGCGCCAGCCAACCGCCCTGCCATGACCAATCTGCATCCATCGCGTAGAGCCAATCCGCATGCCATTTTTACAATTGCGTACTCGCATGGCCGGGCGATTGCGCCACGCCTACACCGGCCTTGGTGCGCCGCGGCAAGCTTTGCCGTATCCTGATTGGCTTCCCCGCTTTTAGATAGACGTAAGGAGTGCCCCATGGGCCTGGATCTGGTCAGCGCCGGCCGCGACGTGCCGAACGAAATCAACGTCGTCATCGAAATCCCCAAGGATGCCGAGCCGGTCAAATATGAAGTCGACAAGGCCAGCGGCGCGATTTTCGTCGACCGCATCCTTTCCACCCCCATGCGCTATCCCTGCAACTACGGCTATGTGCCGGGCACCCTGGGCGGTGACGGCGACCCGCTGGACGCGCTGGTAATCCTGCCGCTGCCGCTGGTGCCGGGTTCGGTGATCCGCTGCCATCCGGTCGGCATGCTGAAGATGACGGACGAAGCCGGCAGCGACGAAAAGCTGGTGGTGATTCCGTCGAAGAAGATCTTCCCGGGCTACGCCCATATCGAAGACATCAAGGGTGTGTCGGGCCACTGGCTGGAGCGCATCGGCCACTTCTTCGAGCACTACAAGGATCTCGAGAAGGGTAAGTGGGTGAAGGTCGAAGGCTGGGTGGGCGCCGAGGAAGCCAAGGCCGAAATCCTCGCCGGCATCGAGCGCCACAAGCAGAGCAAAGACTGAGTTCCTGAAGCTCCGCAGCTACGGAACGGCGCGTCGCCCCGGGTGATGCGCCGCTTTCATTTTTGCCCATCGCGTATCGCGCCAAACGCCATGCCGGATGCGTGGAATAGATCAGAGCATCCCTAGGCCGCCAAACCCCGTTCCCACGGTGGCGTATCGCCAAACTGCTCGGCGAGGAAATCCGCAAAGGCTCTTACTCGCAACGGTACCAGCCGCCGCTGCGGCATGACCGCGTAAATCCCGGTGTCGGCGATCGAATATTCGGGTAGTACCAGTTGCAGGCGGCCACGACGCAAATCATCGTGAACATGCCAGGTGGAATGCAGGGCAATCCCCAATCCGGCCAGAGCAGCGTCGCGTAACAGTTCGCCCAGGGATGACTCGAGCCGCCCGCTGACGCGCACGCTATGCAGATGACCTTGCGCATCGTGCAAACGCCAAACATCCTGGCGACCGGCGCTGCCCATCAGCATCAGACATTCGTGCTTGGCCAGATCCTCCGGTGTGCGTGGCATGCCGTAGCGGCGCAGGTAGTCCGGTGATGCACACAACACTCGACGATTGGCCGCAAGCTTGCGCGCCACCAGGCGGGAGTCGTGCAGCGCGCCGATGCGGATGGCCAGGTCGTAGCCGGCGCTGATCAGATCCTGCAGTTCATCGGTAAGGTTCACGCTGAGGCGCACGCGCGGGTAGCGCGCCATGAAGGCCGGCAACAAGGGCGACACGTATAGACGTCCAAATGATGCGGAGGCCGTCAGGCGCAGCGTACCGGCCACATCCTTTGCCCCCTGGCGCAGGCCCGAGGTCAGTGCTTCCAGATCTTCCACCAGGGGTCGCCCTTGTTCGGCCAGGGCCAATCCTTCCGTCGTGGGATGCAGGCGGCGCGTGGTCCGGTGCAGCAAGCGCACACCCAGATCATGCTCCAGGCGTTTCAGCCGCTGGCTGGCGACCGCTACGGAAAGATCCAGGCTGCGCGCGGCAGCGCTGATCGAGCCCTGGTCCAGTACCCGCATGAACAGGATGAGGTCGCCGACGCGATCCATGATTTTCAATATTTCATTGAAATTAATTAGCCATTTTGGTGGTTTTCGAAGAATATGCAAGCACCTAGGCTATGTCCGTCCTCTTCCGACGGAGCCTCCCGTGGCTGCTCACCCCTCCCGTTCCATGCCCGTGGCCTTGTACGCCCTGGCGGCCGGTGCGTTCGGCATCGGCACCACCGAATTCGTGATCATGGGCTTGCTGATGCAGGTCGCCGCCGACCTCAAGATCAACATCGCCTCCGCCGGCCTGTTGATTTCCGGCTATGCGTTGGGGGTTTTCTTCGGCGCCCCGGTACTGACGGTGGCGACTAGCCGCCTGCCGCGCAAGACGGTACTGCTCGCCTTGATGGCGATCTTCACCATCGGCAATCTGTTCTGCGCGCTGGCTCCGAACTACCCCGTGTTACTCCTGGCGCGGGTGATCACCGCGCTGGCGCACGGTACGTTCTTCGGCGTCGGCGCGGTGGTCGCGACCAGCCTGGTCGCGCCCGACCGCCGGGCCTCGGCGATTTCGATCATGTTTACCGGCCTGACCATTGCCACCTTGCTCGGCGTTCCGGCCGGCGCATGGCTAGGGCTACATTTCGGGTGGCGTTCGACTTTCTGGGCCGTGGCCGCCATCGGCGTGCTGGCGATGGTGGTGATTGCCGCGCTGGTTCCGGCCAGCCATGACGCCGGCAAGCGGATTGCCGTTCGCGCAGAAGTACGCGCCATCAGCCAGCCTTCCGTACTGCTTGGCTTGCTGATGACCGTGCTTGGCTTTGCCGGCGTGTTCACCGTCTTCACCTATATCCAGCCGATTCTCACGGAAGTCACCGGCTTCGCCGAAAGCGCGGTGTCGCCGATCTTGCTGATCTTCGGCATCGGGTTGATCGCAGGCAATCTGCTCGGTGGCAAGCTGGCTGATCGCCGCCTGATGCCCGCACTGCTGTCGACCCTGGTGGTGCTGATTGCCGTGCTGAGCGTGATGACTTTCGCGCTGCACAGCAAAGTCCTTGTGGTGCTGTTCGTCGGCCTGCTTGGCGTCGCGGCTTTCGCAACCGTGCCGCCGCTGCAACTGTGGGTGCTGCACAAGGCCAATGATGCGCAAAGCCTTGCATCCAGCCTGAATATCGGTGCGTTCAATCTTGGCAATGCGCTCGGTGCATGGCTGGGCGGTACTGTCGTCGCGCATGGCCCGGGACTTGGCGCGCTGACCTGGGTGGCGGCACTCATCACCCTGGCAGGCCTGCTGGTCGCGCTATGGGCACGTCAGCGCGAAAACAGCGAGCTGCGCCTGCCCGCCAGCCTGTGTGCAAGCAGCGAGTCCTGATTGCCACACACCCGTCTTACCGCTCACCCGCATTGGCATAAGCCTTTCGCCGAGCGAAGCCCGCGTGATGTTCCTGCGTTATCGTCTACCCAGTAATGAAGGAGAACCCGTCATGAAAGCCGTTGCCCTTACCCGCTATCTACCTATCGACGATCCGCAATCGCTGATCGATGTGGACTTGCCCAAGCCGCAAATCGGCCCGCAGGATTTGCTGGTGCGCGTGGAAGCGATTTCGGTCAATCCGGTCGATACCAAACTGCGCGCGCCAAAGCCGCAAGTGGAAACGCAGCCGCGCGTGCTCGGTTTCGATGCTGCGGGTGTCGTGGAAGCAGTGGGCGCCGACGTCACCGATTTCAAATCCGGCGATGAGGTGTATTACGCCGGTGACGTCATGCGCCCCGGCAGCAACGCGCAATATCAGGCGGTGGATGCGCGTCTTGTCGCGCTTCGCCCGCGCCGGCTCGATGCGGTGGGCGCCGCAGCCCTGCCGCTCACCGCGATTACCGCGTGGGAATTGTTGTTCGAACGCATGCCTTACCACCCCGAACAAGGTGGCGATGGAAAGTCGATGCTGATCATTGGCGGTGCGGGCGGTGTTGGCTCCATTGCCATCCAATTGGCACGACGCGCCGGCTTTACCGTAATCGCCACGGCGTCGCGGCCGGAAACGATGGCGTGGTGCCGCGCCATGGGCGCGCAGCATGTCATCGATCATCACCAGTCGCTGACCTCGCAGCTGCAGGCGCTGGGCTTTGCGCAGATCGACGCGGTGGTCAATCTGGCCGATACCTCGCGCTACTGGGAAGAACTGGGTGAGCTGCTCGCGCCGCAAGGTCACGTTGGCCTGATCGTCGAGCCGAGCGCACCGCTCAACATCGGCGATCCCTACAAAGCCAAGTGCATTGGTATCCATTGGGAAATGATGTTCGCGCGGCCGCGCTTCAAAACCGCCGACATGGCCGAACAGGGACGCATTCTGGCGCGCGTCGCCGCACTGATCGACGAGGGCGAACTGCGCGGTATCCAACGCGAAGCACTCAGCCCGATCAACGCTGAAAACCTACGCGAAGCGCACCGTCGACTGGAGTCCGGCAAGACGATCGGCAAGCTGGTGGTTTCGGGCTGGTAATGGTGTCGCCGCGAATTCCGCCTTCCTGCAGACATCATGAAGGCGGAATTCAAAGCGTGAAACTGGAGTATTCGCCGCGCTTCCCTTTCAGGCTTTTCCGGCCGACGATCAGGGCAAACGGTAATCGAAGTGATAGACATGCCTGCCTTGTTCGATCTGGATTTGCATGGAGCCACTCAGGCCCGTCAGCTCGTCCGTCCCTGAGTCCGGCACCACGCTGATTGACAGGGCAGGCACACCGCGATCCATCGTGCCCGCGTGCTGCAACACAAAACTTCCACGCTTGCCTTGCAGCACACCGGTAACGCGTTCGATCGCCACATAGCCGGCCGAACCTTGCACGTTGCCGCCGGCCGACAGCATCTCGCCGAGGCTGGTTGCCTCCAGCTCCCCACTGAAACGCTTGTCGATGGTCTGCCTGCCAAGCCTGGCCGCCTCGATGCCCGACGCCGCGGATTGGGGCGTGAGCTTTACGTCAAAGGTTCCACTTGCGTGCATGGTCACTCTCCGTTTGAGGGCAAGGATTGGAAGTGAGGATAAAGTGCGCCTCATTCCTGCAGCCAGTCAGGAAGCCGCCGGCATATTTAACGGAAAGGTTGAATTATGTTTTGCTCCGGCGTACATTCAACCACATGGTTAAATATACTTCCGCGCAACTCGATGATGTATTTCAGGCACTGGCCGACCCGACCCGCCGCGCCATGCTCAAGCGCCTAGCCAAGCAATCACTTAGCGTAGGCGAACTGGCCCAACCATTCGCGATGTCACTGGCCGCCGCCTCCAAGCACATCAAGCTGATGGAGCGGGCTGGATTGATCGACCGCCACGTGCAGGGCCGCACGCACGTTTGCCAATTGAATGCCGCACCCATGCACGCCGGCATGGAATGGATGCGTCACTACGAACAGTTCTGGACTCCGAAGCTGGATGTACTTGAGGCACTGCTTCGCACCGAAGAAAAAACCGCATCCACTCCCCAAAAAGCACGCCGAAAACGTTAGTGCGCCAAGTTTCCCCATCGACCAGGCAGGTGAATTCCATGAACGACTACGGCACTGTCACCGAACCCACTTCGATACGCTTCGAACGCTTGCTCCCTGGCCCCATCGAGCGCGTGTGGGACTATCTCACCGATTCGACAAAGCGTGGACAGTGGTTCTCGTCCGGACCGATCGAACCCTGGGTCGGTGGAAAAATCGAACACATATTCAACAACGGCAAGTTATCGAAACACGACGATCCGCCGCCCGAAAAATACGCCAGACACAGCGGCGAAGTGCGCATGAGTGGGCGCGTATTGGCTTACGAACCACCGCATGTGCTGGCTTACACGTTCGGCAGCGTGGAGGGTGGCGATGCGGAATCGGAAGTACGTTTCGAACTCACTCCGCATGGAGACCAGGTGCTATTGGTACTCACCCATACACGGCTTGCCTCCTACGACGCCCTGATCAGCGTCGCCGGTGGCTGGCATACCCATTTGGGCATCCTGGCCGATCGTCTCAACGGACGTGAACCGCCGGCTTTTTGGAAAACGCATTCCCGGATGGAGGCGGAGTACGAGGCACGTCTCCCCCGTCCAGGTTGATAACGAGGCCCCGGGAAAGGATTTTTTATGGGATTTATACGGTGACGCCCTGACGGGTTATCGCAAATTTATGCCGCTGAGCGAAGAATGCGCTGCATGAAGATTCCAACTGCACTCACGATAAGCTTGACTCGTACCAAACGGGGCTTTGGCCAGATCATTCTGGCCTTGCTTTTTCTACTGTCGATCTTTCAGCTATCGCATCTGTCAGCCGTGACCGCGAACCACACTGCCATCGACGAGTGGCGAGCGCTGTTAGTGGGAACGTTGTTCTTGCTGTTCTCTCTGTCAGGCTCAGGACGCCCGCGCTCAGGCCCCTGAGCCCGCGTACGTCCGACAGTTCCCTCTCCAGCGCAGTGGAGAGGGAACGAAGAGTCCATCACGCCTTGTGATAGACCTCGGCACCTTGCGCGCGGAATTCGGCCGACTTCTCGGCCATGCCCTCATCCAGCGCAGCGATTTCATCCACACCATGCTCAGCGGCGTAATCACGCACGTCCTGCGTGATCTTCATCGAACAGAACTTCGGCCCGCACATGGAGCAGAAGTGCGCGGATTTATGCGCATCCTTGGGCAGCGTTTCGTCATGGAATTCACGCGCCTTTTCCGGATCCAGGCCGAGGTTGAACTGATCATCCCAGCGGAATTCGAAGCGCGCCTTGCTTAGTGCGTTGTCGCGCACCTGCGCGCCCGGATGCCCCTTGGCAAGATCCGCCGCATGCGCGGCAATCTTGTACGCGATGATGCCGTCGCGCACATCCTGCTTGTTCGGCAGACCCAGATGTTCCTTCGGCGTGACGTAGCAGAGCATGGCGGTACCGAACCAGCCGATCATCGCCGCGCCGATGGCGCTGGTGATGTGGTCATAACCCGGTGCGATGTCGGTGGTGAGCGGCCCCAGCGTGTAGAACGGCGCCTCGTGACATTTCTCCAGCTGGCGCTCCATGTTCTCCTTGATCAACTGCATCGGCACATGGCCGGGGCCTTCGATCATCACCTGCACGTCGTGCTTCCATGCGATCTGGGTGAGTTCGCCCAGCGTGTCCAATTCGCCGAACTGCGCGGCGTCGTTGGCGTCGGCCACGCAACCGGGGCGCAGACCGTCACCGAGACTGAAGGACACGTCGTAGGCCTTCATGATTTCGCAGATTTCCTCGAAATGCGTATAGAGGAAATTTTCCTTGTGATGCGCCAGGCACCACTTGGCCATGATGGAGCCGCCACGCGACACGATGCCGGTCACGCGCTTGGCGGTCAGCGGCACGAAGCGCAGCAGTACGCCGGCGTGGATGGTGAAGTAGTCCACGCCCTGCTCGGCCTGTTCGATCAGCGTGTCGCGCAACAGATCCCAGGTGAGTTCTTCGGCCACGCCGCCGACCTTTTCCAGTGCCTGGTAGATCGGCACGGTGCCGATCGGCACCGGCGAGTTGCGGATGATCCACTCGCGCGTTTCGTGGATGTTCTTGCCGGTGGACAGATCCATCACCGTGTCACCGCCCCAGCGGATCGACCACACGAGCTTTTCGACCTCTTCCGCGATACCCGATGACACCGCGCTATTGCCGATGTTCGCGTTGATCTTGGTGAGGAAGTTGCGGCCGATGATCATCGGCTCGCTTTCCGGGTGATTGATGTTGGCCGGAATGATGGCGCGGCCGCGCGCCACTTCGTCACGCACGAATTCGGGCGTGATCAGCTTCGGCAGCGAGGCACCGAAGGATTCGCCTGGATGCTGGGTGCGCAGCGCGCTATCCCGCAGCGCTTCGATGCACTGGTTTTCGCGGATGGCGATGTACTCCATTTCCGGAGTGATGAGACCGCGACGCGCGTAGTGCATCTGCGTGACATTGGCACCTGCCTTGGCGCGCAACGGGGTGCGGATATGACCGAAGCGCACATCGTCGAGCCCGGCATCCGCGGCGCGCTGGCGGCCGAAGGCGGAACTCAGGCCCGATAGCTGCTCCACGTCGCCACGCTCGGCAATCCATGTGGCGCGCAAGGCCGGGAGCCCGGCAGCCAGATCGGCGGTGTAGTCCGGGTCGGTATAGGGGCCGGAGGTGTCATAAACAGTAACCGGCGGATTGGCTTCGCCACCGAACAAGGTGGGGGTCTGCGCTTGCTCGATCTCGCGCATCGGCACCTTGAGGTCAGGGCGGCTGCCCTGCACGTGGATCTTGCGCGAACCCGGAATGGGCCGGGTGACGGCTTCGGAAAGTTCTTGTGCGGCACGCACGAGATCGGAGGGCAAGGCATTCATCGGCATTCGTCCTTCTGGTGTCCGCATGGAGTTGCGCGGAAAACGTACGGAAATCCGCACGGGATCGAAGCGATGGCGCCAACGCACGGTGGCCTGTGCGGCGAAGCTCCCTACACCGGTGCTAACCGGATCAGGTTCGAAGGGACTCTCTCAGCCGAATGTAGTCGGCACCCCCGCTTCCAAGCGGCTATTTGACCACGAAGCGGGGGCAGAAACGAGTGAAACCTTGCGAAAGGTCTTAACGCGGCACGTAAGCGCGCAGGAACATGACCACGCCGGCCCGGGCGTTTTCCTCGATTTCACGGGCATAGGTCTGCACACATTCGACGCAGCCGAACATGCGGCGCATCACCATTTCGCCCTTGATCAGCGAGGTGAACTGGATGGCGGCGCGCGGCACGTCATCGATATCCAGCTTGCCGGCGTCAACGGCCTGCTGCATAAGGCGTTCCAACAGGGCACGGCTGCGCATCGGCCCTTCTTCCCACATCAACTTGCCGTAGCGGGGATTGCCCTGGCGGCAGTCGCTGAGAATGGCGCGGAAAGTGCCCACGGTTTCCGGGTCGCAATCGAGGTTGGCATGCGCCTGGGCGATGCGATGGAGGGTATCGCCGATGTCGGCCTGTGGGTCAAAGCTGTAGGTCTCTTCAGGGAGCAGGTCCTGGACCCGTGCACGAATGACCTCGCGGAACAGGTTGTCCTTATCACCGAAATGACTATAGACGGTCAGCTTGGACACGCCCGCTTCGGCGGCGATTGCATCCATGCTGGTGCCGGCGAAGGCGTTGCGTATGAACAGAGCCTTGGCGGCGTCAAGGATGGCCGCACGCTTTTCCATGTCCTTCGGGCGGCCTGGCCCGTGTGGCTTGGTCAGCGGGATCGAGTTCATGGAGGCACCTTCACAAATCAAAAAACCCAATTTATTATACGGGGCGGTTTAATTATTTCCTGAATGATACCGAATATTTGTCCGATGTGCGCGACTATCCCAGAAATGGCGCTCAGCGCCCCCTATCGCAAGGCTCAGCGGTTGCTGACCGCGTGGCTGGAGCGCGACCGGACCATCCACAAACAGGTTTTTGCCGTGCGTACCGCCGTCGCCGCGCTCGATGCGCGCGACCGGCATAGCTTGTCACGCTGGCTGGCGTGGCTGTGCGTGGCGGCGATGAGCCGTGGGGAGTCAATCCTGAGCCGCATCCAGCGACTGGATGCCGTCCTGGGTGCAAGTACCGAAGGCGCGCTTGCGCGCCTGCCTGCCGACATCGTTGGGGAGACGCTGCGCAACCATCGAAAAACTGCGTAAGTGTCCGCGGACACAAGCTCTTGCATGACTTACGTCAGGTCATCGCGATGACTTCCGGCACTTCGTGCAACAAGCCTCCGCCCGCACCCTAACCATTGTCGAAACAGGGTCTAAACGCTTATCCTTTTTGACCTTTTTTCGATCCACATAGGCTAGTTTTCCATGGCGATGAACTTCGATCAGGCGCGTCAAAACATGGTTGAGAACCAGGTGCGCCCCTGGGAGGTGCTGGATGGTCGCGTGCTCGAAGTACTGGGCCGCGTACGCCGCGAGGACTTCGTTGCGCCCGAGCATCGTCAGCTCGCTTTCGCTGATCTGTGCCTGCCGATCGGCCACGGCGAAGTGATGATGAAGCCGGTGATGGAAGGCCGCGTGCTGCAAGCACTGGCGCTGAAGCCGGAAGATCATGTGCTGGAAATCGGCACCGGTTCGGGCTTTTTCACCGCGTGCCTGGCGAACCTCGCCGCGCGTGTTACCAGCGTTGATATCCATGCCGATTTCGCCGCTACCGCCGGTCAGCGCTTGCAGGCCGCCGGCATTACCAACGTGCAGTTGGCCACCGGCGAAGCCATCAACGCCTGGCAGCCGCAGGGTACGTTCGATGCAGTGGTTGTCACGGGCGCCGTTTACCGTATCCCCGATCGTTTCCTGAGCTGGCTCAAGCCCGGCGGCCGTCTACTTGCCATCCGCGGCGAGTCGCCGGTGCAGCAAGTCATGCTGATCACCAGCGAAGGCAATAACCGTTATCGCGAGGAAAGCGTGCTTGAGACGGATCTGCCGTACCTCGCTAACGCCGAGCCTCCCCGCCGATTCGTTTTCTGATTCCCCGCTACACACCCCGAACCCACGAGGCGAACTCATGCGCTTGAAGCTTCTGACCCTTGCCCTGACTCTGGCCGCAGTATCCCTGCCGAGCCATGGCGAGGATTTGCTGGATGCATACCGTCAGGCGCGTGCGAACGACCCTGTACTGGCCCAGGCCGATGCAACGCAACGTGCCGTGCACGAAGGCATTCCGCAGGCGCGCGCGCTGCTGTTGCCGCAGATCAATGGCACGTACGGACTGCAGCAGCAAAGCGTTATTTCGGGCGCGGAAAACGAGTTCGAGACGTCTCAGAACCAGAACCCGGGGCACCTGCGTACGCGTTCGGTAGGTGTCGAACTGGATCAGACGATCCTCAACCTGGCGGACATTGCAAACCTGCAAGCCGCGCATTCGACTGCCGATGCGCAGCAACAGACCTACGAAGCAGCCGCACAGGATCTGTTCGTCCGCGTGGCCACGGCGTACTTCACCATCCTCAACGACCAGGAACAGCTCAAGTACGCCAAGGCGAACGAAGAGGCTTATCGGGTCACCTACGATCAGGCCGAACAGCAGTACAAGGTCGGTATTGCCGCGATCACCAACGTGTATCAGGCCAAGTCGTACTACGAGGCGGCCAAGGCAACGACCATCAGCGCCGAGAACACGCTGGAAAACGATCGTCAGGCGCTGACCGTGATCACCGGCGAGCCGGTGGGTGAACTCAAGGTGCTGCGCCCCGAGCTACCGATGGATGCGCCGGTGCCGGCTGATCCACAGGCGTGGGTGAGCAGCGCACTGAAGAACAATCCCACCCTGCTGTCGGCGCAGGATTCGGTCGACGCGGCCGAGCACAATGTCAACGTTGCGCGCGCTGGCCATCTGCCGACCATCACCGCCAGCCTGAGCCGCAACAAAAGCACGTCCTGGCTGGAGAACGGCAGTTACAACGTTATCGGCAACGGCCGTTACGGCAACACCATCGGCGTGACCCTGTCGGTGCCGATCTTCACGGGCGGCGCGACGCAGTCAAAGGTGCGCCAATCGATCGACGAGCGTGACGAGGCGCAGGATTCGCTGGAATCCACGCGTCGCCTGACCGTGCAGAACACGATCAACTACTACAACACGGTGATCGCCGGCATCAGCGAAGTGAAGTCGGGCAAGGCCGCGGTCGAATCCGCGCAGGAAGCGCTCGATGCCACCAAGGCCGGCTTCCAGGTGGGTACGCAGATCATGCTGGACGTGCTGACGGCGATTCAAAACCTGACGCAGAACCAGAGCACCTACTCGGCAGCACGCCATCAGCTGGTGCTGAATCGCCTGTTGCTGCGCCAATCGGCGGGCACGATCGATTACAAGGATATGGAATACGTGAACTCGCTGCTGCAGTAACAGCACGGGGGACGCAACAAAAAAGGCCGGGTTTATCCCGGCCTTTTTTATGGTTCGAGCGTCTTCGATTCGCGCGCTATTCCTGCAGCATGCGGTCGATCAGTTTCATTACCCTGCCCACCGCACCGCGTTCGCTGTCGAATACCACGCGCGCCTGCTGCCCCATTTGCCTGCAACGCACCTCGTCCTGCAGCAGCTCCAGTACTTCCTCACCCAGCGCTTCACTTTGCAACACGCGCTTGGCGCCGCCACCGCGAATCAAGGTCAGCGTGATTTCCTCGAAATTGAAGGTATGCGGGCCCACTAGTACCGGCCTGGCCAAAGCGGCTGGCTCAAGCACGTTGTGGCCGCCGATCGGCACCAGGCTGCCGCCGACGAAAGCGAGATCCGACGCAGCGAAAAACGGCATCAATTCGCCCATCGTGTCGATCAGAAATACCTGATGCGAAGCGCCAGGAACGCGATCGGCACTGCGCGTAGCGGTGGCAAAACCCAGGCTGCGGGCCGAATTCTCCACCACCCGAAAGCGTTCCGGGTGACGCGGCGCGATCAACAACAAGGCATCAGGCAGTCGCTTGAGTATCTCCAGATGCGCTTCAAGCACCGCCAGCTCTTCACCTTCGTGCGTGCTTGCCGCAATCCACACCGGACGCAGGTGGCCCCACTGCCGGCGGAAAATCTCGCCGCCTTCCAACGCACCGACCGGCACCGGCATATCGAATTTCAGATTGCCGCTTACCGTCACCAGGTCCGGATCGGCGCCCAACAATCGATAGCGCGCCGCGTCCGTACGCGACTGAGCGGAAATCTGGCTCACGCAACGCAAGGCCGAACGCAGCAGGGCACGCATCGGTGCATAACCGCGCAACGAACGCCCGGACAGGCGCGCATTGACGATCATCAACGGAATCCCGCGCCGATAGCAGCCGAAATAGAGATTCGGCCAGATCTCGGTTTCCACGATCAGCGCCAGGCGCGGGCGGATCTGCGTGAGAAAGCGATGCACCGAGAACGGCAAGTCGTAAGGCAGGTACACATGAAAGACGCTGTCGCCGAACAGCTGCTGCACGCGCGCCGATCCCGTCGGCGTGACCGTGGTCACCACCAGCGGCGCATTCGGATAATCCACCCGCAACGCCTTGATCAGCGGCTCGGCCGCATTCACCTCGCCCACCGACACGGCATGCACCCAGATGCTGCCGCGCAGATCCGGAGCCTTGAAGATACCGAAACGCTCCGGCCACCGATGGTGGTAATTGCCATAGCGCATGCCACGCGTCAGCAGCCGCATCACGATGATCGGCGTGGCGAGATACATGAGGAGCGTATAGAGGTAGCGCAACGGATATTCCTGGCTGGGACGCGGAAGTATACGGGTCCAGGGCCGACGGACCGAGGGGTGCATGGCCTGGAGGCGTGTCGGAAGTGCCCTCGCCCACTCACCCTTCGCACCAGCCGCTACAATGCATCGGATGCCCGGAACTCCTCGTCCATCCTTCACCCCCGCCCTTCTCTCACCACGCCTCTGGCCGGCGTGGATCGGCGTGGGCGTGATGAAGCTGCTGGCCATGCTGCCTTTCCCGGTGCTGATGGCGATCGGTCGCGGGCTGGGTGCGCTGATCGAGCGCTACCCCTCGCCACGCCGCAAAGTGGCCGCCACCAATATCGCGCTGTGCTTCCCCGACCTTGATGCCAAGACACAGGCCAGGCTGGTGGATGAACACCTGCGCGACATTGGCCTGATGCTGATCGAGTTCGCGCTGGGGTGGATGGGCTCCGATCGTGCGATCGCGAAAATCCCGGTGCAGTTCGAAGGACTGGAACATCTCGCAGCGGCACACGCGGCGGGACGCGGCGTACTACTGGTCGGCGGCCACTTCTCGCATCTGGAACTGTGCGCGCGACTGGTTTCCCAGCGTATCCGCATTGCCGGCATGTACCGGCGCATGGACAACCCGGTGTTCGAATGGGCCGTGCTGCGCGCGCGCCTCGGCTACGCGCGGGCGATGTTCGACAAGGACGATATCCGCGGCACCGTGAAATACCTGCGCGGCGGCGGCACGCTCTGGTACGCGCCGGACCAGGACATGCGCAGCAAGGACAACGTGTTCGTACCATTCTTCGGCGTTCCGGCCGCCACCATCACCGCCACCCATCATCTGGCGCGAATGTCCCAGTCGGCGGTGATCCCGTTTTTCCATCGCCGCCTGCCCGGCAGCCAGGGCTATGTGCTTCGGCTGGGAGCGCCGCTGGAAGATCTGCCCAGCACCGATGCCCAGGCCGATACCGCCCGCGTCAACCACAGCATCGAGCAGATGGTGCGCGAAGCGCCGGAGCAATACCTGTGGGTACACAAACGCTTCAAAACGCGCCCTGATGGCTATCCACAGATTTACTGAGCCGCGACAGGCTATCGACAGCATCGCCCGGTAGATAAGCACGCTGGCTCGTCCCCACACCTTCCCATGCCTAACCCGTGTTTCGCCAAACAGCCCGTCACGTCCTTCGGCGGCGCCAATTGCCGTAAAATTCTGCGACTGGCCGACTGGGAGTCCGCATGAGCGCGACCGCGGGGCAGCAAGATCGGGCTTGCCCGATTTTCATGTACCACAACATTGACCGGGCGCCGCGCGAGCTGCGCCGCTGGCGCAGTCTGTATGTGAGTCCGGGCGCTTTTGCACGGCAAATGTGGTTGCTCAAGCGGATGGGCTACAAGGGCCTGTCGATGGCCGATGCCATGCCGTACCTGCGTGGCGAGCAGCAGGGCCACATTGCCGTCATCACGCTGGATGACGGCTACGTCGACAATCTCGAATGGGCCCTCCCGGTGCTGCAACGCTACGGCTTCACCGCCACCTGCTATGTGGTGAGCGGCAGCATCGGCCGCTACAACAACTGGGATGCCGAAAAGCTCGGTATCCAGAAACCGTTGATGACACCGGCGCAACTGCGCGCCTGGCATGCCGGCGGCATGGAGATCGGCGCACACACGCGCAGCCATCCGCGCCTGACCCAGTGCAACGATGCGCAGCTGCACGAAGAAATCGCCGGCAGCAAGGTGGATCTGGAAGATCACCTCGGCGCGCCGGTCACGCAGTTCTGCTATCCCTACGGTGACATGGACGATCGCGTCGCCGACGCCACCCGTGCGGCCGGGTATGACGCTGCCACCACCACTCATCGCGGACGCGCGACCACCGGCATGAACCTCTGGCGCCTGCCACGCGTGCAAGTCGCGCGACACCATGTGCTGCCCCAGTTCGCCATGCGCGCCTTTACCAATTACGAGAATCGTCGCGCATGAAATTCCTTTTTGTCGGCACCAACCCGGAGAACACCGGGGCGGCCACGCACTTCATCGCGCTGGCCCAGGCCATGGTCGAAGCCGGCCATCAGGTCAGTGCAGTGGTGTATCCGAACGGGCTGATCGCCAATCATCTTGCAGCATCGGGGGTGCGGCTTTATCCGGCGAAATTCCGCAACATCTTCGATCTGCGCGGCTATTTCGCCAGCTTCAAGGCAGCGCGCGAGCTTCGTCCGGACTGGCTGGTGGGCAATTTCGGCAAGGAATACTGGCCGCTGATCCTGATCAGCCGTTTGCTGAGCGTGCCGGTCGCGCTGTTTCGTCATCGCACCCCGGCGATGGGGCGTGTTTCCGGTTATCTGGTGCCGCGGCTGGCGCAACGCTTTTTCGCCGTTTCCCAGCATGCGCGCCAGGCTTATCTCGATCGTGGCGTTCCACCGCAACTGGTGCGAGTGCTGTACAACCCGGTGAACATGGCCTGGTGCCATCCCGATGCACAGCAGCGCCAGGAAATCCTGCACAAGCTCGGCATGCCGCAAGATGCCATCGTGCTCGGCTATTTTGGCCGCATCCACCACAGCAAAGGCATTTTCACCGTGCTGGAGGCGCTCGATGGCGCGATGGCCCAGGAGCCGCGCCTGCATTGCATGTGGCTGGGACATGGGCCGGATTCGCAAATGCTGGGAGAGCGCATTGAGGCCGGCTCATTTGCGCACCGACATCACATGCTGGGCTGGATCGACGACGTGCATCCTTACTACAGCGCGATCTCCATGCTGGCCTTCCCGTCGATTGCCACGGAAACCTTCGGCCGCGTCTCTGTTGAAGCCCAGGCGGCAGGCGCACCGGTATTGGCCAGCAATGTGGGCGGTGTTCCCGAAACGCTCTCGCCCAACGTGACCGGCCTGCTGCTGCCGCCAGGCAATGTCGCCGCTTGGCGCAATGCCATCGCGCGGATGTGCGATCCCGAAGTACGCGAACCGATGGGCATCGCTGCACGCGATTTTGTCGACCGGCATTTCAGCACGCGCGTCATCGCGGATGAGTTCGTGCGCATTTTGAGCGACGGCTAAGCGTAGGTCGGGTAGGTTGGGTTAGCGCAGCGTAACCCAACGGAATTCCGCCGGAGCGACAAACATCTTTGGGTTACGCTGCGCTAACCCAACCTACCCAACCCACGTAGCTATCTATGTGTTTCGCTTGGCCCTGCGCGCCTCATGCAGCTTGGCATATTTGAGAAACACGTAGAACGAACCCAGCACGCTGGCAATAAACCCAGCCCAGCCGCTGAGGAAGTAACGCTTCAGCAGGAACTGCCGCAAGAAGAATAGCGGCGGGTAGATCACCATGCGCAAGCCGGTAAAGCGCTGGCCACGACGCAGCTTGTGCGCAACCATGCCGCTGCTGTAGCGATTGATCTTCTCCACACGCGTGGCAATGTCGCCATCGCCCTTGTTGACGAAGTCGGCGCTCCACAATGTTTTCACCGGGCCGCGCACCTCCACCGCCGCATGCACTTCCACATCGTTCATGCCGCCGCGCCGGCGATTAAACAGACGCAAATGCCCGTTGCGATGACTCCAGCGGTGCTGCACGGTCCAGAACATGCGCTCACGGCGCGGCAAGCGAAAACCAGCATGCCGGGGATCTTCCAGCGCGCGCTCGATGATGGCGCGCGTGCCGGGCGAGAGGATCTCGTCGGCGTCGAGGTTCAGGACCCAATCGTTGCGCGCCATGTCGTACGCACGCTGCTTTTGCGGACCGTAATCGTCGAACGGATGCACGTCCACCTTGGCGCCATGCATGCGTGCGATCGACACCGTGCTGTCGGTCGAACCGGAATCGAGCACGACGATTTCATCGACCCAATCCACTTCACGCAGACAGGCATCGAGCGTGTCAGCGTTGTTGTAGGTAATCACTACTACCGAGAGCGGCTCACGAGCCATGACGCGGTTCCTCGGACGGAGCATAAAGCGCCGCGCACCACAGGCCCAGCAACCAGGCGAACAACAGCCCCCACCAAGCCGAATAGAAGGCCATATGCGTATTGATCGGAAACAGCATGGCCACCAGCGACACCGTCACCGGAAAAGCCGCGGCCCGGCCGATCTGGCCGGCGCGCCGCCATGCCCGCCATGCGATGCCGACACCCACCAGCCACAACAGCAAACCAACGCCGCCCGTCTCGGTAAGGATTTCCAGCACGAGCTGATGCGCATGGCAGGCGCCCACGCCATCACCGCAGTTTTCCGCCACCATGAAATGATCATTCGCCGGCGCAAAGTGTGGATAGGCATAACGGAAATCGCGCACACCAACCCCCGTGATGGGATGCGCCGCGATCATCGCCAGACTGTTATGCCAGATATCCAGCCTGCCAGTCGTCGCTTCGTTGAGATCCTGCTCGCTGCCGCCAAAGACCGCGAGCGTGCGCTGCATGCGCACTTCGAAACGGGTCGAGGTTTTCCAGGCGACACCACCGGCTGCCAGCAGGATCATGCCGGTTACGGCGCAGGCCGCGATAAAACGAAACGGCGACCTGGCTTCGCGCCACAGGAATATCAACGCAACCAACCCGAAACAGATCCATGCCGAACGTGAGCCGCTAAGCATCACCGGCCCCAGCAACAACAAAAACGCGACGATCAATCCACGCCTTTGCCAACGCTCACGCGCCACCCACAGCGCAAATGGTGAAAGCACGGCCAAGCTTGGCCCCAGCTTGGGATCGTCAGCGCCAAAAAGGCCGGAAATACGTTCCGGTTCGGCGTGTCCGCGCAAGCTCCAGCCGGTAAGCATCTGCATCCACGCATCCAGCACCCAGAACGCCATAACGGCTGCCACAGCCACATAGAAACCGTGCAAGCGCGGCAAACCACGCATGGTGTAGCAGGCATACCAGCCCAGCGGGACATAGCGCAGCAGCGCCAACACCGTCGACCAGCTCTTGCCTGGCATGACAGCGCCAAATGCCGAAAGCAGTGCAGCGCCGATATAGCAGGCCAGCAGCAGACACAGCCATCGAGCCCCGGCGTTTCCACGCAACACGGCAGGATCGCGCCGCCAGGCAAGCAGCAACCCAATCGTGCACAGAAAGGTGCCTAGCTCGGCGCTACGCCCAAACGGCAGCAGCGCCACCACCAGCCATAGCGGCAACAGTGGTGAGCGCAGCAGGTTCTTCAGCGCTGGAACGAAAGGGCTCATGCCGGATCCGGAATAGCGATCCCTGCATTGTAGGCGAGCCACTTTGGAGCCTGTCTACGATCGCAGCGGGGATCGCAGACCGGACTCAGGCAGCCACTTCCTCATAAAGCGCCAGCGCAGCGCGCTGCATATCGATCAGGCGATAGCGTTGCAGCGGGGCAATCGGCGGGGCGACGCGCAGCAGTTCGGCGGCACGTTCGACCAGGCGCTCACGGTCGCCGGGAGGCACACGGCCGGCGGGATAGAGTTCGGCCAGCAGCTCGCCCACGCCACCATGGGCATAGCCGAGCACCGGGCGGCACAGCGACAACGCTTCTACCACGGTACGGCCAAACGCTTCGGGCTTGTTCGACAGCTGCAATACCAGGGCGGACATCGCATAGATGTCGCGCACATCCGAACGCTGCGGTGTCAGCGCCACTTGCTCGGCGATGCCACGCGCCTTGATGAGGTCCTGCAGCTCGCGCACATAGGCTTCGCGGCCAGGCTCGATCACGCCCAGCAGCAACAGCCGGGTTTCGATGCCGCGCTGCTTGAGCTCGGCCACCAGCTCAATGGCATCGTGATGGCCCTTCAGCCGAGTGCCGCGCCCCGGCAAGGTGAGCAGCGGCGCGCCAGCGAGTTGCGGGAAATCGTTGAAGAACGCCTTCTGCCAGGCTTCGTCCGGGCGATGGCCGTACGGGAAGGCTTCCGGATCGATGCCGCGCGGAATGATGCGAATGCGCGTGGTATCCAGCTTCTGGTAATGGCTCAGCAGGTAATCGCGCCCGGTCTGCGAAACGACCACGATGCGCTCGCCGCGCAGCATGATGGCGCTATAGCGGCCCGGCGAATTGAGCCCGTGCACGGTAGTGATGAAATGCGGCCGGGGCGACAGGCCCTTGAGCGCCCACCAGCCCATCCAGGCCGGCAATCGCGAGCGGACGTGGACGACGTCCGGCTTCAACTCTCGCAACAGACTTCGCAGCCGGCCCAGCTTGCCCAGGGTAAGCAGCGACTTGCGGCCGATATCCAGGGTGATGTGCTGGCTGCCTTCGGCTTCCAGCTGGGCGGTCATGCGGCCGCCGGCAGAAATGACGATGGAACGATGGCCGGCCTTGACCAACGCCTGTCCCGTCTCCAGTACCGAGCGCTCCGCCCCACCTGCGCGCAGCGCAGGGATCAGCTGGACGATAGTCAGCGCCCTGGCCGGCGTGGCGGCAACGGACATGGTTCCCTCATTCGCAACTTTCATCCAAGAAAACAAGCACTAATCGTGCCGCGTGACGCCTCATGCGCCCGAATGCCGCCCCGCGATCAGTCACGCAGGACGTAATGTGCACCGCAGTAAGGACATACGGACTCGCCGCCGTCCTGAACGATCGGCAGATACACCTTCGGATGGGAGTTCCACAGGGCCATGCCCGGCATCGGACACGATAGCGGTAGGTCCGAACGCGTCACTTCGTAACGATTTTCGGCATTCGCCAGGATGGGCTTGGCCGCGGTAGGGGAAACCGACATGGGATGTCGCTCCGGGTGAGACATTGGGGCTGACAATGTTAGCAGGGCCGCCTTGGCATTTGCCCCTGCTCCTCGCCGGGAAGGAGATCGGGATGAGCGGACAATCTCGCCGCGTCATCGCAGCACAACCGCTGCAGACAACCACCTTCGCGAGATCGCCCCTCACCCCGCCCTCTCCCCTGCGGGGAGAGGGCGTAGAACGCTTACTTCGCGCCGTCAGCCTTCGGCACCGAGCCTTCGGTGGTGATGGTCAGCTGGATCTCGTCGCTCACCTTCGGCACATAAGCGCCCAGGCCGAAATCCGAACGCTTCAGCGTGCCGGTGGCATTGAAGCCGATCGACTGCTGGCCGGTCATCGGATGCGTGCCGACGCCATTGAGGGTGGCGTTCAGCACCACCGGCTTGGTCACGCCGTGCACGGTCAGGTCGCCGGTCACCTTGTAATGCTTGCCGCCCAGCGACTGCACGCTGGTGCTCTTGAAGGTGATGGTCGGGTACTTGTCGGCATCGAAGAAGTCAGGCTCCTTCAGGTGCTTGTCCAGCGCCGGCACGTGGGTGTCCAGGTTGCTCAGCGGCATGGTCACGTCCACCGAGGACTTGGACGGGTTCTGCTGATCGAACACCACCGTGCCATCGGCAATACCGATATCGGCCACCGGATTGGAAAAGCCGAAGTGGCTCCAGCTGAACAACACCATGGTGTGATTGGGGTCGAGCTTGTAGGTCACCGGAGCGGCTTGCGCCGACATCGCTGCACCAAGCAGCCCGGCCAACATCACATAACGAAGAGTACGCATTGAAGAATCTCCTGCTTCAATCAGTAGGGGGTGGTGAAGAAGGCGTTCGCGACGCCGATTCAAATGACACAGATTGCAAACCTTCCAGCCCACGCAACTCATCAGCCAATGTCATCAGCTGGTCGTTGCGTATCGCCGGTCCAAACACCAGATCGACCTGATCGTCACCATCTTCCAGACGACGCAGGACTATTTTCTTCAGCGGCAGATGGCGGCGTGACACGATCGCCTCCACCGAACCCAGCGCGGTCGCATCGCTCAGATGCAGGCGCAAGCGCGGAACACCGTGCTGGCCCCATGCCATCAGCCTGCGCTCCAGCGGCTTGAGCAGTGCCAGGATCAGCCAGCACACGCCGGTAGCGATCACCGCTGCCGCAAACAAACCACTACCCGCCGCCAGACCGATGGATGCCGTGGCCCACAGACCGGCCGCGGTGGTCAGGCCACGGATGATCTGTTCGCGCTGCATGAACATGATCGTGCCGGCGCCCAGGAAACCGATGCCACTGACCACCTGGGCCGCAATACGCGATGGATCAAGCGACACATTCGGTTGCCCGAGCACATCGTGAAAGCCAAACGCCGAAACAATGATGGCCAGGGCCGCGCCTACGCTGACCAGCATGTGAGTGCGCATGCCCGCCGTCCATTCATTGCGACTGCGGTTAAGACCGATCACCGCCCCCAGCACCGCGGCCAGGGCCAGACGCAGGAAAACTTCTAGTGGCTCGATCATCGTTGGATAGCCCGAGTAGCGCGCTGCGGAGCCCCTATCTTAGGTGGCCCCGCAACATGCCGCGTTCACTCCAGGCGGCATGCCTCGTCGAACGACAGACGCGGGCTGCGCGGGAACAAATCACGGCTGCTGTCGCCGTAGCCGATATTGATCAGGAAGTTCGACTGGATCGACGTACCGGCGAAAAACACCTTGTCCACGCCCGCATTGTCGAAACCCGACATCGGACCGCAATCCAGGCCCAGCGCACGCGCCGCCATGATCACGTAGGCGCCCTGCAAGGTCGCGTTGCGGAAGGCGGTGCGGTCGATCAGGTCCTGGTTGCCCACGAACCAGCTGCGCGCATCGGCATGCGGAAACAGCTGCGGCAGCTTTTCGTGGAACTCATGATCGGTGGCGATGATGGCGGTGACCGGCGCGGCCATCGTCTTTGCGCGATTGCCCTCGGAGAGGAATGGCTTGAGCTTCTCCTTGCCCTCCGCCGACTTCACGAACACCACGCGCATCGGCGACGAATTGGCGCTGGTCGGGCCGAACTTCGCAAGATCGTACAACGCATGCAACTGCTCATCGCTCACCGGCTTGGGCAGGAATGCGTTAAAGGTACGGGCGCTACGAAACAACTGATCCAGTGCTGCCTCGGCAAGCTTCTCGCTCATCGGTATCCTCTGCATGACAACGCGCCTTCGCCGGCGCAACGGGTACAGAGTGTAAGGGCAAGCCAGACCGGACAGCAGTAAACAAGGCGGAACGAACTGTGCACAATCCGACGACAATCGCCTCCACCCTGCTGCCGCCGGTCAACCAGGCCGGGCCTGTATGAGCCATACGGCGCCACCAGGCGAATGCTGGGCCATCACCGACCTCGCCGCCGGCAACCAGCGCCAGGCGCTGGCCCTGGCCGAACGACTACGGATGCCGGTACGCCACCTGGTATGGGAGCCACGTGCGCCCTGGTCATGGCTATCCCCGCGCCTGACGCTGGGCGGACGCCTCGCCCTGCCCCGCCCGCAACGCAACGCCTTCGCCCCACCCTGGCCCGACGTCGCCATCGGCTGCGGCCGCAGCGCCGCCCTGTTCACCCGCATGCTGCGCGACCTGACCGAGCACCATTGCCATACGGTACAGATTCTCGATCCACGCATCGATCCCGCACACTGGGACACCGTCATCGCACCAAGCCACGACCAGCTCAACGGCAGCAACGTGCTGCGCCCGCTGGGATCACTCAACCCCATCGACGACAGCTGGCTCGAAGACGGCCGCGATGCCTGTTCCACCCTGGGCGACCTGCCCGGTCCACGCGTCGGGGTGCTGATCGGCGGACCACGTACCGGTATCCGCATCGACATCGATTACGCACAACAGCTGGTATCGCGGCTGCTCGCCCGCCAACGCAGCGAAGGCGGCAGCGTGATGGTGCTGGGCTCACGCCGCACGCCCCCAGGTGTGATCGACGTGATGCGCGAAGCCTTGCGCAACATCCCCGGCATCGTCTGGTCCGGGCCCGATGACGGCAACAATCCGTACCCCGGCGTGATGGGCTGGGCCGACCGTCTGGTGGTCACGCCCGATTCGGTCAACATGCTCAGTGAAGCCTGTGCCGTGGGTTGCGCCGTGCAAACCTTGGTGACCGCGCCATTGCCGCCCAAGCTGGCGCGCTTTCATCAAAGTCTGCGCGAAGCGGGGTTGCTGCATGATCTGGACAGTGAGCCGCTTGCGCAGCAGACACCGTTGCGCGAGACGGCGGCGATTGCCGAGGTGCTGCGCAGGCGCATTCTTGCTGGGTGAACCACAAGTGCTCGGTACGCAGTCCGCATCGTAGATAAGGCTGGCCTGCTGACCACCATCCGGCGTTGCCATTCACCTGACCTAAGCGTCGCCGCAAAATGTAGGCCTTCACCCACGCTAATTAGCGGCATCCGCTGCTTACGGGCGACATCTGGATTAGCTCATTCTATGCGGGCCGGTACTCCTCCAGTCCCGGCGGGCAATCAGCCTACTCCTCTGGTTGGCCTACTCCACGCATGTAGCACCGGCCCCCGCAAGGGGGCCTTTTTTTATCTCGCCACAATCTCCAGTTCGCCGCTTCGACGGAACCCAGGCCGACGAACATGACGTAGCGTCGATCGAAGCACGACCAGCAGCCAATGCGATGGCGATACTCCCGACCCATCGACAAGACTGGGCAGCGACTCTGGGCACCATAAGAAGCTCAATAAACAATCCCAGTCGCACCGGCATGACTCAACGCATCGCTCGTCTGCCCGCAGTCATCCAGGCGTCAACGAGAGTACGCAATATTCCGAGCCAAGCGCCTCGACTGCGCCCCGCAATTGCTCAGCCTGACCAGCGTCACCGATCAGTGCCAGATGCAATTGAGGCAGTTGTTGTCCCTTGAACGTATTGAGGGCCTTCTTGACGGCCGAATATGCAACGCCGTTATCGCGCCCGCCCACCACTAGGTAGATGGGTGCATTCGCTCCGCTGGCCATGGCATCTGTCAGCTGCTCCATCCACGCCGCTTCGCCGATGACGGCTCGCATCATCAGGTTGCTCACACCGTTGTCCGCAGCGGGTACGTCGATATACAGGTACTCCTGATGCCCTGGAAATGCTTTTGCCGCCAGCGCCATGCGCTTCGACGCCTGATCAGCCGAGGTTTGGCGCACATTGGTGCACGACGACGAGCTAAGCGTGAGTGCCAACAAGGCAACGAGATGGACCACTGTCCTTTGCATATTAAAAATCCCTATCAAGCGTTTATAAAGAAGCTGACTGAAGTGCCGGACTGAGCCTGAAAGAGCATCCTGAATGGGGCAACCATTCCACGAAGTTCAGCTTTTGCCACGGCCACGTGCATGGAAAGCTTACGAATCCACCTACTACTTTCTCGAACAATCGGGGACCCAAGCCGAATCCCTGATTCGATCGGCCAACTCCTTAGACTGAGCAGCAAGCTTTAAAAGAACCTCATGCTTTGCTTTTGGGTCATTGTCATTCGCATCCGCCATATCGGGCCGAATTGCGTATTGAAGGGCTACAAGCCCCTTACAGGCTGAAAGGTGATACGTGCGGAAAGCGTCAACTTCGTAGCCAGGGAACTGGCCATTTGGCTCGTATATCACCTTGGCGTAGCCGTTATCCTTGGTTGCCCACACGCTATAGTGAGGCGTATCTCTCGCTGCGCTCATGGAAAAAGTCTTTCCCCATTGCAGAGGGCTAGGACTCTGCCCCTTAGCGTAAACAACGGAAATCATCGTTTTCCAGTTATCAACGGTTTCATTAGCGCTCACGTATTCGAATAGAAACCGACCGCCATTCTGAGAACTGGACGCCAGCACAAAATCTCGATCGAATTCCCTGATCTGGTTTGGCGCCTGGAAACTTCCCACACGAGGGGGCAACTCGACGATGGATGGCGCCACCTGCACAGCACCCTGCGCATCATTTTTACCAACTATTGTTTTGGCTGGGTAGGCGCATCCAGCCGTAGCCGCCATTGCCAGCGATACCAGTATTCACTTCATATTTCCTCCTTAGTGAAACACCATCATTCAGGCCGCCCTGCGGGATGATGTCGGTTTAGGTACAGTGCGGAATTTCTTTGTTGGAGCCATCCGTCCAGTTAAAGACGTTCAAGCGCACATTGCCGGATTTTGTCGTTCGGTCGCACTGCTCATACCGAGAACGACGCCAATTTTGAAATTGTTGCCGGCAGCCACGATCACATCCTCAGTCGCGAAGATTTTCGCGACCTGCCTGTTGACATCATGTAGGCCGTGACGATGACACAGCTGCTGATGAGTAAGCGACCAAAGGAAAGATCTTCTTCCGAAACATCGCAAATACACTCCGCGCAGGAAGCTATGCGTTACTGCATGCTCGGAAGCTTGTCGCAACGCTGTATGCATTTGAACCAAGGCGGGCCTGACCAATCACCTTTATTAACCACCTTAAACAAAGTTTTTTCGAAAGGTATTTTTTTATTATTAAAAACGTATTGCCACGAATATGCATAGCCCGCACGCGTAATATATAAATAAACGTATTGATCAACATGAGCATTCATCACGCCAACCTTACATGCATTCATCAATTTGGGACGATTCATAAAAAATTGTCGCCTGCAAAATCTATTGTTGTACTCCGATGAAAAATCCAAATATTTACCATCCACAACTCTTGTGACCTCCCATCTATCGCTCGGTAAAATATCCGTTGTCTCGCTCTCGGGCCAATCACGTATCTGTCCCCAAGGATTCTTCTTAGGCCTATCCTCCGCCAGGGCGAAAATCAGATAATTCTTCGAATCAACCGAAAACCTCTTATCTTAAGCTGCAAATGACTCGTCACTTGCCGTAGCCACCTGATAGTCGGCCATTGATGCGCAGCCACAAAGGAGTAATGTGAAGGAATTAATTCCAACCATATTCGCGCCACTGATCACTTTTCGACCACCTTTTTGTTCAAACTACTTCTTGTAGCTTTCAAATAGATGCCCTGCTAAGAATTGAATTTTCACTGACGAACCGCGGCCGTCGCGACGTCGTCCGCTGCCACGATTTGCGCATTTTTCCCCGATATCGGGCCGACGAAACGGCGATGTAATTGACGCTCATTGGCGTACGCCAGACAAGATTTCTTACATAGCATCGTGAATACACATTGGCGTAGAAAATCATGCATTACTTCATATTCACAAGCTTGTCGCAACGCTCTACGCATTTGAACCATGGCTGGCCTGACCAATCCCCTTTATTCATCACGTTGAACCAAGTTTTTTCAAATGGCATCCTCTTGTTATTGTTTATATATTGCCATCCATACACCACCCCATCTCTCCTTATGTAAAGGTAGGCATATTCATTTACATGGGTGTTCATTTCATGGTTTTTATTGCAAGTTTTTGCAAGCCACTTTCTGTCCATTAACAATTGACGCCTGCAAAATCGCTCGTCGTATTCAAATGAGTAAGCCAAATAATTTCCATTAACGACCCTAGTAATTTCCCACCTATCGGTTGGCAAAATGTCTGGGCTTTCGTCACCCTTCCATTGGGAGCCACCCTCCTTAAAGTCGGGGTTTTTTATAGGCCCATTGCCAGCAAGCGCAAATACTGGATAGCTCATTGGATCGACAATAAATTGCCTATCGTAAGCAGCAAACGACCCATCATTGGCCATTGCCACTTGATAGTCCGCCAAAGAGACACAGCCAGGCAGCGACAATACGGCGAGACACAACGTGCCGATACGATTCACGAAGCTCATTTCTTCGCCCCCATTTCATCAACGTATTTCTTATAATTCTCGAAAGGATGCCCTTTTAGGAACTGAATGGGGACCACAGTAGCATTCCAATTAAACAGTGCACCTCCAGAAAAGCCGTTCACTGCATCGCCATTCCCAAGCAATATGTTGGCATTGGGCGGCGCCACCACCGTAAATGGCACCGAAGCTAGGTAAATGTCGCCATTGACTAGGCCATTCCGACCGAGATACGAGCACGTTACAGTGCCAAGGCTATGACAAGTAAGATTCTGTGCTACAGGCTGATTGATGCCGATTGAATCTCTGTTGTAGAGAACCGATGCAGTTGATGCGTCAGGAAGGCCCTGAAATCCAAGCAAAAGGTCAATAGTGTCGAATGGTAGTCCTGCCGGGCCTCGGTTGAGGTATCCACGAACACCTGTGTAGCTAGTCTGATCAAAATCTTTGGTGCTTTTAGTTGAAGGTGACTCGTATCTTGTGCCAGTTGCAACATTCCCCACTATCGACCCCGCCATCAGCAACCAATTAAGCTGATCGCCATTCATCCCCAGCTTGTTTGCCAGCTTCGCTTCCACCTGCCCCATCGCGTTGGTGGTAGCGTAAGTCAAGGCAAATTCACCGATGTTTTCGACTTCTCCATTGACGATATAGCCACCCAACTGTTTGGCGCCGTTGGCCGGATTGTTGTAGTAGGTGCCCGCTGTCAGGTAGCCCGTCAGGCCACCGGTGATACCGCCGTAGAGAGCGGGTGTACGCCAGTCATTGCCTTGCGCTACGGCTCCCGCTGCTCCGCCAACAGAACCTGCGGCCACGCCGGCCAAAGTCGCATTGGCCCACCCCGCGGAGACAGCTGCTCCTGTCGTTGCGCTGGCGCCTGCTGCCGCGAAAGCAGTACCGGAACCTGCAGCAGCACCCGCAGCACTTCCAATAAGTGCACTCGCCGCACCCGCTGTGAAATACGCAGCGACTGCCGTCACGATAGCTCCCAAGGCGGGAGTCATGCCTTCATGATGCTCGTGCCATGCATCATGTTGTTCGCCGACGGCGTTCCATGTGACATAGGGATCATTTTGTAGCGTACTCATCCAATTCATCCCGGGGGACGCTTCGGTCATACGCGCGATCGCTTGATCTTGAGTCTCACCGTTTTGCTGTCCGTACTGAACCAGTACGTTACCTGTGGTCGCGACATTCAAATCGCCGCCGGTCGTGAAGTTGCTCTGCTTTTCCGCTGTATCGATGTGACCGCTGTTGTCACTAGCTTGCCAGGCGATGTTGTGTTTGCCCGATGTACGGCTTTGCTCATCAATGTCCGTAGCGGTCAGGAAGGCGATGCCGCCACCGCTGACGAGAGTCGTGTCGCCGCCGCTTTGTATGTTGGCCGCCTGATACACCTGTGCACCATCATTGACGATGGTGACATCACCACCGGCTTGAACACTCGTGCCGATATTGGTGACTTGGAGCGCTTTCACATCGCTCCACTTGGAGCCACTTAAACCACCACTTTGGTGTTTGTTTTCCTCGCTTTGAGTTAGCTGTTGTCCGGCGAGAAGGACAATATTGCCTTGAGCTGCCAGCGTTACATCGTCGGTGGCCGCAAGAGAAGCTGCCGTAGTCGTAATGTCATTACCTGCCATCACGCTGACATTGTTGCCACTCAGCAGGCTGCCCGCGGCGATGCTGTTCTGGCTGGCGTCGTGGGTCACGGTTTTGGCCGTGCTCAGAAAACCGGATGTCTTGCGAGTCCCGTCTTGCTGCCAGGCATGGCTTTCATAGCCGGCATTGAGATTGATGTCGTGGCCGGCCATCAGTACGGCGTCACCGTTGGCGCTGGTGATGGTACCGGCCACACTAGTGAGGTTGTTACCTGCAGTGATCGCCACGCCGTTGAACGCATCAATGCTCGTGCCGCGCAGCGTTTCATCGTATTGCCCGGTGCTGACCAGCGTCTTGCCTTGGTAGCCTTGTGTGGTTTGCGTGCGCCGGTCGGTGACGGCGTTGAGGGTGATGTCGTGACCGGCTGACAATGCAAGCTGGTCGCCCGCGCCGAGCTGTGCACCCTGGCTGATGAGGTCGTTACCGGCCACCAGTTGCGCACTGCCGCCCACCGTGA
>NZ_JADIKE010000019.1 GCF_016904955.1 Dyella flava | reverse complement strand
CGGTGGTGGTGGAGTCGCCGTGCTTGCCGATGTTCGACATTGTTTTTGTTCCCCGATTTGGCGAGGCAAGGCCTCTTGCGCGATCGGTTAAGCAAACAACGTAAGCGCTTGGAAGTCATCCGAAATGATCTTCCAATGCTGTAGGTGAGTGCTTATTTTTTGTCGGGTTGTGGTTGAGGGGCGCTGGAGGCGGGTTTTCGGCAGACAAAAAAATCCCGGCCGAGGTTGGGATTCGGTTGCGAAATAAGGGCCAGAACACTTTTCTATGTGGCCCATTGCCGAAATAGAGGTGTCTGAGCCCCTTGTTATGGAGAACCTGGCCTGCAACGACCTCACCTTGAGTCGCAGCCCGTGCGACCGGACGAGCGCAATGTCCGAGCCTCAGTTGTCCTTGCCGGACAGCCACCGACGTTACTCAGTCAACCAAAGAGGCACGCACATGTTTAAGATTATTGGCGCGACGGTGGTCTACGGCCTGGCGTTGTTCGGCCTGGCCAAGTACCTCGAAGCCACGAAGTATGAGTCAACATAACCGGCGTGCACTCCGCGCGCTCTATCAAAACAGGGGATTTGTTAATGGACATTTCGCAGAAGGACCTTGACGATCTTCGGCGGGCGAAATACCTGCTGGAAAACCCCGGGTTTATCGCCAAGGTAACAGCCGTAGTAGGAACGCCCATTGAGTACGGCCTCAAAAAGCTGCCAGCCGATTGGCAGGACAAAGTCATGGCCGTCACGCATCAGTCTCTTGAGAAGGCGGCTGATGGCGCCCTTCTCACACTTAAGGACGTGCCTGACGAGCCCGCGTCGAACATCTGGCACAAGCTCAGCGTCGCCGCAACGGGTGCGGCCGGCGGCTTCTTTGGCTTTGCTGCACTTGCGATCGAGCTTCCCATCTCCACGGCCATCATGCTGCGTTCCATTTTGGACATCGCACGCTCAGAAGGGGAGTCGATTTCTTCCGCAGAAACAAAGATGGAGTGTCTGAGCGTTTTCGCTTTTGGTAGCACGAAAAGTAACAGCGACGACGACTCTGACGAGGGTTACTTTGCCTTACGCGCGACGCTTGCCGGCGCGACACGCGAAGCTATCTCTGCGCTGGGCAAAAGCGGTGGTGACGCGATCTCGAAGGAAAGTAGTTCCGCGATACTGAAATTGATCGCCATCATTGCTGAGCGCTTTGGCGTCGAAGTTAGCGAGAAGATCGCTCTACAGGCAATCCCGGTCGTCGGCGCCATCGCCGGCGCGACGATCAATACGCTGTTCATCGACCACTACCAGGACATGGCGCGAGGGCACTTCATCGTTCGGCGCCTCATTCGTGCGTATGGCGTCGAGTACATCGAGCAACAGTACGCGGCGCTTCCGTCCAAGCCCGCGGAGGCACCGCCACGCTCGACCGATGATGTGACCCCCGAGATGGCTTAAAGAGGGGGCCGCCATGGGCGGCCCTTTTCTGTGGCGCAATTATGGGTAGGTCTGCCCTCTTGGTTACGCGACCAAGCCTCCAGGCCGGGCAGGGCGCTAAAACTTACGCCTGGGTTTGGAGGTCTGGTCGTGCATGGACGGTTGCCACGAGGGGTTTGGATCGCTGGTAATGTGTAGGCCTTAATCGCCGGCACGTTCTTTAGCCTGTCAAAAGACGCTGCTAGGTTATGCGGCCACTATTCCGTATTTAAGGGGACAAGATGGACCTACAGGTAGCGGAAGGGATGGATGGCACCCAGACAGCGGCAGAACGGCGAACGCCCCGGCGTGTTTCCATCGACCATCGTGCCAATCTGGCGCTCCTTGGACTGGTCTCGACGGCCGTGCTGGTGCAACTCATCGTATGGCCGTTCCTGTTGCGGCATTGGGGCGTGTCCGTGCTATGGGTCGCGGTGCCGCTGGTATTGCTGACCCCGATGCATTGGGGGCTGATCCATGAATCCATTCATGGGCATTTATTGCCCCAACGGCGGCTCAACGAATGGCTTGGGCGGGTATTGGCGATTGCCTTCCCGTTGCCGTACGACGCCGTACGCTTTGGTCACCTGATGCATCACCGCTATACACGCGAATCCTATGACCGGCCGGACGTGCATGATGGCGTGACGCATCACCTGCTTGCGCGCATCGGCTACTACGCGCATTTGCTGGGTGGTTTCTATCTGGGGGAACTTGCGCTGCCGTTGCTCACCTTTCTGCCGGCCAGCTGGGTGCGCCGCCTCGTCGCGCATAAGCTTCGCAGCGAAGAGCCGGTCGGCCGGGATGTCCAGCGCCTGTTTGTTGCTTTTGCCGGAAATGCGGAACGGCGCAGCCTTATACGGCGTGACTGGATGCTGTCGATCGCACTCCATGCCTGCGCATTTTATCTCTACGGGGCGTGGTGGCCTGCGCTTGCCATAACGATGTTTCTGCGTGGAGTGTGGATCTCGCTGGCGGATAACCTGCCGCATTACGATGTCATGCTTGACGAACAGGGGCGGGCGCGCAACTTTCGCGCGCCGGCTATCTGGCGCCCCGTGTTGATGAATCATCATCTTCACCGCCTGCATCACCTGCATCCAACATTGCCGTGGACAGCACTTTCGGCGCTCGCGCGTGAAGGTGACGCCGCTTCCGCTCCTGATACCGAAGCTGGTTATTTCAGCGCGGCGCTCCGGCAGTTTCGCGGGTTTGGCAAAGTGCGTTAAGGGAGACGCGTACTGGGGTCAACGCCTGCTCTGGGCAGACTCCCTTGAGAAAGGGGCGGAAGCTGAGGTATTCCCAGTTTTTTGCTCGTCGTCCCGGCGAAAGCCGGGACCCAGCGACGTGGATGCGGCAAAGACACTAGGTCCCGGCCTTCGCCGGGACGACGGTGAGGCGATTTGAAAAGTCGCGGATGACTTGGATAGCTCCCATATTCCGTTGGACTGGTCGAGCAAAAACGTGGGGAAACCTCAGGCCTCTTTAGTGGATCACAAGCACCAGGCTGTGCGACGCGATCTCGATCAGTGCCCCGAGGTGTGGCGGCGAAACTCCCCTGACCAGTCCATGCGCGTCGATCGGAATTCGGCCACCAGGTCATTCGGCGAGTGCGGGTGGATCACAATTTCCCCGTCAACCAGCTCGTCGCAAAAGCGCCCGCCGTTGGGTGGGTCGATGGCATAGCGGCTGCTGTGCGGATCCCCATGGACGAGATGCGCATGCAGGACGCACATGTGAGGCTCATGCACCTGTGCGATCAGGCGGTGGGGCTCGAACTGAATTTCCGTGTAAACGCCATGTGGCCCCCGAGCGTGGAGAACTCCTCCAAATACATGGCTCGGAGCAGGCGCGGCGCAAAGTGCGCCGGCGCTGATACTCAGCAGCACAGCAGTGCCCCACGTCCTGGGTCGAACCCCGATGGCAAGGGTGTGGCGAGTAGGGCGGGTGGAGGGGGTGTCAGGCAGGGCGTTCATCGGTCATCTCACAATCGGCGGGCGATTAGAGCATTTGCCGGTCGCACGCGCTGAGACCTGGATTGCATCGTTGCATCCAGACTTTGTGCCGGTAAAGGAATAGGGGGCCTGACTCTATATTGGGTTGCTGGACCGTTGACTACTCGCACAAGGTGCGCTGAGTGGGGCGACGGTCACCTGTAACCGGCTAACCAGTCAACGAGAGCAACACGAATCATCTTTGGAAATTCGGCTGTTTTTCGACGAACAGCTGACGCCGTCATTGATATCTAACTGACACGGGTCCACGTCGATTCAATGTCATCCTTGACCGCAACGTCAACCTCTGCCTCGGACACCCCCGTAAGCTCGTTGATTCGGCCATGCCGCATCCCGCAGAAATGACCGCTTCGTCTATATGTGGCGGTCCAGATGACGCGGTCTGAAGTTGCTTGTTGGTAGTCACCTTCGTAGGTGAATCCATTCGTCGTTGTGCCAGAAACGCTTGCCATGATCGTCCCCTTTGAGGTGGTCGTAATCCCAGCATAGTCCTTTATTTGAAACGAAAGCGGCGCTGGCAAACACCCCAGTTCCGATAGGCATGGCGTCTGCAAATGCGTTCAGAAAATCGCGTCGTCAGATTACGCTCAACTAACAACTGTAAGCGCATGCTGCCAAAGCGCCGGGAAAGTAAACGCTTCTCCTTGGCAGGCGTCTCAGCCACACGGTTCTATACCCTAACGCCAACTGAGTATTTCTCCGATTTTCACGTCGGAGCCGCGGTTTTGTCCGCTCAAAATCCGCCATGCGGATTACCACTCAAGGCGAACTCATGTCTACTCATGACTCCGGCACCTCTCCAGTTGCCTCCAAGAACATCATCGATACAGCGGCAGCAAATGACTCATTCCATACGTTGAGCAAGGCTCTTGAAGCAACTGATTTGACCAACGTTCTGAAAAGCCCCGGTCCGTACACTTTCTTTGCGCCGACGGATGCTGCGTTCGAAAAGCTGCCCAAGGGTACGCTCGAGAACTGGCTCAAGCCGGAGAACAAGGCGGAGCTTCTTTCCGTATTGAAGTATCACGTACTGCCAGGCCGGGCATCGGCCGTTGAGGTCGAGAAATTGACCGCGCCAACGATGATGCAGGGCCAGCGTGCAACGGTAAAGAAAGACGGCGAGGCGCTTAGCATCGCCGGTGCCAAGATCACTCAGCGGGATATCGCATCGAGCAATGGCGTCATCCACGCCATCGACACGGTCATCGTGCCGACCAAGCAGTAAGCAACAGGAGTTTGTGGCGGGGGTAACCTCGCCACAACGCATCGACTGAGCACGCCATGGACGGCTTTCGGTTGCTGCCAGTGCAGATCTGAGGGGCGCGGGGTGAGGATTGTTTTATGCCAAGCAATTCCATATGCGAGAACTATCGGGGTTATCAAATTATCGCCACCGGCGAGGCTTGCGAGGTTCTTCGCGATAACGGTCGGATCGATCGCTTTGCGCGCGAGTACTTGCGTCTGGATGTTCCTGCCGAGCTTGTGCTGGCACTGCTCATTGATGAAGCGGAAGAACGTATCGACGCGATCTTCACCGCTACTGAATGCCCACCGCATCTAACCGCACGTCGTCAATGGAGAGACAGGCCTCTTGCCAGATGAGCGAGCCATCCCGACTTGCCGCCATCGAGGATCGCCGTATGTCCGCCTATCTTCAGAACCACTTCACTTTTACCGATGAGGCACTTCATTCGTTAGGGGTGGAGCCGAACATCCAGATCGGCATGTCTCCCTATAAAGAGGGTTTTCCCGTGCCATGCCAGGGCGATCTGGTGCAAGTCATGGTCAATGGTAAATCGCGGCAATTTGTCGTTGTGCTTCGACAGTTCATCTATCAATCCGCGGAAGAGATGAGCATCCGTTACGTGCTGGACACGATTCGGTAAACCTGCTTTTTCCGGCTTGAAACAGCGGGTTCAATATCGGCAGCTTTTGGATCGCACGCGGATCATTTCGTAGGAGAAGTCATGAGTACTCATGTCAACAACCACGTTCCGAATGACAACCTTATTGATTCGGTTGACGCTCTCGGTTCATTCGCCGTATTACGAAAGGTGCTGGATGCCGCAGGGCTTTCCGTGATGCTGAGTGCCTCGGGTCCTTACACATTATTTGCTCCGAACGACAGGGCATTTGCCAAGCTGCCGAAGGGGACCGTTGAGGATTGGCTAAGGCCAGAAAGCAGGGATGAGCTGCTTTCTGTACTCAAGTATCACATCTTTCCGGGCTTCGCCTCTTCCGCTGACGTGGGCACCATGTCGCATCCCAGAATGTTGCAGGGCCAGTCAGCCGTGATCACAAAGGAAGGCGACAAGATCAGGATCGATGGCGCCAACCTGATCGGGGTTGATATTGTGTCGAGCAATGGCGTCATTCATATGATCGACACGGTCATGCAGCCCATTGAGCCTTCCACGAGGCATTGATCGATGGTGGTACTGGTGTTTGGGCGTCCGCAGCTAAGTCGCCGCATCGCCGCAAAAGGGGCGGAGGTAGTTAAGAGTGCCTAACTACCTCCGTTCTTTTTTTAGCTCAAAAAGCGGCTGCCGACCATCTCCTCGCTCCTGATCCAAAGCGCGTGAGCGTTCTCCGGGTCCACCGCGTACGCCATGACGCCTGGACTCATCGGACTGACAAATTCGCGAATGACCGGCGATACCTGGCAGTTTTCACAGTAGCGACCGCCAACCTCATCGGATGGCGCGACGAATGCGGCCCAGGCCGAGGTTGCCGCCCCTTGGGGTACGGTCTTGTACTGAAAGGGCGGATGCCCTGCGGCCATTGACATGGCATTGATCTGTTCCACAACCCGGCCCATCTCGCCGGGTGTCATGTGGCGATCGAGCTCGGTCTTGATCACGCCTGGATGGACGGCTGTTGCGCGTATTCCGCGCCCCCGATGACGACGGTCGAATTCCACCGCAAACAGGATGTTGGCTGTCTTGGAGCGTGCATACGCAAGCCGCGGGTCGTACGGTGTACGGTCGAAGTTGAGGTCTTCCAGATCGACATCCGAACCACGATGGCCTGTCGATGCCACCACCACCAGTCGTCCACGTGGTGCGATCAACTCTGCAATGCGATTCACAAGGGAAAAATGCCCGAGATGATTGGTGCCGAACTGGGTTTCGAAACCATCAGCCGTGCGTCCGAATGGCGTCCACATCACGCCGGCATTGGCGATCACAACATCAAATAGCTGGTCTTCGTCGAGTAGCGCTTCGGAACAGGTGCGCACGCTGGCAAGCGAAGCAAGATCCAAGGCCATAAGCTTTAGCCCGCCGCCATTGGCAGCCTGTGCCTGAATTCCGGCCGTCGCATGCTCTGCTTTAACGAGATCCCGTGCCGTACCGATCACGTGTGCGCCATGGGATACCAGGGCGCGGGCGGTTTCCACTCCCAGGCCGGCCGATACGCCGGTGATGAGCACGCGCTTGCCGCGCAGATTTACTCCTGAAAGCACATCGTCCGTGGTCGATGTCGCTCCGAATGCTGCTGCCATTGCAATCTCCTTTACCGGTGGATGGCTTTGCTCCACCACTTTCCGTGCGGGTCTGCTGATGTCTTTACTTGTCCTGACGTCGCCGACAGGGTGACGGGTTATTCCGGTGAGCCCATCGCCAATACGATCTTGCCCCGGACGTGACCGGTACGACTCTCCATCAGAGCCTCGGCGGCTTGCGCCAGCGGATAGGTTTTGCTGACGATGACATGGAGCGCTCCCGTTTCGAGTTGCCGCGCTATCTCGGTTAGCGCGTCTCTATCGCGGTTGGTGCTCATGTTGACGAAGGAAAGGCGAATGCCATGGCGAGCGGCGACCGACTCGCCACTGGCCATTGTGTCCGGCGATGGCGCGACCGAGGCCAGTACGCCACCTTTGCGAATCAGGGGAATCGATCGCAACGTGACATCGCCGCCGACAAGATCGATAACCGCATCAACAGGATCAACAACATCCTCGAACCGTGCAGCGCTGTAGTCGATAACCTCGTCCGCACCGAGTGAGCGCAATAGATCGTGGTTGCGCTTGGAACTGGTCGCGATGACCCAGGCACCGCGCTGCTTCGCGAATTGGATCGCAAACGTTCCGGTTCCTCCGCTCCCTCCTTGGATGAGCACACGCTGGCCCGCACGTACGTTCGCGCCAACCGCGCCGAGGGTGGCCTCCCACGCGGTCAGTGCGGCCAGCGGAACTGCTGCGGCGAGGTGCAGCGAGATGTTCGCCGGTACATGCACAGCCATGGCAGCGGGCACTGTTACAAACTCGGCATAGGTTCCGCTCCGCGCAATCAGCGCGGCGCCGAAGACGCGGGCGCCAACCGCGAGAACGGTCACGTTGGAGCCAATCTCGCGAACAACGCCTGCGAAATCCATTCCCGGTGTGAACGGCAACGGCAGGTGGAAAAGACTACGGGCGTATCCCGCGCCCAGTTGCCAGTCCGCCGGATTGACACCGGCCGCCGCCAGTTCAACAAGGATTTCGTCTGCTGCAGGTTTCGGCCGCTCGGCAACATCCTCCCGGATGCATTCCGGGCCGCCGAATTCGTGATATCGCATGGCACGCATTCAAGACTCCGATCAATGGATCAGGCGCACGCCCACGGGTTGGGCGAAGTCAGCCTGGTTGATGGTCAGCATATCGAGGGCATGTCAGACGTAGAATGCTCTTAAATCCGTATTACATGTGTAATAGTCTTGATCATGATCTCAGAACCACTCTCAGACATGCTTCAGCTCCTGGGCGCGAAATCCGTCGTAACGGGAGCGCTCATTGCCGGTGGCTCCTGGTCGATCAGCTTTCCTCCGCCGGACCGAATCAAGTTCTGGGGCATCGTAAAAGGACGTTGTTGGGTCCGAATGGGTGATGAGCCCGCCATTGAGCTTCGGGCTGGCGACGTGTTGTTGATCCTGCAACCGTCACCGATGACGCTGACCACTGATCCTGATACTCCTAGCGTCGGGATCGACGAGGTTCTCTCCAAGGCAAACGGCGAAGTTTGCAAGATCGGAGACGGCGAGGACTTCATGTTGATAGGCGGCACGGTCATGCTGGATCCGCGCGGGCGGTCGCTGTTGTTTGGCGCCTTGCCACCAACTATTCATGTCGGGAGCGGCGTGGTGCAGGCGGAAGCACTGCGCTGGATTCTCGATCAGTTGATGAGGGAGCGTGTTGATCGTCTACCAGGCGCTGACGCGGCATCGACCCAGCTTGTCCACCTGATGTTCATCCATATCCTGCGCGCTCATTTAGCGCAGGACGACTTGATGGCTCCGGGTTGGCTGCGCCTTGCCAGCGATCGACGGTTCACAGCGGTACTTGCCTTGATGCACGAGCAGCCGGGCAAAGACTGGAGCCTGCTCGAACTCGCAAAAGCTGCAGGCATGTCGCGCGCGACCTTTGCCCTGCATTTCAAGGCGGCAGCCGGCATGGGGCCGCTCGGCTATCTGACCGAATGGCGCATGCACCTCGCAGAGCGCGCACTGAGACAGGACGGCGTTTCGATCGCGAGGCTTGCCGAGTCACTGGGTTACGCGAGCGAGAGCGCATTTAGCCATGCGTTCAAACGCGTTACCGGTCGCGCACCCAAGTGGGTTCGCCGCAATGATTCGGCTGCAGAAAGCGCGTCAAGCTAACCGAAGATATTTTTCTGATGCGGCCAAAGCGGCCAGGAAGACGCTGCAGATGCAGCAGAGAATTGAAACGTACGCAGACCGACATTTAGCAACAACAATGTCTTACTGGCATGGCTTTCGACAATGAGACGTTCAATTCGGCTTGGTGATTTTTAACAGAATCGAAATGGCCGTCTTAAAACAGGCTCGTTCGTCCGCTCTATGCGGACTTTATAAAGATCATGTTCACGCTATGACAACATATGACACTGCAAAGTCGAGTTCGCTTCGGTTCACACCAAGGCGTTCGCTGGTGATGTGTTTGATTTCTACCGTTCTGCTGCTGTGCTGCAGGCGGTAAAGAGAAAGTCGATTCGGTGACATGGATTCATACACGGCAAAAGGCCTTGCTACAGCGAAGCTGCCGGTTTCATCCGCTTCATCGAGGAGGATTCTTCCATGCGTTCCTATCAACGAGTTGCTTATGTGTCACTGGCTGTATTGGCCGTCGGATTGAGCGGATGTCAGAACTACGTCAAGAAGACCGACTATGACGCAGCCATCGCCCAGCTACGTTCCGATCAGCAGAAACAGCAGCAGGAAATCGACAGTCTGACGCAGCAGATGCAGCAACGTTTTGCGCAATACGACGCGAAGATTGCTGAGATGAACGGGCGCATCCGTATCGATACGGTTTCCCACTTCGCCTTCAACGACGCCACGCTGCGTGATCAGGACAAGCCCTTGCTCGACGATTTCGCCAAGATGGTGTCGAAGAACTATCCACAGGCCGTGGTCACGGTGGAAGGCTTTACCGATCCCTCCGGCAGCGCGTCGTACAACATGCGGCTGGGACGCAAGCGTGCGGACGCCGTGCGCGATTATCTGGTGAACGCCGGCATGCCTGCCGACCAGATACGTGCGGTCAGCTACGGCAAGGCAGCCAATCGTCAGGTGGAGAAGGGTAAATCGGGCGATGAGGGAGAGGCCAATCGTCGCGTGAGCCTGGTGGTGGATTTCGCGGGCACCCAGGCACAGACGACAGAGACCCCAGCCCCGACCCAGCCACCGGCATCGCCGCAAGGATGAGGTCATAGGGTGTTGTGACAGCCATGCCTCCGCTTTTTTGCTCGTCGTCCCGGCGCAGGCCGGGACCTAGCGTCCTTGCTGCATCCAAGTCACTAGGCCCCGGCCTGCGCCGGGGCGACGGTGGGGTGGTTTGGAAAGGTGCAGGCGGCATGGCGCTTGCCATCAGTCAGGCAAAATCATCAGCGTATCGCCCACGCCTCTTTCCCCGGATGCATCCGATGGATGGCCCACCGTCGACCCGCCTACAACCATATTGCTCGACCCACCGCCGTCCAGATTGAGCGCCGATGCCGCGCCCAGCCACTTCATGACCGCCGCGGTTTCGGGGATGGTTGTTCCAAGGCTCAATCCAGGTTGACGCCCGTCAATCTCGACGAGAAGTATCGTCCCATCGGCAGCAACGCCGACAGCAGTGCGGCCATTGCGATCGACGTACCAGCCTTCGTACCAGCTTTGGTTTGGCGTACCCGATGAATCGCCATGATCAACGGCGGTTATGTCTGGAGAAAAACCTTCAGTCGCGGCATTCGCAGCGAGATCGGGCGTGATGAGTGTGGGGCCTGCTTCAATAATCGATACGCAGGGCCTCAGCGAAACTTCATGACCGTTCGAATAGACGTGCGTTGAGAGCATCAGTTTGGTTCCAGTCGCCGCATGCTGTTGAAGCCAGTTTGCATTCTTGCCCAAGCCTTGCAGGACGTAACCGCCAGAAGGCGGCGCTGCGTGACCAAGCGCTGTATGCCCACTCATCACGGTTCCGGCTGCGCTGACGATCAGCTCGTATGTAGCGCCTTTGTAACCCGCGTTGACTTGTGAATTGGACGCCTTGTCCTGCCGATACAGGCTGTCGTACATCACAAGATCGTTGTAGTTGGTGCAAACATGGTCCTGGGCGGGCAGGGTGGTGGGGGACTGCGCGGGAGCCCCACAGTTGACCACGGTTCCGAGAATCGGGCGATCGATGGACTTGATCTCCGTCGTCATGCCTTGACTATCCGATAACGTCACACGAGTAGTCAGCCGGGAGAGCAGGGTGAGCTTCGGATGACCGTCACGCGTTTTGGTGATCATGACGCCGGAACGCCCACCTGCTGCAGTGGCGATCAATCTGCCATCAAGAACGGTTGTTCCCACGGGTGAGCGCGCCGGGAGTGGCGTATTGAATGGATTGATGTTGGAGAAAAAGCCGCCGTTCACGCCCGCAAGTGCGCTCAATCTCCGAGCGGCGGCCGATACCGTTTCTCCGTTACCGCCGAGGTCATTGCCACCGGCCAAGGCCACCGCGAGGGCAGCGGACGTCTGCGATGGCTTGATCGCGAGCACGTTGACCAGCCACGGTCCGGTTGTGGCATTTCCCGCTAGGGCCGTATTCCTTACCGCGGGCTGGTATTTATGCGAGGTTGCTTGCGCGATGTGTTCGGCTGCGGCTGTCGCATCGGCCTGTGATGGGTATTTTCCTAACGATAAGTAATATCCCAACACGGTACCGTCGAGATTCTTTCCCGCTGAAGGATCAAATCGCGTTGTGAATCCGGCTGCGGTGAGCGCGCTGACGTCATGCTGCGCCGCCGCTCGCGTTGGATAAAACCCAATGTTCACCGTCCAGAAATCGGATGCGCTAACCGAACCACGCTGGATGTGGAAGTAGGTCACGCCACTCGTCACTGGCTGTGTGACGACACGCTGAGTCGAGCCGGCTGGCCCTAGCGGCATATCGCTCGACGGCATCGTCCAGGTTTCCGCTGTCGGCTGAACGCTCGACACATCACTTTCGTGGGCACATAGAACGGCTGATATGCCGACTGTCAGGACCATGCCTGCGAGGGCACAGGATTTCGCAACGTCTTTCTTCATTGGGTGGTTATTCGCATGCGATAGCTTCGCGGGTACGAGGCTGGATTGAGTGCACTGTCGCCATCGTATGAGCGTGCTTCCTTATCATGAAGTCCCCATCGCTCTCATTGACGAGCAGGCATTTTATAGTTGAGCCCCCCGGTCCAGCGCCCATAGCGCCGGACGGAATTCTCAGCTCGCACGTGCCTTGGCTTCCTTGGCCAAAGTCTGACGCATCTCCCGCACGGCTTGTTGCTGCCTGGGATCGTTGCCGAAGTGCGTAAGGAAGTAGTTGATTGTGTCGTCCAGGCCCGGACGTGGCTGGTCTTTCTGGATGCTGGCGCGAAGTATCCAGCCGAAGGCATTGTCTGGGTCCACACGAATGAGCTGGTCCGCTACATCCCATCCCTTATCCCATTCGTGCGTGTTGTAGACGTAGATATGACCCAATTCGCGCAGTGACCAATTATCGGTCGGATCAATTTGATGCGACTTTTGCAATGTCTGTTCTGCGTCGGGATAGTCTTTCAGCCCTTCAAACATCTGGCCAAGCGTGGCGAACAGCCACGCATCGTTGCTGTTGGCAAGGTTCTGGGCGCGCTGGCCTTCAGTCAACGCCCACTTGCGGTAGCCAAAATTGGCCACCGCCGCGGCGTGTGCAGCGAGATCTCTCGCGTTGTAGGGGCCGAAGCGCAAGGCCTCGGTCAGGTACACCGCAGTCAGGTCGATATTTTCATCAACCCACGTCTGCTCTCCGGCACCGCTTAATGCCTCGAAGCTGGGAAGACTATCGAAAATCTTGCGGTCGTCTTTGTGTGATGGAGGTCTGCGTGATGGGTCGTCGCAATCACAATCATCATAGAGTTTGGCGACATAGGCGGATGCAGTAACCGGAACGATAGCCAGCAACGGGTTGGCGGATTGATGGCTGCGGGCCATGTCGCTGATGGCCTGCATGGTTGCTGGTGAGCCGGCCCATTTGCTCTCGCCCATGCGAAGCATTTCCATATAGACCCAAAGATCAGATGGATCGATCTGCATGGCGCGATGGGTCCCATCGTCCATATACATGTAATCGCCCGTCATGCCGCCTATCTCGATCATGCCGGTATAAATCGCCATGATTCGCGGATTGATGGCCATGGCCTTTTTGAAATCGCTCTTGGCTTTTTGCAATAGAGCGTCCATGTCATCCAGTCTGTATTGAGCGGTGTATTTGGTGAACGCCGCACCGCGCGCCTGGAAGGCCATGCCGATGTAGATCCAACCGCTTGCTGCATAAGCGAAAGCGCTGTGGGGTGCTTCGCGTATCCAGGCGTCCACCACCTTGCGTACATCGGTCTGGCCATTGCAGCCACAGAGCGCGTTCAGGTAAATCTGATCCAGCGCCCCCTGGGAATCCAGTTGGCTGACCTGTGCCTGCAAGGCCTGCTGTAACTGCTTTTCCAGCGTGCCAGTATTGTTGCTCTGAATGTATTGGCGGATCTGGACGTAGCTTAGATGCGGTTGGAACAGGTAATGGCAGTACGCCACAACGGTTTCGTGCTGCCAATGGCTGCCTGGCAGATCCGGATATTGCAGGCAGCGTTGCATGGGATCGGTAATGCCATCGGCTTTTTCGGCGGCATCCAGAAAAGCCCTAAGTTCGTCGGGCGAATATATCGATTGAGAGGTTATAACCGTCGCTTTGGGTATCGGCTTTGATGTGCCGTGAGGAGATGCGCCGTGATGGTCCGCGACCATCCAGCCGCCCCAGGCAACTAATGCAACCAGTAAGCCCAAAAGCAGATAGCTTTGCCGCGTCATGCGTCTGGCTCCCCCTAGGATGGTCCATCGTAGCACTCACGTGCTCCGGGGATGGCGAGGCCGGTTTCAAGCAAGCCTTGAAGAGGTGGCCAAAGTCCGGGATACGCCCGCCTTTCCCCGGTGAAAACCAATGATTCTTCGCAACAACCCGGATTTGTCGCGCCGTTATTCCCGCGGAAGCGACGGTTTCCTAAAGCGGCTTGGCACAAAGCCCGTTTTAAAGGATTATCGGTCAGTGCGCCTTTTGGAAAGGAAATGGCGTATTTCAAATCAGCAAAAACGGATTGGGGGAAAACATGAAGTTTCGAAAGAGCTTGCTGGCAGCAGGCTTGTTGCTGCTATCCAGTGCGGTGCAGGCAGGGCCCTATAGCGATGCCTTGTCACAGTGCCTGGTGGGAAAGAGCACGATGGATGATCACGTGGTCTTTGTGCAATGGATGTTTGCCGCCATGTCGCGACATCCGGCAGTGGCGTCCATGGCGACCGTTTCTGATGCCGAGTTTGATCTTGCCAATAAGCGAATGGCGGATCTGTACACTCGATTGTTGACGGTGACGTGCAGGGATGAGGCCAGGGCGGCACTTAAGAACGAAGGCGCATTCGCCATGTCGCAAAGTTTTCAGGCGCTGGGTCAAGTGGCTGGAAGGGAGCTGTTTATTAATCCAGATGTCTTGAAAGGCTTGTCCGGAATGTCAAAGTATTTCGACAAAGCGAAATTCGACGAATTGAAGAGTCCGTAGCGTCGTTGCGCAGTGAGGCGACAGCAAAAATGCGAGGCCGATAAACGGGACGGAGGCTCTTGAGCACGTCCCGTTTATCGGCGGACTAATGCGCGCAGCAACATCAAGAACACCATCTACGCCAACATGACGAGAAGCGCTGAATGACGCAGCGCTTTTTGCACGACAAGCCTCTCCATGGGAATAATGTGGCTTTTCCCCCGTCTTATGCGTCAAGGCGATCTCTTGGTCTTAAGCGCGGGGTCGTTCTTCCTACTCCCAAAGGTGGATCACGATCAAGATGCGCAACATGCTGCTTGCGTAAAATTTTTATCGATAAGGGCGAATAAGTTTGTGGATTAAATAAATTTAATCGACAAATTGGTTCAATAAACAATTGGGGGGTTGGTTACATGCTTGTTCGAGGTGTACAGTTGCGCCGCCCCACCCACGTTGTAAAAAGGAAAAGCTTTTTCATGTGCATGGCTAGTCGTCACGCCAAGCCTGAATTATTGCTTTGTCGCAGGGAGGCAGCCCTTCCATCCCCGAGGAGGCCATCATGCCCGTCACCGCCCGCAACGACATCCCTTTCGAACTGTATAAAGCCAACCTGCAATTTGCGCTGCGCACCAACAAGCTGCTGAAGGAGTGTGGACAACACTGGGTCAACGCCTTCAGCCACGCGGCCGGAGAACAAGTCACCGCAACGCAGGAACAGATCGAAAGGGTCTCCCAGAATGCAGATTGGCATTCGCTGGCGACGATTCCCGGCGAAGCCTTGCTGAGTCTGATGCGAGCAAAGACGGGCAATGAGCCATCGATCGTCAAGACGGCAGTCGCCAATCAAACCCGCTTCCTGAGCGGATTGCAGGAAGCGTTTTCGATGTGGCAGCACGATTCAGTCAAGGCGATGGGCGAGCTTGACGCCAGCAACGCTTTCAGCACGAACATGGGCGATTTTTTCAAACTGTTCCACAACACAACGCCCTAGGGAGCGCCCATGACCACTGAACATGTGGCACTGGTGACCGGCGGTATGGGCGGCATCGGCGAGGCGATTGCCAGAGCCTTGCACGATAACGGGTGTACCGTGCTTGTCACGCATTCCCCGCACAACGATCACGTGGATGCCTGGCTTGAAAGTCAGGCCACACAGGGCTATCGCTTCGGAGCCTACGGCGTCGACGTGGCCGACTTTTCCTCATGCCAACGGTTGGCCGAACAGGTCGCGCAGGATGATCATACGGTAGACATTCTGGTCAATAACGCCGGCATCACGCGTGATGGACGCTTCCTTAAGATGGAAAGGGAAGACTGGGAAAGCGTCATGCACACCAATCTCGATTCGATGTTCAACGTGACCAAGCAGTTCTGCGCGGGCATGGTCGAACGCGGCTGGGGCCGCATCGTCAACATCGGTTCGATCAATGGCACCAAAGGCCAGTTCGGCCAGTGCAATTACGCGGCGGCCAAGGCGGGTATCCATGGCTTTACCGAATCGCTGGCGCTGGAGTTGGCGCGGCATGGCGTAACCGTCAACACCGTGTCACCCGGTTATATCGATACACACATGTTGGCCGCGGTGCCCAGGGATGTGTTGGAAAGCAAGGTGATCCCGCAGATTCCGGTAGGGAGGCTAGGCCACCCCGAGGAGATCGCGGCCTTCGTTGCCTTGATCTGCAGCGATGCTGCTGCCTTCATGACGGGTAGCGACGTGGCCATCAACGGTGGTCAGCACATGTATTGAGTAGATGCTGCGCGTGCTCGGGTGCATGAGAAAAACGAGATATGCACCCGTTCCCCTTGGGCACGCGCGGAGGGCACATGGATGTGCTCGGCTTTGAGGAGCGAGAAGGGGGCTGTGGTGAGGGCGCAATGTTGCGCGATGCTTGGTCACATTCAGCTCAAAGCACTTCAATGTGACCGTGAAGTTTGAGGCAAGCGTGGCCCCTCACCCCAACCCCCGGATCAAGTCCGGGGCAGGCTCTCTCCCCGGAGGGGAGAGAGCGCTAAAAAAAGGGACATTCGGTTCGATTACTTGGTGGCAGCTGTGGCGAATTCAGCTCCCTTGGCGATGCTGTCGGGCCAGCGCTGGATGATGCTCTTGTAGCGCGTGTAAAAGCGCACGGCTTCCTGACCGTACGTGTGATGATCACCGAACAGCGATCGCTTCCAGCCTCCGAACGAATGCCAGGCCACTGGCACTGGACTCGGCATGTTGATGCCCACCATGCCTGCCTTGATCTGCCGAGCGAATGTGCGCGCTGAGCCGCCATCGGATGTGAAAAGTGACACGCAGTTACCCAGTTCATGCGCGTTGACGAGTGCTATCGCGCTCGCGAGATCGGGCACGTGCACCACCGACAGAACCGGCCCGAAAATCTCTTCCCGGTAGATGCTCATATCGGGCGTCACGTCGTCAAACAGCGAACCGCCGAGAAAGAAGCCTTTTTCACGGCCAGGTACGATATGACCACGACCATCGACGATGAGTTTGGCGCCTGCCGCGACACCCGCTTCGATATAGCCCGTTACCTTGGTCCGATGCGCGGCGGTGATGAGCGGCCCCATATCCAGATCGGGCTCCATGCCGCCGCCAATCCTGAGCGAACGTACACGCGGCACGAGACGCGCGATCAGCTCCTTGCCAACTCGCCCCACCGCCACCGCGACTGAGGTCGCCATGCAGCGCTCGCCGGCCGAGCCGTACGCCGAGTTGATCAGCGCATCAATGGCCTGATCGAGATCGGCATCGGGCATGACGACGAGATGGTTCTTCGCGCTGCCCAACGCCTGCACGCGTTTACCGTGCCTGGCGCTTTCGCTGTAGATATATTCGGCGACGGGTGTCGAGCCGACGACCGATATTGCGGCCACATCAGGGTGCTCGATCAATGCATCGACGGCGCCCTTGTCGCCATGCACCACATTGAAGACACCTTTGGGAAAGCCCGCCTCGATGAACAGCTCGGCCAGCCGGATGGATGCCGACGGCGTGCGCTCCGAGGGCTTGAGCACAAATGTGTTGCCGCATGCTGCCGCCATCACAAACATCCAGCACGGCACTACCGCGGGGAAATTGAATGGCGTGACGCCTGCGGCTACGCCGACTGGCTGACGCAGATTCCAGTTGTCGATGCCGCCGGCGATCTGATCGGTGAAATCAGTCTTAAGCAGGTTTGGGATCCCGCACGCGAATTCGACGATTTCGATACCGCGTATCACCTCGCCCTTGGCGTCCGAAAACAGCTTGCCGTGTTCGCTCGTGATGATCTCGGCGATTTCGTCGAGATGCGCCTCAAGCAGCTCATTGAACTTGAACATCAAACGAGCGCGCTTCAGCGGTGGGGTTTCGCTCCAGGCCGGAAACGCGGCTTTCGCAGCGGCGAGGGCGGTGCCGACATCGGTTGCGTTGGCGAGCGGCACGCGGGCCGAAACGCGGCCTTGCGCCGGATCGAATACGTCGTTGAATCGCCCGCTCGCGCCGGCGGCGCGTTGACCATTGATGAAATGAGTCAGCTCGCGCACGCGCTCGCCAACTTGTTCTACTACGCTCATATGTCCTCCGATGGAGGGATGAGTGCGCGCGCGGCGGCGCTACGCCTCCTTGCGAACCCTAGCATGGACGTTGGTGCCAAAAAGTTACGCGGAGAGAACGTTTATTTTTTTTGATCAAGTGTTGGCACGAGAATTCAGGCATTCAGAAAATAACGGTGCAAAACACTTTTCTAATGGCCTGGCTGTCGAGGAGTGTTCTGATCCGCGATAGAGCCGGTGGGTGGGATGTCTTGACGAGCGTGGTGAAGCGCCACAGCGTAGCGGGTTCGATACGCAACTCGTTAAGCGACAACTTGGTATCGCGATCATTTCTTGTTGATCGTTCTCCGAGTACGTCAAGGAAGCGCCTCAGTGCCGACTGCTGCTAACACCATCGAGAATTTTTCCGCGAGGATGTTTACGTATGTTCATTCGAATGCGGCAAAACCATCACTGACTAGCAACGAATAAGTAGTTCAGACGGTATTGGTACGCTATACAAACCCTTCCTCATCCTTACGGGATTCGGCGAGGTGTTTTTTTACATATTTTTTCTGTCATTTTGGTTGACGCGCCCATATCGCAAGAGCTACCTTGCGCACGCCTTTGGTTAGCCCATGGGCACTTTTCAATAACCCAACTGCGAGAAATGGACAGTTACCCTCCTAGTCGATGCGCTAGCTTCGGATGCACCTATCCGACGTTGGCGTGCCAAAAATCAAACGTAAGCCTCTACGGCGACCGCGTGCGGTTGGCCGGCGCTTTCCACGACTAGGGAAGTCCGGCTCGCCTCGCGCGCCACCGTGGCGCTTTACGAGGTGAGTCATGAATAAGCTGCAATTGCGTGCGGTCCGTCCTCGTACGGCCAGCACTTTCCACCGACGCAAGGCATTACACGGCGTGAGCCGTGCGCGGAATGCCGTCCCCACCACCACTTTGCGCCATGATGCTCCCGTGCGTCGCGCTATCTCGCTGCGTGTGCAGTGGGTGCGCAATAACGCCACGGGCGCGCTGGAATGCCGCTGGCTGGCGGAGCCTGTCGCGGAGCCACTCACGCGCCGCGCGGTTGTCGATTTTCGTCCTGCTGTTCGCATGCCCCGGCTCGGCGGCATGCGTCCTCCTTCGCGATAAGCACGCCAAGCACCATGCGCCCCCCTCCAGGGATAACCAGCGAATTGCTTTCAAGCATCCGCCTGGACGTGCACGCGATACATCCTGCTCAAGTCTGCATGACTTGATGCCGGCTCGTGTCCGTGTCGCGCCAAGCGGCGAACCACAGGGACCGAGCCATGTCATTCTCATCCTTCCTGCATGCCCCGCTTCGGCCGATCCACACGCCGGATCCGCTGCTCAACATATTTCTCACCTGCCGTAGGCCGGCCAGGCCACCCTCGCCGAGTTCGATGAGCAAGCTGTTGCGTCGGGTGCTGAATAAACCGATATCGCCGCAGTGATCGATCGGGTCCCCTAGCCAAGGTTTTCGGCCGCCGTATCGGCGGCTGGAATGCTTTCTTCATTGCCGGCGTGATCGTTGGCATATCAGCGAAGACATTGTCATGAAGAACATCCATTTCGTCGGTGAGTGGTTTGACTGCCGTGCGCCCAAGGCGCTGCTGTGCGATCCGCAAGCGATCCAGGCACGTTGCATGGAACACATTGCACGCCGCCATCTTCCGATCAGTTATGAATACTTCACTGCTGCCGCTGCAAACGGCGTAATCGGTGCGATGACCGGTGCGGGCATTCATATCGTGCTGCGCACTTTTCCGCATCACGAAGCGGTGACGGCGGATCTGTATGTCGGTGAGGCCGAGCAGGCACAGATCCGCGCCGCCATGCGGACATTTGATGGCCTGCGTGACGAATTCCGTCCCATGCGTGCCTTGCTGCATCGCGTGCAACGTGATGGTCATCCCGTGCCTGCGCGTGGTCGTACGCCGCGCGCACCTACTGAAGTGTTTTTGTCGAAGCCGGTGCGTCGTGCTGTTTGAGTGACCGGCACACCAAGATTTTTCTCCCTCCAACCTGCCTGACTTCAAGGAAGCCATCCGCACCCGCATAAGCGAGTTATTGCAGACACCCATGATCAGCGCCCGCTGACTGCCGCCTTTCCATCGCGGAAGTTTCGGCGGCGCTGAGGGACAACACGATTCAAACGCGGTTACCCATCGCTTCGATCAGCCGGTACGTCGTATCGGCTGCGGTGGAGTACTGCGTCCGACAAAACAGAAGCCATCTATCAACAGGCAAAAACATGAAACAGGGAACATTGGCACAAGCCGTCAGAAACATCCTCTTGGCGGAGTTGGCGTTGTCGGCCGCCTTCGCTGTACCGGTCTTTGCGCAAAGCCAGCAGAGCACGCTCGCAAACGCACCTGCCGAAGGCGGTGCCGGAACCGCGCCGGGGAGTACTTCAACCACGCAGACACCCGGTTCGACCAGCACTGCGGCACCGGATGGCAAGGTCCAGGAACTGAAGGGTGTCGAAGTGACGGGCTCGCTGATCAGAAGCTCGGACAAGACGGGCTACCAACAGGTCCAGAGCATCACGGCCGCAGATATCCAGGCCAGCGGTGCTACCACGGCCGCGAATTATCTGCGCGACTCCAGCGCCAACTCCGGAAGCAGTTATGACGAGAGCACGGTGCTTAATCAATCGCCGGGCGCGACGGGCATCGCCTTACGCGGCCTGAGCGTGAAGTACAGCCTGGTGCTGGTCGATGGCCAGCGTGTTGCGCCGTATGCGTATGCCTCGGGCGGCACTGATACCTTCGTCGATCTCAATACGATCCCGATCAACATGATCGACCATATCGAGATCGTCAAGACCGGCGCGGTGTCGCAGTACGGTTCCGACGCGATCGCCGGTGTGGTCAACATCATCATGAAGAAGGAATTTCAGGGACTTCAGGTCGACGGAAGTGTGGGTGGTGCGCAGCAAGGCGGGCAGGGCACATCGAATTTCAGCTTGCTGGGCGGCTTCGGCGATCTGGACAAGGATCGCTACAACCTGACCATTGCGGCCAGTCATTTTGAGCAAAGCGGCGTGACGCTCGCGCAGCGCGATATCACCAGCAACGAGGACTACAGTGGACTGAACGGAGGCTTTTTCTCCCAACCGAGCTCGTTCTGGATGACGCCTAACGGGCCGCAGGCGCTGACGCCATGTGGACCTGGCGCACAAGTGACCTCCGCGCTAGACAATCTGCAGACCAAGATGCCTGGTACGGTGTGCTCGCAGAATGGCGCGGCGGATCAGTCACTCGCGGCCCAGGTCAAGCGCAGCAATGTGAAGATCCACGCCGAATTCAAGCTTGGCGATAACGTGCAGGCATACGCGGACCTGTGGGGAAGCCACGACACCACCTCGCTTGCATCGGGGCAGCCCGGTTTTGGCGCTGGCGCGCTGGTCCCATCGCTGTATTACCTTCCCGGCACTGGTTATACGGCGTTCGCACCGACGGTCGACGGAACCCCGTTGACCTACTATTTCCCGAGAGCGATGGTGGTCAACACCAACGCGAACTTCTATCGCGCCTCATTCGGCATCAAAGGTTCGTTCAGCACATCAAAACTCGGCGAATGGGACTGGGCGACATCCGTCGGACATTCGGAGAGCAATGCGTCCAATTCATATGCCAACCAGATCGACGCTTCCGTGGCGCAAAACTATCTCAACAGCGTCACGATGAGCACGTTCAACCCGACCGCGTTTGATACGTTGCCGGGCCTGTTTGGTACAGCCCATACCCAAGCAACCTCGAAGCTCGATACTTTCGATGCGACGATTTCGACTTCCAATCTGTTCGAGGTGCCGGCCGGCGAAGTGGGTCTTGGCTTCGGCACGCAGTTCCAGCATCAGAGCGAATACATCGGTGCCGGCTCCATCGATTTTGTGAACCCGTACACGCAGGCGGTGAATGGCCAGCGCAATATCGCGGCTGCGTATTATCAGGTTGATATTCCGATACTGGAAAGTCTGTCCGTCAGCCAGTCGGGTCGATATGACCACTACGGCGACTTCGGCGGAGTGTTTTCACCGCACTATGCGATCCGCTATCAGCCGATACAGGCGTTGACCATGTATGCCTCCTACAGCAGCGGCTTCCGCGCGCCGACGCTGCTCGAACTCTACGAGAAGGGCAGCGTTACCTATCAGGCAGTCGGCACCGAGAACGTCAACGAATACTTTGTCGGCAATCCCGATCTGCAGCCGGAGAAGACCAGGAACTACAACATCGGCTTTGAGTGGTCGCCGACCACCAACACCGATATCGGTTTTGACTGGTACAAGATCTACGTCAGCGACGTGATCAGTCAGGTCAATATCGTCAACGAGGTGAATGCCAATCCGGGGAAGCCGTTCTATGTGCTGCCCTACGAAAACATTTCCTACTTGAATACTCAGGGTTTCGAAACGACCCTCAGCCAGGCCCTGCACACCCAGATCGGCACCTTTACCTTGTCGGGCGACTGGGCCTATGTGTGGAAGTACGAAATACCGGATAGCATCGTGGCGGACTTCGCCGGCAACAACGGCGCGAACGACACTGTGTTCGGCGGCGCCTTGCCGCGCTGGAGGGGCAATACGGACCTTCGCTGGGACAGGAACAACTGGAGTACGACGCTCACCTGGCAATTCACCGGCCCTTACGAGCAAAGAATCGACGCGGGTTCGAATGTGCCGTCCTACAGCCAATTCAATCTTTCGGTCAGCTACACCGGCATCAAGCATTGGAAGCTCTACGCGAGCGTCGACAATCTGTTCAATCACGCGCCGCCGTTTGACCCGGTATGGACGTATACGTATCGTGGTTACTACGATCCGTCGTTGTTTGAGGATATCGGCCGGTATGCGCAAGTTGGTGCGACGTTTACGTTTTGATGCGCGTGCGTGATTTTCTCCCTCTCCCCTCCGGGGAGAGGGTTGGGGTGAGGGGGGGGCACTCTTGCGTGGTGCTTGGCAAGATCCGCCAACATTCAGACAAAAACACTTCGATGCATCCATGTCGGTTGAGGCAAGCGCAGCCCCTCACCCCAACCCTCTCCCCGGAAGGGAGAGGGAGTACGGACGTGGTGTGACTGAGTGCAATCAGCGATCCACCAGCGACATCATCTTCTCGTTATAGCGCAGCCCGGAAATCTTGCCCGGCGCCAGCGCATCATCCAGCACCTTCCTCTGCGCATCGTTGAGCGAGATGGAAGCCGATGCGATGTTTTGTTCCAGATAAGTGCGGCGCTTGGTGCCGGGGATGGGTGCGAGGTCCTGGCCCTTGTGCAGCAGCCAGGCCAGCGCGATCTGGCCGGGCTTGGCGTGCAGTTCTGCGGCGACGTCACGCACGATTTGCGCGGCCTGCACGTTGGCATCGTAGTTCTGGCCTTGGTAGCGAGGGTCGTTGTGACGGAAGTCGTCTTCCGGATATTCCTCCGCCCGTTTGACTTCACCGGCGAGGAAGCCACGCCCGAGGGGCGAGAACGGCACCAGGCCGATGCCGAGTTGACGCAACAGGGGAATGATGTCCTGCTCCAGGTTGCGCTCCCACAGCGAATACTCGCTCTGCAGCGCCGATACCGGATGCACGGCGTGCGCGCGGCGAATGGCGTCTGCGCCTGCTTCGGATAGCCCGAAGAAGCGCACCTTGCCTTGTTTCACCAAATCACCGACGGTGCCGGCCACATCTTCGATCGGCACCTTGCGATCGACGCGGTGCTGGTAGAGCAGGTCGATGTGATCGGTGCGCAGTCGCTTGAGCGACGCATCCACCACCTCACGGATGTGTTCGGGGCGGCTATTCGTGCCGTGACTCTTGCCACCTTCGATCTTGAAACCGAACTTGGTGGCGAGGATGACCTGGTCGCGCTTGCCGGCCAGAGCGCGGCCGAGCAGTTCCTCGTTGATGAACGGCCCGTAGACTTCCGCGGTATCCAGGAAGGTGCAACCGAGTTCGATCGCGCGATGTATGGTGGCGATGGATTCGGTTTCGTCGGCCGGCCCGTAGGATTGGCTCATGCCCATGCAACCCAGGCCGATGGCCGAAACTTCGAGCCCCTGGCTGCCGAGCTTTCGTGTCTGTAGCGTCATGACTGTCTTGTCCTCGTAATGCTTACGGTGCGGCGTGGCATGCGTTCAGCTATCCGGGAATGGATGCCATTCCTAATGGCGACGCTCTATGGCAGCGCTGGTCGCTACGCATTGGGCGCCCATTTGGAAGGTTTGGGGCCCATGGCAAAATTCAACATGCCGCCAGCGCCGATCGACGCGAATGAAATCACGTTTGAGCCAGTACGTCGGGCGCTTTATCGACACCCAGCATCACAAGACGTGACTACTGGCTATTCCGCCTTGGCGTCGACACTCATATGGCTTGGATGTTCACGAGTCTTCGGCGATTGCCTCGGGCTGCGGACAAGACATTGGCGTGCGTTGTGGCATGACCTTGCCGGATGGACCGATGTCCGCATCGTTGGCCGCGACAAACGCCGATTGAGCAATGACCTTGCGAGCTTCCTGCCGTGTCGAGATGCGTGCGGTCAGGAGTACGTATACGCCCATTAGTCCGCAGAACGTCAAAAGGCTCGCGGCACTTCCGAACAGTCGAACGACGGAACCGAGGAAGGCGAGGGCGCCTGCGAGTGCAATCAGGCAGAGCAGGGTGCGGCGGGCGCTGAGGCTGGCCGATAGCAGGATGTGATGGATATGCCCGCGATCGGCTTTGAAGGGCGATTTGCCATTGCGCATACGGCGGTACATCACCGCGATCGTATCCAGCACAGGCAGCGCGACACACCACAGCACGTCGACGGGCGAGAGGTGATGCGAGGGATGTTGGCTCGCGCTGATCAACGCCCAGGCCAGCAGATACCCGATCACCATGCTTCCGGCGTCGCCCATGAAGATCTTGCGGCCGAAGAATCCAAGATTCCAGGCGAGATAGGGCAGTACTGCCGCGGCCAGCAGGATCGTGATGTTCATGAAGCCACGCGACCCGAACGAGTCGCTGAACAGCACAATGGTGCAGACGCTCACCAGGCACAGTCCCCCAGCAAGGCCATCAATGCCATCCATCATGTTGAAGGCATTGAGCAGGCCGATCACTGCGAACACGGTAAACGGTATGCCTGCCAATCCCAGGTGCAATTGGTGCCCAAAGAGATGGCCCAGGCTTTCGATATAGAGACCGGTGCTGGCAATGACGGTCAGAATGGCTGCGACCTGCACCACCAGACGTGACTCCACGCTCAAGTCGTGACGATCATCCAGCGCGCCGATCAGGGCCAGCACGGCGGCCGTTTCCATAATGATCCGCACACGCGGATACACGTTGAAATAGCCGAGCCACCATGCGCCTATGACGACCCCCAGGAAAATGGCCAGGCCGCCGATCAGCGGAATATTGCCTACATGGTGTTTGCGTTCATTGGGGCGGTCGACCAGGCCCAGTGGTTCGGCAAACCTGCGCAAGATCCCGATAGCGGAAAACGACACTACGGCGGCGATCGCACAAGCAAGGACTAGACTTGCGTCCTGCATCTAAATCTCCTTTGCGTCGATCTGACATCAGAGCCAGGCGGCTGACCAACGCAAGGAGAGGAGAAGTCTTCAACACGTACATAAGACGCCCCCCCTCAGGCGCGTCGGAAAGCGTCGGCGGTATCGTCAACGCGTTCTCGGTTTTTTGAAGTGCATCACAAATTAGAACTTTTCCGACAATACCTGACGGTCGGCTTATTGTTCAAGAACTATCAATCTGTGATCACTATCACCAAAAGCCACTTGACAATTTTCACGTATATATGGCAGAGGGAGCGCAGTGTTTCTGTCGCGTCAATAGGTGATCTTTTGCAGGTTGTCGTCGAAGTTGTCGCTGTCCAGGTCATCGGTCAGCGTGTAGAGCGAGTAGCGTTTTTGCAGACGCGCGCCGCCGTCACGGACGAGCGGCTCCCATAGGAATCCCGCGCGTTCGACGGTGGATTCGGGCAGCATCAGATCGAACGGGATGGAGATGTAGATGCCTTTGTCGAAGCTGCCTTCACCGTACTGTCGGCCGTCGACATTGGTCAGGGTGGCATAGGCGCCCATGCGTACTCCGTTGCGGAATTCGCGCGAGATATCGATAGTGCCGCCCCAGTCGCCGGCCAGGTAGCGCCCGGCACTCACCGCCACAGTGACATCCTGCACGCCGGTGTCGACATACAGTGTGGCCTGGCCGGTGACGATGTGGTAATCGCGGAAGGTAAAGCCTTGATCGAAGCCGCGCTGCTTGACCCAGTTGATGTCCGCTCCCAGCGCCCATCGTTCACCGAAGGGACGATAAAGCGTCTCGCCACCGACGCCGCCGAACATGCTTTCCAGCATGCCGGCGTAGGCCATGCCGTAGAGGCCATCGGCTAGCTGGTGCGCTGTGGTCAGCTGGAAATTGGGCATGGTGATATCCGAGCTGGTCAGGTATTGCCGGATATCGGTGCGCACGCGCGGCAAGTCGCTCGGCGCCGTGTAGGTGAATTTGTCGTAGTTGTTGACCAAGTTGGCGCTGACGGTGCCGCTCCACCATAGATCAGGCGCGAAGTGGTATTCGGCGTCGTAGTTGGCCGCGATCTGGTAAAGGATGAAGGCGTTGGGGCCGCCCATGCTCTGGGCATAGGTGAGTGAAAGGCCACCATCGAATGCTTTCGGCGTAGCTTGGTAAAGCACCTCTTCCTGGCGCGGCTGCGGGGCATCCTGTTCCACACTGCGCTGGAAATCATCCAAGTCGATCTGGTGATCGAGCAGGTCGTCGAAGATATGCCGGTTGATGCTGGTATCGACGACGGGCAGGCTTTCGTTGGTCGATTCCACCGTGTACCAGTCAATGCCCGGACCGACATGGTTGTCCAGCACACGTGCCGCGCGGCCAATGCCCTGGGCGATATAGAGGTACTTGGTTTGTTCGCCAGTGACGATCAGCTCGCTGCCGCTACGCGCGATCTTACTTACCTTGAGTCCGGCGTTGTTCTGCAACTCGCGACTTACGTCCGCCCAGTTCACCTGCTCGGGCGGCTGCTGCGGCGGCGTGGTTGGTCGGGGCGGTGGCGGGGGATCGAGCAGCTTCGGCGGTGGGGTCGCCTGGGCAATATTGGTGTGCAGGGTGATTCCGAGCATGGCCGTGTTGCCACGTTCGAATCCAACGCTGAAATCCACGTTGCGATTCAGGCGAAATACGGCGCCGACGTTTACCGGCGTGTCCTGCTTGAGCTTTTCGCCCAGCGGTTCGTGCTGGTAGTTGTTACCCTCGTACTCGATCTTGAGCGTCAACGGGTCCCATGGCGTTTGATAAGAAAAACCGCCAAAGAGCGCGGCAGGGCCGCGGAAGTAATCATCGCTGCAAAACTGGCCGCCCACGGCATCGCCGCACAAGGGGCGCGTGTTGAAACGGCTGCTGAAAATGCTCAACGGGTTGTCGATATCGCCCCGGCTGCCCATGTATCCCCAGGCCATGCCCAGGCTTGCCTCGATCGGCCCGAAGCGTTTGCTGCCGACCACGTATTCACTGGAAAACAAGCCCGTGCCACCGACGTCGCGGATGCCGATCGCGACATCGGGCAGGTAATGGCTTTCGCGCCACACGCGTACCTTTATGTCGATCGATTTGTCTTTGTAGGTCTGATCGCCGCTGAGCACGGCGGGTCCGTAAGCGCGATTGTCGATATCGGTATAGCGGAAGATGCCTTCCAGCCAGGGCAGCGGTTGCAGCGTGAAGTTGTAGCGGGTGTACGGAGACACATGCGTCACTTCGATGCCCAACTCGCCTTCCTGCGCCATTTGTGCGGAAGGCGTCTGCAGCAGGCCGGTGCCGCCCCAGTCACTCTCGGTAGGCGCAATGTCTGCATGGGCCAGGCCTGCAAAGAGCAGGCCCGTCAGTGGCAGGAGGTATGCGTAATGTGGCCGAAACAGCGCGCGGCAGGCGAGCGACAGTTTATTTCGCGGCCGGACGTAAGAGTGACGAGCCCGCCCGTAATGCGTGGACGAGCGTTTCAAGGCGTTCCCCCTGGGCCTGGCAGGATCTGCGTGGCCAGAAATGCAGCCAGGTCGTGATTGAGTTGCGGATCGACGGTGGCCGCGCGGCCTTCCCGAATCGGCACGTAGACCATCGCACCAGGCGCCAGCGACAAGGCGGGCGAGCGATTCCACAATGCAATGCCTTGCCGGAATACGCGGCCGTCAGGCTCGATGACATAAATCCAATCCGGATCCGCCAGCGGGCTGAGCGTGCACGAAGCCAGATAAAGCCGTGCATCCTGCAAGGGTTGCAGCGGCAGTTCGCAGCGCTGTTGAACTGCACCGACGATGCGTACCGTGCTCGGCCGCAAGGGATAGTAGAGGCGATCGCTATCGGCCATGCCCATGTTCGCATCCGGCGTGATTTCCACCGCGCGTGGATCGAGCATCGCCGGCGTACGGCCGGTCACCGGCATCGCCTCGATCCAGTCATGCAGGTCGGCGGCCAAGGTGGCCAGTTCATTCTGCTGATGGAGCAGGGCTTGCGAACCGAGGCTGGTCAGATCGAACAGCACGCCGGCCTTGAGTCCGGTCTGTGGCTTGAGCTGGGAAAACCGCAGCCATGCCGCTCCCAGCGAATACGCTTGTGGCAATACTTGGGCCGCCAGTGCAGCGTCGCTCAGATGCGAGCGATCAGGCAGCGAAAGCGTCTGTGCTTTCGCTACGGCTCCCTCGACACGTACTCGCAATTGCGCCGCGACCGGTGACGCCGGCAGCAAGGCAACGAGCATCGCGCAAAGCGCCATATGCCGCTTCATGGCTGGCTCCCGCGATAGGGGCGCAACACGGTCAGAGTCAGGGTCAGCTCGGGCGATACATGCTGTTCGCTCTTCCACACGAAGCCGTTGCCCGGATCAACCCAGTAATGATTAGTGGCGCGATAGCCAGCTGCCGGAGCACTGAGCTCTTCGTCCACGCGCAGCACGGTATGCGGCACGCCGAGAATGGTGATCTGCGTGCGACCGGCGGGCACCAGCCGGGCATTGACGATGACACCGTAACGGTAGCCAGGGGCCCAATCCTCGGTGCGGATGTAATCAGTCGGAACGGCGAGCATTTGCAATCCGCGGACAAACGGATCGTCGGCCGGCGCATGCAAGCCATCGAGGTCGTGATTGAAACCAACGGTCTGGACGACGCGGCCATGCTCGGTGAACACCGCGACATGCGGATTGCCGTACCAGACTTCACGCGTCCCATCCACATTGCCCAGCACCAGCACAACCTGGCCTTCCTGCGCCGTCTGTACTTCCAACTGCGCGTAAGGATTGGCATTGACCTGTTCAAGCGTGGGCGCTTTAGAGAAATGACTGTTGGCGACCAGTTTCATCGTATCGACGAAACTGGAAGAAAGCGTCGTGCAGCCAGCTACGCTGGCCAGTGCGAGCGGCCATAGGCAACGGCTCAGACGCACCAATACACACGCCTGCACGTTCCGGCGGATCGCCGAAAGGCATCGAATCACAGCGATGGCGATCGCGCCATCGCGATGTTTTCCCCTGGTGGACAAGGCGTCCGTTCCTTACTTGGTCGGATTGATGTAGTAATCCGAAACCGCCGCGTTGCTGAGAACGCTGGTCAAAGGCAGGATCTGGCTGATGAAACGGTTCCAGCGCGTCACGCTGGCTGGCCCGACGAACACCACGTCACCTGGCTTGATCTTGAATTGATCGGCAAGCACAAAGGCTTCCGGTGAACGCGCGTCCAGCTGGTAAACCGTGGCCGGTTCCTTTTGCAGGTCCTTGACGCCGCGAATGACGTAGACGGCATTGCCCTTGGCAGATGTCTGGTTCAGACCGCCGGCTTTGCCCAGCACCTGGGTCAAGGTAAGGTCACTGGTCTTGAAAAGAATAGCCAGTGGCCGGTTGACCTCGCCCATCACATAGGCTTCGTGACGGTCGTTGTAAGGCAGGTAAACCTGATCACCCGGCTTGAGGTAAATACGCGGTATGACGGCGCTGCCGTTATCGAGCGCGTCCAGGTTGATGGTGTAGTTTTGGCCATCCCTGGTCAGCACGAGACCGGAAAGATCGGCGTCTGCCAAGTTGATGCTGGCCACGCCGATGGCCTGCTCCAATGTCAACGGTACGGCAGTCACCGGCTGGGGATCGGTCTTGATGAAAGCACCCTTGATCGTGATGAACTGGCTGGCGTAGCCCACCACGTTGACGTCGATCTGCGGGTTTTGGATGTATTTGGTCAGCTTCTCGGTGATCGCCGCGCGCAGTTGCTCGATCGTCATGCCGGCAACCTTCAGTTCGCCGACATACGGATAGAACAGCGTGCCGTCGGACCGCACCAGGCGGCCGTTGGCCAGTGTGGCCTGTTGCGGGCCCGCGGGCGAGGTCAGCTCGGGGTGATCCCACACCGTGATGTAGAGCGTGTCGCCCGCACCGATCCGGTATGGCTGCGGCTGGTAAGCGGCCAGCTCAGGAGGGACGGTTGCGGTCTGCGCTTCGGCACGATCCATCGCCAACAGTTTTGGGGTGATAGGGACAATCTGTACCAGACGGCTATCCACGTCGTTGCCGCGGATCAGCTTGTTTGTCGACATGTGCTGGCCTGGGGCCCACATGCATCCATTCAATAGCGTGGCCAATGCCAACATCGAAACAACAGCGAGCGTTTTCATCAACTTTGGGATCCACCCCGAAACTGCATTCGTTCCCACAGCCAAAAAAAAACGTGCCGGACATGTCCGGCACGGATTTCAACCAAGCATCAAGCTTCAGGTGCCCGAGGTACCGCTGGTACCGCTGGTGCCCGAATGACCCGTGGTCGGGCTGTTGTTGCCCTTGCTACTGCTGGAAGCAGCGATGCCGATACCTGCGGCAACCACGACCCCTGCACCAATGGCTGCGAGGGTGCCCGTCGATATACCGGCTGCGGCGCCTGCCCCCCCGGCGGCGCCGGCGGCAGCGGGCGCCGCCGTCTGACCGGCTACCCCGGCCGGGGCGTTCGAAGATACGGAAGGTACGGAGGCAAACGCTTGTCCAGCGAGGCCCGTAGCCAACAAAGCGATCAACAACTTCTTCATGCACAGCTCCTTGACATGACTCGCATGAAATATAAACACATCATGACTCGCTTGTCATCAGTCAAAGTCGCCTTATAAGTCAATAGGGGAAGGATACTTATAGTTTCATCAAGCCCTGATTCTGTGGCACAGTACTTACTTTAGTCAGTGCATTACAGGGGATGGTGCTCGCTTCGTAGGATTCTGCGTGCGCCACAGGGGAAAGGACGTCGTGTTCAAAAGGCTTTTGACCGTATGCGTGGGCAATATTTGTCGCAGCCCCACCGCTGAATATCTTTTTCGTCATCACCTCGCCCATCGGGATATCCAGATCGGCAGCGCAGGCTTGAGTGCGCTGGTCGGCCGATCCATGGACGACACCTCCCGGCAACTGCTGCAGGAACAGGGCATCGACGGCGCGGAACATCGCGCGCGCCAACTCGCCTCTTCGATGCTGCGTGAGTCTGACCTGGTGCTGGTGATGGAGAAAAACCACTTGCTTGCCGTCAACCAGCTGGCTCCCGAAGCCAGCGGCAAAGTGTTTCTACTCGATAAGTGGCTGGAGGGCCGGGATATTCCGGATCCCTACCGGCAGCAGCGTCCCGCTTTCGAGCATGTCTATGCGCGTATCGAACCAGCTGTGCAGAGCTGGCTGCGTTACCTGTAGACAAGCCCCGCCATAAAAAACCGCCACAACAGAACAGCGATATTCCATCAATGAGCTCAGCGCGCGAACACAGTCCGTCCCAACGCGACGAAGAAATCGATCTGAATGCCTTGCTTGGCACCTTGATCGATCACAAGTGGTTGATCATCGCGGTTACCTCGATTTTTTTCGTGCTTAGCGTGGCCTACGCCGTATTGGCGGCGCCCGTCTATGAAGCCGACGCGATGGTGCAAGTTGAGCAGAAGGTACCGGATCTTCCGGGGCTGAGCGCCATCACGCAAACGTTGGGCGCTTCCGATTCAGAAGATCTTACGGAGATTGCGATCATCACCTCTCGCTCGGTGATCGGCAAAGCGGTCGACAACCTCAATTTGAATATCGTCGTCAGGCCGCATCACTTCCCGATGTTCGGTGGATTCATCGCCCGGCATTACGTACCAGAGCAGGCTGGCGACGTTGCCAATCCGTGGCTGGGCATGGCTAGGTATGGATGGGGTGGCGAAAAGCTCGATGTCTTCCAGTTGGACGTGCCCGATGGATTGCTCGGCAAAGCCCTTACGCTGGTCGCTGGCGAAAATGGTGCTTATACCTTGCTGGATGACGACGGCAATGCGCTGCTACATGGGCATATTGGGCAATCTGCCAGCGGGCACGGGGTGACCATTCAGGTCAAGACGCTGATCGCCAATCCGGGCATGCGATTCGAAGTCATGCGCAACCGCGAGTTGGCCACCATCAGCCAGTTGAGATACGACATCACCACCACGGAAGAGGGTAAGGACTCAGGCATCATCGGCCTGACTTACCAGAACAAAGATCCGGAGCTGGCTACGCAGATACTCGATCAGGTTACCAAGGGTTATGTGCTGCAGAACGTGGACAAGAATTCTGCGCAAGCGGCAAATAGCCTGCAATTCGTGAAGCAGCAGCTGCCCTTGACGCGCGAAAGCCTGGATAAAGCCCAGGACGCGCTCAACGCATTCCAAATCAAGGCGCATTCCGTCAACATTTCACTTCAGACCAAGGCTCTGCTGGATCAAGGCGTGGCACTTGAAACCAGCATCCAGCAATTGCAGCTGCAGCAAGCCGACATGGAGCGGCGCTTTACCAAAGACCATCCGGCCTACAAGGCGTTGCTGCAACAGATTGGCCAGTTGCAGGCCCAGAAGGCGGATCTGGACAAACAAGTAGGGGACCTGCCGGACACACAGCGAGACTTGCTTCGTCTGACCGAAGATGTACAGGTCAGCAACAATACCTATGCTGGTTTGCTGAACCAGGCGCAGCAGTTGGAAATCGCCAAGGCTGGCACCGTTGGGAATGTGCGCGTCGTCGACCCCGCCGCGGTGGACGTGACCCAGCCCGTCAAGCCGAAGAAGCTCATCGTAATCTTGGGCGGTACCATTCTCGGCGCCTTGCTCGCAGCAGCTTTCATTTTTATTCGCCAGACGTTGAATCGGGGCGTGGAGAATCCGGCCGATATCGAACAGCTGGGATTACCGGTGTATGCCTCCATTCCGCTTAGCAAGAGTGAGGAGCTTATAACGCTGCGCGACAAGCGAGTTCGTAGCGACGGAAATCAGCATCTATTGGCCTTGACATCGCCGGCGGACCTCGCCACAGAGGCATTGCGAAGCCTGCGCACAAGCTTGCATTTCGCGCAGTTGGAGGCGAAAAACAACCTGCTCATGATCTCCGGCGCCAGCCCTCAGGCTGGTAAAACTTTCGTATCCTCAAACCTGGCGGTGGTGATCGCGCAGTCGGGACGGCGGGTACTGCTTATCGACGCCGATATGCGCAAGGGCGCATTGCACAAGGCTGTTGGCGGCAAGCCTGAGAACGGATTGTCCGAATTTATCGCCGGCCAGATAGATCGCGCCACTGCGATTCGATCGGTTCCGGGTGTGGAAGGGCTGAGCTTCATTGCGCGCGGCAAAGTGCCGCCGAATCCGTCGGAACTACTGATGAACGCGCGGTTCACTGCGCGGCTCCAGGAGCTGATGGGGCTTTACGATCTGGTGATCATCGATACGCCGCCGGTACTTGCAGTTACCGATGCCGCGGTGATCGGGCGTCATGCCGGAACCAGTCTGCTGGTGGTGCGCTTTGGTCACAATCAGCTGCGCGAAATTGCCTTGGCAAAGCAGCGTTTTGATCAGAATGGCGTAGATATCAAGGGATTTGTCTTCAACGCGGTCCAGAAGCGCAGTGCGGGCTATTACTCATACGGATATTACGAATACGAAGCGGCGAAGTGATCCGCAAGTCACTTCAAGGGCTGGTCAATTATCGTAAAGGAATACCGAATGACGAGTTTGCAGGATACAAAGATAGCCGTCGTTGGATTTCGCTACATGGCACTGCCACTAGTAGTCGCATTCGGCAAGCGTTACGACATGATAGGTTTAGGCGTTAACGTTGCGCGCATCGAAGCGTTGTGCGCAGAAAGCGATGACACACAGGAAGTAAGTAACTCGGAGTTACGCGCGGCTTCACACTTGCGCTATGCATCGATGCCAGACGAAATCCGCGAGCGCCGGGTTGACATGGTCACTATCCAGGCTCCCATCGATGCCGCCAAGCGAGCCGATCTGTCACCGCTGGTGCGTTCCAACGAAACTTTGGGCAAGGCGCCCACGGCCGGTTATCAGATGAAAGTGTCAGTCGAAGAAAGCATGGCTTCTTTCGTTCGCTGGCATCGCGACTACTACGGAGTCTAAGAGCACTCATGAAACAGCCTGAAGATGCTTTTATCCATCCGCTTGCGGACGTGTCCTCCACATCGATAGGCGCACGTACGCGGCTGTGGCAGTTTGTGGTTGTGTTGCCTGGAGCTGTGATCGGTGAGGACTGCAATATATGTGCGCATTGCTTCGTCGAAAACGACGTAGTAATTGGTAGCCGCGTCACAATCAAGAACGGTGTTCAGTTGTGGGATGGGCTGCGTGTTGGTGACGACGTATTTATTGGTCCTAATGTCACTTTCACCAACGATAAATTTCCTCGAAGCCGCCAGCATCCTGAGGAATTCCTGACCACCAGGATTGATTCGGGCGTATCCATTGGTGGCGGGGCAACGATTCTTCCTGGACTGAAGATTGGCCGCAATGCGATGGTGGGGGCTGGCGCGGTGGTGACCCGCTCAATCCCGCCCAACGCTATCGTGGTGGGCAATCCAGCACGGATCGTGGGTTATGTCGATACGTACAACAAGAACCAGGCCCGGACGCAAACCACCGAGGTAAAGAGCGTTACGGGCGAAATCGCGCAACTGTATCGGCTGCCGCGCATCACGGATATCCGCGGCAGCCTGAGCGTGGGTGAGTTCGAACGGAGTGTTCCGTTCGCCGTAAAACGCTACTTCATGGTTTTCGACGTGCCGAGCGTGGAAACGCGGGGCGAACATGCCCACCGCGAATGTCACCAGTTCCTGGTATGCGTGCGCGGCAGTGTCACAGTGCTGGCAGACGATGGACAGCGGCGCGAGGAGTTCGTGTTGGATCGTCCTGAATTGGGTCTGCACCTGCGCCCCATGGTATGGGGTGTGCAGTACAAGTATTCCTCTGATGCGATGCTGCTGGTGTTTGCGTCGCATCACTACGATGCCGATGACTACATCCGTGACTATGAGGCTTTTCTCGCATTGACAGGTGAGTCTAAATGATTCCATTTCTGGACATGAAGGCTCCTTACGAGGAGCTGCGGGAAGAGCTCGATGCGGCTGTGAATCGGGTGGTGTCGTCCGGTTGGTACATACTCGGGCAGGAAGTGGAGGCCTTTGAGCAGGCTTTTGCCGATTATTGCGGTGCGGGCCATTGTATTGGTACTGCCAATGGGCTCGATGCGCTGCATTTGGCGCTGCGCGCGATGGACGTTGGTCCTGGCGACGAAGTGATCGTGCCATCCAATACTTATATCGCGACGTGGCTGTCGGTCAGCCAGTGTGGCGCCACGCCGATTCCTGTCGAGCCCATCGCCACCACATACAACCTGGACCCAGAACGGATCGAGGCTGCGATTACCGCACGCACGAAGGTCATTCTGCCTGTTCATCTGTACGGACAGCCGGCGGATATGGATGCGATTCTGGCCGTGGCGCGCAAGTATGGCCTGCGTGTGCTGGAGGATGCTGCGCAAGCACATGGCGCGCGCTACAAAGGGCGCCGTGTCGGTGCTCATGGCGATGTTGTGGCATGGAGTTTCTACCCTGGAAAGAACCTCGGCGCATTGGGAGATGCCGGCGGCGTCACCACCGATTCCGCGGAACTGGCAGACCGTATTCGTGTGCTGCGAAACTATGGTTCGCGGGTGAAATACGTTAACGAAAGCCAGGGCTACAACAGCCGGCTGGATCCCATCCATGCGGCCGTTCTACAGGTGAAGCTGAAACACCTGGATGCTTGGAATGCGCGCCGCGCCGCGCTGGCGCAGCGTTATATCCGCGAGCTCGCCGACACCGGCCTGACGTTGCCGGAAGTTCCCTCTTGGGCGGAGCCGTCCTGGCACCTGTTTGTGGTCGCGCATCCACAGCGCGAAGCCCTGCAGCGTCAGCTCGACAAGGCAGGCGTGGGCAGCCTCATTCATTATCCAATTCCGCCGCACAAGCAGGAGGCTTACGGCGGCGAACAAGATGGCGTGGATCGATTTCCCTTGGCGTCACGCATGGCCAACGAAGTGCTGAGTCTCCCGTTGGGGCCGCATTTGCAAATGTCGCAGGCGACGTTTGTTGCCGAATCGATCAGGCGATGGGCTGGGGAGCGGTGAGCGAAGGCAGTTCACATCGGCAGATCCTGCGCTCCACCTCGATTGTTGGTGGAGCTTCGGTGCTGAACGTACTGATCAGTCTTATCCGCACTAAGGCCGCTGCGCTGCTGCTCGGTCCGGTCGGTGTTGGCTTGATCGGTTTGCTGCAGAACCTGATGGCCACCGCGTCGATGATGTCCGCACTCGGACTGGGCAATGTCGGAACGCGGCAAGTCGCTGAGGCGGTGGGACGGGACGACCCGGTGGCGGTGACCGCTGCGCGGCGGGCATTGTTCTGGGGCACGCTGATCCTGTCCGTGCTCGGTGGCGCGATCTTTCTAGCGTTGCATCGGTTGCTAGCCGAAAGCGTGCTGGGGAATCTGGCGCTGTCATCCGATGTGGCCTGGCTGGCACTTGGGGTGGCGATGACCGTGGCCAGTGGGTCGCAACTGGCGTTGCTCACCGGGCTTCGACGGATCGGTGATATCGCCAGGATCAACGTCCTTTCCAGCCTGTTTGCCACGCTGCTGGGCATTGGCGCGTTGTACATGATGGGCAAAGACGGCCTCATCGTATTCGTGCTGGCTGCGCCGCTGCTCACGTTGATAACAGGGCATGTGTATGTCTCTCGCTTACCAAGGACCGAGGCTGCGGTTCGTGCGCCCTTCGCGCAGCTCATGCGTCAATTCACCGCTTTGGCCACTCTCGGCTCGGCATTCATGATCGCGGGGCTGGCGACGACGGTCGGCCAGCTTGTTGTTCGTAGTCTGGTTCAGAAAAAATTGGGTGCGGAAGCGCTCGGCCATTTCCAGGCGGCCTGGGCGATCTCAATGACCTACATCGGGTTTGTGCTCACGGCGATGGGAACGGATTACTACCCACGCCTGACCGCAGCCATCCATGACCGCGCACTCGCCAATCGCATGGTCAATGAGCAGTCGGAAGTCGCGCTTCTGTTGGCCGGTCCTTTGTTCATGCTGCTGCTCGGTCTGGCTCCGTGGGTGATCGACCTGCTTTATTCAAGCCGCTTCAATGAGGCGGTGGACATACTGCGCTGGCAAGTGCTGGGCGACATCATGAAGGTTGCAGGCTTCCCGCTCGCCTACGTCATCCTGGCATCGGGCTCGGGCCGCATTTACATGCTGTCCGAAAGCATGGCTATGGCCTTGTTTATCGGTTTGACCTGGATCGGGTTACCTGTGTTGGGTATTCGTAGCACAGGGGTGGCGTTCGTCGGCATGTACGCTTTCTACTTGCTTTTTACCTATACGTTTGCCAGAAGGCGCACCGGGTTCCGTTGGGATGGCAGGGTGCGCTTTCAACTCATGGCGCTCATCGGATTGGGAGTCATGGTGCACTTCGCTTCCGTTTGGGATGGCCGGGCCGGTGCCGCGGTTGGTCTGTGCGCATGCGCGGGCTACAGCGTGTACGCGCTCAGGCGTCTGGGCGAACTAAGCGAGATCGGTGTGCCTCTCGCCGCGAAATTACGACGCTTGACGTCAAAGGCATGGATAGTCAGGTGAGTCCCAAGAGAATACTGATCCCCATCATCGGATTTGGTGTGGCGGGCGGCTACCGCGTACTTTCGGAGCTTGCCAGCCGCTGGGTCGATGCGGGCCACACGGTGGACTTTCTTGTACACCATCAGATGGCTGCGCCTTACTTTCCCACGAAGGCGGGCATCAAAGTTTTCAACATCCATGGATGCCTTGTATCGGAGAGCGTGGACGCTGCGCCACATCATGGCAAGCCGGGTGTTATCGCCATCTACCTGGGTATGCTACGTGGCTTGCGGAAGATTGCAGCTGGATACGATGTCATCCTGGCTAATCATTCCTTGACTACGCTCCCGGTCGCGGCGGCCAAAGCAGGACGTGCCCGCAAGTTTTACTACGTACAAGCCTATGAACCGGAGTACTACCAACTTAGGGGCGGATGGAAGAGTAAGGTGCTCGGATCGCTTTCGGCACTGAGCTACCGACTTCCGTTAAACCAGATTGCCAATGCGCCGATATACATCGGTTACAAAGGCGTGCGTGCCAGGCATTGGGTCCCGCCGGGGGTGGACAGGGATCTGTTCTTCCGCCGCGCAGACACGCCCAGTTTTGCGCAGGGCCTTCCGTGGACGATCGGTGTGATCGGTCGCCACGAACCGTCTAAAGGCGTCAAGTACGTATTGGAGGCATTCGAGGAGTATGCGCGGATCGATCCGCATGTGCGACTCAAGATTGCCTTTGGGAACCTTCCTGCGGGTTGGCGCCATGACCGCGCGGAAGTAGTCGTGCCCAGCAACGATCACGAACTGGCCAATTACTACCGCGCTGTCGACGTACTGGTCGCGCCGGGTACCGTTCAACTCGGCGCATGCCATTACCCTGTGCTGGAGGCGATGGCATGCGGCACGCCGGTCATCACCACGGGCTATCTGCCGGCAGATCCGATCAACTCCTGGATCGTACCTGTGCACGATGCGAAGGCCATCGTCGAGGCATTCAAGGACGTGTCAACCCTTTCCACGCACAAGCTGCAGGTGAAGCTTGATGAGGCGGCTCAGGCGGTCGGTCGCTTCTACTGGGAATCGGTGGCCGAAGAATTCATGCAGCTTTTTGCTTAGACACCGTTATGGCCTATTTCATCTTCATAGCCTTCGGTTTTGTGCTGGCCGGATGTTCCTGGTTAAAACCCAGGTCTGCCCCGTATTGTGGCGCCATCTTTTTCATTTACGCCGTACTGTTCGCCGGCATGCGTGGCGCGAGCATGGATTACGACAACTACGTATCCATGTATCAGGACATGACGAGGGCGAGCGGGGGGCTTTGGCAAAGACTGCACATTGGCAAGGATCCTCTTTTTGGCGCCTTGATCATGCTGATTCAAGTTCTTGGATTGAGTTCGCAATGGTTGTTCATGGTGTCGGCCTTTGTTGGGTTGGCCTTCAAGGCGAAATCTTTCCAACGAGTTTTCGGCTCCATCATGACGCCTCTGTTCGCGTTGGTCTGCGGAAGTTACTTCCTGCACGATTACACCCAGGTCCGCGTCGCCATCGCGTTGGGATTCTCCTTCATGGCGCTCGTCGAATTATGCGAGGGCAGAAAGTCACGGTGGATGGTCTACAGCGTGATCGCGCTGGGCTTTCATGTATCTACGTTTGCGATTGTGGCGTTCGAGCTGCCATTGGTGTTCGGAGTGCGTTACAACCTGTGGATGGTTGTTGCCAGTCTATTTGCCCTGCTGTGCGTCGCCTATATCGGAAATTTGTTGGCAATTATCGCGAACTTTGACGGGCGTGCCGCCAATTATGAAGAACTAGGAAACGTTAGCGATCATATGATGATCGTTGCACCGGTGAAACTCGTTGGCTTGGGCATTCTCACCTTCCTCCTTGTGAAGGGCAGTGTGGAGGAGGCCAAAGTACGCATCCTAAAGTTGAGTTGCCTGTTTGCTTTCGTAGGTTACGGCTTCCTGATGATTTTTAAGGATAATGCCAGTGGGTTCGGCTTCAGAATCTATGAATTGTTCGACGCTTTCAGTGTATTCATCATTGCCGACGCCCTACTCGGAAGAAAGTTGATTTCATGGGGCATAGCACTGGGGTATTGCGCGGGGCTTCTGTTGTTGTTGATGGATTCCAAGCTTTTGTTGCCCTATGAATTTGCGGACATGGGGTTGTGGTAATAAGGGGAGCTTAGTCCATGGTTTCTGTGTTAATCGTCAACTGGAATGGCGGTGCTTTTCTGTGGCAGTGCATCGAGAGCCTCAAGGATCATCATGACGGATTAGTTGAAAAAGTTATCGTGATCGATAACGGATCGACCGATCGGTCGATCATGGAGCTTCGGGGACGTGTTGGAGAGCTCCCGTTCCCGCTGGAAGTGGTTGAGAACGGAAAAAATCTAGGCTTTGCCGCTGCCTGCAATATTGGCGCCGCGCTGGGCGCTTCGGAATATTTCCTGTTTCTTAATCCTGATGCGCGTGTCTATGCCAATACGCTGCATCGCGCCCTGGCTTTTATGCAAGACCCCACTAACTCCGAGGTCGGTGTGGTGGGCGTGCAATTGGTCGACGAAACAGGAACGATATCTCGCAGCTGCTGTCGCTTTCCTACCATTGGCTCCTACTTAGTCCATATCTTTGCCCTGAATCGACTGAATTTCTTCGGACGGATAGGCATGCGCATGCATGACTGGGCGCATGACAGCAGTCGTGACGTCGATCATGTGATCGGCGCGTTCTATTTGATTCGCCAAAACCTGTTCCGGGTTCTTGGTGGCTTCGATGAGCGTTTTTTCGTCTACCTGGAAGATCTGGATTTATCGCTTCGCGTGCGCAAAAAGGGGCTACGCACGTTCTTTCTTTCGCATGTGCAGGCTTTTCATGCTGGCGGTGGGGCGTCCAGACAGGTCAAGGCGCTGCGGTTGTTCTATTCCCTCCGCAGCAGGCTGCTCTACGGTTTCAAGCATTTCAGCAGCCCGAAGGCATGGTTGCTGCTGCTGCTTACGGTGATGGTGGAGCCGCTAACGCGCAGTTGCCTGGCGCTCTTTCAAAGAAGCGGTACGGATTTTCGCAATATCTGGAAGGCTCAATGCCTACTGGTGCGTGACCTCGCCAACATCGTTCGCAGCGGGAGGGCATCGTGAGACTCCTCGTATTGTCGAAGTACGGTCGCCTTGGCGCCAGCAGCCGGCTGCGCAGCTATCAATATCTTCCGTACTTTGAGCGGATGGGTATAGAGGCGCATGTCCACTCTTTGCTTGATGATGCCTATCTCCGTGCGCTTTACGTAAAGAAGCGCGACCTGCGTTCCATCTTTCGCGGATATTTGGCGCGAATCGGAAAGCTGTTTTCTGCGCGCTCCTTTGATGCCGTGTATATGGAAAAGGAAGCCCTTCCGTGGTTGCCCGCTATGCTTGAGTTGGGTGTTCTTCCCGCCAAAGTGAGGCTTGCGGTCGACTATGACGATGCGATCTTTCATACCTACGACCAGCATGCCAGCGGAGTGGTCAGACGTCTGCTTGGTGGGAAGCTGGACAGGTTGATGCGACGCGCGGACCTGGTTACGGCTGGTAGCCGCTACCTGATGGAACGTGCGCAACAAGCCGGTAGTCGGAACGTCGAATGGGTTCCCACAGTCGTCGATTTTGAACGCTATTCAATCGTGCCTCGCACACCAAGCAATGAGCTGGTCATTGGATGGATCGGATCTCCTTCTACCGCGCACTACTTGCGTCTCGTAAGTGAGCCGCTGGCAGCGCTGTGCCGAGATCGCCCCATGCGGTGTGTCGCGATCGGAGCTCGCCAGGATCAGTTGTCCGGTACCCCTTTCACTGCACTGCCCTGGAACGAAGAGACTGAGGTTGCGCTGTTGCAGTCACTGGACATCGGCATCATGCCGTTGCATGACGAGGCATGGGAGCGGGGCAAGTGTGGCTACAAGCTGATTCAGTACATGGCTTGCGGTGTGCCCGTGTTGGCTTCTCCGGTAGGTGAGAACTGCAACATTGTCCAGCATGGCCAGAACGGATATTTGGCTAGTACGCCCGCAGAATGGGCCGTACGCCTACAGCAGTTGATCGATGATGCTCAATTGCGCCGGCAATGTGGAGAGGCCGGACGCAAACGCGTCGAAGCGGAGTACTGCCTGCAAGTACAAGGACCTCGTCTTTCGAGCTTGGTCCTGCGGCTTGCCGATCGCCGGATGGATTGAGCTGTAGAACGCGTGGCCATTGCGTTGTTCGCAACTGACGAAGGTTAACTGCATAACGGCAGGCGTGCGTCGGCGTTGTTTTGCCGGGCGTGACGCGACGCCAATAGCGAAAAAGCCGCAGTGAATTGGAATAAAAGTACTAGGTTAGGGGCATATTTATGCGGATCGTTGTTTTGCATTCCAATGCAAATTATCTGGTTGGCCTCCGGCTTCCGCTTATGCGCGAACTGACGAAGCTGGGGCACGAAGTCGTGGCTATAGCCCCCAATATGAGTGCGGAGCATCTCGATACTCTGCGTAAATGCCGCATTGATGGGCGTCGGTGCGACCTAGATGCGACGGGGTTCAATCCAATAGTCGATTTAAAAAATACGTGGAGCCTTGTAGCGCTTCTCAAGCAGCTGCAACCGACGGTAATACTCACGAACACAGCCAAAGCGGTCATATACGGAACGTTTGCGGCAAAACTGGCTGGCGTGTCACGACGTTATGCGCTGGTAAGTGGTCTTGGCTACGCCTTTACGGATGACGGAAAAGTTAGGAATTGGCGAAAGGTTTTTGTTCGAACGACTATGTCTGCGTTGTTTTCAATGGCGCTAAGGCTTAACAGGGGAGTGATTTTTCAAAATCGAGATGATCTTGATGAGTTGTGCTCAAAGCTCATATGCAGCCGTAATCAGGCCCACGTGGTTGCAGGGTCGGGAGTGGATCTCGATGAGTTTGGCTACAGGCGGCGCGACAGGGCTGAACTGAATTTCATTCTTGTAGGTCGCTTGTTGATGGAAAAGGGGGTGAAAAACTATCTGGAAGCGGCGCGCCTGGTTAAGAGTGAACTGCCGCAAGCCAATTTTCTATTGGTCGGCGACTTCGATAGCAATCCAAGCGCGTTGACGTTTGATTCAATCCAGTCGTACTTGCAGGATGGTACGGTAAGGCACATCCGCGGCGTCACCGATGTAAGGCCGTGGTTATACCAGGCGCACATTTTCGTTCTTCCTTCTTATTACCGTGAAGGGGTTCCAAGAAGCACGCTGGAGGCGATGGCAACAGGTCTAGCAGTGATCACAACGGACACGCCAGGTTGTCGTGAAACGGTGTCTGAAGGTGTGAACGGGCTTTTGGTCAACGTTCGCGACACGCGATCATTGGCATCGGCAATGATCAAACTAGGATCGGATTTTGACCTTGCCACCAGTATGGGGCAGGCCAGCCGCCGCTTGGCCGAGAAGAGATTCGACGTCAATTTGGTTAACCACGACATGTGTCGAATTATGGGTGTTTAAGGGGGAATTATGATCGTGGTAATCGGTGGATCTGGATTTGTGGGTACTCGCTTGTGCAGGCGATTTGCGCAAACGGGCAGGGACTTTGTGATTCTGGATAAAAACCCTAGTACGGCGTTCCCTGATCGCTGCGTCAACGTCGACGTGCGCGACTTAGAGACACTACGTTCGGCCATTCCGAAAGGGGGGATCATAATTAATTTGGCCGCGGAACATCGCGATGACGTGCGTCCTCTCAGTCTCTATGAGGATGTGAATGTCGGCGGAGCTGTGAATATTTGCCAAGTTTCCGCCGAAAAAAACGTCAAAAAGATCGTTTTTACGAGTACTGTGGCTTGCTACGGATTTGCTCCGCCTCGCACGGGTGAAGAAGGTGCGATAAAACCTTTTAATGAGTACGGAAAAACTAAGGCGCGCGCTGAAGAAGTGTATCGTTCGTGGTACGAGGGGAAGGATGAGGGGCAAAAAACACTTACCATAATTCGCCCCACTGTGATTTTTGGCGAAGGTAATCGCGGAAATGTTTATAACCTTTTGCGGCAAATCGCGTCAGGGCGGTTTGTCATGGTCGGAGACGGTAGGAACGTCAAGTCGATGGCTTACGTTGAAAATGTTGTCGCGTTCATTGAATACGCTCTTGAATTTGAGTCTGGTGCATATGTTTACAACTATGTAGATAAGCCCGATTTCAATATGAATGATCTTGTGGCGTTGGCAAGGTTGAAGTTAAATCGAAGCGGCGGCGTGGGGCCGCGGCTGCCTTACGTCATCGGTTTGGCAATTGGCGGCTTGAGCGATGCTTTGGCCCGGTTAGTCGGCAAAAAGTTTCCTATCAGTACCATTCGAGTTAAGAAATTTTGCGCTACGACGCAATTTTCGTCTTCGGTCGAGGCGAGTGGGTTTCTGCCGCCAACCACGCTAGCTGCGGGATTCGAAAAGACTATTAGCTACGAGTTTCTTGAGAATAATGAAACTGAAGAAGTTTTCTTTACAGAATGACTCGTGCTGGCTGAGCCTATGCGTGTTGTGAATGTACCCACTTGTTTGTGCGTTCGAGTGTTGATGCAATAGGAGGAGCTCACGTCCCTTAACATCACAACCCTTAACATAAGGACGAGGCTGTCATTGTTGAATGTAAATGGGTTCGTGCGATGAAAAAAGTAAAGTTCGGCGCGGTGGTGACAGGATGTTTCCTTTCATGGCGTATTGACTCGCATCTTTCCCGACATAGATGTCGTATTTTGCGTTGTCCAAGATTTTGTTGTCGTTGATTAGCACGTTGCTGGCGATCCCGCCGAGCAGTATTCCGTGGGTGCGATTATTGATGATCGTACATTGGATAATCTTGATATCCGAGGCATGATTCCATGTCTGGATGCCCGATCCCGCGTTGCCTTCAATGTTGCAATTGCGAATCACAATGTTGGACACGGGATTATCGCCATTCGGCTCCAGGTCGATTCCGCACGACGGCGGTGTACCAGCCGTGGAAAGGAATTTGGAATCGATCACGTTTGCGCCGATACAGGCGACAATGCTCATGCCTTGCCGGCGATTGCCGATGGCCATTACGTTTTGAAGATTGATGTTTCTGCAGGGGGGCGAGCTGCTGTGGCTCAGACCGATATATACCCCATCACCCCAGCAATCTTTCACGACGACATTGCTGATGGATACATCGGAGCAGCTCTCGATATCGATACCCATGCCCCATTCCCCACCCTGGCCGAGGTGTGCATCGCGCTCACCAATGATGGTACCCCCGCTTAGGCTGACGTTTTTGGCATCGTAGATTCGGATGATTCCATATCGACCATTGCTTGACGGCTGCGCGATAAGTTGCGCACCCTGGTCAAGCGCGAGCCGTGTATTGGTGCGCAAGTAGACGCCTTTATCCGCGTTTACGGAATACTTGCCAGCTGGAATGACCGCGACGCCGCCAGCTTCGGTGCTCGCATCAATGACAGCTTGAATGGCCGACGTTGCGTCGCACTGCCCATCCTTGCAGAGGGCGAGGGCGGCCTGGCTCTTTTGCAGGGATTTATCCGTAGCTGTGGCGATGACTTGCGACAACACATCACCAGGAAGCAGTAAAGTGGCCGGCAAACATTTGGCCAATGTCAGTATGAAAGTTCGGCGGGAGTCATTCGGCATCGTGCGTTCCATCGGTTCAGGGCAGGTGGTGGGTGCTGCTTCGCAGTGTTCTTGAGGTGATATCTCAGGTGATCCGGTTCTGCAACGGTTGATGGCAGCCGGTCCTGTGCACGCCTCGTTGCGTATAAAGGATAGTAACGGGTACGTGGAATGGATCACGCATCCTTAAATAAGCACATCGGTCACCGGCCGCCTTGGACTGGGCAAAACGTTGCTGACCGGATAGCCCAGCATGAACATGAAGGTTGGCTGCCAGCTTGCGTCACCGGTCAGTGTGGCAAGCGCCGCCTCTATCTGCGGTGGCTGTTGGTGCCAGCGTTCGTGGTCGATCGTTTCAACGGCTTCATTGGCTGGCCGTCCGCCTAAACCTCGGGCGGTGGCGAGCAGGTGTGCGCGCTGCCAGAGACGGCCTGCCTTGAGGCATTGCTCGCGGCGGTAGCGGTCGCGTACCGCGATCATTCCAAATAAGGGTGCCGTGCGAAGCCGGTCGCGATAGTGCATCGTCGGCAGCAGATTGTGCTGGTAAGCGAAGTTGCGTGCTTCGGGCCACAGAAATTTCCTGGCGGCCGTCGTGAGGGGAGGGTTGCCGAATTGATCGTCGATCAAGCCGTCGCGATGCGTCTGGACCTCGCTCCATACTTTGCGCACGAATGAATCGCTGCCCTGTTCCACCGCCGGGTCGGCATATAAGGTGTCATCGCAGCTGGCGATCAGATCGGCGATGCGGTGGCGGTCTTCATCCTTGGTGAAGAGAAACATTTTGACATCGGGTTCATCGCTGGCCAGCTTGCCAAGTGCGTCGACGAAATCTGCCGGGGGCATTTTCTCGCTGCAAGGGTTGCGATTGGTGTGGCGGTACGGAATCGCCTGGTAGAGCTCGCTTTGCTCTTTGGAGCCCGACGTCAACACCACGCGGGCGACAAGTTCCGGATCAGGGTAGTCCGCAGCAGCGGTGAGTGTTGCGGAAGGCAGCATGACCGATGCGATGTACCCGTTTGCGGGAGCGGCAAGCAGCAGGTTCTCCAGCGCGCAACCCATGCCGATATGTTCTTCGCGCAGGTAAGGATCGAGCGCGCCGGGATATCGCTTGGGATCGAGATATAAATCGATGGCTGAATCCGTGACTTTGAACAACCATGGCTGCGTATTGTGCGGACTGGCGGCAAGTATGGCCGCGCGCACCAGCGCAAGCGGGGAGTCTTCGGTTTGCAGCCAGTCTTTCCAGGGTTCGAAGGCAGGCCCCTGGCCTGCGCTGAAGACGCCGCGATCATAGGCTCGCCAGACACCACCGCCGATCACCAGCACCGTAACTGCACCCACTCCCTTGAGAAACGCTCTTCGCTGCATGGCCGCTCCATGGGTAATGGAATGAACGGCCGGAATCTAGCGTAGTCCGGATGGTGGTGAAAATAGGCCTAATGGCGGTAATGAAAGGGTCTTGTTCAGAGCAATGGGAAGGAGGGGCGCATGCTGCTTGCCCCTCCTTCTGTTTGCGCAATGCCTCAGAAATTTTCGCGGACGAGCTCCAGCACATCCGCACCGCGGCCATGCAGGATGGCCCGGGTTGTATAGAGCGCCATGCCTAGAACAGGCTTGAGTTCCATGAAGGGTGGCTTGACCAATTCCAGCGGGTTCACCAGCACATTGAGCAACGCCGGTCCCGGCTGAGCCAGCCATTCCTGGACGGCCGCATCGATGTCCGAGGCCTTGCGTACGGTCTTGCCCCACAGGCCGATGGCTTCGGCCACTTTACCGAAGTCGGGATTTTTCAGGCGCGTAAAGGTGTCGAGCATGCCTTCGGAATTTTGTTCGATTTCGACGAATCCCAGTTTGCTGTTGTCGAAGACCACGATCTTGATCGGCACGTTTTCCTGGATGACGGTAAGCAATTCGCCGAACAGCATGGCAAGGCCACCGTCACCACACATCGCGATCACCTGGCGATCCGGCGCGGCCTTCTTCAGGCCGATGGCATTGGGAAGTGCCGTGGCCATGGTCCCATGCAGGAAACTTCCGAAAATCCTGCGCTTGCCATTGGCGGTGGTATGGCGCACCGCCCACACGATGGGGGTGCCGTCGTCGCCGCAGATCAGTGCGGCCTGATCGGCGTGGCGATCGATCACCGAGGTCAGGTAGGAACCGGGAATGGTGTCGTTGTGTCCTGGAACCAGGTGGCTTTTCCATGCCGCCATGGCCTTGGCGAATCGTTCGACATACTCCTGTTGAAACGATGCATCGTCATGTTGTTCCAGGCGCGGCATCAGTGCACGCAAGCTTGGCTTGATATCGCCCACGGCACCGAATGTGATGTGATGGCGTCGGCCAAGATGGGTGGAATTGATGTCGATCTGGACGATCTTGGCCTTGTCCGGATAGAACTGACGCCACGCGAAGTCGGCGCCGAGCAATAGCAAGGTGTCACAATCGAGGATGGCTTTGTAGCCCGCCTCGCTGCCGAGAATGCCGGTCATGCCGACGTTGAAGGGGTTGTCGTGTTCGAGATAGCTCTTCGCGCGCGAGGTATGGGCGACCGGCGCCTTGAGTATTTCCGCGACCGCCTTGATGTCGTCCAGGGCATCCTCGCAGCCGGCGCCCGCGTAGATGGTGATTTTTTTGCCGGTGTTGAGGATCTTGGCGATCTCAGCCAGTTCATCGTCGTTGGGGATGACCATCGGTTTGCTGTGGTGAACGCGGTAGGGAAAATCTTCATGCACTTCGGCATGCGAGATATCCACGGGAACGATCAGTACGGCGACGCCTTGTTTGGTCAGCGCAGCCTGGCAGGCCATTACGGCTTTCTTCCTTGCCTGTTCGGGGGTCAGGATCATGTCGCAAAACACGGAGCAATCCTTGTAGACCGCTTTGAAGTCGACTTCCTGGATGGACTCGAATCCCATATCGTTCATCATGATTTGACTGGCAATAAGCACGACGGGCACACGATTGCGGTTGGCCTCATAGAGTCCGTTGATGAAGTGCAAGCTACCCGGCCCGCAGCTGCCCGCACAGGCGGTCAGGTTGTTGGTGAGTTGGGCTTCGGCGCTTGCGGCAAACGCGCCGGCTTCCTCATGCCGCATATGCACCCAGTCGATCGAGCTGCGTTCCAAGTGTTCGGCGAATAGATTGAGCGTGTCGCCGACGATGCCGTAGCAGCGCTTCACGCCGGCTTGTTCAAGCACTTCAACGAGAATTTCTGCAACTTTCTTGCTCATGACTTGCTCCGCATGGTGAGGTTGGAAACCTCGTTGAACGATCGGTAGGGGGCTAGTGCGTGGAAGGCTGGCGCCCGATGGCCAGGTCCAAAGCCGCTTGTGCAATCCCGACGCTTGCATCCGCGTCTTCCTGGCCGGCCTCGGCCTGGGCGAGCACGGCCTCGTTGCTGGTCAGGTCGGTAATGCTGGTAAGACCGTGTCGATACGAATCGAGTGCGGCTTGATAGGCGACTTCGGAAGCGTGCGTATAGGCAAGCGCCTGATTACGGTTGTCCAGGCTGGTCTTCAGGTTGTTATAGGCCTGCACCACTTGCTGGGAGGCGGTGTCCTTGGCTTCCGCCAAGGCATCTTCCGCGGCGGTCTTTTGTGAGACTGCCAATGAAACGCTGGTTGCGCGCGCACCGCCATCGAAGAGCGACCAGTCAAAGGATACGTACACCGCATTGCCGGCTCGATCGATGGAGGAATAGGGGCCTCCATCGCTGCTGATCCGGCCGATGTTCTGGAACACCTGCGCATCCAGGCTGATCGTCGGCCGATAGGCAGCGCGTGTGGTTTCGAGCTTGGCATCGGATGCCGCAACCTTGTCCATCGCGGCCAATACATCCGGTCGGGACCGCAATGCTTCGTCGATCAATTCCCGCAACGGTGCAGGTGTTGCCGTGACCGGCGCTTGCGCAGGGGAGGCGATCTCAAACTGGGTTTCAGGCGGCAGTCCGATCGTGGCGACCAAGGTTGCGAATGCCGTGTCTGCCGCGCCGGTGGTTTTCGTCAGGGCCAGTTGCATGGCCGCCGTCTGGCGCTGCGCCTCGGCCAGATCCACGACCGTGGCGCGGCCGTGCTTCTTCTCGTCGGCCACGGCCTGCTCGGTCAGCTTGGCGGCATCCAGCGCTTTTTGGGCGGCGCGTACTTGCCCCTGGGCGGAGGTTGCATCGAAATAGGCTTCCGACACATCGAAGACCAGCTTTTCCTGCGCGCCAAGCAAGCCCGATTGCGCGGCGGAGGCATTATGTTTGGCTTCCTCGACCAGTCCCTTGCGACGGCCGAAGTCGAACAGCAGCCATTTCATTTCAAGGGTCGGGAAAACTTCCTCGGTCGAGGAAATGAAATAGCCTTTGGGCGAAACCGAGGTCGGGATCGCCAATGGCGTACGCTGGATGCCGCCTAGCGCTTTGGCATCGAGTTGCGGCGAGTACTGGGTCTTGGCCAGTTTGATGGCCAGGTCGGCTTGAACGGCTTCCTGTGCAACTTCGCGGGTCTTGGGATTGATGTCCAGGGCGATGGACAAGAGTTCCGGCAGCGCGTACACGCGATCTTCCATCGCCGGTTCATCGGTGTGATCGGCGATTTCCACGGCACCGTGATAAGAACTGGCAACCCATGAAGTCGACTGCGCGCTCGCCACACCGTTATAGGCGAACAGCGCGGTGGCGAGCACCAGCGGAAACGAGTCAGATCGCACGCGACGCATGATCGATCTCCTCGTTGAGGCGCTCGCGGGCCTGATTCAGCAGCGTGGATGGGGTTGGAGCAGCCGGCGGGTTTGATGCATCGATACGTGTCCCTTTCGAAAGCGCGATCAGGCGCTGCGCTGCGAGCTGGTCTGTCTCCTTGTCGGATGGAAGCAATGCTGCTTTGTCCTGGAGTCGAAGCACGACAAAGACCGCCGAGGCAAGTTGTTCAACCTGATGTGCTTCCGGTGCATGACGCGCTGCTGAATCGCCGCGTGAAAAAAAACGCCACTCGAACAAGGCGCGTGCGTTCAAGGCAGCCGCGTCAGCGGCTTGCTTGCAAATCGCTGTTTTCAATGAGGCGACGGTTCCCTTGTCATCGGCAACCAGCAGATCACCGAGTTGCCGGACGGTCGCGGACCATTTGTCACGCGCCTGGCTCCATGCGCTGACCGGCCAAAGCGTCGTGAAGAAGATCGTGATCCAGATGTTGCCGATGAAGATACCTGCCACGCGATCGCGTAGCACCGTGAGGTCACTGGCGGGGCCGTAGCCTTGCAGCGCACCGAGGAAAAAGGCGAATGCGATCTGCATGCCGGCATAGGCGATGGTCTCGCTGCTGGTGGAAATCCACGCGCAGAAAGCGGATACCACGGCGACCAGTAGGCAAAGCTGGCCGATATCGGTCAGCGATGGCAGCACAAAGACGATACATAGCCCGGCGATCAGTCCACCGATGATCGCACCGGTTAGTCGCAGCGTCAGTTTATGCACGCTCTCTCCGACCGTGGTCAGGGAGACGAAGAAACAGGTGGTGACCGCGGTGCGGATACCGGGCCAATCAAGCAGCGTGTAGGTCGCATAGGAAGCCAGCACCGCAAACATCACCTTGAAGGCAAAACGCGCAGCTGCGCGGTTCGGGGATGTGTCCGCCTTTGGCGGCTGTCGCGGCGGGGATGCGGCTTTGTCCGGTAAGGCAGCTGGCGCTTTACCGGACGCTGCGTCGAACAGTTCATCGACTGCATCGCGCAGGGCAACCTGGGCAGGATCGAAGTCGTCCGGCGCGGGTTCGTTCGCGCCGCTTACTTCATTGACCGCGATACCACGGCGTCGCAAAAAATGGCGTTCGCTTGCGCGTAGCGAACGGGCCAGCGACTGCCTGGCGGCCGGCGGAACGCTCGACGGAAGGTACCGTGCGATCTGCAGCACTTCCAGCAGCAGGTCGATCAGCCGGTTGTCTTCCTGCGCAAACACCTTGAGCTGCTTGCTCCACATAAAGGCCTTGTTCTTGAGCTGGCTGAGCGCCAGTAGCTGATCGCGCAGGCGTGACGGATCGGCGGAAGAGGGCGTTTCGATGTAGGTAGCGACGGCCTCCAGCAACTGCGTGGCACGCTTCCGGGCGAGCGCGACCGGGCTTTCGCCGGCCAGCAGATTGGCGAAGATCGTCACGCCAACCGGCAAAGCGACGACCACCCACAGCCACAGTACGACATGCGTGACCGCTTCCGTGGAGGGAACATCGTCCAGCAGGGTCTGCGACAACACCAGGACGAATCCGGCGAGAAAGATGATCGGACCCAAGCGACTGGTGCGTGCGAGAAACGTCCCGGCCAGTGTGCTGGCGGCCAGCAGTGGAATTCTCAGCGCGGGCTCGGCAGCGTCGAAGACGTAGAGCAGCAAGGACACCGCGACGGCCAGGGTCACCGCCACCAGTCCGCCGACTGCGGAGATCAAGGTCGAGGCGGCATCTTCCTGGCTGACCAGGAAGACCAGATAAGCGACGTACGAGGGTAGCGGAATCTGAAACACCATCGCGACTGCCACGACGATGGTGGTACACACGATGATGCGTGTCATCGTGTGAATGCGCGTGTCGGTCAGCGTGAGTTCGCGCTGCAGTACGCCGGTCAATCCACTCCTGTACTGAAGTTCAATCGGTGCGTGCATGGCTCACCTTTACGGAAGCGGTGGCACCGATGCGCAAGAAGGGTTGCGATGGTCCGGTCAGGCGCACCCACACGGGAAAGCGCTGCGCCACCACGACCCAGTTCAGGTTTCGATCCACCTCGGGCAGTCCCGGACCGGCCACGCCTTCCGGCTGGACACCCGCGCCCAGGCTTTCCACCACGCCATGTAGCGGCTGGCCTTCGTGTCCCATCACCCATACCGTTGCGCCATCGCCGGTACGCAGACCGCGCAGATCGGTTTCGCGGAAATTGGCGACGGCGTACCAGCTGTTGTCGTCGATCAGCGTGAAGAGCGGATGTCCGTCGACGGCAAACGATCCCAAGGCAAGATTGAAACCGACCACTCTGCCGTCCACCGTCGCGCGGATGACGGTTTCGCGCAGATCGCGTGCCGCCAGCGCCTGGGTCGCTTGCGCGCCCATCAGTTGCGCCTTCAGGCTTTCCACGTCGCCGATGGCTTCCTTGGCCTGGGCGGCCTGCTGGATGGCGGCTGCCAGTTGTGCCGCCGCGGTGTGCTCGTTGGTGCGCGCCTCATCGATTTGTTGCGCGGTGACGAAGCCCTTGGGCAGCAGTGGCTGCATGCGTTGCAGGGTGCTCTGGGCCAGCGCCAGTTGTTGCCGTGCGCGGTCGACTTCACGAGCGGCCGCTTCCGCGCCGGATCCTTGTGCATTCACCTGCCGGCTGGTGAGGTCGATGTCCGCCTGCAAGGCCGCGACTTGTGCGTTGGCTTGCCGGAGTTTCAGCTCGAACGGTTCCGGGTCGATCTGCAACAGCACATCGCCTTTATGCACGACCTGATCGTTGCGAATATGGATCGCCACGATACGTCCGCTGACTTCCGGCGTGATACCGGCGCTGTAGGCGAAAATATAGGCATCGTGGGTTCTTGGGCGCTGGTCCACGACGATCATCGACACCACGATGAGCACCAGCGCCGAAGCGATGGAAATGATCGCGACGATATGCGCTAGCAGGGCTTTGGCGTGCACGGATGAGGTCTCCATTCAACCCAGCCACACCAGCCAGATGGCGAGCGTTGCCGCCGTCCACATGCACAGGTAGACAATCACCGGCAGCGGAAGCGCGGCATCCACGCCGGTTTTCACCAGCACCCCGCGCACCACGACGACGAATACGATGCCAAGCAGCGCACACACCATCCACGTCGGGAAATAGGAGCCGAGGATGTTTCGCGATGGCGAGGCACTGCATGCGGTCATCGCCATCGCGCAGGATGACGTCAGTGCTGCGCGAAGATAAGCGTATCTACGCGTCGGTCGATGTGCGTGCATCTGTGCCGCCTTCTATGGGTAAAGTCGATATGCGGAAACGACGATCAAGCTGCTTCCATGCGTTTGTGGTTGGCCAGCGACTTGCGCCATGCGCCCGGTGCTACGCCCATCTTTTGGGTAAAAACGCGGCTGAAATGGCTTTGATCGGAAAAGCCGGCATGGAAGGCGATCTCCGCCAGCGTGGTGTCGGGATCGGCCATCAATTCAAGCGCCAGGTCGACGCGGCGCGATAGCAGCCATTGATGCGGCGACATGCCCGTGCTCTTCTTGAAGCCCCGCGCCAGCGCGCCCGCTGAAAGACTGCAGGCTTCCGCCAGTTCGCCGATGGAGATCCCGTCGAAGATGCGCTCACGCATCATCTGCATGACCAGCCGTTGCTGCCATGGCGCCAGCGCACCGCGCACGATGTCGGGACGTATCGAAGATCCACTGTAGGTGGAGGTCATGTAGGCACACAGGCCTTGCAGAAGATGATTGATCAGCGGTTGATTCGCCGCGGTAGCCGAGTTGAAGATCGGCAGCAGGGTCTGCGCGATGTGGCCGACGATCGCATCCTGGAAACATTCACCAGGACGGATGTCCAGCCCGGCAATATTCCTTTTTCCCAGTTCCTCGCTGGCTTCGACAATCGCTTGTCGGGGCATGTAGAAGTACAGCGAGTGCAGCGGTTCGCCGATGTAGGTGATCGGGTCGCAGCGCAGATCCAGCACGTAGGCGGTGCCGGCGTCATAGGCGGTCGAACACACCGAGCGGCCGTCACACCAGAGCTCGTGGGTGCTTTGCTTGCGCAGGTTGAGGCAGACCAGGTAGGCATCGTCGCTGCCCATCGGGGAGGTCATGCCATAGCCGGGCTGGTCGATGCGCAGTTCCGTTACTGCAAGATGTACGCCACGCCGGGTCTGGCTGTGCAGTACCGGCGGACTGCTTAGATGAAACGAACGGCCAAGCCGATCGCCGAATGCACCGTGATACATGCGCGCCTCTTCGAGCTTCATGGTCGTCGACCCTCCCTGGTTGTCGTCAGTGCGGCACGCGTCATTCGCCGAAGCCTTCGTCAAGCGGCACGTACCGGGGCAGGGGGCGGCGCAGCGTCACCCGAAGGTGTCGATGGGTTTCCCATGACAGCGGTGTTGCACAGCTTCCGATCTCGATGACGAGCAGCAGCTCATGGCGCGTACGCGCTTCACATTTCTGTAACGCTGATCCGGTCGGGGTAACGCGTGGTGGAGTGCGAGTCTTGGCTCGATCTTGGATCGTGCAAATCCAGGTGACCATCCCCCGCGTGGGGGAGGGTCATGCGCATCACGCGTGAGGTGGAACTTCGAAGCGATAATCCCGCAAGCTTCGTTTAAGCCAGTAAGAGTAAAAAGGCCTGCTGCAGCCGATGCCCTGGTGGAAGGCCATCGAGCAGCCGTTGCGCCTTCTTGCTGAATGATTGCTCGTGGAGGGACGCTTGTGCGCTATCGCCTTGCAGGCGATGCAAGCGTGCGGCGGTGCGGTGAATGCGCCAGTCGGCCGTCGGCGCTCCCGTCACCTCGGTCATGCGCAGGGCGTCGTTGATCAAATCGGACGCGCGTGCGAGGTCGCCTTGTTCGATCGCGATCAGGCATCGCACCTCGTGCGCCAACGCCCGCCAGGTGACTTCGTTGGTGCGCGCGGAACGCTCAAGCATACGCTCGGCATGCACGCGCGCCTGTTCGAAGTCGCCGGATCGCAACAGAGCATGGGCCAGCGACCATTCCAGCAGGAGCAGCCAATACCAATCGGTGATGACCGGCTGTTCGAGCATGTCGTGTTCGAGCTTCTGCAGGATCTCGATACCCGTATCCAGATGTCCAAGCCCCGCTTCCGCCGCTCCGGCGAGCAGGGTGCAGTGCCGGATTTCGTTCGGTAGCACCAGGGTATACAGCGCCTGCTGCGGATGACCCGTTTGATCCTTGTAGAAGCCAAGCTTGCCGCAAATGTCCTTGACAGCCTGATAGTCACCGGCCATCAGGTAAAGAAATCCACGCAGCGTTTCCAGGGTGCAGATGCTGTAGCGATTGCCGTTGCCGACAAACAGCGCCTCGCTGGCGTCGAACTCCTGCAAGGCCCGCCCCCATTCGCCGAGCAGGGTGTACACCCATGGCCGTCCGAGATGAGCCATCCAGATGGCGCGAAAGATATTGAACTCGGGTCGGTCGACCGCATGCCGCACCAGAATTTCCAGATTGGTGTCGACGGTTTCCAGGCACTCGCGATAGCGGCTGGAGATCAGGCAGATCATGCTGTATTCGACCAGTCCCCAGGCGGTGATCTGCCGGTCGGGACCGTTGCGCAGGGGTACCAGGTTTTCTTCGCAGATCCTGGCCAGCTCCGGATCCCATCCGCCGATCCAGATCCGCCATACCGCGCTGCTCAGTCTGATGCGTGCCTTGAGTTGCGGTTCGCTCTGCGCGTTGCTCAAGCGGGCCGCCGTTTCCAGATGCGAAACGCAGGCCGCGGCATCGCGCCAACTGAGGCCGAAGGCCAGGCCGAGTTCCGCACGCGCCTGCATATCCGAAAGACCCAATCGCTCGGACATCTGCGTCAGCTCGGTGAAGGCCTGCAAAGCCCGCGGATCATGGTTGGCCGCGTAGATGGATGCGCGATCTTCCAACAGCGCGGCCTGGGTCAGGCCACGCTCGCCATGGGCAAGACGGGCGGCAATCTCATCCGCCTTGTCCAGGATTGCCAGCGCGTCTTGATGGGCAAAGCGGCGTTTCGCCGTTTGCAGGGCGATCTTCAGATAGGCCAGTCCCTTGGCGTACTCGTGTGCACTGGAAAACTGTTCGGCAAGTTCGAAGGCGGCATGCGCGCTCAACTCGCTGGGATATGTTTTTTCCAGCTCCTTGCCGATCAATGCATGGCTTTGCGCCAGCCGAAGCGGTCCCTGGCGGCTCAGCAGGACTTGTCTCAGCAGCGAGTGATTGAATCGATAGAGCCGGACCACTTCGCCACCGTCCAGCGTATCCATGTCGTGGCGGTGAATGAACGTTCTGCTTCGGCACAACGTCTCGCACACTTCTTCGAACCGGCGCGCGCTGAGGCCGGCGGCTGCCGCTGGCACGACCGGATTGAACACGTCACCCACCGCGCTGGCGGCTTCCAGCACGCGCTGCGTCTCGTCATCCAGGCCGGAAATTTTTGTCTCGACGACGTGGTTTATCGTCTGGGGTATTTCGAAATGAATCTGCGAAAGCGGTACATCGTTTTTCCATCGTCCACGATCGCTGGATACCAGCCTGTTGTTTTGCAAATGATCGAGGATCGTGCTGAGGAATAGTGGGTTTCCGCTTGAGCGATGCTGGAGCAATTGCACAAACGAGCGGCCTTCATCGGAATCGTCTGCCTGCACATACTCGGCAATATCCTGCTGGTCCAGACCGGTCAAATGGATCGATTCGCACAGCTTGTGCAGCATCAATTCGTTGACCAGCTGCCGCAGTGCCGAGCCGTGTGTCGCCGATTCATCCGAACGATAGGTGGCCAGCACCAGCAGTTTGACCGGCGACTTGCGCCGGGCGAAGGCGGAAATAAGGTCCAGCGTGGAGAAGTCGCTCCAATGCAGGTCTTCCAGCAACAGCACGAAGGCTTCATCTTCTGCGAATACTTCAAGCAGATCGCAGAATTCGCCGAGCATGCGGCTACGGGCAGAGATATGCGCCACCTTTTGCAGCATGGCGCGATGTTCACGCGACAGGACGCCGGCCAGCTGGCTGGCCCACGAAGGCGCGACGGCAATCAGCGCATCCTGCACTTTGTTGCTGTTGGCACCCTTGATTAATCGGGACAGCGCTTCGATCACGGGATAGAAAGGTTCGGCACCGCCGAATCCTTCGATGCAGCGGCCGAATGAAAGCGGCGTCCGGTCCCTGCCCAGGTCGTTGCAAAATGTCTCCACCAGCGCGGTTTTGCCGATGCCGGCCTCGCCATGCACGAAGACGATCCTGGATTGTCCTGCGCGTGCTTCAAGCCATGCCTCGCGCAGCGTATTCAACTGCGCGTTTCGACCGATCAGGTGCGGAGCGGCCGCAGGCAGAAGACGGTTGTCCGCCTTTTGCGTGGTGGTGACATTCGCAATAAAGCGATATCCGCGGCCGCGATGCGTTTCCACGTAGCGCGGGTGCTGCACATCGTCACCCAGCGCATGGCGGATCGCCAGCACATGTCCTTTCAGCACCTCGGGTTGAACGGCTACGCCAGACCAGAGTGCTTCAAGCAGTTCTTCATGCGAGATAAGGCGTCCGGGATGTTCGACCAGATAACGCAGCACGTCGAACGCCTTGGCGGTGATGCTGACGGACGTCGGGGTGCCCTCATCGGCAACACGCCACAGCTGATGATTGGTGGGATCGAGCCGGAAGGGTTTGAACTCCTTCATTCGACCACCCTTGGCATCGATGAGCGTGTGCCGCGTTCAAATGAGTCCCAGCTCGGTCGCGCGGGAGACGGCCTCGGCGCGGTTCTTGGAAGACAGCTTGATGAAGATATGCTTGGCATGCGACTTCACTGTCTCCGGCGTAATCTGCAGCTCGCGAGCGATGGATTTATTGGAAAGACCCAGGCTCATCAAGCGTAGGATAATTGTCTCCCGCGTGCTCAATGATTCCACGAGCCGGTGATTGATGCGGAATTTTTTTCGCACCGGCGGCTGCATCATGGGTGCGGTGAGCAGGCGTCCGACGTAAGGCGCCAGATGGCCAAGGCACCTGGCTTCGGGAGATCGCCAAAGCTGCTTGAGCAGGGGTTCGATCAGCGGCATCTCGTCAAGAAAGCTGCGAAACAGTCCGGCATTGGCGCCTTGGTGCAAGGCCGCCAGCAACTCTTTGCGCGCTCGGGTTACTTCGCCCAGGGTATGCAGCGCACTCGCCAGCAGGATCGTGAGCTTGACGACCAGGGCTGGGTCATTGTTCTGCAGGGCCGCGGTGCGCAGCTCATCCAGCGACCGGACGGTGCCGATGTCGGGGCCGTGGGCCATCTGCAGGCGCAGCTTGGCCAGGTGCAGGGGCCATGCATCCATGCTCTTAAGGCTGCCCCGCTTATGCAGTTTGCCGGCAAAGCTTTTCAGTTGTTCCAGCGCAGCCTCGGCAAGATCGGTGCGCGCTTCCTGGATATGCAGGACGACTTCTTCCGCCTTGCAACGGAGCACCAGCCGGTGCCATTGTCGTTGCGCTCCGATGTCTTCGCCACGACGCAGCAGCAGCAGGGCAATGTTTTGGTCCCCCCTGGCCGCTGCCACTTTGGCGGACAGGACATAGGCGATCAGCGCGCTTTCGATCGCGCCACTCTCTTCGATGGCCGTGAGGCGGCCACGCAGCAGGCCATCGGCGTCATCCACTGCTCCGGCCTCATACTGCAATTGCGCCAGCACGCAGGTAGGCAGCAGCGATGCATACGCTTCGATCCCGATCGACTTGCTGCTTAGACACAGTGCGTCCCTGGCCAGGCGCTCGGCCAGCTTGAAACGCAACTGCTCGGCTTCGGCCACCGCTTCAATAGAGAGATTGATGATCGCCGTCAGCAGCGAAGCGGCATGGTCGCGCGGGGCTTTGCCCCAGGACAGCTCATAGAACGGCATGAAGTTGCGCGTACGCCAAAAGCCGAACTTCATCACCGTCGCCAGCGCCGACCGGTAGCGCGCTCCGCCGCGTCGCGCCAACACCGATTGCGCACGGCGCATCGCCTCGTCGATGTCGTCTTCCCACAGGCTTCCCAACGCCAGCAGGGTTTCCACTTCATCGCAGGGGAACTCGTCGCCGAAGCGATCCTTTTGCAGAAAGGCCTGGCGCAGCGTGGTCGCGGCCGCCACCACCTCGGTTCCCTTCATGGCGCTTACGGCGTGCCAGGCCGAATCCAGTACCAGCCTCAGCGCTTCAGCCGGGGCATCGGGATCGTGCCAATCCTGGATCCATCCGAGACCGGCTGGGGCGGTTGCGCTACGCGCAACAGTCAAGAGATTCATGGGTCCACTCTCCAGCCGTCGCAAAGAATACTGAAGCGGGCCAACGTGGCTTCAGTCACGGACGCTGTTGGGATGGCTCCTAGTACACGCCTCTTGCCGAAAGTACCTGTCACCCAATCCACTCAGCAGACCATTGGCCCTCTCAACGTCTGATTCATCCTTTCGATGGGGACATTAGGCTAGATGACCCGTCCTGTCGTGAAATTCACGTTCTAATTCGGTTTTCTTTCGGTTTTTGGGTCAATCGGCCGGGCCCGCGTGGCCCGGCGCCAGGCTGCTTTTGACGGCAATCTCTTGAGGCCGGATGGCGATCACGCCGGGCGGGAAAGCACATTCACGTGCAAGAAAATGCAAGAAACCCACGCACACACCGGCGTAACGTAACGCTCACCCACGCTACCAGGTGCAGCCATGACCACGAGAAGCGAGCTGGCGTCATGGTCGTCACCAAGGACCGGTGAGTCACCCCCTGGCCGCCCGGCCCATATCGCTGTCCAAATATCCCGTCTGGCTGCGGCTATTGAGGGCAATCCGCATCGCGTCGAGGAATGGTACCGATCGGTATGTATCCGGGAACTTGGCGGCTTGACCGCGCAGGAGCTGGTCAGGCAAGGCAAGGCCGATCTGGTGATCGGTTTTCTATGGGCAGTCCGGCGCCGTGAACGCGATTGAAGAAAGGTCCATGCGTATGCGTAACGTAGATTCATTCCGGGAGATGGGCGCGCGGCTGGAGGAGATTCAGGCCACCCGCGAGCAAATCGCCTTCGCGGCCTTTTCCATCCTGGAAGAGCGGCTGAGCGATCTATCCGCCATGCTGGTGATCAGCCTCGGCGACCGCACGCGTGCCGCGAGATGGATGTGCATGCGGCATCGGCATCTGGAGGGAAGAAACGCCTACCAGGTCATTGCCGATGGCGAAGCGGACCGGCTGTGGGAGTTGCTGGAAAGCCTGTGCGGGACAGAGGAACTCTGACCACGCCTCCACGCGCGGCGTACGTTTCCAGCTTTCGCGGTCATATTCGTCCAAGATCGATCGAAGGGTGAATGCCACAGTTAGCCGATCGCGGTCATACCGTCCATGCCGACACATTCTCCTGATGACCACGAGATCGGCCGCGATCCTGCTCGGCATTCATCCAGGAATGAGTACATGAAAAGCCATTTTTTCGTACCGCTGACACCTCGCGGCATCTCCAGCATTTCGCCGCCGCCGCCTTGGCACTATGCCGGTGATTTTCTGATCGTGGATTTCTGGGCGCGCCCGCAAGCCGTCGCGTCGCTGCTGCCCGCGGAGTTGCAGGCGGACGTTAAAGCGGAAGGTCATGCGCAGGCGTATTTCATCGATTGGCAATTCACCGGCGAGCATGACGAATTGCTCAACCCGGCGCGCTACCAGTACCGCGAGTTCTTTATTCTGGTGGATGCCTTGCTCGACGGTAAGCCGGTCATGTATTGCCCATATATCTTCGTCGACAACGATGCGGCGCTTGCGCGTGGTTGGGCACAGGGCTTCCCCAAGCGGCTTGCTTCGGTGTTCCAGACCCGGGTGTTTGCCGCCAGTGGTCCGGCATCGCCCAAGCTCGCGCCGGGTGGTCGATTCGGCGCAAGTGCTTCGACTGGCGGGCAGCGGATTGCGCGCGCCACCGTCACGCTCGAAAAAGCGGTGACGGATCCGGCTACGCTCGGTTCGCGCCCCACGCTCAATATGCGTCACTTCCCGCGCTTGGCGGCAGGGCAGTGGGAGCGTCCTGCGGTGCATGAACTGGTGGAGTCCATCATGGATAACTTCACCGTGGCCGATGCATGGATGGGCAAGGGCGAGCTGACGCTGCCCGAGTGCGAGAACGAGGAAGTGTCGGAGCTGGCGCCACTGCGTTGCGGTAACGGTTATCGCATGTCGGTGTCGTATGACGTGACCGATCTCAAGACGCTGGTCGATCACTCGGCAAAGTGACATCCGAGCCATGCAGCATGGATACACAAACGCCACCTTTCGGTGGCGTTTGGTTTTCCGCAATGTCGCGCCAACGATCAGCGCAGCAGGTTCACCTTCGCCAGATCCACCAACTGGCTGCCGCGCCCATCCAGCACCGCCTTCAGCATGAAAAGGCCGAACTTGTAGGCCTCGTCGAACGTGGTCTTCGGCGGCATGGCCAGTTCCTGCCTGGCGCTGACAACATCGACCAGTGCGGGGCCATCGTGTGAAAGCGCTTCGGTCAGCGCCGCCTTAAGGTCTGCAGCGCGCTCCACGCGAATGCCTTTGACGCCTATGGCACTGGCCATTTGCGCGAAGTTTGGATTGATCAGGTCGCAGCCCGAATCGATAAAGCCATTCGCCTTCATTTCCATCTCGACAAAGCCCAGCGTGCCGTTGTTCAGCAGCACGATCTTTACCGGCAGATCCAACTGCGTCAGGGTCAGAAATTCACCCATCATCATGGCAAAGCCGCCATCGCCGGACATGGAGATGACCTGGCGATCCGGGTGGGCGACCTGTGCACCAATGGCATGCAGCATGGCATTGGCCATCGAGCCATGATTGAACGAGCCGACGATCCGGCGCTTGCCGTTGACCTTCAGGTAGCGCGCCGTCCACAAGATCGGCGTGCCGACATCGCACGTGAAGATGGCGTCCTCGGTTGCCAGTTCGCTCACCAACTTGGTGACGTACTGCGGGTGAATAAGGTCGCTTTTGGGTTCGGCCAGCTCATCGAGCCCTTCGCGGGCCTTCTTGTAATGGGCGAGCGAGGCATTCAGATGGCCGGCATCGGTTTTTTCGGCAATCGACGGCAGCAGCAGTTGCAGGGTTTCACGCACATCGCCGATCAGGCCGAGGTCGAGTGGGCAGCGATTGCCCAGCGCTTCGGGGCGCAGATCGATCTGCGCGATCTTGGCGTTCTTGGGAAAGAACTGGCGATACGGAAAATCGGTGCCGAGCAGCAGCAAGGTGTCGCAGTCTTTCATCGCGGCGTAGCCAGACGCAAAGCCGACCAGTCCGGTCATGCCGACATCATAAGGGTTGTCATATTCCATGAACTCCTTGCCGCGCAGCGTATGCACGATCGGCGCCTTGAGACGACGGGCCAGCTCCACAACCTCATCGTGGGCGCCGGCGCAACCGGCGCCGCAGAACATGGTGATTCGCGTCCCGTCTTTCAGCAGCTTGGCCAGCCGCTCCAGATCGGCCGGCGCTGGATGCAGGATGGGCTTGGTCGGAACAAACCAGCGGGGAACCTCCGCCACGGCGTCTTTCAGGGACACATCCCCGGGGATGACGATCACTGCGACGCCGCGCCTTGCCACGGCGGTGCGCATGGCGCGGCCAAGTACCTGCGGAAGCTGAGTCGGATTGGATACCAGCTCCACGTAATGGCTGCACTCCTTGAACAGAATCTCCGGGTGCGTGGCCTGGAAATAATCGATACCGATTTCGCTGCTCGGAATATGCGAGGCGATGGCCAGCACCGGCACGCCGCTGCGGTGGCAGTCGAACAGGCCATTGATAAGGTGTAGATTGCCCGGCCCGCAACTGCCGGCGCAGACGGCCAGCTCACCGGTCAAGTGCGCTTCGGCGCCGGCGGCAAACGCGGCGGCTTCCTCATGGCGCATATGCAGCCATTCGACCGAGCTGCGGCGGAAAGCATCAGTCAGGCCATTCAGCGAATCGCCGACGACACCGTAGACGTGTTTGATGCCCGCCTGTTCGAAAACTTTGGCAACGTATTCGGCGGAGGACATGGCCATGGTGATGATCTCCCTAATTGGCAGGCTTGAGGGCGGGGCAGGCTAGGGCGCGCGATAAGCGAGTGAGCGTATGGTGGAGCGCTTAGCACGGGCATGCCGATGCGAATTCAAACGTTAGCGCTATAAGCGGTGGTCGGCTTGTACGCGTCTGACGGGCTATGGACAAAATCCATATTTCGCCACCATGGCATTGGTGCCATCTAAAGCGCTTGTGTAGCGCCCACAAGCAAGGCGCCCTGGGATCGTATCTGTTCCTAACGAGGCGTTTTTGTCCAATACCCCCTGAGCGGCCTTACGTATCGTTTAGCTGCGCGTAACCATCGCGCGAATGGTCCTTTGCATCGCAGGCGGCCAGGGCATCCTTATGAGCGCAAAACCCGCAGTCATCCCGGCAGTTCGAACCGCGGCAACCACCTACGCCATCGCGTGGGGGTTTGCGGTGGTGTTTTACTTCCTGGAGTACGCGTCGCGTTCCGCGCCGGCCGTGATGCTTCCGGAACTGGAGCAGGCGTTCGGCGTGACCACGCTCGCCCTCAGCTCGATCCTGGGCCTGTACTACTACACCTATTCAACCACCAGCCTGGTGGCGGGCATCTTGCTTGATCGTTTTGGCGCTCGCTATGTCGCACCCGCCGGCATGGCGCTGCTCGCCCTGGGCTGTGTGCTTTTTTCCATACCTGAGGCTTCCCTGGGCGACGTCGGACGCCTGCTGCAGGGCGCCGGCTCGGCATTCGCTTTCACCAGTGCGGTCTACCTTGCATCGCGTGGGTTCTCTGCCAAGAGCCTGGCGACGGCGATCGGATTTACCCAGTGCTTTGGCATGCTGGGCGGATCCATGGGGCAGATCGCGGTGGGACCGCTGATTCATGGCTTCGCCAATATCCACCAGTTCTGGACGGGCATGGGCATCGTGGTATTGGTGGTGGCGGTGGGCTTGATGATCGTGACGCCACGCGAGCACCACACGACCGCGGCGGGCGAAAAACGCAATTTCCTTACACCGTACAAGGTTGTACTGAGTAATCCGCAATCGTACCTGTGCGGTATCGTGTCGGGCCTGCTGTTTGCGCCAACCACCATTGGGGACATGGTGTGGGGCGTTCGGCTGTTCCAGGTCGATCGCTTATTCAGTTATCACGATGCCGTGTTTGCCATTTCGATGGTGCCGTTCGGCTGGGTCTTTGGCTGTCCGCTGTTCGGTTGGCTGGCCGACGCATTGCATCGTAGAAAAGTGGCGCTGCTCATCGGCGTAAGCGCCATGCTGGCCTGTGCCTTGCAGCTGACGTTTGTGCCGGGCGTATTGCCTCCCTGGATCACGCTGCTGATCTTCGGCGTTGCCTCCGGCGCCGCGATGATTCCCTACACGATCATCAAAGAGGCCAATCCGGACAACGTCAAAGGCAGCGCTACCGGTGCGATCAACTTCATCACCTTCGGCGTCACGGCGTTGTTAGGACCGGTTTTTTCCAAGCACATCGGAAAAACGATTGGCGCGTCGACGATCAATCCGGAACTTCATTTCTTCAAGTCGAGCCTGTTCTGGGTCGCCATCATCATGCTGGCTTTGCTGGTGTCGTTCACCTTGCGGGAGACCGGAAAACCGAAGGCGGCCAGCTGAGGGCATCGCGATGGACCTGGGAATCAAAGGCAAGTGGGCCTTGGTCTGCGGCGGCAGCCAGGGACTTGGCCGCGCTTGCGCCGATGCCCTTGCCGCCGAGGGCGTCAATCTGGTGCTGCTCGCACGCACGCAATCCACGCTTGAACAAGCCGCCGATGACATCCGGCAAAGCTACCGCGTCGAGGTGTCGGCCTTGCCGTGTGACATCACCACCGAGCAAGGTCGTCGCAGCGCGGTCGCCAGGTGCGCAACGCCGGATATCCTGATCACCAATGCGAGCGGTCCATCGACCGGAGACTTCCGCAGCTTTACGCTGGAAGACTGGGAACGAGCCATCAACAGCAACATGCTGGCGCCGGTGGAGCTTATCCGCATGACGGTGGACGGCATGATGGAGCGGGGTTTCGGCCGCGTCATCAACATCACGAGCTGGGCGGTCAAGTCGCCCATCGACGCCTACGGCCTTTCCGCCGCGCCAAGGCTTGGACTGACCGGCTTTTCCAGCAATGTGGCGCGCAGCGTTGCCGCGCGCAATGTCACGATCAACAACTTGCTTCCAGGCGTCTACGACACCGAACGCTCAACCTCGTTGCTGAGCGCACATGCCAAACATCTCGGCACGACGGTCGAAGAGCTGGAAAGAAAAGCGATTCAGACCATTCCCGCCAACCGTTTCGGGCGCCCGCGCGAATTTGGCGCGGCATGTGCTTTTCTTTGCAGCGTCCATGCCGGTTACATAACCGGACAAAACCTGCTGATGGATGGTGGCCGTTATCCCGGGCTGTTCTAGGGCCTGTTTACACTATTTGCGAGTTACGCAAATAGTGTAAACAGGCCCTAAGGTTCTGCACTTGCCGCGACAGCTGGACGCACTTCATCCAGCAAGGCCGGCAGATCCTTGAACCGTTCTGCAATACGGGTGGCCTGGTCTCCCATCTCCTGGCGTCCGTATCCCCACGACGCAAAAATGCTCGGGATACCCAGGATGCGCGCCGGCCATATATCCGCCTGGTAATCCCCGATCATCACCGCCTGGTCCGCCTTGCCGTTGGCGCGCGACAAGGCTTCGGCAAGGTGACTGGGATCGGGCTTGTGCGCAACAACCGTATCGCCACCGCATACCACGGCGAAATAAGACCGGATGCCAAGCTGATCCAGGATGCGATCGGCCAGGGCCTCCTTCTTGTTGCTGCATACGATCAAGCGCCAGCCGGCGTCGGCAAGGGCGTTGAGCGTGTCGGCCACATCCGGGTACAGCTTCGTGCGGATGACGGGATGGCGGCTGTAGTGTTCGATGAAGGTTGCGATATCGTCTTCGCCGGCCGTCAGGCCACGTCGCTGAAACACCCGCAGTGCGAACTGGCGCAGACCATCTCCCATCAGCGATGCCGCCTCGGCAAGTGATACCGGCGGCAGCTTGTAATCGTCCATGACATGGTTGATGGCCGAGACGATATCCGGCACGGCATCGATAAGTGTGCCGTCCAGGTCGAAGATGGCGATGCGTTCGGAGATGGGCATGGATTCAATCATTGCGGTCTAGCACCATGGCAAATGATAGAAGGAAAGCACCGGGTGCGCGTAATCGCCCTCATGGGGCGTGCTCGCAGTGAGGGAACACGCTGCAGCAGCTTTTGTCGCGATGGCGCTGAGAAATGTGGTCCGAGCTTGAGGCGTCTTCATGGTTTTCACCTCGATGATTTCAACTGAATCAGGGAGCCGTCCAGATTGGCTGCGACACTTCCACCGGCATCCAGTGCCGGCAAATCCATGGAGAGGCCGTGGGCATGCGCCCCTCCATGTCTTTGCCGGATTTGGTTCATCCGCCGATCGTTTCGGCGAGATACCAGGCGCGTTCTTCCGCTTCGTCGATCCAGTTCTCGATCAGGCTGGCCGAGGCGAAGTCGCCATGTCGGTCACACAGGTCATGCGCCTCCCGCAAACCGGCGACAAGTTGCTGATTGTCATCCAGCAACTCGGCCAGCATGTCGAGCGGCGTCACCGCATCCTCTTCGTTGTTGGGAGTGCGCTGCAGCCTGGAGGCATGCACCATCGACCGCAACGTGGTCCCGCCGAGCTTGCGCACCCGCTCCGCAGCCGGATCCGTTGCGGCGAATATCTGCGCGCTTTGTTCGTCCAGCAGCAGGTGATAGTCGCGGAAGTGCGGCCCGGTCATATGCCAGTGAAAGTTCTTCGTCTTGAAGAACAGGGCGAACATATCGGCCAGCAGGAAGTTCAGGCTGGCTGAAATCTCGCGGACGGCGGTCGGGCCGAGACCGGCGGGCGTCCTTACCGTCGCGAGCTCGCCACCGAGCGACGTGGTTACGTTGATATCCATCATTTGCCTCCTTGGGTTTTCGCCTCGGCCGCGAGCCGGGCCACTGCGGCCGCAACACCGGCGCCGTAGGCGGGATCGGCCTTGCTGCAGTTATCGATATGGCGTTCCTTCACGATGTCGCGGGCATCGCCCAAGGCACGCGCGGTGTTGTCGAACAGCGCCTGGCGCTGGGCCGGGTTCATCTTGCGGAACAGGGCGCCGGGTTGCTGGAAGTAATCCTCATCGACGCGATGGTCCCAATGCGCTGCGGCACCATCGATCTCAAGCGGCGGTTCGTTGAGCTGCGGCTGATCGGTCCACACGCCCTTGCTGTTCGGCCAGTAGGACGGCGTGCCGCCGAGGTTGCCGTCGGTGCGCATGGAGCCGTCGCGGTGATAGCTGTGGAACGGGCATTTGGGTGCGTTGACCGGGATCTGGTTGAAGTTCACCCCAAGGCGGTAACGCTGCGCATCGGCGTACGAGAACAGGCGGGCTTGCAGCATCTTGTCCGGCGAGTAGCCGATACCGGGCACGATGTTCGCCGGCGAAAAGGCCGACTGCTCCGTCTCCGCGAAGAAGTTGTCCGGATTGCGGTTGAGCTCGAAGTAACCTACCTCGATCAGCGGATAGTCGCCCTGCGGCCACACCTTGGTGAGATCGAACGGGTTGAACGGAAAGGCCTTGGCCTGCGCATCGGTCATCACTTGAATGAAGAGCGTCCAACGCGGAAAGTCGCCGCGCTCGATGCTGTCGTAGAGATCACGCTGGTGTGTCTCGCGGTCCTTGCCGACGCGTGCTTCGGCCTCGGCATCGGTCAGGTTCTGGACACCCTGCTGGGTGCGGAAGTGGAACTTCACCCAGGTGCGTTCATTGGCGGCGTTGATGAAGCTGTAGGTGTGGCTGCCGTAACCATGCATGTGGCGGAACGTGCGGGGCAGGCCGCGTTCGCTCATGGTGATGGTGACCTGGTGCAAGGCTTCCGGCAGCAAGGTCCAGAAATCCCAGTTGCTGTCGGCACTGCGCATGCCGGTACGGGGATCACGCTTGATCGCATGGTTCAGGTCGGGGAAGCGCAGCGGATCGCGGAAGAAGAACACCGGCGTGTTGTTGCCGACCACGTCCCAATTGCCTTCTTCGGTGTAGAACTTGAGCGCAAACCCGCGAATATCGCGCTCGGCATCGGCCGCGCCACGCTCGCCGGCCACGGTCGAGAAGCGCGCGAACATCGGCGTCTGCTTGCCGATCTCCGAAAAAATCTTCGCCTTGGTGTAGCGTGTGACGTCATGCGTGACGGTAAACGTGCCATGCGCGCCGGCACCCTTGGCATGCATGCGCCGTTCCGGAATCACCTCGCGAGCGAATTGGGCCAGCTTTTCGATCAACCACACGTCTTGCAACAGGGCCGGTCCACGCGGACCTGCGGTCTGGATGTTCACATTGTCGCTGACGGGTGCGCCAGTCGCGTGAGTCAGATAGGGAGACTTGGTTTTGTCGTTCATAGGAGTGCTCTCAATGAAAAAGTGGGCGCGCTGACTGAGGGTCCGTACAGATCCGTTCGCATTCCAAATGCGCCAAAGAAGTGATAGCCACGCTCTTGCCTGGAGATTGAGAGCGTCAATGAGAACTTGGCTTGGAGCACGTCTTCATTCGTCAGTGGCAAGCGGTGAATGGATCCTATTGAACTTGCCTTCACTAGTTAAATTGAAAGTTTTCCTGGCCTTGATAGATGAAATCTATCGATAGGCGGAGTTGATGTCTCGGTGGCGGAGCGTCCGATCTATGCTGGCTTGATAATCGATTTGCAGCGCGTGCTTGAATGCAAACGGCCTTCTGTTTGCAGAAGGCCGTTGCTTGTGTAGACGACTATCTCAAGCACTCTGCTTGAGTGCTCGTGCTTGCATTCCCTGCGATGAGCGCCGAATGATCAGTACTTGAGATTCAGCTCATCAACGCGCTGTCTGCCTGCTTCATATAATTCCTGGAATTCTTCTTCGGTCAGCTCGTCAGGCGCGTACACGGCGACCGGGTCCCACACCTGACCGCCGCTGGGCCGAGGGGTGCGGGGGCCGCCACGCAGGGAGAAAACGACACCATCCCGCTCAAGCAGCTCGGGGGCGTCCGCGAGCTTTTCAACTTTTGAAGTACTTTTATTGATCAAGAAGACGGTCGAGATCATAAGAGTTAACCTCTTTATTGCGTGATCCTGGTGATGCGTCCGTTCCAGCGTTCCTGCATGTGTCTTGAAGCTCTGTAGCGATGTTTCCGTCTGCGCCAGTCCAAGGTCGGCCGCCGACTACTGTACGCCACCCGCGTGGATGATGCTTTGCTGTCCGGCAGCCTCACTTGGCTCCCTCTCCCCTCCGGGGAGAGAGCCTGCCCCGGACTTGATCCGGGGCTTGGAGTGAGGGGCCGCGCTTGCGGGAAAAATCAGCAGATGGATGTGCAAAAAAGATCAATCTTTCGTCATCGCCATTCCCGCGAAAGCGGAAATGACAGCACGGAAAACGTGAAGATGTCGCAGGGGCGGGTGCTTTGACATTCACACTCGGCTGATTCGATCTTGGTGTGTCGCTCCAGCCAAGAGGGCGGCCATCGAAGACGACCAATGGCGTTATACGTACAGCATGTGTCAGCGAAAGCCTATATTCCGCCACACCGCCACTTCGTTACTCTAGTGGGGTCATCGATGCAGTTCGCGAAACAGCCAACACCGATGACTCAGGCAGCCATGCTTGGAGGCGCGGATCGTGAGAGTTGACGCTCCCACGACCCGCTAAATCACAAACAACTGTAGAAGAGTTGCTCATGATCTCCCAACATCATACGGCACCGCCGCGCCCCTCGGATTGCAACGATTCCGATTCTGGCCCCACCTTAAACCTCGACGGCACGCTCCCAACGCGGAGTTCGGGTCGGGAAATGCGGCAAATCCCCACATCCAGGCAGGCTGAAATTGCGCTAGCGGTGCTTGTGGCTGAAGGCAAAGGCCGGGTGGACAACGCCTTCACATCCCATCGTACCGGCGAACGCAACGGCCTGCACGCCGCCCCTCACTTCCTGCATCACCTCGTCGACACGCACACCCCAGCGTAGGGTGGATCAACGCGTGTACGTATGAGGGCGGCCATGTTGGCTCGCTGAGTCAGGACAGTGCGCCATTTTCGGCACGTTGAGTGACAACAACGTGCCGCCTTTTTCGGAATGGCAAACCACTCCGCATGCAATACGTAGGCTGGGTTAGCGCAGCGTAACCCAGCGAATCAACATCTGCCATCAAGCCACAGTATCGACAAACACTCCACGCAGGCCGGAAATACCGCTTTCACCGATATTGTGCGCGAGCGTTTGTATAAACGAATGCAGGCTCGGGATGGTGCTGCTTGAAGCGTCGCTGGATGTTCCGGATGACGAGCCGAGTGAGGTCCAGAGGCTTTGGAAGACGCTGGTTAAACTGCTGGAGCTGCTTGAAGCAGACGGCGCACTGCTCGAACTGGAGCCCAATGCCTGCGCCAGATTGGAGAACGTCGATGCAATGTTCTTGTACTGTTGCACCTGCTGCGATGCTTTGGGCTGCTGCGGCAGGGTGGCAAGTGGCGTGTTGTTCTTTGCGGTCGCGTCATCCGTGCCACTCGCCGCCGTTGCAGCGGTAATGGCGGCGGGTGCCGCATTGGGGGTGGAGGTCAACCCGAGTTGCGCCAGTGCTGCCGCAACGGCCGAAGCCAGCAGGCTCGCATTCTGGGTCGATGCGCCCGTCGAGGCTATCGACGCCGCCGACTCATTGAACTCCCTTTTGTGATGCGTGTACTGGGGCGCAATGACGCCACTCAGGGACTGCGGCTGAGTACTGCTGACGCTTTGAATACTCACAACAGGCAGCCCCTTCCCGATAGTGGACCGCGGCTATATTACCTCGCCAAATCCTGCCACGCGAAATATGTCCGGCTCGGGTCGAAGGCGGATGGCTTTGAATGATGTCAAAGGCCGTAGGGCAGGGTTGCGTATGATCTAAGTGATTGACTTGTAAGGATGTCGATGGTCTGCAAGGCCGATCCTTTACTCAGTAATGCGTCATGGCAAAGGGTATCTCTTCCATTGAGCGTTCATGCGAGGGGGCGATATGACATTGGATCTAGCGCAAATTATGAATTCCACTGCGCCTGTAACGGTACTTTTGACCGACATTGCGTACGTTTCGGTTCTCTTCCTTATCTGGAGGCTTACGAGCAAGTTGTCGTCCGGCAGTTCAGGCTCGGGGGCTCGCTGGGCGAATCGGCTGGTGGCGCTGATTGGAGGCCTATGCGGTTTGGCAGCTGCCACTGCCTTCGCCCCTTATTCGACCGTCGACCAATTGCCGATTGACGCCGTTAGGACTGCGGCTTCTGCATTTCTGTCGGGTTACGTTGTCAGCAAGCTGGACCGATTTCTCGAGCAGACTCTATCTAAGGCGAAACCCGATAGTGATGCTGTATGGGAGCGCATTGGACTATTTACGGCTACGTTTCTGGCGACGGCAATCACCGTGTTTATTGGTCGGATATATTCGATCGAGCCTTCAAGGCTTTTGTAATGTCCGCCTGGGGTCGAAATCGCAGCAGCACACACACATGGTCGGCGGTAAAGCCACAAAGGGCGCGGATTATCCGCGCCCTTTGCCTTGTGCATGCCCCGCAACATGCCGCGGGCACCAAGTAACGAGCGTGACTAGAAGAACTTCTGCTCGTACTTGATGTAAATAACGCGGCCGATATCGTATTGCGGGTTGTACGGATAATCACCGTAGCCATCCGTACCGGTTGGGCCCAATGGACCAGCCACGCTGTATACCCCGGTGTAGGAAAGCGGCGCCTTGCGATTGAAGACATCGGTGGCGCCAAACGAGATGCGTCCTTTCCATGGCGTTTGCCAATTCACTTGCACGTCGTTGAAGGCAAGGCCGCCCTGCCGATTTATTCCAGTCGGTGATACGGCGAGGTCCTTATTGGGATTGTTGCAAGGGAACACCTCACTCAAGGATGGATTGGGCGGAATGCACGGCTCGGACAGCGATGAGTAGTAACGGATCGTCCAGGTCGCGCCGAATTGCCGGTAACTCCAATTCATATTGACCGTGGAGCGGAAGCGCCACAATGGACCAAGCACCGTGTCGTAACCACCCAGCGTGTTGGAAATGATCGGGCCGCCGGGCGTGGTCTGCTCCTTGACCGAGTTGATATAGGTGCTGTTGGAGTCAAACTTGAACTGGCCGATCGGCGTCTCGGGGAAGCGATAGGTCAAGTCCAGATCTTCGCCGCGCTCTTCGACAAAGCCCTGGTTGACCAGCGCTTGCAACAGATTGATGACCTGGCCTTGGAATGGCCCTCCGGCGGTGGAGCGCTGGAACTGGTCGCACTGTTGTGTCTCGCCCAATAGATAGCAATTGTCGAGAATGCTGTTGGCCGTCGGCAACGTGATGACGTTGTCGATCCTGATGCGATACCAGTCCAGGGTGGCGTTAAAGCCGGTCAGATAATGCGGGCTGTAGACCAGGCCCGCGGAGTAACTCCTGGACGTTTCCGGTTTCAGGTTGGGATTGGCGCCGGTGTAAAAAGGCGTCGTACTGGTTGTGTCGGGCTGGGAGATCGGCTGACCATTGATATTGAGTTGCGTGAAGCCGGGGCCGACCGCCGGCACGCCGGCGAACCCATTCAGGCAACGCTGCTTGACGATGGGATTGCCGGTCAAGCCAAAGTTGACGTCGCACGGATCGGTATAAGTCGTGAAGCTCTGCAAGGTGCCGCCATACAAATTGGCGATGGCCGGCGCACGGAAACCCGTGCCATAGCTGGCGCGAACAAGCAGGTCATTGATCGGCTGCCACGACAATTTGAACTGGTTATTGTTGGTGTTGCCGAAGTTCGTGTAGCGCGAGAAGCGATGCGCGAGGTCAACGTCCAGCAATTGCGCGCCCGGCATATCTTTCAAAATGGGAATGTTCACTTCGGCGTAGGCCTCGTTGAGGCCATAGGAGCCGGCACCTGCGTTTTGCTGCAGATTGGTGTTGAGACCGAGCTGCGTGTATTCATCGGGCGTAGCGCCACCGGAGATCGTGCGGTGATCGGCGCCCACGGCAAAGGTCATGTCACCGCCGCCCATCGAATCCGGGAACGTGACCATATCGCCCGACAAATTGACGTCCGCGGTTTTCATTTCGCTGAAGGAGCGCGTGCCGGCAATGATGTTGAGATAGTTGATTTCCGCCGGGGTGATGCCACCCGAACCGGAGAACGGATTGAGCGGTACGCAGCCGGCGATCACATTGCCTGGCGTGCCGCATTCCACGACGCCGTTGGGGCCCATGAAGGACGGACCGAGTGCCTGCTCCAGGTGAACCATGTTGAGATTGCCTGGACCAAAACTCGACTGGTCGTAGCGATAGTCGCTGTAGCCGGCATCCCAGTTGAACCCTCGATCGCCGATCGAGAAATCGCCTTCAAGTCCCACACGGTAGCCGGCCTGCTTGATCTTGTTGGTCGTAACGCGATCGGGATATTGCAACGGCAGGTCGAATTCGAGGTTATTGCCCGGCAACGGATTGTAATAACTCTGCGAGGACACCGTCGGGAAATAGACCGCCGGGAATGTGCCCACCGGAAGACCCAGCGCTTCGGCCAGATGCGCGCCGTTGGCCGGGGTCAACGAACTGAGTTCATAACCACTGGTACTCACTTCGGAGTTGGCGGTGTTGTACGTGCCGGTGAAGGTCGCGGTGATGTGATCCGTCAGCTTGTAATCGCCTTTCAGCAAATACGACCGCAGGCGATTGTTCGGAATCAGCGTTTCGAGATACGACGAGTTCTGGTAATCGTTGTTGAAATAAGGCGACGGATATTGCGATCCGAAGGTGTCCAGATGGTAGTTGGCGATATCAAGCCCGTTCTGGCCCATGTTGACGGTAATCGGGCCATTGGCCAGTGGCGGCAGACTCACCGGCAGGCCGGTCGCCGGATTCAGCGCGCCGGTGATCGTTCCATACGGCGATGGGATCTGCTGGCTCTGGGGATAGTTCGGTCCAAGGCTAAAAAATCCGTACTTGCTGTAATCGCGATCGTTGGCCATCAAGCCATCGGTGTTTTGTGCCGTTATGTTGAACAGGAACGAACCTCTGGAGAACTTCTTGCCGCCAGTGAGACTGAACTGGCCGGTTTTTCCGTCGTTCTGCGGTGAATACATGCTGTTGTAGGTGTCGACCTGAAGGCCATCAAAATCCTTTTTGGTGATGATATTCACCACACCGGCAATCGCGTCGGAGCCATAAATTGCCGAAGCGCCGTCCTGCAGGATTTCCACGTGATCGATGATCGAACTCGGGATCGTGCTTAGATCGGTTTCGCCGAAAATGTCCGTGGTCCAACGCTGGCCATCCACCAGCACCAAGGTGCGTGGCGCGCCTAAGCCGCGCAGGCTGACAAACTGCCCCACGATATTGCCCAGGGCGCTCTGGCTGCTGGTACCGGAAGAGCCTACCGAGGAAACGTTCTGCAGAATCTGGCCGACACTCACAAAGCCCTGCTGTTGAATGGCTTCGTGTGACAGTTCGGTCACCGGTTGCGCCGTTTCCACGTCAACGCTGCGAATCAGCGAGCCGGTAACTGTTATGGCCTGCAATGTCGCGGGTTTCTGCGCGGCTGGCGGATTGGTCGCCGGTTGCGCCTGTGCTGGTTGTGATTGCGCGGCCGTCGATGAAGCTGAAGTTGTTGGAGGAGTCGTCTGAGTGTTAGCTGTGGGGGACTGTTGTCCGGTGGTTGCGGTTTGCGCTACCGCGACCGCCGTCAACACACAGCTTCCTAGAGCTAATGCCATGCGTATGGCATTTACCATCTTTAGATGTCTCATCTTCATGGTGGTTACTCCTTGCTTGCTTTGAGTGTGACTACACGTTCACTAACTCCTGTGGTTGTTGGTGTTCACATGCCTGGGGCGACGAGCAGGCATGGCCCGGTCAATGGTTAAAAAATGGATCTCTTCATTTCTTGTTCCTTCTTCTGCCCGCTTGGAAGGGGTTTGGGTACTACCCAACTTGCCGGGATGACTACGCGTCTGGTCCAGCAAGCCCCTTCATGTAAATGACGATTGGCTAACCCAGAAATCGACATCCAGCCTGTTGGCTGATGCGGGTTATATGGGTCATTTATTGCGGAAAAGCTCAATCTTGCGTTGCCGTCATTCCCGCGAGGCGCTTCACAACAGCGAAGCTGGTCAAGCGGAGGCGCCCTACAACAGCGAAGCTGGTCAACCCACCTTGCTCTTGCTCGTAAGGCAACATGGATTCCCGCTTTCGCGGGATGTTTGCAAAACTATCCCCATCCGACGAAGAGGAACGGCGATGCGCAAACAGCCCACGATGAGCTTGATTGATGGTCTTGTGGTCGGCGGAGGTAATGCGCGCCTGGAAC
>NZ_JADIKE010000018.1 GCF_016904955.1 Dyella flava | reverse complement strand
TCCTCGTTGATATAGTCTTCCAGCCGCTCGGGGAAAAGCAGGCTCTGTGATCGGTCCAGTCCTTCCACGAATCGCTTCATGAGACACTCCGCCTGGGGCGAGATCAGAATAGGCGGTTCGTTTTACGAGTGTTTTCACACAGCCTGGACCCAAAGCAGGCATGTTCATAGCTCAGACCGCTTTCGAGCGAAATTTCACATTCGACAATCGGAAACAGCTGGAACTCAATATAGGGACGCGTAACAAGGGGGAAGGATGTCGATAGATCAACGTGCAGTCGAAAAATTTAAAAGTTCCTATGAAGCACTGGACGACGATAGGTTGGCTTTCCTTGCACGTAGGAAGTACTCGGATTTGACGGAAGAAGCGCGAGTCGCTCTCAAGGAGGTCATTCGTCAACGCCCCGTCGAGGCTTTTGAAGGCTTGTCGTTTGATGACGACGAAAGCCAACTGAGTCATTCGGAAGAACGTGCCGCGAGCGAGAGACGCAGCGGGCTCGGTTTAGGCGCCATCTTTGGATGGTTCCGTAATGAGAGGCTTCTGGATCCCGATTTGGCCGAATGGCAATTGGGATGCTTCGAGTGGCTTCTGAAGCACACGGGTGGCATGGAAGCGTATCGACGACGCAAACTTATCCTTCCCACGCGGGAGTTTTTTCCGAGCAATGAGTTACGTGGCCATGACTTGGCCGAACGAATATTTGAGCAGGTGAAAGTGTGGGCTGGCATGGAGGCGTGGCCTTGCCAACTCGAACAGCAGAGCGAAAGTCAGAAAACCCTGATTGCTTCCAAACATCTGCTCTTGCCGCCCTCTGACCACTCCCCGGCCGGTACATTCCGCGCACTCAAGGAAGGCGGGGCGATCATCAGCTACCATCCCCGAAATTTGCAAAACCCGATGTCGCTGGTGGCTACTTTTGCACATGAATTGGCGCATTATCGCACCGCAGGATTTCCAGAGCCTCCACCCGGTGGTTGGGAAGTGTGGGAGCCGGCGACAGATATCGCAGCAGTCTTCCTTGGTTTTGGCATTTTTCTCGCCAATTCGCGTTTTCACTTCGAACACTTTACGGAAGATAGGGGGAAGGGACTTCAGTGGCAGCGCTCAGGATATCGATGGCAAAACCAAGGCTATATCTCGGACGCAGAGGTCCTGCACATGCATGCGCTTGTGTCGAAGACGCTAGGTGCGGGGGTTAAGGTAACGCTGGCACACCTCAAATCTTCTTTGCATGGAATCTATAAGCGCATGTACAAGGACGTCTCCGACCATGAAATGGTCGCGAACCTTGCACGCCTTCAGGATGTCTCAGGATGCTGACGTTGGTTGGCAATCTTGATTCAGATCAACGGCATTTTGACGTCCGCTTTCGATCGAGGCTGTGTGAAAACGCAAAACCGAGTTTGGGGCTGGATAAGAATTGATCAAAACGCGCGGCGTGCGTCAGGTTCTGTGTGATTCGAGTCCGATCAGGCGGTTAGATTTCGCGTAGAGAGACTATCGAATAGAGAACATTTGCGTTTTCACACAGCCTGGACCTGGAGCGGACGTTTTCGGAATGATCTAGACGGGCAACAGCAGCGTGTGCCCAACACCACCAAAGTGTCCAGACCGGATCGGAACGCCGTTCAGTCATCGCCGTAATCCGCACAAGCGCCTTCGGACACGGGTTTGAATCCCCCTACCCCGCCAAAGGCAAGCAAAAGGCCCGGCATCGAATGTCGGGCCTTTTGCTTGGGTTACGACCCCCAATTACCAAGTAACTCGAAAGTAAGCATGACTTTTTGCACAGCGACGCCACACCTCGGTGCATGTCGAATTTTCGAGGCTCCAATCGTCATCCATAAAGCAACCCCTTTTGACGCTGATACGGAGATTGATCACATGACTTCGCCACAACATTCCCATGGCTTTCGCTCAAAGTCGGCCCGATCAAATAACGCAGCAATGGCCATTGAAGTAACAGTACAAAGGCCAGCGAAATATCAGACGGTCATGAGCCGCATCGCCGTGTTTGCCGCGGCGTGCGTACTCGTTGGGCAGATACCGATATCCATGGCCGCTGGCCAAGCGAAGGCCGCAGCAGGGCCGACTGCGGAAAATGCGCTGGCAGCGGATGAGCGACTAGCTCAAGCGATCCAAGATAACGACGCGACCGCAATCTTGCGATTGCTGGACGATAGCTGGGCGGTTATTGCTACATCCGGAGGCGTCGGTGAGGGTCCATCCGTTTTTCCCGACGGAATAAAGTCAGGCCACTTGACGCGAAAGACATACCAACTTTCTGAGCCCAGAGTACGCATCTACGGAGATATCGCACTGGTGACGTCAAAGGTCGAAACCGCTGGTGTGCTTCAAGGCAAGCCTTTCGACGTGGCAGAACGCCAAACCGATGTTTGGCGTTGGGCGAACGGCGCTTGGAAGTGCGTTTTAACTCACGAGACAAAGATTAAGAATAACTAGATCCAAAACGCGCAAGATGGCTCTGGCCGTTTCTTCGCGAATAAAACAAAACGCCCGGCATTGTATGTCGGGCGTTTTGTTTGGATCATGTTCTTAGAATACGAACGCGACTCAAAGGTTAAACCGTTTTGCTTTTGAAGGCCGCACCGCCCGTCAAGCAAAAACCTAGGAATGAAAGCACAATGAGAGCGGCCGGCATCAATCCCGATTTTTGGAGTAGTCCGCGTGCACATCTTCATTGATGAATCTGGAACATTTGCCGCTGCAGAATCTCTCGGCTCCTTCTGCCTGGTGCTGGCTTATGTTGTTCCTGAATCCCAGTTGTCTAAAGCAAAAGATGTTCTCCGCCGTTGGAAAGTGGCCAACGGATTTCGCCACGATCAGGAACCAAAACCAAGAAAGGTCATCAGCGAAGACGCCTATTTTCATTTGCTCCAAATGTTGGCGCGTCTTGATTGTTTGGTTTTTGCCGTCGCCTCTGATGCGGCACTCAATGTCGGCGCCGAGGATCATAAAAACAAACAGGCCGCCATCATCCTAGAGCGCGAAGAGTCCATGATTTATCCAGAGGGAAAAGCCATGGTTAGAAACCTCGCCAACGCTGTGTCTGCTTTATCCACTCAACAGTGGATCGAAACCCTTTGCAGGGCTCATCTGGTCGTCAATGTCTTAAGGTATTCGACACCGTATTACTCTCTTCGAATCCCAGGAACACTGGGTTCCTTTCGATGGAACTTTGATCGCAAAGACATTCAGAAAAATCAGTTCGATGAAACATTTTCAACCGTAACCCTTCCGTTGACCCAGACGATCGTACTCGAACGCCCCATGATCAACGTGGAGGGTGGCAACTACTCGATGTTCCAAGACTTCTACGACACGAGACCCTATCCAACTTGGCTTCCCAAACCATCCGACGCCAAGGAATCCGACCGCTTACTTGATGCCCAGAAGATCTGGGCCAACCGAAAGTTCGTCGATTCGAAGACATCTCCAGGAGTCCAGTTGGCCGATTTGATTTCCAATGGTGTTTATCGGTTGCTCAACGGCCGCTTCAACGACGGGCAACGCGCTGCTGATTGTCTCGCCCCGTTGTTCCTGCAACCGGAAAAGGGAGAGCCTTTTATTCAGTTCATCGTAGTCGGACAAGGCGATGACCCTTATATAGGCAAGCCTTTATCCCAGTTGCTTCGGCAGATGGCGCGCAATACCAAGGATATGCTGCCGCCCTCTTATTACCGAAGAGTTCGTTGATAAGCCAGAGCCTTCATTGCTGATTCCATGAGCGCTCGTTGATCGTTCGTCATTTCCACTTCCGCAAATCAAGATACGGCTTGAAACGGACCTTGGCGTACCGGGACTCCCGGTCGAACCAAGCTGTCAGTTCGCTTTTTTTCACGGACTCGGATGGCGACAGTGCACGAAGACCGGAATGAATTTCCAACCCCCAAAGGTCCATCTGATTTTGGTTGATTTCGCTAAGGTACCGCTCGATGTCGCGTCCAAACAAAAATCCTGATTGAGGAATGTTGTTCCTGAACTCTTTGAAGGCCTCGTACTTTGGACCACTCTCATTCATCAACTCACAACCATGCTCCTTGATGAAAGACAAATGCGTCCAGACCGCCATGAAGATCTCATACCGCCGCTCAAACAAATCCAGTTTTAACTTTGCGCGCGCGGTGGCGTATTGGCGCCAAGCGATAAACGCCCCAGCGATGCCCACGGTCAAAGCCACCAGTGCCGCCGGGACTCCCTGGGCAACTTGAAAACACAGTGTGTCCTTCACGCAATCCACCGCATGGAAGGGCCTCCAATCTTGCACTACTGCATCATGGAGCGCGAAATGGGCGATCACATGAGGCATCGCGACCGTAGACGACACTGAGGGCGCCCCCTTTCCCCCTGTTAAATCCCTGCTTTCCTCGCCTAACCTTTGATTTTCAAGAGGTGAAGTCCGTCAACAATCCATCTCGTTGATGTGGCAGTCCAGTTGTTCCAGTTGATGCCGTCGCCCCGCACGCGCTTGCGCCCGTGTTGTTTGCTCCCACTAACACAACGATGTCATCAGCCTCTATCTCAACGGGTTACCACCATCCAGAAGACCAGCTCGGTGACAGCGCTGGTCAACATCATTGCTGATACGTCTATGCCCCCTCTGCATTAGGGATGACTGACGCTCGACACAGGTCCCCGATAATGCGGCTTGTTTTATTTAGGCTTCTTGCGAACCGGGTCACTTGGCTTTTTGATGAGCGCACTGGCCGGCTTGGGCGCGGCAACCAATCGCCGTTCCAACTCTTCGACAAAGGCCATCCAATCCGCCCCGTACACCCGGACAAGATCCCGGACGACCAGCAACTCCAAGCCCCGATCGCTAGTTTCAAAGTCAGAGATACCGGTTTGCGTTAGCCCAAGCGCCGTGGCGGCCTGAGCCTGGGTCATCCCGGAAGCCAGACGCAGTTCGCGCAGCAGCGAGGCCAGTACGCTGTTTTCGGGGCGGTGGGTCGAAGACGGTTTTGGCTTTGCTTTCGGCATTGGCCCACCGTAGCGAGGGGCCTTGGATATCCTTCATTCATATATTTATGTGTATTTGGGATATTCTACGCCTGCCGGCCTGAATGCCCGCACCCAATGGTTTCCCACACCGCAAGGAGCGAACGATGAAAGAGCACGCACCCGGAGCCTGGATCACCCTCAACGCCAGCTACTACATCGCCCCGGTCTGTCACCCCGGCAGACTCCAGGACGACGCCGACCTGTTGCTGGATGGTGCGCAAGGCATCATCCAAAGCCTTGGTGATCGGGTTGGCCAAGGGGTGGATACCGATCCCGACAACTTTGCCAGCGCCCTATGGGCCGCCGCCATCCTCATCCAGATGGGGCAACGCAGTGCGCACGAGGCCCACAAGCGGCTGAACTGCATCTTGAAGATGGAACATGATGCAGAAGATGATGAGGTCACCGAGTGATCACGGATCGCGCGCGGGGGCGCGTGATATGAGTTTTCAGTGGGAGTTAATTCCATTGAAGAAACGGCACCGGGTTGAGTTGCCTGGAGTTGCTTGTTCGGTCCTTAAGTTGGCCCGCATAAGTCAATCCGGTACTGAGGTATCCCTGCGTTTTCCGAGTCGTCATTCCGGCTCCTTCTTGCCGGTTCTTTGCCGTCATCCTCGCGAGACGCTTCACAACAGCGAAGCTGGTCATGCGGGGATCCATGTTGCTCTTGCTCTTAAAGCAAGATGGATCCCCGCGTTCGCGGGGATGACGGCGAGGGGGTACGGGGCTGACGGCGAGGAAGTGCGGGGCTGACGGCAAGGAAGTGCGGGGTGACGGCAAGGGAGTGCGGGGGTGACGGCAAGGGAGTGCGGGAGTGACGGCGAGGGAGTGCGGGAGTGACGGCGAGGGAGTGCGGGAGTGACGGCGAGGGAGTGCGGGAGTGACGGCGAGGGAGTGCGGGAGTGACGGCGAGGGGTGCGGGAGTGACGGCGAGGGGTGCGGGGATGACGGCGAGGAAATGTGGGGATACCTTAGAACCCGGTGCTTTTTCCCTTAAAACAATGCTGTTTTCCGATGCCCTGCACAGCCCCGCCGAAACGATAGCCGCCGAGTTGCGCGATTATCCGGAATGGCATCGTGGCCGCACTCGCTACGGGGTGTGGATGATCCCCGTGGATGATCCGGCTCTGCTGGATTACATCGCATCTGTGCAGGACCGCTTGGCGGACATGCTCTATCCCATGTCACAGCGACAGGCGCACCTGACGGTATTCGTCTGCGGGTTTGAATGCCCGGAGTGCGTGATGGATGATGATTTTTCGCAGCAACAGCTTCAAGCGCAGATCAACGCACTGCACCTGGCTCGCGGGACATCATGTGAGTTGCCGTTGGCGTCGCCGGATAGTTTTGCCAGCGCCGCCTTCATTCCCGTCGGCGACCCGCAGGGTCGACTGGCAACGTGGCGAGAGATGCTTGCAAGGGAGAGTCGGGAGGTACGGCAGGCAGCCTATACGCCGCACATTACCCTGGGTTTGTACCGACGAGTAGTCCCGGCGGAGATCGTGCGGCAACGCTTGAATGAGATCGAAGCGCCGGCGGTATCGCTGCGCGTGGAGAGCTTGCATTACACCACGTTTGACGTGCGCCAGCAGTTTGGCCCATTGGAGAGCCAGTACAAGCTGACGTGGATGCATCACGCCCATCGGGCTAAAGGTCGGCCACATAGTCAATGTGTCCAACCATAAGTCGACAAATGCTATTCCGTTCGACTTGCGTTGCGGACCTCGGCAGCGCAATACACCGGGAACTGCCGACTGGCATATCAGCGAGAGATTCCAGCAGCCGCTTGCCCTATTGATGTAGTAGCAACAAATAGCTCGCCGCAGCCCAGCTGAAATTGGCCGACTGGTAACCCTGACCCGTCAGTGGATCATAATTTTCATACATGGGCGCTTGCGCAGTCAGCCCCTTGGCGTTCGACACAAGACGTCGTGCCATGTCATCCGCCTGCGCCGCATAACCGTAACGCCTCAGCGCCTGGACACCGAAGTACGCCTGATCCAGCCACAACGGTCCGCGCCAGTATCCCGTGACGGGCGAAAAGCGCGGGTCGTCACGCGCCAGTGTGGGGAAAGGCATGTAGGTGGCAAATTTATGCGGATCGAGCATGACTCCAACGACGCGTGCGGCCTGTTGCGGACTTGCCACGCCCGCCCACAACGGTGCCCAGCCTTCCGAGCCGTAGACGTGCACAAGATGGCCGTCGCCAAGGTGTGCATCGAAGAAATACCCGCGCTGCGGATCGTACATCCGCGCCTGGATGGCGCCACGCATGGCCGCCGCTTCCTTTAGCCACTGGTGATAGTCAGCGTCCTTGCCGATCACACGGGCGATCTCGGCCAGTTCCAGCTTCTCCTGATAAAGATAGGCATTGAGATCCACCGATGCCTGATCCATCGACCATTCGCCGTTGCCGTTTTTCAACATGGCGGTTGCGTCGAAACGGACCGCATTGTCCATGCCGCTTTCCCACTTGGCCGCGATGAGCGTGCCATCGGTGGAACCGTACTCGACCAAACCATTGTGGTCATGGTCACGCGCGCTGAACCACCAGCGGTGATAGCGCACCAGCTTGTCGTACATCTCGGCGAGAAACGCCTTGTCACCGGTGGCCCGATAGATGGCCAGCGTGGCCCACGTCGCCAAAGGGGGCTTGCTGTCGCGCCAGTTGTCCCCTGCCTTGTCCAGGTAGATGCAGTCGGGAACCATGCCGTCGGCGGTCTGGTAGTCAAACATGGCCCGCATCTGATCCCGCGCCAGTTGCGGCGCGAATAACGCCAGCGCGGCGGCATGCTTCCAGGAGTCCCAGGCCCAGAAGCCATTGAAATCCGGATTGGAGTAGGACGGAATCACCCCATCGTGATGCAGGTCGCCGCGTGCCGCACGCCAGTTGCCGAGCAACGTGATGATGGCTTTGACCGCCACACGCTGTGCTGTGTCATCCGCCAGCCCGGCCAGATGACTCGGTACTACCGATGCAAGATAGCCGGCCCACCGCTTGCGATTGGCCGTCCATGCCGTTTCGTCGTCCACCGCTTGCGGTTGGTCGGTTTGTGGGTTGTACGTCAGCAATTGATCGACGTAGAGAACCACGGTTTGACCGGACTTCAGGTGCAACGGCTGTGTCAGGCTGATCTGGTAGTCATCTCCGCTTACCGATGCACGTTGAGCGGGCGCACCGTCTACGTGCAACGTCGTGCTCAAGATCGACGGCGAGTGCGCGAAACTTTGCTCGACAGCCTCGCCACCGGTCACGGTGGCCGGTACCTCACCGGGCATCGCCTGCCCTTCGATGGCCACATGCAGATCCAGTGCACGGGTCGCCTTCAGCTCGATGCGCGCCAATGCGTGCCATGAGTTGGCAAAGAAAAGAACCTGGTCCACGCTCACTTGGGGGGAAGAAAAATGGCGGACCAGGTAACCGGGAGCGGAGTGGCTTTCCGTCGGCACGAGCGCGATGTTCTGCTGGCTCCCCGTGTCCTGCAGCACCACACGCGCGAAACGCCGGCCCACCCAGCGGCCGTCGCCAAGGCTATGCACGAACGGTCCGATGAAGCCCGTATCGTCGTCACCCAGCGGCGGGAGGCTGTAGCCGTGCCATGCACCGGCGTCGAAAAAGATGTTGAAGCTTCGATCCGTCGGCGAAGCAGGCTTGCCATGCATGTCCAGCACGTCGAGGAAGCGCGCGTCCGGCGCCCCGGCCCGCGCCGGACCGTTCAAACCCAGGACCAGAAATCCTGCGACGATGATTAGGTACTTGAGGCTTGGATGCATGTCGTCATGTTCGGCGATGCCCGCGCTCGTTGCCAGCATTCAGTCGGCCCCTCGCCACACGGGAGAGGGGCCACACCTGGAGGTGACGGCGCAGGCCAGTCACATCAGAACTTGTACTTGGCCTGGAAGTTGACTTCGCGTCCTTCGATGGAACGCGCCAGGATCACGCCGCCGCCGCTGGCGAAACCAAACAGGCGGGCGTTGCCTTCCGTGATGCCGATCTGATTGGTCATGTTGGTGCCACGCAAGGTCAACATCCAGTTCTGGCCGATGTTCGCAATGGCGCCAATGGCCAGATCGTAATAGCTGCCCAACGGCTGCTGTTCGAGCTGGTCGCTGTAGCGGTTGCCAATGTGCTCGTAGGTCACCCAGAACTTCATGCTGCCCCACGTCGTGGGGATCTCGTAAGCCGGCGTCACGCGATACTGCACCTTGGGCTGGCGGTCCAGATCCATGCCGTTGATGCTGCTGCACATGTTGCTGCCGTTCTGGGCCACGTAAGGCACGCAGCTGTCGTAACCGGAATAGTGGCCGTCCATGTAGTCGCCGCTCAACGACACCGTGAAGTGCTTGAACGGGGTGAGCATCACCTGGGTATTCAAGCCCTTGGTGGTGGAGCCATACACCAGGTTGATCTGTCCGGTGTCCAGGGTGATCTCGTACGGTACGCCGTAGAACAGCCTGCGGTACGCGGCAACATCGACATAGATCCACGGCGACTGGTATTTGAAGCCCAGTTCCATGTTGTGGATCTTCTCCACCGGCGTGCTCGGCAGCGGCTGGATGTCGTCGAAAGTTGGCATGAACACGCCGTCGTTCACGCGTGCGTACATGCTCATGTTGTTGTTGAAGGCGTAGTTGGCGCCGATCGTCCACGACGGCGCGCTCTTGGAGTACGACGGATGCTGGAAGCTGTTGATCAGGTATTCCGCATCGTTGTTGTACACCGTGTACGGATTGGCATCCAGGTCACCCGAGGCGGTGTTCTGGAACCAGCCGTTGATATCGAGGTACTGTACGCGCACGCCGCCGTCGAAACGCCAGTTGCCGACGTTCCACGTATCAGCGGCGAACAGCGCCGTTGTCACCGCATGCCATTTTTCATTGAACGCCATCCACGATTGGGGCTGGTTGTTCCAGAACAGGCCCTGGCCGTCGGTGAGCTGGTAGTTGTGCGTGCCGTCGGTCATGTCGACGACGATGGGATTGGGATTGCTCTTGGCCTGCAGCAGCATGTTGAGGCCGTCATCTTCCTGATGGAATTCGGAATACACCGCGGTGTAGTTGCCCAGGGTCAGGGTGTTGCCGTCGAACAGGTCCTTGCTGATGTGGAACTCGTCGCTGACGGACTGGATGCGCTTGTGGATGTATTCGGGGTTCTGAACCGTGACGTTCTGGTTCATGTTGGCGGCCTGGCCATTGGTATAGGTCGCCTTTGCCGTCAGACCGGAAGGCAGGCCGAACGCTGCCGCATCGCTGGAGATGAAGCTGGACAGCGTCATCGGGTTTTCGCCGGTGCTGAAGAACGCGGTGGTGTCCATGTCGCCGGCGACGAAAATGAACTTGTTCGACAAGGACCAGCCGTTGTCGAAGTCCAGATCCAGGTTGCTGCCGAACATGTGCACGTCGCCGCCCTGGCCATTGGCCATGTCGATATTCAACCCGCCCGGCGAACAGCCCGCCGTATAGCAAGGCGTGGTCTGCAGGAACTGGTAACGGTCGGCGTTGCTGCCGAAGGTACCGGTCAGCGGATTGAAGCCCGGATACGGCGAAAACTTGCCCGGCGCCGGATTGAGGATCGGCGTGTCGGTCACGAACTGGTTCTTGTCCTGCAGATCGCGCGCGTAGAACATGATCGACCCGTGTTCCAGGTCGTGGCTCAGCGTCGCCGTAAGCTGGCCGCCCTTGTCCGCCGCGAACTGCGGGTCACGCACGCCGTCGGATTTGCGCCAGAAACCGCCGATGCTCCCGTACCAGCCACTGTCTTTGCCAAACAGCGGGAAGCCGTAGAAACCATCCAGACGCTCCATGCCTTCCGATCCGTAGGTCACGCCCACATCGCCGGTCGGCGTCGAACTGCCCTCTTTGAGGATGAAGTTCGCGATGAGGCCCGGCTGTCCATTGCCGAACAGTACCGACGGGCCACCTTGCACGGTTTCTACGCGATCGATGGTGTCATCGAGGCGGAACATGGCATCCGTGAAGTATTCCCACTGCGGGAACAAGGGCGAACCATTGAGCTGCAAGGTCACGAACGGCGCGCCGCTGTCGGAAGGGAAGCCGGCAACCTCGATATTGGCGCCGGTCTGGCCGCCGGAGGATTCGGGGTAGATACCCGGCGACATCTTCAACAGATCGGCCGTGCTGATCGGGTTGGACTCCTTGATCTGCTCACTGGTGGCGGTGGTGATCGAATAACTGGCGTCGATCTTGCGGATGCCGCCGAAGTTGGTGTTACCGGTGACCACCACCTGATTGAGCGTCGTCGTGTCCTGCTTCGATTCGGCGCCCTGCCCCTTGGCAGGCTTGGCCTTGTTCTGGCTCTGATCGGTGGACGACGTAGCCACAGGCGGTGATGTCGCGTTTTGAGCCTGTGCGACGCCTGCCGCCAACATGGCGCCAATCGCCACTGTGAGTGCCCGTTGGCCGATCTGCTTGCGACTGCTCATGAAGCCTCCTCCCCGAGGTATGACTGGTTTTGCCTGGATTTCCCACAGCAACAGATACCCATCGGACAGGCTTTCCAATGAAGCCGTCCGGCTGTGCTCTGCATTCGAGTCCCGGCCGTATCGCCGGATGGATTTATCCTAACTCAAGAATTTAAATAATACTACAATATTAAAATACTCTTGAAATAACGTTGGGCTAGGATCGAGCGGCATTGCGCCGCTGCAAGTCATACGCATGAATGGTCAGAACTACCCGCGCCGCTACGCCTCCGGTGACGAACAACGGCAAGTGATGCGACTAGCTCGCTGATTTCCCTGATTCCGCCACCCCATTGGACGGCTGTCGCACTCTGGAGCAGTCCATACCTATTCCGGCAGCCGCGAAAAATTCACACAATACGCTTGTATGATAAATAGCGTTGGACGCTGCATCACAGCATCCAGCACCGCGCGAGATTCCTGGACAACTGGCGCGGCACACGAGCCTCACCTTGCCCTGCAGTGGAGAATGTTGAAGATGAGAGCTACGGATGCGCGCAATTTGCACGGCCATGTAGTACGCGAGCTCGGCCGGCGGATTGTCACGGGGGAATTCCGCTCAGGCGATGTGCTGCCACGCGAGGAAGTGCTCGCCGAGAGCATGCAGGTAAGCCGCACGGCGTTACGCGAAGCATTGAAGGTGTTGTCCGCCAAAGGCCTGATTGAGGCGCGCCCGAAAATCGGCACGCGCGTGCGCGCCATGGAATACTGGAACCAGCTCGATGCAGACGTACTGTCATGGCGCTGCATTTCCATGCCTACCGATGACTTCATTGAGAAGCTGGTGGAGATGCGGGAAATCATCGAGCCCGCCGCCGCGGCGGCGGCGGCCCGGCGCCGTACGGCCGCACAACTTGCCAGGATCGACCATGCCTATCGGCAGATGGAGGCGTCGCGCGATTCCGGCGAGTGGGCTGTTGCAGATCTCAGTTTCCACGATGCCGTGTTGCAGGCCACCGGCAACGAGTTGATGACCTCGCTGTTCTCGGTGATCGAAAGCGCCTTGGGCATGTTTTTCGTGCTATCGGCAGAAACGGCCGGCGACTTCAAATACTCCCTGCCCCATCATCACAAGGTGCTTGACGCGATTCGCCGCCAGCAGCCGGATGCCGCGCAAAAAGCCATGAAAAACATGGTTGCCGATTCGCGCGAAAATCTGCAAAAGCGACGCAAAAGCAGTGCCGGAAAGGCCAGCCGGACCCAGCGCAAATAAATCTCCCCGCACGGCGGCCCAAGCTATACCGAGGTCAGGACCTGATCGAGCGTGTCCAGGAATTGCTCGGCGTTAGCCTGGCTAAAGACGATCGGCGGCTTGATCTTCAGCACGTTGTCATCGGGCCCCTCGGTGGAAAGCAGCACATGGCGAGCCTTCATCGCCTCTACCACCGCGCTGGCCGTGGCTTGATCCGGCACGCGGGCATCATGATCCCGCACCAGCTCCACGCCGACGAACAAGCCCTGTCCGCGCACGTCGCCCATACAATCGTGGCGGCGTTGCAAGTTGCGCAGGCCATCCATCAGGAATGCGCCGACACGGCGCGCGTTCTCCTGCAGCTGCTCCTCCGCAATCACGTCGAGCACGGCCAGGCCGATGGCGCAAGACACCGGGTTACCGCCGAAAGTATTGAAATATTCCATGCCCGTGACGAAGCTGCTGGCAATCTCCGGTGTCGTTACCACCGCGCCCATGGGATGACCATTGCCGATCGGCTTGCCCATGGTGACGATATCCGGTACCACGTACTGCCCTTCGAATGCCCAGAAGTGTTCGCCCGCGCGGCCGAAGCCTACTTGCACTTCGTCGGCAAGGCATACGCCGCCGGCCGCACGAACCGCTTCGTAGGCCTCTGGCAGGTAACCATCCGGCAGGACGAGCTGGCCGCCACATCCCATGAGCGATTCGCAATAAAAGGCAGCCGTGGCCATCTCGCGTGCATGCAGATCGGCAATCGCCGGCTGTAATAGCTGGCCAAATTGCCGCCCGGCTTCAGGGCCTTCGCGGAACACACCGCGATACGTATCGGGCATGGCTACCACACCCACATGCGCGGACGGCCCTTCACCGCCCTTCCCGTTGAACTTGTACGGACTGAGTTCGATCATCGACGGCGAATGACCGTGGTAGGCGTGATCCACCACGATCACACCGCGCGCTTTCGTATGCGCTCGCGCCAGGCGCAACGCAAGGTCGTTGGCTTCCGTGCCGGAGTTGGTGAGGAACACCACCGACAAAGGCACCGGCAAGGTGGCGGTCAGGCGCAATGCATATTCGACGATATTGTCGTGCAGATAACGGGTATTGGTGTTGAGCCTGGCCATCTGCGTTTGCCCGGCCTCGACCACGCGTGGATGGCAATGGCCGACATGACAGACGTTGTTGACCATGTCCAGGTAAGCCTGACCATGCTGGTCATAGAGCCAGACGCCCTCGCCGCGCACAATCTTCAGCGGCTCCCGGTATGAAACGCTCAACGTCGGATTCAGCCATTGGCGACGCAACTTGAGGATCTCGTCGTTGCTTCGCTGCGGCACGCTGTCCAGGACGGGGCGAAGGGCGCGAGTGTCAATCATGGCGTGACTCCAAAAAGGGCCTGACAATGGCATGACGATCGATGCCGGCCAGATGCCGCAACAAAGCGCGGACACCTTGCTGCGACACCAGGATGAATGAATTATCGGGTGCTTCCCGATGCGCCCGGGTCGCCATCAGCACGCTATGGCACAGGCGCGCGAGTATGAAGGTTTGCAACTGCTCCAGCTCCGTGCGCAGGAGTGGACATTGCGCCAGATAGCCCTGCACGATGGTGCGTGCGCAGGCCACCGGATCAGTCTCGTACTGCATGGCGTACACGCAGGCGATGGCGAGGTCGGCCAGGCGGAAACTGGTGCACATGTCACCGAAATCAATCACGGCGTTGACGCGCGGGCCGCCCTCGTCAAGGATCACAATCACATTCAGATCGTTGGCGTCGTTGTGCAGCACGGCGATCGGCAAGCGCTCGTGCCACAAGGGCAACTGCTCGCAGAATGCATCCACGTTCGCTTGCACCACGGCACGCAGCGCGCCGTCATCGATGTGCGCCACCTCATGACGCAAGGTCGGCAGGCGCATCAGATTCCAGTCGTGCTGGCGGTCGGCCGCAGGATGATGAAAATCCTGCAACCCACGCGTAAGACGACCCACTGCACCCCCCAGGCTCTCGTGCAAGGCGGTGCGTTGTGCGGGCATCAAGGAGCCAATCACATCGGCATACGTGCGGCCCGGCACGAAGCTCAATACGCGCACCTGACGGATCTGCCCCGCGACCGGGAAGGTCAGCAGATGCTGGCCGTTGATCGCGTGCAGCGCCTGCGGCCAGGACAATGCGGGTTCGCGCTCGGCCAGGGTCATCATCGCCTGGTTTTCCAGATCCAGATCCATGCGCGACCACGACGGATTGGCCACTTTCAACACGTAATCGCCCGTCTCGCTGCGAATGCGGAAATTCTGGTCGGCGTAGGACGGCAATTCGCTGACATCACCGCGGATACGCCAATACCAATCGGCCAGCTGCGAAGCCTCAAAAGGAGTCAGAGCATCCATAGGATCGGGCGGGAACAATATTGCAGGGAACCTAATTGTAGTATAAGTTGACATTTAAATCTGCCAGAGGCGTCACCTATGTTTCGGCCCTTGCTCGCGGCGCTAATGACGGTTGCCGTGATGACCACTGCCACCGCCTTTCCGGTCGACATGGGCGGGCCGCATCCAGCTCCGTTACGAGGCGCCGCGTTACTGCATCAGTCCGAGCCGATGAGCTTTGGCGTGTTCTATTACCCCATGCAATGGCCGCGCAGTCAGTGGCAGCGCGACTTCGAAGGCATGCACAAGCTCGGCTTCGAATTCACGCACATGGCCGAATTCGACTGGACGTACCTGGAGCCGGAAGAAGGCCACTTTGATTTCACCTGGCTGGATCACGCCATCGACCTGGCCAGCAAGGCTGGATTGCGCGTCATACTCGGCACCCCCTCGGCGGCCCCACCCAGCTGGATGGACGAACGCTATCCGGAGGTCTATCGGGTGGACGAACACGGCCAGCGCCACGAACACGGCATCCGCGCGGAAGTCTCGCTGGCCAACCCCAAGTACGAGGCATTCGTGGCGCGCCTGGTGACCGCCATGGCTCAGCACTACGGCCACGATCCGCGCGTGTGGGGTTGGCAGGTGGATAACGAGCCCAGCACATTCCTCGATTACAGCGATAGCGCACGGGCCGCCTTTCAATCCTGGCTGCAAAAGAAATACGGCACGATCGACGCGATGAACACGGCATGGGCCGGCTCGTTCTGGAGCACCCGCTACGGCAGTTTCAAGCAAGTACATATCCCCAACGCCACGCTGGCTGCCGAAGACAAGCTAAGCCCGCACGCGCTGCTCGATTTCGCACGCTTCCAGGCCGACACCACGGCGGACTTTCTCGATGCGCAGGCGGCCATCATCAAGAAATACGCGCGTCCAGGGCAATGGGTGACCACCAACTACACCAATGTCAGCACGGCTACCGATCCCCGGCGCAGCCACGGCCTGGACTTTCCCAGCTTCACGCTTTACCCGGTGGCCGGCGCGAACATCCTGGGCGGCGATAGCTACGCCATCGGCAAGCCTGCCAACCTGATGGAAGCAGCCTCGTATTTCCGCTCCATCAACGGCACGTTCGGCGTGATGGAATTGCAGCCCGGCCAGGTCAACTGGGGCGAGATCAATCCGCAGCCGATGCCGGGCGCCGTCAGCATGTGGATGTGGCATGCATTCGCTTCCGGCGCGTCCTTCATCAGCACGTATCGCTATCGCCATCCCTTGCGCGGCAGCGAGATGTATCACGAGGGCATCATCGGCACTGACGGTGTAACGCCGTCGCGTACCGGGCGCGAGTTTGTCGATGCGTTACACGAGATCAAGGCGCTTGAGCCACAGCTCAACGACAAGGCGCCGCTGCCGCCGAAACTCGCCGCACGCTACACCGCCTATTTATGGAGCCAGGACGTTTTCTGGGATCTGGAGATCCAGCCGCAAACCACCTTGTGGAACAGCTGGGCGTACCGCAATACATACACGTTGGCGGTGAAGAGCACCGGCGCGCCGATGGATTTCATCGCCGAAGACGACGACTTCAACCGTTATCCATTCCTGATCGCACCTGCGTATCAGTTAGTCAGCCAGGCCTTGGCGGACAAGTGGCGACGCTACGTCGAGCAAGGCGGCCACCTGATCCTGACCAGCCGTACCGGCCAGAAGAACGCACAAGGTCAGTTTCATGAAGGTCCGTGGTCGGCGCCGATCCTCGATCTGATCGGCGATGACGTCGACGGCTTCGACATGTTGCCGCCAAGCGCCGACGGCACGGTGAAGGCCAACGGCAAGACGTATACCTGGCATCGCTGGGCCGACATTCTCACACCACATCCCGGCACCACCGTGCTCGCTACGTATGCCAATCATTACTACGCCGGCAAGGCCGCCGCGACCACCCGGCAACTTGGCAAAGGCACCGTCACCATGATTGGCGTATCCACCGATGACGGCGAACTCGAACGCGAGATCGTGCGCAGCGTCTACCAACGCTCTGGCGTGGCGATCGAGGATCTGCCAACCGGTGTATTTCTCGACTGGCGCGGCGGCTTCTATGTCATGGTCAATTACAACCCGCAGCCGTTCTCACCCACCCTCCCCGCCGCCGCAACCATCGTGCATGGCCATACGCCACTGGCTCCGGCGCAGGCGCTGGTCTGGAAGGACGCTTCGCCGTGATACTCAGCCTTCACGCAGCATCACATCAGGAGCATCCGCGCGCATGAGTGGCATGATCGCACTCGACTGGGGCACGACCAGCCTGCGTGCCTACTGGCTGGAGGCAGGCAGCATCCGCGAATCGCGGGCGCATCCCTGGGGCGTCCGCCAGCTACCGGAGGGCGGCTTCAACGGCGCCTTGGCCGATATCACCGCGGGATGGCCCAGGTTGCCGCGACTGGCCTGCGGCATGGTCGGCAGTCGCCAGGGATGGCGGGAAGTGCCGTATCTGGATCTACCCGCGACGATGACCCAGCTTGGCCGAAGCCTTCACAGCGTACGCGCGGATGATGGCCTGGATGTGCACATCGTGTGTGGCTTGCGCAATCCGCGCGATCCGGATGTGATGCGCGGCGAAGAGACCCAGTTGATGGGCGCTCTGGCACGGTGGCCTTTGCTGGCGGCGCAATCCACCTGGATACTGCCCGGCACGCACAGCAAATGGGTAAGCGTGCGCGACGGCGCGGTGACCGACTTCTGCACGCTGATGACCGGTGAACTGTTTGCCTTGCTGCAACAGCATTCGATTCTTGCAGTGAACGTCCCCGGTGTGGAGGCCGATCCGGATGCCTTCGCACGCGGCGTCATCGCCGCGCGCGACAGCGGCGCCGCGGGCGCGCTCAGCCGGTTGTTCTGCGCGCGTGCACTGATGCTCGACAACGCGCTGGCGCCTACCGGCGTACCCCACTATCTCTCGGGTCTGCTGATCGGCGAGGAACTGCGCTCCGCGTTGGCCACCCGACGCTTCTGCCACAAAACTCCCATCCAGTTGATCGGCGACGCTGCGCTATGCGCGCGCTATCGTTCCGCGGCAGCGCATTTTGATCTTGAGTTGGCTGAGCCGGTCATCGACGCCGCTGCGTACGGCCTGTGGCAGATTGCCTGTCACGCGCAATGGGTCGACGCGGGTTCATCTGATGTTTTCATGGGAACACCTGCATGCTGACGCCCTGGCTCGATCCCCTGCCGCTGGTAGCCATCCTGCGCGGCATCCATCCCGATGAAGCGGTGGCCGTCGGCGCGGCGCTGGCTTCATCCGGTTTTCGCGTACTGGAAGTGCCGCTCAATTCGCCACAGCCGCTGGAAAGCATTCGCCGCCTGGCGCAGTCTCTCGGCCCTACGTTCCTGGTTGGCGCCGGTACCGTAATGACACCTGCGCAAGTGCACGATGTCGCTGCCGCCGGCGGCCGATTGATCGTTATGCCGCATGCGGACGTCAGCGTGATTCGCGCTGCCAAAACGATGGGCCTGATATGCGTACCGGGCGTCGCGACGCCGACCGAGGCTTTTGCCGCGCTGACTGCCGGCGCCGATGGACTGAAGCTGTTTCCCGCCGAACAGGTAACGCCCGAAGGGCTCAAGGCCTGGCGCGCGGTGTTGCCGAAAGACCTGCCCGTACTGCCGGTCGGCGGCATCACGCCCGAGACCATGGCGCGCTGGGTCAACGTCGGCGCGCGTGGATTTGGCATCGGCTCGGCGCTGTACGCGCCCGGGCTCGATGCCGCAGAAATCGCCCGTCGCGGCCATGCCTTTGCACAGGCATGGACCGCCATCTCCAAAAATGCCAAGGAACACCGTGCATGAAAATCACCCGACTCACCACTTTCCTGGTGCCGCCGCGCTGGCTGTTTCTGCGCATCGACACCGATGCCGGCATCAGCGGCTGGGGCGAGCCGGTGGTGGAAGGCCGCGCGCAAACCGTCGCAGCAGCCGTGGACGAACTTGCCGACTACCTGATCGGCAAGGATCCGCGCCACATCGAAGACCTGTGGAACGTGATGTATCGCGGTGGTTTCTATCGCGGCGGTCCGATCCTGATGAGTGCCATCGCCGGCATCGACCAGGCGTTGTGGGATATCAAGGGCAAGCATCATGGTGTGCCGGTGCATGAACTGCTCGGTGGACCTGTGCGTCAACGCATCCGTGTGTATTCGTGGATCGGCGGCGACCGCCCCGCGGATACCGCACAGGCAGCCAAAGCCGCCGTGGAGCGTGGCTTTACCGCCGTCAAGATGAATGGCACCGAAGAGATGCATTTCGTCGATAGTTACGCCAAGGTCGATCGTGTGCTGGAAAACGTGCAAGCCGTGCGCGATGCGGTCGGTCCGCACATCGGCCTGGGCGTCGATTTCCACGGTCGGGTGCACAAGCCGATGGCCAAGGTACTGATGCGCGAATTGGCGCCTTACAACTTGATGTTTATCGAAGAGCCGATCCTCTCCGAGCATCTGGAGGCCATTCCTGAGCTGGCCGCGATCGGCGCCGCACCGATCGCGCTGGGGGAACGACTCTATACGCGCTACGACTTCAAGCGTGTCCTGCAAACGGGCGGTGTGGACATTATCCAGCCGGATCCGTCGCACGCTGGCGGCATCACCGAAACCCGCAAGATCGCCGCCATGGCGGAAGCCTATGACGTGGCACTGGCCCTGCACTGCCCACTCGGGCCGATCGCACTGGCTGCGAACCTGCAGCTCGATGCGGTGTGCCACAACGCCTTCATCCAGGAACAAGGATTGGGCATCCATTACAACGCCGGCAATGATCTGCTGGACTATGTCACCGACCGCGAAGTGTTCGCCTACGAAAGCGGTTATGTGACCATTCCCGGCGGGGCGGGCCTCGGCATCGAGATCAACGAAGCCTACGTTACCGAACGCGCCCAGGTCGGGCACCGTTGGCGCAACCCGCTATGGCGCCACGACGACGGCAGCGTGGCGGAATGGTAGGCATGACTGCTGTTTCCCGGTCCGATTGGAGCCCGCTGATGTCTTCGTACGCAACCTATCCCAGCCTGGTCGACCGCAGTGTACTCATCACGGGTGGAGGCAGCGGCATCGGCGCGGCGTTTGTCGACCATTTTGCCCGCCAGGGCGCGCGCGTGGCGTTTTTCGATGTGGACGATGCCAGCGCCGTAACGCTATGCGCATCGCTGTCCGATGTGCGATATGCGCCGCATTATCTGCATTGTGATCTCACCGATCTGCAGGCACTGCAAAACGCCATCGCCGAAGCACGACGAACGATCGGACCGATTGCGGTATTGATCAACAACGCCGCCAACGACGTGCGCCATGCGCTCGCCGATGTGGATGCCGCGACGTTCGAGCGCAATGTGGCGGTGAACCTGCGTCATCAGGTCTTCGCGACCCAGGCGGTCATTCCGGACATGCAACTGCTTGGCGGTGGCTCGATCATCTGCCTGGGCTCCACCGGCTGGATGAAAAAGAACGCAGACTATCCGCTGTATGCGATGGCCAAGGCCGCCGTGCACGGTTTCGTCAATGGCATGGCCCGCGAGCTCGGCAAGCAGCACATTCGGATCAACAGCCTCGTGCCGGGTTGGGTGATCACCGAGAAGCAGGCGCGTCTGTGGCTGGACGACGCCGGACGCGAAGAGATCGCGCGTTTTCAATGCCTGCCCGGCTTCCTGCTGGCCGAGGATCTGGCACGCGCGGCCCTGTTCCTCGCCGCCGACGACAGTCGCATGTGCACGGGGCAGGATTTCATCGTGGATGGCGGCTGGGTATGACGGCGCCGACAGGCCTGGCGCCGATGGAGGTGCTGCTCGATGCACGGGACATGCTAGGCGAAGGCATCGTGTGGTGCGAACGCGCCCAGGCGCTTTACTGGACCGACATCCAGCGCGCCACACTGTTCCGCCTTCATCCTGCAGACGGACAACTGGCGCAGTGGCCCATGCCCGAGCGGCTGGCTTCGTTCGCGCTGTGCGAATCCGACGAATGGCTGCTGTTGGCGCTTGCCTCGCGGCTGGCTTTTTTCCGCCTGGCAGACGGCCACCTGCAGACACTTCATGCGGTCGAACCGGATCTGCCTACGCGCTGCAACGACGGCGCCTGTGACCGGCAGGGACGCTTCGTGTTTGGCACCCTGCACGAACCCGCCGAAGGTAGCAAACAGCGCCTGGGCGGTTTCTGGCGTCTGCATGCCGACCTGCGCCTGGAACGGCTCGCGCTGCCGAACGTTGCGATCAGCAACAGCATCGCCTTCAGTCCTACGGGCGACACGATGTATTTCTGCGATTCCTTGTCGCGCCGTATCCAGCAATGCTCGTATGGCGACGCGCTGGGCCCGCCGTGCCTGTTTGCGGACCTGGGCGATGTCACGGGCGAGCCAGATGGCTCCTGCGTCGATGCCGAAGGTTCGCTGTGGAACGCCCAATGGGGCATGGCACGTATTGCGCGTTATGCGCCGGATGGTTCGCTGCGTGAGTGCCTGCCCGTGCCCACGCAGCAGCCGACCCGGCCCGTCTTCGGCGGTGCACGCCTCGACACCCTGTACGTCACCAGCGCACGAACCGGGCTGTCGCCGCAGCAGCTGCATGCCGATCGCTACGCCGGCGCACTCTTCCATGCAACGATGCCGGTGCACGGCCTGCCGGAGCCGCGTTTTCTCGGCAGGCCGCCCTGAGCATGAAACGCGTCGTGATCCCTTCTCCGCCTACCATCCATCGCGCTTAGCCGCCTGCAGGATCGTCCTCATGAATGCTGTTGCGACACCTTCGACCAAGCACTCCCGCGCCACGGCTGTATTCACGTGCATCCTGGCTGCACTGGCGGGTCTGATGTTCGGGCTGGATATCGGCGTGATCTCCGGTGCAACCCAGTTCATCCAGGCCGGCTTCCATATTTCCGACCACACCATCGAGTGGATTGTCAGCGCAATGATGTTCGGCGCGGCGGTCGGGGCGCTGGGTGCGTCGTGGATGTCGGCCATGCTCGGGCGCAAACGGTCGTTGATGCTTGGCGCGGCGTTGTTCGTCGTCGGATCGCTGCTGTGCGGCGCCGCCTGGTCGCCGCAGGCCCTGATCACGGCACGCCTTATCCTGGGGCTGGCGATCGGCATCGCCACCTTCAATGCGCCGCTCTATCTGGCCGAAGTCGCCCCCGAAAGCATTCGTGGCGCGATGATCTCGCTCTACCAGCTGATGATCACCATCGGCATCCTGGTGGCGTTTCTCTCCGACACGGCCTTCAGCTACAGCGGCAACTGGCGATGGATGCTCGGCATCATTGCGATTCCCGGCGCGCTGTTCCTGCTGGGTGTCAGCGTGTTGCCGGACAGTCCACGCTGGCTGATGATGCGCGGCCGTACGGCGCAGGCCGCAGACGTCTTGCATCGCCTGCGCGGCGATGAAGGCGTGGCAAAGCGCGAAATGGCTGACATTGCCGAACAGCTCAAGACCCCGCAGCGTGGCTGGCATCTGTTCCAGGAAAACACCCATTTTCGCCGTTCGGTCGGACTCGGCATGTTGCTGCAGCTGATGCAGCAGTTCACCGGCATGAACGTGGTGATGTACTACGCACCGCGCATCTTCCAGAACATGGGCTACGACACGCACGCGCAATTGTGGTTCACCGCCATCGTAGGGCTGACCAACGTGCTCGCCACCTTTATCGCGATTGGACTGGTCGACAAGCTCGGCCGCAAGCCCATCCTCTACATCGGCTTTGCCGTGATGGCGATCGGGCTGGGCGTGGTCGGCAGCATGATGCGTGCTGGCATTGCTTCGCACGCCGAGCAGATGTTTACCGTAGCGATGCTGCTGATCTTCATTGTCGGCTTTGCGATGTCGGCCGGTCCGCTGATCTGGACGCTGTGCTCGGAAGTGCAACCGCTGAAAGGACGCGATTTCGGCATCGGCTGCTCGACCGTAACGAACTGGGTTGCCAACATGATCGTCGGCGCCACCTTCCTCAGTCTGCTCAACAGCGTCGGCAACGCAGCCACGTTCTGGCTCTACGCGGTGCTCAACCTGCTGTTCATTGCGCTCACCCTCTGGCTGGTGCCGGAAACCAAGGGCGCGACGCTCGAGCAGATCGAGCGTAATCTGATGGCGGGCCTTCCCTTGCGCCGGATTGGCGATCATCCTGCGCAGGCGCACACCCATGGCTCCCGTGAACTCGGCGCGCGGAACATTCGCCAGGAAGATGCCGTGTCCTGATCGCGCAATCACCTCGCCCAGGGAAGCGTAGACGATGGCAACGACATCCACCGCAGAACACTCCACGACCTTGCGTCGCGTGCTCGGCACGTGGGACCTGGTGCTCTTCAACATCGCTGCGATCGTCGCGTTGCGCTGGCTGTCGGTGGCAGCCCAGGTCGGCCCTTCCAGCATGGTGCTGTGGCTGCTCGGCCTGCTCGGCTTCTTTCTTCCGCTGGCTTTGGCGGTACTCGACCTGAGTTCGCGCGTGCCTGGCGAAGGGGGTCTTTATCTCTGGTCCAAAACGGCCTTCGGTGGCGTGCACGGGTTTATCACCGGGTGGACATACTGGGTTTCCAATCTGACCTACTTCCCGTCCATGCTGCTCTTCAGCGCGGGGATCTTTTTGCATGTCGGTGGTCCGCACTGGCTGTCGCACGCAAGTGATGGCCGCTACAACCTGAGCTATTCCCTGCTGGTGTTGTGGGCGGCGACCTTACTCAGCATTCTCGGCCTGCAGCGAGCGAAGTGGCTGCAGAACATCGGCGGCGCCGCCACCTGGTCGGCGGGTGCACTGATCCTGATCGCCGGTGCGGTCGCCCTGTACCGCTTCGGCCCGGCCACACGCATCACCACCGCCAACGTGATGCCTGATTTCAGCAAGCTCGCCACGTTTTCCACCTTTGCAACGATCGCACTGGCTTTCCAGGGACTGGAGCTGGGACCGATCCTCGGCGGAGAGATCCGTGATCCGAAGCGGCAGATTCCACGCGCGACACTGATTTCATGCGTGGTGATTGCGGCGATCTACATCGCCGGTACCGCGTCGCTGCTGATCGCCTTGCCCGCCTCGACGATCGACGTCATCGGTGGTATTCCACAGGCGCTGGCGGCCATCGGCGACCGCATCGGTTTGCCCGCCTTCGGCCCCTTGACCGCTGCGCTGGTGACGCTGGGTTCCATCGGTACCGTGGCCGCGTGGGTCACGGGCACGGCGCGCCTTCCCTTCGTCGTGGGCGTGGACCGCTACCTGCCCGCGGCGCTGGGGCGATTGCATCCGCGCTACGGCACGCCGCATGTCGCACTGATGATCCAGGGCGTGCTGACGTCCTTGATGCTGATGGCCGCGCTATCCGGTTCGACCATCCATGAGGCCTATATCATCCTCATCGACATGACGGTGATCATGTCGCTGCTGCCACTGCTCTACATCATGCTGGCATTCCCCGTGCTGCGCCGTCGCGGCGCGGGCCCCGGCGAAGGCGCCAAGCGGTCGCAGATCGGCATGATCGGATGCTGGATCACCGGACTCACCGGCTTCGCAGTCACGCTGCTGGCCATCGTCACCTCCATGATTCCACCCGAGGGTGACAACCATCCAGGATTATTCCTGCTGAAGGTGGTAGGTGGCTCTGCATTGCTTATCGGCATCGGGCTCACGCTCTACCGTTTCCAGTCATCTGCGCACTCGGAAACCTTTCAAACCGAACGCCGCAAGCATCCCCTCCCTGACGGTCAAGGGTCTTCGACGAAAGGATCTTCCTGACCGCGGAAACACGCATGAGGGGGTTGAGGATATGCCTCATCCATCCCACATCGCGCGCGCGAGGCCCGCATGCGATCATACGGCATGACTGCCTTCAACACGCTTGACTTAAAACCCCCTTTGCTCGCGAGCCTCGAAACGCTCGGCTATAGCGAGATGACGCCCATCCAGGCGCAAAGCCTTCCAGCCATGCTGGAGGGACGCGACGTGATCGCCCAGGCGCAGACCGGCAGCGGCAAGACCGCAGCATTCGGGCTGAGCCTGCTGCAATCGCTGAGCGTGGAAACGATCCGCCTGCAGGTACTGGTGCTTTGCCCGACGCGCGAGCTGGCCGATCAGGTAAGCAAAGCCATCCGCAAGCTCGCCGCGAACATCCCCAACGTCAAGCTGCTGACCTTGTGCGGCGGCATGCCCTTGGGGCCGCAATTGGCCTCGCTGACGCATGATCCGCACATCGTCGTCGGCACACCCGGCCGCGTGCAGGAGCATTTGAAGCGTGGCAGCCTGCATGGCGGCGGCATCAAGGTGCTGGTGCTGGACGAGGCCGACCGCATGCTGGACATGGGTTTCAGCGAGGCCATCGATGACATCGTCGGGCGCATCGCCAAGCATCATCAAACACTGCTGTTTTCGGCGACCTATCCGGACGATATCCGCGAAGTGAGCAAGCGCGTGCAGCGCAACCCGGTCGAGATCATCGTGGAAGCGCCGGCCGATACAAAGCCCGCGATCGAACAGCAGTTCATCGAGGTTGATCCGGCCCACAAACTCGACGCGCTGGCCCAACTCCTTACCGGCGAGCGCGGCCAGCACGCGCTGGTGTTCTGCAATATGCGACGCGACGTGGACGCCGTAGCGGACGAATTGGATCGCCGTGGCTTTTCCGCGCTGGCCTTGCATGGCGACATGGAACAACGCGATCGCGATGAAGTGCTGGTGCAGTTTGCAAACCGCAGTTGCGCCGTACTGGTGGCGACCGACGTGGCAGCACGCGGGCTAGACATCACCGCCCTGCCGCTGGTGATCAGCTACGACATCGCCCACGATCCCGATACACATGTCCATCGCGTCGGCCGCACCGGACGCGCCGGGCAAACCGGGCTTGCGATCGCGCTATGCACCCCGCGCGAAAAGCCGAAAGCCGGGAACATCGAAGAGGCGCTGGGCAGACCGCTGCCCTGGCACCCGCTGAAACTTTCGCCGCCGCGTGGCAAAACACTGAATCTGGCGCCGATGAAAACGCTGGTGATCGACGCCGGTCGCCAGGACAAGCTGCGACCCGGAGACATTCTCGGTGCATTGACCGGCGATGCCGGCCTCAAGGCGGACGACGTCGGCAAGATCGACGTCTTCGCTACACGTGCCTACGTCGCAGTCAGCCGGGCGCTGGCGAACAAAGCACTGGAACGCCTGCGTGCCGGCAAGATCAAAGGGCGTAATTTTCGAGTCCGCCCCCTGCACTAACGCAGATGCCACCCAACCAACAAAACAAACGCCCGGCAGAAAATGCCGGGCTTTTTTTTGTATTGGCGAGAGTTCATCTATTGCACTCGGCCGACATGCTTGCCCGGCCAAAATCAAGTCAACCCGGCAAAGGACCACTAACTGGTCACAAACAGGCCTATTGTCAGCGCAACACCAATACAGACGATGGCGATGCGCAGCACATTCTCGTTGATTCGGTGCAATAAATGCGCACCAATCTGGCCGCCAAAGATTGCAGGGACCGCCACACATGCGATCTGCAACCACGGAAGAACACGTGCCTCAACCAGGAAGATCAATACCGCCGAGGCATTCATCACGGCCGCCAACACGTTCTTGGTCGCGCCGGCCGTGCGCACGCCAAGACCCGCCGCGGTAAGAGCCGCCAGCATAAGAATGCCGATGCCGCCGCCAAAGTAACCGCCATAAATGGCGATGCAGAACTGCATAAACACGGCAACACGTCGGTCTAGAGATGGGTTCGTGCCGTTATCAGCTGGTTTCCTAAAAAAGCTGCCCCAGGCAAATACAACCGTCGCGAACAGCACCAGAAACGGCACAAGCCGGGTAAATACGCTAACCGGCGTCACAAGCAGCAAAACGGCCCCTAATGCACCACCGATCAGGCTGATCCAAAACAGCATGCGGAACGATAGGCCTTCTGCACCGGCAACATTTTTTCGGCCGGCCAGCCCAGTAGTCACCTGGCCGGGGAACAACGCGATGGTGGAAGCAATATTCGCCGCGCGGGGGTCAAGGCCAGCGACCAGCAGTGCAGGGAAAGTAAGGAAGGATCCCCCACCGGCCAGCGCGTTTTGCACTCCCGCAGCGAACGACGCAAGCACCAGTATCATCCAGGACCATGTCAGGTGCATAGGAGCCATCTACTCAGGGCACATCAGTGCCACATGTTGCACGCGATCTTGATGGGTCGCAAGGAGGCTCTAATGTCTATCGATAAACAATTCCACATTACGGCGGCGCATCGCGTTATAGCGATAAGAGTCGGACCATAGGTTGACAACTGGTCGCAGCCATACATCCCTTTTGGCTAAAGGATCAGCTTATTTGAGCCACTCCGACACACCGCCGTGATGCGAGCAGGTGCCGCTATGGTGCAGACTAAAACTGTAACTTCCATCCCGGCATCGCGCAGAAGCACCAGATGGAGCGGCTCCGGAGACGGTATGGGCCGGACTGTGCACCACCACGCCATCTCGATTCACGTAACTCCCCTGTTCGATTAACTGGGTTGAGCCATTAGTGACGCTCTGCGTCCCTTGTGGCGAGCCTCCAGGTTGGGCCTGCTGGCCTGCAGCCGTAGCGCCAACCCCTAGCGCCAACAATAAAAATAGGCAAATCCACGTCCGCATAATTCCCCCGATGTCATTCGTATCGAGGAAACTTGAAGCAAGAGATTTGCCATCCTTCCTATCCCGGCAATCTGATTGACGACGCCACCCTATATCCCCTTTCCCATGAAGTCTTAGCTATCCCGTCATGGACTCGAACGCGCTGCCCATGCCTGTGATACGTCGATAATGTGCTGAAACGCAGCCGCACGCTTATGCAATATCCGGCGCAACCGCCACGTGATACCTACATAGCCGCTATATAATCGAAAGCTTAAACAACCTCACATACTTGATCGCCGCTGCTAGCAAATGACTAACGCGCATTTCACCGACTTCATGTCATAACCCAATACTCAAGCATCGCTGCCGCCTCGCTGCGAACCATTCGTCGTTCGATCGATCGTCTCGAACCAGAGAAGAGGGGCCGGATATGAAACGCAAGAGCGTCACGATTATCGTCACGGCTGCCGCATCATTTGCCGTCCTCGGAAGCATCGGGGGCATCGCGCTTGCGCAACAGGACAGATACAGCTTGACCGTCCCGAACGGACTCGCCTTCTCCGAGTTCAAAGGCTACGACGCCTGGCAAGATGTCGCGGTCAGTGAAACAAAGACCAGCGTGAAGGCGATTCTGGCAAACGATACGATGATCCAGGCTTACAAGGATGGCATTCCTGGCAATGGCAAGCCGTTTCCCGAAGGCTCCAAGATTGTAAAGATCGAATGGATCAAGAAGGTAAATACGAAGTCTCCGTACTTTGTTGAAGTACCCGACACCCTGAAGTCGGTCTCATTTATCGAGAAGGACTCGAAGCGCTTCCCCAACACGCACGGATGGGCTTACGCCCAATTCACCTATAACACCGCATCAAAGACGTTCAAGCCGTCGGTGACCGGTGCCGAGTGTGGATATAAGTGCCATACGACGGTGGCCTCGCAGGATTACATCTTCACCGCGTATCCGCCGAGGTAAGCGGCTGATTCGATAATCGGAACGGCTCGTTGGCGACAGACACTCAGGGCACCACATCGACACGGTCATCCGGGCCGGAAAGTTCATGGAAGACATCATCAAGAAATTGTGGAATCTCAGCTTCCTCCAGGTCTGAAGGAATGACGAAGTCATTGCTCAGCACCCGCTTCCCATCGGCGATGCGATAGATAACCCAGGCGCCTCCTTCACGCTTGATGTCTAAAAGGAATCGGCCGTAGACGTTAAATCGCATCGCTCCCCCTAAAGTCCTCAATCAAAACAGAGCCGGCCTATGTCGTGGTGGCTATGGCCATCGGCGGCGCTAAGAACAACTTAACATTTCAAACACGTGCCACCGCATGCTTCTCAGTATGCTTCGACCGCTGTGGGCCAAGCGAGCATACGGTCTTGCAAATGCGAGGCCACCTGAAAGTGAGCTTCTTCGCAACGGGAGGCAAAGCGATGAATCCACGGATCGCGAAAATTCTTAAAGAAACCCAATTCAACTCACCATTGCGGAGGTATTTCTTTCCGCGATACGCATACAACTTCACCCCACCGCAGCTTGGCTTCCTTTGTCAGTGCATCGAAGACACCAGGGATGTGGATGGAGCCATTGCCGAAGTTGGATGCTTCGATGGATCGGCCACGGTTTTCCTCAATAAATACATGGACGCGAAAGGCATCGAGAAAGATTATTTCGCGATCGATACGTTCGCCGGTTTCGTTGCCGAGGACGTCCGGGTCGAGGTGGATGACCGCGGCAAAAACAGAAGCATGTACAACGGCTTTCAATCCAACAAGCAAAAATGGTTTGATGGAACCATGGCGCAGAATGGCATCACGCGAGTCAGATCCATCCAGGCCGACGTCAATGAGTATGACCTGACCTCCCTCAAAAAACTTTCATTTTGCCTGCTGGATGTCGACCTGTATCGGCCCATCAAGAAAAGCCTGCATGAGCTGTACGAAATACTCTCTCCAGGTGGAATCATCGTGATCGATGATTGCGACCCTTCCAATGCATTCTGGGACGGCGCCGACCAAGCGTACAAAGAGTTCATGGACGAAAAAAATGAATCGCGACGCATTGTGCATAACAAGCTGGGAGTTATTCGAAAGATTCATTAGCGATATTCGAAACCCCTTGCTTACTGGACGCTCCTTTAAAGGTGACACGATATTTTTCAATGCTTTTGAGCCAGGTGGTGTCTGGGTTCGCATTCTTGTTCCGCATCAAACGGAATATCCGCTTTTGATGGCGGACTTGATCAGCCAAACCCATCCACTGCGTGACTTGCTTTCACATCACCATCACAGATTACCGCAGTTCGAAAACTGTGAACTTCTGCGCGAAAAAATGTCCGTTCCTTTTCGTCATCATCACATTTGATATGCGAAAAAAAGCGCGGTCGGTGACATGCCTTCTGGGGTTCCCCTGCTCCGGGAGTCTGCCGATCCAAGCCGCCGCAATGGCGGCTTTCTTTTTTGCCGGAACGGCAACACTTTGGTTCGCGCCCACGACCCATCCGGCGGACAGGCACATCTTTGCCGCATCGACAAATACGGCCGGGACGGGCATCGGTTGTTTTTCGGCGATAACGGCTACGGACTCCAGGGGCCGTTGGTCGCCAATTACCTGGCCAGCATCAAGCCTGCATCGGGCAAGCAGTAACCGGCCCTTGCACGGATAGCGAGGCCATCCGGCACGCTGCCTGGATGGCTTCATTTTTTGCATGATCCTCCAAAACCACCATAGGCTTACTTGAATTCAACTCTCACGCCGCTATGAGTGTTTGGTTATTGGCGCTCCCCATCATCGAGAGGATATTGCAATGGAATATCGGCGTTTAGGCGCATCGGGCTTCAAGGTGCCGGTGCTGAGTTTTGGTACGGGTACCTTTGGCGGCAAGGGTGACTTTTTCAAAGAATGGGGCAGCACCGATGTGGCCGAAGCGCGCCGCCTCGTGGATATCTGCCTTGAGGCCGGCCTCACCATGTTCGATAGCGCGGACATCTATTCGTCCGGTGCGGCCGAATCGGTACTGGGCGAAGCGATCAAGGGTCGTCGCGATCAGGTGCTGATTTCGACCAAGGCCACCTTCCGCTTCGACGATGCGCCCAACAACGTGGGTTCATCGCGCTACCACCTGATCAATACCGTCGACGCATCGCTGAAGCGTCTGGGCACCGATTACATCGACCTGTTCCAGTTGCATGGTTTTGATGCGATGACACCGGTGGAGGAAACGCTTTCCACGCTGGATGACCTGGTGCGCGCGGGCAAGATCCGTTACCTGGGCGTATCGAATTTCTCCGGCTGGCATCTGATGAAATCGCTCGCCGTCGCCGATCGCTATGGCTATTCGCGCTACGTCGCCAACCAGGCGTATTACTCGCTGATCGGCCGCGATTACGAATGGGAATTGATGCCATTGGGCCTGGACCAGGGCCTCGGCGCGGTGGTGTGGAGCCCGCTGGGCTGGGGCCGCCTGACCGGCAAGATCCGCCGCGGCCAGCCGCTGCCCGCCGTCAGCCGCTTGCACAAGACGGCCGACATGGGACCGCAGGTGGATGACGAATACCTGTATCGCGTGATCGATGCGCTGGATGACATCGCCAGGGAAACCGGCAAGTCGATCCCGCAGATTGCGCTGAACTGGCTGCTGCAGCGTCCTACCGTTGCAACGGTGGTGATCGGTGCGCGCAACGAGGAACAGCTGCGGCAGAACCTGGGCGCGGTGGGCTGGAACCTCACGCCTGAGCAAGTGGCGAAGCTCGATGCGGCCAGTGATGTGACGCCGGTGTATCCGTACTGGCACCAGCGTGGTTTTGCGGAGCGTAATCCGCCGCCGGTTTGATGTGGCTTGCGGCCTGGGCCTGATCACTCTTCCCATCCAAAAGGGAGGGGCTTTTCGCGAGTGTGGCCCCTCACCCCAACCCTCTCCCCGAAGGGGAGAGGGAGCACTGCGGGCTAGAAACCGTGGCTATACATCGAGCCCCTGGTTATATCACTGGACTGCAACGACCCCATATTGCCCGGCACGTTTTCATCGACGGTCTTGTCGGCCTCCCAGGCATGCAGAAAGTGGCCGCTCTTGTCGAAAACCAACAGGGAAGAGACGTTTTTCTCGATCGTCCTGGGGATGTTGGAGCCGACGGAAGGCACCCTGTCATCCGGCACCTTGATCCTGCTTATGTACTGCAATTGCTCAGTGCCGTCCGGTTCCTTGCTGTCCTGAAACGGCGCCCCGAAGGTCGCTTTGACCTCGGCGATGGTCGTAACGCCCGGCTTCAAGGTGGACAGGGCTTCCTGATCGACCCGTTTGCTACCCGTTGTAGCGCAACCTGCAAAAACCACCACGGCAAGCGCCGTTGCCAAACCCTTTTTCATTGTTGTTCCCTCCTGTAGTCCCTACATAAGGCCCGCCCGAGCAGGCCATCTCCTCCGCGCATCATCACTACTCGCAGCATTCCGGGCACATGCCTGAAGTCATGCTGCAAGGCGCAATGCCTTTTCGATGGTTATGCAAAAGCGCACGGGAACCAAGTGCCATTGGCCCTGAAAAAGAATCGAATTGGCCGCTTACGGCACCCCTGCCATGCCGGCCAAGCCTCACCTCTTCAACCCGGCGCAATTCACGCTATGCTGATGCCGCAATACAGGGGCGGCGTTTACGCCATTCACATCAAAAGGCTTAAGGCCCGGCGGGCAGCGACCGATACATCAGTAATGTGTCGACGGATTCAGCCTCATTCGCGCCTTTTCACATTTTCTACACAACAGGTACTCGTTGATAGGTGGCATTCCGATAGTTAGGTGGCCATGAGCCGGACTCTTCCTATCCAAGCAAGACCCGCCAGTGAGCCGGAACATGCGGCTTGGCTCGGCCGCCTTATCGAAGCCACCACCCCCGAAGAAGTGGGGGCGCTTATCGAAGCGCTGGCTCGAGAGGAGGCCGGTTGTGCCCGTGCACAAGTGCTGTGGCTGAATCCCTATGGCAGCCACCAGCATGCCACCGGTTCCAGGCCGCCCTATATCGAAGAGGAACTGGCCGGGGATGCGCTGCGTACGGGTGAAGGCCTCCATTCGCCGGATGGCCGGCAATTTGCCCTGCCCTTGCTCACCCAGGAGCAGGTGGTCCTGCTGCTTGAGCTCAACGGCGAAGCCACCGCCAGGAACATGCTGGCGAACATAGGCCCATGTCTGCGGCTGGGCATACGGCAGCTCTATCACGCGATGAAGCTTGCCGACCTCTACGATTCGCATACCCAGCTGGAGCACTCCGAAAACCTGCAACGCGCGTTGTTCGCAATCTCCGATCTGTCCGGTTCGAATCTCGACATGCCCGACATGCTGCGCGAGATCCATCGCATCGTCAGCGGGCTGATGTACGCCGAGAACTTTTTCATCGTGCGCTACAACCCCGAACGCGACACCATGCGTTTTCTGTATTACGCGGACATCAAGGACGAAAACCAGCCCAGTTCATCCGAAATCCCGCTTGAGGAACGCCGCTACACGCTCACTTGGTATCTGCTCACCCAGGGCAAGCCGATCATGGGCAATGACGAGCAGCTCACCCAGCAGGTCAACGGTCCGCTGGTCCTGTCCGGTCCGGCCAGCGACGACTGGCTGGGCGTACCCATGCAGCACAACGGCAAAGTGCATGGCGCACTGGTGGTGCAAAGCTACGCTACCGGCCTGGTTTATTCGCGGGACGATTCCACCCTGCTCGAATTTGTCGGCAACCACATCCTTACCGCGCTGGAACGCAAGGAAAGCAAGGACGAACTCGAGCGGCGCGTGCGCCAGCGCACCGAGGAACTGGCCGAAGTCAATCGCGGCCTGCGTCAGGAAGTGTACGAGCGGCAACGCGCCGAACACCTGCAGGAGGCCCTGTTCCAGGTCGCCCAGCTCGCCACCGCCGACATTGACGAAAACACCTTCTATGAGCGCGTGCATACCGTCGTCGGCCGCTTGCTGGACGCCAAGAATTTCTTCATCGCCCTGCTTAGTGACGATCGCACCAAGCTGGATTTTCCCTATTACATGGACACCGGCGTACGCCACACCCTGAGCCGCCCGCTTGGACGCGGCTTGAGCGAATACGTACTGCGGCTGGGTGAGGCCTGGTCGGGTACTCGCGACGACATCCTGGTGCTGACAGAACGCGGCGAAGTCGTGCCGCACAGCATTGGCGACCCCTGCGCCTGCTGGCTGGGCGTACCGCTCAAGGTGGACGAGGCCACCATCGGCGTGGTCGTCGTGCAGAGCTACGACATCAATGCCAGCTACGGTGCTGCCGAAAAGGAACTGCTAGGTTTCGTGGCCTTGCAGATCGCCAACAGCATCTATCGGCGACGCTCCGCCGCAGCCCTGCACATGGCCAATCTCCGGCTGGAGCACCGGGTGGAAGAACGCACGCGTGAACTGCGCGCCGAAATCGCCCGCCGCGAACAAATGCAGCAACAGCTGCATCACCAGGTGATGCACGACCCGCTTACCGGCCTGCCCAATCGTGGTTATTTACGCGAGCGCCTGGACACCGTGCTCAGCACGATCCAGCAAGAGCCAAATCGCCGTTGTGCCCTGCTGTATCTGGATATCGATCGCTTCAAGGTCATCAACGACAGCCTTGGCCATCTGGCGGGCGATGAATTTCTGAAAGCCATCGCCATGCGATTGCTGACTCACGTGCGCGAGCCGGACATGGTGGCGCGCCTGTCCGGCGACGAGTTCGCCATCCTGCTTGAAGATATCGAAGTCACCACCACCGCGACGACCATCGCCAGCCGCGTACTGCAAGCCGTGAGCGCGCCGCTGCGTATTTCCGGCAAGGAACTGGAGCCCTCGATCAGCGTGGGTATCGCTTGCGGCGATCCCAGCTATCTGGACGCCGACGAACTGATCCGCGATGCGGATCTGGCGCTGTATCAGGCCAAGCAACTCGGCCGCAAACGCTTCGCCGTGTTCGATGAGGCGCTGGCCAAGGACATGGTCGATGTGCTGACGATGGAAAGCGAACTGCGCAAGGCACTGCGCCAGAATGAGTTCGAGCCCCACTTCCAGCCCATCTTCCGGCTTGGAGACAGCACGATCGTCGGCTATGAAGCACTGATCCGCTGGAACCATCCGCAACGCGGCTTGCTGAAGCCTTCGGATTTCGTGCGGATTGCCGAAGACAGCGGCCTGATCGAGGCGATCGACTGGCGCATGTTCGAATTGAGCTGTCGCCTGCTGGCGGAAAAAGGTCCGGCCGAGCCGTTCATTACCTTCAACGTTTCGGCGCTGCATTTGCGCCACGTCGATTTCGACACCCGCATCCTGAAAATGCTTGAACGCACCGGCCTGCAACCCTCCCGGCTGGTCACCGAGGTCACCGAGGGGGCCTTGCTGGATAACCCGGAAAGCGTGCGCGCCACGCTTGAGCGGCTACGCATCTCCGGCGTCGGCGCTGCGCTCGATGACTTCGGCACCGGCTACTCATCGCTCAGCTACCTGCATTCGCTGCCTTTGCGCATGCTGAAAATCGACCGTGCCTTTGTGCACGAACTCGACAAAGACGGCAGCACCAACAGCACCACCGTCGTCGCCGCCATCTTGGCGTTGGCGCATGCGCTGAACATCCAGGTAATCGCCGAAGGCATCGAAACCCAGGAGCAGTTCGACACCCTGCTTCGCATGGGATGCGAGATGGGACAAGGCTATCTGCTCGGGCGCCCCTGCCCGGTCGATCATTGGCTATAAGAGAAGCGCCAGCCCTTGGACACGGGGCCGTTCATCGATAACTCCTTTACTGCTTGCGGGCGCTGTTTTCGCAAGTAATGGCCGATGCTTTTACGGCCCCTTCGGATGCATCGCGGCGTGGTGATTCTTTTCCTTCACTTCACGCAGTAACTCCAGCACATGAGCCCGCTGTTCCTGCCGCTTCTTGTCCTGCGCTGCCAGCAGCTCCTGCCGCCGGGTCATGTGCACCGGCACCTGTTGGCGACCTGGGCGCATGACGCGCATCAAATAGTCGGACCAGGTGCTCAGATGCCATGGTGAGCGAGCATGTGGTGTGGCTTGAATATTCATGGATGGCCTCGACCGCATCGCAGGTTGGGGGCAGCTGCCTTTTTGCTGCCTGGACAATTAATGTGCGCTCCGGGTTGTTAGCCGACCGTAACGAAAGCGACTGTAGAGTAGTTAAAAGCTGCCGGTTTGATGGAACGGCATCGGCTGAATGGCGCAAACCCGTTGCCCCGGCAAAGGTGGATAGCCAAATGGCTGCTACCGAATGAGACAACAGGGCGCGACCACGGATACATTTACCTGCCGACAGCGCCCAGCCCCGGCACCGAAGGCAAACCGCCGTCCGGATGCTTCACACTCCACTCACATCAACACCTGCCGCATCAATCCCAGATACCCAACTGATGCGGGCTGGCATCAGGCGATTGCACCCGCACCAATCCGTAATAGGTGCCCCATTCGGCACTGTTGTAGTAAACCGTGGTGCCATCGGGTAACAACCAGTTCGCCGTCAGCGAGTAGAACCCATTAGGTTGCGTGTTGATTTGCACCGGTGGCTGCTGCGGCTTTCCGAATGCTTCTTTCAACCAATGGGTGTCATCTCCGCCGCCAGCCGTGCCATGTGTCTTGGCCGACACGCTCACCACCACGCCGTCCTTCAAGCCCACCACCACATCCGTGCCGCTCATGTAGCTGGGGCGATCTTCCAGCGGCACATTGACGATGACCTCTCCATGCGCCGGCAAGGCGCCGGAAGGTGTTACGCCTTCCGGCCACTTGAAGCATTGCTCGTGGTCATCGGAAAGATAAGCATCCTGCCGTTTAAGGCACTCGGGCATATTCAAAGGCTGATGCAAGGTAATGCCGAATACTTCGGCGGCTGAGCCGCGCGAACTCCAGCCGAGCACGACGACGGCAACCATCAGGCAGCAGTGGTAACGGCGCATGACATGACTCCTTCGCCTCGCGGCACGTACACGCTAACAAGCCGATACCCGCTCCGGCAGGGCCGAAAGTACTAGGCAGACAAAGCTGCTATCGCACTTCCGCAAGCGATGAAATCAACATCGCAAGTTCTGCGCAATGACCATCTCTTTCGCAAAATGGTGCGTGCTGCATGCCGATCCAGCGCAGCAGCCCGGCGTTGGCGTGACGCCTGACGTTGGCTTCCATCCACGCTACGCTATCCAGGCATTTCACCCTGCCCCGGATACCTTTGCATGATGTATCCCGCCTATCCCCGGAAGGACCGCCGCCAGGCGCTGAAAGGCCCCAGCGCGTTATTCCTGAGCAACCTGGTGCTATGGAGCCCCCATGCGCATTATCCCCGGTGACCTGCATGATCCACGCGTCATCGAGCTGCTGAATATCCACGCGACCAGCGCCCGCGCACAAACCGCACGCGGAAGTGCGCACGCCCTGGATATCTCCGGCCTGCAAACCCCGGATATCAGCTTCTGGGCAGCATGGCAGGAAGAGCAGTTGCTGGCGGTCGGCGCCCTGCGGCAACTCAGCGCAGAAGACGGCGAAGTGAAATCGATGCATACGGCGCAGTTCGCACGCCGTCTTGGCGCCGGTAGCGCGATGTTGCGCCATATCATCGACGTGGCCCGCGCGCGCGGATTTTCCAGGCTCAATCTCGAAACCGGTGCCTGGGATTACTTCATACCGGCCCGTGCGTTCTACCAACGCCACGGCTTTATCGCCTGCCCGCCATTTGGCGACTATGCGGCCGACTCGAACAGCGTATTCATGTCACTGGATCTGCGCGCATCCTGAGCCGGCCCGCTTCGGCCTATCATCAGCAAACCCCTAAGGATGCTCTGATCAATTCTGCGCAGGCGGCATGATGTCCAGAAGGCTCGCAGGCTGTGTTGCGCGGCGCCGGGAAGACTGGCTGTCTTGCCAAGACGCGCGGCACAGCCTGCGAGCCTTCTGGACATCACCCCGTCATTATTTAAATTCAATACGTTGGGGCCGGCTCTGTCCGCCCACATGCCTTCCTCGCTCCTCAAAGCCGAGTACATCCATGTACTCTCTCCGCGTACGGCCCGTCGTCTCGACAGACAGCCGGTCTGCCCTCGCCGACGGTCCTGCGGCCTGCGAACGGACAGAGCCGGTGACGCCTACGCAGAATTGATCAGAGCATCCTTAGGCCCGGCCATGACATCCAACGCGGCGGTAAGTGCACGCATAACCCGCTTCTTTCGCCAGAGCGCCAGCGGCCTGGGCGATGAACTGTCGCAGTTGCGGCCGACGGGGCCACGCGCACTGCTCTGTGCCCAGACCGTCTGCGCGGTAGTACTGGCGGTGTGGCTGGCCGACCTGTTCAACCTGAAGGACCGCTGGTGGGTCGCGATCAGCGCTTATGTGGTGGTTCGCGGCAGCCTGCATGTTTCCTGGTGGCGTGCCATTGACCGTATCGCCGGAACGTTGGCCGGCGCCGGCTTGAGTGCGCTATCGATAAGCCTGCTGCCACAATCCCAGCTGTTGTTTGCGCTGTTGCTGGCGCTGTTTGCAGGATTGGGCCTGTATCGCGCGATCGGTTCGCCACGCAGCTACGCGTGGATTCTCGGCACGGTGACAGCGCTGCTGGTGCTGAGCGAAGCGCATCAGCTGACCGGATTGAAAATCTATGAACTGGCCTTGCTCCGGGTGTGTGATGTCGCCACCGGCATCAGCGCATCGATGCTGATTCTCACCACGACGCACTTCGCCCACCGTGCGTGGCGCCATTTGCAAGCACACGATGACGAAGACGAATCAAGCGCCGCATCCCTTGTGCTTACGCCACCCGCCCAGACCGCCACCGCACTCGACCGGCACGACTGGAAGATGCGCAGGCTCCGCGCCCTGCAGGCCTTGCAAGGCGCGATCACCATCGGCGTGCTGGGCTTGTTTGCCTACCACCGCGATCTGCCTTCCTTTCCGCAGACACTGATCTCGGTTACGGCAGTGCTGCTGGTTCCGCTTCCGGCGCTGCTGCGCAAAAAGGGTGAGGACGATCTGGTCAGCCTGCGCATGGCCAATCGTGCGCTGGGCTGCATGACTGCTGCTTTGTTCGCACTGATGCTGCTGCCGATCATCGGCAATATGCCGTGGCTGTGCATGCTTACCTTGGCTGCGGGCGTGTGGCTGGCCGCGCATGTGCAAGCGGGTTCATCCGCCACCAGTTATCTGGGCACCCAGTTCGGCATCGGCTTCATCATGACTTTCGTGCAGGACCAGCGTTGGTCCACCGATGCATCGCCGCCAGCCGTGCGCTTGCTGGGGATTCTTATCGGCCTATCGGCGCTTACGCTGGTGATGTTTGTGACGCATCGGATCAGGCTGTGGATGATCGATAGATCGAGCGATGCTTAGATGCCTCAGCCCCGGCTCGCTCTTCCCTTTGGGAAGAGCGAGCACGCGTTGCAGGCACTAACTCGACCCCTTACTGTTTCGCTCCAACGTAATCAACGCGCCAGATCGAATTGGACCCATCGTCTGTCACCAACAGTGAACCATCCGGCGCTGCCGTAACGCTGACCGGCCGTCCCCACACGCGTCCATCCGGCAATACGAAACCGGTCAGGAAATCCTCGTATTCACCGGTCGCCTTGCTGGTGTGATGCCGCGGAATACGGATCACTTCATACCCCACACGCGTGGACCGATTCCACGAGCCGTGCTCGGCCGCGAACAGATCGCCCTTGTATTCAGCGGGGAAGTTATTGGCTTCGTAGAACGTGATCTGCAACGACGCATTATGTGGCTGCAAGATCACATCGGGCGTAATCACCTTGTCCTTCAACTCCGGATGCTTGCCCGCATGACGGGGATCCTGGTGCGAGCCCATATACCACCACGGCCAGCCATAGAAACCACCCTCGCGTACCGAGGTGATGTAATCGGGGACCAGGTTATCGCCCAGGCCATCGCGCTCATTCACCGTGGTCCAGAGCTGCCCATTGCCGGGATCGATGGCAATGCCGGAGGGATTGCGGATGCCCCAGGCGTAGATGCGCATGTGCGATCCATCCGGATCGAAAGCCAGGATATCCGCGCGATCCTTTTCGGCTGGCGTGGTGTCCGGATCGTCCACATTGGAGCCGGAGCCTACCGCGACATACATGGTCTTGTTGTCGCGCGAGAAAGCCACGTCACGCGTCCAGTGCCCTTCGCCGTGCGGCAAATCCACGATGTGCTGGGCTTCGCCACGCGCATGCAGGTCGCCGTTACGGTACGGGAAGCGGACAACGGCATCGGTATCGCCCACGTACACCCATTGTGGATTCGGCCCGAGCGGATAAAACGCGATGCCGTAAGGCCGGTTCAGGCCGGTGGCAAACACGGTGGTTTGTTGTGGCTTGCCATCGGCCGTCATGCCGCGAAAGATGCGAATCTGCCCATTGCCGCTTTCGGCCAGAAAAATATCGCCATTCGGTGCCACACGAATGACCCGCGGTGTATCCAGCCCATGGGCATACAAGTTGACCTTGAAACCCTTCGGCGCCAGCGGCAACACGCCGGCCGGACGTGGCGCCATGGTCGGCGCATTACCGGCAGACTGGGTCGCGTACGGCGCCGGCAGATCACTCAGCGTAATCTTGCGCACATTGCCGGGTGATTCGTAGCGGAAATCGGTAAACGGCGGCTGCGGTGGCGGTGTTGTGATCGCCGATCCAGCGCTGGTGTTTTGCAACGTGGGCGCCGCCTTTACGGTCGGCAAGGCCTTCAGATAAGCGACGATCTGCCAGCGTTGTTGTTCCGGCAACGCGGCCCACGACGGCATGCCGTTGTTGACTGCCCCCTTGGTGATAAACCAGAACAACGCGCCGTCACTCGCTTGCTGGGTGGCGCCATGTGCCAAGGCGGGAATATTGCCCGTGCCCTGGCCGGTGCCGCCGTGGCAGCTGGCGCAATTCTTTGCGTAGAGCTGCCCGCCTGCGCTGATCGCTGCGGGCTGGCCGCCATAAGGATTCGCAACGGCAGCTGCCGCACTCGGTACGTCATGAAATGCGGTGGTATCGGCTGCGCCACACACAGGACTCGCCAGCCAACCGAGAAAACCACTCAAGAGCACCAGACCGAGTGGACGGGACGACAAAAACAGCACGACAGAATGCTTAGCCATGACCCTTCTCTGATTACCGCGACGAAAGATGAGATGCCGTTTCCCCGTCATCGATCCCTGAAACAGGAGCAAGCATAGCGCCGTTGGATTGTCGGCCCGTGAAGATGGCAGGACGATGCCCAATGCTGCGGGAAAATTGCCTGATCGCCTGAATTGCCGGGCAATCGGATGAAAGGCTCAATCGCGCGGCGATCGAAAATAATTTCGCACTTATTTCGCTTTCGACGCGCCCTTGCCCGTTTTCAGCTTGGCGGTCTTCTTGCTCGCGCCCCGCTTGCGCGTGGAAAGCCTTGGCGGCCGTTCCTTGCTGGCCGACGACTTCAGGCGTTTCTCGTAGTTCACGGCAAAATCGGAAAAGGCCACGTCATAAACGGCGCAAAACTCGCGGACCTGCACCACGTCCACACCCCGGCGCCCCACTTCCACCGCCGACACATAGGTCTGTGGCCGGCCCAACGCGTCAGCAACCTCCGCTTGCGTCATGTCAGCCGCGCGACGCATATCAAAAAGCAGGTTCACCAGCTCCCTGTGCTCTGCTGAATGGATACCCTTCCGCTTCATAACCGTCCCTTGTTAGGCCGGCGACGACGTTATTACTCGTCCAACGGTTACGCGAAAATCAGCTTTTTACCTATTTTACGACTAAAGGAAAAACAACAAACTGTTGGCAGGCGACCGGCACGACAAGCCCGCGCCGGCAACCCCGAAAGCGGTCAAAAACACCCTTTACATCAAGGAGATATGATCATGGACAAGCGATCCAAGACACCCGTTGGCAAACTTCCTCGCGAGCGCTATACGCTGTCAGAAGACGCCTACGAAACCCTGTGCCTCGTGCGCGACGAACTTCGTCTATTCGCCTCCGTCGCCGCCCGGCGAAGCAAAGGCAATCCGGATGTCATCATCGGCCGCAACCGGCTCGCCTATTGTTTTGATTATCTGGCCCAACGCGTGGAGGGTGCCGTGAGCCGGATAGGAGATACCCTGGCGAAGAAGACTCCAGATCGAAGCGCCGAGGGAAAGGTGCGCAAGGACTAGCGCCGTATCGCCAACACACCATCCAGCGCCGGCTGTGCCTTGAAGCCGGCTTTCTCCAAGCGCTTTGCCACTTCACGCGGCACGTCGCGGTCGCTGGTCAGCTTGTTGGGGCTGCCGGTGTAGTGAAACAGGCGTCCACCGCGGCGAAGCACACGCGCAAGTTGATCATAGAACACTTGCGAATAAAGCTCGCCCGCGATGCCAAAGCGCGGCGGATCGTGCAGCAGCGCATCGACGGAAGCGTCGGCAATCTGCATGACCGCCTGCGACACATCCGCATGGGTGAGTTGCAGGCGGCCGCCGTTGCTGGGCACATCCGGATCCGGTGACCACGGATTGAGGGTGCGCAGCCACAACACGCCGGGGTTCTTCTCAAACGAGTGAATGCGCGCCACGCCAGCCTCCAGACAACAAGCGGCGAAATAGCCCAGACCGCCGCAGGTATCCAGCAACACCTTGCCGCGCGGCTCGACCAGGGCGACCTTGCGGCGCGCATCCTCGAGCGGGGAATCTTTCGCCGTAGGCAACATTTTGATGCCGTCGATTTCGAAGGTGGGCGCGCCCCATTCGGTGGGCACCAGCTTGATCAGCGAGCCGGAAAAACGCGACACCGGCGCAAACTCGTCACCATCCCAATAATAGATCGTGCGGTCTTTCAGCTTGTGCGGATACGGGTAAAGCTGGCCCTGCCAAAGCCAGGCGTCTTTCTGCAACGGCGCACTGCCACTTGATCGTCCCAAATCGAGCGAACCGTTCCACTCGCTTGCACCAGCATCGCGCGCAGCCAACAACATCTCCGCGGTTGGGCGCGTAAGCAGAGGACCGGAATAATGCGACACGACAACAATCTCCTGGTGTGGATGACGAATCCCAGAAACGACATAGTCCGCCCTGGATCGAGGGCGAACCACCGCAGCCGGCTATCGTAACGCGCCAGCTTCCGGCGCGCGGCAAAGCCGCGCCTCAACTCGCCACGACATTTTCCAGGAACGTTGCCGAAGGTACAAAAAACAAAGTGCCGGTAACGGCCTTGCTGTAATCGAGCAGACGGTCGTAATTACCCGGCGGCCGGCCAACGAACATGTTGTGCAGCATCTGTTCGATTCTGTGCGGAGATCGCGCATAGCCGATGAAGTAAGTACCAAACTCCCCTTTGCCCGCATCGCCGAACGGCATGTTGTCGCGCACGATCTCCAGCTGCTTGCCATCCTCGACGATGGTCGTCAGGGCATTGTGGGCATAAGCAGGTTTGACGGCATCGTCCAGTTCGATATCCGAGAGCTTGGCCCGGCCGACGATCTTTTCCTGTTGCTCGGTAGGAACGGCATTCCAGGCACGCAAGTCATGCAGATATTTTTGTACGATCACATAGCTTCCACCGGCAAAGCCGGGATCTTCGTCGGCAATGATCGCCGCATCGATCGCGGCCTGATCCACCGGATTTTCCGTACCATCGACAAAACCGATCAGATCGCGGTCATCGAAGTAGTGAAACCCGTGCACTTCATCCGTCGTGGCAACCGCATCGCCGAGCCGCGACATGATCTGCGTGGCCAGTTCAAAACATAAATCCATGCGCTTGGCGCGAATATGGAAAAGGATATCCCCCGCCGTCGACACCGCGTGATGCTGGCCCTGGATCTCGCGAAACGGATGCAGATCCTTCGGCCGCGGCTCACCGAACAGCCGATCCCAGGCCTCCGAGCCAAAACCCATCACGCATGACAGAAGTCCCTCGATGTCGTGAAAACCCACCGCGCGAAGCAGACCCGCCAGATCGCCACAAAGCGCCCGCACCGTCTGGCGATGCTGCGGCTCCGGCTTCAAGGTCACGACGAGGAAAATGGCCGAACGGGTTAATTTCGCCACAACTGGCTGCGAAATGGTGGAAGACACACTCCTCTCCTCGTGCGCTGTTTCCGGGAGTTTAGTCGCGGCCTTGGAGATTTCCAAACGGCATTGGTAACCAGGCTTGCCGCACACTAACGCAACTGCTTAACCATGATAGAAATCATTTCTCCAGCCGATTCCCTGGTGTGCAGGATTTCATAGCCAAGCTTCCGGTAGTACGCCTCGTGGTCATGCGTACACAGATGCAGCACTGAAAAGTCCATATCCAAGGCAATCTGCTCGACATGGCTGACCAGCATGGCGGCGATCCCGCGTGACCGGTATTGCGCCTTTACGTACACGCCCATCAACCAAGGTGTCAGATCCAGATCAGGTAACAGAGCGTCCGTGGCCTTGATCCCGGCGGAGCCGATCAACGTCCCCGCATCGAGGGCGATAAAAATCCTGGGCATGTGCGATGCGCGGCACATCTGGGTCATGCGCGCCATGCGCTGGTCCAGATCCTCTTCCGGCTGTAAATAGCCCCAAGCATCGAAGTGAAGTTTGACCAGTTCCGGCACATAGTCGAGGCGATCTTTCAGATTGACTATTTCCATGAGAACGAGCAGCTCCAAGGGTGCCGATGTCTGTATGGCCTGGACTTTCTTGACTAACTCCGCGACTTCACTTTGCGCCGCCAATACCCACTCCCGCACAGGAGAGTGGGTTCCCACATGCTAGCCGCATTCAGGGCCGTGGCGACAATGCCACCGACTGCACCGCAACCGGAAGCACACTGCCCTTCACGAATGGGGCATGCGGGGTAAGTTCCACTTGCATGGCATAAGGGTGGGCAGTGCGATCTCGATGCACAAGCACCGTTTGGCTGGCAGCCTGCGGCGTGCCCGCTGCAACACCCTCCAGATTCAAGGGATAGCGCTGTCCGTCGACCCACAGATCCATCTGCGCCGATTTAGGTGAAGGCATGTAGCTGATCGTCAGCGCGTAATCCTTTGCTTTTGCGTCGAGCTGCCAGCTCAACTTGTACAAGGTATCCGGGGCTTCATAGCCTTCACCGTTGTAGTTGAGATAGTGCTCGGCTTGCGCAGATTGCAAATGAAAACTGCCATCCGCCGCTGCAGCCAGCGATGGCGGTCGAACATGCAGCGGTCCTTCGAGCGGCAGTACGACGACGGGCATGAACGTATCGACGTTGGCGCCACCGGCACCCGTCATCGGCCAGTGAGCCAGATGATCCAGGGAAACAAGGACGTCCGCGCCATCGCGTTGAATGGTCACCTTGTCCGCTGGCGCGCCAAGCCGATAGGCGGAACCTAACGCAGTATCGGCAAGCCCGGGCAAACGCAGCTGATGATCCGGCGGCAGCTTGGCAACAAACAGGTAGATCGCTTTGGGTCCCACCGTCGCATAGCCGAAATCCAGTGCGCGGAACGGCTGCTTGCGCGTGCCATAAATCGCCTCACCGTTACGCTTCAGCCATGTGCCCATGCCGCGCAGCACCTGCGCTTCGTAGGGCACGACCGAGCCGTCGCCTTCCGGACCGATATTGAGAATGTAGTTGCCGCCCTGACTGACGACACGCACCAGCTGCGTGATTTTTTCGCGGATCTTGCCCGGAAGATCGGTGCGCTGCTCCCATGAGCGGTATCCCCAGGTATCCGGAAACATGGACGCCGGCGCTTGCCAGGGCAGTTCCATCGCCACGTCGGGTTCGGCGTTATCGCCCATCACCGCGAAGTCGCCGTAATAGTTCCACACGCGTCCGGAGATCATGGTTTGCGGCTGCAAGGCGTGCACGGTTTGCGCGAAGTCTGCGCTTTGCGCGGGCGTCGGCTTGCCCATGTCGAACCAGATTTCGGAGATGGGGCCGTAGTGGCTCATCAGTTCCTTGAGCTGGGCCACATTGAAGGCTTCCTGGGCGGATGTAATCGGATTGCTGTTGCCATCGATATAGGTGTTTCCACCCGGGTGATGCCAGTCGATGGTCGAATAATAGACACCGAATTTCAGACCCGCGCGTGCGCACGCATCGGCCAGCTGCTTGACGACGTCCTTGTGATAGGGCGTGCCATCGACGGTGTTGTAGGTCGTCTGCGCCGTCTGGAACAGATTGAAGCCGTCGTGATGCTTGGCGGTGATCACGATGAACTTCATGCCGGCTGCCTTGGCCAGCGCCACGATGGCATCCGCATCGAAATGCACGGGATCGAAACGCGACGCCAGCGCTTCATACGCCGTGGGCGGTATCGGCCCATTCGCGAGGATCTGCTCGCTATAGCCGTTGTCGATGCGCCGCCCGTCCCACATGCCGCCTGCGATGGAATACAGGCCGAAGTGGATGAACATCCCGAACTTGCGATCCTGCCAGGCCTTGATGGTTTGCGCGCTCGGCCCGGGACCTGGCGGCAACTGGGGCTGATCAAGCGGACGCTGCGTTTCAACCGTGGCTGCCGCTGCCTGCGCTGGCGACGATCCGGCCAGCAGACTTGGCGACCACCACACCATGCTCGCAGCCAGCCAGAACATGGCCCGCCTTCCCCCGACAACCTTCACCATGCGCCACTCACCCTTGGATAACGGAGCGGCCGACTTTACACATTTGGCTGTTTTATGGGGTCAGGGGTGGCAGGCACGAGGTCCACGCGTTTACCGCTTGCCGGTTCGAAGTGGCGCGCCATGGTGAGGGACGCAACCGCATGGAGGCCTGACCCTGGCCTGTTCGTCAACGCATCAAAAAGATGCCGCAGTTTGTGACTTTGTGACCCTGGGCGCCTCGGGCCGGCGGTCGCAGACCGACACATTCAGTACCGCGCAGATCGTGCCCAGCAAAACCAGCGCCAGACTGGAAGGCAGCTCGGAAAGGACCAGCGCCACCTTGGCGGCCCCATACCAGGAGTGCGGATTGTTCAAAAAAGTGCACCAGCCCGGGCAGAATTCGCGTAGCCAGAACATGACGGTGGGCTGTTTCGTCCAATAACCGTCGTGCAGCCACTTCAACCCCTGAAAGCCGAACCAAAGCATCGCCGCCATGTTCAGCGTTACGGCACTCAGCCAAAGGAAAAGCGCCAGCGCGCTTCGGCCTACATCATCAATGCGTGCGAATGTCATATCCCGCCCCAAGCTTTAGATCCGCTGCACAGGGCATGCATATCCCATGCCTTTCGGTTGAACGCGAGGGCTTGTAGCAGACGCCTTGCTGCGGCGCATGAAAAGGATGTGGCGTCAGGCCGATCAGCCCGGCACGGCCTGACGCCATCACGATCACAGCCGTATGTCAGTCCTGATTGCAGCGCCTGATCGCTTCGGCGCGCGCCCGAGCATACTCATCCTGGGTCATGGCGCCCGAGTTCAGCGCCGTCTGCAAATCGGTGAGCTGTTTGCCGCACGTTTCATTGTTCTGGGCAATTGCCCGTGAGCCGCCGCAGCCAGTGAGCGAGATACAACAAGTGATCATCATCGTTGCCAGCAAGAGCTTGGTCATGTCGTGGCTCCCTTTCAGCCTATGAAGAAGAGATGGTGCCGGTGATTTACCAAGGATCCTGGATATCGATGGTATTGCGCCGATACGAATCGACGCTGACTGAGCACGCCATCCACACCATCGTTCACGTCACGACGACATGATTCTGTACAGAGAACGTACAGCGGCTCTTCATGTATTTGCGGTGGATCGCATGCATCACGTTATCGGTGCGTGTTGATTTGCAGCACAGCATCAGCGATTACTTCAGGAACTACAGCGAAAAAAAAGCGCGGCGGCCGCTTCCAAAAAATCATCGCTGGTTTTCCACACCATGCTGTCTATTTCTGACGGAGCGCGCTTTTAGGCGCACCGACAAAGCAACTGGGCGACAACGAAGCGGACACGACGAATACCCGGCTTTGTCATGCAGGTGCATTTACACTCCGCCGCTTGCGCATCGTCCATCCCGTATCACCATCACCGGCGACGTTTTGTCGGCGGCCCCTGGGCTGCCGACCCTCAAGTTATTACTAGGCCAGCCGATAATCTTGCGAAGAGCCAAGCGACCAGGTGAACCCTGGCCAAGGCTTTGAAATGCGGCATGCCAACGCCGATCACATGTTGCTGGCGCTAGGGGGCTGCCATCCATGCGACCGATCCAATCGGGCGAAATAGAGATCGGCCAACCGCTGCCCTACGATGCCTACGATGAGCGCGGCAAGCTTATGCTGCGTGCCGGCCATGTGCTCACCACCGCCTCGTCGGTGGAACGGCTGGTCCGCGTGGCCTACTTCAATGATGGCGTTGCCGCTAACGCTCGCACAGGCGTGGTCGACGACAGCCCTGCGTCAGGTCGCCCGCTGGCTTCGATCCTTTCAGCAAGGCACCGCCTGCATGCGTTGCTGAGCGATGCGCGATATAGGGATTTCTCCGGCGAGATAAAGCGCATCAGCGAGCTGCTGCAACACGCCTGCGTTGCCAATGCGGACCTGTCGCTCGCCTCCATCGTCCTGCAACGGGAAGGCGCTTACGCCACGCGCCACATGGTCAATACCGCCATCGCCTGCGAGCTGGTCGGCACCGCGCTGGAAGTGGGCGCTACGGAACGAAGTTCGATCATGGCCGCGGCGCTGACCATGAACATCGGCATGCTTGAGCTGCAACAGGAACTACTCTCCGTGGACGGCCCCTTGAGCAACACGCAGCATGCCGAGGTCCGCCAGCACTGCGAACGCGGCGTCACGATACTGAAGGAGCGCGGCGTCACTGACACGCTCTGGCTGCAAGCAGTGCTGGACCATCATGAACGGTCCGATGGCAGTGGCTATCCCGGGGGCAAGCGCGGCGAGGCGATTGGCCTGCCGGCACGCCTGCTGGCCTCGGCAGACGTGTATTGCGCCCGCGTGGTCGGCCGCGGTTACCGGCCACCCTTGCAGGCCAACGTCGCGTTGCGCTGGCTTTATCTCAATGAAGGCGCGCGGCTGGACGAAAAAATTGCCACCAGCTTTATCAAGACCCTGGGCATCTACCCGCCCGGCACCGGCGTGCGGCTTCGCAATGGCAGCATCGCGGTGGTCACGCATCGCGGCACCGACAGCCTTACGCCACAGGTGTCCTCCCTCACCACCCACGACGGCTTTCGCGTCACCACGCCCATCCGCCGCCGCAGCGATGTCGGCGCACATGCGATCAGCGAAGTGGTCGATCTGGACGAACTCGACATGAGCGTGAGCATGGAAGCGCTGTGGGGAACGGACGCGGTGATCTGAGCCACCCTGGCACGAAACATGCTCCGGAAATCATGCTCAAGTAAACCGGCCGGCAGCCGATAAGGCTGGTGACCGAGCCGTATACCGGCATCCGGCCGTCCATGCCGGCCCATCCATGGGGGAATCAGCCATGATCGAATCGGTAGTCGAAGAACTGAAGTTGCACAACCAGACCTGCTCACAATGCCGCGCGGGCGAACCTTGCCTGGTCGCCGAACATATCCAGGACAGCTGGCCCAAGCGCGTGGCCTCCGAGGCCGCCGCGAGCCTGCTGGAAATCACCAAAGCGGCTGAAGAGCAGCAAGCCGCTGCGTAACCGCGCAGCATGCATCGGGACTTTGGCCGTCATTTCCGTGCCAGCGGGAATGACGGCCCAAAAGGTGATGCGAACAACGCTCCAGTGCATCGCACGGAGTGCTTGACCGCGTTACTGCTGTGAAACCCAGCCCAGCCCCAGGCTCTTTTGCAGGGACACAAAGTCCTTCAGCAGATCCGCCCTGCCCTGCACCAGATTCTGTTGCGCGGTGAATTGCACGCGCTGCGTATCCAGCAGATCGATCAGTGACGATGCGCCGGCCTGGTAGCGTTGACGCATCAAGGTCGACGAACGGTCAGCCGACGCTTCGATCTGCTGCAGACGCTCGACGCTGTCACGCTGATGGCCGTAGCGCGAGAGCGCATTGTTGGCGTCCTGCAAGGCAGCCAGCACGGCCTGCGTGTAGTTGGCGGCCGCCTCATCGCGACCGGCCTGCGCCTGACGGATAGCGCCGCGGGTACGCCCGAAATCCAGCAGGTCCCATTGCAGGTAAGGCGCACCCAGCCAGGTGAAAGCGCTTTTGCCGGTCAAGTGCCCAGGGTTGGCCGCGCTGGAGCCAATAAAGCCCAGCATGGTCACCTTGGGAAACAGATCCGCCGTGTGTTGGCCGATCTGCGCATTGCTGGCCGCCAGACGGCGTTCGGCTGCACGGATATCCGGACGCTGTTGCAGCAGCGCGGCCGGATCATTCACCGGCACGGACGCAGGCAAACCTGGCAAAGGCGCTGTGGTTGAAAGCATTTGATCCAGCGCACCGGGCGCCTGTCCCGTCAACACGGCAAGTTGATCGAGCGATTCGGTGATTTGCTCGTCCAACGGAATCAGCGTGGCCTTGGTAGTTTCCACCTGCGTGGTTTGCCGTTCGACATCCGTATCGGTCACGACGCCACGCGCGCGCTGCTGCCGGATCAGCGACAGCGTCTTCTGCTCGAGTTCGGCGGACTGGTTGGCCAAGGCCAGACGCTGTTGCTGACTGCGCAAATCGATATAGGCCTGCGCCACTTCGGTCGCGAGCGAGACCTGGGTGTCGGCAAGATCCGCATCGACCGCCTGCGCTTGCGCGGAGGCGGCTTCGATGGCGCGGCGCGTTCCGCCGAACAGATCGATTTCCCAGGAAGCATCGAAACCGGCGCTATACAACTGCAAGGGGCCGCGCCCTTCCGACGTGCTCGACGGCTGCGTGGCCTGCCCCGTCGATGTGCTGGTCGACTGCTGCTGGATCAGACCCGACAGGTCCGGCTCGCGCGTGCGGAAAGCCGCAGCATCGGCCGACACGGTCGGCATCTCTGCCGCACGCTGCTGTTGCAACTGTGCACGTGATTCGCGCAGACGCGCTTGCGCGGCATGCAGATCCGGATTGTTCGCCAGCGCCGCCGCAATCAAGGCATTCAATTGCGGATCGCCAAGCTCCTCCCACCAACGGCTGGGCGCGTGGGTCGTGGTCACGCCGCTGACCGGCGCACGCACAAACGCGCCGGCATGTACCGCGCCGTTGGCCACCTCCGGCGCTCCGCGATAATCGGGGCCGACCGTGCACCCGGGCAACGCCGCAACCGCAGTGAGCAAGGCAAACAGCGACAGGTTTGGATAACGCAACAAGCGGGTGGTCATCACAGGCATCCTCAATGGCCACCGCTGGCCGGCGCGTGGTAACTCGGGGTCTTCAACAGCAAGGCGAGCGGTATGCAGCACAACAGGGCAATCCCTAGCAGGTAAAAAACTTCCGAGAAGGTCATGACCATCGCCTGCTGCTGGATCTGTGCGGCCAATTGACCTAGCGCGCGCATCCGCGAATACGCCATATCGCCTGTACGTGCGAACCAGCTGGCCGCATTGGCGGCGATACGATCCTGGCCCAGCACTGAATTCGCGCTCAGCGATTCGCGGATCGCCGCCACGTGGAAGGTATTGCGACGATCGATCACCGTGCCGATGATCGCCAGGCCGATCGAACCGCCGAGGTTGCGGGCCATGTTGTAGATACCGGCCGCGTCGCCGGATTCCTCGCGTGACACCGCTGCCATCGACGCCTGGTTCAACGGCATCATCGCCAGCATCTGTCCCGCACCACGAATCAGCTGCGACCAGAAGAAGTCATAACCGACGCTCTGCGCCGTCAAGTGAATATCCAGCATGCAACTGAACACGAAACACGCCAGGCCGGTAATGACCAGGATGCGAAAATCCACCCTGCCGAGCATGCGCGGCAAGATCGGCATCATCAGGAACGCCGGCACGCCCGACACCAGCATCACCCAGCCGGATTGCTCCGCGTTATAACCGGCGATCAGTCCAAGGAACTGCGGGATCAGGTAGATCACGCCATACAACGCCGCGCCCACCACCAGCACGATGAAAATGACGCTGGCATAACGCGGATTGCTCAGCAGGCTCAGGCGCATCACCGGCTTCTTCGCAGTGAACTGCGAGATGGCGATCAGCACCATGCCAAACAGCGAAAGCACGCTGAGCCAGACAATCATGTTGGATTCGAACCAACGCTCGCGCTGCCCTTCTTCCAGCACCACCGTCAGCGAGCTCAGTCCCACCGACAAACCGATAATGCCCAGCCAGTCGGCATTGCGCCATGCTTCCAGGTGCGGTGGTGCCGACGGTAAACCCGCCAGCAACAACGTAATCAAGCCGATACACACCGGCAGATTGATAAAGAAGCACCAGCTCCAGCTGATGTTTTCCGTCAGCCAGCCACCCAGCACCGGACCCATCAGCGGGCCGAGCAACACGATCAAACCGAACGCCGTCATGCCGATCGGCAACTGCCACAGCGGCAGCCGCGTGCGGATGATGGTCTGCGCGGTCGGAATCATCGCGCCGCCCGTCAGCCCCTGCCCGATGCGGCCGATCACCATCGCCATCAGCGTGTGCGACAGTCCGCACATCATCGAAAACAGGATGAACAACACCGCGCAGCCGAGCAGGAAATTGCGCAGGCCGAACACCCGCGTCAGCCACGCCGCGAGTGGAATGATCACGATTTCCGACATCAGGTAGCCGGTCGAGATCCAGGTGCCTTCCGTGCCCGTCGCGCCGATTTCACCCTGGATCTGCGGCAACGCGGAATTGGTGATCGAGATGTCGAGCGTCGCCATCAACGCGCCCAGCGAACCCGCCGCCACGGCGATCCAGTCCGCAACGGTGGCGCGCTCCGGATGATGCGCCGGCATGGCGGCCGTCTCAGCCATGGTTATCGTTCGCCGAGGTGTTGCCCGCCGCGCGCGTATCCACGTCCACCGTCACCGACAGACCCGGCAGCAGCAGCTTGCGGGTTTGTTCGTCCGTATCGATACGGATCCGCACCGGCACGCGCTGCACGATCTTGGTGAAGTTGCCGGTTGCGTTCTCCGGCGGCAGCAAGGCGAACTCCGAACCGGTGCCCGGCGCGAAACTGTCGACCACGCCGTGCAGATCCGCATCCGGCAAAGCATCCACATGCAAGGTCGCCGGCTGGCCGGCGCGCATGCGGCCGATCTGGGTTTCCTTGAAGTTGGCGGTGAGATACACGCTGTGCACCGGCACCACCGTCATCAGGCGCGTGCCCGGCTGCGCATACTGGCCCACGCGAACCGTGCGATCGCCGACGCGACCGTTCAGCGAACTGCGGATCAACGTATCCTGCAAATCGAGCTGCGACTGCTTGGCCGAAGCCTGTGCGGCCTCCAGTTGCGCATGCGCCTGGGCAATCTGTGCATCCAGATCGGCGATTTTGGCCTGTGCCTGATCGAGTGCCGCCTGGTCGGCAGTCAGCGTGGCCTTGGCCTGATCGCGGTTGGTGATCAGGATCGACAGCTGATCGCCACTCTCCGCGCCGGTCGTCGCCAGCGGACTGTAACGGCTCACTTCGTCCTGCGTATGCCAGGCATTGATCTGCGCGGCCTGCAACTGTGCCCTGGCCTGTTCGATCGCCCCCTTCTGTTGCTGGATATCGGCCTGCGCGCGCTGGATATCCGCCTTGCGCGCATCGATTGTCGCCGTGGCCTGATCCAGCGCGGCCTGATACTGGCGGCTGTCGAGCCGTACCAGCGGATCGCCCGCCTTCACCTCCGCGTTGTCACCCACGTAGACATCGGTGACATAGCCGTTGACCTTGGGCGCCACGGTCACGCTGTCCGCCTGCAGGTAGGCATCGTCGGTGCTCTGGATAAAGCGGCCCACGATCCACCAATAAGCCAGGGCGGCCACGGCCACCAGCCCCAGCACGATGCCGACGGGCAGCAAAAACCCCGGCACCTTGCGGCGTTCCGGTGGTGTGGCAGAAGCAGTCGCCGCATCGGCCGATGCGGTTCCGGTAGGAGCAGGCATGCCATTAACCCTGAAATTATTCCAAGTGGAATATTTATTCCGATTGGAATAATTTTGTCAAATGCTATCTTGGTGGGGTACGCATGGAGACTCACGCATGACTGAAACCAAGCGCCCGCGCCGTCCGGCGGCCGGCGGATATGCCCGCGGCGACGAAACACGCCAGCGCATCATCGACGCCGCCATTCAACGATTTGGCGAGCATGGCTTCGACCGCGCCTCCACGCGCGATATCGCCACCGCGGCCGGTGTCAACGCGCCGGCGCTGCAGTACTACTTCGAAAACAAGGAAGGGCTTTACAAAGCCTGCGCCGAATACCTCACCAACGACCTCAAGACCCGCTACGCGCCGGCCATGCGCAAGGCCAGCGCTGATTTGAAGAACGGCGCCGGGGCCGAAAGCCTGATCGACACCTACCTCAGCTTCCAGAGCCTCACGCTGGACATGGTGCTGACGCCGGCGCACGTTTCCCGATCGCGCTTCATTGGCCGTGAGCTGGCCGGCGAAGCCCCCAACATCGCTTCCACCTTGCTGCATCGGCAGATGAAGCAGCCGATCAACAAACTGCTGCTTGCGCTGCTCGCCAGCATCATGGGCACCAGCCCCAACGACTCGATCACACGGATCCGGCTGCTCACGCTGAAAGGCCAGGTGCTGGCCTTCTATTACCCGCCGGGCGCGTGCCTGGAGATGTTGAAGTGGAAGGAAATCGACGACGCCAAAGCTGAGCTGATCAAGTCAGCGGTGCTGGAGCAGACGCGCATCCTGCTGGAGCACTGGCGGGCTTGATCCCAGGCACTTCATCAAGACACGACAGCGCCGCATAAGCGCTTAGGGCCTGTTCGCACTATTTGCGTGGCCCGCGCCGGGAGCTGTTTGCGCGTCAGCCAAGGAAGAGCGAGGGAGTGTACGTCGGTACACGACTGAGCGATGACGCCGGATGGTGGGCAAACAGACCCGGCCCTTCGGGTTGCCGTGGAGTAGCCGCCATGCGGCAGCGCGCGGCTTGACTTGGCAGCCAGCCAAGCCGGTGCCACGCACTACCACCTGACGGCTACTCCACGGCAACGCGGGCTACGCAAATAGTGCGAACAGGCCCTAAAATCGCCAGCTTTGCCTCCCCCATCCCCCCAAGGAACAGCTTATGCAGCGTCACCACGAGATCGAATTTGCGCAGTTCATCGAATCCATCTTCCTCAACGGCTCGGCAAACGTGCGCTGGGATCGCATCAGCATGTGGTTCGGCGTTGATCAGATCGGCAATCCCGAATGGCAGCAGATCCACGCCAAATGGCTGGACGTGTGCAAAACCTATGGCTATGCCGACGATATCGCGCCCATCTTCTGCTACACCAACCCGAACGCGCTGCTGATCGTGCGCGAAGGCTTTGCCGATGAGGACGTCATCGAGATTACGGCCGAAGGCGCGGAAGAAGTCGAAGAAGCCGAGTAATGCACTGAGGCATGGTGATCGGAGTGCCGGTCAGCGCACTCCGATCGTGCAGTGAGTCATCGAAGCCCGAATCCCTCATTAAAAAAAGACTTCCCTGTCCGGGGTTCCATCAGCAAAAGAATAGTCCCGGTAAACCGCCAGCAGACGAGCATGGAGTCTTGGCGGCTCCAGCAATACTCCCTAGCTAAGACGGAATCGGCAGGCGAATCCCTACCTCGATGCTCAGCCGGTGCAAAAAATTCACCGGCGACCCCACCCATCTGTCATTCCGCAAGATCCAACGACAGGAACCTGGTACCCGGCAGCGGGTTGTACACATACGGATCGGTGGATTTGAAACCCATCGACTCGTACAACCGCTGCGCTGACGCCATCGAGGCGAGGGTATCCAGGCAAATGCGCGCATAACCGGCGCGGCGTGCTTCGTCGCAAAGACGCTCCACCAGCCTTCGGCCTAACGATTCACCACGCGCCTGTGGACGCACGTACAAACGTTTCATCTCGCACAACTCGCCATCGATACGCCGCATGGCGATGCAACCCACCGCTTCGTCACCGTGCCATGCCAGCAACAGACGACCGCCGGGAGCGGCATATTTGCCCGGCAGCTCGGCCACCTCGGCATCGAAACCCTGAAAGCCCAGATCGACGCCCAGACCATCGGCGTATTCCTGAAAAAGTGCGCGCACCTCGCCTGTGTCGCGCGGAAATTCCGCGTGGCGAATATCTGCCGTAGCCATACGGGAACTCGTGCTGTGGTGGGGTGTGTTTTTTCTAGCACATCACCAACGGGCGCTTCACCGGCCGATTGGCATAGCACTTTTGACAGTTTAACTTGCAAGTTAAACTTCTAATCTATAGGATGCCCACGTGAACAAAGCCCCCGCATCCCTTCCCGCCCTGGAAACTGCCGTCAGTGACCTGACCGTAGCGATCGGCCAGCTGCTACGCCGCGTGCGTTCGGAAGCCAACCCCACCGAACTCGGTCTCTCGCAATTAAGCGTGTTGGCGCGCCTGGATCAACTCGGCGCGATGACTACCGCGGATCTGGCACGCGCCGAATCCATGAAGCCGCAATCGATGGGCACCATCCTGGCCGGCCTGGAACAGGAAGGACTGGTGCAGCGGCAACCCCACCCCACCGACGGGCGACAGATTCTTTTTGCACTGACCGTCGCCGGCATCGACATGCGGAAAAAGCGTGGCATCGCCAAGCGCGAATGGCTGACGGCCGAGATGGCGAAGCTGGATTCCAACGAACTGCAAACCCTGATCGCGGCGATTCCGCTGATCAAGCGCCTCAGCAAACCGTAACGTACGCACCCACATCCATCCAAAGGGGAAACACCATGGTGGCTTGGCTTCAGGATGTTTCGTATTTCTTCGGCGGCGCTTTTCTGGCCAACGCCGTTCCGCATGTCGTCAGCGGTCTGATGGGACGCGCTTTCCAGACGCCCTTCGCGCATCCGCCCGGTGAGGGGCTGTCGTCGTCATCGCTCAACGTGATCTGGGGTTTCATCAATCTGGTGGCCGCGTATCTGCTGATCCTGCGCGTCGGCAACTTCGATCTGCGCAGCGCGGAATCGGCGATCGCGCTGGGGCTGGGCGCCTTGTTGCTGAGCCTGCCGCTGTCAAAACGATTTGGCCGCTTCAACGGCGGCAATCTTCAGGGCTAAGCCGGGCATGCATGTCAAAGCCAAGTCCGATGGGTTAGATGCCGCCAACCAGCTCGATCCCTTGATCTGGAAAATCACGGCGGTAGCGGTGCTTGGCGCGTTTCTCGCTCAGTTGGACGCAACCATCGCCAACGTCTCGCTTTCCAATCTCGCCACGGATTTGCACACCGGCCTGTCGACCATTCAATGGGTCACCAGTGGTTACTTGCTGGCGTTGACACTGGCACTGCCGATGAGCGGCTGGCTGGTGGACCGCATGGGCGCCAAAGCGGTTTATCTATGGTGCTTTGTCGCGTTCACGCTTTCGTCCGCCTTGTGCGGGCTGGCATGGTCGGCGCATTCCCTGATTGCATTTCGCGTCATCCAGGGCATCAGCGGCGGATTGCTGGCGCCGATGGCGCAAATGATGATGGCGCGCGCCGCAGGCAGGCACATGGCGCGTATCGTCGGTTATTCGGCCGTGCCGGTGCTGTTGGCGCCGATTCTGGGACCGGTCGCAGCCGGTCTGATTCTGCAATACGGTTCGTGGCGCTGGTTGTTCCTGGTCAATCTTCCATTCGGCGTATTGGCGTTGGTTCTGGCCGCCGTGTTTCTGCCTGACGATCGCGAACACACCCGGCCGCGGCAATTGGACTGGATCGGACTAGCTTTGCTATCGCCCAGTCTGGTGATCTTTCTTTACGGCGCCGACCGTATCGGCGATCACCTGGGACAGCTGGCTGTGCTGGTTTCCGCGATGTTGCTTACGCTGTTTTTATGGAACGCCAAGCGCAAGGGCGATCATGCGCTGGTCGATCTTCAGCTGTTCCAAGGCAAGGTATTTCCCGCCGCTGCCGTTACCCAGTTCCTGTCCAACGGCGCGCTATTCGCCGGGCAAATGCTGATTCCCATCTACCTGATCCAGGCCTGCGGCCGTTCGCCGAGTGAAATGGGCTGGCTATTGGCGCCGCTGGGCCTGGGCATGCTGTGCACCTATCCGTCCATGGGCGCGCTGACCCGGCGATTCGGCATTCGCCATATTGCTGCGGGCGGTGCATCGTTGGCACTGCTCGGCACCCTGCCCTTTCTTTATCTGGCGGATCATTCGCTCAATCTGATCGTGCTGTCCATTGCACTATTTATTCGCGGCGCCGGCCAAAGCGCGGTGGGTATCCCGTCGATATCCGCCGCTTATGCGTCCGTCAGCAAGAAAGAACTGCCGATGGCGAGTACTTCTCTCAATATCGTGCAGCGCCTGGGCGGCCCGACCTTCACCACGCTTTGCGCCACGTTTCTTGGCTGGAGCCTGGCTACCCAACAAACACATCAGCTATCGCTTACGCCCTACGCCTGGACCTTCGTGCTGCTGTGCGTATTGCACGCAGCCACCGCCACCGCCGCGCTGCGGCTGCCCCGTTCCATGGATGAAGTGCTTGCGCAACGCTCCACAGCAGCTAACGCGTAGTGCCGACCAGCAAAAAACATATCGCTATGATCTAATGAGCGCCGTGAAGCGAGAAGCACCAGGCTATCTCGCTCCCGTAGCTCATTGAGTATTCGCCACAGGCGCTATGTTCATGCCGTACGAGCAACCCACAGTCCAGTCGGCTGTCGTGATTGCCATGCATCTTGTCGATATCGCCGACGCCATCGACCTGGCCAACGTTGAAACGCTGTGGGCGGAGCAAAGCCGTCCCGCCAGCGTGCGCAGCAAACTCAGCAGTACACCACCCAAGGCGGTGGCCTTCGGTGTGCCGCCCGTGCGACTTACGTTGGATATGCTGGAGCTGTCCTTGCTCGGGCAGACCTACCGCGCCTATGTCACCGTGCGCCTGTATGACTTCGGCGCGGCGGCGTTTTCCGTGCTGGTGCCTGTGACGTCCTGCAACTGGGCCACTTACAGCCAATTGGTCAACGCGGTTGATGCGCTGTTGGGCCCCAGTGCAGACAGCCCCATCTGGACGGAACTGCTGGAACACGTGCGCGGGGTATTACGGCCCGCATTGACACGACCAAGCCCTGCCTCGCTGCATGAGGACTACCTACTCGGCATCGTGCACGCCTTCGACGAACCCGTGCCCGTAAGCACGATGCACGAACGTATCGATCTCGTTCCCTTGCTATCCGGCGAACAGCGGTCGTTATCCGAACAAGCGCGCCGGGATTTGTTGCAACAGCGCTTCTCCTACTACGCCGACGATCTGGTGGTGCTCACCTGGGATCGCGCCTTTATCTACGAACCGCGCAGCGATTCCGACGTAGTGGATATTCTGGAAGTCGCCAACGCCCAGTTGCTGGAAATGCGCTTCTACGACGAAGTACTCGACGCCGAGCTACCGCGCATGTACGACATGGTGGAAGCTGCTCACCACGCCGGCAATCCACTCGCGGCGCGCCACTTCGCCGATCTGGCGCGCAAGCTCTATACGCTGGTGGCGGAAGTCACCGAAATCACCGAAAAAGTCGATAACGCCCTGCAGGTAACCGAAGACGTCTACCTTGCGCGCGTTTACACATCAGCCCTGGACCTGTTCCGCGTGCGCCACGTCAGTGCGGCAGTGGATCGCAAACTCTCGATCATCCGCGACACTTATGCGGCGCTTTATGAAGAAGCCTCCGGCAAGCGCGCCGAGCTGCTTGAAATGGCTATTATCGTGCTGATCGTGGTGGAGATCGTTATCGCGGTCTTGCGGATCTAGATGGCGGGTAGCCGCCCGGCTCTGAGGCATCCACACTCTTTTCGCTCGTCATTTCACCCGTCGTTCCGGCGAAGGCCGCAGTCGGCTTGGATGGCCTCCTAACTTTGCTGGTGTTGCGCAAAATATGGGTATGCCTCCAGGGCGGACCGCGCTGGGAAAACTCGATAGTGTCCGTACCCTGGACCCGCAGGCACTCCGGATATTCGGAAAGTTTTCCGCGAGATATCGCAACTAATACCCCAAAACGATGAATACCCTTCACGCGAATTACACCTGAACCATGCAAGAAAAGCGCACCGCAGGGGGCGCCATTAGAACGGGTCAACCTCACACGAGGCAGCACATTGAGGCGGCGACAAGTTCGCCGGCGGTGCGTTAGGCCTGGGTTTCCAGGCGACGGAATCATTGCAGACGAGCAGTCAGGCTGACGGTTTTCCTTCCACCGAGGAGGGCAAATTGAACGCAGTAACGCACTATCTGTCCGCCGCAAGCAATGCCATCACGCGATTCGTCTTCGAACATATCGTGCTGGTATTGATCGTGCTGGTAGTCACCGCTACCGGAGTGACGTTCTGGTACATGAGCCATCTGCAGGAAAGGCTGGTCGCAACCCTGGCCGAGCAGGGGGCGCAGCTTCAGGCCCGCACGATGTCGGAAATGCGCGCGCTCTACACCTCCGATGTAGTGGAACGCGTGCGCGGCCACGGCATCGAAGTGACGCCCGATTATTTCAACAAAGACGCCGCCATTCCCCTGCCCGCCACGTTTACGATCGAGCTTGGCCAGCAACTCGGCCAGAACGGCACAGGCTTGAAGGTCCGCCTTTACAGCGACTATCCCTTCCCGTGGCGCAAGAACGGCGGCCCCCACGATGATTTCGAACGCGAGGCGCTCAGTTCACTGCGAAAGAATCCAGACAAGCCACTGGGTCGCTTTGACATGTATCAAGGCCAGTACGTGTTTCGATACGCCGTGGCCGACCGCATGTTGCCGCAGTGCATCGGTTGCCACAATTCCCGCCCGGACAGCCCAAAGAAAGATTGGAAGGTGGGCGACGTGCGCGGCGTACTCGAAGTCATTCGCCCCGTTACTTCGCTTGCCACCGCGTCGCGCCAATCGCTGCAGCAAGCGTTCGGCTCACTGTCGCTGGTGGCTGTTTCAGGCCTCGCCGCCATCGGCCTGGTGCTTGGCAAACAACGCCGCTATGCCCGCGGGCTTGCCGAAGAAATCAACGAACGACAGCGAGTTCAAGCCGATCTGATTGAGAGCACGGCGCGCTTTTCGGCCATGAACGAAGCGTCTCCACTGGGCACCTTCGTCACGGACGCGAATGGATTGTGCCTGCACGTCAATCAGATGTACCAGGAGATAACCGGCTATTCCGACGAGGAAATACATGGCAAGCCGTGGAATTTCGGCATTCACCCTGGCGATCAGGAGCACGTGCTGTCCGCGTGGAACGAGATGCTGAAAAGCAACGGCAACCTTACCGTCGACTGTCATTTGCTTCGTCACGACGGTTCGACCACGTGGGTAACTTGCAAAGCCGCTGCCATGCGCAACGGCGAACAGCTTCTGGGTTACGTAGGCACGCTGGAGGACATCAGCGAACGCAAGCAAGTGGAACGCATGAAGAACGAATTCATTTCTACCGTAAGCCACGAATTGCGAACGCCGCTAACGTCCATCATGGGCTCTCTCGGCCTGCTTGCGGGAGGCGTCGGCGGCGCACTTTCTGGCCAGACGAAGACGCTGGTCGACATGGCCAGCAAGAACAGCGAGCGGCTGGTACGGCTCATCAACGACATTCTCGACATTGAGAAGATCGAAGCAGGACACATGCAGTTCGACCTCAGGCCGCACGAGTTGCAGCCGCTGGTCGAGCAGGCCATGGCCGTCAATCGGGCGTATGCGGAGCAGCTTGGCGTCACGTTCAGGCTAACGGCCTCCATGCCCGGCACCTGGGTCCTGGTCGATGCAGATCGCCTGATGCAGGTCATGACCAACCTGATGGGCAACGCCGCGAAGTTCTCCCCCAAGGGCGCCAGCGTGGATCTGCAGATCACACGTCACGGTGACCTGATCCGCGTAGCAGTGAGCGACAGGGGGCCTGGCATTCCCGAATCGTTCCGGCACAAGGTATTCGAAAAGTTCTCCCAGGCCGACTCCTCCGACACTCGCCCGAAGGGTGGCACCGGCCTTGGATTGTCTATTTCGAAAGCCATCATGGAAGCCATGGGCGGCAGTATCGGATTCGACACCGAGGAAGGAACCGGCACAACCTTCCATTTTGATTTGCCTGAGTGGACCGAGACCATTCCGGCCTCCCTTCCCGAGCTTCCCACGCTGGTGTCGCACCGTCAAAAAGTCCTCGTCTGCGAAGACGATCACGACGTATCCACCTTGCTCTGCATGATGCTCGAGCAAGCTGGCTATGAGGCGATCACCGCCTATGACGGCGCCACGGTCCGACAATTGCTGGCCGAAGAAAAATTTGCAGCCATGACGCTGGACATCCAGATGCCTGGCCTCGACGGCAGGGCGTTTCTGCACGAGATGCGAAGCAACCCTGCGCTGGAGGATCTTTGTGTCGTGGTAGTGTCCGGCCATCTACGCAGCTCCCCCCGCGCCTACGAGGGAGACGGCCTTGGCGTGGTCGACTGGATTTCCAAACCGATCGACCAAGGGCGCTTGCTCCATGCCGTTCGTGCCGGCATCACCGGCAAAGCCGATGGGAAGAGCCGCGTGCTGCATGTCGAAGACGATTCTGACCTTCGTCAGATTGTCGCGTCGCTCTGCACAGATATCGCCGACTTCTCCAGCGCGGCCACATTCCAGGAAGCCACCGTATTGCTGTCGACCGCTCAGTACGATCTGGTGGTGCTCGACCTCACACTGCCGGACCGTTCCGGCTGGGATCTGATTCCCTTCATCGAGCAGTTGGTACCCCGGCCACCGGTGCTGGTTTTCTCCGCGAGCGAGTTGTCCATTGCCGAATCCGGCCGGGTCGCGGCGGCTCTCGTGAAATCGCACGTAACAAATCCCGAATTGCTGGACGCCATCCAGTCCCTTACCCGCAAGATCTAGAGGGGAGACAAGACGTGACCGTCAAATCCCTGCAGCGCATCCTCTACGTGGAGGACGAGCCCGATATACAAGCCGTAGCCCGCCTCGCACTCGAGACCGTTGGTGGCTTCACCCTTTGCACGTGTGACTCGGGGAAAGCCGCGCTCGACGCCGTCCAGTCGTTCAATCCCGACATGATCCTGCTGGATGTGATGATGCCAGGCATGGATGGTCCTTCCACGCTCAGCGCGTTGCGCGAATTGCCTGCGCTGAAGGAAACCCCGATCGTGTTCATGACTGCCAAAGTGCAGGCAGCCGAGATAGCACGCTACCGGCAGCAAGGAGCGCTTGACGTCATTGCCAAACCGTTCGATCCGATGACCTTATCCAACACGGTGCGTGACATCTGGAACAAACACGTTAGTTGAGATGCCGCCATGACAAACCCGCCAAACATTGCGGAACAGCTGTGCCTGCTTCGGGAGAACTATGCGCAGCAGCTACCCGCAAAACTTGCCCAGTTGGAGGGCGCGTTCCGTCGGCACGACAACGTGGTCGAGCTGCCGCAACTGCGCCACCTCGCGCACAGTCTCGCCGGATCCGGCGCCACATTCGGCTACCCCGCTCTCTCGATTGCCGCGCGACAACTTGAAACGATCGTGGATGGCGCCCTGAACGATGGGCGCCCCCTCAGCCTGGAAGAAAGCGACTCCATCGCCCGGCTGATCGAGGCCCTTGACCGAGGAGCACGAACTCCCATAGCGCCCTCGTCTGTTCCCGCGCTACCTCCAAGCACCGTGCCGGAGGCAGAAAGAAAGCTTATCTATCTGGTCGAAGATGACGCGTCGCTGGCAACCGATCTCATGCTGCAGCTCGGTCACTTTGGCTACACCGTCAAAATCTTTGAGACGCCAAAACAGCTTCTTGAAACGCCGGTCGATCCGTTGCTGGCCGTGGTGTTGATGGACATCGTGTTCCCGCAAGGCGATCTGGCCGGCCCCGAGGCCATCATCCAGCTATCGATAGCCAAACAGCTGCGCACGCCCGTTATCTTCTTCTCGTTCCGCAACGATCTCACGGCGAGGCTGGCCGCCGCCCGCGCCGGGGGCGCCGCATACCTGGTGAAACCGATAGACGTCGGCACACTGATCGGCAGGCTCGATGATCTGATCAGTGACCTGCCGCCGGAGCCCTATCGAGTATTGATCGTCGACGACAACGGCCCGTTGGCCACCCATCACGCCTTCACCTTGCAGTCGGCCGGCATCAGTACCGATATCGTGACGGATCCCATGACCATCCTTGCGCATCTGGACGATTTCAAGCCGGATCTCGTGCTGATGGACATGTATATGCCCAAATGCACCGGTTCGGAACTCGCGGCCGTGATCCGTCAATTGGACAACTACGTCCTAGTACCGATCGTGTATCTGTCGACGGAGAGCGATACCGACCGCCGCTTGATTGCCATGCAATTGGGCGCCGACGACTTCCTTACCAAGCCCATCATGCCGGAACATCTGATCTCCGCCGTCTCTACTCGGCTGCGGCGCTACCGCGTACTGCGCTCCCACATCGAGCAAGACAGCCTTACCGGCCTGCTCAACCATGCCGCGACCAAGGATCGCCTCACCACGGAAACGGCAAGAGCGACGCGGCAGCAGCGCGTCTTCTGCCTTGCCGCGCTCGACCTGGATAACTTCAAGAACGTCAACGACACCTACGGCCATTTGATCGGCGACAGCGTGCTGAAGAACCTCGCCGAACTCCTCAAGCGACGCCTGCGGCGAACCGATATCGTTGGCCGCATCGGTGGCGAGGAGTTCGTCGTGATCCTGCCGGATACCAACGCAAAACAGGCCTTTGGCCTATTGAACGAGCTGCGCGAAGCCTTCTCCCTGGTGCACCAGCGCGCCAGCCGCGGCCTCACATTCACCACGACCTTCAGTTGTGGCATTGCGCAATACCAACTAGGCGCCAGTGCGAACGACGTCCACCTACATGCGGATGAAGCGCTCTATCGAGCCAAACAGGCAGGCCGCAACCAAGTGACACTGGCAGACGACGACGAGCGGCAAGACAGTTATTGAAAGGGCTTGATTACCTGCGCTCCAATATGCGGCGCTTTATGAAGAAGCTTCCGGCAACCACGCCGAGCTGCTGGAAATGGTCATCATGGTGGAGATCGTTATCGCGGTGTTGCGGATCTAGCGCGCCTCAGGCCTTACCGCTTTGCTCCCTCTCCCCTTCGGGGAGAGGGTTGGGGTGAGGGGCCGGGCTTGCCTCGAACTTCATGGCAACAGCGTCAAGTCTTCTTCATTCACTCACGCTGCGTATCTACTTCATCGCGAGATTGACCCCTCACCTCGGCCCTCTCCCCGGAGGGGAGAGGAAGAAAAGCCTTGACGCTGTGATTCTTTCACTCATGCCGTAACAACTCCCTCTCCCCTTCGGGGAGAGGGTTGGGGTGAGGGGTTGCGCTTGCGGGGAAATTCAGAGCCTCGCTGATATTTCATTTGGTGATTCACCGCGAGGTTGGTCCCTCACCTCAATCCTCTCCTCGCTCCTCATAGCCGAGCACATCCATGTGCTCTCCCCGCGTACCCCAGAGGGGAGAGAAAGAAAAGCATCTACTTGCGAGCTCCCCCATCAACCACCGCCTCAGCATTAGGCACGACCGTAAGCGTGATCTCCGACGGATGCTGGCTATCGTGATGAATCACATTATGCGCAATCACACCCTCAACCTCATCGTAGTTATTGCCGCCAGTATTGAGATTGCGGTCAAAGCGCGGAAAGTTGCTGCTTGAAATATCCACCCGCAACTTGTGACCAGGACGGAAGTAGTAGCTGGTATCAATCGGCTGGAAGGTCACCTTGTACACCTGCCCCGGCGACATCCACGCCAGCGGCTTGTCGTAGCCATTGCGGTAGCGCATGCGCTGGATGTTCTCGGTGACATTGAAGGCGCGACCATCGGGGTACACGTCGCTGACCTTGAAGGTAAAGTCGGTGTCCTTCGCACTGGAGGACACATACAAAGTCACCGTGATCGGTCCGCTGACCTCCATACCTTGCTTGAAGGGTTCGGAGTCGTAGACCAGGATGTCGTTGCGGGCTTCCTGCGGACGCTGGTCGTAGGAACCGAACTTCACCGCGCTACCCATGCAGCAACCACCACCGCCGAACGTGGGCACCGGGTTGGCCGGATCGTAGACAAACTGATCGGGGTGGTCCGTCTCGGGTGCTGCGGCAACGAGCTTGCCGTTACCGTAAAGCGTATTGGCCTGCCCGTCGCTGTTGAAATAGAGACTTTGCGTGACAGCTCCGGCCGGCGGCCAGGTATCGGCGCTCTTCCAGCGATTGGCGCCCATCACGTAGTACATGACCTTGGGCTGCTTATCCAGCATCGGGCTGTCTTCACCCTTGAGATAATGATCGAACCAGCCGTAGACCAGATCGTCGTAGTCGAAGCGCGCATCACCCACATCAAGATCGCCGATCATCGTGTGCTCGGTCGCACGCGTATACGCGCAATGCAACACCGGCGCGATCACCGCGTATTGCTGATCAGCAATGGCCTTCGGTGCCGTGCGGCGAACTTCGTTATAGGCGGCCAGATTGGGCGACACCGACACGTCGAACCAGCTCATGAACCACAGCCCCGGCTTGCTGATCTTCATGTTCTCGTGCCAGAGGCCGCCCTTGTACCAGGCCGGATCGTTGGGCGCGCGGGCGATCATGTCGCCGCCGGTAGCAACCGGCATGTGCGTTTCGAAGATACCCGGCGGACCGCCGACAGCCTTGATGATGTCCTGCTCCGGCAGATGCCAGAACGCCTTGTCCCAATCGACCGGCGGCATCTGCGTCGCCAGGTCGAAGAAATGCGAGGCGTTGATCAGCTCCGCCTGCGTAGTGTCGCCCGGAAACATCGGTCGCACCTGATTCTGGATGCCGTAGTCGTAGATCCAGGAAATAAACAGCATCTGCACCGCGCCACCGCGATACCAGTTGCCTTGCTCATAGTAGGGACCGACGTGACCGACACCGGCGCCGAAACCCTGCACATTGAACGTAGTCAGCGAAGGATCGCTCTGCGCCACCACCGCCAACTGCCATTCCGCCGTCGACGAACAGCCGGTCGTGCCGACCTTGCCGTTCGACCAGGGCTGCGAAGACATCCACTTCAGCTCGTCGCTGCCATCGCTCAGCGGCATGCCGAGAATGTCGTAATTACCCTGCGAGAAGAAATGCCCGCGCTCCTGCATCTCGACCAGGGCGTAACCACGCTTTACCGCCTCAAGCTCGCGCGTCATATCGCGCGGCGCGCCGAGTTTCACATCCCAGAAATTAAAGTTGTACGGCGTGCGCACAAAGATGATCGGCACCTTGTCCGCGCCCTTGGGACGGTAGATATCCGCCGCCATCAGCTTGCCGTCGCGCATCTTCACCATCACCTTGCGGTCGATGATCGCAACCTGTTCAAGCTCTTTCTCGATCGCATTGCGCTTGGCGATCAACTCCGCCTGAGGATCGGGTTTCTGTTGTGCGGCGGCCGGGTTGGCCACCAGCAGCGACAGTCCGAACAAAGCCAACGCACCGGCGAAGGCAGAAGCCAGCTGGGTGAGGCGCATGCTTGTATCCCCTAGGGTTTGTTCCCCGAGTGTCAGGCAGGCGACAGTCTGGGGGAAGCATGACTAAGGGCATATGCCTGGTTTGCTTCTCAAGGGCTTAACGAGTCAGGCTCGCTGGGCTTTTCTGTTTGTTGGTGGCCCGCTCTTGGTGTCTAGTTTGAGCGGCGACCTCAACCGGTCGATGCAACACACCAGTCACTACGCATGCAGCAGGAATGTTGCGTCGACCGGTTGAGGCTGCAGTCGGAAGCGAACATTCGTCACATGTGATGCTCCACTGATCGTCGATCAACGGATGCCTTCTTTGACTTGGAATTTGGTTTGTTGTCGATATGCATGCCTCGTGACTTGCGAATCGCCCAAATTGGCCAATAGAGAGCACCGATCAGTTGTCCTGCGGCGAAGATCACTAAGACAACGTTGAGCCATATCGGCATGTCTTGCGATGTTTTGTACCTCGGCCACCATCCTAATCGACTAAGCAGAAACATGATCAACAAAGGCGCAAACATCAGGAGCGGAAGCACGATGAAGGTTTTTGTATATGTCATCAATATTTCGGGCCAATGGAGAGAAGTTTTCCCAAGAATTTCAAAACGATTCTGCTGAGAAGCCACCACCCCGACCAGAGTGGAGCGAATTTGCGTACTTTCACGGGCAAAATTCGTGTGGACAATCAGCTCATAGCGTCCCAAAGGAATGATCGGGATATAGAACGCAGTTAGCCACTTGGTAGCCGTCGAGGGCTGGTTAGCGAGATGCTTCCAACCATAAAACATGGTTCCGAAACCATTGAGCGTCGACATGTCTTACCCCTGATAATTGTCGTCGAGTACTTTGGGCCAACAGAACGTTTTGTATGCGTGATGTAACAGCGCACAATCCGCTTTTGGTTGCGGACGTCTTCGCCAAAATGTCGTCCAGCGCGCCCCAACGTGTGCGCCTTTACGCCGCCGCAACAAAGCACATCACTTTTCGTTTTTGGCGGCCTCATCCAGATAATGGATTCCTGTCGCCGACAAATTATAAATGCGTGTTTCGAGGTAACTCGAATTCGTCTCTTCGATGTCGATGACACCATCTGCGCCGGAGAGGCACGCTTGACGCTGGAGTTCGCCATGGGCAGAGGCGAAATCTGATGGCACGAAAAACGTTTTTTCCAAATGGACGTTCAACCGCGAAATGGCCATGTAAGGCCTCGCTGGTGGTTGGTTTTTGAAGATGTCGACCCGGCAATCGGCGGGCCGCGGTGGATAGTACCCATTGAGCGGCCGATAGTTGCCAATCGTTGACGCGCAACCAGACAGAATGGATGCAAGAAGAATCGCGCACGTCACTCTTTTCATGACTCCTTGCATCCTTGTTCCCGGTTCATCGATCTCCAGACTCCGACACGAACGTCCTCTAAGGCCGCGCCCAAGCAGACCGATTAATCGTTGCTTTTGACACTCACGGCATGCATCGCGTGGCATTGGTCGTCATAACAGTCGATCAATACACTATAGCTGCCGCAAGGCGCGACAAAGGTCGAATCACCCTGCGCTTGAATCGCCCCGCATCCCAATTGATTGGCAACGTTTTGGGCTTGTGCCGTGACCGCCGTGTTGGCGAGGGGAGCTGGCGAGGAGGCTGTAGCTGGCGGTGTAGCTACCGCAGCCGTTTCGACCGGCGGTTGCGGCCTTGCGGATGAGGCAACATCGGCTGCAGGCACGGGCTTGGGTGTGGCCTCGGGTGTGTCGGGAACAACCACTGTCGTCGCGGGGGCCTGGGTGCCGTTTTCATGGGGGCCTACGCTCTTATCCATCTCGGCAATGATCTCGGTATCCCAGTTCTTTTGGCCGACGATACCAAGCAGGGATTTTGCCGTACTGACTTCGACGGCCGTCTTGCTACTTCCCATCGGAGACAGCCAGACACCGGCTGACTCACCACCCGAACCCACGACCAGCCCTACTTTGTGCGGCCGCGAGCCGCCCACGTAATCCGTATCGGACTTCTCGATTTCGAAGCCATTCGCCAGCAACGCATCAACAGCTGCCTTCTGCACCACCGCCTCGCTCTTGTCGTAGATGATGCTTGGAGCGTTACTAGGCCTCGTTGGGGTTGCGGAACACCCAGCCAGGGCCACTAAACCCACCACGATCAGGCATTTCATACTTTTCATCACAAATCACCCCTGTTGATCAGATGAAACAACCTGCGGCATCAATGTCTTCAGTGCTTTCGAGATATACCCGCCTCAGCAAACTGGCCAAGTTGCCTGCAAATCCAGCGACGCGCGATGTATCCGGCGCCGTGTTTGACGCGCGGCGTATCCGCGATCAATCGCGCTCCATTGCCGATAAGAAAAAATGCCGAGCCCTGGGATGGCCCAGGCCAGCCAGGCGGCGCCCAGCCATGGCGTGATGCCGATGGCGGCCGGTCTGAGCTTGGAGAACAGGCTGATCAAACCTAGGACAAAGGTCAAAACCCCGACCGGGCGCACCGCAAGATCATGCGGTGGTAGCGACGCCTTCATGCGCTTCTTCGGTTCCATCCCATTCCCCTGTATCGCCTTCGCTCTTCAGACGACGGCACCAAACTACCCGAACCTGTTCGCTATATACAAGCGACAGGAAGCGGGTCCGATTCGGCTTTTGTTCTGGTCATTGCGAGGTGCGCTTCGGGTTGCGGATTCGGCCGGTCGATGCAACACACTTAAAGATCAAAAAATGGACCGGATGTAGTTAAACGCCCTTAACTACATCCGGTCCATTTTCACGCAGACAGTCTCAATCGATTGCCTTGTGCCCATAACTAAAGATCCGGGTTATTTCCCACCCCTCGGAAGAATGGTGCCAAACAATCAAGAATTTGCCCTCACCGAAGCATTTGCCCGATTTAATCTCGCAGAACGTATGGTGCCCCTCTTCGATGGCTCCATAGCCTTCGATAGGAAAAACCTGCAAGCTTCCCGCCGTAAGCGCGCGCCGAAAATTGCCACACACATTCTCGCGAGTTTTCTCGATATAGTCTTTTCTCGTCCAGGTGACACCACCTTTGTCGTGGTAAAACTCAACGTTTGGATTCAAATAACTTGCATGCTTTTTTAGCTGATCGGGTGAGCCGCAATTATTGAAGGCACCAAAGAATTGAGCATCCAAATTTGAGATGGTGCTAAACAAGGACTCGCGACTCGTTGAATCCTCCGAGCTGGAAGTCGCAGGTGTCGCAGCTCCCGCATTGGATGCGGCAAAGGCAAAGAAAAAGCTCGCCAATAAGACATTCCTATTCATTTCCATCTCCATTGTCTGAGGAAGATCGAAAGCCCCCGCCCTGGGTTGCGACTTCAGCAGGTCGACGCCCCTATGGCAACAGTACCCGATGCCGGGAGAGGGGCATGCACATAACGCCCCTATTTAGCCCACACCCCGCCAAACATGGATAATAGCGGCCGATTCAAGGGCTACCCGGCCATTAACGGAACATGATCTGGGAAGGGCTTTGAGATGACCTACAAGCAACCTCCGCTCAATCGCGGCGTCGACCCTATGAGGATGAACTGGCTGTGGCGACTGACCTGTGAGGTCGGCTACGTCACCGTCAAGGACGCCGTCGCCGCGCTGGAACAAGCCGGCATTCAAGTGAGTCACGAACGCGCGCTTGGTTGGCTTAAAGGCGACGGTGAGGAAGGCTACTATCCGCTCACGATCGCAGAGCTGGAACAAAACCTGCGCGCGCTCCGATCTGTTCGGCTGGATCTATTTCATAAAGGGCTGAACGATAGCCCGAACAAACGGCCATAAGAATGCCCTGCCCATTCTGCATAAGGATCGCCGCGCTTATTGCACTGAAAAAGGATTCACCGGCGCACGAGAACGCAGGATGGCCTGACCAGCCATCATGAAAAGCAGCGCGGCGGTTGCAAATAGCAGCCGGGTGCCAATGGCTTGATAAACCACCACGCCTGCAATGCCGCCAGCCAGAAAAGACAGCACGGTTTGCACATGCAGGCGAAGTTTTGACCGATAGGGTGCAGCCTCGGCCTGGCGTTCGCGCCCGCGAGCGATGTCAAACAACATGCTCAACTCGATGCCAATATCCGTGGACATGCCGGAGATATGCGTGGTGCGCACCCTGGCGTCGGAAATCCGCGTCACGACCGCGTTCTGAATACCCATCAGAAAACTCAGGCCGAGAATAAGCACAGGGCCACGCGCCATCGATGGAATAAGCAGTTCGGCACCACCCAGCAAAACCATGAGGGTGGCTTCGGCGAGAATGCTGATGGCGTAGATGCTGCGGATGTTTCGCCGGCGCCCCGCATTAATCAGCAGCGTCGATACCGAGGCGCCCAGGACAAACGCCAGGACGATGGACAGATAAAAAAGACTGACCCACCAGTCACCCAAGGCAGCGTGATCGGATAACGAGGAAACATTGCCGGTCATGTTGGCGGAGAAGAACCCGACCGCGTGGAACGCAGCGGTGTTCAGTGCGCCGGCAATCGCCGCCAGGATGCAGGCAAGGCGGCGATCCACCTCCTGACTGCGAGCTTCCCCTTGTCGTAGCAACATAAATAAAGGCGCTTGGCGGTTTCGGTAGTGAAAAGGGTGTGGCTATGGCCTGGTGCAAGATATCAAAAATCGTTCATAACGCTCGCGTTTTAAATGATGGGCTGAACGGACATCTCCACCTGGCCACCCCGCGCCAGGATACCCGCCAGCTTCTGCAACCCTTGCGCAAGCCGCGCTTGCTCCCTGGCGGCGCCAAGCGATACACGAATGGTGCGAATGTCTTCGCCATGGGTCGAAAAGGCATCTGACGCGGTAACTGCCAGTCCTTCAGCGCGCGCAGCGCGCGCCAGGGTTTTCGCGGTCCATGGTTCCGGCAAGGTGTACCAGACATGGATACCGGCGTCCGGCCATGCCTGCTCGCGTTGGGCGAGTACGCGTTCGGCCAGCTTCAACCTGATCTGCGCAGTGGTTTTCACACCTTCCAGTACACGCATTGCGGTGCCATCGTGCATCCATTGCGTACTCACTGCCGTCGTCAGCGGTGCAGGCATCAATACGATGGCGCCCATCGCCGCGAGAAAACGTGCGTGGCTGCGTTCATTGGGCGCGGCGACATAAGCCGTGCGCAAGCCGGGCGACAGGCATTTGGAAAGTGTCGCGATGTAATGCACATGCTCAGGCGCGCACTGGGCGATAGGCGGTGGCGGACGATTGGCAAGCCGCCAATAAGGATCGTCTTCGATCAGCGGCACGTTGCATTCGCGCACAACGCGGGCAATGTCGCGCCGCCGCTGCTCGGGCATGGTGTGGGTGGTTGGATTCTGCAACGTGGGATTGAGATAGACCGCCCTGACGTCCTGCTCCCGGCACGCGCGCGTCAATGCATCGGGCAACATGCCATGTTCATCGCATTCCAGCGTAACGATGCGGCGGCCTAGTTGCTGCGCGAGACTGAGGATGCCCGGATACACCAGGGACTCCATTGCCACGCCATCGCCCGGTTGCGTCAACGCGATGATCAAACCGGCCAAGGCAGCCTGTGCACCGGAGCAAACCGTAATGCGCGATGGGTCTACCTTGCCAAGCATCGGTGCCAGCCATAACGCGCCGGCGGCGCGGTCCGCCTTGCCACCACCACTGGCGTGATAGGTCATCAGCAGATTGGCATCGACGCGAGTAAGCACCTGCTCCACGCCGCGCTTGATCAGCTCGCCCAAATCCAGACCCGCCGGCGGCGGTGGAATATTCATGCCCAGGTCGACGATGGGCGCCAATTCCACCTTGGGTGACGAGATGAACGTGCCGTACGCGCCGCGCGCATCAATGAATTGGCGCGTCCGCGCCTCCGCATAGGCGCGTGTCACGGTGGTGAGGTCCAGACCAAGCAAAGCCGCCAGTTGCCGCTGCGGTGGCAGGCGGTCGCCGGGCCTCAGTTTGCCGTCCGCCATCGCCCGCTCGATAAATCCGACGATGCGTAGATAGCGAGGCCCTTGCCCATCCATGGCATCCCGCCACAGCGCCAGCAAGGAATCCTCTTGTATGGATTTTGTCCGCGTCACTTTGCCATCGATGTATGGATTTTGTTGCTGGTTAGTATGCGCGCAACCCCGACAACAATCCATGCATATAGCGCCAAATCAGCACATGCGTGGACTCCCCCCTTCTAACGCAGCCTGCCCTATGCGCCAACATCCTTCACATCATGTACGGATTTCGGGGGATCAATCCCACCGGGTCCGGCTGCCCCCGCTCCGCTGGGCAACCCTGGGGGTAACCTCCCTGCTGGCCGGCTGCCACCTGGTACTGTTTGATCCGCGCGGCGATATCGGCATGCAGGAACGTCACCTGATCGTGCTGGCGCTGGTGATCATGTTGTCAGTGGTGATTCCGGTCATCGCGCTGACCTTGTTCTTCTTCTGGCGCTACCGCGACACCAACAAGAACGCCACGTACGCGCCGAACTGGGCGCACTCCACCGCCATCGAAGTGGTGGTGTGGGGCATTCCTTGTGTGATCGTGCTGTTCCTGTCGGTGTTGATCTGGGGCACCACGCACAAGCTCGACCCATATCGCCCGCTGACGTCGAACACATCACCGGTGAAAGTGCAGGTGGTCGCGCTCAACTGGAAGTGGCTGTTCATCTATCCGGACTACGGCATCGCCACGGTCAATCAACTGGAAATACCCGCGAATACGCCGATCAATTTCCAGCTGACGGCGGATTCGATCATGAACTCATTCTTTATTCCGCGCCTTGGCAGCCAGGTGTACACGATGGCCGGCATGCAGACGCAATTGCATCTGATCGCCGATGAGCCGGGTGTGTATCGCGGCATGTCGTCGGCCTTCAGCGGCCCTGGTTTCTCGGACATGCACTTCCAGGTCAAGGCGACCTCGGATGCGGATTTCCGCGCCTGGGTCGCCAGTGTTCGTCACGGCCAGGGTGACCTCACCCACGACGCCTACCTCGCGCTTGCCCGCCCGAGCAGCAACAACCCTCCCACCGCCTATGCACAAGTGGACAACGGCCTGTTCGAGCAAGTGGTGAATCAATACCCCTCCTCCATGTCCGGTATGCCCGGCATGCACAGCGCCATGAACCGGGCCAAGGAGTAACCGTCATGTTTGGAAAACTCAGCCTCGACGCCATCCCCTTCAACGAGCCCATCATCATGGGCACGCTGCTGGTGGTATCCATTCTCGCCGCAGCCTTGCTCGGCGCGATCACTTACTTCCGCCAGTGGGGCTACCTGTGGCGTGAATGGTTGACCTCGGTCGATCACAAGCGCATCGGCACGATGTACATCATCCTCGCGCTGGTCATGCTGCTGCGCGGCTTCTCCGACGCCATCATGATGCGCGCGCAGCAAGCCATCGCCGCCAGCGGCAACGCCGGCTATTTGCCGCCGCATCACTACGACCAGATCTTCACCGCGCACGGCGTGATCATGATCTTCTTCGTGGCCACGCCGCTGATACTCGGACTGATGAACGTAGTCGTGCCGCTGCAGATCGGTGCGCGCGACGTGGCGTTCCCGTTCCTCAACCAGTTGAGCTTCTGGCTTTCGGTAGTCGGCGCGGTGCTGGTGATGTTGTCCATGTTCGTCGGCGACTTTGCCGCGACCGGCTGGGTCGCCTATCCGCCGCTGTCCGAGCTTGGCTATAGCCCGACGGTCGGGGTCGACTACTACATATGGTCGTTACAGGTATCCGGCTTGGGTACGCTGCTTACCGGCATCAATCTGCTGGTCACCATTCTGCGCATGCGCGCGCCCGGCATGAACCTGATGAAGATGCCGGTGTTCACCTGGACCGCGCTGATCACCAACGTCCTCATCATCGCTGTTTTCCCGGTACTTACCGCCACGCTCGCGCTGCTCACCGCCGACCGCTACCTCGGCATGCACTTCTTCACCAACGAGGCGGGCGGCAACGCGATGATGTACATCAACCTGATCTGGGTATGGGGCCATCCGGAGGTGTACATCCTGATCCTGCCCTGCTTCGGCGCGTTCTCGGAAATCATCGCCACCTTCTCCGGCAAGCCGCTGTTTGGCTACAAGTCGATGGTGTACGCGACCGCGTCGATCGGCATCCTGTCGTTCTTCGTGTGGCTGCACCACTTCTTCACCATGGGTTCGGGCGCCAACGTCAATGCCTTCTTCGGCATCATGACCTCGATCATTTCCATTCCCACGGGCGTGAAGCTGTTCAACTGGCTGTTCACCATGTTTCGCGGGCGCGTCCGCTACCACCAGTCCACCCTCTGGACGATCGGCTTCATGTGCACCTTCGCCATTGGCGGCATGACCGGCGTACTGCTGGCTGTGCCGGGCGCGGACTTCGTGCTGCACAACAGCCTGTTCCTGGTCGCGCACTTCCATAACGTGATCATCGGTGGCGTGGTGTTCGGCTCCCTGGCCGCAATCAGCTTCTGGTTCCCGAAAGTGTTCGGTTTCACGCTGCATGAAGGCTGGGGCAAGGCTTCGTTCTGGTGCTGGCTGATCGGCTTCTATCTCGCCTTCATGCCGCTTTACATCCTGGGCTTCGATGGCATGACCCGCCGCATGAACCATTACGACAACCCTGACTGGCATCCGTGGCTGGTGGTTGCCTTCGTCGGCGCGGTGGTGATTTTCATGGGCATTCTTTCGACCCTCATCATGTTCTTCGTCAGCGTCCGTCAACGGCATGAGAACCGCGACCTCACCGGCGATCCGTGGAATGCGCGCAGCCTGGAGTGGGCCACCTCTTCGCCCGCGCCGTTCTACAACTTCGCGGTGATCCCGACGATCACCTCGCTGGAGCAACACTGGGAAAACAAGGTCACCGGTCACGCCTACGAGAAGCCGGATCACTATGAGCCGATCCACATGCCGCGCAACACCGGCGACGGATTCATCATCGCGGCATTTTCGCTGGGGCTGAGCTTCGCGCTGGTCTGGCACATCTGGGCGTTGGCGCTGGTGTCGCTGGCCGCCATCCTCGTGACCTTCGTCGCCCGTACCTATAACCGCAACACGGACTACTACGTACCTGCCAGTGAAGTGGCGCGTATCGAGAACGAGCGCTTCGCGCGTCTCGCCACCATCACGCAGGTAGTCCCGCCGTCACTCCGTCAGCACGAGGCCGCCTGATCATGAGCAGCACAACTCTTTCCATGACGCCCGATCACGCAACGCATGATCACGCGTCACATGACGCCTCGTCCACGACCAAGCTTGGGTTCTGGGTCTATGTGATGAGCGATTGCCTGATCTTCGCCGTGCTGTTTGCCACATTCGGCGTCCTGGCCGGCAACACGGCGAACGGTCCGGCCGGGCATGACATTTTCAGCCTGCCGTATGTGGCGACCGAAACGATGCTGTTGCTGCTCAGCAGCTTCACGTTTGGCGCCGGCATGCTAAGTGCCCGCTCGGGCCGTCGCGCTCCGGTATTGGGCTGGTTGATCGTGACCCTGCTGCTCGGCGCCACCTTCGTCGGTATGGAGATACATGAATTCGCCGCGCTTATCCACGACGGCACCGGCCCGGACGTCAGCGCATTCCTGTCGGCGTATTTCACCCTGGTCGGCACGCATGGCCTGCACGTCAGCCTCGGCATCCTCTGGCTTGGCGTGATGCTGCACCAGATTTACCACTACGGCCTGGATGAGGTGGTGATGCGCCGGCTCAGCTGCCTCAGCCTGTTCTGGCATTTCCTCGACCTGGTCTGGATCTGCGTATTTACCTTTGTCTATCTGCGGGAGTTTGTATGAGCACTTCCCTCTCCCATCACGCCACAGCGCATGCGCACGCGGATGCCGAAGCACATGGCGACATGAAGTCCTACTTCATCGGCTTCGTGCTTTCCCTGGCACTGACCGCAGCTTCTTTCGGCACCGTGATGTCTCCCATCGTGCCTCACGCATGGCGGCTCGGCAGCATCGTGGCGCTGTGCGTAGCCCAATTGCTGGTGCAGCTGTCGTACTTCCTGCACCTGGGCACCGCCAAGAGTCAGGCGCAAAACACTGCGATCTTCGTTTGCACCGGCTTTCTGATCGCCGTCGTCGTGGCGGGTTCGCTGTGGGTCATGCATAACGCTGACGTCAACATGATGCCGGACTCGATGTCCGTTCAAGCCGCTCTGCATCATGTTTAAAGGGTCGCCCGTGGTGCGGCAGGCAGATCACAGTTAGGGCTGTGCTTCGTCTGCTTGGGGCTTTATGGCCGCGCCACGGGCACATTCATTTCGGCGAGAAGGAACCTGCCGCTCATCCGATCAGTTAAGGGCTGAGACAAGAGTATTTGGGCCACATTGAGCCTTGGCCCCCGGAATCCCGAAGGTTAGAATTTTCGGAACATCGATATCCGGGGGCCGCAATGCCACACGGCAGCGCTACGACCATTGGGACAACGTCTCCGCTGGGCGATCGTGTATCACGCGTGTTTCACTTCAGCAGTCGCGCGCTGGCCACCGTCGTGTGGCTGAGTTGCGGCTTGTTTGGCTTGTATATCCTGATTTTCTACGCCGGCTCGCTGGTCTCCGGCCACGCCGCACGCTGGAACAATGTCTTGCCAGGTCTTTATAGCGATGCGCGGCCGACCTCCATGGCTGGCATCGGCATGCATTTCGCGGCCGGCGGCACCATTCTTGCGCTCGGCTTCGTACAGCTGCTAGGCACTGTTCGTCAACGAATTCCCGCGCTGCATCACTGGTTTGGTCGCATCTACGTCACGGCAGCCCTGTGTGCGGGCGCCGGTGGACTTATTTTCATCGCGGACACCGGCACGCTCGGCGGTCTTGTCATGAACACCGGCTTTGGCCTTTACGGTGTTCTAACCATGCTTGCGGCGGTTCAAACCTATCGCTACGCCCGGCGTCGCCAAATCGATACGCACCGGATGTGGGCCATCCGCCTGTTTGCCCTGGCGATCGGTTCGTGGCTCTATCGGATGGAATATGGCTTGTGGTTTCTGGTGACCCATAAACTGGGGCACACCTCCGACTTCCACGGACCCTTCGACGCTGTGATGGCGTTTTTCTTCTATGTGCCGAACCTGTTGATCGCCGAAGCCTATCTTCGCGGCAGCTCCGAACGGACCGGTACTGCCGGACGCCTCACCATGGCCTCGCTCATGATCATCGCCGCAGGCCTGCTCGGTGTCGCCACCTACTTCTTCGCTACCCAATATTGGTGGCCGATGGTCGCGCGCACCATCGCGTAGGTTGGGTAGGTTGGGTAGGTTGGGTAGGTTGGGTAGGTTGGGTAGGTTGGGTAGGTTGGGTAGGTTGGGTTAGCGCAGCGTAACCCAACGGAATTCCATCGAAGCGACAAACATCGTTGGGTTACGCTGCGCTAACCCAACCTACGGGCGCCTGATGGGATATCCACTTCGATATCAAGGTTGCAAGCGCATACCGTCTTCGGCAAACACGATAGGCCCCTTGTAGTGCGCGCGAATGGATGCCTCGACGTTAGCCTGTTGTTGATCAATCGTGGGCGACAAATGACTCAGCAGAAGTTTTTTCGCTCCGCTATCGGCAGCGACCACGCCAATTGTCTTGGGCGGGGTATGCAAGGTGTAGAGCACGGGCCGGGAACCTGGTGGATCGAGCACGACGCAATTGAAAACCAGTAGCTCCGTGTGTTGCGCAATGCGGCGCAGATTATCGATTCCCTTGGCATCGATATCGCCGCTGAAGGTGATGCTTTGATTATGGTAGTCGATGCGATAGATCACCGCGGGTGCATCACCATGATGACCAGCGATCGCGCTGATATTTAAGCCACCCTCTGAATAAATGACTTTCGGTGTTTTGGAGGCGGTCGCGGACGCATCGATATCCGTAGCATTGATCGTCACCGGCGCGGCGAAGTCGTGCAGATAGCTGTACGCGCCATCGGGGCCGAACAATAGATCGATAAAGTGGCTGGTGGATGGGAACGTCGCCTCGTCTCCCTCGCCACGATGCCCGGTGGGGCCAAAGAGCCGGATATTGACCGGGCCGTCACCCGCAACCGCACGTGCTTTGAACAGCCCGGGCAATTCGCCCGTGTGATCGATATGCAAATGCGTCAGCAGGACGATGTCGAGGTTGGCCAAGGGGAGCTTCGCCTGGCCTAGCCTTACAAAGGTACCGGGCCCTGCATCAACCTCGATGCGCGGCTGGCCATCCACCAAAACGATATATCCCGCCCCCGCCCTCCCGGTGGCCCCGGGGCCACCGGACCCCAGCACCAGCAGCTCCAGAGGCGACGCAACGGGCGCAGCGATGCTGCTGGCCGTGGCGAACAGGAAAAAAAGCACTACATAGAGTGAGAGCTTGAACATGGCGCCTTCCCCAACGTGTATGCACGACGCCGGCTTCTGCAAGCCCGGCGCCATCCGTCGCCGCCGATAGAGAACCATTGGCGAATCCGCTGACCGAAGTGTACGCCGGTCGCTGAATAACGACGCCAACCCTGAGATATCCCCGCATTTTCCGCGCCGTCATTCCCGCGAAAGCGGGATGTTTGAAAAACCCTTTCCGCATACCGCATCCATGCCGAGCGAACGCCCAAAAGGTCAGAAAGAAGGATTCATGAAGTTCCTCGTGGCCACCTTGTCGGTGGTCACGGTGATCAAGCAACTTGATCTGCCGCTCGTGCCATGTTCCAAGCCATCAAGGTGAGCAAGGTGCCCACCGTGTTACGTGCCAAGCCGCAGTAACGCATCCGCATCAACCCATACGATCGCTTCA
>NZ_JADIKE010000024.1 GCF_016904955.1 Dyella flava | reverse complement strand
TACTCCATCCACCGCAAGGCGCCCACACAAGTCACCTGCGCACACTGTCAAAGATCAATCACTTGCAACCTGTTCTTCAGATCGCCCCGTGAACATTTCGTTCCGGGTGAGCCGCCCATTCTACATCGCCTCTTCAGTCCGTCAACACCTTCAGCGAAAAATTTTTGCTTTCGGAGTTGCCGTCGAAGCGCGTTGCCAGCGGCGGGGAGGCGAATACTAGGCAGCACCCCATCCTTTGGCAAGCTTTTTTTGAATTTTTTTTCACGCTTCGCGTAAAGCATTGTTCTGCCGCGAAACTTATTTTTCGAACGCGTCGCGACGACATTGCGTCGCCGCGATCCACTCACGCTTGCGTCAACAACACGCGCGCGAAGTTGCGCTTGCCGATCTGCAGAACACCCTCGAAACCTGGCGCAAACATCCGCTGTGCATCTTCGACGACTTCCGCATCGATGCGCACGGCGCGCTCCTTCAGTTTGCGATTCGCTTCCGCGTTGCTTGGCGTAAGACCCGCGGCCGTCAGCAGCGCAGGCAAACGCAAGCCTTCCACAGGCACTGCAATTTCGGTGAGCGGCAGCAGACTGGTATCGCCTTCGCCGCGTACCACCGCGTGCCAGCCGGCAATCGCCTGCTCGGCGGCGGCAGCATCGTGGAAGCGAGTGGCCAGCTCCCGCGCAAGCTTGAGCTTGGCGTCGCGCGGATTGAGCGCTCCGCTGGCCACTTCCTGCTTCATGCGGGCGATATCGTCCAGCGAGGTTTCGAAGCTGAGCAGCTCAAACCATCGCCACATCAGCTCGTCACCGATTTTCAGGGTCTTGGTGACGATGTCGATGGCCGGCTCGTTAATGCCGATGTAGTTGCCCAGCGACTTGGACATCTTGTTGACGCCGTCCAGTCCCTCCAGCAACGGCATGGTCAGCACGATCTGCGGCGGTTGGCCGTGATGTTCCTGCAAGGCGCGCCCCATCAGCAGATTGAACTTCTGATCCGTGCCACCGAGCTCCACATCGCACTTCAGCGCGACCGAGTCGTAGCCCTGCACCAGCGGGTACAGGAACTCGTGGATGGCGATCGGCTGCTGGGCGGCATAGCGCTTGGCGAAGTCGTCTCGCTCGAGCATGCGCGCCACGGTGTGCTGGGCGGCGAGCTTGATCATGTCGGCCGCACTCATCTGGCCGAACCATTCGGAATTGAAACGCAACTCGGTCTTTTCGCGATCGAGCACTTTGTAGACCTGCTCGGCGTAGGTCTCGGCGTTGGCCAGTACATCGTCGCGCGTCAATGGCTTGCGGGTGACGTTCTTGCCGGTGGGGTCGCCGATCATGCCGGTGAAGTCACCGATCAGGAAAATCACGGTGTGTCCCAGATCCTGGAACTGCCGCAACTTGTTGAGGAGCACGGTGTGCCCCAGATGCAGGTCCGGCGCGGTGGGATCGAAGCCCGCCTTGATGCGCAGGGGGCGTCCAAGCTTGAGCCGTGCAGCCAAGTCTTCCTGCTTGATGATCTCGTCAGCGCCGCGCGCAATCGTGGCCAGCGCCTGCTCAAGCTCGCTCATGTCGTCCTCGTGAAGTGATTGTCTAGGCAGCCAATAGCGTGATGGCCGCCTTCTTTGGCGTTAATTGTGCGTTAACCGGAAACATCGCGCAAACCCTTGATGGAAAAGGCATTGACGCGATTTGTGCTAGGTCGTTATGGTACGCGGCAATTGATACTTTGTAACCGCAGGGGCGCGGCCATAATGCATAAGAAAAACAAGGTCTACTAGCGATGGCAGCTGGCAAGCAAGAAGCGCACATCGCACGCAAACAGGCCATCCGCCGCAAGGCACAACACCGCCACTCTCACTTTTACCAACGCTGCTCCCACTGGTCGTTCAATGGACAGGCCGGCGGCGACCAGCCGCCCATTCATTGGCATCGCGAGCGCTGGATGCTTGCTGCCACGGCGTTGTTGATCACCCTGCTTTCCGGTTTTCTGATCCCTGCGTGGGCGACTGCGATGAAGCCCCTGGCCGCCCCGCCGGTGGAACATACGCTGCTGCCGCTTGCGTTGCCGAAAATCGAAGCACCGACCTTCAAAGCCCCCACCGTCGAGGATTGGCGCGTCGTACAGGTACGTCCTGGCCAGACCCTTTCCGATATCTTCCAGAGCCAGGGCTTGAGCCTTACCGATCTGCAGCACGTGGTGGACAACGCCGGCGATGCAAAGGCTGCACTCCACAATATTCGCCCCGGCCAGGAGTTCGACTTCCTGATTGGGCGCAGCGGCAACCTGGAAGGCATTCGCTTCGACAAGGATGAATCCACGCGCGCCATCATTCGCCTCGACGGCGCCACGCCCAGCGTGACAACGGTTGCGCGCGCCGTGGACACGCGCGAGCAGATCGCCCACGGCGTGATCGAGGACTCGCTGTTCGCCGCCGCCAACAAAGCCGGCTTGAGCAATGCGATGGTGATCAAGCTGGCCGATCTCTTCAAATACGACATCGACTTCGTGCAGGATCTGCGCGAAGGCGATAGCTTCACCGTTGTTTACGACACCGTGTACCGCGACGGCGGCTACCTGCGCGAAGGCGATATTGTCGCGGCCGAATTCGTCAACCAGGGCCATCGCTATACCGCTTACCGCTTCAAGCGCGCCGATGGCAGCATTGGCTGGTTCAGTGAAGACGGCCGTCCGTTGCAGAAATCCTTCCTGCGCATTCCGGTGGATTTCACCCGTATCTCCTCGCCCTTCAGCACGGCACGCATGCATCCGATCCTTGGCCTGATGCGCGCCCACAAAGGCGTGGATTACGCCGCACCAACCGGTACGCCGATTCATGCGGCCGGCGATGGCGTGATCAAGTTCCGCGGCTGGATGAATGGCTACGGCAACTTCGTGATCATCCAGCACAATGCGCACATCAGTACCGCCTACGGTCACATGTCGCGCTTCGCCAACGAGCGTGTCGGTCAGCAAGTGCGACAGGGTGATGTGATTGGCTACGTCGGCATGACCGGTCTCGCCACCGGCCCGCACCTGCACTATGAATTCCGTGTCGACGGCGTGCAGCGCGACCCACAAACCGTCACCCTGCCCAAGCCGGAGCCGCTACCAGCGGCGCAGCTGGCGCAGTTCGAGGCTACCGTCGTGAAGCCACAGCTCGCGCGTTTGATGGAAATCGACAACAACTACAAGCTTGCGCGCGCCGAATCCAACACGCGCAGCGACGATTGAGCCGACGCGTGGATGACGCGTCGGCGCTCTATATCGGGCTGATCTCCGGCACCAGCGCCGACGGCATCGACGCCGCGCTGGTGCGCTTTGAGCAGGATCGTCCGCACCTGGTCCACGCCCTGACGCATCCCTGGCCGGACGCACTGCGCACGCAGATTCTGCGCGTTGCACAGGATGAAACCCGGCTTGATCTGGACGCTTATGGCCGCCTGGATGTCGCGATCGGCCAGGTGTTCGCCGAGGCGACTCAAAAACTGCTTGAACACAGCGGCACGCCGCCCACATCGGTGCGCGCGATCGGCTCGCACGGCCAGACGATCCGGCATCGCCCCACGGGCGAACTCCCATTCACCTTGCAAATCGGCGATGCCAGCGTGATCGCCGAGCGTAGCGGCATCGATGTGGTCGCGGATTTCCGCCGCGCCGACGTCGCGGCGGGCGGACAAGGCGCACCGCTATTACCCGCCGTGCATGCCATGTTGCTCGCGAATCCCGGCCACGCGCGCGTCGTGCTCAATCTTGGCGGCATCGCCAACATCACGGTGCTGTCGGCTGACGGCCGCGTGTCCGGCTTTGATACCGGGCCGGCGAACGGGCTGATGGACGCATGGCATCTGCGGCATCGCGGTGAGGCATTCGATCGCGACGGGGCTTTCGCCGCCGGCGGGCATGTCCATGACATGTTGCTTGCCCGCTTGCTGAGCGACCCCTACTTTGCCTTGCCACCACCGAAGAGCACCGGCCGCGAGCATTTTCACCTGGGCTGGCTGGACGCGCGGCTGAGCGACTTCCCGTTATCGCCCGCCGATGTGCAAGCCACCTTGCTTGAACTCACGGTACGCAGTGTGACTGATGCGATCGAACGACACGCTGGCGACGCGCGCGATGTATTGCTCTGCGGGGGCGGCGTGCACAACCTCGCACTCGTGCGGCGTTTACAGGAAAGGCTGGGACCGCGCGCATTGAGCAGCACCGCCAGCCACGGCGTTGACCCGGATTATCTGGAAGCCACGGCGTTCGCATGGCTGGCACGACAGCGCCTGCTCGGCTTGCCGGGCAATCTGCCAGCCGTGACGGGGGCTCGCGGCTTGCGGGTGTTGGGCGCCGTGTATCCGGGGCCGCGAGCTTTCAGCTGATCAGTCCAGCAACTCACCAACCTTGCGGTTCATCGCTGATGTGAGCTGCTCTGATTGCGCAACCGCGAGCGCCTGCACGGCTTCCTGAAACGCTGCGCGCTCGCTGGCATTCCAATGCCCGCCAGCGTCGGTCAGATCACGCGATTCAAGCAGGTTTTCGGCGAGCACTCCGCTGCTCTCGGAAACGCCCAGTCCATGCCGCAATGCCTGCAACACAACATCATTGATCGACCACTGGCGCTCTTTGGCAAGCAGCTTGATGCGCTCTGCCATCAGTCGATCGATGTGACGAATCATGATATCCGGCATATGGCCTCACTCCTGCCACGTAGCCCCTGTGATGTGATCGTCGCCAACTGCGATGCCGCTTGCAATTGGCATCGCGGCGATCCGTGGGCCAGTTCGCACTCGGGCTGTGAACGTGTTTGCGCGCCGATTTTCGGCTAGCCCGCCAGCGCCGGCTCATCCTTGCTGAAACGGCGCCAGAGGCAGGCGAACAACAGCATCGCCGGCAGTACCGAGAAAACGGTGATGATGAAATAGCCGCCGTAGCCCATGGCCATGACGATGCCGCCCGCAAAGAAACCAAGCACCTTGCCCGGCAAGTTCACCAGTGAACTCAACAGCGCATACTGCGTCGCAGTGTGTTGCCGATTGACCAGCAACGACAGGAACGCCACGGTCGGCGGGCCGAGCAGGCCCTCGGCAAAATTCTGGCCGGAGATAGCCATGGTCAACACCATCAGGTTGCCATGGTGTGCCAGCAACATCAGATACAGCAGGTTGCTGCAACTCTCCAGCACGATGCATACGCCAAGCGTTCGCCATGCTCCCCAGCGCGCCACCGCCGCACCACCCACGAAAGCACCGGCAATGCCGATCCAGATGCCGTAGATCTTGGTGACTGCGCCGATTTCCGTCATGGAAAAGCCCATGTCGCGATAAAACGGGCTCATGACACCGCCGATAATCGCCTGCTCAGGCACCTTGAACAGCAGGATGAACAGCAGGGTCAATCCGGCAACAGCCCAGCCGTAGCGACGAAAAAAATCCGCGAACGGATCGATCACGCTCTCGCGCATGGCGGCGCGCCACGTTGCCGGTGCGGCACGACGTACGTCCGGTTCACGCATCATCAGGGTGGTGACAACCGGCACGATCATCACCACGGACAACAACATGTATACCGTGACCCATGGAATGTGATCGGCCAGAATCAGGGCCAGCGCACCGGCCACCAGCAAGCCCAGGCGATAACCCAGCGAGTAGGTCGCAACGAGTGCACCCTGCGCGGATGGCGGCGCGATTTCGATGCGGTATGCATCGATGGCGATGTCCTGCGTGGCGCCCATGAAGGCTACAAACAACGTCGCCACCACGAACGGCACCAGTTGATGTGGCGTAAGTATCGCCATCGCCAGCAAGCCGACGATCACGCCCAGCTGCGCGAACAATAGCCAGCCGCGGCGCTGTCCAAGACGCCGGAAGCCTGGCAGTCGCCAGTGATCCAGCAGGGGCGCCCAGACAAACTTGAACGCGTAGGTCATGCCCGCGCTGGCGATCATCGTGATGTCTTTCAACACGATACCGTTTTGCTTGAGCCAGAAGGCCAAGGTGCCGGCCACCAGCAGAAAAGGCAGTCCAGACGAAAACCCGAGCAGGCACATCGTCCACGCCGCCGGCTGCGAAAACGAACGCCAGATCGACGGCTTGCGCGCCGCCGTCACCGCGGCATCAGTCGGCATAATCGACCGTGTACGGCGCGTGGTCGGAGAAGCGCTCGTCGCGGTAGATCGAGCAGTGCTTGAGGCGATCACGCAATGATGGTGTCACCACCTGGTAATCGATGCGCCACCCCACGTTATTCTCGCGGGCGCGACCACGGTTGGACCACCAGGTGTATTCGACCGCATCCGGTTTCAGCGCGCGGAAACTGTCGACCCAACCACGCTGCTTGAACAGCAGATCCAACCAGGCGCGCTCCTCGGGCAAGCAACCGGAGTTCTTCTGGTTTGAACTCCAGTTCTTGATGTCATCCTTGGCATGCACGATGTTCCAGTCACCGCAGATCACGTAGTCGCGTTTGCTCTTGAGCCATTTGTCGAAGATCGGCGTGATCCACTCCATCACCTTGAACTTGAACTGCTGACGCTCGTCGCCCGATGAACCCGACGGCACGTACAGCGACACCACGCTCAGATTGCCAAAGCGCGCCTCGATATAGCGCCCCTCGTTGTCGAACTCATCCCAGCCCAGTTCGGTGAGGACCTTGTCGGGCTCGCGCTTGGCATAAATCGCCACGCCGCTGTAGCCCTTCTTGCTGCTCGCATCGCGATAGAAACAATGGTGTCCATCAGGACGGAACATCGGATCGGTCAGCTGATCCTCCTGCGCCTTGGTTTCCTGCAGGCAGACCACGTCTGCGTGCTGCTTGCGCAACCACTCAAAGACACCTTTGGTGGCGGCGGAGCGGATGCCGTTGGCGTTCAGGCTGATAATGCGCATGGCGACTCCTTCATCGAAGTGCGCATCATAACGAAGATGGGCGATCGGCAAGGGAACTGGCGCGATGGCTCATCGCAAGCTTCAAACTCGCGTCCCGCCGCTCACCCCTCACTCATCATTGCCGCCAAAGTCTGTAACATGTCGGCACTCCATCATCCGCGTCTTCGCCATGCACGACTACCAGCGCGACTTTATCGAACTCACCCTGCAGCGCGACGTGCTGCGCTTTGGCGAATTCACGCTGAAGTCCGGCCGTCTGAGTCCGTATTTCTTCAATATGGGCCGCATCGACTCCGGCGCCGCGCTGGCTCGTCTCGGCCGTGCCTACGCAGCGGCCGTCGTGAATTCGGGACTGGAAGTCGACATGCTGTTCGGCCCTGCCTACAAAGGCATTGCGCTGGCTGCCGCCACCGCCATGGCGCTGGCCGATGAGCATGGCCGCGACCTGCCCTGGGCCTACAACCGCAAGGAAGCCAAGGATCATGGCGAAGGCGGTGTACTGGTCGGCGCCCCCCTCAAGGGGCGCGTCCTGATCGTTGACGACGTGATGACAGCCGGCACCGCCGTACGTGAATCCCTGGCGCTGATCCGCGCCCAGGGCGCCACGCCTGCGGGCGTGCTGATCGCGCTGGACCGGCAGGAACGCGGCCAGGGCGAGCTGTCGGCGGCGCAGGAAGTTCAGCGCGATTACGGCATCCCCGTCGTCGCCATCACCGGCTTCAGCGACGTGCTGGCCTACGCCGGCGAGCGGGCGGACCTGGCTGCCGATTACCAGCGCATGATCGCGTACCGCGAGCGTTACGGCGTGCGCGACTGAAACCGCGCCTTTGCAGTGAATTCAATCACGTTGGCGCATCCCTGTCGTTCAGTATTCAAAGCCCCCGGGTATACTGAAAACTGAGGAGGGATCATGCGTCGACTCGTGCTCATTGCGTCCATTGCGTTGTCGCTCGGCCTAGCCGGCGCGGCAGCAGCCCAGACTGCTCCCAATGGTGGTACCCATTACCGCTGGGTCGATGCCAGCGGCCTGTCGCATTACAGCGACAGCCTTACCGACGATGCGGTGAAATTCGGCTACGACATCATCAATAACGAAGGCATGGTGGTCGCTCATATCGCGCGGCCACTCACCCCCACCGAGCGCGCTGCCGCCGATAAACAGGCCGCAGAGGACGCCGCCAGGCAGCGAGGGATCGACGCACAGAAGCGCAACGATCTGCAGCTGATCAACACTTACCCTGATGAGGATGCGCTCAAAGCTGAGCAGCAGCAGGTGCTGGAAAATCTCGACGAGCAGATGAACACCACGAGTGTGAACCTGCACAGCCAGGATGCCGCACTGACCGATCTGCTTAACCGCGCCGCCGACGACGAACGTGCAAAGCAGCCCGTGCCGAAATTTCTTACCGATCAGATCAGTGCTCAGCGCAACGTGGTTGCCAACGAGCGGGCCCTGCTGCAACGGCAGAAGGCCAATCGGGAGGCCGTTGTGCAGCAGCAAGCGCAGGAGCTGCAGCACTTTCGCGAATTGAAAGCCGCCGAAAAGGCTGATCGCGGCTACTGAAGCCAGAAGGTGGACGGGCATGAAAAGTGAGAGACAGGCCGCGCCTTGAGGCCGCTCGCCTCTCTCTCACTTCTCACTCCTCTCCACTCACTCCTGCTTCAAAACGGCAACTTCAACGTGGGATCCACCGCCAGCATCTGCTCGCGGAAGGTCTTCTTGATGCGCTTGAGCGCCGCCTCGTTATCGGCATCGAAACGCAGCACCAGAATCGGCGTCGTGTTCGACGGACGCACCAGGCCCCAGCCATCCGGCCAGTCAGCGCGCACGCCGTCGATGGTGATGAGCGTTGCGTCGCCGAAATCCACCGTTTCGCGGAATTTTTCGATAAAGCGGTAATGCTCGCCCTCGGTCATCTCGACCTTGAGTTCCGGCGTCGAAACGCCTTTCGGACAGGTGGCGAAGATTTCTTCCGGTGTGCGGCCTTCCAGATCTCCCGCCAGGATTTCCAGCAGGCGCGCGCCGGCATAGATACCGTCGTCGAAGCCGTACCAGCGTTCCTTGAAGAAGAAATGGCCGCTCATTTCACCGGCCAGTTCCGCGCCGGTTTCACGCATCTTGGCCTTGATCAGCGAATGCCCGGTACGCCACATCATCGGACTGCCGCCGGCATCGAGAATCTGACCCTTGAGGTGGCCCGTGCATTTCACGTCATAGATGATCGTGGCACCGGGTTGGCGTGACAGCACGTCGCGCGCAAACAGCATCAAGGTGCGGTCCGGGAAGATGATCTCGCCGTCGCGTGTGACCACACCCAGGCGATCACCATCACCATCGAAGGCCAGGCCCAGATCCGCACCGGTCTGCTTCACCGAGAGGATGAGGTCCTCAAGATTGTGCGGATCGGACGGGTCGGGGTGGTGATTGGGGAAGTTGCCGTCCACCTCGCAATAAAGCGGAATGACCTGGCAACCGATCCCTTCCAGCACCTGTGGCGCAACGGCGCCCGGAATGCCGTTGCCGCAATCGACTACCAGCTTGAGCATGCGCTCGGTCTGCACGTCCGAGGTGATGCGCTCGATATAGTCCGGCACCACATCGACATGGCGCAGGCTGCCACCGCCGCCGTTGTCGAGCGCGTTGGTGGCCATGCGCTTGTACAGATCCTGGATCGCACCTTCCGAAAGGGTTTCGCCTCCGACCACGATCTTGAAGCCGTTGTAGTCGGGCGGATTGTGGCTTCCCGTGACCGCTACACCGCAGCCCGTGTTGAAACGATAGGCAGCGTAGTAGACCACTGGCGTCGGCACCGCACCGATGTCGATCACATCGATGCCAGCGGCACGCAGACCATCTGACAGCGCGCCCGCCAGCTCGGGGCCGGACAGACGCCCATCACGTCCGACAACCATCTCTTGCAGGCCTTTTTCGCGCATCAGCGTGCCGATCGACTGGCCAAGCAGCTTGGCCACATCGGCGGTCAGGCTTTTGCCCACCACGCCGCGGATGTCATACGCACGGAAGATGGCAGGATCCAAGGTTACTGGCGCGGGCGCCGGCGCCGGCGGCTTGGGAGCAGGCTGAGCCACCGGCTTGACGGGTTCGGGGTGGGGCTGGGTTTCTGTAAAGTCCGACAAACGTTCTTCCTCAATATCATTCACACGGCGCACAGGACCGCGCACAAACAACCAAGACAGATAGAAGCTGCCGCCGAGGCCGAGCAGCGTCAGTGAAGCGGCCAGCAAGACGGATTGCGGCAACAGGATATAAGCGCCCGGCAGCACCGCCACGACATTGAAGTTGCTGCCCGGAATCGACTTGCCCTGCGGCTCCGCATCGACCGATGCCAGACTGCCGTGCGCCATCAGCTCCAGGTTGTCGCCGCGATCGGTGCTCTGATGCAACTGAAGCCGACCGCTGCCAACCGACACCGCGTTAAAGCGTTGTGCTATCGGCGCAAAGGGGAGCTCGATCCACGCCCATGCCTGTGGTTTCTCCGGCGAACCCAGCGGCTCCACCATCGTCATGCGGCGATCACCCAATCCCTTGGATAGCGACTCGACCGGCGGATCGCCTTGGGCATCCGGCGCCGCCATCAATTGCGCGGCCTTGGCATAGCCGAAGTCGCGATAATTGGCATGCAACACCTCATCGAGACCGGCGCTGTACAGCTCCACGTTCAGGGCTTGTGGCAGCCGCTGCTTCAAGTTGGCCAGCACCTGCGCCGAATTCGCCGGTAGCCCACTGACATCGACGCCGGCGAGCGCCGCGGTGACCTCGCTGCGCTCCTGCGCAATGTCCGAGGCCAGCGCCTGCACGACCTTATCCTGTGCGGCATGCAACTGCCGGATGGCATCACCCTGATCAGCAATCAGCCAGGTCTGCCAGGCGCTGAAAACGCCCAGCGCCAGCGCCAAGGTGGCACCGGCCAATAGCAACAGTCGTCCCCAATCGACGTGCACACCCGGCAAACGCGCTCGTGCGCCGCTCATTGCCATGCCCATTCCCCACGTTTTCAGTGTTTTCCGGTAGAACCGAATCCGCCCTCGCCCCGTTCCGATGGCACGAACTCGTCGACAATCTTCAGCCTCGCCTGTCCAACCGGCACCAGCAGCAACTGCGCAATGCGCTCGCCCACCCCGATGGTGTACGGCTGCGTGCCGCGGTTCCAGCAAGAAATCATCAAAGGCCCTTGGTAGTCCGCGTCGATTACACCTACCAGATTACCCATCACCAAGCCGTGTTTATGCCCCAGCCCCGAGCGCGGCACGATCAGCGCGCACCAGCCCGGATCGCCGATATGAATGGCCATGCCGCTGGGCACGAGTGAGCTTTCGCCCGGCGCCAGTGTAAGCGGCGCTTCCACCGCGGCACGCAGGTCCATGCCCGCACTGCCTACGGTGGCGGCTTGCGGCAAGGGAATGGTATCGCCCAGGCGCGGGTCGAGGATTTTCAGCTCGACATCGATCATCCGCGCACCGCCTTGTAGCGCTTGGCGATGTGCTCGACCAACTGGCGCGCCAGCACCGCCTTGTCGGCACGTGCCAGTTCGGCGGAGCCATCGGCCCAGTACAGCGTGATCGCGTTGTCGGCGGTTTCGAAACCCATCCCATCGCCCACCTGGTTGGCGGCAATCATGTCCAGCCCTTTGCGTTGCAGCTTGTCGCGCGCATAGCTCTCCACGTTCTGCGTTTCGGCGGCAAACCCGACCAGGAACGGATGTCCTTGCCGGGATGAAAGACTCGCCAGAATGTCCGGGTTCTCGGCCAGCTGCAATGTCAGATCGGTGCCATGTTGCTTTTTGAGCTTGTGCTCGGCGACGGTGTTCGGCCGATAGTCGCCGACCGCGGCGGCACCGATGTAAATGTCCGCCTGCGTTGCGGCATCTGCCACGGCGGCATGCATCTGCGCGGCGCTGCGCACATCGATACGCTTGCCGATGCCGTGCGGGGTGGCCAGGGTGACCGGCCCGGCCACCAGCGTCACCTGGGCGCCGGCCCGCGCAGCGGCTTCCGCCACGGCAAAACCCATCTTGCCGGAGCTGCGATTGCCGATGAAGCGCACCGGGTCGATATCTTCGTAAGTTGGCCCGGCGCTGACCACCACGCTCAAGCCCGCCAGCACCCGATCGCCAAACGAAGCGACCATCGCTTCACGCAATTCGTGCGGCTCGAGCATGCGGCCGGAACCAACTTCGCCACACGCCTGATCACCCGCGGCCGGTCCAAGAATGTGTATGCCGTGCGCGCGCAAGGTGGCCAGATTGGCCTGGGTCGCGACGTTTGCCCACATCTGCTGGTTCATGGCCGGGGCCAGATAGACCGGCGCCGCCGTGGCCAGGCACAAGGTGCTCAGCAAGTCATTGGCGTGTCCATGCGCCAGGCGCGCCATCAGATCGGCGCTGGCGGGAGCGATCAGCACGCGCTCGGCCCACCGCGCCAGCTCGATATGTCCCATCGCCGCTTCGGCCGATTCATCCCACAGACTGACCCGCACAGCCTCGCCGGACAGCGCCTGGAAGGTGGTCGGCGTCACGAAGTGGGTCGCGTTTTCGGTCATCACAACGCGCACCTGCGCACCGAGGTCCCGCAAGCGGCGGACCAGCTCGCAGGACTTGTAGGCGGCAATGCCGCCCGACACTCCCAGCAATATGCGGCGTTGGGCAAGACTCATGATGTAAGCAGGGTCTGACATGCGGATGGACGGCTAGCTTACCGGATTCATGTACGTCTACTGCTGCCCGCATCGCATCCGTAGTCTCAAGCTACGCGGATGAGTATTCGGAATTGGCCGGAAGGCGAACGCCCTCGCGAGAAGTTGTTGGCACAAGGCAGTGCTGCGCTATCGGATGCAGAACTGCTCGCCGTGCTGCTGGGCAGCGGTGTGCGCGGCAAGGACGCTATCGCCCTGGGACGCGAACTGCTGATGCGCGCCGGTGGCCTGAACGCGCTGCTAGGCAAGCAGGATCAGCACATCCGCGCCAGCGGCCTGGGTCCTGCCAAACGGGCGCGCATCGCCGCCGCCCTGGAGCTGGCTCGCCGAAGCCTGGCGGAACAACTGGTGGAACGGCCCGCGCTCAGCAATCCGCGCGAAAGCGGCAACTATCTCTCCGCTCGCCTGCGCCATCTGCCCTATGAGGTATTCGCCTGCCTGTATCTGGACAACCGTCACCGTGTACTGGCTTTCGAAGAACTCTTCCGCGGCACGGTCGACGGGGCCAGCGTGCACCCGCGCGAAGTCGTACGCGCCTGCCTGAAACACAACGCCGCCGCCGTGATCTTTGCCCACAACCACCCCAGCGGCGAGGCCGAGCCCAGCGCCGCCGACCAGGCCATCACCCGTGAGCTGGGGCAGGCCTTGCGACTGGTTGGAGTCCGCGTGCTGGACCATTTGGTGATCGGCCATGCCGAGCCCGTGTCGATGGCGGCCCGCGGCATGCTCTAGGGCCTGTTAGCACTAGGTCTTTGCGAAACGCCAAAAAAAACGGCGCGAACGAGGATTCGCGCCGGGAGCCGCATGAGGGGAGGGTAAGGGATGCGGCAGTCCCGTATCGTTCCGACGGGGGAGACGCCGGTGATACCCAGCCATTGTCGCAATGCGTCATGACTGGGATATGACATGCAACGGACATGCCTTCCTGTTTCGGGTGGCAAGACTTATGCACACAACGCCCCAGGAGTCACTTATAGGCATATCACTGAACAGCACATCAAATTAATGCCACAACCCATTGTTTTTGAACAGTTAAATACATGACAAGCTGGTTTCTACGGATTTCCCGCGCCAAAACGCGCACGCTGCCTTCACTTTCCCCACAGACTTATCCACAAGCCGGACCGCCGCAATGCAGCAGGGATCGCCTTTAAGCGCCCGTAGCGGCCTCCCAGCCAAACGGAAAGCGGCGTGCCACGCGGGTCTGATAGGATGCGCGGTCCTATCAAGATCAAACCCCTATACCTGTGAAAGAAGCGCTGCGCGAATTGGTCCTTCGGGCCATCCAGACTCTTCAAGGCGATGGCACCCTGCCGGCCGACCTCGAACTGCCGAACTTCGTCATCGAGCGCGCGCGCAGCCGGGAACACGGCGATTTCGCCACTAATGCCGCCATGCTGCTGGCCAAGCCGGCCCGCGCCAAGCCGCGCGATCTGGCCGAGAAGCTGGTGGCCGCCCTGGCCGGCAACAGCCTGGTGGGCAAGGTGGAGATCGCCGGTCCGGGCTTTATCAATTTCTTCCTGGCGCAAGGCGCCTATCACGCCGAAGTAAAGCGCATCCTGGCGGAGGGCGATGGCTACGGTCGCAGCCAAAGCGGCGCCGGCCACACGGTGGGCGTGGAGTTCGTCTCCGCCAACCCGACCGGCCCGCTGCACGTCGGCCATGGGCGCAACGCCGTGCTCGGCGACTGCATCAGCCGCCTGTTCAGGGCGACCGGCTGGAACGTCAAGCGCGAGTTCTACTACAACGATGCCGGCGTACAGATCCAGAACCTGGCGATTTCGGTGCAAGCGCGTGCGCGCGGCATCGCACCGGGCGATGCGAATTGGCCGGAAGAAGGCTATCGCGGCGATTACATTGCCGACGTCGCCCAGGCTTACCTCGCCGGGGAGTCCGTGACGGCCGATGGCCATACCGTGACCGGCGCGAAGAATCCGGATGATCTCGAAGCGATCCGCCGCTTTGCCGTGGCGGCACTGCGCCACGAGCAGGATCTGGACCTGAAAGCCTTCGGCGTCGAACTGGACGTCTATTTCCTGGAGTCCTCGCTCTACACCGACGGCAAGGTGGAAGAAGCCGTACGCGAAATCGTCACCCACGGCCACACTTATGAAGAAGGTGGCGCCTTGTGGCTGCGCTCGACCGATTTCGGCGACGACAAAGACCGCGTCATGCGCAAGTCCGACGGCACCTATACCTACTTTGTACCGGACGTCGCCTATCACCTGAGCAAGTGGCAGCGCGGCTACGAAAATGCTGTCACCGTGCTGGGCTCCGATCACCATGGCACCCTGGCCCGCGTCAAAGCCGGCCTGCAGGCGCTGGACCTGGGCATCCCCAAGGACTGGCCGCACTACGTGCTATACCAGATGATCACAGTGATGCGTGGCGGCGAAGAGGTGAAGATCTCCAAGCGCGCGGGCAGCTACCTCACCCTGCGCGACCTGATCGACGAAGCCGGCCGCGATGCCACCCGCTATTTCCTGATCGCCCGTCGCTCCGATTCGCAGCTGGTGTTCGATATCGACCTGGCGCGCTCGCAGAGCAACGACAACCCGGTCTATTACATCCAGTACGCGCATGCGCGCGTCTGCCGCGTGCTGGAGGAACTGGCCGAGCGCGGCCTGCCCCCGGTCGATACTGCCATTGGCATCCGTCAGCTGGCGCGGCTGGACACCGAGCACGAGCAGATCCTGCTCACCGAGCTTTCACGCTACCCGGAAGTGGTCGAAGTCGCCGCCGGCAACCTGGAACCGCACCTGATCGCGCAATATCTGCGCGAACTCGCCGGGGCGCTTCACAGTTACTATCACGAACACAAATGGATCGTGGATGACGTCGAGTTGCGCAACGCGCGCGTGACGCTCGCGCTCGCCACACGTGGGGTTATTCGGAACGGGTTGGATTTGCTGGGACTTAGTGCCCCGGAGAAGATGTAAATGGCACCACGCAAGGGCAAAGGCCGGCAGGCCGTGCGCAACAGCAGCGGTGGATTTCCGGCCTGGGCTGGCATCCTCGTCGGCATCCTGATCGGCGCGCTGGTCGTGGTGGTGTTGATGCGACACTCGCTGGTACCGATGGCACCGAAAGGTCCGCAGCCCAATCCTGAAGCCACCGCGCAACCCGGTAGCGATGAAGGCCTGGCGCCGTCGGGTGGCACCACCGCACCGAAGAAACCGCAGTACGACTTCTACTCCGTGCTCTCGGAGAAGGAAGTGCGCATTCCGGATTCGGAAATCAGTGCGCAGGCCAAGGCGGAACAGCAACAACAGCTCGCCACGCAACAGAATCAGGCGGCACCACAACCCGCGACGCCTGCTCCCGCCCTGCCCGCCAACGCACCGGCAGCCGTGACCCAGAACATCACCGCCGCGCCAGCTTCAGCCGTGGCACCGCCGCCACCGGCCGCCGGAACGCCGAGCGGTTACCTGTTGCAAGTGGGCGCCTTTCCAAGTGCCGCCGATGCGGAAACGCTGAAAGCCAAGCTGGCTTTGCAAGGCTTCGTCGCCAACGTGCAATCGGTCAACATCGGCGGGCAGACCTATCACCGCGTCCGCCTGGGGCCGTTCCATTCGGCCACTGACCTGGAAGCGGTCAAGCAGCGCCTGTCCTCCGCCGGTATTTCCGCCATTGCGCTCAAAGCCGGCGGCTGAATCACTCGGAAAACGCTTCCCGTATGACGAAACAAGGGCGCCATCGGCGCCCTTGCTTGTTTACTGCTTTGTCTTCAATCAATGACGACGCTTGAGGCGAATCAGCCCGGAAATATCGTCATCGCCGTGACCCTGCCGCATCAACTCAGCGTAGTCGGCCAGCGAGCGCTCAATCACGACCCGTGACGTGCCTGCTTTTTCCGCAATGCCGCGCACAATGCCCAGATCCTTGTGCAACAAGGCGAGCTTGAAACCGACGCCGAACTCATTCTTGAGCATGGTTGCGCCGCGCTTTTCAAGGAACCAGTTGCCTGCCGCGCCGGCACCCAGGGTCGGGATCAGGCGCTCCGGATCGAGGCCCAAGGCTTCGCCCAACGCCAGGCCTTCGCACACGGCCTGTGCAATGCCCGCCACCAGCACCTGATTGATCGCCTTGGTGGCCTGTCCCGCGCCGACATCGCCCAGATGAGTGATACGCAAGGCATAAGCTTCCAGCACCGGACGCGCACGCTCCAGCACCGCTGCATCGCCACCGACCATGATCGAGAGTTTGCCGTTCTTGGCTCCTTCCACGCCGCCGGAGACCGGCGCATCGAGGAAATGCGCGCCCACTGCCTGCAGACGTGCCGCTGCCTGCTTGGCGGTATCGGGGGCAACCGTCGAGTGATCGATCACGATGCTGCCCGGCTTCACATGCGGCGCGAGCGCATCGACCGTATTGAGCACGTCCGCATCTGCCGTCACGCACAAGGCAATCACATCGCACTGCGACGCGAGTTCGGACAAGCTCGCGGGCGCGGCCACACCCAGTTCGCTGGCCAGTACAACGGCCTTCTCATGCGTGCGGTTGGCAACGGCATGCAACAAACCATGCTGCTTCAGATGTCCGGCCATGGGGGCGCCCATGGCGCCGAGGCCGATAAATGCTGCCTTGAGGGTCATGCGTTTTCCTTCAGAGAATCAATCATTGCCTAGTGCGCGATGCACATCATGTGTCAGGAATGGATGCTCCATGTCCGGTGCATCACCGTCATCCGCGCGCCGGGTACAAACCAAGTAAGTATGGCGCAGGCACACGTCCGCGCGCGACGCACCGCTACCGACGCCCTCAAAGGTGCGCCAGCAGCAAGATCGCCAAGGCGACGATGATCCACATCGCGGGCTTAACTTCGCGCGCACGTCCGGTTGCCAGCTTGAGCAGCACATAGGCGAGAAACCCGTACGCGACGCCATCGGTGATCGAATAGGTCAACGGAATCAGCAGCATCGCCACGAAGGCCGGCACCGCCTCGTCGAACCGCTGCCAGTCGATCCGGGTAATCGATTCGATCATGAACACGCCGACCAGAATCAGCGCCGGCGCAGTGGCAATCGCAGGCACCAGCGAAAGTAGCGGCGACAGAAACAGAAATGGCAGGAAACACAGACCCGCCACTACCGCCACCAGCCCGGTACGTCCGCCCTGCGAAATGCCTGCCGCCGATTCGATGAAGGCATTCGCCGGACTCGTGCCCAGCGGCGCCGACACCAGCGCCGAAAACGCATCCACCCGCATCGACTGACGGATGTTGCGTGGATCACCCTGCTCATCCACCAGGTTCCCCACATCCGACACCGCCATAAAGGTGGACAAGGCATCGAAGAAAGAGGTGAAAAGCATGACGAAAATGAAGGGCCAGTACGCCAGCTTCAACGAGCCAAGCAGATCAAGCTGGCCGATGCCCGAAAAATCCGGCCTGGCGAAAAAGCCCTGCCAGTTCACCAGCGTCGTCGTCGCGCCATAGGCGCTGCCGTCGCCCCACCAGCGCCCAATCGGAATCGCCAGCAGCGTGGTCAACACGATGCCGATCATCAGTGCGCCTTTCACCCGCCGCGCAACCAGGAAGATCGTGAACGACAACCCGGCCAGAAAAGTCAGCAACACCGGATTGAGCTTGGCCGAATGAACCAGCGTTACCGGATCACCGACGATGAACTTGGCGTTGACCAGGCCGATCAGGGTGATGAACAGGCCAATGCCGCACGACACGGCATGCCGCAGATTTTCCGGGATGGCATCGACCACCAGCTTGCGCACGTTGAACAGGGCGAGCACCGCAAAAATCACCCCTGACCAGAACACGCAACCCAGCGCCGTCTGCCACGACATACCGCCGCCGTGGACCATCACAAAAGCGAACAGCGCATTCATGCCCATGCCGGGCGCGACCAGTACCGGGTTGCGGGCATAAAGGCCCATGGCGCAACTGCCGAGAAAACTCACCAGCACCGTCGCGGTCAACGCCGCGGAAAACGGCACGCCGCCCTGTGCAAGCACCGCCGGATTGACCACGATGATATACATCGCCGTCAGAAAGGTAGTGATGCCGGCCAGCACCTCTACCCGGATGCTGGCGCCGGCTGCGCGGATACCGAACAGCCGCTCCATGGCCGAGTCCGCCGCGCCCCCCTTGTGCGCCATGTCGCCTCGGTTGCCTACGTACACGGCAACCAGTCGCGATGCACATCATGCGTCACGAACGGGTTTTCGGTTGTCGGCGGATCAAGCCAGGTCGGCTGCGTGAGCGTGTGCCGCATGTCGGTCAGACCACTTTGCCAGTGCTCGTGCATGGTAGCAGCGCTGAACTCGTAATCCTTGTAGTGCCCCTCGTAGGGCTTGTCGCGATAAATCAGATGGATGAGGTTGGTCAGCGCACCATTGGCACGCTGCTCTGCGCGACGGAAGGCAGGATCCGTGCGCTTGGCTTCAGGCACCAGCGCCATCAATTCGTGCAGCAACTGCTGTTGTTCACGACTTTGATGCATGTACTCGGTGATCAGGCGCGTACGGCTGGAATACTGGATGTCCTTGGCGCGCTCCGCCACGGTACTCATGTCGTGCGGCAGCGCACCGCAGGCACTCCACAGATCCACCTGGAAGATCAGCGAATCGCGGTGCGGACGCTCCGTCAACACCTTATACAGCGGCGTATTGGAAACCATGCCGCCGTCCCAGTAATACTCGCCATCGATTTCCACCGCCGGAAAACCAGGCGGCAACGCACCGGAAGCCATGAAATGTTCCGGCCGCAGCGGGCCGTGGCGATTATCGAAATAGGCGAAGTTGGCGGTCCGTACATTCACGGCACCCACCGACACACGCACGCAGCTCGGATGATTGATGCGATCAAAATCCGCCAGGCGCTCCAGCGTTTCGCGCAGTGGCGTGGTGTCGTACCAGCTTGCCGTAGCCGGGGATCCATGCCACTGCAATAACGGGGGTGGCATGCGCGGCTGGAAGAAACCGGCCTGGCCTTCCGTCAAGGCGCGCCATGCGGATAGCGCGTTGGCCCCATCACGGAAGGCCTGCGGAAACGTAAAGTTTTCCAGCAAGGGGATCGACGGCCGATTGGGCCACAAGGCCGACTTGCAGATCGTCTTCCAGAATTCGGTCAGCTTTTCGACCCGCTGCTCCGGGGGATTGCCTGCGATGATGGCGGCGTTCAATGCACCGATCGAAATGCCGGCGATCCAGTTCGGCTGCAAACCGGCTTCATCAAGTGCCTGATACACGCCCGCCTGATAAGCACCCAATGCACCGCCGCCCTGCAGAACCAGGGCGGTGATCTTGTAGGCATCTTGTGCGGGATGCCGTGTCGCAGCCTTGGCAGATGACGTCTTTTGCTCAGCCATGCGTCGACTCCTAAGCCTTGTTCTTTTCGTCAAGATAATCGTAAACCACTGTGCCCAGGTCGAGAGTGAGATCGGTGATGTAATGCAGCGCCGATTCCACTTTCAGCACGGGCAGGTCCGCCACCGGCGCCAGCGCATGCGGGTGCAGCTCCAGCGATGCCGGGCCGGTCCACGCGCCTTTCAGGGTCACGTTGGTGGTGAAGTAGCGGACCAGTTCGCAGATGCGCGGCGTGCCATCCACGTGCGGGATGATTTTCAGCAAAAAGCTCGGCGCAGCGAGCCCGGCCAGGACCGCCTTGTGATCGGCTTCGCCATGCTTGAAGCCCATCGTGGCCTTGGCCACGCGTACCTTGCCGTAGTCGAGCGTACCGACCAGGGTGTCGATCTCGGTTTCCAGGATCGGCGTGGCCAGCTTCTTGGGGAAACCCCATAGTTCGCGGCCCCCAGCGATCGGAGGATGGTCGTTGAGATACATGGAGTGCACGTAGCCGCCTTTCTCTCCGCGGAAGCTCACCGGAATCACCTGGCCGGACTCGGTGTAGTCACCGAAACCGGTGGAATCCGGCATGCGGATGAATTCGTACTTCACGATCGGCTCGGTGACTTCGAGCGGCTCCGGCACCACGGCGCGCAGGGCGTCCATGTCGGTGCGATAGGTGACAACCAGGAACTCACGGTTGACGAAGCGATACGGTCCCTTCGGGAACGCGGGGCTCGTCAATGGCATGGCGAAGGCGTTGGCTTTGACGTCGGCGATTTTCATGAGGCATTTCCTTGATCTGAGGATGCTACGCGGGCCCCCTCTACTTCGGGGCAGACGTCTTCGCCGCTTCTCGCCGCCATTCCCGCGAAAGCGGGAATGGCGGTAACTCATTGAGGAAATGCGCTGACAGCTGCCCGAACAAACACGGGGGCTGTGAGCGTTACTGCATATACCAGCCGTGGCTGACCACGAGACTCTGGCCAGTCAGTGCCGCGCTCGGGAATGCCGCGAGGAACAGTGCCGTCTGCGCGATGTCATCGACGGTGGTGAACACGCCGTCCACGGTGTCCTTCAGCATCACATTCTTGATCACATCGGCTTCGCTGATGCCCAATTCCTTGGCCTGTTCGGGAATCTGCTTTTCCACCAGCGGCGTGCGTACAAAGCCCGGGCAGATCACATGCGAGCGCACGTTATGCGCCGCGCCTTCCTTGGCCAGCGTGCGCGCCAGTCCCAGCAAGCCGTGCTTGGCGGTGACATAGGCCGATTTCAGCATGGACGCTTCGTGCGAATGCACCGAGCCCATGTAGATCACGGTGCCGCCGCGGTTGTCCTTGTACATATGCTTGAGCGCGGCCTTGGTGGTGAGGAAGCCGCCGTCGAGGTGGATCGCCAGCATCTTTTTCCAATCGGAAAACGAAAACTGATCGATCGGATTGATGATCTGTACGCCCGCGTTGGAGATGAGCACATCCAGGCTGCCGAATGCCGCGACGGTCTTGTCGGTGCCGGCGTTCACCGCCTCTTCGTTGGTGACATCCATGGCAATGCCGATCGCTTTGCCGCCAGCTGCCTTGATCTCTGCCGCCGCCGCATCCGCCGCCTGCTGGTTGATATCGGCAATCGCTACTGCCGCACCATTCTTTGCGTAAAGTTCAGCGATTGCCTTGCCCAGGCCGCTTGCTGCGCCTGTGATCAATGCAACTTTGCCGTCGAGACTTGCCATGTGCCACTCCTTCGAATCGGGGGAAAGGGGGATCAGGGCATCACGTTGGCTAACCGCAGAGTGCCTCGACAGGGTTCGAGGCACTCCAGGCCATGACGCTAACGCACGCCCTCGGACAGGTAGGTATAGCCGGTCAGGCCTTCATTCAATGTTACAAACAGGTACTCAGCCTGCTCGCCGGCCACGCCGGCCGCGGCAATCCGCTCGCGATAACTGCGGCGCAAGGCCTCCAGGTCATAGCCCACATAGTCCAGCATCAGGTCGGTGGTATCGCCGCGGCGCTTGTGGGCAAACACGTAGCTGCTGCCGTCCACGCGCACGTTGACCGCATCCGTGTCACCAAACAGGTTATGGATGTCGCCCAATGTTTCCTGGTATGCACCGACCATGAAAATGCCGAGCCGATAGGGCTCGCCTTCCTTCAATGCATGCAACGGAAGGCTTACGTCCACACCATCGGCATCAACATAGTTGTCAATGCGACCATCCGAATCGCAAGTAAGGTCGACCAGTACGCCGCGGCGGGCGGGCTGCTCGTTCAAACGAGCGATCGGCGCGATCGGGAAGATCTGATCGATCGCCCAGACATCCGGCACCGATTCAAACACCGAGAAATTGACGAAGTACTTGTCGACCAGCTTTTCGTCCAGATCATCCAGCGCCTGGCGATGGGCGCGCTCGGCCGGCAACAGGCGCGCGCGCACCGCATTGACGATGGCGTAATACAGCTCATCAAGACGTGCACGATCCGCCAGCGACAATTGGCCCAGCGCATAAAGCGTCTGGCCTTCCTGCAAATGATGTTGCGCTTCGTGAAACAACTCCAGCGGCGGACGCGTGCTCAATTCATCGTGCACTTCGCGCAGATGGCGCAGCACCTTGGGCTCGTCAGCTTCGGCCGCCGGCAGACTGCCAACCGGCACGGATTCGACTTCGCTGACATTCACCACCATCACCGCATGGTGTGCGGTCATCGCGCGTCCGGCCTCGGTGAGGATATGCGGGGCCTGCAAACCTTCGGTCTCCACCGCCTCGGCAATCGATTGCACGATGGTGGCCGCGTACTGTTCCAGCGAATAGTTGATCGAATTGTGGCTGCGCGAACGCGAGCCTTCGTAATCCACGCCCAGGCCACCGCCGACGTCGACGATCTCCAGCGGCACGCCCAGGCGCCTGAGTTCCACGAAATAACGGGTGGCCTCACGCATACCGTTGGCGATGTCGCGCACGTTGGAAATCTGCGAGCCCATGTGGAAGTGCTGCAGCTTCAACGTGTGCTTCAGACCCGCCTGGTCCAGGCGCTCCACCAGCACCAACACCTGCGCCGGCGACAAACCAAACTTGCCCTTGTCACCACCCGTGTTCTGCCACTTGCCGGCGCCGATGGATGCCAGCCGCACGCGCACGCCCAACAGCGGCTCCACGTCCAGCGCCTTGGCTTCGGCGATCACGTGCTCCAGCTCGGAAAGTTTCTCGATCACGATATGGATGCGCAGCCCCAGCTTGCGGCCGATCAGCGCAAGACGGATGTATTCGCGATCCTTGTAGCCATTGCAGATGACGATCGAGCCTGGCCGCGCCATCGCCAGCACTGCCATCAACTCGGGTTTGGAACCTGCTTCCAATCCGAAACCATGCTCGCCCGCTGCAACCAGCTCCGCCACCACACCGCGCTGCTGATTGACCTTGATCGGGTAGATGGCGGTATAGCCACCGGCGTAATTCCATTCGCCGATCGCCTTGGCGAAAGCACCCTGCAACCGTGCGAGACGGTCGGCCAGGATATCCGGGAAGCGCACCAGCAACGGCAGGCGCAGACCATCGGCGCGCGCGCGCTCGACAATCTCCGGAAGTGAAAAGGCCGGACCACGCTGGCCTTGCGGACGCATCACGATATCGCCGGCGTCGCTGACATCGACGTAGCCATCACTCCAATAAGGTACGGCATAGGTGTGACGGGCCGCATCGGTAGTCCAAGAATTCGCCATGTGACGGTATCTCCTCTTTGATGGGCCGCTTGACCGACCCAGGGGATGACATCGTCGCAGCGGCGAGCCTTGACGAACTTAAGCCCACCGGCCGGAAGCCTCGCACGCCGCGGGACCGGAAAGGCTGATAGGCCGTCCACCTGACAGCCTGAACTTCCATTGTAACGGGCGGCCGCGACAATTTGAGGTCAGCCCGCCGGGACGCCGCCAGCGGTTGCCGCTACAATCACATCTCTTTAACCACGATTTGCAGGATTTTCCCGACATGTCGCAGCCCAGCTGGTTCACTGAAGCACACCAGGCTTCCGGTTCCTCCATCGGTTATCGCGTGGAGAAGCCGCTTCATGCGGAGAAAACCCCATTCCAGACCATCGAGATCTACCAGACCACCGACTGGGGCAACCTGATGGTGATCGACGGCTGCGTGATGCTGACCAGCCGCGACAACTTCCTTTATCACGAGATGATGACCCACCCGGCGCTGTTCACCCATGCGCGCGCCAAGCGCGTGGTGATCATCGGCGGTGGCGACTGCGGCACGCTGCGCGAAGTGCTCAAGCACGAGGAAGTCGAGCACGCCGCGCAGGTGGAAATCGACGAGCGCGTAACGCGCCTGGCCGAGCAATATTTCCCGGAGCTGTGCGAATCCAATAACGATCCGCGCGCCGAGCTGCTGTTTATCGACGGCATCAAGTACATGGCCGAGGCCGAACCGGAATCATTGGACCTGATCATCGTCGACTCGACCGATCCGGTCGGTCCGGCCGAAGGCCTGTTCAATGCCGCGTTCTATGCCAGCTGCTACAAGGCCCTGCGTCACGGCGGCATCCTGGTGCAGCAGAGCGAATCGCCGCTGGCGCATCTTGAACTGATCAAATCGATGCGCTCGGCCATGCGCACCGCCGGCTTCAGCGCAGTGAAGACCCTGCCGTTCCCGCAGCCGTGCTACCCCACCGGCTGGTGGAGCTGCACCATGGCGCGCAAGGGTGGCGACCTGGCCGGCTTCCGCGAGCGTGGTGCGCTCAGCAAGAACTTCACCACGCGCTACTACAACGCCGATGTGCACAAGGGCGCACTGGCACTGCCTGAGTTCATGCGCGAAGCCCTGGGCGAGTGAATCAAAAGGGTGAGTGGCGAGTAGCAAGGGCGCAAGCGCGCCCTCTTGCGCAAGCTAAGTGAACTTGCGCCCTCGCTACCCGTCCCTCACCCCTAATTCATTGCTACTCAAAAAATCCGGTCCCGCACCTTCGGCAGCAGCACCAGCACCAACGTTGCAAACGGGCCGAACAGCAACGACAGCAAGAACCACCACAAGCCACTGCGGTTCTTGCCCTGAGCCAGACCGGCATTGATCAAGGCCAGCGTGCCCCACCCGACAAACCAGGGGGCATGCCCCTCGGCCAGCATTGAAAACGAATCCACAGCATTCTCCTGCGTACGGCAGCACCGGCATCCTAGCAAGAGCCGACGGTCCTGCGGCTTGACGTAAGCCGCTGATCGGCAAGTCCTATCGCTACTGTTCAGAACATCCTCAATCCATCGCGGTTATGCTGGGGGTTTTATGAATCACGGAGCATTCTCCATGCGTGGATGGCGTCCCCTTGCCCTGACCCTTGCCTTCCTGCTCGGCGCGTCGACAACCGCCATGGCATACCAAGCCAAGACCGCCCCCAGCACCGCCAATGCGGATGAAGCCCGCAATCAGGCTCTGCTCTCGTTCCAGAGCGATCTGGTCAGCGTGCTGGCGCCAAGCGCCGATGCCCAGCGCCTGCTCGCGGCAGCCTTGATGGCCCGCCCGCTGCCCAATCAGTCCAAGATCGTGAACTTTCATGCCCTGATCGCCCGCGCCGCCCAGGCGGATGGGGCCGGTCCCGCCGTCAGCTGGGCCCGCCTGGCCGATTGCAACGCCGACACCCGTGGCGACTGCCCCAACAGCAACGCCCTGGCCGAACTGGTCAAACAGGCGCCCGACAACGCTGCCGTCTGGCTGCTCAAGCTGAGCCAGGACGTGAACACGCTGAAGAAGGACGACGCGCGCCAGGATCTGTCGAAAGCCGCTGCCGCCAAGCTCTATGACGACTACAACGGCATCGGCCTGCAGGCCCTGGCCAACACGGTCAGCACCTTGCCGCCGCCGAGCGCCACGATGGACCCGAACTCCGCCGCTGGGGCGGACGGCGTGCAGGCGCTGATCGTGTTCGGCACCGCCGCAACCATGCCGCAGCCGGCGTTGCGCGACACGGCTGTCTATTGCGAACAAAACGCGCCGAAAGATGCCTCGATCAAGGACGACTGCCTGAAGCTGGGCAAGCTGCTCGAATGGGGCTCCAGCCCCTTGGCCCGCTCCTTGGGCCTGCATCTGCGCGAAGTGCTCAATCCCGATCCGGCCCAGCAACAGGACGCCCAGAACGCCCGGCGCAACCTGATCTGGCAGGTGCAGAACTTCGCCGGATTGTCCTTGCGCGCGCAGAACGACAAGGCGCAATCGCAGCATCTGCTGGCCCTGGCCCGCAGCGGCGGCACCCAGATGAGCCTGGTGCTGGCGGCGCTGCACGATGACGGCATTCCCACCGACGCGCCATCGGACTGGCAGCCGCAGCAGCCGCCGCAAAAAGCGAATTGATGCGGCAACAGGGAACCGGGCGCTTAAGACGCACCCGGTTCCCTGTTTCCCGCCCTGTTGCTACCCTTTGCCTCACCTCACACCATTAGGGGCAACTGATGCTTACGGTGTTGGTAGCAAGCAGCAAAGGTGGCTGCGGTAAAAGCACGCTGGTCACCCAGCTGGCTTCACATTGGGCGCAGGACAACAAGCGCACGGCCATCGTCGACAGCGATCCGCAGGGCTCCAGCTATCGCTGGGCCAGCCTGCGTCCGGACAATGTCCCCGGCGTGCTGGCGATGGAGGGCGGCCGCAAGGCGCTGGACAAGCTGCCTGACGACACCGAGCGCGTACTCATCGACACCGCCGCCGGCTCGCACGAAAAAGAGCTGGAACCCTATCTGGAAAAGGCCGACGTGTTGCTGGTGCCCGCCCTGCCATCCTCGTTCGATCTGCACGCCACCCTGAATTTCCTGCAGCACCTGCGCGGCATCAGTCGGATCAAGCGCGGCAAGCTGCCGGTGGCCCTGGTGGGCAATCGGCTCAAACCCTGGACCCACGCCAGCCAGGACGCCATCGCCCAGCTGGCCGAACAGGCGCCATTTCCGGTGGTGGCCCAACTACGCGATACCCAGGCCTACGTCTTGCTGACCTCGCTGGGCAAAGGCATCTTCGACTACGGATCCGAGCAGGTGCGTGGACACCAGCAGGACTGGACGCCACTGCTGCGCTGGATCAAGCGCCAGCACTAGCGCCTGCAACCTCGGAACCTTAAATAGGCACTACCTGGAGTACCCATGCACGAACTGATCCTGCTACGACACGCTGAAGCCCAACCGGCGCCGCCTGGAGGCGAGGACTCCGTCCGGCGTCTCAGCGGGCGCGGCGAGCAGGAGGCGCGCGCCGCCGGCACCTGGCTCAAGGCGCACGGTGTACACCCCGATCGCGTGTTGTGCTCGCCGTCCGAGCGCACCTGCGCAACCGGCAGCCTGGCACTCGCCGCCCTGGATCGTGCACCTACGATGATGACCGCCGAGGAAATCTACAACGCCACCCCGGGTGAATTGCTGGCCCTGCTGGACCAGCACCTGGACGCGAACATCGTGATGCTGATCGGCCACAACCCCGGCATCGAACGGCTGGTCGCCTTGCTGGTGGAAGGGCGTTCGGATGAATTCCGTGGCATGCCGCCGGCCGGACTGGCCGTGCTTCACCTCGATGGCCCGCTGGAACCGGGCAGCGCACGACTGGATGCGTTCTGGTCGCCATGAGGATGCGTTTGCGCAGAGCACTTCGATCTCTGCGCGGGCTCATGTTGCTTTGTTTGCTATTACTGCCGGCCTTCGTCGCGGCCGGCGAAACTGACTTTCGCATCGATCCGACCGCCTCGCAGGCAAGCTTCAAGGTACGCCTGCTCTGGCTCGATCACGTCGATGGCGGCTTCACCCAAGTGATCGGCGATGTGCTGCCCGGCCCGCAACCCGGCAGCTGGGTAGTCGATGCCACCATTGCAGTGAAAAGCGTGAGCATGCCCACCTCGCGCATACGCGCGTGGGTTTTGGCGCCGGCGTTTTTTGACGCCGAACATCATCCGACCATCCACTTTGTTTCCGATCCGATCACGGAAACCGATCTGGATCATGGCGGCACCTTGACCGGCTACCTCACCCTGCGCGGTGTCACGGCGCCCATGCATTTCTCCCTACAGCCCATTCATTGCGAAACGCTGGCGCTGTCACCTTGTCACATCACGCTGCACGGCCGACTGCGGCGCAGCGCCTTCGGCATGACCAGCGATCGGCTGGCACTGTCCGATAGCGTCGACCTGAATCTGAGCATCACGCTGCAACGCGAAAGTCGTTGAGTCGCCGTTATCATGGCGGCATGCAGCTGCGTTGCGGTCTCGTTGTCACACTATTGCTGGCCGCCTTGTTGCAGGGCTGCACGCTGACGCATGCGCAAATCAAGCGTGCCGACGCCATCGTCGCCGCCAGCATCGACCGTCAGGCCAGCTGCGATCAGGACGACCACTGCGCCACGCCATCGCCCCTGCTTGATGCCGCGGACCAGGCCATCGCCCACTCCACGCCCGCGCAGCCCGAACACGTCGTCACCCTGCTCGATGACAGCGAAGCCGCGCTGGTCGCCCGCATCAACCTGATCCGGGCAGCGCGCCAATCCATCGATGTGCAGACCTATATCTGGGACGAAGACGACACCGGCCAGTTGATGCTCAACGAGTTGATCGCCGCGGCGCGGCGCGGCGTCACCGTGCGCATCCTTGCCGACCAGCTGTTCTCGTTCGAAGATCCCAACCTGCTCGAGCGACTTGCGCGGGTCAGCCCCAACCTGCACGTCAGGCTGTACAACCCGACCTTTCAAAACTCACGCACGCCACCGCTGGAGTTTGCGGCCGGTGTCCTGTGCTGCTTCTTGAAATTCAACCAGCGCATGCACAACAAGCTGCTGCTGGTCGACAACAGCATCGGCATCACCGGTGGGCGCAATTACCAGGATCGTTATTTCAACTGGGATAACGATTTCAATTATGTCGACCGCGACATCATGGTCGGCGGCCCTGCCGCACACCAGATGGCCGCGAGCTTCAATCTATTCTGGAACCTCAAGCGCGCAGTGCCGTTGACCCATCTGCGCGATGTCAATCGACTGATCCAGCGCGATCCAAATCCGCCGCCATGGCCTGCGCCGCAATACGCCTATCCGGCGCGTGTGGAAGATGCGATTAGCGAAGCGCAGGATCTGGACTGGCTGACCCAACATCTGATCAACACCAGCCTGATCACCGGCAAGGTGGAATATTTCAGCGATCGCCCGGCCAAGACCACGCAGCCGGACAAGCGCGACGCGCTGCAATACACCTCCTACCTGATGCACCTGATCAGTGGCGCCCACCATGAAGTCGTGCTGCAAACGCCGTACCTCGTGATGAGCCGCCGCGCGCAGAAAATCTTCAAGAAACTGCACCAGGAAGCCTCGCCGCCACAGATCACCGTCTCCACCAACTCGCTGGCATCCACCGATGCCTTTGCGGTCTATGCCGTCTCGTACAAACACCGCAAGAACTACCTCACGCAATACGGCTTCGACATCTACGAGATGAAACCGCATGCCCAGCTTGCCGATGACGCCTATCTGCAAGCCAACGTCATCGATGAGGCGGAGGACGATGATGAGCAAGCACCGGTGACCTCCAGCGCATCCGGCGCCAAGCACAAGCGCTTCCCCGGAAACGAACGCCGACCCGGCCTGTTCGGCAGTCATGGCAAACGCAACCGTCCCGCACCGCTGATCAGCGCCGGACGCCGCTTCGGCCTGCATGCCAAATCACTGGTGGTCGACGACAGCTTCGCCATGGTCGGCTCGCACAACTTCGATCCGCGCTCGGACCACTACAACACCGAGGCGGGCGTGATCGTGTACGACCAGCGCTTCGCCAGCGAGCTGCGCGCATCGATCCTGCAAGCCATTGCACCGCAGAATGCCTGGATCATTGCGCCGCGCAAACCCACCATTCCGGTGCTCGGGCAAATCAGCCAGGTGATTGGCGATATCTCGGCCAAGCTGCCGTTCTTCGATATCTGGCCATTCCGCTATGCCACCAGCTACCAGCTCAAACCCAATTGCGCGCCGATGAAACCCGACAATCCGGATTTCAGTCGTTGCTATGAAGCTGTCGGCGATTTTCCGGACGTGGACATCTCGTCCAAGCTGCTCTACACGCGCCTGATTACTGCGTTCGGCGCCGGTGTGAAAGGCGTGCTCTGAATGCCGCTTTACTCCCTCTCCCCTTTGGGTGATGCAAAGCTAGTCCCTGTGGGAGAGAGGGCCGGGGTGAGGGGCTGCGCTTGCAGTGATCTTCACAAATTCGTCGATGTTTCTTTGGAAGTTCTTCGCGAGGTTGCCCCCTCACCTCAGTCCTCTCTCCCACAGGGACTAGCTTTGCGTCGCCCGAAGGGGAGAGGAGGAAAAGCACATCTACGGTGTCTGTGCGAATTGTGCATTTGCCGCCGTAAAGCTCAACGGCAGATCCCCACTGAAACCCTGCGGATGATCCGGCGGAACCGCAAACCGCCATTGCCGCGCTATCGTCAGCGCATCCGCATCGAGCACCGCATCGCCGCTCGATTGCACAAGCGAAACCTGCGTAACCTGCCCTTGCCCATCGACCACCAGATGCAACACCAGATTGCCCGCATCGTGATGCCGCATGCGCGCAAACGGTATCGACGATACCGGCATGGAAACCGGCACCCATTCAACTTTGTCGCCAGCAGAAGCGATAGCTGACGCAGAAACATAATGAGGCTGCGCATGGACCGGCACGTGATGCGAACCCGGGTGCGAATGATGCGCAAGGTGCGACGCGGCGGCCGGATGCGCAGCCAGATGATGCATGGAATGCCGCACCGGCTCGGCACTGCTACCCGTCTGATCGCTAAGCCATTGGGTAACGGCAATGCTCGCGCCCAACACCAGCAAGCTCAGCGTCGTGGTTGTGCGCAAACGAAGCATGCAGAACGTGCCGGATCGCCGCGCTCAGGGTCGTTCGAGAATGGCGGTGACGCCCATGCCGCCGGCGGTGCAGATGGAGATCAAGCCGCGCCCGGAACCTTTCTGCTCCAGCAGCTTGGCCAGCGTGGCGACGATACGCGCACCGGTCGCTGCAAACGGATGCCCGATCGCGAGGCTGGAACCGTGCACATTGAACCTGGCCGGATCGATGCTGCCCAGCGGCGCATCCAGGCCCAGGCGGTTTTTGCAGTAATCCGCCGACTCCCACGCGCGTAGCGTGCACAGCACCTGCGCGGCAAAGGCTTCGTGGATCTCGTAGAAATCGAAATCCTGCAAGGTCAGGCCATGCCGGGCAAGCATGCGCGGCACCGCCACGGTGGGCGCCATCAGCAGGCCCTCGCCATGCACGAAATCCACCGCCGACACCTCCGCATCGCGCAGATAGGCCTGAATTTTCAGGCCGCGCTTGGCTGCCCAGGCGTCATTTGCCAACAACACCGCCGCCGCGCCGTCGGAGAGGCCGGTGGAATTGCCGGCGGTCAGCGTGCCCAAGCCGGAGCTCTTGTCGAAGGCGGGCTTGAGCGTGGCCAGCTTTTCCAGTGTGGTGTCGGGACGCAGGAAACCGTCGCGCTTCAGGCCGCGGAACGGCACCACCAAATCCTCGAAGAAGCCCGATTCATAGGCCGCCGCCAGCTTGCGATGGCTTTCGAGCGCCAGCCGGTCCTGCTCCTGGCGGCCGATATGCCATTCCTTGGCCATCTTTTCGCAGTGATCGCCCATCGACATGCCGGTGCGCGGCTCGGCCACGCCCGGAAAAGAAGGCTTCAGCTCGCTCAACGAAAAACCGCGCACGGCGGTTTTAAGCTTTTCGATCGGCGTCTTGGCGCGATTCACCGCCAGCAGGCGCTTGCGCAGACGCTGGCTGAAGACAATCGGCACATCGCTGGTCGTGTCCGAACCACCGGCGATACCCGCCTCGATCTGCCCGGCGGCGATCTTGTTGGCAATGATGATGGTGTTGTCCAGCGAAGTGCCGCAGGCACGCGCGGTGGTGATGCCCGGTGTGGTCGCGGCCAGGCCTGAACTCAGCAGGGCTTCGCGGGCCAGGTTCCACTCGGAGGAGTGCTTGATGACCGCACCCATCGCCACTTCACCCAGCTCCACGCCGTGCAACCCGAAACGCTCGACCAGCGCGCCCAGCACCTTTACCGACATGCCGAAATTGCCCACGTCCATGTACGCCGTGTTATTGCGACAGAACGGGATGCGCACACCGCCGATAACGCCAACGCGCTGCTGCGTGTTTTCCATAGCCTCACAGATCCAGAACACCGTTGAATCTGGCAAGGCTAACCCGCCCCGTCCCGCGGTGAAAGCCCGAACGGCGCATCAATCAGCGAATGTTAGACTTGTACCCCTTTGTCGCCTGGAATCACCTCGTGGAAGCCGGTCCGCTGCAAGCCCTGCCCGCCGTCCTGGCCCTGGAATTGTCCCCGGACGAACATTCGCGGCGACTGAGCCTGAGCCGCGACGAAGCCGCCGAACTGGCGGCGCTGGTGGCCGAGGACCTGCACAAACTGGTGCCCGATGTAGCGCAGGCCCGGCTGGTCCTCGCCGGGGCGCTGTTCGACGCGGTGGAACTGCTGCGCCCGGGGTTCCCGGTCTGGGCCACGCTGGATGAACTCGCCCGCCGCGTTCCGCGCGGTCAGCTGGAAAACGTGGTGGCCTTCGGCAGCCACGAAGGCCGCATGCCCGCGCAACCGCTGGAGCCCGAACCGGCCTATGCGGATGGCCCGATGCGCCTGCTCCCGCTCAGCCTGCTGGCCCCCGAATCCTTGGCCAGCGAACTATCCGAACGCCTGGAAGTGGAACTGGTCGGCCGCGGCGAAGCCGGCGCACGCACCGCCGACTGGCTGATGCGCTGCCTGGGGGTCCGGCTGGAGCACGCGCGCTATCTGAGCCGCGATGACCTGCTTGCGCTGACCTGCGTGCAATACGAACACGTCAATCTGGCGCCGCTGTGGCAACTGCTGGAAGCGGCGATGCTTACGCCTTATCGCAGCGAAACCACGCTCAGCGCACGCGGCCTTGCCTTGCGCTATGCCGATGGCAAGGTCTGGTCGCAGTCGCCTGCGCAATGGCTTGGCAGTCAGAGTGGTGAGATGAGCGAACGCCATCATGCTTTCGCCGGCGCTGTGTTCGAACTGCGCCAGTACGCGGCGCTGCTGCAGGCGCATGGCCTTGCACTACATCTTGATGCGGCAACTCCCGATGTGGGGCAAGGCTGGCTTGCCGAAACCCTTGCCGAGGTCGACACCGCCTACGACGCCCCGTCCCTGTTTGCACACGAAGCCACCGGTCTTGGCGTGGTGGCGATCACCGTGGCACAACGCGGCGCCGCAGGTCGCGCACGCGTGCTCGCGCACGGCTATCCCTTGCAGCCCGCGGCGCTCGGTCCCCTGGTGGCCACGCTGGCCGATCGTTTCGGCACGGCCAGCGACCTGCATGCGCTGGGCCGGATCCAGCTTGACGAAAGCGGCCAGCTCAGTGCGCCCGCCACCGCGCTGCATTGATCGCATGCGCTGACACGCACCACCTGACGGCCACTCCACGGCAACGCGAGCCACGCAAGTAGTGTAAACAGGCTCCAGGCAAGGCATGATGCAAACCGAACCCACTCCGGCGCATGATGTGGGGATACGAATCGTGATCGGTTGCCCCAGACATTCATGCCAAAGGTGACGCACCCCATCGAAGGCGATCTGTTGCCCCATCTGCAGGGGCCGGACCTGCTCGCGCATGTCGTGCAGAGCGTCCCTGCGCTGATCTCCTATATCGATCGCGACGAACGCTTCGTGTTCGTCAATCAGGCGCATCGGCAGTGGTTCGACGTCGATCCGAAGAAAATTACCGGGCGCCTGGCCAGTGAAGTGCTGGACCCGGAAAGCTATCTACGCGCACGCGCCGGACTGCTGCAGGCGCTGAGCGGTCACCCCGCGACCTATGAGGGCGAGCTGTTCAGCACCCCGCGGCGCCGCTACGTGCACGGCAGCTTCACCCCCGACCTGGACGAACAGGGCCGTCTGCGCGGCGTGCTCACGGTGTTTACCGACATCACCGAACGGCACGCCCTGGAAGAACAGCTGCGCGAAAGCGAGCAGCGTTTTTCGCAGGCCTTCCATCATGCCGCGGTGGGGATGGCGCTGGTCCTTCCCAATGGCCGTTACCAGCAGGTCAACGCGGCCTTCTGCGACATGATCGGTTACAGCGAAGCGGAACTGCGCGCCATCACCTGGCGCGACATCACCCATCCCGACGATTTGCCGATCAGCGACGCGCTCGCCGCGCAACTCAACAACGGCCGGCGCGACGCGTTCCAGACCGAAAAGCGCTACATCCACCGCGACGGCCATATCGTGCACGTGCTGCTGAGCGTGGCGCAGGTTCGCAACGAATCCGGCCAGCTCAACTACGTCGTGAGCCAGGTGCAGGACATCACCAAGCGCAAGCAATTCGAAGAAGCGCTGTTCCGCGAACGCCAGCTCGCCGAAGTGACGCTGAACTCCATCGGCGATGCGGTCATCACCACCGACATCGCGCTCAACGTCACCTCGCTCAACCCGATTGCCGAAGCGATGACCGGTTGGTCCAACGCCGACGCCAAAGGCAGCCCGCTGGATGACGTGTTCCGCCTGCGCGACATCAACAATCGCCAACCGCTGGACAACCCGCTGCGCCAGGCGCTGCGGCGCAATGCCATCGTTGATTTCAGCGGCCGCGCCATCCTGCTTCACCGCAACGGTTTCGAAACGCCGATCGAGAACTCCGCCGCGCTGATCCACGATCACGCAGGCAACGTCACCGGCGGTGTGCTGGTCTGCCACGACATCAGTGAAAACCGCACGCTGGCGCTGAAGATGATCCAGCTTGCGCAGCACGACACGCTGACCGGCCTGCCCAATCGCAGCCTGCTGTACGCGCGCATCGAACAGGCCACCGCCATGGCGACCCAGCGTCATCGCCAGTGCGCGCTGCTGTATCTGGATCTCGATCATTTCCGCCGCATCAACGACACGCTGGGCCACGGTGTCGGCGATCAGGTGCTGCAAGCCGTCGCGCAACAGATTCGCAACACCCTGCGCGACAGCGAAGACCTCGCCTTCCGCTACACCGGCGACGAATTCGTGGTGCTGCTTCCGCGTGTGGACGACGCCGACGAGGCCGCCGGCTACGCCCAGCGATTGCTCGACGCGTGTGCGCAAACCCATGTGCCGCACCTGCCGCCGCTGGATATCCGCGCCAGCATCGGCATCAGCCTGTTCCCGCGCGACGCCACCGAACCCGATGCACTGGTGCGCACCGCCGACGCGGCGATGTACGAAGTGAAAACCCAAGGCCGTCACGGCTATTGCTTCTACGCACCGGAAATGAGCCAGCGCACCGCTGCCAGTCAGCGCATCGAAAACGTACTGCGCCACGCCTTGGCGCACGGCGAGCTGGCACTGCACTACCAGCCCAAGGTCGATGCCCGGCTCGGCCATATCGTGGGCGCGGAAGCACTGCTGCGCTTACAGGTGGACGGCAAGGATCTGTTCGTGCCCGACCAGTTCATCCCCGTGGCGGAAGACACCGGCCTGATCGTCTCCATCGGCACCTGGGTCCTGCGTGAAGCGTGCCAGCAGGCCCGCCGCTGGCAGCGCGACGGGCGGGCGATTCCGGTTTCCGTCAATGTTTCCCCGCTGCAATTCCAGTACGCCGGCTTTTACGAACGTCTCGACAGCATCCTCAACGAAACCGGCCTCGATCCCAACCTGCTCGAGCTGGAACTGACCGAGCGCACCATGATGACCGGCGGCGATGGCACCATCCGTCTGCTACGCCGCATCCGCCAGCGCGGCGTGCGCCTGTCGCTGGATGATTTCGGCACCGGCTACAGCAGCCTTTCCTACCTCAAGCACTTCCCGGTCGACGCCTTGAAGATCGACCGCGCTTTCGTGCGCGACATCACCCAGGATGCCGAAACGGCCGCGATCACCAGCGCGATCATCGCGATGGCGCGCAGCCTCAACAAGGACGTGGTCGCGGAAGGCGTGGAAACCGAAGTGCAAAGCACGTTTCTACGTGAGGCCGGCTGCTCGCAGATGCAGGGCTTCTTGTTCGGCGCGCCGATGCCTGCCGCTGCGCTGGAACAACGATTGGTCGCGCAAACCGCTTAAGCCGTCATTCCCTCAGCAGTGGCTTCAGAGCATCTGCTCATACATGAAGTAGTGGCACTGCTCCATCCCAAGCTGGCGATAAGTACTCTGCGCGCGCTGATTCTCCGTTTCCACATACAGCCGCAAACCCACCGCACCGGCTTCCTTCGCACGCCGTGCCACATCCTCATACAGCGCGCGAAACACGCCACCACGCCGCGCCTCCGGTATCACATAAACGCTCTGGATCCACCAGAAATCGCCATTGCGCCAATCGCTCCACTCGTACGTCACCATCAGGCAACCCACGGCGCGCCCTTCACGCTCGGCAATCAGATAAAAGCCGCGACGCGGCTCACCCAAGATAGCCGTCACGCCACGCGTCAGAACCTGCATATCCAGGCGCTTCTGCTCCGTCTCCCACGCCATCGCCGCATTCCACTCGGCCACGGCGGCAATATCACCACGCCCCGCGTGACGAACCATTGTTATCGACACGATCGCTGCTCCACTGCTATGACTTGTTGCGGGTGCGTGAGGCACCCAATTTGCGCGTCAAGGTATTACGTCCTACACCCAGCGCCTCCGCCGCGTGCTGACGATGGCCGCCATTGGCCGCCAACGCTGCCTCCAGCAAAACGCGATCGAGCGATTCGCGTGCACGCGTATGGATATCCGCCTCGCCATGCTCCAGCGCCCGCTCCGCCCATTCGCGCAAGGCATCGGTCCAGTCCCCGCGCAGTGCATCCGTCGACTTGCCCAGATCGGCCGGCAGAATCTCCGTACCCGAAGCGATGACCGCCAGGCGTTTGCATAGATTTTCCAGCTCGCGCACATTGCCCGGAAAATCGCGTTGCGCGATCGCCTTGAGCGCCGCCTTGGAAAAACGCTTGGGCGGCAGCTTCAGTTCCTGCGTCGACGTGGCCAGAAAGTGCTGGGCCAGTACCGGAATGTCACTGCGCCGCTGCCGCAGCGGCGGCAACTCGATGCGCACCACGTCCAGACGATGCTTGAGGTCGGCGCGGAATTGTCCTGACGCGACGCGCGCATCCAGATCCTGATGCGTCGCGGCGATAATGCGTACATTGCAGCGGATCAGCTCGCGGCCACCCACCCGATAAAACTCGCCACCGGCCAGCACGCGCAGCAAGCGCGTTTGCAGGATCAACGGCATGTCGCCGATTTCATCCAGAAACAGCGTGCCGCCCTCGGCTTGCTCGAAGCGTCCGGCCACGCGGCGCATTGCGCCCGTGAACGCGCCCGCCTCGTGCCCGAACAATTCACTCTCCAGCAATTCGCTGGGAATCGCCGCAGTATTCAACGCCACGAAGGGCTTGCCGCGACGCGCGCTTTCCTCGTGCAGTGCGCGCGCCACCAGTTCCTTGCCGGTGCCTGTTTCACCGGTGACCAATACATTGAGATCGCTGGCGGCGATGCGTCCAATCAAGCGGAACACCTCGCGCATCGGCGCACTCTCACCAAGCAGCGCGTGCGGTGGCGCGACGGGAATCTCAACCGCCGTGTCGGCGTGCGGCGTATCCGCCAAGGCGCGCTGCACCGACGCCAGCGCCTGATCCAGGTCAAACGGCTTGGCGAGGTAATCCACTGCACCCGCACGATACGCAGCGGCGGTCGTCGCGACGTCGGTGTACGCACTCATCACAATCACTGGCCCGATCTGCCGTGCACGCAATTCCTCCAGCAAGGCCAGACCGCCTTCGCCCGGCATCCGTACATCGGTGATCAACAACGCCGGCGTCGCTTCGCGCAGTGCGGCACGTACGCTGGCCGTATCGCCAAACTCCCGCACCATAAGACCTGCATCACGCAGTGCTTCGGCGAGCACAAACCGCACGCCGCGATCATCGTCGACGATCCAGATCCCGGCTGTATCCGCTTGCTTAACCATCGGCATGCCCTGAGGAAGTCACCACTGTGCTCGTGCGTGGCGGCAAAGGAAGATAGAGCGAAAACACCGTTTCACCCGGCCGGCTGACATAGCGGAGTTCGCCCCCATGCTCATGCGCGATCTCGCGCGACAAGGCCAGGCCAAGCCCGGTGCCATCGGCACGCCCGGAAACCAGTGGTTCAAACAAGGTATCGCGCAAGACCGGCGGCACGCCTGGACCGTCATCCATCACATCCAGTCGCAACGCACTGCGCAGCATGCGGTCCCCCACGCGCACGCCAAGCTCGACACGACTGCGCAAGGTCAAGGTCTGCGCGCCGGCCTCAATCGCATTGCGCGCAAGATTGAGCATCACCTGCAGCAGGCGATCCGCATCGCCGTGCACGTCCGGCAAACTCGGATCGTAATCATGCCGCAGCCGCGGCGGCGACGGCTCGGCCTCGATCAGCTCGCTCAAGCGCTCCAGCAATCGATGCAGATTCACCGGCCCCAGATGCGGCGCGCCATCGTGATGCAGCAAACGATTGGCCAAGGCCGCGAGCCGATCTGCCTCCGCGATCACCATGCCCGCCAGCGCCTGCATATCCGCATCGTCCAGACGACGCTGCAGCAACTGCGCCGCGCCACGCAAACCCGCCAGCGGATTCTTCACCTCATGCGCAAACCCGCGCAGCGTGGCCGACAGCGGCGACACCGTCGGCGCCGACTCCGCCAACGCATGCACCTCCACCAGCACACAGCCGGCATCCAGTGGCTGCAACGCCACATCCACCCGCTGTCCATCCTGCGTACCAGGCAACCTGACCCCACGGCACTGCACCGAACGCAGCTCGGCCAGACTACGCGCCGCCTGCTCCACCACCCCCGTATCCGGCAGCAACCCCGCCAGCGGCAGCCCCTGCGCATGTCGCAAGCCCAGCCCCAACAACTCCGCCAGCGCCGGATTGATCCACAGCACCCGCAACTGTCCATCGACCACTGCCAACCCGGTCGACATCTGCTCCACCCAGCTTCGGGACTGCTCTTCGTTCATTGCACCATCATGGGCAATGCGCCGGGTTGGTGCAAATCGATGTGGACCCGGATTCTGCCGGAGCGTGGCTTCTGCGTTCAGAACACCATAGTTTGTGCACTCATCACAAACTATGGGAACACCCCTCACTTACAAACTATGGGATCTGTTTTTTCCAAACAAATCTATCAAAATCAATTTCTTATTTTATTTTTCAGCTGTCGGGGCTACTTTACTTTGTCGCAAAACACTTAACCCTGTCGTCAACAGCTAACCCTGTCGATTTCGACTTTGGAGTCCATGGAGAAAGCGATGGCTTCGACCTCTGGCGTCTCCAAATATTTGCTGGGAAGCGACTTGCGGAATTCGGCATCTCATCTGAGCACGAGCTTGGCAGGCTGTTTAAAGAGGCAACAAGAACGGGCTCCTTAGTTCAGTCCGGAAGCACGCTCTACTACCTCCGAAACCGGCCCTTCGGAGTCAGCTAAATCACATATCGAATATGTAGATCCAGTTTTAAGGCTCCATGTCATCACCTCAAAAAGAAGCCATCGACGATGGCCTAAAATTGCTTAGTTCAAACGCAACTTCTGCAAACATGAAGGAACAGTCCATGCAATTTGAAATGTTTGGATCCTTCCAAGATCGCTCAATGGTTATTACAACAGGGGACCAGCTCGCAAGCGCGTGGCAAGAAATTGCTAGATTTGGAACTGTCGAAGCACTAAAGCGAATTGCTGCGGCCACCGGTGCACCGGACGACGATGTTGTGACTGGGGCACTGCGAATTCAACAAAGCTTAGAACTTCACAATGCGTCAAAGAATACGTCTTCACTTACGAAGCCGCTTCTTCTGTATTACACATTCCTAAACCTAGTCAGAGGAATACTTTCGGTGCAGCGCGGTGGATTCGGGTCGCCCACGCATGGCGCCAAGTTTACATCAGCCGTTACGTTGCTCGAATGCCGCGCGATACTGGGAAAATCGGGAACGATGCGTCGGCTATTTGAGGTGCTAAATGGCAAATTGAGTGTCGAAGCAACCGATGTCTCATTAGCCGACTGCTTGCTACAAATTCCTGAGTTGAAGCGCAATTTCGACTGCATACCCAATACAAAAAGTAGCATCGCTTACGTACATGTCCGTGCCCCGATAAACGGAGGCGCAATAGCTCTACGTTATTACATCGACAACTGCACGGATGACGAATTCGCCGCAAATTGGGCTGCACTTCTTCCTTGGCACAAGGACGAATGTGTATTGCACAACACCAGCGCTTTTACACTACAAACGCAGCAGACATATACCGACTATAGTTCGGTTGTTAACTATTGCAGCCGCCGATTGATGACAAATTTGCATATCAGTGAAAGCCCAATGTGGTTTGACCACATACAAAGGGATAGGCAAGTAATGCCACATCGCATTGAGCCCTATCTTATGGCGCTTTACATTCTGTCAAACGTTGTGCGTTATGAACCACACCTCTTGCAAGCCGCATATTCTGGTCCTAGTGACACAGGGCTGATCATTGACAACGCGCTTAGATGCGCAGATCGCTATGTCCCGCAACTCTTGGTGTCTTTAATGTTCGGAAAGACAACGTTTTTTGATTGATATCAACCAATCATACCGACAAGTTCAAGAAGCACTTAGCAGACATGAGAAGCAAATCCTCCAGATAGGCAGATTAGAGCTATGAGTCATAGCCTCGATTTCGTTGGACTCGATAAGAAGCTTTTCTTCCTTCGTCACGTAATTGCCGGAAACAAGGAATTCTCACGGCGCGAGCATCAGTACCAAGGAACAAAATCTGACAGCCATGAGGATTGGGACCAATATGCAGAACGTCTTCGCTACATTGTAAGTAACGAACTAATTGAGATCGCAGCGAAGCTCCGCGTAATACAGGATACAGCCGTATCACAGCTATCTCCTGGAGACCTTCGCGATCTTGATGCGGAATGCATTGGAAAAAATGGCATTGGAACGGTTCTGGTAGGAAACTTCACGCTAACACTGCGTGAATCCTGCAATAAGATCATTCATGCCAATACATTCGAGCTTATATATCAAAACGCTAGGAGCACGGTTCCGAGATATATGTACACGCACTGGAATGGGATATGCCAGCTAGCCGGAACATACTCAAAGAAGCAATGGAAGATAGCTTTAGATGTATATAGATGGTCGGACGCAATGGATTACTTCCTTCAAGAACTTTCTGGAAACATAGATTGGTAACAGTCTGAACGGAGCATCAGGCGCATGGCTAGATGTGATGAATTGGGAGAGCGTGATATGCACCAATGCCAACTGCAGCGTAACACCGCTCACTAACACTAAACTGTAAGCTCCGCCCATTCGGAAGCAGGCATTCCGAATGGGCCACAAGGTGATCACAAGTGGCCCGTCTCCCAACAGCCGTCAATCTTACGTATCGGCCCCAACTGGGCTAGATTCTATCCACCGAATATCCTCCTTTGCCGCCACGGATCGCTCGGTATGCTTTACAGCCCGCGCGAGGAGGCGCGAATAAATAATGGCTGAAGAGCACGCACAAAATGCGTCATCCTCACTGACGTGAGCTTCCTTCCCGACCTCTCTAGGTAACCACCATAGTCGATTGCGCCGCCATCGATCGGGATTTATGTCCTTCAGACGCTTACATGCCACCGAGAAAGCGCGCCCTCTCGCATATCGTACGGACGGACACTGCTGATTCTCATACGCGTCCATATATGATCCGTATGTTTCTGGGTCAAATGCCTCCAGTCGCGACGGGGAAACACCAATATCCTTCGTAAGGATGCGCATGGTTGGAAGGTATAAAAGCCCGGAATGAGCAAGCAATCTTTTAAGTAGCCATCGCGCTGCTTTTACATGACCATCTTTTCGTTCGAACGGGTCGCACAGCCAGTGAAAACCGCTCCAAATATCAAAAAGTGGTTTGCTCATTATCTCCCCTGGCCTCATCACCATATCAACGACCGATGCGCCATGAAGTGCACTTAAGTTAACGAGTGTCTTGATAGAAAGCCCTGATACCGTTTGTTCTCCATGTGTGCTCCCAAGGCACATGCGAATCGTATCTATATCGCGACGATGACGCCTATTTTTGTTTAGTTTTCTTTTTATTAGCTTACTTGTTAACTGTGTAAGCACATTACCAGACAAGGGATCTCTCCCCGCTGTCGCGCAAAGCGTCACGAGACCACATATTTGGGCGTCAATCCATTCATAAAATCTGGGTGTTTCTACAAAAGTCCCATCTCCACTCAAGCCAGCGCCGCATTTTTGACACCAGCGACGCCTATCAATGGCGACGCCAGAAGCCTGGCCCGATCCGCAAGCAGTGCATTCACTGATCAGGACGCACTTATGAACCGGACATCGAAACACGCCTGAAATTGACCACAAAAGTGGCTCCCAGCTCTCTTCGGGATCCCAATGCTGGTAACAGAGAGGGCACCAGCGGCGGGGCTGCAGGCCCGGCCGCTCTATGGCCCTGGCCTTAAAGATGTCTTTCATAACCCAAAAGGTTCCGTGCCTTAGGTGGGCCACTCCTGTCAGGCGCTCCAACGCAAATAGCCACATCTCGCTCCGCGCATCTAAGCGATAGAAGCGTAGACTCCCCTGAAACGGCTTTCTGGGAACGCCTTCCTGAAGAAAGGACGTGATCTGTCGGACTGGCCACCCCGTTACCCAAGACATGCGCATGAGGTAGTAGTCGATCGACTCGACCAACTCCGAGTTGAGTCCACGAATGGGCAAGGGCGGCAGCGCAGTCCAGACAAAGCTAGTGTCATCCATGCCCGCTCTCCTTTTTATCATGGACATCATTTGCAGCGCTTTCGCGATCGCTGTCGGCCTTCTTGCCCAAACGCCAAGCATTGGATATGTGCTTTGCTTTAACCTCGGTGCTCACAGAGCACATCACATCTTTAAAAAGCTGGACGTCCTCCCACATTTTCTTGTAGTCCCTTTCACCATAGAACGAATCGGTGATATCCCCCTTCGTAATAGCGTTACGCCCAGCAAGGTCCGCTCTTTCTTGAGCATTAAGAAGAATCTTGTTCACAACACCAAAGATTCCTGCCGAAGCAGCCATCAAATCTGCAGCCATATCGAACAGAAGCATGGGTTTTGAAAACCTATACGTTTCACCCAAGGTTCGTAAGAGGGTTAGAAATGGATCACGGTCTTGCTTTCTTTCGTAGTCGTACGGCGGCATCCAAATCACTGTCGATCGACGACGGACCTCAGGTCGCGCGGCCCATAGTTCAGCGGCGCTATGCACTCCACTCAATAAAATGTTCGTATTGCTGATCTCAAGGATCGACATAAGATTTAAGATGTGATCCGCCGGGTCTTTATTGCGATGATTTGTGCAGAGCGCACCGGCCTGATCAATTGCGACAAGCCACACGTGACGAGCGGCGGCAAATCGCGGAAACTTCGCCCATAAATCGGGCTCGCTTAACCTTGACAGCGATGCGCCGCGAAGCTCCTTGTGCACACAATCGATCTTCGTTTTGATAGCCAAGTATGTCGCATTAGCTAGATCATCAATGTCTCTTAACCAGCTCACATCGGGCACAAAAAGCTCGTGCATGAGAGATTCTGCAAGGGATCGAGAACTGAAGTACGCCTTGTTAGCAAGAAGCGCAAAAACCTCAATCACCGGGATGCGTCCCGCCCCCCAAAGTGATGGATCGCCGCACATCTTGCGAAGAATCGCGCGACGTACCGTCGTTTTTCCGACACCAGACGGACCGATGACAAAGATGAAGCGACCGCGAGCTGGATTTTCGAGAGCCTGCTTTAGTTGCGCGCGGCAACGTGAAATTCGCATGTGGATAGATTTTAGACATGATAATCACTCCCCGATCAGCACAGGAATATCGCCCCAAGATGCTTGCGCCATACCGCTTTCCGCCTCGGTGTCAGCGTTGATCACCGAAACTTCGTCGTCACTATTCACAGGCGATGCTACTTGTGCGTGCGCCTGCATCGCTGCATGTGCTTGATTGCGATGATGACGATTCCGATCGATCTCGAGCTTCAGTTTTCTTTTTCGCTGCTTTGCCGATGGTCCCCAGAGCAGTTCAAAAAGCCGCTCTTTTGTGGACATAGAGGCAATCGTAAGGATGGCGCTGTGAAAGGCCTTCACCCAAGTCGACCGTACCTTTACATAGAGCACCGAAGGATCCACGCAATCCTGCCGTACTTCTTCTGGCTGCGACACGCGTAGTAGCATTCGGAGTGCTTCGCTGGTAAAAATCCCTCGATCGATTCGCACGCCGCGCTTTTCCGTCGCCTTTCCTTTGAATTTGATGGGAACCGACGTCTGGATTAAGAAGCCATCATCAAACTTCTGAGTGATTCCCATGACGCCATACTTTTCCATGGCGTCATCTCGCCTTTCGATAGGCGTCAGGCCATCCTCTCCGGGCGTGCTCGGCAAATCGCCATAGACGTACTCCTCGAAGGCCCCCGCGATTGTCATAAAGGCTAAACGCGCGGTTTTCCGGCTTTTAAACTTGCCGTCAACGCTACGGCCCTTCATATCGGGCTTGGTTGATCCCGGCAATTCATGCGCCACGCTGATGTTGATTTGCCGGATGCAGCATTCAGCTTGGCTGTTATAACGACTACCTCCCGTGGGAGCGTAGAGAAGTGTTATTCCTTTTTCTAAACAAAATGTTTGGAGCCAGTCCGAATCATTCTCAGGACCACGGTCGAGAATGATGATAGATGGCAAAAATCCATGCCGATGTACAAACTCTCGCAGGAGGATAGCCACACCATCGGTACGCGCATGACCAAAGATGAGCGCATGTGCCATCGGGCAAGAGGTCGCCTCGTCGGTCCCGATGTAAAACCAGGGTTTCTCGGCTGGAAAACCCAATTCGACAATTGGAGCGCAGCGATCATCGAATTGAGACGAGTCGATATGGAGCGTGTGGCAAAACCCAATTGCCGTTCCTGATCGGTACACAGGATCTGACACGGGTTTTGTTGATTGATAGGCGCGCATTCCACCAGTGGCCAATGCTCGTTTAGTCTTATCCTCTTCGCATAAGTATCGGCGGAGCGTTGTCCGACCCGGGGGCTTCACGTTATGCCGCTCGCACTCCTTCTCCAGTTCGAACCAAAGCCCGTTTTGGTTCGTAACTTTTCCTCGATTCCATTTCACTCGAATAACCCACTCCAGGCACTGTCGCTGAATCGGATCGAGTCTTCCTTCCCGGTTACCACTTTTCCCGTAGCCTGTTAGACACGCGGTCAATGCCGAACGGCCCTGAGACAGCGCTTCTTTTACCGTTCTGGCAAGTTGCGACATACGAACGGTTGGTTTTTCCAGCCCTTGCGCGATACGCTCAAGCCTAGCCAACCGGTTTTTTGTCGCTTTGTAGTCAGAGGTAGAAGCCAGGGTTATCGCATCAAGAGCAACGGGCTGACTACTAGCCTCGACTAGACCCTGCAACGCAAGGCCATCGGCCTGCTTTGCCTGCTCCTTTACCGAATACAGATAGAAGTGTTGGCCCTGACTAATTGGAGTGCTCTTAAGAAGACCGTAGCATCGCTGATCCGCAAGGAGCACCAATGCGACGCGCTCGCGGAATCCGGCAAGCTCTTGTTCGAGCTCTTCGATGCTGTAAGGCCTGTTGGCGAGCAAAGCTAGCGCGCGTTCCGCAGTCCTTAATTCTTCAGCAGTTGGGGTAGAGCCCTTTACTGCGTACATCGCCTCCAATGTCCGCAGGTAACTGGCAACAGGCGCCGGCGGCGCCCAGACGTGAAACGATATACCGCGCTCTCTTGCCCACTGTTCATATGGCTGGCACGTCCAGCCGTCGATCACTTTTACCCAATCCCCGTCGCCCTCATGTTTTTGAAGCCATCCTCTCGTTTTACACTCGACTAATTCAACGCGATCACGGCGGAAGACGAGAAAGTCGAGCGTCGCACTTGAGATATGTGGGGCGCCATTGCGGCCTTTGCGGACTATCCGCCGACAGGGAATTTGCGCGTAGTAGCCCAACACATCTGGGTCGAGCTCCATTTCGTACGCAAAGACACGTTCGCATGTGTGGCTCTCGAGGATCCGAACAGATCCGTTCTTTCTTGACGCAAAATGCACTCGGACGTTATTGAGAGCTCCCTTGCCAACGACACGTTGCCCACTCTCAGCAACCATCCATTCAATTTGGTGAATTTGAGGGAGGCCATATCCCGCTCGCTCATAGACGTTTTGGCGATCCAATTCACTAAGGCCACCAAGACGTTCTTCGTCAACGAATGGCAGCTTCATTTGTGCATTATTCGTTACCATGCGATCTCCTCCGGGCGCACTCACCCATGCTGGTCGACCGCATGGCCGCCAGGAGAGCAAGGCGCTACGACTAGGCCATATCCGGCCTATTGACTTTTAGTGGGGAGCGCAGGAATCTAGACGTGCCGACGACTCAGTCAGCACATCTAAAGCCTGCGAGAGCCTCGAACTCTCGCGGGCTTTTTCGTTTCCTGGCCAATCTTTGTTGTGACAGTTTCTTCAGTCCTCCTGAGACGTTAGTCGTCCCTCAGCCCAAAAAGACAAAGCCACCGTCCTAACGGACGATGGCTTTTTTTCGAACTTCTTTTTCCTCGGCTCTCTGCCTCGGGACTGTTCGCGTAGTTCGGTCGAGCCACGTGGCCACATCCGCTGATGACGCAAACCAGCCGCGTCGCCCTTCAATGAGGAACATGTCGATCGGTAAGCGCCCATGGGTACGCGCCATCCGCAGGGCGTCGGTACTCGGGAAGCCAAGTAGCTTCGCTGTCGTGGCTGCCGAGAGTATCCATCCGTGCGCCTTCAGCAACACGTCGAGCGTTGGCGATTCGTCCACGCTATCTCCTGCGAACTATTCAGGTTAGCTCCGGTCGAAGCGAACGTAATCGCTTTTCTGAGGTCCGTCAAGTCATTGTTTTACAACACTTTTTGTTGCATGAACTTGTACCACGAAAGCAACCTAAGGCTCCAAAAACGTTGATGTTTTTCACCATACGTCGCGGGCACACGCTCCCGCGTGTTGCACGACTTTGTATGGATGCCCTTTTCAGGCACAACACAAAATCTCTGTGGTAAAAGTGCTTGGAGTAGTTGGATGACCAATCAGATCATCGGACCCCAGACGGAGGCGCCGTGAAAGAAATCATCAAGAGTGCTGGTGAAGGTGTCATGGATGGGCTTCGCGAGGCGCCGCGAGAATTTGTCGTGCCGTTCATCCTGCTCTGGCGCGGCATCAAGTCGGGCTTCCATCTAATTGACTCGGCATTGGCCGAAGCGCGCGACTCCGCTCACAGCACCGCAAGACGCTCGCGCAAATAGTCAAACCAAGCTCGACTGAATCGACCAGATGAGTGGGCGCCCTTTCACTTGACGCCCAGTGAGCACCGCCAAAAGGTCGAAAGTTCTACTTCTGAAACGTCTACTTGACGAGGAAGCTTACGCCTCCATCAAGCATTGCTCAGCTTGTCAGCGAGTTTTTTCTTTTTGTTTTCAATTCTCTCTAACGCGCGAGAGAAATTTGACACGTCATGATAAACAATCACTTCCGAGGCGGAAAAAATAACGGCACCCATCAAAAGCACAAGGGAAAATGGTGAAAAAATAGTCTCCACCAAGCCCGAACTAAATTTCGGCGACCACATTTTCGCAAAAAGAGAAAGCAGCAAAGATCCCGATATGCAGAAAAGGACCGTGAACATCCACATAAATGCTTTTCTATTTAATTCAACTGACGATTTCCTTATCTTTTGTATGTACCTCATATGAAGATCCAGCTCATCAATTTTTTCTTTTATTCTTTTCTTACGATTATTCTGCAAGATATACAGCAACAAAGAAAATGCACATCCTCCGATAAACCCTAGCATATCGCCCCCTTCTCTATTCGCTTACCTAAGTTACGTGGATTCAACGCAAGATCGCCTTACGCATGACATCAGCGGATCGAACGTAGCCTACCCATCACACACCTTTCATTTGCACCAGACTACATAACCGCGCCTCACGAAGAAGTGCGCTCCGCAGCTATCCCTTTCCCAAATTGAGGGAGAAATGGTTGGCCGACGAAGCCAGTCTACAGTCACCGTCCAGTCTGGCTTGGGCAACGCACTTTCAAGCTGTATGTGATCACCACATACTGGACACCTCAAATGCAGCCATTTCGAGTAACCCTCGCGGATTTCATGGTAGATGAGATCGGATGTCACCTCGTCCACCGAAGGAGTTTCTAGGACGTTGGAATACAGAAAATTTGGCCTAGTTAATATGCCGCATCGTGCGAGCCACTCTACGAGCTGGATAGGCAGACGTATCATAGGGTCATGTCCAGGAGCGGATTCATGTCGCCCCGACCGTCATACTGACGGCGACCGCATAGCTTGCACTCCTCTCTCGACTTTCCACCCGCCAAAATATCCGCGTTCTTGAGATAGTTGAACTTTCTGACGCGCTCAGAACAGTTCTCATCTACGCCACGGTACCCGTTCAACCTATGAAAGAGCTCATTCACGGCCATAGTTGCAACCTCAGTTGTAAAGGTGACAACGGCCGGACTTGGGTTGTTATCTAAAGGCACGTAACCCGCCCGTCTTCTCGCTTCGAGTAGCTCTGGATCGCGCCGCAAAGAGTCAATATAGATTTGCTGATCGCTGATCAAGCCGCGGCATGTCTGACATGGATAGCCTGGTTGTACGACCGTCACGCGACCGTCAAACGTTGAATAGCCACCATCTTCCATCGGTTCTATTAGCAAACCCATATCAATTACTGGAATGAAGTAGAAGTGGGCAAGCCGATTCAGAATTTCCCTACCAAGATCATCGTCAGTGCACCCGAAGACCACGTCACAAGAACGAAGTGCTTCCAGCGATTTTTCGTGGTCACAAAAATGTGGAATACGAATGATGGAAATTGGGAGGCCGATAGCAGCAGACCCAGAAGCGACAGCATCAACCTTATTGCGGCGTAACGAGGCATCCACCTGATTCGTCAAATGAAGGCGATTTAGGTTGGTCTGATCTACTGTATCAGCATCAAATAGCGCGAGTTGTCGGACACCAATTCTGGTGAGGAGGCTGACGACGGCAGACCCTGTTCCACCACATCCGACTACGCCTACTTTCAGCTTGGAGAGCTCCTTCGTTGACGCATCTCCAAACGCTCTAATTTGCCGATCTAGCGCTTCAGGAATTGAGTCAATCCTCTTTGTTCCAAAGTTCCAGCGCTCCCCTACGACGACTATCTGATCGGTTGGTTCTGGCTTCAACGTTGGGCCATACACCCTTGCTGTCATCCTTTTGCTCCTGCCCATGACGACAGAAAGGTGCGGCCGTCGGCTATCAAGTCGATCAAAGGCGATACGGAATAGATCGGCCTCGGCTACATCGTCTGCTTTGGAGAATTCCAGTAAGTCTTCCGGATGGGAATGAAATACTGCGACGGCAAGCTCCTTTGCCTCGGCCTGCTTTAGCGCGTCATAAAATGGGGTAGTTGACCAGGTAAACCCGTCCGTAGATCGCGTCTCGTAGTAGTGCGCAGGGACTGAAATCACTTCGCGCAAAATAAAGCGCTCATCCGCTTCTCCCGTCCACGGATCTCTAACTCGGGATCTTCCACACAGAGCAATGGCAGCCGCTTCTTTTTCGTCACCCAGTAACTCCCCGGCTAAATGATTAAGTTGGGCATCGAGCATCCGCAAGCTGTAATGGGTCATATGTCCCTTAGTCCCGCTCGTATGTATTGCAAATATGTCTCAAGGCCATCGACATCAGAACGCCATTCCTGATCAGTCAGATGTCTTGACCAGAACTGCCAATCCTTTCCGAACAAGGGTTGCAAGCCGGTGGCCCGATCGATGGATTTGCCGTCAGCCTGGACTAACGGCGGGTCTACATACCAGCTATCCAACCTTGTTTTTGAATAGCCCTTAGGAATTAATACGAGGACGCTCGCGTATCCACCGGCCACCAACGCACCGCCCTGTTGATGGCATAGGCCCGAGGGAATCTCGATGTTCAAAAAAGCGATTCCCCGCCGCGCCTCACCAGCTACCTGCTCTGTTAGCAGCTGATGAGCAATGTTCCGCTCACGGAGGAAGGTCTGGTCCTCCTCTGGGAGAAAATTCAGGGTGTCCATGCGCCCGGGCTCGTCTTAGGTTTGCGCGTGGTGAACCGCTTGATGCCCTCGGGTGGTGCCTTATGGTCAAGGTCTACTTCTTGGTGATCTCCAATTTCCGGATCGCTGCCCGGACCGGAGACGATTTGGTTCACCACCCAATCAGTTGGGCTCCCGGACAGACGTTTAATCTCCGCACCGTCAATGAATTTCCGGGGCCAGCGATAAGGCTTGCGGTTGATTACCAGCTCGTATTCCGCGGCCGGGTGCTCGGCTTTTTTAATATCAGCCAAAGCCTCTTCGATTTCCTCGGCAGCCTTCTTTTCCGCTGGGTTGCCCCTCTTGAGGGTATCTTCAGCCTTTTGGAGATGTTCGACCGCTTTCTCCAAATCTTCTTTTTTTTCAATGTGATCGGGTTCGTTACTCATACCGCCTCCGCTTGACGCGTCTTACAAATTGTGGTTATTTGCACCATCAATGAGACGTCTTGCCAAAGAGGCGTTTTGTCTCACATGTGAGACACCATACGCCGGTCAAATGGTTTCCGCAACCGTGCGCAAGGCTGCTGAGGAGAGCGATGTCTATATCAATTGAGGAGTTCGGCCGCCTCGTCGTTGCTAAACGAGGAGGGCGGGGGGTTCGCGCGGCCGCAACAGACGTCGGGATTAGTGCCGCAACGCTCTCACGAGTCGAGAACGGCCACATGCCAGACCTACTCACCTTCGCGAAGATCTGTAAGTGGCTGAATCGGGACCCGCGTGAGTTTCTTGGCCTGGAAACCGACGAACAAGGTCCGCCGCAGGCAGTAGCTCACTTCCGTAAGAAGAGAACCGTTTCCGCCGAGACAGCGACGGCCCTTGGCGAGCTGATCCTGGCCTCCCAGCGAGCACTACAGGCCCGCGCTAAGCTGATTAACCAATAGTGCGGCACGGTTTTAAGGCTCAGGCGGAACGGATTAGTGAACAAGCGCGAGCAGCGCTTGGACTCGATGCGCTTTCGCCTCTCGATCCATGGGAATATTCCAGGAGCCTGGGAGTCATAATCCTGGACATTGATCAGCTTGAAATTTCCCCCGCGTGCCGAAGGCAGCTTTTAGCAACTGACTCCGATAGCTGGTCGGGAATGACTTTACGGGAAGGTGACCTGGTTGGGATCGTGCTAAACACGAGTCACAGCCGCGCCCGTCAAGCCAGCACTCTCTCTCATGAAATTGCACATTATGTGCTCAAGCACGTACCTGCTCATGTGGATGTGTCACCAACGGGTTTGCTCCTGCTTAGTGAGTATTCTGACGAAGCAGAGTCCGAAGCGGACTGGCTTGCCGCTGCTCTCCTGCTTCCACGTGCCGCCCTGATGCTCAAGCGGCGCGACGGCAAATCAGTACGCGAAATAGCTACGGAATTCGGCACTAGCGAACAGCTCTGCGAATGGCGCTTGAGAATGACCGGTGTCGATGTTCAGTTGAAGCGCGCAAGCCATAGTGCTCGATAACTTGGAAGCCGATGTCTTCTTATGTGACGAACCAAAAGCAGCTTTCTGCATACTGATCAACGCAGAGTGTACTCATTCCAGCTCGTTGGTACGTCCCCGATTCCGTAGACACCTGATAGCGTCTATTGACTAGGCTGCGTATCAAATAACCTTTCGCGGTCTGTACCAGTTCGGTATAGCGATCTACATTGGCCTTGTGATCAAATTGAATCGGTCTTGTTGATCATTTCCAGCGGTGTGTGCAACCAAGCCCCGCATGCAAGTCCGTTAATTTGTCTAGAGCGCCCGGCCCCAAGGCTAAGTCCGTGGTTTTGAGGTAGATCCATTGCTAGCGGTCTTTGCTCGCCGTTTTTCAAACTTCGAGTTTGCCCAAACGGAATAAGACGGCATGGATAAGTAGAGCTGCTGAGTGAGATCTGCGAGGACTCCTAACCTGTTCAATTCGGGGTGACTGCCAAGCAATTGCTCATGACGCCCGCCTATTGCTTTCCAAGTGTCTTCCAACGAATAAGTCGTAAAAAGTTCTGCCCCGGTAAGGACAATCACCGGCGCCCTTGTACGTCGGGTTTCCTTAACATACTCCCGGCCCCATACGGCAATCCGTCTTAGCCGCTTTCGATCGTCCTTGCTAAGCTTGTCTCCGGATTTCATAGTCGAAAAAACGAGCACCGATCCTGGGAAGGCCTGCGCCAACGCCATCATGCGTTTCACATCGTCGTCTGTGAAAACATCCTTATCCAAGGATTGCTTCGAGTGCGTATGTGTCTTTACATTGGACCCGAAACTCTTTGCTTCGCCGAATATGATTTCAGTAGGATAGTCGGCCCCGAGCGTGCGCGTGCGTTGACGCCATAAAATAAAATCTGCCTCCAGCTTTTTCTGCGCGCCTAGGGTTAGCTCCACTCCAGCGGTCCAGGTGATTTTTGTTTCATTGCTTCCAGCAACATTAGCGATGAAGTGCATCGCTAGTGAGGCCGCGTATCCACCCTGCGCATAATCGGGTAGTGCAAAGGGACCAACGAGTCGATACGCCCATTGAACGACGGAGGAATTGGTTGGCTCGAGGATTGGAAAACTGAATTCTTTCAGGCAAAGAGAGCACTGCACTTTGTAGTCAAGGTCACGCAGCGCATACCAGTTCCAACTTGAGCATTTGCTGCACTTGATCTCAAGTCCGAGCTCTACGGCATTTTGGCGAATTAGGTTTTCTTCAGCCTCGTCGAGCCACGGATCAGACTTAGTGGCATTTTTAATTTGGCCAGAAAAGGCGCCCTGACCCATGCTCTTTGACGTGGACTTTGACATTTTTTGGAGCAATCGCACAATTGACTCATTGGCGATTTTGCCGACACCACCAAATCCACCGAGCGTCTGAACGATCTGTTGGGTTACCCTGCCAGAAGGCGACGTTGATACTTCAATGTTTGAATTTTTTAACCACTTACTGATAGCGTCAAAACCATCGGAAAGAGACCAATGATGTGAAACGTTTCGGTACGACGGAAACAGAACAAAGCCTTCAGTCGTTGCGAGAAAATTATTTTTGCCGACACGGAATGTTGAAAAAGTGGGGTCTCTGTAGTTGACAGGAAAGGCTGTCGCGACTTTATTCTCAAAGCTCCAATCCCGAAGACTCACTACATTAGCCCAACGAAAACTACTCCCGTATTCGTCCGCGAAGTCGGGGTGTATGGAGTCGAAGCGAATGTCAGTATTTTCTTCCGTATAGGTTAGATGGAACGTCTTCTCCTTAGCCTTGAGAATTGGCCGAGCTAGGAGTCGTGTTTCTGCGGCTCCCGAGTGCCAAATGCGGGGATACCAGCTTTGATTGATTAGAGGTGTGGATGATTTCCCTGGCCGAATCTTTTGAAGGACACCCTCCATCTCGGAATCTGTTATAGACCGGGAGTACAAAATTCTCCCCATTTGATCGGGTCTACTTTGTCCACGCTCCGAAGGCGCGTGCGATTCCTCAATGAAGTTCGTACAGTAGTCTCGCAATTCGTCGATCCACTCTATAGGAATTGCTCGATAGCGGCCGCCGAGGGTTCTCAGGTTCCAAAAATCTATGAGATCGCGCGATTGATTCGCCTTCATGATGAAGAGAGTTGGGCTTTCGTAGTCCGGGTACCGGATTTCGATCTTGTCCCCACCAATATCCAGTGGAGATAGCGACGCGGAGCTATATAGGTCAGCGAGAGACGCAGCATTTAGTACAACTTCGGTTGGATCAAACGCGTATCTGTACGCTTCCTCGATGTAACGCAAGTCTTTGTGCGTGGGAAAGCAGCCAAACACAGTTCCGCAAAATCCCATTAATGCCGGGTCCATTGGCTCGACAATCTTGATCTTTGGTGCGTGACGAAGTGTGAACTTGAACTCCTTCTCATAAAGTTCACTATAGAGCTCATAGACGTTAAGCCCTACACCCTTAAAAAGACGATCACGCTGCCTAGTTATGAGGCCTGATAGTTGCAGTACACGGTTAGCATTGAAGCCGAATCCATCGGCTAAGCCTTTTTCAGCCTCGACTAAGAAGTCTGGCTCGTAGTGATCGAGGTAGCCATTGATGATTTGTTTCGCCGTATCGAAGTTATAGCCGCGCCTATCCCACCATTTGGGTACGGCCTGAAAGTACGGAATGATTGGGTTGAAACGACCGCCCCACAGGCAAGTGTTGATCTGCAAGATTTCAAGGATGGCGCCGGCGTCGTTGGGACGGACCAGAAAGCCAAACCTGATTGGCCTTAGGCGTACGGTCGCGGTTATTTGGCTCATCTGTATAGTCGCCGGTTAGATTAGCTCGAATGCCGACCTCGCGCTTATTCAAGTCACCGCCTTACGAATTGATCGAGATCATCGGCGGTTAGATTGGAATCTCCTAGCGTTAGTCGTCCTGTCTTCATTTATCAGCCAACGGCTCGAATTCGATGGGCGAAGACTTGTATTGTGGATGTCCCTCAGTTCGTTCGCCGCGTGCACTTGCCCAAAAATACCGGGCGTACATCGCGTAAATACTGATCGTATCGCCCATGTCGCAGGCAACACCCTTCACCAGGTGCATTAGCAGCGAAACGATTTCTAAGGTATCTCGATAAAAGTCCTCGATGCCCGCATCAGTGGGGTCAGTCAACTCTACCGACCCAGCGATATCGTGATGAGCGAGACGCTTATTACGCAGCTTGCGCAGATCCTCAAAGGTCTGGTGACCAGTGCCACCAGGCAAATATTTGTCGATTTGTGGCAACACCGAATCACATACGCTTTGCAGGGTGCCGCAAATCATCTTGGCGATCATATCGCCCTCATGGCCAAGGTGCCCGCTTCGCTCCTGAGCAAGAACGTCGAAAGAATCCTTGTCTCGAAGAAAAGTCGAGATATGTTTGATGCTTAAGGTTGCCATGGGGCTGTTACTTGAGGCCGACCGGCCTCCATCCCACATCCTCATTAGCGCCATGACTAGCTCTCGCCTGAGTGCCCATCGTGTTATTTGAAACGCGTGCGTTGCAAACGACGTTCCCATGCGCTCGACCAGATCGGCATCCTCAGCCGTCGGGCGCCATGTCTCATGAAACATCACGGCTTGCGCTGCTTGCTCAAATGCCGCATCCACAGCAACTCGTACTTGCTTATACTTCTCTACCAATGCGTCCCTATTGTCCTTGACGTTCATTGCCATTCCCCCAATGGTGCACCCGATCAATATTGCGGCACGGACGCTCCCTTCCACGGGAAAGTTGTGCAACCGGGAAGTTCACTAACGGAAGTCTAGGTTAGTTTTGGCCGATGCGCCTGGGGTCGTTTAGCGATGACGATCATGCTTGGAAAAACGTAAGCCGATGATCGACCGTTGCAACTCTCACCCGCTCGCAGTGGCACTCTCATGCAATTTCGAACAACTAGCGAAGGATTGCAAATGTGCTCAATTCTCAAAGCTTCCCACGGTCGCTAATCTCCGCTTGGAAAACTGCTGGCGACCTCGATTGGCGTGTATTGAGAAGGGCTATACGCGATCCCGATGAGAACAAGGTTTTTGAGCCGCTTAACTTTATATGCAACGTCGGCTGGCGATGTTGTATGGGGATCCATGCGTGTGCGTGACCAAGCGACTAGGCGACCACCGTCGCAAATGGTGAGGATAAGCTCAGGAGAAGATATTGATCGATCATCAGATGGATCGCGTATGGGGTTTTCGCAATAGGCATTGCTTGTAGGTGGATTGTTTTCGCCAATGGTGGCAATAAAGCGTCGCGACAGTTCGCTCCGATTCGTCGACGTGGCTTCGTGATTTGATGATTCGCCGGAAATCGCGTTAGGTATCGATCGCACGATTTCTTCGTTGGACATACCAGGAAGCTGACCGTAAAGCGCAATGGGAAGAGTCGGTACTAGCGCCCCCCACCGCTCAGCGTTGTCATTGGTAGTAGTCCATCGGGCATCTATTGTTTGCTGACACCCACACAGGGTCGTCGATGCTGCTACGAGGCATGATAGGAAGAGCGCGTTTAGATGCTTGTTCATAAGGCTTCACGGGGTGGAAGGGGGTGTGGTCACGAGCGTTTCTTCTGGACCTGTCGTTGATTGATCGAGGCGAGAGGGCCGTGCGGCGGCTCGCGGACCTGGAGCGGTGCGTCCGTAAAGACCGGTTTGCCGGCCACGACGCGCACCACCTGCTTCTTGAGCCAGTCGTCGCTCGTCTGTGGGAAATCCGAACGGGCGTGGGTGCCGCGGCTCTCGGTCCGGCGCAACATCGCCTGGCGCAGGCAATCGGAGAGCATGATTCCGCGCTCGACGCGTAGAACCTGCTGCATCTCGCCGTAATCGCTCCAACCGAACCCGCGGACCTCCTCTCGCAACGCGGCAAGGCGCGTCCCGGCGTCCTCGAGGCGAGCGCGGTCGCGGATGGGACCGAGCGCCATCTGGTTTGCATGGCGCAACTTCGTCATCGCTTCGGCGACCCGCGCCAGCGCGCCGGCCTTGCGCTCGGGAGGCAGTAGCGAGGCGATGGTGCGGGGGGCGTCGCCGTTCAGCGACTGCGCGGCGTGCCGACCAGCGATGCGGCCGAAGGTGATCGCCTCGACAAGCGCCGTGCCACCGTGGCGGCAGGCACCATGGACGCCGCCGGCAGTCTCGCCCGCCGCATAGACCTTCGGCAGGCTCGTGCGGCCATCCACATCCACTTTGAGGCCGCCGATCGTGTAGTGGGACGAGGGCGCGACCTGCACCGGCCGTTCGCGGAAATCCGGGATGAATTTCGACAGGAAGGTGGCGGTCAACGAGTCCGGTGCCCAGTCAGCAGGCTTGGTCTTGCGGAAGTCGACGAAGACGTATCGGCCCTCGACGATCTCGGCCTGGATGAGCGCCGAGAGCTGGTCCCAATTGTGCAGGTCGGCGAGGTACTGGGAGGCCTCGCCGAGGTGCTTGCGAAGCAAGTTCTCGCCGCGGTCGTTGACGAGGGTCGAGAGCTTCGGGAAGTCTGGGTAAAGAAAGATCGGCGGGATGCCATCCTCGCGCACGGCAAGCGGGTAGAACTGGATGAACTCCATGTCGACGAGCTTGGCGCCCGCCTCTGCAGCCATGCCGTGGCCGTCACCGGTTAGCGTCTCAGGGGTGTCGGTAAACTCGTAGAGGCCCTGCAACCCGCCGGTCGCCAGGACGATCGCGCGTGCCGCCACCGTGACGGGTTTACCGCCGACGAGCGCGCCGACCGCGGTGGCGTCAGGCTCGAGCACGAGGGCGCTGCCCCGCAGGCGCCTGATCTGAGGTGAGGCTTTCACGGCTTTGCGTAGTTGTGCGTAGAGCGCCGTGCCATGAGTCGAGGAGAACTCCATCATGAGCCCCGTCATGTCCTCGACGCTCTCGCGCTCTTGGTACTCGGACCCGAAGCCCGACAAGAGGTCACGCCCGGTTTTGCCGACGGCCCGCCGCACGCGCACGCCGCGCTCGGCCCGATCAACGGGAATGCGATAGGCCGCGAACGCCTCGCTCATTTCCTTCGGGCCGTCATCGACAAGGCGACGGAGAAGCAGTGGGTCGCACAGACCCTTGCCCGTCACCTCAGCCATGGCGTGGAAAAGCTGGTCGCGGGTAAAACCCTCATGCGCTGCGTAGGTCAGAAATCCGGTCGAGATAGCCGTGGCCGGCGCTCGGCCATCACCGAGCAGGATCACGTCGCAGCCCTCCTCGGTTGCGGCCAATGCGGCACTTAGGCCCGCACAGCCCTCGCCGATCACCAGCACATCCGTCACTAAGATTTCCGTCATGTCGCACCTTGCGCGTTGTCCGTTCGGGACTCGGGCGAACGCCCCTTTGGCGCTCGCTGCCCGATACGCACAGGGCTACGCAAGTGACGTGCCACAAGGAAACGCCAGCGTTATCAGTGATTTGTGCGAATAAGGGTGAGCATCGCAGTGCTCAGAAGCTCACCTTTGACCGGGTCATATCAAATTTGACCTAGTCAAAATGGCCGAGACCATGGAGTGATCCACTCAATCGCTGGGGGGCTTTCGCCCTTCCCGCAGGCGCCTCTTCACGGTGGATTCGCTGACGCCCAGATGCACGGCCGCCCGACCGATCGAGCCGAGGCGCTCAACGGTGGCTTGCACGGTTTCGACCTCATGGCTGCGCGCGGCAGCCTTCAACGGCTTGTTCGACGGCACGTGGCGTATGTTCTCGACCAGGAGATCGCTCGGTAGCGTCTCGAGTCCGATCTCATCCTCGCGTGCAGTGACGGCAAGGCGCTCAACAACGTTGCGCAGCTCCCGAACGTTGCCCGGCCATGCATAGCGCAGCAGACGATCCATCACCGCCCCAGAGAAGTGACGCGTGAAGCCGTAACGCTCATTGATCTCTTGCAGGAAACGTTGAGTAAGAGGGGCGATGTCCTCTGGCCGCTCTCTCAGTGGAGGAATATCGATGGGCACGACGCTCAAGCGATAGAAGAGATCCTCCCGAAATGTCCGCTCGCGCACCATCGACCGCAGGTCGCGATTAGTCGCAGCAATCAGCCGGAGATCCACTTTGACGGTGCGAGTGCTACCAAGACGGGTAAAGGTCCGGTCCTGGATCACCTGCAGGAGTTTGACTTGCAACGGAGCCGGCATTTCGCCGATCTCGTCGAGGAATATCGTGCCGCCATTAGCGACCTCGAAGAGACCTGCCTTGCCCTCTTTGCGCGCGCCCGTGAAGGCGCCACTCTCGTAGCCGAAGAGTTCGGATTCGAGGAGTTCGGTGGGAATCGCGCCGCAGTTGATCTTGACGAAAGGCCCATCCCGCCGCGTTCCTTCGGTGTGGATCAGGCGCGCGATAACGTCCTTGCCGACGCCCGATTCCCCTTGAATCAGCAGCGTGGTGTCGACGCGCGCCAGGCGAAGGCCAAGATCGACCACTTCCTGCATCGCGGCACTCGACCATGTGACCTGATCAACGCGTCCGGCTTCCAAGCGCAGCTGGGCGAGCTCGGAACGCGTGCGTGCTAGATCCGCTTCGGCCTCGCTGAGCCGCTGCTGCAGGGCGACGAGCTCGGTTAAGTCGCGCGAGTTGATGATGACCTTGCGGACGTTACCGCGCTCATCGAGAAGCGGGATGCCGGTCGCCAGCACACTTTTGCCTGCCTTGGTGCGTTGCACCGCGGACTGTCGCTGCTTCGTCGTGATGACTTTCCAAGTGATCATCGGCTTCATGTGGCCGAGCCGCTCGAGCTCGCGCACGTCGCGGCCAATGAAGTCGCGGGCCTCAAGTCCGTAGGCGCGCTCGAAGCCCTCATTGAGCCAAAGCGAACGTCCACTGCCATCAGCGACATAGATACCGTCGAAGCAGTTGTGAAAGATCTCCTGAAAGTCGGTGTAGAGCTCGCGCAGCTCCCGCAATTGCGGGTCTTTCGGATCCATGTAGTTCAAGGGCACGAAAACGACGAGCTCGTCGTCCTGCCCGTGACCGGTTACGTCGACATAGAACACCGCGTCGCCGATGCTGACCCACACCGGTTCGCTGCGCGCGAGCGCGTCGGCAAGTCCCGCTGTTCCCGGAAAGGCGTCTGCCAATTCCGCCAGGGACGCAAAGGTTCCGGCGAAGAGGCTTCGCAAGGTGTAGTTCATGAACGCGATCGCCCCAGCGCGAACGCTCATCACACCGATCGGCAGGCGATCCAGGATGTTGACCTCGGTCATGATTTTATCTTGGCAAACATCATTGCGCCCTGCCAGCGTGGTCGCGTCGCGCAGATCAGTCATTACGGGACTACGATCATGACCAATCAGCCATGTCTGAAAGCTGCCGCATTTCGACGTTGCTGGTGACTCAGTCCGACGAAGTCGATGTGCAACCGCTACTCATGCAAAGAAACGAAGAGCGATGTGTACGTTGAGCCACTAACGATCGGGATGAGAGGTTTCTTCGTCACGAACCCAACGCGGCCCGGCGTACACGACGTACTGATTTCTCCTCAGCGCCACCCAATGCACCGCACGTCTCGAACAACAATGCACGCGCCCATTGGTGGCCAGGATCGTAGTGCGTGCGTTCATGCCAAACCGCGAGCTTGGAAAACCCCGCGATATCGATCGGTGGTTTGAACAGGACCAGCCCGTCGACACCGGCAACCAAACGCCGCGGTGCGATGGCTATGAGATCAGTCGTCAGCAGGACCTCGGTTAGCACGAGGAAGCTGGTGACCGATACCGCGACACGTCGACGTCGCCCAATGCTCGCGAGCGCGTCGTCCGTCACGCCCCAAAAGCGCTCGCCGGCAAAGGAGACGAGCGCATGATCCAGCGCGCAGAAGCGGTCGATCGAGAGCGTCTGCGCCTTCGCATCGGGATGATCGGCGCGCAGTGCACAAACGTAGCTCTCATCGAACAAATGTTGCGAGTGAAGTTCCGGAAGTACGTCTTCGGGCGTCATCAACGCCAGATCAATTTCCCCGCGTGCGAATTGCAACTCCACGCGATCGTCTTCGACGGGTCGCGCAGCAACGCGCACGCCGGGCGCGAGTTGCCGCAACTTCGAGACGAACGGAATCACCGCCGCGCGAAACGCGTAATCGGTTGCTGCCACGCTGATGGTGAACTCCGCAGTCGATGGCTCGAACGTCGAGGGCTGTAGCAGTGACTCGACGTCGCCCAAGATCTGCTTCAGCGGCCCGACGATCTGCATCGCCCGCGGTGTTGGGACGATGCCGCGTTGCGTACGCACAAACAACGGATCGTCGAAGCTTTCGCGAAGCCTCGCCAGCACCCCGCTTACCGCCGGCTGCGTCAACGCCAATCGCTCAGCTGCCTTGGTCACGCTGCGCTCGTCCAGGAGCGCATCAAGCGCCCGCAGCAAGTTGAGATCAAGTTTTCTGATATCACGCATGCTTATGTACCAGATCGCAAATTGCGATTGGAATTATGATGGCACGCTCCTTATTGTTCGGAAAGACCCCTCGAACACGACCACCCCGGGTGCAGTTCGGCCCGGGAAGGAGCTATTTATGATGAATGAGATTTTATGGCCCGCGAATTTCACGCCCGGCTTTACCGATAACTTCGTATCCAACGAGGTCATCGTTGCGGGGCTCAGCACGGCGGATGTCTGGCCGCTCCTCAGCAACGCCCCACTCTGGCCGACCTACTATGCGAACTCGGCGAACATCCGTTTCCACGACGGCAAGGGGCCGGAGCTCGAGGAAGGCATGCGTTTCTACTTCGAGACCTTCGGCTTTCCGGTGGAAGCGCAGGTGTTGGAGTACGTCGCGCCGGCCAACGGCAAACCCGGTCGCGTTGGCTGGCATGGCTGGGGTGGCGAGGGCGATACGCGCTTTGACATGTACCACCCATGGTTGATCGAAGATCTTCCAGGTGGACGCGTGCGCATCCTCACGCAGGAATCCCAGAAGGGTAAGCCCGCCCAGGAACTGGCCAAGACCAAACCCAACGCGATGATCAATGGTCATCAAGATTGGCTAGACGGTCTGGTCGCCGCGGCGTTCAAGAGGAAGGCGTCATGAAGGCCGCCGTCATTCGTACTCCCGGTGGGCTGGATCGGATCGAGATCCACGACGTCGCCGACCCCGGTCGACCCGGGCCGGGTCAGATTCGTGTCGCGCTCCACGCGACCTCGCTCAACTTCCACGACCTGCTAGTCGCCAACGGCGGCATCCCGACCGTTGACGGTCGGATCATGATGTCCGATGGCGCCGGTATGGTCGAAGCCGTGGGCGACGGTGTGGTCGAGTTCAAGCCAGGCGACCATGTCGTTTCCTGCTTCTTCCCTCAATGGCAGGATGGACTGCCCAGCGGACCGGTGGGCGTTTTCACTGATACGCCAGGTGACGGTATCGACGGCTTCGCCAGTCACTTTTCGGTACGGCCGGCAACGGCTTTCACACGCGCGCCACGCGGTTGGAGCCATGCCGAGGCCGCAACCATTACCACCGCCGGCCTCACCGCTTGGCGGGCGCTGGTCGGCGACGGGCAAATCAAAGCTGGCGACACCGTCTTGGTGTTGGGCACCGGCGGCGTTTCGATCGCGGCGTTGCAGATCGCGAAGATGATGGGTGCGGCGGTTATCGCCACTTCGTCGTCTGACGAGAAATTGGAACGTGCCCGCGCTCTTGGCGCCGACCACGTGATCAACTATCGCCAAGTCCCGGACTGGGGAAAGCGAGTGCAAGACCTCACGGGAGGCGGCGTCGATCATGTCGTTGAATCCGGTGGTCCCGGCACGCTTGCCCAATCCATCGCATCGGTCCGCGTTGGGGGCCACATTTCGTTGATCGGCGTATTGACCGGGATACAGGGTGACGTGCCGACCGTTAAGTTGATGGCCAAGCAGGCGCGCCTGCAAGGGCTGATGGTGGGCAGCAGGCGTCAGCAGCAGGATTATGTCGCTGCGCTCGAACAGTCCGGCGTAAGCCCTGTCCTGGACAGGAGCTTTTCGCTCGATCAGTTGGCCGACGCCTTCCGTTACCAGAGCAGCGGCACCCATTTCGGCAAGATCGCTGTCGAATGGTGAGGCGCGAAACGCTACGCAGCCGCGTCTGCAGTCCGCATGAGTTTGCCGCCAACGTAGGTTTCCCATGAGCAAAATTTCTGTCCTTGGGCTTGGCGCTATGGGGTCGCGCATGGCCGCGCACCTCATCAAGGCCGGCCACGACGTCACGGTCTGGAACCGCACGGCAGACGCGGCGAAGCCGTTGGTTGCCGCGGGCGCGACACAGGCGCGAACGCCACGTGAGGCAGCGGCAGGTGCTGCCTTCGTCATCGCCATGCTGCGCGACGATGGTGCCTCGCGTAGCGTGTGGCTTGATCCGGACAACGGCGCTCTCGCCGGCATGGCTGCGAGCGCTGTCGCCATCGAAAGCTCGACGCTTACGCCAGGATGGATCCGGGAACTGGGCCACGCCATAGCGCAACGCGGCGCAGCGTTGCTGGAAGCGCCGGTCTCAGGTTCGCGCGTTCAAGCAGACGCGCGCCAACTCGTCTACTTCGTCGGTGGCGACGACACGACGCTCGCGCGCGCCGATCCCGTGCTCAAGGCGATGGGAAGCGCCGTCCATCTGGTTGGCCCGCTTGGTTCGGGCGCGCTGGTGAAGCTAAGCACGAATGCGTTGCTCGGCGTGCAGGTCACCGTACTGGCGGAGCTCATTGGCATGCTGCGACGGTCGGGCGCCGATGCTGGCCGGACGCTGCAGGCGATCGCCGGCACCGCCGTCTGGAGTCCGGTGGCTCATTATCTAGTGAGCTCGATGCTGGCTGGCGATTTCAGAACTCAGTTCCCTGTCGACCTCATCGAGAAGGATTTCACCTACACGATTGAGGCTGCAGGATCTGCTGAAGACGTACCGATGATCGCCGCGGCGCGCACCGTGTTTCGCAAAGCGATCGACGCGGGTCTTGGAGCACAAAACATGACCGCCGTCGTGACGTTGGTCGCGCCGCATAACGACGAACCTTCCAGGCAAGAGCGCTGATTACGCGGCGCCGATCGTCTCACTTATTGAATGGAGTTTTTTTATGAAGACCAACACATGGGTGCTGGCCGCAAGTCTTGCCATGCTCGTCGCTTCAACGGCGCACGGTCAGGAATCGAGCCGCTTATCTGCCGACGACCTCCGCCACGCAACGCCATTGATCCATTGGCCCAAAGGCCTGGAGCCACACAACGTCGATGTCTTCGTCCACAACGAGGGCTGGATCGACGCGCCGCCCGAGATTGTCTGGGCCAATTTGATCGAAGCCGTGCAATGGCCGAACTGGTACTCGAACTCGGCAGACGTCCACATTGATGCTGACCAGCAGAAGCTCACTAAAGGCGCGACCTTCCATTGGAAGACGTTCGGCTTCCCGGTCACGAGCACGGTGGACGTATTCGAGCCAAACCGCGAGATCGGCTGGAACGTCCAAACGCCCACGTTCTCGCTGCATCACGCTTGGCTGCTGATTCCCGAGCGCGGTGGCACACGTGTGATCACTGAAGAAGCTCAGAAGGGCCCCGTCGCGATCAACTTCCATCTTGAGCAGCCGAACGCAATGCACGACGGCCATGACTGGTGGATGTCGGCATTGAAGGCGCGATCGGAAAAGATGGCGAAGAACTGATCGGCTGAAGCGCGTACGCGCGTTTCTCGGAGACGAACATGACGGATTCTCAAAACTACGTGCCCCCGAAAGTTTGGACATGGACCAAGCCGAGCGGCGGCACGTTTGCCAACATCAATCGCCCCATCGCGGGCGCGACGCACGAGAAGGAACTGCCAGTGGGGCGACACCCACTACAGCTTTACTCGTTGGCCACGCCGAACGGACAGAAGGTCACGATCCTGCTCGAAGAGCTGCTCGCGCTCGGCTATTCGGGTGCCGAATACGATGCGTGGCTGATCCGCATCCGCGAGGGCGATCAGTTCAGCAGCGGCTTCGTGCAGATCAACCCGAACTCCAAGATTCCGGCGCTCGTGGACCGCTCAGGATCGGTGCCAATGCGTGTGTTCGAGTCCGGCGCGATCCTTCTCTATCTTGCCGAGAAGTTCGGCGCCTTCCTGCCTACGGCGCCACAGGCGCGCATCGAATGCTTATCGTGGCTCTTCTGGCAGATAGGGAGCACGCCTTTTCTCGGCGGCGGCTTCGGACACTTCTACGCCCATGCGCCGACCAAGATTGAAGATGCGATAGACCGGTTCGCCATGGAGGTGAAGCGGCAGCTCGACGTGCTAGATCGCTGCCTGGCTGAAAGCGAGTACATCGCCGGCCCGGACTACACCATCGCCGACATCGCAACCTTCCCTTGGTACGGCGGTCTTGCCAAAGGCGGATTCTATGGCGACGCGGCCGAGTTCTTGTCGGTGCAGGACTACCGCCACGTGCAGCGCTGGGCCGACGCCATCCTTGCACGTCCGGCCGTCAAGCGCGGACGCAAGGTCAATCGCATCATCGGTGATCCGTCCGAGCAACTTCACGAGCGCCACGACGCCGCTGATTTCGACACGAAGACGCAGGACAAGATTGCCGCGGAATAGGTGCGAACCTTCGAGTTAGGCCTCATTGGAGGAATCGATCGTGCTTAAAGAAGTTGGTGGGGTCGCTATACAACCCAGACATCGGGTTACTTGCCATTGCGGCTCAGTGGAGCTGGAGTTGGACCTCCCGGATGGCATCGTCAATCCGCGCCGTTGCGACTGCTCCATTTGCAGGCGCAAAGGCGCTGTCTTTGCATCCGTGCCGTTGAGTGGCATCCGCATCGTCAAGGGAGCGGAGTACCTCAAGCTCTACCAGTTCAACACACTCACGGCCAAGCACTACTTTTGCTCTAACTGCGGCATCTACACGCATCATCAACGCCGTTCAAACTCGGAGCAATACGGCTACAACGTTGGCTGCCTTGAAGGCATCAATCCCTTCGCCATTCTAGATGTTCCGACAAATGATGGCGTCAACCATCCAGCTGATCGGCATGAAGCCTGACAATTCGTCCAAGCGGACACGCGTACCGCGCGCCGCTTAACTCAGTCGGTGGGAGCCTTAGCGGCTCAGGTGGCATTGCCTGAACTGGTTAAGCGCTCGCGGTCATAGGCGATCAGGCGCTTTCGATTACAGCGGCAGGGAATCATTGGCACCGCGCCGGTTTGATGTTCGATTTGAATTGCTCTCATATGCGCAGCGGCACCGTCCATCGCAAGAGGTCGACGGCGCTGCTGCCATTTCAGCTAGATCGAATGGGCCACGATTTTCTGTGTCTGTGTACCCAACCCCTCGATGCCAAGCGTGACCTCGTCGCCGACATTGAGCCAGACCGGTTCCGGCTTGATGAACATTCCCACTCCCGGAGGCGTACCCGTTGAGATGATGTCGCCGGGTAGCAACGTCATGTAGCGACTCACATACGAGACCAACGTCTTCACACTGAAGATCATCGTCCGCGTATTACCGGTCTGCCTGCGGCGGCCGTTGACGTCGAGCCACAATCGAAGGTTTTGCGGATCGACGACCTCGTCGGCGGTTACCAGCCAGGATCCGACCGGTCCGAAGCTATCGCAGCCCTTACCCTTATCCCATTGCGACGACTGCATCTGAAACGCGCGTTCGGTGATGTCATTGAGGACGCAATATCCGGCAACGTGCGATAACGCATCCGCTTCAGCGACATTGTTCGCACGACTGCCGATGACGATACCAAGCTCCACCTCCCAGTCGAGCTTGGTCGACCCCAAGGGTTGGATCGTGTCGTCGTTCGGACCGCACAGCGCAGAGGTGGCCTTCAGAAAGACAATTGGTTCGGACGGCACCGCGAGCCCGGCTTCCACTGCGTGGTCTGAATAGTTCAACCCAATGCAAATGTATTTGGACGTACCTGTAAATGGCACACCAAAACGCTGGCTTTCGTTGACTACTGGCAGCGAAGCCGGATCGACCTTCGCAAGTCGCGTTAACCCTTGCGGCCCCAGCACCGTCGGATCGATGTCTCGACAAATACCAGAGAGATCACGCAAGCGTCCTTCCGCATCGATTAAACCGGGCTTTTCAGCGCCGGCCACTCCAAAGCGACAAAGCTTCATTTTGTATCCTCTACTCGTTGATCAGAGCGTCTCAAAAGACGCTTGAGCCAGCCAATATCTGGTCCACGTAGCGATCCGGGAGCGCCACGTAGCGATATGCACTGGCACGCATGTCGGCAATCGCCAACGAAAGGCGTTCGCTCAGGCCACTACCCTTCATGTGCCGCATCAGTTCGCACCGGGCCGGTGCACTCACCATTTTCTTGCAGCACTTCCTTGATGAACTCGTTCTCAAGCACCTGCTCGGCCAGCAACTTCTTCAGTCGCGCGTTCTCTGTCTCCAGGTCCTTCAGCCGGTCGGCTTTCGGTACGCTCACGCCGCCGAACTTGCTGCGCCACAGGTAATAGGAAGCTTTACTGAAGCCATGCAGCCAGCACAAATCCTTCACCTGCATACCGGCTTCCACCTCACGCAGGAAGCCGATGATCTGCTCATCGGTAAAACGCTTCTTCACGCCCAATCTTCTTTGGCCGGGGGATCGGACTTCAAATCGCCGTGCTACTCAAAACCGGGGCACGTCAACTTAATCTTCGAAGAACATGAAGAGCGGATCTTCGTGATAATAATTGGGCACGTCCGCAGCACCCGCTTGGCCTGCCGGCGACGCCATGGCGTCGATGGCGGCTTGGCGGCTTTCGAATTCGCCGGACCAATACCAGAAAAATTCGCCGAAGCCGCCGTCCAGTCCACAGACACGCCCATACTTAAAGTCGCCAATGCCATACAGTTTGGCGGTCATCGGCCCATGAATTGCCCGGTAATACTTCTCGAAATGTTCCGGATCTTTGGGTTGCTTATAAAGAACGATGAGGCGGGTCATGGATATCTCCTTCGAACACTAGACTTTCTTTGTCTTTGTAAGGTCGCGACACTCACTCACTTCCAAGGCAATCATTTTGAATGTCGCGTTGTGCAACGTGCACTAAGCCTTCGATTGTGCCGATCTTGTTGAGTCGGCCTCTTGTCGTGGGCGTATGTTAGAAATGTCGGAGGAAAGTCGCATGCACGTGCGCGCAGACTTTCTTGGATGCGGCTGCACAAACGCAAAGCCCCTCGGCAACGTTGGCAAAGCCTGCATCTCGCAACGGACTACCCAAGGATGCGAAATCGGCTGTTGAAGGCGTTGTTGCGGGTCGGGGCCAATGCCTGATACTCCGGCGAGTCATACCAAGCCAATGCCGCATCCTTATTGGGGAAGACGAGGACCGTGCCGGTCTCGAAGGCAGATCTTCCATGTAATAGGTGCCACGGCGCCGCACCCACCAAGAGTTCCCCACCGAAGCGCTTCAGCGTGGGGCCGACGCTTGCGCGATAGCGAGCGAGCGCTTCAACATCCTTCATGGTTAATTCGACAACGATATAGGCCGACACTTTCTTTTCCTCTGATGAGATGACGTACGCGACGCGATGCTTTCGCCGACGGTGGGTGGCTCGGATTGATGGAGTTCAGAGCTCGACGTCAGCGAAGTTGCGCGACAATGGCATCGACGAATTGCGGGATGTCGTAAATAAAGCGACTGGTGATGACGTTCTCATCGACCACCACAGGTTGGTCCAACACCGTCGCCCCCGCGTTGGCCATGTCTTCCATCATCGGCCAGTAACCCGTCGCCTTCCGGCCTTTCGTCAGCTTCGCACTGAGAAAAACCTGTGAGCCGTGACATATCGCGCCCATGGGTTTACCTGTCGCTTGAAATTTTTGTAGGAAGGACAAAACGGCGTGGTTGGCACGTAGCTGATCCGGATTCCATGCACCGCCAGGCACATAGATCGCGTCGTAGTCGTCGACGGCCACCTCTTCGACGCGGGCATCGATGGGGATCCAGCCGGAATTGGTGGTGAACTGGATGGCCAGGACATGGGTCTTGGCTATCTCGGGGAACTGGATGCCGAATGTCGGCGCATATTCGATGTGATTGGGAGAGACGAGGTGGCAAATGGCACTGCGCGCCTCGAACCATTTCCTTGGAATAGAAACTTCGGTTTCTTCGACACCGTGCGTCGCGATGATCCCGATGCGTTTGCCTTTGAACCGAGTTGGGTCGTCCGGCTTCTCGGTCATAAATTTCAGAAGATGTTCGTTGCCCTGGGCCGTCGCCAGAAAGTGGATATTTATTTTTGGGAAGGACGGCAAGTCATCGTATTGATGAAGCGTTTCGACGACTTCCCGCGGTGTTTGATGTGTCATGAAGAGGCCACCTCAGGTTGAAATGTGTCACCAAAAAATCGGTGATGAAGGACGAGTCGCAGCGAACGTTCGCGCGGCCCGTCTCTAAGATTCAAATTTCTTCCGATCTGCATTCATCGCGAGATCTCACCTCAGTCAGGTTGTTGATCCCCAGCTGCGCCATGCCGCGCAAGATGTCGTCTTTGAATATCGAAAGTGCCTTGCTTGCTCCAGCCGACCCAGCGGCCCCCGCCCCATACACGAAAGACCGACCCGAAAACACGAACTCGGCGCCGAGCGACAGGGCGCGTAGCACGTCTTCACCACTGCGTATTCCGCTGTCCAACATCACCGTTAGCTTGTTGCCGAAGGCCTGCGCGATGGCGGGCAGAACGTCGATCGAAGCCGGCGCTGCATCGAACTGGCGCCCGCCATGATTGGAAACGACGATGCCATCGGCACCGATATCGACGGCGGCCTGTGCGGCATGGCTGTCCATGACGCCCTTGATCACCAGCTTGCCAGGCCACGCATCGCGTACCCTCTTCAGTAATTCGGGGTCCAACTGATCGGTAATGTGATTGGCGACATAAGCGGCGAGTGAGGGTGCCGATGCACCCGTCGGCCCGTATTTGGTCAAGCTTTCGAAGCGCGGGTAACCCGCGAGTGCCGAGCCAAGAAGCCACGCGGGATGACTAAGGACGTCGACAATGGTCGCGAGATTCGGGCGTAGAGGAAGTTGGAAGCCGTTTCGGATATCGCGAACGCGTTTGCTTTGGATCGGCACGTCAACCGTGACGAGCAGAACTTTCACGCCCGCTGCATGAGCCCGACGGAGCAGGTCAAAGGTGACCTCCTGATCGCGCGCGACATAGAGCTGAAACCAGAGGTTGCCGCCCGCAATCGTGGCGATCTTCTCGATACTGGTCGTTCCGACGGTCGACAAACCGTACGGAACATTTGCGTTTGCGGCGGCCGCGGCCAGCATCTGGTCCGTGCCGGGCCAAATGGCATTGGCTAGTCCGACTGGGGAGATGCCAATGGGTAAATCGTAGGCCTGACCAAATACCGAGGTCGCAGCCGATCGCGACCGCACATCGCGCATGTATTGCGGCACGAGTGTGACCCGATCGAGCGCCTCGCGGTTTCGCCTTAACGCAACCTCCCCGCCCGTGCCGCTTTCGAGATAACCCAGCGTGATATCTGGAATGCGGCGCCGCGCAACGTCCGCCAAGTCTTCGATCGTGGCAATTCTGTCGAGTCGACCTCTTGTCATGGGTGCATGCTAGAAACGCCGAACCCAAGTCGCATGCACGTCCGTGCAGACTCTTTTGGATGTGACTGCACAGACAAAAAGCCTTCCGGCAACGTTGGCAAGGCTAGCTTCCGGCTATACAGTGACCCATTGGCCAAAGTGCGAAAAGGTGCTGCTCGAAGGACGTATCTGCCATGACAACCCTAGCTACCGCGACACGGCGTACGTATGTCGATCGGGAGTCTCTCAATCACGCCTTGAGTTCCGATCTGGTCGGCTGGACCGTTTCTGAGACGCGCGAAGTGCCTCTTCTCACGCACGTTGTGCCACATCGTCTGGGCGATATCCGCCTCATCGAGCTATCCGGCAATCCACTAGGAGCCATGCGCGGTCCCGCGGAGATATCCGGGGACGGCGACTCATATTTGGGCGTTTTATATCAACGATCCGGCTCGACCCTGTGCACGATAGACGACGATCGTGTGCTCGTCGCTCCTGGCGAAATCTGCGTCTGGCACAGTGAGCGCCCGGTGTCGTTCGAGATGCCTGAGGAATTCGACAAGCTGTGCATGATCGTCCCGATCGCACGTTTTGAAAGCGTGTTGTACAACGCAGAGACCTACGCTGGTTTGCGCTTGCCTGCTGACAGTAATCTAGCCACGCTTTTGGGTTCTTACTTGTCAACGCTGACCACTAGCGTGATGACACGAAACGGCGACACGTCTTCCGATGCTGTTGACGTGACACTGGAATTGTTGGGCGCGGCATTCAGGGCGCAACGCCGCTCGTCAGCCATATCACCCCGCGATCAGCTATTTGCCCGCATCAGCCGTTACATCGAATCGCACCTTGAGGATGCCCATCTATCGCCGACGAAGATTGCCGACGAGAATGGCATCTCGGTTCGTTATCTCTATACGCTCTTCAGCGCACGCGACCTTACCGTATCAGGGTGGGTGCAACAGCGACGTCTCCTGCGTTGCCGAGCGGACCTTGACGCAGCGGATAGCACGGCCTCCATCACCGAGATCGCCCATCGATGGGGTCTCAACGATTCGGCGCATTTCAGCCGATTGTTCAAAGCCTCTTTCGGAATGTCGCCGACACATTATCGGTCGTCGCGGCGGTTGGGCGCATTCGAGGAGTAATTGCACTCTTCGCCCTTGAAGCAACATTGTCGGCCTCCGTGGAAGGCGATCAGAAATCCTTTTCCTTCGCTCATTTACCGTTGGGGACCGATTGGCCGCTGGGTCGACGCAATTGAACGCGTGTCGCCGCAGCCCGGTGCGGCACCGATCTAAACAATAGCCTGGAATCCGGAAAATACGCCCACGCTCACCGGGGTTCTCGCCCACCCTCGCCAACCAACTCGATACGCCAACCCTCGGGGCTTGCAGCAGGACGCGGCAATGCTTTGCTGTGGGTACATAAGCAGCACCGCTCTTTAGCACTTCCAACGAGCACGACTTGGTGGTCGATTGCACAGACTATGGTGTTAGACCGGGCCAAATCTGCGACTTCGTCCGACCGGTAACCTATTGACTCGAAAGGATGTGCACAGACTATGCGATCTGTTAGCACGCATAGTTTGTGTCGGCAGCCCGCTAAACACACAAACTATGGGTTCCTAAAAGGTACGAACTATGGAGTTCTGTCCATCTGGGCGGAACTCCATAGTTTGTACCGATTGAATCAACTATGGAGTTCCTGTAGCGCACAAACTTTGGAGTACGCCGTGCCGTGGACAAAAGCCTGCTAAAGCATAAGCACCCAGGAGTCCTCGGAATCGATTTTGGTAGTTATCACTGCTAGGCACGCCCTTCAATTACGCTTCGAAAACGCTCGTTAACGCACGAATTGGCCGCCGGGTCCGGATTTCTTCAAAAGTCGATTGACAGCGTCCGCTGCGGGGAAATTGGATTCCAGGCAATTAGGCGCGGCCTGTGCAATCGATTCACCCGCGATTTGCTTCACAGGGGTTGCTAGAAAGGCGTGCATCTCGCCCTGCTGCGGCCCGCTGCATACGATTGCCATGCCTCCGATTTGTCCGCGGTTATTGATCTTGGCGGCGAAGGTCGCGAACAGGTTGGAACTGGCAGGGAACAGCGTGTTGAGGTCGGCCATCACGCCGTTCTGCCAGATGAAGGCGTGAGACCAGTAGAAGTTGGCGTTCCACTCACCTCCCACTACTTGGCCCTCGTTGTTGTTGCCGAAAGCTATGCCCGCGGCATCCCCCGGCAACAGTCCGAGCACTGTGGTGAGTTTGGTGGTGCCTGTGCCTTTGACAATCTGCCAAATCGCGCCAGTTTGGGTAGTTCCGTCAGCACTACCGACGGTTCCAACAATTTGGCCCTGGTTGTTGATGTTCTCAGCGAAGCCGCCGGTTCCGAGGTCCGCAAGCGCAGACGCAGTGCCGTTTTCCCACAATATGCCGTGAATGGGCCCGCTGCAGTTCCCCGAGTAGCCGACGGCCTGACCACGATCGTTGATCCAAAATGCGAACCCGTCTGGATCATGATCCACCGTAGGCAGAGCGTGGGCGTTGCCGTTTTCCCATAACACCGGCAATTGAACCCGATTATTGATGGTACCCGTCTGGCATGAGGGGTCCACGGCACCGTTTTCTGCCATTCCAACGATTTGTCCAAGGTTATTAATCGCGCTCGCCTCCCCGTTATTTCCGCCTAGTGTTGGGAGGGCGCTCATATGGAAGGACTGCCAAAGAAACGGAAGACACGTAAGGTGAGTGCCGAATCCGCAAATGTCTTCGCCGTTCGGGTCTGGGACAGCCGTTTCGGAATCACCCACTACCTGCGCGAGGTCGTTGATCTCGCCAAAGTTCATCCAACTGTTCGGTCCTCCAAGCGTGCCGAGATCGACATAGTGTCCGTCGACGTTTATCAGTGCGCGTCCGTTTAAAGGTACCCCGGATAACGAATCCCCCTGCCCCGGTAGAAAGTTCCCAGCCATGATCTCCGACCAGCCCTCATCGTTGACGGACATGATCATCGAATAATTGTCATTCTTCGGAACGCCCAGATCGGTAACTTGGTAGCTCACCTGAGCGAAGGCATTGCCAAAGCAAGTCAGAGCAAAAATCGTAGCGAACGGTTTCAAGATATTGCGTAGCTGCTTGAACATGTTCATATTTTTGCCTCCCACGAAGTTTCAGTCCCAACCCCCAGGTTCCTGACAACGCAGCGTTGCACGCGAGCGCCAGCTGGACGGATCTCGCCCACGGCAACCAGTACAGTGGTACAACTGGTTAGATTATGCAACTGGTTTTAAAGTCGTAGAATGGGGCGGGGATGTCCATTCAAGTTGGAAGCAGCGTGCGCACGAGCCATAGATCCGAATGCGTCATCAACCAAACGCTCGAAGTGCTTGGCGATCAATGGACTTTGCTCGTCATCCGCGACATCGTTTTCGTTAACCGAAGGCATTTCCGCGAACTCCTGACCAAATCTTTGGAGGGTGTCGCATCGAATATCCTTGCCGACCGACTTCGAAAGCTTGTCCAGCAAGGGATCATCACCAAGTCCGATGACCCGACCCATAAACAGAAAGCGATTTATAGCCTTACGGAGAAAGGCATCGCACTGGTTCCTCTTCTGTTGGAAATGGCTGCATGGGGACACGAGTATTTGCCCGAGTCTGAGTTATGCGGTCTGGCTCGCACCTTGAAAGAAGGTGGGCCTGAAATGCGCGCAGAATTTATGAATGAACTTCGGAAAGCACATCTTCCGGCATCAGGATGAGCTGCTGACCTACTGCCGGCTTCACAGACTGGTACGCCTCCGCTTTCGTAGGCGGCTATCTTCTTCCCCTTGATCCGCATACGTAGGCTGCGTCGCTTGGCGGCGGCTGATTGCACAAACTATGGTGCTAAATCTGGCCAAATTCGCGACTTCGCTCATGCGACAGTTATTGATCTGAAAGTCCATGCACAAATTATGGGGTGCTAAAACGTACGGACTATGGAGTTCGGTCCACGTGCGGGCAGAACTCCATGGTTTGTGCCGGACGTACAAACAATGGAGAACGGCCTATGTACAAACTTTGGGGCACGCCAAGGCACTCGCACCACTACTATCCTGAAGACTCTCGAGCGGAGGCTTCCCATGGCAAAGCTTGTGTTCGGATTGATGCAATCCCTGGATGGCTATGTCGACCATCTGAAATTAGGGCCTCCCGGGCCATTGGTCTCTCGCCACTTCATAGAGCACGTGCGCAACCTGACGGGCCTGGTGTACGGACGCCGTACGTACGAGATCATGCGTTATTGGGACGAGGACCAGCCTGATTGGGACACGGAGGATCACGACTTTGCGGCGGTGTGGCGAAGCCTACCGAAGTTGGTCGTGTCGCGCTCGCTGAAATCAGTCGGCCCCAACGCCATCCTTGTTACCGGTGACATCGAGGCGGCGATTCGGAGACTGAAGGCCGAGCGCTCCGGGGAGATCGATGTCGCCGGCCCGGACCTGGCGCGAAGCCTGGCCGACCTTGGTCTTATCGACGAGTATCGACTCTACCTCCGCCCTGTCGTGCTTGGTCATGGCAAGCCATTCTTCTCGGGCCCTCGGCCGGCGCTGCGCCTGGTGGCCAGCGATTTAATCGGCGAGGACGTAATCAGGTTGACATACGCTCCTGCTTAAAGGCGCAGCGCGTCCGACGGATGACGCCGACGCATCGGGTATCGCAAGAGCAAACACCCAGGCTTTCATAACCATCCCCCATGGCTAATGTCGTTTCTTAATTTGGCACCGAATTATCGCGAAATACGGGATGGCGGTATGTCCACCTCGGGTGGAAGTGGACATTAGTTTTCGTGCGATCAGAATGGCCTTGATGGTCTATGAGCGCAGGGTTCGACTCATTGATTTACAGACCATGAGGCCTTTTCAGGCTCCCGTTTCGCATTAGGCCATGCGATAACTGGCTGATTTCCAATAATGTGCGCAGACTATGCGATCTGTTCGCACGCATAGTTTGTGTCGGCTGCTTGCTATACACACCAACTATGGGTTCCTAAAAGGTACGGACTATGGAGCTCTGTCCAGTTGTGGACACAACGCTGTGGCTAAATCCCCAGCGTTCGCAGGAGCGATGCCGATACGCACCAAACTACGATCACCAGCGCAGGCCAGCGTGCTGCCACGAGCAAGGTAAAAGCAATCAATGCGATAGCAAAGTCTTTGGCATCCTTAATCGCGCTCACCCAAACGGGATCATAAAGCGCGTATGCCAAGAGGCCCACGACGGCGGCATTCACGCCAGCGAGCATGCGCGCCGCGCCATTTCTGTTTCCTAAAATTCGCCAGAACGGCAACGCTCCACTGACCAATAGAAGCCCAGGTAGAAAGATCGCCAATAGACTGACCGTTGCACCGATCCATCCGCCCGATCCGCCATTCAGGCGTTCACCCAGAAACGCGGACAGCGTGAACATCGGCCCGGGAACTGCCTGGGCTGCGCCATAGCCTGTCAGGAAAGTGTCGTTACTTACCCAGCCGGGATCGACGATTGCTTGTTTGAGGAGCGGCAGGACCACATGGCCACCTCCGAATACCAGCGCGCCCGTACGGTAAAAAGCCGCTGCCACTTGGCCCAGCGGCGGCAGGTACGATGTCGCGCTCAATACGACGGCGAGCAGCACTACGTAGGCTGCTATGCATACGCCTCCAAGCCGATGGCCGTAGTGCAATGCAAACGTTTCGCCTTGATGCGCTGTTACGCCACGACATAACCGAGGCCCCAATAGTGCACCTCCCGCAACAATGACGAGCTGCATCCATGCAGTACCGCTGACGGCGACCAAGCCTGCCGCCCCTGCCGCCATCAAAGCCCGTGGGCGATCCGGCGTCAGGGATTTCGCCATACCAGCGACGCCTTGAGCGACGACAGCGACCGCAACAAGCTTTAGTCCATGCACCAAGCCTTGCCCCCATGGCCCGGCGAGATGGCCGCTAAATGCGGCGAACACAAAAAGAAGCAAGGCGGACGGCAACGTAAAGCAGATGAAGGCGGCTATCGCTCCGAGCCACCCAGCTCGCAACAGACCAAGCGAAAAACCTAGTTGGCTGCTCGCCGGCCCAGGCAGGAACTGGCACAGCGCAAAGAGTTGACCGAAGTGTTCCTCGTCCAGCCAGCGGCGGCGCTCAACAAACTCACGACGGAAGTAGCCCACGTGCGCGATCGGACCACCAAACGAGGTGAGGCCTAATTTCAGGAAGGCGATAGCAACCTCGACCGCATGACCGGGACGCTTGTTATTCGATGGGGTGGCGACATTGGTGCGCAGCATGGACTGATCTGGCGCAGTCATACGCAGTCAAATAACGCCATGAATCCGAAATCCATGTGCAATTGCATGTGGCAATGAAACAGCGATAGACCTTTTTGAACCGCAGTGAAGTCAATGTCCATCGACTGATAACCACCCAGCATGGCGACGTCCTTGACGACGCCGCCCATGGGCAATCCGGCAATACGGGTAATCTCGAAGCTATGTCGATGCAGATGCATCGGGTGGATGTCGTCGCTCGCATTGTGCATGCGCAATCGATAACGCTTGCCTTGGTGAAGCTGGAACATCGCCTTCATCGTTTTCATGTCGAAGGCAACATCGTTGATTGTCCAGCGATTGAAGCCTTCGTCGGCTGCGTTCTGCTTGGCGAAGGTCATTTCGATCACTTCATCGGGGGTAGCTGCCACAGCAGCGTTCGGCAACGCGAAGCGTCGGTAATCCCACGCGAATGGTGAAGGCTTGACCCACTGCGGTTTGCCGCGATGTTCGGCGTACTCGACCACAATACCCATGCCACGACCGCGGTCATCGTCAGCCAGATCACCCAGTATCCATGTGCCCGGATGCTTCATCTCGACAATGGCGCTGATACGCTCGGCGGTGCCGAGCCACAACACAGGGACTTCTGCCGGATGCGGCACCGGGTTGCCATCAAGCGCGACCACCTTGAAGGTGTGACCGGGCAACGCGAGGCTGCGGATTTCAGTCGCGCTCCCATTAAGGATGTGGAATAACACGCGCTCGCCGGATTTCACCCGGATCGGATCGCCATGACCAAGCATGCGGCCATTGATCGTGAAAGCCTGATAACCCACTTCGTAGCCATGTGGCTGCCCCTGTGCCAGGGAGGCTTTCATCGCGGTCTCACCGCGCTCTTCTAGGGAACGATCACGATCGCTGGGATGGAGAAAGTCCATCGCCATATCACCGCCCTTGCTAAAGAACGGATCGAATTCCTTCAGCGTGAGAAACACCTCGCGATCGTACGCTCCCGGCTCATGACGAGACTCGATATAGACGGGACCGACGAGTCCGCTGTATTGCCCGATCGAGAGGTCACTGCCTGCGACAAGATGCGTGTGATAGAAGCGAAATCCGGAAGGCCCCGGAATGAACGATAGTCGGCGCATTCCTCGCGCAGGAATATAGGGCGTGCCTTCTTCCGCAGCGCCATCCATATCGGCCGAGAGGAACTGGCCATGCCAATGCAATTGCTCGTCTCTATCCGTGTTGTTGAACACATCGACCACGACACGCTGACCCTCTTTGAGCCTTACCAGAGGGCCCGGAAACTGGTCGTTATAAGTGGCGGTGGAGACGATGTGGTCCGGCGAGAGTTCAACCAGACTTCGGCCGATACGTAGCGTGTAGTCCGCCTTGCCGGCAAGCACCACTTGCTCTGCAGTGCTTTGCTCAGTGGTGGCCGGCAGCAATGAAGGCATAGCGCCGCCTAACGTGACCAGACTGCCCAGCTTCAGGAACTCGCGACGATCCATAGACATGGCCAGTCATTCTCAATGAAGTTTCGGTCGTTGAAACGTTGACGCGTGTGCGCTCTGTCATTCGTATCCACACGACGCATCGAGCAGGCGCTTCCCTAAGTCTCACCAGTAAGAAAGATGACACTACTCAACGGCAGCAGGACCGCTCCTGCTGTTTCGGTGGACATGGCACGGTGCCATAGGAACAGAACACACAACAGTCGCCCGGCTTTGGCCGCAGGAGTTCGCCGCACCCTTGGCAGTCATATAGAAACCAGCACGCGTCGGTGGGCATCGTTTCCATGGATCGATGCCCACAGAAGGGACACGTCACACTGCTTTGCAAAATCGGCTCGGACATGGATATTTTCTCTTAGCCTGTGAAACTGACCACGGCCGGCAGCCACACGGCCCATCCTCGCAAACTCGCTGTTACGCTCCGCATGCAACGGTTCGACATCTTATGCTGCACTTCTTAGCGAAGCGCAGCCGCCACTGCCTCATCAATCTGCAGCGCGAAGCGCGTTTCAACATCGGGCACCGCATAGCCAATCGACAGTTCCAGATATGCGTCGCCGAGCACCAAATTAATGAATGTCGCCGCCCGCAATGCAGCCGTCGATTCGTCAAATCGCTTTCGCAGAATTTTGGCAGCGAAGGCACGCACGACCTTTGCACCATTTTCGTAAAACACCTGGCCGAGTTCCGGAAGACGCTCGGCCTCAGCAACGATGGCCCGGTAAAGCCGCAGGTTATCCGGCGCGATAAGGATTTGCGCCAACAACCATCCCAACGCGCGCAATTCGACGTCGGGCGAGCCATCGGATTGCGCGTCCTGAGGGGCGGCAAGAAGTGCACCCACCTGAGCGCACATTGAGGTCACCAGACCAACGAAGAGTGCCTCCTTGGACCTGAAGTGGCGGTAGACCGTCTGTTTGCCGACGCCGGCGGCCGAGGCGACATCGTCCATCTTCGCCAGAGCGAAACTCTGGCGCAAAAAAACGGTTTTCGCGCCGTCGAGGATGGCAGACCGCTTGCGGCGTTGCAGCGGGCTAAGGCCGGGGGGAGAGGAAGCGTCCATAAGGGCTAATTAACAGATCGTCGCGGAGTTGACAAGACTGGCCAGTCTCGTTTAGATTCGCCAAAACGAGACTGATTGGTCTCGTTTGTGATTAATCAACTTCGCGAGCAATCGCTGGGAGAACGCTTTGAAACTATTCATTACAGGTGGTACTGGCTACATCGGCCAAGCCGTCGCGCGCAAGGCAATCAGCCTCGGCCATCAGGTGACGGCGCTGGTGCGCCAGGACAGGTCGGCGGCCGCCAGCGAGCTGGCACGTCTCGGTGTGAAACTGCATTCCGGCGACCTGCGTGAGCCACAGTCTTTCGCTGCGACTGCCGGTGCCGCTGATGGCGTGGTGCACACCGCGTCGACCGCCGATGCTTCCGCCGCGGCGGCTGATGAGGCTGCGGTTGTAGCGATGCTTACGCATCTGCATCCGGGCGCGGCGTTTGTCTATACGTCGGGCACCTGGGTCTATGGCAATACGGAGGGGGAGTCCGCGACTGAAACATCGGCGCTGAATCCGACACCACTCATCGCCTGGCGGCCGGCAGTGGAGCAGCATGTGCAGGCGTTGGCAGCAAGCCGTTCAATCGCCGCAGTGATCCTCAGGCCGGCGATGGTGCACGGCTACGGCGGCGGTGTTTTCGGCATGCTCGCCGGCATGGCCCGGCAAACCGGCAACGTGCGGGTCGTCGGCGATGGTCGCAATCACTGGCCCGCCGTTCACGTCGATGATCTCGCGACGGCTTACCTGAGCGCGGTGGTGCGGGCATTAAGCGGGGACGGTCAAGTTACAGGACAGATCTTCAACGTAGTCGCGGAAGATGCCGTTGCCGTTGCCGAAATGGGTGAAGCGATCCGGGCCTCGGTCGGCGCCGATCGCGTCGAACCTTGGCCGCTCGACGATGCTCGCCAATCGCTTGGACCGTTCGCTGATGCGCTGGCGCTCGACCAGAAAGTAAACGGCCAGCATGCCCGGCGAGTGCTTGCGTGGAAACCCCATGGCCCCGGCTTGATTGCGGACCTCTCCGCTCAAAACCACTTTCAGCAAATCAACGGAGCATGACGATGGCGTGGAACAGTGTGTCTTTCGAATTGATCCTCGCGATGATCGTAGCGGCTCTGTTCGCAGTTGCCGGGGTGATCAACCTCGCAAGACCCGGCGCGGTGAAGCGCGACTTCGCACGCTGGGGTTATCCGGCATGGTTTCAGTTGCTCTGTGGCGCTCTCGAGCTGCTCAGTGCGGCACTTCTTCTTGGACAACAAACCAGAGTCTTAGGCCTAACGCTGGCTGGCGCCATCATGATCGGCGCGCTCTTCACGTTGCTACGAAACCGGGAGCCGTTCGGGCATCTCGCTCCGGCGCTGATCTTCTCGGCTCTCATTGTGGTTACTGTGGTGGTTCGCTTTTTCTAGCGACGACTGGCCTTTGGTAGTGAACTGCCCACTGGGCAGATGAATGGCAAAGCTGGTCAGTTCATTCGCCCGAGTGGTTGCGCGCCCGAGATAGCAATTCCCGGCAACGGCAATAAATTTATCCAGCACAACTTGTGTGGCAACGACGCGGCGTCTGACTTAGCACTGGTCACTACCGATGGCCTGTTCAGCCCGAGCCGGAATCAACGTACAGCTCGACCGGGATCCGCAAGTAACCCGGTTCTTCCACCCGCAGTCGATCAGTCAACCCGTTTTGACGGATTTGTCAGGATGGCGCTCGCGATAACGTGAAAAAGATGATCGGCCCGCGGTGCGAATGCGGGTTGGCCCTCGAGCCAGCCGAGCGCCGACATCAGGGCGAACAGGTCGTCCCCATTCATATCGGCGCGCGCCGTGCCTTCGGCCTGAGCACGGAGCAGTAATCGCGCGCCCACTGCATGCACGGTTGCGCATGAAGCGAAAAGCGCAGAGTCCGGGTCCGCGTGGGCGCTCGCGATCAAATCGACGACGCCGCGATAGCTATGGACGAATGCCACCCCTTCGCGAAACCAGGACACGAGCGCTTCGTCTGGTGAATTCGACGTTTCGAGTTCGTCTGCCTTCTGCGCCAGTGCGTCCAGATTCGTACACATCAACGCTTCGAACAAAGCTTCTCGCGTCGGGAAATGACGAAGCAGCGTGGCCAACCCGACGTCGGCCCGGCGGGCGATATCTCGCATGGACGCATCGACGCCATGCTCGGTGACGATGTCACGCGCGACGGCAAGTAGATGACTGTAATTTTTTCTGGCGTCGGCTCGCATGGGTTGCCTTGACAAGCGGATCACTGATCCATATATTTGGATCAGTGATCCGCTTGCTGTGAATCAGGATCTGGATCGGTGATCCACAAGATACAGCGCCCTTGTCCCCATGGGAACAGAGACGCTGTCCGACGCGACGAAAGGTGAAAAGTCATGGGAAAGCTTGAAGGTAAGGTTGCAGTCATCACGGGCGGCTCGAGCGGCATGGCCCTGGCAAGCGCCAAGCGGTTCGTGGAAGAAGGCGCCTACGTTTTCATCACGGGCCGGAGGCAGGAGGCACTCGATGAGGCCGTCAAGCTGATTGGCCGGAACGTGACCGGCGTGCGCGGCGACGCGACCAATCTCGACGACCTCGACCGCCTGTTCGATACAGTCAAGCGGGAAAAGGGCAGGATCGACGTCCTGTACGCGAGCGCCGGCATCGGCGAAGCCGTCCCACTGGGCGAGATTACCGAGCAGCATTTCGATGCGACCTTCGGCCTGAATACGCGCGGCACGCTGTTTACAGTTCAGAAGGCGTTGCCGCTGTTCAACGATGGCGGATCGATCTTCATGACCGGGTCGGTTGCTTCGGTGAAAGGTTTTCCTGGCTACGGCGTGTATGCGGCGAGCAAGGCGGCATTGCGCTCATTCGCACGCACATGGCTCAACGAACTGAAGGGCAGAAATATCCGGGTGAACGTGCTGAGCCCGGGGCCGATCGCCACACCGATGCAGGACCAGGTTCTCACCGAGGAGGCGAAGCAGATGTTCGAATCCCTGATCCCGCGGGGAAAGATGGGGCGTCCTGAGGAAATTGCGGGGGCCGCGCTGTTTCTTGCTTCAGACGATTCGAGCTTCGTGAATGGGGTGGAGCTGTCTGTCGACGGCGGCTTCTCGGCCATCTGACATCGCGCCGAAAAGCGTGCGGGTGCCTCGCACTCCGGCAAGACGCCCATCACGCCTGGACCATTCCGGGCAACCCACTTCAACACCGATCGGAAAGGCAACATGAGCTACGCAATTGTAGGTTTCGGCACGGTCGGCCAGGCGCTCGCCCGCATGTTCGCCCGCAAGGGCATCGAAGTGGCCGTAGCAAGCAGGCGTCAGCCTGAAGCGCTAGCGCCGCAGGCAAACGCGATCGGCCCGACGATCGTTCCCAAGACCTTGGAAGACGCGCTCGAAGCCGACATCGTCATGCTGGCTGTCCTGTACGGGCAGCACCGAGATGTCGCGAAGGCACGGGCAAGCTGGAAGGGCAAGATCGTGATCGACGTGACCAACACTCTCGACGATTTGGGCGGCGTTCCTTCTTCTTCGGTCATAGCCCAGGCCCTGCCCGGCGCTCAATTGGTCAAAGCGTTCAACCATCTGCCTGCCCGCGTCCTCGCGGAAGACCCGGCTATCCACGACGGACGACGGGTTGTATTCCTGTCGAGCGACGATGAAAGCGCGACCGCAACGGTCGCCGCCCTGGTCGAGCGGCTCGGCTATGCGCCGGTTAATCTCGGCAAGATCGCGGAAGGCGGTCTGCTCGTGCAGGCGCGGAACGGGATCTGGGGGCCACTGGTCTTCCAGGACCTGTTCAAGAAAGGGCAGTGATCGATGTTCGACGATGTGATGTAAACAACGGTACCGTTTTTTCCCGACGGAGTATCTCTTCCGTAGTCATGGTCGCTACTGAACTTGAGCACGTCTTCTCAACCCCTTCACGCCACTCCTGGCGCGACTGCCTCGCGTTTTGCTGGCAGAAGTGCTAGCAGGACGACTCCGATCACAAGGGCTACGATCACATCAGTAAAGTTCCGGTGGACACCGTGATTCCAGGCTTCCACGGTTTCAATAGCCATCACCGTGCCGTGGGAGATATTCCACCAAGCTGCCAGAGCAATCATCGAGCGATGCTCAGAGGGTCTCCTTGCGGCGATGAGCAGAAAGACCCCAACCGGAATAAAGAAGCTCAGAAACATCGGCTCGATCTCGTTCTTCTGCTCCAAAAGCCAGCGGGAATGCCAGAGATCCAAATATAGAAAATAAATCAGGGCCAGATTGAGCAGCCCCACGATCACCAAGACGATCTGTGTCAGGCGTTCTCTCATCACGTTGACCTCATTTAAGCGAATCTTGTTGCGAGCGCAGCAGCGGCTCACGCAGAGGGTTTTTGAGAAATTCGGTGGTTACGAAGAAGTGGTCCCAGCTTCCGGTTGGCGGACGATCCGCTCCGAACTAATTTCTGGCTTCACCCCTGACCAGGTCCACGCCTGCCAGATGATGACCAAGGTGGCTACCGTTTCGATCGTCCCGAAGAATAAGTACTCAGGAAAAGCGGGCGGCCTGCCCCATCCGACCAGAGGCGGAACGAAGGTCAGGAAACCGTTTACAACGGTCATAACGCTACCCGCGATGATATTCACCAACCGGTTCGCTCTAAACGGAAGCAGCCGACACGCCAGAATCATCGCGATGGGTATTTCCATCAAGACCGCTGAACCCAGCAGAGCCCATTGGGTGAGATGTGGAGCTCCGTCCGCTGGATTTGTCGAACCAACAATAGCGAACAGGGCAACAACGTCCGCATACAGATAGTTGAGTAACGCGAAGATCCACAATAAAGACAACCGCTCCTTTGCGTAAGGCATGTCAACCTCCCACGGAAGAGCAATACAGGATCTGAGTTGAGCTCCCAGTCAGCCCGGCGCGATCAGCGGCCTGGACACGTAAATCAGAGGCAGGCCCACCGAACACTGGAATAAAGTGCGCCTGCGCTTCGCGCCGCCCTTAGTCTAGCCAGTTTGGCACCGTCAGGCTTTTTAACGCTCAAAACCGGGCTTTGCGCACTGTTCTCGAAACAACGGCACCAGGTTGAGTTTCGCGCAAGGCCTCCGAAAATAAGTGGCCCGACTCGTCCGCCTGCAGTTCATTAGTCAACCCGGTACTGAAGTATCCCCACGTTTTCCGGGTCGTCATTCCCGCGGAAGCGGGAATGACGGCGACGCAAGATTGATCTTTTTTGCGATACGTATCCCTTTGTCTGAACCGCAAAAAAGTGGGGACACCTCAGAACCCGGTACCGTTTTTAGCCATGGCTTCCGATTGGAACAGTCGCTCCGATCAGCACTAGCCTCCGGTTATCGCCCCAATCCATACAACATTGCCCTTCCCGTCACGCCCCACTCTCAAGCAAAAAACACGGCCATCAAGGTTGGCGGTCGAGAAATCGATGGCTCGATCCCTGGGCGTATATCGACGTGCATCACATACCAAGGGCCTAGCCGCAGACAGGCGGAATCGTTTCCCCGTGCGAGTTTCCGTGAAGTAACACAGCAACGAGCCTCGGCCCTTTTTGTTGGACCATGTCTTGAAGTCCAGACGGCCTTCCCAAGTGCCTTCAGGAACTTCGAGCCATTCGTATGCGCCTGGATCAAACCCGGCATCTGTGGCCTCACTAAGAGTGCAAGCATGGCGCACCGCCGTATAGAACGGCGGCGGTCTGTCTATGTATGCCTGCGGTGCGTAGTCGACGAATTCCATCCTCGCCCCCTTCTAAACCACGCGAAAGCGGCTAAAACATGCACGCGACAAGGTGAAGGATATGTGAGGACACAGGGCCGGGCTGTTAGTCCTCTGATTTAGTCTGGCACTGAATTACGGGGAGTCGACACGTGGACGCCCAGGAAAAAGTGTTCTGATCCCCTTAAGTTTCGTTAGAGCAAGCGATCTGCTCGATTTGACAATACATATTTTCCCCAAGGCAACACGAGATATGTCTCCTCATGGACGGTGGCATGTAGATCGAAGGGCACCGCATAGTAGCCAACAGTTACAAATGGCCACCTGACCGCGGAACCAACCTTGAACTGACTTGCAGGAACAATTTGACCACCAAAACCAAGCCCTTTTGCACCGGATGCGATTGCTCGTTGCCTTGCTTCTTGCTCGATAGATGACCGCGCAAGATCGGCAGTGATGTAGCCCAAGATTGCCAGCCCGATCAAAACGGCAACTGAGACACCTGCTACTTTTTTCCAGCGTGAGGTCAGTAGTGCTAACGCCTGAGTTAAGTGGCATGCGGTACGCGCGTCCGCTTTGACGAATAGTTAGGCAGCAGGTGCAAGCGGCTGAATCAGGGTAACTGAGGATATTGTGGAATTGCCTGACTAAGGCAAACCCACGGTTGCGCGCTGGCCGTCCAAATGTCCAGCATCGGCTGAAACTCCGAAGCATCATCCAGCGTAGGAAAGCGAACGGACATGAATCCCGGGTTGACATCGCCGCGCGTGAACAATGGCGAACCGCATTGAGGGCAGAAGCTGCGAATCGCGAGACCGCCACTGCCCGCGCGAACCGAGTACGTTTTAGGCGTACCAGTGATCTCTATGCCCGAGTCCGCGACGATGAAGCCCGAAGCGAATGGGGCACCGCTGGAACGCTGACAATCCAGACAGTGGCAATTGAGCATCGCGACGGGCGTACGTGAGCACACGTAACGAATCGCCCCACATGCGCACCCGCCGGAAAATGGAGTAGTCATATCGAAACTTCCTTTGCTGCCTAGCGGCTGAGTTAAGCGGCGCGCGGTACGCGCGTGTGTTTGGATGAGTTGTTAGGCCCCCTCATAGCGACCCAACCCACAATGTGGACATTTCCTGCCCAGCGTAAGGCTGAGGCGCTGGTTGACGTGGAACCGATGGTTGCAGCGAGGACAACGGAACCATACAAACCATGACATTGCCAAATAACTACAAACAACCCATACAATTGCAGGAATAAGCGAAAGCGTTTGATTTGCAGCCCTTGCGCCGACGAGTGCAGCAATGGGGGCTAAAGCCAAAGGAATGAGCACCGCCAGCCACTGGCGTCGTCGATAGTCTGCCCAATTTGATCTGTAGGATGATATTTCCTGCATAGGACCTGCCGCCTGAGTTAAGCGGCAGGCAGCGCGCCCATCCGCTTGGACGAATAGTTAGAGCCTGCCGCGACGCTTAAACCAAAGCCAGACGGCTACACCAGCAAGCACAACAGAAACTAGAAAGACGGAGTAACCAGCAATAAGAAGTTGCGAAGCACTACGACAATACTGCTCTGGCGATGAAAGGCTGCTTGGTCCGCAATGGGCAAAATGCAGTGATGCGGTGCTAAACGCGACTACAACCATAAGTGCCGCGATGAAACCGAGCGCCAATGAGATTGTGAAGAAAAACCAGGTTGGTATTCGAGCCATGGTCATAGGACGCTAACTACCTAATAGACGGACGAGGACGTCCGGTTATGCATCCTCGCCGTCTTTCTGAGCGCGGCCGATGAACGACTGATTTCTCGCAACTCTATCGACCCGGCACCCGGCTAACAATCCGTCGCGGAAAAGGGCCGGGCCGGAAAGGGGCCACCGCCCTTACACCACAAATCTAAACGCCGCACCGTCGCGAACGACCTGGCCAGCAGTGGGCGCGGCGAAGTGCGTGCCGATCACAAGGATGGTCTGGTCGGCCCATTCGGCGAACAGGCGCGCGCGGGTGAGCGCAGCGGTGTTCGGATCGTTGTCGCCGAGCACCCAGTCGGGGTGCGCCATCTGACAGGGGTGGTGGGCCATGTCGCCGGTGATCACCGCCCGCCCACCCTCGGACTCGATCATCACGCTGACGTGGCCCGGCGTGTGACCGATGGATGGTATGAGCCGGATCTCCGGCGAGATCACATGGTCCAGCTCCACCAGCTGGACGAGGCCAGCGTCGAAGATCGGCTTGACGCTATCGCTGAGCATCGCCTGCTGCTCTTCGTCATCGTAGGCTTTCCAGAAGTCGTACTCGCGCCGGCCGAGGAGGTAGCGCGCCTTCGGGAAGGTCGGTATCCACTTGCCGTTCTCGAGCATCGTGTTCCAGCCGACGTGGTCGACGTGCAGGTGCGTGCATACCACGGCGTCGACGCCGTCGCGCGACCAGCCCACCTCGCCAAGATGCTGCAGGAACGGCGTCGCCAACGGCAGGCCGCCGGTGATCTCGCGCGGCCGGTCGTTCCCGACGCAGGTATCGACGACCAGCTTCAGCCCCGGCGCGTCGACCAGCAGCGCGTGAACGCTGAGCTTCAGGATGCTGTCGTCCTCGCTGACGAAGTGTGGATAGAGCCACGGCAACTTGCGCAGCTCCGCGGCCGTGGCCTGTGGCATGAACTCGGTCGGTACCGGCAAATCCATCTCAACGATACGAGTGATCTTCACCCGGCCCACTTGCCAGCTCAACATAGCGCGCACCCCTCTTCGCTCATGGTTCGGCTTGCCAGAAGTCTAGGAGCCCGCGGCTCAGGTTTCATCCGATGCTTCGCCGTCGCCAAGCTCGTTGCGCGGTGCCCTAAAACCGGTCTATTCGCTACGACGACGAATGGCGAAATCTGAACTCGACAAGGTGTCCATAAAAATTTTGTTTCCTTCGTGTCGAGCATGGATTGACTCAAGCGGAGATCGCCGACGTGGGCCAGGAAAAAAACGGTCCGGGTTCTGATGTGTCCCCACGCTTCCTCGCCGTCATTCCCGCGAACGCGGGAATCCATGTTGCTTTAACAGCAAGAGCAAGATGAATCCCCGCTTTCGCAGGGAATGACGGCGAAAGCGGGGATCCATCTTATTAGAACGGCAAAATGTGGCGCTACCTCAATACCAGCGCGACGTCGATCCGGCGCTAGAGATCAAGTTCGATATCGGTGACGGGGCGTGCGCAGCATATGAGTTCATTGCCATTGGCGGGCACGTCAATGGGCTCCGGGTCGTAGCGAATTCGGCCGCCGATAAGCGCGGTCTCACAGTTATGGCATACACCGGTACGGCATGCCCATCGGACTGGAATGTCACAGGCCTCGGCGAACTCCAGCAAGCTTTGGAATGTGTCGGACCAAGGTACGGTCAAACCGCTTCGACTGAAGGAAATGATCGGCCCATCCCCTTGAACCCCATCCGGTGGATGGGGACTCCTACCCGGGCCTGCGACGATGCCGGGCGTCATCGACGCCTCGCTCCCGAAAGTCTCGGTATGGATATTCGCGCTCACGACTCCCATGCCTTTCAGGCCAGCCATGAGACCAGACATGAAGTTCGACGGGCCGCATAGATAGAAGTGTGCCTTGGCCGGCACACCCAGCCGTTGCATCGACACGGCGCTGATATGTTCTGTGGCATCAAAATCACGCCCAGGTCGATCTTCGGGGCGAGGCTGGCTGTAGGCGACAAGCACATGGACCTTGGGCAGCGCTTCAAGCAAATGGCGTACTTCCGCAGCAAAAGGATGCTCGGCGCCGTTGCGCGCACCATGAATCCAATACACATCACGATCGGTGACGCCATCCGCCACCAGCTGATGAAGCATGCCGAGCACTGGCGTGACGCCGATGCCGGCACTCAAGAAGACGATCGGCGCATTGTCACTCCGCAGCGTAAATGTTCCGCGCGGCGCACTGACTTCAAGCACATCGCCCGCGTGAACGCTGTTATGTATGTAGCGACTCCCGTCACCGGAACTGAGCTTTACGCTGACGCGATACACGCCTCCTTCGCCGATGTTGGAGATGGAGTAATTCCGGGTCAGCGTGCCGCTGCCGTTGGCACCAGGAAGACGCAGCACCACAAACGATCCCGCGGCGGGCGGAGCGAGAGCAGGTGGCTCATTGGCGACCAGCAGCAGCGACTTCACGTCATGGCTCTCATTGACGACACTGATCACTTTAAGCGCGCGGAATCCCTTCCATGCCAGCGGTGGAAGCACGGGCCCAAGCCCGGCGTTGCCTGGTGACCCCGAGTTCGCCAGCAGCGCTTCGAAGGCACGTTTCCATCCTGGGCTCAGCGCTGGTTCGTTCGCGACACGACGGACAAGGTCCTCAGGATGATCTGGCAAGTAGAGCAACGCATCGGTTTCGGCGACGGTTATCGCCTCACGTCCTTGCGCGACACGAATGATTTCATCGCCGGCGCCGATCTCTCCCTCCTCGATGACGCGAAAATAAAATCCGGGCCTTCGATGCGACACGAGCAGTGCGGGCATACGTGGCTCGTTCATCCGCAAACCCAGGCGATAGCATGTGACACGCGGCGCCGATACTTCGAACAGCGCACCGCCAATGCGGTACCTGTCACCGATGCACACCTGATCATCAGCAAGCCCATCGACCGTCAGATTCTCTCCGAACATCCCGTATTCGGGGAGACTTCGGTGCAGGATCTCCTCCCAATATCGGTAGGAAGCGACCTGATAGACCATGGCGGCTCGATGCAGGCCACCATGGCCGTGACGATCTCCTTGAGCATCGCCGTCAATATTGATACGCCGCGCCATCACCCGCCCGGTCACCGGGCGCTTCCAGATAGCGGTACGAATGATTTTTCCCCGCCACTCCACGTCTGCTGGAAGACCGACATTGACAGAAACGACGTGGCTCATGGCTCTGGTCTCCGCGAGCATCAACGCAAGGCAGATCAGCACATGCTACGCACTTCCCGTCTCATTGGTGGCATCGAGGCCTAAACGGATCGATCTGGATACGTACGCATAATTTGTGCCGGTGGCTTATCAAGGACACAAACCACGGACCACTAAAGCATGCACATCTGGATGTCACGCCGGCTGTCGTTCCGCCGCGATACGACGATGAAACGCCAGCAAGCCATCGAGCGTACCGTTGGGGTCCTCAATCTGCGGGTAATGGCCGATGCCCGGCAACAGCACGGTATCGGCATGCGGCACCAGTTCGCGGTAACGCTTCACCATGTGCTCACCTGATACAGGATCTGCGGGACCGTTAATCAGGCGCAGTGGTACCTGGGTGGCTTGCAGGGCGCCCACCCAGCGTTCGCGGTTCGCGTGGCGTTCGGCGATGTACCCGATCAACTTGTGGGCGATGCGCTGTCCGTGCTGGTGCGAACACAGTTGCCAGAACTGGTGCATCTCGGCTGCGTCCAGGCGGTTGTCCCGGCCGAACAACGGCGCGAAGCTGCGGGCAAAGCTTCGCTCATTGATCATCGCCGCCAGCAGCGGCCCCAACGGCGTGAGCAGCAGCTTTTGTACCGGGCGCGCACGATGGGTTTCCGGAAATAGGCCGCCATTGAGCAAACAGACGGACTGCAACTCAAGCGAGCGGTCACCGGCGGCACGACGCTGCTCGTAGCGTGCCAATAATTCCTGGGCGACGGTGACCCCATAGTCGTGGGCTAAAATGTGATAGTGCGTGACACCCTCAGCGTAAAGCAGGCTCTCGTGCAAATCGGCCTGGTCGTAGATGGAATAGTTGTAGTGACGCGGCTTGTCAGACCACCCGAAGCCGATCATGTCTGGAGCGATCACTCGCGAGAAATGCCGGCACAGCTCCATCCACAACGCGTGCCAGTCCCAGGAGGCAGTAGGGAAGCCGTGGATGCACACCAGCACGCCTCCCTCACCGCCGCCATCAGACTGCCAGAAGATAGGATGACCGCGGTGCGAAAACTGCCGACCAGTCGCTCTCCAGGATTCGAACGTCTGTGTCATGCCGAGGCCCCACTAAGCGCATCCAAAGTTAACGCACTCACCACGCGTGCCCCGAGCTTGACGCTCGACCGCACCACGACGTGACATCGAAGTTGATGCATGGTCACGAGTGGCTGGGCACCTGATAAACATGCAGCGATCCCGTTCGGATCAAAAGATACAGCTTGTCCTGCACGAAAGCGGCCGATCAAGAGGAAAAACACATCTGGGCCCAATCACCGCAAACCCTTGATTACCTTTTTGACTCACACGCCGATCTTTTCCGGGTGCTTCAGCAGATACGCGCGCATTTCATCCGTTTGCGTCTTCCACTGTGGATCGTCGCCGAAATGGTCAATGAAGTAGTGAATGGTGTCGTAGACACCCGGGAGGTTGTGGTCCATTTGATTGCAGGAACGAATGATGTAACCAGCCGGCCTTTCCGGATAGCGGCTTATTAGGATATCGGCTATCGCTTCAGCCTTATTGGGCTGATGTCCCGCGTGGTTGTACAGGTCGCCAAGGCCACCCAGGGCATCCAAGTCGTACGGATCGCGTTTGAGCACTGTCAGAAATGCACTTTCAGCCTCTTTAACGTGGCCGGTATACATATAGACCTTGCCCAGCTGTGCACCGATCGCATTGTTGCCGGGAAAACGTTGCGATGCCTGGACAATGCTCTGGATAGAGCCATCAATGTCACCGACTTTACGCATGGTGTAGTCGCGCCAAACCAGTGCGTCCATATTGGTTGCGTCGAAGCGCAGCACTTCGGAATAAAGCTCGGTCGCCAAGCGGAATTCGCCCTGGTTGTAAGCCTCGTCGGCGAGATCGGTAAGCCTAAAATGAGTCACGTTCTTGGCAGCGGCAAGTTTCAGTTGCCGGACAACATCGAACGGACGAACCATGTCGGCCGAGGTCAATCGATAGACCGGCGGCGCGTTAACGATCATCCGCAGCAGTGGGTTGCGCGGGATCAGAGGTTCAATTTCTCTAACCTGCTCATCTTCGCCACCGAAAGCATTGCCCCATTTGGGCTGTGCCTGGTTCATCATCTGCGTGCGGATCCGGAAATTTGCGGGATCGACCATCAGACCGCGTTCGGCAGCCTGGATCATATAACCATCATCCCCGTCCAGAGCTCCGGCCCAGATCATGTCGCTATAAACCACGGTCATCGCAGGTTGCAGTGCTGCGGCGCGATCCAGATCCTGGCGTGCCAACGCCAATAGCTGGCGCATGTCCGTAACCTGGGTGTCATTGAGATCGCTGTCCCAGCCGGTGCCCCGTGCCTCAGAAGCTGCATCGAGATATTGCATACCGCTAGCCGCCAGCGCAAAAGGACTGCTGGGTACCAGCTGTTTCCATCTGTCGATGATCTTTCGCGTGTCCGGGCTGGCATGATCAAAACCGGCGCTAATCAGCGCCTCGTCGAACACCCCAGGCTGTTTGGGGTCATGCAGTTGCGTATCCAGATAGCCCTGAAAAAAGTGCTCCACTTCGTCTGCTTTACCCTGTTGCAACATCGCGTCGATATCGGATAGCTGCAAACTTCTACGATTGAGGAGCTGGCAATAGGCTGCGGTGGTTTCTTCGCTCCAATCGCTACCCGGGGGATTCGGGTAGCTCAGGCAGCGCTGGAGCGGATCGGCGATGCCATCCGCCTTATGGACTGCGGCCATAAAAACATCGTAGTCCGCAGTTGACCGCCTGGCCTGGTTGGCGTTTTGCCGACCGGACCAGATGGGGATCAGCAAGACCGTCGCCACCGCGATCAGTACCAGGCACAGCAGTAACTTCCAATCGTTAGACCGGCTAATGCGACCCGACTGAGCTGCTCTCTCGCGATTCGAATAATCCATAAATCCCCTGTCTTCGTCCCAGAATATTTACCGGACCAGCAACGCCATCTTAAATCGCGGCTCGTTTCCCCTATTTACCGAAATAGCATTCGATCCGATCAGCAATTATCAAAAAAGCCAGGCTGAATTTCCAGCCCAGGCGGGCAGTGACCGGCCAAACACAGGACGGCACTTGGAAGCCTTATAAACCTGGAACTATTATCTTGCCACCACACGTAACCGAGACATCCACTATTTTGACGCCAAGCACATCAACGTGACCGCCTGCGTAATTAGTCATCGCCTTCTTTTGCGACGCCCTCGCTCGTCTTCGCCGAAGGCATATATCTCAACTTGCTTCTTACGATTAGTAAAGCAATCACCGTCAATACGAGATATACAAAAGAAGGGACACGCCAGCCCAAGTACGTTTTAATCACATATGCAACTCCCTGAATAATTGCGCCCGCGAGTAAAATCGCTGGAATTACTTTGAAGTAGGAATGCCACAGCCTTCCCCAGTCATATTTCGGCCAGTTTTTTTGCATCTACAATCCTGCCCCTTTTCCAGCACTTTCGGCGTGATACCGCCGGTTGTGGGTTGTGCCGTCCAGCAGTCCCGCCAATCTGCCCGTAGCAGCGGACTTGCCCGCCGCAGCCCAAGTTGCGGCGGCAGTCACACGAAAAACTGTTACGGTGTGACCGGGACATCCACTGATTGAACGCCAAGCGCAATACAGGAGCAAGCCTGCATCCAGGCTCGCCCCCACTTACAACTAAACCCCTGGTACGTCTCCCCTCGTCGACTTCAGCAACTCAGCATCGACCGGGCACAAGGACGGTGTAACCCGCACACGACATCCAGAACGCCATGCCCTGCATGCCTTAAGCAAACCATGACGCCAACCTCACTTCTACGCATCGGCGCTCCAAGCTACCCTCAAGGCTTTGGACTGGAGATCTTCCATGGCCAAGCTCGTCTACGAATTGAACGTCTCCCTGGATGGCTACATCGACCACCAGGCATTCGGGCCGGTTAACCCCGTGCTCTTTCGTCACTTCATCGAGCGAGTGCGCGGCCTGACCGGCATGGTGTACGGGCGCGGCATGTATGAGGTCATGCGTTATTGGGACGAAGAGCATGCCGACTGGGATGCGGATCGACGCGAGTACGCGGCGGTGTGGCGGAGCCAACGGAAGTGGGTCGTATCGCGCTCGCTGAAGTCGGTCGGCCCCAACGCCACCCTTGTCGCCGATGACGCCGAGGCGGTGATACGGGGGCTGAAGGCCGAGCTCGCCGGGGAGATCGAAGTCGCCGGAACAGATCTGGCGCGAAGCCTGGGCGAGCCTGGCCTGATCGATGAATATCGACTCTACGTCCACCCGGTCGTGGTGGGTCACGGCAAGCCATTCTTCGCGGGGCCTCGGCCGCGGCTGCGCCTTGTGGCTAGTGATTTAATCGTCGAGGACGTGATCAGGTTGACGTACGCTCCCGCTTAGCGGCGCGACGCACGCGACCAGCTCATCAAGGCCCAAGCACCCGAGGCCCGGGATAACCGGAGGCCGGATATACGTGAGCAGGCGACATCGACGTCAAAGCGCCCGATGCTTGCACCCGCACTCATGTCACTCGCGAGAGCCAATCCACTATCCCCTGCACGGAACGAAAGTCGTCGACGCTACGTGTAGGGATATGGGGATACGCACCGGCAGCCATGTCGGCGAGTGCGCGACCAGGACCGAGTTCCAGAAAGGCGACGGCACCGGCCTCGACGCAGCCGTCCAGGCACCTTGCCCATTGGATGGGTTGGGATATCTGCAAGGCCAGCTTGTTCACATCGTTCTTGGCATCCAATACGGAATCGCCATCGATCCCGCTGAATAGTCGAGTACCCGTCGTTGGCGAAGGTTGAAGGTGGATGCCGGCCAAAATATGACTAAAGGCGACAGATGCGTCTGCAAGCAAGTAGGTATGCGAAGGCACGTTTACGGGAATGGATACGACCCGCGCGGCACCGAGGCGACGTGCCTCTTCGGCCATAGCTTCCAGCGCTGTGCGTCGGCCACCCAATACCCAGGCATCGGCCGGATTGCAGATGGCGATGGCTGCTTCTCGGCCTACGCACAATTGTTCGATGCCTGCCTCACCCAATCCTCGAATGAAGAGCATGCCTTCGTCGCCGTGACTCGCCGCATCCATCACGCCGGCACGCGCGGCGACAAGATCGAGTGTTTCGGTGGTGCCGATCAAACCGGCCACGCCCCATGCCGCCACTTCGCCCACGCTATAACCAGCTACGCAACGTGGCCTTGGAAAAACATCGTTGAGTACTGCGATGGCGGACAGTGCCTGTAGCGTGCAGAGCAACTGCGCCGTCCGATTAGCATGAAGGACGTCACGCTCCGCACGCTTTACCAGAATACGTGGATCCTCACCGAGCAGCGTTGCAGCATGCGCAAAGAGCGCGGCAACCTGAGGGGCGTTGCCCGTCAGATCGAACATGCCAGCGTGCTGGCCGCCTTGTCCTGAGCAAAGAATAGCGAGTGCCATAACGTGCTCTCCTCACCCCAGGGCTACGCACCAGCCGTTGCGAGCGTCAACATGGACACGGTCATTAGAACAATCATTCCCGTGATGGCGGCAGGTACACCCAACACAAGGCCATCGCGAAAGCCAGCAACGTCCGAACCAGGTTGGCGATGAGACACGCGTGCCATCAGGGCGATGTTGATCACGGCAGTACTCCTACGTCCAGCTCGTTCACAAAGAGGCTCATGGCAAGTAGATCTGCAGCACCACCTGGACTGAGTCGACGTTCGACAAACGCGTTATGGATGGCTTCGGCGCGACAAAGCCATTCTTCGTGTCCGACACCGCCATGATTGAGAAACTCCCGCGCGGCTTGCTGCGCAAAGCGCAGACCGTCCAGACCGCCGCGATGCAAAAGGTTGGTGTCTTCGAGGACGGCGATCAGTGCAAAACACGCTTGAACACGCGCGGCTTCCGCATTGCCCGGTGCCAGGCGCGCCACAGCGCGCAGCGCCGGAAGACCGATCTGATAGACACAGTGAAATCCTTGAGCAGCTTCCTGTCGGGCGCCACCTGCACCATAGCGTGATCCAGCCATTTCGCCGTGGCTATCGGGAAGTCGTGGCCCGGCAACGATCTCCCTGCCCCATCGACGGCTGACGTGGACGCCTAACGGTGTTTGCGAATCGGCATGACCGGCTTCGCGAAACCCGGCAGCAGCGCAAAGCAATCCGATCCCGAAAATCGCGCCGCGATGCGTATTCACGCCGCCAGTTGCATGGAGCATGGCGCGTTCGGCACGCAAACCGATCTTGCGCAATACCGACATGGACTCGTCATGCATGCCCGCATCGACCATTTCTGCAAAATAGGGTCGAAGGACGGATGCGCTTCGCCGGAACATATCGGCATCCATGTCGGTGTGGCTTCCTGTATCGACATGACTCACCAGACCAGGCTTGGGCCACGTTTCGATTTCCAATCGCAGGCAGCGTTCGGCCAATGCCGCAATGCGCTCCTGAAACGAACGAACACGTGGATTGTTGTCGATCGAAACATTCGGCACTGCGAAGGCTTGCGTATTCATGACGAAGTTCCGATGAAAGACTCACGCGTACAAAGAATCACGTCATTGGCCGTCTTGAGTACCAACTCCGCGGCCGCGGCATGCAATTCACGCCAGTTCACGCCCGCGCCGTCCGCACGTACCAATTCGCCGTCGAGCCGCATTGGAGCGTGCGATTCAATCTCAGCGAGATCCGCGAGAAACATGTGGATCACATCGAGACCTGGAAGGGTCCAAATGATGTCGAGGTCAGAGCGCGGGCTCAGGTACACCAGGCCGGTCAATCGCTGCCATGCAAGACTGCCGAACACACGAGCCTGCACGCCGTCTTTCTTTGCAAGCGCCATCAATTGCCGCAGGCTGGGGTGCCACGCGGGTGGCGCTGTATGGAAACAATCGGCCAAGGTGGGCAAGCGTTCCGATGCAATGATGTCTTCGGCGCGCATCTGTATCGAAATGCGCCGCTTGCCGGCCGAGGGCGGCAGCGGCAGGCCCAGCGGCAAGCCCTCACCGTCGCCCGGTGAGGGGCGTCGCACAATGAGCGGCCAACCGCGACGCGCCCAGTCATGCAGCAAAGGCTCATTGGCCAAATCATCCCGCGACGCGAGCAAGGCATCCCACGCCGCGGGAAGAACGCGGACCAGCTGATGCCGTTGCAGCGGCTGGTCAGACCGAGGCGCGGGCAAGTTCATAGACACGCTCGGCGATGTCGGCAGCTTTCGGACGACCGTTGCGTTCCTTGCCAAGTTTGTCACGCGAGTCTTCGCGCTCGGCCGGCGCGGACAGCACGCTCTGCAATTGATCGGCGAGCGAACCAGCGGTGTCCAGCGTGATCGCTACCGCACCGGTCTGCGCCAGGTTATCCAGACCCGGCGCAAAGACCGGCGTGGACTTGGCCTTTTCCTGCAACACGTCGATGGATAGCTTGGTCACGCGTGACATGGATGGCAGATCCATCACCGCTGGCTCAGCACCAGGGAGCGCGACCAGGATTTGTGTTGCCAGTGCTGTTGCGATGAATGCGCCCGCGGCGGTGTGACCGTAAAGTAATCCGATCGTGCGGTGACCAAGCTTGTCCGCCAGGATCAGGCACTTCGCCAGATGCGCCAGGAACTCGTTGAGACCAAGCAACTCGTCGCGCTTGCTCATGCGCTGACTGTCGCTGTCGATCAAGACCAGGATCGGTTCGTTGCCGCCCGGCTTGATGACGTCCAGCACGTGGCCGGCAAGGAGCGCCGCTTCTTCGACGCCAACCGGGGTTCGACCATCCACGCCGATCACCGCCACGGACCCGCCATCCGGAAGCGGGCCGCGTCCGGAGATCAAGCCACGCTCAAGTACTACGTCATGGCCATGGGGAAACAGGGATGCAAGAATGTTATCGAGCGTCATGACGGGGCTCCTGAAGATCATTGGCGAGAGCGGCAAACTCTCGGTAGTGCAATGCGGGAAGGTTTTCCGGTTCGGCCGCCCCGAGTGACCGCCAGATATCGACGGCATCCGAACAATGACCAAAGCGTTCGATACGCTGGGCGAGGCGGCTTTGCTCTGACTCCAGCGTGCTCAGACTCATGCTTGGCGCATGCTCGATGAGGTAGCGGGCCGCGTCACGAAAACTTGCCATCGTGTCGTCGGCGAACACTTCCGCACCGCCGATCAGGCGCCGATGTTTGCCGCCCATGGTGCGCCATACCAGCGCACGATCCTTGGAATCGAACTCCTCCACACCGCGATTGGTTTCGATCACTTCCGGGCCCGAGACGCTGATGCGCCCCTGCTCCGATACCGCCAGGGCCGAGCAACAGCCGGCAATCAAACCGCCGCCGCCGTAGCATCCAGCACGGCCGCCCACCAACCCCACCACCGGCACACCCACGAGGCGCGCCTCGATCAACGCGCGCATGATCTCGGCGATCGCCAATTCACCCGCGTTGGCTTCCTGCAGGCGCACGCCGCCGGTATCGAACAGGATAAGTACCGGCACCGAAGCCATGTCACGCGCGGCGCGCAGCAGTCCGGTCAGTTTGGCGCCGTGTATCTCGCCAAACGCACCGCCCATGAAACGACCCTCTTGCGCGGCAACCAGAACGGGCTTACCACCAAGCCGACCGTAACCGACGATCATTCCATCGTCGAACTGCTCCGGCAGGTCGAACAGCGGTAGATGCGGGCTGGTCTCACGCCATTCGGGACCGATGAATTCGTTGAAGCTGTTCGCGTCGAGAAGATGCTCCACGCGCTGCCTGGCCGATGCCTCGTACCAACTGGACGTTGATACGGACGCATCGTCATGATCTTTCGATGTCTCCGATACCACGGCGATCATGTGCGTTCTCCTTCGATAGCGCTGACGGCTTGCGCCAATCGCAGCGCAACCGTGTCGGGCCGCGCTCCGCCGTCATTGATGGAAAATTTCAGGCCGCCCGGGGAACGACGTTCCACGAAGTCGGCAACCACTGCCTGCCAGATTTCACCGAAGCCCTCAGCGGCCGTGCGGATATCCACCTCACACTCGCTATCGGGAAGCACGCGTTCTGCGAGCACCTCCAAGTTACCGGAAGCGACTACGCCGACGATGACCTGGCGCTTTGAGCCCTTTGCGCGCTGCGGCGCCTTATGGCGATAATTCAATGTTTCCATGATCGTGTCTCCTCACCAATTGCGGAATTTGGAAGGCGGTGCGTACAGATCGCCGGACCACCGGACCAGATCCTTGATGGAACGTGCTGCCAGCAAGCGGCGATCGGCATCCAGCGGATCGATACCGAGATCTTCCGGGCGTCGAATCACGCCACGTTCCCTCAGTTGCTGCACCAGCTTCCTGTCGCGCCCTCGCCCTACATCGGTATAACCGGCAACACCGCGGATGGCGTGTTCCCGCTCATCGTTGTTCCGGCAGAGCAGCAGATTGGCGATGCCCTCCTCGGTCACGATGTGGGTCACGTCGTCGCCATAGACCATCACCGGTGCGAGATCGAGCTTGAGCTTGGTCGCAAGTTTGAGCGCATCCAGGTTTTCCACGAACAGCGGAACGTTCTTGTCGCCAAACGTTTCACCGATTTGCACGACGAGCTTGCGTCCTCGGCGCAAAGCGGCGGGGCTATCGGGATCGGCTTCCTTGCCCGCCTGCAGCCAGGGCTGGCTGGGATGGCGCCGACCGCGCGCATCGCTGCCCATGTTCGGCGCCCCGCCAAAGCCGGCCACGCGATCGGCCGTGACGGTTGAGGAGTTGCCCTGCAAATCGATCTGCAGCGTGGAACCGATGAACATGTCGCAGGCATACAGGCCGGCGACCTGCGAGAACGCACGGTTGGAACGCAACGACCCGTCGGGGCCGGTGAAGAAGACGTCCGGACGAGCACGTATGTAGTCGTCCATGCCGACTTCCGAACCAAAACTGTGGACCTGCTTCACCCAGCCCGATTCGATCGCTGGGATCAAGGTGGGATGGGGATTAAGCGCCCAATGGCTGGCTACTTTTCCTTTCAGCCCCAGCCGCTCGCCATAGGTCGGCAGCAACAGCTCGATCGCGGCGGTGTTGAAACCGATGCCGTGATTGAGGCGCTGCACGCCATACGGCGCGTAAATGCCCTTGATGGCCAGCATGGCGGTGAGGATCTGTGTTTCGGTGATGGCGCCGGGATCACGCGTAAACAGCGGCTCCACATAAAACGGTTTGTCGCTCTCGATAACAAAGTCCACCCAGTCACCGGGGATGTCGACACGCGGAACTTTGTCGACAATCTCATTCACTTGCGCAATGACGATCCCGTCCTTGAAGGCGGTGGCTTCGACGATGGCGGGCGTGTCCTCGGTGTTCGGTCCCGTGTAGAGATTGCCTTCGCGGTCGGCGCTGACCGCGACGATCAGCGCCACCTGCGGCGTGAGATCCACGTAATAGCGCGCGAACAGTTCCAGATACGTGTGTACCGCACCAAGCTCGATCTTGCCGCCGAACAGCAGTTTGGCGATGCGCTGGGACTGCGGGCCCGAGTATGCGTAATCCAGACGCCTGGCGATGCCCAGCTCGAAGAGATCAAGATGCTCGGGAAGCACCACCCCCGATTGCACCATGTGCAGGTCGTGGATTTTCTCTCTATTTACCGCCGCCAGCGCTGTCGCCAGAAGATCGGCCTGCTTCTGATTGTCGCCTTCCAGGCAGACGCGATCGCCGGGCCGAATGACGGCTTCAAGCAAGGCGGTAGCATCCTTCTTCGCAACACGCTTGCCTTGCGCGTACGGTGCTCCGGCCCGTTTTCTCGATTCGCGCAGACGCTGCGCGTTGTCCCAGGTGGTCATCGGAAATTCTCCGCTTTTTCGAGTCAGCTCGCTTCCGTCTGGAAGCGAGCGCGTTTTCGATCTGCAGTTGAATAGCGCCGTACGTTTCGCAGCTCCACCAACCGCCAACACCGTTATTTAGTGCGGGGCGTGGGTGGCGGCTTCTTCGATCAGCGCGGCGACTTCTTTCGGATGCGATTCGTACACGGAGTGGCTCGCACCGGGCACTTCAATCGTGGTGCTGTGCGCACGCTTGGCGTACATCCGCTCCAGATCCGGATTGATGATGCGATCATCCATCGCCACGGCATACCAGCTGGGCTTGTCTTTCCAGGCCGGGTGACCGGCCGGCGTGTCGAATACCGATGCCGCCGTCAGCTCTTGTGCATTCGCTTCGAACTCAGCCTGCTTCAGCGGTAGATCCGCTGCGAAGTCAGCCGGGTAACGGGACGGCTCGAGATAGAGAAAGCCATCTGCGGTCTTCTTGACGTCGTGGGTTTTGCTGGTTGCGTTCGGGTAGAGCTTGGTGTTGCCCACTTCGGTTTCACCCTGATCCAGCGCATGCGCGGCGATATAGACCAGTCCGACCACCTTCGGATCGTTGCCGACGTCCGTAATGATCGCGCCGCCATAACTGTGGCCAACGAGAATGGTCGGGCCATCCTGCATGTCGACGATTCGCTTTACGGCGGTCACGTCGGCACCAAACGATGTCAGGGGATGTTCGGCAATGGAAACGTGGTAGCCGTCTTTGACGAGGATGTCATAAACCGGCTTCCAGCCACTGCCGTTAACCCATGCACCGTGCACCAGCACGATGTTATGGATGGGTGTTTCGGCCATCACTGCGGCCGGCGCCGCAACGGTTCCTGCGAACAGGGCGACGGATAACAGGATGCGCTTACTGATTTTACTCTTCACGGGGTAGATCCTCGGGGATTGGGGTCGGACGATGCGCTATGCTCAGCGCTCGGTAGAAACATCCTAACCCCATGTTCTCCATCGATTTATGAAGTTATTAGCGGCGATTTAGAGGTATTTGCAATGCGACCCCTGCCCACCGAACTTCTTCGCAGTTTCGTCATCGTGGCCGAAACGGCGAACTTCACTGTCGCGTCCGAGCGCATATGCCTCTCGCAATCCACGGTCAGCCAGCACATTCGCCGACTCGAAGATTTGGTGGGTGTGGCCTTGTTCGAACGCGACACGCGCAACGTACGTTTGTCCCGTCATGGCGAGGCGCTGCATCGCTATGCCGTGCAGATTCTGAAGCTGATGGATGAGGCCATGACCACCGTATCCGGGCCGCCTCTGAACGGCACGGTGCGGCTGGGGCTTCCCGAGGATTTCGCGCTCAGCCGATTGGCGCCGAGTCTCGCCAGCTTCGCCCAGCGCAATCGGGACGTGGAGCTGGTGATAAACACCGGTTTGAGCGGCGATCTATTCCGTGAGCTCGACGAAAACAAGCACGATCTGGTGTTTGCGAAACGCCTGGTGGGTAGTCAGCGCGGTTATGTCGTCAGTCGTGAACCGCTCTACTGGTGCGGCAGTCCGACGTCCCCGCTGACGGGCAGCGAATCCATTCTTCCGCTCGCCGTACATCCTGAGCCAAGCGTCACGCGCACCCGCATCCTGGAGACGCTAAGGGCTGCCGGCCGATCCTACCGATTCGCAGTGGTAAGCAGCAGCATTGCGGTTATCCAGGCAGCCGTCAGCGCAGGATTGGGTATCAGCGCCTTTCGAGGGGACGTCATTCCGGAGGGGCTTATCCGTCTGACCGGCGACTTGCCCGATCTTGGCTTCCTGGAATACGTCATCGACCGCAAGGAGACGATTTCCCAGGCTGCTGCGGCAGTCGAACTCATTATTGCGGACAACGCAAGGCAGCCCTGAGTCCGGCATGCCGTGTCTCGTGTCTGCTGCCGACCCGAGCCGCAGCACAGCGTAAACAGCGGGACGGCACACAAACTTTGGCGTCTACACGAGTACAGTCGCGCCATTGACCGGCGATTTCAGGAATGACGATGGTTGACCGTATTGGCAATCCGAATCTCCGTTCCAAGATCATGCCGGCGGACGACGCGGCCGCAAAAATCGTGCCGGGCATGACGGTTGGCATGAGCGGTTTCACCGGCGCCGGCTATCCAAAGCAAGTTCCTCTGGCGTTGGCCGCCATGATTGAAGCCGCTCACCTGCGGGGCGAGTACTTCAAGCTCAAAGTATTGACCGGCGCCTCGACCGCACCCGAACTCGATGGCGCATTGGCCAAGGCCGGCGGTATCGACTTTCGATTGCCCTATCAGTCGGATCCCGAGCTGCGCGCCCGCATCAATCGAGGCGAGATCGAGTACATGGATATCCATCTCGGCCAGGTGGCGCAGTACGCCTGGTTTGGATTTCTGGGCAAGCTGGATATGGCCGTGATCGAGGTCTCCGCCATTCTGGAAGACGGACGGCTTGTTCCATCCACCTCCGTCGGCAACAACAAGACATGGCTCGACCTGGCCGACCAGGTCATCATTGAAGTGAATGCGGCGCAGCCCATCGGGCTGGATGGCATGCACGACATTTATTACGGCACGGCGCTTCCGCCGAATCGCAAACCGATTCCTCTGGTGCGTCCCGGTGACCGCATCGGCGAGCCCTATTTGCGGGTTGACCCTTCGAAGGTCGTGGCCGTTGTCGAAACCCAGGCGCCTGATCGTTTAGGTCATTTTGCACCGGTGGATGAGGCATCCCGCAGGATCGCCGAGCATCTGGTGGAATTCTTTCGCCATGAAATTCGCCAAGGGCGACTTGGCCCGAACCTGTTGCCGCTGCAGTCGGGGGTTGGAAACATCGCCAACGCCGTGTTGAGCGGACTGCGCAGCGGAGGCTTCGAAGGATTGACCGGTTTCACCGAAGTCATTCAAGACGGCATGCTGGATCTGATCCGAACCGACACCATCCAGATGGTTTCCGCCACCGCGCTTTCTCTAAGCCCCGAGGGCGTCAAGGAATTTGCACAAAACATCGACCATTACCGAAGCCGCATCGTGCTGCGGCCGCAGGAGATGTCCAATCACGCCGAACTGATTCGACGACTGGGCTGTCTCGCCATCAACGGCATGGTCGAGGCCGACATCTACGGCAACGTCAACTCAACCCATGTCGCAGGTACGTCCATCATCAACGGCATTGGCGGCTCCGGCGACTTCGCCCGCAACAGTTTTCTCTCGTGCTTTGTCACCCCGAGCACCGCCAAGAACGGGGCGATTTCCTGCATCGTTCCGATGGCCAGCCATGTCGACCACACCGAGCACGACGTGGCCATTGTCGTTACGGAGCAGGGCCTTGCGGATCTTCGCGGCCTGTCGCCCAAGCAGAGAGCAAGGGTGATTATCGACAACTGCGCCCATCCCGAATATCGCCCCTTGCTTGAGGATTACTTTTTGCGTGCGTGCCGCGATAGCCGGGGGAAGCACACGCCACACCTCCTTAACGAAGCACTCGCATGGCATGAACGCTTTCTCTTGAAGGGCGATATGCGTGCGTGACCGAGGCTGGCGGCACGTGTTCAAAGTGAAGTCAACGCATCACCGCAACCTCGCCAAGGAGTTCCTGACGTGATCCGACGAATGATTGTCGCCGTGGCCTTTTCTCTGATCAGCATCGGCGCCCTTGCCCAAGCAACGGCAAGCGATGGCCATGCCAGCCAGACCGCCGAACTTCTCGCCATCGTCCATGCCGGCAAGCTGGTTGATCTGACGCATTCGTTCAGTGCGACCACGCCGGTGTGGAGCGGCTTCGGCCAGGCGATCATCACGCCCGCGAAAGATCCGAAGACCGGTCAGCCCTACACCATCGACAAGGACGGGTTCCGGGCAAACTACTTCTCGATGGTGGGCCAATACGGAACGCATGTCGATCCGCCCGCGCACTTTGCTGCCAACGGCGCCACCATCGACGCCATTCCGTTGAACCAGATGATCCTGCCCTTGGTGGTTTTCGATATCACCGGCCTGCTGCACCAAGACCCCGCGCATGCGTTGAGCGTCAATGACATTCTGGATTGGGAAAAAGTGCATGGCCGCGTCCCGTCCGGCTCGTTCGCCGCACTGCGCACCGACATGTCCAAGGATTGGGATAGCAACCCGGCGCGATTCAAGCGCTCGCCCTTCCCCGCCTGGTCGCTGGCGGCCGTGCGCTTCTTGATCGAACAACGCGGTGTCGTGGCGATCGGCCACGAAGCGCTCGATACCGACATCACGCCGCGCATGGATTCGGAGACCTGGCTGCTACAGCACGGTCATTACCAGATCGAAGCCATGGCGCATCTCGATGAAGTGCCCGCGACCGGCGCGGTGCTTATCGCCATGTGGCCCAAGGTGAAAAACGGCGAAGGATTCCCCGCGCGTGTCATGGCGGTGGTGCCGGCGGATGCTTCGCCAGTGCATTGATGTCGCGTTAGCACACTCATCTCAATGTGTGCTCGCAATGCTTCGATTAATTCGCGTTGATGCAATCCGTGTCAGCTTGCGTCGTCGATATATTCGTCAGTGATAACTGACGCCTTTGCGCGCACACAAAGTATCAACGAAATCCTACATGACACCTGTAGCCGCACTTCGATAAAGTGGCGGGGTCATCGGCGCACTTCAGAAACGCGTCAACGCCGATGACCCAGGCAGCAATGCTTGAAGGCGCAGATCGTGAGAGGTACCAGCTCCCACGACCCGCTAAACCACAATCAACATCGAGAGTGTTAATCATGGCCTCCGTTAATCATACGGCACGCACGCACGCTCCGGTTCGCAACGAACCCCGCACTTCATCCACTGCATCGATCGACGGCACGCTCTATCCGCTGAGTTTGGCGCGGGAACGGCGGCTGACCCACGTCCAGCGACTGGCCGGCACGGCGCTCGCCGCGACGGTGATCGAAGGGATGCTGAAAACGCATCGTGCCTTCCAGCAAAAACATCAAAACGGCGAGAAAAGCGGCCTTTTTCCGCTCGATCCGGCCCAGCTCAACGGCCTGAACGCCGCCCTCTACTTCCTGCGTCACTACGTCGACACGCTCCGCTCTGAGCAGGGTGGATAACCCGCGCGTGTCCGTATGACGGCCCTTTGCGGCACGCTGCCCCCACGGGGCGTGCCGCCTTTTTCGGAAATGTTCGAAGTTCGATGCCCATCGATGCTTCGGCATCGCGGCGGCCGTCGTTCATCCCGCCACTGAAGCCAGCGATGGCGCGTACATCGCGGTCGCACCCATGCGCATCACACAGACGCATAGCAACACGTGCAAGAGAGATCTCATGCCAGCAAAAACCCATACCTCGCCGTATACCAGCGAGCCGTACTACCGCCTCCCCGAATCCGCGCTGGTCGAGCTGGGCCGGATTCGCGACGAATTGGACATGCTCGCCGAACTCATCCTGTGCGCCTGCTCGTGCGATGAAAGCATGCACATGATCTCGTTGGCGTTTTCGCAGTACTTCCTGGAGATGTCCGTGGGCATCGCTGAAGCCATGGATGCGTGCGGCGTATCGGCCGATCACGTGGATCCGATGGGCCATTCGCGTCATTAACAATGGAGTGATGCCATGAATCAAGCAAAGCGGGCAGGTTTGCCGGGGCCCGGCTATCTGCTGACCAGAGAAGGTCGCCGTCAACTGGAAATGTTGCGCGATCAGTTTTACCTGATGGCCGAGATTGCCTTTGTCACCACGCAAAGTGAAGAGGACCAACCTCTGCATATCACCCGCTCGTTGCTCGGCATGTGTTACGAAAACCATGCCAGGCAGTTGCACGAGATCCTGGATGCCGTCAAACCCACTTGAAATTCCGTTGGGTTACGCTTCGCTAACCCAACCTACCCCAACCGACCCCAACGTACACCGACCATCAGGCCAAGGAGTGGCCCATGCGCTATAGACGCGCCAAGACGCCGGGTGGCACCTACTTCTTCACCGTCAATCTCGCCGACCGCAGCAGCGCACTTCTTACCAAACGCGTCGATGCGTTACGCGCCGCCGTTCGACACATCAAGAAACATCACCCCTTTCACATCCTTGCCTGGGTCGTGCTGCCCGACCACATGCACGCCATCTGGACCATGCCGGATCACGATGCGGATTACTCAAAACGCTGGCGGCTCATCAAACACCGCTTCTCAAGCTCCATCGAACGACAAGAAACCATCGGTCAATCCAGACAGCGCAAACATGAACGCGGCATCTGGCAGCGTCGCTTCTGGGAACATCAAATAAGAGACGAACAAGACCTCCAGAATCATCTCGACTACGTACACATCAACCCGGTCAAACATGGTCACGTAGCCCGCGCCAGCGATTGGCCCTACTCATCCATACATCGATACATACGGCAAGGGCACCTCTCCCCCGATTGGGCATGCGACCCCAAAAGCATCAACCCAAACGGCGAACCACCCCCATAAAACAAACCTTGGCGCAGGTCGGGTAGGTTGGGTAGGTTGGGTTAGCGCAGCGTAACCCAACGGTGCTCCATCGAAGCGACAAACATCGTTGGGTTACGCTGCGCTAACCCAACCTACGCCTGTCTGCGTAGTTCGCACATCCATACCGCTGGGGATACGCCAGCAGATCGTCGACGTACTTGAAGCGCATGTCGACGTCCGCAAAGGAAAGAGGTCGCCACTGGGCATCCGCCGTGCCTTTATTTCCCGCCAGATGTGTAGGTTGGGTTAGCGCAGCGTAACCCAACGGAATTCGGTCGAAGCGATAAACATTACGCATGTCGCGGGTCAGCTTGCGTAGTTCGCACATCCATACCGCCGGGGATGCGCCAGCAGATCGTCGACATACTTGAAGCGCTTGTCGACGCCCGCAAAAGCGAGCGGGCGCCACTGGGCATCCGCGCCTAGCTCGATGGTCAGCGCGCCGCCATCACGACGAACTTCATGCCACGCCACCAACTCGGCAAAGTCTTCTGCCGAGGAGGCGGTTGAATACAGACTTACGAACGGACTCTTTGACAAGGCGTCGTAGACGGTGGCGGCTTTTTCAATCCCGAAGGGCTTGCCGGTTCGAAAGTAGGTTTCATTTAATACCGTCGACGCGAGTGAGGGCACCAGCTTGTGCGCCTCAATCCATATGCCTGCGGTGAACAGCGAGTTTTTATCGTCAGTGATGTGGCAGGTGCGATCCACCACGTGGGTCGACTCGTGCAACAGCACATAGTGAAGCGCGTCGACGCCCTGCCCATCCATCGTCACCGTCGTCTCGCCACCGCTGCTTGAGAAATCCCGTCGCTCTTTGGTCGTCAGGAAGGTCGACAGCGATTCGTTGATAAGGCTCGCGCGAAGGGTGATGTCATAGTGACCGGCGTGTTCGCCCGGCGATGTCAGCCCTGTGCCTTCGCCGGGGATCCCATCGACGAAGGCGAGGTGATCCAGCTTGTCCAGCAGCACGCGCTGATGGAGGGCGGGAAGCGCGACCAGCGCGCGCTCGACTTTCAGCCGCTCGTCACTCGTCAGCGTGTGCGGTTTCACTTCGAGCATGCCCGCCTGTTCGAAGGTTTTGATGGCAAGCGGTGAGGGTGGCCCCACCCGCTCCATCAATAGTTCGACTTCTTTATCCGGCGCATTGTTTTGAATGGGGTTTGCCGCGAGAAGTAATGGCGGGTGCAAGAGGATCGCACCTACCAGCCAGGCCATCGCAACGCCGCGAATTGAAATAATTGAAAGATTCATGGATGTCGAGGAGTGTCGGATGGCATACCCGAAGTGGGCGCAATCATGCGCCGACGCTCCCGCACGCGAAAGGGCCATCCGGCACTACGCTGCCGACTTCAACGTTCTACTGTCGGCGTCAACTCCAGCGTCACTACCTCGAACGGCGCCAGCTTGATGGCGCTCACCTGATCGGCGTCCAGCTGCTGCGGCACATTGTCGCCACCGGTTTTCCAGACATCACGTACCTGGAAATGGCGCGCAGCGCCCTGGGGCAGTTCCAGCTGGCGTTGCAGGTCGATCTCCGCCAGGCGTGGATGGTTGTCCGGATTGCGGAAGGTGATGATGGCCTTCTGCGGTGACCATGCGGCCCAACCATAGACGTCCAGGCGCGCCGGATCGCCGCCGATCCAGTGCGTGTCGCGCAGTACGTCGGCGTTGGCGCGCGACCACTTGGCCGCCTCAGCCAGCGTATCCCAGTCCTGTTCGCTCAACAGGGCCGGGGTGATGTACATCTCTTGCAGTTGCGTACCGGTAGCGAAGTACGAATGCACTTCGTTGGGGAAGTCGTGGCCCGGATCGGTGCTCAGCCGCTTGTTCATCTGCGCGTAGATGATGCCGTGGAGCATCAAGGAGTTGAGCGGAAACAACGGTCCCTTCTGCACGATGTTGTGGTACGTCTGCGCATCGCGATAGGTGATCCAGCGCTCGCGGTCCGGGCCGACGCCCGTGAGGTAGCTGTCCTCGCCGCCGCGCCAGATGGAATCGGCGTAGCGCAGCCAGAACGGCGACGCCCAGGTGCCGGTGGTGAGGTTGATAAAGGTGTCGGGCTGGTCGGCGCGGATATCCTGGATCAAGGCGATCGCCGCGTCGAAATCGCTGCCGAAGCGGCTACCCGGAAACACGCTGTCGGCATTGCCGGTGCCATCGAACTTGAACTGATTGATGCCATCCTGGTTGAGCAGGTTCATCACCACGCTGTGGAAGCGCTGGTAATACCTGGGCCCCGACAGGGCAAAACCATCATTGATGATTTCATAGCCCGCCGCCCGGCCGTTCTTTACGCGCGCTTCTTTTGGCGCGGCATAACCACCCCATGGTGACAGCCAGATACCCGGGGCCGCGCCATACTTCGCCGCGGCCTCTTTCAGCGGCACGAAGCCCTGCGGGAAGTTCTTGCTGAAATTCCAGCTGCCCGAAAGATCGTCCCAGCCATCGTCGAACAGGAAGGAATCGAGTTTCACGCCACGCTTGACGCTCAGTTCCTCACCGATCGCATGGATGCGATCAAGCGCCTGCGCCTGCGTATAGGGCGTGAGATAGCCGATGTCGTACCACGAGTTGTAATTGAGGAAGGGGCGATAGGGATGCGCGCGTTCGCGTTCGACATACGTGGCGAAATCGCGCCGCAATTGCCCATCGCGGGCGACGCCGACGACTGCGGAATACGCGATCGACTGGCCCTTGCGCAACGGCAGGCTGCGCTTGATGTACAGCTTCACGCGCGGGCCGTGCACCTCGCTTACCGAGAGCGGATTCTCGAAACCCACATAGTAATTTCCAAACACGACCGGCGAGCCGTTCACGTCACCATCCACCACGGCGTCATCGGCGTGGTTGGTATCGAGCAGTTGCACTTGCGTGATCGCTTCATCCTGCTTCAACGCGGTGATCGTGACCAGTTCGCGCAGATAGGCCGAACCGTCGCGCTGTTGCAGCTGCCAGTCGATGCGAAAACGGCCGTCGGCATCGCGGAAGCTGGCGGCGGCGTCCTGTCCTGCAAAGTGCTCGGCAAGGCGTGAGGCCTTGGCGTCGGCGATCAAATCACGTTTGCCGGGCGTGCCGGCCAGCAGCATGTCTGCCGGCGTGATGGTCGTGCCATCGGCGAGCACGAGCGCGAACGGCGCGGCGATGCTGAGTGGCGGACCGCCGGCCTGGTTGGCGATGACCATGTCACCCAGGTGGCCGTCGGCGATTTTCCATGAAGCGGAAATCGCCCCGTTGCCGAGGCTCGACGCGTCTTTGCCGAGCTTCAGAACAGCGGCGTCGGTTCCGCTCGCAAACGCCGCCGTGCCAGCAGCCAATCCAAGGGTGACGGCCACCATGGCAAGTACGGAACAGACGTGCACACGTCGTCCGTGTGTGCCGCGATCGCCAAGTAAACAAGCTACATGCATGGAGAGATCTCGTCTGTCGGTGGGATGAAACGCCCCACCCTATTCAATGCACCGCCGACATGTCGCTGGTGGCCGGCACCAGCGCCACCCGTTCAAACACGTACAACGGGCCATCGGCGGGCGTCTGGTAGATCAGGCACATGGCATGTTCACCGTGCGGCGGTTGCTTCAACGTCACTTCCAGCGAGAACTGGCGCGGGCTGCGCGTCGGATCCGGCAGCGGCAGCGTCGCCAGCAACGGGCCGTCGCAACGATCCCAATGCACGACCAGTTCGCCGAACCGCGTACTGCTCGGATGCAACACCTGGTGGCGGGTTTCGTAGGTCAACAGGAAATTGTTTTCCAGCCGCACAATATCGACGTGGAGCGCCCCTACGCCATCCATTCGCGTGGCCGGAAGCTGCTGGCAGCTGTCATATAGATTGACGGCGTAGACCGGCTGCGTGGACACGGCGTCGGGTGTCGGCTGCTCGCGCTGGCGGAAATCGCTGCCGGGGCAATTCACCAGTTCATCGCCGTTGAAACTGAGCAGGCTGGCCCGGTCCAGCACGCGTTCGCGTGCTGCGGCCAAGACGCTGCCGTCGGCGGCAAAAGTGGCGGCACGCGCGGTGGCCGGCAGCTTGAGCGTGAACGGCGCGCGATACAACGGCGCGTGCAGATCGGGCGTGCTGCCATCCACGGTGTAGTGGATTGCGCCGTAGCCGGCCTGGTTGGACAACGTTACCTGCGCACTGCCGTCGCGCAGCGCCTGATTGCGATCGACGTCGATGTAGGGCGCAAAGGCGCTATCGGCGTAGCCAATGTCCTGCACGCGATAGCGCGCGAGCTGCGGTACCAGGCGATTCAGAAAATCGGTCCATTGGCGCGACGCGGCGGGCGACCACACCACTTCGCTCAACGCATCCAGCCGCGGGAACGTCGCATGCTCCACGTGCACCATCGCGTTGGTGATCTCGGTCCACACGTTCGCCTGCGCACCCAGCACGTGTTTGGCCTGCCCCGCATCGAGTGCCTTCGGCACCGGCTCGTAGGTGTACACGCTCTCCAGGCTGATCGCCGGGAGGCGGCCGGCATACTTGTCGGTGTGCTCGCTTTGCACATAGTCGAAATACAGCTGCGGCGACGGCGACAGCACCGCGTCGTGCCCTGCCTTGGCGGCCGCGACCGCGCCATCGATGCCGCGCCAGGACATCACGGTGGCGTCGGCCGGCACGTTGTCGCCTTCAAGAATCTCGTCCCAGCCGACCAGCTTGCGCCCGTGCGCGGCGAGATAGCTGCCGATGCGGCCGATAAACCAGCCCTGCAGCGCATCCTCGTTCTTGATGCCCAGCGCGCGCATCTTCGCTTGCACCGCAGGTGAGTTTTTCCATTGCTGCTTGGCCGCTTCGTCGCCGCCGACATGGATATATGTCGAAGGGAACAAGGCCATCACTTCATCGAGCACGTTGTCGATGAACTGGAAGGTCGCATCGTCCACGTTGTAGAGCCAGGGATGCACGCCCCACTGCACCGACACCGCCGGACGCTGGCCGGTAACGCCGATCTGCGGATAGGCGGCAATCGCCGCCATCGCGTGGCCGGGCATGTCGATCTCCGGCACGATGGTGATGTGCCGCGCCGCGGCGAACGCGACGACCTGGCGAATCTGTTCCTGCGTGTAGAAACCGCCGTAGCGCAACGGCTCGCCGTCGTGGCCGGCGTCGGGCGGCGTGCGCCACGCGCCGATGCGGGTGAGCTCGGGGTAACGCTTGATCTCGATGCGCCAGCCCTGGTCATCGGTCAGATGCCAGTGGAAGACATTGAGTTTGTGCTGGGCCATCTGGTCGAGCAGGGTTTCAACCTCGGCCACCGACTGGAAGTGGCGGGCCGAATCCAGCATCAGGCCGCGCCAGCGGAAGCGTGGCCAATCGCGGATATGTATGGCTGGCACGCGCACAGCGCCATGCTGCGCATCGGGTGTCAGCAATTGCCAGAGCGTGATTGCGCCATAGAACAGACCGGCGTCGTCGCGGGCGACGATGCGAATACCCTGCGGCGTGACGTCCAGGGCGTAACCTTCCTGCTCCGCCACCGGCGCCTGTGGATCGCGCTGCAGAACGATGGCGTGCGCCGGGCCAGCTGCCGACGTCACGTGCAGGGACAGACCGCGCGTGCGGGAAAGCAGTCCGGCCAGGTAATCGGCCGTCTGCCGGGTCGAAACATCATGGTCGCTGACGACAATCGGCGTATCGGCACGCACCTCGAAGCTGCCCTCGGCGTAAGCAAACTGCGCGGGCAACGGAATCAACGGCGGTGTGGGCGGCGACGCGGCCAGCACGACTGACGCCACGCTGCAAAGGGACAGGCAGAAGAGAAGGCGTGCGATGTTCATGGCGCGTCGGGTCGGCAACATCAGAGGGCGTTATTGGAAATGAATGAGGCGGTCCATTCGAACCGCCCTGGTGGCTGCTTGGCAAGATGTCGATCAGGCATGTCCGCGCGTTTCCCGACTTGCTGTGTTGCCGGTTGACGCCGGCCGTCCATGGCCTGCGTCAACCGGCGCTACTCAGCGTTGCGTTAGAACGAATAACGGATGCGTGCGTAGTAATACCCGCCGTCCCAGCCGGCCTGCGAGTTCAAGAGGTCATACTGCTGACCTTCCACCGCCACGATGTACGGGATGCGCGACGGATACTTGTTGAACGCGTTGTTGGCACCGACCGCCACCTGCAGATGCTTGTTGATGCTGTAGCTGACATCGAAGTCGGTGGTGTACATCGGCGCGTTGTGCTGGTTGTAGAAGTCGGTGATCGACCACGCATCCGGCCCCGACGAATAGGTCAGCTGGTCGCTGGTGGAGCCCCAGCGGTTTTCATGCACGGTCACGCTCCAGTTGCCCACGTGCCAGGCGGGACCGAAGATCACGCGGCTGCGCGGCGTCGACGAGGTGAGATAACTGATCTGCTGCAGGTTCAGCTCCGGCTCGCCGGACGCATTGGTCGCCACGTTGGTGACGCGGGTATCGTTGATGTTCGCCGAGAAGTTCCAGTCCACCTTGCCGAAGCTGCCGTAATCGGAGTGGTAGACGCTGGTTATATCTGCGCCGCGGGTGCGGGTGTCAGCGCCGTTGGTGAAGTACCACACGCTGACATTGCCCGCCGGGATGCCGGGAACGGAAATGCCGGCGTCGGCCAAGGCATTCAGCGCGGTCTCGCCGGACTCCGAACCACCGGCGACGATGCGGTGACGGATATCGATCTGGTACGCATCCACCGTGATGTTCCAGTTATCCAGCGGATTCAGCACCAGACCGACGTTGAGGTTGGTCGACTGCTCCGGCTTCAGCGGTTGCGCACCCAGCGCGGCGGCGGCCGGCGAGTTGGGCGCCAGCTGGCCGGTGGCGCTGAACGCACCCACGGCGAGCGTTGAGAAGTGTTCCTCGGCCAGCGATGGTGCATGGAAGCCGGTACTGGCGCTGGCGCGCACGGCGATCTTCGGCGTGAAGTCGTAGCGGGTGGAGAACTTCTCGTTGCGGGTCGCGCCGAAATCGCTGTAGTGCTCATAGCGACCGGACAAATCGGCCTGCCACTGATCGGTGATGTGCGTGGCGAAGTCGACGTAGGCGCCGAAGACATTGCGCTCCCACGATCCGGCATTGAGCGGATTGAAGCCGGTCTCCGACGAGGGACCGCCGTCTTCATACGAATACACGTCGCCTGACTGGATCTGGTAGGTCTCGCGCCGCTGCTCGAAGCCGAAGGAGAAGTTCAGCGGCTGGGCGAACATCGACAGCTGGAACGGCTTGGTGAAGTCGAGGTTGGTGGTCAGCTGCGAATTGCTGACTGGACCCAGATCGAAACTGGTCGGCGAGTCGGTGACCGATTCATTGATCGAGTGGATCAGGCCGAGGTTGTTGCGATCGCCACCGTAGGTGGTACTCAGATCGGCATCCCAGCCGTAGAAGTTGCTGTCCTTCACGCCACCGGTGATCGAGTAATCGTTTTCGTCGTCGGTGAAGATGGGGGTGAAGCCGCCCGGATAGACGGTGGGTTCCACGAAGGGCGGACGATAGTTCTCGTAGGATTCGGCGTAGCGATGACCGAAGGTGCCGAAGGCATACGCTTCCACGTCATTGGTGAAGTCATAGCCGGCATTGAAGCCGAACAGCTGGCGCGTGCTGGCCGTATCGCCCGTGGTCAGGTTCCGGTACGCCGGACCGATCGGGAACGGTGGGCTGTAGCCATGTGCCGCAACATACGGAGCAGCCGGGCCATAGCCGTAGGCGCCATCCGCGTAATCCGGACCGGTGCGGATGGTGTGGTTGATGCGGTCGTATTCGGCGCTCAGGTCCAGGAATCCGTTTTCGCCCAGCGTCGTCGCCAGGCTGGCGGTTTCGGTGCTGCGGAAACCATCACCCTGGTAGGTCTGTCCGTTGGTGCTCGACACCGAGCCGCCCGTGGTCTGGTCCTTGAGGATGATGTTGATCACGCCGGCGATCGCGTCCGAACCGTACTGTGCCGCCGCGCCATCACGCAGGATTTCGATGTGGTCGATCAGATCGGTGGGGATCATGTCCAGATCCACGCCGGTCGAACCCTGATCCAGGCCGCCGTCCTCCACCATGTTCGCCGAACCATGGCGACGCTTGCCGTTGACCAGCACCAGCACATGGTCGGGACTGAGGCCGTCCATCTGCAGGGCGTCGGTGAGTTCCGCGTTGTCGGAGCCGAAGGAGGTGCGGGTAATCGACGGCTGCAGTTCGATCAGCGCGTCGCGCAGGTTGGTCTGGCCGGTGGCCTGCAAGGTGGCGCCACTGACCACCTGTACCGGGGTCGTGCTTTTGCCGACCGTGGTTTGCACGCGGGAGCCGGTCACCACGACCGCATCGAGTTCTGTCGCATTAGCCGAGCTGGGTGGCGTGCTTGCAGCCGGTGATGGTGCAGCCGTGTTATTCGCCGGACCCGGTGCCGTCGTGCTCTGCGCCCAGGCAACCCCCGTTGCCTGGACCAGCGCCAGTGCGATGGCCGACGCAATCAATGATCGGTTGATACAGCTTTTCATCGTAGAAACTTCCTCCCCGGTGGTATCGGTTTTATGTGACGTGTGCTGGTCGAAAGCCGGGTTCAGCCGGCTTGTTCAACCGCCGCGTCTTGCTTGTAAGGTGAATGTCCAGTTCTGGATGCCGAGTCGCTGGATGACCTGCCCACTCGCCGCTCTCCACCAAGCTGGCGAATAAGGCTTTGCCATGGATCAACTCGACGGACGGCTGCTCGATGCGAACAGCGCCGCCTTGGCGGGCAGCGCACGGTGCACATGCAGTGCAGGGAAAGGCTTGTCTACCGCCCCGACGGCGGCGCAGGTACGAACCAACATCCCAATCTCCCCAGCCGAACAACATTGGATTCAGGTGTTACGTCGCAGGGGCTTCTTCGGCTTGGCGGGTACCGGCCCAAGCATGAGGCCTCGACGGCAGTTATCCTTCGTATTGTTACGTTTTCTATCATTGCGTGAAAGACATGTCAACAATCAACAGAAATGCTAATTTTTTCTCCGTTGCTAGACTTCGCATTCTTTCGTTGATAGTACAATTCCCTACCGACCGGCCATCCCATGCCCAGCCACCCTTCCGACGCTTACGCGCATGCCCTGTCACACGCCCTCAGGTTCCGTGCGGCAAGAGGGGGCGGAAGGCGCAAAGTTCGGGGAGGGTGTGGGGTGGTGGCCTGCACGGCCACGCGTGATCAAATCTTTCTTCTGATACCCATGCACATTTCTTTGCGTCGATCGAAAAGACTCGACAGCTTCAAGGGCGGCCACCGGGCATGAGCAAGGCACATCACTATTACGGCTTCGATATCGGCGGCACCAAGATCGAGCTGGCCTGCTACGACGACGAACTGCGCCTTGTGCACCAGTGGCGAATCCCCACCCCGACCCAGGATCTGGGGCAGTTCCTGGATGCCGTGGTGGCGCTGGTTCACCAGGCCGATGCGCAGGTCGGCGAACAGGGCCATATCGGGGTTGGCTTGCCGGGCATCGTCGACCCGGTCAGTGGCCGCCATCTGAGTGCCAATGTGCCGGCGCTGACCAACCAGAACCTGGCCGCCCTGCTGACCGAACGCCTGCAACGCCCGATCGCGATCGGCAACGATTGCCAATGCTTCGCGCTTTCCGAAGCCAACGGCGGCGCGGCCGCGGATGCGCCCACGATGTTCGGCCTGATCCTCGGCACCGGCATGGGCGGCGGCTATTGCGTGGAGCAACGCCTGATTCGCGGCATGAACGGCACGCTGGGTGATGTGGGCCATGTGCCGGTTCCAGCCGTGACGCTCGATCGCTATCGGCTGCCGGTGCTGGATTGTCCGTGCGGCCTGCGCGGCTGCATCGAGCGATACGCCTCCGGCAGCGGCATCAGCGCCATCCATGCGCATTTCACCGGGCAACGGCTCGATGCCGTACAGATCGTCTGCCAGGCCAGCGACGGCAACGCAGCGGCCCGGCACACCCTGGACGTGCATATCGCGGTACTCGCGCACGGCATCGCGACGCTAATCCTGCATCTGGATCCGCATGCCATCGTGCTCGGCGGCGGCCTGTCCAAGCTGGATCAGCTCTATACCCGCTTGCCCGCGCTGATTGCCACGCATCTGTTTGCGGGTCCGCGCACGCCTCCCATTCTTCGTCCAGTCTTCGGTGATGCCAGCGGTACCCGCGGCGCAGCGATTCTGGCGCGTCAAAATCACTGAGGTGCAGGCCATGTTGCGGCAAGTGTATGGACGAGTTTTCACGCCCGCAGGCTGGCTCATGGGCGCGGTGGCATTCGACGGGCGGATTCGCGAACTGCAGTCGCTGCCGTACGAAGAGCTGGTCCGCAAAGCCGGCACTTCAAATCTCCCCGTGATCCTGCCGGGCTTCATCGACCTGCACGTGCACGGTGCGCGCGGCGTCGATGTGATGGAAGGTGGCGACAGCGCGCAGACGATTGCCCGCGCCCATGCGCGGCATGGCACCACCGCGCTGTTGGCGACCACCATGACCGACAGCATCGAGCGCATCACCCAAGCCTTGCACGGCATCGAGCGCGTCAAGGCCGCGCCGGCTCCGGACGCGGCGCGCGTGCTGGGTACGCATCTGGAAGGCCCCTTCATCAGCGCCCAACGCCTCGGCGCCCAGCCCAATTGCGTCGCGACCGCCACGCTGCAGCAGGTGGAGTCGCTGCACGCGATCACGCCGATCCGGGTGCTGACGATGGCGCCGGAAATCCCCGGGCACATGGAGCTCATTCCCGCACTGACCGCGCTCGGCATCCGCGTGCAGATCGGGCACAGCGCCGCCGACTACGACCAGACCGTCGCCGCACTGCGCGCGGGAGCGGCGGGATTCACCCACCTGTTCAATGGCATGACAGGCGTCAATCACCGCGAACCCGGTGTCGCCACAGCGGCCCTGGCTCATGGCGAATACGCGGAACTGATTCCGGATCTCGCGCACGTTCATCCGGGTGCGATGCATGCGGCGCTGCGTTCGATTCCGCGCCTGTATTGCATCACCGATGCCACCGCGGCCACCGACATGCCGGATGGGACCTATCGCCTGGGCACGCAGAGTGTCCATAAATGCGCCGGTTGCGTGCGGCTCGCGAATGGCGACTCGCTCGCCGGCAGTGCGCTCACGATGGATCAGGCGTTGCGCAATCTGATTTCGATTGGGTTGGATGTGGGTGATGCGTCGAATCGGTTGTCGCGTTATCCCGCGGAATATTTGGGCGTCGATGATCGCGGTGTGATTCGTTCTGGGGCGTGTGCGGACTTGGTGGTGCTTGATGAGCAATATGCGTTGAGCCAGGTGTTTGTCGAAGGGCATGCGGTGTAGCGCTTTGCTCCCTCTCCCCTTCGGGGAGAGGGTTGGGGTGAGGGGCTGCGCTTGCCTCGAACTTCGTGGCTACAGCGTTGTGTCTTCTTAGATGCGCTCACGCTGCGCATCTACATCTTCGCGAGGTTGACCCCTCACCCCAGCCCTCTCCCCGAAGGGGAGAGGGGGAAGAGCGTTGCGCCCCGTGCTTTTGCTCCCTCTCCCCTCCGGGGAGAGGGTTGGGGTGAGGGGCCGCGCTTGCCTCGAACTTTGTGGCTACAGCGTTGTGTCTCTTGGATGCACTCACGCTGCGCATCCACTTCTTCGCGAGGTTGACCCCTCACCCCAGCCCTCTCCCCGGAGGGGAGAGGGGGAAGAGCGTGGCGCCTCGTGCTTTTGCTCCCTCTCCCCTTTGGGGAGAGGGTTGGGGTGAGGGGCTGCGCTTGCCTCGAACGTCATGGCTACAGCGTCATGTCTTAGATGCGCTCACGCTGCGCATCTACATCTTCGCGAGGTTGACCCCTCACCCCAGCCCTCTCCCCGGAGGGGAGAGGGAGCAAAGCTAAATCTGCATACAAGCTTCCGCATACTGCCGCACAACATACGTCACCCCCGCACGCAGGATCTCACCCGCCGAGTTCACCAATCGCCCGGCACGAATCTCATCATGCTGGCGCGGCAGGTACTGACTAAGCAGCGCCAGCGGCAACGCACCCTTTTGCGCTAACCCATCCAGGTTGCGCAACAGCCTGTCGCAGGTTTCGCGAATCCTCGGGTGCCCCCAGTAGTAGCGCACGCGATCGCTCAAGCTGTATTGCAGATCCAGCGCCAGACGGCTTTCGTCGGTGTAGTACTTGCTCCAGTACTTCGGCTCGGCACGCATCACCTCAAGCACAACGCGACGCAACTGTGAGCGCTGCGCGTCCGCCACCAGTTCGTCCTCGATGAAAGACAGCGCCCACAAGGTTTCTCGCAGCGCGTAAGTGACGCCCGGACCCACCTTGAGTATCGCGAAATGACCGCGCACCAGCGCGGCCAGCGCTGCGGGGGTCTGGTAATCGGTGGAGTGCGCCTCGTAGACCAGGCCGGGAAAGGCTTCAAGCGCGGCACTGAGCGCACGCGCCTTGTCGGGTTGGTAGTCGACGACATCGTGATGGTCGAACTCGACCCCAGGCTGCACGACCAGACCGACCACACGCTGCCACGCCTCGTCGAGGCCCCGCTCGGCGAAAGCACTGCGGTGCGCTTCCACCGTTGCCGCCATCGCCTCGGGACGCGTGACCTGCAGTCCGTCCAGTTCTTCTTTCGCTCCGCCCGGCACCGGTACTTCGGTGCCGACGATGTACACCGGCGCTTCACCGCCGCTGCGCCGCCAGGCGCGCTCGGCGACGGCGGCCAGGCGCGCGGCGCGTGCGGCCACTTCGGCGTCGGAGAGCACCTGCGGATCGTCGGCGCAGGACATCGAACAGTCGAGATGGATTTTGCGGAAGCCTGCGGTGACGTAGTCGTCGATCAGCGTTTCCGACTTCACCATCGCCACGCCCGCGGACTCGCCCTGCCAGCAGTTCGGCCCCAGGTGATCGCCACCGAGCAGCACGCGCTCGCGCGGCAGTCCGGCCTGGTCCGCGCGGTCCATCACAAAGGCGTGGAAATCGACCGGGCGCATGCCGGTGTAGCCGCCGAACTGGTTGACCTGGTTCGAAGTCGCCTCGATCAGCACCGACTGGCCGCTGTCGCGGCCATGGCGAAGCGCGGCATCCAGCACCACCGGATGCGCCGAACAGATCGAGCTGATACCGACGGCCTGGCCGGAGCGATGCCGTGCAACGATGTCGAGCAATGCTTTCATGGAATCCTGGAACCTGTGTTTCGTTTCACGGCAGGCCGATCGGTGGAGCTAGCCTTCGTGGATCGCAAAGTCCTCGACCACCCGGGTCAGCACTCCCAGTGACGGGGTATCCGGTTTGCCGCCCTGCGACAGGCAGCGGAAGAACGCCAGCAACTGGCCAACGGCGATACCCGCCAGCAAGCTCGGTATCTCTTCGTGCGCTTGCGCCGCCAGGCCATCCAGTTCGATCGCCACATCGTCGGGACCGACCAGATCGGCGGGAATGCCCTCGCCTATCAGCAACTTCGCCATGCCCAGCCGTTTGCGCGAGAGTTCGCGCAGCAGGTCGACTTCAAAGGCGCGCACGGCCGGATCGGGCGATAGCAATCCGTAGACGAGTGTCGTTGGATGCACGCCGGACATCGGCCCATGCCGCAGGCCGAGGAAGGTCTCCGCCATCGTCAGCACCTGGCCGCCGGTCATCTCCAGCATCTTCAGCGCGCATTCGTGCGCGGCGCCGAGTGCGCCGCCGCTGCCGAGATAGACCGCCGTGGAGAAGTCGCGTCCGGCCAGTTGCTCCAGCGCATCGGCATGCTGCGCGAAGATGCGCTGCACGACCGTCGCCGCTCGCTCGATGGCGGCGGGCGTTACTTCGCCAGAGCGTCCCTGCACCAGGCCGGTACCGGCCAGCAACAGATTGGTGAAGCTGCTGGTCATTACCAGACTGCGGTCGTTGGTGCGCTCGTCGAGCACCAGCACCGTCACCCGCGGATCGTCTGCATAGCGGGTGGCGAGCTTGCCGCGGGCGTTGCAGGTGATAACCAGATGACGCCAGGCCGGCGCCTCGACCAGCAATCGGCTCACCACGCCCGCGCTCTCCGGGCTGTCGCCGGAACGTGCCAGCGAGATCAGCAGACCCGGTTGCTGTGGCAACACGCTGCGCCAATGCGTAAGCAACGTGCCGGCGGCGATCGCCTGCACCGGCACGCCCAAACCTAGTTGCAGGGTGGGCGCCAGGCATTCACCGATGTACATGGAACTGCCCGAACCGGTGAGCACCACCTGGCTGAGCATGGGGGTCAGCGTGCGGGTGATGATCTGCAGCGCCGCCACCCCTCTCGACATGCCGGCGGTATCACGCCAGGTGGCGGGCTGTTGCAGGATCTCGCGCAGGGTGTCGGCGTAGCCAAGCTCCCGCTGTTTCGCCAGCGGGCGCGCCTGCAGCTCGGTCAACGCTGCATTTGTTTTCGTTTCCTTGCCGACGCTTGACATTATTCCCCAATCCGTCCAAATTCGAAGCCGTAAGGTTACGAAATACGGTATTCGAAATCAAATTTACTTACAATATCATTCGAAATCTTCTAAAACCCTGCCAAGGCCACTTGGACCCAAGTCCATGCCATGGCGGGCACAGGACAGCAGCCGCTGGATCGGGGTCAGCAACATGACCCGATCAACGTCTCGTTCACCGATTAAGTTCCCCTCGCCGGCCGCGGCACCCAAGGGCTCATTCGAGTTCGCCGCGGCCGGTGGCTTTTCCCCATCGCGCCGGATCTTCAGTCCGGCCGATTCATTACCCATGTGGCGCTGCGCCAGGCGATCTGACACGGAATATCCGGCAACGTATACCATGGCGACGCAACTCGACTCCTCGACCAACGCGCATGACAAAAGCCCAAGCCGACCTCCCACACTCGCGCCGTCTGTTGGTCGAAGAACGCCGACGTCTGATCGTCAGTTTTGTGGAGGAACACGGCCGCGCTACCGTCGAGGAACTGGCGACACAGTTCGGCACATCCGCCGTCACCATTCGCGGCGACCTGGAGGCACTGGCGCAGGTTTCCGCCATTACCCGCTCGCACGGTGGTGCGCTACCCGTCGGCCAGATCACCACGGCGAACGACACGCCGCTAAACATCAAGGAAACCCGCTGGCATGCGCAGAAGCTGCGCATCGGCCAGGCGGCAGCCAAGCTGATCCGCGACGGCGAGACGATCATCCTCGACTCCGGTTCGACCACCGTGGAAATCGCGCGGCAGATCCGGCACATGAAGTTCGAATCGCTGACGGTGGTGACCAATGCGCTGAACATCGTGCTGGAACTGTCCGGGTTGCCGAACGTGCGGGTGATGATGCTGGGTGGCTTGCTGCGCCCGACCTCGTATTCGCTGGTGGGTCCGGATGCCGAGCAGACCTTGTCGCGACTGTCCGCCGACCGGCTGTTCCTCGGCGTCGACGGCCTCGACCCGGCGGTGGGCGTGACCACGCCCGATCCGTTGGAAGCCTCGCTCAATGCGCTGATGATCCGCGTCTCGCGCGAAACCATTGCCGTGCTGGATGGCAGCAAGCTCGGCCAGCGCAGCCTGTCGGTGATCACGCCGGTGAACAAGTTGCATCAGGTGATCACCGATTCCAGCGCGCCAGCGGCAGCGGTCGAAAAGCTGCGCCAGGCGGGGGTCGAGGTGACGCTCGTCTAGGCGATCCAGGCGCCATCGTTGCGCCTGCTTCGATCACGCTCACGCAAGCGGATCACGCTGCACGGCAGCGGTGTTGTCTGACGCACCAGATTCAACCAGGGGGAGAGGTTCATTCATGTCGTCCGTCACGCTAGCCGGCGAAGCGCCGCGCTCATCCAGCCTGCTGCCGATGACGATCATCGGCGTGCTGTTTTTCATCATGGGCTTCTTCACCTGGCTCAACGGCCCGCTGATTTCGTTCGTGAAGGTGGCTTTTACGCTGGATGACATCAACGCGTTCCTGGTGC
>NZ_JADIKE010000025.1 GCF_016904955.1 Dyella flava | reverse complement strand
ATGCGAACCTTGCCAAAGGTCGCTACTGAAATGAGCTTGTATGTATTGGCTTACAACATGAAGCGGGCAATCAAGATCATGGGCGTAGCGAAGTTGATGCAGGCCATCGCAACCTGACCGCAATCATGCACATGAGTCTGCTTCGTAGCGAACCAATGCGGATCGCGACTCCAGTTTCTGGTTTTCACACAGCCTCGGTCGGAGGCGGACAATTGATGTACGTCAGTAGTAGCCGATTTCGCGAAGCTTCACAGCGATATCGAGCACTGGCAGGAGCTTCGCATCCAGATGCTTAAACCAGTCAGGCTGTTGCCAGTGCACCTCCGCGGATAGCTCTAACGGAGGCATCCAGTCCTTATGACGATGAAATGCGTCAGGGATAGACCTCGAAAGGTTTGACAGGTCCTCTTGGTTGAAGGACCCGCCGATCAACACCCTCGCTTTTTCTAGAGCGTCTCGATACTGAGGGGCGAGGTTGATCGTGGCAGGGGCAGCCTCGGCAACGGGAATTAGTTCCGTGAGGGATCGCTCCAACGCGCGAAGCTGCTCGATCCTGTCACTCGGCGTGTATCGGTACCCAGTCACGTGACATCCCCTTCACTTCGGATCAAAAAAGACTGTGGATTTTCTCGGACGCCTAACTACTTGCCAATGCAAAACGAGCTAAAGATGGCCCCCAGCAAATTGTCACTCGTGTAAGTACCGGTAATTTCGCCCAGGGCATGCTGCGCCTGACGAAGTTCCTCGGCGGCTAGTTCACCCGCGTGGGTGTCGGCTAATACATTTGCGGTGTGAGTCAGATGATTGGCGACTTGTTCGAGCGCCAGAACATGTCTTCGCCGTGCACTGAAAGCGCCCTCGCCGCTGCCGGCACCCGCAAGCTGTTTGAGATGCTCGCGCAGTGTTTCGAGGCCTTCGCCGGTTTTGACGGAGAGCCATAACCACCTTGCACCGGTGCGTGGTTCTTCATGCGCATGTGTGTGTTCGAGATCGATCTTGTTGATGACGACCATGCGCTCAACCGCAGCTGGTAGATCGTCGAGCCATGCAAGATCGGCTTCGACATGATGCGCGTCGGTCACCAACAGCACGACGTCCGCGCGTTCACGCTCGCTGTGCGCACGACGCACGCCTTCGCGTTCGACTGGATCATGCGTGTCGCGCAGACCGGCGGTGTCGGCCAATTCCAGCGTAAAACCATCGAGATTGATGCTTTCACGCACGACATCGCGGGTGGTGCCGGCGATGTCGGTGACGATGGCGCGCTCACTGCCAGCCAATGCATTGAGCAAACTGGATTTGCCCGTGTTTGGACGGCCGACGATGGCGATGCGCAAACCGTCGTTGAGTCGAACACCGCGCCGCGCTTCGCGCAGCAAATCGGATAGCTGCGCGCGTAATGCTTCGAGGCGCTGCATAATGGTGGGGTCGGCCAGGAAATCGATTTCCTCTTCCGGAAAATCGATCGCGGCTTCGATATGTACGCGCAGGATAATCAGCGATTGCAGCAGGGCGTCGACTTTGCGCGAGAACACACCTTCCATCGATTGAAGGGCGGCATGTGCGCTGGCTTGTGATCGCGCAGCGATCAAATCCGCCACGGCTTCGGCCTGGGCCAGATCGAGCTTGCCGTTGAGAAAAGCCCGCTCGGTGAATTCGCCGGGCCGCGCCAGGCGCGCACCGAGTTCGCATGCACGGCGCAGCAGTGTGTCGAGCAGTACCGGGCTGCCATGACCTTGCAGTTCGAGTACGTGCTCGCCGGTGTAGGAGGCCGGTGCGGGGAAGTAGAGCAATAGACCGCGATCGATCAATGCGCCGTCTGCGTTGCGGAACGCGGCGAAGTGCGCCTGCCGTGGCGTCGGTGGTCGACCTAGCAAGGTTTGCGCGATATGGAGTGCGCGCGGTCCTGAAACGCGTACGACACCTACGCCCGCCGCGCCGGGAGCGCTGGCAATGGCGGCGATGGTGTCTTCATGGGGTGTATCGGCGGTCATGGGCGGCAGCATAACCGCGGCGGGCGGCGCCTGGCCGCCCGCGCGTCATGACCGGATCAGGCGGCTTTGGCCTGTGGTTCATTGTGGCGGCGCGTGACCCACCATTGCTGAAGCAGGCGGCAGATGCCGTTGACGACGTAGTACAGCACCAGGCCGGATGGGAAGAACAGGAAGATCACCGCGAACATCAGCGGCATGAACTTCATCATCTTCGCCTGGGTGGGATCCATGCCTGCGGTGGCCGGCATCATCCACTGCTGGACCAGCATCACGATGGTGTAAAGGATCGGCAGCACGAAATAGGGATCGGCCGCGGACAAGTCGTGGATCCAGCCGAAGAACGGCGCCTGACGCAATTCCACGCTGTCGCGCAGTACGTAGTACAGGCCGTAGAAGATCGGAATGGTGATCAGCAGCGGCAGACAGCCGGCGGCCGGATTCACCTTTTCCTTCTTGTACAACTCCATCATCGCCTGCTGCATCTTCTGGCGATCGTCGCCGTAGCGCTCCTTCAACGCATCCATGCGCGGCTTGAGCTTGCGCATCTTGGCCGCGGATTCGAACTGCGCATTGGTGAACTTGAAGGTGACCAGGTTGATCAGCAGCACCAGCAGGACGATCGACACACCCCAGTTACCGGTGAGTTTGTCGAGCTGGGCCAGCACCCAGTGCAACGGCTCGGCGAAGATCTTGAGCATGCCGTAGTCGATGGTCAGCTCCAGACCCGGCGCGACCGTCTGCAGTACTTCGGGCAGCTTGGGGCCGACATAAAGCTGGGCCGCGCTGCTGGCTTGCTGGCCGGAAGCGATGCTGATCTGCGGGCCCACGGCGCGAATGACGTAGCGCGGTGCGCTGCCTACTTCATCCACCATCGCGCTGGAGAAGGTGTCGGATTCCTTGGCCGGCGGAATCCACGCGCCGAGGAAGTACTGCTGCATCATCGCCACCCAGCCGCCGGTGACCGGCGCCTGCAGTGGTTCTTTTTCGAATTTGTCGAAGGCCAGCTTGTTGAATTTCTGCGCCGGGCTGTACCACACGGCACCGAAGAAGCCGTAGCGCGACTGATCGGAGATGCGCTGCAGGAAGTTGCTGTACACCGGCACCGGGCGATCGACGCGCTGCAGCTGGCGATACGCATTGCCGTCCCAGTTCTTGCCGCTGCCGTTGTCGATCTGCTGATCGAGATCGATCACATAGCTGCCGCGATGCAGGGTGTAACGCTTGACCACCTTGATACCGGACGGATCGGTCCAGGTGAGGTCGACGTTCAAGGCATCCTGGCCGGATGCCAGTGCATAGCTGGTCTGCGCAGACTGGAAAATCGCGCGGTGATCCGGCGCGGCGCCATCGGCGCTGACCAGGCCGCTTTGCGCGGCGAAGTAGTCGGCGGCGCCGTCGTCCAGCAGGCGGATGGGTGCGGGATTCGGATCCTTCTTCGTGCGCGGCTCAACCGGGTAGTTGAGCAGCTCCGAACGCACGATGCTGCCGCCGCGCGTATCGATGGTGAGCCGCAGTACATCGGTGGTGACGGTGATGAGCTGGGCCGTGCCTTCCGCAGCGCCGTTCGCGATGCTGGGCGCGGCGCCCGGTACGGTGCTGCCGGCCGCGTTGGTCGCCGAGGTGGTGGCCGATTCATTCACCGGATGCGGGCCGTAATCCTGCTCCCAGGCTTGCCAGAGCAAAAACGAAACAGCCAGCAAGGCAAACATGAGGAGGGTGCGCGTTTGATTCATCGCGTAGCGATCCGATTCAAGGCGCCGCGCTGGCGGGCCGCTTGGGTGGGAAAGGAGAGGTCAGCACGCGATTGTGGAGGTGTCGTCGCCGCGCTTCAACGGCGGAATCCTACGCCAGAGCGCATCGAGCTCGGCCAGCAACTCCGGACCAGGCACACCAGCGGCCTGTTCGCGGGCCATCACCATGAGATCCAGCGGCGGAAGCTGGCTACGGACGCGGCGAAAGGACTCACGCAAAAGCCGCTTGATCCGGTTGCGCTCCACAGCACGCTTGGAGACTCGCTTGGAGACAGCCAGCCCAAGGCGTGCATGACCCAGTTCGTTCTGACGATAGCGCACAGAAAAACAGCGGCCGCCGAGGCGACCGCTGGCTTGACGCAAGACGGCGAAGTCACCGGCTCGGCGAATCCGCGCCTCGCGCGGCAGGCCGGCGGGACCCATATGCGCGAGCGCTTATGGGATCAGGCGCTTGCGGCCCTTGGCGCGACGTGCACTGAGCACCTTGCGACCGTCGGCCGTGGCCATGCGGGCACGAAAGCCGTGCGTGCGGGCGCGCTTGAGCTTGCTGGGCTGGAAGGTCCGCTTCATGGCTTCCTCCTATGTAATGGGTGAAAAAGGTTGGAAATTATGCGGAACGAGCCCCGCTCATGTCAAATGGGGGCTTGACAGCAACTTGTGGATATCCGTGTGGATAGTTGTTGTGAATGTGCTGGTAGACTTCCCGGTCCACCCTGCGCGTAAGCGCCCCTGCTGTGGCTGAATAGTATCCATGAGTGATTTGTGGCGGCGCTGTCTGGAGCGTCTGGAAGGCGAATTGAGCGCCGAGGACCTGCATACCTGGCTGATGCCATTGCAGGCGCGCGATGACGTGGACGGTTTACAGCTTTTCGCACCCAATCCCTACACGTTGGATGCCGTTCGCGAACGTTACCTGCCGCAGATCGAAGCCGTTCTGACCCTGCTCAGCGGCCAGCGCATGACGGTGCGGCTGGAAGTAGGTTCCAGCGCCAATGGCGTGCATTCGGGCCGGCCGGCGCCGGCCGCGGCCAGGCCGACGGTCAATGCCGTGGCGGAGCCGCCGCCGGCCAACTTCAACCACAACCTGGACCCGCACTACACCTTCGAGACCTTTGTTGAAGGTAAATCCAACCAGCTCGGCAAGGCGGCGGCCATGCAGGTGGCCCAGAACCCGGGCCGGGCCTATAACCCGCTATTGCTGTATGGCGGCACCGGCCTCGGCAAGACCCACTTGATGCATGCCGCCGGCAATCTGATGCGCGAGCACAATCCGAACTGCAAAGTGATGTACTTGCGCTCGGAGCAGTTCGTCGGCTCGATGATCGAGGCACTGCGCACCAAGAGCATGGATGAGTTCAAGCGCCGTTTCCGTTCGGTGGATGCGCTGCTGATCGACGACATCCAGTTTTTCGCCGGCAAGGACACCACGCAGGAGGAGTTTTTCCACACCTTCAACGCGTTGTTCGAGTCCAAGCAGCAGATCATCCTGACCTGCGACCGCTACCCGAAAGAGGTGGACAAGCTTGAGCCGCGATTGAAGTCGCGCCTGGGGTGGGGCCTGTCGGTGGCGATCGAACCGCCGGATTTCGAAACACGCGCGGCGATTCTGCTGGCCAAGGCCCACGACAAAGGGGTATCGGTCAGCGAAAACGTGGCGATGCTGCTGGCCAAACGCATCCGCTCGAATGTCCGCGACCTGGAAGGGGCGCTCAACACACTGGCGGCGCGTGCCAATTTCTATGGCCGGCCGATCACCACCGATTTCGCCGAAGAAACCTTGCGTGACCTGTTGGCCACGCATGCACAGGCGGTAACGGTGCCGAATATCCAGAAGATCGTTGCCGAGTACTTCGGTGTACGCCTGCAGGATCTGCTCTCCAAGCGCCGCGTGCGCTCCCTGGCCCGCCCGCGCCAGATTGCCATGGCCCTGTCCAAGGAATTGACCGAGCACAGCCTGCCCGAAATCGGGGAAGCCTTCGGTGGTCGCGACCACACCACCGTGCTGCACGCCTGCCGCACCATCAAGAAGCTGTGCGAAACCGACACCCGCATGCGTCAGGATTGGGAACAATTGATCCGCACACTTACCGGTTAAGCAGGCAAGATTGAATAAGCGCTTGAAAACCGGCGGGGTATCCTGTGGATAATATGAAGACACCTTGAGGCGCCAAAGTTATCCACTGTCGATGCACAACTGACAGGCCGTTCAAGGCACAAGGGAATTTCACATAACTATTTGTTTTGGAAGGATAATTTGAGCTTATCAAGTTATCCACGGCCCCAGCTGCAACCACTACTCTTCTTTTAAAAACAGAACTGCAGGATAGGGAAAGCACAAACATGCAATTCAGCATCCAACGAGAAGCTCTGCTTAAGCCCCTACAGCAGGTCGTGGGAGTGGTCGAACGTCGACAGACACTGCCGGTACTGGCCAATCTTCTGGTGAAGGTGGCGGACGGAAAGCTGTCCTTCACCGGCACCGATCTGGAAGTGGAAATGATTGCTGCCACCGAAGCCGACAAGCTGGTGGATGGCGAAACCACCATTCCGGCGCGAAAGCTGTTCGACATCGTGCGTGCACTGCCTGATGGCGCGAAGATCGAGCTGAAACAGAACGGCGATCGCGTAGCCTTGAACGCAGGTCGCAGCCGTTTCACGCTGGCGACCTTGCCTGCCACCGAATTTCCGACCATCGACGAGATCGAGTTGGTCGAACGGGTAAGCCTTCCGGAAGAGGTGTTGCGTGACCTGATGGAACGCACCGCCTTCGCGATGGCCAATCAGGATGTGCGTTATTACCTCAACGGCATGCTGTTGGATCTGCAGGAGCACGCACTGCGTTGCGTGGCTACTGACGGGCATCGCCTTGCGCTGAAGGAAACGCAGTTGGAGAGCAAGGTCTCCGCGCGACGCCAGATCATCATTCCTCGCAAGGGCGTCAATGAGCTGGTCGGTTTGCTGGAGTCAGGCGAAGGCTCGGTCGAGCTCGAATTCGGACGCAATCATCTTCGTGTACGCCGCGGCGAAGTGGTGTTTACGTCGAAGCTGATTGATGGCCGCTTTCCTGATTACGAAGCCGTGATCCCGCTTGGCGCCGACAAGCGAGCTACGTTGGATCGTGAAGTGCTGCGCGGGGCGCTGCAGCGTGCCGCGATTCTTTCCAATGAAAAATATCGCGGTGTGAAGCTGGAATTCTCGCCGGGCAAGCTGCGCATCGTTGCGCACAATCCCGAGCAGGAAGAGGCCGTCGAGGAGGTCGAAGCCGACACTGGCGTGTCTGACCTGACGGTCGGTTTCAATGTGGGCTATTTGCTCGATGCATTGGCGGCGCTGCGCGGTGACAAGGCTCGCTTGAGTCTGCGCGATGCACAGTCGAGCTGCCTGGTGCAGGAAGATGACAGCGAGCAGTCTCGTCACGTCATCATGCCGTTGAGGCTCTGACGGTTCACATGCTGATTGCTTGTACGTGTCGATATCGCAACGCCGGAGCCTCAAGCTCCGGCGTTGTCGTTTCAGGGGTGCGGTGCCATGAAATTTGAGCGGTTACAGCTTCGTGGCTTGCGCTGCATTGGCGAAGCGTCCCTGGATCTTGCCGATGGCTTCAACGTTTTGGTCGGCGCCAACGGGGCAGGCAAGACCTCGGTTCTGGAGGCCGCTTTTCTGCTTTCTCACGGACGCTCATTTCGCAGCGGGTCTCGTGATGTCCTGATGCAGCGAGGCGCTTCAGGCTTGAGCATTTTTTCAACCGTACGTCACGCCGACGCCCGAGTGGTTCGCCTGGGGCTCGGTCGGGAAGGGACGCGTTGGGAAGCGCGGGTGGACGGGACGGATGTGCTGATCGGGCAGCTTGTGCGCGAATGCGCTGTCGTCTGCTTCGAGCCTGGTTCGCATGCGCTGATCGCGGGCTCCGCCGAGGAACGTCGTCGCTTTCTTGATTGGGGAGTGTTCCACGTGGAACAGGATTTCCTGTCCGCGTGGCGCCGCTATCAGAGGGCATTGAAGCAGCGGAACAGCTTGCTGCGTAAAGAATCAGCCGTCTCGGAAGACCTGTATGGTCCTTGGGAGCAGGAGCTCGCTCGGTCGGGCACGCAGATCGATCAATGGCGCCGGCGGTACCTCGATGCGCTGCTGCCCTATGTGAGGGAGCAAGCCTCGTTGTTCCTGGGCGAACTCGGGGACGTGGAGCTGCGATATCGTCCTGGATGGCCGGAAGGGGAGGATCTTGCCGGGACATTGGCCATGCAGCGCGCCCGGGATCAGGCGAAACGGCACACGACCTCGGGCGTCCACCGGGCAGACTGGTCTTTGTCGTTTGCGCAGGCTCCCCAAAGAGAGCACCTTTCCCGGGGACAGGAAAAGCTGGTCGCGCTGGCCTGTTTGCTCGCCCAGGCGCGTCTGGACGCGGATCACCGCGGAGAATGGCCGATTATCTGCCTCGACGACTTGGCGTCGGAGCTTGATCTCGCCCACCAGGCATCGGTCGTTGAAAGCCTGCTGGCCGCCCCGGCCCAGGTGTTGATTACCGGGACCGAGATGCCAAAGCCCTTGGAACAAGCCCCAAACAGGTTGTTCCACGTGGAACAGGGCCGGTTCACACCCCTGCTATAATTAGAGGGTTGCATCCAGCCCGGCTCCCATGGCGCCGCACCGGGCGGAATAAGGCGTCAGGACATGGTTATTGCATGAACGCATCCTACGATTCGAACAGCATCAAGGTACTCAAAGGTCTGGAAGCGGTGCGCAAGCGCCCGGGCATGTATATCGGCGATACCGATGACGGCACCGGCCTTCACCACATGGTGTTCGAGGTCGTGGATAACTCCATCGACGAGGCTCTGGCTGGCTTTTGCGACCGCGTCATCGTGACCATCCACGACGATGGCTCGGTCAGCGTCATCGACAACGGCCGAGGTATCCCGGTCGACATGCACCCGGAAGAGGGGCGTTCCACTGCGGAAGTGGTAATGACCGTGCTTCACGCTGGCGGCAAGTTCGACGCGAATTCCTACAAGGTGTCAGGCGGCCTGCACGGCGTGGGCGTGTCGGTGGTCAACGCGCTGAGTGAGCATTTGTGGCTCACCATCCACCGTGACGGCCACGAATATCAGCAGGAATACTCGCTGGGTGAGCCGCTTTATCCGGTGAAGATGGTGGGACCCTCTGACCGCCGCGGTACCACGGTGCGCTTCCTGCCCAGCCCGCTGACCTTCACCCACATCGAATTCCACTACGACGTGCTGGCCAAGCGCTTGCGCGAGCTGGCCTTCCTCAATTCGGGCGTCACCATTGATCTGTACGACGAGCGCGGGGAAGGGCGCCATGACACGTTTGCCTATGAAGGCGGCATCCGTTCATTCGTGCAGCATCTGGCCCAGCTGAAAACGGCGCTGCATCCGAATGTCATCAGCCTCGCCGCGCAGCAGGACGCCATCACGGTCGAACTGGCGATGCAATGGACCGACTCCTACCAGGAGACGATGTTCTGCTTCACCAACAACATCCCGCAGCGCGATGGCGGCACGCACCTTACCGGCTTCCGTGCGGCGCTGACGCGCGCGATTCAGGCTTATATCGAGAAGGAAGGCCTGGCCAAAACCGCCAAGGTCACGCTTTCCGGCGACGACATGCGCGAAGGTTTGATCGCGGTTTTGTCGGTGAAGGTGCCTGATCCCAAGTTCTCCTCCCAGACCAAGGACAAGCTGGTTTCGTCCGAGGTGAAAACCGTGGTGGAGCAGGTGGTCTACGAAAAACTCGGCGAGTTCCTGCTCGAGCATCCGAACGAAGCGAAAGCCATCGCCAGCAAGGTGGTTGATGCCGCCCGCGCCCGCGAAGCCGCGCGTAAAGCGCGCGAAATGACCCGGCGAAAAGGCGCTTTGGACATCGCTGGCCTGCCAGGCAAGCTGGCAGATTGCCAGGAGAAGGATCCTGCGCTGTGCGAACTGTTCCTGGTGGAGGGTGACTCCGCAGGCGGTTCGGCCAAGCAAGGCCGCAACCGTAAGACGCAAGCCGTGCTTCCCCTCAAGGGCAAGATCCTCAACGTGGAAAAAGCACGCTTCGACAAGATGCTTTCCTCCGCTGAAGTAGGCACCCTGATTACCGCACTGGGTACCGGTATCGGCAAAGAGGACTACAACCCCGACAAGCTGCGCTACCACCGCATCATCATCATGACCGACGCGGACGTCGACGGCTCGCACATCCGCACGCTGTTGCTGACGTTCTTTTACCGCCAGATGCCTGATCTGATCGAGCGAGGCCACGTCTACATTGGCCTGCCGCCGCTGTACAAGCTGAAGCAGGGCAAGCAGGAGCTCTACCTGAAAGACGACGCGGCGCTCAATGCCTACCTGATTTCCAGCGCCCTCGACAATGCAGAACTGACGTACAGCCCGGAAGCGCCGCCGATCAGCGGCGAAGCGCTGGAAAAGCTGCTGCGCGACTACCAGCTCGCGCTGGATCAGATCGAACGCCTAGGCCACCGCTTTGACGCCAACGTGTTCACCGCGATGCTTGAGCTCGCTCCGATCGACGCTCACCATTGGCACGATCCAGCCGCCATGCAAACCTGGCTGGACGCCGTCGCGCACAACCTGGCCGCGAGCGGCTTGGGCAAACCGCGCTACCGGCTCTCGCTGCGTCCGGCGGATGGCGAGCACCCGGCGGCGATCGAGGTGGTGCGTGACCAGCATGGTCTCAGCCACACCTGGCTGTTGCCGCAGCCGTTCTTCAGCGGTTCGGAATTCCGTCCGATTCTCACCATCAGCCAGCAACTGGCGGGGTTGATTCACGCCGACGCTGTTGTCCGTCGCGGCAATGCCTCGCGTGGCGTGTTGCGCTTCGCAGAAGTCCGCAGCTGGTTGCTGGATGAGGCCAAGAAGGGCCGCAGCATCCAGCGCTTCAAAGGCCTCGGCGAAATGAACCCTGAGCAGCTCTGGGAAACCACGGTCAACCCCGAGACCCGCCGCATGTTGCAGGTAGGGGTCGAAGACGCCTTTGCGGCTGACCAGATGTTTTCGATGCTGATGGGCGAAGCCGTCGAACCGCGGCGCGACTTCATCGAAGCGAACGCGCTGAAAGTTGCCAACCTCGACATCTGATGTCGGCATGCGGATTTGCTTCGGCCCGGAGTACATCCGGGCCGAACTCAATGCCGCTTGACACACTAATGCATTAGTGCATGCATATATTGCTGCGCTTGCTCGACCGCGGCGCGCAGGAAACGAGAACAGCACACCGCATTCGTGTCAAGTAATAAAAAATGCGGCCGCGTATGGCCTTTTTGTCATAAGTTATTGATTTGTAAAAGCCTTTCATGCGGCAGTGCGACTTGTTATCGACAGTCGGCTCGGGTTAATCTCAGTGATCCCCCGCACAGCATGTGCGTGAAACCCGACTCCTTTCACTTGAGGAACGCCATGAAACACGCTTCCCTGAAGATGCTGGCCGGCGCAGCGTTTGCGTTGATGTTGGCAAGCACTCCGGCGCTAGCGAGCGACAACTCGTCGTCGAGCGATCAGCAGAAAGCGGCTCCGCAGTATCCCAATGCGACCCGCAAAGAACCGAAGCTGGACCTCACCGACGCGAAGGAACAAAAGGCGCTCAATGACGGCCTTCAAGCTGCGGAGTCCAATGACAAGGACAAGGCTGCGCAGCTGCTGCAGCCGATCATCGACAACAGCAAGAGCAAATACGCGCAAGCGATGGCGCTGCAGGGACTGGCTCGCGTCGATGCACTGAACCAAAATCTACCGGGTGGTATCGACAAGTTGCAAAAGGCGCTCGCCAACGGCACGTTGCCGAACGACGCTTACTTCACGCTCGAGTTCGAACTCGCCAAGTTCTATTTGCTCAACCAGCAATATCAGCAGGCGATCGATCAGGTCGAAAAGTGGCGCTCCGAAGGCAAGAGCGATTCGGCCGACTCCTACGGACTCGAAGGCGAAGCTTATTACCGCCTGCAGAAATATCCGGAATCCATCGCTGCGCTGCAGAAAGCACAGTCGATGACAAAGACGCCCAATCCGGGCTGGAATCAATTGCTGATCCTTGCCTACAACGATTCCGGACAGAAGGACAAAGCGGCTGCACTCGCCAAGCAGACAGCCAGCGCATCGCCGACTGACCCCACCAGCTTCCACAACGCGCTGAGCCTGGACATCCAGACGCAGAATTTTGCAGACGCGATCAAACTGCTGGAGCAGACGCATAGCGAAGGCAAAATTCCGTTTGATGAAAACGACTACATCACGATGGCCAAGCTCTACATGAATGATGCGCAGAGCGACAGCAACCAGGATCCCAGCACGGACACCAACAAAGCCGTGCAGGTGCTGCAGGAAGGCATCACCAAGGGCATCGTGAAGCCTAGCGCGGCGAATTACATGCTGATGGGCGATGCCAACATGATTGGCCAGAACTACAGCGATGCCGCTGCGGCGTATCAGAAGGCGGTTCCCTCGTCGAGCGATGGCGAACCCGCCTACAAGGCTGGTGTCGCCTACGTGATGGCGAATCAGTACACCGAAGCCAAGGCGATGCTGCAGCAGGCCATCAGCAAGGGTGTGAAGCACACGGGCAAGGCCTACATGGCGCTCGCCCAGGCGAATATCGGCCTCAAGGACAAGGCTGGTGCGGCCGATGCCGTTCTGGAAGCGGAAAAGGACCCCGAGACCGCTGCACAGGCCAAGAAGTGGCTTAAGGACGCCAACATTGGCAATTGATTTATAAGCACGGGCGTTTGTGTACGTGAAGCAGATGGACGTCTATTCGTTTGTCGTCCAAGGCCTACACGAAAGCTATACAAACGCCATGTGCTGTTGTACCGTTGGACTTTTCCCGCAATGTCCAGTGGCAAATGTCACCCTCTTGGGAACGGCTTTGCCGATGGATGCTGCGACCACGTCATTCCGATTGACTAGCTCCTGATTGAAAGCGACAGATGGCCTCAAGTAACGAAGATACCGGCGTTAAGCCGTTCAGTTGGGGGCGCACATGGGCGCTGGCGGTAGCCATCGCGCTGCATGCGTTTGCTTTCCTGATACTGATCGCGCCGATGGCGCCCCCGAAAACGGCGGAAGTTCAGAAAGAAAAGATCGTGCAGGTGAACTTCATCGAGCCGCCGCCTCCGCCTCCCCCGCCGCCGCCGCCGCCGCCGGAACCGCCGAAGCAGCCGCCGCCGAAGATCGTCCAGCAGGTGGTCCCGCCGCCGACTCCGCCGCCGCCGGCACCGCCGCCGGCTGTGCAGGAAGTGTCGAACAATCCGCAGCCGGCACCGCCGCCTGCACCGCCTGCGCCGCCGGCTCCGCCAGCGGATATCCAGGCGGGCCAGGACATCAGTTACAACAGCCGCATGCAGCCCAAGTATCCGCCGCAGGCTATTCGCCAACGGCACGAGGGCACGGTAACGCTGATGATTCTGGTGGCCGTGGATGGCACGCCCAAGGACATCAAGATCGACCAGTCCAGTGGCTTCCACGAACTTGATCGTGCGGCAATTGAAGCGGCCCAGAAATGGCGTTTCAATCCAGAAATCAAAAACGGTAAAAAGGTTGAAGGTTACGTACGCGTACCCGTCAACTTCAATCTCAACCAGCTGTAATACCTATTACAGTTACAGTTCACGCCTGACTTCCAAGGGTAGCGTTTATGTTCCAACAGACTCCTGCTTCCGATGCCGCCGCTCCGGCTCTGGGTGGCAACGCCAATGCGATGGCCATGCAACAAATGGGCTTCCACGACCTGCTCCACAACTTCGATTTTCTGGGGTGGATCGTGTTCGTGGTACTCGTGGTGATGTCGTTCTCCTCGTGGTACTTCATCATTGCCAACGCCATCCGCAATTCGATGGTCCGTGGCCGCGCCGATGGCGTGATCAACGGCTTCTGGTCCAATAACTCCACCCAGGACGCAATCCGCGAGCTGGAAGCCCAGCCCAAGGGCGAACCCTTCTCGAAGATCGCTCTGGATGCTGCTTCCGCGGTGGCCCACCACCAGCAGGCTTCCGCCAGCGGCGGCCGCCTGGCCGAATCGCTGAGCCGCTCGGAATTCATCGACCGCGCCCTGCGTCAGGCTGTTGCTCGCGAGAGCCTGCGTCTGGAAGGCGGCATGACCCTGCTCGCCACGGTCGGTTCGTCCGCACCGTTCATCGGTCTGCTCGGTACGGTGTGGGGTATTTACCACGCGCTGATCCGCATCGCCGCTTCCGGTAACGCTTCGATGGAAGCTGTGGCGGGCCCCGTGGGTGAAGCTCTGATCATGACCGCGTTCGGTCTGTTCACCGCTATCCCGGCCGTGCTTGCCTACAACTTCTTCACCCGTTCGAACCGCCTGACCTACGCCCGCTTCGACGAATTCGCGCACGACCTGCACGACTTCTTCGCTACCGGCGCGCGTGTCGAAGGCGTCGCTCCGACCCAGAAGTGAGGATTGACCCATGGCGATGAGCTCCGGAAACGAGTCCGGCTCGCCGATGTCGGAAATCAACGTCACGCCGCTGGTTGACGTGATGCTGGTGCTGTTGATCATCTTCATGATCACAGCACCGCTGATGTCGCACCGGATCAAGGTGGACCTGCCGACGGCAAATCCGAAAACCACGGATACGCCGCCGCTGACTCCGCCGATGGATCTGGCCATCAAGGAAGATGGCAGCATGTACCTCAATGACGACTCGAATGCGATTACCGATGCCGAACTGAAGTCGAAGTTCGCGGTGTTCGCAGCCATGTCGCCGCAGCCCGAGCTGCAAATCCGTGCCGCCAAGGACACCGAGTTCAGGATTGTCCGCAAGGTGCTCGGTGAAGCCAAGGGCTCCGGCATGGTGCACGTCGGCTTTATGACCACCGGTAAGGAGTGATCAGCCATGGCATTTAGTATGGGCGGTGGCAAGGGCCCGATGGCTGACATCAACGTCACGCCGCTGGTCGACGTGATGTTGGTGCTGCTGATCATCTTCATGATCACGGCGCCGATCATGACCCACAAGGTCAAGATCGACTTGCCGCAGCCGAATCCGAATATCATTCCTCCGACTAATCCGCCGGAGCCGATTCACCTGAAGATCGACCAGTCCGGCGCGTTCTATTGGAACGACACCCCGGTGGACGAACAGCAGTTGAAGACGCAGATCGCGGTCATTTCGACCAAGAGCGAAGCGGATCAGCCGGAAGTGCAGATTGATGCGGCTGACCAGGTGCCTTATCAGGTCGTTGCCCGCGTTCTGGCCGATGCGAAAAGCTACGGTCTGAACAAGATCGGTTTCACCGACAGCAATGGGCAGTAATCACAGCGATTGAATCGGAGCAGTTCAATCACTGTCAGGCGTTACCCGCAGAACCCCCGCGCAAGCGGGGGTTTCTGTTTTCAAAGAGCCGTCTAGACGGCTATATCCTCAACGCAGAATTTGCAGGTAGTTGCGCACCGTATTAGCCAGGCCTTCGTACAGAGCCTCGCCAATCAACGCGTGACCAATGGACACTTCGGCAAGACCGGGAATCGCCACGCGCAAGGTGCCCAGGTTCGCCTGGCTAAGATCATGTCCGGCGTTCACCGCAAGACCCGCCTGCTGCGCACGCCGCGCGGTATCCACGCACAGAGCCAGTTGCTCGGCGGCATCGCCTTCATCAAAGGCCTCGGCATATGGGCCGGTGTAGATTTCGATGCGCTCCACGCCGATGGCCACGGCGTGTTCGAAGCCATGTGCGCCGGGATCCACAAACAGGCTGACGCGGCAGCCGAGTTCCCGTAATTCAGCGACTAACGGGCGTAATCGCTCGGCATCATTGGCGAGGTCGAAGCCGTGATCGGAAGTAATCTGCCCATCACTGTCCGGCACCAGGGTTACCTGGGTTGGATGCACCTCGCGAGCCAAGGCGATCAGGCCGGGATAATCTCCACGTGCCGCGGCAAACGGATTGCCTTCGATGTTGTATTCAACGCGTCCGCGCAACAATGCGGACAATGTGCGTACGTCATCAGGTCGTACATGACGCATGTCGGGACGCGGGTGCACGGTGATGCCACCGCAACCTGCTTCGATGCAAGTGATGGCGGCACGTGCAATGTCGGGTTCATCGCCGCCACGCGAATTGCGCAGTACGGCGATCTTGTTGAGATTGACGCTGAGCAGGGTCATGGATCGGAAGGTATGTGTCGGGCCGAACACAGTGCGCCGTTCAGCCGCGCTCGGCAAGTGTCCAGAAGTGAATGACCCGACGCGGTCCGCGCCAGGCCACGCTGGCAATGTAATCAGGGTCTACGTCAAGGCGCTGCAACTGCCATTGAGTCGCATCGTCGCCATCCAGCCATATCAGGTCTGAACTGCCTGACTCCACGCTCAAGTGCAGGCGGTGCAGGCCAAAGGCGACGCCTCGTCCCAGTGCCTTGAGCACCGCCTCCTTGCCTGTCCAGAGCTGCAGAAAGGCCAATTCGCGCCGGGGCTCTTCCAGCGCGGACAGCTTCGCAGCTTCGTCGGGATGGAAAAAACGTTCGGCCAACTCCCCGGATCGTGGGCGTGTCCGCACACGCTCGATGTCGATGCCGGGAACGAGTCCCCGCGCCACCACAATGATGGCTTTGTCCCCGCTGTGCGACCAATTGAAATGTAGGACGGCGTTCCAGGGTGGTGCGAGTTCCGGACGACCGTGCTCGCCAGCTGTCAGCACGACCGCCTCGGCAGGGACGCCGAGATAGACACCCAGCAAGGCCTGCAGAGGTTCGCGCCGCTGTGATTTTCGATAGTTGAGCAGCCAGACGTGAACGCATTCCTCGTCCAGGCTGGAAACGATGCCGGCGACGTCGTGGCCGAGAGTAGTGCGCATCCCCACATGCTGCCGGATCGCCGCCGCGCGATACAAGCGGCGGCGTCCTGCAAGGAACGTTTCAACGAATCAAGCGTTCATCGACCAGATTCTTCACCACGCCCGGATCAGCCAGGGTTGAAATATCACCGAGCTGGTCGGGCTGGTTCTCACCGATCTTGCGGAGAATGCGGCGCATGATCTTGCCCGAACGGGTCTTGGGCAAACCCGGCGCCCACTGCAGATAATCAGGCGTGGCGATCGGACCGATTTCCTTGCGCACCCAGGCAATCAGCTCCTTGCGCAGCTCGTCGCTACCTTGTTCGCCGGCGACCAGCGTGACATAGGCGTAGATGCCCTGGCCCTTGATCTCATGCGGGCAGCCGACCACCGCAGCCTCGGCCACCTTCGGATGCGCCACCAACGCACTTTCCACCTCGGCGGTACCGATCCGGTGGCCGGAGACGTTGATCACGTCGTCGACGCGGCCGGTAATCCAGTAATAGCCGTCCTCGTCACGACGCACGCCGTCACCGGTGAAGTAGCTGCCCGGATAGGCCTTGAAGTACGTGTCGATGAAACGTTCGTGATCGCCATAGACCGTGCGCATCTGCCCCGGCCAGGAATCGGTGATCAGCAAATTACCTTCGCACGCACCTTCCAGTACCGTGCCACCTGCATCGACCACCGCAGGTTTCACGCCGAAAAACGGCAACGTGGCCGAACCGGGTTTGGTGTCGATCGCGCCGGCCAGCGGCGTGATCAGAATGCCGCCGGTTTCGGTCTGCCACCAGGTGTCGACGATCGGGCAGCGCTCGTCACCGATCACGCGGTGATACCACTCCCAGGCCTCCGGGTTGATCGGTTCGCCGACCGAGCCGAGCAAGCGCAAACTGGCGCGCGAGCACTTCTTCACCGGCGCCTCGCCTTCGCGCATCAAGGCGCGGATCGCCGTGGGCGCGGTATAGAACAGGCTCACCTTGTGCTTGTCTACCACCTGCCAGAAGCGGCTGAAATCCGGATAGTTCGGCACGCCGTCAAACATCACCGTGGTCGCGCCGTTGGCGAGCGGGCCATACACCACATAGCTATGTCCGGTGACCCAGCCAACGTCGGCGGTACACCAGTAAACGTCATCCTCACGCAGGTCGAAGATCATCTCGTGCGTGAAGCTGGCATAGACCAGATAGCCACCCGAGGTGTGCAGCACGCCCTTGGGTTTGCCGGTGGAACCGGAGGTATAAAGAATGAACAGCGGATGCTCGGCTTCGACCGGCTCCGGCGGGCAATCGGCAGACTGCCCGTCCATCAGCACGTGGTAATAGCGGTCGCGGGGCGACTGCATCGGCACGGCCGAACCGGTGCGGCGCACCACGACAACCGTCTCCACACTGTTCGTGCCCGGCCGCTCCAGTGCGGCATCGACATTGGCTTTGAGCGAGATCTTCTTGCCGCCACGCACGCCTTCATCGGCGGTAACCACGAGCTTTGCAGTAGAGTCGGCGATACGACCGGCCAGCGAGTCAGGTGAAAAGCCGCCGAACACCACCGAGTGAACGGCACCGATGCGGGCACAGGCCAGCATGGCTACCGCGGCTTCCGGAATCATCGGCATGTAGATCGCCACGCGATCACCCTTGACCACGCCAAGATGCTTCAGCGTGTTGGCAAACTTGCATACCTCGGCGTGCAGCTCGCGATAGCTGATGTGGCGCGATTCGTTCGGGTCATCGCCTTCGAAAATGATCGCGGTCTTGTCGCCGCGCGTGGCCAGGTGACGGTCCAGGCAGTTGGCCGAGACATTGAGCAGGCCATCTTCATACCAGCGGATATGCAGGTCCTTCGGATCGAAGGAGACGTCGCGGATCTTGCTCGGCTTCTTCGACCACTCCAAGCGCTCGCCGATACGGCCCCAGAAACCTTCGGGATCCTTGACCGATTCGGCATACAGACGCTCGTAGTCTGCCTTGCGTAGATGCGCCTTGGCGGCGAATGCGGGATCGACCGGATAGACCTTTGACATGTTTGCCTCCTGCTCGCCGATCATCCGGGAGCGCACTCAGTGAAAAACCGCATCACATCTTTTGTGCAATGTCTCAACCGCTGGAGTGTAGCGTTCGGGTGGCTAAACCGCCAAAGCTGCAGTGCAACATTAGTCCTGTGACGACTTTTGCTGCTGCTGGCTGCGCATCAGCTGGATGCTTGGCTCGGGTCGTGCGTTGGCCTCGATGCGTGCCTGTGCAAATGCCAGCGCCGTCGCCACGATACCTGCCAGGCCGAGGAGCAACCAAAAGTCCAGCGCGCCCGGACTGTGACGGGTAAAGGAGAGCACCCAGGACAACAGCGTCGCGAACAGCAGTAGCCACCGCATGACGGGCCTCGAGATCAAAGCTGCAGTTTGGCGACGATCATAGCGCCGACCGATTGCGGGAACTGCGACGTCCTCACCAGCCCCGCACGCGCCTGGCCTAATATGAGCAAGCGATCAGGCCATGCGGGGGAAGCGGTGCGATGGTTGACCAGAATCCGTCCGGCGCGGCCGCGAAACGGCCGCGATTTACGCTCCTGGACGTCTTCGGCTGGCTGGCCATCGGGCTGGACCATTGCAAACCGATCAGGGTTTCCCTGCTGGTACTTGCGTTTGCAACGGTAGTGATCTGCAACGTCGATCAGGCCAGCGAGCTGTTTCTGATCGCCATCTGGGCCGACCCCAGCAGCGCCCGTTATGTCTCCTTGCTGGCGACCAGCGCGATCGCCGGACTGGCCATCTGGTACACCGCGCACAACGCTTACCGGCTGATTTATCCACGCTGGCCTGCGTTGCAGGATCCGCGTGCGGCACCCCTGCGTAAGTGGATTCCGCGCATCCTGGGCACCCTGGTGCCGCTGCTGGTGCTGTTCGGGTACTGGGTGACCTTGCAAGGGACAATCCATGCGACCTGCATGACCGTCGCCCAATGTCACCGGCGCGACCTGCGCATCACGGGTCTGCTGGTGGAAGCCGCGGCGATGTTCATGCTCTTCATCGGATGGCGATGGTTGCCGCGAACCTGGCGTTCGCCTCACGCCATGGTGTCGAGTTCAGAGTCAATCACGGTGCTGGGCATGGTGCCGCTAAGCATCTTCCTCGCAACGCTGATCTTGAACGTATTGATGACGGTGCTGGTGGTGATCCAGCCGCGCCAGTTCGATGGTGTGGGCTCCCTCGCCGTGCTGCTCATTACCGGCAGTTTTTTCTGCATGAGCGGCGGATTCCTGTGCATGCTCGCCGACCGCCGGGGCATCCCCCTGCTCAGCCTGCTGATGCTGATGGCAGTGAGTCTGCACGCCCTGCATCTCAACGATAACCATCGCGTGCGCCAATACCCGTCGATGACCACGCATCAACGGCCGGCGCCGCCACCGGCTGACCATCGGCCCGACTTCGACACTTACGCCAAGGCGTGGCTGCAAAGCCGCTGCATACCGCAACACGCTTGCCCGGTAATCATGGTGTCGAGTGAAGGCGGTGGTTTGCGCAGCGCCGTGTGGACCGCCATGGTGCTGAGCCGATTCACCGCGCTGATCGATCAGGCTTTGCCTCCGAGTGGTGGCGAACCCAGGTTCGAGCGCTACTTCTTCGCCGGCAGCGGCGTATCGGGTGGCAGCCTGGGTCTGGCTGCTTACGTCGCAGCGCTGCAATTCGCGCCGGCTACGGGCGATGCGGCTCAGCTGCGCACCGAGCGCATGCTCAATCACGACTTTCTTGCACCGCTGGTGGCCAATGCGTGGTTTGTCGATTTCACGCAACGCTGGCTTCCAGGCGCCTTGTTTGACGATCGTGGTCGCGCGCTCACGCGCGCCTGGGAACAGGCCGCGGAAGAGCAGGGCGTGAACGCCTTCGCACAGCCGTTTTCCTCGCTTTACGAGCACGCTGATGGGTCGGTCAATGTCGATGTGCCGGCCCTGTTCCTCAACAGCACCACCGTGGGCCAGGGCTGGCGATTCGTGCAGGATCCGTTCCGCCCGTTTGCTGAAAGCCCGTGGACAACGGCCTACGATGGCTCGCGCTGGCTGGATCCGCGCATTCCTTTAAGTGAGGTGGTGCTCAACAGCGCGCGTTTCACTTACCTGAGTCCGGCCGGGACCTTGCAGACAGCGGTCGCACAAAACGCGCCATCACCCGCCGGCTTCCAATTGGTCGACGGCGGTTACTTCGAAAATTCCGGTACGACGACCTTGCGCGAGATCATTCACCGCTTGCGCAGCATCGCCGCACAACAAGGACAACCCCTGCAGATCATTGTCCTGCACATCAGCAACGATCCGAGCCTGTACGATTTCGTTGATGCGCACGATCCGGCTCAACCCTTGCCGCTCTATTCTGCAAATTGTGCGCGGGTCCCCAGGCCCACCGAACGTACGAACTACGGCGAAGCGACGGCACCTCTCGTTGCGCTGCTCGATACGCGCGAGGCGCGTGGTGAATATGCACGTGCACAACTGCTTTCATCCTTGCATATCCATGCCGCCGATCCCGATGATGGCGACGTGCTCTGGCATCTGCGCCTGTGTCCGGGCAACTATCCATTGCCGCTGGGCTGGACGATCTCGCCGCCGGTTTTCGACGAAATGCATCGCCAGCTCGAACAGAATTATCCGCTCGCCGCGATGACGGATTGGCTGGGGCAACGATTGCGCAACGCCACGCAACCGTGAGTGTCGCGCCGTTTGAGATCGTTCGCGCGCATGATCAGCCGATGGCTGATCTTCCTCACGCATTCAAAGGCCGCGGCGCCGCCTCCAATCCCGAAGGACGCTTCGAGACCATCCGCCACCACGCGGAGGACGATGGTTGGCAGCACGCCGTGCTCGACGAGGATCGTCCGCGCCCGCGCACCGAAGTCACCGAAGAATGCGCGCGCAGCGTCATTACGCACAACGATTCGCCGGATATTTATTTCAGCCAGGCGATGAATCCCTACCGCGGTTGCGAGCACGGTTGCATCTACTGCTTTGCGCGCCCCAGCCACAGTTATCTCAACCTGTCACCCGGCCTCGATTTCGAAACGAAGTTGCGCGCCAAGACCAATCTGGCGGAGGTATTGCGCTCTGATCTGGCCAAGCCTAGCTATGTGGTCAACCCGATCAATATCGGCAGCAACACCGATCCATATCAGCCGATCGAAAAGCGCTGGCGACTGACGCGTGCAGCGCTGGAAATACTGGCCGAATGCCATCACCCCTGCACCATCGTGACCAAGAACGCGCTGGTAGAGCGTGATCTGGACATCCTGGTACCGATGGCACGCGAACGCCTCGTGCAGGTGTTCATATCGGTCAGTTCGCTGGACAACCATCTCGCAGCGAAACTGGAACCGCGCGCAAGCGCACCGCACCGGCGCATCAAGGTCATCCGCACTTTGACTGAAGCGGGTGTGCCGGTCGGCGTGCTGGTGGCGCCGATCATTCCTGCGCTGAATGACCGTGATATGGAAGCGGTGCTGGAGCAGGCGGCTATCGCCGGCGCTTCGTGTGCCGGCTATACGGTGCTGCGCTTACCCTACGAACTGAAGAGTCTGTTCCGCGAATGGCTGCAATTGCACATGCCGCAACGCGCCGCCCATGTGATGAGCCTGGTGCAGCAAATGAATCAGGGCCGCGATTACGACAGCAATTTCGCTACACGCATGCGTGGCCAGGGCGTCTTTGCGGAACTGTTGCGTCGACGTTTTGAGATGGCCTGTCGCCGTCACGGCTTCGGCCGTGCGCGCGAATTGCAGCTGGACACTTCGCGCTTTACTCCGCCACGGGAGCCATCGCCTCAGGGCGAGTTATTTTGAGCGTTGCGTGCGTTGCTCCCTCTCCCCTTCGGGGAGAGGGTTGGGGTGAGGGGCCACTCTTGCGCAATCTCACCGGTACTTTACCGCCCACTCACTGCGGCGGCAGATATTTCTCAAACCAGTTCAACGCACGCTGCAACACGTCGCGCTGATGCGCCGGATTGTAGAAATGGTGTCCTTCATTCGGATACACAACCAGCGATGTCGGCACACCCAGTGCGCGCAATGCATGCCAGTACTCGAATGATTGCGGTGCCGGACATTCTGCATCGCGCTCGCCCACCACGATCAAGGTCGGCGTTTTCACCTTCTTGATGAAGTTGATCGCCGAGCTCTTCGCATACACGCCCGGGTCGTCATATACCGAAGCGCCGAAGAACGGAATCATCCACTGATCGATGAGGTTCTGGCCGTAATAGCTCTGCCAGTTGGCAATGCCGGCACCGGCCACCACGGCACGGAAGCGCTGCGTTTGCGTGGGCACGAACATGCTCATGAAGCCGCCGTAGCTCCAGCCGGTCAGGCCAAGACGATGGTCATCCACCGGCGCCAGCTTTTCCACGGCATCGATGCCAGTGAGCGTGTCACGCAGATCGCCGTAGCCGAAATCCTTGCGGTTGGCCTGCACGAAGGTTTCGCCCTCACCGAAGCTGCCGCGCGGATTGGTCATGAAGACGAAGTAGCCGAGCGAGGAGAACGGTGCGGCACCGTAGCCGCCCGAGGGCCAATGCGGCACCACCGCGGACGAAGGACCGCCGTGGATGTAGACGATCATCGGATAACGCTTGTGCGGATCGTAGTTGGCCGGATACAGCAACCAACCCTGCACGTGGAATCCTTCGTTGGTCCATTCCACCGATTGCGCCTTGCCCCAGCTCGGCTTCAGACCCGCATTGATGGAGGTGACCGCAGCTGGCATCTGTGCGTCTACCGAGCCGGCATACACTTCGGGCGCCACGTCGAACGAAGATTGCGCGAACGCTATCTGGTGATGATCCGCTGATAGCGACAGGGCGGCTTCGGCCGTGCCATCCCCGATCGAACCCGGCGCAGTGAACAACACGCGCTGCTGCTGCGCATGATTCGCCTCCACCGCATATTCGGCCACCTGCATCTTGCCGCTGCTGACCTGGCTGACCAGCATCGATTGCGGCGTGCTCCAGCTGAACCATGCCGGCGTGACGTGGATACCGGGCGTCAGATCGACCGGAGCGCCGCCACTGGATGCAACACTGTAGAGATCGCCGCCCGTCGCGCCCTGGTCGCTCATCAGTCCGCCGATGAAGGCGATGCGCGATCCATCCGGCGACCAACGTGGCACGGCGATCTGCAGGCCATGCAAAGGCCCGGTCACGGTGCGGGGATCGACCACCGCCGTGCGGCTTGCACCGGCCTGCGCCGTCTGTACGTACAACTGCGCAATCCACCAGTTGTTGTCACCTGGCGGCGGTGCGGCCACGTAAGCCAGCCGCTGACTGTCGGGCGCCCAGCTAAATTCGTAGACGTAACTGTCGGCCGGCGTCACCAGCTGCAAGGCGCCGCCTTTTGCAGGCAGGGTGGCAACGCGCTGCACTTCAATACCTTCCACGCCGACTTCGCCGACCAGTGGTTTCGCCGCCGCCAACGCGCTGGCGCGGCGGGTCGCGCCCTCCACATACAGGAAGGCCAGGGACTTGCCATCCGGTGCCCAGCTCAGTGCATGCACATAGCCGCTCAGGTTCGAGATGCGCACGGGTTTGTCGTGCGACTGCGTGTCGAGCACATAGATGTCCGGTTGCTTGCCGCCCATGGACGCGTGCGTGCTGTCGCAGTTGGATAGAAAGGCCAGATGACGCGAATCCGGCGCCCAGGCCAGCCCATCTTCGCTGCATGTGCCCGGGCTGGTGGCCAGGCCGATGCTGTGCGCATGCTGGCCATTCGCATCGGCCAGCATGATGCCGGGCTTGTCGTTCGTATCCACCACCCAGGCCAGTTGCCGCCCGTCCGGCGACAGGGCCACGCCGCTGATATCGCGAACCTTGTCCAGCTGAGTAAGCAGGGACTCGATGCGCGGATCCGTGGTGGCGGTATGGGTATCGGCTGCTGCGATCGGCGCGAGCAGGGCAGTGAGCAAAGGCAAAAGCAGGCGGGCTGGTTTGAGCATGGTGGCAATCCGCAGACACAGTAAGGCGGTCACGCTAGCAGGCCGGGCGGGGCGCGCAAATGTGCAGGATGGCACCCGCTGCACACGGGGCTTGGTCAAGCACGGGCGGCGGCCCGGTCCGGTGGCCGTAACCTGCATCCCTTACAATCGACCGATGAGAATCGCTTCATGGAACGTCAATTCGCTCAAGGTGCGCATCCCGCACCTCACCCAATGGCTCGCGGACGCGCGGCCGGACGTGGTGGGGCTGCAGGAAACCAAACTGGAAGACGATAAGTTTCCCGTCGACGAGCTCGCTGCGGCCGGTTATCAAGCCATCTACGCCGGCCAGAAAACCTACAACGGCGTGGCGATCCTGGCGCGCAATGACAGTGGCCTCAGTTTCGAGGATGTCATCACCGACATCCCCGGACTGGACGACCCGCAGCGCCGCATTCTCGCCGCCACCATCGGTGGCGTGCGCGTCGTGGATCTGTATGTGGTCAACGGCAAGGCCGTCGGTGACGAGAAATACACGTACAAGTTGCATTGGCTGGAACGCGTGCACGCTTTCCTGGCGCAAGAAATCCAGCGGCATCCCAAACTGGTGGTGCTGGGGGATTTCAATATCGCCCCGGATGACCGTGACCTGTACGACCCGGTCGGCTGGGGCGAAGAGGTGCTGTGCTCACCACCCGAGCGCGCGGCCCTGAAAGCCATCACCGAGCTCGGCCTGCACGACAGTTTCCGGCTTTTTGAAACGGAGGCTGGCCACTACAGTTGGTGGGACTACCGGCAGGGGGCGTTCCGGCGCAACATGGGCTTGCGTATCGACTTGATCCTGCTAGGCGATGCCCTGAAATCGTCGGCCAGGGCTGCCGCCATCGACCGCGAACCGCGGCGCTGGGAGCGGCCTTCCGACCACACCCCGGTCACGGTGGACCTGGATATCTGATGACGACAAGCAATACCAAGGCAGACTGGCCCAGCTCGCTGGACGATAACGAGCTCGACGAGCTCGATCATTACCTGCGCGCACACGCCCAGGATGGTCATCTGCTGCTCGACGGCGTGCATGGCTTGCTCAGCGCCATCAGCGTGGGCCCGGTGCAGGTGCTGCCCGAGGAGTGGCTGCCGGAAGTGCTGCACGAGCCGTTCGAGGACGAGAACGAGGGCAATCGCGTGTTGGCCCTGCTCGCCAAGCTCAACGATTCGATCAGTGCCGAACTCGATGTGGACGCCTACGAACCGATCCTGGGCGAAGTGGAGACTGAAACGGGCCCGGCCCTGTCGGCCGCCGGTTGGTGCGAAGGCTTCAGTCGCGGCATCGATCTGCGCGCTGGCCTGTGGGAAAAACGTCTCGCCGATGATCCCTCGCTGATGGAATTGCTCGGCCCGGTGATGGCGCTGGCGGTGGACGAGGGCATTCTCAGCGCCGAAGCCGAATTCGAAAAACTCAGTGAAGAAGACTACGACGACTGCCTGGCCCAGCTTCCGGCCGTGCTGGTCGCGGTGAATCACTATTGGTACGAGCATCCCGCCACCGAAGCGGAAATCAACGCGCTCGATCATGCGGGCGAGTCGAAGAAGGAGCAGCCCGGCCCGCCGCGTCAGCGCAGCGGACACTGGGTGCATTGAGGAGCTGCGCGCCGAGCGCACGCTGATCGTCACAGACCACCGATGTTTGCCGCGCGTCAGCGCGTTGGTGCTTGTTTCGACGACGCCCAATCCGGTTCTGATCAGCTCGGGTATTTGAAAAAGGACAGGAAACCCTTCCATTTTCAACAGCGTTTTGCGGTGAGCAGGCGCCATCTTCGGTAGGTAGGAAACAGTCTGTTCGTATGGCCCCACTTGGGTGCGCACACAAACAGAACCATCATGTGCTCCAGATCCTTTTGACAGGAGCAAACCATGACCGAGCGCAGCATCCGCCGCCGCATTCGCGGCACCGACACCTCCGACGGTGCGGGAGTGAAACTCAAGCGCATCATCGGCCAGCCGGGCCTGGACATGCTTGATCCGTTCCTGCTGCTGGACGAATTCCGTTCCGATCAGGCGGGCGACTACATCGCCGGTTTTCCCGAGCATCCGCATCGCGGCTTCGAGACCGTCACCTACATGCTCGCCGGCCACATGCAGCACGGCGACAACAAGGGCAACCGCGGTGATCTCAAGCCCGGCAGCGTGCAGTGGATGACCGCCGGGCGCGGCATCCTGCATTCGGAAATGCCGCAGCAGGAAGATGGCCTGATGTGGGGCTTCCAGCTGTGGGTGAACCTGCCGGCCAAGGACAAGATGACCGAGCCGCGCTACCAGGACATTGATCCTGAACGAATTCCCGTGGTGCATCCGGCCAACGGGGTGACGGTGAAGGTCATTGCTGGCCGCCTGGGTGACGCTGAGGGTCCGGTGTCAGGGATTGTCACCGCGCCGGTGTATCTGGACATTGCGCTGGAAGCGGGTGCAAGCGTGGAGATTCCCTTGCCGGAGGACCATCACGCCTTTGCCTATGTGTTCGATGGAACCGACGCCCAGGTCGCCGGCGAAAAGCTTTCGCGCAGCGAACTGGCGGTGTTGTCCAAGGGCGGCAGCGTGCGCCTCGCAGGCCGTGAAAACCGCGCCCGGGTGCTGTTGGTGGCCGGCCAGCCGTTGCAGGAACCGGTCACCCGCTATGGGCCGTTCGTGATGAATACGCCCGAGCAGATCCACCAGGCCATCGCCGATTTCCGCGCCGGCAAGTTCTGAAATCCGCCGCGTTTTAGCCGACCCATCGCCCTGCCGATAGTGATATCGACAGGGCGATGTTCGTTCAGGGGGCGTGGCACGAACGATGCACCACTTCTGCCAAGGAAAACCGTTAAAAGCGGTTAACAGCACGGGATTGCGAGCTGGGGAATTTCGTCGTTAAATAAAGATTAATCCAAGCGGGTTCACATGCCTGTAGAATCCTGCTTCGTGAAAATTTCAGAAACCGTGGCTAAATAGCTGTTTTAACAGATCATGACCATCCTGATGCTCAGCCTGATCGTTGCCCTTCCCGCCCTCGCGGCGGTGGCCGTGAAGCGTGTGCCGGCCGGTCAGGTTCACAGTCTTTATCGCCGCGGCAAGCCGGTTCGCCTGTTGCAGCCGGGTACCCATGTGGTGGTGCCGCTGGTGGACCGGGTGGGACATCGCATTGATCTGGGCGGCCGCACGCTGCGCTTCGATGTTTCCGACGCGCAATCGCTGCACGGCACGGTCTACTGGCAGGTGCTCGAACCCGAGCGCGCCGATGCCGTGATCGAGCAGGCTGACCAGCTGATCCGCCGCGGTGTGCTGGATGCGCTGCACGCCGACGTGGCGGCCAATCAGCAGGATGCGCGCCGCGAAGTGGCTGCCCGGCTCAAATCCAGCCTCAACCAGCATCTGCGCGAGCGCGGCGTGATGATCACCCGCGTGGAACTGGAAGCCGCCTGATTCAACGTATTCGCCAGGCTGCCTGAGAAAGCACCGGCACAGGGGAATCTAAGAAAGTATCGACCCGCTTCGGCGGGTCTTCTTTTATTGGGGTGCTGGTATCCAGGGCAGCAGGTCCGGATACTGGCCGACCACTCACGCCACGGATCACCGATGACCGATCGCCGCGCCCTGCAAACCCAGCTCGAACAGGGCATCGATGCGCTCGGCCTGTCGCTGCCCGCGGAAGCGGTGCCGCGTCTGCTGGATTACCAGGCACTGCTGGAGCGCTGGAACGGCACCTACAACCTCACCGCGATCCGCGCGCCGGGCGAGATGATCACTCGCCATCTGCTCGACTCGCTGGCGATCCTGCCGTTCGTACAAGGCGCGTCGCTGGCTGACCTGGGCACCGGCCCGGGCCTGCCGGGTATTCCGCTGGCCATCGCTGCGCCCGGCCGGCAGATACTGCTGGTCGACTCCAACGGGAAAAAGGTGCGCTTCCTGCGCGAGGCCATCCGCTCGCTGAAGCTGGAAGGCGTTCGGGCCGTGCAAGCGCGGGTGGAAGAGGTGGAAGGCGAATTCGATTGCGTGACCGCCCGCGCCTTCGCCAGTCTGGCCGACATGCTGGCCTGGGGCGGGCACCTGCTGGCGCCGCAGGGCATCTGGCTGGCGATGAAGGGCAAGTCGCCGGATGAGGAGCTGCCCGGAGTCCCGGATGGCTTCAAAGTAAACGGTATTCACACCTTGAACGTGCCCGGACTAGGTGCGGCGGAGCGTCATCTCGTCGTGCTTGGGCGGGCGGGCTGGTAATCTAGCCGCTTTCACTAACACTCACGGTACCGGACGAAACATGGCCCGTATCATCGCTGTCGCCAACCAGAAGGGAGGCGTCGGCAAAACCACTACCGCTGTCAACCTCGCTGCAGCCCTCGCCGCAGCGAAGCGCAAAGTGCTGCTCGTCGATCTCGACCCGCAGGGCAACGCGACCATGGCATCGGGCGTGAACAAGCACGAGGCGCATCCCAGCGGCTGCGAAGTTCTGCTGGGCGAAGCGTTGATCGAGCAGGCCATCGTCAACACCGAAGCGCACTACGACCTGCTGCCCGGCAACGGCGACCTCACTGCCGCCGAACTCAAGCTGATGGATGCGTTCGCGCGCGAAAACCGCTTGAAGGAACAACTGGGGAAAGTCGCGCAGAAGTACGACACCATCCTGGTCGATTGCCCGCCCACCTTGCATCTGCTTACCGTCAACGCGCTGACTGCCGCGGACGGTCTGCTGATTCCCGTGCAATGCGAATACTTTGCGCTGGAAGGTCTTTCCAGCTTGCTCGACACGGTCAAAGCCGTGCGCCAGCACCTCAATCCGCAGCTGGAAATCGAAGGTTTGCTGCGCACCATGTATGACGTGCGCAACAACCTCGGCAACGAAGTATCCGCGCAGCTCACCCAGCATTTCGGTGACAAAGTGCTGCGTTCGATCATCCCGCGCAACGTGCGCCTGGCCGAAGCGCCCAGCCACGGTCAACCGATTCATCTCTACGACCGCAGCTCGCGCGGCGCGATTGCCTACATCGGGCTCGCCGGCGAGATCATCCGCCGTGAACGGGGTTCGCAGGCGGCGGTGGCCGCGCTGCATGCCATGCACGGCGACGCTCCCGAGGAACCGCTGGAAGCCTCGGCACATCTTGATCATGAATAGGCTCTAAGCATGTCAGCGGCTAAAAAGCGTGGATTGGGACGTGGACTCGACGCCCTGCTCGGCGGTGGCGACACCAACACTCCATCCGTGATCGAACAGGAAGGCGAGCTGCGTGCGCTGCCGATCCAGTACATCCAGCCCGGTAAATACCAGCCGCGCCGCCACTGGAACGACGAAGCACTCGACGAGCTGGCCGCCTCGATCAAGGCCCAGGGCCTGATCCAGCCGGTGGTCGTGCGCGCCATCGGCAAGAACAGCTATGAGCTGATTGCCGGCGAACGCCGCTGGCGCGCGGCTCAGCGCGCCCAGCTCAGCGAGATTCCGGCGCTGGTGAAGGACGTACCCGAAGTCGCCGTGCCGGCGATGGCGCTGATCGAAAACATCCAGCGCCAGGACCTCACACCGCTGGAAGAGGCCGACGCCATCAAGCGTCTGATCGACGACTTCGATCTGACCCATCAGCAGGCCGCTGATGCGGTAGGCCGCTCACGCGCGGCAGTGTCCAACATGCTGCGCCTGATCGACCTGCCGGCCTCGATCAAACGCCTGCTCGACGACGGCAAGCTGGAAATGGGCCATGCGCGCTGCCTGCTTACCCTGCCCGAGCGCGATGCCGAAGCGCTGGCGCTGGAAGCGGCGCGCAACAACTGGAGCGTGCGCGAGCTGGAAGACGCCGCCCGCAAGGCGCAGACCGCGCCCAAGGGCAAGGCCAAGAGCGCCCCGGCGCGCGATCCGAATATCGACGCGCTGGAGCGCGAGCTGGCAGAGCGCTTCGCCACCAAGGTGGAAGTCGCGCACGGCCGCGGCGGCCGCGGCAAGGTCGTGATCCATTATCACAGCAACGACGAGCTGGAAGGGATTCTTGGCAAGATGCGATGACAGAGCGCAGAGCGAGGAGAGAGTGGAGAGGAGCGAGAAGTAAGAGGAAAAGCCCTCCCGCTCCTGATCTGCTCTCTCTCACTCCTCACTCCTCTCCACTCTCTCCTAAGCTCTTGCTGCCTCCATCCCGCAATTTTTGAACCTTACGCTGGCGCAACCAGGCGTCCATATCGCAATCCGGGGTTTCTTTCATGCCGCAACTCTCCGTCGTCGTGCCCGTCTTCAACGAACGCGACAACATCCCGCCGCTGCTCGCCGAAATCGCTGCCGCCCTGCGCGGCAAGGTGGATTTCGAGGTCGTCTATGTCGATGACGATTCCAGCGACGACAGCCGGGCGGTGTTGAACACGCAGAAAGCCAGCTATCCGGAATTGCGCGTGCTGCACCATGTGAACCGCAGCGGGCAGAGCACGGCCGTGTGGAATGGCGTGCGCGCCGCGCGTGCGCCGTGGGTGGCGACCCTGGACGGCGACGGCCAGAACGATCCGGCCGATATTTCCAAGCTGCTCGCCGCGCGCGATGCCGCCGAAGCGGATTTCAAGCTGTTTGCCGGCTGGCGCACCACGCGCCGGGACAGCTTCAACAAGCGCATTTCCTCCAAGATCGCCAACGCGGTGCGTTCGCGCATGCTGCGCGATAACACGCCCGATACCGGCTGTGGCCTCAAGCTGTTCGAGCGCGAGGTGTTCCTGCGCCTGCCGTACTTCGATCACATGCACCGCTATCTGCCGGCGCTGGTCAAGCGTGCGGGCTTCCGCAGCCAGAGCGTGCCGGTGGGACATCGTCCGCGCACGGCGGGCACCTCCAAGTACGGCATGCTCGACCGCTTGTGGGTGGGCGTGGCGGATCTGCGCGGGGTCGCATGGCTGATGCGCCGCGCCAAGGTCACCAGCGTCGAGGAAGCGTGAGCACCGGGAGTGCGTGAGGGGGCCGCCTTCTCTGGCACCTCACTCCTCTTCACTCACTCCTCGCCTTGAAGGCGTATGCTCAAAGGTCGTAGTTCCGTACGGGAGACCGTCCGTGAGTATTGCTGTCAAGCGCGTCTACGAGCCCGCCGCCAAGTCGGATGGCTATCGTGTGCTGGTCGATCGCATATGGCCGCGAGGCCTGAAGAAAGAAGACGCGGCCCTGGATATCTGGGCCCGCGAACTGGCGCCAAGCACGGCGTTGCGCGAATGGTTTGGCCATGATCCCGCTCGCTGGGAGTGTTTTCGTCATCGTTACGCCGGTGAACTGGACGCACGCAGAACCTTCTGGCGACCCTTGGTCGTCCAGGCTGAACGACATCGCGTCACGCTGCTCTATGGTGCGAAAGACGAGGAACACAATCAGGCCGTGGCGCTGAAGATGTACCTGGACAGCTGGATCAAGGTGAATGGGTGCGTTAGTGCCTGAATCGGGAATCGTTCGCGCATAGGACTTTGCGCTCAGCTGCGTTGCGATCACTGTACCGCGTCGTCCCGGCCTTCGCCGGGACGGCGCCAAAGTAGAAGCATCGCGTCTAACCCAACGATCCGTGCATGTATTCCCAACGCACGGCTTTTCAGGGATTCCACGCTGCCAGCGCCGCGCGGGTCTTTTCGCGGCCCAGCTCGATCAATTCGCGCGCACGATAAAACTCGTATGCGCTCGATACATTGCGCGCCAGTTGCACCAGCAGATCCGGTTGATAGGCCGCCAGGCGCAAGCGCGAGAGATTGGCCTGCATCAGATCCATCGACTGTCCCAACAGTTCCAGCGCGCCGGGTTCGTGCGTTTTCGGATCCAGCGGTTTCGTTTCGCCGCCCGGCAACAAGCGGCCCAGCAAACGGCCGATGCCGCGCTTGCCGGCGGTATCGCCGGCGGACATTTCCACCGGCAGGTTTGTATCGGCGGGTCCGTCAATGCTTACCGCCACCAGGTAATCAGCCGGATCACGAATCAACGGCGTGACGGGCACGGGATTGAGCAATGCGCCATCGACCAACAGGCGTCCATCGATGGCGTGCGGACGAAACAGCGTCGGTATCGCGATGGAGGCGCGAATGGCATCGAACAGCGAACCGCGCGTCAGCCATACTTCGCGTTCCCTCTCGATATCGGTGGCGACGGCAGTGAACGCGATCGGCAATTCTTCGATGCTGATATCGCCAATCAATTCCATCAAGGTGCCGATGATTTTCTCGCCCTTGATCAGGCCGCCACCGGAAAAGGAAAACGACCAGTCGACCAGTTTCAGCACGTCGAACTTGTCCAGCGAGCAGATCCAGTCGCGATAGACATCGAGCTTGCCCATGGCGTGAATACCGCCGATCAGCGCACCCATCGAACAACCGGCGATGGCGACGATCTGAAAACCCTGCGCTTCGAGCTCTTCAATAGCGCCAATATGCGCCAGGCCTTTGGCGCCGCCTGCGCCAAGCGCCAGCGCAATGGTCGGTTTACGCTTTGCCTTGGCAGCAGTTTCGTGTCGGGGATCGATGACAGCCATCCACGGCATGGTAGCGCGGGATACTAGGGCCTGTTAGCACTATTGGCGTGGCCAGCGCCGGGAGCTGTTTGCGCGCCAGCCAAGGAAGAGTGAAGGAGTGTACGTCGGTACACGACCGAGCGATGACGCCGGATGGTGGGCAAACAGACCCGGCCCTTCGGGTTGCCGAGGAGTGGCCGCCATGCGGCAGCGCGCGGCTTGCCTTGGCAGCCAGCCAAGCCTGCGCCGCGCACTACCACCTGACGACCACTCCACGGCAACGCGGGCTACGCCAATAGTGCTAACAGGCCCTAGGCGTTGGATTACTGATATCCGCCTAAGGCGAGTTGCAGCATGATCTTCATCTCTTCGCGCAACGGCAGCGGGGCCACGATTTCCGCATCCGGGCCGTACTTGAGTATGTCCATCAACAGCTCACGCGAATTGGAATACGGCAGCTGCAATTCGTAGCGTCCATCAGGCAGCCAAGTGCCCTTCTGCTGCGAATGCCAGTGCTCGTCGGCCACCCAGCGCGCGGCGTGGGCCGAGAAACGGATGGTGGCCCAGGCCTTGGGCTTGCCGGCGAAGATGCCGTAGCTGGAGGCCAACAGTTCATTGAGATCGTTTTCTGCCACGTCGGTGGCTGAGGTTTCCAGGGTGTGCGGTTCGGCAATGCGATCGACCGCAAAGCTGCGCAGGGCTTCGCGATCATGGTCCCAGGCATCCAGGTACCAGTTGTCGCGGTAGTGCGTCAGCCGCTGCGGCGACACCGTGCGGCGGCTTTCGTTATTGGTGGTGCGTGCGCGGTACAGGAAACGCAGTTGCTTACGATCGAGCACGGCGCCGGCAGTGATGCGGAAAGCCTGCTGGTCCAGCTTGCGTTCACCCCAGGGAATCACCCGGATGCGTTCGACCGGCAGCGCCTTGCCGCTGGCCTTGTCCGAAAGCAGGTTTTCAATGCGCGCCTTGAACGGAGCCAGCGCCCCGGCCAGCACGCCGGGGCCGCTGCGCCCGATCAGTTCGTTCAAAGCCAGCAGGGCGGCCAGCTCGTCCGAGGTCAGCCACAGTCCGGGCAGCTCAAAGCGCTGGCCTTCGGTGGCCTCGTAGCGGAAGGCCGCGTGCTCGCCGCCGGCGCTCTCGATCGGCGCCCCCAACGCATCGCGCAGGAAGGCGATATCGCGGTACAGCGTGGCACGCGAGCACTCAAGCTCGTCCATCAGCCTGGGCAACGGCACCGGGTAGTGGGCCGATTTCAGCAGACGGTGCAGGGTAAGAATGCGCTCGTAGCGATCCATGTCGACGTTCGGCAGCAGGTTTTGTGTAGCATGAGCATGCTACGTGACGCCCGCAAGCGTGCGTGTGGACTTTCCCCGGTCCTTATGGTGAAACCGCCCCAATCATCGCACCCGGTTAACGGCGACCAGGACACCCCACCGATGGGTCTGGCGCCTATGCTTCTGGAGGCCCTGGCCCTTTGCGGCTATGGCTTGTGGATGCTGCTTGCCCTGGCGTTGTCCCTGGGCGTCTACAGCACCGGCCGTGGCGATGCGCTGGTCCCGTTGTCCCTTGGTTGCATCTTCGTGAGTGCGGGGCTGGTTGCGGGCTGCCTGCGCTTGCGGGCAATGCCCGAGTGGCATGGCTGGCGGATCGGAACGAGCCAGCGGCCCACCCGCGAGGCCTTGCTGGCCCTGGCCACCTATCTGCCCATGCTGGGCCTGGCCGGCCTTGCCCGCGGCAATGAAACCTTCTGGGCCACGCGGCTGGTCAGCGTGGCGCTGCTGGTATGCAGCTTCTCGTGCCTGATCACCAGCGCCTACGGTTATCGCACCCGCCGCCTGGCCAGCAAGGCCGGCATCGCGATCCAGCTGCCAGTCAGCCGCGTGCTCTCGGCCTGGTATGGCGGTGGCCTGTGGTTATGGGTGTGCGTGATCTTCCAGGGCAACCTGACCGGCGGCGATGTCGAGCCCCTGCCGCTGGGGATCGGCCTGCTGCTGATGGCCATGCTGCTTGGCCTGGTCGACGGGCTGGGCTGGCAATCCTTGCGGGAGCCCGCGCTGGGCGAATACCAGCGCAGCGCGCATGGCTTGCAGTCCCGGCGGTTTCTCGCCGCGATCTTCATCTGGGTGATGCCCTGTCTGAGCCTGTTGCTGGTGCCGACCGTTCCTGGCGGGCGCTGGCTGGCCTTTTTTGCGGCAACCGCCTGCGTCATCGGCAAAAGTCTGGAGCTGTGGCTGTACGACTTCGCCCTGACGCGCTTCGCTCTGGCCCGTTCAGTGGAACCTGAACCGCTCTGGCCGCGCGATCGGCTCTAAGACCGATCCTTTAAGACCGATCTAAATATTCACTAAAGATTCAAGCCGTGCCGTTAAAGTGGCGCGTTCAACGGCTTTTTAACAATAGGACGACACAGCGATGAAATACATCCTGATGACCGGTCTGGCTTTCGCCACCCTGGCCACCTTCGCTGCCCAGGCACAGGACACCTCCTCCGGCACGCAGACCGCTTCCGGAGAGTGGACCGGTTCGGGTGAGGTGGGTTTTGCCTCGACCACCGGCAATTCCCGCTCTCAGAACATCAACGCAAAGCTGACCTTGAATCAGGAAACGGACCAGTGGAAGAACAACTTCTTCCTGGATGCCTTGCGCAACAAGGGTCAGGTGACCGTCACCGAACCCAATGGCACCTCGGCCAAGCAGTTCGATACCACGGCTGATCGCTACGACGTGGGCGCATCGGCGGGTTACAAGCTTGATCCGCGCAGCTACATTGTGACCGCATTCCGTTACGACCACGACGACTTCGCCGCCAATCGCTGGCAGGGCACCGTGTCGGTCGGTTACGGCTACCTGGCGCTGAAAACCGATCGCACGCAGCTCTCGGTGGAAATCGGTCCCGGTTATACCGAGTACCAGCCGGCCACCGGCACGCAGACCGTTAACGGCGAAACGGTGCCGTTGGTGGAGCCGCAACAAAGCGAAGCCGTGGCGCGTGGCCTGGTGAACTACAAGTACCGCCTCACCGATAACACGGCATTCGACGACACCTTCCTCACCGAAGCCGGTACCAAGAACACCTACCTGCAGAACGATGCAGGCCTGGCGGTAAGCATGACCAAGAAGCTGTCGATCAAGGTCGGCTTCCAGGTGCGTCACAACAGCGAAGTGCTGCCCGGCATTCGTCGCACCGATACGCTGGCCACGACCAACCTGGTCTACAACCTCTGATCGAAAACAAATACAACGCAGTTGATTCTTTCAAGCCTCTTCGCGCGCAAGCGCGGGAGGTTTTTTTCTTGACTGCACCCGGGGTTGTGCGCGGATAAAAAATCAGCGGCCAAGCAGCGCTTCGGCACCTTGCGCGAACAACGCTTGCGCCACCTTGTCACCCAGGGCCAGCGCATCATCCACGGTGCCGCTGTCTTCAGCGATCAGTAATCGTCCGCTGCTCACATCGCCCACCATGCCGCGCAGATGCAGGCCACGTTCGGCTACGGTGCACCATGCGCCGACGGGCACGGTGCAACTGCCACCGAGCGCCTGATTCATGGCGCGCTCGGCGGTCACCGCCAGGCGCGTGTCGGCATCGTCGAGCACCGCCAGTGCTTCCAGCACAGCGGGCTGATCCGCGCGCGCCTCGATCGCGATGGCGGCCTGGCCTGGTGCGGGCAGCCACGACGGTGCGGCGAGGCGACTGCGGATGCGGTCGTGCAGGCCCAGCCGTTCCAGGCCGGCGCAGGCGAGCAGGATCGCCTCGTAATGCCCGGCATCGAGTTTCTGCAAGCGGGTACCGACGTTGCCGCGCAGGTCGAGCAAGGTCAGATCGGGCCGCACCGCCCGCAGTTGTGCCTGCCGGCGCAAGGACGATGTGCCCACCCGCGCACCATGTGGCAGCGCCATCAGCTCGGCGTAGTCATTGCTCACGAACGCATCGGCAGCATCCGCGCGCGGCAGGATCGCCGGCAGCGCAAAGCCCGGTTCCAGTTCGGAGGGGACATCTTTCAGTGAGTGCACGGCCAGATCGGCGCGGTCTTCCAGCATCGCCACTTCGAGTTCCTTGAGGAACAGCCCCTTGCCACCGATCGTAGCCAGTGACTTGTCGAGAATTTCATCGCCACGCGTCGACAGCGGTACCAGTTCCACCCGCAGCCCCGGATGCGCTGCCCGCAACAATCCCGCCACATGTTCGGCTTGCCACAGTGCGAGCGCACTTTTGCGCGTGGCGATGCGCAGAGTCGAGGGCGTCATGGCAGTTCCGGAGGGGTTGGGGTGACGCTATTGTGGCGCACTTAAGGATGCTTAGCCCATGCGCAGCAGCTTGCGCAGTGTGGGCAAATTGCGGCGGCTTACTTCCGGGCTGAAATCCGTACCGGCCAGACGAGCCAGCACACGGCCATCGGTCAGTGTCTTCAGTCCGACCAGGCGATGGGCGGGAACCAGGCAATTGCGATGCAGGCGAATCAGCTGATCGGGATAGGTTTCTTCCAGCTGCCGCAGCGATTCGTCGAGCAGCAACTGGTCGCTATGGCGACGCGCGATGACGTACTTCTCTTCCGCCAGCAGGCAGATCACATCATCCAGCGCCATGCGCACCGGTTCGCCGCGCACGCGCGCATGCAACCAGCCGGTCGGCTCGCGTGGTTGCGTGTCCAGCCGCTGCCGCACACGTTTGAGTGCATCGCGCAGGCGTTCTACGCGCACCGGCTTGAGCAGGTAATCGGCGGCGCCGAGGTCGAACGCATGCACGGCGTGTGCTTCATAGGCCGTGCAGAAGACGATTTGCGGTCGCTGGCGGTTTGCCAGCTTTGCGGCCAGGGCCTTGCCGTCCAGACCGGGCATGTTGATGTCCAGCAGGAGCACATCGGGACGTGTTTCGGACAACACCGCGAGCGCGGTTTCGCCATCCCCGACGCTGCCGACGATGTCGACATCCTCACACTCGGCCAGCAAGGCCGCGAGGCGCGCGCGCGCCAGTGGCTCGTCATCGACGATCAGCACGCGCATGGCGTATCTCCACCGGCAAACGCAATGTCACTACAAAGCGGCCCTGCTGCGGCCCCGCTTCCACATTCGCGCGTGTACCAAAGTGATAAGCCACGCGCTGGCGCACGTTGTTCAGGCCGTGACCGCTACCACCCGTGCTCGGTGCGTCGGCCAGCGGGTTGTCGATCTCGATCAGCATCATGCCGTCTTCGCGCCTGACGCGCAGGATCACTTCGCCGCCTTCGCGCAAGGGTTGGATGCCGTGGCGCACCGCGTTTTCCACCAGCGGCTGCAACAGCAGCAGGGGCAGCGATGCCTCGCTCGGCAGGTCATCAAACTCACGGCGCACGTGCAGGCGATCGCCGAGGCGCAACTGTTCAATTGCCAGGTAGCGATCAACCAGTTGCAGTTCCTCGCCCAAGGTGGCGGTATGCGTGTCGTGCTGTCCCAGGGCGGCGCGGAACAGTTCCGAAAGATTTTCCACGGTACGCTCGGCGGCCACCGGATCGACCCGTACCAGCGCGGCGACCGTATTCATGCTGTTGAACAGAAAGTGCGGACGGATGCGCGCCTGCAAGGCCTCCACCTTGGCGTGGGCCACCGCCGCCAGGCGTGCCTGCCATTCGGCCAGTACGTAGAAATAACGCAGCATGGCCGCGCCGAGCAGGGCGGCGATCAGTGCGTTGTCGCGCACGAAGGCGCTCTGTGCGCTGAGGATCATCTGCATGTCCAGCACCCGGTCCATCCATTGCGCCAGCAAGCTGCCGATGGTCACGATCAGCACCATCACCGCCCATACACCGGCATACGGCAACAAGCCGGGCAGACGCAGCAACCAGGGACGCAGCTTGCACAGCGCCACCCCGGTCACCAGTCCCAGCCATTCCACAAACAGCATGCCGACGCTGAAGCCGCGCCAGCCACGGGTGCTCTCCGGAGCCAGCCAGGCCAGCGTGACGCACAGCGCACCGACCACCAGCAAGGCGGAAATCACCGGCAGGCTGCAGAAATCCGGCAGCGGACTATGCGGTTGGCTTGGCGCTTTGACAGTCGGTTCCGGCATGCGCGCAGTATGCCCGCAGCCGTGAAGGGTTTCAGCGCAGGCGTTCGCCGATCCAGTGGCGCAGATCCACGATTTCCTCCGGGCAGACCGCATGCGGCATCGGATAGGTATGCCATGCCACGTGGTAGCCAAGCGCTTCCAGGGCAGTGCGCGAGTCGAGGCCGCGTTGCAGGACCACCACCGGATCCAGCGTGCCATGTCCCCAGAAGATCGGTACCGCCGCATTGGCCGCGCTGCGTTCGGCAGCGAGCGAACCGGCGAGCGGCAGGTAGGTGGACAGGGCAATGATGCCCGCCAGCTTCTGCGCATGACGCAGACCGGCGGCCAGGGCAATCGCACCGCCCTGTGAAAAACCCGCAAGAAGAATGCGCTCGCTCGGCACCCCGCGTTCCTGCTCGCGGGCAATCAGGGCTTCCACCTGCGCGATCGATGCGCGCATGCCTGCTTCATCCTGGCGTGCCACCAGGTCGAACGCATAGATGTCGTACCAGGCCCGCATCGGCATGCCGCCGTTCACCGTCACCGGGCGTACCGGTGCATGCGGAAACACGAAGCGCAACGCCGGCCATTGCGGCGAAACCAGCTCCGGCACGATCGGGGCGAAGTCATGCCCATCCGCGCCCAGGCCATGCAGCCAGATCACACTGTAGGTAGGGCTGGCGGCGGTTTCGTTTTCAACAGCAGGAAGCAGGCTCATGGTGCAACTACGTAGATGGGATCAGCGCAGCGTAACCCAACAAAACCCGCGCGAACATGTTGGCTTACCCCGGACCCAGTCCGGGGCAAGCCAGCACGACACGCTACTTCGCAGCCAGGCCGAGCTCCTGCGCGAAGAACGTCAGCAGGATCGCCGTATTTCCCACCCGCTGACTAAACGGCGCACCGATGCCGTGCCCGGCATTCATGCGCGTCAACAACAGAATCGGTTGATCCGAGCTCGTGGCGTTCTGCAACGCTGCGGTGAACTTGCGCGACTGCCACGGCGCAACCCGCGGATCGTTGGCGCCGGTGGTCATCAAGACCGCCGGATACGCGGTATGCGGCTTCACGTTCTGCAACGGTGAATAGGCCAGCGTGGCCTTGAACTGCGCCGGGTCACTGATCGAGCCGTATTCGCTGACGTTGTAAGCGCCATTGGCGAAATCCGTTTCATGGCGAATCATGTCGTAGATGCCCACCAGCGACACCACCGCGCGATAGTCACCCGGATGTTGCACCAGCGACGCGCCCATCAACAGGCCGCCATTGCTGCCGCCGAGAATGCCCAGATGCTGACGGTCGGTCCAATGTGTATCGAGCAGCGCCAACGCCGCGGCATGGAAATCGTCGAAGACGTTCTGCTTGTGCAGCTTCTGGCCCTGTGCGTGCCAATCCTCGCCGTATTCATTGCCGCCGCGGATATTGGCGAAGGCCAGCACGCCACCGCGTTCCAGCCAGGCCAGTTCCGGACCGACGAAGTGCGGGGCGATCGGAATATCGAAGCCGCCGTAGCTGTAGAGAATGGTCGGGCGCTGGCCATTGGGCGTGATGCCGTGCATCGACAACACCGTGACCGGCACCTTGGTGCCATCCTTCGACACGCCCTCGACGTGCTGCACCTCAACCTTGCTGTAATCACCGGCGGGCTTCACTTCGAACACCGTGTTCACCGTACCGGTCTTTGCATCGAAGTCGGCCCAGCGCGAGGGCAGGGTCCAGCCGCCGTAGGTGATCAGTGCGTGATCCTGCCCCTCATCGGAGGCGATGCCTTCAACGCCGATATCATGTTCCGGCAGCCCGACGCGGCGCACGAACTGGCCTTGTGCGTCGTACTGCTCTACCCACCAGTCCGGACCCCAGCTGCGTGTCACCAGAAAACCACCGGCGACCGGCTCCACGTCTTGCAGCGCGCCATCACGCTGCGCCACTACCGTGCTGACCTTGCCTTGCGCATCGATCGCCAGCACCTTGCCGCGCGGCGCATCGGCAAAGCTGGTCACGAGCAGGCGCTGGCCAACCCAGCTGGCGCCGCGTACGTTGGCCTCGTCGCCCAGCACCTTGTTCCAGCGGGTGCCTTCGCGCAGATAGACCTCGGCCGGACCGCCGTCGCCCACGTTGGCAAGCACGGCCAGCTGCCTGGCGCCTGGCGAGGTGAGCAAACGATATTCGGCCGCTTTCGAATAAGCCTGGCCGAACACCACGCGATCGGATGTCGATGCCTGGCCGATCACGTGATGCACCAGCGCCGCATCGAACTGGCGCACTTCCTTGCCCGCGGGCGGCAGCGGGAAGCGCACATAGGTAAAGCCGTGCTCGTCCGCGTCCCAGGCCACGCCCTCCGGCGTGGTACCACCGCCGGCATATGGCAAGGCATCGCTCAATGCTTTGCCGGTGGTGACATCCAGCACATGCAAGGTGGTCAGCTCGCTACCGCCCTCGGCGGTGCCGTACGCCAGATAACGGCCACTCGGCGACGGCCAGTAACCGGTGATGGCGGTATTGCCCTCATTCGCATTGAGATCCACCAGCACGCGCGCCTTGCCATTCGGCCAGGCCTGCGCCATCAGTTGCGGCTGCGGTTGCGGCGGTGTTTCCTGCATGTAGAACAGCGTGCCGCCGGCCAGCAACGGCGAAGAACGCGTGGTCGAAGTGATCGCGAGCTGCTGCACGCGCGCATTCATCGCCTTGCCGTCGGGCATGGCGGCAAGCACGGCTTCGGTATGGGCGTTCTGCGCGGCGATCCATGCTTGCACGGCCGGATCCTGCGGGTTCTCCAGCCAGCGATAAGGATCGTCCACCGTCACGCCGTGCAAGCTGCTGGAAGCGGGATGCGCAGGCGAAGCGGGTGGTGGTGATGCGTTACTGGCATGCGCGGCAACGGCCGCAGCCAGGGCAAGAACAGGCAGGCGACGCAATAAGGAATGCATAGGCATGGGTTCCTTCTATGCCGCAAGGATGTGCGGCTGGCCTCCCAGCCTAAACCGCGCGCGGCATACCAAGGAACGGGACCCTTGGCGCTTGCCAGACCGGCGCGCTTGGCTATGCTGACCGGTTTTCGACTACGGAGCGATCCATGCGCCGCCTGCTGCTTGCCGGTCTCATAGCCTTTTCCGTCCTGCCCGTGGCAGCAGAAACCGCGCCGAGTGCGCAACCGCTTGATCTGGAAACCATCATGGCCAATCCGGATTGGATGGGTCAGGCGGTGGAAAATCCGTATTGGAGCGTCGACGGCCGCAACCTGTATTACAGCCTCAAGCGCGACGGCAGTCCGGTGCATGACCTCTACCGTGTCGATCCCGCCACCGGCCAGAGCACCAGGCTCGCTCCGTCGGCCATGGCCCAGGCGGAAGGCCCGGCGGTATATGACCGCGCGCACCAGCATGCCGCCTTCATCCTGCATGGCGATGTCTTCCTGGTCGATCTGGCCAGCGGCCGGCGCGTGCAGGTGACGCGCAGCCCGCAGCCGGAATCATCACCGCAGTTTTCCGGCGATGGCCGTTCGCTGCAATTCCGCGACGGTAACAACTGGTACATCTATGACCTGGCCAGCGGCGTCACCTCGCCCGCAGCGGTGTTGAAATTCACCGACGATCCGCAGGCCAAGCAGCCTTCCACGCTGGAACAGCAACAGCTCGACCTGTTCAAGGAGCTGCGCCAAAACAAGCAGGACAAAGATGCCCTGCACGCGGACCAGGAAGCCTTGGCTGCGGGCGATCCCACCCGTGCGCCGCTGCCGTTCTATCTCGGCGACAAAGTGCAGGCCGTGGATACCGAGCTCTCGCCGGACGGTCGCTGGATGCTGGTGGTGACGCAACCGGCGCATTACGAGGATGGCAAAGCGCCGTACGTGGTTCACTACGTCACCGAATCGGGCTACACCGAAACCGAAGATGCGCGCACCTATGTCGGCCGCAATGATCCGGCGCCGCAGTCGGTGCTGCTGCTCGATCTGAGCACGCACAAGCAATACCCGCTCTCCACCGACAACCTTCCCGGCATCAAGGACGATCCGCTCAAGGCGATCCGCGGCAAAACCGTCGCCGCGCTCGAAAAGGCCGGCAAGGACGACGAAGCCAAGGCACTGAAGGCGCCCGATGTGCGCCCCGTGACGATGTACAGCATGGATAGCGGCACCGCGGGCATCGCGTGGAACGACGATGGAAGCAACGTCGCGCTGGAATTTCTTTCCATCGACAACAAGGATCGCTGGATCGCCACCATCGATTTCAGCAAGCACGCGTTCGTGCCGCAGCATCGTCTGCACAACGATGCGTGGATCAACTGGGTCTTCAACGATTTCGGCTGGCTCAAGGACAACCGCACGCTGTGGTACCTCAGTGAGGAAGCCGGCTACTCCCAGCTTTATACAAAGCCGTTGGATGGTGCGGCCAAGGCCCTGACTAGCGGCAAGTTCGAAGTCAGCGAACCGCAGCTTTCCAACGACGGCAAATGGTTTTACCTGCGCACCAACCAGGTGGCGCCGTACAGCTATGACGTGTATCGCGTGCCGTCGAGCGGTGGCAGCTTGAGCCGTGTCACCCAGTACGGCGGCATGGATCAGTTCGCACTATCGCCCGATGGCAATCAGCTTGCCGTGTTGCATTCGTCCGCCTACGTGTTGCCGCAGCTGGCGGTGCAGAGTGCGCAAGGTGGTACATCGCGCGAACTCACCAACACCATGAAGCCGGGCTTCACCGCGCACGCGTGGATCGAGCCGAAGATCGTCGAGGTGCCGTCATCGCACGGTGCCGGCGTGATCTACGCCAAATACTATGGACCCGCGAATGAAACCGACGCCGCGTCCTCGCGTCCCGCGGTGATCTTTGTGCATGGCGCGGGCTATCTGCAGGATGTCACCGAATCGGCCACTTACTACCAGCACGAGCAATTGTTCAACAACCTGCTGGTGCAACAGGGTTACGTGGTGCTCGATATGGATTACCGCGCATCCCAAGGCTATGGCAGCGCCTGGCGCACCGCCATCTATCGCCAGATGGGCCATCCCGAGCTGGAGGACCTGCTCGACGGCAAGGCCTGGCTGGTGAAAAACCACGGCGTCGATCCGAAGCGCGTAGGCATCTATGGCGGCAGCTACGGCGGCTTCATGACCGAGATGGCCTTGCTGCGCGCACCGGGCGAGTTTGCCGCCGGCGCAGCGCAACGTCCGCCGGCTGACTGGATCACCTACAACGACCAGTACACTTCCGGCATCCTCAACACCCCGCAGCTCGATCCGGAGGCGTACAAGATCAGCTCGCCGATCACCTACGCCGAGAACCTGCGCGATCCGCTGCTGATCAACCACGGCCTGATCGACGACAACGTCATGGCCAGCGACTCCGTCCGCCTGTACGAACGCTTCGTCGAACTGCACAAGAAGAACTTCTGGATCTCGGTGTATCCGCTGGAGCGACACGAATTCGAACACGCCGATTCGTGGTACGACGAATACCGCCGTATCGATGAGTTGTTCGAAACCTGGGTGAAGCCCACGGCTGCCCACTAACGCGATCTCGCGCTCTACTCCCTCTCCCCTCCGGGGAGAGAGCCTGCCCCGGACTTGATCCGGGGGTTGGGGTGAGGGGCCGCGCTTGCGGTGATCTTCAAAGCTGCGCCTGCTATTTCTGCAAAGCTCTTCGCGAGGTTGACCCCTCACCTCGGTCCTCTCCTCGCTCCTCATAGCCGAGCACATCCATGTGCTCTCCCCGCGTGCCCCGGAGGAAAAGCGGAGTCCTTTACCCTGAACAAAATCCGGATATTACGTCCCACAACAAAATATCCATCATCGCAGCGCCATAAGCTTCAACCATCCGCCCGCCAGACCTGATTGGTGATGAACCAGCGATCTTTTCACCGCGGCATCGCGCGCATCACTACCGCGACGAGTTTCGGCTTCGCGCTGGTACAACTCGATGTCACCATCGTCAACGTCGCCTTGCCGCACATGGCCAATGATCTGCATACCGGCGTGGCCGGCCTGCAGTGGGTGGTGGATGCCTATGCACTGACCTTTGCAGCGCTGCTGCTCGGCATGGGCTACCTCGGCGATCGGCTTGGCGCACGCCGGGTCTATCTCGGCGGCATGGCGATGTTTGCCCTCGCTTCGATGCTGTGTGGCTGCGCGACTGACACCGTGACGCTGATTATCGGCAGAGCCCTGCAAGGCCTGGGGGCGGCCGCGATGATGCCGTGTTCACTCGCCCTGCTCAGTCACGCCACCGCTCACGAACACAGCTTGCGCGCCCGTGCGGTGGGTTGGTGGACGGCGGCCGGCAGCATCACGATTGCTGCGGGTCCTATCGTCGGCGGTTTGCTGATGAGCATCGCCAACTGGCGCAGCATTTTCTTCGTGAATGTGCCGGTCTGCCTGTTCGGCGCATGGCTCACGTTGCGCGTACCGGAAACGGAGCACAAAGCACGGCATCGGCATTTCGATCTGCCCGGGCAACTGCTGGCCATCCTGGCGTTGACGGGACTCACCATGGCGGTGATCGAGGCGCATCCGCTGGGCTGGACGCATCCGTTGGTGCTGTGCTGCGTGATCACGATATTGATCACCGTACCCCTGTTCCTGCTGGTCGAATCGCGCAGTCCTGCGCCGATGCTGCCGCTGCGTTTTTTCAAAGCGCCAGGATTCAGCATGGCCGTCACGTACGGCATCATCATGAACTTCACTTACTACGGCATCGTCTTCCTGCTCAGCCTTTATCTTCAGCGCGTGCTTGGCTACAGCGCCTTGCATACCGGCCTGGCATACCTCCCACTTACCGCCACCTTCTTCGGCGTCAATATCTTCAGCGGCTGGCTGGTGGGAAAAGTCGGCGCGCGCCTGCCAATGGTATTGGGCGCCCTGATCGATGCCGCGGGCTTCGGTTTGTTCCTGCTGCTTGGTGCAAGCAGCCCGTACTTGCTGATGCTGCCGGCATTCGCCCTGTTGCCGCTGGGCATGGGGCTCGGAGTTCCGGCGATGACGACGACCGTGCTCTCGGCGGTGGAAAAGGAAGCTTCAGGTACGGCGTCGGGTGTACTGAACGCCGCACGACAAGCTGCCGGTGCAATGGGCGTGGCCCTGTTCGGCGCATTGGCGGGCGATCGCAACGATCAGATCGTGCGAGGCCTGCATTTGTCATCGCTGATCGCGGTGTTGTTGTTGCTGGTCGTAGCCGTGCTGGCGTTTCGCAGCATGGCGTCGATGGTCGTATCCAGGCACAGCAGTGTGGACGCCGTGGATTATTGAGCCTGCGGCAGGCAAGTCTGCAAATAAGACGCGATGGGTGTGGGCGCCTTGTCCTTCGTTACGAGACCAACGTAGCCATCCGGTCGAATCAGCAGCAAGGTATCGGATGAGATGTCATAGCCTCGTTTCGCGTGTGAGGGCGCCCACGCTCTACTGGCGCTTCAAGAACAAGCGGGACCTGGTGGATGACTCGGCCACCCAGGTACTGGTCGAGGGCTGAATCCTTTCAGCACCAACCGTAACCTGCGACGTGGCCGGAATGGGCGGCAGCCTATGGGCGAAATCGCGCCAAACCCTGCTTCGCTATTGCGATGGCGCCAGCATGGTCTCGGGCTCCCGCCTGACCGACACCCGGCTCTACGCCCCGTCGGTCCGGGCGTGTTCGACAACTACGACGCCCGCTTCGAACGCTGGCCGCGGGTCATCATCGCCGGCTTCGCGCAGGAAATTGCCGCTTAGACGCCGGCGGTCCGGCGGCTAGCGATCGCCATGCCGCTGTAACCTGCGCCCTTCACCCTGCCGACACGGCCGCATCGGCTGACTCTGGCGGGTTTTTTCGTGTCGCGTATATCCGATATCCGTCGCCATCCCATGGCGATCAATGTGCTGGCCGGATCGGCCGCGTTCCTGGCCTATGCGTCGATGTACGCGTTCCGCAAGCCGTTCACGGCTGCGTCGTTCGACGGCCTGCATCTGGCCGGCATCGATTACAAGGTCTGGCTGGTGATCGCGCAGGTGATGGGCTACATGCTGAGCAAGGTGCGCGGCATTACCTGGATCGCGGAAATCCAGCGCCAGCGGCGCGCACGTACGCTGGCCGAACTGATCGGCTTTGCATGGATCGCGCTGCTCGGCTTCGCGCTGACCCCGGCGCCCTGGAACATTCCCTTCCTGTTCCTCAACGGTCTGCCGCTGGGTATGGTGTGGGGCGTGATCTTCGGCTATCTGGAAGGTCGCCGCGGTACGGAGATGATGGGCGCATTCATGTGCGCCAGCTTTATCGTGGGCTCGGGCGTGGTGAAGTCGGTCGGCATGTGGCTGATGATGCGCTGGCATGTCAGCGAGTTCTGGATGCCGTTCACCACCGGCATGCTGTTTATCCCACCGCTGTGCCTGTCGACCTGGATCCTGGAACATCTGCCCGGGCCGGACGCCGCCGATGTCGCCGCGCGCAGCATGCGCGTGCCGATGGATGCCGCTACGCGCCGCGCCTTCCTCGCGCGTTTCCTGCCCGGCATCGCGATGATCGTCATGGCCTATATCGCGCTGACCGTGACCCGCGATTTCCGCGACAACTTCGCCGCGGAAATCTGGAGCGATCTGGGCCGCGGCGGTGATGCTTCCGTGTTCACCGAAACCGAAGTACCGATTGCCATCGCCGTGCTGATCATCACCGCCTTCACCATGATCGTGCGCGACAACCTCAAAGCGCTGATGCTCAACCACGTGCTGATCTTCGGCGGCTTTGCCATCGCGGTGCTGGCCACCTGGATGCACAACCACGCGATGATCGATCCGCTGGGCTGGATCGGCCTGACCGGCTTCGGTCTGTACCTGGCCTACGTGCCGTACAACGCCACTTTCTTTGAACGCATGCTGGCCACCTTCCGCGTGGGCGGCAATGTCGGCTTCATCATGTATATCGCCGACAGCAGCGGTTACATGGGCAGCGTCGCGGTGATCCTGGTGAAGGAATTCGGCGGCATGCATCTGTCCTGGGCGTCGTTCTACGCCGATACGGTGATGACACTGTCCAGCATCGGCATGCTGATCACGCTGGTGTCGGCGCTGTACTTCCATGACAAGGCGCGGCGCTCGAAGGCGCCTATCGCCGTGCCGGCAGCGGCCTGAGTCGAAACGCAGGCTCGCTGCATGCCCGGCCGGGGTTGTCAGTCCGGATAATCGAGCTTGGGGTACCAGTTCCCGCCGCGCCCTTCGGGCGTCATGTCGAACACGTTCCACATCGGCATGGGATCCGGCGCGCCGCGCGGGTCCTGGCCGGGATCGGACATGTCATCGGCCATTTCAGAGCTCCAGAAATGGCGGATCATGCCGTCGCGGCGGGTGAATACGTTGAAAGCCGGAATATCGCTGCCATCGGCCGCGATGCCGTGATAGTCCCGGCTGTAGTCGCCATTGAGGTCGGTATAGAACTTCAGATGATGCCAGCCGCGTTCGCGCTTGAACGCCAGCAGGCGCTCCATCGGCGCGCCGGCCACCATCGCCATCGCCATGCGCTGTTGCATATCGCGTGCCTCGCCTTCCCAGGCACTGAGCATCGACGTGCACATGGGGCAGGGCCGTTCACGTTGCGGCCCGAACATGTAGCTGTAGACGAGCACGGTCTGCTTGTCGCCAAACAGGCCGGCGAAATCGACGGTGTGGCCGTCTTCACTCTGGAAACGATAGTTGCCGGTCACCTCGCCGCCTGGCGGCAGGGCGCGGCGTTGCTCGGCGACACGTTCGATGTGCCGTCGCAGTTCGATTTCCTCGCGTAGCAGCTCGTTGCGGGCGGCGCGATAGGCGGCGCTCTCGTTGGGCAGGGTGTGGTGGTTGCGCTGGATCAGTTCGGCCGCGGGGACCAGGTGGACGGTGCTCATCGTTGCTCTCCTCGCTGTGGCGGTGCAGAGGGTCGGGAAGCAGGTGCCTGTATAGGGTGACGAACAGGGATGAAGCGGTTCGACATGTAGGGAGAATCAGTAGCTTTGCTCCCTCTCCCCTCCGGGGAGAGGGCTGGGGTGAGGGGTCAATCTTGCGCAATATACGATTGTGCGACGAACACCGAAGCAAAGCACTTCATGTGTTTAGGAATGTTCAGGCAAGCCGTGACCCCTCACCCCAACCCTCTCCCCGGCGGGGAGAGGGAGCAAAGCGGGTGAGGCAAGCCCGGGTACTCAGTCAATGCGCAGCGCGAATCGCCTGCAACAGACTCGAACCGGCGTCGGCGAGGCAACCGTCGTTATGGATCACCATGCTGCCATCCGGCACCGGATAGGCATCGACCCGCGCCAGTCTGGCCGCGATGTCGGCCTCGCTTTCCCGCCCGCGCGCCGCCAGCCGTCCGGCGATGGCTTGCGCACTGGCGGTAATCAACACCGGCCGCAACGCGGGAAAGCGCTGGCAAGCCAGCTCGAAGGCACCGCGCGAACCGTTCACCAGCACATCCGCGCCGCGCGCCAGCCAGTGCGCGACTTCACTGCCGATGCCGTAGTGCAGGCCATGCGCCTGCCAGGTCAGCGCGAACAGCCCGCGCCGTTCACGCAACTGAAATTCCTCTTCGCTCAACGCGACATGATTCTCGCCGCCGGCATGCGCGGGGCGCGTGATGTAACGGTGCGCACACAGCACGCCATGCGCCACGCCGTGCTCGCGTACCCAGGTCAGCACACTGTCCTTGCCGGCACCTGATGGGCCCATCACGTAATACAACTGACCCGCCTTCATACCGCTTGTCCTCCGCTCAACGGAATACGTTCGAGCTGTTCAAAATCTTTTCCAGGCTCGTTTTCGCGACAGATGGTGAGCGCATCGATCCGTGCTGGCGGCAGTGTCGCCAGCTTAGGTGACAGCCATGCGTACAAAACCCGCTCTTCATCGGGCGTAGCGCGCGCCGATAAAGTTATGTGAAATCGGTAACGTTCCAGCACGTAGGGATAGCCGAACCGGTGCAGCAGGGTGAGCTCGACATCGTCCAGACCAGCGCCGCGCCGCTGGCGCGCGGCCTCACTCAAGGGCGCACGCAGCACATGCAGATCTCGGACACAATGTCCGGCCAGTGCGTTGATGGCCGCTTCGTCGCCCGATGGACGCAAGGCCAGGAAACCAGCCAGGCGATCCAGCGCGAGCGGCAGTTCGAACGGAGCCACCCGTGCCGCGATCCCGGCCACTTCGCGACATAGATCCTCGTAGCGTTTCCCATCCGCCAAGGCAAACGGCGCGCCGAGCGTCGCATGCCAGCCATAGCGCCGCACATCCGCCAGCAAGCCCTGCAGGCGCGCCGGTTCGATCCCCGGCAAGGCGGCGATACTCAGCCACTCACGCCCAAACATATCCAGCGCAGTGCCTGCTGCGGGGCAGAAATAGATCGCGTAACGCATGTTTTAGGAGAGAGTGGAGAGGAGTGAGAAGTAAGAGGAACAGCGGTGGAGCAATGAGCAGAAGGTATGCAGGGAGACAGGGCGGCTTTTGGTTTTCTCTCACTCCTCACTCCTATTCACTCACTCCTAGCTTTGGGGGTGAGAAGTGAGAGGAAGAGCAATGGGCAGAGGGTATACGTGGCAACAAGATGCCGCTTTGGCTTTCTCTCACTTCTCACTCCTCATCCACTCTCTCCTCAGTCCCTACGCTCTACTGTTCCGCCATCAGCACCAACTGCACCCAATCGCCAGAAAAACGCGTGATCCCATACTGTACCGGCACACCGCGCGGGTCGGCGTTGATCGATTGCACGTACAGCACCGGACGGTTCGCCGGCTGTTGCATCAGCCGCGCGGTGGTGGCGTCGGGCAGGCGCGCGGATACGCGGGTGTGTTTGCGTTCGTAATCGGTCACGCCGAATTCGTTCAGCGTGCGGGTGACTGACAACAGGCGCCGGTACACGGATGGCAAACCGTTAAAGCGCGCGGCGGGGAAATACGCCGTGCTGTAGTCGACGATATGGCCGTCGGCACGGCTGATCGTCTCGATCCGGTAGGTGTATTCGTGGCGATCCAGGCCCAGCGACTGCGCGACCTGCGGCGGCGGCACTTCGCGATGGTCTTCCAGTATCTCGATGTCGGCTTCGACATTGAGATTGCGCATGTTCTGGGTAAAGCGCGTGCGCCGGCTGATGGGGTAGTCCAGCGTGTGTTCCTGCACAAAGGTGCCGCGCCCCTGTTCGGTACGCACCAGGTTGCGCTGTTCCAGCGCGGCGATCGCGCGGCGCACGGTGTGGCGGTTCACGTTGAAACGCTCGGCCAGCTCCTGCGCCGAAGGCAGCTGTTCGCCCTGGCGCAACCGGCCCTTCAGGATATCGGCAGCCAGGATGCCGCTGATCTGGCTCCACAGCGCAACACCCCGTCCTCGTTCGATCTCGCTCATACCACGTCCTCAACCTGTCTATTCGTCGTCATGGCAGCACCACGCTGGGCTGCTGGAATGCGTACCCAACGGGCGTCCCCTCACGCCCAGGTCTGTCTAGATAACTAGACATTTGTGACAAGCCTAGGAACACCCATGGACACCTCCCCCCACTTGGCGCGCCCGCAATGGATGTCGTTGCTGGCGCAGTCCGATCCGGCCGACCTGGCCGCGGCGATGGATGCCTTCGCCCCGCCGGCCGACCTGACCTGGCTGCGCCCGGCGCAGACCGGCCTGTACATGTTGCGCGGGAGGATCGGCGGCACCGGTCCGCAATTCAATTTCGGCGAGATCACCGTCACCCGCTGCAGCGTGCAGGCCGGGGACCATATCGGCCACGCCTGGGTGCGCGGCAGCAACACCCGGCACGCCGAGCTGGCGGCGCTGGCCGATGCGATGCTGCAAGACGACCAACAGCAGGTGCCGCTGCGCCTGCATGTGATCGAGCCGCTGCGCCGCGCCCTGGACCGCCGCCGCGACGAGGCCAGCCGCAGGGCGGCGGCGAGCAAGGTGGAGTTCTTCACCGTGGTGCGGGGCGAGTGATGCTGGCGGCGTTTGCTCATCCGGTTTTCGACAGCCAGCGCAGCTTCCGCGAATTGCTGCAGGCCATGGCCCGGCCGGCCATGCCGCGCGCGTTGCCAGTACTGCCGCCTGCGCCCGCGCCGATTGCGCCGGCCGCGATGGCCATCCTGCTGACCTTGTGTGACGCCACCACCACCGTCTGGCTGCAACAGCCGGAGGGGGAGGCTGTGCGCCATCTGCAATTCCACACCGGCCTGAAGCGGGTGGACAAACCGCAGGATGCCGATTTCGCGCTGATCACCGATCCCGTTTCGATGCCGCCGCTGGACGCGTTTGCGCGCGGCGACCTGCGTTATCCGGATCGTTCGGCGAGTTTGATCATGCAGGTCAGCGCATTCCGCGCCGACGGCCAGACCCGATTCGCCGGCCCGGGCATCCGCACTAGCGAAACGCTGGCGATCGATGGTCTGCCCGGCGATTTCTGGCAACAACGCACTGCCCAGGCGCCGCAACTGCCGCTAGGCATCGATGTGTATTTCGTGGCCGGGCAGCAGGTGGTTGGCCTGCCGCGCACGACCCGTTTACTGGAGGGTTGAATGTACGTTGCCGTCAAAGGCGGTGAGCAGGCGATTGCCCGTTCGCTGGAACACCTGGCCGAAGCGCGGCGCGGCGATACCGCCGTGCCGGAGCTGACCCTGAAGCAGATTCGCGAACAGCTGCGCCTGGGTGTGGCGCGCGTCATGCAGGAAGGTTCGCTATACGACGAAGAACTGGCTTCCCTGGCCATCCGCCAGGCGGCCGGCGACATGCTGGAAGCGATCTTCCTGCTGCGCGCCTATCGCACTACTCTGCCGCGCTTTGGTTACACCTTGCCGCTGGATACCAGCGCGATGCGCGTGCGCCGCCGCGTATCCGGTACCTTCAAGGACATCCCGGGCGGGCAGGTGCTGGGCCCGACTTACGATTACACACAGCGCCTGCTCGACTTCGGCGCCACCCCGCCCGCGGCAGCCGTCCTTGCCGATGCGCCGCTGGCTTCTCCGATGCCGCGCGTGCTGGATCTGCTGGATGCCGAAGCGCTGATCGAACGCATCGAGCCGGGCAGCGATCCAGAACCGGTCGACCTGACCCGCGAACCGCTGATGTTTCCCGCCGATCGCGCCACACGTTTGCAAAACCTCGCGCGCGGTGACGAAGGCTTCCTGCTCGGCATGGCCTATTCCACCCAGCGCGGCTACGCGGAAAGCCATCCGTTCGCCGGCGAAATCCGCATGGGCGAAGTGGATGTGGTGGTCTGTCCGGAAGAACTGGGCTTCGCCATCGAGATCGGCAGCATCACGTTGACCGAATGCCAGATGATCAACCAGTTCCATGGCGGCAATGGCCTGCCGCCGCAGTTCACGCGCGGCTACGGTCTGTGCATGGGCGAAGGCGAGCGCAAGGCGATGTCGATGGCGCTGGTGGATCGCGCCCTGCGCTGCGATGAGCTGGCCGAACCGAACTACGCCCCGGCGCAGAATCAGGAATTCGTGCTGTCGCATTCGGACAGCGTGGAAGCCTCCGGCTTCGTGCAGCATTTGAAGCTGCCGCATTACGTGGATTTTCAGGCGGAGTTGTCGTTGTTGCGCACGCTGGCGGCGCAGCACGCCGCTGACTCCGACGAACCGCTCCTGAGCGCTGTCGGGGGTCAGCAGTCATGACGCCGACGTCAACACAGCGACGCGCTCTGCTCCCTCTCCCCTTCGGGGAGAGGGTTGGGGTGAGGGGCCAACCTCGCCAAGCACTCCATCGCAGCGACGAACCCTCTGAGCCGATGTCCCGCAAAGACTCAGCTATTTCGCACGTTGTCCCCTCACCCCAACCCTCTCCCCGGAGGGGAGAGGGAGCAAAGCACTTCCCATGACCTACAACTTCGCTTTCCTCGACGAAGACACCAAGCGCATGCTGCGCCGCTCATTGCTCAAGGCAGTGGCGATCCCCGGCTACCAGGTGCCATTCGGCAGCCGCGAGATGCCCTTGCCCTACGGCTGGGGCACCGGTGGCATCCAGGTCACGGCGGCCTTGCTCGGGCCGGACGACGTGCTGAAAGTGATCGACCAGGGCGCCGACGACACCACCAATGCGGTCAATATCCGCCGCTTTTTCGCCCGCGTCGCCGGCGTCGCCACCACCGAACGCACCGTCGACGCCACGCTTATCCAGACGCGCCACCGCATTCCTGAAACATCCTTGCGCGAAGATCAGATCCTGGTGTTCCAGGTGCCCGAGCCCGAACCGCTGCGCACGCTGGAACCCCGCGAAGCCGAGACGCGCACTTTGCACGCCTTGGCCGATTACGGACTTATGCACGTGAAGTTGTACGAAGACATCGCCCAGTACGGGCACATCGCCACCAGTTATGACTACCCGGTACGGGTTGACGGCAGGTTTCTCACCTCGCCCTCGCCGATTCCGAAGTTCGATAACCCCAAGCTCCATCAATCGCCGGCCCTGATGCTGTTCGGTGCGGGGCGCGAGAAGCGCCTGTACGCGATTCCGCCGTACACCGAGGTGGAAAGCCTGGCCTTCGACGATCATCCGTTCGAGATCCAGCAGTGGGAACACCAGTGCGAACTGTGCGGCTCCGGCGAGAGCTATCTGGATGAAGTGATCGTCGACGATCGCGGCACACGCATGTTTGTCTGCTCCGATACCGATTTCTGCGGACAGCGCAGGGCGGAGGCGCAGGCATGAGCGCTTTGCTGAAAGTACGCAACCTCAGCCGTCATTACGGCACGCGCATCGGCTGCGAGGATGTGAGCTTCGATCTGCATCCGGGGGAATTGCTCTGCATCGTGGGTGAATCCGGTTCCGGCAAATCGACCTTGCTCAACACCGTCGCCGCGCAGCTTGCGCCGACCTCCGGCAGCGTGAGCTACCGCCAGCGCGATGGCCAGTGGCTCAGCGTGAATGCACTCAGCGAAGCCGACCGCCGCCGGTTGGCGCGCGAAGAATGGGGCTTCGTCACGCAGAACCCACGCGACGGGTTGCGTCTCAACGTGAGCGCCGGCGCCAATGTCGCAGAACGCCTGATGGCCTTGGGCATGCGCAATTACAGCCAGTTGCGCGGCATCGCGCGCAGCTGGCTGGAGCGGGTGGAGATCGATCCGGAACGGATCGACGACGCCCCGACCGGCTTTTCCGGCGGCATGCAGCAGCGCCTGCAAATTGCCCGCACGCTGGTGACCCAACCGCGCCTGGTGTTCATGGACGAACCAACCGCCGGCCTCGACGTATCCGTGCAGGCGCGCATTCTCGATCTGCTGCGCCGGCTGGTGAACGAACTGGGGCTGGCCGCCGTGATGGTGACGCACGACCTGGCCGTGGCGCGCCTGCTCGCGGCACGCACGATCGTGATGCAAGGCGGCCGTGTGGTCGAAACCGGCCTCACCGATCAGATTCTTGATGACCCGCAACACCCGTATACGCAATTGCTCGTTTCTTCGGTATTGACCACATGACCGCCGCCTTGATGCTCGAACTGCGCGACCTTAGCAAGTCGTTTGAATTGCACCATCAGCACGGTGCACGTCTGAACGTATTGCGTGGGCTGGATCTGCGTCTGCATGCCGGCGAATGCGTGGTGCTGTCCGGTGCATCCGGTGCCGGCAAGAGCACCTTGTTGCGCGTGATTTATGCCAACTATCGGCCGAGCTTCGGCGCGGTGCATGTGCGGCATGACGGCCGCTGGCTGGATCTGGCCAAGGCCAGCCCGCACGAAGTACTGGATGTGCGTCGCCGCACGCTGGGTTACGTTAGCCAGTTTCTGCGCGTGATTCCGCGCGTGCCGGCAGTGGATATCGTGGCCGAACCCGTGCTGCAGACCGGTGCCAGCCCGCAACTCGCACGGCAGCGGGCGAGTGAGATGCTGCATCGCCTGAACGTGCCGGAACGCCTGTGGTCACTCCCACCGGGTACGTTCTCCGGCGGGGAGCAGCAGCGGGTGAACATTGCCCGGGGCTTGATCGTGCCGCGCCCGATTCTGTTGCTGGATGAGCCCACCGCGTCGCTCGATGCCAACAACCGTGCCGTGGTGGCGGAACTGTTGACCGAAGCCCGCGCCGCCGGCTCCGCCGTGCTCGGCATTTTCCATGACGAAGACATGCGCGACCAGATCGCCACCCGTCTGTTTCCGATGCAAGCCCTCGAAGCCGCCTGATCCAGCTGCCTAATCTTTTACGCAGAGATACCCATGAACGATTTAGCACTCACCAATGCGCGCATCGTGCTCGACGATAGCGTTATCCACGGCACGCTGATCGCCCGCAACGGACTGATCCGCCTGGTTGAAGAAGGTTCGACGCAAGCGCCGGGCGCGATCGACTGTGAAGGGGATTACGTGATTCCCGGCTTGATCGAGCTGCACACCGATAATCTGGAAAAGCACTTGATGCCGCGCGCCGGTGTGCTGTGGCCATCCTTGCCCGCCGTACTGACGCACGATGCGCAGGTCGTCGCCGCCGGCATCACCACGGTGTTCGACGCGTTGTCGGTGGGCGACCTGGAAGAAGAAAGTGTGCGCATCGAAACCTTGCGCAGCACCTACGACGCGATTCTTGCGGGTCAGAGCAGCGGCGCATTGCGCGCCGATCACTGGTTCCATCTGCGTTGCGAACTGGCTTATCCGCGCCTGCTCGAGATCCTGGAGCCGTTGCTGGATCACACCAGCGTGCGGTTGATTTCACTGATGGACCACACGCCTGGCCAGCGCCAGTTCCGTGATCTGCAACAGTACCGCAAGTACTACAGCAAGCATCACATGAGCTGGACCGAAGACGAATTCGCCGACGTGGTGAAGCGTCGTACCGAGCAGCAGGCGTTTTACAGCGCCAGGCACGAGAGCGCCGTACTCGCGCTGTCGCAAGGCCGCGATATCGTGCTGGCCAGCCACGACGATACCGATGCACAGCAGGTGGAGCACGCCAAGCGCATTGGCGTGACCATTTCGGAGTTTCCCACCACGCAAGAAGCGGCAGACGCAGCGCATGCCCGCGGCCTTACCACCGTGATGGGTGCACCGAACGTGGTACGCGGCGGCTCGCACTCGGGTAACGTCTCTGCGTTGGAGCTGGCGCGCAGTGATCGTCTGGACATGTTGTCCTCCGACTATGTGCCGGCCAGCCTGTTGCATGGCGCGTTCCTGCTGCACACACAAGCAGGTTGGTCGATGCCGCGTGCGATGGCAACGGTGAGCAGCAGCCCCGCCAGGGCGTTGGGCTTCGAAGATCGCGGTGAACTCAAGACCGGCAAGCGTGCCGATGTGGTGCGCATGCGTGTCGCAGACGGTTTGCCCATCGTGCGCAACGTGTGGGTGAACGGGCAGCGTTCGTTCTAATTGTTTCAATCATCAGCAAGCCCGTCGCGCGGATTTATGCAGGCGGGCATGTGCAACAAAAAATTCTTGAACGTTGCGAAACGATAAGCGCACACGATCGCCTGCTATTCGATGCTTCTGTTTCTGCGATGACAGCGGATTTTCAAAGTCGCTTTTTTCATAACGTGATCGCGCTGCATCGCAGTGATATCGATAAGTAGCTGATATCGATAAGCATCTGTAGAAGCTCGCCAGCGCATAAAATCACGTTATTTGCGCAGCATTCTTCGCGGGCACGACGAGCGATCAGCAGCTTCTTGTTGTGCGTAGGCAAGTGCACGAAGACGTGCAGTGAATGTCATCGATTACAAGTTTTCCCGACATCACGCTGTCATGCGAAAACACAAAAGTACGCGCGCCGTTTCAGGGACAGTCGGCACGCAACACGATGTCTATTAGACAGCTGCGCAAGTTGACTAGACGACGTCATAAGCGTTTCATCGCTGTCCCCTAGCCTGCTTCTTAAAACAGCATCAGGCAGTCGTGCTGGTGTTGCGCACCTACCACACCCCGGGGGAAATAGTCTTGAAGATCAATCCAATCACTTGCGCGGTGCTGGCCGCGCTTGCGGTCACCCGCGTGTCTTACGCGGATGATGCTGTGCAACCCGCGCCAGCAAATCAGCCGACTGCAGTAACTCAACCGGCTTCCAATCAACCTGCTGCAGCCAATCAACCGGCGGCGCAGCCGGCCGCACCGAATACGTCCAATGCGTCCACGCTTGGTACGGTGACGGTAACCGCGCAGCACATGGCGCAGGACATGCAGGACGTTCCGATCACGCTGCAAGCGTTCACCGCCAGCACCTTGCAGCAGTTGAACATCACGTCGTTCGACGACCTCATCAAATACCTGCCCAACGTGACCTTTGCCGCAAACGGTCCAGGCCAGGGCAACATCTACATGCGCGGCCTCAGCACCGGTTTCCTCGGCAACCAGTCCAGCGCGACCATCGCACCGTTCCCGAATGTGGCCGTCTATCTGGACGACCAGTCGATGCAGTTCCCTGCGCGCAATCTCGACATCTATATGGTCGACATGGACCGCGTCGAAGTGCTCGAAGGCCCGCAGGGCACGCTGTTCGGTGGTGGCGCCGAAGCCGGTGCGGTGCGCTACATCACCAATCAGCCGAATCTGACCCGAGTCAGCGGCAGCGCCGAAGCCAGCGCCGGCGTGACCGCTGGCGGTGGCCCGAACAATTCGGCCAACGCAGTGCTCAACCTGCCGATCATTCCCGGTACGTTTGCGGTACGCGGCGTGATCTACAACGATCATCAGGGCGGTTACATCGACAACGTGCCGAGCACGTTCACCCGCCAGCCCACCGACGGTGGCGGCGCGATGGCTCCTTACGTGGCCGCCGGCGGTACCTCGGTTTTCAACAATTACTCCGTGGCGCAGAACGACTGGAATCCCGTCGATACCCAGGGTGCGCGCCTGTCCGGACTGTGGAAGATCAATGACGACTGGAACTTCCTGCTCGCCGAGAGCTACCAGGATCTGGACGCCAAGGGCCAATCTTCGACTTACCCGGTCGGTTCGGACGGCCAACCGCTTGGCGTCAACCAGATCACCGCATTCGTGCCGGCCTGGAACAACGACCATGACACCAACAGCGCCTGGACTTTGAACGGCGAAATCGGCGACCTCTCGGTGGTGTACACCGGTGGCTATACCAATCGCCGCATCAGCGAGCAGCAGGACTACACCAACTACTCGCGCAGCGCAGGCGGCATTTATTACCAATGCACCGGCACCTCGGCGGGACTGTCCAGCGCCGGCAAGCCGGTTTGCTATTCGCCAGCCGGTTATTGGAACGACCAAGTAGGCAGCACGCACCAGAGCCACGAGTTGCGGCTGAGCACGCCGGAAGACGATCGCTTCCGTGTCATCGGTGGTCTGTATTATGAAGACTTCAATATCGACGACCACATGCGGTTCAACTACAACACGATTCCGTCTTGTACACCGCAAAACCTCGCCAGCGCCCTTGCCGGCGGTAATCCATGCGTGGCCGTCGCGGAGTCCTCGCCGGGTGTCGTACTCCCCGCTGGCACGGCTTTCGGCGAAAACGCGGAGCGTGGCTACAAGCAGGAGGCCGCGTTCGGCTCGATGTCATATGACATCATCCCGGATGTCCTGACCGCGACCGCAGGCACACGTTATTACCACTACTCCGAGTGGCAGACCGGCACCGAGTTTTATACGACGTCCGCCCAGGTGGACGTGCCCAACGGTACGTACGTGGGCAATGACACGGTGATGAATTACCACACCACGTATCACGGCTTTAAGAGCCGCGCGAACCTGGAATGGCACATCACGCCGGACATGATGTTGTATTACACCTTCTCGCAAGGCTTCCGTCCGGGCGGCTTCAACCGCACGACGTCCGCAGTGGCGAAACTCGACGGCGAGCCGCAGTACCAGAAGCCGATCAGCTATGCGCCCGATACGCTGACCAACAACGAAATCGGCTTCAAATCCACATTCTTTGATGACCGCCTGCTGTTCAATGCCTCCGCGTATGACATGCGCTGGGACAACGTACAGATGCAGTTCTTCAACCCATTGGTGCTGGGCAACACCACCTTCGCGGTCAATGGGCCGAACTACAAGGTGGATGGCCTGGAGGTGCAATTCCAAGGGAAGATTACCGATGGCCTGTCGATCATCGGCGCGGGTTCGCTCAACCATGCCAAGCAGACCAACTCGCCGTGTCTGGTGAACAATATTCCGGGATCCGCTGGCTACAACTCGTGCATCGTCGAAACCGGAGCCGTTGGCGACGTATCGCCGTTCGCCAATCCGTTCGGCAACATTGGCAGCGTGCCCGCGTTCTCGCCCCGCTCGCAGTACAACATGCGCCTGCGTTATGACTGGACGTTCAACGGCGGCTTCAAGGCATTCGCGCAGGCCGGCTTCAACCGTACCGGCTCGATGTACAACCAGCCGGCCACCTATCCGAGCGGAGCCGGTGTAACCGACGTCACCACGGTAGAACTGCGTTACCTGCAGGCCGGCTACACCACCGTCGACGCGTCGATCGGCGTCGCCAAGGACAACTGGGATGTATCGCTCTACGGCACCAACCTGACCAATAACCACGCCAGCGTGTTCACGTCTTCGGCCCAGTTCATCGAGTCGGAAGTGCCGATCCGTCCGCGCGTGCTGGGGGTGAAGGTCGGCTTCAAGTTCTAACCTGCCTTCTCCGCAGGCAGGTCAGTAGAATTCGGGTGGGCGCAAGCCCACCCTCTTTTTTAAGGTTGTTGATCACCCATGAGCAGCGCGGCCGCCGACCCCGTTTCCACCTCCGTGGCGCAGGAACTCCAGCGCACACGCCAACTGCATCAGGACGGCCTGCACGCGCAGGCGTTGCAAGCCGCCCAGGCCTTGGCGGCCGAGGAACCGGGTCATTACGAGGCGCTCTATCTCATGGCGCGTGCTCAGCGTTACCTGGGGCAGATCGACGACGCCTTGCAGACGCTGGCGCAGATGGAACAGTACCATCCCCGTTACAGCCGTCTGCATGAAGAACGTGGCCACTGCTACGTCGTACTGCGCGATGCGCCGCGCGCGATCGACGCACTGCTGCACGCGGTCAACATCAACCCGGCGCTGCCATCGAGCTGGAATCTGCTCGAAGGTCTTTACCGCATGACCGGCGATACCGCCAACGCGGCGACTGCCGCCTCGCATGTCGCCACGCTCAAGCGCCTGGCACCCGAAGTCGTGCGTGCGACCAGCCATTTTTCGGATGGCGAACTCGATCCTGCCGAGCAGATCATCCGCGCCTATCTGCTCAAGGCCGGCAACGATGTGGAGGCGATGCGCCTGCTCGCCCGGATCGGGCTGGCGCGCGACGTGCTTGACGACGCCGACCTGCTGCTCGAAGCGGTGCTGAAGATCGCGCCGGATTATCGCGCGGCGCGCTACGACTATGCGTGCGTGCTGTTCGAGCGGCACCTGTACAAGCGCGCCTGCGAGGAGATCGAGAAGCTGCTCGCGTTTGAACCCGATCATCTCGACTACCGCACGCTGTACGCCAGTGCCAGCGTTGGACTGGGCGAACACGATCGCGCCATCGCGCTCTACCAGCAGCTTCTGCAGGTGCTGCCCGGCGCGGCCGATCTGCATCTGTCGCTTGCGCATTCGCTCAAGACCCAGGGCCGTCAGGCCGATGCCATCGACGCCTATCGCGCGGCGACCACTGCACGCCCCAACTTTGGCGATGCCTACTGGAGCCTGGCCAATCTCAAGACCTACCGCTTCTCGGACGATGAAATCGCCCGCATGTGTAGCGAGGAAGCGACGCCGGCCACCCCGCTGGTCGATCGTTGTCACCTGTGTTTCGCCTTGGGCAAGGCATTCGAAGATCGTGGTGACCACGCCGAATCGTGGCGCTATTACCAGCAGGGCAACGCGCTAAAGCGTTCCGAGAGCCGTTATCGCCCGGAGATCATCGAGACCAATACGCAGCGGCAGATCGACATCTGCATCCGCGACTTTTTGGCGAGCAGGGCGGATGCCGGCGATCCAAGCCCGGACCCGATTTTTATCGTCGGCTTGCCCCGCGCCGGATCCACCTTGCTCGAACAGATTCTTGCCTCGCACTCGCTGGTGGAAGGCACGCAGGAACTGGCCGACATTCCCCGCATCGTGCTCGATCTGCAAGGACGCGATCCGAACCTGGCCGATCCGCGCTACCCGGGCGTGCTGGCCGAGATGCAGCCGGAGGACTTCCGCAGGCTGGGCGAAAAATACCTGCATGACACGCGTATCTATCGCGGCGGGAAGCCTTTCTTTATCGACAAGATGCCGAACAACTTCCGGCACCTTGGCCTGATCCACCTGATGCTGCCCAACGCAAAGATCATCGATGCGCGGCGCGAACCGATGGCCTGCTGCTTCAGCAACTTCAAGCAACTGTTCGCCAGCGGGCAGGAATTCACCTATAGCATCGAGGACATCGCGCGTTACTACCGCACCTATCTCGACCTGATGCAGCACTGGGATGAAGTACTGCCAGGCCGCGTGCTGCGTGTGTATCACGAAGACGTGGTCGATGACCTGGAAAGCAATGTGCGGCGCATACTCGATTTTTGCGGCTTGCCGTTCGAACCGGCATGCCTGGAATTTCACAAGACCGCACGCAGTGTGCGCACCGCGAGCTCCGAACAGGTACGCCAGCCGATCTTCCGCGACGGCCTCGACCAGTGGACGAAGTTCGCGCCTTATCTGGATCCCCTGAAGGACATGCTTGGCGATGCGCTGGTGCGTTATCGCACCGATGGCGGCTAGCCCTGACCGTCATGGTCTGCGCCAACGCCAGGTAAGAAGCGCGCGAGGCGATTCCTCCGTCAGCGAGGAAGGCCTCCGTCTCCGTTCCACCCCTTTTCTGCCGCCCGGCGCCGTGCCGGGTCGGCGCGGTTTTCGTGGCCACCCCCCTCATTGCCAACCCAGAGCTTGCCGTGCCTAGCCCGGCCAGCGAGGGCAGGGCTTGTAAACGATATAATTTAGATATATCTTTTTCGGCACGCATTTCGATATATCGGAGTTATGTCATGCACAGGCACCACCTGTTCCACCGGTTCATGCACCGCCACCATGACAGGCACGGCATGGGCTGGGACGAGGGCAGCCGCTATGACGGGGACACTTACGAATTCCACGGCCGGCGCGGACGGCATGGCCACCATCACGATGGTGATGTTTTCAGCGATTGGAACGGCTTGCAGGGCGGCGGGCGGCGTGGTGGCGGGCGCCTGCTCGGCCACGGCGATCTGAAGCTGCTGCTGCTGGCCCTGATCGAGCAGCAGCCGCGTCACGGCTACGAACTGATCCGCACCATCGAGGACATGTTCCACGGCCAGTATTCGCCCAGCCCCGGCGCGGTGTATCCCACGCTGACCATGCTCGAAGAAATCGGCCACGCCTCGGTAGAAAGCGAACAAGGCGGGCGCAAGCAGTACGCGATTACCGACGAGGGCCGCGCCTTTCTCAATACCAACCGCGCTGCGGTGGAGGCGATGACCGAGCGCACCAGGCACGGTGCCCGCCTGATCGCCAAGCTGTCGCTGCCGCTGGCCGTGCGCAAGGCGATGCACGTACTCAAGCACGCCGTGTTGATGCGTGCGGGAGATTGGAACAAGGCTGAAGCGCAGCGTGTTGCGGCCATTCTTGAACGCGCCGCCGCGGAGATCGCCACGGGTCGCCCGGATGACACCGAAACCTGATCCCGATGATGCGCTAAAGATCTGGCAACAGCGCTGCAAGGCGCAGGGCCTGGCGCTGACTACGTCGCGCAATGCCATTCTTCATGCGCTGCTGGAGCAGACTGAAGCCCGTGATGCGGTGCCTTTGCTGCAAGCGGCGCAGGCACATCATTCCGGCACCAGCATCGGCACGGTGTATCGCTTCCTGCGCGAATTGGAACAGCGTGGATTGATCGACGCACACGTGCAGCCACATGGCCGCATCCGCTGGCAATTGCGTCAAGCACGCATGTCGAGCGCCGCACATGCAGCCAGCGATATCCGGCGCATGGTGGCGCAGGTACAGGACTTTCTGCACACGCTGGAACAGATGGGACTGGCCGAAATAGCGCCCCCTGATATTTCGCCCGCCACAGCACCACCCGACATTGAGCGCACGCTGGCCGTGCTGCACGACATCGCCGGACATCTTGGCTATCGCCTGTTGCCACAGCGGACTACACCGGCATGAACCTACTACTTGATCTGGATTGACCGATGACCCAGCACGAACATCGCATGGTGCGACATACACTGATGCGCCGCACCGTTGAAGTACTCAGCGTGAAACGCATCACCCCGCACATGCAACGCATTGTTTTCGGCGGTGAGGAACTGCGCGGCTTTCACAGCGCGGGGCCTGACGACCACGTAAAGCTGTTTATTCCAAACGCAAACGGCGAACTGGTACTGCCGACACTAGGGCCGAACGGACCGGAATTTCCCGCCGGAGCACTTCGTTCGCCCATGCGCGATTACACCCCGCGCGACTACGATGCCGAGCGCAACGAGCTGATCATCGACTTTGTCATCCACGGCGATGGCCCCGCCTCGACCTGGGCAGAGCAAGCCCGGCCGGGACAACGCATTGCCATCGCTGGACCACGTGGCTCGTTCATCGCTGCGGGAGATTTCGATCGCTATGTGCTCGTCGGCGACGAAACCGCCTTGCCCGCAATGGGCCGTTGGCTGGAGGAGATGCACGCGGACAAACAGGTGCACGTGCTGGCGGAAATTCCTGAAGCCGCCGATCGCCAGTCGCTAGGTTCGCAGGCGCGGTTCACGGTGACTTGGCTTGAGCGTGAAGGTGCCGACGGTGCGAGCAGCGACTTGCTGGAGCGGGCCTTGCGTGAATTGCCGACGTGGCCGGGCGATACGTTCTATTGGATTGCGACGGAGTCACGGCGGGTGCGCGGGATGCGCAAGTACCTGGCGGAAGAATGTGGTGTGCCGAAGGAGTGGATTCGTGCCACCGGTTATTGGAAGGCCGATGGTGCAGAAGAGGAAGAAGAGGATTGAGCTGCGCGCTTTTCTTCCTCTCCCCGCTGGGGAGAGGACTGAGGTGAGGGGGCAGCCTCGCGATGGATTTCAAAGGAACCATCGATGAAGCTCTGGATCTTCACGCAACCGCAGCCCCTCACCCCAACCCCCGGATCACGTCCGGGGCAGGCTCTCTCCCCAACGGGGAGAGGGGGAAAAGCAGGGCGGCGCTTAACCGACCCAGCCACAAAAAAACCCTGGCGACGAATGTCGCCAGGGGTGCGAAAGCTCATGCTCTCAATGTGATTACGGCAGGGCGTTGAACTTCTTCCAGGCCGCCAACAGGTTCGTGGCATTCACCGAACCCAGGCCGTTGGCAAAACTCCAACCGGCTGTGGACGGGAAGGCCGCGGTATTGCTGTTGTATTTGGTCGTGCTGGTCGAGGTCAGGCCCACCTGGGTCGGCCCATAAGCCTGCTGGAAGTCCGCGATCGTGCCGTAGAAATAGCAATCCGGCGTGACTTCACCTTGAAGCTGGATGCACTGGGTGGAATTGCCGCCTTCAGTAATGTTGTAGAACACGCACTTGCTGGTGCCCTTGGTGCCGTTATTCGAATTGCAATCACTCAGCGTGGGCGGCTGGGAACCGGTTGGGCCGCCGTACTCATTGCGCGCCAGCTCATACAAAGTCGGCGCGGCGTTGCCCTGGTCGACGGGACCGCCTGCCTGCTTCACACCTTGATCGATCAAGGCCTGGATGCCGGCAAACATCGGCGAAGACAGTGATGTACCGGCGACCAGTTCTACTGGCGAGGTGAAGTTGGGTGTGCACGGATTCGCGCCCGTGCAGAGAATCACCCACGAGTACCCGCCGTACGAACCACCGAACAGCGACACATCCGGCAGGTCGCGCGACTGGTCTTTGGCCGCGCCATACACGATGCGCTGCCAGGCCGGCTTGCTGTCCACCGACGAAGGACCACCGCTGCCGCTTTCCGACGTCACATAAAAGCCGTACGGATCGTAGATCAGCGCGTTCTTGCAGAATTGCAGGGCGGTCAAGCCCACCAGCTTCTGCGCCGCCACGGTATTGCCGCAGGAAGTGTTCCAGGTGATTTCCGGCACATACGATTTCGCCGTGCCGTAGACCGCGTTCGGCGTGCTGTTGAAGTACTTGCTGGTCGTGCCGTCGAGAATGTCGGCGGTATCCGATCCGCCCACGACGGTATCGTTCGGCGAGGTGCCGAACGAGTTGGCGTCAATGCCGGCACCGTTGATGATGCTTCCATTGAAACTCGGATTGGAGCCGGAGTCGCCGGCCGATACGAACACCGAGATACCTTCCGCATCACCCTGTGCCCACATGATGTCGATCGCCGCCTTGCTGGCGGCATCGGTCATGCCTTCGGCCCAGCCATAACTGGCGCTGATCACATTCGGACGGCCGGCGGCATTGGTGTTGTTGATCAGATTGTCCGCCGCCAGATAGACCCCGCCGAAGAAGTTGCTGGAGTCAGAATCCGAACAGGTGGAGACCCAGATATGGGCGCCTGGCGCGATTGCCGTGGAGTACTCCGAATCCAGGACCGTCTCGATGCTTTCGCCATCAGGGTTGGCACCGCCTGGATCGGTGCAGTTGCCGGTGGACGGCGTCAACTGCGGCTGGAACTGTTTGAAGGTGCCACCGTAGCCGCCGAGCCCGAACTGGCTGACGAAGTTCGGCCAGTCCGTCACGTCCATATCCTGGTCTTCCACTACCGCAATGACGATGCCCGTACCGGTAAGGCCGCTGGTATACAGCGGGCTGACGCTGTAGATCGTCTGCATGTCATACGGCGCAAAGCCGCGCACACCGTAGTTGGGGAAGTTCACCGCCTGAGCGCCGGGCCTGACCGTGGAAGACGATTGGAGTTTGAAGCTGTGCTTGGAGCTGTCGTATTGCGCCACTTGTGGCGGCACGTGCAAGGGTTGCGGGCGGAAGTCGTTAAGGCCGGCTACGCCGATGACCACCGCCTGCAGCGCCGAGGGAACACTGATGTCGGTGGCGTTGGCGATATGGTCGACATGACTGACGATGTAGTGGTTCTCCTGCGTATGGAACGCCTGGCGAACGAGGCCCGCGGTACCACTGAAATCAATCTGCGACTTGTTCGGATAGACCGCATTGACCGTAAAGCCCTGCGAAGTCAGCCACGACTTCACGGCATTGATGTCCGCATCCGCCACGCCAAAGGTGCTGCCGAATTCTTCGGGTGTGATCCATTGTTGATATTTGGCGGAAGATGGATCGTGCTGCGCGGTGATCAACGACTCCAGGGCCGATGAGCGCAGGGCGCTGCGTTGCAGGATCAGCTGCATATGGTTCATAGGCATCGCGTCGTCGACGGCGCCAGCCAGGGTTGCATGGGCAATAAGTGAAAGATGGGTGTTGCTCAGCGTGGATACGACGCTGTTATCGACAGTTTGCGTGACACGCGGCGCCTCGGTGGTGTCGATACCCGACAGCGCAGCATTTGAAGCCAGGGCCATCGAAGGCAACGTCGCAAGCGCCGCAGCGATCGATACGCCAATCATCACATGCTCGGTTTTCACGTCTTTTCTCCCTAACGTCTAGATGAAAAAAGCGAGTCCCCCTGTGATGGATTTATTGCCAGCCGCCAATGGATTCGTCGACATTACCCCGCTAGATACAAGGACTGGTGAGTCATCGGACCGCCGTGTGGGCCCGACGCAGCCACGCAGGCTGCGGTCGCGCTGACTGGTTTCAACTCCCGCCAAGACTCCCGGCCGGACGCCGGGATTACTGATGTTGCTCCCGCCCCGTTTGGACGTCCAGTGCTTCACAGCAACTTGGGTGTTACATCTGATTTACACATGATGAAGCCGCCGCAACGGCGTTCTTTCAGTTATGTCAACGCAGCTTAGTTGATTGTTTAGCAGGTGTGAAAATAGATGCGAGGCGCAAGGTTCATGCCGAGCTTGGCAAGTAAATGTGCGAGGTGCCGCAGATCTTGATGCAGGTTTGAGACCCTGCACGCGTGTCGTGAACCTTTCATCGACGATGGCCTTCATCGCAGTGTCGAAGATACGGCGAGTGAATAACGCTCTTCATTTCCATCGCGATACCGCATACATCTTCTGGCGAGGCGCAACCCCACGGGTCAGGCTTTACCCGCTGTATTGCACATCGGAGACACGGGGCGCCGATACCAGCTGGTTACGCCCCTGTGCTTTGGCCCGGTACAGCGCGGTATCGGCGGCGTTGAGAAGATCGAGCCAGGTAAAGATGAGGGCATCGCCCTTGGCCACGCCGAAGCTCGCGGTGACACCCAGCCGCAAGGAGTTGTGCACGGTGAATTCATCGCCCGCGATGGCATGCCTGACGTCTTCCGCCAGCAGGCACAGTGCTTTCATCGACAGGCCGGTGGTAAGGATGGCGAACTCCTCGCCACCATAGCGAAACGCCATGTGCGGCGCGGCGACCGAACGCATGATGCGACTGGCCACCTCACGCAGCACCAGGTCGCCGACGATATGGCCGTGCTCATCATTGATCGGCTTGAAGTAATCCACATCGATCAGGATCAGGCCGCGGTCTTTGGAAAGCCGTACCGGCTCAGCCGACAGATCGCCGGTGATTTCCTCCAGCGCATGACGATTCAACAGACCCGTCAGCGCATCCGTATGCGCCTGCCGGCGCAGCGCCTTGCTGAGTTCGTCACGTTCGATCGCCAGCTGCATGCTGTTGAGGTGATGCCTTCTCAAGGTATCGATCGCCTCGTGCAGGGCGCGCACCTCCGCGCTGTTGCCGGCGCGCGGCGCTGGCCGCAGGTCGCCGTGCGCAAGATTGATGATTTCCTGCCGGGCCAGCAGCAGCGGGCGGATCACAAAGCTTTGCGCCGCGCGCAGCACGACCAGCAGAAAAAGATAAAACGCCAGCAGGTAGGCGCCGATCATCAGCATGTGACGGCGATTGTCGTTTTTGACCTGGGCCAGCTGGTCGATGGCACGCTGAATGAACTGGTCTTCGAGTTTTTCCAGCGCCATCAGGTCGGGCATGGTCTGGCTGGTGAAAGCGGCGGCGCTCATGCCGTAGTCGGAACCGGAACGCGCCATCAGGCTGTCGATCAGCGGCAGCGTGTGGCCGAAAAAGTCGTGCTCCACCTGCGCGCGCATGCTATCGATACTGCCGGCCCGTCGATCGCTGGGGTCGAGGCGTTCGGGTAGCAGGCGATGCAGCTCATCGATATGCCCGCGCAGCAGATCGATCACCAAGTGTCGTGACGGATCGATCGGCTCCGACGCCGATAGCGGAACGAGCAGCATGGAATCGATGCGCCCGCCGTATTCACGCAGATCGCTGAGGATGCGCGCCATCTGCATGATGCGGGCCTGGTCCGGGGCGTCTTGCACGGTGTCGGCGAAGAAGTCGCCGATCAGCGGATCCAGTTGCTTGCGTGCCAGGACCATTTTATTGATGGCGTCCTGCAGATCCTGGGATGAACGGGTGGCCGGGGCATGCTGAAGCAGCTGGTCGATGGCGGTGCGGCCTTTTGCAAGCGACTTCCTGGCACGCGACAATTTGTCCCGATCCGGACTGGCCGGCGGCTGTGCCGCGAGCATGTGTTCCAGCTGATCGAGCGCATCATCGGTGCGATGGCGCGCATCGGCCATCTGTATCGCGGTCGACGCGTACACGGGCCCGGCATCCTGATCCAGGCTGAGCAGGATGTTGGAAGGCGAGCGCTCGGCGGACATCGCGTTACCGGCTTTCAGCACCAGGTTGTATGAGGCCAGTGTCTGCAGGTCTCGCGTACTTTGCCGGTAGGCGTTTGCATAGCCCTGGAAGACGTAGCCGGATATGCCCGCAGCCACCGCCAGCAATAGCGTTGCGCCTACCCTGAGCTGTGCTTGAAGCTGCATCAATATCGTTCCGGACCGCCGCCTGATGGATCGATCATCCAGTTTGCCGAGGGTGGCATGGCCGCCCGCGGGGCAAGCCGTGGCGGCCCTCCGATCGTCGCCGGAGGCTGGCTGAGGGATCACTGACTCTCGCCGTCCCGGTCGAATGGACGGCGAGCCAACAAGATATATCGGCAAATGGGTGGAAAACCCAAGGCCCGTTTGTCCTGCCGCGTGGCTTTGGCTGGAGTCGTTCAGGCTGGGGTATGCGGCGGGCGAAGGCGCATGTCTCAGGCGACACCGCGCAAACGGGCGACCATGCCGACCGAGGCGATCAGCGCGCCCGAGAGCACGCGCATATCCATCGGCATGTGGCGCCGCCGCACATCCAGCAGCAAGGCCACGCGCATCTCGTCGCTGTGGTTCCAGACTTCGTGGGGATACGTGTCGTCCCACAGCAAGTGCTGGCCGTCGCCAATGCGGTGCTCGTCATCATTGAGCGACAGCACGGCGGCAGGCCGCCCATCAGCATCAACCGGTACCGACAGGCCCAGCTGAAAACGCAGCACACCGCGGAACGGGCCGCGGTGCCGTGGAATGTGTTTGCGCGGAGCCAGAAACGACAAGCTCGCCGACAGCACATCCGGTGACAAGGTCAGGGCTTGCGCCAGCGTAGGGCAGGCCGCCATGTTCTTGTCGACCTCGGCGCCATACACCTTCAGGATGAAAAGCCGCCAATCCTTGCCATCGTTCGCGGAGATCGGCGCCTGCGCGGGCATGATTTCATGAAAGCGCGGTATGGCATGCATGCGTTCAGCCGCGATGGCCAGCGCCTCCTCGCGAATCGTCGACCAGGCGTCCGCAAACTTGCCGGCGCCGGGAAAATAGGTGCCGGTGTCCAGTACCGGTGGGGTGTTGATGCGTGCGTCGTAGATGCGGCGCACGGCATTGGCTGACAGGTCGTACAACAGGCTCATGCGTAATGCTGCCTTGTCGCAAGTGTGTCCGAAGGCTGGTGGCCGCCGCTTCGATACTACGATGTACCGCCCGATTTGAAGGCTGCCACAAGCCCCGCCCGGTAGTGAAGACGCTTATGGACCAAACGAGTCAGTTTGGGGAGCGTTGACCGGCGCGGCCGCTGCGACTTATGGCCGCGTGGACGTCGTTCATGCCTCGGCCGCCAGCCTGCTCACGCGCAGGCACGCCAAGGGGTAAAGGCATATGCCAGCTTTATGTAAGGACGGAAATGCACAGCTTTGCTCGGCGGGCCGCTGTCCCGCAGCCCTTATCTGTTCTGTAGATCGAGCTTGACGGAAAGCAGCGTGATGTCATGACAAACATCACTTAACGGCGCCGGTCGTGCCGATCAGCATGATGCTCCAAGGAGGGGTGTCATGAAACAGTTATTTCCGTACGGTCTGGATGCGCCGCCGGTCGTGCGCAATCTCGCGTTGTGTTCCATCGCCTGCTGGGTGTTGTTTGCCTTGAGCTTCACTACCTGGCTGCCGATCACCATCAAGGGTACGCAATGGATCGGCGTGGTATTTGCCGTCGGTGCCGTTTCGATGATGTGGACGAGCCGCTACGGCAAGGTGCGTCGGCGCGAACAGCTGCTGGATCGACTGAGCTGGCGCGGCAACGAGCATGTGCTCGATATCGGCTGTGGCCGGGGCCTGTTCGCCGTTGCGGCGGCGCGTCGTGCAACGCAGGGACACGTCACCGGCGTCGATATCTGGCAGAGCGAGGATCTCAGTGGCAATGGTCCGGATGCCGTGGCCATCAACGCGCAACGTGAAGGCGTCGCTGCGCGGGTCGATACGCGGACCGCCGATATGCGCCAGCTACCGTTTGCCGATCAGACGATCGATATCGTGGTGTCGTCCACCGCCATCCACAACATCTACCAGCGCGAAGGCCGCGATCAGGCGATCGACGAAATCGTGCGTGTATTGCGCCCGGGCGGCCAGGTACTTATCGACGACATTCGCCATCTGCCGCAGTATGCTGCGCGGCTGCGCGCCGCCGGGTTCCCGTTCACGCTGACACGTGGCATCGGCAGTTGGTTCTGGCGTCTGGTGAGCTTCGGCACGCTGGCGCCGGGCACCCTGGTCGCAAGCAAGCCGACGCGTTAGCACCTGCCGCAGATCAATGCGCCGAGATCATCACGCAGTTGCGCCCCGCGCGCTTCGCTTCGTAGAGCGCCATATCGGCCCTGCGCCTGGCCGCCATCATGTCGGGCTCACCGTCATCGGCAATGGCGGCGCCAATGGAGACCGTAAGCCCATAACGCTCGCCCGCGATGTAAAACGAAGTGCGCTCGACCGCCGCACGGATACGCTCGGCCAAGGTCATCAGATCGCCTGCGTTGACGGACGGCGACAGCACCAGAAATTCCTCGCCGCCGACACGCCCGACCAAATCGCCGGCGCGCAATACGCGCCGAATATTCGAGACCAATTCAAGCAGCACGCGATCACCATCGTCGTGACCAAAGCGGTCGTTGATGCTCTTGAAATGATCAGCATCGATCAACAACACGCCGACCGGTTCGTGTTTCCGGCGGGCGCGCGCCAGCAAGGTTTCCGATGCCTCCAGCAAGCCAAGCCGGTTGATCACGCCCGTAAGCGGATCGATCCGCGCCAGATTATGCAGCTCGCGCTGCAGAATCTCGTTATAGAGCAACAGAAAGCCGACGCTGCCCAGCAAGGGTGCAATCCCGAACAGCAACACATAAAGGGTGTTGACCTGCCCGGGCGCGCTGATGCTGTGCGGCGGTGTAGCAAGCGTCCACAGTGACACATTGCGCCAGACCAGCAGCACGATACTCAGCACATAGGTCCACAGCAAAAGGCACTGAGCGCGAGTCTCTTTCTTGCGGCAACCACCCCGCAGCGCGGAAATATTGAGTGCGCTATTGCAGGCAAGAAAGAACGATCCCCACAGCACCCGCAGTTCATAATCGGGGTGGGCCGTGCTCAGATAAGTCACCACTAGCCATGCTGCGGCGCCGAGCAGTGTCGCCTCGCGCCAGCGCAGATTGCGTTGCAGCACCATCCGCAGTGCAATGATCGTTACCGCCTGTGCGGCGAGATTGAGGCTATTGCCCACCAGCACCACGGTGAGCGGCGACATCTTCGAAGCGAGCAACAGGGTCAGGTCCCCACCCGCCTCCAGCAGCAGGGCGACCGCGCGCAGGCGCAATCCGTTGATGGCATGCATGCTTCCGCCGTGCGTGCCGAACCACAGGATCAGCGCAAGCACCAAAGCCTGGCAGCCATTGATAAGCGATAGTGTCTCGACGTTTAACTGCATCGTGAGATCCGTCACGGAAGACCTTCAACTGAGCTCTTTGCGTAGTTGCGTGTCGCGGAAGTGCTTGTTGAAGCGTGTTGATCCGACGCCCTTCAACACCTGTCGGTTCTTGATGCCGTCAACATCTATTGCTGATTCCCCCGGTACACGCGAGTGCTTGAACGATTCGGCCTGCCGTGTCACCCGTGCGTTTCATTCCTGAGTGACCGTGCATGCCTGCTTGAGGGAGGGCAGGCAAGGAGCGTGCCACGCTTGGCGAAGGCGGATTTCAAACAGACGTCCAAACGTTAAACGGCGTGCGGACGTCATCCAGCGAATGCCTGGCTGTGCGTGGTGTCGTGCTGCTGAAATGTAGACAGATACCCGGCATTCGCTGCTCGAAAACGCAGCGGTTTTCAGCTGTGGCAGGCGTGAGGCGACCTGGTTGGGCGAGGCAGCCGTGCCGCGTTTGCACCGTGATGCCGCAAGAACATACGCGATGGATCGCCGACCGAAACACGCGGCTTGTCACGCTGCGCGTCACTTTTTCCCTGATTTGTCCGCACACGATTATTAATGAGAATGATTCGTAGTAATCTTATTTAACCGCAGCAACATGCCGAAGTTCGACATGATGAACCCGTTCGTCACGCATATCGGCGGCGGCGTGTTTGTCTGTCCGCCGGGCGTGAGGCAGGGTGGTTTATTGGGCAGCCGTTGTTTGAGATGGCGCGATCATTCCGGCTTCGGCCGAAATGAGGACGAAGTGACATGAAGCTTGTGGGCTAGCTGCGGGTGGTGGTATCCCACAGTCCATTCAAATCGAAACCTGCCGCCCGATATCCACCACCTGCTCGGCGGGAATGCGCAGGTAATCGGTCATGCGCGAACAGTTGCGCAGCATGATCGTGAAGATCGAGCGTATCCAGTGCGGCAAACGTTGCGGCCCTTCCCGTCCCACGATCTTTTCCATGCCGACGAAATAGGTCAGCTGCGTCGGATCAATCGGGCAACCGTGAGTGGCAATCTGCGCCATCAATGCCGGCATATCCGGTCGCTCCATGAAACCGTAGCGTGCGGTGATTGCCCAGTAATTCGGCTGGATTTCCGCCAAGGCCAGGCGATCCCGGCGCGCGATGTAGGGTACGGATGCAATATCCAGCGTCACTGCCAGCACGCGCTTGTGCAACGCCATGGTGTGCTTGACGTACAACTGCATCACCGCGGGCGTGGTGGCCTTGGCGCGGGTGAGAAACACCGCCGTGCCCGGCACGCGTGCAACGCAGCTTCGGGTGAGCTCGTCGAGAAAGGCGTCGACCGGAATCGGATCCTCGCCCAGGCGCGCACCCAGCGCCACGAGCCCTCGATGCCAGATATACATCACCAGATACACCAGGATGGCCAGCATCAGTGGCACGTAACCGCCGTCGAGCAGCTTGGTCATGTTCGAGGCGAAAAACGAGAGATCGACCACGAAGAACAGGCCGGCTACCACGATGCTTGCCGCCAGGTGCCACTTCCAGATCTCGCGCATGGCGATAAACAGCAGCACGGTCGTCATCAACATGGTGGCTGATACCGCGATGCCATAGGCCGACGCCAGGTTGTCGGATTTCCTGAAACCCAGGGCCAGGCCGATCGTCACCAGCATCAACAGCCAGTTCACCGCGCCCACGTAGATCTGTCCGTAGCCTTCCTCGGAGGTTTGCGACACCTTCAGGCGCGGCATCCATCCCAACTGGATCGCCTGCCGCGTCATCGAGAACGCACCGGTGATGATCGACTGGCTGGCGATGATGGTGGCCATGGTGGCAAGGACGATCAGCGGTACGGTCAGCGCTGCCGGGCACAGGCGATAGAAAATATTGCCCGCGGTCGGCGCGCCGGCCAGCACGATCGCCCCTTGGCCGGCGTAATTGAGCACCAGGCTCGGAAAAACCAGGCCGGACCAGGCCAGCTTGATCGGGCCGGCGCCGAAATGCCCCATGTCGGCATACAGCGCCTCCGCGCCGGTGACGCAGAGAAACACGCCACCCAGCACCAGGAAGCCGCCGCCGCCGCTATGCAGCAGATACGCCAGACCGTAGTAGGGATTGAGCGCCCACAAAATAGCCGGATGTTTCGCGATGCCCCAGATGCCGAGCACGGCCATGGTGATGAACCACAGCGCCATGATCGGCCCGAACGCGCGCCCGATCCGGGCCGTACCCGCTGGCTGAAAGGCAAACAGCGCCAGCAGGATCAACGCGGTCAGCGGCAACACATAGTGTTGTAGCGAGGGCTCCACGATATTCAGGCCTTCCAGTGCCGAAAGCACGGAAATCGCCGGGGTAATCGCGCCGTCGCCGTAAATCAGCGCCGCGCCGAACAGGCCCGCCGCGACGATCATCGGGCGCTTGTGCCGCTTCACGCCCAGCAACGCCATCAGGGCGAGGATGCCGCCCTCACCGTCGTTGTCGATGCGCATGGCAAAGCCGGCGTATTTGATCGTGGTCACCACGATCAGCGTCCAGATCAGCAGGGAAATCACGCCGTAGATGGTGTGCGGATTGTCGCCGCCCGTCATATCCAGCACGGTCTTGAAGGTATACAGCGGACTGGTGCCGATATCGCCGAAGACCACCCCCAGCGCGCCCACACCCGCGAGGAGCATGGCGGGTTTCTTAAGCGGGATGGCAGCGGCTTCTGACATAGAACGTCGGCACCTTTCGCGGCGTAGGCTGGCAGTCTAACCACGAAAGATGACACTGACGACGATTCATGCCGGTAGGCGCTGGAAATCCGGCCCGATCCGCGGCAAAGCAGTTGCTGTCATATCGATGCTGGCCTAAGGTCACAAAGCTGCGTCAGCATCTCCTTTGAACGACCCCCACCCGAAATGAAAGGAACTGCCATGGCCAAGACAGACAAAGCCAAGCAACAGCGTAAAGCCCCCCTGAAAACGCCCAGTTCACTTGGCGAGGATGCACGGCGCGATATCTCCGCTGAACTCAATGCGCTGCTGGCGGATATCTTCGCGCTGTACCTGAAGACCAAGAACTTCCATTGGCATATGACGGGGCCGCACTTCAGGGACTACCACCTGATGCTGGATGAGCAATCCGACGAAATCTACGCGACCACCGATCCGATCGCCGAACGCGTGCGCAAGCTGGGCGGAACCACGCTGCGTTCCATCGGGCAGATCTCCAAGCAGCAGCGTCTTTCCGATAACGATGCGGATTTCGTCACGCCGCAGGACATGCTCGCCGAGCTGCGCGAGGACAATGCGCGAGTGGCCGAGTACATGCGCAAGACGCATGCGCTGTGTGACGAATACAACGATGTGGCGACCGCCAGCCTGCTGGAAAACTGGATCGATGAAGCGGAACGGCGGGTGTGGTTCCTGTTTGAAACCGGACGTTCGGTGTAACACCGACCGCTTTTTTTCTCCCTCTCCCCTCCGGGGAGAGGGTTGGGGTGAGGGGCTGCGCTTGCGGAAATATTCAGAACCTCGTCAATGTTTCTTTGATAGTTCATCGCGAGGTTGGCCCCTCACCTCAGTCCTCTCCCCGGAGGGGAGAGGAGGAAAAGCGCGCTGTGTTGCATACCCGATACCACGATACGACTCAGCAGCCACCCACCCCGCCGCCGTAATCACCGCCGACATCCACAACGCCGTCCAATCGAACCGTTGCGCCGGATTGGCGGCCACGGCGGGAATCCACACCAGCACCGTAAAAATTCCCATCATCAAGGTCTCAAGCACCGCCGCCAGACGCGGTATCACCGACAGCAAAATCGCCAGCCCCGCCGCGATGTGCGCAGCACCGGTGAAATAAGCCCAGCCCAGACGACCGGGCAACCACGCAGGCACCAGATTCACCGTGTCGGATGCGTAGATAAAATGTTCAAGACCAATCAACGGCACGCCCACGGCGAATAGCATCCGCGCGCGGCGGATCGCCTTCGCGCCGACCAGTGATGGAAAGTACAGACGGCTGCCGGGCGTCGCCGAAGACGCATAAAGAATCCAGCTCGCACTCACCAGCGTCATGATCTCACCGCTCGCTCCCCAGTTGCCCTCCACCAAGGGTTGGGCGATGACATGCGGAATATGCAGCGCGAGCAGCCACACCAGCGTGTAAAGGCAGGCGACGAAAGACGCCGGCACCAGCGTCCGCCGTGTCAGCAATCCCACACTCATCGCACACAAAATGATGCCGGATACGTACGCCAGCAACGCTCTGCCGGGAACACCTGCAGGCACCGGCTGCCAGACGAGCGCAAAGTCGTCCGAATACAGACCAAACACACCAAGCGCCAACAACGACAACGCAAACAACAGTCGACCCATACCGGTGATGCGCATATGCCATGCTCCGTTTGCGACGATTGAGGGAAATGCCAAACCGTATTCACGTCATCCACACAGCTGCTTGGCAAGAGCCAATTAAGCCGCGTGTCTTGATACCAAAAGCGCGGCCGGCGAAGGGGGCTCTCATCGCAGCCATGGTTTTGCCCCAACTTCAACCGCGTGAAGCCCGCATCCTTGACTAGGATGCAACGATCGCGCACGACGCGCATGACACCCCTGAAGGAGACCCCGTGGATCGTCGAACCCTCTTGAAAGGCGCCGTAATCGGCACATCGGCCGCCGTACTATGGCGTCCCTCTTTACTGCGGGCTGCCGAGGCAAGCGGCGTGAAAGCCGAACTCGCGGCACTGGAAAACCAGCATGGCGGCCGCCTCGGTGTCGCCATGCTGGACACCGGCAGTGGAAAACGCGCGGGTTATCGCGATGACGAACGCTTTCTGATGTGCAGCACCTTCAAGTTGCTGCTGGCCGCGGCGGTGCTCGCCCGCGTCGATCGTGGCCAGGAACAGCTCGATCAACGCCTGGTATTCGGCAAGGACGCCCTGCTGGAATACGCACCGGTCACCAGCAAGCGCGCAGGGGCGCCGGGCATGACCATCGCCGAGCTTTGCCAGGCCGCTGTAGCACTCAGCGACAACACCGCGGCGAACGTGTTGCTTGCTCACCTGGGCGGCCCTTCCGCCGCCGTCACCGCGTTTGCACGGCAGCTGGGAGATTCGATCACCCGCCTGGATCACAACGAACCCGAACTCAACCGCCCCAGCGCGGATCCTGCAAGCGATACCACCACGCTCAACGCCATGCTGGCGGATCTGCAAAAGCTGACGCTTGGTCACGCACTATCCGATGCATCACGCAAACAATTGCTTGAGTGGATGCGGCAAACCAGCACCGGCATGAAGCTGCTGCGTGCGGGCGTGCCCTCCGACTGGCAGGTTGGCGAGAAAACCGGCATGGGTACCACGCAACGTAACGACGTCGTCATCATGTGGCCGCCGAATCGCCAGCCATTGCTGGTCACGGCGTATTACGTCAATGCGCAAATGGATGATGATCAGCGGGCGGCGGTGTTGGCGGCGGTGGGACGGATCATCGCCACCATTTAAATGCCTTGATCCGGATATCTATGGACGAGTCCAGCTTCCGTCGCACACGTGGGGGGAGCGGGATTCGCTTTAATGCGCCGGCATCAACGGCTTCAGCTGGCGCGAAACAAAATAGCGATCCAGTGTTTCCCACATGCCGGCCGGATCGATCAGCGCAATATACGTATCCGGCCGAAGCAGGTAGAGCACATTCTGGGTAAGCCCGGCCGCTTCGTATTCGGCTTGCCAGTCGAACACCTGCAGTGGCAAACCCAGGCTCTTGCAGCAGTCGACCAGTTCCTGCCGGGCGGTGCCGTAGACGTGCACCTGCCAGTTCATCAGCGTGAGGCTGCCGAAGTTGTCTTCATAACCGGCAACGGCCCAGGGCAGCCGGTCGCCGCCATGCACATGACCGGCCGAGCCCTGGCTGAGCGGACCGCCGCGATAGCTCACGGTGAGCTGCGACACCGTGCGAAACAGGAATTCGCGTGCCACGTCGACACGGGCCACCTTGGGCAGCAGCAGGGGCGTGATGCGCGTGCGCATGATATCGGCGATGCGTCCTTCCGCGGTGACAAAGCTGAAGACGCGATCGGTGGTGGACACCAGTCGGCGCGCGAAGCCGATGCGTTCGGCCTCGTAACTGTCGAGCAGGCTTTCCGGCGCGCAGCCGGTCAGCACACTGGCGAATTTCCACGCCAGATTGATCGCATCGCCGATGCCGGTATTCATGCCCTGGCCGCCGGCGGGACTATGGATATGCGCCGCATCGCCAAGCAGGAAGGCGCGGCCCATGCGGAAATGCTCGGCCACGCGATGGTGCACGTGATAGGTGGAAAACCAGTGCACCGTATCGACCTGCACCTTCAAATGCTTGATCGCACGCTCGCTGACATCCTCGAACTTCAGGTCTTCGGCGTGCTCGGCGCGTTCGTCGCGCACGGTGCCGATCAGTCGCGCGCGACCCGTTCCAGCCAGGGGAAACACCGCCAGGAAATCGGCTTCGTCCAGGTCGATATGCAATTCGCCGTCCAGCGATGGTCCTGCTGCCTGGACATCGGCCACATAGAACACCTGCCGATACGTGCCGCCGGGAAAGCCCATGCCGATCGTTTCACGCACCAGCGAGCGCGCGCCATCGCAGCCGGCGATATAGCTCGCTTCCCAGTTTTGTTCGTGGCCATCGGGGCCGCGCAAACGCGCCAGTACATGCCCGTCTTGCTCACTGAAGCCGGTCAGTTCGGTTTGACGTTGAACGGTAATACCTAGCCTTTCCAGGCGATCGATCAGCAGCCGCTCATGCCGATCCTGGGGAAATGCCTGCATGAACGGATACGGCGTCAGATCCGCGCCGATTGCCTCGATCGGCAGACGCGCCGCCCGTTCACCCTTCACCCAGAGATTGACCGCCGGTATTTGATGGCCGCCTTCGATCACCGCATCGGTCAGATCGAGCTGCCGATAGAGCTCCAGCGTTCTGGCCTGAACCGCCAGTGCGCGCGAGCTGGTGCCGGGCTCGGCGGCCTTGTCGACGATATGAACCTTGATGCCGAGCCGGGTCAGCCACAACGCCAGTACCAGGCCGGTGGGACCTGCACCGACGATCAGGACATCGCTGCGCATGGCGGCTACCTCAGGACAGTGGCACCCTCAGTCGATCTCAAGCTTATAACCAACGCCGTAAATCGAACGGATCGGATCCTGCCCCGGCGCGACCTGCTCCAGCTTGCGGCGCAGGTTCTTGATATGACTATCTACCGTGCGATCGGTGACAACACGATGATCAAGGTAGAGGTTGTCCAGCAAACGGTCGCGCGAGAACACGCGGCCGGGCGCCGCGGCCAGGGTTTTGAGCAGGCGGAATTCGACCGGCGTGAGATCCAGCAGGGCGCCGTGGAACACGGCGCGATGGGTAGCGTCGTCGATGTTCAGGGTGGTGCTGCTGACATCCAACGGTAATCGGGCGCGGCGCAGGATCGCCTTGATGCGGGCCACCACTTCGCGCGGGCTGAACGGCTTGCAGATGTAATCGTCGGCGCCGAGCTCCAGACCGAGCAGGCGATCGATTTCATCCACCCGCGCGGTCAGCATCACAATCGGTACATCGCTGAAGCTGCGCAGCTCGCGACAGATATCCAGGCCATCGCGCCCCGGCAGCATCAGGTCCAGCAGGATCAGGTCGGGCGGTTGTGCTTTCACCGCCGGCACGGCGTCGCGGCCGTCGGCGACCCAATGCCAGCTGTAACCGGACGCTTGCAAGTAATCACCGACCAGCGCGGCGAGCTTGGGTTCGTCTTCCACCACAAGAATGTGCGCAAGGCTGTCGACGGCACCTTCCATCTCAGCTCCCTTCGACAGGGAGACCGATCGTCAGCCACAAGCCGCCCAACGGCGAAGCCTGCGCCGCGATGGAACCGCGATGGGCGTCGACAATGGCGCGGCAGATCGCCAGGCCAAGGCCGGCGCCGCCGCTGGCGCGATTGCGCGAGGCTTCCACGCGATAGAAGCGTTCAAACAGGCGCGGCAGGTTCTTTTCATCGACACCGGGGGTCGAATCCATCAACTCGATCGTCACACTGTCGTCGCCAGGTGTGCATTCGATGCAAAGACGGCCACCGGCGTTGGTGTAGCGCAGGCTGTTTTCGATCAGGTTGGCAAACAGTTGATGCAGGCGGCTCTCGTCAGCGTAAATCATCACCGGTGATGCAGGCAGGCGCAGTTCCAGCGCCAAGTCGGCCTTGCGAAACCGTTCCTGGAAAGCTTCGGCGGTGGCGGCCAGCAGCTTGCCGATATCCAGATCGGTCTTGCGATAAACCATCGCGCCCAGATCAGCCAGCGAAAGCTGGTACAGATCGTCGATCAGCTTGCTCAGCGTGCTCACTTCCGTTTGCAGGGATTTGATGGCTGCCGCGTCGAAACGGCGCACGCCGTCTTCCAGCGCTTCCAGTTCACCACGGATGATTGCCAGCGGTGTGCGTAGTTCATGCGACACATCGGCGACGAATTCACGGCGCATGGATTCATTCCGCTCCAGCACGGTCGCCAGATGATTGAAGTCGCGCGCGAGCTGGCCAAGTTCATCGCGCGATGGGGTGCTGACGCGCGCAGTGTAATCACCCGTTGCCACCGCACGGGTGGCCTTGGCGATGCGATGCACCGGAGTCAGCAAGGTGCGCGCCAGCCAGATCGCGAGCAAGGCGGCCAGCAACAACGCGGCGGCGCCGATCAGCCAGCTCGCGCGATACTGGCCTTCCTGAAAGCGCACGTCGCCCGCCTCGGTGACCGCGCGGAATGGGAGCATCAGCAACCAGCCGACCGTGCGGCCATTGACGTTCAGCGCCACTTTCAGCGTATGCGGCATATGCAGGATGGTGGGATTGCCGAACAGGAATCGCTCCTGCTCATCCAGCAAGGTAAAGCGCATGCCGGTGCCGGTCAGATCGGAGACGGCAAACGGTGACGACGAAGGATGGCCCATGGCCGGCGGCTGGCCAGGATTGCCGAACGGCGGCAGGTCGCCATGCGCGAGCGACGGCGGATGGCCGGAGAGGGGTGGACCGCCCTCGTCGGGTGGCGGCATGCCGAAATCATCACCCGGACCGCGGCCGCCGTGCGGGTGGCCGGTAAACGGCGCGGGACCGCCGATCGAGCGCATGACTTCGAACCAGGCGCGCGGGTTGTCGCGCAGAAACTCCCAGCTGCCGTGCTCACGGTAAGCGGCGGTCAGCGACGTCGCGATGGTTTGCATGCGCCGATCTTCCTGCTGGGAAAGGTAGCCCAGAAAGCCGCGATCGAAGCTCCAGCGCGCGGCGATGCCCATCGCCAGCACGGCAAAAATGGCCACCGCGAACATGGCCAGGAAAAGTTTGGCGGAGAGGCCGGGTCGCATGGATCTGCTGGTCAGTGGGGTGGTAGGGCCTGTTTGCACTATTTGCGTAGCTCGCGTTGTCGTTGAGTGGTCGTCAGGTGGTAGTGCGTGGCGCCGGCTTGGCTGGCTGCCAAGTCAAGCCGCGCGCTGCCGCATGGCGGCCACTCAACGACAACCCGTAAGGGTCGGGTCTGTTTGCCCACCATCCGGCGTCATCGCTCAGTCGTTTACCGACGTACACTCCCTCGCTCTTCCTTGGCTGGCGCGCAAACAGCTCCCGGCGCGAGCCACGCAAATAGTGTAAACAGGCCCTAGGCCGCATTAGCGCCTGTTTTTCCGGCGCGTTTCAAGCGCGAGGCGCCGATTCCACGGAATCTCCAAATTTCCTGCACAGTTGTATTCCAAGGTGGGTCTGTGCGGCACCGCATCCGTCGGTGCTCGACCGGATCAGCGCCCATGGTTTCACGCAAAAGCAAAGCGGCCATCGAGTTTCTCCACTTCCTGGTGGATATCTCCGACCCCGCCACCGGCAGCATCTCGTGCCGCAAGCTCGCCGCCTGGCTCGGCCTCACCGAGCAGGATCTGCACAAGCGCTGGTTGCAACGTGGTGTGAGTCTGGCCTGGCACGCCTTTGCCGACGAATTGCTGGCGGTGCTGGATGCCGCGCAGGCGCAGTGTCATGGCCTGGAACGGGTCATTGACTGGTATTTCAACACACCGATTGAACAGGCTGGCCGGCGCACGGCGGACCAGCTGGTCATTGCGGGAGAAGCACGATGGCTTACGCGACAGCTCGACATCTTCGAGATCTGGATTTCCACGCCGCTCCCCAGCAGCAAACCGTTGTGTCGCTAGCGAAAGCAGCTTCTGACATCACGCTGCCGGAGCGTGCAGGTCACCGCAGGCAGCGGATGTACAAAGATGATGTGCATATCGAATACGCGGCGGCGCTGCTGCAACTGCTGGAACAACAGGGCATCCCGCGCGAGCAGGCGCTGGACGGTACCGGCATCCAGCCGGCGCAGTTCGAAAAACATGCGCGCCTGACCACCCATCAGGACGCCATGTTGCTGACCAACGCGGTACGCCTTACCCGTGATCCCGGTATTGGTTATCACATCGGCCTGCACAGTACGCTGACCTGGCATGGCCCGCTCGGCTACGGCTTGATGAGTTGCGCCACGCTGCGCGAGGCGTTGCAGCTGTGGGTGGAATTCCTCGACCTGCGCACCACCACCTTCACCATGCAGCTTGATGAATGCCATGGTTACGCGGAGCTGCGCATACATGATCTCGCACCGAGGGTGCCGATGCGCATCTGCGCGGTGGATCGCCTGATGACGATGACCACCCGCCTGTGCGAACAACTGACCCAGCAACTGTTGCCGAATATCGAGATCTGGCACAAGGACGGTGAGCCCCTGCACTACGCGCGCTATCGCAAGCGTCTCGTCACGACCCGTTTCGATACCGGCTTATGCCAGATCCGTTTTCCCGTCGCCGACCTGGACCGGCCGCTGGCCAACGCCAATGCGTCCACCTACCGATACATCAAGATGCAATGCGAACACGAACGCGCGCGCCTGCGCCGTTCGGATGATCTGGTGACCCGCATCATGGACGTGCTGCAGCGTCATGAGGGCGACTACCCGGGCATCGAAGCCGCAGCGGACGTCCTGTGCATGTCCAGCCGCACGCTCAAGCGCAAGCTGCAACGGCTTGACCTGAACTTCCGCAGCCTGGTGGACGATGCACGCAAGGAAGCCACGCTGCGTGATGTGCTCAATCCCGTGCTGCGCTTCGACGAAATCGCCGTGCGCATGGGTTACTCCGATCCGGCCAACTTCACCCGGGCATTCCGGCGCTGGACGGGGGAATCGCCGAGTCAGTATCGGGCGCGCCTGCTGTCGTTCGCGGCCGTCTAAAGCCCGTCGCTTGCTGCATGCGCGGCGTCATTTCGGCACTTCGCCGAGGCAAACCTATCGTTGTCGGAACGAACTCATGCTCGCAAGAGCAGGTTTAGCGCGCAAAAAAAGCGAAGCCCCGGCAACCGGGGACAGGTTGCCGGGGCTTCAAGGACCGTTCCCATTGTTCTAGGGAGTAGAGGAAGCGGCCCGAGCTGACATGCTGGGTAATCATGTCAACCATGCATCACCCCACAGCGATGCAAGACTTAGTGCAGGCCGTTTACGATTTGGTTCGGACGTCCGAATGCCCTTGCCGAACGAATGGCCCGAAATAACCAGCAACTGGCCTCGGCTGACAAGTTGGACGTCCAAATGCATCGAGGGGGCGGAAGAAGGCTTTGTGCTCGACATAAGAGGGGGCCCGGACGACCGTGAATCGCACCGGGCCCGCCATGTCACACTCGTTGATTAAGCAGCGTCGATAACAATGGCTTCGCTGGCCGGCGCGCCAAACGAGGGCGGCCGATCGGCAAAGGCAGCTCCGAACTGCATGTTCGGCGTATCCGACATCTGGAATTCCAGCGTGCCGCCGGCAACCAGTTCAGCGTGGCTGATCCAGCTCTTCGTCCACGGCTGGCCGTTCCACGTCACCGACTTGATATACGGACGATTCGGTCCGTTGTTGATCGTGCGGATCACCAGCGTGCGGCCGCCGGCCAGGGCGATTTCCGCCTTGTCCAGCAAGGGGCTGCCGAATACGTAGTTGGTGCTGACCGGATCGACCGCATACAGACCCAGTGCGCTCATGATGTACCACGCACTCATCTGGCCGCAGTCTTCGTTGCCGGCCAGGCCATCCGGTTCCGGCGGATACATGCTGACGGTCAGCATGCGCACGCGTGCCTGCGTCTTGTAGTGCGCGCCGGTGTACGCATACAGATAAGCCATGTGATGGCCGGGCTCATTGCCGTGCGAATACTGGCCGACCATGCCGGCGATATCCGGCGGTGCATCCGCTGGCAGCTTGGGGCTGGTGGTGAACAGCTCATCCAGCTTGCGCTCGAACACATCCGGGCCGCCGAACAGGCCCATATAGGCATACAGGTCGTGCTGGTTGAGGAAGGTGGCTTCCCAGGAATTGGATTCGGTGAAGTCGCGCCATTGCTTGGAATGACCCATGCCGCGCGGATCGAACGGCTCCAGCCATTCGCCATCCACGCCACGCGGGCGCACGAAATTCATCTTGGCATCGAACACGTTGCGATAGTTGCGCGAGCGCTCGCGCAAGGTCTTGGCCAGCTCTTTCTCACCGGCGGCGTCGGCGAGGTGCGCGACCGCCCAATCGTCATAGGCGTATTCCAGCGTCTTGCTGACCGCTTCCCAGTCCTTGTCGCTGGGGATGTAACCGAGCTTGCGGTAGTAGGGCAGGCCGCGATAGTCATCGTCCATCGCGCGCTTGCGATAGATCGGCCAGGCCTTGTCGTAATCGATGCCGGTAAAGCCCTTGGCCTGCGCTTCAGCCAGCAACACCACCGAGTGATAGCCGATCATGCAGCCGGTTTCCACGCCTTGCAGCGGCCATACCGGCGGACCTTGCGGACTTTCCTCGGCCATGCGCACCAGGCAGTTGACCAGGTCCGGCACGCGGTCGGCTTGATACAAGGTCAGCAAGGGATGCTGCGCGCGGTAGATATCCCACAGCGAATACGTGCTGTAGTTGTTCTGCCCCTGCGGCAGCTGATGGATTTGAAGATCCATGCCGCGGTAACGCCCGTCCGCATCGCTGAACAGCGTGGGTGCGAGCATGGTGTGATACAGCGAGGTGTAGAACACGCGCATGTCGCGCTTGGACGCGGTGTCGACCTTGATGCGGCTGAGTTCGCGCTCCCAGGTATCCGTGGCGGTCTGCAGCAATTGCTCGAAATCCCAGCCCGGAATATCCGCCTCGAGATTGCGCAACGCACCGTCGATATCCACCGCCGAGATGCCAACCTTGACCAGCACCGGCTCACCGGCGACATCGTCGATATGCAAGGCCGCCTTCAAATGCGTGCCTTGCAAGGTGGTGGTGCCGTCGGGCGCGGCGGCATCTTCCGAATACAGCGTGGCCTGCGAGAACGGACGCGACACCTTCATCGCGAAATAGATATGGCGCCCGTCGGCCCACTGGTGCACGCGACGCCCACCGACCAGCGTATCGTTGCCGACCACGCGCAACTGCGCATCGGTGACCTTGCACGGCACCTTGTAGTCATCGTGGAAGCCATGCGCCAGATCCACCAGCAGATGTCCGCTGCCCTGGCGATGGAACGTGTAACGATGCAGACCCGCGCGCAGGCCGGCGGTCAATTCCGCACGAATATCGTGATCGGTCAGATGCACCGTGTAGTAACCGGGCCGTGCGTGCTCCGAAGCGCGATCAAACCGCGAACGGTAACCCTTGCCTGGATGCGCCTTGCTGTTCGCCGTCAGCTGCGGTCCCGGACCGGGCGCGCCGTCGAACTGCGAGTGATAGTTCACATCCGGCAAGCCACGCTCGCCCGGCTGCAACAACACCGGACCCTGCGCCGGCATCACCAGCACATCGAGCATATCGGCCGCACCGGTGCCGCTCAGATGCGTATGCGAAAAACCCATGATCGAGCCATCGGCCTGGTGATAACCCGACGACGCATCCCAACCCGCATCATTGGTGTCGGGGCTGAGCTGCACCATGCCGAACGGCATCGATGCACCGGGGTAGGTATGACCATGACCACCGGTGCCGATAAACACATCGACATACTGCGAAAACCCGCCCGCCGCCTTGGCGACTTCATTCGCCAGCGGCTTCTTTGCAGCAACGCCATCGGCCAGCCGTGCCAGCGCAGGCAAAGGGCTACCCAATACCGCAAACGCGCCAATGCCCTGCAGGAACTGTCGACGAGACACCATGCGGACTCTCCCGGAATGATTAAAAGCTGTCGTTAGGTGGAAGCGTCAGCGACAGACTTTCGGGAGAAAACCGGATCCCGATCATGTGCAAAACGCACTCAACCGCCGTGATGCGCAGACCCTGGATCTGCAAATCAGTCACGACGACTGTAAACGAAAAATTTGCCTCGATCCAAATTTTTCTGCGTCAAGCGTAATATATTAATAAATATGGACTTTCTTGATATTTTGCTGCGATGCAAAATTCGCGTGAGACTGACATTTGTCGATGCTGCTCAACCTGTCACGGTGATTACTAAGCTTGTCGCGATCATCCATACCTATTTGCGCTGCGAGAACTATCACGCAGGCGCCTCAAATTTGCGTCCGTTGGCGCTCGTGCTAGTCGCGTGGCGCGAAAGCTAATTTAATCTGGTAAGGCATATGTCAGCGGCAATCCTTGCGGTGCTGAGCTGACCGTCCACTTTGTTATGCATCGCAATTTGCTCAATGTTTTACCTTCAGCTCATGTTGTTACCCGTCCAGGTCCAGGTAAAAACCATGGTTATAACCAAACGCCGACTTATCTTTTTTTTAAACTTGGTGCTTCTTTCGTGCTCGACGCTACTTAGTCGTCCCGCGAGTGGCGGATGTCCTAGCTATGTTGAAGAGTTTCAAAACGAATGGGTGTACGAGGGAACGCTGGGAAATCACTACATACGCATGGCGCTTCAGTACCAGGCAGCATCGGGACTTTTAGTGGGAGAGTATGGCTACAACCATCAGCCCGGCGTATTGCAGGTATCCGGCACTGTTAGCCATGACGGCAACGAAGTGAACCTAGTCGAGACGGATGATCTAGGTAAAGTTACTGGAAAACTTAACCTGAACTTTAACGTGCCGTCCAGGCCATATATCGATCGGAATCATTTACAAGACTACAACTGTCAGTTCTTATCCGGCACGTGGGAAGGCGTAGGGGTAATTACGTCCGAGTCCATAGATTTATCTAGAGATATTTCTCTGCCGCAAACCGATGAAGAGGATAGGAAGGCTAACGAAAAAACAGCTTACGCGGTACAAGCGGCTCTTCTGAGGTCAGATAAGAAAGCTTTCGCAGCGTTGCTTAATTATCCTTTCTTTCATTTTTATTCAGCCCGGCAAGACGAAAAGCATGTCTATAGTAGTCCAGCGGAAGTAGAACGTGACTACAGCCAAATAGCATCTATCCCTTATGTTGAAGTTGTGCGAGCAGTTCCCCACGAACTTGGAATTAATCAGGGGATTAGCAGCTTTATGGGTGGCTACGTATGGATATCGCATGGCAAAGTTATTCAAATATGTGCTGGGGGATGCGGGAATCCGTATATGACGTTTCATTGATGTGGCTTTAAATTTTGGAAGTGCCATTCTTAAAAACAGGAGCGAGTAGAATTTTATGTCCAACTATAATTTGACGATTACCGACTCTCTTTCCGGAAATGCTAGCGGTGTTGCCGGTCAATTAAGTTGGTATGAGCCACAGAGGCTGCAGTTAAACGGGGCCACATGGTTTTGACGGCCTTGTTGCGGCTAAAGAAGGCAGGTTTCTATCCGGACGTGGTCTATGCGCATCCGGGTTGGGGGAAACTTTATTTCTAAAGGACGTATTTCCACGTGCTCGACTCATCCATTTTTGCGAGTTCTACTACCACACGACCGGCCAGAACTTTAACTTCGATCCCGAGTTTCCAAGCAAAGCAGAGGATGTTCTGCGTCTAAGGGTGAGAAATTTTCATCATTTGATGGCGCTGGAGCAGGCCGATATTGGTATCGCGCCGACGCTCTGGCAGAAGACGCGGTTTCCATCGACGTATCAACCTAAGATTGAAGTGATTCATGATGGGGTTGACACAGATGCAGTGGCTCCCGATTCAGAGGCGTTCGTGCAATTTCCTAAAAAGGAATTGCGGCTAACTCGTAAGGATGAGGTTATTACGTATGTGAGTCGTAACCTTGAGCCATATCGCGGCTTTCACATATTCATGCGGGCATTGCCCGAACTTATGAAAGCGCGGCCAAAGGCGCACTTCATTGTCGTAGGCGGAAATGATGTGTCGTACGGCAGTCGGCTCCCGAAGGGCACCTATCGCGAAAAATACTTGGCCGAAATCGAGGGGCGTTATGACCCATCTCGGCTTCATTTTGTTGGAAAGCTTCCTTACTCAACCTTTCTGCGAGTATTGCAAGTATCAACTGCGCATATCTATCTCACTTACCCCTTCGTATTGTCTTGGTCGATGATGGAAGCCATGGCTGCAGGTTGCCTGGTGATTGGTTCCCGAACGCCACCTGTGGAAGAAGTGATTGAGGATGGTAAGAATGGCCTGCTCGTGGATTTCTTTTCGGCAGACCAGCTGATAAATGCGATCAACCGTGTATGCGAGGAACCTGACCGGATGCAAGCGATCCGCGATCAGGCCCGCCGCACAATTACAGAACGCTACGATTTGCGTAAGGTTTGTTTGCCGAGGCAGAAAGAAATTATCGGAAATTCGGGATTGATATCGTTGGCGGGCGAGCGCCTGGCCGTTTGAACGGCGGTTAGCGATATGAATATAAATCGGTTTCGAGCGGTACACGCGACCCGCCACAGCGCATTGGATTACCAATCTGATTCGGCGGTGGGCGTGCGTGCTTTGGTCGCGACAAGCATCCTTTCCCCCGAAGTAGGTGCTATGCGCAGTGGGGACGACCTGGTCGCCGACCTCGCTAGCTGATTGTCCTTGTCGCAGAACGCGGGGAGGCCATATAACCTCGTCACGAGCGAATGGTTAAGAATATCTTTGTCGCAATTTCATCGTTAAATCAATGAGTTGATGGGTGAGGTGGGGTGGGATAACTCCGACACCCTCGTCGAGACAGGACGTTTCGCACTCATGCGAGCACAAGCCAAACCAGTACGATTCGGCCAAGTGACCGCATAGAACCATCGAATGAAGACGCACACCCCAAGGCGTAGCAAACCGCCGCTGTATATGGTCGTTTTGGCGGGATGGTTGCCATGCCTGCTTGCCTGCATCGTCGGCGCGCTCACGGTGATGCTCGACAAGCCCAGTCTGATGTGGTTCGACGCATTGCTATTTGCGTTCTATTCGGTTGCGGCGCTATTTCTTACGCCGCTGCTGCAGGCGATGTGGGCGCGCGGTGCGACCTTGCTGAGCATGACCGGGGCATTGGCGGTTGCGACGTTTGCGTTGGCCCTGGGAGCAACCGCTTTGATGTACAAGGCGGCGCTTTTCACACACGTCGTATCGGGGCAATTTGGCTGGGAAACGGTCGTTCTTCGCTCGCAGACCATCTGGATATTGCTGATTGCCTATTGTGCGATCTACATCTCCGCAGGCTATTACCGGGTCACCATCGAGGAGAGGCATCGCGCGTTGCAAGCCACGGCAGCGGCGAAAGAAGCGACCCTGCTCGCGCTGCGCTATCAATTGCATCCCCATTTCCTCTTCAACACGCTTAACGCGATCTCCTCCCTGATCATGGACGATCGGCCGCAGGACGCGACGCGAACCATTGCCAGGCTTGCCGACTTTTTACGCGCAACGCTTTCCGTTAAAGGCGGGCACGAAGTTTCCGTAGCGGAGGAGCTGTCCCTGGCGGAGTATTACCTTGATATCGAGAAGATGCGTTTAGGCCCGCGCTTGGAGGTGTCGTGCAGCGTGGACGCGGAAGCGATGAGTGCGGCGATACCTTATCTACTGTTGCAGCCTTTGATTGAAAACGCAGTCAGGCATGGTGTGGCAAACCGTCCCGGAAAAGGCCGGATTTCGTTACAGCTTCATGTACAAGGCGATCGCCTGAAGCTGTTCCTTGAAAATGATGGCGCCGTGCAAGATGCGGAGAAAGCGACAGGCGGCGACAGAATGACGGTTGGACTGCGCAATGTCGAAGAGCGTCTTCGCCACCTTTATGGCGAAGATCAGAGCTTGACGCTAAATGTTTCAGGAGACGGGCGTGCGCAAGTCTCCATCGATATGCCGTATCGGCGATTTGAGCATCACGACCATGCGAACGCTTGATCAACCCATGCGCGTGCTGGTGGTTGATGACGAGCCTCTTGCGCGCCGCGGCGTTATTCGGCGGCTTGCCGAACATCCAGACGTCATTGTCGTTGGCGAGGCTGAGGATAGCGAAACGGCCAGGATGCAACTTACGCAGCTGGCGCCGGATTTGGTGTTCATGGATATCGAGATGCCAGGCATAAGCGGGCTGGATGTATTACGCGACGTAGCGCGGGACGATCGGCCGCTTATCGTATTTCTGACCGCGTATGAGCAATTTGCGTTAGGGGCTTTCGAGGTATCCGCACTTGATTACCTATTGAAGCCTGTTGACGATCTTCGCTTTGACGAAGCTCTATCGAGATCGCGCCAAATGCTGGCGCAACGACGACTGGCCAGAAACCTGACGCAAGCCCCGCCGGAAAACAAGGCTCCGTTTCCGGATCGCTTTATGGTCAGGGAAGGTAATCGCTCCGTTTTTGTGAGTGCGGGCGAGATAGAGTGGGTGGAAGCGATGGGTGACTACGCCGGTCTGCACGTCAAGGGCAAGGCCTACTTACTCCGAGAGACCGTGCACAACTTGCTTGAAAAGCTCGATCCAAGTCGCTTTGTAAGAATTCACCGTTCGACGATTGTGCGTGTCGATCTGATCGCCGACATCAAGACATTGACCAACAAGGACTCGTTGCTGCGTCTGCTCGATGGCACACCGTTAAGAGTCAGCCGCTCCTATAGCGAGGCTCTGCGGGATGTCCTGCGCAGTCAACGCTAAATACCTGCGAACGATTGCTTGCAAAAATCGAACGGCTGATCGACGGGTTATGAGTTGCCACCGAATTTCTGGGTCAGCTCAAGGAAGATTTCGCGGCGCGGGCCGTATTGGGGCGCAAACTCGCCGATGCCGGTGCCGCCACGCAGCAGGTAGCTACGGTCGAACAGGTTGATGGCACTAAGGCGCACCGTAAGCGGTTGCAGACCGTTGCGCCACAGCGCGAAGTCCCGGGCGATCGCAGCGTTCCATTGGGTATAACCGGGAATGGTTTGCAGATTGGCAAAACCTTGGTGCAACCCGCTGCCATAGATGCCGTCCACGCTGGCCAGCAGCTTGCCCCAGCGATAGGAGACGCCAGTGGATGCGGTGAGCTTTTGCGCGTCAGAGGCCGGCGTGTAGTGCTCCGCCAAATAAGCCAGCTCGACCGGATCACCAATCAGGTATTGGTTGGAGACAACCTCCTTGGCCATGGTTATTTCGTGCGAAGCGTTGGCGTATACCCGCAGCCCATCGTGCTGATAGTTGATCTTGAACTCCGCGCCGCGGCTGAAACCATGGGCGTAGTTGAACTGGTTCAGCACCACCGCCTGACCGAACTGACCGTCATCGAGCGTATCGGTGGAGCGTTTGTAATAGGCATCAAGGCCGGCGGTGATATCCGACAGCAGCGTTTGATCCACCCCGACATCGAAGTAGGTGGCGCGCTCCGGCTTCACCGGATCATCGAGGGTAATCGTCTGCTCTTGCGTGGTGTTCTGAAAAAGCGCCAGATTGTTCGGTGTCGCCTGTGCCTGCATCGGCGGTGTGAAATAGCGCGACACGCCGGCATGCAAGGTGGTATCCGTCAGCGGCTTGTAGATCAGCGCGATGCGCGGACTGAACTGGTGGGCCGTGACGAATTGCTCCATCTGATCGAAGCGCACACCGGTGTTCAGGGTGATATCCGGGCTCAACGTCCATTCGTCCTGCACATAACCACCTACGTCCCAGCCGCGCTTGGACGTGTAATCATCCAGGTTGATCGGCGTAGGCAGGGGATTGCCCTCGGCGTCCAGTGGCAACACCGTCGACAGGTTATTCACCCGGGTCTGCTCAAGGCTCAGCCCGAAGCCGGCGCGCAGCGTGTGTGCATCGCTGAGGCGATCGGACATATCAAACTGCACGCCATCGACCATGCTCTTGCGCGTAACGGCCGAGGCGACATCGTTGAAGGCCAGATCGTTGTACAGGTCGGGGACGAAGTCGGTGGCGGCGTAGCGGGTGAAGGCCGAGAACTGGGTATTGACGTCTTCGTACTGGGTTTGCAGCGCGACCAGGCCAAAATAAAAGCGATCGGTCTCGTTCTCGTTGATGTTGGCTGAAGACAGAGTGGTCGGGCCATAATCGCCCAGCGGGGTTTGCCCGGTCACGTTCGGAATCTGGAACTCGCCAACCCAGGCGCCGCCCATATAGGTCAGGCGGCTGTTATTCCCGATCAGGGTGGAGCCATAGCCGAAGAATTTTTCCTGGGTCGTGTGATCGTGGATCGGGTTGGTCGTGGGCGTGGCACTTTCCAAACCCTCATCGCTTTGCAGGTAACGGCCGGTTACAAAATACTGCGTGTTGCCGGTGGTGCCGCCGTATTCGACGCTCGGGCTAATGGTGCCCTGACTGCCGCCGTAGAGATCGACCTGACCGCTGTTATCGAAAACGCTCTTGGTGGTCATGTCGACCACGCCTGCCGTGCGCAGGCCATATTGCGCGGGCAGCGCGCCGTCGAGCAGATTCAGATTGCCGATAAAACTGGTTTCCAGCACCGAGCCCAGCGCGGAGACGCCGTCGGGGAGCTGGATGCCGTTGATGCGGTATTGCACGTTCGCGTATTCATTGCGCACGTGAAAATCCGGATTGCTGATCGCCGAGTCATAGGAAACGCCCGGAGCCTGCAGCAGCACTTTATCGATCGGCGTGTTTTGACCTTGCGGCAGCGTAGCAATGGCCTGCTGATCGATCGTGTACTCCGTCGCACCGAATTTCGGCAGGAGAATCTGATCGCGTGCCGTGTCGAACGCCTGGTTCTGCTCTTGTACCGTTAACGCGTTCCCGGTGACCACCACCGGCTGCAGCGCCTGGACGGTGGACGATGCACTCGCGGGTGCGCTATCGCTCGCAGCGGTTGATGGTGACGTAGGTGAAGGCGTCAGCGCAGTTGGCTCGGTGGCATGGGCGGCGAGCAGCATGATCAGACTCAGCCCGACAACACCCCCGGCCGCGCCGTAAGTGGTGCGTATCTGCGAATAAAGCCGTGACCAGCGCAGCTTCCGCACAGACTCCGGCATCATCGGACCGCATGCCTGTTGCTCAATCCCCCGCGTTTTCGGCCCCCGCATCGCACACCCTTTCTCTATTTTGAAGTCACCTGCGCCGCTTCCCTGGGCCGGTATCCAGAAGAGTAAGGATAGTGCGAATCATTCTTATTAACAATCTGTATCGGATCATCTTCCCCGATTCAATGAGTTAAAGCACTCTTAATCCCCCTAAAAGGCACGCCCAAGATGGAGTCCGCTTTCGACCGCGATTCAGCAATGTGCTGCATCGACCGGCTGAAACCGCAACCCAAACGTCACAAAACCGGGTATGCCCTCGATGAGCGAGATGCGCTGGTCAGCGTGTCCAATTCGACGCTTGCAGGTGCGTGATAAGAACGGCAAGATCCATAACTGTTCGACCGTAACGAACGCCCCGTTCACCACCTAGTTTTCGACGCAGGCGCACAAGGGGTTATACGCGACTCTGCATCAGCTGCGAGCGGCGCGACTGTTCAAAGTTTCAAAGCAGGTAACTGGTGTTTTTAAACGGAATTTCTACAAGGGGGGATTATGTTCAAGAAAGTAATCATGCAGGTCGTCGCCATCGTATGCGTCGTAGCCCTGGGTTCGCTCCAGACCGCATTCGCACAAACCACCGGCGCGGTAGGGTCAATCGTTTCGGTCAGCGGAGGATGGAGCGCCGACACCTTTAGCATCACCGTGACCAATGCAGTTGTTAATCCGGCGGGCTGCGCGTATTCGGATGGATACGTCATGAGCATCAGCGACGGAGGCTACAACACTATGTACGCAGCTGTCTTGACCGCCTTCTCCACGGGATCGCAAGTCGTCGTTACCGTCTCGAACACAGTCTGTACAGCGGGTCGTCCGACGATCATCGGCGTCACGGTTTACAACTCATAATTCGGGAACGCGTCGGCGGCAACCAGGGGACCTTCAGCGGGCTATCACGGTCGCGGCATGCGATCGGGAATCGCTCGTTGCCGTGTGTTGCCGCACCGAGGTGCATTTTCGTGCAGCCATCGCCAACCGACGGACACGACCCTAACTGATTACAGCTTTAACCTTCAGGACTTCAGATCATGGTGCTAAAACGCAAATGGACGTCAAAGGCCCGTGTGTTATCCGCGATGCGGAAAACGTGTGCGGGGCTGACAGGCACATTCTTATTGACCTGCTTGCTAATGGCAGCCGCGCCGCTGAAGGCTCAGGACAGCACGAATGCGGCCCCCGATATCACCGTGAAAGCCGCGGACGATTCGCAGAGCGTCCGGTTTGCGCTAACCCTGAAATTGCGGAATCAAGACGAGCTAAGCCGTGAACTGAAGAGCATGTACAACCCGCTAAATCCGAATTACCACCATTTCCTGAGCGCGTCGGATTTCGAATCCAGGTTCGCGCCTTCCACGGATGATTATTCGGCGCTGAAAGCCTTTGCTGCGAAGCATGGCCTGCAGATCACCCGTGAACACGCAGGTCACACCATGCTCAGTGTCTCGGGTAGTGCGGCAGCCGTTCGCGATCTTTTCAAGGCGAACATGGTTTGGCGTCAAACCAAGGAGGGCAAGCAATACCTCGCTGCCGATGCCACTCCTACGGCACCGTCCGATCTTTCCAGCTTGGGCGGCGGCGTTGTGGGTTTGAACCAAACGCCACTCAGGCCGTCTGTGGTGCCCACTCACCATTCTGCCAACAGCAAACCGAGCGCGGGGTCCGGCCCATATGGACTCTACACACCCTCCGATATCAGGACGGCCTATAACCTCAACAGCATCGAGAATGGCGGCGAGCCCGTCGCATTGGTCGAGTTCTCGGGGGCCAATTATTCTGACGCCGCGGTGTATGCCAGCAATTACAATTTGCCCAACCCGACGCTTACGCAAATCGCCGTCGATGGTGGAAACACAGACACGACGAATGCCGTCGAAGTGATGCTCGACATCGAAATGGTGATGGCCATTTCCAGCCCATCGAACATCTACGTTTATACAGCACCCAATTCGTTTGGCGACGGCCTGGACATGCTCCTCCAAATCGCCGAGGACGACCACGTCGGCCAGGTAAGCACGTCGTGGGGCTTATGCGAACAAGAGATCACGCAAGAAGCAGCAAGCGACGAGAACGAGATATTGACGCAGATGGCGGCGGAAGGTATCGCCTTGTTTGCCGCAACCGGAGACTATGGCTACAACGGCTGCGGGGGAATGGCCGAGGGTGTCAGTGATCCTGCATCGCAACCCTATGCAACCGGTGTTGGTGCAACGACATTGACGACGTCGTCGTCGCAAGGCTATTCCGGAGAATCCGTTTGGTACGACGCCGATACGTCGCCGTATCCGTCGGGCAGCGGCGGCGGTATCAGCGAATACTGGCCGATCCCCGACTACCAGGCCGGCGTCAAGGCGGTGTCCAGCCAGTTCTCCAAAACCATGCGCAACGTGCCTGACGTTACCGCGGATGGCGATCCGGACACAGGCTTCTATATCTATTGCAGTCAGTGCACTGCCGATGGCGGTGCTGGCTGGGGTGGCTGGGGTGGCACCAGCGCGGCCGCACCTCAGTGGGCCGCCGTGTGGAGCCTCATCAGCAAAGCGTTATCCCACACCACTGAAGTCCGTGTAGGGTTCGCCAATCCTGCGCTCTATTCCATTGGCGAGAGCAGCTTAGGGTATGCCAATGCCATGCATGACGTGACCACGGGTAATAACGGCTACTACAACGCCGTTACCGGATACGACAATGCGAGCGGCTGGGGTTCCTATAACGGAGCCGGTCTGCTGCAGCAAGTATCGGCGTGGAAGAAGAAACGAGTGTCAATTACCCCTGTGATTCGTTACATCTTGAGTCACGATCAGGCGGGCTGATCGTATATTGATACGTGCTGCGCATTCAGAACGCAGCCGAATTAATTGGAACAAAAAAACGGGTCGGCGCGCTTTTCCTGCAAGCGGAGTAAAGCACCCTGACCCGCTTCACTATTAAAAGTACGTATCGCCATGGAGATGGCATCCCCGTACGGTTGCGAGTTTCAAGTGGCCACCCAACAAACGAGCTATTCGTCCAGGTCATACGTGAAGACTCGTAATATCCGCTTTCAATTGCGGACATCAGGTAAACAGCAACGAGCGGCAAATTTCTCTGGGAGAGAAGGCCAAGGTCGTTGCGCAACTCATGGTCGCAAATACATTTGCCTGTTTTATCTCCTTCCAGCTTGCAGCATTGCCCAATAGGATTAAGGGAAGAGGGGTAGTGCTGAAATGGTTTACGGGAAATGTCGGTGCTCAACGGACAGGCCTCCATCTGGCGGCCATGGCACACGGGGAAATGGTGATGAGGATGTTGCGTTTCTGCTGTCTTTGCGTAGGCGTCTTGCTTGCAAGCCAGGCTCAGGCAGGGGTTTGCCAATTGAAGGACTACGGCACGTTGCCGGTGGAAATGGTTGGCGGGCGAGCCACGACCATGGTGAAGATCAATGGGAACAATACGCGGTTCATGCTCGACACCGGGGCTTTCTTCAACGTTATGCCGAGCGCTGACGCGTCGTCGTTAGGACTCAAGCTACGAGCTGCGCCAGACTGGTTTCGCATTACGGGTGTTGGCGGTACCGCGGAGGCGCATTTCACGCGGGTCAAAGAATTCGGCATCCTCGATACGACACTCAACAACATCGATTTCATTGTCGGCGGTACCGACATGGGCTATGGATTGATCGGCGCCAACCTGCTCGATGTCGCCGATCTGGAAATCGATCTTGCGCATGGCAAATTAACGCTGTTCGACACAGACCAGTGCAAGAAAGCGCCGCTGGCGTATTGGTCCAAGGATGGCTACAACATGGCTGAAATCGAGCCGTCCGATAACCGGATCGACAAACGGACGTTTCTCAGCGTGACGATAAACGGCAAGAAGGTGCGGGCGATGCTCGATACGGGGGCGGCCGCCACCGTGCTGAGCCGCAGCGCCGCCGAGCGAATCGGCATCGACCTTGATGCGCCAGACGTCAAGAAAGGCAACAGCACCTTCGGCGTTGGCAGCAAGAGAGACAAGACATGGACCGTAAACATTGATTCGTTTTCGGTTGGCACGGAAACCATCCAGCACAGCCAGATGCAGGTCATCGACGGAAAATTTGGCGACGGTGAAACCGATATGCTGCTGGGCGCGGATTTTATCCTCGCCCATCGCATGTTCATCGCCAACAGTCGGGAGAAAATTTATTTCACCTACAACGGCGGTCGCGTGTTTGCCTTCGCCACAGCGCCAAGCGACGGCGACAAATCCGGTGTAGGTGCCGCCGCAGGCGAAACGCCCAAGACGGCGGGCGATTACGCGCTGCGCGGCGAAGCAGACTTGTCTCGCGGTGAGCCGGACGCTGCGGTAGCCGATCTGAACGAAGCGATTCGCATGGCGCCCGATCAAGCCGCTTACTATCTTGCGCGTGCAAGGGCATTAGGGGCGGACAAACAGCCCGATGCGGCGCTCACCGATCTGGACAAGTCGTTGAGCCTGGATCCCAAGAATGTCGATGCGTTGCTGCTGCGCGCCGAACTTCGTCTCTGGCACAAGGATCGTACCGGCGCGGCAGCAGACGTGACGGTGGCAGTCGCCCTGGCACCTGCGGGATCAACGCAGGCGCGCTCGATTGCCGCTCTCTACATCCAACTCGACCAACCCGCTGCCGCGCTACCCTTGCTCGATGATTGGATTCGCCTGCATAACAATGACGCCATGCTCGGCAACGCACTCAACGAGCGCTGCTGGGCGCGTGGCCTGAGCAACCAGATGCTCGACGATGCCCTGCACGATTGCCGCAAGGCGATCAAGCGCGATGGCGACAACCCTGCCTACCTCGACAGTCTCGGCCTGGTGCAGTTGCGGTTGGGGCATTATCCCGAATCGATCAAGGCTTACGAGCAGGCCGTCGCTGGACACCCGCGTTCCGCGTGGTCGCGCTATGGCCTCGGCCTGGCGAAAATCCGCAGTGGCCAGACGGATGCGGGTAATGCCGATCTGGCCGCCGCGCGTGCGCTTGATCCGCAAATCGAGGCACGCGCCACCGGATATGGTTTGACAGCGGCGGGGCCATAGCAACCAAAATGGGTTCAGGTTCGCTTGGCAGGGACTTCGCATGAGCCAAGTGAACCTGGCCCGATTCTGACCACACGGGATCGCACAAACAGTAGGAGTTATGGAGCCATGAATGAATGGCAGACCGCCTACGCAACGATTGCCGAAGTCGCGGCCACCTTGAGTGGTCTGCTGTTTGTCTCGCTTTCCTTGAAGTTGAATACTGCATCGAGCGAAGAACGGCGCTGGATACTGCTGGTCGCCAAGCGCAGTTTTTTCGACTTCCTGGCGGTGCTGCTGATTGGATTGTGTTTCCTGGTTCCAGGCATTTCGCGTTATGTGATTGGATGGGGTCTGTTGTGGCTGAGCCTCGCGCGCATCATTTGGCATGTGAGCCATTGGCGGTGGTATCGCAGTTCGGAACTGTCAAATACGCGACTCGTGGAATACGTCGCGCCGATGGTCTTGACCTTGATACTGGTGATGGCCGGCGTGAGCGTGCTTGAGGCGTGTGCGTTTGCGTCGAGGTTGATATACGTTGCGGTGGTCGCGCTGCTGATTGGGGCGTGCCAAAACGCGTGGCGTTTGCTTGTTCGGTGATTGCACCACCAGCAAACGTAATCTGCTTATGCGGTAACCCCACGTTTTTCGAGCCATCATCCCCGCGTAAGCGGGGATCCATGTTGCTTTGAATCCCCTCGGTGCGGCCAAACACTGCCCCACCTTCAACGTCGGAGGGACAATTGAAGACAGCCATCGCATTGCCAAGTCAGCCGAGGCTATCGGCTTCCTGAGTTTTGTATCCCACTGTATCCAGCCGACGCTCTGTTACATGACCTTGCAATTCCGCCATGTCTCAACACAGAGGCGACACACCGGCATGGTCTTCTACGCCCACATCAACTTGCGGGGAAAGGCGTCATGTCGGACCAGATCGATCAGAAGCGTAGAACCTTGCTTGGCGCGTCGGCTTTGGGCCTCGCGCTCGGCTCCATTGGGCTCAGTTCTCTCGCCCAGGCCCAGACGAGCAAGTCGGCACCCGCCGCCGGCAAGCGCATCGCAAGCGGTGGCCATACCTCCTTCAGGTCCATCAAGCATGTAACGGCCGGCGTGCTCGACGTGGCCTATGCCGAGGATGGTCCGGCCAATGGCAAGCCAGTGCTGCTGCTGCATGGCTGGCCTTACGACATCTACAGTTTCGTCGACGTCGCGCCCATCCTCGCAGCCGCCGGCTATCGCGTGATCATTCCCTATCTGCGCGGCTACGGCGGCACGAGTTTCCTTTCAGCCGACACCAAGCGCAACGGCCAGCAGGCGGCAATTGCCGTGGACGCCATCGCGTTGCTGGATGCGCTGAAGATCGATCAAGCCATCGTCGCCGGCTTCGATTGGGGAGCGCGTACCGCCGATATCATGGCCGCGCTATGGCCGCAGCGGTGCAAGGCGCTGGTTTCGGTAAGCGGTTATCTGATCGGCAGCCAGGAACTCAATCGCGCGCCATTGCCGCCGAAGGCCGAGCTGCAGTGGTGGTATCAGTATTACTTCGCCACCGAGCGCGGCGAAGCGGGCTACGCGAAGTACACCCACGACTTCGCGCGTCTGATCTGGGAACTCGCCTCGCCGCAGTGGGGCTTCGACGACGCCACCTTCGCGCGCTCCGCCGCAGCCCTGGACAACCCCGATCAGGTTGCCGTGGCTATCCACAATTACCGTTGGCGCCTGGGTCTTGCCGAAGGCGAAGCACAGTATGACGCGCTGGAAAAGAAGCTCGCTACGTTACCGAACATCAACGTGCCCGCCATCACGCTGGAAGGTGATGCCAATGGCGCGCCACATCCCGACCCGAGCGCTTACGCCAAGAAGTTCACCGGCAAGTACGAACATCGCCCCGTCACCGGCGGTATCGGCCACAACCTGCCGCAGGAGGCGCCACGGGATTTCGCCAAGGCAGTGATCGACGTCGACCGCTTTTGAGCGTGGCAACAACTTATCAAGTTTCAGAATCGACCCGCATCGGATTCTTGCAGTGCCACCTTCGTTCGATCGGCGCGCTGACAGAAGTTCAGTGCCGGGGCAATAAAAAACCCGCGAGGGGACCCGCGGGTTTTGGTTCATCCATCTTTACGTTGCTTCGCGGGGAGGGGAGGCCCGGCTAGGCGATGGGACTGATGTCTCTCGACATGGGTTAACTATACTGCACAGTTTGTTAATTGGTTGTAACGGAATTCGAGCCGGATTTCCTGCTGAGAGCCCGGGGAGGGAACGGTGCGGGCCGTCATGTCTGTTTCCACCCGAAGCAGACATCGCCACAAGCCGCTCTGCCCTTCACGGACAGCCATTCCGGGTCGTTGCGAGATACCACGTCAGGATCTAGCTGACGCCGGCTTCCTGTAGAACATTCATGCCCTTGATCACGTCCGGGAGCTCGGCCAGTTTCGTCATCCAGCGGTCCATCGACGGACGATTGGCGCGGGCGTCGGCGAGCAAGGCCGGATTGTTGGTAATCACGGCAACGACCCAGGGATAGATGGCAATGTCGGCAATGCTGTAGTCGTCGCTGCCCACGTAAGCCGACTGCGACAGGCGCTGTTCCAGCACGTCGAGCAGGCGGTTGGACTCGGTGAGGTATCGATTCACGGCGAGCGGGAGTCGTTCCTTCGCGCGGTTCGCGAAAAATCCCAGTTGTCCGAACATCGGCCCTACGCCGCCCACTTGCCAGTTCAGCCACTGCAAGGTGCTGTAGCGCGTGGCGCCACGGGTGGGCAGCAGTTTTCCGGTCTTTTCGGCCAGGTACTGAAGAATCGCGCCGCTCTCGAAGAGCTTCATGCCGTTTTCGCGGTCAACGATGGCCGGGATCTTGCTGTTCGGCGACACGGCTACGAAGTTCGGCAGAAACTGCTCGTCGCGGTTGATGTCCACGGGATGTACCACGTAGTCCAGTTGCAGCGCCTCCAGCGCGATGACGGGTTTGCGCCCGTTGGGAGTTTTCCAGGTGTAGAGATCGATCATGGCGTCCCCGATGAACCGTTAGTTCTGACAGAGGCACATGCTAGTTATTGCCACGCCGCGCATAAATCCGCTGCGAAGCACTTCAGTTGATACCTGGCGTAACAAGTGGCTCGGCCACCACGCGGCCCGCGCCAGCCAACGGCAGTATCAGGCCACTTTTTGCACCAGAAAATCGATGAAGCTGCGCACGCGCAGCGGTACGTGGCGGTTATGTGGGTACAGCAGGTTATAAGGTCGGGACCGGCCGCCGAACGCCTGCAGCACCGTGACCAGACGACCCTCGCGCAGATCTTCTTCAACGATGAAGCGATACGTCTGGAACAAGCCGGCACCGTGGCGGGCGAGCGTGACCCCGCCAAGCACGTCCTCGGAGAGTACATAGCCGCCGTCGCCGGTCACTTCGATCTCCTTGCCCTGATCCCGGAACAGCCAGGGAATCCGGCGGCCACTGCTGGGAAGGTCGAACTGGATGCACTCGTGCTGGCCGAGATCCGCCAGCGTCATGGGTGTGCCCCGTCGAGCAAGGTATGCGGGGGTGGCCACGACGACCAATTCCGCGTCTTCAAGGTGGCGAACGATGAGGCCGGAATCGGCGGGGGCGCGAACGCGAATCGCCAGGTCGTAGCCTTCGTCGGAAAAATCAACGTTGCGGTTGCTCACGTGGATATCCAGCCGCACCTCTGGATGGCGCGCTCGAAACTCCGGAAGCCACGGCAATAGGCGGTAGTGGGCGTATGTGGTCGGTACGCTGACGCGCAGCGTACCGACCGGCCGAAGCTGCTGGCCCGTCGCCATGCGTTCCGCATCGATCAGCTGGCTCAGCGCTTGCCGGCACTCTTCGAAGTAGGCGCGGCCCACGTCGGTGAGGCGAATGTGCCGGGTGGTCCGAACGAACAGGCGAACGCCCATGCGTTCCTCCAGGCGTGCCACCGAGCGGCTGACCGCGGCAGGCGTCACGCCAGCGGCCGCTGCTGCTGCGGTGAAACTGCCTAGCTCACCTGCCAGACAAAACAGCTCGATGCTCCCCAGCAGCACATCATCAAATTGGCGCCGCATGATTCGTTACGCCACGTATCAAGTGAAGTGCATTGAACCATATTTATCGCGTTGGAACGCAGGAATACAGTGCGCCTCGACGTCGAGTCATCCATCCATTCCTGGTGTCCACCGTGCCCGCGCATGGGATCCAGGGCAGTCGAGACACTGTTCGAGAAAATGAGCATGAAACTTATTCTGGTCGCTGACCCCATGTGTTCCTGGTGCTATGGCTTCGGCAAGGAAGTGACAGAGCTGCGCCAGGCCGCCCCCGGGCTTGAGCTGCAAGTGGTCGTAGGCGGCCTTCGCCCTGACGAAACATCGGTGATGCCCAGGCACCAGCGCGTTGCGCGTCTTGAGCACTGGAACCGCGTCGAAGCAGCAAGCGGACTGCCGTTCAATCGCCAGGCGTTCCTCGCCAACGACAATCTGGTCTACAACACCGAGCCCGCGTGCCGCGCCGTAGTCACCGTCCGCCAACTGGCTCCTGACGCTGACCAGCTTGAGGTGCTTCGCGCCATCCAGCGCGCGTTTTATGTCGACGGACAGGACATCACGAAGGGCGAAGTACTGGCGGATGTGGGTGCCCGTGCATTGTCCGATCAGGGTTATGCGACGACGCCCGATGATTTCCTCAAGGTCTGGCAATCGGCAGAAGCGATGGATGAAACGCGTGGCGATTTCCTGCAAGCACGGCGCTGGGGTATTGCCAGTTTTCCATCGTTGCTGCTCGAAGACGGCGACAAGCTCTACAGTCTTGCGCCTGGTTACATCGATGCAAAGCAGCTTATCTCACGCGTTCGCACGGTGGCCGGATCACGCACGGATGTGATGGCGCCGACAGCAGGTTGAACCTATGAACGACGATCAGGCCGTGCTCGATCTGGTGGACCATTACCTACGCAGTGTGCATGAAGGAAGCGCGCAGGGACTTCGCGAGGTGTTTCACCCCAATGCTCGGGTCGAAGACATGGTCACCGGGACATTCCGTTCGCGTTCCGCAGCTCAATACATCGAAGCGGTGGGCTCGCGCCAGAGTCCGTCGAGCGCCGGCGAGCCGTTCACCATGGCGCCGCGGTCCATCGAAGTACTCGGCGACATGGCTACGGTCACGGCAGAGCTGCACTTTCTCGGCAACCACTACTACAACGTGCTTTCACTGCTTCGTTGCGATGGCCGCTGGTTCATCATGCACAAGCTCTTCGGTTCCGCAGGCTGATCACGCCATGATTGGGATACCCCGGCTCGCGTTACCTCGGTATGCAGCCGTGGGCTCACTGCCACGTGGATGAAAGAGATCCCAATACTATTACGGCACGTCGAGGCTTCAAAAAAGCCGGATACGGCCCACCGGCGTCTTGTTACGCTTACAAAGTCCGCTCTCGATCCGAGGCGAACGCACGCCGGTTCTTGGAACCATGGCTAGTAGTCAATACTCGGCGTGTTATGTAGTCTTCCTTCCGTTCGTATGCAACTTTGCGCATCATTGAGAAAGGAAACGGGCATCGTGCGTTTCTTCTGTAGAAAAAGCACGCCGCTCTTTTCTGCGAAAGCTTGCGGCTTCGTGATCCAAGTAACTGCAACCTGAGCGATGGGCTAGTTACGTGCCATGAATGAGCGCAAGTCGGAATCCAGTTGGGCGGTCAGCGCCCTAATCGTCCTGCTTACGCTGGTTGCCCTGTATGCGCCACGCTTCACGTTCACCGTAAAGCCTGAAGTTACCGTTTCGACGCAGTCGGTCCTGCCCTCCGTCCAGCTGTGGCTGAGCACGCAGGATCGCCGGCTGAAGCTGGCGCAGCAGCCCGATATTGAGATGACCGCTCGCGGCACGTTACCTGCCGATGTGGTCATCGACGTCAACAAGAAATATCAAACCATGGTCGGATTCGGCGCGGCCATGACGGATTCGTCGGCATGGTTGCTGCAGAACAAGCTGAATTGGCTGCGCCGCCGCGAATTGTTGCACGAGCTGTATGGTCCGCCCCCCAACCTCGGTCTGAACATGATGCGCCTGACCATAGGTGCGTCGGATTTCTCGTTGAAGCCGTATACCCTGGACGACGTCCCCCTTGGCCAGGTCGACCCGCAACTGTCGCATTTCAACGTCACGGCTAATTTGAAAGACGTGATACCGACGGTGCGCGAGGTCCTTTCCATCGATCCGGACCTGCACATCATCGCCTCGCCATGGAGTGCGCCGGCGTGGATGAAGACCAGTGACAACCTGATCAGCGGTGAGCTGCTGGAACAATATGAAAGTACTTACGCGGACTATCTCGTCAAATATCTCGATGCTTACCGCGGCTACGGCATTCCCATTTTCGCCTTGACCGTGCAAAACGAGCCCGCCTTCGAGCCGATCACCTATCCGGGCATGGGAATGCCTGCAGCGACGCGGGCGCGCATCGTTTCCCAATATCTCGGCCCGAAATTGGCAGCTCGCCCGCAAAAAACCCAGATTCTGGAATGGGATCACAACTGGAGCCATCCCGAACAACCATTGAGCGTTCTGGCAGACCCCAATGCCGCGCGCTATATCGATGGCGTCGCCTGGCATTGTTATGAAGGCAGCCAGTATGCGCAGGGTCGCGTACATCGCGCGTATCCCCAAAAGGATGTCTACATCAGCGAGTGTTCCGGGGGCGATTGGGCATCGGCCGCAAACGGCGAGCTGCTCTGGTTTACCCGTAACCTGTTGATCACCGGAACCAGGCAGTGGGCTCGCGGTGTCGTGTACTGGAACCTGGTACTCGACGAGCAACACGGGCCCCATTTCGGCGGGTGCGCCTTGTGCAAGGGCATGATCACGATCGACTCGCGTACCGGAGTGATAAGCCGCAACGATGAATACTACGCAATCGCGCACTTCAGCAAATTCGTCTTGCCCGGCGCCGTTCGGGTAGGGTCCACCGCGACCGAGGACAAGGGCATCGACAATGTGGCATTCCAGAATGCCTCCGACGGATCGATTGTTCTGGTGGTGGCAAACAGCAATGCGGTTGCGCGCAGCGTCTCGGTCGAAGAGGGCCAGACGCGCTTCGAATACACGATGCCGCCGGAAAGCGTGGCGACCTTCGAATGGAACCCGAGGCAGGCAAGCGCATGGATACAACGCGCCATCTGGTGGGTGAAAAAGCCCCGGTGAAGAGCCAGGGTTACACTATGATCCATCTCGAAAAGGGTAGGGGTGCCTTTCAAATCCACGGTGTCCGAGAAACGCATCCGATCCTTTTCGTGGGGCGCATCGAGACCGTGAGGTGGCTGTAAGCAGGTTGATTGGGGTTGACGTTCGCTTTCGACTGCGGATTCAGCCGGTTAACGCAATGCTCCATCTGCTTGCGCGGGCTTATAGTGTGTTGCATCGAACGGCTGAAGTCGCAACGCGAAGCGGAAATAGGTAGTAGCCAAACAGCCATCTATGGAATTGAGAGGACGCAATCAATGAATGAGATGGAGGCAATCGAAAATCTTAAGTCTGCCGGATTCCACGCTCAGACCAGGGATTGGTCCTTGGGCCATTCCATATTCGTCGCGCTGGGTCCTTTTCATCGCGAAGGTGTTGCCGGATGGCGGCACTCCAGATACATCTATCGAATGGAAAGCACATGGTGCGTCATCGACTGCGTACAGAAGATCGATAGCTTCCTTTCACTTGAAGAAGCGGTTGAACATGTCATGACCGCTCTCAAGGATGAAGAGCGAACGGCCTCCTGATAGCGGGTCTTTCACTATGTGGCATCTGGTGCATTTGCCGCCAGCCAGCTGTTTCCGGCCGCTCAGCTAAAACATTAGGCGCTAGAAACATTCGACTAAGGAAGAGCGATGCTCGAAGGAAATCGTCGGCGTGTTCAAAACCTAAGCGGCGGTGAAATATGGATGTTCATCATCGCAAGAGTTCTAATTGGCTTCGCGGCTGGAGTCTTGGCGACGCTCTATTTTCCGGCTGTCGCTTCGTATCTTGCATGGCCTGCCTTTGTTGCAGGCGTCCTGTTGTTTGTTCTGGCGTCCAAGGGGCTGTTACGCAGCCGGCGGCCCAACTAATCATTGAACTGCGCCGTCTGTCTTGGCTAGTCCAAGGCTTTTGACGTGAGCGTTGTGGAGCTGGACGGTCAATGAGCTTGCCTCCTGTGATGCGAGCGCAGCCACCACCGAACAGGCGCAAATCGACATGCATGCGATGTTGGCTCTCACCACATTCGCCACTCACATGCCATCTCCCATCGTTTGCATCGTCGAACAAATTTTCGTCAGCTAAGCGCAAGCATCGGCACCCTTGCTGCGTCGCGCAACACCTCACGCGAATCTTCTTGGCATATTGCACAGACATCGGCACTGGGGGTGCCGGTGCGCTGACGGGTATGTCACTCCATCAGCGTGTTTGGTTTTGCGTCTATAAAATCAAAAAGGGGACTTTATGACCGTTGGCAGAAAAGGCATGCCATGCAAGCGTCACGCATTATGGCTGTCGATGGTATTTGCGGGGTTGGCTGCTTCATCACTCTACGCTCAGGACAATGCCTCACCGGATGGCAGCTCGCAGCAGAACAACAAGAACGTCCAGCAATTGCAGCAGGTTATTGTTACAGGTACACGTACCACCGATCGCACGGTGGCCGAGTCGCTGTCGCCGGTCGATGTGATTTCGCCCCAGGATCTGGCGGCGACAGGCCAAACCGATCTGGCCAGTGCGCTGAACGTCCTGTTGCCCTCACTGGACTTCCCGCACACCGCCATCACCGACGGCAACGACGCCCTGCGTCCCGCGACGCTGCGCGGGCTGTCGCCCGATGACGTGTTGGTGCTGGTCAACGGCAAGCGCTATCACACATCGGCACTGGTCAATTACAACTATGCCGTCGGCCGCGGCTCGGCACCGGTGGATTTCAACTCGATTCCGATGTCAGCCATCGATCATATCGAGGTGCTGCGTGATGGTGCTGCCGCGCAATACGGTTCCGACGCCATCGCCGGCGTGGTCAACATCATCCTCAAGGGTGCACCCGGGCCGGGCAAGAACGAGATAGACACCTACGGCGGCATCATGGACAAAGGTGATGGCGCCAATAACGGGGTGGAAGGTTCCATGGCCATTCCGCTCGGCAAAGCCAGCAATGGCGCCAGTGCGCCGGGATGGCTGCGCCTGTCTTTCAACTACCAGAGTGTGATGAGCACCAATCGGGCGGCCAATACCGACCCCACCTACAACTATCCACCTTCCGTCATCTTTGGTACCAACTACCCGCCGCCGACACCCTACGAGCGCTATGGCGAACCGGCCCAGAAGATCTACCAGGCCGTCATCAATTTCCAATACGACTTGAACAACAACGCCGAGCTCTACGGCTTCCTCGATTTGAGCGACCGCAGGGTCACGTCCAACGGCTTCTGGCGCTTCTGGAACGACTACGACAACAACGTGCCTGCCGTCTATCCGAACGGATACTTGCCGCAGATTGTCAACCCGACCAGGGATTATCAAGGCGTGTTCGGAGTGCGTGGCAAGGCTTTAGGCTGGAACTGGGATCTTTCCGCCAACTACGGCGAAAACAATCTGCAATTCGACGTACAGAACTCGATCAACAGCAACCTGTATTACTCCACCGGTTACTCGCCGACATCGTTTTATGCCGGCAGTTACACCACGCGGCTCTTCACGCTGGATCTGGACGCCAACCGTGAATTCGACCTGGGCTTCCTGAAGAACCCGTTGTCATTTGCCTGGGGTGTGGAGTTCAAACAGGATTCCTACGACATCGGCTCCGGCGACAGCGCGTCCTGGTACTTCAATCCCAACACCATCGATCCAAACACCGGTGATGTGTATACGGGCGGATCGCAGGTATGGCCAGGCATCACACCCAATCTCTCCGGCAGCTGGTCGCGCAACAACGGAGCTGTCTATGTCGACCTGGAGAATGACCTTACCGACAAGCTGTCAGTAGGCGCCGCAGGTCGCTTCGAGGACTACAACGATGGCATCGGCAGCGTGGCAGCCGGCAAGTTGTCGGCGCGTTATCAGTTCACCGATACGTTCGCGTTGCGTGGCACAGTGTCCAACGGCTTCCGCGCGCCATCGCTGGCGCAGATGTATTACAGCTCCACCGTGACCCTGGTGCAGAATGGGCAGCTGGTCCAGGTCGGCACCTTGACGCCGAACAATCCGCTGGCCGTCTCCTATGGCGCCAAGCCGCTGGTCCCGGAGCAATCCACCAACGTCTCGGTGGGCAGCGTGTGGCAGCCCAGCAGCAACTTCAACAGCACGATCGACGTATATCAGGTCCACGTCAACCATCAGATCGTCTACAGCGACCAGATGGACAATACCAATCCCAACTATCCGCAATACAGCGAAATCCAGTTCTTCCTCAACGGAGCCAACGTCACCAGTCGTGGTGCCGACGTTGTGCTCAACGGCATCCAGGATCTGGGCAACTGGGGCAATCTGGTCGGCAGCGTAAGCGGTAATTACAACCGGATCAGCATCGACGGAGTCACCGATCCGACACTGTTCGGTCCGTACAGCCAGGCGCTGCTCACCGATGGTACGCCGCGTACCAAGTACGTCCTCAGCGGTGACTGGAACTACCACCACTTCAAGCTGCACGCCGATCTCACCCGCTATGGCGAGGTCAGCGAGATAAGCATCGATACGCCGCAATCGCTCAACGACTTTGGTGCTCCCTCGGTCGGGCAGGAATATGCCGCACGTTGGATCACCGACCTTACGGCTTCCTACAACTGGCGCCAGTGGACCTTCTCGGCGGGTGTCGACAACCTGTTCAACCAATATCCCACCAAGGTGATCCTGGCCAATATTGCCGGTGATGAAGATGCGTCCGTGGGCCTGCAATACTCGTCGCTCTCACCGTTCGGGTTCGACGGCCGTTACTGGTTCGGGAAGATTGCCTACAACTGGTAGACGGGATACCGATAGGGGCCGGAGGTAATCAAGTGTGTCTTATTACCTCCGGCCCTGAGGGTTCTCTGTGGTTCGCGCTGTTACGTCATCTGTTCAACCACCTGCGGCGGAAAGAAGGATGATTGTCTAGGTCCTATTCCGACCCAAAGCTACCATCGCTAACAGCGCGTATCCCTTCAACCGTCTGTCAAGTTGTGCAACAACTCACCCAAAATCCGGCCCGCGCTTCCAAAGCTCGCTCCATGGCTTTCGCGCGGGACCGCACACGAAGATATCGGGATGATCCCGGCTTTCCTCATTGAGCAGGCCCAAAGCGTTGGTCGTGTGGCCAGCGACGCGGCAATCGGTGAAAAGCGCATCGGCGTCCTCGCGCGAATTGCCCAGCACGATAAGTGTGGTGGGTGGCGTCTGCGGATAGCCGCGTAGCCATCCGGAGTTGATCGTCGTGATCGGTGTGGGCAGGTGATAGCGCCGGCCCAGCAGGGCGATGGCGCCGTACTCGCCATAGTTGCCCACGGCAATGCCAAGATTCGCCTGCTGTTCGGCCGGCAAGGCATCACGAATGGCTGCCACGTGTGCGACGAGTTCGTTCCAGCCGATTTCTTCGCGGAGGTCGCCGTTGTTTTGGAGTGCAAAGTCTCGCAGCGGACCGCTTGATGCGATGGGTACGATACGAAGCGTCGCATAGATGCCGATGGCGAAGACGCCCGTAAGTACCAGTGTGGTAATTCCAACCCGCCATGCAGGGCGCAGGGTGCGCAGCCATTGCTCGCCCACAACGGAGCCCATGGCCAGAAGCATCGGGTAAGCACCACAGATGTAATAGAAGCGGCCCTTCGCAAGCAGGAACAGCAGCAGCGGCACCACATACATCCAGACCAGCATGCGATAGCGGCGGTCGTTGAAGAAGGCCAACAAACCCGCCAGCCAGACAGGCGCGGCGAACAGGTTGGCGTTCAACAGGAACTGATCGCGCAGGAAGCCGTCCGTGCGCCCCAGATGTACGTCGCGCGCATGGATGCCTTGCAGAAAATGGTAGGAAACGAAGTCGTGCCGGATCAGCCAGGCGAGGTTGGGGGCAAATATAAGCAGTGCGATGGCGCCACCGACCCAGAACCAGCCACTCGTGACATATCGTCGTGCGTCGGTGAACAGCACCCCCGCCAGCACGCCGGCGAGCTCGAACGCGATCGAATACTTGGTCTGCAGGCCAAGGCCGGCGAGTATGCCAATCGCCACCCACCAGCGTGGCTCATCGTCACGCCTCAGACGAATCACGCACCAGGCGATCAGCACCCACCACAGCAGGTCGAATGAGGAATACTGGAATTCCGTTGCCTCGAACATTGGCAACGGCGACAGCGCTACGGCGATGGCCGTAAAGGTTTGCGCCATCCGTCCGCCCCCCAAATCGCGAGCCATAAGGCCGCTGGCGAGAATCACCAGCACTTGCGCGAGCACCGAAAACAATCGCAGGCCCACGAGTGACAGGCCAAACATCTTCAGACCCAGATGCTCCACTGCAGCGGTCAAAGGTGGGTAAGGCACAAAGCCCCAATCCAGATGCTGTGCATCGCTCAGGAACTGCCATTCGTCCCGGTGAAAACCGTACTGCCCGTTGGTCAGCATGTGCGCTATGCCAAAGAGCACGGCAATGACGAGCACCGGCACGACACTCCCCTGGTAGCCTGGTATTGCGCTCTGAACTGGAACACTGGTCGTAGTCATGGACGCGTCCTTGAGGCGGATCGACAGTGCGCCCTATGTCTGTTCGAACACTGGGCGTCGCTTCTTGTTCTTCCCAAAGATAGCCAATGTTCGCAGCTCAAAGCAGACACCCGGTTGGGGCCGCGCCGGGCGAAACCCGAGGCGCGTACCAGGTGTTCAAACGGGACCGCGGGCGGAGCTGAAAGACCATGGCAGCACTTCCTTGCGATGCAGTCGAGCATTCAGGCGGCGCTAGCCATCCGCGAGCAATGATTCACGCGAACGTCTTTTAGCCACTGGGGAATCTTTGTGCGGAAACTACTTTGTATTGCGTTGTTGGCAGCCATGCCGGCCACTGCTGTCTTGGCGCAAGATCAACCTCCCCAGCACGAGCAGGGCGGTCAAAAACAAGCGGCACCCGCACGGCCTGCCTGGCAAGCCGGCCACCCACAGTACGCCCCAGGGCAATATGGCAACCACGTGCCCCCTCAGGCCTATCCGCATGGCCCCGTCGGCGCGGGCGCTTATGCACGCCCGCTAGGCCCCGGTCCGGTCCGCCTTCCCGGAAATTTCCATCATTTCGAGGGTCACGATTTTGCGCATTTCTCACCCGCGGACCAGGCCATGTGGCGCGGCGGTGGCTGGCGCCATGAGTTTCACAATGGACGCTGGGGATGGTGGTGGTTTGTGGGTGGCGCCTGGTATTTCTATGACCAGCCGGTTTATCCCTATCCGGTTTTTGTGTCTGACGTGGTTTACGAGGAACCGGTCGAAGAGGTTCAAACCGTCGAGCCGGTAGACCCAGGCGCACCGCCCCCACCTGTCGAGCAGGCATACCCCCCGGGGCCACCCCAACCGGTTGGACAGGTAGACCCCGGTGCACCACCTCAACCCGTTGAGCAGGTAGACCCTGGTGCGCCACCGCAACCCGTTCAGCAGGTGGACCCCGCAGCACCGCCGCAACCGACTGGGCGGGTTTATTACTACTGCCCAGGCGTTGGCTACTACCCGCAAGTGGCCACCTGCTCGGTTCCGTTCCAGGTCGTCACCAACTGATCGGATTCGGGGGATGTGATGCAGGCGTTCGATCGGTCGACGATCGGCCCTGCCGCATCCCCATTTTGGAAAGCGAATTACGCGTCTCCATCAACGTCGCCAAAGTCCACGCCATCAAACGAAATGAACTCGCGTTTGTTGTTCGTGATGATGTAGGGCACGCCAGGGTGTGACGGTCGGTACACAACGTGCTGCCATCGTCCATCGATCTGCACCATGTGATACGTGAGCGTTTGCGATCTGACACGACGTATATTGCCCATGGGTTGCATGCACTTGTAGGGAACGCGCCGTGTCGTGAGGGTTTCCTTCGTGCCATCGGCGCGAATATGGCGCGGCGTGATGAATGCGTGGGTGGGCGTGGTCATCATGGTACTTCGCGCGTTGATCCGCAGTCGAAGTGATCAAAGCTAGCCGAGCCGACACGCAAAGTTGTTCCGCTCATGCATAGGGCGAGCTCGATGATTCGATAAAAGGTCGGATACCTTTTCATTCGACACCCGTCTGGGCAAGGCCGTCGCTGGCGTTTAGGCATAGAGCAAGTGCGCCTGTCAGGAACACGGTCCACGCAACAAGGCCACATGCAATTTGCAGCCAAGTAAGGTGGTTGATTTGTTCTTGCGGCTTGTAGCCAGCCGAACGGATGTCCAAGGGTGCGCGGGACATATTCCCGCGAATTGTTAAGCTGTGCTTATCCATTGGCGCCTCCTACATGGGCGGTTGCTTGGTCAGGCGTCCGGCAGCGTTGCCGCGCTGTCGGGTGCCGCGTTGAATCATTCGCCACCGCGCGTTGGCCAACTTTTCAAATCGCACTCCTTCTTGCCGTTATGAAGCCATTGAAGGGGAGGCTTGCGCGATAAGACATTGGTCGTTCAGCGTGTGACCCCACCGTTCAATGGCATGCTTGGACGAGAAGGAAATTTTGTGCCGCAACAACCATTACTCTGAAAGTCACGAGAGAAGGCATGCCAACTGCGTACACGTCCAAATCAGGTATTCACTGGACCGAACAAAGCCCGGCGGCCGCGCTAGACGCCGTCATACTCATCCATGGCCTTGGGGGCGATAGCGGGTTTTGGGAGGCAGAGCAAAAAGCGCTCGGCGAGCGCTTCAGGGTTTTGGCCATCGACCTTCGAGGTTCAGGACAATCCGCAGGGAGCACCGGGCCGTTTTCCATCGAAGACCTCGCGAACGATGTCATTTCCGTGCTGGACCACGCCGGGATTTCGTCGGCTCACGTCATTGGATTCTCGATGGGAGGACTGGTTGCCCAGGCGCTCGCGGTGGCGGCTCCGCATCGCGTTAAAAGCCTCGTCCTGGCAGCAACATTTGCAACGACCAATCAACAGGCGAGCCTCTTTCTGAAGGCGGTTGGCTCAGTCTATCGAGCGGGTGCCACGGCTAAGCAGCTGTATGAGCTGGTGCTGCCATGGTTGTTTTCCGAAAAGTTTCTATCCGATCCGCGTGCGGCACCCTATAAGGTCTACCCGGAAGATCAATCCGCTGAGCAATCGCGAGAAGACTGGCTTCGCTTGCTCGATGCGCAGCTGGCCTTTGACGGCCGTGCGGAGCTTTCAAAGATTCGCATGCCAACGTTAGTCGTGTGTGGCGATGAAGATCGTCTTGCGCCCCGGAGTGACGCTGGACAACTCATTAAAGGAATCAAGGGATCGGTACTCAAGATGATTCCTGGGGGACACCTTATAAATATCGAATCGCATGATGAGTTCATGGCTCACATTGAGGACTTCTTGTCCGCCGTCTCTTGCGAGAAAACGCCCAAATAGTGACCGCCACGTATCGGAGTCCGGAGAGCGCAGAATGCGCACCTCCGACCCATCACGACGTTGGCCCGACTTCAATTAAGCTAGGGCAGGGGCGCAACGAAATGCGAAACCCCATCGCTTAGTCAGGGGTTTCGACCAACCGGGGGAACTATGTCTAGATGCTTCGCCGTGATGGCGATCATGGTGTTGGGTTTGACTGCGGCTGTTCAAAGCCATGGACAAGAGGCACCAAAGAGTCCCTTGGTTACCGATCCGGTTTATACGAAACCTCAGCATCTCGTCGACATAGACCATGGACGAAGATTGAATATCTACTGCCGTGGATCCGGCGCGCCAACGGTTGTATTCGATGCGGGTCTTGGTGAATCGACCAGCACCTGGGGGCTGGTGCAACCCGCCATTGCAGTAAAAACGCGGACGTGTTCGTACGACCGAGCCGGGCTTGGCTTTAGTGATCCGGCAACTCGCCCCGGTACAACGCTGAATATCGCGGACGATCTGCACCGGCTACTTCAAGCGGCACATATAGCGCCACCTTACATCCTTGTTGGCCACTCGTCCGCCGGCATGAACGTGCGTGTCTTTGCAGACCGCTACCCCAAAGAGGTGGTCGGTCTGGTACTGATCGACCCGTCACATGAGGACCAGTCACAGCGTGAATGGAAAATTGGTCCGCCCAACTGGAACGGCTACGCCGAATGGGAGGCCTCGCTGAAGGAGCAGCGACTGTGCGTCGATGAAGCGAAGCATGGCTTCGTCAAAGGCACGGAGGCCTATAAGAAATGCGTTCCCGAGCCCGACCCGTATATGAGCCAGGCCATCAATGACGCGGCGACACGTGTGTGGTCGACAGCCAGCTGGCAGAGCGCCGCATTATCCGAGCGGGAAAATATCTTCTATAAGAGCGCGGACGAAACGAGAGCAACGCGGCGCGATTTCGGCGACATGCCGATCATCGTGTTGACTCACGCTCCATACCCCAAAGCCAAAGACGAAACCCAGGAAATCAGGGACCAACGCACCTTGGTATGGGAGCAGATGCACAACGAAGTCGCCGCCATGTCGACCCATGGGGTAAACGAGATTGTGTCGAAAACGGGACACTTTATTCAGCTGGATCGGCCGCAAATTGTCATCGACGCGATTGAGCAGGTCATGGCAATAGCGAAGAGCCAGAGTCAGCAGTCGCAACCGGCGCTGCCCCGGTAGCATCTGGTTGGCGTGTTCGCTTTCGACCTAAAGCGACATAACCCAGGCTACATAAGCAATCTAACCAGTTTTTTACATTGCTATTCGAGTACCAAACATCGGATGTCATACCCTGTGAGATACCCACAAATACGAGGGCATCAGAGGGCACCACGAGGCACGTGAACACGTAAGCTTGGCGAAAGGCGGGATTTGAGCCGCGCCCATAGGGAAGCGCATCCCGGCAAAGGAGTGTGGGTTGGGTGTCGGTCATCCCACGTATGTGGCGGGCCCCCGCCACGGCACCAGGGCTTCCCAAACACGGGATCAGATGCCCTCGCTTACCAAACGGTTAGGACATCGGCCACTAAGCACCCTGCTTCAGCGTTGCTTGCTCCTAAGCTTCTCGGGCTCAGAGAGGGAGGTTGCAAATGATCATCGCAAAGTTGCCTGCCATATCTTGTGCAATCGATTGGCCTGGGACGACAGCGGTCGTAAAAGACGTGGTCATTGCAGCAGGGATATTGCTCGCCGTTTATGCAGGCTTACGTGGTTTTTCACAGTGGCGCGCGCTTGAATGGGCCAAAACAGACTTGGACGTGGGGCGCCGCCTCCTGATAGCGACTTTCAACACCCGGGATTGCTTCAACAGCGCGCGCCGATGGGTGATCCTGGAAAGCGAGTTTCCTCCAGGCTATGTATCGGATACGGCGAACGTTACAGAAAGCCGGAATGCGCATCTGCATATGTTTGAGAAAAGATTTAAGCCGGTGCGTGAATCAGTAGTTCAATTGCAGTCGATACGAACTGAAGCCGAAGCGCTATGGGGTGACGAAATCACGAAACTGACAGATGCATTGCTAGGCTGCGTCCACGAACTGGAAGTGGGCATGGACATGTACGTTCGCCTGCTCGGAACACCTGCCCCTTTCGGTCACGGACAGCCCGAGGCACAGTACGAGCATATGGTTTTTGATCTTCCCGCCAACGCGCAGTCAGGCAGCGACGGAGACCCCAATGTATTGAAGGAAAAGGCCATGGCAGCCGTTGTACGGATTGACAACTACGTTCGTGAGAAACAAAAGAGGTTTGTCAGTCGGAAGCATGGTTAATCAGCTCGCACTGATAATCGGCTCCAATGGGATCTTCCAGGATCTCCTTCATATCGGCTAGCGGACGCCCTCGTGCCGGCGCTTAAGCTCTGATGCTCGATTCGCCTTGACGCGAACAATTGTCTTGGTCACCTGTGCCACACTGTTGTTCACGCTAGGTAGGGGCCCGGCCACAATAACCATTGTTCCGGTGCCATTCGGTCTGATCTTCGGGGTTGCCACAATTAGCTTTGACTTGGGTGGGCTCCTTGACGTAATAAGGCTAGCCCCCACGTGTTGGTACTTTGTTGCTTTTCCCGTTACGGCGTTTGTCGTTTATAGCTTGCGAAAGTTTGTGCTCTCTAACTACTCATCCAATCGGACGCCTGTCAAAGCCGCTTGAACCAGACGTTGAATGTCCGCTATCAGCTATTGAAACCAACCAACAAGGAAGAACCATGAAGCCTCGTATGTTTATCGCCGCGTTAACATTGATGACGTTGCCGCTGTTCGCCCATGCCTCTTGCGATGCCGTGAAATCCGACATCGACGCAAAAATCAAAGCGAATGGTGTGAGCAATTACAGCTTGGATGTGGTGGCTGCTGATCAGGCAGATAAGAGCGGAGGCAAGGTGGTCGGTCAGTGCGAAGGCAATAAAGCCATTGTGTACTCCCGAGGACAATCCAAAGCAGCCGACGACAACTCAGACAGTACGCCGAACAAATCTCCCGCTGACGCCGACAAGTCGGCACCCGCAACTACCTCGCCGGGCAATACTCCCAAGCCGCAGCATCCCGTAGCTGATAGATCTGGTCAAACCGGGGGCTGATCGGCGCCCCAAAGGTCAGGTTCACTTAAGAAGTGAACTTGGAGTAGTTCCGATTTCACGGACACCTGAAAGCAGGGGCCGGCGTAGGTTGGGTTAGCGCAGCGTAACCCAACGGAATTCGGCCGGAGCGACAAACATCGTTGGGTTACGCTGCGCTAACCCAACCTACGCGCTGCCACCGGAGCTCAGTTAGTGCGGCGTATGAAGATCCGGCGGAAGCCACGCATCCAGTACAAAGTCCCCACGTCGCTTGGGTCTGAACATGCCAAGCACAGGCGTAAAGGTTCGGCCATCCCAGCGCCAGATGGCCAGCAAAAGATCCTCGGTGCTATACAGACCGTACGCCCGGGTGCCGATTCTGGCTAGCAGCACTTCCCCGTGCCACTGCACGGGAACGAAGGTGCTTTCGTCAAACACCAGGAAGGATGTATCACCTTCGACATAGTTAGGCTTGTTATTGAAATTCGGTAGTTTGTATAAAAGGTGATTTGCTTGCTTTTCCGCTTGTAATCGCATCGTGGCGAATTTCGCTTGCAGGTCTGCAGTAAGATCGGCGTTCAAGGCGTCGCTGTCATGGGTCTGGTTGTAGCGATTGATGATCTGGTTGCCCAGCGCCAAGAGCCCAGTGCAATCCTTCTCGTTGCAGAAGGAAACCGGTGGCAACAGATAAGTGTCGTAACGCAATTGCAGGCGCAGCGGATCACCCCAGTGGTCACCCAGGTAGGGTTGGGCCGTAATGTTGCTTGTCGCCAGCCCCAGGTCGTCGATAAGCACAGCGTAAACCTTGCCCTGGTAAGTAGCGAGCTTGCCGTCATCTCCAGAGGTAGTGGGGTTGAACACGTTCGGAAGATCGATGGCCTGCAGGGCGTGATCGTGCCAACTGAACAATTGCCACACGCTATCCTGATCGCTGCCCTCATGGGCGTAAGCACCGCCGAAATGCGCAGTGTCCAGCAGGATGATGTTAGGGGTGTCGGTTTGTACGCTGTTGAAAACGTTGGACAGCTTCAGTACGTCGTTGGAATCGAAGGGGAGCGATTTTGCATGATCGAGTTCTACTTCTGTCCCCATGTTGAAAACCTTTCCGCTGCCGCCAAGGTATGGCCACCAAGTAACGAATAGCCCCGTTCCTTTGGTAGCCGACGGCTCAGCTGCCATATGCGCGCCGATGGCCGCCAGCAGTGGTGACGTTATTTTCGGATCACGGAACAAGTGGTCGAGAAAGAGGATACGATCCTGGTAGACGTGGGAGCCCAGGCCGTCCAAGCCGGGACTTTTCAACACCGCCGCGTCGCGCTCGGTGAGCCAGTTGCGTTGATCGCGCAACAAGGCATCAAGATGCTGCCCGGCGCGGGCACGAGCTTGAGCAAAGGATTGGGTCAGCTGTTCATCGAGTTGCGACAGCTGGTCGTTATTGCAGATGAGTTGCTCCACGCCTGCTTTGGCACGGCTGCAATCGAATCCGGCTGCCTGAGCCAACGGACTTGCCGCCAGTAACGCGGTCACCAGCAAACCTGTCACCCGGATGCGACTCATAACCCGCCTTTGGATTTCCCCTGAATAGTCGCGATTCTTCCACAGTCCGTGAGGCAATGGCATGCGATATCTGGCGAAACGATGTCGCCTCGATGCGATAGCAAGGGCAAATTCGATATAGAGCCATGCGTATGACATCGGCGTGAGCTCGTGCCCGCTTCGGGTTGCGGACATGGCAACTACTCGCTGCTGTTTGGCCCTCCTGGCGATGGACCGAAACGGCTCGCCACATGGTGGCCTGCGTTCTCTTCCCAAAAAAACCGGCACGCTGTCCCTACCCAACGCGCAAAAATGGACCGGGGGTAGTTAGGTGCGTTTAACTACTTCCGGTCCATTTTTGTCCAGACGGTTGACGTACAACAGATTGATGGAGCGGCCGCCTTTGTGATGCGGCGCCGTGCCATCGTCGCCTTCGTGCACGCTGCCGTCGGCGAGATTCCAATTGGCGGATTGATGCAAATAATCCCTGGCCAACATGGCCTCTTCGTCTTGATGGAGTGGCTGGCCGTCCAGCAGCTTGGCAGCAATCACCTGCAATTTCGCGGGCAAGCGGTGATGTTTATCGTCAGGCACCGGCTTGAAAGACACGCCTGCTTCTCGCGCCAGCTTGTGCATCACCCGCAACGGAATCAGCTGATAACGCCAGTCAATGGGGCGGTTAAGGCATACCGTGGCGCAGGCCACGGGCTGGCGCGTGTTCACCACGCTGCCGTGTGCCGGTGGCTGCGGTTCCATCCGCACCCAGGCATCGACGGAGAGGCAGCCGCCATCGATATGGCCCAGGTGCGTCACCCAGCGTTGGCGTTCGGCGTCGGCAAGCTGGTAGGCCCGGGTGTTGCCAGGGAATGGCAAATACAGGCTGCCGTTTTGCTCCACTGGCTTTTCGACGGTGTGCAGGTGCGTGTCGATGATCTCCATGGTGTGCGGTTACATGCCCGGGCATTTCCAGGAGTCGTAGGGGATGGTGTGGGTTTTGAGGTAATCCTGGATCTCGGGATTCAATCTCACGTACTCACCGTTGTAATGCCCTTGATAGGGGCCTTTCGGTTCGATTTGGGCACGCATGCAAAGCACTTCCACCGGCGGGCTACCCGGCCCCAAGAGCCACGCCTTGATCCAGCCTCCGGGCGCGAGGCCAATGCTCAGAAAACGCCGCGTTCCGCTTAGGCCTCCAGGCTTGTCGGGAGGGATGTCGGTCAGCATGATGCGACGCGCCTGGTCTGGTATATCGATGATGGCGTGATACGTCTGTGGCTCAACTAGCGATTGCCAGCGCACGTAGATGCGCTTGGGTAAGCCTGCGTTGTAGATATCACGGCCTTTGCCAGAAGGAATCCTGTCTCCCCATCCTTCCGGATTGTCGTGGTATGCCAGTGCGACGGTGCCCTGCATCATGCCGACCAAAATTTTTCCCTGTGTGTCTTCGATATCGGCTGTTTCCAGCCATACCTCCATGCGTGCAGGTGCCTGGAAGCCCAGATACCAACTGTCGTAGGGCAGGCCGTTGCGGGGAGTGCTTTGTGTCAGTGCGCATCCTGCGAGCCACAGCGTCAGCCATGGCAACAGGCGCTTGGGCACGTCAGTGATTTTCATTGCGCAACACTTTGCGTTGGCTGACTCCGCCATCTTTCGCGGGAGGCTGCGGACGGTTGACGTACAACAGATTGATGGACCGGCCGCCTTTGTGATGCGGCGCCGTGCCATCGTCGCCTTCGTGCACGCTGCCGTCGGCGAGATTCCAATTGGCGGATTGATGCAAATAATCCCTGGCCAACATGGCCTCTTCGTCTTGATGGAGTGGCTGGCCGTCCAGCAGCTTGGCAGCAATCACCTGCAATTTCGCAGGCAAGCGGTGATGTTTATCGTCAGGCACCGGCTTGAAAGACACGCCTGCTTCTCGCGCCAGCTTGTGCATCACCCGCAACGGAATCAGCTGATAACGCCAGTCGATGGGGCGGTTAAGGCATACCGTGGCGTAAGCCACGGGCTGGCGCGTGTTCACTACGCTGCCGTGTGCGGGTGGCTGCGGTTCCATCCGCACCCAGGCATCGACGGAGAGGCAGCCGCCATCGATATGGCCCAGGTGCGCCACCCAGCGTTGGCGTTCGGCGTCGGCAAGCTGGTAGGCCCGGGTGTTGCCAGGGAACGGCATATACAGGCTGCCGTTTTGCTCCACTGGCTTTTCGACGGCATACAGGTGCGTGTCGATGATCTCCATGGTGTGCGGTTACATGCCCGGGCATTTCCAGGAGTCGTAGGGGATGGTGTGGGTTTTCAGGTAATCATGGATCTCGGGATTCAATCTCACGTACTCACCGTTGTAATGCCCTTGATAGGGGCCCTTCGGTTCGATTTGGGCGCGCATGCAAAGCACTTCCACTGCTCGACTGGCGGGACTCTTCACCCATACCTTGATCCAACCACCTGGTGCCAAACCAATGCTCAGGTCACTCTGGTATTCGTAGTCGTCCGCGCGCAACACCGATTGCACCTTGGTCAACATCATTTGGCGCGCTTGTTCCGGTATTTCGATGATCGCCCGATATGTCTGTGGTTCCACCAGCGATTGCCAGCGCACATAGATACGCTTGGGCAAGCCTGCGTTGTAGATATCACGGCCTGCTCCCGAACTTATTCGGGGGCCCCAGCCTACTGGATCACCTCGATATGCCAGTGCCACGATGCCTTGCATCATGCCCACGAAAATCCGCCCCTGCGTATCTTCGATATCCGCTGTTTCCAGCCATACCTCCATGCGTGCTGGTGCCCGGAATCCCAGATACCAACTGTCGTAGGGCAGGCCGTTGCGGGGAGTGCTTTGTGTCAGCGCACAGCCTGCGAGGAACAACGCGAGCCATGGCAGCAGGCGCTTGAGCACGTCAGCGATTTTCATTGCGCAACACTTTGCGTTGACTGACTCCGCCATCTTTCGCGGGAGGTTGCGGACGGTTGACGTACAACAGATTGATGGAGCGGCCGCCTTTGTGATGCGGCACCGTGCCATCGTCGCCTTCGTGCACGTTGTCGTTGGTGATGTTCCAGTTGGCGGATTGATGTAGATACCCACGTACAAGCATGGCTTCTTCATCAGGGTCCAGAGACTGTTCGGCGAGAAGCTTTGCCGCAATGGCTTGCAGCCCGTCAGGAAGCCTCATGTCGGGATCGTCATCGGGGGACTTGCTCCATTGAACTCCGGCTTGCTGTGCCAGTTGGTGCATCACCCGCAACGGAATCAGCTGATAACGCCAGTCAATGGGGCGGTTAAGGCATACCGTGGCGCAGGCCACGGGCTGGCGCGTGTTCACCACGCTGCCGTGTGCCGGTGGCTGCGGTTCCATCCGCACCCAGGCATCGACGGAGAGGCAGCCGCCATCGATATGGCCCAGGTGCGTCACCCAGCGTTGGCG
>NZ_JADIKE010000026.1 GCF_016904955.1 Dyella flava | reverse complement strand
CACGTCTTTGGAACCCTCAAGGCCTGGATGGGATCAACCCATTTCCTCATGCGAACCTTGCCAAAGGTCGCTACTGAAATGAGCTTGTATGTATTGGCTTACAACATGAAGCGGGCAATCAAGATCACGGGCGTAGCGAAGTTGATGCAGGCCATCGCAACCTGACCGCAATCATGCACATGAGTCTGCTTCGTAGCGAACCAATGCGGATCGCGACTCCAGTTTCTGGTTTTCACACAGCCTCGGTCGAAAACAGACATCCACGTATCTGGGTGGGTATGCGATCAATGGCGGACACTTTATGGGTAAGTGCACCAAGTGTGGCTGAAAGCATGATTTGACCGCGTCTGGAGAGCATAATTTGGCCGGGACGCTGTAACCGACTGATGCAACGGACGTTCTTGAAGCTGGACTCTCTTTTGAGTGCTCGCTCGGCAGTCTCTACGGCATCCAAGCCGGCTTGCGGGATAACTAAGGTGTCTGACCTTATCCCCGTATTTGTAGCGGCCTAAGGTAGAGCCATCGGCAGTTTAGGAGTCATCCGCATCATCTCGGCAAACAGCGCTGGTGGGCTGTTTTCCAACGATGAGTGCGGCCGGAAATGATTATAGTCGTATCTCCAAGATTCGATCTTTTCACGGGCATCTTCCAGCGAAAGAAACCAGTGCGTGTTAAGGCATTCGTCGCGAAGCGAGCCATTGAAAGATTCGATAAATGGGTTGTCAGTCGGCTTGCCCGGGCGCGAGTAGTCCAGCGTGATCCCATGGTCGTAGGCAAAGCGATCCAATGTCATCGATATGAATTCCGGCCCGTTGTCGACCTGTATCCGAGCGGGCACCGCGCGTCTGAAGCGAAGCGTTTCGAGCACGGCAACGACCTCTTCACCGCGCAAATTCTGCGCCACCTCGATCGCGAGGCATTCGCGCGTGAAATTGTCGACGATGGTTAGCGCACGGAAGCGGCGACCATCGAAAAGCGCGTCGGACACGAAATCCATGCTCCAAAGCTGATCGGGCCCGGTGAGCAATGGCCTGTCCAGCCGCATCGCTGCTGCCTTGCGCCGGCGGGGCCGCTTCGTGCGCAGATTCAAGCCCGCCTGCACATACAAACGATGCACGCGCTTATGGTTCACAGGCCATCCTTCACGTCGAAGCAGAACATAGATCCGCCGCATACCATATCGAACTCGCACCTCGGCAATTTCACGCATGCGCTTGATCAGTGGCGCATCCTGCAGCGGGCGGCTGTGGCGGTAATACCAACCCGTCAAGGACAATCGCAAGAGGGCGCAGGAGCGACGTATGCTCACCCCATAGGCTTTCTGCAGATGACCGGCCAGCGCTTTGCGCTGGGCCGGTCTCAGAGCTTTTTTTGCAAGGCATCCTGCAGCATCGCCTTGTCCAGGCTCAGGTCCGCCACGAGCTGCTTGAGCTTGCGATTTTCCTCATCCAGCTGCCGTAGGCGACGCAGTTCCGACACGCCCAGGCCGCCGTACTTCTTCTTCCAGTTGAAGAACGTCGCTTCGCAGATCCCCATCTTTCGACAGACTTCCGCCACCGTCGTGCCGCTCTCGGCCTGGCGGAGGGCGAACGCGATCTGCTCTTCGGTATATTTGGTCTTCTTCATGGCAAAACAGCCTCCTCATGAGGGTCAGTTTCGCCGAAAACTCTACTTTGAAACGCTACAAATGGCAGGGATAAGGTCAAAACTTTAACTGCTTTGCATAGTCCGCAGGCGTCAGGCCGCCCAGTGCTTTCTTTGGTCGTTCTTCGTTGTATTCCCTGCGCCATGTTTCGATCTCGGTACGGGCGTGCAACAAGCTTGGGAACCAGTGCTCGTTAAGGCATTCGTCGCGGAAGCGCCCGTTGAACGACTCGATGTAGGCGTTTTGGTCGGCTTTCCTGGCTCGATCAGGCGCAGTTGCACACCCCGCTCGTGTGCCCAAGGTGGTGTTGCCGCGAATAACTGTCGCGAATTGCAAGAAATAACTGTTGAAGATCTAGGTGGTTTGACAGTTATAGATTGTAAATTACATCGAAAAACTGTCATTGTTCCGAGGGTGTGCGCTCTAATCGATTGAAAATTTAGGTAAATCATGTCTTCATGAGGTGGCTGCGCGCTAGTAGAGGTACGTGTTTGACCGCAGCGCAGAGTGGCCGAAGTGGCCCTACTGCACCTCTTGATATATATGCATATCTTGATAAAAAGATTTGGGGTAGCTAACGAGGCTTACACGCACTACATAAATATGGAAATGACCGGTAAAAGTGGTCTCGCTTTGAAGCCCCACTTCTTAGCGCTGCGTCAATCTTGTGTGAAATATTGCCAGGCCGATTTTTTACGCGAGAAGTCCTGGTGTGGTGCTAACGTTGAACAGAGCCTGTGGCACCGGGGATCCTGCGCTGGGTAATTCTTTGCAAATACGTGTTCGGCTCTTTATTGCTCGTGCCGTGAACGGATCGTGCAGAATTGGGCGCTAACCGTGATCGAATTCATGCGTCGATTAGTTGGGCCCCAAAGACGTGTTAAGTGTTTCTTTGAACGGACTTGAATGTGAGTAGCCCCTTATCCTCGTTAACATTTTGAGTTGGAGGCGAACATGGATAACGATCAGTTGGTCGTCGCCGTAAACAAGCTACGTCTGCATATCAAATCGGATCCCGATTTATCCGAAAAATTTGGTCAGCTTATTGACGAGGCGTGCAAACGGGCTGGGATCGCGATGCCTGCTGAGTTTTATGAGGGACTCATCATTGTCCATCATGCAGAGGTGGATAGTGAGTTCTCAGTCGTAATACTTCCTGTTGGCTCTCAATGCGGCCTGTAGTATGTCGGATACTGTTATTGCCACTTTTAAGAGTGGGATTATAAGGTGCAAGACGTTAATCCAAGAGCGAGTTGCTCAAGTGGCTGGCGAGCTCCGCAGCGTTGAGTGGAGGCCATCCACAGTTGGTCAAAAGCATAATGTGTTTCAAGTAAAGGAGTTGGTGGATACATCTCAGCGGGACGCACTATCCGCAGGATTTGATCACGCAGCAAGTATTGCAAGTTCACTTATTAATGAAGTTGCGCCCCGAGCAAATGCATTGGTGCGAGAGTATTGGGGTATCACGCCCGCGTCTGTGTCTTCAGCACAGTTCACGATGTACAAGATTGGGCACTTCATTAGTCCCCACAGAGATTCCGGCTCTGCGTATCCTGATCGTCTATTTTCTGTTGTTACCTATTTAAACAGTGATTACTCTGGCGGAGAAATAGTTTTTCCATCCCTTAATAGGTCATATCATCCAGAATGTGGAACTTCACTCATCTTTCCTTGCGAAACTGTGCACGAAGTGCGCCCTGTTCTATCTGGCATGAAGCAAATTTTTCTATTCTTTTTAAATAGACAGCCGCGTCCTCGGCCGTTACTGGGCTGAAAAAAACAGAACTGGGATAATGCGCTTTATTGGGTTTGGGCGGACATCAACCTGTGATGAACGGCTTTGAAGGATTCCAGATAACGGATGACGATCTCACTGCGCCTTTCAGCGATCAGTTCCAGAGCAGTTCGATGGTTTAGATCTTGAAGGCGTTTTTTACCATCCATAGAGCGACTTTCCCCAGCGCGGGCTCGTAGCCCTCAGCTTCGGTTCCTTCGCCACGGCAGGCATCTTGCGCTTGACACGGCCTCGCGCCTCCCGGACTTGATCTGGGGGCTCGAATAACCCCGCGCAGCTCCCGTGGGCTTTTCCGTACCCATCCGCCAGAATAGACGTCATTCGATGTAGGTATTGGCCCGCGATAAGGGGATCCGGGATGACGCAGTTACGCTCCAATTTCACACACTTGGCTGGCCTGCAACCTGATATGGCTCGGTTGGGTGTGAACGCCGAGCGCTATTTCGCCGAAGATCCCAACACTTGCCTGCTCAAACTGCGCCAATTTGCGGAATTATTGGCCCAGCAGGTGGCTGCGCGGACCAATACGGTCATCCCTAGCGACGACACGCAGGCCAGCCTGCTGTCCCGTCTGCGAGGCACTGGCTACCTGCCCCGTGAAACGGCCGACCTGTTCCATTGGCTTCGGAAGGCGGGCAACGATGCCAACCACCAATGGGCCGGTAACCACCGCACCGCTCTGGACGGTCTGAAGATCGCCGCCCAGTTGGGTTTTTGGTTCCATCGCACGTTTTCCGACCCCGCTTTTAAGGGGGGCGCTTTCATTCCGCCGGAGGCGCCCAAGGATGAATCCGAGGCTCTCAAGAAGGAGCTGGAAGACCTTCGCCGCACCTTGCAAGCCGAAGCCGAAAAGTCGCAGAGCGCTGCCCAGCAGGCCGCCGCCGCCCAAGAAGAAGCGAAGGTGTGGGCCGAGCTGGCGCAGGAAAGCAGCGACAACGCCGCTGACCTGAAGGCCCAGCTCGCCGTGCTTCAGGCGCAGGCTTCGCAACAGGCTGCGGACTACTTCACCGGGTTGCAAAGGAGCGCCGAACAGGCGGCCTCCCTGATCTCGCTGGACGAGAAGGCCACCCGTGAAATCATCGACCAGCAGCTACGCGACGCGGGATGGGAAGCCGATAGCCGTCAATTGCGCTTTAGCAAGGGGACCCGCCCGGAGCCGGGCCGTTCTGTTGCGATCGCCGAATGGCCTACCGCCAACGGCCCGGTCGACTATGCCCTCTTCATTGGTACCGAATGCGTGGCGGTGGTCGAGGCCAAACGCAGCAGCAAACACGTTGCTTCTGCCATCGACCAGGCCCGCCGCTACGCCGCGGGCATGACCCACGAGCATGGTGAGCCCTTGCGTGCGCAGTGGAATGAGTTCCGCGTCCCGCTGGCATTCGCCACCAATGGGCGGCCTTTCCAGCAGCAGTTCAAGGAGGTCAGCGGTATCTGGTTCTGCGACCTGCGCCGACCGCAGAACCTGCGCAAGCCTTTGGATGGCTGGTACACCCCGCAGGGTGTGCGCGAATTGCTCGAGCAGGACATCGACGAGGCCGAGCAAAAACTGGACGGCTTCGGCTTCCAGTACGGTTTTCCGCTGCGCGATTACCAGCGCAAGGCGATCCTTGCCGTTGAAGGTGCCATCAAGGAAGGCAAGTCGACCTCCTTGGTGGCCATGGCTACCGGCACCGGCAAGACCAAGACCTGTATTGCGCTGGTGTACCGGCTCCTGAAAGCCCAACGCTTCCGTCGGATTCTGTTTTTGGTTGATCGCACAGCACTGGGTGAGCAGGCCGCCAATGCGTTCAAGGAAACGCAGATGGAGTCCTTGCAGCGATTCGCTGAGGTGTTCGGAATTAAAGAGATCGACGAGCAGCGACCCGACGCAGACACCAAAGTCCATATCGCCACTGTGCAGGGGCTGGTCAAGCGCATCCTGTATTCGGACGGTGAAGGTTTACCGGTCGATGCCTACGACTGCATCGTGGTTGATGAATGTCACCGTGGCTACCTGCTCGACCGTGAGATGAGCGATACCGAAGTCGCCTTTCGCGACGAGAAGGACTACATCTCCAAGTATCGTAGGGTGCTTGACCACTTTGACGCGGTAAAGATTGGTTTGACTGCTACGCCGGCCCTGCACACCACTGAGATTTTCGGCCGAGCGGTGTTCGTTTACTCCTATCGCGAAGCCGTGCTCGATGGCCACCTGATCGACCACGATCCCGCTGAACGGATCATCACGGAGTTGAGCGAGAAAGGCATCCACTACAAGAAGAATGACGAGGTGCGGGTGTACAACCCCAGCTCGGGCGGCGTGGATCTCTTCAAGACGCCCGACGATTTGAATTTCGATGTTGGTGAGTTCAACCGCAAGGTCATCACCGAGTCGTTTAATAAGGTGGTCTGCGAGGCTTTAACCGATCGCATCAATCCGGCGGGCCCAGATAAAACCCTGATCTTCTGTGCCACCGACGTTCATGCCGACATGGTGGTTGGCCTTTTGAAGGACGCTTTCGACGCCAAGGGTATCGAGATCGAAGACGACACGGTGCTCAAGATTACGGGCAGCGCGGACAAGCCCCTGCAGCAGATCCGCCGCCTGCGAAACGAGCGTCATCCCGTCATCGCCGTCACGGTAGATCTGCTGACCACTGGCATCGATGTGCCGGCCATCAGCAATCTGGTGTTCCTGCGCCGCGTAAACAGCCGCATCCTTTACGAGCAGATGTTGGGCCGTGCCACTCGCCGTTGCGATGAGATTGGCAAAGAAGTGTTTCGCATCTTCGACGCTGTAGACCTTTACGCCACTCTCGAACCGGTGAACAGCATGAAGCCGGTCGTGCAGGACCCCAACATCGGCTTTGCCCAGTTGGTGCGCGAAATCACTCGGCACACTGGCAGTGATATTTCACAGCTGGCCCGTGATCAGCTACTTGCCAAATGGCAGCGCAAGAAGCGGCATCTAACCGAAACCCAGGAGCGCGCGCTTAAGCAGGCGGGCCATGGTCCGCAGGACTTCGCCAAGTTTTTGAAAGACACCGACATCAAATCCTTGGCCGAGTGGTGGCTCCAGCGCGCTGGCTTGGCAGAACTCCTCGACCAGAAACGCGACGTGCCTGCTAATCCGGTGGTCGTGTCCAGCCATAAAGACAAACTGGTGGATGTCGTGCCGCACTACGGCAAGCCGGAGGACTACCTCGAACGCTTCACCCAGTTCGTCCAAGAACAAAGCAATAAACTTCCTGCCTTGTTGGCCGTGGTCACACGCCCTCGCGATCTGACTCGCAAGGACCTGATGCAACTGGTTACCGCACTGGAAGGCGCAGGTTTCGATGAACGCTCGCTCACCTCGGCGTGGACGCAGAAATCCAATCACGAAATCGCCGCCCGCCTCCTTGGCTTCGTACGCCAAGCTGCGCTGGGCGATCCGTTGGTACCCTACGATCAGCGCGTGGACAAGGCCGTGCAGACCTTGATCCAGCAACGTAGCCTGACCCGCGTTCAGCAGGACTGGCTCAAAAACCTAGCCAAGCAGATTAAGGCCAATATCATCCTGGACGAGGCGGCCATCAACGAAGGCCCCTTCCGGGAACAGGGCGGCTTCCGCCGCCTCAACCAACTTTTCGAGGGCCAGCTCCACGAAGTGCTCGCCGACATGAATGAGGCCATCTGGCAGCAACAGGCCAGCTGACCGCTGCCATCAGGACACAATGAACAACTTGAATACCGACATCGTTTCCAAGCTCTGGAACCTTTGCAACGTCCTGCGGGATGACGGCGTGACTTACCACCAATATGTCACCGAACTCACGTACCTGCTCTTCCTCAAGATGGCGAAGGAAACTGGTACCGAGGAAAAACTGCCCAAGGGCTACCGTTGGAACAATCTGGAAGCCAAGGCTGCACCGGAGCGGCTGGAGTTCTACAAGGTGATGCTGATTCATCTTGGCACGCACGGCGCCATTCTTACGCAGGAAATTTTTGCCAACGCTAACTCCTTCATCAAGAAGCCCACCACGCTCACCCAACTGGTGACGGCCATTGATGAGATCGACTGGTACTCGGCCAAGCAGGAAGGCCTTGGTGACCTTTACGAAGGCCTTCTTGAAAAGAACGCCAACGAGAAGAAGTCCGGTGCTGGCCAATACTTCACCCCGCGCATGCTGATCGACAGCATGGTCCGCCTAATGCAGCCGAAACTGGGTGAGGTCATCCAGGATCCGGCAGCTGGTACGGGTGGCTTTTTGATTGCCGCCAACCACTATATCCGCGAGCACAACGACATGTACTCGCTAGATGCGAAAAGCTACAAGAAGTACCGGCGGCAGTTTCACGGCATGGAATTGGTGCCGGACACACATCGTTTAGGGTTGATGAATTTGATGCTGCATGATCTCGAGTCGGACGAGGACACTGGCATCCGCTATGGCGACACGTTATCCAGCGAGGGTCAGCAACTGCCCAAGGCCGACTTGGTGCTCACCAATCCACCGTTCGGCACCAAGAAAGGTGGTGGTGGTCCGACTCGCGATGACCTTACCTACCCAACCAGCAACAAGCAGCTGGCGTTTCTCCAACATATCTACCGCACGCTGAAGCCAGGCGGCCGCGCTGCTGTAGTGCTACCGGACAACGTGTTATTCGAGGGCAACGTCGGTGCCGACATCCGACGCGACCTAATGGACAAGTGCAATTTGCACACCATCCTTCGTTTGCCCACGGGCATCTTTTACGCGCAGGGCGTGAAGACGAATGTGTTGTTCTTCACCCGTGGCGAGAAGGACAAGGGCAACACCAAGGGAGTTTGGGTCTATGACTTGCGTGCCAATATGCCTCAGTTTGGTAAGCGCACGCCGCTGACGCGCGAGCACTTCGCCGAATTTGAGAAGAACTATGGAGCCAAGGTGAATGGAACAAGCAAGCGCAAGGACGCCGGAGTCGAAGGTCGTTTCCGTCACTTTACGCGCGACGATGTCGCGGCACGCGGCGATAGTCTCGATATTAGTTGGCTGAAGGACGACAGCGATTCGGCAAGAGGTGATTTACCGACCCCAGAGGCGTTGGCGCAAGAGGCCATTGCAGAACTGGAAGGAGCGATGGAAGAGTTGCGCAATATTCTTGGCGAACTCGGCGTGGAGGAAGAAGCGGTATGAGTGAGCTTCCGCTGGGTTGGGTCTCTGTGCCGATCGGAGACCTTTGCTCGCTTAAAAATGGGCGAGCTTTCAAGGCATCCGAGTGGGCAATCGCCGGGCTTCCGATCGTTCGAATCCAGAACTTGAACAACCCCGCCGCGCCGTTCAACTACTTCTCTGGAGAGGCGGAAGAGCGCTATCAGCTCACGGGTCGCGAACTTCTTTTCGCGTGGTCTGGCACGCCTGGCACTTCGTTCGGTGCCCATGTCTGGCATGGTGGCAAAGCTGTGCTCAATCAGCACATCTTCCGTGTTGATTTTGACGCGTCGAAGATTGATAAGCGATTTTTTCGCTATGCCATCAATCAGAAGCTTGACGAGCTCATCGACATTGCTCATGGCGGAGTTGGGCTGCGACACGTTACAAAAGGCACTTTCGAGAGAACTAAAGTTGCGATCCCGCCACTCCGCGAACAAAAGCGCATCGCCGATAAGCTCGATGTGCTTCTGGCGCGGGTAGATGCAGGTCGTGCTCGGTTGGATCGAATTCCTGAGTTGTTGAAGCGATTTCGCCAATCTGTGCTTGCTGCGGCGATCAGTGGAGACTTAACGGAAGATTGGCGTAAAGGTAAGTCCGCCGCCTGGGCGTCGACTAATGTGCAGTCAATCGCCAAAGTTGGCACTGGCTCAACCCCGCTACGGTCAAACGCAAAATTTTTCTCGGCAAGGGGAACTCCGTGGATAACGAGTGCAGCGACGTCTCAAAGAATTGTCACCGAGGCTAACGAACATGTAACTGAGGATGCAATCAAAGCTCACCGACTGAAAACATATCCAGTCGGAACGATCCTCGTTGCAATGTATGGCGAAGGAAAAACTCGCGGCCAAGTGACTGAGCTAGGTATTCCAGCGACAGTCAATCAAGCATGCGCTGCGGTTATCGTGGATGAAGCTAAGGCTGACAGGCTCTACGTGCGACGAGCGTTGGAGTCCAATTATTACGAGATGCGAGATCTGGCCGAAGGTGGGAATCAGCCGAACCTCAATCTGAACAAGATAAAGGAGTTTTCCCTTCCACTCCCGTCCTTGAGCGAGCAACGTGAAATTGCCTATCGCGTTGAATCTCTGTTCGCAATCGCCGACAAGGTGCAGGCCCAATATGAGGCTGCTCGCGCACAAGTGGATAAGCTCACTCCTGCACTCCTCGCCAAAGCGTTCCGCGGCGAACTCATTCAACAGGGTCGGACGGATGAGTCTGCCGAGCAACCTCTAGCTCGGACTGGGGTTGACTTGAATATCACAACGTCTTTGAAGCAGAAGCGCGGATCCAAGACCCAAGTCCGAAAGCAACCCAAGGCTAAGCGTGCGTAATAAAAGGTATGCCTTTAACTAAGGTTCTAGGCGGGGTCTGTCTCGTGTGCGGGATACGCTGAGTCCGTTTATAGCCTAGAGCTTGTGCCTCGTAATCGCAGCAAGATTTGATGTCGCGCTTTCGACTAAGTAGTTAAGGAGGCATGTGCATGCATGACCTGCGCGCATGCCCTCGAAATCGACAGCAGGCAGTGCAATCGTGAAGCAAGCTGGGGAGCGTAAGTAATTGGAATCACTCATTACGCCGGCCAGAATATGCCGGACTGTCCATCATATTCTGGCCATTTCGGCCAATTTATGCCGGAATCCACAGCACCAAGAACGGCAGCGCGTTCAAAGTGGTGGCCCACCATCATTCGAATTATCTGTCTATCTTTTTGAAAAAAAGAATATTTTTTGCGTCACCAAGCAACTGTTACTCACAATCTTACTCACTTTTTCGCACGCAATGAACAGTACGGCCAGTTGCGTGCTCCATAGTCACTGCTTGGTTCTGGCGCGCTTAGGCCGTTTTTCCTTGTCAACGAAATCGAAAGGCTTATGGTCCTGGCCCTTTTCGGTTAGATGCGCCTCAAACGCAAGGACATCTTCGGCTGAAAGCGGCTTTCCACTGATGAGGTGCACAAGATCCCCTAACTCCAAACCTTCAAACCCGCTTGCGTCGAGCTTTATCGCTAGCATCAACCTATCCTCTTTGTCGCCTTGATAGTAACGCTCCCACCAATCGGCGATAGATAAAATGCAGGACAAGCCCTTGCTAATAAAGTCAGGCGACTTCCGTTCATCATAAACGTCAGGTACAAATTCTTTACGCAGCTTGCCTCTTTTTCGGTCGTGGTGAAGTGGAACAAATTTCGCTGCGTTACGAATGCTTCTGGATGGATAAGCATTCTTATCATTTTCTAACAGCCATGCCTTGACATCCTGCAATCTCTCAACGCTAGACTTTTTCGTTGTCAAAGATCCGAGTTTGTTGTGCACATAGGCAGCTTGATACATCCAATAGAGACCAGGCATTTCTTTCTCGTGCGTGAAAGGATAGGGGCAATGAGCCCGTCCACGCTTTTTAAGAGCATCCTGCATCATTGACTCAATGTCTGCGATTTCAAAGTGCAAATCGCTTTCGTCGATCTTGATCGTGACAACAACTTTTTCCTGCCGAATGTCACGAAGCTTCGTCATGAGGGAGTGGGGAATTTCTGGAATGTCCTGGATTGTTAGGCGTGAGGCACCTTCGAATCGGCCTTCAGCTGGCTCAGATGAAGGAGTCTCTTCTGCATTCCTGAGCAACTCCACCCACTCCCTACGCATCTCCCATTCCTTCATATTCAATTCAAAATGTCTCTTCGCCTCCTCCCAACGATTCCTATCAATAAGTTCAACCCGATCGAATTCAACTTTTTCCACTATCAGGTTCTTGGGGGACGATAGTCCTCCACATTCAAAACTCGAGACGGACGCCTCCCCAAATACAGCAATTTCTTCCAAGATCGATTCTTCAAGACGAAGATAGGCAAGATCATCGTAGAGCCCTTCAAAGGCAATTTTTTGATCTGGACTAATCGACGAGTGGTAGTAGCGATATACAAGCTGGCTCGATGTGTCGATCTTGATGTAAACCGGAATCTTCCTTCGCAAACATAGCTCGACAGGGGTCTCGTCTGATTCGACGATCTTCGACCACTCGACCGCTGCATAGCCCAATATTTTTCGCATTTCTGCCTCTATCGCTTTTAAGGCTTACGCTCAAATCGTAGGTAATCCGTCAATGTCCTATTCTCGATTATCTCGTCATGCGGGATTAGCAGATACTTCCAGGGCTTGCCGCTAACAGTCGCAGCATGGTCGGATGCCATGTTGCACCATCGTGCCGCCGCATCTGCCTTTGCCTGAACCTCAGCAGTTTGCATGTCGTCCTTCTTCTTGGTCTCCACCATCAAGATGAGCATGTCGGTTTCCACCACGAAGTCAGGAACGTACTCTGGCTGCTCGATGCCCAGCTTGTAGTACAACTGGAACTGCCCCTTGGCGGGTTTGAACCACTTCTGCGCATCACGTTCAAGAATGACAGCGAAGCGACGTTCTGAATCCGAATCGAATTTCTGAATTGGGTACAGACATTTTTTGAAGCCGCCGAACAACATTTGCCTGATACGGCCGAGATCCTCCACGGTATCGCGATAGCTGCGAGGTTCCTGGCCCGCTGTAGTCGTGTAGTTACAGGGCTTGAGTTCGGTAAATCCGCGACTGACCTGCACGTCGTAGTCGGTGGCCTCTTCCCAGAAATGCGCCATCATCTGCGCGTGGATCGCGCGCGCGATCAAGCGTCGATCTCGGTCCAGTACGTTAATGGCTTCTGCTTCCGACAGGTAGTTGTGCAGGTGTTGAACCATCTGACCCGCCAAGTCGTAAAGAAGGTCGGAATGGGTGGTGTAGTCAATATCGTCGAAATCCAGCAGCGCATGGACGATGTAGTCCTCGGGTCGCTGCTCCTTGAGGCCAATCTCGGCTGCCAGGACGAATTGTTCATTAGTGCGAAGCGTCTGACCGACGATTTCACGCTCACCCGGTTGCAGGTGGAGCTGGCTCACATCAAGCGTGAACGGACGGAAGCCTGTCGTGACCTCCCCCCTCGGCACCACAGCGATGCGCGGAATGTCGATGGTTTGTTGCACCACGACTTCCGTGGTCCTCGCAACCACGACAGACAAATCAAGCAATGAATCAGACGCCAACAAACCGCCTTGCATTGGCCTCAGCAGTTCAGCGACTTTCGCTGCAATGACGGCCTGCACCTCCGGCTTGAGCAATGCGTTGCTAGTAGGAACTTGCTCACGATTGATTTCCAGCTTATTAATGACTTCTAGCACCGTACGAGCAGCTTGCTTCTCCGCGTCAGTGGTGAATATAGGTATTGGCGAAGGCGCTAACGCGGAAGCTGTCGTGCCACTAGTCGTAGCAGGCGATAGGTTGACAACCGGAACACCCGCCAATCCAAGTCTTGCCTCCACTTCAGACACGATCTGCACGCTTTCCTTTTTATCATCAGCGCTGGGAGCATCTAGGATGATCTGCTTCAAGCGGATCGGCGAATCACCACGGTTGGCTTCGTCGATGATTTCCTGAAACTTGTCGTGAGCCACGATATTCAGCCGATCTACGATGGCTACGCCCGTGCGCTTACCATAGGGAAGTCGCAGACCTCGACCGATGCTTTGCTCAATCAGCGTGCGCGCATTGGCAGCGCGCAGCGGAACGATGGTGTAAAGGTTCGTCACGTCCCAGCCTTCCTTGAGCATGTTGACGTGAATAACGATCTCTGTCGGTTCGTCCGCGCTTTCGACAGCCAGCAGACGGGTAATCATTTCTTCTTCCTCCGCACCTGAACGGCTGGAATCGACTTGGATTACCTTGCCCTTGTAACGGCCGTCGTAGAACGCACCCGACTCCAGCAAGGACAGCAATTGGCCGGCATGTGTAGTGTCACGTGCGATCACCAGCATGAAGGGTTTGACTGGTTTTACGCCGTTTTCTCGGGCGTAGGTCAGCAATTCTACCTTCGTGTTTTCGTGCAGGCGGACGCCGTCTTCCAGCTTGATCTTCTCGACTTCCTCCGAAGTATGCGACTTGGCGTCAAAATTACGCTGGGTGACGACAGCAGGCTCCTTGACGAAGCCGTCTTCCATCGCCCGAGCCAGAGGGTAATCCATCACCACATTCTTGAACGGCAGCAGCCCTTTGCCAGATTCGACGAATGGTGTGGCGGTCAGCTCCAGCCCGAAAAGCGGCTTCAGCTCGTTGACAGCGCGCACGCCCGCGCTGGCGCGATAGCGATGCGATTCATCCATCAATAGCACCAGATCGGAAAGATTTGCCAGATGGTTAAAATAGCTGTCGCCAAGTACCTCTCGCATCCGCTTAATGCGTGGCTCCTTGCCGCCACGCACTTCGGAATTAATCTTGGAGATGTTGAAGATATTGATGCGAATTTCACCGAATAATTCGCCGCCCGCGATGTTCTGTTGGTCGTAGTTGTCGCCCGTGATGACACGAGGCGCATTAATGGCGAATTCGCCTACGCCCCTGAATACATACTTCGGTGCGTTCGGGGTGAAGTCAGTGATGAGCTTGTCGTAGATGGTCAGGTTCGGGGCCAGCACGAAGAAATTATTGATGCCGTGCGCCAGATGCAGATAAGCAATGAACGCACCCATCAGGCGCGTCTTGCCAACACCGGTAGCAAGCGCGAAGCACAGCGAAGGAAACTCGCGCTCGAAGTCTTCCAGGGTGACATATTGCGCCTTCAGCGTGGACAGAATCGCGCCAACATCACGTTCGTGATCGAGCATTTCCGGTGCAGTATCCAGCGCCATTTGCAGACGGCGGAGCGATTCGGCTTGTGGCGGGCGCAGGGAAAGGCGGCCCGTGACGTGGTGCAGTACGCGAGAACTCACTTCTCATCCCCCGGTTTCTTCTTTGGCAAAGCCCTTCCGCGTTTTTGAACCAGCGTTGCGAGCTGCACAATCGCTGCATCGAAATCCCTTTCGGCTTTCTTCGCAATCACGTGCCTTCTCCATTGCCGAACAAATCCGACACGGGCGCTGCCTTGCGGCCCTTCTTGGCAGCCGCAGCAGCCTGGACAACCGGCGTAGGATCAGGCTCGGCGATGGGCAGGTTTGCCACGTTCAGACTGTAATCGTCGTGCCCCCATTCGCAGCGGGCGAGCACCATCTTCGGCATCTTCTTCAACGTCAGGTTCGGCCATCGTTCCGCTGCCTTCGTTGCCGTCACGCCGTGGAAGGCGAAGCAGCACACCAGCAGGCTTTGTTCCTTGCCCACTTCTTCGGCAAGTGCCTGTAGCTGCTCTCCAGAAAGGTTCTGCGTGGTGACGTAAATGAAATCACGCTCGCTAGAATATCCATGCTGCCACCAGTGAATTTCCGATGGTGCATAGGCAAAGCCTTCCAGCTTGGCCAGTGCTTCAGTCAATTGCGTAGCGTTGTATTCGGGATTGATGATCGGATTACCCCAACGGTCATTGACAATGAGGCTTGGTGCGAGCTTGTAGTAGCGGAAACCGCCGCCACCTCGCCAGTCCACGCTTTCCGTGATGCCTCCCTTGTCCTTGCCATCAATGACTTTCTCCAGACGTGGAATGATGTGTGTTTGGATGTGTTCGCGCAGTTCCACCATGATCCAGCGGCGGCCCATTTTGTGCGCGACCGCACCAGTCGTGCCGGAACCAGCGAAGGAGTCGAGAACGATGTCTCCAGGGTTGGTGGACATGTCTAAAACCCTCTTCAACATATCTTCCGGTTTCGGGGTGTCGAAAACGTCTTCTCCGAACAGCGTCTTTTGGTGCGCCTTTGTCTGTCGTGTTGTATCGAGGTCATTCCAAATCGTCGGATAAGGCCGTGCGGGACTATCTGGTGCAAATTCGCGCGTGTAAGGAACCCATCCGGCTTCTCGTTTCTTCCAAATCAACTCGTTTTTCGCAATCAACTCGTCAACAGCTGCCTTTCCCATTGCCCATCGCGCCTCACGGCCATCATCATGAATAGGCAACACCGTTGTTCCATCCGGCGCAACCAGCGGAAAGAACATTGATGGGCGATCAGAGCGAAGACTGTTCTTGCCGTTCTTTTTCAAAAGTCGATCACGATATGGTCTGTCGGATTCAGCATCGGGCTTGCGATATGCCGCCAATATTGAATCATCGTACTTCTGCCTAAACGGGCGAGCGCCGATAGATTTTGTAAAGCACAGCAAGTATTCGTGATCTGGTGTGATTGGAACTTTGTTATCGTTCGGGCTATCCACTTTTTTCCAGATAAATGCCGTAACGAAACAGCCGCGACCAAAAACCTCGTCACACAACACTTTCAGATAGTGCGCCTCATTGTCGTCAATTGTGATCCACAGCGATCCATCATCCGCGAGAAGCCGCCGGATGATCTCCAGCCGATCACGCATCAAACCCAACCAAATGGAATGTTCTAGCCCGTCGTCGTAATGCCTGAACGCGCTGCCCGTGTTGTACGGAGGGTCGATGAATACGCACTTCACTTTCCCAGCAAATTCCGCCTCCAGTGCCTTTAGCGCCAGTAGGTTGTCCCCGAAAATAAGCCGGTTGTCGAACAGGTCGTTCTCACTCACCCTATGCTTTGCGTGATACGACAGTGCAGTATCTTCCAGTAGGATGCGCGGCTCCAGCTTGGGGCGCCTTTCCTTGCCTATCCAGGTGAGTTCGAGTTTTTGTTTGCTCATTCCAATTGCTCTCAAAGTTGCGGAGCGCGATCAGACAAATAGTCGATCAAGCCCTTTCGCGGATAAGCATCCGCTGGATTCGTAATGCCTCGTAGTTGAATCACGGTCGGATCGGCAGCCAATCCGTAATGTGTTTCCATCAAGGAAGCCAGGAAGGAAGCAACATCGCCCTGATTCCTGAAAAAGGCCAGTGGCCCGGATGCTCCAAGCAATGCATGGCCAAGATTGGCAGCTTCTTGCCTTAGCTGGTCAAGGTGCGGCCCGATTAATACATTGATGGCAGCACCATCGACAATTTCCGCCTTGCCTAGGCGCTGGCGCAGCCGTTTCATCATAACGGATGCAATGACGTTGCTTCCGTGCCGATAGATCAGGCGTTCTTGGCTACCAGAGGGTGCACCCTTGTCATAGCTAGTGACGAAATCACGAATGACGCGATAGCAAAGAACGCCGTTGATCAAAGCGTAGCCAGTCAGCGAGGCTGTGAACAACGCTTGATACTCTGCTCCATCGGAATTGGAGAGGCGGGTAAATTCCCCTTTTACCCATGCCGGGTAGCGGGGGTCTTTTTGTTGAAGTGCCTGAGCGCGAATAGCCTCATCTAGCATGATCGGGTTGGTTCCAGAGGCGGCACTCGCTTCAGGCCTGTAATGGTAGGTAAAGTCAAGGTGGCTGATCTCCTGACGAAGGCGTTCTTGATTCTCGTCAAGCGAAGCGAAGTTGGCGGCCTGCACCGGGTTTTGATGGTTGCGAGCTTTAGTTACGCGCTTGCCAAACTGGCTGTCAGTCCGCGCCTTAATTATGGTGAGCATCACCTTGGCTTCGCTGATGTCCACGGGAGGGCTAGATGCAGCAACCTCAGCTGCCGAAGCAACGGTTTGCGCGCCGTTGATGATGGACAGGCCTCGCACTTCGAACCTCTTATACCCAGATATTGAATTCCTACCCTTCTGTTTGATTGCATCGCAGACAGCGGTCACGCCATTGTTTAGATAGAAGAAACTGGAAGGATCGTCCTGCAAAGTGATTTTGATAGCTCTGTTGACCTCGGACCGAGTGCCGAGGAAGTAACGGATATTCCGTTCGTACAGGGCTTTGCCATGCACGTTATGCAGCCCCACCAAGTCCGCCAGTTTGGCTATACCGAAATAGGTGGTCTTTGGTACTTCGACCTTTTCGTTTTTCAACAAGAAAATGTCAGCATTGACTGGCTGGTAAGCTTGTTCCGCAAGAAGGTCGCGCACGATGTCGGCCGCAGCGTAGTATCCCACTTGTTTGTCGAGGCGCTCCTCGTCCAAGCCGCCGTCGTCCAGCAACACTTGCAACGCATCAATGGCAGACTGAGATATACCGTTACCCGTATAAGGAATGATCAGTTTGATGTGACTGCACCCGTCAAGCGCATTTTCGATCTCCGCTTTTCGGTTTTGAATATTCTCGTTGAATCCCGCGAAGTCCTGTTTTAGCAACAAGCGAATACCTGTGCAAAACGATTGGGCATCTTCCTGCTTGAACTGCTCGGACTCCTTCAACTTGGTCTGTACGAGATACAGCGTTTCCGTCTGCGAGTGGTAGTGAATCGCATCCAGTCCTTTATCGTTGAAATCATCTACGACGGACATGGCGGCGTCAGTCGGTGCGATGTCGAGTAGCTTGTGTAGAGCAAAGGCGCTGAAGGCACGCGAGAGCTGCTTAGCCTGCTGCTCTGCTGCGGGCTTTGTTGTATCCAGAAGCGGAGGCAAAGAAGGCACGAACCGCTCAGCAAGTACTTTCTTTAATATCGCCATGTACTGTGGTTCAAGAGCAGGCATATCAGTGATATTTCCCAGAGCGATTGTCGAATGCCGGCTTCGTACCTTCCAGAACTGTTACGACAATGCCATTCAGATCTGAATTTTCGATTGCACCGGACTCGTAACTGATCGTCGAATTCGCAGCACGATCGAACTTGGCGTAAATGATCTGCTCGGCATCGCACACAACCGCCAAGTTAGGATTGTGTGTGACCATGATGATCTGCCGTTGTTTCTTGGCCTCGGACAGAACTGGAACAAGCAACCGAAAAACGGTTTCGTTATCCAAGTTCTCTTCCGGCTGATCGAGGATGATCGGCGTTCTACCCTTATCTACGAGCAGGTAAAAAATCAGCAGCAACGCGCCTCGCTGGCCAGGTGAGAGTTGCTCGATCTGCGTGTCTTGGAACAACAGCGAATACCTCGGCTCAAGGAAGTTCAGGCCGAAAATGAGGTCATACACCGATGCCGGCGACTGCCCTTTCTTTACCAAATTGAAGATGCCGACAATTGTCCCTGAAGCGATGGCCGCTTCTACAACCTTTTCCTGCAAGGCTGCCACAAACGCCAATGCCCCCTCCTTGGAATTTAGGTCGTGGTTATCGAATAGCTTCCTTATCGTTGAAAGCGCCTCATCCTGGCCGCGAAATTCACCCCAGGTTTGCTTTATCAAAGCGAACAACTGATCCGCGATGGCTTCGGAAGAAGCTGCAAGCGTCGCTTGGAACTGCAATCTATAATCTTCGCGTATCAAGCTGTTCTTTTGGATCAAGTCCTGCACCGGCCTGAATAGCTCTTCTCGCGCCTTCCGTTGAGCATCGAGCGTGTCGAAAATCTCGCCTGACAGCCTCAGGCGCTTTTCTTCCAAATCCTTGCGCTGCTCAGGAAGCACCTTGATTTGCTCAATGCGCGTTTCCAAGCCAATCTTGGTCTCGGGTTCGGTAGGTGAGCCTCTCAACTCAACCAGCTTCCTATCCCATTCCGCAAGCTGACGCTGGTACGCCTCAAACTGCTGCTGAGGAGCATTCAACTTTGCTGTGAATCCTTGCTGCGCTTCGGTATATCCCTTCAATTCTCCAGCAATCTTATCGGCCTCATCCCTCAATCCGCCCTGTTTTCCGGCGATTTCCAATGACTTCTCGTCAAGGATGCTGATCTTGATGTCAATAGCAGCAAGATCGGACCATGCGACCCCAAGCAGCTTGAGGTCATCGGAAACATTTTCCTGCGCTTGCGCAAACGCACGCTGGATGAGCCTCAGCTGCTCACGGATGTTTGCTATGGCCTTCTGCTGCCTCGCAAGCCCAGTGCCTACCGTTACGAGTTCCTGCGAACGCTTTTTGGCAGCCTCAATTTGCTGATTTGTTGTAGTCAGCCCCTCTGCTGCTTGCTTTTGTTCCGGACCTAACGCATCTGTGGGTGTGGCAACCTCCGCTGGCCTTAGCTTTTCATGTTCTTCGATTTGCTTGGCCTTCACCAGAAGTAAGTCAGTCAGTTTCTCCAGCTCGATCGGTTGAAGTTGCTCTTCAATTCGGACAATCGAAGCATTGGTGGATGCCAATTCCTTCCGATATTCACCCAGTCTATTTCTGAGTGACTGCTCCTGCTGTTCCGTCAGCTGGTCGAAGTCAAGCGCACCCAACCGCATTTCTTCGCTCGTGTGCGAAAAGATCACTGCGCGAAGTTCTTTCTCGAATGCGTTTGACTTGCCGGATACATGCTCATTGCAAAGCTCTTCGAAGTAGCCTTGTGGGATATACCGTACAAGTTCCGCCCTCTCTTCTGCGGGAAGCTCGCTAAGCAGTCGTGCCTCAGTACTCTCGTCTCGCCAAGTCAGTGTTCCGGTAAAGTGGCGCGCTGGCTCGCCAGCCTTTCCCAAGAAGCGATCGCGCCTTAGAAAACTGAAGTGCTTCGATTGCTTGGAATTCCCCAGTGTTGCAATGACATCCGCCAGCGCACTCTTGCCGCTCCCCTTGTTGCCAATGATGGCAACCAGATCCGGATTCAAAGAGATGTCGCAGCCGTCAAGCCATTTTCCGATGCCCGGCTTGTTGCCAGTCTTAGTGATTTCCAAAGTGTCGATGTAATAGACCTTGTTGGACTCGACTTCCTGCAACTTGGGTGGCTTGTCACCGATGAAAGAGCGTTTCGCCGGCTCAAGAATCGCCTGCCGAAGTCCGAGAAACGATGGATCAGCCTTGATCCAGGTTTTCTTTCCGGACGGGAAATCTCCGTATCCCCGCTTGTTGTTGTCACCGGGTATGCCGACAAAACAGTGCGCATCGCTACCCGACACTACAAGTCGCGGAATACTCTTCAATCCGTGCTTGAAATTGCTAATCCAATTTTTATTTTTCTCTGTTTCTTCACAAAGAAAGGCAGATCTCAATTCCAAATTCCTGGACTCAAAAATTGGCGATGACTCAAGGAGGTTCAGGAAGTAGGAGTAATGATCCTCCCACTTCACTTCATGCAGGCCGTCACTCGTGTCATATGGCATGAACCCAATCGCCAGTCCATTAGAAACCTTTGAGATCGCATTTTTGTAGCTATCTGCTTTTATTTCGGCCAACTTGTATCCCGCCAAGAGCGCATCTGCATCATCCGCGTCCACGACATCCTTTTTATGTCCCTTCTTTACGAGCATGTCAGGTGCGGTCGCTCTGGCCAGAGCAATAAGTGCATCTTTAGAAACTGAGCGATCGGTTCGCTCAATTTTTAAATCAGTCAGGAAATCCTTAAGGTGCTGATCCGGAATTTCATCTGAAAAGATCACATGTGCATTCAGTCTCTTTTCCGTGGGAGCGGAAAGGCGAAGTTCGATACCCGGAAACACCTTCTTTGCAAGTTTAGGAGCGCCCTGTTCAGCGAGCCGCCGCTTAAGTGCGAACCATCCATCAAATGTCCAATAATCCATAATGGCAAAGACAGCAGGCTCTGCCTTGTTCATAGCCTCGATCATTTCATCTACCAATTTCTTGTTTTGGTCAGACGACAGATCACCATCGAACTTTTTTCCTGTCCAATGGAATGACGCAGGGGTGTGTACATGCAGGTCCCACTGATTCCAGAGCGAGCCGCGTAAACGCTCTCTGTTAGCCATCATTTCAACTCCCACTCGACGGTAAACAAGGTTTTCTCTTCAACCCGCTGCTTGAGCTGATCCTCCAACTCGCCGATCAGCTTATTACGCTGTTCCTCCACCTCATCCTGGCGTATGAACAAGTCGCGGCGAAGCTTGCTGCGTCTGGCCTCCAGATCACGCTGCTTCTTTTGCCAAGAGAGTTTTTCTTCCAGCGTTGGCGCAGTGGCAGCCGTGCCGCGCACTTCCTTTATTTGACGGTCGATTTCCTTGATCTGCTGCTCAAGACCGAACTTCAGGTCGTCTGCCCAGGCATCCAGCTTTTGAACTTCTTGCTCGAAGTATCCAAGGTTACGCTCGTTGATCTGGCGTAGCAGCTCCGTCTTGCGAGTTTCCGCGTCAGCCAGCAACGTGTCGCCACTATAGAAAAGACCCGCTGCTCGGTGCGTCGCAGGCAGGCGCAACAGCTTTTCAGGGTCTTCTTCTGCTAGCGCCTCGCCGCCAGCAGTGCTGGCTGCCACTAACAGATGCTCTTCTTTGTCCCCCAAGGCGGCCACGGACAACAGTTTGACCGTGAGCCATCCGGTCTTGCCGCGATACGGCTCCAGCGTGGCGATCTTCTTGCCATAGGCTTCGTAATCGAACGTAAGGCGAGCACCTTCTAACGTGCGACCTTTAGCCTGCTCGGCAATCCACAATGCCAGTGGATGGCCAATGCGGTATAGGTGAGCCTCGCCCGTACGGCGAGGCAGTTCGTAGCGTCCCAGACTGATGCCTGACGAAGAAATGCCATCGGGCAGGTTATGCAGGCTGAAACCGTCGTCATCGAAGCTGGCGAATTCATAAAGTTCCGCACGACTCAACTCCATCAGCATCCGTTCGAAACGACTGCGGGCGTTTTTGCTGTCTTCGTCGCTGATGCGCAACTTTTCCTGAACTTGTTCGTCGAAGTTTTCCAGCAATACCTGTCGTGTCCGAACCATCGCCTCGTTGATCTCGCCAGATAGATCAAGCTGAAGTTGCTCGAAGCTGGACTTTATCTGATCCGGGTTGCGGCAGTTCTGGTAGATATCAGCGATGCGGCGCTCGAAATCCACGCCGGAGCCAATCGCGCCCAGCACTTCGTCGCTGGCCCCGAACACGCCCTCGAACAACCGGAATTTCTGCGCCAGCAGTTCGTACACACGGGCATCGGCTTCATTGCTGCGATCAACGAAGTTCACAACGACCACGTCATGCTTCTGTCCGTAACGATGGCAGCGACCGATGCGCTGCTCAATGCGCTGCGGATTCCAGGGTAAATCGTAGTTGATGACCAGCGAGCAGAACTGGAGGTTGATGCCTTCCGCACCGGCTTCGGTTGCGATCATCACCTTGCCACGCTCCTTGAAATGCTCGACCAGCGCAGCACGCGTGTCAGCCGTTTTGGAGCCCGTGATACGGTCGGTGCCTTCGTGCCGCTTCAGCCAGTCCATATAAGTGGCTTTTGCACCGGTGTCGCTGTTGGTGCCATTGAAGAGTACGATGCCATCGCCATAAGGCGTGCTGGACAATAGACGCAACAGATAATCTTGCGTGCGTCTGGACTCGGTAAAGATGATGGCCTTCTTCGCAGCACCCAGCCGCTCTAGTTCGGCAAAAGCCTTATCCAGCGCTGTCAATAGCGCGTTGCCCTTAGCGTCGTCTCGAATGTTGGTGGCCAAGTGCTTGAACTGCTGCAGCTCTCCAATTTCCGCAGAGAAAGCATCGCGTTCCTCAACGGATAGTGCGACGGACATCAAGCCTTCTTTCTCGGACTCATCGTCGCCGCTTTCGTCAGCGAGTTCATCGAGAGCTTCGTAGTCCTCGTCTAGCTCCTCGGTCAGGTCGATGACAGGGGCTTGATCCAGTACGCTCTGTAGGCGCATTGCCATCGTTTCTAACGCGCCCGCGATGGCATGGCTACTGGACGCCAGCAGTTTCCATAGCACCAGCGAAATTAGCTTGCGTTGGCCTTCAGGCAGGGCCTTTAGGTTTGGGCGTCGCAGGTACTCGGCTACGAGGCGCGACAGCTCCTGTTCTTCGCTGGATGGTGTGAACTCCTGGACGATCGCCTTGCGCGCGGTGTAGGACACATAGGGTTGTACCTGCCTGCGCAAAGTGCGCTTGCTGACTGCGGCAAGCCGATGGCGCAGATCAGCGAATGCCTGCTCCCGGCTCTGTGTCGTGAACTGGGTACGAAAGCTGTCCAGATCGCCAAACACCCGGTCGTCGATGATGCTGACCAGCCCGTACAGTTCGAGCAACGAGTTCTGCAGCGGCGTGGCCGTCAGCAGTACCTTGGACGACACATCCGCCAAAGCGTCCTTCAGCGTCTTGGCGATGACGTTGCTGGTCTTGTACACGTTGCGCAGGCGGTGGGCTTCGTCCAGCACCACCAGGTCCCAAGTGATGTCTTTGACGTCTTGAGCCTTGGCTTTAGCGAACTGGTAGGAACAGATCACCGGGCCGGAGGCAGACTGGAACGGGTTCTGTAACCCTTGCTTGCGGAGGGCGTTGTAGTTCTTGGCTTCCAGAATCAGACCCTGCAGGGTGAACTTGTCCTGCAATTCCTGATGCCACTGCTTCCGCAGGTTGGCCGGAACGATGATGAGTATCTTGCGACGGCGTTCGGCCCAGCGCTGACTGATGACGAGTCCTGCTTCGATGGTTTTGCCCAAGCCCACTTCATCGGCAAGGATCACCCCACGCGACAGCGGGTTTCGGCAGGCGAACAGCGCGGCATCCACTTGATGGGGGTTCAAGTCCACCTGCGAGTCCACAAGGGTGGATGCGAGCGACTCCACGGTGTCGCCGGCGGCCCGGCGAGTCAGCAACCAAGCGAAGTACTGGCTTTGATGGGGGGTCAGTATCGGTGGCGTCATCAGGTGGCTGGCCCAGGCGAGGCGTTAAGGTTCCTGAAGGAATTCTAGTGGGGGAGGTCACTAGAATTCTCTTGTCGAAGGCAACCCAGTGTAGCCACGCCGATCTCAGATCCCTGCGACGTCGTTCGAGCGCACCAATACCCTTTCTAATCAATCATCTACCTCGTAACCGGCAGGCGTCCAAGGGGGAGGGGAAAGCCCTGTTCGGCCGACTCGAATCCCAGCCCGTTGTCCCTTACGCATCAGCGGCCAGCGATTCGGTCACCACAGGGCGTGCCACCGATCTCTTGGGCGGCTCGAATCCCTTCGGATACACACTGCGCTTTCCTCCCAGCATGCGTTTGACCAGCTCCATGCCATCACCATCCTTGCGTGGCGCACCGCGCTTGCTATCGCCTGCACTCTTCGTGCTGCCCCAGAAGCTGCGATGTTTGGCAGCGACCATCGGCAGGATCGTGTCTCGCTTGGTCATGTACCACAGCGCAATGCGCAGCCCGATCAGTTTCTCCTTGTCACTGACATGCACTAGGCCTAGTCCGTTGTAGCGGTAAGAGTGCTTCCGCGCGTAACAATTGAAGTAGGCGCCCTTGTCCAGCCCCACGCGCTTCTTCCAGGCCTCCCCCAGTAGCTTGGTCAGGTGGTAAGTGTGCCGGTGCTGGTGGCCGTCCAGAAATACCATCAGATGGAAGTGCTTGCCGCGCCGGATGGCGTCTTCCTCTTTGATGAGGAACTTGAGATAGCCCGGCACGATGCGCCCTTCGCGCAAGTCGCGCAGATAAGCGCCCAACGCTTTGCGCGCCCCCTCGGTATATCCCCAAACCTTCGCATTCAGTCGAATGTACAAATCAATGCGCAGTACCAACAGACGTGCGTGTAGCGCGAACAGCTTGGCGACCAAATCGCACGCGCTGCGAAAATTGTCAGTGGCCTTTCGATCGAGATCGTGTAGTGCGTTCCGGAACGCTTGTGAACGGCTTTCCCTGCGGACATGGTTCACAAGTCGGTGTAAGGCATCTACAGCCTCCTGCTCCTCCTTGAACTGAACTACGAAAGGGGCTTGGTGTTGCCATTCGCAAATCGCATTCTGCCAGTGCAGGACAGCGTGCAGCGTCACTTCGATGATCGGATGGAACTTTCGGCCAGCGCAAGCTTTTTGCCAGTCCCACCCACGTTCCACTTGGGAGGAAAAAGCTCTGCATGCAAGCAGAACCTCCGTGCCAACTTTCGTCAACTTGTAGGTTGGCTGCTTGTACTTGTGAGTCGCGTCACGCTTGTGCTTCACCAACTCAACTGGCGGTGAGTCGCATGAAGTAATGCATTCGTACAAACGCTTCAGGACCGGCATGAAAATCAATAGATTGTGGTCATCAGTGCCATCACTAAGCAGACCACTCAGCGCATCAGTAAGGCAGAGTCTCTCCGATACGAATGCATGATCCACCTCGCGGCGATGGATGTCGATAATGGAATGGCCCAAGTAGCTGCTGCCCACATCAGAAGAGGAGTCAATCGTTTCGGGTGTGGGCGTTAGTTGATTCATGGTTGCTCCCTGTTCGTCTAGAACATCTCCTTTCGGTGTATTTGTCCGTCAGGTTGAGATAGATCCAAATGACTATCTAATAAGATCATTAGATATAAATCCGGAATTTGGCAAAAAGCACATGCTCGGTGTTGCTGGATATTTGCGTGGATCACCTATCGTGATTTCTCGACATAAGCACGCCGGCATGTCTTGTCTAGTTAGCGCGAGATAGTCCACGCCGCTTAGGCCATCTCGCGCTCGGCCAGCCAGCGGAAAACATCTTCCGCGCGCCAGCGAACCATGCGCGCGCTCAATTTGCGTGGCTTCGGAAACGCGCCGTTCTTCATCCAGAGATAGATGGTCGAACGGCCCGCCTTGACGATTCGCGTCACCTCCTTGATGCAGTAAACCTCATGGGGGAGGTGGGCTGGAAAGGGACCGCCCTGATGGGCGGGGTCCGGCTGGTCAGAGGGTTGGATGTACATAGCGTTCTCTCAATGAGCCACAACAACGTGGCGGGGAGCGCACGATGCCCAAGAACCAAAGCGGTTGCATTGTTTCCTGGGAAAGTTGCGAACTTTCCGGGTTCTAGCGTCCGACTTGCTCGGGCTGTCTGCGCACCCGCTGTGGTACTTATCGGCAGGCATTCAGCATGCGAGCCTTCCGTCCGATGCTTGCCACCATTCCAGCGTCAAAAATGGTCTACGGGGTAACTCGACAGTGTCCATTGCTGTCCACACGATCCAAAATCAGGGCGCAAAGAGCGATGGCTTCGCCTCTCTGTTAATTCGGAGAGGTCGGAACATTCCCGGGAATGTTCACGGTGGGGGAGCTTCGAGTTGTATATAGCTGCTCCCTCAATCACGGAGCATCACCATGCTCATCTACGAAACCAAAATCCCGCCACTCGACCGAGAAGAGCGCCCTACCTTGCCCTCCTCAATGTCCAATTTCTAGGAGGACGCGTGTATCACCCAACCTACTTGCGCTGTCCTCTTGAACGCCTTCCACCACTGCTTTTGGGCACACTCAACCACGTATGCCAGTGTGTCGAAGCTCGGCCCGAAATCGTACTAGCTGACATCATTGCCGTTAGCGCCACGCTGACGCAGCGCCTATTTAAGGTCCAGGGACTCAATGGAAGTCTGATGCCGCTTTCGGTGAACACGTTGTCGATCACCCCAACGGCCAGTGGAAAGGGGGAGTCGTACCGGAAGTTTTTCCAAGCAGCTATTGAGATTGAAGTCGGTCAATCCACCTCACCGGTAAATGACATGACCATCGACGACTTGCTGCTGCAGGATGTCAGCCCAAGCGCCTTGATGGCCGAGCTAGATGGCCACGGGAAAAGCGCATCCATCCAAATGGAGGATGCCTATTCGTTCTTGCGCAGTGGATTGACGAAGCCCGATTTCATCAGCGAACTGCCCCGCGCCTGGAGCGGCCCGAGGAGCATGAAACGGGGGCGCCACAACAGACAGAAAAGCGCGTCTGAGGCCTGCCTGACGATTGGCCTGCGCATCCAGCCCGATGTCCTGTATCCCGAATTGAAGCGCGACAAGGGCCGTAGTCGTAGCCTGGGGTTTTGGGGACGCTTCCTGACGTTTAACTGTGATCCTGAGCGTTTCCCAGTAACGCCGTGGCAGCCGGTTCCGTCGGACATCTCGGATTACCGGACGTTGATGAATCGCCTGCACGCGCTGCTGTCCACGACCAATGATTCGGAACAATCGGAAGAACCGACACGCAAGGTTCTGACCATGGATACCGGCGCCCATGCCCATCTGCGACACATCGCGGATTGGGTGAAAGGGCAGATGCTTGGCCAGTTCCACGACATTCAGGACGCTGCCGGCCGTGCTGCTGAAAATACGCTGCGTCTGGCGAGCAATTTTCAAGTCGTGTGCGCGGGTGAGGGACCCATTTCTTACGACATGATCGATCGTGCCTGGGCATTTGTGTACTGGTCATTGACGCAGTACCGCCAGGTCTTCGTACTTGCCATGCAACCGCCGCCGAAGCCGGTGAAGCTGGAACAGTCCAAGCCGCCGAAACTACTCCATCACCAGAAACGCTTGCACGAAGACATGCAGTTCATGCTGAGCTCCATCGCTGCGTGTAGCCGACCAACCATAAACCAGTGGGTTTGCCAGCAAGATGTTGCACATCGAATGGGTTTCAACAAGGAGCGATTCCTTAAAACGCTTTTGTGGCTAGTTGATGAAGGTCACGTCGAACTTGTTGGTGACGAAGACAACGGCATGATCCGTATTCTTCCAGCCCGGCCTCAGCATACGTTCCATACTGGTCCTGAGCTGCTGATGCCGCCAAGCTGGTAAAAGGCACACAGGCCAAGTGAGTACGCTGCTGCCCATCTGGGTGCACGGATGCCCAATCTAAGCCCGCGAGGCAAAGAAAAACCTGAGCCAACATGGGCGAGGCACGAAAGCGCCTCGCCCTTTTCTGGGCCCTATCGGTATACGACACCATGAACTCCAACTTGCTCCGCAAAGTGTGTAAGACTTCTACGAACTGGCACGGTAGTAGATGTCCCAACCGCGTTCTTGCAGGTGTTTGGCGTGGACGAGCACTTTTATCGTGTAATCGACATCGGTTTCATCCAGCGTGCTGTCGTCCTCAATGATGAAATGCTCGCTGGCGCTCTGCGGATCGTCATCGATCTGATCGAGCTGATCTTCCAGTTCGGTCAGAACTTCCGAAGAAACGAAGGAAGGCCGGCAGTCGTCGTGCCCTCCCTGTACGTTGTTGACGAACCACTGGTGCAACGGATCGAACTTCCGCCAGTAACCGACGCGCACCGACACGCCGGTGACTTCCAGCAGGGTTGGATCGTTATCAGGCTTCTCCGCTGGCGGGACATAGCCGATGGCCTTACCAATCGCCGCGCGGATCGGCGCCAGGGTTTCGTCGTAGGGAGGCAGATAGAACCGTGCTTCCAGATACATATCCAGACCCATGGCACCCTCCTTCAGGCGACCAGCTTCATCAGCTCGTCCCACGCACGCTGCTTGATCAGCGCGCCCTGGCCAAACCAGGCGGCATCGCGGCGGTGATCATGGCTGCGCGCGCGACGGTGCTGATCCACGAACTCGGTCACGCTGTTGAGGAGACCCCACGCCGTACCGCGACTGGAGGCCATCAAGGCACCCAGGCCGCCACCTTCATACAGCGCACGCACCGTAGCGACGGCTTGTTCGTTGACCACCGCAGACTGGGAATTCTGTCCTGGGTAGGTAAGGACGCGACGCAACAATCCCTCTACGGAATCGGGATCGACCGGGCGATCGACCAGTGCCTTCATGCGCGCGACAAAGCCATCCCACGACGATACCGTGATGCCAAGCTGGCGCTTGACTGCATCGGGATCGAAGGCACTGCGATGCGGTACCTTGATGGCACCGTTGGTCTGACCCAGGGCGATTTGCAGCGTGTTATTGCACACCACGCGGACACTGGTGAACTGCGCTGTCGTTGCCAGCGTGCCGTCGCAGGCGGTGGCCAACAGCAAGTAACCATCGACCTTGTCCCGACCCTTCAGCGTGGTGCTCTGTCCGGTGCGCGCCAGCGCCCAGAACTTGCGCCCTTCGCGCAGCACGCCAGCGGTTTCCAGCTCGAAACCGTTACAGGCCGTAAGGTCGCGGTAGAACTCCAGGATCTCGCCCGGCTGGACAACCTGGAAGCGCTTGCTGACCACCGCCAGCGGTGCCTTGGTATCGGAGCGGTATAACACCTTCTGCTCTGGAAAGACGTTGACGACGCAGACGTTGTTTTTGCCGCTGATGTAGCGGACTTCGGATTCTTCGATCTGCCAGTCCATACCGGCGTTGACCTTCCAGACATCAATCGACTGCTGGGCTTCCAGCTTCTTACCAAGACCATGCCACGGCTGCTCGCCGGCATAGGCCATCGTTTCGACCAGGTGCATGTTTGTTTCCTCAAAAGTAGACGGCATAAACGCCAAGCGCCCGGTTGAGGCCGGGCGCTTGGTCTATGCATGGGTTATTGAGATGACGGGCGAATCACCGCGTCAGGCAGGTTTGTTACCGAAGGTCTGCCCGCAGTCAGCACAGCGGTACTTGTCGAGAACGTTGTCGTCCACCACTTCACCGAAGGCGGCGCCTGCCGCACATCCGGTCGCGCCACCGATCAACATGGCCAGCACGCCGCCAGTGAGAGCACCCACCGCTGACCCGACCGGTCCTGCCACAGCGCCCGCAACAGCTCCTACTTCCGCGCCCGACAGCACTAGTGCGACGCCACTCGTGGCACCTGCCACTGCACCGATGGTGCCGCCGACTTTCTTTCCATACCGACGGGTTTCAATGCGTATCGAACGGCAGACAGGGCAAGCTGGAGCCCCCGGGATCAGTCCCGACGGCGGCGAGGATTCATCCCGTACGTACGGGATCATTGCGGTTTGATCTTGCATCACCAACGCTCCATAGCAGAAGAACACCCATGCATCGATTGGCATGGATGGAGCAGCGGGGATATCCCTGCTCGCGTGGGTGATATATGGCTGAAGATTTTTCGGTCGAATAAGGGGGGCGCTGTCGATAGGCTCAGGATGCCACCGCCCGTTGATCGTAGGTTTATACGATGGCATGGAACGATCGAAATCCCTGTAATCGCAGGAGTCTCAACCCATGAGAAAAAAGCACATCACCATGACTATCAGTTGACGTGCCATCCCCACAGTCTGGGGCAACCAACAGGAGACAGATATGTTCAAAGTTATCGGTGCCGTGGTGGTCTATGGGTTTGCTCTTCTTGGTCTGGCGCGATACCTTGAAACGATGCACTCAAGCGATTGACTCACAGACAAGGCCGCCCTGTGAAGCGATACATGGTTTCTGTCACGGCTTACGACAAGGATGGAAAGCGTCCCAACGGCAACACCTGGGCTATCGACGCTGAGAATCAGCGCGACGCCATCGAGCTGGCCAAGAGCAAGTAGTGGACCGACGTCGCTACCGCCAAAGTCGTCGCTAAGATTGGTGCTGTTTTTGACCGGAAACAGCGCTGATACACTAGCTCTCCAGCGCGTAAAAAGGGGGGAAGACAGTGGGTGGTCAATCGAAGAGCCTGCAAAAATTCATCACCGTGGTGCCTGACGAAGCACTCCAAACCGAAAAGGTAGAAAAGAAAGGCTTCGACTGGGGCGGGATGACAAAGTCGTTCACCGGCGGCAAAAACTTAATGGACACAGCGAAGTCCGCAGTAGCAGATGGCGATTGGAAAACAATTGCAGCAGTAGGCGTAACCGTAGGCGTAACTGCGGCTGCGGCGGCTGTGCTGGCACCTGAGATTGCGGTCGGTGCTGCAGGTGCCGCCTTGACCACATACGGAATGTCTGCGCTTTATGACGCAGTTCGCGGCATGCGTTCAGAAGGATGTGATGTAAAGGTTCTGGGGGAGTCGTCCGTTCGAGAATTGGTCTTCTTGCCTGGTCATCCGCGCCCAAAGACGGTTTACGCGCAACATCCAGCCAACGAGCTTATTTATTTCCCAATCTCTTCCTTCCACCGTCGTGTTTTTGAAAACAAGTTTAGCGAGGCCATCCGTCTTCTTGCTGCACTGGGTGCGAGAGAGATCCAAGTAGAGCATAAAAAAGGTTGGGACCGGGCATTCGCCGCATCGTTGGCAGCCCCCATTGCTACACAAACAGGGGTAGCACAGGTTGATGCTTCTGGTGGTACGTCCGCCAAAGCTAGCGAAAACCTACTGTTCACGGCCACTCTCCCAGGAAGCGATACACCCAAAGTGATCGATAATCCCATTTGGTTGCCATTCGAGGACACATGGCAGGCCATTGTTGAGCAACGAATGGAGCATGGCCTGAAACAGTTCACACTTTCCGTCAACTATGAAGACGACTACTCAGTAAATGCTAGTTTGAAAGGGAAGATCGATAAGGCTGGCCTGGAAATTGGCGGCAAGTTTGAAGACCATGTCGCCACCCAATGGACCATGCAGGGTACATTTGGAAGAACAGTGGGTTGAGTAGTTCAGAAACCCTGCGCCTGACCGAAAAACACAGAGACGTATAGGTCACGAGCCCAAGGTATTCGACCGGGACGGCCTACCAGATCGCGCATGTTCGCTTCCTGCCAGGTGTAACGTCTGGCCTTTGGGTCCCGGGAATTTGCCCATAAGTTCGTAGTAACTCCTGTTGCCGCCGCATCCTATTCAGTAGTTACATGTATACGTAGCGAGGATCGGCATCGCAACGCTCATGCAACTAACTCGGCTCGTTTGCGCCGTTACAGAGTTCATCGGTGATTTTTAATATTTTTCCTGCCAAGTCCTCTTTGCGATGTACAAGCGCTTGATAGTCAAAACCTTGAGGGAGCGGGCGCCCCTGCATTTGCGAAACTACCTCACTAGTAACGGTAAGGGCCGCCGACAAGGCGGATAATCGCGCGCCAATGGCCGAAAATTTTGCTTGTTCAGTGAGTGCAGCCGCAGTTTTGGCCTGCGCATCAGCAGACCGCTCGAGCTGTTCAAGAGTTACTGCGAGCTCTTTGCGCGAACCTTCAAGCTCTTCGCGCGCGTATTCTAACTGCCTACTTTGAAGAACCAACGTAAGAACAAGTGCCAGCAGCGCAAAAAAGCTCAAGAGTGGACTGAGTGAGCCGCCAATAAATTCGCCAAACTGCCCCCAAACCGCTCGATCCGTGCTAAACGATCCACCGAATTGCATGAAGTACGCTGAGAACGTGACGACAGTTGCAGCGATAGAGAAAGCGACGATAAGCGCTAGTACTTTTAGAAGCTTCTTGGCATCAAGTGCTTCCAACCTTGTTGCAAGATCCTTGGACACAGCACAACCTCCTTGGCCAGTTAACGTCAAGATTAAATCAACGCCGACGCCCAGTATCACCTAGATACGGATCGCGCCATGGCGACGGCGCAAGACATTGGTGCTCGATGCGTGGCAGCGCCGTCGCTAGCTGTTCGACCTTTTCTCTGCTATTTCGCTTGCTCTTTCTCGACGAGAAGGCGTAGCGCTTCATGCTCGCGCTCCCAATACCCCATGTGATCAAAGCCAAAATATGCTGCCGCGGCTGTTGCGGCCATCAGCATCTGCTCAATGGAGCATATCAGGAGCCCAGCAGACGCTTTCAGATCCGGACTATTGGTCAGGCCGGCAATTTCCCCGTTGTCGCCGACGAGCATGTACTCAGTCAAGTCGCGCACCGTTGTGTGCACCGATGCGCTGAACATGGCATACACACCAAGGTACCAATCATGGAGTCCCGCCGCCTTGGCAATATCCGCCGTTGTGAGATCTCGGGAATTCGTTTCCGCGATGTCAGCCTCGATTTGTGCCAGTGAGTCTTCCGTAAGGACTCCATCGGCATCCGGTACAACACCTCTCTGCACCAGTTGCTCTGCTTTTCGGAAGTGTTTCTTTCGCTTCACCGCGTCGGCAACGACGAGTCGCTCGCAAAACTCACTATCAAGGCAAGCGCGAAGACCGAACAGCGATTCCATGGCTGCTCGAAGCACCACTTTCGCCTGCGAGGAAAGGCCTCGTTCGAGGAGAATGACGGAAGCCTGGACGCTGTTAATGGTGCGCGAAAAAAAAGTGGCCACCACAAGCCCCTGCACGTCTTCCGGCTCGACTACAAGTCGTCGCTGGATAGAGAGCGCATAATCGTTGACGCGATACAGCTGATCGAACAACTCCTTGTTCTCGTCTCGCGCCTGCTCCACAACACCCTGAATCTCACTTGAGAGAAATCCACCGCTCCACATGGTCCGCTCCGCAATAATAGCTTCACATGCACCTACTTTATCTCAGCGCGAGTCGGCACTGCGCCCGCAAGTGCAGCGGGCGCTATAGGGGCAAGAACTGCGGCTGGTTACTGCGCGGTTGCTGGCGAGCGTCCGATCACGTTGCCCTTGCCGTCGGTGCAGGTGTACTGACCACAAGTAATGCCATCTTGACCAACGTCGGCCGGATTCACCGGAAACATCTCCTTGGCAACCTCCGCGACTGCACCCATTGGTGTACCCGTACCACCAACGCACTGACCGCTTGGTTCGCATTCGACCTGGTATTCGGGGTAGCCCGAGGGTGCCATGTCGAGCACAGTCAACTCCGAGTGGATTGAGATCAACGCATCATCGATGGCGTCCAGTGGTGACTTACCCGGATAGAACGAAGCCACAACATTGCCATAGGTATTCGTCGTCACCTTTGAGTTACCGCCTTGATCTAGAGCCGCCGTGTCCTGCTGGACAGCCTTTTGCATCGCCTGCCAGCTTGGGGTCTGCACCGTGTGCTCAACCTGAGTGGCGTGCGACGTCGGCTCTTTGGTCAACGGCGAGCCTGAGCCATAGGTCTTATCACCCGAATCGTTCGGCGCATTGGAAAGCGTCGAACTGGTACCGCTACTTGCTGGGCTGTTATCAGGCGAGCCTCCGGTGTAGTAGCCGTTCGTATCGTCATCCGACACGTGAGAGCGGCTATACAGATAGCCAAGGAGTGCCGCCGTTGCACATACCACGATGACAGTCAAGAGCGCCAATACTCCCTTGCTTATGGAATTCCTCCGAGTAGGGTAGGGCAACGCTTGGGAAACTGTTGCTTTTGGCGTGACCGACCGCTCTGCGGTGGGGGCATAGCTCTGGAGCGCCTCCGCTTGAACAATCTGCTGCCTGCTTGTTGCAAGAGGGGGTTGTGGCGACGCCGCCTGGGCGATCTGTAGCTTGGCCCGTTTGTACCCAAGAACGAACACGATCAAACGGACAAATACCAGAAAGCCAGCGAACATCTGGCCTGCAAAGTCGAACAACAACATGATTGCGTACATGATCGCCACTTGAATCCAGTACCGCCGAAGTGGTTTCTGGGTGTTTCGCCATCCTTGGAGCCAGCCAGCATGTTTTGCTTGCACGTTCGGCTGGGGAAACTTGTCGCCGTATACCTTCATCACCAACACTGACAAGTTGAAGGCCGTCAGCAATGTAAAAATCAATGTCACAGCATCCATCTATCCCCCCATTTACTCTGGTTGATTACAACGACATACAAAAGCCTGGGGCGCTCCGGAAAGAGCGCCCCAGGCTTCTTACTTGATGTGCTACTACTGAGGAGCCTGCTTCCCTTGCTGGCAATCGGCTTGCCACTCGCTCAACTGATCATTGGAGATGGGCACATCTGCTCCCTGCGCCTTGTGAAAGGCGTCGATCCATCTGTTAACGCACTCGTCGCCGCCCGATGCAGACTGAGCGACAGCTTGTGGAGCGACCTGTGACGCAGATTCCGCTCCACTTTCAGGCACTGCACGACCATCTTGCTGGTGAATGCTTACAACCTGACCAGAGCTCGGGTCATGGAATAGGACATCACCTATCAACTGCCCATTCTCGATCTCGAATTCCAGGAGTGGGTTGCCTGCCGTTGTGAAGCACTCAACCTTGCCGGCAATATGGCCCTGCGACCAATAGGACTTATACGAATGACAATCCCTAAGGGCGCCGCTTGTATCCCCATTTGTCATTCTGTACGGGGGGAAGTTATATAAAACCTGAGGCATCCCGCCTTGAAAGCTATTGATAATCGCATTCGCGATGCCGCCGACGTGGCCATCCTCCCACAGGCCAGTTCGATTCCCATTGTCGTATTCGCCGGTAGAGATGGATGTGGATGGCGGTGAGGTTGAATCATCTTCGGCGTAAAAGGTTGCCTTACCGCTCTCCAGGCCGTTGACGTAATTTACGACCGATTCGACCGTGATGATCTTTACGCCACGTGGGTCGGCTCCAATTTTCCATTTGGCAATGGATCCGCTTTCCGGTTTCCCGTTATCCCACTTGCCGTCAGCAATAACGTTACCGGACTCATCCTTTACGACCTCTTGCCCGTCCTTGCGACCGCCAGACAAGTGAAGATCATCGATGATGGTGCTGCCATCAGAGCCATATGTTTTCTGATCCCCGTCAAGGGTTCCAGACTTCCAATTGAGCTCCGCATACTTCTTTGTCGCATCGAGTGGCGAATAGAGAACGGCCAAGCCATCAAACAAGCCCTTCTCATTCATTGAGAAGGATGCCATCTTGCCTCCGTTGTCATCTTTGCATTCTACGTCGCCATTCATAGCTCCCTTCACGAAGTGAAAGGAGCACGTAAAATTGTTCTGAATGCTTCGACTTTCTTGCAGGTCATATCCAGACATTGGTGCGTAGCTATACAACTTTCCAACAATGCTTGGCGTGTCGTGAACAAACGTCACAACACCGGTAAACGGGTCTTGGTGGTTAACCTGAAAAGCTAGGCCATCATTGAATTCGATGTCCCGCGAGTCAACTGCGTTAGAGCCACAACCAGTCAGACTGATTGCCAGAGGAGCTAGCGCGAGAAGTGTCCAGATTTGTGCATTCCTTTTCATATTTCCCCTTGTTTGTCGAAATTGTGATGGGTGTTGCGGAAAGTTCCTTTGGCGGATAAAGCTGATTGCGTGGCTTCCCCACCAGGGCGTGTAACGCAAATACCTGTGTAACTTCGCCTCAGTAACGGCTTCGCTCTCTCCGTACCGCCTCTCTGTCTTGCGCTGTTCTATCCCCAGCCAGGCAGTCAGCCGGGCTGACCAGACTATGGCCAGAGCGTCATCTTGCATGGCTAAGCTGAACTGAACCGAAAATCGGTTCAGCGGTAGAATTTTGAAGTCTCGCGTGATCAAAAAATCCCCGCAAAAACCTGGGCTTGTGGCAAAGCCGTATCCAGGGTCCGATAAGATAGAACCGAAGAATAGGTCAGCCTAGCGTCGCCCTATGGTGCGGCGATGGCTACCCGAACAGTCAAAAAATTGAAGAGCGTGGATAAGGGTGAATACGCGGTAGCGTGGGCGCTCTTGAAAGCCGCACGCCAAGCCGCGAAGCTCACCCAGCGACAACTGGCTGCCAAACTCGGGCGGTCCCAAACCTTTGTAGGTGACGTTGAATTGGGGCGGCGACGCTTGGATATTTTGCAGCTTTATGAGTGGTGTAAAGCTACCGGGACTACGCTGTCAGCCTATGCATATCAGGTGGAAAGCACGCTGGACGTGCTTCCGAAGAATCTGCCTAAAACGGTTCGAGCCCCGAAGGCGCGCGCACCCAAGAAATGAAAACGCCGCCCACGAGGGACGGCGGTCGGTGCATCGGTCATCCCTGATGGGGGTGGGCCCACCCCCAGATGCCAGACTTCCCGGCAGTGCCGATGGTGAGGGCATCCCGTTGGCGTTACAAGTCACCTATGATCCGTTTTCCGGGTCTACGCTTCCGCCTGCATGCGAGGTGTTCACGACGGACCTCACACCTTGTATGAACCGGGCTGATGGCTCACGCCGGTTTCACAAGCGGAATGGTTCCATCATCAGCTAGTTTTGGGGACCGTATGAGCTGAGGGTTTGTCGTCGTCGAAAAAGGGGGAGGGGATGGACAAAGGAACAGGGCGCAACACACGCCGAGCTCATGAAACATTGCGACAGCTCGCCGTTGCGTTGGGCTTTGCAGCCGTCTACTTTGCGCTGCGGGCTATCTCGTTCTCACACTGGGATCTCGTGGCTGGCCTGGAGCTGGCCGCCCTCATCTTGCTCCCTTATCGCTATTGGGCGGCCCTGGCGGCTGGTGAATTCATTCCTCTTGCCACCGTAGCTATTACCTGCGTAACTTCTTTCGGCTTGGCCTGGGCCAGCTTCAAGGCCATCCCGTCCATCTGCCTGGTCATGCCCATCGTGTATGTGTGCCGTGAACGCCTGGGCTTGATCTGGCGCCGCGGCGATGGCGTCAGCATGCCCGTGCTGGTGCTCTGCACCGCAGCGGCGGCATTGGCGGTAGCGGGCTACAACATCCTCCTCCTCGCGCTGGCTCCCCGCCCGCCGGGGTATCCGCCGCTTCATCAGTGGATGTTGCGCTACGTGCTCGGGCATTCGCTTGGCATCTTAACCGTCGCGCCGTTGGCCATCGCGGTGTGGGTCGCCGTGCGTGGCAAAACCCTCAAAACTCTAGCCTCAGAACTTCGCGACAACCGGATGCTGGTGGACAGCGTCGGTGTTCTTATTCCCGTCTTGGGATTGCTGCTTTGGATTGGCTCACGCGCAAAGCTGGGATCGGACATGCGCTACATGGCCCAGGTCGCCATGTTCCTGCCGCTAGTGATGTTGGCGCTTAAAAACGGTTGGCAAGGCGCGGCGATCGGGAGCACAGCGGCCAGTATCGCCATCGTGATGCTGATGCCCGCGAAATACGATCACGCCACGTTGCACGCTCAGGTCCTCTTGCTCTTTGTAACCTCCACCATGCTGATCATCGGTTCGAAGATCACGGCATGGCATCGCCAAGATCAGCAGGAAAAGCAGGATATGCGCAACGCGTTGGCGTTGGCGCAGCGGAACTATCATGAAGGCGAACGTCAGTTGCGGCGCGCTGCTTACATGCTCCGCGAAATGCAAACGCTCGGTTCGTCCTGGTTCCGCTTCCCAACCCAGATGAGCGACTACCAGCGGGCACAACCCGTGGTCGATGCCGCCAACCGCTTCATCGAATACTGCGATCCTCTGGAAGGCCAAGGTCGAAGCCTGCCCAAGGCGCTGGAAAAGGGTAGCCTGGCGCAAGTGTTGTCCCAGCACCAGGTTCCGTTTCGCACGAATTTCCACGGCGGCGTGAGCGCGTTACCAAATGCCATGCATCTGGCGATCTATCGCATGATTTGCGGCGGCGTCACGCACCTGGCCGCGCAAGATCACGTGGGTCAGGTCGTGATCAACGTTCGGTGCGTGCATTACCGCGACCAGCGGTGGGTCATCCTGCGCATGACGGGAACGGAGGATCACGATCCTTTCCCGTTGTCAGAATCGCGCTTGATGGCCTTGCAGCAGTTATCGCGTCATACGAATTTCCAAGCCATCAATGACGACGCGGCGACCTTTGGGGGCGCCGCGCGTCAACGCGCCAGCGAGCGAGGTCTGCATCTCACTGTGGTGATGTCGGCCTGACGTTACTGGATCTGTTTCACCACATCACCGCACTCACCGGGATCTGTGCAGGTGTCCAGCAAGGGTGAAGCGGTGACATTCAGCGCGCCGTTGCTGGCGGGCGTGGCTGTCACCGTTACAGCTTGGTCCTGATACACAGTTTCCGTGCCGGCACTCGTGGCTGTATTGGTCTTCATCGTGGTCACGTGCGCTGCATCCGTCCCGATCGGCAGCGCCAACACTGTGCCATTTGCCGTTGCAATGGCACTACGCACTGTGCCATTGAGGCCATTGACCTGCACATACTCAATGCCATCTTTTGCGAAGACATACACGTGGTAATGCGGGCTTAAACTGACATCAGTGGCATTGGGCCACGCTTGCCCCAGGCCTGTGGACGGCGCGCCTGCCCAAGCAGCGCCAGAGAGACCGAAAGCCAAACTGATGGCGAGCACTGCACGCTTACTCTTCATATAAAAGTCCCCTTTGCTCATGTGGTGGATGCCCGTTCCGTGGAACAGGCAATCTAACACCGCAGCTTGACCGACATTCGGTAGGTGCGATGTCAACGTTCAGCACGGCAGGGGGTGTGTGATGGAAATGTGAAGACTGCATGCGATGAAAGGTCATGCTGGAGTGACCGTCAAAATCGCGCGTGCCCGTGCGTCGGAATTGGATATCACCACCATCAACGCCAAGCACTAACTTCAGGCAGACTCGCGCTCAAGCTGAATCACTTTGGCGCCCACGCGAAGGCTGTCCAAATAGTCCGCCCACGCTTGCATCATTTTTCGACGCGCGGGCAAGTGCGAAGTTCGGTTATAAGCGCGGCCATTGGCGTCTTTGACAGCATGGGCTAGCTGGTGTTCGATGTGATCCACGGGGAAGCCCAGCTCCTCGTCCAGCACCGTTCTGGCCATCGCACGGAAGCCGTGCCCAGTCATCGTGTCGCTGTCGTAGCCCATGTAACGCAGAGCCGCATTAACCGTGTTCTCGCTTATAGGTCGGCGCATGCTACGCACACCGGGAAACACATATTTCCCACCGCCAGTCAGCAAGTGCAGCTCGCGCAAAATTGACACAGCTTGATCGGATAGTGGGACTAGGTGCGGCTGCTTCATTTTCATCTTTTCGGCAGGGATATCCCACACGGCCTCGTCCAAGTTGATTTCGGACCACTCGGCATACCGCAGTTCACCCGGTCGTACGAATACCATTGGCGCCAGCTTGAGCGCCGCTATCGTCACGAGCGAGCCTTGGTAGTTGTAGATGGAACGTAGCAGCTCGCCGATCTTCGATGGAAGGATGATGCTGGCAAAGTGCTTGGTTTTCGGGCGTTCAAGCGCACCAATCAGATCAGCTGCAGGATTGCGTTCGGCACGTCCCGTGGCGATGGCGTAACGGAATACCTGACCAGCCAAGCCGCGTGCGCGATGCGCCGATTCCACGATACCGCGCTTCTCCATCTTGCGAAGAGCCGCCAGCAACATCGTTGCGGATACTTCAGCCACTGGTAGGTTGCAGATACTCGCGAGGTCTTTTTCGACCAGGCGACGGCCACGCTCCACGCTGTCCATCCCCATTCCTTCCTTCTCGCGCTTAGCTAGGAACTCCAGAGCCACCGAGGCAAAGGTGTTGCTTGCACGCTCCATCCGTGCGGCGCGTTCGGCTTTGGCAACGTGCGCAAGATTCAATCCCTCTTTCACTTGCGCTCGTGCTTGGTCGCGCTCGCTGCGTGCTTCGGCAAGCGACATGGTGGGGTACTCACCTAAGGCTGCCATGCTCGGCTTGCCTGCATGTCGATAGCGATAGCGCCACAGCTTTGCACCGGTGGGCCGTACTTCGATACACAGTCCATTGGTATCGGCTACGCGATACACCTTCTCGCGGGGTTTCAATGTTCGCAACTTGGTATCAGTGAGCATGTGAGTAACGCTTTTGTGAGTAAGGCATGATTTGAGCCAGCCACTTACTCACAACCTTACTCACTTTTTCATTGGATGCAACAGGACGTCTCGGGACCATTCCGGACATGAGTCGACAAAAAACCCCGCTTTTAGCGGGGTTTCTTTAGATTCTCTGGACTTACTCAGACATCACTGGACAGATATTTGGTGGGCCCACCAGGATTCGAACCTGGAACCAAGGGATTCGCGTGTTCCGAAAGTTTCCTCTCGGCGCGGACTATCTCTTCACCCTCCGACAAGCGGGTGGGGTGCGGGACGCTCGAGCCTGTTATGAAGGACGCTGAAGTCCTCAGGTAGTCTCTGCACCGTCCGGCGGTGTACCGCCGGCTTGGCTCAGGGTTGCCATCGATCCGCGCGAGCGCGTCGCTAAGGTTTCCCTGAATTCATCCCGTTCCCGTCCATGCATTACTGCATGGCGGCACCTTTCGATGAGTCCCCTGCTCTAACCGTTGAGCTATAGGCCCTATCTCCCCGGGGATGATACCAGCACGGCGGTGGATGCGGTGTCGTTCTGCGACGCAAAAAGGTCTCTGTGGAGCTGTCACATACTTCGTTTCTTTAACGTTGCCCGGCTTAGATTATTTGCCCCCTTTCTACGCGGAGGTGCGGCCATGAGTACCGAGACGGTGGCGAAACGGTTGGTAACGTTGTGTCGCGAGGGCAAGTACGAGGAGGCACAGCAAGAGCTGTATTCCAAGGATGCGATCAGTCTTGAGCCGCAGGAGATGGCGGAGGGGCCGATGGGAAATGCGCGGGGATTGAAGGCGATTCTTGAAAAGGGCCATCAGTTCATGGGTAGCCTGGAAGCGATTCACAAGAACGAAGTCAGCGATCCGGTGGTGGCGGATGGCTGGTTCAGTGTCGCGATGCATCTGGATGCCACGATGAAGGGACGTGGGCGGACGGATATGCGGGAGATCTGCGTGTATCACGTGAAGAACGACAAGATTGTGCAGGAGCAGTTTTTCTACGATGTGCATTGAGCGGTTGGTGTTGGCTCGATGCGGTTGTGGCTGAGGTTTGTGGTTTGACGTGATGGATGGGTTTAGTGAGGCGGTTGTTCTGAGGCCGTCATTCCCACGAAAGCGGAGGCGATTTTCAACGGCGGCAGCTGGTCAACCCGGTGTTGTTACTCACATCAGAGCAAAATGGATCCCCGCGTTCGCGGGAATGACGGCAAAGAAAGCGCCGCGCCAAGAACAAGCTTCTTGGCGAGGTTGGCCCCTCACCCCAACCCCCGGATCAAGTCCGGGGCAGGCTCTCTCTCCCACAGGGACTACCTTCGGGTCGCCCGGAGGGGAGAGGGGGAAAAGAAAAAGCCCCGCGTTGGCGGGGCTTTTTGTTGGTGCATAGTGCGCTGGGCTTAGTCGATATCGAGGAAGCTGCGCAGCTGTTCGGAGCGGCTCGGATGACGCAGCTTGCGCAGCGCCTTGGCCTCTATCTGGCGGATGCGCTCGCGCGTAACGTCGAACTGCTTGCCGACTTCTTCCAGTGTGTGGTCGGTATTCATGTCGATGCCGAAGCGCATGCGCAGCACCTTGGCTTCCCGCGGGGTGAGGCCGGCGAGGACGTCGCGCACGGTTTCCACCAGGCCGGTTTCGGTCGCCGAGTCGATCGGCGAGCTGGCGTTGGTGTCTTCGATGAAGTCGCCCAGATGCGAGTCTTCGTCATCGCCAATCGGGGTTTCCATCGAGATCGGTTCTTTGGCGATCTTCAGCACCTTGCGGATCTTGTCTTCGGGCATGTCCATTTCCTTGGACAGCTCTTCCGGGGTCGGCTCACGGCCGAACTGCTGCAGCATCTGGCGCGAAATGCGGTTGAGCTTGTTGATCGTTTCGATCATGTGCACCGGAATACGGATGGTGCGGGCCTGATCGGCGATCGAGCGGGTGATGGCCTGACGGATCCACCATGTCGCATAGGTCGAGAACTTGTAGCCGCGGCGGTATTCGAACTTGTCGACCGCCTTCATCAGGCCGATGTTGCCTTCCTGGATCAGGTCGAGGAACTGCAGACCGCGGTTGGTGTACTTCTTGGCGATGGAGATCACCAGGCGCAGGTTGGCCTCCACCATTTCTTTCTTGGCGCGGCGAGCCTTGGCTTCGCCCACCGACATGCTGCGGTTGATTTCCTTGATGTCGGTCAGCGGCAGGAACAGTTTCTTTTCGATGGCTTGCAGTTTTTCCTGCTCGCTATCGATCTGCTCGCGGTAATTCTTGATGTTGGGCGACCACTTCTGGCGCTTGCGGCCGAGCTCGTTCGCCCATTCGAGGTTGCCCTCGTTGCTGGGGAAGGCTTTGAGGAATTCGGCCTTGGGCATCTTCACGTGCTTGACGAAGATGTCCATCAGCACGCGCTCGTGGTGGCGGATGTCGCCCACGACTTCACGCAGCTTGCGCACGAAGCCGTCGATCAGCGCGGAGGGCAGCTTGAGCTTGAGGAATTCCTCAGCCATCTGGTCGCGCAGCTTGGTCACCTTCTTGTCGCTGATGTCGGTGGCCTTGGGCGCGGACTTCTGGAACTTGCCGTAGTAGTCGCGCAGCAGTTCCATGCGGCGCTTCACTTCTTCCGGGTCGGGACCGCTGGGGCCTTCATCGTCATCGCCGCCGGCGACGTCTTCTTCTTCCTCGTCCTCGTCACCTTCGCTTTCGGCGGCCAGTACTTCGGCTTCGGCCAGGGCGGCGTCGGCAGCCTGTTCCAGGTCGGCGAAGCCAGCCAGGATTTCGCTGAGGCGGCGCTTGCCGTCCAGGTGCTGGTCGTATTCCTCAAGCAGCAGCTCGATGGTCAGCGGGAAGCTGGCCAGGGCGGTCTGTACCTGGGTGAGGCCTTCTTCGATGCGCTTGGCGATGGCGATTTCGCCTTCGCGGGTGAGTAGCTCGACCGTACCCATTTCGCGCATGTACATGCGTACCGGGTCGGTGGTGCGGCCGACTTCGGCGTCCACGGCTGAAAGCAGGGCAACGGCTTCTTCAGCGGCGGTTTCGTCGTCGGTGGCGGAGCCGGGGGCGTTATCGGCCAGCGGGTCGGCGTCCGGGGCGGCATCGTGTACGTCGATGCCGACGCCCTTGAGCACCGCCATGATGTCTTCGATCTGCTCCGGATCGACGATGTCGTCGGGGAGGTGATCGTTGATCTCGGCGTAAGTCAGATAGCCTTGCTCCAAACCCTTGGAGATGAGCGCTTTGATTTCTGACTGTTGCTCGTGGGCTTTGTTATTCATACCGGCCGCCGCGGGATAGGAACCAATCAGTATAGCGATGTGCTGCTTTTTTGACCAGTTTCAAGTGGAAAAATTCGGACACGCACCTACGCAAAAATCGCGCCAAAACGCGGACTTCGGCGTAAATACGAAGAATGGATGGAGACTCTTGCGCACGCTTGGTGCTCAACGCACATCGAGCCAGAACGTCACAGGGCCATCGTTTACCAGGTGTACCTGCATATGGGCGCCGAAGCGCCCGATTTCCACCTTTGGATGAGTGGATCTGGCTAATTCGACCAGCCGCTCGAACCAGCGGCGACCGTGTTCCGGCGACGCAGCGCTGGTGAAGCTGGGGCGCATGCCGGAGCGGGTGTCGGCGGCCAGGGTGAACTGGCTGACCAGCAGCAGGCCGCCGCCGGTATCTGATAGGGAACGGTTCATCTTGCCGGCGTCGTCCGCAAAGACCCGATAGCCAAGCAGGCGTTCCAGCATGCGCCTGGTCTGCGCCTCGCCATCCTCCGGCTGCACGGCCACCAGTGCGAGCAGGCCCGCGCCAATCGCGCCCACGGTTTGGTTGTCGACATCGACGCGCGCGGAAAGGACGCGCTGGATCAGGGCGATCATGGGCGATGAGCTGGGCAGTGACTGAGTGCGGCAACTGTGCAGGGGAATGACGGGACGGTAAAGAGGCGAAGGATGAGTGGCGAGGGCGCAAATTCGGATGGCTTCGGAAGGTGGTGGCCTACATGTGTTCTACGGCAGCGAGCTCGATAGCTTGAGCACATCCTGGCAGTGGCGATGAGGCCGTGCGTTCCACCCTCGCTACTCATCCCGCGTCCCTTTACGCTTACGCGTCCGCCTCCAGGCACCACTAGCTGGCCACATGCGTCCCGATATCTTCCTCGTCTACCTGCTGTTGCGCCTGTTCGGCCTGCTGCCCTTGCGCTGGTTGCAGGGCATTGGCGCGGGCTTCGGTCGGCTGGCGTTGAAGCGTGGCGGCAAGATGGCGCGCTATACGGCGGTGAATATCGCCATCACGCGGCCGGAGCTGGATGAGCAGGCGCAGGCAGCGCTGGTGCGCGAGGCGATGATCGAGGGTGGCAAGTCGATTACCGAGATCGTGAAGATCTGGGGCTCCGGCGCCGAGCATGCGCTGGGGCTGATACGCGAAGTGCGCGGGGAGGCGTTGTTCGATGCCGCGCTTGCTTCCGGCAAGGGCGTGATCATTGCCGCGCCGCACCTGGGATGCTGGGAGTTGCTCAACTACTGGCTGTGCCGCAAGACATCGATGGCGATCTTGTACCGTCCGCCGCGCATCGCCGCGGTGGAGGCGTTGTTGCGCAAGGTGCGTGGTGCGCTGGCGCCGGAGCAGGTTCGCGCTGAAGGTGCTGGTGTGCGGGCTTTGTATAAGCGCCTGGCGGGCGGCGGGACGGTGGGCATTCTGCCGGATCAAAAACCGCGTGCCGGTGAAGGCGAATTTGCCGATTTTTTCGGCCGCGAAGCGATGACCATGGTGTTGCTGCCGCGGCTGGCGGCGCGTACCGGTTCCACGGTGCTGTTTGCATTTGCCGAGCGCTTGCCGCGTGGTGCGGGATATCGCATTCACTTTTTGCCTGCGCCGGAAGGTTTGGCTGATGCGGATTTGCCGCGTGCGTGCGGGGCGCTCAATCGTGGTGTGGAGGATTGCGTGAAGCTCGCGTTCGCGCAGTATCAGTGGCATTACAAGCGGTATTCGGCGGATAACCGGCCGAGTCCGTACGATTTTTAGCTAGCGTTTTTCTCCCTCTCCCCTCCGGGGAGAGGGCTGGGGTGAGGGGGCACTCTTGCGAAAGAGTTGGTTGCGTAGCCCTGAAACATCAAAGCGAACATGTGTCGTAACGACGATGTTTATGGCAAGCGCGGCCCCTCACCCCGACCCTCTCCCCGGAGGGGAGAGGGAGCAAGGCGTTAGTTATCGGCCTTTTCCACGCGCCGCAAAAATACCGTCATTTCTTTTTCGGCTTGCTTGTCGCCGCGCTGGCGCGCCACCTCGATGCCTTGCCGCCACGCATCTGCCGCGCCGGAAGTATCGCCACCACCAAGGCATGCCTTGCCTAATAATTTCCACGCGGCGGAATAGTGCGGATCGAACGACACTGCACGGCGAAGTTCTTCCGCGGCAGCAGCGTGCTCGCCTTGTTCAAGCAAGGCATTGCCCAGCGAGAAACGCAGCAGTGCGCCATCGCGCGGGCCGTTGCATTGTGCGCGCAGGCTGGCGATCAGGCCGGCATTCATGGCTGTTGGCCGTATTGCACGGTCGTGGGGGCTGGGAAGACGGTTGGGGCTTGCGTGGGTTCGGCGGGCGTGCGGCCGGCGCGGAGATCGGCCAGCGTCGCGGCCGGCCAGATTTCCAGCCACGACGAGCGGAACGGTTGCACCAGCAGGCCGTAGCGCAGGGCTGAAGGTTCAACCTGGTCCGGGTGAGTGATGATCAGGCCATCCGGATGTTGCCTGGCGAAATCCTGCAGGGCCTCGGCATTCCAGAGTTCGGTGATCGGCTGGCTCAGTCTTCCCGCGAAATGGAACTGGCCTTCGTAGTTGCCCTGGATGGCCACCGCGTGGTGCCCGGCTTGTGCGCTGGAAATCATCGCCGAGGCCGGGCTGAGATCGTATTTGTGCCACAAGGTCAGGGTGAACAAGGTATTGAGCGCCAGCACGCCGACCAGTCCGGCAAGTGCGACACGGCGCATTTCGCCACGTCCGCGTACCAGCAGCAGGCAACCGAGCAGCAGGAACATCACGCTGAAGGTGCGGCTGTACGGCGCGGCACCTTCGATCCATTCGCCGTGCAGCTTGTGTACCTGGGTCAGGTACGGCAGTGCGAACAGCAGGATCGCAAACAGCACGCTGCCGATACCGAGCGGCCAGCTTCCCAACCAGTAGTTGTCGGCCAGTTGGGCGCGCTGCTCGCGCAATACCGCGATGGCTCCGGCCAGCAGCAGCATCCAGCCGGCGAATTCCGGCAGCAGGTAGTACCACTGTTTGCCGCTGATGAGCGAGAACACCACGAACGACGGGATGACCCAGCACAGCGCAAAACGCAGCCCGTTATCCAGTGGTTTGCGCAGCGTGCCCAGCGCAACCCAGGCGCGCGGCCATGCGCTGAACGGGAACAGCAGCATGGGCAGCGAGATCAGATACCAGCCAATCCAGCGCGGATGGCTTTGCAGCTTCTGATCGGTTTGCACGCCTTTCACAACGCGCCCAGCGGTCTGCGTGAAGAACAGGCGGTGACGGTACGCATCGCCGCCGCTGAAGCCGGCCGGAATCGCCCAGGCCACCAACATCGCCAGGCCAAGCAAGATGGACAGGACGCCGCGCGTATACCAGCGGCCGCGATGTTCGCGTGCCCAGTCGTTCCAGATCGGGCCGAGCAGCCACGGGAACGCGATGTGCAGCAGCATCACCGGGCCCTTGGTCAGCAAACCCGCGCCGATCAGCAGTCCGAACAGCAGCCAGCGCGGTTCGGCGCGGCTGGCCTTGGGGGTCAGGCAGAGCAAGGCACCCAGCACGCAGTCGACCAGCAGCACCTCGTACATGATCTGCAGGCCGAACAGGAACGCGTACGACAACGCCATCAACATCCACGGCGCAGCTTTCGCGACCCATGGGCGTTCGGGAAAGAGGCGGCGTGCCAGCACCGAAACCTGCACCAGCTGGATGGCGCCAAAGATCACTTCCAGCACGCGCGGCCACACATCGCTGACGCCGAACACGAGCCAGCCGGCGTGGATCAGCCAGAACAGCAGCGGCACTTTCTCGCTATACGGTTCGCCGTTGATGTGCGGTACCAGCCAGTGGTGCCCGTTCCACATTTCCCAGGCCACGGCGAGCGTGCGGGTGGAGTAGAGCGGCATCGGGCCGTGGGAAAAGATCGCGATGAGCGCGACCACGGTCCACAGCGGCAGCCATGGCCACAGGGCGCGCAGTGCTTCGGATCGGCGATAGTTATGGGTCGACACTTGCTAAAGCCATCCGTCTCGGGTGGTCGGAATTCTACTGAGCTATGCGGGTGAATTGGCTGTGACGGTGTCGCCGGTCAGGCCGGACCCCAATAGCCGATGCGCCGGCGCAACTTCAATTTGCGCCAGAAATTCAAGGGTTTGGATTTGCGATTGCGGCCACCCGCAGCAATAAACGCATCGATGGCGTCCAGCACGCGTTCACTGGAATGCCCGTCGCGATAGGGGTGGATGGCGTCGCTGAAGGTTTTGATCGCCTGCATCAGTTCCGGCGGCCGCGACAGCGCCCGCTCGATGGCCGGCTCGAATTGCGAGGGGTCGTCGATATCGATCAGCTGCGGACCGGGGGCGCGATTCTTGAACGTCACCACCGGCTTGCCGGTGAGCAGGAATTCGCTCAGCGCGGACGAGGTATCCGAACACATCATGTCGACCTGCGTGAACAGGTCCAGGATGTTGTCGTTTTCAGCGAAGGTCAGGTACTCGTTCTGCAGCGCCTTGAACTTGGCGGTGGTCTCCGGATTCATCTTCGGATGGAACGACACGATCCAGTGCCAGCGGCCGTCGCGCGACAGACGCTTCACTTCCTCATACAAGGTTTCCGCGGCGCTCCACGAAGGCGAGAAGGTGGAGTGATAAAGGATGACCGGCGGCTTGCTTACGGGCGGCAACGGGCCGGCGATTTCCTTCATAAAAGGATCGAGCTTGGGCCAGCCGGTTTCCGTCACGGTGAAATGGCCGAGCTTGTCGGACAGCGCGCCGAATTGCGCGGTGTCTTTGGGGCCGGTGGTGCAGTACAGGTCGAAGAAGCCGCGGATGTACACATGACGCGGCTTGCCGGCGTTGAAGCCGTGGAAGGTTTCCACCTTCACGCCGGGAAAGAAATGCGGCAGATGGTTGCCGGGCGTGATCACCGCGATCGGATTCCAGCGACGCACTTCCTTCACGCTGAGCGACCGCTCGCCTTCGACCAGATCTTCCGCGCCGGGGCCATCGAAGAACCAGGCGGTTTCATCGCCGCGTGCGCGGATGGCTGCTTGCAGCGGTCGCAGGATGGCCAGTGCATAGCGTTCGGAACCGTAGAGCAGATAGTGCTTGGGCATCAGTGATCCAGTCCGCTGCGGGTCAGGGCGTCCGCGGCGGTATCGCGAGAGGCGGGATTCTGGCGCATTTCGAAATAGCGCATGCGCTTATAGGCCGCGTAGCTGGCGGCCGTTTGCGCAATGGCGTAGCCGCGCCAGCCGTCCAGAAAGCCCAGGCGCAGGAAGTAATCCTTGATGAAAGCCAGGGCGAACACGAACGGGGTCTGCCACATGCGTGTGGACTTGTCCTTGTCGTGCCAGTCGCGGCACTTCAGCTCGGCATACAGCAATACCTTAAGCTGCTTCTCGACCAGGCTGGGATTGTTGTCGTGCAGGAACGGCGCCTTGAAGGTGATCGAAGGACCTTTGAACTGCAGCGACTCATGCACACGGACATCGCTCCAGCGGGCGCGGTCGCGATGGTAGAAACGGGCCATTTTTTCGCCGACCGCCGGGCGATACCAGCGCATCGGCTTGCCCATGTAGATCAGATGCCGGCGCAACACGGCGGCGGCGGTATCGCTTTCCATCAGGGCCGGCAGCCGGCGTTGCAATTCGTCGCTCAGCTCGGGCGTGAGGTATTCGTCGGCGTCCAGCGCAAGAATCCACGGGTGACTGCAGTGGCCGGCGGCGAAGTTGCGTTGCGGGCCGAAACCCAGCCATTCCTGCGCTACCACCCGTGCGCCATGGGCGCGCGCAATGGCCACCGTGTCGTCGGTACTGCCGCTATCCACCACCAGTTTTTCGGCGGCGAAGGGCACGCTGTCCAGGCAGCGCGCGATTTTTTGCGCCTCATTGCGGGTCATCACAACGAGCGTGAACGGAAGAAGGTGCGCCATGCGCGCATTCTAGCCTAAGGCTTTCTGTAGACAGGCCCTGGCATGGGCGGGCTACAGTTGGCGCGCCGGAAGCGTCCGCCGTCACAAAAGAACAGGCTGCATCGCGCCAGTTCATTGCGTTTCAGCCTCGGGCAGGCAACATGCGCGGGTATTCGGGCTGGTTCGATGGATGCCGCACGAAGCGGGGGACGCCCAGCTGTTACCAAACGCGGTATGGGGCGTTGTGTTCCAGATCATGGGAAGAATGTCGCCAGCATGCAGATGAAAAAGCCAAACCTTGCCGCCACGCGGGGACAGCGATTCCGGTTGCAGTCCGATTTGCCGAAATGGGCCGGTTACTGGCTGCTGCTGGGGATGTGGTGGTTGCTGGTCGGCCTGGCGGCGAGCCCGGTTGGCGACAAGGTATGGAACCCCGGCAAGCCTTACCACGACAGTCTGCTGTTGCTGTTCATCGCGCCGGCCGTGTGGTGGGTGTGGCAGCGGCGCGGCGAGTTTCGCCGGCGCATTGCACATAGTCTCGATGCCTGGCTGTTGCTGGCTTTTCTGGCCTGGTCGAGTCTGTCATCGGCGTGGGCCAATTACGGGCATGCGGGTGACAACGTCTTTGTGGCGGTCTATGTGTTGCTGTTCGTGATCACCTGGGCGGCGCTGGTGGCCGGCAATCCGCAGTGGTTTCGTCGGTTGCTGTTCTGGGGCGCGGTGGGTCTGGCGTTGAGTGCGCTCGGCGGCGTGGCCACGTTTCCATGGCGGACCCTGCATACGACGATGTGGCAGCAACAGGGGCGCCTGGTTTCCTTCGGCATGCTCGACAATCCCAATCTGGCCGGATTTGCCTATGGCGCTGCGATCGTGTGGCTGGCGCAGACCACCGTGCGTGGCCGCTGGCTGCACGTGATCCAGATCGTATCGCTCGGGATGCTGTCGGTTTTCGTGGTGATGACGTACAGCCGTGCGGCGTGGCTGGCGATCCTTGTCGCGCAGGGCTGCATGTTGCTGAGCGCGCGACATGGGCACGTCAAGTTGCGGGCGCTGGTGATACTCGCGTTGGCCGCACTGGCCGTTGGATTCGGCGGCTGGCGCTACGTCGAGCAGCGCGGCATGTCGTATCGGCCGCAAATCTTCGAGCAGGCGTGGGACCTGATCAAAGCCCATCCCTGGCATGGACTGGGCATGGCCAGTCATTACGAAATCCACGTCGGTGACGAGGTCTGGACGCACAGCCACAATGTCTTTACCCACAATGCGATCATGCTGGGTATCCCGGCCGGCCTGTTGTGGGTGGCGATGTGGCTGATCGTCGGCTGGCGTGGCTGGCTGTTCCGGCACATCGCGACCGGTCGCTGTCTGCTGGCGCTGTGGGTGTTTTCGACGGTAGCCTTCCAGTTCGATGCGCCCGAACTGATGCAGAAGCCCAGCGTGGAATGGCTGATGGGCTGGCTGCCGCTGGCGATCAGCATGGGGCTGATGTGGCGCGTCAGGGATAGCCAGCAACGTCGTGGAAAAGAGGTTCGTGCATGACCGCCGGGGGCAAGCCGCACAAAGTGTCGTTGATCGTCATCACCTACAACTGGCCGGATGCGCTCAAGCAGGTCTTGCGCAGCGTGGCGGCGCAGACCCGGCTGCCTGACGAAGTCATCGTGGCGGACGATGGCTCGAAGGAAGACACCCGGCAGCTGGTCGAGTCGATGGCAAAGGATTTTCCGGTGCCGTTGCGCCACCTGTGGCAGGAGGATCTGGGCTTTCGGGCCGCGCGTTGCCGCAATCTGGGCATTGCGGCCAGCCGCGGCGATTATGTGGTGCTGACGGATGGCGACATGGTCCTGCACCCGGCCTTCATCGCCGATCATCTGATGCTCGCCGAGCCGGGTTACTTTCTGCAGGGTGGCCGCTTCAAGACGACCACGCGCGAAACCGCTCGCCTGCTGGCTGGCGGCCGTCCGGTCTTTGCACCTTGGGCGGATGTGGACTTCCACGTTTTCGACGGCATTCGCCGTATTTACTCGTTCCGCGCACCGGGGCTGGCACGCTGGAAGGCGAAGGGAAAAAACGGCGGCCGGGTCATGAGCTGCAACATGAGCTTCTGGCGTGAAGATCTGCTGCGCGTCAACGGCTTCGATGAGCGCATGGAAGGCTACGGCGCGGAAGATCGCGAACTGGCCGCCCGGCTGGAAAATGCCGGTCTGCGTCGGCGTCAGCTGAAATGGTGTGCGCTGGCCGCGCATCTGGAGCACAAGACGCGGGCCCAGGTAGACGTGAACGATATGAGCTTGCCCAACAATCGGCTCTATCGCGCCACGCTTACCGAGCGCATCACGCGTTGCGAGCAGGGCGTTGATCGGCACTTGGCCGATCCTGCACTCAAATCCTGAGTTCGCTTAGCGCCCGGCCGATACGCTGGGCAAATTGCGCTTTGTTCTCGACAAACCACTGCCTGGCGTATTCGCCTTTACGCTCGAGTTCGGTATCGCTCAGGCTTAGCGCCTGCGCTACCGTCTGCTCCATCGCGCGTTCGTCAAACTGATAGGTGGTGGCGTGACCCATCGTGCCGGTGCTGGCATAAGCCACCAGCAGGCCACGTTCGGCATCGACGAGTTCGTTCATGGGGGCTGCATCGACGGTGATGACGACAGCGCCGACGCCCATGCCTTCAACAATGTAGTGACCCCAGCCTTCGGCTTCCGACAGGCACACGTGGTAGGCATGAGCATTTTGCAGCGTTTGCAGGGCCTCTGCCGGCACGTACTCCACGCAGTGCCGTATATTCGCCTGCGCCGGCCCCGGCTGCGCGCAGGAAGGATTTTGCAGCACGGTCAGCGTCGGCCATTCCGGGTGCTTGCGCCATAAGGCCAGCAATCGTTCGGTGCCTTTGATGCGGCTGCCACCAGCGAGGTGGAAGAACTGGCGCGTTCGGCGGACCTGCGGATCGTAACGATCATCGCTGTCAAAACCCACGAAGGACGTCTTGCAGCCCAGGCGCTGGAATAGTGCTTCCGCGTGACGGGTCTTGGCCCAGACGTGATCCATGCAGCGCAGGTGTGCAGCATCCTTGCTGTCGAACCACTCCGGATTCGGCAAGGCGATGTTGTAGCGCGCCAACGGTAAATGCAGCGGCCACAGGTGTTCGAACATGATATTGAGGTCGTATTGGGCGTGACCTCGCAAGCGTGCCCAGGTATGGCGCAGATGGCTGAAAAGCACGCGCCGTCCGCGCCCGTAGCGCCAACGCAGTTGCTCGTCCTGCTCGCCGAGCGAGGTGACATGCACCGTGCAGCCGCTGGCCTTGAGCGCATCGGCGAGCAATTGCGCGTCGCGCGTCAGCCCCAGGCCGTTATCACGCACCACCAGATTGACGCTCAGTGAGGCAGGCATGACGGGCACGCCGCTTACTTGTTACGCGCTGGCGGAGCAGCGTTGGCAATGGCATCCAGAAAACGCTGGCGGAATGCCGTGTTGTTGTGTTCGTACCACGCGCGTGCGGCGCGTCCCAGCGATGCTTGTTCTTCTTTCGGCATGGCAATGCAGCGTTCGATGGCGACACGCATGGCATCGAGATCGAAATCGTAAAGCGTGGCCAGCTCCTGCGTGCCGTTGGCATGTGCGGCGACCAGCACACCGCGTTCGGCGGTCACCAGTTCGTTCATCGGTTCGGCATCGGTGGTGATGGTGACGCAGCCCGTACTGAGGCTTTCCACCAGCGAATGGCCATAGCCTTCGGTTTGCGACGGGCACAGATGAAACACGTTGGCGTTGTGCAGGCGGCGCAATTCCGCTTCGGGAAGATAGTCGCGAATCAGCTTCACATTGGGCGGCAGCTCGGGAAGCTCCACCCGCTTGCGCCGCCAGACCACGGTGAGTTCGGGCCACTCCGGATGCTGTGCCCACAGCTCCAGCAAGGGCAGGGTGCCTTTGTTGCCGCTGCGGCCGGGGCCGTGGAAAAACGTGGCTTGTCGCGCGACTTCCCGATCCTGGTAGTCCGAGCCGGTGAAGCCGATCGGCACGACACGGCAGCCCAGCTTGCCGAAGATCTGCTCGGCATGCTGGGTCTTGGCGAAGATGAGATCGATATGCGGCAGTTCACGCAGCCATTCTTCGCGGAACCACTCCGGATTGGGAATCAGGATGTTGACGTGTGCCTGATCGAATGATTCCGGGCGCACATGTTCGAGCATGATGTTCATGTCGTAACGCGCGTTGAGTTCGCCGTGGAACCAGCCGCGAAACAGACGACGCAGGCGCGCATGCAAACGCCGCAGGCGATTGCTCAGGCGGCTGCGATGGCCAAGCCCGGTGATCGTGACATCGTGCCCGCCTTCGCGCAGCAAGCCGGCGAGCAGGTGCATGTCTCGCGTGAGGCCCGCGCCATTGTCGCGTGCGATGAGGTTGATATTGCTCATGGCTGCCGTGCGGTTTGCAAAGTGGGCGATGGCGGATTAATCAATGACGTCCTCATCCGTGGTGGCCGGGGGTGGTGTGCAACCGGGGATCACCGCATCCGCCTTGAACAGCCACCAGTCACGCCGGTTGGCATGACCCATGTTGATGGCCTTGCTGCGGTCCACGCAATGACCCATCGCCGGTTCCTGCACGAATAGCCAGCGGGTAGCGGGTGCGGCGGCCTGCCATTGTGCCGCATGTGCGAACTGCTGCGAGGTGGGCGCGCTGAAGCCGAAATCGACGGCAGGGCGATTGAGCATCAACATGTTTTGTTCTTTCCAGTCGACCAATGCGATTTCATCCTGCGGACCCAGATGTGCGCGCACATTGGCCATCAACTCAGAGGCTGAACTGCTGGCGTTGAGCAAGGGATAAGCCCACAGGCCGCACACCATCCACAGTGCCAGCATGCCGCCGGCGATCGCCCAAGGCGCGCGCCGCAGGCCGAATACGGCCAGCAACAGCCATTGCGCCGCGCCGATCACGATGCACATCCACCACAGGCTGTCCGCCGGACCATCGAAACCACGGTCATAGGCCAGCTTGGCGGCGAAGGGCGGATGGGTCAGCAAGGCATACGCGCCGAGCCCCAGCATGCCGCCGCCGATCACGAGCAGGAACAGCAGGCAGAGTATGCGCAACCAGCGCGTTGCCAGCATGGCTTCCAGATAAGGCGCGGTGATCAGCGCGAGCATGGGCAGCATCGGCAGGATGTACACATCACGTTTACCGGCCGATGCACTGAAGAACAGCAAGACCAGCAACATCCAGCCCAAGGGCAGCAGGATGCGTGCGTCTTTCGCTTTCAACGCCTGCCACCAGCGCGGGAAGCTGCCGGGATAAGTCAGCGACAGCGGCAGCCAGGCATAAAGCATGATCGGCAGGTAATAGAACCTGGACTGGATGTGATGCCACGCATGGGCGTAGCGGCCAGCGGTTTGGTGAAACAGGATGTTGTTGACGTAAGCGGCGTAGATCGGGTTGTCGGTATGCGATCGTGCCGCCAGCAGCATCGGGATCAGCCACAAACCGATCGCCGCCAGCGTGGCGACCAGGCCCAGCAACCAACGCCACCAGGCGCCCGCGCCCATGACCGCAACGCCGTCCCAGCGGCGAAACGCAGCCCACGCATACGGCAGCAGCATGAACAGGGCGAGAAAGCCGACGCCTTTGGTGATCACGCCCAGGCCCGCACAAAAACAGCCGAGCCAGTACATGCGCCAGTTCGGTCCGCACAACATGTGTCGCAGCAGGCCCCAGTTGGCGGCGGTGATGTAGAACACGACCAAGGGATCGATTTGTGCGCGCTTGGCCTGGAATACAAATTGGATGCACATTAGCGCGGCCATTGCCGCGTACATGCCGACCTTGCGATTCCAGAGCCGTCGTCCGAGATCGTAGATGAGCAGCAACGTGCCCAGCGAGGCGAGGAACGACGGCAGCATGAAAGCGATGCGCCAGTTGCGCACCACTTCAAAGCTGGCCGCTTCCAGCCACATCAGCATCGGCGGTTTGTCGGCGTACAACTCCACGCCGCGATGCGGGAACAGCCAGTCGCCGCTTTCCACCATCTGCTTGGCCGCGAGGGTGAAGCGCGGTTCGTCGGACGGCCAGGGATCGCGCAGGCCGATGCCTATGCCGAGCACCAGGATGGCGAATAGCATCAGTAGCCAGAATTGGCGGTGTTCCTGAAGCTTCTCCCTCAGCGGGTTGGGGTGAGGGGCTGCGCTTGCCATAGATCCCATTATTTTTCGGTGTGACTTATCAGTGGAACCCATTGGAGCAAAGGAGTCTTACCGGAAGATTGGCCCTTCACCCGGCGATTTCTCCCACGGGGGGGACTGCTTTCGGGTCGCCCGGACGAGACGTGAGCGCGCCTTCAGCGCCGCTCAAACACCGCATAGTACATGCCGTCGAGATCGCCATCGCCCGGCAGGATCTGCCAGCCGGGGGCGGCAGCCTGTCCGGCCGGCAAGGCCAGCGGTATCGCCTTCGCATCGTTGCGGCTGGCGAAAAAACCTTCGACAACCGCTTCATTTTCCGCACGCAACAGCGAGCAGGTGATGAAGACCAGCCGGCCGCCCGGAGCAAGCAGCGGCCACAGCGCGGCGAGTATGCGCCGCTGTTGCGCGACCAGTGCCTCGATGTCGCTGGCGCGCCGATGCAGGCGCACGTCTGGGCGGCGGCGCAATACACCGGTCGCCGAACAAGGCGCATCGATCAGGATGCGATCGAAGGGGCGGCCATCCCACCAGCCAGCCGGATCGCCGGCATCGCCCACGCGCACCTCGGCATGCAAACCGAGGCGTTCCAGGTTCTGGCCGATGCGCGTGGCGCGGGCGGCATCGAATTCGAGCGCGGTCAGCGCGATGTCCGCACGTTCCAGCAGGTGGCAGGCTTTGCCTCCGGGGGCGGCGCAAGCGTCGAGCACACGCTGGCCGGCATGCACGTCAGCGATGTCGGCAGCAACTTGCGCAGCACCGTCTTGCACGGCAAACAAGCCTTGGGCGAAGCCCGGCATGCGGGTGATGTCGCTGCTGTGCGGCAGCACGATGCCGTCCGCCAGCCACGGATGCGGATCGGCTTGATAGCCTGCCGCATGCAGTTGTTCGATCAGTGCATCGCGTGAAGTGCGGCGTCGATTTGCGCGCAGCATCAGTGGCGGTTCGCGGTTGCTGTCGGCCAGCACGGCGTCTTGCTGCGCAGGCCAATCGGCAGCGATGGCTTTGACCAGCCACGGCGGCATGGCGTAGCGCGTCTGCGGCCTTGCATCGAGCGCAGCCAGCAGATCCGTTCGCTCGCGTTGCCAGCGGCGCAGCACCGCATTGACGAGACCGGCCAGGCGCGGGCGGTTGAGTGCACGCGCTGCTTCGACGGTGGCGGCGACGGCGGCGTAGTCCTGCAGTTCCAGCACTTCCAACTGCACTAGCCCCAACACCAGCAGCGCATGGACTTCCGGCTCCTTGCGGCGCAGTGGTTTGTCGAGCAGGCGATCGAGCGCGGCGTCGAAACGCAGCCACCAGCGTGCGCCATCGCTGAGCAGCGCCATCAGCAAGGCGCGGTCACGCGGATCGCGCAGCTTGGGTGCTTTTTGTTCCATCGCTTCGCGCAATGACTTGCCGTGCAGGGCAATGTCGGCCAGCGCCTGCGCGGCCAGTGCGCGGGTATCGTTCATCGTGCCCCGCGTAGTTCGGGGCGTGCATTGAGGTAATCGGCGGCGGTGATGCGCTTGCCTCCTGCACGTTGCAAGGCGCTGATGCGCAGCGCGCCTTCGCCACAGGCGATATCGATGCCGTCGCGATGGACGGCGATCACGCTGCCCGGTGCGGCCGCGTTTTTGTGATTCTGTTCGACGGCGCGTGCGGCCCAGATGCGCAGGTTTTCACCGGCAATCTCGCCTTCCGCCACCGGCCACGGGTCGAAGGCTCGTACCTGATGCTCCAGCGCCAGCGCGGGGCGGGTGAAATCGAGCCGCGCTTCGGCCTTTTGCAATTTGTGCGCGTACAACACGCCTTCTTCGGATTGGGGCCGTGCGTGCAGAGTTTCGCCGGCACGGATACGGCTGATGGCTTCCATCAAGACGTCCGCGCCCAGCAGCGAGAGCCGGTCGTGCAGGCAGACGCCGGTATCGTTACGGTTGATCGGAGTGCGGCGCTCCAACAAAACCGGACCGGTATCGAGGCCGGCTTCCATTTGCATCAGGTCGACCCCGGTTTCTGCATCGCCGGCAAGGATGGCGCGCTGAATCGGCGCGGCGCCGCGCCAGCGCGGCAGCAGGCTGGCATGCACGTTCCAGCAGCCGAGCCGCGGAATCGTCAGCACCTTGGGCGAGAGGATCAACCCGTAAGCCACCACGACCATCAGGTCGGGCTGATAGGCCGCGAGCTGTTTGCGGGTTGCGACCGTCTTGAAGCTGCGCGGCTGTTCCACCGCAATGCCGGCGGCCAGCGCGGCTTCCTTGACTGGACTCGGCGTGAGTTTGCGGCCGCGGCCGGCGGGTCGATCCGGCTGCGTGTAGACCGCAACGACCTGCGCGCCGCTGGCGCGGCAGGCCTCCAGGCAGGGAACGGAGAACTCCGGCGTACCGGCAAAGACAATGCGCAAGGGATGCGCTGACCTATTCCGCGTAGGTGACATGGGTAAGGTCGGTTCCTGGGTCGCAAGGGTGCTGGTGAGGGCAATCTGGCCCTCGTTGGAGATGGCGAGCCAGCGGTAGGTGGATAGTGCGCGATGATGAAGCCTGCGTGGATGGTTGAGTGCTTCCCCCGATCAACCGTTGGCGGCCTGCTTGCGTTGCTTCTCCATGCGCTTGAGCAGGATCGAGCGCTTCAGCGGCGACAGGTAATCGACAAAGACCTTGCCGGCCAGGTGATCCATTTCATGCTGGATGCACACGGCCAGCGGGCCTTCCACTTCCAACTCGAAGCTGTTGCCTTCCACATCGTGTGCGCGGACCTTTATTTTCAGGGCGCGGGTGACGTCGGCGTAGATGCCGGGAAAGGACAGGCAGCCCTCCTGATACACCTGGGTGCCGTCCTTCTCCAGGATTTCGGCATTGATCAGGGCCAGCGGCTGGTTGCGCTCTTCGCTCATGTCGGCCACCAGCACGCGCTGGTGCACGTTGATCTGGGTGGCGGCCAGGCCAACGCCATTGGCGGCATACATCGTCTCGAACATGTCATCGACGAGCTGCTTCAATTCAGCGTCGAACACCGCGACCGGCTCGGCCTTGGTGCGCAGTCGCGGATCAGGGTATTCAAGGATGGTACGAACGGACATGGATGCTCACCTCGGGCGCCGGAAATGCGGGCGAATTGGTGAAAAGCCAACCCAGGCGCGGTCTAGAATGTGGATATTGTACGTGGTTCAAGGCTTTGTCGGCGCACGAATTTGCCAACTGGGCACGTGTTGCTTGAGTTAATGCTTCGGTTACACTCGCCCAAGCAAGGGGGCATTGGGGGATTCCCGTTTATGATTAGAAAGTCCATTGGGCTGCTGGCCGGCATGCTGGTCACAGTGGCCGTTTATGCGGCTGGCACCCAGCTTCGTGCCGATCACCCCGACAGCTACACCGTGCGTCGTGGCGACACCCTGTGGGGCATTTCCGCCCGCTTCCTCTCCAAGCCATGGTTGTGGCCGGAGATCTGGCAGGCCAACCCACAGGTTCGCAACCCGCACCTGATCTATCCGGGCGACGTGCTCGACCTGTCGTTTATCAACGGCGGTCCGGCGCTGCGGCTGGAGCCGGCCATCCAGCACGAAGGCGAGGCCATCCCGGCCATTCCAGTCGACCAGCTCAAGCCGTTCCTGCGCGATTCCCGCGTGGTGGATCCGGATGAGGTGAAGAACGCGCCCTACGTGATGGGTTTCGAGGAAGCTGATATCACCGGCACCTCGGGCCGCAATATCTACGTGCGTAACCTCAATGCGCAGCCGGGCCAGCGCTGGGCCGTCGTGCGCCCGACCCATGTGTTCCGCACCTACGGCGGCTCGGAGGCCGAGGACAGCGACGACATGGCGGCCAACCTGGTGGATAGCGATGTCGCCACCACCCGTTCGCCGTGGAACGAGGAATGGATGACCGACCTGGGCCGTGCCACGCCCAACCACGCGTTTCGTGGCAAGACCCTGGCGATGGAAGTCGAAGTGATCGGTCAGGCCGAGGTGTTGCGCGGCGGCGATCCGTCGACCCTGCTGCTGCTCAGTTCGATCATGGAAGTCCGCGCCGGCGATCGCCTGATGCCGATCGACGACAATCCGTACGACCCGTACTACTACCCGCATCCGCCCAAGACCCTGCCGGCCAACGGACGCGTGATCGCCTTCTCGCATGAACGCCTGACCCAGGTCGGCCCGAATGACGTGGTGGTGCTCTCGGTCGGCTCGAAGGACGGCGTCGACAACGGCACCACCTTCTCGCTATGGCAGCCGGGTGAGCAGGTGCCGGACGACGTCGCCAACGACAGCTGGAACCGCTACAGCCACAAGTTCGTGACCTTGCCGGACGAATACGTCGGCCACGTGATGGTCTTCCGCACCTTCGACCGGGTGAGCTACGCCCTGATCATGGATGGTCTCAAGCCGGTGCACCTTGGTGCCAAGGCGAAAATGCCTGAATAAAGACGGCCTGAATAAAGACGGCCGGAATAAAAACGGCAGAGCAGGAGTACGGGACTACAGCATTCCCTGCTTTCCGTTCACGGATAAAACCCACAGCACGGCGCGGTAATCCCGCGCCGTGGTTGTTTGTGGCCCTCGCGTAGACTCGCGGCATGAATGAACAAGCCGAATGGCGGGACTGGCTGACCGTCCTGCGCACGCCGGGATTGGGCCCAATGGGGCTGCGCGAGCGCCTGTGCGCCGCGGAGGGTCGGATCGGACAAGTACTGGCTCAGCTGCACCGGCACGCCTCCTCGCTCGATTCAGACGCCCAGGCGTGGTTGAGACAGCCTGATGAGGCCCGGCTCGCGGCCGACCTGGATTGGCTCGCCCAGCCCGGTCACCGGCTGCTGTGCTGTACGGATGCGGATTTTCCACCGCAGCTGGAAGGCATTCCGCAACCGCCGGCCGCATTGTTCGTCAGTGGCGACGCCAGCCTGCTGTTGCGCCCGCAACTGGCGATCGTGGGTGCGCGCAGCGCCAGTGCGGCGGGCAAGAGCACCGCCCGTGCGTTTGCCCGGCAGCTCGCCCAGGCGGGCTTCGTGGTCACCAGCGGTCTGGCCGATGGTATCGACGGCGCCGCACACGAGGCGGCGCTGGAGGCCGGCCAACCGACCATCGCAGTGATCGGCACCGGGCCGGATCTGGTCTATCCGCGCAAGCATCGGGCGCTCTCGGCGCAGGTGGAGACGCATGGCGCACTGGTCAGCGAATTTCTTCCGGGCATGACCGCTCGCGCCGACCACTTTCCACGCCGCAACCGCATCATTGCCGGACTGTCGCTGGGCACGCTGGTGGTGGAGGCCGGATTACAGTCAGGCTCGCTGATCACCGCGCGGCTGGCCGCTGAGCAGGGGCGGGAGGTATTCGCCATCCCCGGTTCCATTCATAATCCGCTCGCTCGCGGCTGCCACCGCCTGATCAGGGATGGTGCGCGGCTGGTCGAAAGCGCTCCGGAAATGATCGAGGCCCTGGTTCCCGCCGTGCAGGCGCTTGGTGCTGAATTGGCCCAGCGCCTCGAAAGGTTGCCGGTGGCAAACGCCGGGCATGATCGGCCGGCGATGGGCGGCTGGCGCGACGATCCGGAATACCGCCGGTTGCTGGAGGTACTCGGGTACGATCCCGCACCACTGGACGAACTGGTGGAGCGTACCGGGCAAAGCGCCGCCGTTTTGTCATCCATGCTGCTCATGCTGGAGCTGGAAGGCTGCGTCGAAGGTCTGCCGGGCGGTCGCTACCAGCGTTTGCCGGGTATTTGAATTTGCCCGAAAGCGCGCCAGGCCGCGCTTTCACGTCTGCCAGCTTGACAGTCATTGAGCCGGCATGCTTCCAACTATATATAGAGCGACCGATCCCCTGCGGTTGCCGATGCAACATCTGGAACCCCACGCCACATGGCAAAAAACCTGCTTATCGTCGAATCGCCGGCCAAGGCCAAGACGATCAACAAATACCTCGGCAAGGACTTTCAGGTCCTGGCTTCCTATGGCCACGTGCGCGACCTGAAGCCGAAAGAAGGCGCGGTGGACCCAGAGCACGATTTCGCCATGAAGTACGAGGTGATCGAGCGCAACGAGAAACACGTCGATGCCATCGCCAAGGCGGCCAAGATTGCCGATGACATCTATCTGGCCACCGACTTGGACCGCGAAGGCGAGGCGATCAGTTGGCACATCAGCGAGATCCTGAAAGAACGCGGCATCTCCAAAGGCAAGCAGATGCATCGCGTCGTGTTCTCCGAGATCACGCCCAAGGCGATCAAGGCGGCGGTAGCTGCGCCACGCGCGCTGTCGCACGATCTGGTCGATGCCCAGCAGGCCCGTCGCGCGCTGGATTACCTGGTCGGTTTCAACCTTTCGCCGGTGCTTTGGCGAAAAGTGCAACGCGGTCTGTCCGCCGGCCGCGTGCAGAGTCCTGCGCTGCGCATGATCGCGGAGCGGGAGGAAGAAATTGAAGCCTTCATCGCCCGCGAATACTGGACGGTCGAGGCCCGGCTCAAGCACGCCGAAGGCGATTTCAACGCGCGGCTGACCAAGCTCAACGGCAAGAAATTCGAGCAGTTCGACCTCACCAACGAGGCCGATGCGATGGCGGCCCGCGCCGCGCTCCAGGAAGCCGCGCGCGGCCATCTCACGGTCAGCGACGTCGGCAGCAAGGAGCGCAAGCGTCGCCCGGCGCCGCCGTTCACCACCTCCACGCTGCAGCAGGAAGCTGCGCGCAAGCTGGGCTTCGGTACCAGCCGCACGATGAAGGTCGCGCAAGGGCTGTACGAAGGCGTGAGCCTGGGCAGCGAAGGCAACGTCGGCCTGATCACCTACATGCGTACCGATTCCACCGCCCTGTCGGATGAGGCGGTCGGCGAGCTGCGCCAGCTGATCACGCGCGACTACGGCAACAAGGCGCTGCCGGATCATCCGCAGGTGTATCGCACCAAGTCCAAGAATGCACAGGAAGCGCACGAGGCGATTCGTCCCACCTCCGCCATGCGCACGCCGCGCGAGGTGGCGCAGTTCCTCAATGACGAGCAGCGCAAGCTCTACGAACTGATCTGGAAGCGCACGGTCGCTTGCCAGATGATCCACGCGACCATGAACACGGTGTCGGTGGATTTCGACGTCAAGCATGTGAAGGGTGGCGATGCGGCATTTCGCGCGACCGGCACCACCATCGTCGATCCCGGCTTTCTTGCCGTCTACGAAGAGGGCCGCGACCAGAAGACGGCTGAAGACGATGACGAAGGCCGCCGCTTGCCGCGGCTGGAAAAGGGCGAGCAGGTACCGTTGCAGGACATCGTGGCCGACCAGCATTTCACCGAGCCGCCGCCGCGCTATTCCGAAGCCAGTCTGGTGAAGGCGCTGGAGGAATACGGCATCGGCCGTCCGTCCACCTATGCCAGCATCATCCAGGTGCTGCAGAACCGCGAATACGTGCTGCTGGACAACCGCCGTTTCCGTCCCACCGACGTGGGCCGCGCAGTGAGCAAGTTCCTCACCCAGCATTTCACCCAGTACGTCGATTACGACTTCACCGCCAAGCTCGAAGACGAACTCGACGCGGTAAGCCGTGGCGAAGAAGCCTGGGTGCCGCTGATGCAGCGCTTCTGGCAGCCGTTCAAGCAGCAGGTCGAAGAGAAGACCGAATCGGTCGATCGCAGCGAAGCCACCGGCGCGCGTGAACTCGGCGCCGATCCGAAAACCGGCAAGCCGCTGTCGGTGCGCCTGGGCCGCTACGGACCGTATGCGCAGATCGGTGACAAGGATGTGGACGAAAAGCTGCAATTCGCATCGCTGCGTCCCGGCCAAAGCATGCATACGATCACGCTGGAAGAGGCGATCGAGCTGTTCAAGCTGCCGCGCAAGCTCGGGCAGGCCGAGAACGGCGACGAAGTCACGGTTGGCATCGGCCGTTTCGGCCCGTTCGTAAAGCAGGGCAGTACCTATGCCTCGCTGAAGGCGGAAGACGATCCGTACACCATCGAGCTGCCGCGTGCACTGCAGATCGTGCAGGAAAAGCTGGAGCTGATCGCCAATCGCATCATCAAGGATTTCGGCAACGGCGTGCAGATTCTCAACGGCCGCTTCGGTCCGTACATCACCGATGGCGAAAAGAATGCGCGCATTCCCAAGGATCAGGATCCGAAGGAACTGACGGAAGTGCAGTGCGTGGAATTGCTGGCGGCGGCGCCAGTCAAGAAAGGCCGCTTCGGCAAGAAAACGACCGCCAAGACTGCACCGGCGACCAAGAAGGCTGCGGCCAAAAAAGCGCCAGCCGAGAAGGCGGCTGCAAAGAAAACCACAGTCAAGAAAACCGCGGCCAAGAAAACAGCCACCAAGAAGACTGCGGCCAAAAAGGCAGCCACCAAGAAAACCAAAGCTTGATGCTCGTGGGTCTGCCCTCTCTCCTCGGCAGGGAGAGGGGGTGAGGAAACTCTTTCGCCCGGCAGCGTGATCGAAGCGAGTGTCGGTTTGAAATGAACAACGTCCGGGGCGAGCATGGCCCCTTACCTCAGCCGCCATCTTCGGCGGGGAGAGGAAGCAAAGCCGCATGCCCAAGCGCTACACATTGGCTGAACTCCAGGGCGCCGCCGACGTACTGCACGCCGGTGGCGTTATCGCCTATCCCACCGAAGCGGTCTTTGGCCTTGGCTGCGATCCGCATAACCAAGCCGCTTTCGAACGCATTTTCACGCTCAAGCAGCGGCCATCGACGCAAGGTGTTTTGCTGATCGCCGCTGACTTCGCCCAGGTCGAACACTACGTGGACATGACGAAAGTCCCGCGGGGTGTACTGGCGCAGGTCCGGGCCAGTTGGCCGGGACCGTTTACCTGGGTGTTCCCGCGCAGCGCAGAAGTCCCCGAATGGGTGGCTGGCGCCCATCCCGGCATCGCCTTGCGCGTCAGCGGCCATGCGCCGGCGGTCGCGCTGTGCCGCGCATTCGGCGGGGCGCTGGTCTCCACCAGTGCCAATCTCCACGGCAAGCCACCGGCGCGTGATCTGGCCACCGTGACCGAATATTTCGGCGAAGCCCTGGATGGCATGGTCGATGCGCCACTGGGCGGTGCGGCCCAGCCCAGCACCATCCGGGATGCGCTGACAGGCGCTATCATCCGCACCTGAATCAGGGGACACTCTGATTCATTCAGCACAGGCGGCACCGGCACTGTCTGTTCGCATCCCTTCGGTCCATTGGCTCGACAGACGGCCAGTCGCCTTCGCCAACGGTCCTATGGCCTGCAGACAGACAATGCCGGTGCCGCCCATGCTGAATGAATCAAAGCATCCTGGAATATGCTCGTCGGCGCGGTAGGTGCCGATTCAGCCGCGACCATGAGGATGGGGGCCGCAGGACACAATCCCGAAAACCGGCAGCAACCGACCACTCGGCCGGACGGGCTAATGCATGGGAAAAGCCATCAGGAGCGCAAGGCGTGGCGATCGTCTACCAGACCTATCAACGCGATGAAGCGGAGCGCCTGCTGCCTTTGTTGAAGGTTGGCGATCCGCTGCGGGTCGTGGCATTGCATGAAGGCGAGTCCATCACGGCGGCCCAGTTTGTGGCCCATGTTGAACACGTCGCTGCGCAACTGCCGGACGCGACGGCTGCGGTCAACCTGTGCGAGGACCGTTACGCGTTCCTGGTGGCCTTTTGTGCCATTGCCTTGCGTGGCCAGGCCAACCTGCTGCCGCCTTCACGTGCACCGCACGCCGTCGAGGAGGTGATGGCTGCCTATCCGGGCTGCCATGCCGTCGGTGACAGATCCATGGAACCCGCCCCGCATCGCTATCACGTCCTGCCATCGCTCGCGGTGGATGCGGCGGTTTCGCCATCCGTCGAGTGGCCGTTCCTGCCGGCAATGCACAACGTGGCAGTCGGCTATACCTCCGGCTCCACCGGTGCACCGCGTCCGAACAACAAAACCTGGCGCAGCCTGCATGCCAGCACCGCAGGCAATCTGCGCATGTTGCAGCAGGTGGTGGGCGAGCACTTCACCGTGGTGGCTACCGTGCCGCCGCAGCACATCTACGGCATTGAGATGTCGATACTGCTGCCTTTGCTGGGCCATGTGCAGGTCCATTCCGGCCGTCCGTTTTTCCCCGCCGATATCGCCACAGCGCTGGCGGACATGCCGGCACCGCGCGTACTGGTCACCACGCCGGTACATCTGCGCGCACTGGTCGAATCAGGTGTTGAGCTGCCGCCGCTGGCCGCGGTGCTTTCGGCCACGGCGCCGATGCCGCCCGAGCTGGCCGCGCAGGCGGAGCGCCGCTTTGGCGCGCCGTTGCTGGAAGTGTTTGGTTCTACCGAAACCTGTGCCTTCGCGTCGCGCCGCGTAACAGTGGATGACCGCTGGTCGCTTTATCACGGGGTGCATCTGCATCCGCAGCCCGACGGTACACAGATTGAGGCGCCGCAATTGGAGGCGCCTGCGATCCTTGCCGACATCGTGACCTTGCACGATGAAGGCCGCCGCTTCGAATTGCGCGGGCGCCACGCTGATTTGCTCGAAATCGCCGGCAAACGCGCCTCGCTGGGGGACCTCACCCGCCGTCTGCTCGCCGTTCCTGGCGTGAAGGATGGCGTGGTGTTCCAGCTGGATGAGCCGGATGCTATCGGTGTGCGCCGTATTGCCGCGCTGGCGGTGGCGCCTGAGCTGGATGAGCACGCGATTCTTGATGCTCTGCGCACCTCGATCGACCCGGTTTTCCTGCCGCGTCCGCTACGCCTGGTCGAGAGCCTGCCGCGCAATGAAACCGGCAAGCTGCCGCGTGCCGCTTTGTTGGATCTGCTGCACGTCAAATGCTTCTGATTTAGCTCCCTCGCGGCATTTCCGCGAACAGGCACTACAATGCGCGCTGCGCCGCAGGGCGGCGGTTTCGAGCAGTGGAGCAGGCAAGGCATGAAAGTTCTGGTAATCGGCAACGGTGGTCGCGAGCACGCGCTGGCGTGGAAGCTCAAGCAATCACGGCGCGTGAGCGAGGTGATCGTTGCGCCGGGCAATGCCGGTACCGCACATGAGCATGGCCTGCGCAATGCCGATGTGGCCGTCACCGATGTCGAAGGACTGCTGAAACTGGCCAAGGCCGAAAAGGTTGAGCTGACCGTCGTCGGTCCTGAAGTGCCGCTGGTGGCGGGCGTCGTCGACAAATTTCGCGCCGCGGGCTTGCGTATCTTCGGACCGCGCGCCATCGCCGCCCAGCTGGAAGGCTCCAAGGCCTTCGCCAAGGATTTCCTGCTACGCCACAACATTCCCACCGCACGCTACGCGGTGTTTACCGAACTGGATCAGGCACTGGCCTATGTGCGCAAGCACGGTGCGCCCATCGTCATCAAGGCCGATGGCCTAGCCGCCGGCAAAGGCGTGGTGGTGGCGCTCACGCTGGGCGATGCGGAACTGGCGTTGCACGACATGCTCGGTGCGCATGCTTTCGGTGATGCGTCGGCACGCGTGGTGATCGAAGAATTCCTGGATGGTGAGGAAGCCAGCTACATCGTGATGAGTGACGGCTCGCACGCTCTGCCGATGGCCAGCAGCCAGGATCACAAGCGCCGCGACGACAACGACCTCGGTCCCAACACCGGCGGCATGGGCGCGTATTCGCCTGCGCCGGTGGTGACGCCCGAGGTGGAAAAACGCATCCTCAAGGAAGTGATCGAACCCACTCTGCGCGGCATGGCGTCCGAAGGCGCGCCATTTATCGGCTTCCTTTATGCCGGCCTGATGATCGACAAGCACGGCGCCCCCAAGGTGATCGAATTCAACGTGCGTTTCGGCGATCCGGAAACACAGCCGATCATGCTGCGCCTGAAGTCCGATTTCGTTGACCTGATCGAAGCGGCGCTCGACGGCGAACTGCATCACACCCATGTGCAATGGGATGCGCGCCCTTCGATTGGCGTGGTGCTGGCGGCCGGTGGCTATCCGGGCAAGGTGCAGAGCGGCGACGTGATCGAGGGCCTGGACAGCGATCTTGGCCCGGATGTGAAAGTGTTCCACGCCGGCACCAAGCTCGACGCACACGGTCGCCCGATTACCGCGGGTGGCCGTGTACTCACCGTGTGCGCCTTGGGCAAGGACATTGCCGCCGCACGCGAACATGCCTATGCAGCGGTCAGCAAGCTGCACTTCGACGGCGCATTCTGCCGTCGCGACATTGCCCATCGTGCGCTGCGGCGCAGCTGAGTCTGCGGCGATTCCGGACGGGCTTCAAACGGGCGGATGGCGTGGCGTGCCGCGCTACAGGATGGGAGCGAATCTTCGTTTCCACTGAAAACTCAGGCGTGAGGGAGTGATCAAGCCCCTCGCGCCGTGTAAGTGACGTCCGCAATCCAATTGCGCTGGCGACGCTCCAGGCGTTCTTCGCCGCTTTCCTCGTCCAGGGTTGCCGATGAGCGGCGAAGCAGGGACGGCTCGACATTTTCAAACGTGTTGACGTTGACCACGGCATAAAGCTTGCCGTCAATCTCACTCGTCACCACCGGGACCACGCCGCAACGGGTGCAGATGTGGAAGTCGGCCGTGCATGTGCCGAACGCGTAGCGCGAAACCTGTTCGGCATGCCGTACCGTCACCGTAAGCGAACCCGTTGGACAGGATGTCCAGACACCACCATGCCTGGTACAGAACGTACACGTGCAGGCGCGAGCAGGGATTTCAGTGGGATCGGTTTTCCAGTCCAGCTGGAACGAGATATTTCCGCAGTGGCAACGTCCAGAGATCAGCATAAAGTTTCTCGAAACCGGCGTGCATCGGCGGCCAAGAGTACGTGAGCTTGCGGTGGTAAATCCATGGCGGCAGGGTTTAGTGGGGCGGCCTGCTGCTGAGCCAGCGGCGTATCAGCCATGCATAGACGGATACGTTCAAGATCAGCACGAACGCCGCCAGCAGGAACTGGATCTCCCGGGTCAGCCCGTTGGGATAGATTGTGGCCAGCAGGTAATGTCCGATGAAGTCGCCTTGATAAGCGGCTTGTCCGGCTCGTTCGCGAAAATGGTTCTCGATGCTGGTCAGCGGGCAGATGCGCCCGCTCAGTTCCACGTAAAACCCCCAGGCCGCGGCCGGAAGCTGGAGTAACACCATCCATCGCCATTTCAAGGCGAGCAGTGCGCCAAGCGTGCAGAAAAGGATGAACCCCAAGTGGAACGTCAGCACAGCATCGGCAGCGATAAGCGGCAGCATGGTATCGGGGTGGCTACCCGTGAGTGTTTTGCGCAGACGAAGCGCCCAGCCGCGTGATGGTTCCCTGCGCCGTGGCGCACAGCCGCTCTTCATGGCCATCCGCGCAAAACACATCGCAGCGGCAAACCGCCTGGTTTTTTCCAGCGTGGATCACGTGCGCGCGGGCAATCAGGCAATTGCCCATAGCAGGTCGCAGATAATTGATCTTGAATTCGGATGTCACCACGCCAGGGCCGAGCGCGCTGCCGCCGGCGAAGGTGAGCGTGTTGTCCGCCGCGTAGCTGATCACGCCGCCATGCACGAAGCCATGCTGTTGCTTCAAGCTGTCGCGAATCGGAATACGGATCTCGGCATGGCCTTTGACGAAGACGGTGAGCTCCGCCCCCATCAGCGCGCTGAACGGCTGCAAAGCCAGCACGCTCTGTCCCAATGCCAGTTGTTCCGACATCGCCATTCTCCAGTTCAGCTCGGCCGGCGCCATGCATGCCAGACGATCGCGGCAGTGAGCATAACTACGGCTCCTGCAAGGTGAAAGAACCGCCCGGGTTTTCTTGGTAAAGGACGGGGCGCCGGGCATGAGCGAGGTCCGAAAAAACCCATAAAGATCACCGTTACCAAAGCGCCGGCCCTCACCTGCGTCCATCGATGGACAGCAACTGGCCGAAGTGGCCGGGCTTCGATAAGGCATAGGTTTCCGCGCTAGTCTACGCATCAGTTTCGCCGCCAAGGACCCGCATGAGCCAGTTCGCCCTGTTAGGCCGTCGCCGTTTTGCGCCGTTTTTCTGGACTCAGGCGCTGGGTGCGTTCAACGACAGTGCTTTTCGCAACGCGATGGTGATGCTGGCGGCATTCCAGATGGGGCTATCCGATCATGAGGTCGGCTTGTACACCAATCTGGCGCCTGCGCTGTTTATTCTGCCGTTCTTCCTGTTTTCCGCGACGGCCGGGCAGTTGGCGGAGAAGTTTGAGAAGACGCGCATCATTCGCTTCGTCAAGCTGTTCGAGATTGCGGCCATGGCGCTGGCGGCGTACGGCTTTATCGGGCACCACCTGTTGTTGCTGCTGGTGGTGCTGTTCATGATGGGCATCCACTCGACGGTATTCGGGCCGATCAAGTACGCCATTCTCCCGCAGGCGCTGAGTGACACGGAACTGGTGGGTGGCAACGGCCTAGTGGAGATGGGCACCCAGATGGCGATTCTGATCGGCATGGTGGCCGGCAATGCCCTGATGCTGATCGCCGGTATCGGGCCGCATTTTTCGGCGGCGTTGACGATCGGTGTCGCCATCGTCGGCTACCTGGCCAGCCGTTTCATTCCACCTGCGCCGGCCACCGCGCCACATCTCAAGTTCAGCTGGAATCCGTTCACTGAAACGGTGCGCGTGTTGCGCATCACGCGTGAAGATCATGCAGTGTTCAACGCGGTGTTGGGCATTTCATGGTTCTGGTTTTTCGGCACCGTGCTGGTCGCGCAACTGCCGTTGTATACGCGCGTCAATCTGGGCGGTGATGGCTCGGTCAACACGCTGGTGCTGACTTTGTTCTCGATCGGTACCGGCGTGGGCGCCCTGTTGTGCGAAAAGATGTCGTGCAAACGGGTGGAAATCGGCCTGGTGCCGCTGGGTGCGTTTGGTCTTACCGCGTTTGGTGTCGATCTGTTTCTGGCACGGCCCGGTGCCGCACCGCTGCGCGGGCTGGATTGGTTGGCGTTTCTTCACGTTGCCGGAAGCTTGCGCATCGTGCTGGATCTCACCTTGATCGGTGTATTTGCCGGCTTTTATGTGGTGCCGTTGTTTGCCTTTGTGCAAGCGCGTACGTTGCGTGATCGCCTGTCGCGTGTGATTGCCGGCAACAACATTCTCAACGCGCTGCTGATCGTCATCGCATCCGTCTTTGGCTTGGCACTGGATACGTTGGGTTTCGGGGCGCCGCAAATTTTCCTGGTGGCGGCGCTCCTCAACGTGATCGTGGCGGTCTACATTTTTACGCTGGTGCCCGAGTTCCTGATGCGTTTCATCACCTGGGTGCTGGTGAACACGCTGTACCGCATCCGCGTGGATGGCATGCAGAACCTGCCGGAAGAAGGTCCCGCCTTGCTGGTCTGCAATCACGTGAGTTTTATGGATCCGCTGATCCTGATGGCCAACCTGCGACGGCCGGCGCGCTTCGTGATGTATTACAAGATCTTCCGTATTCCGGTGTTGCACTTCGTATTCAAAACCGCCAAAGCCATTCCGATTGCGGGGCTGAAGGAAGACCCGGCGATACTGCATCGGGCCTTCGAGGAGGTCGATGCGGCGCTGGCGGAGGGTGAGCTGGTGTGCATTTTTCCGGAAGGCGGTTTGACCAAGGACGGCCAGATCGCGCGGTTCCGGCCGGGCGTGGAAAAGATTCTGCAGCGCCGCCCGGTGCCGGTGGTGCCGATGGCCTTGCGGGGGCTATGGGGCAGCGTATGGAGCCGTCGCGATTCCATGCTGCGGCGCGCACGCCTGCCGCGCCGCTTCCGTGCTCGTGTCGAATTGGTGGTGGATGCGCCGAAGCCGGCGGCACAAGTCGATACCGCCGTGCTGCAAGATCGCGTGGAGGTATTGCGGGGGGATATGGCGTGAATCGGGAGTCGGGAAAGCGTGACGCTTATTGGCTTTTCACCCTTCCCGCTTCCCTCTACGATTTCCCGCTCTTAATGCAGCCATCCGCCGATCACGATCAACGCGACCACGCTCAGCCAGGCGAGCAATGCACGTAGCAGGGCATCACGCAGGCGGCGAAGTTCGTGCAGCGGATCGGTGCGTTCTTCCGCGTAGCCGTCACCGCCTTCGACATCGGTAAGCACATCGGCTCGCGCGGCCGCGCCCAGAAAGGCCGGGCTGGAGAGATACCAGCTATTGGGGGCGGCCTGCTGGTGCCAGCGGCGCCATGCGCCGATCACGGCGTCCCAATGCCCGACCAGCGCCAATGTGAAAACCATCAATTGTGCCGGCAGCCAGTCGAGGCCGTTGGCGAGATAACCGGCTGATGCGCGCGCGCCGGCATCGAGGGCCAGCGAGCTGTCATGTCCAAGTTGCCGTGCCAGTCGATAGAGCAGGGCGCCGGCCGGGCCGAGCACGAAAAACCAGAACAGCACGCCAAAGCGACGGCGCAGCGCGCCATAAGCAGTTGCTTCGCCGAGATCCGCCGTCGTCCAGGCGATGGTTTCGCAATCCTCGCAGAGTTCTTGGGCGGCGGCTTCGCGGCTCTGTTGATCGGGCGCCTTGAGAATGGCCTCGATGGCCGCCTCGAAAGCCTGCGGACCAAACGAGAACAGCAATACCACCAGCCCAAATGCCAGCTGTAGCAGCGCCGCCAGCGGCAAGCGGTGCAGCATCCAGGCAATCAGCGCGCACGCGGCGACCGGTGCCAGCACCGTGAACAGCACACGTGCCATGCCGTTGGTATCGGCAAGTTGATGGACCCAGCGCCGGAAGCCGGCATCGCCACGCCAATGCGCAAGCTGTGGCTGCAGATGCAGCAGTCCGAGAGCGATCAGCGCAGCAAGCAGGCGAATAGCCATGAAAACGGACTCCGTGGGATGACGCATTGTATGCGAGGGATGGGAGCCTGATCAGGCCCCGTCCCGACACATCAGTGCGCGCGCTCGATCAGCGAGTCCAGGTCCAGGCCTGCGCGCTCCCGCAGCCAGTGCGAGATCAGTTGATAGGACACGGACAGCCGGGTCGGTGTGGCGAGGCTGCCGTCGGCCAGCCCATCGATGATTTGCTGCGGCGTAAACCAGCGCGCATCTTCCAGCTCGCCATCGCGCAGGCGGATCGCTGGGGAGATCGCCGTGGCGGTGAAGCCCACCATCAAAGAAGCCGGCAGCGGCCAGGGTTGCGACGAGTGATAGTGCACATCGCCGACGATCACGCCGGATTCTTCGGCGACTTCGCGGCGAACGGCATCTTCCAGGGCTTCGCCTGGTTCGATGAAACCCGCCAGCGTGGAGTAGCGTCCTGCGGGCCAGCTGGCCTGACGGCCGAGCAGGCAGGCGCCTTCGTATTCGACGATGACGATGACCGCGGCGTCGGTACGCGGAAAGTGCACATGTCCGCAGGCGGGATTGGTGCACTGTGCGCGGTGGCCCGACGACACCAGCTTGAGTGGTGAGCCGCAACGCGCGCAGAAGCGTGTCTCACGTTGCCAATGGGCCAGCCCTTTGGCGTACGCAAACAGGCCCGCTTCATCCGCGGCCAGCAGCAGGCCGGCCGCGCGCAGGCCCATGCGGCGAGCATCGAGTGCGGACTCCAGCTCGGCGTGGTCGTGGCGCTCGTCCAACAGCAGCATGAAATGCGGCTGTCCGTCGGCGATGCCGAGCAGGCTCCACGAGGCATCGGGCAGCAGGCGCTCGCGCTCACCGGCATCGAGCCAGCGCAGGGCTTCCTGCTGGTGGTGCAGGTAGGCATCGCCAGCAGGATCGAGCAGCAGGTAGCGGGCGTCTGCCGAACCGGCTTTCGCGGTCACCCAATCGACATCATCGCGTTGTTCGGAAACGCGATCGAGTATCAGGCTGAGTCCGGCGAAGGTGTTGAGGTTCGTCGACGCCATCCGTTGGTCAACCGCTCAGGTGGAGAACGATGAGCCGCAGCCGCAGGTGGTCTTGGCGTTGGGATTGCGGATGACGAACTGCGAGCCGCTCAGGTTTTCGGTGTAATCGATCTCTGCGCCGGTGAGGTATTGCAGCGACAGGGGATCGACCAGCAGGGTGACGCCTTCGCGATCCAGCGCGAAATCGTCATCCGCACGCGCTTCGTCGAAGGTGAAGCCGTACTGGAAGCCCGAGCAGCCGCCACCGGTGATGTACACGCGCAACTTCAGCTCAGGATTGCCTTCTTCCTGGATCAGTTCGTGCACCTTGCGGGCGGCAGCCTCGGTAAAGACCAGCGGAGCGCCGGCCTGGCGGTAATCGGGGATGGCGAGGATGGTTTCCATGGCGCGGAAATGGGGCTGATACAGGGTGGACTCAAGCATATCAGCTGCAAGTCGATGGCCATCGGCCCCCTCCACGTCTTATTCAGGCTGTCGCGGGCTCCGGGCGCATCTCCGGCGCCGGCAGCTCGCGCTGGACATGACCCTCGCCCTGGTGCGCCATGCGGCCATTCACCTGCGCGCCGGAGGTCATTTCCAGCGAATTGTAGCGAACGTCGCCGGTCACGCGAGCCTGCGCGGCCAGTTCCAGCCGCTCGCTGGCGTAGATGTCACCCGTGACCTGGCCGTTGATCATGGCGTGCGGCACGCGCACCTCGCCTTGCACGTGGCCGTGTTCGCTCAGGGTAAAGAGCGCGTTGGGGCCTTCCCCAAGCACGCAGCCTTCGATGCGGCCATCTAGATGCAGCGTGCCAGAGAAGCGGACGTCACCGCGAATGGTCGTGCCATGCGCAATCAGGCTGGTTTCGGCGTTGCGGGGTGCCTGTTCGTTACGTTTACGGCTGAGCATCGGTATCCCCCTGGGAGTTGGTGACTGGGCTGGATAAGGCGTCACTCCAAGCGACAGCACGGGTGACGGGGTCGCCATTCTCCGGCTGGACTGTGACGTGCAGACGAGTGGGCCGAAAATCGGCCGGCAACGCGATGGTGGTGTGCAACTGCTGGAAATAGCGGAACCTAAAGGGAATGCCATCCTTTTCGGCGGCATCTCCCAGGGTAGGCCAATCCAGTTGCACCACTTTGTTGTTGCTCAGTCCTTCCACGCTGACCGTGGTGGTGCCGCTGGTGTCGTCATCGCGCTTGATGTTTTGGGTGAGGCTGATGGCGAGGTTCCATGCTTGCGAGTGCGGTACGGGTTGCAGAGATACCTCTTGTACCTTCAGCCCTTCGCGTTGCGCGTCGCCGCCCACCAGTCGCGAATAGAAACTGAGATCCGCGCGCAGGCCGCTGATTTCTTCATCGCGTTGTGAAATGGTTTCGCGCAATGCCTTGGTCGCAACATCGGCAACTTGTTCCGAACGTTGCAGATCGGCGACCTGTTGTTTCAGATCCCCATTTTCGGCGGTAAGTGCGCGCAGCTCGCGTCGATCCGAGATGCGCGGCACCACGCCTTTCCATGCGCCGATTGCCAACGCAACCATCAATCCAACCAGCAGCATGCTGCCGAGCCACGCCAGTCCGAACCACAACAAGCGACGACGCTGACTGGCAGCGTCGTGTGGGCGTACGACGTAGCGCGGTGGTGGGCGGGAAGCCATGCGCGGCCTTTCCGGGAAAGCGGAGGGTATAGCCCGGCTGTGACGAGACCGTCAAGGAATCGTCGCGTGCTTTGTGTCGGCGTTCGCTTTGCTGCGCTGCGGGGTGTGCGCTTTTAACCTTGAACAGGTTGTTGAGAAACAATCTGTTAGCACAGGCAGAGGATGGCTCGCCACGAATCCGGCACCGTAAGTACCTGATTCGCGGAGCCGGGTTCGGACATGCATCGAACTCAGCACGCGGGGAAAGTGCGGGCGCGCAGGGAGCGCACTAACTATGTGCTCGGCTTCGAGGCGCGAAGAAAGCACGCCTCTGTATCTTGTGAATGTCAGCTTTCCATCTTCGACTGGAGATAACGTTCCGAGCCGATATCCTTGACCAGGCTGAGCTGGGTTTCCAGCCAGTCGATGTGTTCTTCTTCATCATGAAGAATGTTCTTGAACAAATCGCGGCTGACGTAGTCGGCAATGCTCTCGCAATATGCGATCGCCGCACGCAGATCTTTCGTCGCAGCCATCTCCAGGTCGAGATCGCCGTGGATGCACTCGATCACATTTTCGCCGATGCGCAATTTGCCCAGATGTTGCAGATTGGGCAGGCCTTCCAGGAACAGGATGCGCTCGATCAGTCGGTCGGCGTGCTTCATCTCGTCGATCGATTCCTTGTACTCGTGTTCAGCCAGCTCCTCATAGCCCCAGTTCTTGAACATGCGGTAATGCAGGAAGTACTGGTTGATGGCCGTCAGCTCGTTGTAGAGCACCTTGTTGAGGAACTCGATGACCTTGGCGTCACCCTTCATGGCTGCTCTCCGGACGTTGGCTGAAGTGGAAACTATACGGATTCTGCCTCCGCCATGGAGTATTGCGAACCGTTTGCAGCGGCAAACAAAAAACCACCGGGGTCAGCCGGTGGTTTTCAAATCTGTACGCAAGAAGGGGTCAGGCGGCGACCAGGATCGGCAGGTCCAGTGCTACCTGTACCACGGCCTCTTCCAGTGTGGTGCGGGCCTCGGCCTCACAGCAGCCGCAGCAATCCGCGCAGCCCGTGCGGTTCTGTAGTTCGGCGAACGTTCGCACGCCGTCAGCGGCAGCGCGACGGATATCGTGGTCGGTAATGGCGTTGCACAGGCAAATGTACATGCCGCGCATTTCAACGCGAATGCGAATGATTGTCAACTAATGTTCGCTTAACGGCGAGCCTGACCGTCAGGCGGCCTGCCGCCGGCCACGGTTGCCGCGTGGTTGCGGCTGTGGGCCGAGCTCGATGCTCAGGATGGTCTCCACCAGCGGGGCGAAATGGCGTAAAGCCCGGTGGTAGACGTCACGCTTGAAGTTGACCACATGGCCGGCCGGGTACCAGAAATCCACCCAGCGCCACAGGTCAAATTCCGGCTTCTCGCACGCATCCAGGCGCAGTGCATCCTCGCCACCGACCAGTTTCAGCAGGAACCAGACCTGCTTCTGGCCAATGCAGGTGGGTTGCTGGTGATGGCGGATATAGCGGCTCGGCAGCTTGTAGCGCAGCCAGCCGCGGGTGCTGGCCAGCACCTCGACATGTTCGGGGGAAAGACCGGTTTCTTCCTGCAGCTCCCGGTACATGGCTTCCAGCGGGGTCTCGTCGCTGCGCATGCCGCCCTGGGGGAACTGCCAACCGTCGCGGTGGATGCGGCGCGCCCAGAACAGCCGGCCGTCTGCATTGAGCAGCACGATGCCAACATTCGGACGGTAGCCATCAACGTCAATCATCCAACCTCCTCGGGCCAGGTCGGCGCTCGCCGCCTTGACGTGAGCGCATTTGACCCGAGATCGATTCAACCACAGCCTACAAACCCGGAGCAAGCCAACCACTTGAACCGCAAGGGCGACACGATTAAACTGCCGCGCCCCGCCTGAATCCAGCCGATCCGGCTTCCCCCAGGCGACGCACGCACCCCATGGCTATGTAGCTCAGCCGGTTAGAGCACAGCACTCATAATGCTGGGGTCGGTGGTTCGAGTCCACCCATAGCCACCATTTGTCCGCACACCTTCCAGAACCCTGATTTCAAGGGTTTTTATGCGGACCCTTGGCCAGTTCGGCCCACCTGGTTGCCACTTTGTTCAATTCGCCAGAGGCTCGACGGCTGGTTGACGAACACCGAATGCGGCGCCCGCTGAAGCCGCGACAATGGCCGTGATGGCCACCCACTGCTGCGTATCCAGCCGTTCCCCCAGAAATGCTGCCCCGGCCAGTGCGGCAATGGCTGGTTCGAGGCTTAGCAATACGCTGAAGGTGCGGGCCGGCAGGCGGGTCAGCGCGATCATCTCCAGCGAATAAGGGAGTATCGAGCTCAGTATCGCTACGCCCAGTCCCAGTGGCAGCAACGCTGGTGACAGCAAGGCCGTGCCTGCGTGTGCAAATCCCGTCGGAACGGCCAGCAATGCACCGATGGCAATGCCCAGTGTCACCGCGTCCCCGCCATGGCTGGCACCGGCTTTTTGTCCAAACACGATATATAGGGCCCAGCCCACGCCTGCAGCGAGTGCATACAACACGCCTATCGGATCCAGTGCATGAGCTTGTCCGCGTAGCGGCAGCAGCAGAAGCAATCCGATCACGGCAAGTACGATCCAGGCGAAATGCGATATCTGGCGCGAACTGAGCACGGCGATCGCCAGCGGACCGGTGAATTCGATCGCGACCGCTATGCCAAGCGGAATGGTGCGCAGCGCCATGTAAAACACCAGGTTCATGGCGCCCATCGACAATCCGTAGCCCCACAGCGCGCGCCAACTGGTGCCGCTGCGCAGATTGCGCCAGGGGCGCCGCACCACCAGCAGGATCAACGCTCCCAGCCCGAGCCGGAACGCGGTAGCGCCTTGTGCGCCGACCAGTGGGAACAACTGCTTGGCGATGGCCGCACCACATTGGTACGACGTCATGCTGACCAGCAATGCACCGACTGCCAGCAGTACCGGGGCGTAGGACGAACGTGGGGACATGTTGTAGCTGCAAGCACGTCAAGGGATGTAGACATGATGCCGATATGTCAGCGGAAAAGCTTGCTCCCATCGTGATCTTGCTGACATGGGGTGGCAGCAGACTTTAGCGATGGGAATGAATGCGTAGAGTCATGCAAGGATCTCTATACATTTGGTCATAAGGAAATTTTCACCGCATGAATCTGGCCCTCTTCGATTTCGACGGCACCATCACACGTAAGGAAATGCTCGCTGACTTCATGCGCTTTGCAGTATCGCGTCGTCGTCGGATGTTGGGTGCGCGGTTTTTCTGCCGATGTGGGCGGGCTACAAGCTCGGTTTGGTTTCAGGCAACACGATACGCGCCAGTGTCGTGAGTTTCGGCTTACGCGGCATGTTTGCCGATCATGCCAAGGAGATGGGACGGCGTTTTTCCGAGGAAGTGCTCCCCGACGTACTGAGGCCGATGGCCATGGAGCGCATTCAATGGCACCTGGCGCAGGGCGACAAGGTGATGGTTGTGTCCGGCGCGCTGGATATCTATCTGGAACATTGGTGCCGCGGGCAAGGGCTTGATTTGATCTGTTCGCGCCTCGAAGTAGCGGACGGCTTATTAACCGGTCGCTATGACGGGTTGCAGTGTGTCGGCTCGGAAAAATCCAGGCGCGTGCGTGAGGTATGCGAACTCAAGCGATTTCCGTTGGTGTGTGCCTACGGCGACACCAAGGAAGATTTCGACATGCTCGGCCTCGCCGACAAGAAGTATTACCGCTGGCAAGAGATGGTCCAGCGAGCCCGCGTATGACAGTCCGTTTTCATCCGGCGCGACCGCTGCGGCGATTCAATCGCATAGTCCCAACGGTCATCAGATCGTGATATCCAACTTGCTACCCTGGCAGGTGGCACCTCGCGTCAAAAGGATTATGCTGATCAACCTGTCACGTGAATCCTGCGCGCTGCGCTGCACGACTGGCCGAGCGCTGCGGGCCACAGGTATGAGCATGGTCATAACATGGCTTTCTCTATGCTGATGTGCCTGCCAGATGTCGACGTTGCTGCAAGCAACCTCGCGGGCCGCGCGACCCGAATGAACGACTCGCCTCATTTCACCTAGGAGTACTGCAATGGAGCACCCAACCCACACGCTGAATGGGCTCGGCCAGAGCCTGTGGCTGGATAACATCACCCGAAGCATGCTGGGCGACGGCACCTTGCTCGGCTACCGCGAGCAAAAGAACGTTACCGGCCTGACCTCCAACCCCACCATTTTTGCCCAGGCGATCAAGACCGGGAAGGACTATGACACCTCGATCCGCGCGGCGGGGCAGGCGGAGCCGGAGACGGTGTTCTTCGGACTGGCCATCGACGATCTGCGCCGCGCCGCGGCCATCTTCGAGCCGGTGTATCAGCATACGCACGGCGTGGATGGCTGGGTGTCGCTGGAGGTTTCCCCGTTGCTGGCGGACGACACGGCCCGCACCGTCGAGCAGGCGGTCGCGTTGCACAAACAGGCGGCCGTGCACAATCTTTTTATCAAGGTGCCGGGCACACCCGCCGGTATCGACGCCATCGAAGAGCTGATCTTCCGTGGCGTGCCGATCAACGTGACCCTGCTGTTCTCGCCGGAGCAATACCAGGCGGCGGCCGAGGCCTGGCTGCGCGGCCTGGAACGTCGTCATGCGGCAGGACTGGACCTGGACGTGGCATCGGTCGCCTCCGTGTTTATCAGCCGCTGGGATGTGAAAGTGGCCGACAAGGTACCTGCTGAGCTCCGCAACAAGCTCGGCTTTGCCGTGTGCGCACAGATCTATGCCAGGTATCGCCAGTTGCTCGATTCACCGCGCCTGCAGCGCTTGCAGAATGCTGGGGCGCGCGTGCAGCGCTTGCTGTGGGCGAGCACTGGCACCAAGGATCCCAAGGCCAGCGATGTGCTCTACATCGAAAACCTGATCGCACCGCTGACCGTCAACACCATGCCGGAGAAAACCCTGCTGGCGTTCGCCGACCACGGCAAGGCCGAGCACCTGATGAGCTTGAACGACCCCAGCGTCGCCAGCACGCTGGCGCAGTTCGAGGCGTCCGGTATCCAGGTCGAGCCGCTGGCCAAGACACTTCAGCAGGAAGGCGCAGATGCTTTCGTGAAGTCCTGGCGCGAGCTGCTGGACACCATCAGCGAGCGCATAGGAGCAACTGCATGAGTGCATTGCGCGAGAAAGCGGCGTGGCTTGCACTGGAACAACATCAACCCGAACTGGCTCAACAACATCTGCGCGACTTGTTCGCGGCTGATCGCGGACGCGCCGAGCGCTATCGTGCGGAGGCGGCCGGTTGGAAGTTCGACTACTCCAGGCACCGCGTCAACGATCAGACGCTGGAACACCTGTTTGCGCTGGCACGTGAGTGCGGGGTGGAAGACCGGCGCGATGCAATGTTTGCCGGTGAGAAGATCAATATCACCGAACAGCGCGCCGTGCTGCATGTTGCCCTGCGTGCGCCGGCGCGCAAGGTGATCAAGGTCGATGGCGTCAACGTGGTGCCGGAAGTGCATGCGGTGCTCAAGCGTATGGCCGAGTTTGCCAACGCCATCCGCGAAGGGCGCTGGCTTGGCTTTACCGGCAAACCGATCCGCAATATCGTCAATGTCGGCATCGGCGGTTCCGATCTTGGCCCCGTCATGGCCTACGAGGCTTTGCGTCATTACAGTGACCGCAAGCTTCAGCTGCGTTTTGTTTCCAACGTGGATTACACCGACTTTGCCGAAGCGGTGCACGATCTTCGCCCTGAGGAAACCCTGTTCATCGTCGCCTCCAAGACCTTCACTACGCTGGAAACGATGACCAACGCGCACAGCGCGCGTGACTGGCTGATGGCTGCAGCGGGTGGTGACAAGAAGGCGGTTGCCAAGCACTTCGTCGCGCTGTCGACGAACGAAAAGGCAGTAGAAGATTTCGGCATTTCCACCGACCACATGTACGGCTTCTGGGATTGGGTGGGCGGTCGCTATTCGATGGATTCGGCCATCGGCTTGTCCACCATGATTGCGATCGGGCCGGATGCCTTTGGCGAGATGCTCGCCGGTTTCCACGCGATGGATGAGCATTTCCGCACCGCGCCGCTGGAACGCAATCTGCCGGTGATCATGGGTCTGCTAGGCCTGTGGTACACGGACTTCTTCAACGCCGAAACCGTGGCCGTGCTGCCTTATGAGCAGTATCTCAAGCGCTTCCCGGCGTACCTGCAGCAGCTCACGATGGAATCGAACGGCAAACACGTCACCTTGGATGGCAGCAACGTCGATTATCCAACCGGCCCGATCTACTGGGGCGAGCCGGGTACCAACGGGCAGCACTCGTTCTATCAGCTCATCCATCAGGGCACGCGACTGATTCCCTGCGATTTTGTCGGTTTCGCACAATCGTTGAATCCATCGGGTCGCCACCATGATCTGTTGATCGCCAATGTCATTGCACAAGCTGAAGCGCTGGCTTTCGGCAAGACGCTGCAACAGGTCAAGGATGAGGGCATCAGCGATGAACTGGCGCCGCATCGTGTGTTTGAAGGGAATCGTCCCTCCAGCCTGTTGCTGGCCGATCGCCTTACGCCGGCTGCGCTTGGCAGCCTGGTCGCGCTGTATGAGCACAGCGTGTTCACTCAGGCGGCGATCTGGAACATCAATCCCTTCGACCAGTGGGGCGTGGAGCTTGGCAAGCAGTTGGCGCTGCGTGTGGTGGATGAAATCGAGTCGCCACGCAAACCGCTCAATCACGATAGCGCCACCAACGCGACGATTGCCTGGTATCGCAAAGCACGCCGCAAGACCTCGGGCAAAGAGAGTACGCCGGCAGTTGCCGCCAAATCAGCACATCGCGTGCTGGTGATCGATATCGGCGGCAGTCATGTCAAGGCGATGCTCAGCGGCAATCCGCGCGAGGTGGCGATCAAGTCCGGCCGCACTTTGACCCCGGATGCGATGATCAAGCAATTGCGTCCGGCGATTCGTGGCTGGAAATACGATGCCGTGAGCATCGGTTATCCCGGACCGATGCTGCACGATCGCATTGCTCGCGATCCGCACAATCTTGGCAAGGGCTGGGTGTGCTTCGATTTTGCCAAGGCGTTTGGCTGCCCGGTCAAGATCGTCAATGACGCGGCGATGCAGGCACTGGGTAGTTACGAAGGTGGCCGCATGCTGTTTCTCGGTTTGGGCACCGGTCTTGGCACCGCTTTTATCGTCGACGGCATCGTTGAACCGATGGAGCTGGCGCATCTGCCCTTCAAGAAGGGCACGTTTGAAGACTATGTCGGTGCGCGTGGACTCAAGAAACTCGGCAAGAAGAAGTGGCACGCCCATGTTGTCGAGGTGATCGAGCAATTCAAGGCGGCGCTGGAGCCCGACTACATCGTGCTGGGTGGCGGCAATGTGCGGCAGCTTGAGCAATTGCCCGACGATGTACGTCGCGGCGACAACCATAACGCCTTTGCCGGTGGATTCCGTTTGTGGGAGAACAAAACATGAGTGCAGGAAAAGCACAGGCAGAAAAACTGCAGCTGGGCTTTGTCGGTCTGGGGCGCATGGGGCTGAACATGGTTCGCCGCATGCAGCAGGCCGGTATCGATTGCGTGGTGTTTGATACCAACCTCGATGCACGCAAGGAGGCCGCCGGCTACGGCGCAACGGCAGCCCAATCCATTCAGGATCTGGCCGACAAGCTCGAAGGTCCACGTGCCGTATGGTTGATGCTGCCGACGGCGGTGGTCGACGCCGTGCTCGATCAGCTGGTGCCACTGTTGTCTGCCGGCGACACCATCATTGATGGCGGTAATTCGCATTATGTGGAAGACCTGCGTCGCGCCGCCGAGCTGGGCAAGCATCAGATCATGTACGTCGACGTCGGCGTCAGCGGCGGCGTTTGGGGGCGCGAACGTGGTTATTGCCAGATGATCGGCGGCCCCGAACAGGCCTTCAAGCGACTCGAGCCGGCCTTTGCCGCGTTGGCGCCGGGCTTCGAGGCGGCGCCGCGCAGCGAAGGTCGTAGCGGTGATCCAACACCCGCTGAAAAGGGTTATCTGTATTGCGGTCCCAGTGGCGCGGGCCATTTCGTGAAGATGGTTCACAACGGCATCGAGTACGGCCTGATGGCGGCGTATGCCGAAGGCCTCAACGTGCTGAAGAACGCCAATGCCGGCAAGCAGAAGCGCAGTGCCGATGCGGAGACGTCGCCGCTTGAGCATCCGGAGCGTTATCAGTACGACTTCCCGGTCGGCGACATCGTGGAACTGTGGCGGCGCGGCAGCGTAGTGGGTTCATGGCTGCTCGATCTCACCGCGTCCGAGCTAAGCCGCGATCCATCTCTGAAGGATTACACCGGCCGTGTTTCTGACTCCGGTGAAGGCCGCTGGACGGCACAGGCTGCAATCGATGAAGGGGTGCCGGTGCCGGTACTTACCGCGGCGCTGTTCGGGCGTTTCACCTCGCAAGGCAACGAGCTGTATGCGAACAAGGTGATGTCCGCGATGCGTCATGCATTTGGTGGACACCACGAAATCAAGACCGGCAACAAGGATTGATCCATGACTGCCACCACGCTTGTGATTCTGGGCGCCAGCGGTGATCTCACCCAGCGTTTGTTGATGCCGGCGCTCTATCGCCTGCATGCGTTGGGTCTGACGCCAGGTCTGCGCATTGTCGGCTATGCCAAGGAAGCGTGGAGTCGTGAGTATTTCGAACGGCATATCCATAAAGCGCTGCAGGCGTTTGCGCCGGACTTCAAGCCGGCGCAGTGGAACCGTTTTCGTCGCCAGCTGGATTACGTAGGCGGTGAATTGCAGGCCGATCAGCTTGCTGCGCTCAAGGACAAGCTAAGCCCGGCGAGCATGTTCTACCTTGCGTTGCCGCCGCCGCTGTTCGGCATGGCCGCGACGGCACTGGGCGAGGCGGGTTTTTCGAACAGTCCGCGAGGTGGATGGCGACGCCTGGTGGTGGAAAAGCCCTTCGGCACCGATCTGGCCTCGGCCGAGGCGCTGCGCGAGCAGATGCACACACACTGGGAGGAAGAGCAGATCCTGCGCATCGATCACTTCCTCGGCAAGGAAACCACGCAGAACCTGATGGTGTTCCGCTTTGCCAACCGCTTTCTCGAGCCGATCTGGAATACGCAGCACATTGCGCAGGTGCAGATCACTTATGCGGAAACCTTGGGCGTAGAACAGCGTGCGGCGTACTACGACAAGGCGGGTGCTTTGCGTGACATGCTGCAAAACCATCTGATGCAGTTGTTCAGTCTTACTGCGATGGAGCCGCCGTCGAGCTGGGATGCCGAAGTGCTGCGCGACCACAAGGTGGAAGTTTTGCGTTCGGTGGTGCCCATCACTGCCAAGACCGTTAACCAGCATGCGGTACGCGGGCAATATCGCGCAGGCACGCTCGGACGCAAGAAACTTGTCGGTTATCGCAGTGAGCCTGGCATCAAGCGCGGCTCGGATACGGAGACCTTTGCCGCCCTGCGTCTGGAAGTTGATAACTGGCGCTGGCGTGGCGTGCCGTTTTATCTGCGCAGTGGCAAGCGTCTGGCCAGTAATTACTCGGAAATCGCGGTGCAGTTTCGCGAAGTGCCGGGGCCGATTCCGCATGCTGTGCATGCGGGCAACAACTGGATGATCTTCCGCATTCGTCCCATCGAATGCATGGATCTGCTGGTCACTGCCAAACAGCCGGGCGTGAAGCTGGCAGGACGTCCGGTGACGTTGGCGGCGCCGTACGCCACGCCAAACGATCGTGAGTTTTCTGCTTACGAGCAACTGCTAATGGATGCGCTTGGTGGCGATCGCTCGAACTTCCTGCGCTTCGACGAGGTGGAGTGGGCGTGGAAAGTACTCACGCCTGTATTGGAAGCGTGGGAGAAGGGAACGCCGGATTTTTATCCGTCCGGTTCGGAAGGGCCGGAAACGCAAGCGCGATTGCTGGATCCTGATCATCATTGGCGATCCATCGCACGGAACGGTGACGGCTGAACTTGTAGCTTCGCTGCGGCGCGGCAAGGCACGGCGGTAGAATGTCGCCATGCATATCTTCAAAGTTTTCCAGATTGAGGCAGCACACCGTCTGCCGAACGTGCCTGAAGGGCACAAGTGCGCGCGCTTGCACGGTCATTCGTTTCGCGTCGAGATTCACCTGCGCGGTGAGCCCGATCCGAAGCTCGGCTGGGTAATGGATTTCGCCGACGTCAAAGCCGCCTTCGCACCGCTCTACGAGCGGTTGGACCACCACTATCTCAACGAGATCGAGGGGCTCGAAAACCCGACCAGCGAGATGTTGGCGCGCTGGATCTGGCGTCATCTGGAGCCAGTCCTGCCTGGCCTGGACAAAGTGGTAGTGCACGAAACCTGTACCTCAGGCGCGGCCTGCACCCGGGACAGCTTTTGACATAATTTTGACGCGGCGCAAAATAAATTGATTTGTCACTAACGGTTTGTGTTTATTGAACATTTTGTGACATATCGGTTTCTTAACAAAAAAGATATTGCACCGCACAAAAGACCTTGCTAGGATTCATTCCACTCTCCTTACTCCCGCTTGAGGGACAAAACCATGACGCAGCAACTGAATACCCAGATTTTTGCTTACGCCAAGCAGCTGTCCGACAACGCGTTCAAGGCGCACTCCCTGACCATCAAGGGTCTGGAGCAGGTTGCCGAACTGCAGCTGGCTGCCCTCGAAAAGCAGGCTCAGGCCACCGCCGACTTCATCGCGCAAGCTGCTGAAGTGCGTGACGTCGAAGCCCTGCGCGGCCTGTGGGAAAAGGGCACCTCGCTGAGCCGCGAGCAGGCTGAAAACGCCGTGTCCGTGACCAAGGAAGTGGTCGCCGTGGCACAGAAGACCGCCGAATCCCTCAATGCGCTCCTGCAGGAACAGCAGAAGGCCGCCAACGAAGCCGTGGCCGCTCCGGTCGCTGCGATCAAGAAGGCTGCCGCCGCCGCTGCTGCGAAGTAATCACCTTCCCGCGTATCGCGACTCCCCTTGCGATATGCCCTTGGGCCGGACCCCTGTGTCCGGCCTTTTCTTGTCCGCAGGGCCCCCGTGAGGCTCCGTGTCGCAGCTTTGTCAGCTTGATGGGTAAAAAGTCACGCTGATATACTTTTCCGGATTGGATCGTGACCCGTGGCGTGATGAATGCCTGGTGCGAAAAACCGCGGGAACCTCACGTGCTCAACAGTCTTGCTTCCGGCCGACGTCTCGCCCTGCGATTGCTGCTATGGCAGCTAATCGCGGCGGTTATCGTGGGCCTCGTTTTTGCGATGTCGGGACGTCGTGAAGCGATAGCGGCAGCGGCGGGGGCGGTGATCGTGGCGTTGGGTACCGCGCTGCTTTCCGTGAGGGTCTTCGGTCAGGTGAGCGGGGCCGGTATGGCACTGGGACGCTTCCTGACGGGCATGATCCTGAAGTGGATGGTGATCATCGGGGGGATGATCGCGATCATGTTTCAATACAAATTGCCGCCGCTAGCCGCCATCACGGGGCTGGTGGTGGCTTATGCGGTTAATCTGCTGGCGTTCAGATTCAAGGGTTAAAAGATGGCAAGCGAGCCGCAGGGCGGTCTTACCGAATACATTCAGCACCACCTGACGCATTTCAAACCGGTGCAGATCAGCACAAACGGCTTCTGGTCGGTGCATATCGATTCGCTGACGGTCTCTCTGCTGTTGGGCGTGCTGTTCTGCCTGTGGTTCTGGTCCAAGGCCCGCAAGGCAACCTCGGGTGTCCCGAGCAAGGGCCAGGCCTTCGTCGAGATCGTGCTGGAGTTCGTCGACGGCCAGGTCAAGGACGTCTTCCACGGCGATCGCCGTTTCCTCGGCCCGCTGGCGCTGACGGTTTTCGTCTGGGTGTTCCTGATGAACGCCATGGACCTGCTGCCCGTTGATCTGCTGCCCTGGATCACCCATCAATTCGGTATCGGCCATTTCCGTGCCGTGCCCACCGCCGACCTTAACCTGACTTTTGCCATGTCGATCACCGTGTTGCTGCTGGTGATCTTCTACAGCTTCAAGGCGAAGGGTTTCGGCGGCTATACCCACGAACTCTTCACGGCGCCCTTCGGCTCCCATCCGCTGCTCTGGATCCCCAACTTTGTGTTGAACATCGTTGAGCTGCTGTCCAAGCCGGTGAGCCTGTCGATGCGACTGTTCGGCAACATGTACGCCGGCGAGCTGGTGTTCATGCTGATCGCGGGCTTGTTCAGCGCCGGCAGCTGGATTCTTTACGGCATGGGCATCGTTGGTTATGCGGTGTGGGGCATCTTCCACATCCTGATCATCTCGATTCAGGCCTTCATCTTCATGGTGCTCACCATCGTGTATATCTCGATGGCTCACGATCACCACTGATTCATTCACTTTTGTCAGAACAACTGCTTTTTTTCTTGAGGAGAACACCGTGGATCTAGTTGCTCACCTTGCCCAAGTCCAGGGCTTCACCGCCATCGCACTCGGCCTGATTATCGGTTTCGGTGCGCTCGGTGCCTGTATCGGTATCGGCATCATGGGCTCGAAGTTCCTCGAAGCCGCTGCCCGCCAGCCTGAGCTGGTTCCGCTGCTGCAAGGCCGCATGTTCCTGCTGGCCGGCCTGATCGACGCGGCGTTCCTGATCGGCGTGGCGCTGGCGATGTTCTTCGCTTTCGCCAACCCGCTGCTCGGCGTGCTGCACGGCTAATCAGCCGTTCGGGTGTTTCACTTCCGGATGCGGTCGCGAACTTGCGATCGCATCCTTGTAGCAATAGACATTTTTTACAGGTAACGCAGCGATGGAATTCAACGCGACCTTGATCGGCGAAATGATCGCATTCGCCATCCTGATCTGGTTCTGCGTCCACTTCATTTGGCCGCACATCACCAAGGCCATCGAAGAGCGCCAGCTGAAAATCGCTGAGGGCCTCAATGCCGCCGAGCGTGCGCATGCCGAGCTGAAGGACGCCGACAATAAAGTGGCGGCCGAGATCAAGCAGGCTCGCCAGCAGGCTGCCGAAATCATCGACCGCGCCCAGCAACAGGCCAACCAGATTCTGGACAAGGCCCGTGCTGATGCGGTGTCCGAGATCAACCGCCTGAAGGCGGCTGCGCAGGACGATATCGCTTCGATGGCGCAGCGTGCCCGCGAAGATCTGCGTGAGCGCGTCGGTGCCCTGGCTGTTCAGGGTGCATCGAAGATCGTGCAGCGCGAGATCGACGCCGCAGCGCACAGGGCGTTGCTCGACCAGCTTGCCGCCGAGATCTGATCCATGGCAGCCCAGGCAATCACGCTCGCTCGCCCCTACGCCCGCGCCGCTTTCGAGTTGGCGCAGGTGGATGGCGCACTCTCCGCCTGGTCGCAGGCGCTGGCTTTCGCTGCGGAAGTGGCGAAGGATCCGCGTGTGACCGCGCTGAGCACTGATCCGCGTGTGCAGCCGGCGCAGCTGGTTGCACTGCACCTGCCCAACGGTGACAAGGCCGACGGCGCGTTCGGCAAGTTCCTCGGGGAGCTGGCTGAAAAGCGCCGCATGACGCTGCTGCCGGAAGTGGGTGCGCTCTATGAAACCTATAAGCGTGAAGCCGAGTCGCAGCTGTTGGTGAAGGTCACCAGCGCGATGGCTCTGGATGCTGCGCAGGTTGAACAGCTCAAGGAATCGCTCAAGCGCCGCTTCAAGCGCGAGATCGAACTGGAAACCCAGGTCGATCCTTCGCTGCTCGGTGGTGTGGTGATCGATACCGGTAGCGAGGTGATCGACGGCTCCGCCCGTGGTCGCCTGGAACGCCTGGCCAGCGCCCTCGCGCAATAAGCATACACATCTAGGATAACGACCATGTCCAGCACCACCCTGAACCCGTCCGAGATCAGTGAACTGATCAAGAACCGCATCGAGCAGTTCAAGCTTGGCGCGGAAGCTCGCAACGAGGGCACCATCATCAGCGTGTCTGACGGCATCGTGCGCATCCACGGCCTGGCCGATGTGATGCAGGGCGAAATGATCGAACTGCCGGGCAATGCCTTTGCGCTGGCGCTGAACCTTGAGCGCGACTCGGTCGGCGCGGTGGTGCTGGGTGAATACCAGCATCTGCGCGAAGGCGACACCGCCAAGACCACGGGTCGCATTCTCGAAGTGCCGGTTGGCCCGGAACTGCTCGGCCGCGTCGTCGATTCGTTGGGCAACCCGATCGACGGCAAGGGCCCGATTGATGCCAAGCTCAGCTCGCCGATCGAAAAGGTTGCGCCGGGCGTGGTGTGGCGTAAGTCGGTCGACCAGCCGGTGCAGACCGGTTACAAGTCGGTCGACTCGATGATCCCGATCGGCCGCGGCCAGCGCGAGCTGATCATCGGCGACCGCCAGACCGGCAAGACCGCCCTGGCCGTCGACGCGATCATCAACCAGAAAGATTCCGGCATTAAGTGCATCTACGTCGCCATCGGCCAGAAGCGTTCGTCGATCGCCAACGTGGTGCGCAAGCTGGAAGAGAACGGTGCGCTGGCCAACACCATCATCGTCGTCGCTTCGGCTTCCGAGTCGGCCGCACTGCAGTACATCGCGCCGTACGCCGGTTGCGCCATGGGCGAATACTTCCGCGATCGCGGCGAAGACGCGCTGATCATCTATGACGATCTGTCCAAGCAGGCCGTGGCCTACCGCCAGATCTCGCTGCTGCTGAAGCGCCCGCCGGGCCGCGAAGCGTATCCGGGTGACGTGTTCTATCTCCACTCGCGCCTGCTTGAGCGTGCGGCGCGCGTGTCGGAAGAATACGTCGAGAAGTTCACCAACGGCGAAGTGAAGGGCAAGACCGGTTCGCTGACCGCGCTGCCGATCATCGAAACGCAGGCCGGCGACGTGTCCGCGTTCGTGCCGACCAACGTGATCTCCATCACCGACGGCCAGATCTTCCTGGAAACCGACCTGTTCAACGCGGGTATCCGTCCGGCCGTGAACGCCGGTATCTCGGTGTCGCGCGTGGGCGGCGCCGCCCAGACCAAGATCGTGAAAAAGCTGTCCGGCGGCGTGAAGCTGGCGCTCGCGCAGTACCGCGAACTGGCCGCCTTCGCGCAGTTTGCTTCGGACCTCGATCCGGCCACCCGCGCCCAGCTCGACCGCGGCCAGCGCGTGACCGAACTGATGAAGCAGTCGCAGTACGCCCCGTTGTCGATCGCCGAACTGGCCCTGTCCGTTTATGCCGCTGAAAAGGGTTATCTGGACGACCTGCCGGTGAACAAAGTGTTGGCCTTCGAGAAGGGCCTGCACAGCTTCTTCCACCAGAACCATGGCAACCTGATGAAGGCCATCGTCAGCACCGGCAACTGGAACAATGACATCGAAGGGGTCTTCAAGTCTGGCCTCGACGAGTTCAAGAAGACTGGTAGCTGGTAAGAAACAAAGGGTGTGCAGTCGTTCGAGACGAATGACTGCACCGCACGCCGGTCGACTTACCGAATCGGCATAGACCCCACAGGTTGAGGCAAACGTGGCAAGCGGACGCGAAATTAAAACCAAGATCAAGAGCACGCAGAACATGCGCAAGGTGACGCGTGCGCTCGAAATGGTCTCGGCCTCCAAGATTCGCAAAGCGCAGGACCTGATGAAGGCCTCGCGTCCCTATGCGCGCACCATGCGCAGGCTCGTTGCGCACATCGCGCACGCCAGCACGGAGTTCAAGCATCCGTTTCTGGTCGAGCGGGAAGAGGTCGCGCGCGTGTGCTACGTCGTGGTCACCACCGACCGCGGCCTGTGCGGCGGCCTCAATTCCAACTTGTTCCGCCGTCTGCTGCCTGCAGTACGCGAGTGGCAGGACAAGGGTGTGCAGGTCGACGTGGTGGCGATCGGCCAGAAGGCTGTGCAGTTCTTCCGCCGCATCAAGGGTGTCAACCTGATCGGCAGCACCTCGCACCTCGGTGAGCGTCCGAAAGTCGAACAGCTCATCGGCGTCATCAAGGTCGTGCTGGATGCGTACAACGAAGGCCAGCTGGACCGCGTGTTCCTTGCCTACAACGACTTCGTCAACACCATGACGCAGCGTCCCTCCATCGATGCCCTGCTGCCGCTGCCGGTGGTTGCTGCAGAAATGGAAGCGGCCGAAGGACAGCAGGGAGCCGGTACGCCGAGCTGGCCGGTTGCCGGGCTGAAGGTGGAGCAGTCCCACGATTGGGATTACATCTATGAGCCTGATGCACCGACCGTGCTGGAGCACGTGCTTGGGCGTTACATCGAATCGGTGGTGTACCAGGGCGTGCTGGAAAACCTCGCCAGCGAACATGCGGCGCGCATGGTGGCCATGAAGTCGGCGTCCGATAACGCCAGCAAGGTCATCGGCGAGCTGACGCTGAGCTACAACAAAGCGCGTCAGGCGGCGATTACCCAGGAAATTTCCGAAATCGTCGGTGGCGCGGCAGCGGTGTGAGTGCGGTCATCCGTGACCGCGAAGCTCAAAAAGCTGTGGCCCATCGCAGTAAGTTGTTAAGGCGATCATCCCTGATCGCGGAAAATCAAAAAGCTGCCATCCGTGACAGCACTTTTAAATAAAGAGCGACGCCCAGGCGGCGCTTTGACAGTAAAAACAGACACTTTTAAAGATCCATCCGGAGCATATCCATGAGTCAGGGCAAAGTTGTACAGATCATCGGCGCGGTTATCGACGTCGAGTTCGCGCGCGATCAGGTGCCGCAGGTGTATGACGCACTGAAGATCGACGGCACTGCGATTACGCTGGAAGTCCAGCAGGTACTCGGTGACGGCGTGGTGCGCACGATTGCCCTGGGCTCCACCGACGGCCTGAAGCGCGGCCTCGTGGCGCGCAACACCGGCGAAGGCATCAAGGTGCCGGTCGGCAAGGCCACGCTCGGCCGCATCATGGACGTGCTCGGCAATCCGATCGACGAAGTCGGTCCGATCCAGGCGGAAGACCATTGGGTCATCCACCGTGAAGCGCCGTCCTACGACGAGCAGGCGATGGCCAACGAACTGCTGGAAACCGGCATCAAGGTGATCGACCTGGTATGCCCGTTCGCCAAGGGCGGTAAGGTCGGCCTGTTCGGTGGCGCCGGCGTGGGCAAGACCGTGAACATGCTCGAGCTGATCAACAACATCGCGACCCAGCATTCGGGTCTGTCGGTGTTTGCCGGCGTGGGTGAACGTACCCGCGAAGGTAACGACTTCTATCACGAAATGCAGGACGCCGGCGTCGTGAAGCTGGACAACCTGCCGGAATCGAAAGTGGCGATGGTGTACGGCCAGATGAACGAGCCGCCGGGCAACCGTCTGCGCGTGGCGCTGACCGGCCTGACCATGGCCGAATACTTCCGTGATGAGAAGGACGAGCACGGCAAGGGACGTGACGTGCTGTTCTTCGTCGACAACATTTACCGCTACACCCTGGCCGGTACCGAAGTGTCCGCGCTGCTCGGCCGTATGCCGTCGGCGGTGGGTTATCAGCCGACGCTCGCCGAGGAAATGGGTGTGCTGCAGGAACGCATCACCTCGACCAAGACCGGTTCGATCACCTCGATCCAGGCCGTGTACGTGCCTGCGGACGACCTGACCGACCCGTCGCCGGCCACCACCTTCGCGCACTTGGACTCCACCGTGACCCTGAGCCGCCAGATCGCCTCGCTCGGCATCTATCCGGCCGTGGATCCGCTGGACTCCACCAGCCGCCAGCTCGACCCGCAGGTAGTGGGCCAGGAACACTACGACGTGGCTCGCCGCGTGCAGGGCATGCTGCAGCGCTACAAGGAGCTGAAGGACATCATCGCCATTCTCGGCATGGACGAGCTGTCCGAAGAAGACAAGCAGGTGGTGTACCGCGCACGTAAGTGCGAGCGCTTCTTCTCGCAGCCGTTCCACGTGGCCGAAGTGTTCACCGGCGCGCCGGGCAAGTACGTGTCGCTGAAGGAAACCATCCGCGGCTTCAAGATGATCGTTGACGGTGATGTCGACCACATCCCGGAGCAGGCGTTCTACATGGTCGGCACCATCGACGAAGCCATCAAGAAGGCCGAGGAGATGGGCGCCAAGAAGGCGGCCTGATCGACGGCCACACTTCCGGAGTCACCTGCCAGCAGGTTGACTCCGGGAAGATGGATCCATCCTTTCCGTCCGATCCGTCGGGCGAAGCGAGAGAGTTATGAGCACCATTCGTTGCGACATCGTCAGTGCCGAGGCCGAGATCTTTCATGGCGAAGCAGTGATGGTGGTCGCCACCGGCGAACTGGGCGAACTGGGCATCACGCCCCGCCATGCGCCGCTGATTACCCGCCTGAAGCCGGGCCACATTGATGTGGTGCTGGAGGGTGGCGAGCGCCAGCAGTTCTATGTCTCCGGCGGCATTCTTGAAGTGCAGCCGCAAGTCGTGACCGTACTGGCCGATACCGCTGCCCGCGCAGCCGACCTTGACGAAGCTGCTGCGCAGCGCGCCAAGAAGGAAGCCGAAGATGCGCTGGCCAATCGCACTGATGCGCTTGAAGTGGCCGAGGCCCAGGCCAAGCTGGCCCAGGCACTGGCCCAGTTGCAGGCGTTGGAGCGTATGCGCAAAAACCTCAAGCACTAAGCTGCTTTGGCCTGTTACAGCGAAACGCCGGCCTTGTGCCGGCGTTTTTGTCTGCGGCACCATGATCTCCATCCAAGGGGCAGGGGGCGCGGTCGATGAACCGGCGATACGGATTCAGGCTGTCATGTGTTTGCTCGTTGCCGGCTGCGTCGCGGCCACAAGACACAAGCCGAACACGGACGCGATGGCAAAAGGCAACATGTGCTGGAACAGTGCCGAGCCTGTTGGCATCCAGCGCGATCAGCTCAGCCACGATGCCAATGCCCCCGCACGACCGTCCGCGCTATGCCTCCAGCGTCGCCGCCGTATGCCCCTAGCGCGCCCGCACGAACGAGTATCCTTACGCCCATTGATCCCATGTGAATGCTTATGAGCCAGCTACCTCTGCACGTCATTGTTCTCGCTGCTGGCGAGGGCAAGCGCATGAAATCGAAGAAGGCCAAGGTATTGATGCCGCTGGCCGGCAAGCCCCTGCTGGCGCATGTGCTGGCGACCGCAAGAGCACTACGGCCGGCAGCGATCCACGTGGTGTACGGCTTCCACGGCGATCAGGTGCTGGCGGCGTTCGATGGTCAGCCGGATTTGCAGTGGGCCTTGCAGGCCGAACAATTGGGCACCGGTCACGCCGTAGGCCAGGCATTGCGAAACGTGCCGGAAAACGCCCGGGTTTTGGTGCTTTATGGCGATGTGCCGCTCACCCGCGCCGATACCCTGCAGCGCCTGGTGCAAACCGAAGGTGGCCTGACCATGCTCGCCACACGTGTTGTAAATCCGCAGGGCTATGGCCGCGTGCTGCGTGATGGCAACGGCTTTGTACGTGCGGTGGTCGAAGAAAAGGATGCGGACGACACGCAGCGTGCCATTAACTTGATCAATACCGGCATTCTTGCGGCAGAGGCCGCATCGCTCAAGCGCTGGATTGCCAATCTCGATCGCAACAACGCGCAAGGTGAGTATTACCTCACCGACATCTTCAAGCAGGCGTGCGCGGAAAATCGCGCCGCGCAAAGCATCGAATGCGACGACCCGATGGAAGCCGCCGGCGCCAACACGCCGTGGCAGCTGACCGAACTCGAAGATGCTTATCGCCAACGCGCGGCACAGGCCCTGGCTCAACAAGGCGTACGACTGGCCGATCCGCGCCGTCTGGATGTACGCGGTGAAGTCAAGGCGGCTGCCGATGTGGAAATCGATGTCGATGTGATTCTCGATGGTGACGTGCAGCTTGGTGAGGATGTGCGCGTCGGACCGTTCACGCGGCTGAAGGACGTGCAATTGGCGGCCGGCACCGTTGTGCATGCGCATTGCGATCTGGAAGGTGTTGTTACGTATGGCCCGTGCACCATCGGGCCGTTTGCGCGCCTGCGCCCCGGCACCGAATTGGCTTCCGGCGTGCATGTCGGCAACTTTGTGGAAACCAAGAAGGCTTACATCGGCGACAACAGCAAGGCCAACCACCTCAGTTATCTCGGTGATACCTTCATCGGACGTGGTGTCAACGTGGGCGCAGGCACCATCACCTGCAATTACGACGGCGTAAACAAGTTCGCCACCACCATCGAAGATGACGTGTTCATCGGTTCCAACAGTGCCCTGGTGGCGCCGGTAACCTTGGGCGCAGGTTCGACGATCGGTGCAGGCTCTGTGATTACCACGGATGCGCCGGCTGGAGAACTCACGATCGCAAGGGCACGCCAGACCACACTTCCAGGCTGGAAGCGTCCCGTAAAGCAGCCGAAGTAATCCATGTCGGTCACAGGGGTATTGGTGGCCCTTGCTGGATTGCCGGGCACCGGCAAGACGTCTATCGCGCGCGAACTTGCTCGCAGGCGTGGTGCCATGCATCTTCGCATCGACACCATTGAGCAGGCCTTGATAAAAGCCGCCGGGATCACTGGAAAAATAGGTCCAGAGGGATATTTCATCGCTTACGCCCTGGCCGAAGACAATCTGCGGCTGGGCCGGATCGTGATCGCTGATGCGGTCAATCCGCTTGCGATCACACGGGACGCCTGGCGAAACGCGGCTTCACGGGCGGGTGCGTCGATCATCGAGGTTGAAATTTGCTGCTCGGACACGGCGGAACATCGACGCCGCGTCGAATCGCGGACAGCCGACATCGCCGGGCTCGTATTGCCCACCTGGCAAGACGTGCAAAGCCGCGTCTACGAAAACTGGAATCGCGATCGCGTCATCATCGATACCGCGAATCTTACTGTGGATGCGTGTGTGTGGCGGCTCGACCAGTGTTTGTGTGCTGCGAAAGCGGCGCACTGATATCGCCGCGTTTCAGGCAAAGCGCCAGCCGTCAATTTCCACCAGCAGTTCACGGCGGCAAACGTCGCCATGCACCAGCAACACCGGCACACCCGGCAAGCGCTGTTGCAGAACGTCGCGTACGCGAGGCGCATCAACGGGATGGCGCACATAGGCCTTCAGCGGTGAGTGCGTGTCGAATCCGGCAGGCATGTCCGCCGTCGCCAGCAAGGCTTCGAGATTGGTCAGCGTTTCGTTGAGTTGCGCTTCAAGATCGCCTTCGTGCGCCGACGCATGGCCGACCACCGCCGCCGTGCCGGAAATCGCCAGGGCATCGCGCGCCGGCATCAGCATGGCGCGCGCAAAACCGGGCGAAGTGCGGCCGTACTGGCGCGGATAACGCCACGCGCTGACTTGCCGTGGGTTCTCGATGGCAAGCCCCTCATCGACGCTCGCCAGCAGGTAGATCTGCAACAGCGGCTGGTGATGGTGATGCCCGATGGCCGTGGCGGCCGGAAAACCGGCTGCGAAGAAATCGCCCAGGCCCGCCGCGCGACCATCGCAGAATTGCTTGTAACGCTCCGCGTCACCGTCACCGTGGTTGATGTCGCTGATGTAGTTCCAGATGCGCAACACGCAGCGTTCGTCACGCGTACTCATGAACTGGCGCAGTTGCGTATAGGCCTGGTGCGTCGCGCTTTGGGTATCGCCAACCGCGGACTCATTCAACTCAATCGCCGCAAACAGCCAGCCGCCACCGGCCGACCAGCGCACGTCGCCGTGACGGCCGCAGCTCACCTCGCCATCCACCTGCCATAGCTCGAGTGGGGCGGGTGCGTCGAAGCACTCCAACGCCACGCCCAGCCAGCGGGGATCGTCACTGTCAGGCGACCCGGCACCAAAGCCGAAGACCGCCAGCGTGCCAGGTTCGGCCAGGGCTGTCTTGGGAGCCGCCATGCGGTAAGTGACACGTGGACAACGCATTAGGCCCGGCTGGACCTGCAGGTTTTCGCTCGCCTGAACCATGCTTGCAACCAGGGACGACAAGGCCCCTATGTTACACTGGCCGGCCACTTTGGCCCGGGATTGGCCGCGCAAGCCGGAGCACCGAAACACGCATGCCGACGCAGACTGCCGCCGAACACGAACTGGCCATCCTGATTGTGGACGCCCTCAACCTGGAGACGGTCGATCCCATGCAGATCGATCCGCAAGCACCGCTGTTCGGCGGCGACCTGGGCCTGGATTCGATCGATGCCCTGGAAATCGCCCTGGCCGTTTCAAAGCGCTATGGCATGCAGCTGCGCTCGGACCATCCGGATAACCAGCGCATTTTCAGCAGCTTGCATGCGCTCTCCGAGCATATCGAACGGGAGCGAACTGTCTGATCGTGGGCAGGTTCTCACGTTAAGGCCTGTGACAGGTCAGCTCAGCATCATCAGTACAGTACTCCTAATCGGCAACTTCACGTGGACCAGCCCAGCTCGAGCGACCAGCGCTATCGAACGGTGTTCTGCGTAGACCCGGACCACCCGTGCCTGCCCGGGCATTTCCCGGGGCAGCCCTTGGTGCCTGGCGTGCTGCTGCTTGAGCTGGTGGCCAAGGCTTTGCGCGCATGGCGCAACCAGCGTATTGCGCGGGTACTGGAAGCCAAGTTCGTGGCGCCGCTGTACCCCGGGGAACAGGCTGAACTGCAACTGGGCGAAAAGGCAGGGCGCGTGCGTTTTGAAATTTTGCGCGACAGCCAGGTGCTGGCGCGCGGTGTGATCGAGGGCGCGACATGAGTGCGCACTGGCAAGAGCAGCGCGAAGGCGGCAGCCGGGCTTCACTCGGGCTGCTGATCCATGCCGCCCTGCGTTGCGGGCGTGGCTTCATTCTGTTCTGCCTCTATCCCATCACGCTGTACTACTTCCTTAAGCGCGGCGCCGAACGCCGTGCGTCGCGTGACTACCTCACTCGCTTGTTTGGCCGTCCGGCTACGGTGTGGCAAGTGCTGAAACATCTGCACTGTTTTGCGGTGACGATGGCGGACCGCATCTACCTGCTTGCGCATGGTGAGCGGGATTTCGATATTGAAGTGCAGGGGCTTGATCAACTGCAGCAATGCATAGCTCAAGGCCGTGGTGTGTTGCTGGTCGGCTCACATCAAGGCAGTTTCGAAGTGTTGCGGGCGCTCAGTGCGCGTTGTCCGGAAGTGCAGTTGCGGGTGTTGCTGGACAAGCAGAAGACGCCCGCGATCACCGAGCTGCTGGAGTCCCTCGCCCCGGAAGTCGGCGAGGCCGTGATTGACGTTTCGCGTGGTGGCGCCGCCATTACGTTGGCGGTCGCCGAAGCCTGCCGCGCCGGCAGCATGGTCGCATTGCTGGCCGATCGTGGGCGTGCCCATGAGACCCTGCGCAAGGTCGATTTTCTGCAGCAGCCTGCGCCGTTCCCGATTGGGCCATGGTTGCTGGCCAACACCCTGCAAGTACCGGTCGTGCTTTGCTTTGGGATGTATCGCGGTGGCCGCCGCTACGCGCTCAGCTTCGAGTTGTTTGCCGAGCGCGTGGAGATTCCTCGCGACGGCCGTGATCGGGCTATCGATGACGTGTTGCGTCGTTATGCGCAGCGACTGGAACATTACGCACGCCTCGAACCGTATAACTGGTTCAACTTCTACGATTTCTGGCAGCAGGACGAAGCACAGCCCGTCGCGATGGTTCGTGCAAACACCGTGTCTGAAGCGTGAGCACGATGACACAACCACATTGGTCGGCGCTGATTCCACACGCGGATGACATGCGCCTGCTCGATCATGTGATGGACTGGGACGATCGGACCATCCATGCCATTGCCGGGCGGCACGGCGTTCACGATCACCCGCTCCGTGACGCTGCGAATCTCCACGCTGTGCACATGGCCGAATACGGTGCGCAGGCATCGGCGGTCCATGGTGCTTTGCTGGCGCTGGCGCGTCAGGTAACGAGCCCACGGGCGGGCCGCCTGGTCAGCTTGCGTGACATGCAATTAAACGCCGAGTACGTGGATCTTTCCGCTGGCCCTCTCGACGTTCACGCAGAGTGCCTGTTTGCCGATGAACGTGGTGCGCAGTACACGTTCAAGGTTGAGCAACATGGGCACGGATTGGCATCCGGCCGTGTAGCGGTGATCTACACCGAGAGCTGATGCCCTAGGCAATGCGACAGGAATAACTGTCGTCGATCACCAGTGGCTGGGCGCGCGAGCGGTTGTAACTGGCACGAATGCTGCCGTAATGAAACACGCGGCCGACGGTGTACATGGCAATCCGCATCACGTCACGCACGGGACTGAAATGGCTTAGCCGAAATGAGCCTTCGTAACGCGAAGCGATCGGCACCGAAACGATGCCGAGTCCTTTTTCGCGGGATGCTGCGATCAATACCGCCGCCTCGAACACGAAGTTCTCCGCATTCAACTCGACCAGATCCAGCGCGCTGCGCGGATACCAGCGCTGCCCGCTCTGTGTATCGGCGATGGGTTGTGCGCACGCCCAGGAAATACCCCAGTCTGCGAAGGCGTTGGCTCGGCGCCGGCTTTTCGGCTGTTGTTCGCGTTGCAACAGGCGGGCGCCGATGACGATGTGATCCGGAAAGCGTTTGCCGACGTCGACCAGGCGTGGGATGTCTTCGGCCAGATGCTGGCCATCGCCATCCATGGTCACCACGGCGTCGAAGCCCCGTCGCAGTGCTTCGCGGAAACCGGTACGCAGGGCTTCGCCCTTACCTTGTCGTTGCGCATGGCACAGCAAGGAAACCGGCATGGTGTTGACGATCTCGGGTGTGCGGTCGTCAGAGCCATCATCGATCACGATCACCGGAACGCCCAGGCGCAGTGCCGACTTCACCACCCGGCCGATGGCTTTCTCTTCATTGAGACAAGGAATCAGCACACACCAGCGCAGGGTATCGTTCACGCATTCACCTCCATTTCGACCCGCAGTCCATGTCGTTCCGAAGCGGGCAATACGCATTCGCCACCTTCGCTGGCCAGCATGGCCAGCAACGGTAGAGAAGCCGCGGATGGGTTGTCGTGCGTCCATGTCACGCAGGCAGTGGGCAAGGGTGAATGTCGAGGAGCATCCGCAACCACGGTGAGCTTGAGACGAGGCAAATGTGCTTCGCTAGCCGGCGACAGGACCAACGCGCAGGCGAAGGTGAGCTGGCATCCGATGAGTTCGCCTAATGGACCGGCCCCGGCCGTATCGCTGCACACCAGCAGTACTGCACGCTGATCGGCACAAGCTTGCGTGGCGGCTTCCAATAAGCCGGCCCCAAAGCTTGCATATCCCGCACATACGGCGCTTGAAGGGGCGCGGCAATCCGTGGCGATGGTCCAGTAACCAGCCGATGCGTTATGCACGGAGTTATGGAAACGGGTGGGTGAAAGTTCACCGGGTGCCCGCGCAAGCACGCGGCACATATAGTCGGTGGTGGCCTGATCGCCGTAGGCCGATGCAAAAACGCAGGCCAGATTTTCAGCAGAGCGATGACTCATGGCGACAGCTTGTGAAGCAACTTCGATGGCAACCAGTACGCTTTCCGGTGCGCGACGACGTTCATTGAGCGACAAGGCGGAAGCAGTCGGGCGGGAAGCCGCTGCTGCCGGCGTGTCACCTGCGAACAGGCGGCGCAGCGCGTCGAAATCTGTTGCCTGCGGTGTCCACAGGCCAATGCCTTCTACTTGAACGTACAATCCGCTCATGCGCTGACATCCGTCGCTGTGCGCGCAAAAGCCAGGCAGGCATTGCTGCCGCCAAAACCGAAGGAATGGCTAAGTGCAATCCGCACCGGGCGAGATTCGTTGCGCCACGCAAAGTGTTGCGTGCAAGCGGGATCGGGTGAACTTGCGCCGGCGTTGCCCGGCACGAAATCCTCACGCAGTGCCAACATTGTGATCACAGCTTCCACGATGCCGGCTGCGCCCAAGGTGTGGCCAGTCAATCCCTTCGTGGAGCTGACCCGTGTTTGAGGCGGAAACAGGCGTGCAACCAGTGCGGCTTCCATCGCATCGTTCTTCTGACTCGCCGTGCCATGCAGGTTGATGTAGTCGACCTGTGCTACCGCGACGCCCGCGTGATCGAGCACATCACGCAATGCCAGTTCCGCGCCTCGACCGCTAGGGTCCGGTGTGGACATGTGATGAGCGTCACTGGATTCACCGCAGCCAAGCAAGCGCAATGCGGCATCGGGACGGGCATCGATACGTTCAAGCAAGGCGAAGCCGGCGGCTTCGCCGATCGAGATCCCGCGGCGTGCGGCATCAAAGGGGCGGCAAGGTTCGGGCGATACCAGTTCCAACGCGTTGAAGCCGAACAAGACGCTGTCGCACAGTGAATCGACGCCACCCACGATCGCTGCGTCAACGATGCCGAGCCGGATGAGTCGCTCCGCGCTGGCGAACACCTTGGCGCTGGAGGAGCATGCGGTCGAAATGGTCAGGCATGGGCCGCCGATATCCAGCACATCGGCGACAAAGGCCGTCAACGAATGCGGGTTATGGATGACCGGGCGACGCAGATCGGCAGGCAAGCGCTGATCGCCGTCGAGTCGCCGATAGCCTTCCTCGGTCGCGCCGATGCTGGCCGTGGATGTGCCTAGCAGCAGTGCGATACGTGCCGCGCCATAGCGCTGCCTGGCCGCCTGAACCTGTGGCAGAAAATGATCCTGGTTCAGGCCTATCCACGCCAGGCGGTTGTTGCGGCAATCCCATGGCGCATACGCATCCGGCAGGGTCGCCGACTCGACGCCTTCCACGCGGCCAATCCAGCACGGCAGTGGCGCATCGCCGAAATCGTTGGCCCGCAGCCCACTGCGCTGCTGCCGAAGTGCCTCAAGATGGGCGTCCAGGCCAAGGCCCAGTGCGGAGGTGGCGGTATAGGCCGTGACCGCGAGAGGAAAGGGTGTAACGAGCATGTCGTGAGCCTAGCGACGGGTCTTGGGCTTGCCTAGATCCCGTCCGAAAGCCCCGCAGGCTACCGTTCACCCTCCACGCGGCGTTCCCTCCACCTTCATGTGGAGATCACTTGCTAGGGCCTGTTAGCACGATTGGCGTAGCCCGCGTTGCCGAGGAGTGGCCACCATGCGGCAGCGCGCGGCTTGCCTTGGCAGCCAGCCAAGCCTGCGCCACGCACTACCACCTGACGACCACTCCTCGGCAACGCGGGCTACGCCAATCGTGCTAACAGGCCCTAAGCTTTACCCAAACACACGCTGATGGATTGGAATGATGAGCAGCGAGCAAGTCGAACGCGCCGAACAGTTTTTAATGACCTTGCAGGATCGGATTTGCGAAGCTGTCGAACGGATCGATGGGCAAGCTCGATTTGTGGAGGATGCCTGGACACGCCCGGCGGGTGGTGGTGGCCGCACGCGCGTCTTGCGCGATGGTGCGGTGTTCGAGCAATGCGGGGTGAATTTCTCGCTGGTGCATGGCGATAAATTGCCGCCTAGTGCGACCGCGCATCGTCCGGAACTGGCGGGCGGAAGTTTCGTCGCGACCGGGGTCTCGCTGGTGCTGCATCCGCGCAATCCCTACATTCCCACCACGCATGCGAATGTGCGGTACTTCGAGGCGAGCAAGCCGGGTGTCGAGCCGGTATGGTGGTTCGGCGGCGGTTTCGATCTCACGCCGTTTTATCCCTTCGATGAAGACGTGCGGCATTGGCATTCGGTGGCGCGCGATGTGTGTGCACCCTATGGCGAAGATATCTATGCCAGATACAAGCAGTGGTGCGACGATTACTTTTACCTCAAGCATCGCGGCGAAACGCGCGGTGTCGGCGGTTTGTTCTATGACGATCTGAATGAAGGCGGCTTCGAGCGCTGCTTTGCATTTACGCAAGCCGTGGGGCAGGGTTTTCTCGATGCGTATCTGCCGATTGTCGAGCGGCGCAAGGACATTCCTTACGGTGAACGTGAGCGTGAATTCCAGCTCTACCGCCGTGGCCGCTACGTGGAATTCAACCTCGTCTACGATCGCGGCACTTTGTTCGGACTGCAATCAGGCGGGCGTACCGAATCCATTCTGATGAGCCTGCCGCCGCGCGTGCGTTTCGAGTATGCGTATCAGCCGGAAGAGGGCTCGCCCGAAGCGCGGCTTGCGGAATACCTCAAGCCGCGCGACTGGGTTTGAATCCACGCGGAAACCACCGCATCACATGGACGGTGTCGCACCATGGAAGATGTTGGGCTTGGCGCCCTTCACCGGACCGATCTGCGCGCTGTCGCTGACGTCCAGCTGCACCGGGCGGCGGAAATCCAGCGTGCCGGTGACCACGGCATGCGGGCCGATCACGATATGCGGATCGTGGTTGGGCCAGCTCCAGCCGTGGGGTTCATTGACGAGGATGCCGCCTTCAACGCGTGAGCCGTCGCCGACGGTGATATCGCCGCTGGTCGTTTCGATGCCATTGCCGACATGCGCGTGATTGAGCCCGATCGAGCCATTGACGGTCGTCACATTGCCGGCGACATCCGCGCGGGATTCCATGGAAATGCCGCCATTGGTGGTTTTGATATTGCCACTCACGCGGCTGCCTTCATTCAGGGCGATATGGCCATTGACCGTGTGCAAGCCGCTGGCCTGGGCTTTATCGCCCAGATCCACCGAGCCATTGACCGTGCCGGCGGTCTGCACGATCGCTCCACCGCCGATATGCACCGAGCCATTGACGGTATGAACGTCTCCGGCATGTTCACCCGGGCCGACATCGATCGTGCCGTTGACCTTGTCGATATCCTGGGCCGCGGCGGCCAGAGGCAGCAGTAGGGCGAGGGCTAGCGCAACAAGACGCATTGGAAATACTCCTGGGTAGTGTCATCCCTAAGATGCTTCGGCTTGCTGGCGGGTTTAGCGTGACTTTCGGCAGGGTCAACCATTGACGGAGATGGGGTGCGGTCTCACCATTTCGCACTCGCCTCATACTTCAGACACGATCCTATGCATAAACTCGTCTTGATCCGCCACGGCCAGTCCCAGTGGAACCTCGAAAACCGCTTCAGCGGCTGGGCCGACGTCGATATCACCGAGCAGGGCGCGGCCGAGGCCCGCGAGGCGGGCGAGTTGCTGGTCCAGGCCGGGTATCACTTCGACGTGGCGCATACCTCGGTGCTCAAGCGTGCGGTGCGCACCTTGTGGCACGTGCAGGATGCGATGGATCTGATGTGGATTCCGGTGTTGACCGAATGGCGTCTCAATGAGCGGCACTATGGCGCCCTGACCGGTCTCAACAAGGCGGAAACCGCCGCCAGGTACGGCGAGGATCAGGTGAAGATCTGGCGTCGCAGCTATGACATCCCTCCGCCGGCGCTGGAGCGCGATGCCAATCCATCGCTGCGCGACCCGCGTTATGCCGAGCTCGATCCGAAACTGATTCCGGATACGGAATGCCTGAAGGATACAGTCGCCCGCGTGATGCCTTACTGGAACGAAGTGCTGGCTCCTGCGATCGGCGCCGGTCAGCGTGTGCTGCTGGTCGCGCACGGCAATTCGATCCGCGCGCTGGTGAAGTATCTGGACGGCATTTCCGACCAAGACATCGTCGAATTGAATATCCCCAACGGCGTGCCGCTGGTCTACGAATTCGATGACAACATGAAGCCGCTGCGTCACTACTACCTGGGTGATGCCGACGCCATCGCGGCAAAGATGGCTGCGGTGGCGAATCAGGGCAAGGCCAGGTAAATCTCCCGGTAAGAATGCATGACAGGCGTCAGTCGCCTGTCGTGCAAACAGGCCCTAAGCTGCCCGCACCTTTCCCGCACACAGGTAGCAGCATGGCACCTCATTTCACCACGCCCCTGATCATGCTCCCGTTGCTGGCATTTGCGGTGTTGCGGCGTGTGCGCAGCCAGTTCGGGCCGCAACCGATCCGGCGCAACAGAATGACCCTGCGTATTGTCATTTTTGCGGTGCTGGGCTGCGTGATCCTGGCGGCATCCCTGCACAACATCAGCTTGCTGGGCGGGATCGGCGGAGGCGTGATCGCCGGTGTCGCACTGGGCCTGCTCGGCTTGCGCTTTACCCGGTTCCTGGTCGATCCGGTCAAGGGCGACTGCTATGTGCCCAATCCCTATATCGGTACGTTAGTGACCATGCTGTTCCTGGCCCGTTTGCTCTACCGCTTCGCCATGCTTTATCCGCAAATGCAGGATGTCACCGGAGCGACGCCGCCGATCCAGAGTCCGGCCATCGGCCAAAGTCCGCTGACCTTGGCCATATTCGGTCTGCTGGTCGGGTATTACGTCTGCTATTTCGCCGGCCTGCTGATGCATCACCAGCGCGTCCTGCGCAGCCGGCCGGGGCAGCCGGTGTAGGCAGGGTCTAAGTCAGAGCGCGTCGTGATCCAGCTCGCCGGTGCGGATGCGGATCACCTGTTCCAGGCTGCTGACGAAGATCTTGCCGTCTCCGATCTTGCCCGTGCGGGCTGACTGGGTGATGGCTTCAACCACCCGTTCGAGCTGGTCATCCGACACGGCCACTTCCAGCTTGATCTTGGGCAGGAAGTCCACCACGTATTCGGCGCCCCGGTAGAGTTCGGTATGGCCTTTCTGTCGTCCGAAACCCTTCACCTCGGTCACCGTAATGCCTTGTACGCCCGCCTCGGCCAGGGCCTCGCGGACATCGTCCAGCTTGAACGGTTTGATGACAGCCACAACCAATTTCATGGAAATTCCTCATCAGGCCCCAACTGGCCCGGTTACGCGATGCGGAGCATACATTCTGCCTAGCTGAAAGCTAGCCTGTCCTATCTTGTAGGAAAATGCCTACACATTTTGGTGGAGCTCACTGATGGCGCCCGATTTTGCACACTCCTTACACTTTCTCCCGACGAGTTCGAGGTGCCTACCATGACGGGCAGGCAGGATATCGATCAAATTGCCCTTCGACTTGTTTCGTTGGTACCGCCAGGGCTGGCAGACGCGCATAAGGATTTGCGCGCCAATTTTCGCGATATCCTGGCGCAGGGATTGCGCCATCTCGAGCTAGTTACCCGAGAGGAATTTGACGTTCAGACCCAGGTATTGGCGCGAACCCGCGCCAGGGTCGAGGAACTCGAGCGGCGCGTGGCGGAACTGGAATCCGGCGTGCCACCTCAGCGGGCATAGCCAGTTCCGGTAGCCGCCCCCGATTCGTCACCATCACCCCAAGGAGTCGGGGGCGGCTCTTTTCTTTCGCCCCGATTGCCATGGAGTCGCTCGATGGACCGTTCAATCAGCGACTCTGTCGTATACCGCGTTCACACCCGATGAGCCTGGCCGTCACGCTCAGCCGTGCCCAGGAGGGCGTCGCCGCACCGCAGGTGATGGTGGAAGTCCATCTGTCGGGCGGTCTTCCCAGTACCCACATCGTTGGCTTGCCCGAAGCGGCGGTCCGTGAAGCACGCGATCGTGTCCGGGTGGCCATTCAAAGTGCTGCCTTTGAATATCCCAACCGCAAGGTCACGGTGAATCTGGCTCCGGCCGAGTTGCCCAAGGATGGCGGTCGCTTCGATCTGGCCATCGCTCTGGGCATCCTGGCCGCTGGCCATCAGGTGCCGCGCGAAAAGCTCGATGACTGCGAATTTCTGGGCGAACTGGCGTTGTCTGGCCAGCTCCGGCCGGTTTCAGGCGTGCTGCCCGCCTTGCTGCGAGCCCGTGCCCGTGGACGCCGAGTGGTCGTGCCGCGGGCCAATGCCGAGGAGGCGGCGCTGATTTCCGAAGTGGACGTGCGCGTCGCCGACACCCTTACCGAGGTTTGCGGCTGGCTGCGTGGCTCCCACGAGCTGCTGCCACCCACGTCGTCGCTTGCGTTGACGGGCGATGACTCCGGGCCTGACCTGATCGATGTGCGCGGCCAGCTACAAGCGCGCCGAGCCCTGGAAATTGCGGCGGTCGGCGGTCATCACCTGCTGCTGATGGGGCCGCCCGGCACCGGCAAGACCATGCTGGCCGAGCGCCTGCCCGGCATTCTGCCGCCGCTGACCGAATCCGAGGCGCTGGAAACCTGCGCCGTCCTGTCGGTGGCCGGCCAGCCGGTCGATCCCGCCCACTGGCGCCGTCGTCCCTTTCGTGCGCCGCACCACACCGCCTCCGCGGTCGCCCTGGTGGGCGGCGGCTCGCAGCCGAGACCCGGCGAGATCTCGCTGGCGCATAACGGGGTGTTGTTCCTGGATGAATTCCCTGAGTTCAGTCGCCACGTGCTGGAAGTGTTGCGCGAACCGATGGAGTCCGGACAGATCCTGATTTCGCGGGCAGCGCGCCAGCTGAGCTTTCCCGCCCAATTCCAGCTCATCGCAGCGATGAATCCCTGTCCTTGCGGCTATGCAGGCGACTCGCGTCAACGTTGTCGCTGCACGCCGGACCAGGTCCAGCGTTATCGCTCGCGTATTTCGGGTCCGCTACTTGATCGTATTGATCTGTGCGTGGAAGTCCCGGTCGTACCGCTGACCGAATTGAGCTCGCCGCGCAGCACGCGTGACGAAGACTCTGCCACGGTTCGCAAGCGCGTCATCCGCGCGCGCCAGCATGCGCTCAATCGCGCCGGCCGTCCCAATGCCGAGATCAGTACACGCGAACTGGAGCGTGATTGCGCATTAGGCCCGGCGGAGCGGCGCTGGTTCGATGGAGCCCTCGAACGACTTGGATTGTCGGCGCGCGCCTACCACCGGACTTTGCGCGTAGCCCGTACCATAGCCGATCTCGACAATGGCGCCGCCGCGCTCGACCGCCACTATCTGGCGGAAGCGCTGCAGTATCGCCGCTTATCGCTGGTATCAGACTAGACCCGGATTTACCCCTATGTTTATGGTGCGATACGGCCATCCTGATGTGCCGCAAAGGGGGTGTGCATGAGTATTGAGCTCGGCTTGCTGCTCACCGGCATGCTGGCCATTGGATTTTTCGCGCAATGGCTGGCTTGGCGGGTAAAGCTCCCCGCCATTCTGTTCCTGCTGCTGGCGGGCATTCTGCTTGGCCCGGTGGGACATGTGCTCAATCCGGACAAAGTGCTCGGCCCGCTGCTGATGCCAGTCGTCTCACTGTCCGTGGCCCTGATTTTGTTCGAGGGCAGCCTGACCTTGCGCTTCCACGAACTGTCGGGGATCAGTCACGTGGTGCGAGGCCTGGTCAGCTACGGCGCGATTGTCGCCTTGCTGCTGCTGGCGGCTGCAGCACATTACATGGCGGGCCTGGGCTGGGATCTGGCCTTGTTGTTTGGCGCGCTGACCTGTGTAACCGGCCCCACCGTGATCGTACCCATGCTGCGCACCTTGCGGCCCAACGAGCGCATTGCCAATGCGCTGCGTTGGGAGGGCATCGTGATCGATCCGCTTGGCGCGCTGTTCGCTGTGCTGATTTACGAAGCCATCGTGTCGCATCACCAAGGCCATGCGATCGGCGTGTTCCTGTCCACCGTGGTGATTGGCGTGGTGTGCGGTGGTGTTGCCGCGCTGGTACTGGCGTTTCTGTTGCGGCGACAGCTGATTCCCGAATACCTGCAAAACTTTGGCGCGTTAGCCATCGTGTTGCTGTCGTTCATGCTCTCCAACGAGATGGCGCATGATTCCGGCCTGCTCGCCGTCACGATCATGGGTATCGCGCTGTGCAACATGCGCGACGTGCACGTCGATGACATCCTTGATTTCAAGGAACATCTCACCGTGCTGCTGGTGTCGATACTGTTCATCCTGCTGGCAGCACGATTGAGCTGGCCGCTGCCGCCGGGCACATTGTGGGCCGGTGTAGGTATTTTTCTCGCTGCGCAGTTCGTCGTGCGTCCGATCAGCGTGATCGTATCCAGCCTCGGCAGCAGCCTGAGCTGGCGCGAGCGTGCGCTGATTTCGTGGGTCGCGCCGCGCGGCATCGTGGCGGCCTCGGTCACCGCGTTGTTCGCCTTGCGCCTGTCCAACCTTGGGATCAACGGCAGCGAAGTTTTAGTGCCGCTGGTATTCATCCTGATCATCGGCACGGTGGTGTTTCAAAGTGCAACGTCCCGGCCGCTGGCGCGATGGCTCAAGGTGGCCGAGCCGGAGCCTCGTGGCGTATTGATCTACGGTTCCGATGCGGTCGCACGCGCCATCGGCAGCGTGCTCAAGCAAGCCGGATTCCACGTGCTGCTGGCCGATGACGACTGGGATGGCATTCGTCGCGCACGCATGGAAGGTCTCGGCACGTTTTACGGCAACCCGGTGTCTGCATATGCCGATCGCCATCTCGACCTGGTCGGTATCGGTCACATGCTGGGTCTATCCATCCACCGTGAGCGCAATTCCCTGGCTTGCCTGCATTACCAGCAGGAATTCGGACGCGAGAAGGTCTACCGGCTGCGCAATCTGGCACCGCAGGAAACCACTCATCGCAAAGCGCTCAATGATCGCTTGCTGGTGCCCGCACTTTTTGAAGAAGGCATGACGCATTCGCGCTTTGCGGAGTTGCTGATACGCGGCTGGCGCATCAAGTCAACCGGGCTCACGACAACCTTCGACTGGCCGCACTTCATCGAGCAATACGGTTCGACGTCGATATTGATGTTTGGCGTGGATGAAAAATCTGCGTTGCGCGTGGCGGCGGAACGTCGTGAGCTGGAACCGCGTCCCGGGTGGACGGTGATCGTGCTGGTGCCGCCGGAAACGCCCTGAGTTGCAGTGCTTAGTACTTGACGTCAGTTTCATGAGTCCCGATTGCACCTCGCCGTCCTCTCGCTGAAGGCCGGCGTGACGGCGATGCGAGATGTACCCTGCCCGCCATAAGCGGGCAGGGTGTGAGTGCATCAGGCCGCCGAAGCTCTTTTGAACTGCGCTTCTTCCGTCGAACCCTTCAAGGCCGTGGTCGACGACTGACCTTGCTGTATCGCCTGGGTCACCGCGTCGAAGTAACCCGTGCCTACTTCGCGTTGATGCTTTACCGCCGTGAAGCCGCGCTCGGCTGCCGCGAATTCTTTCTCCTGCAATTCGACGAAGGCGCTCATCTGACGCTGTGCGTAGCCATGCGCCAGTTCGAACATGCCGTAGTTGAGGCTGTGGAAGCCGGCCAGCGTGATGAACTGGAACTTGTAGCCCATCGCACCGAGTTCTTTCTGGAACTTCGCGATGGTCGCGTCGTCCAGGTTCTTCTTCCAGTTGAAGCTGGGCGAGCAGTTGTAGGCCAACAGTTTGCCCGGGAATTTTGCATGGATCGCCTCGGCGAAGCGGCGTGCCTCCTCCAGGTTCGGCTTGCTGGTTTCACACCACACCAGATCAGCAAACGGCGCATAGGCAAGACCGCGGCTGATGGCCTGATCGAGACCGGGGCGTACGCGGAAAAAACCTTCCACCGTGCGCTCTCCGGTGGTGAATGGCCTGTCGTTGTCGTCGATATCGGAGGTGAGCAAATCCGCGGCGTCCGCGTCGGTGCGTGCGACCAGCAGGGTCGGCACGCCAGCCACGTCGGCAGCAAGACGCGCGGCATTGAGCTTGTCGACCGCTTCACGGGTTGGCACCAGCACCTTGCCGCCCATGTGACCGCACTTCTTCACCGACGCCAGCTGATCTTCGAAGTGCACGCCGGCGGCACCGGCTTCGATCATCGCCTTCATCAACTCAAATGCGTTGAGCACGCCGCCGAAACCGGCTTCGGCGTCGGCGACGATCGGCACCATCCAGTCGATCTCATCCTTGCCTTCCGCGTGATGCAACTGATCGGCGCGCAGCAAGGTGTTGTTGATGCGCTTGACCACCAACGGTACCGAATTGGCCGGATACAGGGATTGGTCGGGATACATCTCCCCCGCCACGTTGGCATCTGCCGCCACCTGCCAGCCGCTCAGATAAATGGCCTGCAAACCTGCCTTCACCTGCTGCATGGCCTGGTTGCCGGTCAAGGCACCCAATGCGTTGACGAAGTCTTCCTTGTGCAGCGATTTCCACAGGCGCTCGGCGCCGCGACGGGCAAGTGAGTGCTCCACCTCCACCGTGCCGCGCAGGCGTACCACATCGTCAGCGCTGTAGTTGCGCTGGACGCCGGCCCAGCGTGAGTTGTTCTTCCAGTCCAGCGCGATCTGTTCGGCGGTAGGCAGTGTGCTTTTCATGACATGTGCTCCGTAAGTGCAGTGAATACGCGCGATCAGGCGAGCTGTTCGTAGGCGGGGAGAGTGAGGAAGTCGCCGAGTTGATCGGCATGGGTCAGTGTGGCGAGCAGGTGCGCGGCATCCTTGGCGCGGCTGGCGCCAGGCAGCGTGCTTTCGCTCAGGCGATGGGTGTGCTTAGCCAGCGCGTGATCGAACAAGGCGAAATCGATCGGTGCGTGATCGGAAAATTCCAGGCTGCCGTGATGCAGCCATTGCCACAGCTGTGCGCGGGCAATCTCGGCCGTGGCGGCGTCTTCCATCAGGTTGTGGATCGGCACGCAGCCCAGGCCTTCCAGCCATGCCGCCGTGTAGCGCAGCGCCACTTCGACGTTGTTGTCGAAACCGGCGCGACTGATGGTGCCGCCGCAGGGCGAGATCAGCATGTCGCGGTTGGCCTTCACGTCCTCGCGCTGCACGTGCAACTGGTTCGGCGTGGGCATGTGGCGATCGAAAATATCCATGGCGATCGGCACCAGGGCCGGATGCGCCACCCAGGTGCCGTCATGGCCGGCCTGCACTTCGCGCAGCTTGTCGGCGCGCACCTTGGCCATCGCCTGGTCGTTGGCGTCGTCATCGCCCTTGATCGGAATCTGCGCGGCCATGCCGCCCATCGCGAACGCGCCACGGCGATGGCAGGTCTGGATCAGCAGTTCCGAATACGTTTTCAGGAACGGCACCGTCATCACCACTTGGCCGCGGTCGGGCAACAGGCGGTCGCGATGACGACGCATCGTCTTGAGGAAGGAGAAGATGTAATCCCAGCGGCCACAGTTCAGGCCGACGACGCGCTTGCGCAGTGCGTGCAGGATCTCGTGCATCTGGAACACCGCGGGCAGCGTCTCGATCAGCACCGTGGCTTTCATCGTGCCGAGCGGCAGGTCGAGCTCATCCTCCGCCAGCGCCATCACGTCATCCCACAGCGCCGCTTCTTCCATCGCCTCAAGCTTGGGCAGGTAGAAATACGGGCCGCGGTCACGGGCGTGCAGGTGGTGGGCGTTGTGGAAGGCGTACAGGCCGAAGTCGACCAGGGCGCCAGCCATGGTCTCGCCATCGACCGTGACATGCCGTTCCGGCAGATGCCAGCCGCGCGGGCGCACCACCAGCACCGCCGGATGGGGACCGATCCGGTATTCCTTGCCCTCGGGTGAGCGGTATTCCAGCGAGCCGTCGACCGCGTCGCGCAGGTTGACCTGGCCATCCAGCTGGTTGGTGAAGCTGGGGGCGGAGGAATCCTCGAAGTCGGCCATGAACACCTTCGCGCCGGAGTTCAGCGCGTTGATGATCATCTTGCGTTCGACCGGCCCGGTGATCTCCACGCGGCGGTCCTGCAGCGCGGCCGGAATCGGCGCCACCGTCCAGTCGGACTCGCGGATCGCTTTGGTATCGGCCCGGAAATCCGGCAGGGCGCCCGCATCGTAGCGGGCCTGGCGCTGGCGCCGTGCCTGCAGGAGCTGCTGGCGGCGCGGCTCAGCAAAACGATGCAACTGGGCCAGGAAGGCCAGGGCCTCCGGGGTCAGGATGTCTTCATAGCCGGCGGTGTCGGCATGGATCTGGGCCGGCTGACTGACGAACTTTTCACTGGGTACTGCCATGAGCTTCTCCACCAGAAGGTTCGGCGAAGAAGCTAGTCAGCACACATCGATTTGACAAAACAAATATTTCAATTGTAGATATTATAATTATTAATACATACGCTAAGGTATTGAAGAATCTGTCATGAAAGATCCTGTCCGGAAGCCAAACATGACAAAAAAGGCGGTTACGAGGACCAAAAAGCGGCCAGGGAAAGACATGCCGGCCTCGGGTGACGCCGGCCGCTTCTATTACAAGGGCAACCGGCTGAAGCAGATGCGCGCCTTTGTCGCGACGGTAAAGCTCGGCACCCTCAGCCGCGCCGCCGAGTCGCTGTATCTTTCGCAGCCCTCGATCAGCCTGCAGTTGCAGGCGCTCGAGCGCGAGCTGGGGGTGGAGCTCCTGCGGCGCAGCCGTCGCCGCATCAACCTCACCGATGCCGGCGAGGCGCTGTACGAACTGGCGCGCCCGCTGGTTGAGGGCTGGGAAAACCTCGACCGTGAGTTCCAGACCAAGATCAAGGGCCTGCAATCCGGACGACTGATCGTGGCGGCAGGCAGCTCGACCATCCAATACCTGCTGCCGGAACTGGTGCGCCGCTACCGCGAACAGTTTCCCGATGTGCAACTGCAACTGGCCAATGTCACCGGCAAGGACGGCATGGCCTTGCTGCGCGCCGACGAAGCGGATTTTGCGGTGGGCTCGATGCTCGACGTGCCCAACGACATCGCCTGGGCACCGGTCTATCACTACGACCCGATGCTGATCACGCCACTGGATCATCCGCTGGCGCGCAAGCACAGCGTGGCGCTGGAGGATCTTTCACCTTACGGCCTGATCCTTCCGCCGCAGCGCCTGTCCACCTATCGGCTGGTCGATCTGGTGTTCCAGCAGCGGCAAGTGCCCTATCAGGTGGCGATCGAAGTCGGTGGCTGGGAAGTGATCAAGGAATACGTGGCAATGGGCATGGGTATTTCCATCGTCACCGGCATCTGCATCACCGAGGCGGATCGCAACCGTCTCGCCGTACGCAACATGCGGCAATACTTTCCGCAACGCAGTTACGGCGTGGTGATGCGCAAGGGCAAGTATCTCAGCGCGGAAGCGCGGGCCTTTATCGACTTGATCCGGCCAGGCTTGCTCACCCATCGCGATTACGATGAGTCAGGCCACTCGGAGCGTTGATCGGGAGAGCTGCGTTCTTGAAGAGAGCGGAGATAGGAGTGAGGAGTAAGAGGAAAAGCACCCATCGCTCTTCTCTCACTCCTCTCTCTTCTTCCCAAGCCATTTCCCAAAAGGACATGCGACATGAACCTTCGTATATTCGCCTTCGCCGCCATCACCCTGGGCTGTTCATGGGCCTGCAGGGCCGCAGATCAAAACGCCCAGGTGATGGAGCCGGTTCAACGTTTTTTCGACGCCCTCGGCAGACAGGACAAGAACGGTTTGCTGGCCGTGTTGGCTCCGAATATCGAAATCACCAGCGTGCAACAGAATGCATTGCACCGGCTAAGCATCGAAAAGCTGGCAGATGCCATCGCCGCACATCGAGGCGGTCCCATCGCCGAGCGCATTTATCAGCCACAGCTGCATGTCGATCAGGATCTTGCAGTCGTATGGGCGCCCTACACATTCACCATCAATGGCCGTGTGGATCACTGCGGCACGGATGTGATCACACTCGGCAAGCTCCAGGATCGCTGGCTCATCATCGGTTTGTCCGACAACGAACGCAAAGACCATTGCTAGAAAGAGCGAGTGGAGAAGAGAGGGGAGTGAGAAGTAAGAGAAGAGCACCCATCGCTTTTCCTCTCACTTCTCACTCCTCTCTCTTCTCTCCTTACTCCTCGGTATTCCGATGCTTCCCCCGGTACGGCCGGAACAGCGCGCGAATCATGGTCATGTCCGCATCGGGATCGGCGCTGGCCTGCACCAGCGGTCCAAGTGTGAACGTCTTGCTCGGATAATCGATGAAGACAGTCTGGATCGGTACATCCGCTTCGCGCGCGATGCGCAGAAAGCCCGATTTCCACTGCTTCACGCGCTTGCGCGTGCCTTCGGGCGTAATCCCCAGCCACATGCGCTCGTGCTCGCCGAAGCGCTGCACCATCTGGTCCACCACATTCAGCGCTGCGCTGCGATTGATCGGAATCAGGCCGATCGGGCGCAGGATGATCCCTAGCGGGCCGTCGAGCACTTCGCGCTTGATCATGATGTTGATGTTCACGCCCAGCCCGATTTTCATCATCAGCCCCCAGATGCCGTCCCAATAGGACGAGTGGGGAGCGCCGATGATGATCAGCTTTGGCAGATCGGGTAGCTTACCGAGCAGGCGCCAGCCGGAGAGCCGCAACAGGCTGCGCATCAGCCACGGCCAGAAGCGGCTGTTGAGCTTTGGGGCTTGCGCCGGCACCGCTGGCAGGATGGGCTCGCTCACTCATGGCTCCAGGATCGCGATCGGTTTTGCTTGGTTTTGGCGCGCTGCTGCTTTCCTTCCAGACGACGTTGCTGCGACGCGCGGGTGGGCTTGGTGGCAATGCGCTTCTTGGGGACGACCAGCGCGCTACGCAGGATCTCGACCAAACGCTCGCGGGCATCCTCGCGATTGCGGCCCTGGTCGCGGAAGCGGCGCGCCTGGATCACCAGCACACCCTCGTCGGTAAGCCGCCGGTCACTGCGGGCCAGCAAACGTGTACGCACATCATCGGGCAACGAGGGCGAATGCATTACGTCGAAACGCAGTTCGACCGCACTTTCGGTGCGGTTTACATGCTGGCCGCCGGGACCGTCGGCACGCAGGAAGCGTACGACCAGCTCGGATTCCGGCAGGACGATGGATCGGCTCACGGGTAACATGGCACGAAGTTTAGCTGGTTGAGCCGAGCTAGAAGTGAGTGGAGAGGAGTGAGATACCAGAGAAAAGCCATCTGGCTTCCACTCATTCCTGAGCATTTTCCGCGTCGGGCAGGCTCCAGCCGAATCGCTCCAGCAAACCGGCATAGGCCGAATCCAACGGCGCCTGCAGTTGCATCGGACGGTCTTCGAGCGGATGGCGCAATTGCAATCGCCAGGCATGCAACAGCATGCGGTGGCAACTGAAATACTGCTTGTAAAGACGGTTGTGATCGCTACGCCCGTGCTGGCAATCGCCGATGACCGGGTGATGGATATGCGCCATGTGCTTGCGGATCTGGCGGAAGCGCCCGGTTTCTGGTTCGGCCAGCACCAGGGCATAGCGCTGCTGTGGATAGCGGCCCAAGGCAATCGGCACTTCCACCGTCGCCAAGCGGCGATAGTCAGTGCGTGCATCACGACGCGGACCGGTTTCGCGCGAACCCGGCAGCGGGTAGTCGACAACGCCTTCGGCCGGTTCCGGCCAGCCGCGCACCACGGCGAGATATTGCTTGTGCACATCGCGCCCCATGAACTGCTCGCCGAGCGCCGCGGCCACCTCGGTGGAGCGGGCGATCAGCAGTACGCCGCTGGTAGCGCGATCGAGGCGATGCGCAAGATAGACCGTTCCGCCCACCTGCTCGCGCAGGATGTCGATCAGGAAAGTATCGGCATTGCTGACCATCTTGGAGCGATGCACGGCCAATCCCGCAGGCTTGTTCACGGCGATCAGTGCATCGTCTTGGTAGAGGATTTCAAGCATCAACGTGGCTGAAAGGCGTCGGGATCAAATCAGTGACGCATCCAGCCGTAGGCAAATGCCAGCAAACCACCGGCCGCCACGCACAAGGGCAGCACCGCGCCATGATGGTGCGAAAGCGTCCATAGCAAGGTGGCGCTGAGAACCAGCGTTCCGCCCAGCAGGCCACAGCCAATCATGCGCAGCATGCGGCGCGCCAGATCGCGTTGATGGCTCAGGGTTTCAAAATCGCTGATGACGCGTTGCTCGCCCACGGCGATCTGCCGCATGGCGTCGCGCACCAGCTCGGGTAACTGCGGTGCATTGTGGAACCACTCGGGCACGCGTTTGCGAATTTCGCGCAGGGTGCGCAGGGGACTGTAGCGCTCACGCAAAATGCGTTTCAGCACCGGATGCGCGACGGCCCAGATGTCGATATCCGGATCGAGCATGCGGCCCACGCCTTCGATATTGAGCAGGGTCTTTTGCAGCAGGATCAGCTGCGGTTGCAGGGTCAGCTCGAAGCGGCGCGCAGTCTGGAACAGTTTCACCACCAGCTCGGCCAGCGAAATCTGCGACAGCGGCCGCGTGAAGTAGGGCTCGCAAACCGTGCGCACCGCGGCTTCAAGTTCATCCAGCCGGATGCTGGCCGGCATCCAGCCGGCATCGATATGCAGCTTGGCGATGCGCGCGTAGTCGCGCTCGAACAGGGCGATGAAATTCTGCGCCAGCCAATACTGATCCGCTTCGGGCAGCGAACCCATGATGCCGAAATCCAGCGCGATAAAGCGCGGTTCCTTCACCCGCGTCGGATCGACCCAGATATTGCCGGGATGCGCATCGGCATGGAAAAAGTTGTCGCGGAAAACCTGTTCGTAGAACAGGCGCACCCCTTTGGCGGCCAGTTGCTTGCGGTCGATGCCGGCTGCATCGATCGCAGCGATATCGTCGCAACTCACGCCCGACACGCGCTCCAGTGTCAGCACACGCGCGGTGGTGAGTTCCCAGTGCACTTCCGGCACGTAGAGATCGACGCCACTGGCGAAGTTACGGCGCAGCAGGCTGGCATTCGCGCCTTCGCGTTGCAGATCCAGTTCGTGCTCCAGCATCTTCTCGACTTCTGCCACCACGTCGAGCGGACGGATCTTGTCGGCGTTGGGATGCCAGCGTTCGGCGAGTTCGCCCAGCGAGCGGATCAGGGTGATATCGCGCGCAATGCGTTTGTCGATGCCGGGGCGCAGCACTTTCACGACCACTGCGCGGCCATCGTAAAGCGTGGCGGCGTGCACCTGCGCAATCGAGGCGGAAGCCAGTGGCGCCGCGTCGAAGTTTGCATAGAGCTGGTCCAGCGGCTCCTTGAGCTCGCGCTGCACGATGGCACGCGCCTCTTCACCGGGGAAGGGCGGCACCTGATCCTGCAGCAAGGCGAGTTCGTCGGCAATGTCGCCCGGTACCAGATCACGCCGGGTGGATAGCACCTGGCCGGCTTTGACGAAGATCGGCCCCAGTTCGTTCAAGGCCAGCCGGATGCGCGCGCCGCGCGAAAGCGGACGTACATCGACGACCGGACGTCCCAGAAAGGGGCGCACGAATTTCAGGGGGCGGAACAGATGCGTGGCGTCGACCAGTTCATCCAGCCGATAACGCAGCAACACCACCGCCACACGCAACAAGCCCGGTACTGCTTTCAGGGGCGTCACGGATTCGATCCCCGCTGCCGCTCCAACCGTGCAAGCCTTGCTTCCAGACGTTCGGTACGTTCGCGCAGCGCATCGACGTCATCGAGAAAACCTTCGACTTCACCCGGCGCCAGCACCATGCGCGCCTCGTCGCGCAACCATGCCGCGCCATCCTGGCTCAGATGCGTGGCCGTTTCGCGCGCGTGGCTCAGGCCACTGCGCACGGCCTTGGCCAGGGGCACGCCCAGTACATCACCAAAGGTCCGGGCAAAGGCTTCTTCGAAATCCGGAGCGAAGCCGCTGGCGAGCTTTTCCAGCCGGCGCGCCAGTTCCGCATCACCCGCGATCTCCACCTTGCCCGGCGCCATGTCGCCACCGCGGCGGAACAGCATCGAAAGCAGGCTGCCCGGCGTGGCGGCCACGCGCAGATCGCTCGATTCGGGCGCGGGACCGACTTTCAGGCGCTGCTGCTCAACCGTCACCGCCAGGGCAAGTTCGACGCCGCGCAGATGCACCTGCACGCTGCGGCCTTCCATGGCGGCGAGCTTGGCTTGGGTATCCGGATCGAGCGACAACGTGTGGTTGAGCGCGGTTTCCAGCGCGCGGCCCGCAAGTTTGCGGAGCGGCTGTGGCAGCAGGTTCGGGGCGGCGGCGGCAGTCATGCCCGAATTGTAGCCGCCTGCGCGCCGTGCTGACCGGCATGCTTGAAGCTCAAAATCCGGTGGCGCCCGGGAAGCCGAGCTGGCGCCAGGCTTCATAGACCGCCACCGCCACGCTGTTGGAAAGATTCAGGCTGCGGCTGTCCGCACGCATCGGCAGGCGCAGCCGTTGTTCGGGCGGCAAGGCCGATAGCACCGCTTCCGGCAGCCCGGCGGTTTCGCAGCCGAACAGCAAGGCATCGCCATCGGCGAAACGTGCATGGACGTGCATGGTGCGCCCGCGGGTGGAGAACGCGAACACGCGCGGGTGATTCAGCGCGGCAAGGCAGGTGTCGAGATCATCGTGCACCATGACGCGGGCATATTCGTGGTAGTCGAGGCCGGCGCGACGCAGGCGCGTATCGTCAAGCTCGAAGCCCAAGGGGCGGATCAGATGCAGGCTGGCGCCGGTATTGGCGCACAGGCGGATCACGTTGCCGGTGTTGGGCGGGATTTCGGGGCGGAACAGGATGACATGCAGCATGCCGCCATTATCGGATGGCGAGGCCGATCACGTCTCGTGATCAGCCCGCCGTATTGACGCTGCCGGCGGCTGCCGACACCAACGGGGCACTGGCCGTGCCTTGGGCTGCCAACTGCACCGGCACCGCCTTGGCGGTCACCATCGCTGCCAGGATCAGTCCGCACACCAGCACGCATGCCCCGAACAGACTGCGCATCATCATGGTTTCGAATGTCATGTTCGTATCTCCTTGAAGGTTTGAATCGGTGGTGACGCTCAGCCTTCGCCACGGATGCAGACGGTGTCGCTGCTATCCGGCAAGGCGCAACTGGAAGGTGCCGAGGCAAGCAATGCGCTGACCGGGCCGCCTGAAGCCAATTGCACGGGTGTCGGCTTGGCGGTGACCATGGCGGTGAGGATCAGTCCGCAAACCACGATGCATGCTGCGAACAGGCCACGCAGGACCAGCGCTTCGAATTTCGTTTCGGTGAGTTTCATGTCCATTCTCCGGTGGATGAGCCAGTAAGGCTTTCGCTTGGTAGGGAGCAATCCCTGTGCCAACCGGATGAAGGTCTTTAAGACATTGAAATTCAAAAAATAATTTGTGCGTCTCGGCGGGCGTCGAGCTGTCCGCGGACACCGGACACGGCGTCCGGACAGTGTCCGGGCGGACAGCCGGCGTTCGGCGACAGACGGCGGCGACGCGTTAGGATGCAATGCAGATGCACTTCCGCATTCCCCACCTCTATGGAGCTACTCATGCGCAAGACCCTGCTGTTGCTCGCACCTGTCGTGCTGCTCGGCGGCTGTACCTGGGGCATTAATCCGGATCCGGGATCGAACAGTGTCCGCACGGTGTGGACCGGTGACGTTTCCAGTTGCCACGATCTGGGCAAGATCACCGTGTCGGTGATGGATCACGTGGGGCCGTTTGACCGCAACGACATCAAGGTGCGTGACGAGCTGCAGGTGCAGGCACGCAACAGCGCGATCAGCATGCACGCGGACACGATCAAGCCGCTGGCCGATCCGGTCGACGGTTCGCAACCGTGGGAAGCCTTTTATTGCGGCAATCACGTGGTGCAGCCGTACGCGCCGCCGCCGATCCAGAGCAACCCGCAACAGCCGTACCCGCAGCAGCCAAACCAGCCGCAATACTCGCCGCCGGGCCAGTCACCACAGGCGCCGGTGCAGCAGGGTGGCGGCTTCCAGAGTTATCCCGCCAAGGGTGGCTGATCGCGGCTTAGCGGGCGAACACGCCATGCAGATACAGCTGCAAGGCGTGTTGCAGTTGCGCCACTGCGGCTTGGCGCCCCGGCATGCCCGGTTCGGCGTGGATGGCAATGGCCGCCTTCATGATCTGCTGCACCACCACTGCCGCCGCGTACATCTCCTCGCTTGAACGATGCGGCGCGCGGCGCGCGAGCAGCGCCTGCAACTCGGCGCGGACACGCCGCCGGATCGCCATGCCATCCGAGCCAGGCGTCGGCGCGGATTCGGCCAGCACCACGAACGCTGGATGGCGCTTGCGGAACATCACCAGGAAGCCGCACAAGCGTTCGGCCAACTCCTCCGTGCTCCATGACGCTGACTGCTCCGCGAGTTTCCCCAGCTCCGCGTACACCGCTTGCGATTGCTGTTCGAGCAGCGCCTGCGCCAACACTTCCTTGGTCGGGAAGAACTGATAGAGCGAACCGATCGACGCACCGGCGCGTGCCGCGACCTCGGTCATCGTGGTGGCCTCGTAGCCCTTTTCGACAAAGCAGCCGGCGGCCGCTTCCAGCAGGGCGGCGACACGTTCGTGGCCGCGCTGGCGTTGTGGCACTCGGCGTACTTCGCTTGATTTTTGTGAGGGCATCCTCATAAACTCCTAAGCGAGGATATCCTCACTTATCTGATCCGGAGAATCCAGTGGAAAAGCTCGATTCGCGCCGTACGGCGCTGGTTCTTATCGATTTGCAGAAGGGTATCCTACCGTTTGCGGGCGGTCCGCATAGCGCGACGGATGTGCTGAACAAAGCGAGCGCGCTGATCCAGCGCTTCCATGCACTGGGCGCGCCCGTCGCGCTGGTGCGCGTGGGCTGGTCGGCCGATGGCGGCGACGCGCCGCGCCAGCTGGTCGATCGCCCGATGCCGAGCCACGGCTTTCCCGCGGACTGGTGGGAGTTTCCCGAAGCGCTTGGCGTCGCCGACAGCGATATCCGCATCACCAAGCGTCAATGGGGTGCCTTCTACGGCACCGAGCTGGAATTGCAGCTGCGCCGGCGCGGTATCGAGCACATCGTCCTCGGCGGCATCTCTACCAACATCGGCGTGGAATCCACCGCGCGCAATGCCTGGGAGCTCGGATTCAGTCTGGTCTTTGCCGAGGATGCGATGAGTGCGGCTGGCGCCGAACAGCATGCGTTTGCGCTGGAGCATATTTTCCCGCGGCTCGGGCGGGTGCGCTCGACGGCGCAGGTTTTGGAGATGATGGGGTGATTGCGGTTGTCGCGTGATGCCGCACTGACCCTTTGGCGTCATGCAGTGGAAGAAGCGCGGACCGTAGGGCTTTCGCCCTACGGCCGCTAACCAAACACAACTAAAGCAAGGAGTTGATGATGGCGGGCCCGGATCATAGACAGGCCCTTTTGGTTTCCTTGCAGCGCAATTATCTGGTCACTTCATTCGCGCACGTAAGCGGCATTGGATGAAGGTTGCGTCAGATATTTCCAGAAGAAGGGTGTCAGTCTTTTCGCACAGGTCGCGCGCCGTGGGTAAGGCCGATGCGTCGGAAGGCCTTCTACGGCATGCATTCGCGTCCGCAGGACATACTAGGTCGCAGACATCACCGCGCTTTCACGCGCACGCGCCAGCAACCAACGCTGCAAGTCAGCATCCTCGGCATCCAGCGGTTCGGCCGAAGCGGGCCGCTGAAGCATCGCCGCCAGTGCAGCGGGAACTGCCACCGGCTGTCCAATCAGCGGTTCCACCACGCTCTCGAACTTCGCCGGGTGTGCGGTCGCCACCACGGCCCACGGCAAGTCGTCGCCGGCGGCGCGCAGCGTGTCCAGCACGTGCACGGCGGTTGCGGTATGCGGGCAGAACACTTCGCCATGTTCGCGTGCATGCCTGGCGATGACCTCGCGAATCGTGCGGTCATCCACGCTTTGCGCCAGCAATTGCGCACGCAACGCGGCGGCGTCGGGAAAGGTCCAGCGCAGACGTTCGAAATTGCTGGGTGCGCCCACGTCCATCGCATTGGCCAGGGTGGCCACCGCTTGCCGCGGCGCATAGTCATGGCCGGCAAAGAAATCGGGCAGGGTGGCGTTGGCATTGCAGGCCAGGCGAATCTGGCCGATCGGCAAACCCATCTGGCGCACCCATACGGCGGCGAGCGCGTTGCCGAGATTGCCGGTGGGCACGATCAGGTTCAGAGCCTCCCGCTGTTCGCGCCAGTGCATCAGCGCCGCGTGCGCGTAATAACTCATCTGCGGCAACAGTCGTCCAAGGCTGATGCTGTTGGCGGACGAGAGCGGTGATCGGGCTTGCAGCGCGGTGTCGTTCAAGGCGGCCTTCACCATGCGCTGGCAATCGTCGAAACGGCCTTGCACGCGCAGCGCCTGCACGTTGTCGCCGAAGCAGCCCAGCTGATGCGCCTGTCGTGGCGAGACACGGCCATCCGGATACAGGATCACCACGTCGATGCCGGGTTGCCGATGGAAGGCGGCACCTACCGCAGCGCCGGTATCGCCGGAGGTCGCGACCAGGATGGTCAGCCGTTGCGAATGGTCGTCGCGCAGTCTGCGCATGCATGCGGCGAGAAAGCGCGCGCCGACGTCCTTGAAGGCGGCGGTCGGCCCATGAAACAGCTCCAGCACCGAGGTTTTCGGATGCTGCGGCAAGCGGCGCAAAGGTGTCGGAAAGGTCAGCGCCTCGGCGCAAATGGCCGGCAGTTCGCGCGCCAGGGCATCACCGGCAAAGAACGGCGCGAGCAGGGTGGCCGCGGTATCCGCCAGCGTGCCTGCCGGTTGGAAATCGTCGATCGTGAGTTGTGGCAGGCGCTCGGGCACATACAAACCACCGTCAGGCGCAAGTCCCGCCGTGATCGCTTCGCTAAGCGTGGCGGCAGGGCTGGCGTTACGGGTACTCGGAAAGCGCAAAGCCACGGTCATGCGTGTTCACCTGCGTCGACAGCCGGAAGGAGCGATGCGGCCGGACCGTCTATGGGCGCGACGAAAACATCGCTGTCCAGGCCCGCTTCGGCGAATGCGCTGCGCATGGCGGCGGCGGCGGTTTCCGCTTCGGCGCGATGTTCGAACCAGCCGAACACGCTGGGCCCGGCGCCGGAAATGCTTGCGCCCATGGCGTGATGATCCAGCGCCGCCTGCTTCACCCGCGCGAAGTTCGGTATCAGTGGAGCGCGGCGCGGTTCCACCAGCACATCGTTCAAGCCCTCGCGGACCAGTTCCGCCTCGCCACGCCAGCAGCCGGCCAGCAGCATGGCCAGATTGGCCGACTGCGCAACGAACTCGCCCAAGGCGTAATCGCCGGCGAGCGCGGCGCGCGCCTTGCGTGTTTCCAGCACCACATGCGGATGCACCAGGGCGCAATGCCAGGTCGGCGGCACCGGAACACGCACCAGCCGGTCGCGCGTGGCGAGCACCAAACCGCCGATCAGCATCGGACCAACGTTGTCGCCATGACGTCCGCCGCTGGCGACGGCTTCACCTTCCAGCGCGAATCCATACAGCGATTCGCGCGACAGCGGCCGATCCAGCAGTGCATTGGCCGCCACCAGCGCGGCGACGCACGAAGCAGCCGAACCACCCATGCCCGAACCCAGCGCGATGCCTTTATGCAGGGCAATCTCAAAGCCATGCTGCAAGCCCAGTGCCTTGCGCAACGCCATCAAGGCCGCGCCGGCGGTGTTCTGCGCCGCATCGGTGGGCAGCACGTCGACACAGCCATCGATGCTGGCAATCCGCACCGTCGGCGTATCGATGCGACGCACATCGGCGTGGTCCGCGGCACCGGCGATGCAGTGTCCAAGAATGTCGAAACCCACGCCGACATTGCCAACACTGGCAAAGGCGGTTGCGGAGGCGGATTGCAGTCGTTGCGGGAGCATGGGGGACTTCATGGCAAGCGAGGCATTCATGCGCGCACCTCCAGTGATTCGGCGATGCGCAGCAGATCGGCAAACACCCCGGCAGCCGTCACCTCGGGACCGGCGCCAGGACCTTGCACCAGCATCGGATTATCGCTGTAACGCAGGGTGCGGAACTGCACGATGTTATCCGTAAGGCGCGTATGCGCGAACGGATGGGGTGAGGGCAGCGCCTGCAAACCCACCTGGGCACGGCCATCGCGGTCAAGGCTGGCCACGTGGCGTAGCACGCCGTCCACCGCTTGTGCCGCGGCCAGCGGCTGGCTCATTACGGCATCCAGTTCATCCAGGCGCTCCATGAACTCCTCCAGCGGCAGTTCTGCCAATTCGGGCGGCACCAGGCTTTGTACCGCGACATCCTGCAAGGACAGCGGCCAGCCCGCTTCGCGCGCCAGGATCACCAGCTTGCGCGCTACGTCCATGCCGGAAAGGTCGTCGCGCGGATCGGGCTCGGTATAGCCCAGTGCATGTGCTTCACGCACCAGCTCGGAGAAGGGGCGCGTGCCGTCGTACTGGCAGCACAGCCAGGCCAGCGTGCCGGAGAACATGCCTTCCACCGATAGCAACTGATCGCCCGTATCGAGCAGATCGCGCAGTGTCTGCACCACCGGCAGGCCGGCGCAGACGGTGGCCTCATAGCGAAAGCGTCCGCCGTGGCTACTGGCCGCGCGAATGGATTGCCAGCGCGACAGCGGCCCGCTGCTGGCCAGCTTGTTCGGAGTGACCACGTGCAGGCCGGAAGCCAGCCAATAGGGGTATTGCGAGGCCACCGCATCGCTGGCACTGCAATCGATCAGCATCGCGTGCCGCTGATCGTCGCCACGCACATAGGTGGCAAACTGGTCCAGATCGGTGGGACGCCAGGTCTGCGCATCGTGCTGGGCATTGAGTTCGGGATCGTCGCAGTCGAGCCACATGCGGCGGCTGGCGGCCACGCCGCAGAGCTTCAATTCCAGGCCGGATTCACGCGCTAGACGTTCCTGTGCGCTGCGCAATTGGGACAGCAGCACGCTGCCCACCCGTCCGGGGCCAATCAAGCCGATGGCCAGGGTCCGACGACGCGAACTCGCGGCGTGCAAAGGTGGCAGGCGGTGCGGGTGTTCGGCGATGAGTGATGCGCAGCTGTCCATGATGGCCTCCGGTAGAGGCCCCTGCTCGCTGGCGGTTCGGGAGTGCCGGCCCGCCTCTTCGAGGGCGGGGCCGTTGCGTATGAGATTTACTCTTCGCGCACAGACACCACCCCGTAGCCGGTCGTTCCGGTTCCGGTAGTGGTGGTAATTGTGGCGATGATCGCTGTCGCCGAAACGCGCGCACGCCCGGCAATGGCCGGGATGGAGTCAATGCGTGCTGGCGCGGATGCGTTCGACATGGTCCCGACATTAGTTGTGCGTTGCAGCGGCTGTCAACAGTTGCTTCATGAAACTATCGCATTAGACATGGTGGTTGGTTTGGATGGCTGAATGGCGATGGCGGCAGGTGTTACGCCATTGCAACAGTCGCATCGCCGGATACGCGTCATTCGACCTTGGTCGTGCCGTTATCCGCTGGCACCTGCCCACTGCGGACTTGCTGGATGAAAACCGGCACTTCCCGGTTTATCAGGTCGGCGCGATCCACTTCCACATAATGGCCGCTGCCCTTGGCGATGATGCGGCGGCCGTTGCTGGATAGATGCTTCAGGTCTTCCTGCATGCTCTCCCAAAGGATCGAGGATTTTTTTCCAATCTCCGGAGGTATCGAATCAGAATCAGTGTTGGCAAATATTTGCGGATCTTCAGTCATCACAAGTATCGGAAGGTTACTGAAAGGACCCGTGTGCCGCGTTTCGTCACTGGAGTGGTCGATGTCGTTGAACTCGGCAAAGTTGGTATCTACTACTGAAATCTTGCAGTTGTTGGCGTAGATGAAGCCGCGCTCGAACTCCAAGCCGGGCACGATTTGCTCACACTTCCCCGTAGCGCGTGCAATACCGAACACCGTTAACCATTTCAGTCGAGTGGAGTAGTACGACTGCAAATTTTCCAAGATTTGCGGTGGAAACCGTTTGAACTGGTCCGGTGAGCTTGCATCGACGAAAATCATTCCTGCGACATCACCTGGATAATGGGCGATATAGGCACGATCATAGACACCCGCCATGGAGTGTCCCATCAGGATGATCGGTTTCCGAATATCGGCGGCCTGCAACAGTGCATGCAGCTGATCGGCCAGGGTGTTCGCATCGTGTTCGGGCGATAGCTCATCGCTCCAGCCCAGGCCCGAGCGATCGTACGAGCAGACCCGGGTAGTCTTCGAAAGCGTGGGCTGCACTTTCTGCCACACGGTCCAGTCATCGCCGAGTCCGGAATCCAGGATCAAGGTCGGCGAACCGCTGCCCGTGCAGTACAGGTGCATGCTGTGACCATTGACCGTGTACATCTTGCCGGGCGCGGGATAGTGCTCGCGGTAATACTGCGTCGCCGCCCAATTCCATAACGCGCCACCGGCGGCGAGCAGGATGGCCAGCGCGGCCAAGCCGATGCCAGTCCAGCGCAAGACCCGCCACCAGCGGTGTTTGCGTGCCCCGTGCTGCGATTCGCTAACGAGCGTCATCCGGCCCCTCCGTTCCCCAGAGTGGCTGGATACTAGCAATCACCGGTCCCCAGGGCGCGTGCCGCTATGCTGCAGGCTTAGTGCGCAAGATCAATCGAATACACCGCGGTCCCGTCGCCGTTATCACGCAGCTGCTTGACGTTGTGCAGACCGTCGGTCTCGGCCACCGCCTGCTTGTCGCTGGCCGACGTGAACACGACCGGGCCATGCGTCTTCAGGCGTGCAAAGTGCCATGAAGCAGGCGGCAGATCCTGGTTGCCGAGCGAAGGATGCTGCTGCAGCCAGCGCGCCAGAATTTCGCGTGTGCCATCCGGCGCCGCCAGCACTACATTGTTGCCATCCAGCCCCGGGAAGTGACCGCCACCGCTGGCACGATAGTTGTTGGTCACCACCACGAAGGTCTGCGACGGCTTAACTGGCCTGCCGTGATAGATGAGCTTCACGATGCGCTGACCGGCCGGTTTCGAGACGTCGATGACATAGGCAATGCCACCCTGGATCTGATCGAAGTTGTAGCCGACGTACTTGTCGTTGATCAGCATCTGCTCGCCCGTGGCGTTCGGATCGATCCGGTTGAAGCGTTGTGCCGATTGCTCCAGCCACGCCTTGAGACCGCGGCCATCCACTTTTACCGCTGTGAGCGTGTTCGGATAAAAGTACAGATCCGCCGCACTGCGCAGGGTGAGCGGGCCCGGCAGCACATCGGTGTAATCGTCCGGTCCGCCAAAACCAGTGCGGAACGCCGCCGCTGAGCCCAGCACCGGCACGCGGGCCAGTTCCGGATGGGCGGAAGGCAGCTCCTGCTGCACGTAATCGATCTGCGCGGCGTTCACCGGCGCCAGCGCGCTCATGTCACCTTCGTCAGCGAAGTAGGTGCTCATGCGCACCGCAGTCTGGCCAATCGGCGTGTTGACGTAATCGATCGTCGCCTGCTGTACCTTGCCGACCACCAGTTGCACCTGCGGATCTGCCGGCACACAGTTGGCCGGCGAAATCGTCGGCTTGCCACCCACCATCATCGGCGGACAGATCGGCCACACCTGGCTGATAGTCTTGCTCTTGTCGATCACCCAGTGATCTTGCTGGCGCACCAGGGCCAGCCGGATCACGCCCAGATCCTTGCCGAAGAAACCGCCCATCACCGCAGGCACGCCGCGCACAAAGCCGCGCTTGTCATCGACATCCTGCATGTTGGCGAAACGCGGGCCGGGGAAGTCGGTGTGTTCGTGGCCCATCAGCAGCACATCGATGCCCGGCACACCGGCCAGATACCAGCCGCCGTTTTCCATCTCCGGCGTGTACGGCGAGGTGTTCATGCCGCCGTGCAGGATCGCAATCACCAGATCCGGATGCTGCGCCTGGATTTCCGGCAAGTACTTCTGCGCCGCTTCCACCACGCCGGTCACCGTTACCTTGCCTTCCAGATTCTGCTTGTCCCACTGCATGATCGGCGGCGGCGTGAAACCGATGATGGCGATCTTCAGCGGCACGCTCAGTTGGCTGCCGTCCGGCGTAAAAGCCGCCACCTTGCGTTCGATCATCGTCCACGGCTTGAAGATCGGCTTGCCATCGCGAACGCTGTTCACATTGGCCAGCACCAGCGGGTAATGCGGGCCGGCACAGTGCTGCTGCCCGGCACCATCCACGTTCATCGGCGTGCCGGTGACCTGCGACAGGTAGGGCAGGCCGTAGTTGAATTCATGATTGCCGATGGTGCCGCCGTCGTAGCCGATGGCATCCATGCTCTTGTAGATCGCCAGCTCTTGGTCGCAACCGATTTTCTGCACCTGCGCCTGGTAATCGGCCAGCACGCTGCCCTGGATGGTGTCGCCGGCATCGAACAGCAGGCTATTAGTGAACTGACTGCGCGCCTTGCGTATCAGCGTCACCGTACGCTCAAAGCCTAGCGTCGGATCGGCTTTCTGCTTGTAGTAGTCGTAGCTGAGGATATTCGAATGCAGGTCGGTGGTTTCCAGCACCGCGACGTCGGCGCGCAGGCCATCGGGCAGCGGCTGCGGCTTGGTGGCCTGTGGCGGCTGGCTGGCGCAGCTGGCGAGCAGAACGGCGCTGACGAGGGCGGTAAGGCAGCAAGAGCGTAGGCGCATGGGGGTTCCGGCTGAAGGCTTACAGACCATGAACCTAGCAGATATAGGTGACGATTCGCGTCCGGCAAAGGCCTCTTGACGGTAAAAAGGCTTTAAAATGACGCTCTTTTGACAGCCACAAAACGAAGCGCCGCCCTACGAGGCGACGCCGTACAGGGGGAGCCCCACATGCCGTCGATTCCGTTTCGCATGTCGCGAAACCGTACCGCCTTGTTTTGCGCACTAGCCTTTTTTGCCGTATGCGTCTGGTTTACCGCATGGCAGGAGCCGTTGCTGGAACAGCGCAGCTTCGTATTGGCCTTGATGCTATGTGTATTCGGTGCATCGCTATTCGTGTTTGCGCGATTGGCGTTTGCCCTGGTCTTCAGTGGAGGCCTGTTTCTACTGCTGCGCGCGATCACCGTGCTGAAGGAGCAGTATCTGGAATCGCCGCTGATGCCGGCGGATTTTGTGTACTACGTGCGCTCCAGCCTGTTCGAAACGCTGCGGCGTTATCCGAATATCTACAGCGTCGGCCTCTGCGTGGGGATTGCCGTGCCCATCGTGCTCTGGCTGGCATGGCATTGCGATCGGCGCCGGTTTGCCAAGCTGCGCGCCTTGCCGCAGGCGTTGCTGCGTGTCGCGGGTATCGCCGCCTGCGCGCTGTTGTTCTGGCTGTGCCTGCTTCCCTCCGGTCCGTTCGCGCAAGTGCATGCGCGCGGCACGTGGGAGAAGATGTCCGACGATGCGGATCTGACCAATTTCTTCGTCAACCTGCGCGACTCAAGCGTGCACCTGCCGGCGATGTCCGATGACGCCCGCGCCGCGCACGATTGGCAGGCCTCGGCGGCAGGCATCCCTGGAACCGTCGATCCCAGCCAGTACCCGGACATCGTGCAGGTGCTGGAAGAAAGCACCTTCAATCCGGCCCCGTACACCCATTGCGACGTACCCGAATGCGATGTGGCCATGCTCAAGCCCGATGCGCATACGCGCGGCACCGGCCTCATGCGGGTACACACGTTCGGCGGCGGCACCTGGGTCAGCGAATTCGCCGCGCTCACCGGCATGCCGCAGGATATCTTCGGGCCCGGTGGCATGTATGCGCCGTACGTGCTGGCGCCGCATGTGCGCGACTCGCTGCCGCTACAACTGCGCAAGCTCGGTTATCTCACCGTGGCGATCTACCCGACCCATGGCGAATTCCTCAATGGCCACGACGCTTACAAGGCTTATGGTGTCGATCATTTCTACGGTGCCGGCGAACTCGGTCTTGATGACTGGGACGAAACCGATACGCAGATGTTCGCCGCCGCGAAGCAGGTCTACGACAAGCTGAAAAAGCCGGGACAACCGGTTTTCATCATGATCCTGACCATCAACCAGCATGGTCCGCATGATGATCCCATGTCGACCTTGCCCAAGCAGTTCCAGAATCTGCTGCAAGGCTTGCCGCCTGCCACGGCGTTGAATTTCGATACCTATCTGCAACGCCTGCATGATTCGGATGTGGCGATGAAGGGCCTGGAACACGACTTCCTCGATCGCCCTCAGCCCACCGTGCTGGTGCACTTCGGTGATCATCAGCCCTCGTTCGACAACCTGATGCGCACCTTGCCGCGCAGCTTGCCGCCGGCGTTGGTGCCGTATCAGGACTACCTTACCTATTACATGATCAAGAGCAACGTACCCGGCGCGCCGTTGCCCAGCTACCCGATGATGGATATCGCGCACTTGCCGGGCATGGTGCTCAAGGCGGCGGGGCTGCCGATGGATGGCTACTTCTCGGCGCTGACGTCGTTGCGTGAGCGCTGCAACGGCTTGTATGCGGACTGCGCTGACAAGCAACTGGTGAAGTCGTATTACGCGTGGATCTTTAATCATCTGGGTGTTTATCAGTAATTCCAGCACTCGCTTTTTCTCCCTCTCCCCCCAGGGAGAGGGAGAAAGGCCAAAAAATCGCGTAAGCGAATCTGCATTACCCATCTATCACCAGGAAACTGCCCCGCCCAGACAGCATGAATGCCTAGCAAAATGGGATCTCCTTTGTGCGCATTCAAAATGGGACGAATTTATCCTTGGTCTCTCGGGTCCAAGGCAGCTCTTCCACCGAGCATGTGGCTGCTCAGTCAGATGTTTTCGCCGAGGCGGCAACAACCAGCCCTCACCTCAGCCAACAGACATTCCCTGACGCTTCTGTTTCAGACGCCAATCGCTACGTAGGTTGGACGCCACCACCGCCCCGACCAAAGCGTCAAACCACACAGCCCGCTACCCATGACGACTTCGCCGGCGTACCGGCACAATCCGTCGTCGACAAGCCCGCAGAAGGACTGCCTGATCTGACCCGGCTGCCAAAACCGACAGCGGGAAAATCAGCCGGATTCGAGCAGGCATCCGCTGGATTCTGGGACGAGCCCGTCACCAGCCATTGGATGACACGGCGCATTCAGCAGGAAAATCAGCTTGCTTCCCAGCTCGATCAGGACGTCAAGGAGCGCATTGAAGCGGGTGAGTTGTCGACCGAGGCCAAGCGCATCGTCGACAACAACGTCCACCAACGCAGCGATCCGGAACATGGCTTGTATACCGTGAAGGCCGGCGGTGATAACGCGGCCGAGCCGCTCAATGGCGTCGTCATCATGACGCAAAAGCCGGCAGGTTATAGCTACGTCGAGAAAAAAGTGACGGACAGGTTGGATCGAACCGGCGCCACCGTACTTTACATTCCCGGACGTGATGGCACCTTGCGGGAGTTCGCCAGCGCCAAACAAGCGCTTGATTGGTTTGATGAGCAACTTAGAAACAATGCCGATTTTCGCCATGTGATACTGGCGAAACAGGCGCCGCAAAACCAGCAACGCATCTCCGTTGCGATAGACAAGCAGGGGTCGGCGGTTTTTGCAGATCGCATGTCCGGTGACCTGCCACAAGCCATGGTCGAATCGCAGATCAATACCTGGAAAACCACTGCGCTCAGTTCTGCGCAAGGCGCATGGCTGTCGGAAAGCGGTCTGGATGTGTCGCGTAGCGATGAAAGCCAGGAATTGGCAATCTGGAATGCGGATAACCGGCTCATTCGTGACCGTTTGCCGGCGCGATTGAAAAACCTCACCCTCAACGATGCTGACAAGGAAAGCTTGCGGGCGTTGGCCGGGGATATTCAAGAGCAGGATGAGATCGCGCAGAATTATTATGGCGATGTGCCCAGTTTTGATACCTATGCAGCCCGCACGATTCGGCAGCAAATTCTCAAAGACAAGCATGTCGCCATCGATCCTTCCAGGATTACGCTCACTATTCCAACCCGCACATATGTTCAACTTCCGGGTATAACTGGACCGAGCTCCCACACCGTAGACGGCACTGTCCGTTATCCGCTAACGGAAGTCATCGCCCAGCAGCTTCTGAATACTGCGCCCAAGGAGTGGCGGATCGACCGAGCGGTCTTATCCGGTCCTGGCGCGGAAAAGCTCGATACCGACTACGTCGAGAACCTGCAGGACGAATTGGAACTGCAAGAAAACTACGCCAAGAAGATCCAGCAAACCTTTGCCGAGCCGACAACGCCTGACGGAAAAGAGGCGTTCGATATCGCTTTAAGCGCCGTCAAGAAAGGCAACGCCGATAAAATGCGATACGACGCAGAGATAGCGCTGCACGCAGGTGACCTGACTAAGCGTGACTATAAGATGGTCATGGATGTTGTCGATTTTCCGGACGCGCACGGGCGCCCTATGGGCAGTGACGGCAAAGTCACGCATGTATACGGGTTGGCGCTCGATGGATCGAATGGACGGCACGGCATCAGCATGCGTGACGTCGCCATGTTCGATCGTGATAACGAACCAGGCATCGTCGTTTATACGCCGGGCGCGCCGGACGGGAAGGCATTCCGTCGTTATGACGGTCGCGATGCTTTCACGCATGACCTGCGTCAGCAGTTGGCTTCGATCAACCATGACAAGTCGGATTCGTGGAGTCCCGTGGCGCAATATTGGGCGAGCCAGTTTGGTGCCCATCAGCTTCGTGAGGGCCTGCCGTGGCTTAAAAGCATGGCTCAATCCGGAACGGCCGATAGCAAACTGGGCAGCGTGCGCATCGACGGCGATTTTTTTCAGCATCAGTATGACTATCGTGTCAGGCATCTTTTGAGCGATGCCGACGCCAAGGCAAAAACCGATAATGAAGTCACCGTGGAAAACCGTCTTGATATTGCAAAAGATATCTATCGGGCTGGTTCCACGATCGCAAGCATGTTTGCACCAGGCTACATCGTGTTCCCGCTGGCGATGTCCGAGGTCGCGTCCGATCTTTTTCAGTCTTATCAGGCGTACAGCCAGGGCGACAAGCAAGCGGCGAGCGATGCGCTGCTTAGCGCGCTGACCGGTATTCCAGGCGTCGCTTCCAGTGCTGCCCGCGGCGGGGCGAGGGCATGGATGCCGTTTCGCGGCGTCAGGCGGCCGCTAGTAGCCGCTCCGTCATCGAAACTGGACCTGCAGCGCCCGACCCTGCCCCAGGGAAACCTGCCTGTCAGCTCCGTGCCGACCGGTCAATACAAGGGCCTGTATGCAGATGGTGCGAATCAGGCGCTGTATGCCAAATTGGATGGTGAATATAGCCGTGTGTATGTCGACAGACAGACCGGCGCGGTGCATGTCGGCGACCCGGGTTCTCTTTCGGCAAGCTCAGGCTTTTTCAATGATCCAATCGTGCAACGCAACGCGCTGACCGGAGACTGGCAGGTGGCGCCGCGAATGGGGCTGCGCGGTGGCATGCCGTGGTGGAGGAGGAAAGATAAGGATGATTTCAACCTCGACAGACCTATTACGGTGGATGCGGCCCAGAAAAAAGTCGTGGACACCTGGAAAATAGAATGGAGCTCACCTGAAGAGGGATATACCTATCATGGCTATGTGTTTCGCGGTGATTTCCGCGAGCCGTCAACGATATTCAAGGAAGGTTTCCAGCTGCGCACCCCGATTAAAAATCTCGGTGAGGTAAACGGATTCAAAGGAGGTTTTGGAGGAGGGCGTGATGCGCTGGATCCCGATGGCAAGGGTATTTCGACTTCGGCTTTTTATAGAAAAGATGGAGCAGGCGCCTATTTCTACGGCGAAAGCCGCGGCGGATACACCTATCTGATTGATGGTCGCGGTCTGAAAGGCTATCACCTGTACCGAAATGCGGCGATTCAAGCGCAAAACCGCCGGAACAACCCCGGCTCAGTGGGTGCGGAATTGCAGCCATGGGAGATCAATTACGGCGAAGATATCCCCGGGTCGCGCGTCGTTGGTGCGTACAAAGAGGGCGTGTTTACAAAAAATCCGGGCTATACCCCGAAGGGCGGGTGATCTCCCGCATAAGTGGAGACCCGTTCCTTTTGGCAGGCAGACAAATACTTCCGGGTGGTTACTCGCTTGAACATGCCGTTAGTGAGCAAGGCAGGGCGGCCATCAACTTAGCAGATCTCGGAGACGCTCCAGTTGTTACGCGTGATGGCTGGTTTCACGCGCTTCTTGCTTTTCCCTCGCTGTTTTGACGCGCCTTGCCGCAATGAGGGAGAGGTGGTTTGAAAAGTCACGGTCGAGCGCATCGCGGTTGCTGCGGTGCTCCAGTGCCACCTGCGGATGATTCCATAGCTGATATTCGGTGATGACACATCCCTCGATCAACAGGCATTGGACTTATGCGCACGGTGGTATCTCCTTTTCAACACATTTTCCTCGACGTCAAAGCGACATCTACGCTCGCTTCAAATAGCCGTCAAAAACCAGAACCCCCTGACGCTGCCCCAGCATTCTCAGCTGCTGAAAATTCAGATGTGCCGATCAGGTCCAGGCGCTCGCCCATACAGGTGGAACCCAAGCAAGGTATCAATCAGTCATGGGAGGATTTTCAGAGGGAGCATTTCGAATGGAGTCATGGCCGGCCTCCCATTAGTCCGGATGAAATTTCACCGGACGAAGGAAGACTGCCACGGCCTTCCGGATGGCAGATCGTCTCGGAGTTGATTGCGGGTTTTCTCTTCGGCGGCCCAGGGCTGCCAGAAGAAGGTATCAAGCCGCCCGCTTATCGTCCGGCACCATTTCGTCGGGTCGTTTTTCGTCCGGAAGAAGCGGGGCTGCGTTCCGTTGAGAACCGCGGCAGTCAACCGGTCATTAAGATCAAAGGGCGGCCCTCGATAAGCAGGCCCGTGTCGTCAAGCATGAGTGATAAGCAACGTCCGCTCTCGTTTGTCTCGGATCCGGAAAGCTTCGAGCTAAAGGACCTGGATACACAGAGCCTCACTTCCAGATTCAATATCTATTACCAGCCGGGAAAAAAACCGGAATATGTGCAGATAGACGGAAAGTGGTACGCCACCGCCGAAGAAAACGGTCAACGTTTCGTTTACATGCCCGGCGATGATGACATTGCTCAGACATGGCCATTGCGCGAGGACAATGGTCAATGGCGCTTCGCAGCACTGGACGAACTGCCGGGTCGTCCGATCCTGTCCGTCGAGCGCATCCCCTCAAGCTACCGAGTCGATGTGCCGGCCGACCTGCAAGAAGCCGATGCGCAGGGCATCTATCGGGCGGGTGGACAGGAATACATCAAGATAGACGGATTGCTCTATCGATCCGAGCAGGATGGCACGGGCCGCTATATCCGCGACAGCAATCCCAGCCACCGCATAGCCGTGCAGCCTTCTGACCAAGGCTGGACGCTTACGCCACCCTCGCGTGGCTTGGGCGGTGAACCCGAGGCTCCGGCGGAAACGATAAAAGAAATTTTCGATATGACCACGGAACGGGCGCAAGCATTTCTAAGCCAATACCGCTTTGCTACCGAGGGCCCCTATACCGAGCGCAACTTTGTTCGTCAGCTCAATCAGAACTTCCGGATTCCACGCTGGGCAGACCGATTCAGGGTGAGGGAGGATGCATCGCCGCTCCCTGCGATACCGGCCATTGCCTCCCACCCTGCTCCGCCGGGTGGCAGGGATGTGATCAATCCCATCTCCGGGCAGCAGATCCATATCGACGAAGGCGGCTATTTGAATTCGGCAGGATTTATCGAGCGCAGAGATGCGCCGCAGGTTTATCGCGCCATCGACAGCGTCAATGCTGGAAGAAATGACCCAACCGAGGTGGGTTTCCGCAAATCTTATCGATTCAATGTCATTCCCAAAATGCTTCGCGGCCCAGGGCTGATTGCGTCAGCAGACCGACATGGGCCTGACGTCATGTTCAGCGCGGGTGGATTGTGGAAAAAATGGCTTGATCACTACGCCATTTATCGTATCGACACCAAGGGCTTGAGGAGCGTCTCGCTGCAAGAAAATATAAAAAACAATCCGGGTGTCATGGAGCGGCTATTTAATATCCCACGCGGGGTGCTCTCTGAAATCAATGCCATCGATAATGAAGCGTTGCGCACCAACATGTTAGACGACCTGACATGGCACGCATACAGTGCGAATGAGGTTCATGTCGAGAATGCGCGTCCCGACCCATTGCGGGTTACCTTCGAAGAAGGCTCAAGAACCTTCGACGTACCTTCGCCAGAAGACGCATCGTCGCCTACTAGTGCTAAAACGTGGTTGCCTCCCGAGACCGCTTCATCCGAAAGCACTGTCGACACGAAGGTTGTCTTGCGGGTTGAGCCAAAAAAATATCCTTCCAAACATATTCCTCGAATAGGCTGACGCAGGTGCCGGACGCTGATGGTCCGCTCCTCGGATCACGAGCGCGTTTGTGGCAATCGGTAAAGACGAACGCAAAGTCAGCCATTTACCGGATAGCGACGTAGGTTGGCGGTAAGCGAAGCGCACCCCAACATCGCCATCTCCAACACATCGCCATCTCCAACACATCGCCATCTCCAACACATCGCCATCTCCAACACATCGCCATCTCCAACACATCGCCATCTCCAACACATCGCCATCTCCAACACATCGCCATCTCCAACACATCGTTGAATCTTCATCCGCCCGGGAATGTTTTATGGGCAAGTCATGACATGGCGACGTCGGGGTGCGCTTCGCTTACCCCGACCTACGCGCGCTTTTGAAAGTCCGATAAACCGTTAACCGAAACGGGCTTCCGCAAGGTCAGCCATCTCTTGGCTAGAAAATAATACTGCCTGCTGCTGATTCTGCGATGGATACTCGAGCTATTCCACGGAATGACGAATTCCATCATCAGCAGGCATCCTATTTATGCGCACGGCATTATCTTCTTTTCCATCGATTTCCCCCGACCCCAACGCGACATCTTTCACGACTTCAAATAACAGCCAACATCCGGCATCGCTCAACGCCATTTCAGCATCGCTTGGCACTGCAAGCCCTGACGTGGACAGCTTCGATCAAGGCGGTGGCACTGTTTCTTCGGACGTCAATGCGCCATCAGGTTCCGACGCGACGGTACCGGGCTCTAACGCAGACGCGTCGATCAGATCCAAGCGATCACCTATTCAGGAGGAGCCAAAGCAAGGCATCAATCAGTCTTGGGGAGATTTTCAGAAGGCGCATTTCGAGTGGAACCATGGAAGGCCTCCCGCCACGCCCAGTGAGATTTCGCCGGATGAAGGGAAGCTACCATCACCCTCTGGATGGCATGCCGTGGGGGAGTGGGTGATGGGTTTGCTCTTCGGCGGGCCAGGGATGCCTGAAGAAGGCTTCAAGCTGCCGGCTTATCGTTCGACAACGGTTCGTCCGGAACTAGCTTATCGTCCGATAACGGTTCGCCCGGAGGAAGTGGAAGATCTGTCTGTTGGAAAAGTAGGTAGCACACCGACAGCGGAAATAAAAAAACAACTTTCAACAGAGGGGGCTCCTCCCTCCAGCCTCGAGCATGCGCCAAGTACGTCCTCGCCTGCTTCGAGGCCGGAAGACTTCGAATTGAAGAACCTGGATACGCGGCATCTCACTTCCCGGTTCAACATCTATTACCGGCCTGGGGAAAACCAGGAATATGTGCAGGTAGACGGAAAGTGGTACGCGACCGCGGAAGAACAGGGTCAGCGTTTCGTTTACCAGCCCAACGAGGAAGGCGTTGCGTCGACATGGCCGTTGCGCGAGGACAACGGTGAGTGGCGCTTCGCATCACTGCACGAGCTGCCGGGCCGTCCGATCCTGTCCGTTGAGCGCATCCCCTCAAGCTACCGTGTCGATGTGCCGACCGACCTGCAAGACGCCGATGCGCAAGGCGTCTATCGGGCGGGTGGACAGGAATACATCAAGATGGACGGGTTGCTTTATCGATCCGGGCAGGATGGCACGGGCCGCTATATCTACGACAGCAATCCTAGCCACCGCATCGCCGTGCAGCGTTCGGATCAAGGCTGGACGTTTACACCACCCTCGCGTGGCTTGGGCGGTGGGGCCGAAACTCCGACGGAAACCGTCAAAGAAGTGTTCGACATGACCACGGAGCGGGCGCAAGCTTTTTTGAGCCAATACCGGTTTGATGCCGAAGGCCCCTATACCGAACGCAACTTCGTTCGTGAGCTCAATGACACCTTTCAGGTTCCAGGCTGGGCCGATCGATTCAGGGTCGAGGTCGGTGCTTCGTCGTTACCTGCGATCCCGGCCATGGCCTCCCACCCCGCTCCTCCGGGTGGCAGGGATGTGATCAATCCCATCTCCGGACAACTCATCCATATCGACAAAGGCGGCTATTTGAATTCGTCGGGATTTATCGAGCGCAAAGATGTGCCGCAGGTTTATCGCGCGATCGACAGCGTCACGGCCGGCAGAAATGATCCCACCCAAGTCGGCTTCCGCAAATCGTATCGATTCAGGGGTGTTTCCAAGATGATTCGCGGCCCGAGCGTGATTGCGTCGGCAGACCGACATGGGCCTGATGAGATTTTTGGAGTGTTGGAAGACTGGCTTGATCATTACGCCATTTATCGTATTGACGCCAAGGGTTTGAAGAGTGTCTCCCTGCGAGAAAATATAAAAAGCAATCCCGGTGTGATGGAGCAGGTGTTCAATCTTGTGCACGGGGTGCTCTCTAAAATCAATGCCATTCCTGATGAAGCATCGCGTACTCAGCTGTTGGACGACTTGACGATAGGGGCATACTCCGCGAACGAGGTTCATGTCGAGAACGAATATCTCGATCCATCGCGGGTCAGCTTCGAAGAAGGCTCCATTACCTTCGAGCTCCCTTGGTCAGAAGATGTGTCGTCGCCGGATAGCGCTAAAACGTGGACGCCTCCCGGGACCCGTGCAACCCCAAGCCCTGCCGGAACGACGATCAGCTTCCCCCCTGAGGCGGGCCCCTCAAAAAGCATTCCTCGAATAGGCTGACGCAGGGACCGGACGCGGATGGTCCGCGCAGGGAATCGCGAGCGTAGGGTTTCAAGCGGGTGGAAAACGACGATCAGGAAAGTCTGATGCTCGTTTTGCGGTGCTTGAGTTTCTGCAGGGCGTCAAATCTTCAGGAGAGTGGGCCGGTGGTTTCGCCTCCGGCCCGATCTTTCACGCTTGCGGGTAAGCCACACCAGCCACCCAGGTCTCGCGCACCGTCAATCGATCATCCATCACCACCAAATCCGCCTGATAACCGGCGGCCATTCGGCCATGCGTGCGTTCCAGGCCGATCCACGCGGCGGGATAAGTGCTGGCCATGCGCGATGCTTCGGCCAGCGGCAGGCCCAGCATTTGCACCGCATTGCGCACCGCGCTCGCCATATCGAGTCCGGAGCCGGCCAAGACGCCGGCTTCGCTCTGGCAAATGCCATCGCGCATGGTGATGGTCTGCCCGTTGAGCACATAGTCGGGCTTGTCGCTGCCTACCGGCGGCATCGCATCGGTGACCAGGACGCATTTGCCGCGTGCTTTCGCCGCGATGGCGATACGCAAGGTGGCGGGGTGCACGTGGTGACCGTCGACGATCAGGCCGCACCAGCTATGCGGATCATCCAGCGCAGCGCCCACCACGCCTGGATCGCGGCTGCCAAGCGGCGTCATGGCGTTGTACAGATGCGTAAAACCGCTTACGCCGGCATCGAGCGCGGCGCGCGTGGTGGCGTAGTCGGCAGCGGTGTGGCCGGCCACCACGATCACGCCATCCTGGCTCAGGCGGGCGATGACGGCGGGCGATACTTCGTCCGGCGCCAGCGTCAACATGACTGCGCCGCGATGCGCTGCGGTGAGTGCTTCAATGTCGTCGTTGTCCGGATGACGGAACAGGTCGGCGTTGTGGATGCCCTTGCGCGCGTTGGCGAGGAACGGACCCTCCACGTGGATGCCCAAAATGCCCGGCACGCGCTGTTCGATCGCGTCGTCCACCGCGGCAAGCGCCTCGCGCATCTTTTCGGCGGTATCGGTAATCAGCGTAGGCAGCATGCCGGTGGTGCCGAACTTGCGATGCGCAGCGGCGATGCCGCGCAGCGTTTCTACCGTCGGAGCATCGTTAAACAGCAATCCGCCGCCGCCATTCACTTGCACATCGATAAAGCCGGGCAGCAGCAGATGGCCATGCAGGTCGTGCCGCTGTGCATCGGCGAGGCGCGGGTCGTTGTCCGCGACGATCGCGGCAATGCGCCGGCCGCGCACCAGCACGGCCAGTCCTTCACGCGGGCCGTGATCACCGAGTACGCGTCCGTTGACGAGCGCGATGAGCGGGCTGGCAGTCATTACACCGTCTCCGTGACCTTGCGCAGATGCGGCGGTACATCCGGGTCGTAACCGCGCGCCAGCGAGAGCGCGCTGGCCGCACGATAGAAACTCTGCACGGCGAGCAGCGGCGTGACGATGGCATCGATGCCGGTAGGCAGCGGCAGCGCGTCGGCACCTTCCGCACCCGGCGCGGCCACCCACACGCGTGCGCCGCGCGCACGGAATTCGGCGGCGACAGACAACGTGTTTTCCAGCGTGCCGTCATCCTGTGCCAGGAACAGCACCGGAAAGCCTGCGCCGACCAGCGCCATCGGACCGTGCTTTACCTCCGCCGCGCTGAAGGCTTCCGCATGCAGGCCGCAGGTTTCCTTCAGTTTCAACGCGGCTTCCAGCGCGGCACCAAAGCCGTAGCCGCGCCCGACCACGTAGAGATTGTGCACATCGACCAGGCCGTGTTCGAGCGCGCTCCAGTCGCCGTCCCAGCCGCGGCGCAAGTCATCGGGCAAGCGTGCGACGGCGGCATGCAGCGCCTGGTCGTTGCTCCAGTGCGCGGTCAATTGCAGCACTGCGGCGAGCGTGGCGAGGTAGCTCTTGGTCGCGGCGACGCTGCGCTCGGGACCGGCGCGCAGTGGAATCACCGTATCCGCCAAACCGGCGAGCGGGGAGTCTTCCACATTGACCATCGCCACCACATACGCGCCGGCGGCTTTCGCGGACTGCGCGCTGCGCAGCAGATCAGGACTTTTGCCCGATTGCGAGATCGCGATGAACAGCGCGCCTTCGAGCTTGAGGTTCGCATCGTAGATCGAAGAAATCGAGGGCGATGCCGAAGCCGTCACCAGGCCCAGTCGCGTTTCGAACACATACTTGGCGTAAGCCGCGGCATGGTCGGAACTACCGCGTGCGCAGGTGACGATAAAGCGTGGCGGTTGCGCACGCAGGCGTTCGCCAAGCGTTTGCAGCAAGGAGGCGTTCTGCGCCAACTGCCGTTCGACAGCGGCAGCGCTTTCCTGCGCCTCGTTGTACATCAGGGTGTCGGAGGAGGATTTCATGGCGTTGGAGGAGTGAGTGGAGAGGAGTGAGGAGTGAGAGAAAGCGGGTGCTTCCGCGCGGCCTGGTAGCGCCGGCGGAATGGGGTGAAAGGCGTAGCGAGCAGCACGGAGAAGAGCGCGGCGGACCGGCGCCTTCTCTCACTCCTCACTCCTCTCCACTCACTCCTAACCCTCAGGTCTGCCGCGGCGGCGCCGTCGAGCCACGCACCACCAGCTCGGGCATGAAGCCTTCGTTGGCTGGTTCCGAGTCCTGGTTTTGCAGGCCGCTGATCAGGTGCAAGGCGGCATGCCGGCCGATCTCGCTGGTCGATTGCCGCGCGGTGGTGAGCGCCGGCCAGGCTTGCTTGGAAAACGGACTGTCCTCGAAACCGGCGATGGAAAGATCCCACGGCACGTCCAGTCCCGCTGAACGTGCTGCGGCCAATACGCCCGCGGCAATTTCGTCGTTGCAGCCGAAGATGGCGGTGGGTGGTTCCTTCAGCGCCAGCAGCTTGCGTGCGCCGCGGAAGCCATCGTCGAAGGCATAGCGGCCGGGCAGGATCAGTTTGCGGTTGAGCGGGATGCCGTAATCCTTCAAGGCATCCGCGTAGCCCTGATAGCGCTCCGGGCTGGAGCGGTGATGCGGTTCGCCCCACAGAAAGCCGATGCGCGTATGGCCGAGCTGGATCAGGTGTTCGGTGATCGCGTAGGCCGCATCGTGGTCGTCCACGTAGACGCAGGGCATGCCGTCCTTGGGATCCTCGCGTGCGGCGATGATGCGCACGAAGTCCACCTCGTGGGCCTTCAATGTAGCCAGCAGGGCCGATTGCTCCGACATCGGCGGCGCCAGGATCAATCCCGCCAGGCGGGCGCGCTGCACCAGCGACACCAGTTCCTCGGCCAGGCCCGGCGCGGTCGAGTCGCAGGGATAGATCTGCAGGCCGAAGCCCCGTTCCCGGCACGCCGACAGCACGCCGTTCTGCATGTCGATCACGTAGTGCGCGTTCGGGTTGTCGTAGACCAGGCCGATCGCATAGGCGTGGCTGCTGCTGCGCAGGCTGCGGGCGGAGGGGTCCGGGCGATAGCCGAGCTGCTCGATCGCCCGCTCCACCTTTTCGCGTGTCTCCGACCGTACCGCGGCTTCGTGATTGATGACGCGGGAGACCGTCTTGAGCGAGACGCCGGCGTGCTTGGCGACATCCTTGATGGTGGGGCTGTGCAACGGGGGTTCCTCCCGGGTATTGGGTAGGCATCCTAGGGATGCCGCAGCCCCAGTCAACGGGTTGAGTGGTGGACGCAGTACCGGCGTCTGACATCGTCAATTATGCCTCAGGCCGGGCGGGTACCCACGTTATGGCCGATGACACCGTAGTACAGGATGTACAGATAGCACGGCACGATGACCATCAGGAACGCGAGCTGGAAGTTGATGTACTGCTTCAGATGCACAAAGACCTGGGGCATCAGGGCGCCACCGACGATACCCATGATCAGCAGCGCCGAGCCCAGTTCGGTATGGCTGCCCAGGCCCTTGATCGCCAGCGGGAAGATCGCCGGCCACATCATGGCGTTGGCAAAGCCCAGCGCGGCGACGAACGCCACCGAGATAT
>NZ_JADIKE010000028.1 GCF_016904955.1 Dyella flava | reverse complement strand
TGAAGCGATCGTATGGGTTGATGCGGATGCGTTACTGCGGCTTGGCACGTAACACGGTGGGCACCTTGCTCACCTTGATGGCTTGGAACATGGCACGAGCGGCAGATCAAGTTGCTTGATCACCGTGGCCACCGACAAGGTGGCCACGAGGAACTTCATGAATCCTTCTTTCTGACCTTTTGGGCGTTCGCTCGGCATGGATGCGGTATGCGGAAAGGGTTTTTCAAACATCCCGCGAAAGCGGGAATCCATGTTGCTTTAAGAGCAAGAGCAAGATGGGTTGACCAGCTTCGCTGTTGTAAGGCGCCTCCGCTTTCGCGGAAATGACGGCACGCAAGACTGATCTGTTTTGCAACACATATCCCCTTGTTCAAACGGCGAATAAGTGGCGATACCTCAGTGTCAGGTATGGATCATGGCCATGACGGCCAGGATGGGCATACCCCTCCTTATTCGCAGTGGCATTTATCACTGGCGTCGCTCGCATCGTCAGTCGATGCCTCGCAGACTGGAGCGACCCATCGAATTCCCGTCACTGACTGTGCGGTTACGCGAAAAACGCCGGAGCGTGAACTCCGGCGTTTTTGTGCCGACCTTTATTCCGCCACAAAAAACCACCCGCATGATGTGCAGGTGGACATAAAAGGTGGCAAGACGACACCGAGTCGTGGGGAGTGTCGGGGGTACTGATGCCGTCTTGCCGAAAAAACGTGCTAATAAACGTGCATATTGCGCTCAACCGCCGGCGCGGCTGGCCATGAAGGCCTTGATCTGGTCGAGCGTGATATAGCCCTGGTGATTCGTGTCGATATCAGCAAAGTGCTGCGCGACACGTGGCATGCCGGCCTGAGCCTCGGCCAGGGTCAGTTTGCCGTCGTGGTTGGTATCGGCAGCATCGAACCGCTGCTCCAGCATCCGCATCATTTGCTGCGCGCGCGGAGAATTCATGGAAGTTTGCGGCGCTGCGACTGCGATGGCGGGCAACAGCAACACCGTTAGAAAAATGGAATAAGTCTTACGCATAAACATGTACCTGTATCGAAGAGGGGCGGCCGCGGATTGGGCCGCGCCGGCCAGGGAGGTCGGCCGACGAAAGGCATGCTAAGGGCGAGATGTTGGGTGAATATTGCTTGCGTGACCCGAAATGTTTCAGGTCATGACAACGCCGTGGGTGCCGTGTCGGCCGTCGACGTGGCGAGCGAGAACACCACGCGTACTTCGACGCCCGTGGGTTGGCGGCGGATCAATTGCAGCCGGCCGCCGTGCAGGCGCGCAACGCGATCGACAATTGCCAGTCCGAGCCCCGAACCGCTGACGTTGGAGCGTCCGATGTCGCCCCGCGTGAACGGCTGCAGCAAGCGCGTTTCATCGCCTTCCGGCAGGCCGGGACCGCCGTCGAGCACGGCCAGCACCATGCTGTCGTGCTCCATGTAAGTCCGTACCTCCAGGCCGATCCCGGCGTATTTCACGGCGTTCTCCATCAGGTTCTGCACCAGGCGCATCATGGCAATCGGCCGGAATGGCCATGTCGGCAGCGGATCGAGCTTTAACACGAAAGGATGGCCTCGCTCGGCAAATCCGCTGGCCACCTGCTCCACCAGTACGTTCAATTCGCCGTCAACGATTTGCTCGTCGCTGCTGACACGGCCGAAGTCGATAAATTGGCCGATGATGGCGTCGATCTGGTCGATGTACTGGCCCACGGGTAGTTCGCTGGCGTGCTTGTCCATCGCCAGCATGAGCCGCAACTTGGCCAGTGGCGAGCGGATGTCGTGCGAAATGCCGGCGAGCATGACGGTGCGGGTCGCCTCCATCTCTTCCAGGTTATCCAGCATGGCATTGAAGCGTTTCGCCACGATCGCCAGTTCGCTGGCATGCGAGGTTGGCAAGCGCGCCGGCCGCCCGCCGGCACCGACGTTCTGCGCGGCATCGGCGATGGCGCGCAGCGGGCGATTGATGTGCCGTTGGATCAACAGGGCGCCGAGCGCGGCCGATAGCACCAGGCAAAACCACAAGACCAGCGCGGAAGTGAGCCAGCGATAAGGAAGCAACGCGTTGAGCGGAAGCTTGATCCAGTAATGCACGTCACTGATGTCCAGGTGCACCCAGATGCTCCGGCGCGGCATGCTGGTCAGGCGCAGGGTGATGCCTTTGGCCAGATTCCGCCGTACTTCACGAACGAACAAATTCGCCAATGGCGTGCCGTAATCAACGATGTCGGGCGGTGGTTCGGCGAGCTGGGCGCTGAGCAAACCGGCGCGGTTCAAGCGTTCCACGTAGGCGTCGCGGTCCGTCGCAGGCACCTGTGATAGCGCCGCATTGAGGATGTTCACCTGGGTGGCGACCAGTTGCGCCACCTCCATGACCCGGGGTCGCTGCAGCAATAGATAGAGCGCGATCGTGGACATCTGCGCGATCGCGATAAGTCCCAGCAACAGCAGCAGGTTACGGCCGAACAGCGAATGTGGCCACAGGCGCAGCTTAAGCATCGCCGCCTTCCGGCGTGAACACATAGCCGACGCCCCACACCGTGCGGATATAACACGGTGCAGCCGGGTTGTCTTCGATCTTGCGGCGCAGGCGCGAGATCTGCACGTCCAGGCTACGGTCCATGGCCTCGTGATCCCGGCCCTTTACCTTGTCCTGCAGGTGATCGCGGCTCATCGGCCGGCGCGGGTTGGCGGCAAAGACACGCAACAATTGGAATTCCATGTTGGTAAGCGGGATAGATGCACCATCACGCTGCAGCTCCATGCGCGAAATGTTGAGCGTGAACGGGCCGAACTCGGTGACTTCGTCGTTACCCCACACCTCCGCGCTGTGCAGCATGTGCTGGCGGCGGCGCATCGCATTCAGCCGCGCGATCAGCTCACGCGGATCGGACGTCTTTGGCAGGTAATCGTCCGCGCCCATTTCCAGGCCGATAATGCGATCGACGGAATCGCCACGCGCGGTGAGCATAAGAATCGGAATGGTATGCCCGTTCGCCCGCAAGCGGCGGCAGATCGAAAGCCCATCTTCGCCCGGCATCATCAAGTCCAGCACCAGGGCATCGAACGGCTCGCGCTGCAATAGACGATCAAGCTGCTCGGCGCTGTCGATGGCCTGCACCTGGAAACCGTTATCGGTCAGGTAGCGGCGCAGCATGTTGCGTATTTCGGCATCGTCGTCCAGCACGATGATGCGCGGAGGACGCTCGTTCACGGACCTGCTCCTCGTCAGTGCTACGGCGCGGCCATTATGCCACCCGCCTGCCGCGACACAGGCCGTGACGGTCCCATGTAAATAGCCATCGCGCCAGGCCGTACCGCCATCGCCCCGGGCACTGCGGGCTGCCCCATGGGGCGCCACCTTCCCCATTAAGAACAAGCACTTGGGCGATGTAACACCCTGTTACAAAGTTGGCCGCGGCAGACATCGCCAAGTTACGAGTCGGGACCAAGCTGTTGATCAGGCGCAAGACCTCCAGCGCTCAACCGTTCCCACTAAGAGTCCCGTCATGTCGCACATCCTTCATCACGCCCACTCGGTTCATATCCCCGGATTTCTGCCGTTTGCCTTGATCACGGTGGTGGTCGAAATGCTGTGGCGTCTGCCGGTGATCGAAAAGGGTTACAACTTTCTTAGCGCAGGCAGCACGCTGGTCATTGCCCTGGGCCACACCCTTACCGACGCCCTGACCGCGCTGATTCTCGCGCCGGTGTTTGCATTGGTTTGGCATTTTGCGCCATGGCATTTCTCGATGCATGACTGGCGCGTCTGGGTCATAGGCTTCTTCGTCGTGGAGTTCGCCTACTACTGGTACCACCGCTTTAGCCATGAAGTGCGCTGGCTGTGGGCCAATCACGCCGTGCATCACACGCCGGAAGAGATGAACTTGCTCTCGGCCATTCGCCTGGGCTGGACGAACCTGATCTCTGCCGGTTGGCTGGTGTATTTGCCGGTGATGTGGCTGGGCTTCGACCCGCGCATGGTGATCATTCTGCTGGCGCTGGATCTGCGCTTCCAGTTCTTCCTGCATACCGAAGCGCGGATCAACCTCGGTCCACTGGAATGGATTCTCAATACACCTGCGCACCACCGCATTCATCACGCCTCGAATGCGCCGTATATCGACAAGAACTACGGCGGTGCCTTGATCATTTTCGACCGGATGTTCGGCACCTTCGCCGCCGAACGCAAAGACGAGCCCTTGCGCTATGGCCTTGACCACCCGCTTGACACCAACAACCCGATCGGCCTGGTGTTCGGCGAATGGCGCCGCCTGCTGAGCGATCTTCGACGCGCACCCAACTGGTACGCCGCCGCACGCATCGCGCTGGGTCGTCCGTAGCTCTGCTTATCCATCGCGGCGATGCCGCGTGGTGTTCCCCTTCCCACGAGACTCCTCATCATGAACAAGACACCTTACTTACTGGCAAGCTTGCTTGCCGTTGGCATCGGCGCCTATTTGCCATCCGCGCACGCCGCCGCCGTCGTCACCTATTCGTCCGCGCCGGGCTATGCCGTCACCACTGTGCATACCACCGGCCCCTACTACGGCATCCACCCCGCACCTTGTTGCTATACCGGTGTCGTAGTGACCGGCCGTGCCTCGACCATAACCGTTGCCGCGGTTCCGCCGCCGCCACCGCTGGTCCGCATGGTATATGCCGCACCCGTAGTCACCGTGTATCCCCCGCCGCGCGTGGTGTATGTGCCCACTGCGTATTACGTGCCGTAAGCAGGGATGGAACCGACCATGATCAAGAGAAATGTATTGCAGTGCTTGCTGCCCGTGCTTTGCGTGGTTGCCATGGCCGGCTGCGCGGCCACCGCCCCGGTTCAATATAGAAGCCTGGATTCCACCGCACAGCTGGCTCCGAACCCGCAGGGCCAAAACAAACACGTCCCGTTCTATTACGCGGCACCGGATGCGCAGCTGCCCCGGTACACCCAAGTGATCCTCGATGCAGTAACGGTCTACGGTGGCGAAGATCAGCAGTTCGGCAAGTTGAGCGCCGCCGAGCGGCAGCAGCTCGCCGATTACATGCAGGCGCAATTCGGCCAGACACTCGGGCAGAAGTACGTGCTGACATCGGTGCCCGGTCCCGACACCCTGCGGATTCATCTCACCCTGACCGGTGCTTCCGCCAGCGTGCCGGTGGTGAGCACGGTCAAGCAGGTCCTGCCGATTGGCGCGGTACTCGGTACACTAAAGAGTGCCGCCGACAAACCGTCCAGAACGCTTGGATCGGTCTCGTATGCCGTGGAAATCTACGACAGTCAAAGCAATCGGTTGCTGCGGGCGTTTGTCGCGAAACAGTACCCGGCGGCTGAAAACATCCCCGCCAGCCTGGGTGCCTTGAGTGCCGCCGAAACCGGTATCGAGAAAGGCGCCAAGACCTTGTTGACGCAGCTTGAGTGACGAGGCGGGTGGCCGGCTATGCCCTTAATGCCCCACCGCCGCCCTGAGGGCTGCCACATCCGGTGCCGACACATAACGCTGAAGTGTCCGCGCTGGAATGGGCTCCTTGAGGTATGCCATCGCCGTGCCATCCTTTGCCTCGAACAACTGCAAGAAGCTTTGCCGGCCGGTGGGTCCGCGTATGGCAATGGCCAGGGTGATCGGTGCGGGAGCCGTTTCCATCAATGGCCGCCAACCCGCGTCGTGTGCTCTCAGCCAACTCGACAGCTGCGCCACTTCCCCCGGGCTTAGCGATCCGCCGGAAATGCCGGGACCGTAGACAGACGCGGTCGCTATCTCGGGCGTTTTGATGACGTCGTAACAGCCCGCAAGATTGAGCACCAACGTAACGATGAGGGCGACTCGCACGACCGCTCGCATGGCAACCCCTCCCCTGCTTTGGCGGCTCCAGTCTGCGCTGTTCCAGGGGCAACATCCAGCACAGACCAGGCCTCAAAACAAACGGCCCGGGGGAACCGGGCCGCTCTCGCCATGATGACGCATGCGATCAGTAGCCGTTGCGCTGGTAGTGAATGCGATTGCTGTCGTTGTTCAACGACCGGTTGAGGTGCTGCTGTTCCTGCGCGGTGAGATGACCACCGTGCATCGCCTCATCGCGCATTTCGCGGGAAGCGATGTTGGCGTCCTGCCGCTCGTCACGGAAGGCCTGCATGGGATTGATCTGCCCGTCGGCGATACCCGCATAGATACGGTTCTGCTGATTGGCCAGCCGCTGATTCACCTGGTTGATGCGCCCGTGACCGGGGTCATAGACGGGGTAGACCTGGGCCGAGGCGGCGGTGCTGGCAAGGGCGGCCACCAAGCCGAAGGCGATCAGTTTGTAACGCATGGTGTTCATAAGCATCGTTCCTCGCATGTTCGATAAGTTGGCGGGTATCGCGGCGCCTGGACACGCGTTCTCTGCGTGCCAATGCGACCGCACGGCCACTTTCGGGATGGATGACTTACGCTGGGGGACGGGAACCTGTTGGCGGTTGACGTGTGCGGCGTATCTTTCAAGCCATTCGTCGGTGAGCTGGCGAATTTAGGTTCGCGCAAACCCGGCCTTCGTGTTTGCCAAAACGCACGCTGGCGGTGCCCGTGTTAGCGGCAATTCAGGCAGGTTTTCCGCCCATGCGCGCTTTAGCCTAGCTTTCCTAGGCCGTCAGGCTTTGACGGGCCCGGCGGAAACCATGCATGTACGAGCATGCCTCACGCATGATCCGAAGGACCGCTAATCCTCGCGTGCATCGACTCACAGTGGTTCACCAGGTTCGGTCGATCGAGGACAAACTGCCTTAGTGGCGTACGGATGTCGTAGAAGTAAATGTTCGCGACAAAGCCATAAATGGCCGCGTCGATGGAACGCGGTGATGCACCGAACATGAAGGGGCCTTGCCCGAGCAGGTCGCTGACAACCCTCAGGTCAGCGATACCTCGCTCGTAGACCTGCTCCGGTTCGTACCGCCCGATGCCTTGGTAGTAGTACCGCTGCTCGTTGTAGTCGTGCGCGGCGGCCATATCGCTTTCTGTGATCCCCGGATGAGTAGAAAGAACGAGGTGGCGAAACGACGGCCAGTAACGTTCGTCCTTCCATCTGGAATAGCTCATGGACCAATACAGGTCATCCAGGGTCCGGCGCAGCAAGTAGTCGAGATTACGCTGCGCATCGGAAAGACCTTCGTCGATCGACAACCCGTAGCGGCTCTTGAGATAGGCAATGATGGCGTCGCTGTCCCCGACGCTCTTGTCCCCATCGATCAGGTAAGGCAACTGCCCGCGCGGGGCCATCTTCGTATCGAGGATGTGCCTGTGCTCGAAGGGAATGCCGCATAGGCGCATGAAGGCATAGACCTTCAGGCCAAATGGATTGTTGTCCGCGACGCCGCACAGCTCCGGGTAGGAGTAGAGGATGGGCCTGTTCATGATGCGAGACCTCGTCCGTTCAATGCATCTTGCCGCATTAGGCAACTGCTCGCTGACCCGCTCATACGAACTCTAGCCTCCATATCGGTTAATGGAAAGCGGGAACGCCCACTCAAGAGCACTTTACATGCGACTGTTTTTAGGACCATGCCTCCGCCACACATCGACGAAAAATGTCGCCGAGGCTCTCGACAGCCGATGAACCATAGGACTTGGACGGAACAGACTTCTCTAAGCGTTCAAGTTCGCCCTCAATAAATGAGTGAATGGATGTAACCGGGGGTTCGAGCCCCATTTCTGGAGCCGCCCTTTTCTTTTCCAGCAGCTCATGTATGTCGGCCAAAAGTGCGGAATTACCCCCAACCAGATGCAGCAGTTTCTGGAACTCAATTGGCGCAGCGGTGCCGTAGCGTTCAAGCCAGCGGACAGCTAGAAGCGGCCTCAGAACGTAGAAATATTTCTTCAAAGGAACCATCTCCGCTCTTAGATATCCGCGATAATTCCTCTTGGCCATGCTTCGATAGTGATAGACACCACTCTCACACGAGTAGACCGACGGCAGAAGCTCCAAAACCCTTTCGCGAAAGGGACCAAGACTTCGATAAGTGATTGGAGACTGAATCCATTCGACAAACGCCGGATTAGATTTCCAGAAGAGCCTCAGCGCTTTTCGCAGATCCCAACCATTCAAGTCAATGTCGTCGACGATCTCATATTCGATGACATCTCGCTGCTCCTCAAGGCTAACCGACAGATACCAATCTCTCGGATGCGCGTAAATGAACCGGGCGTCGTAATCGCTGTTAGGTGATTCAAAACCCCAAGCACGACTTCCCGACTCGACCGCTAATAACACTCGAACACCGTGCTGAGCTTCTGCCTGTTCAATACGCCTATTAATCTCGGATCGTACAGACTCTGGAATCATGATCCTCGCCACCCAAAGGCCGGACACCAATATCCGCCCCCTTAGACTCGTTATCGTCTTTGCGTCCACTGTGTCCGCTATCGAAAGCGGACACAGTGGCATTCATCAACTCGTCCTGGCCACAATGAATCGAGGACTGCTTTCAAGCATGGATATTCGATCGTTAAGATGCACATGGTCGAAATCGGATCGCTCCATCTCATTTGCGATATCAGCGAGAAGCTTAGCAATAGCCCTTATTTCCTCCGGACTAGCCTGCACGGTAACCTCAATCAACAAGTCGGGCCCGTGTTGGCCGAGTGAACATTCCCTATACCCGTATAACTTCATACGAACATCGGCTTGGAATCTTCATGATGGTGTCTCATGGCATCCACTTCGGATTGCGAAAGCTGACATCGCGAATACCTCATTTCTTATCTAAATGCAATTTCCCGTGCTCGGGTCAAAAGCCACTTTCCGACCATCTTCGCGTTCGACCACCAAATGCCCCTTAACATCCAGGTAAGCCCCTTTCTCCCACTCGTAATGCGATATCGTCTCGGTTAGCTGACTTTTGCTTTGGTAAATATCACGCAGGACAATGGACTTCACCAAACCCGTCGGTCCATAGATACGAAATACCTCCGAATCCATTGCCGCTTCCTTGGGGATCAAATTGAGTCCCGGGTAACCAATGATCATGCGACGCCCATCATCGGCAACAAGTATCCATGCATACGAGCCTGGAATTTTCCACAATGGGGAAGGCAGACCTCGGCGACTAAGGGTGGTTTCCTGCGTACCAGGATCGGATGTAGCGCAATATGCCCCTGAAGGCGAGCACACAGTGACCTTGGAAGGTGGTGCAATGGGATCGTCAGCAAAAGCGCTGCTGACCAAACACGTCAAAATGGCGCATAAGAATAATTTGCCCATGATTTCCCTCCAGCATGTCGCTTTTCGTGAAAACTGGGCCAAGTACTTCCATTAAACCTCTAGAGCTAGAAGTGAATCTGTCTCCGCTCTGACGGAGGGCTAGCCCCTGCTCTTCGTACGGCAAGAGAAGCCCTCAATATGAAGTGTGACTTAGTAATCCCGAATATCCAGCGCAATAAAGCAACGCGCGCTATATCCCTGCTCCGCTGACGGCCAGCTCAACTGACCCAGCAGGCGATCGCCGCCCGGCCAGGGCTGGTTATCCAGCAACGCCTCGGCAACCACCGAGCCGTCATCGGCGCGGCGATGGAACAGGCGAATCCAATGCATTTCGCCGCTCAATGACTCTTTGCGCAGGGCATCGTGCAGGGCCGGCAACAAGCCTTCCGGCGCGGCCAAGCCATCACGGCTGAAGGTCAAGGGGCCGACGAATACATCCCAGGTCCGCACGCCGAGATCCCAGCTTTGCAGTTGAATGCGTCGATCGTCGGTGACGTACCAGCATGCGGCCAACAGCACGTGCAAGACATTGCGTTCGAACGCTTTCAGCGCGTCGCGCACACCGGCGTCGCCACGTCCGTTGCCGGCAAAGCTTTCCTCGATGTGGCGCTCTTCACTGATTACTACGTCCACATCCAGCCGACCCGGCGCACCTTCACCCCCCTCACTCCAACTCGCGCGCACAGCGGGAAAATCGCCATCCGTCATCAGCCACTCTTCGTCCAGTTCCAGCTCCACGTCATGGCGCGCGAAAAGGCGAAGCAAATCAGTTTGCAGGGTGTGATCGTTCATCGGAATAACTCGTGGGTAGCAAGCCTTGATAGCGTCTCACAAACGCGCCGTTGCTCCCAGCCCACGGGCAGGGGTTGAACCGGCCACTATTGAACTTTCTTATCCACTCGTGACCAGCCATGTCAGCGAATTAAAAAAGAAAAGCTGGCTGGGTTCAGTTCCATTAAATCTCTGACGTTAGGAGTGCACCCGACCACGTTCTACCAGTTTCTGGCCAGCCACAATCGATCAAGGCAATTCAATGCCTGGACGGAGTTTCCCTGAGGGTTATGTTTTCAGCGCATTCACCAGGTTGCTGCGATAGATCAACTGACTTATCGCCGAATTCGAACGCCGGTGTGAGAAGAGCTCCATCGGTGGCGTAACCTAAAAGGGTGACATCTTTCCATCCCTTACCTTTGAGCGATTTAATTAAATCAGTCACAGCCATGCATTGCGGGGAAACTTGCGCTTGCAGTCTTCCAGTAAAGTCCAGGTCTATAGTCAAGGTCGCTTTTCGGACACTAAAAAGGCGCTTCGGACGAAGCCCCGGCACAAATCGATCAGGCCCTTTATTCGTTGGATAGAATGCCTCTCGCACCCAGACAAGCAGCTTCCATCCATCAGTCCCTGACAAGCTCATCAGGTAGTTCGAGATCCTGGTGTCGTCTGAAGTCGTCGTCATCTCGGGAATACCGAATGCCCTTTGGACTGTCTCGACACTGTCTATGGCACGCTTATCGGTACTCAATTCAGTAATTCGCTCAACCAACTCATCAAAATCATATGGGCATAGTGCGCTTCGCGTAGGCCGAACCCCCAGACGAGGATCACTTGGGAGCGACGACCCTTCTACACACACTGGCTTAGCCGCATGCGCAGAAGCTGAAAACAGTGCAAGAAGCATCATCGAGGCAAATAAAAGCCTTGCGCTGCCGAATGTATCTATAGCCATCCGATTCCCCTGTCATACCCACATCCGTGAACACCTGAGTGCCTATCTGCGCAAGGATCAGACCGAATTTTTGCTGGTCTACTTTGGGTGAACCAGGACATTGTTAGCTCCGACGAATCAGCATAAGCACAAACCCGCTATCGTCTAAACGATAACCACCCAAATTCCTCTGCGCATTTGGCGCAGGATGTATCACCGAATCGCGCGAGTTATTAAACCCAGAAAAGGCGGAGCTCTAAGCCATAAAGGCCGCCTTGCCTTGCCCAGGAACGATCTACTTCGTCGGCTTGCCGGTTTCGACGTAATTCTTGAGCCGCGTTATCTGATCGAGCAGCACCGCATCCACGGGCGAAGCCCAGGAAACCCAGCCGCCCTTGGTCCAGCCGCCGACAGAGTAGATCTCGGTGAGCTCGGTGGCGTTGCCCTGGGCTTTGAGGCTGAGGATCAGCACGCCGGTGGCAGCTTCGGTCTGTAACGGGCCGAGGGCGCCGTTGAGGCGCAGCTCGTGATTCGGGTCGGCATAGATCACCACCATGTGCTGGACGCTGCCGCCGTCCGCGAGCTTCTCGCAGAAGCACCCGCCGGCGCGGGTTTGCAGGCTCAGGTTGGCGGCCTTGCCGGAATAGCTGTGTGCGAGGTTCCACCACTGGCCGATGTTGGACAGGGCCTCGTAGACCTTGTCCGGGGTGCTGTTGATGGTGAGGGTGCTTTTAACCTGGAAGCCGCCGGCTTCAGCGGTGACGACGCTGGCGTGCGCGGCGGCGGTTGCGGTCAGGCCGGCTATTAAAAGGGTCAGGACGCTTAATCGCATGGCACCACTCCTTCTCTAAGTCAGTGATCGTTTCCTACCTTGAGCGGCGGCTCCGGGGATCGATAGCCGTCGTCGGCTCGCCCAAGGCACTACGTTCGCACTTTAAAGATGATCATGCTCAGCCCCACAGCTTCGCCGTCAACGCCAAGCCACCGATGCACGCGCAGGCTGCAAGAAAGACCACAAATCCTGCAATGGCGAACCGGCGGGATTTCTGTCCTTCCTCGCTGAGCAGGTCAGGCCGGAACACGGCGTTCATGGGGTTCCACAGCGTGGCGCGGGAGTAAGCCAGTCCCGCCTGCTTGAACTGGAAGGTCATGCGGATGGCGAAGACCATGGCCCAGATCAGGGCGACGGCACCGGTCAGCCATAGCGCGGTAAACAGTCCGGCCAAGACATAGCCGACAACGGCCATTTGCCCTCCCCTTTTGACGCCGCCGATGTCTGATCAGATGCGCCCGCTTTCGGGTTGGAAGCCGACGCTCTCCGCCCAGAATAGGCCGACTGCTAGCCACAAAAAAGGGGGCAAGGTGCTGCCCCCTTATGTGTAGAGTGGGCCCCTCGATTTTGCTTATCCGATCGAAGGCTTCACTGCATGTTTGGAGGAATAACGCCATCGGGTGCAGGCGGTCCACCAATGCGACGACCGCAAGCCGGATACGTTGTCGTGCCATCCGGGTGATCAATGTAGGGCAGATAGGCTACACGACCATCAGATAAGCGCATAACGCAGAATGCTCCGACGTAATTCCTGCTAACACGTTCGTTTGGACGATCACCGCGTTCGAGTACAAAGACGTATGTTTTACCCACGTCAAGCAGCCTCAATCCGTCATATTGTTCATAGCCGCTAATGCGCTTGCCAAAGGCCACACACTCACCAGGATGCAACGTCAGCGGTACGGAACCGGGGATCAGCTTAATGATCCATTGATGCTCAGCCGCACCTCCCCAGAGCGAGTTCTCCATGACGTAAGCGCGGTTCAATTGGATACTTTTACCGTCACCCTGCGGCAAACAGGCGCTCGGAACATCCATGATTTGCCTAATGCGCAACGGGTTTGGCAAAAATGATGTGGCGCTGGCGTTATCGCCCCCCATCACAGCAAGCAGCAAGAAGATGATGGCTCCGCGTTTCATGCCAAATATATCGATCATCTGGAAAGATGCCTTTTGTCGCGAGGACTGGCGATAAAGGGCTCCATGACTTTGCGCAATAAGTCCGGATCCTTACCCGGATTGAATGCCTTCGCTGGATTTTGCAAGACGCAAATCATGTAGTAGTCAGACATGATGTTGCCCTGCTGCTCCATATTGAAGTCGCACAGATGGCTGTCGGGCGTCAGGAGGTAGGCATAGGCGGACTCGCCACGACTGGTGACGGTAAGACCGTGCCGCTTGACGGCATAGTCCATTTGGTATTGCCAGACATGCACCATCTCATGCATGAACAAGGCCCTGTTCCTAGGATCAATTTCAGGAGATGCGAAGTCGTACTGGTAAATCGCATGTGGGTAATACATCTCCCCATTGGGCGTGACAGCCGTGTTCGGGTCCTGCTTACCCATAAAAAGCCACCAACCGCCGTGGTGCACCCAGACCTTTTCGTAATCCACGCCCTTTCCGAACACCGTACGCGCCATGGCTATTTCGCCGCAGCTAAGACGGCGCTTGCGGCCATCCGGTAGCTCTACTTTGGCAACGGAAGTGCCCAAATGGGTCTCATTGGTGGTGGCAATGGTGTGGATTTCAGATTTGATGTAAATGCGCTCCCAAGACATGTCTCTATCCTGCGCGGCACAACACGCCACCTCACGGGCGACTGGCGGCGGCGTCAGGGTGATAGCCATAACGCTGCATGGACGCTCTGTACCGATGCGTTGGGTACGCCCTTCACCGTCCGTTGCTCCAGACAGACTGTCACCAAAACTCAGCAGAATCGAGTAGGGAAGATTACAAGCCGGCTTGTTATCACAACTCACCAAGCGCAACTGTTCATCATAGGGCCACTCAGGTTTTCGCTCAGGCGTGCGTTCAGGTGGGGCCGGCTCAGCGCGGGGGTAGCAGATCGGGCAATTGCGGTTGCCGCAAGTGAACATGAGGTTTCCTTTCCTCGCTTGATGGCATCAAGTTACTGGCCTCATCGAAGCCTGGTGTTCTTCTACGTGAAGCCGGACGTCGACGAATGACACCATGACTTCCTTGCCGATCGAACGACCCCCAGAGATCGACTACTCGTGCATAACGCGGAAGCTACCGCGCGGAGAAGTCTAACGGCTGGCCACAAAAGAGGGAGCAAAATCCTGCTCCCTCTTTTGTAGAGCGCCTTCCTATTTTCCTCGCCTAATGACAACCATCCACCATCCTCTGCAACTCTGCGTTGGCCACGCACCGCCGCCCCATCTCGATCAGCAGGGCGATGCCATTCAGCGCAGACGACATGCGGTCGGGATTGATGTAGTGGTCAATGGACATCGCATCGCTTAGCGCCTGCGCGACGCCGTGTGCACTATCCAGGAAAGTCTGCGAATCCAGTAACAGCCCGTGATCGCTTGCGTCGGAAGAAACCAGATACTGCGTGTGCAAGGCGAACCATTCGTCGCGTGAGGTACGACTCATCGGAAACTCCGTATCCGTTAGGGAGGGAGCCGCCACGCCATAGAGGGATGGGTGGCGGACGTGCCGGAGTCAGAAACCGAGTTCAACGAGCCCGGTCAGGCTTGCGCCTGCCCGACACGTCCGCCATAGACGAATGTGCGACACACAAAGGCGCCTTGCGGCGCCTTGTGCGCGTTGAACTTCGGGTTCTGACACCCGGTCGCTGCACTAGCAACGACAGTTCGAAATTATGTCGTCAATACAGATGAGTCAATCGATTTTAGCCTGCTTGCGGACATTACGCACTTTGCAAGTCAGCGCACTTCTCGCAGTGGTGTAAGTACTAAAGAATGTTTCGGACCAATCCCTAAAAAACGAAGGGCGGCCGAAGCCGCCCTTGCCTATCTCACGTAGTGATGGCGTTCCACACCGTCGAACCGACCACCGCGCATGCAGCAGTTCTTGAAACAACCTCGCGGAACCGCAGGGGCATGGATCGTTTCGACCGAGTTTCTCGAAACAACTCCTTGTTGCCATGAACAACGCGAACGCCCTTCTTGACGCGTTGTTCGGAGGGGAAGCCTTTGCGGCGTTTACTGCTGCGCTCGAAAGCTGAAGTTATTGGTAGACATGACACGCTCCCTGTTTGCCCGCATATCGGGCCGGCGCATCATATCGGATGCTGTGCTGGCGAGCGCAACACCGCATGGGCATCCGCACGCCTACTTCAATCTACGCGCAAAGAACCCGAAGATAAGCGTCCAGATCAGCAATGAAACCAGCACGACAAAGATGTGGTGGCTAAGCTCCCCTGGCGCTAGCAGCCCTATTCGTAGAGCGATAGAAAACAGGATGTCACCCGGGCCAAAGATCAGCCCGTTCAGCCAATGCAAACCAAATTGTGTCGCCGCCCAAAAGCCCGCCACCACTAGGGCAGCTGAAGCCAGCAACCCGAATAACATGGCAGCGAGATAAGGCTTCATCTTTTCGACGGCCTGCGAATCACCTTAATTGTTTGAACGAAGTTCTTTGATGTACAGAGGAACCGGCACGATGACAAAGCAAAGCACAGCGATGGCTATCAGAAAATAAACCAGCATCTTGCCCCAGGATTGGACCGTCCCAGTGATGCTCCGCGCCGGGTCATCCGCGCGATAGGTAATCGGAATGACAACACCCGGCATCAGGCTCTGGCACGAGCCGTTGCCATCCCAGCCGCCCCATTGGGTGTCTGCGGTATAAGTTTGTCCATCCACCTCGTAGCTATAGGTGTAGCGGAAGCCTTTGCTCGCGCAGTGGTGTGCGACGACGGTGCCTTTTGATGCCACGCTGCCGTAGCTAAATGGCAGGACGTGGATTATCCAGAAGAGCAGGAGGACGGCGCTCGCCAAGGCCCAGGTGAAGACGAACTTGCGGCGTTCGCTAGCGTAGAACTCGAGGAATCCGTCGAACCAGTCCATTTTTCCCCCTGGCTTAACTGATAGCAGAAAAGGAGACAAGGTGATTTCCCGTTAGCAACGATAGCAGGGCGCTCTGTACCACACCTCGGCTTTTACAACCCGGCCCTTGTTACCGTTACTTCAAATCGCAATATTTAATGAGAATCTCAGGTAACTTCTGGGCGGCCTCATGCATGGTTAGCGCTGAAACCCCTGAAACGGCTGTTGCCTCTAAAAAAAGAAGGGCGGAAATCGAGCTACCGAGCCCCTCCCCCAATATCCACAAAAACAGACTCAAAACAAAACATAAAACGGCGTAAAGGATACCGACATACACCCTGTCAACCAACAAATTATAAAGAGGCCATTCGTAAAGAATTTTCCTTAACCTCTCCTTCGATGGCGCACGTATCTTAAAAGACATACTAAATGCATACGCAGCCAATGCGCTCGGCAAGGTAGGCAAGTACTTCCAGACCTCCTTGTCACTTACCAAGTGACGACCTAACACATCGAAGGTCGACGGGAAAAAGAAATAAAAACCATACAAAATTAGAGAAAGAAGAAATTCTGGCGATACAAATACAGCAAAAAGAAGCCACATTAGACGCCTCATTGACCGTGCTCCATATGGCGATCCTCCTTAATCTTATTAAAGATCTCCAGTGCTCGAATATATAGTTCATAGGGCTCTGGAGTCTTAGAGAAGGTAAAATTAATGGAAGTCTCGGAGGTTTTTATAACAACCGTCTCACCTCCATTTCTTCCCGTTATCTTCCCTAGACCATACCCGTCCGCAGCCATCAGCACCGCGGCGTCCCCTATAGAAATCAAATGCCCCGGGTCAAAAGGCTTCTCTGACGTTTGCTCCGACGCCTCTTTAACAAGCGTCGGAAGTTCCGTTTTAAGTAGACGCTTTAGAGGCGCGTCCTCAACTAGAGTCATCCTATCAACATTTCTCCCGCGCAAGTATTCCTCCAACCTCTTCCAGAGCGGTCCAAAAAGTGGATTCGGAGGTGAGATTCTTGCTTCGATTTTATAAATACCATCGAGAGAAGAGATTTTATTCGAAAAAGTTTTTAAATCAGTGACGAACTTTATTTCGCAATCAACAAAGAAATCATCGTAAGTTTTTTCAATAATTTGCGAAAAACGACGCGAAAATATCCATGGCTCAATGGAGCCAGATACATTTAAAAAAGCTATCCCGGAATGATCTGGAATATAGATAAACGGACTTGATGCCACCAGAAGATTTGGCTCAGACCTTTTTTTCTCTGACTTAGACGCTTCGTCGACAACCCCAACCTCGCCTTCTGGGGCATACTTACTCAGACGACCGAATATATAAAGTCCAGGCGGGCTGCTTTCTACAACATCGGTAAACGTCCACGCATTTTCCCGATATTTAATGGAGGCAGGCTTACGTATAGCCTCCATCAGTGCCCGTTGATGCAATGAACCCAACTTCAACACTCGGCCCGCGTAATAAATTCCGTCCTTGCTCATAGTCCGTCCGTCGTTGTGAATAAATTTAGAAGTAAAAAAAACGGGACGTGCTTTCGCCGTCCCGTTCTCTCAAATAACGCACAAGCTTTGAATCAACCACACTTCGAATACCCACAATTCAAACAAGTCTGACACCCATCCATCAACACCAAAGCCTTGGTGTTGCACTTGGCACACAACGTCGCCCCCGGCGGAAAGCCGGCCGAATCGTTGGTGTCGGCATCGGTGGGGCTCAGCTCAGTTTTTTTTTGCGCGGCGTTTTCGTAGGCAGCGCGCTTTTCGGCGATCAGGGCGCGCTGGGCGTCGGTCATCTCGGGGTCGTGGATGAGGCCGATGTTCTTCATGTGCTGCTCGATCACCGCACCGATCTCGGCGACGATGCTGGGCATGTAGACGCCGCCGGCCTTGAAGTAGCCGCCGCGGGGGTCGAACACGGCCTTGAGTTCTTCGACGATGAAGGTGACGTCGCCGCCTTTGCGGAAGACGGCGGAGAGGATGCGGGTGAGCGCGACGATCCACTGGAAGTGGTCCATGTTCTTCGAGTTGATGAAGATCTCGAAGGGGCGGCGCTGCTCGTAGGGGGTGCCGGCGTTGAGCACGATGTCGTTGATGGTGACGTACAGGGCGTGTTCGAACAGCGGGGATTTGATCTTGAAGGTGGAGCCGATCAGCGCCTCGGGGCGCTCCAGGCTCTCGTGCATCTGGATGACTTCCGCGATGGGCGCTTCTTTGGGTTCGGCGGCCGGTGCGGTGGCGGGCGCGGTTTTGTCCTCGGGTTTGACGACCTCGTAGCCTTTGATCTTCTTTTCGATCTTGATCGTCATTTGGAAACTCCTGAGGTGTCGCGGGCGCTTGGTGATGCGTTCTGGGGGTGTGGCTCGTTGCTGACTGCTGTCGCGAGGTTGGCCCCTCACCCCAGCCCTCTCCCCGGAGGGGAGAGGGGGAAAGCGGGCTGGCGTTTGCGACTGGGAAAAGCGGCAAATAAAAATCCGGCCCGACTCGCGCCGGGCCGGATGCTTATTGCTTACTTCTTGCGGGCGGCCTTCTTGGCGACGCGCTTGGTCGCTTTACGGCCTGCCTTCTTGCTGGCAGTGGACCTCTTGACCGCTTTTTTGGCGGTTTTCTTGCTGGCGGCCTTTTTGGCCGTCTTCTTACCGGCGGCTTTCTTAGCCGTCTTTTTGCTGCTGACCTTCTTTGCAGCTTTGCGGGCCGTCTTCTTCACGGCCTTGCTGGCTTTCTTGCTCGCCTTCTTGGCGACTTTCTTGGCGGCCTTCTTGGTTGCTTTCTTAGCAACCTTCTTGGCGGCCTTCTTGGTTGCCTTCTTTGCGGCGCCCTTCTTGGCGGCTTTCTTCACGGCCTTCTTGGCCGACTTCTTGGCCGGGGCAGCGGCCTTCTTGGCTGCGCGCTTGCGGCGAGCCTTTTTCGGTGCGGCGGCAGCTTCTTCGCTGGCCGGCGCAACCGGTACAAGCAGTTCTTCTTGATGAACTTCAAACTCAGTATCGATAGACATGCGGGTATTCCCCTCCGGTCGTTTGTTATGGAACTTGCCGTAAGTCTATTACGGTGTGAGCAAAAACGTAGCGCGAATTCGCGTTACATGCCACAACTAAAATTTTCCGTAATAGCCTTCCTTCAAGGCGTCGAACAGATTGGCAGCGGTGTGCATCTCTCCGTCGTACTCCACTTCTTCGTTGCCTTTCAGCTCCACAACGCTACCGTCTTCCAATTCGAAGCGGTAGAGGGTGTTCTCCAGGTCCGCTTCTTTGACCAGCACGCCCTGGAATGCGGCGGGGTTGAAGCGGAAGGTGGTGCAGCCCTTGAGGCCCTGTTTATAGGCGTAGAAGTAGATGTCTTTGAAGTCTTCGTATGGGTAGTCGGTGGGTACGTTGGCGGTCTTGGAGATGGACGAATCCACCCACAACTGCGAGGCCGCCTGGATGTCGACGTGTTCTTTGGGCGTGATGTCGTCGGCCGCGACGAAATATTCGGGCAGCTTGGTCTTGGCGTCGTCGCTGAATGGCAGCGCCTCGGCGTTGATCAGGGCGCGGTAGGCGAGCAGCTCGAAGCTGTAGACCTCCACCTTCTCCTTGGTCTTGCGGCCTTCGCGGATCACGTTGCGCGAGTAGTGATGGGCGAAGCTGGGCTCGATGCCGTTGCTGGCGTTGTTGGCCAGTGACAGCGAGATGGTGCCGGTGGGCGCGATGGAGGTGTGGTGGGTGAAGCGTGCGCCGACTTCGGCCAGCTCCTTAACAAGATTGGGCGCTACCGATGCCACGCGCTGCATATAGCGGCTGTATTTGGCGTGCAGTACGCGGCCGGGAATAAGGTCGCCGACCTTGTAGCCGTCTTCGGCCATTTCCGGACGCTTGCGCAGCATGTCGCCGGTGACGGTGTAGTTTTTGGTGAGCAGCGGAGCCGGGCCTTTTTCCTTGGCCAGGTCTAGCGCCATTTCCCAGCCGGCGACGGCCATTTCACGCGAGACGTCTTCGGTGAAGGCCACCGCTTCGGCGCTGCCGTAGCGCATCTTGAGCATGGTGAGCGTGCTGCCCAGGCCCAGGAAACCCATACCGTGACGGCGCTTGGAGAGGATTTCGTTGCGCTGCTGTTCCAGCGGCAAGCCGTTGATCTCCACCACATTGTCGAGCATGCGGGTGAAGATCTTCACGACTTCGCGGTATTCGTCCCAGTCGAAGCGTGCCTTGGGGCCGAACGGATCGCGTACGAAGGTGGTGAGGTTGACCGAGCCGAGCAGGCAGGAGCCGTACGGCGGAAGCGGCTGCTCACCACATGGGTTGGTAGCGCGGATGTGCTCGCACCACCAGTTATTGTTCATCTCGTTCACCTTGTCGATGAGGATGAACCCGGGCTCGGCGTAGTCGTACGTCGAGACCATGATCATGTCCCACAGGTGACGCGCGCGGATGTGGCCGTAGATTTTGCAGGCGACCAGGCCGTCTTCGCGCTCGATGTAGTTTTCGTGGGTGGGCCACTCGCGCCAGACGACCTTGCTGGCGTCGTTGAGGTCGAGTTCGTCCTTTTCCTTGACGTGTACCGGGAACACCAGCGGCCAATCCTGATCATGCTCGACGGCCTGCATGAAGCCGTCGGTGATCAGCAGCGAGAGGTTGAACTGGCGCAGGCGGCCGTTCTCGCGCTTGGCGCGGATGAATTCCTTTACGTCGGGATGGCTGACATCGAACGTGCCCATCTGCGCACCGCGACGGCCACCGGCCGAGGAGACGGTGAAGCACATCTTGTCGTAGATATCCATGAAGGACAGCGGGCCGCTGGTGTACGCGCCCGCGCCGGATACGTACGCGCCGCGCGGACGCAGCGTGCTGAATTCGTAACCGATGCCGCAGCCGGCCTTCAGGGTGAGGCCCGCTTCGTGCACCTTCTCCAGGATGTTGTCCATCGAGTCGCGGATGGTGCCGGACACGGTGCAGTTGATGGTCGAGGTGGCGGGCTTGTGTTCCAGCGCGCCGGCGTTGGAGGTGATGCGACCCGCAGGAATGGCGCCACGGCGCAGCGCCCACAGAAAACGCTCGAACCAGTGCTCGCGCAGTTCCGGTGTGGCTTCCACTTCGGACAGGGCGCGCGCGACGCGCTGCCAGGTCTCGTCGATGGAGCCATCGACCGGTTCGCCTGTCTTGGTGCGCAGGCGGTATTTTTTGTCCCAGATGTCCTGCGATGCAGGCTGCAGAGGAATGGCAGCGGCATCGAGACCTATGGTTGTTGCACGCAAGGTGCTCATCGGCTTCCTGACCTCCCGGTATAGCCTCACGGCCCCGTTGGTTTCTTTCTTTATAAGTGGATGTGGCGGCGTCAGTTGACCGGTGTCGATCCGGTCGAGCCCTGGTCCACGCCCCGCGCATGACCCAGGCCTGGCGTTGTTTCTGCGAACTTCGGCAGCCCCCTGCTGACGTTGCCCGTCCAGGTACCAGCATTAGGTCATCGGCCGGCACCTGCACACAAGATGTTGTGGTTGCGATTGTAGGCGAACGTTACCCCTGCGACCGGTCGATGTAAAGTGGTACGCCGTTCTCGTTTATCGGGAACCGCCTATGAGGCATCGAGTCGAAGAAGCCGGATTTGATTGTCACTAGGAGACTTCATGCACCGTCGTTTTCTGCGCAGCCTTGTGTCTGCTTTTGCCATCGCTTCGGTCGCCGCACTGCCGATTTGCGCGCATGCCACGCTGCCACCGGTGGTCGATGGCCAACCCCTGCCCTCGCTGGCGCCGATGCTTCAGAAAGTGACGCCAGCGGTGGTGAATATCTCCACCAAGACGCGGGTGCGGGTCAGCAATCCGTTTTTTGACGATCCGGTATTCCGGCAGTTTTTCGGCCTGAACGGCTCGCCGCGCGAGCAGGTGGAGCAGAGCCTGGGCTCGGGTGTGATCGTGGATGCGGCCAAGGGCTACATCCTCACTAATAATCATGTGGTGGGTGGTGCTGACGACATCACCGTGACGCTGCAGGACGGGCGCAATTTCAAAGGCACGCTGGTCGGTGCCGATCCGGCGACCGACGTGGCGGTGGTGAAGATCAACGCCGATCATCTGGAGGCGTTGCCGATCGCCGACTCTTCCACGCTGCGCGTGGGTGATTTTGTGGTGGCGGTGGGCGATCCGTTTGGATTGGGCCAGACGGTGACGTCGGGCATCGTCTCTGCGCTGGGGCGCTCGGGTCTGGGTGGATCGAGTTTCCAGAACATGATCCAGACCGATGCGTCGATCAATCCGGGCAATTCGGGTGGCGCGCTGGTGAATCTGCGCGGTGAGCTGATCGGCATCAATACGATGATCCTGTCGCCGTCGGGCGGCAATGTCGGTATCGGTTTCGCGATTCCCACCAAGATCGCCAGCAACGTGATGGGGCAGTTGATCACCAAGGGCAAAGTGAGCCGCGGCAACCTCGGCGCGCAGACGCAGGACATCACGCCGAATATCGCCAGGCTGCTTGGCTTGAAGGACAACAACGGTGCGGTGGTCACGCGCGTGCTGCCCGGTTCTCCGGCCGATCGCGCCGGCTTGCAGGTGGGCGATGTGGTGACTGCAATCAATGGCACGTCGCTGCAGAGCTCCGATCAGCTCAACAATGCCGAGGGTCTGCTGCCGGCCAACAGCACGGTGAATCTGACGGTGCTGCGCAATGGCAATACGCGGCAGATCACCGCGCAGCTCGCACCGGAAAAGCTCGCCACGCTGGATGGTGGTCGACTCGATCCACGCCTGGTTGGTGTTACGTTCAGTGATCTGAGCGATCAGCAAGTCAGCCAGGGCCTATCTGGTGTGACGGCGGCATCCGTCAATCCAGGTAGTCGTGCCGCACAGGCGGGACTGTCCAACGGTGACGTGATCGTAGGCGTCGGCAATCGACGCATTACAAATCTGCGGGATTTGCAGGGGCTTGCGGGAGCCCGGCCACGTCAGCTGGTGTTATTGGTGGCGACGGATGATGGGCTCAACTACGTCGTAATTCAGTAAGAGTTTGGGACGGAACGTGTCTGAAATCACTTACAAACCGTTCCGTCTCAATCAAGTGTTTGACGCAAATATATGAACGCGCTTGATGTTTTTGCTTGATGTTTTGCCTCCGGGCCGCTGAAATACAGCAACCCCGTCACTGCAAGTGCTTGCGGTGCACGGCACACTCGCATTAATTCCCCTATGTAGGTTGTGTCCTCCTATGCCAGTCCGCCTTACCCGCCTGCTCGCCGCCGCCCTGATCAGCGCCGGTATCTCCTCCGTGGTGCTCGCTGCGGCCACGCAGTCACTGACATGGCGCGGTGACGTCGTCACGGGCAATGGTGTGGTCAAGGGCATGGTGAAAGCCTGGCAAGCGACCGGTCACGGCACGATCGAGCTGCAGCCGTTCAACACCGCGTCGGGTCTGGATGCGGTGGCCAGCGGCGCCGCCGATATCGCCGGTAGTGCACGCCCCAGCTCGGGCAGCGCGACGGATAGCGGCCTGACCTTTACGCCGGTGGCATGGGATGGCCTGGTGCTGGTGACCAGCCCTTCCAATCCGGTGAGCAGCCTGACGCTGAAGCAGGTGCATGACATCTACTACGGCAAGATCACCAACTGGAATCAGGTCGGCGGCAACGATGCGCCGATGGATGTGTTCGCGGTGGCGAGCCCAGGCGATGGCGTGGAGTTCAGCCTGCGCAAGCTGCTGTTCGGCCGCGGCAGCCAGCCGGTGGCAGCGCCGCGTCTGTATGTAAACACCACGCAGTTGGAAGCATCGGTGGAGCTTGATCCGCGCGCGTTCGGCGTGACGACGCTGTCGAGCGTGGCGGGCAATCCGAAGATCAAGATGCTGCGCATCGAAGGCGTGGCTCCCAGCACGGCCACGGTGGCAAACGGTAGCTATCCGCTGTTTACCCAGCTGTATCTGGTGACCAATCCGAGCAGCCCGAACGCCGCCGCGGCAAAAGCGTTTGTCGATTTCACGCAGAGCCCGAAGGGCGTCGCCGTGCTGCGCTCGCATGACCTGCTGCCCTACTCCGATGGCAGCACGCTGATCGCGATGGACGATTCACGCCGCAGCCGCATCCTGGCTGACGTGGGCGCGCACGCCAGTGCGGAGCCGACCCAGGTTGCTGCCGCCGCCGCGCCCGCGCGCCCGGTCGTGACGCCTGCCAGCGCCGCCACTGCGTCGCGCACCGTTGTGGCCGCTACGCCGAACCTGAAGAATGTATCGGGTAACGCCACGGTCGCTCAGGAAACAACCAGCCTGAAGGGCGTGCGTGGCGATGCGTTTAGCATGGCCGCCACGCACGGCACGGATTTCGCCAAGGTCACGGCGGAAGCTTTTGTGAGCTACGGCAAGGTCATCGCGAAGGCGCCGGCGAAAGCGGCGCGCAAGAGCGCCATCGTCGCCGATAAAAAGGCCGACATGAAGAAGCTCGCCAAGGTCACCAAGGCCGCGCCGGCGCGTACCTATCGTGTCGCTGCGGGCGAAACGCTGTACTCGATCGCACGCAAGCACGGCGTCGATGTGGCGGAGATCCGCAGCTGGAATCACCTGAAGGACAACACCGTCCGCACCGGCCAGGTGCTGCGCATTGAAGCGCGCTGATAGCACGCGGAAAACGGCGAGGAACGAGTCAAAGCTGTGCGAGCCGTAGGCCACTCTTACCCCCTCGCCCCTGAGCACTCGCTACGCACCATGCGCATCCTCGCTATCACCCTCGATCTCGACGATACGCTATGGCCGGTGTTGCCGGCCCTGGAGCGGGCGGACCGCGATCTGGACAGCTATCTGCGCCAGCACTTTCCGCAAGTTGCTCGTGCGTGGCCGATCCCCGCCATGCGTGAACTGCGCGCGCGCGTCGCCGCCGAGCGACTCGACCTGGCGCATGACTTCACCGCACAGCGCTACATCACCATGCAGAAGGCGTTCGATGCCTGCGGCATTGCCGACGCGCCACTGGATACGCTGTGGGAGATCTACGCCACGGCACGCAACAGCGTGGAGCTGTACCCGGATGCGTTGCCGGCCCTTGAGCGCCTGCGCGCGATGTGGCCGGTCGCCAGCCTGACCAACGGCAACGCCGATCTGGAACGTATCGGCCTGCACCGGCATTTTTTGTATCAGATTGCCGCGCGCGATGTCGGCTCCGCCAAGCCGGAGGCCAAGATCTTCCTGGCCGCGGCCGAGCGACTGGGCGTTGCCCCGGAAAACATCCTGCATGTCGGCGACGATCCGGAGCTGGATGTGGCCGGCGCACGCGACGCGGGCTTGCGTACCGCGTGGATCAATCGTGCCGGGCATCCGTGGCCGGGTGCCCTGGGTGCCGCACCGGATCTGAATCTGCGGGACCTGACGGCCCTGGTGGATTGGGTGGACACCCAAGGCCAGCCGTAGGTTGGGGTAGGTTGGGTTAGCGCAGCGTAAGCCAACGGTGTTTATCGCTTCGACCGAATTCCGTTGGGTTACGCTGCGCTAACCCAACCTAACCCAACCTACCAACCTGCGCGGCGTGCGTATGGCTGGCTCGATTTTGATCACCCCCCGAAAAACGCGCATCATGTGTGGTCAATAACCACGACGCGCGCATGCCCAGACATGCGCAAGGATTTGCATGCCTGCCCTGATCGAACTTCGCTCCAATAATCGCCGCGCCCTGACCCTGATCGAGGCCACCGATGTCACGCAATTGGCTGCCACGCGCAAGCGCCTGAGCACGGCGCAACGCAGCTGGCTGGATGAAAACCGCTTCGATGCCGCACCGGGCAGCGTGTGCCTGCTGGCGGATGAACACGGCAAGCTGGCACGCGTCATCGTTGGCGTGGATCGCAAGGAGCCCCTGGCGGCGCTGGCGGCATTGCCGATGAGCTTGCCGCAAGGCGAGTACGTCGTGGCGGCGGAAGGCGTGGCGCTCGATCCGCAACTTGCCGCACTCGGCTGGGCGCTTGGCGCCTATCAGTTCACGCGCTATCGCAAAGCCAAGCGCGCGCCGGCGACGCTGGCGGTGGATGCGAAGACGCTGGCCGCGCTTGCGCCGCTGATCGAGGCGACCGGCCTGGTGCGCGATCTGGTGAATACGCCGACCGAAGACATGGGCCCCAAGCATCTGGCCGATGCGGTCAAGCAACTGGGCAAGACCCACAAAGCCAAGGTGCGCGAATGGGTCGGCGACGAGCTGCTGGAAGACAACTTCCCCACCATCCATGCGGTGGGCCGCGCCAGTCATCGCCCGCCGCGCCTGATCGAATTGAGCTGGGGCAAGGTGAGCGATCCCAAGCTGGTGCTGGTCGGTAAAGGCGTGTGCTTCGACACCGGCGGCCTAGATCTGAAACCCAGCGACGGCATGCGCTGGATGAAGAAGGACATGGGCGGCGCGGCGCATGCGATCGCACTCGCCGGACTGGTGATGCAGGCGAAGCTGCCGGTACGCCTCACGCTGCTCATCCCGGCGGTGGAAAACTCGGTGGCCGGCAATGCCATGCGCCCGGGTGAAGTGGTGGTGACGCGCGCCGGATTTAGCGTGGAAATCGACAACACCGACGCGGAAGGCCGCCTGGTGCTGTGCGACGCCCTGGCCTACGGCGCCGAGCAGAAGCCGGATCTGATCATCGATTTCGCCACGCTGACCGGTGCTGCGCGCGTTGCGCTCGGCCCCGATCTGCCCGCGCTGTTCGCCAATGACGATACGATTGCCGACGAAGCACTGGCCTGTGGCCGCACGGTCGCCGATCCGCTGTGGCGGCTGCCGTTGTGGCGTCCGTATCGCAAGATGCTGGAGTCCTACCTGGCCGATTTCGCCAACGCCGGACCATCACGCCACGCTGGCGCGATCACGGCGGCGCTTTATATGGAACGCTTCATTCCGGAAGGCATGCCGTGGGTGCATCTGGATACTTACGCCTGGAACGACGGTGATCGTCCGGGCCGTCCGCGCGGCGGCGAAGCGATGGGGCTGCGTGCGATCTTTGCGCTGTTGCAGAACCGCTATCGGTCGCGCTGATCGACGTCGAGGACGTTATCTTGCGTCACCCTCATTCCCGCGACAGCCGGGATGAGGGATGGCAAGGTCCATATTCGACGCCACGGGTTCGGTGTCTTAGCCGAGTTGGGCAGATGCACCTGCGTCGCGCCGCCAAGCTTCAGGGATCAGATACAAGAAGGGCGCCGGATGCCGGCGCCCTGTAAATGCTGTGTGCTGCAAACGTGGTTCAGATAACCGGTCATGTGATCAACATGGTGTTGGCACATGACCGTGATGGCTGAGGCCTTCGCGGCGACTGAATTAATGCACCACCGCTGGAGTCGAGGCGGCCGAAGCCGGTGCACTGCTGGTATCCGCAAGCGCCTTGCCGCCATGCGGTAGCACTTCTGCGGCCAGCTTGGGATCGGCGTGAATCAGTCCCAAGGCGTCGTACAGGATGTGCGCAGCCTCGTGCAATTCGGGATCCGGCGCCTTCTTGGCTTCTTCCTCTTCCTTCAGTTCGCTCTTCACGCTGCGTTCGTTCGGATTGAGGCCGTCGTCGATCTGATCGTCGATATCCGCATCCACGCTGGCATTGCCGTCGATGGCCTTGTGACGGGCACGGAAATCAGCCTGAACCGCATCCAGCTGTTTGCGTTCAGCCTGGCGCTGATCGTAGTTCAACGAGATGGTGGTGTTATCGGCAAGTTTCTTGTACTGGGCGATTTCATCGAGCATCAGCTGCCACGCCGGCGAGGTGGCGACGCGGTTGTCGTGCATCAGCTCCAGCTGCGGCAGGTAGGCCTTCACATCAGCCACCGGCTTGTAGTCTGCGGGCGGGATCTGCGTCCACGGCAACGCGTTGTCGTAGGTGGACTCACCGAAATCCTTGTCGTCGCCGGTGGTCGGGAACAGCATGTCCGGCGTGACACCCTTGAGCTGCGTCGAACCGCCGTTGACCCGGAAGAACTCCTGCACGGTCATCTTGAGCGCGCCGTAGTTCGGGTTGCTGTTGGGATCAGAGGCGAAACGGTTGAGATCGATCAGCGTCTGCACCGTGCCCTTGCCGAACGTCGGCGTACCGATGATCAGGCCGCGGCCATAATCCTGGATGGCCGCGGAGAAGATCTCCGACGCCGAGGCGGTGCCACGATTGACCAGCACGGCCAGCGGACCACTCCAGACCATGTCTGTGTCGTCGTCACCCTGCACGGAAACCTGACCCCGTGCATCGCGCACCTGCACCACCGGGCCCTTGCCGATGAACAGTCCGGTCAGCTCGTTGGCTTCGTACAGCGAGCCGCCGCCGTTATTGCGCAGGTCCATGACCACGCCCTGCACGCCTTCGGCCTTGAGCTCGGCGAGCAGCTTGGCGACGTCGCGGGTGGCGCTCTTGAAGTCCTTGTCGCCTTCACTGCGTGCGCCGAAGTCGGAATAGAACATCGGCAGTTCGATCACGCCGATCTTCCGGTCGACACCGCCTTCGTTGATGTCGATGACCCGCTTCTTGGCGGCGGAATCTTCCAGCTTGATCTTGTCGCGTACCAGGGTAACGGTTTCGTACTTGCCGTCCTGACCGGCATCGGCAGGCCAGATTTCCACGCGAACGGTGGTGCCGGTCTTGCCACGGATCAGGTTGGTCACGTCATCAATACGTGCACCGACCACATCCACCATGGGACCGTCAGTGCCCTGACCGACCGCAATGATGCGATCACCCGGCTTAAACTTGCCGGACTTGGCGGCGGGGCCGCCCGGAATGAGGCTGAGGATGATGGTGTAGTCGTCGCGGGCCTGCAGTTGCGCACCGATGCCTTCCAGCGAGAGCTTCATCGAGATGTCGAAGTTCTCGGCGGCACGCGGCCCAAGGTAATCCGTATGCGGATCGGTGGAATTGGCGTAGGCGGTCATGAAGGTCTGGAAGGCGTCTTCGCCATCCAGCTGCTTGGTGCGATCGATGTAGCCGCTATAACGCTTGTCGAGCGTCTTGCGGATTTCGTCGTCGGTCTTGCCGGCCAGTTTCAGGCGCAGCCAGTCGTTCATGGTGCGCTTGCGCCACAGGTCGTCGAGCTCGGCCTTGTTCTTCGGCCAGTCGGCGTTCTTGCGGTCGGTGTTGTAGGTGTCGTTGCTATTGAAGTCGAAGCCCTGCTTGAGCAGGCTGCGCGCGTAGGTCATGCGGTCGATGGCGCGCAGGATGTACTGGTTGAAGATGTCGAACGGGCCGTTCAGGTCCTTGTTCCAGATCTCGTTACCGAACTGATCCTTGTACTTGGCGAAGTTCGCCATGTCTTCCTGCGTGAAGAACACCTTCTCGCTATCCAGCAACTTGAAATACAAGTTGTAGATCTTCTGCGACATCGCCTCGTCGAGCGGCTGCGCGTCGTAGTGGAAGCGAGTGAGCAGATGCGCCGAGATCAGCGCCGCGTCGGCCTGGGTATCGGTGGGCTTCAGCGGCAGCTCTGACACCTTGCGCGGCGCGGAAGCACCCATGTCGGCAGCTGACTGGGCGGCGGCCGTGCCGGTGATGGCGACGCTGAACGCGATCAGCAGTGCGAGCAGGGGACGAAGGCGGAAGGTCATGGAGTTCTGAGTTCTCTTCAGGCTTGCTCGGTGACGCCAGCGGCGTGAGCCTGCTGGTCGGCGTGGTAGGAGGAGCGCACGAGCGGACCGGAGGCGACGTGATGGAAGCCCATCTCCTCGCCAGCCTCGCGCAACGCGTTGAATTCATCGGGCGTCCAGTAGCGCACGACCGGATGATGATGCGGCGTGGGCTGCAGGTACTGGCCGATGGTGATCATGTCGACATCGTGCGCACGCAGGTCGCGCATGGTCTCGATCACCTGCTCGTAGGTTTCGCCCAGGCCCAGCATGATGCCGGACTTGGTGGGTATCTCCGGATGCTGCGCCTTGAAGCGCTTGAGCAGGTCCAGCGACCACTGGTAATCGGCGCCCGGACGCACTTCGCGATACAGGTGCGGCACGGTTTCCAGATTGTGGTTGAACACATCCGGCGGGAAATCCTTGAGCACTTCCAGCGCACGCTCCATGCGTCCCTTGCCGCGGAAATCCGGCGTAAGGATTTCGATGCGGATGTTCGGGCTGGCATGCCGCACGGCGCGAATGCAGGCAGCGAAGTGTTCGGCGCCGCCGTCGCGCAGGTCGTCGCGATCCACCGAGGTGATCACCACGTACTTCAGGCGCATGTCGTGGATGGTTTCGGCCAGGCGCGCAGGCTCGAGCGGATCGGGCGCGGCCGGGCGGCCATGCGCGACGTCGCAGAACGAGCAGCGCCGCGTGCACACTTCACCAAGGATCATGAAGGTGGCCGTGCCCTTGCTGAAGCACTCGTGGATGTTCGGGCACGAGGCTTCCTCGCACACGGTGACCAACGCGTTCTCGCGCAGACGTGCCTTCAACTGCTGCACGGCGTTGCCTTGTGGAAGACGCACGCGGATCCAGCTGGGCTTGCGCAGCGTTGGCACGCTGGTATCGAAGCCCGCGCGATTGAGCGCGATCTTGTCATTGCCCAACTGCTTTTCGGCAACCGGCGTAGTGCTGACGACGCTGATCGGAATGGTCTTCGTGGATGAAGCTGACGTATCGCTCATGAATTAGGTCAGACCGCCACGCGAGCGGGGAGTTCGGGAATAAGGGGAGCAGCCGGTTCGGCATCGAAGTCGAACTGCCGGCAAAACTCGCCGATCAGCACATCTTCGACGTCCGACAGCCGCGACGGACCGCCCAAGTCTAGCACTTGCGTGACCGCCAGACCCTTGTAACCACAAGGGTTAATGCGATGGAACGGTTCCAGGTTCATGTTCACGTTGAAGGCCAGACCATGGAAACTGCAGCCTCGCCGCACCCTGAGACCAAGCGCCGCGACCTTGGCGTCCGCCACGTAGACGCCGGGAGCGCCCTCACGCCGCACCGCTTCGATATTCCAATGCGCCAGCGTATCGATGATGGCCTGCTCGATCCTATTGACCAGCTCGCGCACCCCGACTCCGGCGCGGCGCAGGTCAATCAGCGGATACGCCACGATCTGGCCGGGCCCGTGATAGGTGACCTGGCCGCCGCGATCCACGGGCACCACCGGAATCTCGCCGGGCGCCAGGACGTGCTCCATCTTGCCGGCCTGGCCGAGGGTGAAAACGGGATCGTGTTCGAGCAGCCACAGTTCATCGACGGTCGCAGCGGTACGGTTGTCGGTGAAGGCGGTCATCGCCTGCCAGACCGGTTCATAGGGCTGGCGGCCCAGGCGGCGGATTTTCAGCGGTTGAGACATGGGGTCGCGGGCCTGCGTGGGGATGGGGCCAATCTGTGGCCGGAACCTGTGGCTTGCAAGTGAAGGAAGTCGCAGTTGCGTCTGCTCACCGCTTGGGAGGGTCGGGAGTGCTGGGCGAGTGCTTAAAGCCCCGACCCGATGCGCGACTCCGAGTGTCGCTTTCCGCCAGATGGTCCCCTCACTCGGCCCCCTCCTCGCTCCTCAGAGCCGAGCACATCCATGTGCTCTCCCCGCGTGCCCCGATGGGGAGAGGGAAAAATCACATCGTCACAGGGTGAAGCGGATATCGGCATCAGCACGCAGCGCCGCATGCGCTGCGTCGTACTGTTCACGCGTATCGCAGCGGAAACTGACTGTGACCGAGAGGAAGTTACCTTCGCGTGAATGCTTGTGCCGCACGGTTTCGTGCAGCACATGCAGGCCGATGCCTTCGAGAATCTTCGGCACCCGGGCTTTCAGATCCGCGCTGGCGTTGCCCATCGCGGTGATCTCGAATTCGCCGGGAAACTGGAAACCCTGGCCTTCCTGCGCATTGATCTCGCCCAGTTCTTTCATCGGCCTTCTCCGCTCACATCGATCAACATCACTTCTTGCCGCTGCCGTGGAACCACAGCAGGATGCTGTCCCACAGGCGCTTGAAGAAACCGCCCTGCGGCGCATCGTTCATCGCGACCAGCGGCACGTCCAGCACCGGCTGACCATCTTCGGTGACATGCAGCGTGCCGACCTGCTGACCCTTCTTGAACGGCGCGATCAGCGTGGACGGAATGTCCATGGTGGCTTTCAGCTTGTCGTAGTCGCCGGTCTTCACGGTCACCAGCACGTCCTGCTCCACGCCCAGCGGCAGCTGGTCTTCTTCGCCCTTCCACAGGCGCGGCGTGACCAGGGCTTTGCCGGCTTCGTAAAGCTTGTGCGTTTCGAAGAAGCGGAAGCCGTAGTTGAGCAGCGCTATCGCCGAGTCGGCACGGGCTTTTTCGCTGCTGGCGCCCATCACCACGGCGATCATGCGCTCGTCGCCACGCTTGGCCGAGGCGTCAAGGCAGAAGCCGGCCTCGGCGGTGTGGCCGGTCTTCACGCCATCCACGGTGGAATCACGCCACAGCAGGGTGTTGCGGTTGCCCTGCTTGATGCCGTTCCACTCGAACTCCTTGATCGCGGAGATGGCGTAGTCCTCGGGATAGTCGTGGATCAGCGCGCGGGTGAGGATCGCGACGTCGTGCGCCGTGGTGTAGTGGTCGTCGACCGGATAGCCGGAGGCGTTTGCAAAGTGGCTGTTCACCATGCCCAGCTGCTTGGCGTAGGCGTTCATCAGATTTGCGAAGGTGTCTTCGGAGCCGGCGGTGTGCTCGGCCAGCGCGATCGCGGAGTCGTTACCCGACTGGATGATCATGCCGTACAGCAGATCCTTCAGCGGCACTTGGCTGTTGAGCTTGAGGAAGCTGGTCGAGCCATCCGTACCCGCGCCGCCGGCACGCCATGCGTGCTCGCTGATGGTGACCTGATCAGTGAGATGGATCTTGCCTGCGGCGATTTGCGCCGAGATCACGTAGTCCGTCATCACCTTGGTGATCGACGCCGGCACCACGCGTGTATCGGGTTCCTTGGACGCGAGGATCTGCCCGGTGGCGTAATCCATCAGCACCCACGCCTTGCCATCCACATCCGGCGGCGGCGGCACCGGGACCTGCATGACCGCGGGCGCTGGCACATTGGGTACCGGCTTGGGCGGCGTCGGTGTCGGAGTCTGCTGAGCGACAGCGCTGGCGCCGAACACCAGGGCAGCGGCGGCAATCACATACAGGGGGCGGCGGAACAGATTCATCGTGGGCTTACATCCGTTTTTGCTTAGATCACGGCGCACGGGGCGCCACAACAAGGGAGAAACGCTCAGTCTACCGCGACCTGCGGGTGTGGCAGACCCATTTGTTCGATCTGGGAAGTCACCCGGTCGGCGGTATCCACATCGGCCAGAGGCCCTACCCGTACACGGTGCACGAGGCGGCCGCCAATGGTCGCATCCACCACCTGCACCGGAGCGAAATTCGCCACGCGCAGCTGGGCCGCCACTCTTGCGGCATTGTCCGGATCGGCGAAGGCGCCGACCTGGAGATAAATGCCGGGCGGCGGAGCAGACGGCGCGACCACCGGGGCTGGCGGCGCCTGGTCATCCGTCGGCGCGGACGGATCGATGCCCTGCACTTCCACCAGGCCCGTACCCTTTGGCCACACGCCGATCTTCACCGCGGCGGCGTAGGACAGATCGATCACGCGATCCTCATGGAACGGGCCGCGATCGTTGATGCGCACGATCACGCTCTTGCCGTTCTCCAGATTGGTCACCCGCGCGTAACTCGGCAGCGGCAGCACCTTGCTCGCGGCGGTGAACTTGTACATGTCGTAGTCCTCGAGATCCGAGGTCTTGTAGCCATGGAACTTGGAGCCGTAGAACGAGGCGATGCCACGTTCCTCATAGCCACGCGCCGTCGGCAGCACCGTGTAGGTCTGACCCAGCACGGTATACGGCGACTTGTTGCCGTAGAGCGCACGCGGCTCCACCTTGGGCACCGGCTCAGGCAGGTTGCTCACGTCAGGTGGCGGACCTTGCGGGACACTGTCGCTGCCGTCGCGATAACGGCTGCTCTGCGGGAGGCTGGTGTTGTCGTAAACGCCGCCGGAGCTACCACCTTGCGACGATGACGAGGAATACCGGCGCGCGTTGCTGTGGCCGCCACATCCGACCAGCAGCAACATGGTCGCGAGCAGCCAGGACAGGCGCCAGACACCCCTCATTGCGTAGCGCTCTCCTGCGCGTTGGCGCCTTCGGCGATGGCTTGCGCCAACTGGTTCACCGCCATCGCATACATCGGGCTGCGGTTGTAGCGCGTGATCACGTAGAAATTCTGGAAGGTAAACCAGTACTCCGGACCGTTGAGGCCCTGGAATGTCTGCAAGCTGCTGTTGGCGCCGGGATCGAGATGCTGGATTGGCGCATAACCCCATGCTTCGAGCTGCTCGATGGTCCATTGTGGCGTGGAGTCTTTGACGGTGAGTGGTTTGGCCGCCGCATCGGGCTGGGCACGCGCGGCCACCATGCCGCCAGTCACCCAACCATGCTTGGCGAAATAGTTGGCTACGCTGCCCAGGATGTCCGGCAATGAATTCTGCAGATCGATGCGGCCATCGCCGTCTTCATCCACGGCGAAGTCGCGGATGCTGCTGGGCATGAACTGACCCCAGCCCTGGGCACCGGCATAAGAACCGGTTAGCGTGCCGACCGGACCGGCGAGCTGATTGTCCGGCAGCTCCAGCAAGGTTTTCAGCTCACCGCGGAAAAACGTCGCGCGCGGCGGGTAATACAGCCCCAGCGTGACCAAAGCATCGAGCACTTTGTACTTGCCGGTATTGCGCCCGTAGAACGTCTCCACGCCGAGGATCGCCACGATGTATTCCGGCGCAACGCCGTACTGCGCACCGATCTTTTCCAGCAAGGCGCGATGCTCGCGATAGAAATCAATACCGGCATCGATGCGATCGGGCGTCAGGAAGATTTCCCGGTACTCGCTCCACGGCTTGGCTTCCGCCGGACGGCTGATCGCATCCAGAATGCTTTGCTGGCGCTGCGCGCTATCGAGCAGCGCGTTGAGCGCGGCAGGATCCTTGCCGGTGTCCTGCGCCACTTCCTGCACGAGTTGCGCTTGCCCCGGGTGGTCGGCCCACGCCGGTGCAACGACTGCCATCGACAGCGCTGCGAACCCCCACCAGAGACGAAAACGCGCCGGCTTGATGACCGGCTGCACTATGAAATTTGCTGTCGTGATCGGCATTGAGCAGAGCGTAACATGCTATGAGCCGGGAATCGGAACAGCACAAAATCCACGATCAACAATCGACGGCTATTTATCTCAAAACCTGCAGCCGCGAAGCATACGCAGCATGGCTCCGCTAACCCTTGTCCGTTGCCAGGCTAGTCATGCACCTTGCGATTGGCGTGGATCGACATCAGCACGCCGAAACCCACCAGCAACGACACAGCCGAGGTACCACCGTAGCTGACCATCGGCATCGGCACGCCCACCACGGGCAGCAGTCCCGCGACCATGCCGCCGTTGACGAATACGTAGACGAAGAAGCTCATGCCGATCGCGCCGGCGAGCAGGCGCGAATAGGTATCGCGCGCTTCCATCGCGATCCATAGGCAGCGTCCGATAATGAATGCGTACAGCACCAGGATCGCGCAGACGCCGATCAGCCCGAATTCTTCGGAGAAGACCGCAAAGATGAAGTCGGTGGTGTGCTCGGGCAGGAAGTCCAGGCGCGATTGCGTGCCTTGTTCGAAGCCCTTGCCGAACACGCCACCCGAACCTACCGCGATCTGCGACTGGATGATGTGCCAGCCGTTGCCGAGCGGATCGGATTCCGGATTCAACATGGTGAGAATGCGGTCGCGCTGATACTGGTGCATGAAATGCCAGGCAATCGGCACCATTCCGCCCGCCGCCGCCAGCAGCATGCCGATGCGCCACCACGCCATGCCCGACAGAAACAAGGCGAATGCACCGGCTGCGGTGACCAGCAAGGCGGTGCCCAGATCCGGCTGTTTGGCGATCAAACCGGCCGGAATGGCGATCAGCGCACCTACTACCACAATGTCTTTCCAGCGCGGCGGCAGTTGGCGCGGATGCAGGTACCAGGCCACCATCATCGGCATGGTCAGCTTCATCAGCTCGGATGGCTGGAAGCGCATGATGCCCAAGTTGAGCCAGCGATCGGCGCCACGCCCTTCGCCCAACACCGCTACTACCACCAGCAGCACCGTGCTGCCGACGTAGAGCCAGGGCGTCCAGTTGCGCAGGGCCGACGGCGGAATGCGCGACATCAGCAAGATGAAGACGCCGCCCAGCATAAAGCGTGCGGCCTGTCCACCGACCAGCGCGATATTGCCCTCACCGGCGCTGTACAGCGTTGCCAATCCCACGCCGCACAGCACAACCAACGCAAACGCGAGCGGCAGGTCGATGCGCGGACGCGTCCAGACGCGCCGGAAGAAACGATAGAGACGGGTGCGCCAGGTATCGATCATTGCGAATCGTCTCCTGCACTGGAGCTGTCCGATGCGGGCGGATCGCTTTGCGGTGTGTCTTCCGGCATCACATCGGCAGGCGTTGCCGTCGTGGTAGCAGATGCCGGCGCGGCATCGGCTTCAGACTCCGGCAACGGATGGTTCGGCGGTACGGCACCACCTTGCGTTGCGAGCCAGGCGTCGAGAATCTTGCGTGCGATGGGGCCGGCGTCTTTTGCGCCCCACGCCCCGGCTTCAAGCACTACCGCGACAGCAATGCGCGGATCTTCGGCAGGCGTAAAAGCCTCAAACCATGCACGATGGCGCGCAGCGAGATAAGCGGTATTGCGGTTTTCGTTGTATGCGTCGCTGGTTCGCGAGAAACGTTCAGCCGTACCGCTCTTGCCAGCAATGCGATAAGGGAAGCCATCGCCGAGCTTGACACCACTACCGGTGGAAAACGGGTCAGTGCCGTAGATGACCAATTGCATGCCATCGTTGACGGCCTGCCAGTCTTTCATGTCCTTGATCAACGACGGCCCTGCAGGAGGGTTGGCCAGCGGCACCGACCGTTTGCCTACATCGGCGGTTGCCATCACTACCCGCGGCGCATAGGGCACGCCACGACCCGCGAATGTTGCCAGGGCATGCGCCAGCTGTATGGCGGTGACCGACCAATACCCCTGGCCGATACCTGCGATAACGGTTTCGCCGGGATACCACGACGGCTGCTTGGGCGAATGCTTGGCCTTCCATTCGCGCGACGGCAGGATGCCGGATACTTCACCAGGAAGATCCACGCCGCTGGGCCGCCCGAATCCATACGAACCCATGAATGCACTGATCCGGTCGATGCCCAGATCCAGCGCCAGTTTGTAAAAGTACGTGTTGACCGAATCTTCGATCGCGCGATACAGGTTCACCGTACCTACGCCGCCACGCTGGTCATCGCGATAACCGCGCGACTGGCCTGGAATGTAGAACACGCCGGTGGAAAGCACCGTGTCCTGCGGCGTGCGCACACCGTATTCCAGGCCTGCCAATCCCATGAACGGCTTTACCGTCGAACCAGGCGGATAAGCGCCTTTCAGCGCACGATTGATCAGCGGTTTGTCGGGCGAGGTGATCAGCGCCTTGTAGTCCGCCTGACTGATGCCATTGACGAACAGGTTCGGATCAAACTCCGGCACGCTGACCATCGCCAACACCTGGCCGTTGCGCGGATCGATCGCCACCGCCGCGCCGGGTCGCCCTTCGAACGCTTCCTCGGCCGCCTTCTGGATGCGCGCATCAATGCTCAGATAGAGGTTCTTGCCCGGTATCGGCGGATGCGTTTCCAGCACCTGCTGGATACGGCCGTCGGCGTTCACCTCGTCCAGTTCATAGCCGGGTGTGCCGTGCAGCATGTCCTCATACGAACGCTCCAGACCACTGCGCCCGATGTGCGTAGTGCCCTTGTAGCGATCCGGATCGAGATTGGCCATGTCGTCCGCGTCGATGCGGCTCACATAACCCACGACATGCGCGAACAGCGGCCCCAACGGGTAATAGCGGGTGAGGTAGGGCACCACGTCCACACCCGGGAACCGCCAGCGATTGACGGCGAAGCGCGCGATATCGTCTTCGGTAAGCCGCATCTTCAACGGCACGCTGTCGAAACGGTGCGATTGCTTGAGCTGCTTGCGGAAGGCATCGAGATCATCCTGATCCAGCGGCACGACCCTGCCCAGCTGGAACAGCATCTCGTTCATGTTCTGCACCTGGTCCGGCCGGACTTCGAGCCGGAAAGCCGGCACGTTGTCGGCCAGCAGCACGCCGTTGCGGTCGTAGATCAGTCCGCGGGCGGGCGGAATGGCACGCGGCTTCACGCTGTTGTTCACCGAACGCAGCGCGAATTCGTCGTGATGCAGCACCTGCAGAAACACATAGCGCCCGACCAGCGCGCACAGGCCAAGCAGGATCAGCGCAAAACCGGCGAGCGCGCGTCGGCGGAACATCTCGCCTTCACCACGCGTGTCCTTGAAGCGGCGCAGGTGTTTCATGGACGGCTCTCGCCGCCGCAAGCGGGCAGCGGCCGGACAAAGTGCGGATAGTGCTTACGGATCGATGCTGTTGCTTGCAGATCGGCTGCATACGGCAGCGCGCGAAAAGCCGCTACCCGCGCCACCTGCACGCTTCCCGCTCCGCGCTCCCGGTTCCCGGCCTTCATTGCAACCTCAACCGCATCCGTAGATCGTCAAGCAGCAGGAACAGGAACGGCCACAGCAGCCCACTGACGAACGGGGATGCCCACCACAATGCAGGCGGCGTGGACTCACCGGCAAAAGCACGCACGACCAGCAGCAGGAAGCGATCGTTGAGCAGTAACGCCAGCACCGCCAGCGTCTGTTGCCACATCGGGAAGAAACGCAGGCGCGAACGAAAGCGCAGCGCGATAAATGCCAGCACGCACAAACGCAGCGCCTGCTCGCCCAGCAACACGCCATTCAACATGTCGGCGCACACACCCAAAATAAACGCCAGGCCGAGTGTGACGCGCTGTTCACCTGATTCCATCGCCCAATACAGCAGCACCAGCGCGGGCCAGTACGGCTTGAAGGGTTCGAGTACATGCGGCAACGGAATCAGCATCAGCAACAACGATGCGAACAGCGTGCCGACAAACCACCAGAATGAAACGCGCTGGCGGTTCATGGCTGCGGTACTTCTGGCGGGGCGGCGGCAGTCTGTGCCGAAGCCGGCTTGCCGGATGGGGCAAGTGTCGTGGGATGCGCAACTGTGGCGGTGGTAGCTGGCGCCGGGGCTTCGTCAGAGGGCGGTCCCGCAGGCGACGGCGGCGGCGGCGGACCGACCGGCTCGGCCAGATCGTGCAATACCAGTACCTCGTCGCTGCGATCGATGTCCGCACTGGGATTGGCCTTCGCCTCCAGGAACATGCCACTGGCGGCCGGCGCTACGTTGGTGATCTCGCCCACCGGGAAACCTTCGGGGAAACGGCCGCCCAGGCCCGAGGTGAGCAGCTTGTCACCCACCCGCACGTCGGCCGCCATCGGAATCGTCGGCAAGGCGAGCTGTTCACCATTACGCGAGCCGTAGGCGATGGTGCGCAACCCGGTGCGCTCCACCACTACCGGCAGCGCATGATCAGGATCGGTCACCAGCATCACCGCTGAAGAGGTGGGCAGGACATCGATGATCTGCCCCATCACACCATGCGCGTCGATCACCGGCTGGCCCGACTTGATGCCGTCGCGCGCACCGAGGTTGATCATGATGCGATGGCGATATGCGCCCAGATCCATGCCAACAACCCGCGCCATCTGTACATGGAGCTCCAGACTGTGCTGGGTATCGAGCAGTTCCTTGAGACGCTCGTTCTGTTGCGCGACCGCCGCCATGCGATTGAGCTTGGCGTTGGCCAGCAGCAAATCTTCACGCAAGCGCTGGTTTTGCTCGGTCAGCATGCGCCGGTCCGCAAAAGCCACGCCCAGCGCATGCATGCCATCGACCGGCAGGCTGGCCAGCCGGTAAACCGGTTCCACCACGATCGCCGTTGCATAGCGCATGCGCCACAACCACCCGTTACGGTGATCCAGCACCATCAACACCACGGCCATGGCAAGGTAGAAGATCAGCCGTAACGTGCCGGCTGCGGTGCCGGCGAACAGGGGCGATGATTCCTCGCGCGTCAGCGCCATGGGGAAAATCCGTCCATACCCGAGTCCAGCGCCCGCTTCCTTCCGGGAAGGGAGCCTGCCCCGGAGGTGATCCGGAGGTTGAGGCGAAGGGGCCACCTCGCGAGAAACCTCACGGCGAGTGCCTTTTTAGATGCGCTTCGAATCACCATTAACGCAAGCCCTGGCCCCTCACCCTGCCCTCTCCCTGCGAGGGAGAGGGGACAATGAGTCCTCGCAAACGAGGACAGTTATTCAGGTGCGAAGAAGTCGCTGCCGTGCTGATCGATCAGCTCCAGCGCCTTGCCGCCGCCGCGGGCGACGCAGGTCAGCGGATCGTCCGCCACTTGCACGTGCAGGCCGGTCTCTTCGGAAAGCAGGCGATCCAGATCACGCAGCAGCGCACCGCCGCCGGTGAGCACGATGCCGCGCTCGGCCACGTCGGAGCACAGCTCCGGCGGGGTCTGCTCCAAAGCAGCCTTCACCGCGGCCACGATGCCGGCGAGCGGCTCGTGCAGGGCTTCCAGGATTTCGTTGGAGTTGACCGTGAACATGCGCGGCACGCCCTCGGCCAGGTTACGACCGGAAATCTCGATCTCCTTGACCTGGCTCTGCGGGAACGCACAGCCGATTTCCAGCTTGATGCGTTCGGCCGTCGACTCGCCGATCAAGGTGCCATGGTTACGGCGCACATAGTTGATGATGGCTTCGTCGAAGCGGTCGCCACCCACGCGTACGGACTGCGAGTAGACGATGCCGTTGAGCGAAATCACCGCCACTTCGGAGGTACCGCCGCCGATGTCCAGCACCATCGATCCGCGCGCTTCATGCACCGGAATACCGGCGCCGATCGCGGCGGCCATCGGTTCCTCGATCAGAAACACATCGCGGGCACCGGCGCCTTCGGCCGATTCCTTGATCGCGCGGCGCTCCACCTGAGTCGAACCGCATGGCACGCAGACCAGCACGCGAGGACTTGGGCGCAGCAGGCGCGAGCGATGCACCTGGCGAATGAAGTGCTGCAACATCGCCTCGGTCATGGTGAAGTCGGCGATCACACCGTCCTTCATCGGGCGCACGGTTGCGATATTGCCAGGGGTACGACCCAGCATGCGCTTGGCTTCACCACCTACGGCGGCAACGGTGCGCGGGCCGCCCGGTCCACGATCCTGGCGGATGGCCACGACGGAAGGTTCGTTCAGGACAATCCCCTGACCCCTCACGTAAATAAGCGTATTGGCGGTGCCAAGATCGATGGAAACATCGTTCGAAAACATCCCGCGAAACTTCTTGAACATGGGTCCGCCGCGTGTCCACTCTGGCTAAAAAGTAAGCGCGCCAGTCTAGTCAGCAAACCCCTCCTCCGCAAGGACATCCTCGTTAAGAAAGGCTTGTTTTGGCTGGAGAACCGGGATCGGGAAAGCCGGAACATGCCGCTCGTGCCAGCGGCAGTTTTTTGCCTCGGCCCGGTTCCGGAGGGCCCGACGCAAGAAAGTGCATCGCCGGGCCCTGCGGCGCCCCAAGTTCCCCGCCCCCTGTTTCCCCTTTGCGGCTCAACGGTTACGATGTCATGTTTGCCAGCTGCGGCTGTGACACATAAGCCAAACCGGGGTTATCAACCATCATGTCTGCCGTTATCTGCGGATCGTTCGCCTACGACACCATCATGGTGTTCCAGGACCAGTTCAAGAACCACATCATTCCCGACCAGGTGCACATCCTGAACGTGTCGTTCCTGGTGCCGCGGATGCGCCGCGAGTTTGGCGGCTGCGCCGGCAACATCGCCTACAACCTGAAACTGCTTGGCGGCGAGCCGCTGCCGGTGGCCGCCGTCGGCCAGGATTTCGCGCCGTATCGCGAGCACCTGGAAAAATGCGGCATCCGCATGGATGGCATCCGCGTGTTTGAGGATCAGTTCACGCCGCAGTGCTTCATCACCACCGACCTGGACAACAACCAGATCACCGCCTTCCATCCCGGCGCCATGTCCAGCGCGCATGAAAACCACGTGCGCAACATCCCCGACATCAGCTTCGGCATCGTCGCGCCCGATGGCCGCGAAGCCATGCTGCAGCATGTGGACGAGTTTGCCGCACGCGGTGTGCCGTTCGTGTTCGATCCCGGCCAGGCGATGCCGTTGTTCAACGGCGATGAATTCCGCGCGATGATCGAAAAAGCCACCTACGTGATCGTCAACGATTACGAATCGCAGCTGCTGCAGCAACGCACCGGCTGGAGCGCAGCCGATATCGCTTCGCGCGTGAAGGCTTATATCGTCACGCTCGGCCCGCGTGGTTCGCTGATCCACGCTGACGGCACCACGTACGAGATCCCTCCGGCGCGTGAGCGCCAGGTGATCGATCCCACCGGCTGCGGCGATGCTTATCGCGCCGGCCTGATCTTCGGCGTCATGAAAGGCCTGGACTGGCCGACCGTCGGCCGCATGGCTTCGCTGATGGGCGCGCTGAAAGTGGAACATCCCGGCACGCAGAATCAGCACTTTACCTACGAAGAATTTGCGGCCCAGTTCAAGGAACAGTTCGGTTACGCGCTGGCCTGAGGCCGCGCATCCGGAGAGCAGCACATGTCGATCCTCGCCAGCATCGTCGTGACGATCATTGCCTTGATGCACGTGTGGTTTCTGATCCTGGAAATGTTGCTCTGGGACAAACCCACTGGCCGGCGAGCCTTTGGCCTCACCGCCGAATTCGCCGCACAGACCAAGGTGCTGGCCGCCAACCAGGGGCTCTACAATGGCTTTCTTGCGGCGGGCCTGTTCTGGGGCCTGCTGCTCGGCGGCAGCGAGGGCGCTCACGTGAAGCTGTTCTTCCTTGGTTGCGTACTGGTCGCCGGCCTCTTTGGCGGCTTCACTGCCACGCGCAAGGTGCTGTGGATCCAGGGCTTGCCCGCCGCCATCGGCCTTGCGCTGGTGCTGCTGGCTTGAGCTTTGTGGTGTGGATGACCGTGCCATGACTTCTCACCATCGCGAAGCTGTCGGCCAGCGCTTCGATCCCGCACGCATGCAGCATGCACGCCGCAAAAGCTGGGCGGCTTTGCAGGGTATCCAGGCGCGCATGCGTCCGGGCATCAGCGAGGACGAGGCCAGAGCCGAGGCTGAACAGGTTTTCGCCGAGCTGGGCATGGAGCGGCTTTGGCATCCGGTGATCATCCGCATCGGCCCGAACACCACCAAAACGTATCGGGAGCGCTCCATTCCCGATGTACGCCTGGGCGAGAACGACATCTACTTCATCGACCTGGGGTTGGTGTTCGACGGCCATGAAGGCGATGTGGGCGATACCTTCACGGTCGGCCAGGCGTCCGAGCAGCAAGCCTGCGCTCAAGCGGCGCGCGACCTGTTCCGGGACGTGGCCGATATCTGGCGCAACGAGAGCCTGAACGGCCCCTCGTTGTATAATTACGCGCATGAGCGCGCCGAGGCGATGGGATGGCGTTTCAACCACGCCATCAAGGGTCATCGCGTCAGTGATTTCCCGCACTCAGTACACAAGGGTGGTGATCTGGGCGATTTCGAGCACAAGCCTGCCGAAGGCCTGTGGATTCTGGAAATCCAGATTGCCCACCCAACCGAACCATTCGGCGCCTTCTACGAGGACCTGCTGACCCAGGCAGCCCCTTGAGGGGGCCGGGCGGGATTCGGAAACGCCAGATACACATTGAAAACGTACGCTGCGGACATGGCTATTGCGTCCGCCCCTGTCGCCCAACGACTTTAACTCACGGAACCTAAGACTGTGGCTCGTCAAAAACCCCTAAGCCTCTATCGCAACATCGGCATCATTGCCCACATCGACGCCGGTAAGACCACCACCACCGAGCGTGTGCTGTACTACACGGGCAAGAAGCACCAGATCGTCGACGTGCATGACACCAAGGACGGCAAGGGCTCGACCACCACCGACTACCTCGAGCAGGAACGCAAGCGCGGCATCACCATTCAGTCCGCCGCTGTGTCCACCGAGTGGAAGGGCCACCAGATCAACGTGATCGACACCCCAGGCCACGTGGACTTCACCATCGAAGTGAACCGCAGCCTGCGCGTGCTCGACGGCGCCGTGGTGGTGTTCGACGGCGTGGCCGGCGTGGAACCGCAGACCGAAACCAACTGGCGCCTGGCCGACCAGTACAACGTGCCGCGCATGTGCTACGTCAACAAGATGGACCGCATCGGCGCGAACTTTAAGCACGCCGTGGAAGGCATCAAGAACCGCCTCGGCGCCAATGCCGTGCTCTGCCAGGTGCCGCTGGGCAGCCACGATGACTTCATCGGCATGGCTGACCTGATCACCGGCCAGGGCTACATCTGGGAAGGTCACGACAAGGACAGCAAGTGGGAAGTCATCCCGCTGGACCAGATCGCCAACCATCCCAAGGTGCAGGCCTTCACCACCGCCGCAGACAAGGAATGGGTGGCCAATCTCGCCCAGCTGCGCGATGAAACCATCGAAAAAGCGCTGGAAATGGACGACGAAGCCTTCGACAAGCTGCTCAATGCGGGCGATGTGGAAACGTTCCTCAAGAGCAGCGACTTCAGCCTGGAACTCCTGAAGAAGTGCGTCCGCACGGGTTGCGTGCAAGGCAAGCTGGTGCCGATCTTCTGTGGCTCCTCCTACCGCAACAAGGGCGTGCAGCAGCTGCTCGACGGCGTGGTCGACTACATGCCGTTCCCGGGCGAGAACGGCGGCATCGGCCTGGTGGACGAAGACGGCAACGTGGTCGGCGAACAGGGCGTGGTTGACGAGGCCCCGGCGCGCGCGCTGGCCTTCAAGGTGATCAACGACCAGTTCGGCACACTCACCTTCTGCCGCATCTACTCGGGCGTGATCAAGAAGGGCGACACGCTGCAGAACGTCACGCGCGGCAAGAAAGAGCGCATCGGCCGCATCGTGGAAGTGCAGGCCAACGCCACCAAGGACATCGAAGAAGTGCGCGCCGGCGACATCTGCGCGTTCGTCTCGATGAAGGAAACCGAGACCGGCGACTCCTTGACCGATCCGGCGCATCCGGTGCTGCTGGAGCGCATGCGCTTCCCCGACCCGGTGATCAGCGTCGCCGTGGAACCGAAGAGCCGCAACGATGTCGACAAGCTCTCCACTGCGCTCTACAAGATGGTGAAGGCCGATCCGTCGCTGCGCATGGAAGTGGACAAGGAAACCGGGCAGACCGTGCTCAAAGGCATGGGCGAGCTGCACCTGGAAATCACCATCGACCGCATGCGCACCGAGCTGGGCGTGGATGCGAACATGGGCAAGCCCAAGGTCAGCTTCCGCGAAGCCTTTGGCCAGTCCGTCGAGCACACCTACACGCACAAGAAGCAGTCCGGTGGTTCGGGCCAGTTCGCCGAAGTGAAGATGATTTTCGAGCCGGGCGAACCGGGTAGCGGCGTGGTGTTCTCTGACGAAATCGTCGGCGGCCGCGTGCCGCGCGAGTACATCCCGGCCGTGGAGCACGCCATCATGGTGGAGTCGCGCCAGGGTCAGGTAGCCGGCTACGAAGTGCTGGACTTCAAGGCTCGCCTGATCGACGGCAAGTTCCACGACGTGGACTCCTCGGCACTGGCCTTCGAAATCGCCGGCCGCGCCTGCTTCCGCGAAGCTCAGAGGATGTCCAAGCCCAAGCTGCTCGAGCCGGTGATGAAGCTTGAAGTGGTGACCGAAGCCGACTATCTCGGCGACGTGATCGGCGATATCAACCGTCGTCGCGGCTCGGTCAGTGAGCAGGGCCAGAAGGGCACCAACGCCTTCGTGCAGGGCTTCGTGCCGCTGGCGGAAATGTTCGGCTACATCAACTTCCTGCGTTCGGCCACCAGCGGTCGCGGCACCTTCTCGATGATCTTCGATCATTACGAAGAAGTGCCGGCGAGCATGGTCGCCAAGCTGATGGAGAAGGAAGCGAAGTAAGCCTTCGCTCCAGGCTTCATGCAAAAAAGCCCGGGCTAGCCCGGGCTTTTTTGTAAGTTGCACCCGTCGCAAGTGATACTTTAGTATCACTCCATGCGCACCGAGCTGGTCACCACCCTCAAACGTCAAGCCACTGAATTGCTCGCAGAGCTGGAGCGTGATCGCGAGCCGATCCTCATTACCCAGCACGGCCTGCCCAGTGCTTACCTGATCGATGTCGAATCGTTCGACGCCATGCAGCAGCGCATGCGGTTGCTGGAAGGCATCGCACGCGGTGAGCGCGCACTGGAAGAGCAACGCACCCTGACACAAGACCAGGCAAGGACCCGCCTGAAACGATGGCTGAAATAATCTGGACCGAACCAGCGCTCAGCGAACTGGACGAAATCGCAGACTACATCGCGCTGGACAATCCGCAGGCCGCTTGTGATCTGGTCCAGCGCGTTTTTGCACACGTGGCTCAGCTGGCCAAGCATCCAGCCGGTGGCTCCAGGCCGCCTGAGCGGAAGGGTTTGCGCTATCGGCAGATCATCGAACCTCCGTGCAGGATCTTTTATCGCGTCGATGGTCAGTCTGTAGTGATCCTCTACGTCATGCGCAGCGAACGCCCACTGAGGCGAAACCGGCTGTCCGGTCGCCGCTGACGCCCTTTCCCGGCTCTACCTTGGCCCCTTTCGGAGCCTCCGGGATCAATCCAAGCTAAAATTGGCAGTTCGCGCTTCGACCGACGCCCTCATATGTCCGCCCACCTCCAAGAAACCCACCGCCGCCGCACCTTCGCCATCATCAGCCACCCCGACGCGGGCAAGACCACGTTGACGGAAAAGCTGCTGCTGTTCGGCGGCGCGATCCAGATGGCCGGCTCGGTGAAAGGCCGCAAGGCGGCGCGTCATGCCACTTCGGACTGGATGGCGCTGGAAAAGGAACGCGGCATTTCGGTGACGTCGTCGGTGATGCAGTTCCCCTACGAGGGCAAGATCGTCAACCTGCTCGACACCCCCGGCCACGCGGACTTCTCCGAAGATACCTATCGCGTGCTTACCGCGGTGGACTCGGCACTGATGGTGATCGACTGTGCCAAGGGCGTGGAGGAGCGCACCATCAAGCTGATGGAAGTGTGCCGCCTGCGCGACACGCCGATCATGACCTTCATCAACAAGCTCGACCGCGAGGGCCGCTCGCCGATCGAATTGCTGGATGAAGTGGAATCGGTATTGGGCGTCGCCTGCGCGCCGCTGACGTGGCCGATCGGCATGGGCAAACGCCTGAAGGGCGTCTACCACATGCTGCTGGACGAAGTGCATGTGTTCGAACCGGGCAAGAATTTCACCCGGCAGGATTCCACCATCTTCAAGGGCCTCGATGCACCAGGGCTGGAAGAAGCTATCGGTACCGACGCGCTGGACGAACTGCGTGAAGAACTGGAACTGGTGCAAGGCGCCTCGCATTCGTTCGAGATCGACAAATACCTGGCCGGCAAACTCACCCCGGTGTTTTTCGGTTCGGCGGTGAACAACTTCGGCGTGCAGCTGTTGCTGGACTTCTTCGTCGAACACGCCCCCTCGCCGCGCTCACGCAATACGCTCGGCCGCGAAGTGAAACCGGAAGAAGACAAGCTCACCGGCTTCGTATTCAAGATCCAGGCGAACATGGATCCGGCGCACCGCGACCGCGTGGCCTTCATGCGCGTTTGCTCGGGCACCTATACCGCCGGTATGAAGATGATGCAGACGCGCACCAACAAGGAAGTGCGTATTGCCAATGCACTGACCTTCATGGCCAGCGACCGCGAAATCGTGGAAAGCGCCTATCCCGGCGATGTAATCGGCCTGCACAATCACGGCACCATCAGCATCGGCGATACCTTCACCGAAGGCGAAGCGATCAGTTTCACCGGCATCCCCAACTTTGCGCCGGAACTGTTCCGCCGCGCGCGTCTGCGCGATCCTCTGAAGATGAAGGCGCTGCAGAAGGGGCTGGCGCAGCTTTCCGAGGAAGGCGCCACGCAGTTCTTCCGCCCACTGATGAGCAACGATCTGATCCTGGGCGCCGTCGGCGTGCTCCAGTTCGACGTCGTCGCCTATCGCCTGAAAGACGAATACGGCGTGGACGCCAGCTTCGAGCCGGTCGGGGTCGTCACGGCGCGCTGGATACATTGCGACGATGAGAAAAAACTGGAGGAGTTCCGCGAGAAGAACATCATGAACCTCGGCATCGATGCCGCTGGCGAACTGGTCTACCTCGCCCCATCCCGCGTGAACCTGCAATTGGCGCAAGAGCGCGCGCCGGCGGTGCGCTTCTCGGCGACCCGCGAGCACGCTGCCTCCATCGCCGTCTGACCTCACTGCGTGCCGGGCAGCGCCGGCACGCGTGACATATGGCATTGCGTTGCCTGCTGATGACATCCTAGCCTGCGTATCGTCATCGTCTTGAGCGAGATACGCATGGCCCAGAGCATCGACTTCGCCACCCCGCCGTCCGCCCCGGCATGGCAACGCTGGCTGGTGTTTTCTCCCGCGGCCCGTATCGTCATTTATGCCGCTCTGGTGTTCGTTGCGGGCTACCTGGTTCACGCCGCCCTGCCGATGTCCGGCTGGACCGGCCTGGCCGCCAGCCCGGCGCAACATGCCTTTGCCCGCATGACGGCGGAACTGGTGCCGACGGTGCTGGGCTATCTGGTGCTGGTACTGCTGATCGAGCGGCGGCCCGTCCGTGAGCTGTCCCTGCCCGCTGTGGTCACACGCGGCCTACCCGGATTTATTGGTGGCGTCGTGTTGTTCAGTACCGTGGTAGGCCTGTTGTGGTTGCTCGGCAGCTATCACGTACTGGGCGTAAACCCGAACGTGGATTGGCTACCCGCCGTACTGATCGGCGGTATCGGGGCTGGCATCAGCGAAGAGGTCCTGACACGGGGCGTCCTGTTCCGTGTCGTGGAAGAAGGACTCGGCACCTGGTGGGCGCTGGTGATTTCCGCGGCCTTTTTCGGCATCGCGCATATCTTCAATCCCGGCGCGACATGGTGGAGCTCGCTCGCCATCGCCATCGAAGCAGGCATCCTGCTTGCGCTTGTTTTTCATGTCACGGGTTCGCTGTGGAGCTGCATTGGCCTGCATGCCGCGTGGAACATCACGCAGGGAACGATCTATGGCATTCCGGTCTCTGGTGACCGTGCCGATGGCTGGCTGGTTTCCACTCTCACCGGTCCGGATTGGCTCAGCGGCGGTGCGTTTGGCGCCGAAGCTTCGGTGGTTGCGCTGGCAACCTGTTCCCTGGTGTCGCTCGCACTGCTGATTATCGCGCTGTGTGGCAAGACCATTGTTCCGCCGAGCTGGCGCAGGAACAAAGCCTGAGAGAATCAGTGCCGCGTGCGCGGAGAGAGCCACATGCTGATGCGCGCCTGAAAAACATCCTTTCCGGCCGGATCGCTGACGCGAACAACCACCGGCCATTCGTAACCTTCCGCAGATTCCACCGGAGCAATCTCGGGCGTGGCCACGGCGTGCATGGTGCCGACGGCCTTCGCCAGGTATTCGACGGCCATACCCTTGGGAATCCAGCGCATGCCCGCGGGAATGGTTACTTCCGTCATCACGCCCGCACTCAGCTCGGCGAGATTGCATAGCGCAATCGCATGCACCGTGCCGATGTGGTTATGCACGCGGCGACGATCACGTATGTGCACCTCGCAACGCCCAGGTTCCAACGCGACAAAGCGTGGCGAGATCGTCGAGAAATACGGTGCCCGGAAACATACTGCGCGTGAGAACAACCAATGACCCGCGGGCCAACGGGTGATGCGTTGGTACATGGACAACAGTGACGCGCTCATCGCACACCCTCTCCTCGACGGCGACCTGAGTCGCCGTCAACGCCTTGAACCGCTTGTGCCGCGCGTCAGGCTGCGTCGGCCAGTTTCTTCGGATCCTTGCGGGTGATCGCCGAGCGCAGTTCCGCCGGATCGAAATCATCCACGGAGATGAATTCGAACACGCCTTCGCGCACGCGTTTGAGCAGCGCCGCCTCGCTGCGATCGATCACACCCGCTCGCACCGCCTCATCCAGCTGGGCGAGATAATCGTGCGAGGTGAACTGACCCGCTTTCAGCGCCTTGCCGAACTTGCGTTCCACCGGCTCAGCGGCAATCACATCGGGCAGCAGCTCATTCATGCGACCGACGGTGTTGTTCTGCGTCGGCGTGAGATAGGCCCATTCCAGCAAGCGGTCACGCGCTTCACCCGGTGCCGTGATGATCGCAGCCACGCGACGGCCCAGGCGATCCGACGGTGGCACTTCGCGGCGGCCGAACGGGAACACCAGCACATGCAGCAGCCAGGCCACCGGACGCACCGGGAAATTGCGGATGGCACCATCCAACGCCATCTGCGTACGCCACATGCACTCGTGGAACGCCCAGGCCAGCAGCGGGCGATCCGCTTCCGGACGACCGGTATCCTCGTAGCGCTTCAACATGGCACTGGCAATGTACAGATAGCTGAGTACGTCACCCAGACGCGCGGAGAGCTTTTCCTTGAACTTCAGCTTGCCGCCCAGCACGCCCATGAAGGTATCGGCGCACAGCGCCAGCGCAGCGGAGTAGCGGTTGAGCTTGCGATAGTAACGACGTGTGTAGGCATCACCAGCGGCGTCGCCGATATGCGCGGCCGTCACGCCCAACACGAAGCTGCGCACCGCGTTGGAAACGCCAAAGCCGATGTGGCCGAACAGCGCGCGGTCGAAAGCCCGCAGACGATCGCCGTAGTCGGGGATCGACATCGCCTGCATTTCCTTGAGCACGTAAGGATGGCAGCGGATGGCGCCCTGACCGAAGATCATCAGGCTGCGCGTCATGATGTTCGCACCTTCCACCGTAATCGCGATCGGCACGCCCTGCCAGGCGCGGCCGGCGTAGTTCTTCGGACCGAGTTGCACCGCCTTGCCGCCGTGCACATCCATCGCATCACCGGCAATCGCGCGCCCCCACTCGGTAGCGTGATATTTGGCGATGGCCGAAGGCACGGCCGGCTTTTCGCCGCGATCTACGGCGGCAGCGGTAGCACGTGACAATGCGGCGGTGGCATAGGTGAGACCGCCGATACGCGCCAGCGCTTCTTCCACGCCTTCGAAACGCGCAACCGCCAAGCCGAACTGCTTGCGCATGCGCGCATAGGCACCGGTGGCAGCAACCGCCATGCGCACACCACCCGTCGCGTTGGACGGCAAGGAAATGGCGCGGCCGACCGAAAGGCATTCCACCAGCATGCGCCAGCCATGACCGGCCATGTGCGGACCACCGATCAGGGTCGACATCGGCACAAAGACATCCTTGCCACGTACCGGTCCATTCTGGAACGGAATATTGAGCGGCAAGTGGCGTCGGCCGATTTCCAGGCCCGGCGTGTTACGCGGCAGCAGCGCCAGCGTAATGCCCAGGTCGTCCTTGTCACCGAGCAGGTGCTCGGGATCGTACAAACGGAAAGCCAGCCCCACGACCGTAGCAATCGGCGCCAGCGTGATGTAACGCTTGTCGAAGTTAAGCTTCATGCCGATGGTTTCGACACCATCAACCATTTGCTTGCACACCACGCCGTAGTCGGGAATCGACGTGGCATCCGAACCGGCATAGGGGCCGGTGAGTGCGAAGCACGGAATTTCTTCGCCTACCGCCAAACGCGGCAGATAGAAATTCTTCTGCTCATCGCTGCCGTAGTGCAGCAGCAGTTCGGCCGGCCCGAGCGAATTGGGCACTGCCACCGTGGAGGCCACCGTTGCCGACATGGTCGCCAGCTTCTGCAACACCGCCGAATGCGCCAGCGCAGAGAAGCCCAGGCCACCGTACTGCTTGGGAATGATCATGCCGAAGAATTTGTTCTTCTTGATGAAATCCCACACTTCCGGCGGCAGGTCGGCCAGTTCGTGGGTAATCTGCCAGTCGTCGAGCATGCCGCACAGCTGTTCCACGGGGCCGTCGAGGTAGGCTTTTTCTTCCACGCTCAATTCGGGCTTGGGCTGCTTGAGCAGCTCATGCCAATCCGGCTTGCCGGAGAACAGTTCGCCCTCAAAGCCAACCGTGCCGGCTTCCAGTGCGGTCTGTTCGGTGTCCGACAGTTTCGGCGTGACCTTGGCGAACATCTTGAGCAGCGGTGCGCTGATGTTCTTGCGGCGAAAGTCGGTCATCAGCAACGGCACGGCGACCAGCAACTCGAGCACCAGTAGCAACACCATGGTCTTTGGCGCAGCCGCCAGCAAGCCGACCACCAAGGTAACCACGATGGTGGTGACAGCCCATGCGCGCAAACTGCTCCGGTGATAAGCGCATGCGCCGGTCGCAAACAATGCCGCCATCACAGTTAATAGTACGGACATCTCAACACCTCGTTGCGGGTTGCTCGATCGCCTCGTCGGCGTCGACGGATTCCAGGCTCGCGATAAAGCCTGCTATCTGGGCCGTGAATGCATCGTTCGCATCACCGGCCAACATGTGGGTGGCGCCTGGCACTTCGGCATGCCGGGCATGCGGCACCAGGGTCATGAATTCATCGACGGTGCGATGCGACACCACATCGCTGCGCTCGCCGGAAAGCAGCAGCACCGGTACCTCGACCTTGGCGGCGGCGGCGAGCAGACGTGGCTGGTAACGCTCGCTTTCGCCGATCAGCTCGCCGGCCAGCAACGCGGGATCCCAATGCCAGCGCAGGCGTCCGTCCGCACCTTCGCGCAACAGCGGGCGCAGTTGCTGTTCGCTCTTGCGCTCGCGTCGTTGCGGCAGATACGCCGCAATCTGCTCGGCTGCCTCGGCATAGCTGGCGAAACCATCCGGATGCGCTTGCATGAAGGCAAGGATGCGCTCGACACCGGAGGTTTCCCAGCGCGGCGTGATATCTATCAGCACCAGTGCACGGAAGGGCGCAGGCCGGATTTCCCCGGCGACCACCAGACCCAGCAAACCACCCATGGACGCACCGACCAGGATCGGCGGCTCCGGCTGCGCGCGGGCCAGTCCAATCAGATCGTCGACGAACTGCTGCATGTGGTATTCGCCGCCCGGCATGCGGTCGCTTTCGCCATGGCCGCGGCTATCAAAAGTGACGCAACGGCAGCCTTGAGCCGCCATGGTCGCTGCTGCCGTATTCCACGCTCCACGGGTCTGCCCAAAACCATGCGCAAACAGCAGCGTCGGCCGGCCCGAGGCATGACGAAGATCCACCGCCAAGGACAAGCCATCGGCGGCGGTGTAGGAAGTTCGAGTGGCTGGATTCAATTCCATACGCATGAGTATGGATGGCTCGCGGGGTTGTCGTCAATCGCCCGAAGCTACGGCGTTTTCCCCGGGCCTCGATCCGGCGATGCCCACAGTTTCGCGCCGGTCTGGGCTACCATACGGGAATGAATGTCCGCCAAAAACCCGAACGTACGCGCCTTTCCGCTGAAGATTGGGAAGATGCCGCCCTCAATCTGATCTCCGAACAAGGTGTCGGCGCGCTGGCCGTGGAAGCGCTGGCCCGCCAACTCGGTGTTACCAAAGGCAGTTTTTACTGGCATTTCCGTACACGTGAAGCGCTGCTTCAGGCCGCCCTGGAACGTTGGGAACAGTACGGCGAACGCGAAATCATCAGCCAGATCGAGGCGATCCCCGATCCGCGCGAGCGCTTGCCTGAATTGTTCCGCCGCGTCGCCCATGAGCTGCAACCTCACCGCGTCTACGCCGCCCTGTTGAAGGCATTGGACCACCCCTTGGTGGTGCCGGTGATGGCGCGCGTCTCAAAGCGGCGCACTGAATTTCTCCATACGGCCTATTCCGAGGCCGGTCTGGAGACTGACGAGGCACTTAATCGCGCCCGCCTGACCTATGCCGCCTATGTCGGCTTTCTGCAGCTGAATTTCACATTGGGTCTGCCAAGGTTGAGCCATGAAGAGTTCGACGCTTACGTCGAACACATGATCGCGACCCTGATCCCGGGCTGAGTTCTCAATAAAGCGTTTCCAAGCCTCGGACGGGTCCCCCTGCGACCCGCAGCCGTATGCGGTTTGCTGCATGCAACCTTGCAATGCCAGTTTTCGTAACTTACGGTTGTGGCTCTTTTTTGTGGGTAGACCAAGGCGAGGAAAACATGGCGAGCAAGCTGGATTCGCTCGAGCAATGGGTGAAAGACGTGGCGGCTATGACCCGCCCCGCGACAATCCATTGGTGTGACGGCTCCGATACCGAATATCGGTCGCTTGTACAGCAAATGCTGCAGAGCGGAGATCTGATCGAACTCAACCAGCAGACCCATCCGGGTTGCTATCTGCATCGTTCCAGTCCATCCGACGTGGCACGCGTGGAGCATCTGACCTTCGTCTGCACCAAGGACGAAGCCGATGCCGGCCCGAACAATCATTGGATGGCCCCGGCCGACGCGCACACCAAAATGGATGCGCTGTTCAACGGCTGCATGGAAGGCCGCACCATGTACGTGATTCCGTACTGCATGGGGCCGATCGATTCGCCGCTTTCGCGATGCGGTGTGGAAATCACCGACAGCCCGTATGTGGTGGCGAACATGCGCACGATGACGCGCATGGGTGCTGCGGCGCTTGCCCGTATCGAGCGTGAAGGCAGCTTCGTGAAGGGCCTGCACTCCACAGGTGAGCTGGATCCGGAGCGCCGCTTCATCATGCACTTCCCGGAAGAGCTGTCGATCCAGTCGTACGGCTCTGGTTACGGCGGCAATGCATTGCTCGGCAAGAAGTGCCATGCGTTGCGCATCGCCAGCTATCAGGCCCGCACCGAAGGCTGGCTGGCCGAACACATGCTGATTGTCGGCATCGAGAATCCGCAGGGCCAGACGCACTACATCGCCGCGGCATTTCCTTCCGCCTGCGGCAAGACCAACCTGGCCATGCTGATTCCGCCGGAGGGCTATCGCAAAGACGGCTGGCGCGTGTGGACGGTCGGCGACGATATCTGCTGGATGCGTCCGGGCGCCGATGGACGTCTCTACGCCATCAACCCGGAAGCCGGCTTCTTCGGCGTGGCTCCCGGCACCAGCGATAGCAGCAACCCGAATGCGCTGACGACGATCGCGCACGACACCATCTTCACCAACGTCGCCGTGACCGCCGACAACCAGCCATGGTGGGAAGGCCTGCCCGGCACGCCGATCACCGACTGGCAAGGTCGTCCGTACGACCCGGCTAACGGTCCGGCGGCGCATCCGAACTCGCGCTTCACGGTCAGCGCCAAACAGTGCCCAACGTGGTCAGCGAAAGCCGAAGATGCGCAAGGTGTGCCAATCAGCGCCATCGTGTTCGGCGGCCGCCGTCCATCGCTGGTGCCGCTGGTGATGGAAGCGCGTGACTGGACCCATGGCGTACTGCTGGGCGCCGCGATGGGCTCGGAAACCACTGCCGCCGCCACCGGCGCCGTGGGCGTGCTGCGCCGCGACTCGATGGCCATGAAACCATTCTGTGGCTACCACTACGGCGACTACTTCACGCACTGGCTGTCGTTCGACAAACCCGGTGCCAAGCTGCCGAAGATCTTCCACGTGAACTGGTTCCGCAAAGGCAAGGACGGCAAGTTCCTGTGGCCGGGCTTCGGCGAGAACCTGCGCGTGCTGGAGTGGATGATCGCCCGCGTTGAAGGCAAGGCGCGCGGAACTGAAACACCGATCGGCATGCTGCCTGCCAACGGCGAGTTGAAACTCGACGGGCTGGACCTGCCGCGCGAGACGCTGGTGGAACTGCTCGATGTCGATAACGCCGGCTGGCAAGCCGAGCTGCACGCCATCGGCGAGTACCTCGACACCTTCAGCCCACGCCTGCCGGCGCGCCTGCGGCAAGAGCAGCAACGCGTCGCCCATGCGCTGGAAATACCGCGCAAGGCAGCCAACGCCTAGCGTTTTGCCTCTCTCCCCGGGGATCCCAAAGCAGTCCCCGGGGCAGAGAGGATCGAGGTGAGACCAGCCTTGCGATGAGGCCCTTCGGAGCGTGCTGCGAAGCGACCTGATCGCAAGATTGTCCCCTTACCGCAAGCTTTACTCGCTCCTCAGAGCCAGGCACATCCGTGTGCCCTACCCGCCTGCCCATCGGGGAAAAGGCGACAGTCATCTAAACCCATCGGCCACCCGCCGCATCCAAGCTGGCAAGATGATTGCTGCTTGCATCGCCAACGGAAGCGCCATGCCACCTGCGCTCGCTGCGGGACATAACGACGATACGGATGACGTGCGCGCGGCCGCCGCAGGCGACCGCCAGGCCTTTCAACGCCTGTACCGCCTGCATGCGGGCCGCATCCATGGCGCCATGTTGCGGTTGTCCGGCTACGATCACGCACGTGCCGAAGACCTTACGCAAGATGCGTTCGTCCGTGCCTGGCAGAAGCTGGACAGCTTCCGCGAACAGAGCGCCTTCGGTACATGGCTTTACCGACTGGCGGTGAATGTGGCACTGATGGACATACGGGCGCGCGGTGCCGATCCGGTCGGCTATGTCGACGAGGACAGCGTTCCCGAGCACGGCGAGACACCGTTCTGCGCAGCCGAACGCGAAGAACTGGAACGTGCCATCGGCAAGCTGCCGCCACGGGCTCGCGCCGTATTGGTTCTGCACGACGTGGAAGGCTGGCGCCACGAGGAAATCGCCAGAGAGCTGGACATGGCAGTAGGGTCGTCCAAGGCGCAACTGCATCGTGCACGTGGCTTGTTGCGCAAAGCGTTGGGAGAAGTGCGATGAATGAATTCGAATGGCTGCGCCAGATGCGCGAACTGAACCAGCCGGTCGCTCCCCGCAACGACCTGTGGGCACGCATCGATGCTGAGCTCGATGAAACCAAGCCAGGCGAAGCTGCGGCAGTTACACCGATCAGGCCGGCACATCGCCATCCTCAGGTATGGGCGGTAGCTGCCAGTATCGCCGCACTGATCGTATTGGCCTGCGGCGTGGTGTGGCACACGCAGCCTGTGTCACAACCTGGCTCAGCCATCGCGCTGAAGACGGTCAACGAAAATACCGCGTGGAAACCCAGCGACCCGCGTCTTGCCGGTGCGGCGGTTGAACTGGATGCCGCGCGCATGGAATTGCAACAGGCGATCCAGCAAGCTCCCGACTCCCCTGCCCTGCAGCGTTTGCTGCAGCGGACCGACGCACAGCGAACCATGCTGCGCGAACTTGAGAAACATGCCGGCTGAAGATCAGGACAGAATAATTATGAAAAACGCCCGCTATCTGCCGCTGCTGCTCTGCCTGTGCTGGGGAGGGCAGGCCTTTGCCGATACCCCGCTCGACCTCAGTCATCCGGCTGCACCCACGGTGCATGTCGAAATCAACAACGTCAAAGGCAAGGTCACGATCATTGCCTGGGATCGCAACGAGGTTCACGTAGGTGGCCTGCTCGGCGATGGCGCAGCACCGTTGTCGATCGAAGGCAGTGAAAACAACCTGTCGATCAAGGTGCAGGCGCAAGGGCACAACGGATGGTTCAATTGGAGCGGCGACAAGGCCATGTCCGATACCGAGCTGAACATCAACGTGCCGCGCGCTGCCTCATTGAAGGTCAACGTGGTGAGTGCACCACTGAGCGTAGATGGCATCGATGGTGGTGATATTGCGGTGAATTCAGTGAGCGGCCGTGTGCGCATCGACGCACGGACACCGATGCTTGAAGCGGTGACAGTCAGCGGCAACGTCGCGTTCTCCGGTCATGCGAAACAGGCCAAGCTGCAAACCGTGAGTGGCGACATTCTCGCCCCTTCGCTAGGCCAGAACGCGGATCTGCAAACGGTTTCCGGGCATATCCAGGCCAGTGGCGGTCCCTGGGCACAACTGAATCTCAGCACGGTATCCGGTGATGTACAGCTGACTGGCGAACTCGCCCCCAGCGGCACCATGAGCATCGACAGCATGAGTGGCGACGTGCAACTGCAATTCCCCGCCTCGCTTTCCAGCAGCGTGCACGCCAGCACCTTCAGCGGCGACCTGCGCAGCGACTTCGGCACGCCCAAACAGCCCGAACACGGGCCGGGTAGCACTCTTGATACGGTTGCCGGCAACGGCAACGGCAAGATCAGCGTTGAAACATTCAGTGGTGACCTGCGTATCCGCAAACAGGATTGATCAAGACATTGGCAACACCAGGCAAGCGCGTTTCCACGGCGTCGCCCCCACAACAAAACGCCTCCGGACCGGAGGCGTTTTGTTTTCCATGCTGTGAACGAATCAGAGATCCTGGTGATATTGCACGTAAGGCGTACGTGACTGATCCGGTTCCGGCGGCCCCACCGGCGTGTTGGTCGCATTGCCGGAAGACCAAAGGTTCTGCGCGCCGAAGCTCAGCGAACCCTGCCATGGCAAATGCCAGGTCACACCAAGATCTATGCTGTTCCAGCGGCGATCGGTCAGGAAGCTGCTGGGCAAACCCGGTTCGGGCTGCATGGTGCGACCGATGATGCTGCCGGTGATCGGACCGTGATCGATACCGAAACTCAACGCCTTCTGATCCAGCGTGGAGAGTCCCATCAGATTGCCCGGCAACAGACGGATACGGCCCATGCTTGCGCCAAGCAGCACGCCGCTGTTGTTGTTGAAGGCGAAGCGGCCGCTCGCATTAACTTGCGTGCTGCTGTCGAAATCCGACAGTCCGTTGACGCCGGTAACAGCGCCTGGCAACACGCGCGGCAGCGGCGTGCTGTTGGGCACCTGATCCTGCGCCACGCTCAGGCCCAGGCTGTAACGGCCAGCGCTGTAGGTAGCGCCCACCTGGGTACCAACGATGCGCGGCTGCGTCACCCACGAACGCTGGGTAACCCCCACCTGCGCCGAGACATTCGGCGTGATGCCGTACTGCAAGCTGGTGGAGCTGACCGTGCCGCCCGAGAGCGGATTGAGCGACAAGCTGCCATTGTTTTGCGCACCCGCCGTTGGGCCATTCTCCGACTGCACCAGCAAGGAGCCCGGCGCGGGCTTACCCGTGTTTAACGTTGTCTGCTGTTGCAGCCATGCCGCCTCACCGGCCTGATCAGCGCCCACCGTCTGACCCGCCGCAAGAAGCGGCGCGCACAGCAGCGGCAATGTCAGCAGCAATCGGCGCATGAAAGTTCAGTAGTGGCGTAGCAGACCTCATCCGGCCTTCGGCAAAGGCGGACTCCCGAGGATCAGTATATCCCATTTTACTTTTTACTAACACCCCGAACAGATCGCGTTTTCTGTGTATCACCCACCAAAACAGGCCCCTGAACAAGTACTTGCTGGCACGGCCAATGCATGATGCCGGAACCGCAGCGATCCGGACCCCAGCAGCCATGAGCGACGACGACATGACACGATCGTCACGAGATATAGTCATCCTGTATACAGCGCATGGACCCGCTCACAGGTCATGAGTTCAGTGCCTGAAAGCCCTAATTTCACAGCCGCCTCACCGGGGATTTTTCCGGGGGAGCTACGCGACACTATGGAGCGGCTCTTCCGGGCGGTGGACGCCGGGAGCGTGCTCGAAACCTGTCAGGCCGCGCTGACCCACCTGAGCATCCGCGGTGAACTCCGCTGGCTCCCGCCGGACACCGATGACCCCGCCTTGCAGGCCGGCCTGACCCTGGCCAAGGATCCGCAAAGCCTGCAGACCCTGATCTTCAGCGGCGACCTGACCAAGCTGAACGACGCCGCTCACGCCGAACTGAGCTGGCTGGGACGGCTCGCCGGGACCCGTCTGCGCCAGCTGAGCGAAACCGGACGCCTTTACGAGGCCATCTCACGCCTGGCCATGGCCGAGCGACTGCAGCGCGCGCTGTACGCCATCGCCGAGCTGGCCGGCAGCGCACACAACATGACCGAGATGATGCAGTCCCTGCACGCCATTGTCGGCATGTTGATGTACGCGGAAAACTTCTACATTTTCCTGTACGACCCGGCCACGGACAGCGTGCGCTTTCCGTACTACGTGGACACGGTCGATCCCAAGCCACCGGCGCCGGACGAAAACTATCCGCTGCAGGACATGCGCCATAGCCTGACCTGGAACCTGTTGCAAAGCGGACAGCCCATCATGGGCTCGGTCGAGGAACTGGCGCGGCAACTGGAAGGCCGCTTCACTCTGGTCGGCCCGGTCTGCGAGCACTGGCTGGGTGTGCCGCTGCTGCGCGGCAACCAGGTCGTGGGCGGTATCGCCGTGCAGACGTATCGCACCGACACCCGCTACACCCGCCATGATCGCGACCTGCTCAGTTACGTGGCGCAGCACATGCAGACCGCGCTTGAGCGCCGCGAAGCGCACGCCGAGCTTGAGCGCCGGGTTGCCGACCGCACCGCCGCGCTGCGCGCCACCAACCGTGTGTTGCGCCAGCAAGTACTGCAACGGCAGCGCGGCGAGCGGCTGCAATCGGCCCTGTTCCGTATTGCGGAGCTGGCCAGCGCTCCGGAAAGTCAGCAGAACTTTTATGCCGCCGTGCATCGCGTAGTAGGTGGACTGCTCTACGCGCGCAACTTCTACATCGCCTTGCTGGACGAAAGCGGCGAGAACATCACCTTTCCCTATTCGATCGACGAAATCGAAACCAGCCGCGCCCCGCGACGGATTGGCGACGGCGCGACCGAATACGTGCTCAAGCACGGTAAACCGCTGCTGGCCGATCGCCAGACCTTCGAGCACCTCGCAGCAACCGGTGAGTGCTTTGAGGTCGGTTCCACGTCGGTATGCTGGCTTGGCGTACCGCTGGTTTGGGACGACAAGGTGATGGGCGTATTGGCCGTACAGAGCTACTCGCCCAAGCATATTTACGATACGCGCGACCAGGAACTGCTCACCTTCGTGAGCTACCACATCGCGAACGCGCTGCAACGCAAGCAAACCAGCGAATCGCTGAAACAGGCCTACGTCAATCTGGAACGCCGCGTCACCGAACGCACCCGCGCGCTGGCGCTGGCCAATCGAGATTTACGCGAGCAGATCGCCGAGCGCGAGCGCGTCGAACGCCGGCTGATGTATGAAACCCTGCACGACTCATTGACCGGCCTGCCCAATCGCACGTTGCTGCTGCAACGTCTGGGCCAGGCCCTGCAGACCTACCACGCCGATCCGAACAAGCTGTTCGCGGTACTGTTCATCGACCTGGATCGCTTCAAGGTGATCAACGATTCGGTAGGCCACCTGATAGGTGATGATTTGCTGTTCCAGGCGGGCAGCCGAATCCGTGCCTGCCTGAAAACCCGCGACCTGGTGGCCCGCCTCGGCGGTGACGAATTCGCCGTGCTGCTGGAAGGCATCAGCGACGGCAGCAAGGCCAGCGTGGTTGCCGAACGCATCATTGCGGAACTGCACGTGCCGTTCCGTCTTGGCGTCAAGGAAATCTTTACCTCGGCCTCGATCGGTATCGCCCTGCCCGGCCCGCATTACCAACAGCCGGAAGAACTGCTGCGCGATGCCGACGCCGCGATGTACCGTGCCAAGGACGAGGGCCGCCATCGCGCCGCGGTGTTCGATGATCGCCTGCGCCGCGAAGTACTTTCGCTGCTGGAAATGGAAGGCGATCTGCGCCGCGCGCTGAGCCGCAATGAATTCGTGCCCTTCTACCAGCCCATCGTGTGCATGGAAGATGGACGCACCGTGGGTTATGAAGCCCTGCTGCGCTGGCGTCATCCCGATCGCGGCCTGCTCTGCCCCGGTGATTTCCTGGCGGTCGCCGAAGAAAACGGCAGCGCCGAAAACATCGACTGGCAGATCTTCGAACAAGTCGCTTCGCAGGCGAGCATGCTGGCCGGAGTGGATGGCTTTGTGAGCTTGAATGTCTCGGGCCGCCATTTCCGCATGCCCGATCTGGACGAGCGGCTGCTGAACCTGCTGCGCGCGCATCGCGTCAATCCGCGTTCACTGCGTATCGAGGTCACCGAGCGCACGCTGCTGGAAAACCCCGCGCAGGTGAAACGCATTCTCGACAACCTGCGCCAGCATGGTGTGGGCATTGCACTAGATGACTTCGGCACGGGCTATTCGTCGCTGAGCTATCTGCATCAGTACCCGATCGAGACGCTGAAGATCGATCGCAGCTTCATCACCGAACTGGCACACCCGGGCAGTCATAGCCAGCCGGTGGTGCGCGCCATCCAGGTACTGGCTGACTCACTGCAAATGCAGGTGATTGCGGAAGGGATTGAAGACGAAGCACAGCAGCAGGCGCTGCGGCAAATTGGTTGCCGCTACGGCCAGGGCTTTTTATTTGCCCGGCCGCAGGCGGCGGAGGTATGGCTGGGGAAAGTCAGCGCCGTCGGATGATTGCGCCATGTGCGGAGAAGGGGAAAGCGCGCGATCTGCTATTAGGTTTCCCGTGCTCGACACCCTTCGCTCGACTACTACTGCACCGTCGAACTGGTCGCGGTGCCACCACTCAACAAGTGCTGTGCATCGACACGATCGAAGGTGTAGCTGCGCGCGCAGAACTCGCAAGTCACCTCGATGGTGCCCTGCTGCGCTTCCAGTGTTGCTTCAATTTCATCGCGACCTAGCGAGCGCAACATGGATTCAACGCGTTCACGCGAGCAACTGCAGCCGAACGCCAGCGGACGAGGCTGGAACAAGCGCACCGTCTCTTCATGATAGAGACGATAAAGCAGCTGTTCGGAGGGCGTCTTCAGCAATTCCTCACTACCCAGCGTGGCAGTGAGATGATCGATGCGTGTCCAGGCATCTTCATCCTGCACCGCATCGCGTCCACCCTCACCCGGCAGTTTCTGCAGCATCAGGCCCACCGCGCATTGCTCGTTGGCCGCCAGCACGATGCGTGCCGGTAACTGCTCGGACTGCTGGAAATAATTCTCCAACGCGCCGGACAGGTCGTCATGACTCAAATCGACCAGGCCCTGGTAACGCTGCCCACGCTCGGCATGACCGATGGTGATCGCCATGATCGCATCAGGCAGCTCTTTCAGCGGCAAGCTGGCCGGCAAGGAACCATTCCAGCGCGCCAGACCACGCAGGCGCCCGGCATCGGAGCATTCCGCAAACAACAGCCGCAGCGCACCCGCGCTCTTCAGTTCGATCGACAATGCGCCTTCAAGCTTGATATTTCCGGTCAGCAGCGCACTCGCCGCCAGCGCGTGCCCCAGCAGATCCCGCAGCGGCGCGGGATAGTCCGCCCGGCCCGCTACTTCGCGCCAGGCCGGCCCCAGGCGCACGATCACGCCTCGAACGCCTGCACGTTCAAGTAAAAAGCGATGGAGCACATCCTCGACAAGCACGGTTTCCACGTGGATTACCTCTCAAAAGCTCAAGGGGCGTTAAATGGGGACTCCCCCTGGGGCGGACAATAGCCCATCACACCGCACGCTGAGAAAGTGCGGTCCTGCACCCTTCTCAACTCACCGAGGTCTTCGCCCCCAAGATGGGCGCATCCATGCGTCCTTCCGCGTGTGGCGCATGACCGACCTCGTCCCCCGACCCATCAAGCACGTGAAATGCATGATTCGCGGCGGGCTGTCCATGACCAGCACTAACCATGCCATTTCTCGACAGCCTGTTCAGCATCGCCGCTTATAATCCGGCGGGCTTTTCTGCACGGTGGGCCATGCCGCATCTTCCTCCATTCCGCCGGCTGCTGCGTTACGCCGGCATCGTGATCCTGTCATGGGTGGCATTGAGCTGGTTTGTCGTGCTGGTGCTGCGCTTTGTGCCGCCCTGGACGTCTGCGGTGATGATGGAGCGCCAATTCGACGCGCTGATCCACGGTGAGCGAAATTTTCGCCTGCAACACCATTGGGTGCCGTGGTCGCGCGTTTCGCCGTGGGTACCGATCGCAATGGTGGCGGGCGAGGATCAGAAATTTCCGTTCCATCACGGCTTCGACTTCGACTCCATCCATAATGCGATCGATGCGGCTGACGATGGCAAGCGCCTGCGCGGCGCCAGCACCATCAGCCAGCAGACCGCCAAGAACCTGTTCCTGTGGAATGGCCGCAGCTTCGTCCGCAAGGGGCTGGAGGCGTATTTCACGGTGCTGCTGGAAATGACCTGGCCGAAGCGCCGCATCCTCGAGGTCTACATGAACATCGCCCAGCTCGGCGATGGCATCTACGGGGTGGGCGCGGCCAGCGATGCCTTTTTCCACGCATCCCCCGCCCAACTTGGTCCCTCCCAGGCCGCCCGGCTGGCCGCCGTATTGCCCAACCCGGACCGCTTCCACGTCGACCGGCCTAGCTCCTACGTCATGGAACGCAGCCGCTGGATCGAGCAGCAGATGAACCAGTTGGGCGGCCCGGCCTATCTTGAAAGCAAAGAACCGCCGCGTGACACCGCGCGAGCGCGGCGGCACTGAGTACCACGTCGCTCGCGGCGGCGCGCGCACTTCGCTAGCATCTAGGTATGCCCTGATCCACTCTCCGTGGGCGTCACCGGCTCCGTCCGTTCGCAAGCCACAGACCATCGGCGAGGGTGCGACGATGGGCTGAAGGGCGCGGCCGGACAGAACCAGCCCCAACGTGTTGAGTTGCAGAACTTATGGGGATTCCTGCCACCGACGTAGCGTGGATCAGGGCATCCTCAGGCCCCACCTTTTGGACCCGCAGCATGCCGCGACTTACCGTTGTCGTTCCCGCCTACAACGAATCGGCCGTTCTCACGGCATTTCACGAGCGATTGTCCAAAGTGCTGGACCTGTTGCCGCTGCAAACCGATGTGCTGTACGTCGATGACGGCAGCCGCGATGACACCTGGTCGATCATGCAATCGCTCGCCGCCGCTGATTCGCGTGTTGGCACACTCAAGCTCTCGCGCAACTTCGGCAAGGAAGCCGCGCTCACCGCGGGTCTGGACCATGTGGATGCCGATGCGGCGGTGGTGATCGACGCCGATCTGCAAGATCCCCCGGAGCTGATTCCACAATTGATCGAGCAATGGCAGGCCGGTTATGACGTGGTCTATGCCACGCGCAGCGCACGCGCGGGTGAAACCGGTTTCAAGCGTTTCACCGCGGCGGCCTTCTATCGCACGATGGAAATCATGTCCGATGTTGCTGTGCCGCGCGATACCGGCGATTTCCGCCTGCTCTCCCGCCGCGCGCTAGCCGCCTTGTCGCAATTGCGCGAGCGACAGCGCTTCATGAAGGGGCTGTTTACCTGGATCGGTTACCGCCAGACCTCGGTCAAATACCTGCGTGATGCGCGCCTGGCCGGCAAAACCAAGTGGAATTATTGGCGCCTGACCCAGCTCGCTATCGAAGGCATTACCTCGTTTTCCAGCGCGCCGCTCAAGCTGGCGACCTGGACCGGCCTGGCAGCCTCATTGCTGGCCTTTCTGCTGGGGCTGAAGGTGTTGATCAAGGCCCTGCTGCACGGCGATCCGGTGCCCGGTTATCCAAGCTTGATGGTGGTGGTGCTGTTCCTGGGCGGCATCCAGCTGGTGGCGCTGGGCGTCATCGGCGAATACATCGGCCGCAACTACGCCGAGAGCAAGCGGCGGCCGCTGTATTTCATTGAGGAGGAACATCTTCCGGCCATCCACGGCGCGGTTCACACCGGCGCCACGGAGCGGCGCTAAACTGTCCCCACGCGGCCATGCTGCGGCCGCCCGGGAGGTTTGGCATGCGTCAGGTCAAGCATTTGCTTGCTACGAAAGGCAACGACATCTTCGCCATTGCGCCAGAAGCACCCGTACTGGAAGCGATAAAACATATGGCCGAGCGACGTGTCGGTGCATTGCTGGTAATGCGCGGCGAGCAATTGGTCGGCATTGTTTCCGAGCGCGATTACGCACGAAAGGTGATCCTGCAGGGACGTTCGTCCGCGCAGACCGCCATCTCCGAGATCATGAGCACCCCCGTGCTCACGGTCGAGCCCGAGACGGACGTGTTCGACTGCATGCGGATGTGCACCGACAGCCGCGTCCGCCATCTGCCAGTGGTGCAAGGCAGCCGGGTGTTGGGCGTAATTTCGATCGGCGATCTGGTGAAGGAAGTGATCAGCGCACAAGCTGAGCAGATCGATCAGCTGCAGCGCTATATCACCAGTTAAGCGGGGAACGGGGAACGGCAAGCCTCAGGCAAGACTCGCATTCCCCGTTTCTTGTTGCCTGCCGGCCGACTCAGACGCCAGATCAGGCGAAGTGGCTGCCTTGCGCGCGATCCAGGCCGCGAGGGCAGACGCGCCTGCGCCGATCAAGGCGATGCCGGCCAGGCCGACACCGAGCTTGGCCAGCCCACTGATCCCGCTGGTAATCACCAGATCGCCGAATCGCCACACCGCCGTTTCGATGAAGTTCTTGCCCTTGTAGCGCGTTTCGCGGGGCACTCGGGTGTAAAGCGCGTCGCTCGCGGGCTTGGTCATGCCGTACATGAAGCCGCGTGTACCCACCATCATCAAGGCCAGCAAGGGCACGCTATAACCCAGCCACGTCAGTTGGGCATGACCACCGATCATCACCATCACCAACAGGCCCAGGTTAACCACCTGCGGCAACACCACTGCCCATACCACGCCACGACGCACCAACAGCCAGCGCGACAGGGTCAGCTGCAAAAAGGCGCCCAGCAGGTTCACCGCCAGATCAATATCCGCATAGAACGCCGTGCGCAGCGGCGACGAATGCAGGTGCGCCTTGGCGTAGTCGGCCACCAGTACGTAGGCCAAGGTGCCGACGCCGTCGCCCAGCAGCATCAGGATCGCCATATAGCGCAGGAACGGCCGCGACCACAGCTGGCGTATGCCAGCCCACAGCGAACCACCGATGGGTTCCTCGGCGGCTTGGTCATGCGCCTGCCGGGCGGAAAGGCGCAACAGCAGCAGCAAAGCAAAACCAAGCATCGCCGCGGATACCAGCAACAACGGCGCCACACCGATCAGGCCTACCAGTTCGCGAGTCAGCGCCGGCCCGAATATCGCCCCCGCCATGCCGCCCAAGGCAATCAGCGGAAACACTTCGCGCGCACGCTGGCTGTCGAACACGTCCGCCATGAAGCTCCAGAACAGCGACACAACGAATAGATTGAATACGCTGACCCAGATGAAAAACACCACGCCGAGCGCGCGTGCGCCAATGCGGTCCTGCGCCAGAAAGGCGGGAATGAAGGCGATCAGGCAAAGTATGAAGAAGCTATAGCTCCAGCCCAGCAAGTGCCGCCGCGGAAACCGTGCCACCAATGCGCCGAAGATGGGCGTGAGCAGCAACATGGCCAGGAAGGTGGCGGCGTAGAACAAGGGCAATTGCGCCGAACCCACCGCGCCGCCAAGCTGATCGCGCACGGGTCGCACGATGTAGTACGCGGTCAGCACAAAAAAGAAAGCAAGCGCGGCAACCACCGGCGTGGCGTCTTTGCGTACGGCGGCGGGATTGGGCAGGCTCACTGGTCGCTTCCAGCGGAGGGCGGCGCAAGACTAGCATGCAGGAACTGCAGGGCTACGCAAGCATGCGCTTTTCATCGGGGGATGATGTGGAGTTCGACTATCTGATTGTCGGCGCCGGTTCCGCCGGATGCGTGCTGGCCAACCGCCTCAGCGCGAACCCCGCCAAGCGCGTTCTGCTGCTGGAAGCCGGAGGCTCGGATTGGAACCCGCTGATCCACATGCCGGCGGGCATTGCACGGCTTGCCACTAACCGACGCCTCAACTGGAGCTACGAAACCGAACCCGAGCCGGCACTGCAAGGCCGTCGTTTGTGGTGGCCGCGCGGCAAGGTCATGGGTGGTTCCAGTTCCATCAATGCCATGTGCTACGTGCGCGGCGTGCCCGCTGATTACGATGCCTGGGCCGAAGCGACCGGCGACGTGCGCTGGTCATGGCCGCAGGTGCTGCCGTGGTTTCTGCACAGCGAAAACAACACCCGCGGCGAAAGCGCCTGGCATGCGACAGGCGGCCCGCTCAGCGTGTCGGACCTGCGCCATCACAATCGGCTGTCGGCCACGCTGATCGACGCCGCAACAAGCGCCGGTTTCGGCCGCAACACCGATTTCAATGGCGCGCAGCAAGCCGGCTTCGGCTTCTATCAGGTCACCCAGCGCGACGGTGCGCGTTGCTCATCGGCGGTCGCCTTCCTGCGCCCTGTACGCACGCGTCCCAACCTGCAAGTGCGCACGCACGCGTTGGTGGAACGCGTACTGATCGAACAGGGGCGCGCTATCGGCGTACAGCTGCACCGCCCGCGCGGTCGGGAAACCATTCGTGCCGGCGAAGTCATTCTTGCCGGCGGCGCGATCAACTCGCCACAGCTGTTGATGCTTTCGGGCATCGGCGCGGCGGATCATCTACGCGAACATGGCATCACGCCCATCGTCGATTCGCCCGGCGTCGGTACCGGACTGCAGGATCATCTGGATATCTGCACGCTGGTCGGCTGCACGCAGGACATTACCTACGATCATCTCAATGAGTTGGCCGCGGGCTGGCGCTACCTGCGTCATCATGATGGTCCCGGCAGCTCCAACGTGGCCGAAGCGGGCGGCTTTGTGCGCAGCCGCCTGGCCAGCGATGCGCGCTGCGATATCCAATTTCACTTCGTGCCAGCCTTGCTCGACGATCACGGCCGTCATCGCCTGCCCGGCATCGGCTACACCTTGCATGCCTGTTACCTGCATCCGCACAGCCGCGGCCAGTTGCGTCTGCGCTCCGCCCATCCGGCTGACCCTGTCGCCATCCACACCGGGTATTTGAGCGACCCGGAGGGTCACGATCTGGCGCGCATGATCGAAGCAGCGAAGCTTTCGCGCGACATCCTGGCCCAGCCTGCGTTTGATCCGTATCGCGGCGGTCATGTCTTTCCGGAGTCGGTGCTGCATACGGATCGCGAGTGGGAGAGCTTCATCCGGCGCAAGGCCGAAACGATTTATCACCCGGCCGGCACCTGCCGCATGGGTCGGGATGCACTTGCCGTGGTGGACAGCGAACTGCGTGTGCGCGGGGTGGAAGGCTTGCGGGTCGTCGATGCCTCGGTGATGCCGACGCTGCCCAGCGGCAACACCAATGCTCCCACCATCATGATGGCTGAACGGGCCGCCGCCCTCTTGCTGGCCCAGGCCGGCCCGGCCGAAGGAACATTGGTGCGCGCCGCCGGTCTATAACTACTTGGGTCACGCACTCCGCGGCAGAGCCATCCAGGGGGATGGCCTGGCGTTGTGGCCTTGTCCGAAGTGCAGGACAATCGGCCATTAACTCCCATGGAAGACCCCTAAGCCAGCCCCATGACCGAGGGCGTATTTCCACGCCTGTAGTACCGCGGAGTCGCATGCAGTTTCTCAAGCTTCCCCTGTTGATCGCCGGCGCGCTCGGCGTCACCACCGCACTGATCGGTGCATCAGCGGTACATGCTGCCTCTCCCGCTCAGCCCACTCCGGTTGCTCATCCGGCGCAGCACGATGCTACCGATCTGGATGCAAGCTCCAGCATTCCACCGGAGCGAATCAAGGCCGCCCTGGATGACTATTCACATTGGCTGGATGTCGTAGCGCAGCGCAACGAAGTCGCGGGGCTCGCGACCGCGGTCGTCGTCGACAACAAAGTCGCGTACGAGCGCGAAATCGGCTACGCAGACGCGGACACGCAAGAACCCGTGACGGCGGATACCGTGTTCCGCCTCGCCTCGCTCTCCAAGGCTTTCGCCACCGCCGTGGCCGGCCTGCTGATCGACGATGGCCGCTTCAGCTGGGATACCAAGCTGGCCGACGTGCTGCCGTTCTTCCAGCTGAAGAACGCAGAGGCGTCCAGTGAAGCCACGGTCAGAGACATCCTTGGACAGCGCCTGGGACTGCCGCATAACACCTACGACACCTTGCTGGAGGACAACGTCCCCTACGAGGAACTGGTGCGCAAGCTGGACGAGGTCAACCTCACCTGCAACGTGGGCGAATGCTATGGCTACCAGAACGTCGCCTTCAGCCTGATCGGTGACCTGATCTATGCCGAGACCGGGGACTTCTTCTATCACGAAGTGGACAAGCGACTTTTCTTTCCACTCGGCATGACGTCGGCCAGCTATGGCCGCGAAGCGCTGGAAAGCAGCAAGAGCTGGGCGCGTCCGCATCGTCCCAAGGGTGCGCACGGCTGGGAATCGTTCGATCCCAAAGAAGCCTACTATCGCGTGGCGCCCGCCGCTGGCGTCAACGCCAGCCTGCATGACATGGAGCAGTGGCTGATTGCGCAGATGGGCGGTCGTCCGGATGTGCTGCCACAGCCGCTGCTCGACTATCTGCACGCACCAGGTGTGCCCACCCCCACCGAACTGCGCGCTACGCCATGGCGGCGTGCCCGCCTTACTTCCGCCAGCTACGCGCTGGGCTGGCGAGTGTTTACCTATGGGGGCGAAACGATGATCTTCCACGCCGGTGAAGTGGAAGGCTATCGCACCATGATCGCGTTCTTCCCGAAGTATCACGTCGGCATGGTGTCGATGTGGAATTCGCCCGGCGCCATCGGCACCGACCTGATGCCAATGGTGTTCGACAGCATGCTGGGCCTGCCGCATGTGGACTGGGCCGGCGTGGAAAGCGATCCACCCGCTAACAGGGCGCCTGCCAAGACACACCATAAGCATCATCAGAACTGACGTTGCGTGAGACGCCTCGCGAGTTTTGATGCGGCCGGACACGCAAAAGAAAGAGGCGGTGCCAGGCTGGCACCGCCTCTTTCCCGATCCTGATCCTTGCCAAGAGTTACTGCGTTGTGCTCAGCTTGAATTCGATCCGCTTCTGCTGCTGTGAGGCGATCGCCTCACCGTCGCGCAGCGCCGGCGAGAACTTGGCGCGGCGCAAGGCATCCATGGCGGCGCCGTCGAAGACATGCCGGGGCTCGGCGCTTACTACCGTGATATCGCTCACGCTGCCATCGACATTGACCGTGTACTGCACGTCCACCCAGCCTTCCTGGCTGTTGCGCAGCGCCGTGGCGGGATAACGCGGGCGAATGGTTGAGATCGGAATGGCGTCTCGCGTCTCGCCACCCGCGGGTGCGGCGTTGGTGGCGCTGGCGGTTTCAGTCGTCGTCGCCGCCTCCTTCGCCTTGGCCTCTTGCTCTTCCTTGGCCTTTTCCTGCTGCTGCGCAACGAGCGCGGCCTGAGCAGCAGCCTTGTCCGCCGCCGCTTTCTGGGCAGCCGCCTGATCCGCCGCAGCCTTGTCGGTAGCCGCCTTTTGCGCGGCGACATCGGCCTGGCGCTGATCATCGAGTTGCTTCTGTTGTTCTTCGTCCAGCGTCTTGCGCTGCGCATCCAGCTTGGAACGCAGGATGGTCAGCGTGTAGTTGGTGGGGTCCACCTTTGCCAGCAGGTCGATTTCGCGCTCGGCTTCGTTGAAGTCGCGCTGGTTGATCACCTGCTCGACATTGCTGGCCGCAAACGGGAAGGTCTCGCGCAGGGCATCGGCCGCCGTCTGATTACCCGGCTGCTTCTGCAGCACCTTCAGGTAGAACTCGAAGGCATTGTTGCCGGCCGGCGAAATCACGCGCTGCTGGTTCATCGCCTTGCGGGCCTCGTCCAGCAGATCATTAAGACTCAGCGCCTCCACGTTAACCGGCGGTGCTGCCTGCTGGGTGGCCGCGACTGGCGTGGACGGATGACCGCCGGCATCGGCGCCTACGATGTCCTCGTGGGGCTTGATGATGAAAATCCAGGAAAGGATCGCCAGACCCGCAACAATGGCAAGTACCGCGATGGTGATGGGCTTGATGGCCCCGCGCGCACGCGAACGCGCATAACGACTATTTCGGGTATCCATGATCTCTCACTGACTACGTGGCATCAGATACCCGCGCTTCCCCCCTGTTATCCAGGAGCGGCTACCCCAGGCTTGCCGCGGCGCGGATGGGCAAAAGGTAACTCGATTGTGGCGGCACGGCAAATGCGCTTTCGTTCACGGCCAGCGGGAGGAATAGCTGGTAGGTCAGAGAGGTAACGCCGCTTGTCGCCAGAGGCCTGAAATTGATCCGGGACAACGAGCGGCTTGGCCGGCGGAGATCTTCCGTGCTTTCGTTCGTTTTCGGAGGCCGAAAACGAAGCGTCCCGGCCTAAAGCCGGGACGAAACGCTTTCGAAGCACCTCCCTGCGCTGGGCACCGCAGGGAGACAAATCGACAGAACTACTTCTTGTTGTGCTTACTTCTTGGCTTTCGAGGTCTTGGTGGCCTTCACCACCTTGGCAGCAGCCGCGGTCTTGCGGGTAGCGCGCTTTGCGGTGCGCTTGCGGGCAGCCTTCTTGGTTGCAGTCTTCTTGGCAACGCGCTTGGCAGTCGCCTTCTTCGCGCCTACGCGCTTGGCAGCAGCCTTCTTGGCAGTCTTGCGCACGGTGCGCTTCTTAGCGGTGGCCTTCTTGGCGACCGGCCGCTTGGCGGCGGCTTTGCGAGTGGTCTTCTTGGCGGCTTTCTTAGCCGATTTCCTAGCAGTTTTCTTGGCAGTGGCCATAGTTCGTCTCAGCTCCTCATCAGTTGGCAGTGGTTGCCCAGTAAAAGCGTGGAGGAACGCCTCAACCAGCAGATCGCTGTTCGTGGCGTGCCTCAAATTGTTGACCTGTCGGTAGGTACGCAGGTCCGACAGCAGTCGCAGTACATGCATTGGAATCGAAACAGTGATCTTTCTCACCGCGCCGGCTTTTTCGCCGTGTTCTACGTATGGCTTGATGAATTTCGATGCCACCATTGGTGCCGTTCCCCGTTATATGGTGCGAAAGCTATTCCTGAACATTTCAACTGTCAATAAATTTTCGCCATGAAATCAATCTCTTCGATCCGGCGGCTTGCTGATCACACCCGCCTCGAAGGGCTAATTCCGATCACGAAAATCGATTTGAAGCACAGTAAAAACATCCAAAGAAGCGACTTTGCACATTTTCAAAAAAAGCCAAAAACAAGCTAAAAATTGTTATTTTTCTCACCGCCGCTGATACATCCGGCGTGTCGGTTGTCGTTCGATTGCCGCGCACTGCACGATGCCATTTCGACCACCGGAAGGGGCCGATCCGGAGCATGAACGAATTTAGACTGAAATGCGTCCGGGCGATGCCGAAAGTGGTCGGAAACATCCCCGAACACCCCGGTGCGCACCCCGCAGACATCGGCAAGCACGCCTGCAAAGGATCACCATCATGGTGATGCGCACACCTCCTTGCATGCACATCCCTGCGCTGATCGAGAAACCTGGCGGCGCGTTTTCATGGGTAGCGCACGGTCAAAAAGCAACGGCCGCTTAGGCGGCCGTTGCGAAACCCACCGATCAGGCGATCAGTCGTCCTCGTGCTCGATCAGCTCGGCGTAATCGTCCGCGCTGAGCAGCTCGTCAAGTTCGCCACGATCGCTGGCCTTCACCACGAACAGCCAGCCTTCGCCGTAGGCGTCTTCGTTGATCGTTTCCGGCTTGTCGCCAAGAATCTCGTTCACTTCGACCACTTCGCCGGAAACCGGGGAGTAGATGTCCGAAGCGGCCTTGACCGATTCAACCGTCGCAGCGCTGCTGCCGGCTTGCACGCTGGCGCCGACTTCCGGCAGCTCGACGTACACCAGGTCGCCAAGCTGCTCCTGTGCATGGTTGGAGATACCCACGCGAATCAGGCCGTTGTCTTCGACACGGGCCCACTCGTGGGACTTGAGGAATTTCAGATCGCCGGGAATGTCGCTCATGGTCAGGTCCAGTCGTCGTTGGGGTTTTCGATCAGGGTGGAGGCGTGGATTCTAACCGCTTCTGCGGCGGCTCCCATACACCCACGCCAGTCTAGACACAGCTACTCAAATGCCTTCGCAAGGCTTACCGTCACGCACGAACGGAAACTTGACCAGGCGCACCGGCACTTCGCGGCCGCGGATGTCGACCCGCAGGTTGCCGGCGGTGCTGGCAGGAATCCGTGCGAACGCCACCGATTTGTTCAACGTCGGCGCGAAACTGCCCGAAAGAATTTCGCCATCGCCATGGTCAGTCAGCACTTTCTGGCCATGCCGAAGCACGCCCTTGTCATCCAGTACCAGACCCACCATCGCGCGCGGCACACCGGCCGCCTTCTGCGCCTCGAGCGCCTTGCGGCCGATGAAGTCGCGGCCTTCATCCAGCGCGATGGTCCAGGCCAGCCCGGCTTCCCACGGCGTCACGTCTTCATCCATGTCCTGGCCGTAGAGATTCATGCCGGCCTCCAGACGCAGGGTGTCGCGCGCACCGAGTCCACACGGTGCCACGCCAGCGTCAGCCAGTTCTTTCCAAAACGCCTCGGCTTGCTCTTCCGGCACCATGATCTCGAAGCCGTCCTCGCCGGTATAGCCAGTGCGCGCAATAAACAACGGCGCGCCATGCGGCCCTTGCGCCGCCGCAGCGGCAAAGCGCCCAAGCTTTTCAATGCGGGCGCGATCCACTTCATGCAGCAGGCCAACGACCTTGGCTCGCGCGTTCGGACCCTGCACCGCGATCATGGCGAAATCGGGACGTTCCTGTACGGCTACGTTGAAAGCCTTCGCCTGCTGTTCGATCCAGGCCAGATCCTTGGCGCGAGTGGCGGCGTTGACGACCAGGCGGAAGAATTCGTCCCCCAGGAAATAGACGATGAGGTCGTCGATCACCCCGCCCTGCTCGTTCAGCATGCACGAGTACAGCGCCTTGCCCTGCACCTTCAGCTTGTCGACGCTATTGGCCAGCAGATGACGCAAGAAATCCCGCGTGCGCGCCCCGTGCAGGTCGACGACCGTCATATGCGACACATCGAACATGCCGGCATCGCGACGCACGGCATGATGCTCTTCAATCTGCGAGCCATAGCTGATCGGCATGTCCCAGCCACCGAAATCGACCATGCGAGCACCCAGCTCGCGATGCGTGGCGTTGAGTACGGTCTTCTGGGTCATTGCAAGCCTGCCAAGGGTAAGAAAGGGGGAGTAGCCCCGCATTATCGCCACCGCTCCACGGCAATCCAAGTGCACGGCATCTTGGGCAGGTTTATGCCGGCACCTTGATAAAGCGGAACGTAAGGTTGATGCGCGCCCCGGTCACCCCAGCCACCTTGGGCAAATCGTGCTGGTAATAGCGCTGGGTATCGCCAGCCATGTACAGCACGCTGCCATGCGCGAGCGAAAGACCAAGCGGCAGTGCCGCCCGCGTACCACGCGGCGATTTTCGCCGCAGGCGAAAACGGCGCTCGGCGCCGAGACTTACCGAAGCGATAACGGGACACGTTCCCAGTTCTGGCTCATCGTCGCTGTGCCATCCCATGGAGTCCTGGCCATGACGGTAGAGATTGGCCAGCACGCTGTTGAAGCGTGTACCGCAGAACGCTTGCACTCGCTCGCGCAAGGGAAGCAGCGAGGCCGTCCATGGGCACGGCTCAAAACGACTGCGCGAATAGGTATAGGCAGTACCCGGGTCACCGATCCAGCAACTCAAGCGCGGCGAGTCGACCTCGCGGCCGAACAGGTTCAGCCGATGTCGCTCCCATGTGATCTCGTGCATCAGGCGTTCAAACAGTGCATCGGCCTCATGCCTGCCCAACCAGGATGCCGCGTAGCGAATGTCTGCGTCGGCCAGCGGCAAAGGCTGCCAGCCATCCAGTTCATTGATCGTCGCGAACATAGACATACACGTGCGCCGGGGGCAGATTGCGCCACACCATGCCGATCCGGCGACAACGCAGACCCAGTTGCTGGCGCACCTGCTCATCCAAGGGACTACGCCAGCCATACGTGTATTGCACGAACACGCCGCCCGGGCGCAGCACGGCAAAGGCCGCCTCGACGATATCCCGTTGCAGCGATGGCGGCATGGCCAGCAAACCCAGGCTGCTGAGAATGGCATCAGCACCTTCCGGCGCCAGCACACCGGTTCGCTGTGCCAGCTCATTCACATGACGTGCATCGGCGCATAACACCTGCGCCTGGGGAAAGCGACGGCGCAGGATGCCGTGCATCGTGGCATTCATCTCCAGCACCAGCAGTTGTGCCGGCGATACGCCGTAATGAAGCAGCGCCTCGGTGATCACGCCCGTGCCCGCGCCTAGTTCGATCACGCAGCTGGCATTGGCGGGCATGGCAGACACCATCATGCGGGCCAGCGGCCGGCCGGAAGGCAAGACGGAGGCCATCTGCAGCGGATGCTTGATCCACTCCCGAAAAAACGTGAGCTGTTGTTCGTAAGCAGGCATGAGGGAAGGCCGTCTTGTTTCAGCACACTTTACCTGTCAGGGTGTAACAAAACGTTGTCAGTCCTCCGCCGGCTGACAAAATCAAGCCAAAACCGGGTATTCCGGTGCCGCATCCAGGGTCGCCGACCACACGGCAGCGAGTTCCAGCAGACGTAGATCCGAGCCCCGCGCGCCCACCAGTTGCATGCCGATGGGCAAGCCATCCGGCAAGGTGCCCATTGGAATGCTCATGGCCGGACAACCGGCCAAGCTGGCGAAACTGGTGAGATCGGCCTGCGAATCGGGCACAGGTCCGCCCAATGGGAAAGCACCTTGGGGGGTGGTCGGCATGACCAGCACATCGACCTGCGCGAACAGCCGGCGCATCTTGAGTGCGGCAGCATCGAGCACGCGCTCGGCCTGGGCATAATCGGCTGCGGTCTTATGCCTGGCGTAGTCGAGCAGGTCGCGAAAGCGGGGGGATACGGGATGTTCGGCATCGGCCAGTTGTGGCGCGAAGGTAACCAGCATCTCCGCTTCCATCAGCAGCAAACCGGCGCGCCGCCCACGGGCAAAATGCCAGTCTTCGAAATCCACCTTGCGTCGCTCACCCAATTCACGATCCAGTTTGGCGAGCGCTGCGTCGAAAACCTCGATCACCTCAGGCCGCACACCCAACGCCGGTAAATTCGGCAACACACCACAGCGCAATTTGCCCGGCTCCCAATCCGGCGGCGACAGGGCCACACGGCGGCGACGCGAACGCGGGTCGTCTGCGTCGTACCCGGCCAGCACCTGCAGCAGCACCGTAAGATCGTCCACGCTGCGCGCAAGCAAGCCGGCGGTATCCAGCCAACGCGCGGCGGGGATCATGCCGCGCGCCGAGATTTCACCCTGCGTGGGCTTCAGCGCAAACACACCGCAATAGCTTGCCGGAATGCGGATCGAGCCCAGACTGTCCGAGCCAATCGCCGCAACCGCCAGGCCTGAGGCCACCGCCGCTGCCGCACCGCCTGACGACCCGCCAGCGGTGTAATCGCGCCGATGAGGATTGTGGGTCGGGCCGAAATGCGGGTTATCGGTGACGGCGCCAAGGGCGCCCTCGTCCATGTTGGTCTTGCCGGTCAGCACCGCACCTGAGGCACGCAACCGCGCCACGACGTGCGCATCGTGCTCGGCAGCTCGACCGCCATACGGCAAGCCGGCTCGGGTGGGCAAGCCGGCGACATCGAAATTGTCCTTGAGGGCGATGGGAATACCATCCAGCCGGCCAATGATGCGTTCGCGACGGCGATGCTCTGCCGAGCGCGCCTGATCGCGCGTCATGGCGGGACTGAATTCCACGTACGCGTTGAGTTGTGGATTGAGGCGTTCGATCGCCTTGAGATACACCTCGGCCAGCATGGTCGGCTGCACGCGCCCCGCGGCCAGCCAATGCAAAAGCTGGCAGAGCGAGGCGCGGCGGAGGTCGGTATCGGCAATCGGCGGTTGCAAGCTCATGCGCACTCCGGCACAGGTCTAGCGTGATGATGTCCACCCCATTATGTTCACCCCCGGCAGACCTCCCACAAGCAGGCACCGGTTTGCCGCGCAGTAGGTGAACCCGGAGAATACCGTCCGAGCGGCCGCTGGAACACCTCGCGGCCACCTCCTTTCCCAGCCACGCCCTGCAGCCACTAGCCACACGATGGAGCCCTCATGACCGAACGCGAAACGATGGAATACGACGTTATCGTCGTTGGCGCCGGCCCGGCCGGACTCTCATTCGCGATCCGACTGAAGCAGCTCAAGCCGGATGTCACGGTATGCGTGATCGAAAAAGCCTCCACCATCGGCGCGCAGATCCTGTCCGGCGCAGTGATCGAACCGCAGCCGCTGGACGCCTTGCTGCCCGGCTGGCGCGATAACCCGCCGCCGATTTGTGTCCCCGCGGCAGAAGATGAGTTCTGGCTGCTCAAGAAAACCGGTGGTCGCAAGCTGCCGGTGCCGCCGGGCATGAAGAACCATGGCAACTTCATCGTCTCGCTCGGTGCGTTGTGCGCATGGCTGGCCCCGCAGGCCGAAGCCCTGGGCGTGGACGTGTTCCCCGGTTTCGCCGCTGCCGACACTATCTACAACGAAGATGGCTCAGTGGCCGGCGTGCGTATCGGTGACATGGGCGTGGCCAAGGATGGATCGCACAAGCCCGGCTACACGCAAGGGATCGACATCAAGGCCAAGGTCACCGTGCTGTCCGAAGGTGCGCGCGGCAGCCTCACCAAGCAACTCATCAAGCGCTTCGCACTGGAGAAGGGCAGCGATCCGCAGGGTTATTCGATCGGCATCAAGGAACTGTGGCAGTTGCCGGCAGGACGCGTCACGCCGGGCAAGATCGTGCACAGCTTCGGCTGGCCGGCCGACAGCCATACCTACGGCGGCAGTTTCCTGTATCACCTGGACAAGGACCGCATCGCACTCGGCTACGTCAGCGGTCTCGATTACAGCGATCCGAACTATCAACCGTGGGAAGCCTTCCAGCAGTGGAAGAACCATCCCATGATCAAGCCGCTGCTCGAGGGCGGCAATATTGTTTCCGCCGGCGCGCGCGCGATCGTCACCGGTGGCTACCAGTCACTGCCCAAGGTGGAAATGCCCGGCGCGCTACTGATCGGCGATACCGCGGGACTGCTCAACGTCCCCAAGATCAAGGGCACGCATCAGGCGATCAAGAGCGGCATGCTGGCCGCCGAACACCTGGCCGCCAACGATCTGCAACCCGCCGGTTTCGACAGCAAACTGCGCGGCTCCGAGGTGATGGCCGAGCTGAAGAGAGTTCGCAACATCAAGCCCGGTTTCAAGAAGGGTTTGTGGTTCGGCATGCTCAACGCCGCCTGGGAAACCCTCACCGGCGGGGCATCGCCGTGGACGCTGAAGAACAAAGCCGACTGGTCCTCGCTACACAAGCTCGGCCAGCAGGAAGAGCCCAAGCGCGATTACGTGCAACGCGAATTGCCGCCACGCGACCGCCTGGCTGGCGTCTATTTTGCCGCCACCGAGCACGATGAGGATCAGCCCATCCATTTGCACGTCGCGGATACATCCGTCTGCGTGACCAAGTGCGCCCAGGAATACGGCAATCCCTGCACTCGCTTCTGCCCGGCCAACGTCTACGAAATCGTCAACGACACCATGCCTGATGGGAGCAGCGGCAAACGCCTGCAGATCAACGCCGCCAACTGCGTGCACTGCAAGACGTGTGATATCAAGGACCCCTACCAGATCATCAACTGGGTCACACCAGAAGGTGGTTCGGGACCGAACTATCAGAACCTCTAAGTTTGCACGCCAACGTTGGTGACCATGGACAGTACGCTGACAACAAGTGCTTACACACAACTGATGGAACAGGGCTTTGCCGTGGTTCCGCAGGCGCTGGATACCGCGCACTGCGAGCGCGCGTTATCGGCCATCGATGCCTTCAAACGCGAGCACCAGGCCGCCGTGACGCCGAATGCGGATGAGTTCGGGCATCTCTATCGCGTGGTGAATACGCACCTGGCCATCGACAGTGTCGCCGATGCGTTTGTAGAAAGCCGCAAGGCCCTGGCGGTAGCCGACCGTTATTTCGGTCGGTCGACATCGCTTTACACCACGCTTTACTACGAGCGTGGTTCAGAACAGAGCCTGCATCGCGACACGCCCTACTTCTGCACCAAACCAGCCGATCAGTATCTCGGCATGTGGCTCGCCCTGGATGACGTGGATGCGGAAAACGGTCCCCTGCGGGTTGTGCCCGGCAGCCACCAGTTGCCGCCCGTCGATGTGGAAGCCCTGGCCCGCGAACTGTTTCCCGACCAAGAGAAAATTCCCAAGATTTCGGATGCTGCCTTTTCGCGATATCAGGCAGAAGTTCAACGCCTGAGCGACGCGCATGGGTTGGTCGCACAAGAAGTGCATGTCCGCCGGGGCGATGTGATCATCTGGCACCCATCCATGTTTCATGGCGGCGCCCCGCACCTCGCCAAGCATCGCCCGAGGCGCAGCCTGGTCATGCACGTGACGCCCCAGGGTGTTCCGGTCTACCAGATCGACGTGTTCTTTCAGCCATCCAAGCCCGTGCCTGAGCGGGCAAGCTGGCGCTACTACCGGCATCACGATCGCAAAATCGCCAAATTCGACCAGATCGACTTCGGTCACCAATATGTGATGCCGGTACGCCGACTGCGCTGGCCGTTCTGACCACATCCGCACAGAGCCAGCTCCTGAATGTTCGGGTGGAAGCGAACTCGCCGTATCGCTGATGTTGATGGATAATCGCTCCATTCCGGTAATTGACGAGGACCCCGCCCTGAGTACGTCTCTGCAATGGCGGTACAAACGCCTTTACTATTTGTGGAGTCGTGTCATTGGCAGTCTCGCCCAGCGCGGCATGCGCGGCACCGTGGCGCGTATTGCCCAGGAGTTCCACCGCCGTCCGTCGCGTGACGACACATTGCAACTGCTGCCGCTCGACAGCAGCACCGATGGCTTGATGTTTGCCAACCCTGCGCTGCCGCAGGTATCCATCATCATTCCTGTCTACGGCAAACTCGACTACACCGTCACGTGCCTGCGCTCGCTCGCGCTGCATATGGGCAACATCACGACCGAAGTGATCGTGGTGGATGACGCATCACCCGATGGCAGCGCCTCGGCACTGAGTGCGGTCGATGGATTACGACTGCTGGTCAATGCGCAAAATCAGGGTTTCGTCGGTAGCTGCAACGCAGGCGCAAAGGCAGCGCGCGGCGAATACCTGGTGTTTCTGAATAACGACACCCAGGTAACCCCAGGATGGCTGGATGCCTTGCTGCGCTGCTTTGCCGATGAACCCGATTGCGGCATCGCAGGCAGCCGGCTGATCTATCCCGACGGCCGCTTGCAAGAGGCCGGCGGGTGGGTGTTCAGCGACGGCAGCGCCTGGAATGTGGGGCGCTTTGAGTCGCGCCATGCGTCTGCCTATCGCTATCGCCGGCGCACCGATTATCTTTCGGGTGCGGCCATCATGATCCGGCGTGATCGCTTCTCTGCCGTGGGCGGCTTCGACGAGCGCTATGCGCCGGCCTATTACGAAGATACCGACCTGGCCTTCGCCGTACGGCAGGCCGGGCTCTCGGTATTCTACGAACCCAATAGTGTCGTGGTGCACTGCGAAGGCATCAGCGCAGGTACTGATCTTGGTACGGGCATGAAGCGCTACCAGGCGATCAATCACGTCAAGTTCGCCCAGAAATGGCGACAACAGCTGCAACAACAACCCGCGCCAGGCACTCCGCTCTCGCAGCTATGGGGACGCCATGCTCGCGGACACATCCTGGTGGTGGACGTGACCACGCCGGACCCTTCGCGCGATTCCGGTTCATTGCGACTGTTCGCCATGCTGCGCATCCTTCACCAAGAGGGATGGCAACTGAGTTTCGCCCCCGATGACGGCTTTGCCAGTGACGCATCCATCGCTGCCCTGGGTGACCTGGGCGTACAGGTGTTGTGTCGCCCGGAGGTCGCCAATCTGCCCAAATGGCTGAGCCAACATGGCTCGTCGTTGCACGCTGTCGTGCTCTGCCGGCATACCGTGGCGGGACAATACGTCCATGCAGTACGGCGACATGCGCCCCGGGCGAGATTGATCCTGGATACCGTCGACCTTCACTTCGTCCGGGAACAACGCGCCGCCGAGTTGGATGACAGCCTGACGTTGCGGCGTCAGGCCGAGGCGTCACGGCGTAGCGAACTGGCCCTGATCGAACAATGCGACGTGAGCTTCGTAGTCAGTCCCAAAGAACAGGAACTGCTGCATCGCCTGGCACCGCAGGCCCAGGTGGAATTGCTCAGCAACATCCATGATGTTCACGGACGCCGGCAACCCTACGCAGGCCGGGGTGACCTGGTCTTCATTGGTGGCTATGGGCATCCACCGAATGCCGACGCGATCAAATGGATCGCCGAAGCACTGCTCCCCGCATTGCTTGCCGTGATGCCGGACATGCATGTGCATATCCTGGGAGATGTCCCGGATGTCGCGCGTGCCACGCTGCAACGCCCCGGCCTGACATTGCACGGCCGGGTACAGGATCTTGCGCCCTGGATGGATCGCTGCCTGGCATCGCTGGCGCCGTTACGGTTCGGCGCTGGCGTCAAAGGCAAGATCAATATGGCGATGAGCTACGGGCTACCGGTCATCGCCACAAGCATCGCGGTGGAAGGCATGCAATTGCAGGATGGAGAAGACGTCTTGATCGCCGAGCAGCCTGGTGACGTCGTGCAAGCGGTACGCCGTCTTCTCTCAGACGGAGAACTATGGACACGCCTATCAGATGCAGGACTGAATAACGTAGAGCAGCATTTTTCTCCGGCTGCGGCCCGCAACACGCTGCGACGGGTACTTGGCTGAACGTCCGTTGCAGCGTTCCCGCCGCGTTCCCGCTACGATTCATGCATGCCCCTGCCCTCCCTAGCTAAAACTGCTGTCTTTCACATTCTGCGTACGGGCTTCCGACTGATGCCCTTGCCATCGGCTACGCGCGATCGCATGCGGCAGCGCTTTCTGGACAACCATTACGATCTGGTGCCTGCCGGCCCACGCGGTCAAACCGGCGCATCCGGAACGCGTGAGCACCGGCAGCGTGCCACAGCTGCCGGGCCGGCGATCGGTTATCAGCCACAGCGTCCAGGGCAGCTACCCGAGCCGCTTCCCGCGACACTGGTAGCGTTCTACCTGCCGCAGTTTCATCCCATCCCAGAGAACGACGCATGGTGGGGCGAGGGCTTTACCGAGTGGCAAAACGTAACGCGCGCCTTGCCGCAATTCGAAGGGCATGCTCAACCACGATTGCCGGGCGCCCTCGGTTTTTATGATCTGCGCATTGCCGACGTCATGCGCCGCCAGATGCAACTCGCGCGTGAATACGGTATCGCCGCGTTCTGTACCTACTTCTACTGGTTTGGCGGAAAGACCTTGCTGGAAGGGCCATTGCTGCAATGGCTGAATGATGCATCGCTGGATCTTCCGTTGTGCCTGTGCTGGGCCAATGAAAATTGGTCGCGCCGCTGGGATGGCCGTGCTGACCAGATTCTGATCGGCCAGCAACACAGCGCCAGTGATGACCTCGCCTTCATCGCCCATGTGTCGCGTTACTTATCCGATCCACGTTATTTGCGCGTGGATGGCAAACCGTTGCTGCTGGTCTATCGCCCGGGCCTGTTGCCCGAAGCGCAATCGACGGCAGAGCGTTGGCGAAAGTGGTGCCGTGAACATGGCATTGGGGAAATCTACCTGGCTTACGTGCAGAGTTTCGATCGCGTCGATCCTCGCGATATCGGCTTTGACGGTGCAGTTTCCTTCCCACCGAACAACATCACACTTGCGCCGATCACCGATCGACAGCAACTGCTTAATCCCGATTTTCACGGGGATATCTACGACTGGCGCGAACTCGTCAGCAAGGTCAGCACCCAGGCAGACCCCACCTACACGCTGTTTCCATGCGTGAATCCCGGTTGGGACAATGAACCACGTCGAAGTGGTGCGGGGCGCGTATTCGCGCATGCATCCCCACGAGGTTATCGCGACTGGCTGCAACAAGCCATCCACACGGCGCAACGGCGCAAGCCGAGTTCACCGCTGGTCTTTGTCAACGCCTGGAACGAGTGGGCCGAAGGTGCCGTGCTGGAGCCCGACTCCCGCCTCGGTTTTGCATGGCTGCAAGCAACGCGTAACGCCCTGTGCGGCGCGTGTGAACAAAAACCCGTACCGTCGCCGCAGCCCTGTGTCGTTATCCACGTCTGGTACGTGGATGTTCTGGATGAAATTGCCGCCGCCTTGCGGACCAGTGGCTTGGACTGGCGCGTTTTCATCACGACAACAGTCGAACACGAACAGATCGTGCGAGAACGTTTAGCTCGCCTGGACCTGAAAGCGGACATCACGACGTTCGAGAATCGTGGGCGGGACATCCTGCCGTTCCTGCATATCGCAGATCGCCTGCTTAACGAAGGCGTCGACGTCGTACTCAAGCTGCACACCAAGCGTTCTACGCATCGACGCGATGGGGAGCTGTGGCGACGAGAGCTGATCGACAAACTGCTGTCGCCTGAACGGGCTGCCAGCACTCTGGCCGCTTTCCGCAATACACCCAAGCTCGGGCTGGCCGCAGCGGATGGTCACGTACAACCGCTGCAGTTTTACTGGGGTGAAAATGAATCAAACGTGCAATATCTTGCCGCGCGGTTAGGCATTCCCGAACCATCTCCGGAGCAGGACCAATTTATCGCGGGCAGCATGTTCTGGGCGCGGCTGGAAGCGCTGCGGCCGCTACTCGACGCGCATTTGGGTGTATGGGAATTCGAGGACGAGGCCGGCCAGGTCGATGGAACACTGGCGCACGCCGTCGAACGCATCATCGAACTGTGCGCCGAAGCGGCAGGCTATGCGATCAGTGATACCGCCACGCTAGGCGGCATTGCGGAGGGCAACGCCACTCAGCGTTACCCCTATGCCCGCCGCAGTGGCTGAACGCCGGGCACCGGCCGTCAACACTGACAGTCGACGACGCTGGTAACTGCCGGCGGCCAGTATCGGGTCTTGTGAATTCCCCCCGCCCCAGCAACCCGTCGCCCACCCTACGCATCCGCATGGTGACCGGAATCCGGTTAGAATAGGCGTTTGCTCAGCAATCCCATACGCCCACGGGCGTCCGGTAAGAAGGAAAGGCAGATGAAGATTCTGGTCGGCTACAAGCGCGTGGTGGACTACAACGTCCGCATCCAGGTCAAACCCGACGGCACCGGCGTGGTGACCGACGGCGTGAAGCTTTCGGCAAACCCGTTTGACGATATCGCGCTGGAAGAAGCGCTGCGATTGCGCGAAAAGGGGATCGCTGAAGAGGTTGTCGTTGTAGGCGTCGGCCCTGCCGATCTCACCGCACACTTGCGCAACGGCTTGGCCATGGGCGCGAACCGCGCGATTCATGTGGTCACTGCCGACGCCGTCCAGCCGCTGACCGCGGCCCGCGTGTTCCAGAAGCTGATCGACAAGGAGCAGCCTGGCCTGGTCATCCTTGGCAAGCAGGCCATCGACGATGACGCCAACCAGACCGGCCAGATGCTGGCCGCGTTGTGGGATCGCCCGCAGGCAACCTTTGCCAGCAAGCTGGAGATCGCCAATGGCAAGGCCACCGTTACGCGCGAAGTGGACGCCGGCCTGGAAACCATCGAAGCCGAACTGCCGGCGGTCATTACCACCGACCTGCGTCTGAACGAACCGCGCTTCATCAAGCTGCCGGACATCATGAAGGCCAAGTCCAAGCCCATCGATACGATCGAATTCGCCTCGCTCGGCGTCGACACGCACGATCAACTCACGACCACGCACTACGCTGCACCAGGCAAGCGCAGCAAGGGTGTGATGGTGAAGGATGCGGCCGAACTGGTCGCCGCGTTGAAGCAGAAAGGCCTGCTTTAAGCAGCCGACCGGACTTTAGGAGACACCCATGAGCAAGATCCTGGTTATCGCCGAACATCTGGACGGCAAGCTGAATTCATCCACCGCCCGCGCCGTGAGTGCTGCCGCAGCGGTGAAGCCTGAAGCCATCGATGTGCTGGTGCTCAGCGACAACGTTGGCACCATTGCCGCTGAAGCGGCGAAGATCGATGGCGTAAGCCGCGTGCTCACCGTTGCGCGCGCCGAGAACGCCCACCCGCTCGCCGCCGTGCTGGCTCCGCAGATCGCCAAGGCGGCCGCCGGATACAGCCACGTATTCGCTCCGTCCACCACCTTTGGCAAGGACGTCGCACCGCGCGTCGCTGCCTTGCTCGGTGTGGCTCAGGTCAGCGATGTGATGAGCGTGGAAGGCAGCCATACCTTCAAGCGCCCGATCTACGCCGGCAACGCCATCATCACGGTGGAGGCCGACGCCGCGCACGCCGTGGTCGCCACCATCCGCACGGCCTCCTGGCCGGCCGCTGCCCAGGGCGGCCAAAGCGCGCCCATCGAAGCGCTGAGCCTGGACGTCAGCCTTCCCTCGCATACGCGCTTCGTCGAGCTCAAGCAGGGCAAGAGCGACCGCCCCGACCTGCAGAGTGCCAGCAAGGTCGTCTCCGGTGGCCGTGGCGTAGGCTCGAAGGAAAACTTCGACATCATCTACAAGTTCGCCGACAAGATCGGTGCAGCGGTAGGCGCCTCGCGTGCTGCCGTCGACGCCGGCTACGTCCCGAACGAGCTGCAAGTCGGCCAGACCGGCAAGATCATTGCCCCTGAGCTCTACATGGCCATCGGCATCTCGGGCGCCATCCAGCACCTCACCGGCATCAAGGACGCCGGCACCATCGTCGCCATCAACAAGGACGCCGAGGCGCCGATTTTCGAGATCGCGGATATCGGTCTGGTGGGTGATTTGTTCAAGCTGATTCCGGAGCTGGAACAGGCCATCGGCTAAGACCCGCGCGTAGCTCGCCAGTTAAAAAGGCGGCCGATGGCCGCCTTTTTTTATGCCCGTCCACCAATCAAGCATGCAAGATTTGACGAACGGCGCCGATCACCCGTTCCACATCGTGATCGGTCAAAGCTCGCGACATCGGCAAACTCACCGTCTCACGTCCAAGGCGCGTTGCATTCGGCCATTGCTCCGACCGCCACCCAAAGCGCTGCTGGTAATACAGATGTTCGGGGATGGAGAGGTAGTGCACGCCCGTACCGATTCGCGCCGTATTCATCGCCTCCAGAAATTCGTCACGCGCAATCCCGCAACGTTGCTCGTCAAGCATCACGGTGTACAAATGCCGCCCGTGGCGAGTGTTTGTCTCTGCGGGAGCCGGCAGACTGATGGGTAAATCCGCAAAGGCCTCGTCGTAGCGTTGCCAGATCGCCTCACGCCTGCGCCAATTGTTCTCGACGCGAGCCAACTGATGTAATCCCAGCGCAGCCTGCACATCCATCATGTTGTATTTAAAGCCGCACTCAACGACCTGATAATGCTTGTAGCCCTCGTCGCCGAAGCGATGCCAGGCGTCCTTGCTCATGCCATGCAAGGCCAAAATACGTGCCCGCGCAATCCGATCCTCGCTGCGTCCGAGAATCATGCCGCCCTCACCCGTCACCACGTTTTTTGTGACGTAAAAACTGAAGCAGCCAAAATCCCCGAAGGTACCCAGCGGCTGCCCATGGAATTCAGCCTCCACCGCATGAGCACAGTCCTCAATCACCGCCAGATCACGTTTGCGCGCGATGGCCATGATCTGATCCATGGCACAAGGACGTCCGGCAAAATGCACGGGGAGGATCGCGCGGGTACGTGGCGTAATCGCGGCCTCAATAGCCTCGGGAAGAATGTTTTGACTTAGCGGATCGACGTCCGCCAGCACGGGCGTCAGTCCGGCATGCAAGATCGCATTGACAGTCGCGCAAAACGTCAATGGCGTGGTGATGACCTCCGAACCAGGCTCAAGATCCGCCGCAAGCATGCTCACGTGCAAAGCCGCAGTACACGAATTGACCGCGGCAACTTGTGTGGCCTGCACATGCCTGAAGGCCGCAAACTCCCGTTCGAACTGCGCGACCCGTGGTCCCGTCCCCAGCCAGCCGGAGCGCAGGCAGTCCACGACTTCGGCAATCTCCTCCTCGCCAATCTGAGGCGCACCGAAAACCAGGAAAGGAGAGTTATCCAGTTCCGTGCTCATGCCTCAGCCATTTGCCTGCGGCAGAACGCAGGCGACAAGCCGTTCGACCAAGGCGTCCAGGTCCGCACCTTGATTGAGCAGGTGAAGTTCCGGCGCTTCCGGCACCTCGTAAGGCGAATCTATACCTGTGAAGTTACTAATTTCACCCGCGCGCGCCTTGCGATATAGCCCCTTCGGATCACGCCGTTCGCACTCGTCCAAGGGCGTGTCGACAAATACCTCGATGAACTCGCCTTGGTCGAACAAGGCCCGAGCAAACTCACGCTCACTATTGAAAGGCGAAATGACGCAGACCAACACGATCAAGCCGGCGTCGACCATCAGGTGAGCGACTTCGGCAACGCGCCGAACGTTTTCGACGCGCGCTTCAGCCGTGAAGCCAAGGTCCCGGTTGAGACCATGGCGAAGGTTGTCACCGTCCAGCAAATAGGTGTGATAACCGAGCGCGTTGAGCCTTCTTTCAAACAGATTGGCGATTGTGGACTTGCCCGCACCCGAGAGGCCGGTAAACCAGACGCAGCGTTGTTGTTGCCCTTTGCTGTGGGCACGCGTCTGCTTGTCCACATCCAGATGCTGCCAATGAACGTTGGTCGCACGATGCAGAGCGAAATCCAGCATACCGCATGCCACCGTGGCATGAGTGTGGCGATCGATCAGGATAAAGCCGCCAAGCGTTGGGTTGGTCGCATACGACTCAAAGGCAATCGCATGATCGAAGTCGATATTGCAGTAACCCACTTCATTCAACTGCAAGCGATGCGCGGCCAACTTCGCCTGCGTGTTCACGTCGACCTTGTGCTTGATCGAGGTTACACGCGCATTCACGGTCTTGCTGCCGATTTTCAGCCAGTAGCCTCGATTGGGCAGCAGCGGCTCGTCCCCCATCCACAGCACGTGCGCAGCAAACTGGTCTGCCTCCGGCGCCGGGCGAGCAGCGTCGGCAAGCACATCGCCTCGGCTGATATCCACTTCGCGATCCAGCGTCAGCGTGACCGCCTGGCCCGCGCTCGCTCCCGGCAAATCTCCGTCGGCCGTCACGATCCGCGCAATGCGTGCGCGCTGCCTACCGGGCTGCACCGCGATTTCATCATTGACCTTGATGTGACCACCGCAGACAGTGCCCGCATAACCACGAAAGGAATGATCAGGACGATTGACCCATTGCACAGGCATCCGAAAGTCGGACCGCTGCACCGGCTCAACAACAACGGTCTCTAAAAGCTCAAGCAGCGTAGGACCTTGATACCAAGGCATCTTCACGGAGCTGACGCCTACGTTGTCACCTGACAACGCTGCGACAGGCAAAGCGTGAACAGCATCGATGCCCAGCTGGGCTGCAAGCTCGTCATATTCGCTGCGGATGAGTTCATATATATCGTGCTGGTAATCAACAAGATCCATCTTGTTAACCGCAAGAATGACTTTTCGAATACCCAACAACGCACAGATGTAGGTATGCCGGCGCGTCTGCGGAAGCAAACCTTTGCGCGCGTCGACCAGCACGACGGCAAGGTCTGCGTGCGATGCACCGGTGGCCATATTGCGTGTGTATTGCTCGTGCCCCGGACAATCAGCCACGATAAAGCTGCGCCGTTCACTATGAAAATAACGATACGCCACATCGATCGTGATGCCCTGCTGGCGCTCTGCATCCAGGCCATCCGTCAACAGGGAAAAGTCCAGCACATTCCCGTCCGGATGTTGGCGCAGGCTATCGCGCCTCAGCGTCTCCACCTGATCATCAGGCAGCATGCCCGCGTCATACAGCAGGCGCCCCAGCAAGGTACTCTTGCCGTCGTCTACGCTGCCGCACGTAATGAAGCGCAGCAAGCTGCGCGAAGGCATATCAGGCGCAGCCATCAGAAATAGCCCTCCTGCTTCTTGCGCTCCATGGAAGCAGATGGATCGTGATCAATGACTCTGCCCTGACGCTCAGAGGTCCTCGACTCCGTCATTTCCGCGATGACCTCATCCAGTGTGCTGGCCGTAGATTCCACGGCGCCCGTCAGTGGATAGCAACCCAACGTACGGAACCGCACCATACGATGCTCGATCTTTTCCCCCTTACGCAGCGTGAAGCGATCGTCATCCACCATGATCAATGCACCATCGCGCGAAACTACCGGGCGTTTCTTGGCGAAGTAGAGCGACACCAGCGGAATATTTTCACGACGTATGTAGTTCCATACATTTAGCTCCGTCCAATTGGACAATGGGAACGCACGCACGCTTTCGCCTTTATGGATATGCGTGTTGTAGAGATTCCAGAGCTCGGGCCGTTGATTCTTGGGGTCCCAACGGTGCTGTGCACTGCGAAAAGAAAAAACACGTTCCTTGGCGCGCGATTTCTCTTCGTCGCGTCGCGCCCCGCCGATCGCAGCGTCGAAACCGTATTTATCTAGAGCCTGCTTGAGCGCAGCTGTCTTCATGACGTCGGTATGCACCGTTGCTCCGTGGATCAGCGGTGAGATACCTTGGCGCACGCCATCTTCGTTGATATGCACCAGCATTTGCACGTCCCCCTCCGCGGCAACCTGATCCCGGAATGCAATCATCTCGCGGAACTTCCAGGTGGTATCTACGTGCAATAACGGAATTGGCGGACGCGCCGGGTAGAAAGCTTTACGCAATAAACGCAGCAGCACTGATGAATCCTTGCCGATTGAATACAGCATCACAGGGCGCTGAAAGTTGGCAGCCACTTCGCGGAAGATAGATATACTTTCGGCTTCCAGGGCGTCTAGGAGGTCAGGCACGTCGATAACCAGTTTGCAGTTAACTGAACCGCCATTTTGGCACGAAGTTCGGGCTGTTTGCCCATGCTGAAGCCGGCCAGGCCCCGGCCTCACGGACGCACCTCACTGATGACGGGGACGCTCTGCTACTGCCTTGAGGCTCTGATACAAGGGCAATCAATTCGTTGGGAGAGGAGGCTTACCACGCGCAGACGCCGCAACCATCCCTGCCTCTAGCAGCGAATGGCCCATTTTGCGCAGTCAGTAATTCCTCGTCCACACGGTATAGGCCCCCGATTGGCGCTTCAAAAGAAACCCGGCTGAAGTCAAGGCGTGCTGATCGGCCTCATAGAAAGGCAGGTTATCCGCAATAACTATGGTATGAACGTTAAGACGATCAACCGCGCTCTTCAATGGGCCGCCATCCAGAGCAATCTCTCCATTGACATATTGCGCAAGGATCTTGCGATCCAAATAGTCCCGGTGGGACATGTAAGGGGCAAGAAAGTCGATATAGATGCTGCGTACGTTCACCAGCGGAGGGTGCTCTTCGTACATGGCGATGGTTCCTCCAACACGATCATCCCCCAGGACTCTTCCGTCTGGCGTGAGTGCTATCGCTTCTTCCGCCGCATTGGCCGCATTCAATTCCAGCTTTCTTGAAGCGAACTGCCACGTGACCTGATTAGCGGATCGCAAAGTGCCATACGGGATGGCTATCGTCGCCAGCGAAAGGGCACCTGCAATACCAGCACCGGCTCCTATTTTTTCGACCAAACGAGCGCCCCTGGCCAGACGGTCGAATAGCAAAGAAATAGATACACCTAAATAAATCACGACCGGAAACGACCAAGTTACCCTCCAATAGACCGGAGCAGTAGTTACGTAGCGAGAAATCCAGGGGGCGAGAACTGGATTGAGTAGGACACCAAGCAAAATGAGCGGAGGAAGGGCCATGCGCCAACGAAGTAGCGGTGTATTAGCCACGAATGGACCGATCAATAATAAGAAGGCAACAAGGAACTGTTGATGTGCTCCGTAGATACCTGTCCATACTTTAGAAGCTGATTCCTGGTCAAAGTGTGCAAAGATCCCAGCCCCATGAGAGCACACTGCAACGAAAACCAGATACGGAATAGCCACGCATGTAGTGCATGCAAGCATGAAAATTTTACGCAGATTATCTCGCGTAATGGGGGGGCAGGCGCTGATTGAGGCCACGGCACCAGCCATCGGGGCACCGAGCATTCCGAAGTTCGTCAATCCGATTGACGTAATCTGCGCGCACACCAGTAAATACAAATCAAAAGGCCGACCCTGGCGGGCGTAACGAAAGGACAGGCCGTAGATTAACGGCACCATGATCGACAAAAACAGGGCCTTACCCTGGAATATACGCACAAACCCGAAATTTCCGACGCTGCTGAGCTCTTCGCCAAGAATCAGCATCAGGATTACCGCGGCTGTTCCTGCACCAATCCACCATCGACAGAACATTTCGCGCGAACAGAAGAAAACGGAACCAACAATGGCAAAGCCTGCGAAAGGCGGCAGGACTCGATACATGACATCCATGGCCGGGATGCCCGCAACTTTTGCGATAACAGCAGCAAACGGCTCATACGCGCTAAACCGGTAGCTTGAAAAAAAGAGCGGCCACCCGGCCTCTCCAAACATGGGGTCGTTGACGAGTAACGGAGCATGCGGATGACTGGCCGCATATGCCGCTGCAGCAACGTAATAGCCATCGTCCAAGTCGCTGCGCGAAACAGACAGCGTAAGCAGCGCACAAGCCAGACCCAGCACAATCACCCATACCGTATTGGATCCGGTTGCAGGAGTGATTCCCCCATCACGGAGAGACGGAGTGGCAGCTACGGAATAGGCAGCCATGCATAGCAAGATGAGACTTCCGGCCCAAAATGCCGTCCAGGAAAAATGAAGGACGGCAATTACTACGAACACGCCAACAAGCTGGCGCATGTCCAATACCGGCGCTGCATGCGTTCGAAGAAGATCTTCCGGCACTTTCGCACGATAGGCCACAACTCGACCCACCAGCGCGAGCATCAGCGCCGTCACGGGCATTAGTACACATGCTCCGATCAACGAAATATGCGCGAGTGTTGCGATGTGGCACGCAAGGCTCCATGCGGCAAATAGGACGAGGCAGACAACGCCCACTCGATTCACAGGTAACAAGCCTCCACTATTGCCACTCGATCAGTGAGCCGATGGTCCCTAGCTTTTACGGACTTCCACAGCATGGTTTTGTCCAAGAAGCCACCAAGCACGGCTCAGTCCAGCGCCAGCGGCGAAGTTATATAGATAGAACCGGGATGACCTCGGCTAGGAAGCGCCATTCCCTTCGTTTCGTATTGTGAGAAGAAGATTGCTCGGCCACCCGCCCAAATACACGGACCTCACCGTGTAATCACGCAACCCGGCTTCCCGACATAATTGATGAATGTCCCGCGCGCCGAGCAAGTTGAGATTTTCCTCGCGCGAAAGTACGTCGTGTCCCATTCGTCGAATGATGCTGCGGAACGTTCTGGGCGGAAGCCAATGCAGCAGCGGAAGGACTGTATGAAATTCGACAGGAAACCACCGATTCGGCGTGGTCAGAAACGCAAATTTACGCGCTGTTCTTGCCAATTCGCAGATAAATGCTTTTTGCTGCTCTCGACTGCCAACGTGTTCCAGCACAGCACTTGAATGAACAACGTCGTATTCGCCATCGCCAAAAGGTAGCGAGCGTCCGTCTGCATGCACATACCGGACCCCTGGATAGCGCCGCTCCAGGAAGGATGCGTCGTCAATTCCACAAGCCGTGATCTTATCCTTGTAGGGATACCACGCTTCCAAATAGTTGGATGCTTCCAGCTCATCATCGGAAGTGACGCCTACATCGAGAAGCGTATCGGTTGGACTGACCCCTTCGGCCAGAAATCGATCGAACATGACGCGCCGCATCTTGGCTGCAACACGATCGGCAAATGAACCTGCGGCCATCGTGCTGTATTGGGCACTGACTTCGGTTTTTCGCATCTTCCCACCCTACTGAACCGTTAATTTGCGAAGAAAATCAATCTTGCCTGTACATAGTAAGAAATCACCGCACCAATCAGCCCGCACAGCGGAAAAACAATTACCGCCGGCAACCCGACAAACTTACCCAAGGCAGTAAGCATGGCAATAAATCCTGCGTTGCATACCTGCAGCGCAAAGTAGCGCGGAAATGAGCGGCTGTGCGATTCGTTACTCCTGAACGTAAGCTCTCTTTGCATCCAGAATGTCGGAAGAATTGGAAGCAACGTCCCGGCAACTACTGAAATTACCTCACCTACGTGGAAAAAATAATGCAACGTATACGAAATGACGAGATAGAGCGCAAAACCCGTGCCACCTGCTACCAGGAAGAAGAACACGCGACGCAACCCGTCATTAACTCCGATCGATGGGGTTGGCATGCTTGAAGAATTCGGTGAATGTCGTTGCGAAGAAACCCGTGAAAGCTATCTGGGCCGCGATCAGGACTGCCGCGAGTGAGAGGACGAATGGCCGGAGAAATTCACCATAAGCCAGCGCTTGATAATCAGTACCCGCCCATCTCAGGAAGCACCACGCAGCCCCTCCGACGCCGCCAAGGAAGAGAACGAGTGCAACGATCAGCAACGTTTCGAGATCGCGTGCCGCATTGAACCATCGCCTTTCCTTTCGATGGATACCGAAACTGCTCGCAAATGCTCGAGCGATGACGCCAAACAGCAGCATCTGTACGCCAAATACGGTCAGCAGCACGCATCCAACAAAACTATGGATATCCAGGGTTATGCCGTTGACGAAATGTCTCGGGCCGCCCACGAGAAATGCGGTACCGACGAGTCCGAATACGAACGAGACCAGCCCCGGAAACAGATAAAGATACCTAGGCGAAAAGATCAATAGGAATCGCAGATGACGCCAACCGTCGCGCCAGGTTCTCAAATGCGGCGGCCGGGAGCGGCCATCGGGTTTCAAAGTGGTGGGCACTTCTTCGATACGCTGTCCGCTAAGCGCCGCTTTCACAATCATCTCGCTGGCAAATTCCATGCCCGGGGTGACCAGGTTCAATCCATTCACCCGCTCTCTGTTGAACCCCCTGAGCCCGCAATGGAAGTCACCCACCTTTATGTGGAAAAAGAGCCTCCCAAGGAAACTGAGGACTGGATTGCCCAGATACTTGTGAAGAAAAGGCATGGCACCGGGTGCGATGCCACCTTTGAAGCGATTGCCGACAACCACATCGGCTCCCGCACGTAATCTTTCGACATACGGCATCAGATTGGAAAAGTCGTAACTGTCGTCCGCGTCGCCCATGATGACGAACTTCGCCCGAGACGCGGCAATACCGCCGAGCAAGGCTGCACCATAGCCGCGATCTCGCACGTTCACCACCACGGCCCCTTCACTTTTCGCGATTTCCTGAGAACCGTCAGTACTGCCGTTGTCCGCGATCATGACCTCGCCAACGACACCACTCTTCTCCAGGAAGGCACGCGCCTTGCGTATGCAAGTAGCCAAAGTCTCCGCTTCGTTCAAGCAGGGCATCAGTATGGTTAGCTCAAGCACTTTAATCTCTCTCAAAATCGCATTCTGTTATACGGGGGGGACACCTTCACGCATTCAATCAAAAGCGTGCGATCTATCGGACAAACTCAACTCGCCCGCCCACCATCTGGCGGACGGATACCAGCGCGAAGAGTGCATATATCGACAACACAGAAGCAATGACTGTCAGGATGAAGATGGGCGCCATATACGACGAATCCATCACGGTAAAAGAAGAGGCGTTCACCAGTATCAGGATCAGTGCACGCATCAGACTGGACACCCAGCATGTCGCCGCGATTCCGATAATGACAGGGTATTGTCGCTGGCGGATCGCCAAGAAACAGGCGAGTACGAATGAGAGAAGGCCTAGCACCAGTAGCGGCGGCTGCATCCAGGTGTATACGCTGTAAAGCCGCTGCCGAATCCGGCGCGCGAGCTTTACGCGAACGTCATCGTATACGCTGTTTGTGCGCCATACATCTTCCGCATCCAGGGCGAGCAAGCCCGTCCCGACCTTTGAAATTTGCCCCTGAATCGATACAGGCGGAATGATCGGAAAACTCTTGGGCGCGGCATCTGCGCCAGTAAAAATGATGGTGCACTTCGCAGCACAGGTCGCACTCAGGGAAAACCGCTGTCGGCTTGCACGCTCGTCATGGAAACTTTGCGGCAGATCGGGACTGTCTGACCTGACCAGGGTGTACGGGACATCCTTGCCTTGTTCATCCAGCACCTTCACCGTGAACCACCCCCCTTCCGAGCCCGGGAGATAGTACCAGCCGCGCATCTCAACATGAGTAACGAGTGTATTGGACAGTGGATAGTGGGCCGGGTGATTCAGGAAATCGACGGTCGACTGAAATTCATTTTCTGGGCCAAAGACATTCAATTCATCAGGAGCAGTGTCGGCACCGGGATGCATGACGTCACGGAAAAGGGTGCCTGCCGATACGGGGATACTCCAGAGTTGTTCCCGTGTCATGGATGGCACTTCCGGGATCAGCTTCTTGACACAATGCAGACGCCCATCGTTGCATGCAGCCTGGATCTCTGCCGTCATTCGGGCGTAGAAATTGGAGGCCGCCTTGGGCGAGTTGTATTGCCCCACGGCCGCGACTGCATCGCGCATCGCCCAAATGAAGAAGCCGGTACCAATGTCGCCGCACGCCGAGGAGTGCATCTTGCATTCGCCGGCTTCCCAGCGCGACGACCCCGATTCCGGGTCGATATAGGGCTTCAAAGACGCAAAGGAAGGACTGACTGCATAGGCCTTCATACGCACCTCGCGCGGCACGCTGACGTAGGCTGTTCGCTTGGAAGGCTGCACGCTCTCGAGTATGTGCCATGCCGCCTGAAAGTTGCGCTCCTTGAAATCGACGCCAGAAAATGATCCGTAGTACCTGAGATTGACGACGGCGAAAGCAAGCTGCGTTAAAAGAAACACCCCGATTACGCAAAGAGTGGGCAGCAGCCAGCTATTAGCGGCCGGCTGGGATCTTTTTCGCAGAATGGCGTAAAGCACCAATGTAACCAACCCTGGCACAAGCCAAATGCCTTCCTCTCTGGTTAACCAGAACCAGCCAAGCAAAAGGCCGCCCGCTATTGCCGACCAGAATCGGACACGGGAGCTGCGGGCAATAAACAGAGAATAGGAAAACACAGCCAGAACGAGGACAGTTTGGCTGACATATATGCTATCGCGAAGGATACGCGTGATTTCAAATGTCTTCGGGTCCAGCATCGGCGCCACGTAGACAAACATCGCCAGTACGCGAGACCCCGTCATCTTGAAGACTACGAACGACACCGACGCGACTGCAGCGCAGAACAGCAGTGCCCTGGTCAGAGTGATCGGGAGCCCGACCCAATAGTTGAATGCGAGGAATAGTGGATACCCCGGCCCCTTCATCAGCGTGAACTGATTAAACGGACCGAGCCATTGCCCCTTGGCCAGGTATTGGGCCAATCGAACGAAAAGCCCGTCGTCGTAGATCTGCCACGTCATGAGTACCAGCGGGGTATTCATGGCGATGAACAAATGCACCAGCGTTACGACAAGGGCAATTATCAGCAAGGTCCGTGTCTGCATGGGCTGCACCCACGGGAGTTTCCATTTGCTAGTCACGATTCTCTGCATCCCCAAGAGTAGCGATCAACCCCGCGAGCAAAAGCATCACCCGGCACATGGGGACCCTACGATTATGGCCTCCCAACGGGCACTCCAGCAATCGAAGGTCGAAAGCCACGAGCCAGGTGCATAGGGTAACTGGTAGGGCCAAAAAAATCTTATAAGCAGCAGGCTGCGGAAAAAAAACTGAAATTCAATGAACGCTATCGAACACCAAGCAAGAAATTTTCCAGCCCCCTTTTTCCCCCACAACAAGCACCTTCACCATTGCAGGTCGCCGGACCCAGTGCCCGCAACGAGAGAAATCCCGCCCGGGCATCGCGTTAGTGCAAATAGCGAGGCCCCGAAGGCCACTTGATGCGATAATTGGCGTGCTTCCCCATATTTACCAATAGCCCTTCCCAAAGCCTGTGGACAGGCTGTTAACATTTGTCCATCCAGGTCACTCGCAGCAGATTTCTACCGTCGGATCAGCATGGCAGACACACCACCTCAGAAGTCACGACTTCAATTCCTGGACGCGCTTCGCGGCCTAGCGGCGTTTTATGTGGTTCTTGATCACACCGTCTATGTCCCGGTGCCGCAACTCACCGTGCCCACATGGGCACAAGACATTGTCCGAATGGGTGGTTCTGGCGTCGAACTATTTTTCGTCATTAGTGCATTTTCTCTGTTTTACACGATGCCTTTGCGGCTAGCGAAACAGAAACCGACACTAAGCTTCTACATCCACAGATTTTTCCGAATCGCGCCTCTCTTTTATGTCATCCTGCTGTGGACCGTTATCCGCGACCACCATTTGTTCCGCGTCACCCCATCGCTAAAGGACGTCCTGACAAACATTTTCTTCATATTCAATCTGGACCCGAAGGGGCAAAGTGGGTTGCCATGGGCGGGCTGGACGATCGGTGTAGAAATGATGTTTTACGTCGTATTCCCCTTGGTCTACGCGAAGGTCCGCAGCATCTACGGCGCAGCCTGCCTATTTATCGGGTGCATTCTTCTTTGGCATCTGATTCAAGTGCTTCTATTTTATTCCCCGCTCAGCGCTGAAAACGTTGTGTCCATGCAGCAGAGATTCGTCTTCCTGTATCTCCCCATTTTTTCATGCGGGGCAATCTGCTTCTTTGCCTTAAAGAAACATTTGCATGAAGGCGTAACGAAAGTAAAACCAGAGATTGGCCTGCTCATTTTGTTATCCGGCGCTTTATTGTTCATGGGATTGATGCATAGCTGGCTGCCGAATATTTTTGGAAATGGCCTTTATTGGGAGGGCCCTATTTATGCGATGCTTACGATAGGACTTTGCTTCTTCCCACTGCGGTTATTTGTCAATCGCTTCATGGTTCACATGGGACAAATTAGTTATTCGCTTTACCTTATTCACCCCAGCGTCGTGTACTTCTTGATACCGGTATACCGATCGATCTACAAAACGATCCCAACCACATCGTTGGACTTGTTACTGTGCTACGCCATTACGCTGGCGATTTTGATACCCATCGCAGAGGTCAGTTTCCGGTTGATTGAAAAACCCGGTATCAAGCTGGGATCAAAGGTCTACAAGGCGCTGGTCAAGAGTGACCGCGCGCCATCGATGGAAGCGGTCGTTGAAGCAAAACATTCGCGGCGCGAAGCAGGCAATTTCATAAGGGCACCGCAAGACCGAGCATCCGCATCACGTGAATCCCAGAGTTGAGCTGCCGGAATCTTACGCAAAGCCACCACGAAGATTTGAAAGCCTCAACGGGACGTCGACGATAGTGCTCGGTTAGGCGCGATCGCCGACCCCGACTATAATTCAGCCACTGGATCAGTGGGGTAGCAGCATGAGGGTTTTGGTTTGTGGTGGCGCTGGCTATATCGGTTCGCACATGGTGCGCATGCTTCTAGCAGCAGGCCACCAGGTCGTAGTGTTCGACAACCTTTCTACCGGCCATTCCCTGGCCGCCGAGCCGGCCTCCTTGGTTGTCGGAGACTTGCTCGATGTCCCGTTGCTTGAAACCCTGCTGACGACGCAGCACTTCGATGCCGTGGTGCACTTCTGCGCCCGATCGCTAGTCGGAGAATCAGTAAGCGAACCCTATGCGTACTACGAGAACAATGTCATCGGTACGCTGAACTTATTGAAAGCCATGCGCGCCGCAAAGATCAATAAGCTCGTGTTCTCTTCTACCGCTGCAATTTTCGGAGACCCTGAGTCCGAACTTATCGCCGAATCCCACCCTGTCCGCCCAATCAATCCTTATGGCTCAAGCAAGGCAATGGTCGAGCGCATGCTAATGGATGCCGCGCGAGCATACGGCCTGTGCTCCGTGGCATTGCGCTATTTCAATGCGGCAGGGGCCGATCCATCCGGGGAGATTGGAGAATCACACGAACCGGAAACGCACCTGATTCCGAATGTACTTCGTGCCGCTCTTGACGGTCGCAACACGCTAAAGGTGTTTGGCCATGACTACGCGACAAGAGACGGAACCTGCGTTCGCGACTACATTCATGTTAATGACCTGGCCTCCGCGCACACGAAGGCCATCGAGTTCATGGCAAACCATGAGGGTGCTCACCAGTTCAACCTCGGCAACGGAAGAGGCTTCACTGTAATGGAAGTGATCGAGGCAGCGCGCCGCGTTACCGGCGTTCGTGTTCCTTTCGAATATGCGCCCCGGCGTGCCGGTGACCCGCCCGTATTGGTGGCCTCCAACGCAAAGGCACGCGAACAGCTGGATTGGTCGCCGACCTTCACCGAGATAGAGGCAATCATTGAAAGCGCCTGGCGCTGGCATCAGAACCCGCGCTTTTAAAGCCTCTCGACCGCTATTGCAGCTAGTCGGTCATAGCGCGCGGCACGCGATATCAGACCTGTGAAGGCTCAGTAACGCAAACGTCACCCTAATAGGTGACTGGCCGCATCTATGTCTTTCGAAGGACGAGGCAGAATTGATCGGAACGAGTCCCATCCATGCCGGCATGGATGATCCCGGAAACATGATCTAAATGGCGCCCCACCCATCCTCTCGGTATAAACCCTTCACCGTAGAAACTGCCATCGCGCAATGAATCCGTGGAACAGATTACCCGTCCATGGTTTCACGCAGTCGTACGAAGGGAGTCCCAGGTTCGAGCGAGTCCTTCTTGCAGCGAGACACCAGGGGCCCAGTCAAATCGCCGTTGCGCAGCAGATATATCCAGGACAATCTTGGGCACATCGAACTTTCGCGCCGGCAAGTATTCCACGGGTAACTCCGTTTCGGTGATCTCCCTTACCAAAGCGCAGATTTCGTTGAGCGACAATCCGATTCCAGTACCTGCGTTGTAAACGCCGCATGCATTGCTCAAGCCAGCCTTGATAGCCAGCGCAATGAGATCATCAACATATATGTAGTCGCGAACCGTCTCGCCGTCACCCCAAATGGTCACTGCCTGCCCCTGACGCGCTTTGCCCAGAAACGCTCCGACAGCCCCCTGAATACCAGCCGTGGATTGCCGTGGCCCATAGGGATTTGACGGCCGGAGAATCAATGGATCGAGCGTTCCCATCTGCTGATACATAAGCAGATAGTTTTCGATGGCGACCTTGGTGACGCCATACGAGGATATAGGCCTCAGGACATGACTTTCCGTCACCGGAAGGCTCTGGGGGACACCATAGACAGTGCCGCCCGACGAGAAGAACACGATGCGCCGCGTCCCAACCTTCGACATGGCGGCAATCAGGTTGAGGCTGCCGACGATGTTGCTGGTGACGTCAAACACTGGATCCTGGTTCGACGTACCCGGGACCGTCGTACTAGCCAGGTGGTAGACGACTTCAATGCCATCAAGCACATCAACCAGCAACTCGGTGGTGTCGAGGCCGCCCATACGATAGTCAATACCGCGCCAATCGAAATCGGGGCGTTGCGGCAAACGATCAAGCACCCTGACTTGACGTCCCGTTTCGCGCAATCTGCTGACTAGGTTCGACCCCAGGAACCCGTTGCCGCCGATAATCAATACGCTCATGTGTCAGACGTCGCAGTGTTGGCATCGGGCAGCCCCAGGGATGACCGCAGCTTGCGTGCATAAACGCGTGCGGCATCTTTGGTCGTCTCGTCCAGTTCGAACAACTCCTCCGCCGCGCGCTGAACTCGCACCACTTCCTGATAATGCTGCTCCGCCACCGACCCGAGTGTTACGCTGCGGGAGTGCCGGCGGTGCTGATTGCACGGGCTCGCGTCGTACACCAACTTACCCTTCTTCAGCATCAGCAGATAAACCAGCCAATCGCCTGCGATGCGATAACTGGCAATATCTTCGATATTGTTCCGTAGCACCTCAAGCAGAGCCTCCCTCCTAAACAACACCGCACTCACATTCGGCAAGGTGTTTTTCACGGCCAGACCGGCGGTCACTTCATCCACGCCATCTGCGAGGTAACTCTCGGACCAGCGCGCCAGATTCAAATCGTCCGTATAGCCGAAATAATTGGGCGACAGCACTTTGCCCGACTCATCGATCTGTTCCGATTGCGTGTATCCGAGTACCACTTCGGGGTGCGACTGCAGAAGGCGCGTCAGTCGCCTCAAGAAGTTCGGCTTACAAAGATCATCGGCCTCGGCGATCCAGACATAGTCACCCTTGGCCAGCTCCACGCCTTTCAACCATTGCCGGAATACAGAACCGCTATTGACTTGATTCCTGATGATCTGCGGCTCCGGGTGAATTTTGCTCCTGAGGTCTTGCAACGTACTAAGGCTGTCATCGAACGATGCATCGTCGAGCACGATGATTTCGTATACGGGCACCGTCTGATGGGAAATCGTTGCAAGCCGCTTCTGCATGTAGCGGGCGTAATTGTAGTTGGGCACGACAACAGACACTCGCGGAATATCCATGTCGGCGAGCGCGAGAAGATCCATCACGTACGACCGGAACGAAAAGGACGAATCGACCAACTTCACGCCAGTAGCACCCAGTTCGCTCCGCAATACGGGATTGCGAAGGATGTTGAGCAGCGCCTGCGCATAAGCCGCAGCGTCGAATGCAGGGACGCAAATGCCACCGCCATCTTGCTGGATCAAGTCGGCCGCGCCACCGGTTCCTGCGAATGCGACCACCGGAGTACCAACCGAAAGACTTTCCAGCACGACCGAGGGAAACGGGTCTTCGCGTGACGTCAGCGCATAAACATCCGCCCCTGCATAATAATCATCCGTCTCAAAATCCATGCCTACGAAATGGAATCGAGACTCATAACCCGCGGCGCGCAATGCAGCCAGCGCGCCCGCGACAGTATTCGAGTCGTGATGGCCGACCCAAACAAAGTGCAAGTCCGGCTCGGAAGCCATGCAGAAAATCGCTGACTGCGCGAGAAGATCCACACCCTTTCGCCGATCCGCGTAACCTACGGACAAGACGATCTTTGCATTTGCACTCAATGAAAGACGCTTGCGTAACTTAAGCCGCGCTTCTGAAAGGTCCGTGCAGCCCCTATATCTGCTGCGCGTGAACATGCCCTGCGGGCGTGTGACCAGCTTGTTCTTTAGGTCTTGCGAATTGACGAATTCACCAAGTCCTTTACCTACAACGGCAGCCGGCACAACGATGTGCTCAGCATAGACGCTCATTTCGCGTACGGCTTCCTGTAAGCCGTAGTCTCTGATTACGCCGGGTAATTCATGCACAAGCGAGAGCACTTTTAAGCCGGCCTCGTGCAGCTTACCCACAATCTTGCCTGAAACCGCCGTATTAGCAATAACTGCGCCGAAACCACGCGTGTGTAAATCGTTTGCCACCCTCTCGATGTCGCAACCATCGCCATACAGTTTATGGACTGGCGCCATGGCCTCAAATTCTTGAACGAGGCGCCCGCCCCCCAGCAGTAGCACCTCTACCTCAAGGCCCATGCTTTGATGAAGCTCTCGGACGAGGTGAAGCGCGAGATATTGAGCCCCATGCGGATGAGCGTCATGAGAGACCACCACCACGCGATTCTCGACGCCTGCTTCGCCAGCGTGACTTAGCAGAGCAGCACGTGTCTGTTTGAGATACGCGTAGCCGTAACGGCGATCCGGCTCCAGGTGTGCGCCTTCAGCCCACTCATTCCACGCATTGATAAAAACAATGCGCTCACCTTTCACAGGATGTCGCCGCGCATAATCCACTGCGAAATTGAGCCACTCCCGATAGCGGCGAGGAGTCGCATTGGCGAATGTATAACCACGACCCGGCTTACGGGCCTCATTATCCCAGGACGGGAAAACGCCCCGGAACATGCTGTATTCCACCTTGCCCATCTTGCGTGCGCGCTCGACGATGCTGGCGTAGTCGATAACCTGGCCAGCATAGTCAGGATTAACGATCTCGAGTGATCCATTGATGGGGCTCAAGTCGCGCGCAAGTTTATGCGGGGGAAACTCAATGGCGGCATCGAAACCAAACTGACGCGGATCCTCCACATCGAACTGCACCATGGCAATGAACAGCTCTCCTATTCCCACATTGCGGCAGTACTCTCTCCATCGAGCTATCGTCGCTGCCGCGTCAGGCAAAATTGACGGCCGGTAAAGAACGACAAGTGGGCGCCCATCTACCCGAATATAGCGTGCATCGCGCAACAGCGGCTCAAGCGAAGCAATGAATGCCATGTCGTCTTCGGGTGAATAGTTCTGCGAGATCAGCATCTCTTGATCGAGGCCGTCCCATCGCCGCGTCCAGTTTTCGTTTGCCCAGCAGATGCAAAATGGAAAGTCGATATCCTTGTTATCCAAAAACTGCTGAAGAGGCCGATCGAGCAAACGCGTTCCGGCAAACCAGTAATAATGGAAACAAAAACCTTGAACTCCATAATGCTTGGCTAACTCAACCTGACGACGCATGACCTCCACCACGCGCAAGTCATAAAAACCGAGTTCTCCGGGAAGGTGCGGCTGATAATGGCCGACAAATTGCGGAACAGCCTTGGACACATTGGTCCATTCCGTAAAGCCCCTACCCCACCACGCATCATTTTCAGGGATCGGATGAAATTGCGGCAAATAAAACGCAATCGCACGAACGTCGAGGCTACAAACATCAACGGGCTGATCATCCATCGCGACATAATCTGCCTGCTGAGCACCAGCAGACATTTGATATAGGTCGCCAACCACGCTCCACGCCGCCGCCTGCTTGGCTCCAACCGATTTTTGCCGATTCTGAAAAGCGCTTCGACCGCCACGTCCTATCGCCTGATTCATCCCGCTCGCTGATTGCTCGTGGGCGAGCCAAGCCCGATAAGTCGCAGTGTTCTTGACAAATACCCCACCCACTTGAAACAAGACCCTCTTCAATGCGAGTCGTCTTGAATTCGAAAGTGGAATCTTGTGATACGCAACACGTGCGGCGCGCCCCAGCCGGCTCTTCGAGCCTTTGATACGCAGCGCTCTACGCAGCCAACGAAGCGGCGCCGTAACTCGCCAACTTGTCGATGTTAAGATTGCGGTCATTTCGGCTTCCTTGCGTGCAAGCTGATCTGTAAAACTCTTTATCTCACCTTCTTTCTGACTGAGATCAGACTGTAAGCTGGCGACTTTTTCACGCAGCTGCCTGGCCGTATCTTCTACGTAAGCCATGTGCTGGGCCTTTCCTTCGGCGTCCCAGCGAAGCGTCAAAAGATCGTCTACGTGTGCTGCAAAGAGATTCGAAATTTCATTGAAACGATATTCAAGACCGTTCAATTCACTCCAATTCACCCCGCTATTGGCGATAGCCAGACAAGTCGAATACAGCTGCGCAGCAAATTCCGGCATGCCTCCGGCAAACCCCAACGCTTCAGCATCATGTTTCGCAACATGATGTCGACGCCCCTTGTTCAGGAACGCATTGACTTGCGCTGCAACACTTGTGACGTCATTTGGCCATTTGATGGACAAGTCAGAGGCAACCCTCTGCATCGTGCCTTCCCAGTCCAAAAGGAGCTGGTCAAATGTCACCATTGATCTTGGGAGATGCGTGGTTGCAGCAGCGGCAGCCAGGACATACTGAACCCACATGAGGAACAGTGGTTCTTTAGTCCACTGGTTGCGCGCATGTAATGATTTCGCAACCTCGTTGGGGTGGCGAATCACAAAAAGACAGGCAATCTCAAACCCCAGGGATTGAAATGCTTTAATCCATAAGGGCGCCGTCAGGCACATCCGGGGATCCTTCATCGCAACCAAGGAACACCCATTGAAGTCTGCCTGGATGAGCGCCGTCATCCGACTCAAAGCTTGTTCGGCGGCCTTGTGCTGCAGCCAGCCCTTCGGCATTTCACGCATGTCGTACCAAGTCCTGCCGAGCCCGCTCAACAGGTCTTCATTAATTGATACGGCGTCCGCGTGCTCCCAGAAACCATCCGGGTTGTCGGGACCCGGCGTGACGAGATTGGAACCAAGTTCTGCACCGAGCAAATTCACGACACGCGTCGCTGCGGACGTTCCGCTGCGATGCATGCCGAGCACGAAGAGAACTTTGCGTGGTTGGTCTTGCGCTACAGTCATGTATGGGCCATAGAAGTGTGATGCACACTAATTTCGGGCACTATGTTCAAATCAATGATCGTGGTACCGAGCTTTCCTGGCTCGTGAATAACTTTGAACATCGCGACATCCAGCCAGCGATCGAGGTAAATCTCTTCCTCGCCTATACAGCCCTGGACCCCGGCATTCAAGAAATACGTACCTGACGCGAACATGCAGGGAAACCGGAACCTGACTTCAACGAGCGTCCCCGCTTCAACATAAGGCACCCCCTCTCCAGACCACGACGTGACGGAGCCTGCGAGCTCCAGACCAGTAATGGTCTTAATCAGCATGCCATAGCGGACATTCGTTGCTGCACGCTCGAATGAAGTGGTGTAGACATACTCATACTCCACCCCCGCTTCCAGCACATTAACTCTTTTGCCACTCAGGGTTTCGATATGTGGGTCCTGGATGCTGGCACCGGCTGCTTCATATCGGAAGGTACTCTTGGGAACAAGCCCCTCTTCAAAGTAGGCCCTCTCACCGCTCTCGTTCACATCGCGCGAAACGGAACCTGCTTGTCCATCCTGCTCGGAATCTGACAAGTTGGTTATTGCAGCATCTGTCGGTGCCGAATTCGAGTTCGATTCGTTCCTGATCGCGTCCCGTATTGACGCCACTTTGTCCGCGGGCGAATAAAGCAGCTTCTGGTAGCGCGAAACGACATACTTGGGAGTGTCAATAGCCAGCAGCTCGCCAGCATCGAGCAAAATCGCACGATCACATAATTCCACGACGGTACTCGCGGAGTGAGAAACAAAAAGTATCGTTGCACCACTTTCGCGAATCTTATTGATGCGGGCAAAACACTTGCGTTGAAAAGCTTCATCACCGACGGACAGAGCCTCGTCGACAATCAGAATATCAGGTGACACATTGATCGCCACAGCGAATGCAAGTCTCACATACATACCGCTGGAATACGTGCGAACAGGCCGCTCCATGAAATCGCCGATCTCGGCGAAAGAAGCAATCAGATCGAAGCGATCATCAATCTCCTTGCGTTCCAGGCCGAGAACAATGCCGTTCAGGTAGACGTTTTCACGACCCGTAAATTCCGGATTGAATCCGGAGCCAAGTTCCAACAACGCAGCAACGCGTCCATTAACGTTAACTTCGCCCGCAGTAGGAGTTTGCGTACCGCAAATTATCTGCAACAAAGTGGACTTACCCGATCCGTTACGTCCGACGATACCCAGTGTCTCGCCATGCGGCACGCTAAAGGATACGTCACGCAACGCAACAAATTCGTTGTACCAGCGGCGCTTGTTCCGACGCGCAAGCATCTGCACGAGACGGTGATGTGGGCGCTCATATACTGGGAATGCCTTGGAGACATTCTTTATATCGATAGCGCACGATTCAGAGTACATCTGCGAATCCCTTGCGAGTCTTTTGGAACCACCAGTAGCCCAGCCAGGCCACTGTCGCGCTAATCAAGGTGTAAACGCCGAGACCCAGCCAATCTGGAGCGCGCCCCCAGACAAGGACGTAGCGCGCCTGCTCAATAATGAACGTTGCAGGATTGACAAGAATGATGGCCTTGAAAGACGGCGGCAAGTTATCGATCGAATAAAACACCGGCGCAAGGAACATTAACGCCGTTGTGATAATCCCAGTTGTTTGCGCCACGTCGCGCAAGAACACCCCAAGCGATGCAAGGAACCAAGTTGCACCGAGAATTCCTATGACAAATGGCAAAATTACCAAGGGAAATAGTAATGCCGTGAGATGTGGAACTCCGACCAAAAACAAATAAGCCAACAGCCACACGAGCAGACTGATGAAGCAGTGAAAGATGGAAGCCCCCATGGCGATCACCGGCAGCACTTCCAACGGAAAAACTACGCGTTTCACGTAGTTCACATTCATCACAATCAGCATCGGGGCGCGATTGATGTTCTCGGCAAATATCGCATACACGATCATGCCGACGAATAACACGATCGCGAAGTCGACTTTTCCCGCGGACTGCCCCGTTCCCCAGCGCGAATGAAACACCGTGGTAAATACGAACGTGTAGATCAACAGCATCAGTAACGGGTTGAAGAACGACCACGTCAGCCCCATGAACGAACCACGATAGCGCCCAACAACTTCACGCACCGTCATCTGTGTTATTAGCGTGCGATGACGCCAGACCGTTTTAACCATCGCCCACGGCGACGTCGGCTGAGAAATGTGCGGGTCCATTCAAACCACTCCAAACAAATCAGTTTTTATGCCAGTCGCTTGATGATCTGGCATCACTCCAGGGCCATCGAAAGCTCCGCTTTCAGATCTGCCACGTCTTCGACGCCCACTGATAGTCGGATCAGACCGTCACTGATACCGAGCCGTTTGCGGTTGGCCGCAGGGACGGATGCGTGAGTCATGATGGCCGGGTGCTCAATCAGACTTTCAACGCCCCCCAACGATTCCGCCAGCGCAAATAGCTCGCAGCGCTCCAGCATACGGCGTGCCTTTTTGAGCCCCCCCCTCACCTCGACGCTTATGATGCCGCCAAACCCCGCCATCTGTCTTCGTGCCAAGGCATGTTGCTCATGGCTTTTCAGACCAGGGTAGATCACCCGCTCCACACCGGGGTGCTTGGCCAGCCAATGAGCAAGTTCAGATGCGTTCTCGCAGTGAGCCTTCATCCGCAAATGCAGCGTTTTCAGCCCTCGCATGGCAAGGAAAGCGTCGAAAGGCCCGGAAACAGCCCCGACCGAGTTCTGGAGAAAGCCCATCTGCTCAGCCAGCTCGCGGTTTCCAGCAACAACCACCCCGCCAACCATGTCCGAATGCCCGTTCAGGTATTTGGTGGCCGAATGCAGGACGAGATCCGCCCCATGCTCCAGAGGGCGTTGCAGGAGGGGCGAACAGAAGGTGTTGTCCACCACCAGAATAAGCCCGTGCTTCTTGGCAAAGCGCGCGACCTTGGCCAGGTCAACCAGCTTCAGCATGGGGTTGGTAGGCGTTTCCGCCCAGATCATTCGCGTATTGGGCTTCAGCGCAGCCTTCAACGCATCCGCGTCATTCAGATCGATAAAGCTGAAATCCAGTCCCGCTGAGCGGCGCCGAACCCGCTCGAATAGGCGGTAGGTACCGCCGTAAAGATCATCCATGGCGATAACGTGACTGCCCGAATCCAGCAGGTCCAGCACCGTGGCAGCGGCGGCCAGGCCGGAGCCGAAGGCAAAGCCAGCCACCCCGCCCTCCAGGTCTGCCACGCAGCGCTCATAAGCCATGCGCGTAGGATTTTGCGTCCTGGAGTATTCATAGCCCTTATGCTTGCCGGGGCTCTCCTGCACATACGTGGACGTGGCGTAGATAGGCGTCATGATGGCGCCGGTGCTGGGGTCAGGCTGCTGGCCGGCGTGGATGGCCCGGGTTCCCAAGCCGTACGGGCGCGGCTTACTGGCTGTTTTCATTGTATCTATGCCCTTGATCCAAAGTAGCGCTCAGCTAAGAACTCTCCATCTTACCCTTTTCATCCCCAAATGGACTTGGGGCACGTGGCAGGCCGTTCAGATACATTGGGACCGGAGTTTTACGAGGATTAATTTGCTGGACGATAATGCCGACATCGGGTTAATCGCGCCCGCTGGGGCTGCGTTGGGGTAGCTAAATCAGCATGAAATTTCTTCTTTACGCCCAAGTAGACCGCAACAGCATCGGAGAGCACCTAGGGGCGGCCGATTACAGTTATTTCTTCCTGTTGAGGGCCTTTGCGCCCGTGCTGGCCGAGTTGGGCGAGGTGATCGAGCTTAGCGACAGCCAGCAGGCGGATGTCATCCATGGACAATGCACCCAACGGGGTGAGCGCTGTGTCCTGCTGTCGTTTGCCCCGCCACACAAGACCCCTTTGGGCCTCACCTGCCCCACGGTGCCCGTATTTGCCTGGGAGTACCCGGAAATCCCCGAACGCATCGAGGAGGCGTGCTGGCGCGACGATCCACGCCATGACTGGCGCTATGTCTTTTCCACCACCGGACGCGCCATCTGCCTATCCACGCATACCGTAGAAGCTGTTCGGCGCAGCATGGGGCGAACATATCCCATCGCCGCCATTCCCTCCCCCATTGCGCCCTCGTTGACTCCGCCGCGTACCCATCCCGCCTCGCTTTTGCCCGAAGGTATAACCTGGCGACTAAATGCCGCTGTGTCGGATAGCTATCGCATGGGTCTGAATGTAGACGCGATGCTGCATCCCGAAACGCAAGACGGAACGCCATTCGACCCGTCGGACCTCAGGGACTTCTCCGAGGTCAACGGTCTGTCCTTGGAAAAGGCGCCCGTCCATTCCCTTCGGTATATGGACGTAGGGGGAAGCTCTCTTGAGGACGATCCATACCAGCCCCCATTAGCGTGTGACTGGAACGTTCCGCCAAGCATGCCAGTGCGGCTTCACCTGCATGGCGTGGTGTATACCAGCGTACTGACGGCGTCCTCCGGCCGAAAAAACTGGGAAGATCTGGTCACCGCATTTTGCTGGGCATTCCGCGATACGGAAGATGCCACGCTTATACTGAAACTCACCGGCCGGGATCTTCCACATAATCACCGCCATTTGTTGATGATGCTGACCAAGCACGCTCCGTTCAAATGCCGAGTGATTGCCATTTACGGTTACGTGTCCGACGACGATTACGCAGCACTCGTCGGCGCCAGCACCTTCTACGTCAATGCATCGCTATGTGAAGGGCAATGCTTGCCGTTGGTGGAATTCCTTAATGAGGGTGTGCCGGCCATCGCACCCGACAACACCGCCATGGCCGACTACATCAGCGACGATATTGCCTTTGTCGTGAAAAGCTATCCCGGTACACCGACGATGTGGCCACACGGCGACCATGAGATCAACCGCACCTCTTACTGCCAACTGGACTGGGGATCCCTGGTGGAGGCCTATCGGCGCAGTTACTCGGTCGCGCATCAAGATCCCGGCCTCTACCGGCAAATGGCGCATTGCGCGCGCCAGACCATCCAGGATTACTGCGGCAACGATATCGTGACAACTGCCCTGCACACATTTCTCTGTCCCGAACTACCCTTGCCCATGCAGGCAACCTCGGGCGCAGTTGTATCAGACTCCCGCCTGCTTGCAGCTACGCCGTGATCCTACTTGTTCATACCAGCACGTCGGCTGACAACATCCCGCAGCAACTGGGGCGGCCCGAATACAGCTATCGATTTGTGCTGCGCGAGTTTATGCCGCTGCTGAAACAATTGGGCACAGTCGTAGAGGTTGCCGACCCGGCTGACGAAGTAGACCCCATTTATCGCGACTGCCTCGCACGTGGCGAATCTTGCCTATTCCTTTGCTTCCTGCCCCCCAACAAGACGCCAATCAACCTGGACTGTCCAACCATTCCCGTGTTTGCGTGGGAATTTGAAACACTGCCCAATGAAGCGTTCGGCGGAAAACCACGCAATGATTGGCGGCGCATTCTGGCGAAACTTGGTAGCGCCATCACGCACTCCAGTTACACCGTTGAATGCGTACATGCTCAACTTGGCAACGATTTTCCCGTGGCATCCATCCCCGCGCCCTTGTGGGATCGTATGCAAGCCTTGCACAACACCCCGTCCCCTTCGCGAGCGCTTACCGTAAATGGCTTGGTCGTCGACAGCACGCGCACCGATCTGTCCGCCTATTGCAAAAGCAAATTGCTGGCCGCGGCACCCGACGCTTTGCCACTACCGCCGAATTTTCACGAGTATCAGGGAAGTATTAACCTGGATGGTGTCGTCTATACCGCCGTCCTTAATCCCTATGACGCACGCAAAGACTGGCCACAGATGATCAACGCCTTCTGCGAAGCGTTTCGCAACACACCCGATGCAACACTTCTGATCAAGCTTACCCACCACGATCCAGCCGACCTTATCCCCGAAATGCTTGAGGCTATCTACACCATGGGCCCTTCGGCATGTCGCGTATTGCTGGTCCATGCCTATTTGGAAGAAACTCAATATAACGCCCTGCTTCGCAACACGACGTACGCCCTCAGCGTGTCCAGGGGCGAAGGGCAATGCCTGCCATTGATGGAATACATGTCCGCCGGCGTTCCCGCCGTCGCCTGTCGCCATACATCGATGCTTGACTATATCGACGATGACTGTGCTTTCGTGATTGACTCCAGCCTGCAAATAGGTGCATGGCCCCACGATCAACGACAGGCCTACCGCACACTGCGCCAGCGCGTGCACTACCAGTCTCTGGTGAACGCCTATCGCTGCAGCTACTACGTCGCACGCCATGAGCCTGAGGTCTACAGGTCAATGAGCGAGGCGGCTGTTGGCTCACTGAAGCGGTACTGCTCCAATGCCGTTCTGCTGCCTCGTCTTCGGCAGTTTCTCGAGGAGCGTATCTCATCCTCCTCCACTGGGGAGAAATCCACGCCCTCCCTATCTGCCGGCGCAACATGACCTCATCCCGCCGGAACAATGAAATCGAATGCTTACGCGCCATCGCGGTGCTGGGCGTCGCTGTTCACCACATGCAAGGCAATCTGTTCAAAAACAGCCTGCCCTTCCTGGATGCCATGTTCAAACGCTGCGACTTCTGGTTCGGCGTCGATCTTTTTTTCGCCATTTCGGGGTTTGTAATTGCCCGCGGCCTGCTCCCTGAGTTGACTGTATTCAACGGCACACTGCGCCAGCAGGCAAGGATCATCGTCGCCTTCTGGATTCGGCGCGCCTGGCGACTTCTGCCATCGGCCTGGCTCTGGCTCGGGTTTACACTACTGGCCGTCCTCGCATTCAATGACAGCGGCGCCTTTGGCCATGTGCGGCCCAATCTGATGGCCACACTTGCGGGTATGTTGAACGTGGCCAACTTCCGTTTCGCGAGCACGATATTTCATCGTGAATACGGTGCCAGCTTCGTCTATTGGAGCCTGTCGCTCGAAGAGCAGTTTTACCTTTTGCTACCGCTGCTGGTGCTTTGCCTGCGTCGGCGCATCGATGTCTTCATGGCCGGATTGGTCGTAGCCCAATTCAGCCTGATACGAATGCCCCCCTTAATGGCATTTCGCACCGACGCGCTGGCATGGGGCGTGCTGCTGGCCTGCATGACGCGTTCGGCTACGTATATCGCGATCGAACCTCGGTACCTTCTTCGCCTGGGGCCCTTGCGCTTGATCGTACCGGCCTTGCTGCTGGCCGTCCTGGCCTTGCTGGCCGCACCGTTCACCGCGGTCTGGCATACCCGGATCGGTTTGATCGCCGTGTTGTCAGCAACCTTGGTTTGGATCGCCTCCTATGACCGGGGTTACCTGTTCCCACGAAACGGCGCGTCGCGATTGCTCGCCTGGATAGGGGCTCGCTCATACGCGATTTACCTTATCCACATCCCCACGTTTTTCTTTATGCGCGAGATTTATGACCGACTCGAAATCCCCTCTCCTGCGACTTGGCTCTCCGCGATACCACTGTGCACGTTCGCCGTCGGCCTGAGTGTCTTGCTGGCCGAACTCAACTACCGATATATCGAGCAACCACTACGACGTCGCGGCATTCGTATCGCGGAACATTTCTTGAATCACCAGCTTCGAGACGAACCGCAGGGGAGCTCTACCCTCATGCAATTAACGACAGACATGGGGCCAGACCGATTAAGCTCACCGGTCACGCAGGACTGACCTCTGCCGCCTGAAGGTCAGCCGAACGATGTCGCGCGTGCATCCAGATCAGGCACGGACGCTCCAAGATATGCCAGGATAGGGCGGCCAACACCACCGTGATCGGGATGGCGATCGCCACGCTCAGATAGTTACTCAAGGTTGGATTCACAGCCACGATAGTCTGCTGAATGACGAAACCATACAGATAAATCCCGTACGAATAATCGTATTTCGGCTTGAGCCAGCGCAATTGGCGAAGCGATGCAAGCCATAGCACCCCATAAGCAAAGGCCGGGTACAGCAAGATCGTACCCATCGGCGTAAAACGAAGCGCAACGTATCCCACCAGAAGCGATAAAGCCGGCAACCAATGCAATATCACCCGAGTACGGAACGAATACAGCAGCATGCCAAGTAGGAAAAATGGAACAGGATAGAACGAGTAGAGAATCCGCTTGACGAAGAACCCTCCGAGGGTGATATGCACGGGAGGATGCTTGACAAAGTATGCGAAGATCACACCTACCACGCCAACCACGATGATAGTTCCACGCCGCGAATTCGCTCCCAGTCCCAATGTCCCTGCGATCAGAATAATGGCATAGCACTCCAGTTCGATCGGCAATGTAGTGACCGCTCCATTGACTACGAATCCCAGGCGATTTCTATCAAATACGCCTGGAAGCGATCCTCCGACACTGCCGATCAGTGACATGTTGTGCGCGAGCCATCGATACGTCGCGGGATTGGAGAAGTACTCAGCCAAAGGAATGCTGGTAAACAAGGGACCCACCACCAAGGCTGTAAACATTGCGCAAACTATCGCGCCGGGCCATATGCGTGCCGCACGCAGTCCAACAAATCGGGTTGGCGAAGATTGTCTGGCATAACTTGCCGAGACCAGTAATCCACTGATCAGGAAGAAGGCATATACGGCCAGGCTGCCGAACGATTCGCGGTGTGTGAACCGCACCAACAGTTCAAAGGAACGGGCACCACAAATGCCGTATGAGTGCCCCAGCATGACCGCGAGTGCCGCACACAAGCGGATCAAGTCGAAGTTATTCCCATCGCGCGCCAGTGTTTCCGAAAGAGTCTTCATTCGCTCGCATTCTCATCCAAGCGCCACCCGCACACTCGCCAGGTATACCGCTGCCGCGTCCCTGGTATAGACCGCATCCTGATGGACTCCTGAGTCACCAAGCCACCGGCATATACGGCGCTACGCCCCATCGATGTCGGGAGAATACCCGAACAGCCTGCCTCGCGCTGTTTTGCGATGGCAATAGCCAATGCTAGAACCTACACTAGGCTCGCTATCTACCCTGGATTATGTGACCGCCATGAAGACCAGTGAAGCGGACCAATTGCAAAGAGCCTCTGATCTGAGCTTGTATGACGCTATCCTGAGTGGCTGGTACCAAAACGACACCAACGAAGTTTTCCGTGGCATCCCGGTAGGGCCTGGGGATACTGTCGTGGACGTTGGTTTTGGCGGCGGCGGCAGCAGTCTTTTTTGCGCCAGGCGCGGCGCCCGCGTCATCGCCATCGACCACGATCCGCCAGCGGTCGCGGCCATGGCTTCGAAACTGGCCGAGCTGGCGCCCCATTCGCACCGGGCACTGGTTGCCGATGCCCATCAGCTTCCGCTGGAAGACAACTCGGCCACCTGCGTTATCTGCACCGAAGTTCTGGAACATGTCGACGATCCGAAACGGGTTATGCAGGAACTGGTTCGCGTTGGAAACCCGGGCGCACGTTACTTGCTATCCGTCCCCGGATTCCAGTCGGAAGTCCTGCAGTTACAGATTGCGCCACCCATCTACTTCCAAAAGCCCAACCATATCCGGATCTTCACACAGCAGCAGTTTGTCGAACTCGTAACCGCCTCTGGCCTGTTCGTCGAGGCACAAACGCAATTCGGCTTTTACCACTCGATCTGGCAAGCACTGTTCTGGGCATGCGATGTCGATATAACTCGCCCGGATCACCCTGCGCTTCTGCACTGGTCCGAGTCATGGCGAGCCATTCTAGACGATACGCGATCGGGGCCTTCGCTCAAGAAGAAGCTCGACTCGGTCCTGCCCAGCTCACAAGTTGTCGTGGCGCGCAAACCCTGATCCGGGACAGGCGTTTACTGGAACACCCCGAAACGTTGAACACATAGACCCGTACCGGCATGAGCCCTTCCATTATCAAAGCCATCTGGCGCTATCGCGGCTTTATCCTTGGCAGCGTCAAACGCGAATTTGAAGCACGCTATCGCAACTCCCTGCTCGGCGCCGCATGGACGATATTGCAACCATTGGCAATGATCACTGTTTACACCGTAGTGTTCTCCGAGCTCATGCGCACAAGACTGCCCGGCATGGGTAGCCCCTATGCATACAGTACGTTTCTTTGCGCCGGACTGCTGACATGGGGCTTGTTTTCGGAAATCCTTCAGCGCGGACAGAGCGTTTTCATCGAAAACGGCAACATCATCAAGAAACTCAACTTCCCACGCATTTGCCTGCCAGCGATTACGGTATTAAACGCACTGATCAACTTCTGCATTGCCTTTGCTATTTTCCTGGCATTCCTGTTGGTCACGCGAAATTTTCCAGGCTGGATTGCGCTTTATGCAGTACCCATACTTATCGTGCAAGTAGCATTTGCGATCGGACTTAGCGTGATCGCCGGCGTGCTGAACGTGTTCTTTCGTGACGTCGGGCAATTCGTGGGCATCCTGCTGCAATTCTGGTTCTGGTTCACGCCCATCGTCTATTCGACTGCCACCCTGCCTCAATCGGCGCGAACCTTGATTCGCATGAACCCGATGACACCTCTAGCCCAGGCCTACCAAGGTATTTTTTTATACAAGCAAACACCGATATGGCGCGACATCTGGCCAGTGGCGCTGCTCGCCGTTGCACTTTGCGGGCTTGGGCTTTTCTTGTTTCGCCGACATGCGGGCGATATGGTGGATGAGCTCTAATGGGCGCGATTCAGATCAAAGGGCTTGGCAAGGCTTATAAGCAGTACCCTAGCCAGTGGGCACGTCTTGCAGAATGGATAGTGCCCTTCGGTGCTCAGCGCCACCAGAAGCACTGGGTTCTGCAGGACATCAACTTCGAGGTGAAGGCGGGCGAAGCGGTAGGCATAGTAGGCAGCAACGGTGCCGGCAAAAGTACCTTGCTAAAGCTGATTACCGGCACGGTGCGCCCTACGGCAGGCGAAGTAGTGCTGCACGGTAGAGTAGCTGCCATGCTTGAATTAGGCATGGGCTTTCATCCCGACTTTACCGGCCGTCAAAACGCGATCATGGGCGGTCAGCTATTAGGCTTGTCGCTTGAAACGATCAATAACCTCATGCCCGCCATCGAGGCATTCGCAGAGATCGGCGACTATATCGACCAGCCTGTTCGAACCTATTCGAGCGGCATGCAGATGCGCCTGGCTTTCAGCGTCGCGACGGTACAACGGCCCGATATCCTGATCGTCGACGAAGCGTTGTCAGTAGGCGACACCTACTTCCAACACAAGAGCTTCGACCGCATTCGTACATTTAGAAAAGAAGGGACAACACTATTGATCGTCTCGCATGATCGCTATGCCATTCAAACGGTGTGCGATCGAGCCATCCTGCTCGAAGCCGGCCATGTCAAAATGGAAGGGCCGCCGATCGATGTGCTCGATTACTATCACGCGATGATGGCCGAGCGGGATCACTACAAGATTCGGCAACTCGCACTGGCCGACGGTCGCGTGGCGACCATTTCGGGAACCGGAGAGGTATATATTACCGATGCACAGCTGCTTGACGAGAGCAACCAGCCGGTCAAGTCGGTCAAAGTCGGCCAGGATCTCAATCTCGTGGTATCCATCAAGGCACGTGTCGATCTGCCTCGGGTGGTTCTCGGTTTCATGATCACGGACCGGCTTGGCCATTGCATCTATGGCATCAACACGCATCGCCTGGAACAGCCATTGGAAAACATGGTCGCTGGCGAAGAAGCCACTTACTGCTTCCGCTTCCCGGCACGCCTAGGCAAGGGCAGCTATTCGCTATCGCTATCGCTTTCACGCTTCGACTCTCACCTGGACAAGAACTTCGAGTGGCGAGACAACGCGCTGATGTTCCATGTATTCAACACCAAGCGGGAAGACTTCGTCGGCAGCAGCTGGCTTGACGCCAAAGTGGACATAACCCGCCAGCCCATGCACGAATGACGCCCATTCAATTGGGTGCGTGATACATCCAGCGCAGCGTGTCGGACAAACTGAATGACGGCATGGCGCCGATACGTGACTGCAAGCGCGAGGGATCGCCGGCGAGGCGGCGAATCTCGTTTTCGCGCACAAAGGCCGGATTAACCCTCACCTCAATGTCATATCCCGCGATATCGGCCATCGCCGCCAATACCTCGCGCAACGAGTGGGGTACACCGGTACAGATATTGAACGTGTCGTCGCCGTTATCTGTTTCCAACAAACGACGATACGCCCAAACCACGGTCCGGACGTCCATAAATTCTCGCCATACATCGAGATTTCCAAGCTCGATATGACGATCACCACGGCTAAAGTGACTCACGATCTTGGGTACAAGGAAGCGGGGATCCTGACCAACACCGGTGTAGTTAAACGGTCTGCAAAATACCAGGCGAAAATGGGAAGACCATGTCCTTGCCATGTATTCCATGGCGAGCTTACTGACAGCGTAGTCGTTGGCCGGACGCAGCGGAGAGTTCTCATCAAGCGATGATTCACTGTCCGAAGAATTTCCATAGACGAGAGCGCTGCTGGCAAACAATACCGTCTCAGGCTTTTGCTGCAGTTCCGCCAACGCGGCCAGCAGATGCCGGCTTCCTACAATATTGGTGCGGTAGACCTTATCGACGTCACTGTGTGCCGCAAAAGCCACACCGGCGAGGTGAATCACCGCGTTGGGTTGTATACGTGCAACGGCCGTCTTAACCGCCGCTTCATCCAGCAGATCAACATGATCGTTGCCTCCTGGCGATACCAAGCCATGTACGGCGTATCCGGCCTCCTGCAACTCTTTTGCGAGGTAACGGCCTGTAAATCCCCCTAAACCGGTGACAAGGACTCGCTTGCCGCTCTTTTCAGAATGAAATGCCATGGGTATTTCTGCGCAGGTCTGCCTCGATCATCATCCGACACAGGGACTCCAGGGAAGTTTCGGCAGCCCAACCCAGCGCCTTGCGGGCCTTGGTCGCGTCTCCGATCAATAAGTCCACTTCGGCCGGGCGATAATAGCGGGGATTTATCCGCACCACGGTTTTTCCGGTGCGCACATCAATACCTCGCTCCTCCAGTCCCTGGCCCTCCCATGCCAACGGCATATCCGCCGCCGCGAATGCCAGGCTGGCGAAATCACGCACCGTCTCGGTTCGCTCCGTGGCCAATACGTACGTATCCGGAATGTCCGCTTGCATCATGCGCCACATTCCTTCGACATACTCCTTCGCGTAACCCCAGTCTCGCCGTGCGTCCAGGTTGCCGAGCTCAAGCTGGTCAAGTTTGCCCAATCGAATCTTGGCTACGGTATCGGTGATTTTTCGCGTCACGAATTCACGCCCGCGCAAGGGGGATTCATGATTGAACAGGATGCCGCTGGCGCCAAATAGCCCATAGGACTCGCGGTAATTAACCGTGATCCAGTGCGCGTAAAGCTTCGCAACGCCATAGGGGCTACGTGGATGAAACGGAGTGGTCTCTGATTGGGGAACGGCCTCCGCCTTGCCAAACATCTCTGAAGTGGATGCCTGGTAATACCTTATGCGCGGATTGACCATCCTGATGGCCTCCAGGAGGTTCAACGCCCCTACCCCCGTGATCTGGGTTGTGGTTACCGGTTGGTCGAAGGAGACACCAACGAAGCTCTGCGCGGCAAGATTGTAGATTTCGTCAATGCCAAACCTATCCAGCAAGCGTACCGCCGCACCCATATCATTCAAGTCGAATTCGGCCAGCTCAAGCTGAGGATGCTCGGTGATACCCAGCTCCTCGATACGCCAGAAATTGGTTGAACTCGTGCGCCGATACGCACCGACAACCTTGTATCCCTTTTGCAGCAGAAGTTCGGCCAAATAGGCACCATCCTGCCCCGTGATGCCGGTAATCAATGCAGCCTTCATGCCTGAGCCTTAAGAGATGGATGCCAGCGATGTTACGCGTGTACCTGCTGCTGTCAATTCGCCATGCCGGCCGGACAAATTACGAATCTTGGCCGGACTTCCACAACGTAAGCCACTGCGCATGATCAGGATCAAGCAGCATTTGCCCCAACCTGGCCGTCGTCACTTGCCAACTTAGCCCAGCCTCGCCAACTGACAGCGTCTCCTTTTTCGCTCCTGCCGAGCAAGCCCGGATGACATCGGCCAGATCATCAACGGAATTACCATCAAAATACTGCGCGAACGCCGAAGCCACTTCTCGAAAAACGGGAATGTCTCGGGCGATAACAGGCACGCCTCGATGGGCGGCCTCAAGCAGAGGAAGTCCAAAGCCCTCCGCTTCGGACGAGGCGATAAGTGCTCGAACCACGCCATACAGCGCTTCCAGGTATTCGTCACTGGCATTTTCCAGCCAGACCAGCCTGGATTCGCGCGCAGCAAGCGCGCGCAATCGAGCCGCCAACGCATCCGACATCCAGCCAAGCCGGCCGACAATCACCAGACATGCCGCGCTGCCTTCCGTCCAGAGGCGCTCGAATGCATCAAGCACCATGGCATGGCCCTTACGTGGCTCGACAGTTCCGACCATCAGGAAAACAGGCCGATCGCGCAAACGTCCCAGGAGCTCATTTGCATCCGCTGGCAAGCCTGCGCTAGGCCGCGTCGCCATCAGATCGCTGCCTGGATAGAAATAGCCCAAAGCTAATGATTCTTTACGCTGCGGTGGATGCAGTTCAAACCACTGATGAAGATCATTCACCACGGATTTCGAGATACCGATCAACGCATCTGCATAACGTCCAATGCAGGCCAGCCAACGCGCATGCATGGGAGCGATCTCTGCCGGAAACCATTGTGGACGAAGCACCGGCAGCAGGTCATAAACCGTAAACACTATGCGAACACCTCGCGCGCGCCATGCGGCAAGCAGACTGGCATTGGCGGGCAATTTATCAGCCACCCAATCCAGACCTAGCAAGAGATCTCCCGCATCAGGCCGCACTTCCGCCTCAAGCAAACCGACATCAGGGTGGTCAATCAGGTGCAATGCATACGCATGAGCAAAAACATAGCGGCCATCAACCAGCTTCACCGGCTCGACTCGCCACGGCAAATTCTCATCCCGCAAAAGCTGCGACAAAACTCCGCGCACGACACGCTCTATGCCGGTATGCAACGTGCTTGAGGAAGTAGCTGTCACATCGACGAACATTCGCGGCCGATAAGGCCGATGGCGGTTCAACACCACCAAATCTCGCGCATCGGCCAGTAGTCGCGCGTTCTCGGTCGAAGCAGCCTCATAGCGCTGAAGGTCAGCCAGCAACTTATTGCTATTGGCACCCGCCGATCGCCTTGCAAGCAGCTCGATTGCATCCTTGTATCGCGAGGCGGCCTTGGCCGGATGATGCCGCTCCCTCACCCATTCTTGACCCGCCTTGCCCAACGTCATCCGCAAGGATTCGTCCTGGTGCAGGCACTGCAATGCGACTACCAGGTCGTCGTCGGCGAAGGCGTCGTCGATCTGTAGCGTAACGTCGCGCGATAGTTCGGCCGAGGAACCATGTGCATTGACTATCAATGGGATGCCCTGCGCCATCACATCGAAGATCGCCGCAGACGTTTCGCCACGCGAGTCCGTTCTCAATTGCACGGCCACATCGCAGGCCGCCAGATAATCGGTATAACGGTTGGCGTCGACGAAACCGGTGATATGCAGGCGCCGCCTGCATTTGGCTGCGTGCATGACGGCAAGCAGCTCCCGCCCATAGTCACCACCATGATTTTCGCCGACAAAAATGAGATGGCATCGCAAGTCTTCCGCGAGCGAAGACTGCAGCCAGGCATCGAGCAGCCGATGATTCATCTTGGTCGGCGCCAGCATGCCAAAGCTGCATACCACATAATCATCGGCACCTATACCGAGCGCTCGGCGCGACGAATCACGATCTCCGTGCGTAACAGCCCGGGAAAAGGGGGCCACCATGAACTTGGACGCCGCGACTGGGCCATAGCGGCGACGCGCCAAATCCACCGCATGATGCGAATGCACGATCACACCCTGTGCAGCATCAATAACCTCAAGACTGACTGGATACGTGTTGATGGCAGCACCGCGCCCGTAGTGCAAGTCACGCAACAGCGCCGGATAGCCATGACTCCTGTACAGATCCTGCTTGAAAAGCCTGTCATCCCGAGCTTGATGTGCCATCCAGTTGCGGACCGCCCCCAGGAAGAAATCGTGCAGGACAACGACGCCTGGACGCTCCCTGAGTGCTTCGAACATGCCTGCATGAAGCGGCGAATTTCCTACGTGATAGAGAATACGCAGGTCGGCATTGACAGGAGATTTCAACCACTCCAGCGAACGAATCGGGAAGTTGGCACGTACCCACGGATCCCTGACTTCCAACTGATCGGCGACCACATCAATGTCGTAATGGGTGGCCAGCTCTCGCAGAAGGCGCGCACTGTAGTCCGCTATTCCGGACCGCTCGGGCGGCAGTGGCGACACATAAATAAGACGGGGGCGATTTCCCCGCAAAGTAGTTGTTGCCTTACCGGGAAGATGATTTTCAATGGCTTCCAGCGCCCTTCGCGCACTATCGGACCAGGCAAATTGACCCGCCCTCAAACGCCCATACTCGCGAAGCTGCTTGCGCATGGCAGCATCACTGAGAACGTGCTGCATCTTTTCAACCATTGCACTGATGCTGCGCGGATTAAACAGCGCATCGGCCCGACCGATTACCTCGGGAAGGCTCGCCGTATTCGACCCGATGACAGCCGCACCGCAAGCCATAGCTTCCAGAGCGGGCAGACCAAAGCCTTCGTGAAGCGAGGGCGCCACAAACAATTCGCAACTGGAATAGAGCTTCGCGAGCTCGGCATCTTCTACGCCACCGGTAAAAAGAACCGCCCCCTCGCTCAATCCTGCACGACGCGAATATATGCGCAGCTGCCGCTCGACCAGAGGATCACAGCGCCCGGCCAGCACTAACACATGCTTCTGTCTTGTAACCACAGGTAATTCGGCATAGGCCGCAATCAGTGCGTCGACATTTTTATGCGCATCGTACCCCCCGGCATAAAGAAGAAAGCCGGGACGGATACCGTAATCTCCGCGCCAACGCTCCCAATCCAGCCCACTCGCGGGCATGGGTTTGAACGCTTCGTCAGCAGCGGCATGTACCACTGCCACACGAGAGGGCTCCAGGTCCAGCCGCTCAATGACTTCGCTGCGCGAGGATTCGGATATCGCCAGGAGCAGGCCGCAACGTTTCAGCAGGCCCAATCGCCTGTAATACCAGTGCTGGTATTTGGGATCATGGAGATACCGATCCGGATGTAGCAGCGGAATGAGGTCATAGAGCGTGGCAACATGTCGCTCATCATCCTCCCCGGCTCCGAGCGCCGCGATCGAGTCATCGCCCCAGCCCTCGAACATGCTGCTGTGCCAGATGCAATCAGCATTCATATCCGCAAAGAGATCCGCCTGCACTGCCTCCGCAATGCGCGCACGTATCTGGTTATCGGGAATGCACCCCGCGATATCCTGTGGCAACTCTCTAACAACAATCCGCGAACGCGGAATCAATCCATGGAACTGCTCTACCAGTTCTACCGTGCTATCGACGTGACGCCCATTCAACACGAGCCATAGTTCGTGCGCGGAAGCGACTTTTGCGAACGCCTTCGCCATTGAAAGGGTGTAGCGTCCGATACCCCGATGCCGACTATTCGACTGAGCCCCCTGCAAATCCAGAGCAATCTTCATCTAGTCAATCTCGTCACTGGCATGACCACATATCGCGCGCAGCTCGATTTGGCATGCCCTGCATTGCGGATCATTGCGCATGCAATCGGGCACGCCATCGCAGACTCAAGCTGGGGAACATGCGCGCGATCAGCCGAATGACCGGCCTCACAACCGGCCGCTTGACGAGCCAACGGAGCACAGTCCGCAATGTAGCCTTCACATGTGTCCACCGATGTGCCGATCTCCTCAAAGGCGCCGTCACTCGCCATGATCGACTGGTTACAAGCGTTGCCAATTCACGTTCGAGATTACGGATGCGCAGCAATTGCCCGTCTCGCTCCCGCAATAGCCATTGCTGTTCGGACTGCAGCATGTCCAAACGATCCCTCAACGTCGAGACATCGTGCTCGGCGGTCACAAGCAGCGCGAGCCTACGTGCAGCCAGCTCTCGCCAATGGACAGTATCTTGCTGACTCATCTCGGAAGGACCCGAGGGAGGCGTCACAGCAGGTTGGTCACCATTTTCCATCATCGTCATTCCATCAAACAGTTTGGCGCCTTTGCACCAACGGATTAACCAACTCGAGAACCCATAACCGGCGCCTGGCACGCATCATCGAGTTGATTCAATCGCTGCTCAAGTACAGCCATGCAAGCATCCGCCGAAAAACGTCTTTGCATATCAGCCAATGCCTTTACCCCGATGCGCGTACCGAAGGCGCGATCCTCGTACAGCTTCCGCATGTGCTGCGCTGCGTGCAGTGGATCTGGCTCTGCCCAATACTGGCCCTTGCCATGCTGATATTCACCTTCCCGCACGGGAACCATGTCGAAATCCACGAGGCAGCTGTTGTCCGGCGTCATGTACTCCATGTTGCCCGAATAAGACGTCGCAACGACGGGCTTCCCCATGCACATCGCCTCCGCCATGCCCAGTCCGAAACCCTCGGATCTATGCAGTGAGACATGCACATCCACACAGCGATGCAGGGCTTGCAGATCGGACCGCTCCAGCATGTCATCGCGCAACATGATCCGGTGATCGGCTGCCGCAGCGGCAGCCAGTTGCATCAGGAGGACGATGTCACGATCACCATTGAACGACTTGATGAGGAGACTCACCTTCTCATCCCCGCGCGGGAAGGCCAGGCAAAAAGCCTTGATCACAGCAAAGGGATTCTTCCTGGCAATCGATGAATTGAAATCGAAGGAGCAAAAATAGACGTAGCTATGTTCATCCAGTCCGAAATGATGACGCATCAATCCGCTATCTTCGCCCAGAACAACCGGCAATGGCACGCGCGTAATCGGCTTGTCAGTAACGCCACGCAATGCACGCTCGACGAATTCCGAAGAGACCATAATTTCATCAACGCTATCCAGCGCAGGTAACCACGCGTCGGGGAAACGCTCCAGCTCCCAGAACCAATAACCGATGGTGTAGCGGTCTCGCCCTCCCCCGCTTCCGTAGAGCCTGCCCAGGGCGTCATCCCAGTGATCGGGATTAACAAAGATCAAGTCGCGCCGGTACTCCGGAGCCAGCCGGAAATGTCCCGCCAATGTACGGTCATGACGCGCGTGCGGGATATCAATATCCACATCGTGCAGCGATACCGGGAATCCTGATTCCAATAGCGCCCGGGCATAAAGTCTTGCGCATTCGCCAAGCCCCAGCCAGCGAGACAGGAATCCGTGTAAATCAATACCCTGCGCCTCGGCCTTCGCATGCGCCGCAAGACGATGCGAGAAAGGGTGAGCCACCTGCACTGATTCGCCCCCCCACCCCAGGTCCCGGTTGAAGCGGAAGTCGCGATACGCCGAGGTCGCCAATGCCCCACGAACGCGAATCCGCCAGGAAAGGGGAATCCAGGACCGAAGCATCGACCAGTAGCGGTGATTGAGCACGCCAGTAATCAGTCGCCACTTCGTAAACCGTGGTGTGCACCGGAAATAAATCGACACTTTTACCTCGCACGGCTCTTATTTGCTACCGACCGCCGCTTTCCTGTGGCGAAGCCGACTGCATGAACATTGTGGTGCGAACGCCCCCTATCGACTCCGACCATGAACAGCTGGCCCACTCACCCTTGGGGCCACCCAGCCCAAGTCGATCCGCTCTGTGACAGAATAATCGTTCTATTTGGAGTTATACATGAAACCTTTGCTCGTTACCGGTGGAGCCGGCTTTATCGGGGCCAATTTTGTCTTGCAAGCGGTGGCGGATGGGCTGCAGGTGATCAACCTGGACAAGCTCACCTACGCCGGGAACCTCGACACCCTCGCTTCCTTGCAAGGTAATCATCGACATGTTTTTGTGCAGGGCGACATAGGGGACCGCGCCCTCGTCGCAAAACTGCTCCGTGAGCACGAGCCTCAGGCAATTGTCAATTTCGCCGCTGAATCGCATGTTGACCGGTCGATCGATGGCCCCGCCGCCTTCATCGAAACCAATGTCGTGGGAACACTGGGCCTGCTCGAAACGGCGCGCGATTACTGGCGCGAGTTGGAGGGCAGCGCAAAGGATGCCTTCCGTTTCCTGCACGTTTCCACCGACGAGGTGTATGGCTCACTGGGCGAAGCAGGCCAATTCACCGAAACCACCGCTTACGCGCCCAATTCGCCCTATTCCGCATCCAAGGCCGCGTCAGACCACCTGGTCCGCGCTTTTCATCACACCTATGGCTTGCCGACGCTTACCACCAATTGCTCGAACAATTACGGGCCTTATCAGTTCCCCGAGAAGCTGATCCCACTGATTATCCAGAAGGCGCTGGCAGGCGAACCACTGCCCGTCTATGGCGACGGCCTCAATATTCGCGACTGGCTGTTCGTCGGGGATCATTGCTCGGCGATCCGCCGCGTGCTCGAGGCGGGCCGTCTGGGTGAAACCTACAATGTCGGCGGCAATGCCGAGCAAACCAACATCACGGTCGTAAAGACCATCTGCGCCCTGCTCGACGCTCGCCAACCGTTGGCTGATGGACGCCCGCGCGAGTCGCTGATCACCTACGTGAAGGACCGGCCGGGTCACGACCGGCGCTACGCCATTGACGCCAGCAAGCTGAAGCGTGAATTGGGTTGGCAACCTTCCCAAACGTTTGAAACGGGTATCACGCAAACTGTAGATTGGTATCTCTCCCATCAGGCATGGGTGAAGCGCGTACTCGACGGTAGCTATCGGATGGAGCGCCTGGGCACATGACCGCACGCAAGGGCATCATTCTCGCCGGAGGTTCCGGCACAAGGCTGTACCCGATCACGCAGGCGGTGAGCAAGCAATTGCTGCCCGTCTACGACAAGCCCATGATTTTTTACCCGCTGGCTACCCTGATGCTCGCGGGCATCCGCGAAATCCTGATCATCAACACGCCGCATGAGCAAGCACTGTTCCAGCGCTTGCTGGGCGATGGCTCCCAGTGGGGCATCCGCATCGAATATGCCGTCCAGCCTTCACCCGATGGCCTGGCCCAGGCCTTTCTGATCGGCCGCGACTTCATTGGCAATGATCCAAGCTGCCTGGTGCTTGGTGACAACATCTTCTATGGCGTCGGACTGACGGAACGACTGAAACGCGCGAGCTCGCGTGATCACGGCGCTACCGTATTCGGCTACTGGGTAAGGGATCCCGAGCGCTATGGCGTGGCGGAATTCGACGCCAACGGCCGCGTGATCGGCCTGGAAGAAAAACCGTCGAAGCCGAAGTCTCACTATGCCGTGACGGGCCTTTATTTCTACGATCAACGGGTATGCGACTACGCGGCGGACCTGAAACCGTCCCCTCGCGGCGAGCTGGAAATTACCGACCTCAACCGGCGCTATCTCGAAGACGGCTCGCTGCATCTTGAACAGCTTGGCCGTGGCTACGCGTGGCTTGATACCGGCACGCACGAATCGCTGATGCAGGCCGGCAATTACATCGAAACGATCGAGAACCGTCAGGGCCTGAAGGTGTGCTGCCCGGAGGAAATTGCCTACGCGCATGGCTGGATCGATGCAGAGCAAGTCATGCGCCTGGCCGCCCCTCTTGCAAAGACCGGCTACGGGCAATACCTGCAGCATCTGATTGAACAAGGGCACGTAGAATGAAAATCATCCAGACCACACTGCCCGGCGTAGTAGTGATCGAGCCGCAAGTGTTCGGGGATGCACGCGGATTTTTCTACGAGAGCTACAACCAGGCGAAATACGTTGCTGCCGGCATTAGCGCAACGTTTGTCCAGAGCAACGTTTCGCGCTCAAGCAAAGGCGTATTGCGCGGACTGCATTACCAGTGGCCCAATCCACAGGGCAAGCTGGTCAGCGTGCTTGAAGGTGAAGTGTATGACGTCGCGGTAGATATCCGCCGTGGATCTCCCACCTTCGGCCAGTGGGCCGGTGTCATGCTTACTGCCGACAATCACCGGCACTTCTGGATACCCGAGGGTTTTGCACACGGCTTCTGTGTGCTGTCCGATTTCGCGACCTTCACTTACCAGTGCACGGCGCTCTATGACGCCAAAGCCGACGCGAGCATCCGCTGGGATGACGCAAGTCTTGGCATCGATTGGCCGATCAGCGGCCCGCAGCTTTCCGAGAAAGATCTCAAAGCGCCGTTGCTTGCGGATGTATCCGCCGACCGGCTCCCTGTGTTCACCGCATGAACATCCTGCTGCTCGGCGCCAACGGCCAGCTAGGCCGCAGCTTTCTTGAGCACGGCGGACTTGCAAGACTCGGTCAAGTTACGCCGGCCAGCCGGGATGGCAAGCGCACGGATGGCGGTGTCGCGGTGGTTGCCGACCTCTCCGCACCTGACACGCTGCCGTCTCTGTTGGACACGATACGCCCGCAGCTCATAGTGAATAGCGCCGCTTACACCGCGGTCGATCGCGCCGAGCAAGAGGAAGATCTCGCCACCCGCATCAACGGAGAAGCAGTCGGGGTCATCAGCCGTTGGGCCGCGGCCAACGATGCGTTGGTCGTGCATTACTCCACCGACTATGTGTTCGACGGCAGCGGATCGACACCTTATCGGACAGACGCCGCTACCGCGCCCATCAGCGCCTATGGCCGAAGCAAGCTGGCAGGTGAAAAAGCACTGACGGCCAGCGGTGCAAATCATCTGCTGCTGCGCACCGCCTGGGTGTATGCAGCGCATGGCCACAATTTCCTGCGCACCATGTTGCGCCTGGGCGCGGAACGTGAGGAGTTGCGCGTCGTGGCCGACCAGCACGGCGCACCGACCAGCACCGACCTGATCGTAGGCGGCACCCTGGCGGCCATCCAGGCCTGGCAGCAGGCAGATACCGCGCAGCGCCAAGCCATGCAGGGTACGCATCATCTGGTAGCTAGCGGACATACCAGCTGGCACGGCTTCGCCACCGCCCTGCTCCAGGCGGCGCATGCGAAAGGTCTGCTTCAGCGCATGCCACGGGTTGTTCCCATCACCACGGCGGAATTCCCTACGCCGGCCAAGCGCCCGGGCTGGTCCGTGCTGGACAACACCAGTTTCCAGCAGCGCTTCGGCTATGCTCTGCCGGAGTGGCAGGACGGCCTGCATCACGTTATCGAGAAGCTCCACCTTCAGGCTGGTTGAACCATGCTGATTCCTTTGATTCTTAGCGGCGGCAGCGGCACGCGTCTATGGCCGGTTTCCCGCCGAAACATGCCCAAACAGTTCCTCTCCCTGACGGGCCAGGACACGCTTTTCCAGCAGACGGTGGCACGCACGCGCCTATTGCCGGACGTCGCCGCACCGGTTGTGGTTGCCAGCGAAGACCACCGTTTCCTGGCGGCGGACCAATTGCTCGAAGCAGGGGTCCAAGGTGCCACGATCGTGCTGGAGCCTGCAGCCCGCAACACTGCGCCGGCGATCGCGCTGGGGGCGCTGAAAGCACTGGAACTTGATGCAGAGGCCCTGCTGCTGGTGCTGCCAGCCGATCACCTGATCGGTGACACCCAGAGCTTTACCGCTGCCGTGCAACAAGCCCTCCCCGCCGCGCGCGATGGCTGGCTGGTGACCTTCGGCATTCGCCCGGACCGCCCGGAAACCGGCTTCGGCTATATCCGCCGGGCCGAATCGATCGGCGGTAGCGCCTTCCGCGTGGCGAAGTTCGTGGAGAAGCCGGACCAGGTCACGGCTCAGGGCTATCTCGATGATGGCGGTTACGACTGGAACTCCGGCATGTTCCTGTTCAAGGCCGCTCGCTATCTGGAAGAACTGGGTCAGCACGCCCCCGACATGCTTGCTGCGGTACGCGCCGCGTACGCCACCGGCCACGGCGATCTGGACTTCGTGCGCGTGGATGGGGCGGCGTTCGCCAAGGTGCCTGACAACTCGATCGACTATGCGGTGATGGAGAAAACCGCCCGCGCAGCCGTGATCCCGGTGAGCTGCGCGTGGAGCGATATCGGCTCGTGGTCGGCGCTGTGGCTATCGGGCAAGCACGACGAACAAGGCAACCAGCGCGAAGGCGACACCATGGCGGTGAATACTCGCAACTCGCTGCTGCGTTCGCATGATCGCCACATGATCGCCACCGTGGGCGTGGACGATCTGATCGTCGTCAGCACGCCGGATGCCACGCTGGTGGCTCACCGCGATGCCGCACAGGACGTGAAAAAGGTGGTCGATCAGTTGAAGGCCTCGGGCCGCACCGAGCACTCCTTCCATCGCGTCGTGCATCGTCCGTGGGGCAGCTACGACTCACTCGAAGCGGGTAGCCGCTTCCAGGTGAAGCGCATTGTGGTGAAGCCCGGCGCCAGCCTGAGCCTGCAAAAACATCATCATCGCGCCGAACACTGGATCGTGGTCTCCGGTACCGCCGAAGTCACCTGCGATGACAAGGTGTTCCTGATGACCGAAAACCAGAGCACCTATATCCCGCTGGGCAGCGTCCATCGTCTGAGCAACCCGGGCAAGGTTCCGCTGGAGCTGATCGAAGTGCAATCCGGCAGTTACCTGGGCGAAGACGATATCGTCCGCTTCGACGACGTCTACGGTCGCTCCTGATCACGCTTGACGCGGCAGCATTCATGGCAGTGCTGCTTTCGAGAGCCTGCCCTGGCCGATTGTCTCGCCATTCATTCCCGGCAACCAAAACAAAGCGCCCCCTGGAAAACCAGGGGGCGCCTATATTCACACCTGTGAACGACTCACCAGGCTGAGGCATAAACCAGGTTATAGGCATTCACCGAACCGATGCCGGTGGCGAAATCCCAGCCCGTGCCCGTGCCATAGGCCTTGTCGTAGGCTGAGGTAGAGGTCGACAACACCCCATACGTACCCGATGGCTTGTAGCAGCTGTGCGAGCCTGTGCAGTTCACGTCCATGTCACCCTGGGTGACGTCGTAGAACACGCACGAGCTACCCACCGTATCGCCGTCGCTGGAATTACAGGTGGCGCTACCCGCCGAGCCGTACTCCGTCTTGGCGATGGAGTAATAGGTCGGCGCCGGATTGCCTGCACCGGTGGTAAAGCTGTTGTGCTGATCCACCAGCGCCTGGATGCCCGCCATGATCGGCGAAGCGAACGAAGTGCCACCTGCGCCGGCCCAGCCACTGGGCGCACCCGTACAAGCTGCCCCTTCACCCTTGGTGTTGCTATAGCAATAAACGTAGTAGTGGCCCAACACACCGTTCGCCGCGAACAGCGAAACGTCGGGAATGTCACGCACGCCATCGCTGGGATTCCCCACCAGGCCGGACTGCCAGGAAGGCTTGGACCACCCCGCGCAACTGCCACTCACCACACCGCTGGTACTGGGCGAACCTGTGGCGCAACCGCTTGGGCCGCCACTACCCGAAGCCGTGGTCAGGAAATCTTCCTTGCCCACGCTGCTATTGCAGAAACCGCTCTTGCCATACGGCGTGCTGTAGCCCTCCTTGGAGGAGATCAGCGAGCTGGCGCAGGAATCGTTCCACGGAATTTCCGGGATGTAAGACAGCGCCGAACCGTAGGTCGAACTGTTGCTCGAACTCCAGTAGGTACTGTTGGTGCCGGCATAGGTGTCGCCAAAATCGGTGCCGCCCACGGCCACGTTGTAGGGCGTGGACGCAAAACCGCTTACCCCGATACCGTGCGTGGCATTGCTTTCGTCAGCGTCGCAGCTGGCGGCGCCTTCGTCACCCGCAGAGACGAACACCGAAATGCCTTCGGCGGCGGCGCTTTCATAGGTGGAACTGTATGCGGCATTCTGGGTCGCGCCGTTTTCCGCTTCGCACTCCCCGTAGCTCACACTCCAAACGGTCGGCGCATGGCCCGCTTCAAGCAGGTTCTCCATCGCGATCAGGCCACCGAAGGTGGTGGTGGTATCGGCGCAGGAAACCAGTTCAAGCGTGGCGCCCGGAGCTGCGGCACCGGCATATTCCACATCGAGCTCCGCCTCGCCATCGTTGCCGACCACATCGCCGGGGTTGGTGCAGCTTTCCGGATGAACCTGGCTGAAGCTGGCAGTGGGCAGGCCGAACGTGGAGCGGAACGTGGTGATGTCGCTGGTCGAGTACACATTGGTGTCTTCGATCAGCGCAATCGTTTCACCACTACCGTTGATGCCCGCACTGAATAGCGGCTTGAGGTTATAGATTGTCGCCAGATCAGCCGGCGTCACCGCGTAGTAGGTGGATCCGCTTTCGGAGAAGGTGTAATCCAGATGCTGCTTGTAGTTCACATGCGGGCGGAAGTCATTCAGTGACACCACGCCCTCCACCACGCCGGCCAGCGCAGCCGGAATCTGCGGCTCACTCATGTTGCCGATATGCGCCTCGCCGTTGACGTTGAGATGATGGATCTCGGTGCCGAACGCCTGGCGCACCTGTCCGGCGTTGCCGGAGAAGTCAATCGTCATGCCATTCTGATAAACCTTGTTGACCGCGAAACCCTCGGACTTCAGCCAACCGGCAATGACATCGATATCCATCTGGGATGGACCGTACTGCTCACCCAGCTCTGCGTTGGTCAACCACTTGTGATAGTTCGACGAACCCTTGGTGAGCTGCTGCTGCATCAAGGCCTGCAACGCCAGCTCACGATCAGCTGGACGCTTGAGCTGCAACTGCATGTTGTTCATAGCCGTCGAATCGTCGACGCGGCCATGGTCGTTGGCGGCCGTGGCAAAAGCCGAAACATTGCCCGGTATGGTGACGCGATCGTTGTTGTTCGGCGCCTGGGTAATTTGCGGCGTTGAAAGCAGGCCGATCGTAACGGCTGCATGGCTGTGCGTGGCGTAGGACGATGCCACGCTGGCTGCCAAAAGGGTCAAGGCAAGCTTGGCAGCACGGCGGCCGCCAGAACGTACGGATGCAAATCTCACGTGTGTTTCTCCCCAAGGATTTTTGTAAGAAGCGGTGCCCGTGAATGGGCGATGCGTCCCATGTCAGCGGCATGGCGGGACCACGCCGCACTGAACGCACATCGACAACTGACATCTTCGGTAAGAACAACTCCCCCACTTGCTTCACTGCGATGCATCCAGCACGAGCCCATGTGCTGCAGATCGCTGCCTTCCCCCTGTGGGATCTTTCTAACATGCAAATTGCGTGATCGATAGATGACACTTACATGAAATCAATCACACTTTTTTGTAGGTGAGAAAAATGCCGCACGCATGCGGTTTCACTGCACGCGCACAGCTGGCCGATCAACACACGTGCATGCATCACACTTCGCCGCGTGATACATCGATCTAAATGTTTATCGCTTCGTTCTCGCCCGCATTTGCCTCGAGTTAAGGCAGGACAAATGGAAACGCGCTGCGGCGTTTATGCACATGCGCGGCAATCGTTACGGCGACCTGCGCGCGTATGTTGCGTATGCACACGCACGCATCATCGTGATTTGGTGTGACACGCTCGCCCACCCCTCAAGCAAGCCGGGTTATCAACACGGCTTGCTTTAAACGCTCGCCGGTGGGCAAGCGCATGACCCCACATGCATTAATGCGCTGACAGCGGAAAATCATCTTCCTCAAGCACCGACAGCCGCGAAGCCAGCTTTTCTGCCGCCACCAGCGCCACGTTGCGCCTTCATGTGCGTTTGCAGCGAAAACGGATGTCATCCGGCCGGACTTTCGTCCCGGCTTCCCTATTGCGCTTGTAATGTTATTGTGAAGCCCGCGATGAGATTCCCGTAAGGCAAGCTCACATTTCTCTCACGCTGTGTACCGAAACTTTGCGTCGTACCCGCCCCGCCGTCAGAGGAGAACACATGAACAAACATTCCAAGCCCCAGATGACCCGCTACGGTGCCCGTGCTGTCCTTGCCCTGGCTGTGGTATCCGCCTTCGCCGTTCCGGTGGTGGCCCAGGCGGGTGCGTTCCAGCTGCCTACCGACAACGCTGCCGGATGGGCACGCGCCAACGCTGGCGGCTCGCTGTTCCCCGATGATCCCACCGCGGCCTTCAACAACCCGGCAGCGATGGCTTTCTTCAGCGCGCCGGTGCTGCAGGCCACGGCCACCATGATTCGTCCTTCGGCGCAGTTCAACGGTCAAACGCAGACCATCGACGGCGCCCCGACCACCGGCAACAACCCGAACGGGTTCGACAAGTTCATCCCCTTTCCCAACCTCGCCTGGGTCGCCCCGATCAATAACTGGTTTGCCCTCGGTGGCGCATTGACGGTGCCCTACGGCCTGGAAAGCGACTACAACCCGACCTGGCAAGGCCGTTACTTCGGCACCCGCACCGATCTTGAATCCATCAACGCCAGCCTGTCGGCCGCCTTCAAGCTCAACGACCGCTTCTCGCTCGGCGTGGGTGTGTCCGGCCAGCGCACCAAGGCGCAGCTCAACACCGTCCTTGATCCCAATGGCGCGGCGCAGGCGCTGTTCGGCTTGCCACTGCCGCCACAGCAGGACGACGAACAGCTCAATGTCGACGTCAAGCGGACCTTCTCCGTCGGCTACTTCGGTGGTTTCGAATTCAAGCCGACCGATCAGGACAGCCTGGGCTTCAGTTATCACTCGCGTATCCAGAACACGCTGGCTGGTAACTACGCGGTCTACGGCGGCGCGGAAGGCAAGGCGCTGCTGGCCCTTGCACCGAAGCTGGATCCCAGCCTGCCGACGATCAATCCGAATGGTGCCTCGGCCAGCGCACGGTTCGATACGCCGGCCTATGCCAGCCTGGACTGGCTGCACTCGTTCAACAGCAACCTCACCATGGCCGCCACCGTCAAGTGGACGCAATGGTCGACCTTCCAGGACCTGGTGCTGATGTCGAACGGCCAGCAATTGCTCTCGCTGCCCGAGGAATACAAGGACAGCTATCTGTTCGCCGTCGGCGGCGATTACAAGCTCAACGAGCGCTGGACCCTGCGCGGCGGTATCGGCTATGACCAGACACCGACCGTCATCCTCAGCCGCGACCCGCGCGTACCCGATGGCGCCCGCAAACTGCTCGGCGTCGGTGTCGGCTACAAAGCTACCGACCATGTCAGCCTCGATCTGGGCTATCAGCACCAATTCGTCAGCAACACGCCGGTGCACCTGGTCGACCAGCCGATACTCGGCGGCGCCACAATGGATGGCTACTTCGCCGACTCCGGCGACGTGGTCAGCATCACCGGCACGTATCATTTCTGATCTGCGGACAACCGCTCCCACTCCGCCACATGGAGTGGGAGTACCGCTCAAAAGTCGACCGAGCCGCTCAGCAAGTAGGTTCGACGGTTGAGGAATGGCACAAAGGTTTCGTCGAATTGCGGTCCGTACAAAGTGCGGTCCAGCAGGTTCTTCACTCCCAGGGTGACGCTCCAGCGAGGGGTGCGATAGAAGACATTGGCCGCCACACTGGCTTGTCCCGGGATGTGAATGTAAGCACTGTAGTCAGACAGCTCGCCCCAGGTACTGCTGCGCGCCAGCACACCGCCGGCCACGCCGAAACCACGCAAGCTGCCGTGCTGGAACGTGTAGCTGCTCCATAGATTGAAGCGCCGCCTCGACGCCCCTAACGGCAGCGAGCCATCATCATTGTGGATCAGCGCATTGGTAAGCGCCGCGCTGACATCCCAGCCCGGGGCGATCTCGCCGTTAAATTCGACCTCGACACCCTTGTTCGATTGCCCCGGCCCGCTGATGAAGTAATACGGCGGCTGCAATGAAAAAAGATCCGCGCTGTTGTTCAGCATGATGCGGTAAGCCGCGACGGTCAGGCGTGCCTTGTTCTGGAACAGGTCTAACTTGGTGCCCAGTTCGATCTGTCGCGACAAGGCCGGCGGCAACGGACGGTTGTCCTTGCCCAGCCCTGTATCGGGCTGAAAGCCGTTGGACGTATTGGCGTAAATCGACATATTGGGCGTGAGCTTGTAGACCACGCCATAGTTGGGTACCCACTGCACTCGACGCTGGTTCCAGGGTGTGCCATCGGGGTATTCGGTTTGCAGTTCGTATCCCGTACGCCGCCATGCCACCAGTACCTGCCAATGTGAGCCGAGGGCAACCTGGTCCTGCAGGAACAATCCCGTTTCCGTAGTCCATGCTTCGCCCGAAAAATAGCCGTTGGCGTAATCGTTCGCGGAAAGCGCCGATGCAGCCGGCGGCAGTGGCCCTCCGGTGAAGATGTTGTACGGCATGCCTTCGCCATTGTTGCTGAAGGCGTAGTAGCCGTTGCCAAGCTGGATTCGCGAATAATCAAAGCCAAGCACGATCGCGTGCTGCATCCAGCTATTGCCAAACGATGCCGTGACATCATTTTGCAGGACGTAGTACGCATCGGAGGTCCGGTAATCCTGCGCGGTCGCCGTTGCATCGCCGTCAGGCCGCATGCCATCCATCAGCCAATATTGCGAATCGATGGACTCGCGCACGTACTGTGCACGGCTGCGGAACGACAGGATCGGGTTGAAGCGATGTTCCAGCATGTAGTACAGCCGACGAGTCTCGACCGCCGTGTTATCACCCGGATTATCCAGCCGCACGCCCGGCGGCGCGGCGGACGACAGCGTGCCATCCAGCAGGATGGTGTGATCCGGAATCGGCGTGTGATTCATCATCCAGGACACGCCCGCGACCAGGGTTGTTTTGGCGGTAGACCAACCAATCGAAGGCGCCACATAGCGATCGCGCTTTCCGTGCACGCCTTGCAGCGTGCTGCCGGAGAAATCACCGTTCATCACCAGGCGATAGCTGAGCGATTTGCTGTTGTTCAACGCACCGGCAAGATCCACGCCCAACTGCTTTTCACCATGCTCGCCGATCGAAAAGGTGAGCTGATGGATCGCCTCGGGCTGCGGTTTCTTCAACACCACATCGATCAAGCCGCCGAAATTGTTGTACGCCGAGGTATCGCCGAGGATGGCTTCCGGCCCCTTCAACACCTCCACCCGCTCCACGCCGATCATCGGCGGGAAATCGCCGACACCCATGATGTTGTTCGGCATGCCATCGGTCATGCCGTTGCCGGTGGTGAAGCCACGTACGTCGAAAATCGGCAGACCGCTTGAACCATCGACATACTGCGCACCCGCTACGTTCTGGATGGCTTCGGCGATGGTCTGGACCTGTTGCGATTGCAGCAAGCCCTGCGTGACGATGCCCACCGACTGCGGAACGTCGAGTGGATCGGACACGGTACGCGTCGGACCACTGCTTACGTCCGCCATGAAACCTTCGTCTTTGCCCACCAGGCCGATGGCCTGAATCGGCAGCAGCGTGACGGCCTGCGTGCTCGACGCAGCACGGAGTGTGGAGGGCTTTGCTGTACCGGGCTTGATGACAACGGTACGCGCATCAACGAAGGTATACGTCATACCGGTGCCTTCGAGCAGTTTGCTCAAAGCGGCTTCGACACCGAAGGTACCTGTTGCATCGTGCGAACGCAGCGCGTCGACCGTCTGCCCGGCCGTCAGCACCTGCACATTCGCCTGCTTGCCGAACGCGATCAACGCGCTGGAAAGCGGCTGGGCAGGAATGGTGAAACGCATGCCGACCGGTTGCTCCGCTGCATAGACCGATGCCACGCAGGCATTGCTCACAGCAAACATCCATGTCAGGCAGCCGTAAGCTGGCAGCCAGGCAAACCGGCTCATGTCATACAGATTAACCCTACGCAGAGGTCATGAGTCTGACATGTGGCGCGGCGCTTTTCACGCCTCGGATATGGCATTTTTTCCAGTCCTAATCTTCTTCTGCATACTCCGTAAGGAAGAAGCAAGCAGCCTAGCGACGCGGCGCGCGTTCAACGTCGGAAAGGATCACCTGATTACCCTCATTACTCACCCGCAGAGGGAATACTTGTGGCAGGGCATCCAGCCAACTATCGATGGCATCGGTGCGGATGCTGCCGGTGTAACTGAGTTTGCCAAGATCGCCGTCCGCGATATGCAGCGGACGCGTGCTATAGCGGTTCAGATTGGCGATCACCACGCTGAGTGGTTCGTCGATGAACTCCAGCCGGTCATCGCGCCATGCCGTGGCCTGCTCCGGCGTGATGCTGCCAACCGTCATGCTCGACGTGCCCGGGTCATACGACACCAACTGTCCGGCAGTCACTTCCAGCGCACCGGACTTGGTTTCGCCCGGTTTCTGGTTGACATCGGTAATCTCGACCCGCCCTTGCGTCACTGCAATAGTGACGCGTTCGCCCGTGCGGCGCACATCGAATGCCGTCCCGATGTCCCGCACCGAGATATCGCCCGCCCTCACCACGAATGGACGGCTATGGTCGTGCACGACCTGGAAGAAGGCTTCACCATTCTTCAAGTCGACGCGACGCTGTCCTTGGCTGAATTGCGTGGTCATGGTCGACGCCGCACCCAGCGCAACCTGCGTTCCATCCGACAAGGTGATGTTGCGGTTTTGCGCGATGGCGCTGTTGTAAACCCGGGTGTGGACGCCACCTTCCCTATTCGACCATGCAAGGTACATCGCACCCGACAGCATCACGATGGCCACCGATGCTGCCGCTGCCAGCGGCAACCACGGACGGCGCGGCGCGGGTGGCTGGGCAAAGGCCTTGATCAGGCTCTGGCGCGACAGCGTGTCCAGCGAATCCAGCCGTGAAGCCAGCTCGTTGACGCGCTCGAAGGTTTCCAGGTGGCGGATATCTTCCTGGGTCCATGCCAGCCATTGATCCATGGTGTCCGCCGAGGCATCCGGAGCGCGCAGGCGCACCCACCAGTCGGCAGCGATATGCAACATGTCGTCTTGCCTGTTCTTCGCCATCACGGCATCTCCTTCTCGTCCACCCGCGCGCGGCAATGTGCCAGCGCGTTGGCGACGTGATAGCGCACCATGCGCTCACTGAGGTTCATGGTCTGCGCGACGGTTCCGAAGTCTCGTCCTTCAATCACATGCATGACAAAAGCCTGGCTGGCCTTGGCGGGCAACTCGCGCAACGCGCGCCGGATACCCGCCACCTGCTCCACCGCCATTGCGTGATGCACCGGCGTGGACTCGCCCACCGGTTCGTCGCTGGCCTGCACCGCGGCGAAATCACTGCGTACCTTGCGCTTGCGCAAGCGGTCGATCGCCAGATTGCCGGCGATCTTGAACAGATAGCTGCGCAGGGATTCGATCTCTTCACGGTTATCCATCGTAAGGACGCGCAGGTACGCCTCCTGCGCGACTTCCTGCGCGTCGGAAAGCGAACTCAACCGACACTGCAGAAAGGCAACCAGGGCGCGATTATGCTCACGGAAGAGCTTCTCGATCTCGTCCACGTGCACGGACAGCGTTACCGTATTCATAGCCATAGGGGCCGTTGCGCCTAGCTTACCCAAGACGTTTCAGCACGGTGGTTTTGCAATGACGGGACGACCGCCACCAGGCACTCCTGCACCAGAAACGCTGGCAATGCCGGTATAGGCTGTTCCAAGGCCTGGGTCAGCAACTGCTCGGCCTGCCGTCGGAACGCCTCGCGCCGGCGGAATGCCGAGCGGTGGTGGCTGGGCACCTGCGCTTCCGACTTGTGCATCTGGGTGGAAGGCAAGACATACCACCCACCCTCGGCCGGCTGGCCATGCTGTTCCGTCCAGAACGCATCGTAGTCGGCGTACAGGGGACGGCCGCTGCGGCGTAACGGATACGCATCATTGCTGATCGCCAGCAGCTTGCTGATGCCGTAATGCTGCGCGAACGCATAGACCAGCGACAACATCAGCTGCTTGGGCCGCATGCCGTACATATTGCGGGTCAGCTCGCGAACCCGTGCCCTGGCGTGTTCGCCGCGCGGGCCTTGCAGGCATCCGATCATGATCGCGGGTTGTTCATCCGACACGGTAAAGACGATGCTGTAGAGCGGATTTTCATTCGCGTCGCAAAGCTGCAGGCACAGCTCACCCTCGCAACCCTTCAAAATCGGCGGCCGCATGCAAAGGGTCAACACCGAGCCGTCCTTGCCAATCAGGCTTCCCAAACTGGCGCGCCCCAGGCCATAGACCAGATCAAACAGGCCGCTCGGCAAATGCGTCAACGCAAAGCGATAGTGCCGATGCACCTGCTCCACGCGTTGATGCCGACGCCAAGTCGCATTGACGTAACGATGCATGTGACGCTCCAGCAAGCGCGGGTCGCGTTGCCGGTAAACGCGCATCTGCGGATGAGCGGCAATAAACGATAGAAAACGCGCCTGCCGCAACGGCATGCAGGCACTACGCACGATGTACTTCAGTGCCGTCACGCCACGCTTGTACCAGGGGCCGCTCCAATCCCCGCGGTCGCGCAAGGACAGCAGCATGTTCGCCAGCCCACTGTCGCGCCAGGCATCGGCGACACCGGCGCACCGCATCGCGGCAGCCATGCATTTTTCGACCAAGGACCGCTGCGCACGACGCGGGCGGCGTGAGTCCGGCGCATACACGCCCGATGGAAGAAAAGCTTCGATGCCGATACCCAGGACACCGGCAGGGGGATGGTTTGGCTTGTTCAAGGCATTCGCCCCAGGAGACGTTCATTCAACATGTCTCCTAAAGACGTATCAGCGCCTCGATTTTGAAATCCTCTCCCCCACAGGGACTACCTTCGGATCGCCCGAATAGAAGACGAACTACTTTCGGAAATGGGAAACGGCGTCCCCATCGCCTGGAACAGCGCCGCCGTATCCGTCATGCGAGCCGCCCTGGCCTGGATCTGCGCCAGCCGGGCATTTTGCAGATGCTGCTCGCTAAGCACCGTTTCCGGATAGGAAACCGCTCCCAGTCGATAGCGCGCATCCGTGTCGTTGAACGACTGCTCGGCAACCGCTGCTTCGCTGCTCGCCGCCTGTAGCGCCAACGCATCCTGGTCCAAGGCGGTCAGCGTATCGGCCACATTCTGGAACGCGTTGAGCACCGCCTGCTGATAATGCGCCAGTGCAGCGTTGTAATCGGCAATGGCCGCCTTGCGCTGCGCCATCAAGGCGCCACCGTGGAAGATCGGTTGGGTCAACCCGACTCCCGCGCTCCAGATCGAACCAGCGGCGGTAAACACGTTCGATGGATTGAAGGCCGCGGTACCGATCGACGCCGACAACGAGATATGCGGAAACAGATTGGCGGTCGCAACACCGACTTGCGCAGAAGCTGCATGTACCGCAGCTTCCGCCGCGAGCACATCCGGACGTTGCTGCAATAGCTCGGAAGGCACGCTCACCGGCACATCCGTCGGCAATTGCAGATCCGCCAGACGAAGATTCGACGGCGCCTGATCCGGCGTACGCCCCATCAACACCGCCAACGCATGTCGCGCGCGCAACGCCTGGGCACGCAGGCCGGGAATCGAGGTATCGATGCTCGCCGCCTGCTGCTGCACCGACAGAAAATCATCGTGCGACGCCGCGCCGAGTTGGTAGGCGTGTTCGGTGAGATCCGCCTGCCGATGCGCCAACACAGACAGGCGCTCGCTGGTATCCAGCTGCTCGGCCAAGGACGCGGCATTGATCGCCGCTATTACGATATTCGCCGCCAGCGCGCGTTTCGCCGCATCAAACTCATAAGACTGCTGATCCACTTGTGCCGCGGTCTGCTCGATGCCATGACGGGTTGCTCCGAACAGGTCGAAGTTGTAGCTCAACGCAAACTGGCCGGCATAGACGTCGTAGAGATTGGTCGGCGGTCCCAGACCCGGAAACCCTATTGCGCGCTGGCGGCTGACCTGGCTCTGCGCATCCAAGGTCGGCAACATGTTCGCGCCCACTTGCGCCCGCAACAGCTGATGCGCAGCCTGCAGTGTGTGTTGGGTTGCGGTAAGCGAAGGGTTGTTGCGCAGCCCTTCACCCACCCACGCATTCAAGGTGTCGTTGTTGTACATGCGCCACCACGCCGGCACCGCGCGCGCACCGAGGCTGAAATGCTGGGCTACGCCATCCGCCTTGGCGCTGTCGGCAGGCGTGGGCTCCACGGCGTAATGCAGGGGCGAAGGCGGCGCGGGTGGTTTGGCCGGCGGCGCGAAGGCGCAGCCAGTCAAGGCCAGCGCCGCGGCCAACAGGGTTATGCGTGTCGACGACATGATGATTCCAGGCTTCATACGACTACCTCCGGTTCGGGCGTCGGCTCGTCGGCACGCACGCGGAACCACGCCGCGTACAGCGCCGGCAGGTAGAACAAGGTGAGCACGGTCGCGACCGTTATGCCGCCCATCAAGGCGGTCGCCATTGGGCCGAAGAAGTTGCTGCGCAGCAAGGGAATCAAGGCCAGCACGGCCGCGGCGGCCGTCAAGGTGATCGGGCGGAAGCGGCGCACGGTTGCACCGATGATCGCCTCCCAGCGCGGATGGCCCGCGCGGATATCCTGTTCGATCTGATCCACCAGTATCACCGAGTTGCGCATGATGATGCCGAACATGGCAATCGTGCCGAGCATCGCGACGAAACCGAATGGCTCATGGAACAGCAGCAGCGCAGCGATCACGCCGATCAGGCCCAACGGCGCGGTCAGCACGACCATGAAGGTGCGGCCGATGCTTTGCAGCTGGATCATCAGCAAGGTCAGCACCGCGATGACCATCAAGGGCATCTGCGCATTGATCGAACTCTGCGCTTTCTCGTTCTGCTCCACCGAACCGCCCACCTCGATGCGGTAACCCACCGGCAGATGACTGCGGATATCGGCAAGCTTGGCATCGATCGCGTTGGTGACATCCAGGCCTTGCGCGCCTTGACGCGTATCCGATTGCACCGTGATGGACGGCTGGCGGTCGCGTTCCCAGATCACGCCATATTCCAGCCCGTAAGTGACATGACCGAGCTGCGCCAGCGGAATCGCCGTGCCATTAGGCGAAGGAATCGCCAGTCGCTCGATCTGGTCCGGATGGACGCGGTCGCCAGTCGTGCTGCGCAGGTCAACGGCGATCAGTTTGTCGCGCTCGCGATACTGCGTCACCGTGGTGCCAGACAAGGTCATGGCCAGGAAGTTGGCGATGTCCTGCGAACTGATGCCGAGCTGGCGCGCCTTGATCTGGTCGACTTCAAAACGGACTGAACGCTCGGCCGGCTCATCCCAGTCGAACTGGACATTGGTCGTGTCGGGATTGGCGCGCATCACCGCGGCCACCTGTTCGGCGATGCCGCGCACCGTGGCGATGTCGTCGCCATCGACGCGGAACTGCACCGGGAACCCGACCGGCGGACCGTTTTCCAGGCGACTGACCCGGCTTCGCACCGCAGTAAAATCGCGCTTCAGCTCGCCATCCAGATACGTCGCCAGCTGCTCGCGCTGTTTCACGTCCTTGGCAGTAATCACAAACTGCGCGAAGTTCGGCTGGGCCAGCTGCTGGTCCAGCGGCAGATAGAAGCGCGGCGCGCCGCTGCCTACAAAACTGACGTAGCTGGCGATTTCCTTGCGCCCCTGGATGGCCGCTTCGAAGCGTTTGGTTTCCCGCAACGTCGCCGCAAACGACGCGCCTTCCGGCAAACGCAGGTCGACCAGCAATTCCGGACGATCGGAGCTCGGGAAAAATTGCTTGGGCACCAGCCCGAAGCCCGCCAGCGCAATCACAAACAACACCACGGTAGACGCCAGCACCAGCCAGCGATTGCGCAGGCAGAAGTCCAGCCAGCCCCGAAAGCGGCGATAGAACGCCGTGTCGTAAATCTCGATGTCGTCGCCGTTATGCACCACCGGTGCGGCTTTCGCCGCACGCGCCTCGCGCCAGCCTTGCGGCAGGAAACGCGACCACCACTCTTGTCCCGGCTTTGCCTGCTCGTGATGTTCCGGCAGCATGTGATAGCCCAGCAACGGGATCACGATCACCGCCGCCAGCCAGGATACCAGCAAGGCAATCGCCGACACTTCGAAGATCGAACGCGTGTATTCGCCGGTGCCCGACTTGGCGAGCGCGATCGGTAGAAACCCGGATACCGTCACCAGCGTACCGGTCAGCATCGGGAAGGCCGTGCTGGTGTACGCAAAGGCCGCCGCACGCACCCGGCCCCACCCCTGCTCCAGCTTCACCGACATCATTTCGACCGCGATGATCGCATCGTCCACCAGCAAGCCGAGCGCCAGCACCAGTGTTCCCAGTGACACTTTGTGCAAGCCGATGCCGAAGATATCCATGCACAACGCAGTGGCCGCCAGCACGAACGGTATCGAAATCACCACCACCATGCCGGTGCGAAAACCCAGGCTGAGCAGGCTCACCAGCAGCACGATGGCCACCGCTTCGGCCACCGACTCGAGGAAGTCATCCACCGAACGCGATACGGCACGCGGCATGCTGGTCACTTCCGACAGTTTCAGCCCGGCTGGCAGGCGTTTTTGCAGCGTGCTGGTCTCCTGATCCAGCGCCTTGCCGAGCTGGATCACATCGCCGCCAGGCTGCATGGTGATGCCGATGCCCAGCACCTGCTGGCCCATGAAGCGCATCACCTGGCTGGGCGGATCGTCGTATCCGCGACGAAGGCTGGCGAGATCGCCGAGGCGAATGCTCTTGCCGTTGATGTGCAACAGCGTATCGGCCAACGCATTCATGTCGTCGTACTGACCACTCGGCCGCACGAAGATCCGGTCATCCGGCGTGGTCAGCACCCCGGTCGATGTCACGGCGTTCTGCTCGTTGATCGCCTGTCCGATCTGCTGCGGACTGATGCCGAGCTTGGCCAGCTGCACATTCGGTATGTCGATGTAGATGTGCTGATTCTGGTCGCCGAAATAATCGACCTTGGCGACGCCCGGCACATGCAGCAGTTCGGCGCGCAACTGATCGGCGTAATCGTGCAACTGTGCCGGTGTATAGCCGTCGCCTTCCAGCGCATAGATGTTGGTGTAGACGTCGCCGAACTCGTCATTGAAGAACGGCCCCTGCACGCCCTGCGGCAGTTGCGCAGCGATGTCGCCGACTTTCTTGCGCACCTGATACCAGGTTTCCGGCACGATGGAAGCAGGCGCCGAATCCTTGATATTGAAGAAGATCAACGATTCGCCCGGACGCGAGTAGCTGCGCAAAAAATCGATCGCCGGCGTTTCCTGCAATTTGCGCGAGATGCGGTCGGTGACTTCCTCCTGCACCTCTTTGGCGCTGGCGCCGGGCCAGAACGTCTGGATCACCATCACCTTGAAGGTGAACGGCGGATCTTCCGATTGCGACAGGTTCTTGTACGACAGCAGGCCGAACAGCGCGATCATCCCCATCAGGAAAAACACCAGGGACTGATGGCGCAGCGTCCACGCTGAGAGATTGAACCGCTCCTGGCTGCTCATTGCGGTGCATCCTCGGCGTGCGGCGGCGCGATCGGCGCAACCTTTTCGCCCGCAGACACCGTATGCACGCCCTGCATCAGCACCCGTTCGCCGGGTTTGAGGCCATCGGTGACCAGCACATCGCGCTCGCCGTAGCGGGCAACGGTGACATTGCGCAGCTCCAGGGTGGAATCGGCGGGACGCACCACCCACACCGCAGGATGTTCGCCCTGATGGAACAAGGCCGTGGCCGGAATGCTCACGGCGGCCTTGGACGGCTGGGTTCCTTGCAGGACGGCATCCGCCGTCATGCCCAATTGCAGCCTGCTGCTCGGCTGATCGATGGTCAGCTTGACCAGATAAGTACGCGATTGCGGATCGGCGGCCGGTGCGATCTCGCGCACATGCCCGCTCAGCACCTGCCCCGGCAAGGCGGGCAAGCTGATCGTGGCCGGCTGGCCGGTGACGACGCCGTCGATCCGGCTTTCCGGCACGTCCAGATACACCTCGCGCTCGCCCGACCAGGCGAAGCCGAACACCTCCTGCCCGGCCGCCAGCACCTGCCCCACATCGGCCTGCCGGCTGGTGATCGCACCATCGTGATCCGCCACCAGAGTGGTGTAGCGCGACTGGTTCTGGGCCAGCTGAAACTGCTGCTGCGCCTGGTCGCGTGCGGCCAGGGCAGAGGCGTAGTTGTCCTCGGTCTGTTCCAGCTGGAGTTGGCTGATCAGGTTCTGTTTGGACTGGGCTTCGTCACGGTCGCGCTGCTGGGTGGCGAACAGCAGACGATGCTGGGCCGCCTCCAGTGCCGCCTTGGCCGCTGCCAGCTGATTGCTGGCGTCGGTGGGGTCGAGTTGCGCCAGGGCCTGCCCTTGCTTCACCCGGTCGCCCGGATTGACGTAACGCGCACTGAGCTGCCCGCCCACGCGGAACGACAACGGCATTTCGTAGCGCGCGTGCGCTTCGCCGGGAAAGCGGCCAGCCGTGACGGCGGCGGCGGCCTGCACCGGCAGCGCGATCACCGGGGTTGCCGCGTCAGCCTCCGGCGCGTGGCGCCCGCAACCGGCCAGTAAAACCAGCGCAGCAGCCAGAGCGCATGGCAGCCAGACATGCCTGCGCGTCAGCCCGCGAGGCGTAGGGGATGGTTGGTTATTCACAAACCGCTCCTGGGGAAAGGGGATATGGGTGACGCGGGGGACCTGCCCCGCTAATACAGTCACGAACTCTAATACAGTGTTGTATTTGAATTCAATGTCGAATCAAAATACATAGGCCATCCGTCGTGGTACGATGGCGCATGCCACGCAAACGATTGACCCGGGAAGAAAGCCGCGAACAGACCCGCCTGCGCCTGCTCGACGCGGCAGCGGTCAGCATTGCCAAGAAAGGCCTGGCGGCCACCAGCGTTGAAGACATCGCCGCCCAGGCCGGCTACACCCGGGGCGCGTTCTATTCGAACTTCAAGAGCAAGACGGACCTGTTCATCGAGTTGCTCAAGCGCGATCACCAGAGCATCCAGGAAGATCTGCAAAGGCTGCTCGACGCCGACATGTCCAGCGAGGATCTGCAAAAGCAGCTCACCCTGTTCTATGCCCAGGCCTACCGGGACCACACCAGCTACGTGATCTGGGCCGAGGCACGCCTGCACTCGGTGCGGGATGCCAAATTCCGCCAGCGCCTGAATGCGCTGTGCCTGGAAAAACGCGATGTGATTGCCTACTTCATCCTGCAGTTCTGCAAGCGCATGAAAATGCCGCTGCCGGGACCGGCACCCGATCTCGCACTGGCCAGCATGGCCCTGATCGACGGCATCCTGTACTTCAACACGAGCATGCCGAACGAGCTGCCGGATGCGGCAGCCGAAGCACTGCTGGGAACGATTTTCAGCCGGACATTTTTTGGCGCGCAGGCCTGAGCCTGGCAACTCGCCAGACTGGCGATGTCGCGCTGAAATCCCGCATCACCATCAAACCTGCTTCGAAGAGCGACGAAGCTTGTATTCGTCATAGCCGACGTAAATGCCGCCGCCCAGCGTCATCAAGGCCAGCAGGTACCAGGTAATCAGGTAGCTGAGATGGTTGTTGGGGAAGTTGATCACCGTGGTACCGCCTTCCGGCCATGTATGTCCGGTACTTCCGGCGGCGGCCGGCGCAGCATCCACGTCGATGAAATAAGGCGCGACGCGGGTCAACCCACGTGCGGCAGCAATCGCCGGCACATCGCGCGTATACCAGCTGTTGCGCGCCGGATCGTTGCGGCGCAGGAACGATGACGGCTCGGACATGCGCAGCAAACCGGTGATCGTGGTCTGCCCGGATGGACCCGGCGTGCAGTGACCATCACGTCCGCACCAGTCTTCCGGCGCAAAGCCGCGATTGATCAGCACGATGGAACCATCCGCCATCCGCAACGGCGTCATCACAAAATAACCGCTGCCTTCGTCGGAAGCCGCCCAGATCAAGGTCTGGCGATCATGCAGAAACTCGCCGGTGACGCGCACATGCCGATACTCGTCATCCTGCGCATTCACTTTTGCCCATTGATCGGGCGCAGGCGGCGCAACCGGCGGCGCGTGCACGCGCTGGTCCACTCGCGTAATCAAATCGCGCTTCCAGGCCAGGCGCCGTACCTGCCAGTTGCCCAGTTCGATGAAGCCGACGAACAGGCACAGGCCCAAAAGTGCGAACAGGATCAATGCAACCGGGCCACGTGGACCGCGCGCGACGTCTGGAGGGGGGAAATTGGCGGAGGACATACGTCAATGATCGCATGAGCCGCGAGTGCGTAGCTGGGACAGGTTGGCGCAGCGTGCCCAACCATGCCCGCTCGTTTCCCGGAAATTTGTCGGATTACCCGCGGATCAAATCCGGCGCAACCAACCTGCACGTCAAGGCAGGTTGGCTGGATTCTGCATCAACGACGGCATCATGTTGTCGTTGAGATGGAACATGATCCAGATCGATCCGCTCAAGGTAATCACCACCAGTACGATGGTGAACACCAGCGCCAGCATGTTCCAGCCGCCTTCCGATTTGGTGTTCATGTGCAGGAAGTAGACCATGTGCACGATGATCTGAATCCCCGCCAGCAACAGGATCAACGCATCAGCCGGACCGGACTTGGCAAACGCTCCACTCATCACCAGCCAGAACGGGATCAGGGTCAGCAACGAGGCCAGCCCGAAGCCGGTCAGATAGCCTTTCATCGTGGCATGAACGGCGCTGACGCCGTCGTGTTCGTCATGCTCGTCGTGGCCATGCTGCGCTTCGGCATGCTCGCTCATGGCAGCACTCCCATCAGATAGACGAAGCTGAAAACACCCACCCACACCACGTCCAGGAAGTGCCAGAACATCGACAGGCACATCAGGCGGCGCTTGTTGGCCGGAATCAGCCCTTTCTTGCTGACCTGTACCATCAGTACCACCAGCCAGATCAACCCGCACGTGACGTGCAACCCATGCGTACCGACCAGGGTGAAGAATGAGGAAAGGAAAGCACTGCGCTGCGGCCCCGCACCGATCGACACCAGGTGTGAGAACTCGGTCAGCTCCAAGCCGATGAAGCTCGCACCAAGCAGACCGGTAATCACCAGCCAGCCCATCATCGGTCCGCTGCGGTTCTGCTGCATTTCCAGCACGGCGAACCCATAGGTAATCGAGGAGAGCAGCAGCAAGGTGGTATTGATCGCCACCACCGGCAACTCCAGCACCTGCGCGGCCGATGGGCCACCCGCGTAATCACGGCCAAGCACGCCGTACGCCGCGAACAGACAGGCGAAGACCAGGCAGTCGCTCATCAGATAGAGCCAGAAGCCGAGCAGCGTGCCGTTTTCGACATGATGCTCGCCTTCCACATGGAACTTCAGTGGCTCGGGAGAGCCGCTCATGGTCATGGTGGTATCAGACATGGGCGAGCAGCTCCGTGCGGGATGCCTCGGCCTGCGCCACTTCTTCCGTCGGGAGGTAGTAGTCGCGCTGGTAATTGAAGGTATGCCCGATGGCTGTGGCGAGCAGCGCCACGAACGAGATGATCGCCAGCGGCCACATGTACCAGATCATCGCGAAACCGAACACTGTGGCGAAGCCGGCCATGATGATGCCCGCCCCCGTGTTCTTCGGCATATGGATCGAGCGGAAGCCACCCAGCGGCCGCTGGTAGCGATGCTGCTTCATCTGCCACCACGCATCGATGTCGTGCACCAGCGGGGTGAAAGCGAAGTTGTACTTCGGCGGTGGCGAGGACGTGGACCATTCCAGCGTGCGCCCGTTCCAGGGATCGCCGGTCTTGTCGCGCAACTGCTCGCGCCGCATGAAGCTGACCGCAAACTGGATCAGCATGCTGAAGATGCCCAGCAGAATCAGGAACGCGCCAAACGCCGCCAGCTCGAACCAGATCTGCAGCGATGGATCATCGAAGTGGCTCAACCGGCGCGTGACGCCCATCAAGCCCAGCACGTACAGCGGCATGAAGGCGAAGTAGAAACCGATCAGCCAGAACCAGAACGAGCACTTGCCCCAGAACGGATCGAGCTTGAAGCCGAACGCCTTCGGGAACCAGTAGTTGATCCCGGCGAACAAGCCAAACAAGACGCCGCCGATGATCACGTTATGGAAATGCGCGATCAGGAACAGGCTGTTATGCAGCGAGAAATCCGCCGGCGGCACCGCCAGCAGCACACCGGTCATGCCGCCGATGGCGAAGGTCACGATAAAGCCCACCGTCCACAGCATCGGCACTTCGAAGGTAATGCGGCCGCGAAACATGGTGAACAGCCAGTTGAAGATCTTCGCACCCGTCGGGATCGAAATGATCATCGTGGTGATGCCGAAGAACGAGTTGACGCTGGCGCCCGATCCCATCGTGAAGAAGTGATGCAGCCACACCAGATAGGACAGCACCGTGATCACCACGGTCGCGTACACCATCGATGCGTAACCGAACAGACGTTTTTGGGAGAAGGTAGCAGTGACCTCTGAAAAAATGCCGAACGCCGGCAGGATCAGGATGTAAACCTCCGGATGACCCCAGATCCAGATCAGGTTCACATACATCATGGCGTTGCCGCCAAGCACGGTGGTGAAGAAATTGGTGCCGGCGTAGCGATCCAGCGCCAGCATCGCCAGCGCCACCGTAAGCACCGGGAACGCCGCCACGATCAGCACATTGGTGCACAGCGCGGTCCAGGTGAACACCGGCATGCGCATAAGGGTCATGCCCGGCGCACGCATCTTGATGATGGTAGTGAGCAGATTCACGCCGGATAACAAGGTCCCGACGCCGGCAATCTGCAAGGCCCAGATGTAGTAATCCACCCCCGCATCCGGACTGGACACGATGCCGGACAACGGCGGATACGCCAGCCAGCCGGTGCGCGCGAATTCGCCGACAAACAGCGACATCATCACCAGCACGGCACCGGATACGGTCATCCAGAAACTGAAATTATTGAGGAACGGAAACGCCACATCGCGCGCGCCGATCTGCAAGGGCATCACGAAATTCATCATGCCCGTCACCAGCGGCATGGCGACGAAGAAGATCATGATCACGCCGTGCGCGGTGAAGATCTGGTCGTAGTGGTCCGGCGGCAGATAGCCTACGTTGTGACCGAATGAGATCGCCTGTTGCGCGCGCATCATGATGGCGTCGGAAAAACCGCGCAGCAACATCACCAGGCCAAGGATGATGTACATGACGCCGATCTTCTTGTGATCGATGCTGGTGAACCACTCGCGCCAGAGATAACCCCAGAGTTTGAAGTAAGTGATGACAGCCAGCAGGGCCAGTCCGCCCAGTGCCACGACGATGAACGTGCCCACCACGATGGGTTCGGGCAGGATCTCATGCCACGTCAGGCGGCCGAAGATCAGTTGGGTAAGGTCGGGATGCAAAGACATCGTGGACACCCGTTCACTGTGTTGTGGCCATTGGCATGGCTGCCGTGCCGTTCGAATCGTGGCCTGAGTTCATGGCTCCTTCCTCGACGGCTGTACCCGCGGCCCTGTTATCCACACAGGTGCTGCCAGCCGGCACGCAATTGCCGAGGATGGCCATGAACAGGCCCGGCGCCACGCCTTCGTAGTAGTGCACCGGCACCTGCTCACTCGGCTGGGCCAGCTTCACATATTCGTCACGGCTCAGTTCGCCGCCACCTGCCTTCACCTTCTGCACCCACTGCGCGAAGTCGTCATCACTCAGGCCGTGGAAGACAAAGGTCATGTGATTGAAGCCATCGCCGCTGAAGTTCGCCGAAAAGCCGTCGAACTCTCCCGGCTTGTTGATCACCGCATGAAGCTCGGTCACCATCCCGGGCATGGCATAGATCTGGCCTGCCATCGCCGGAATGAAGAAGGAATTCATCACGCTCGAAGCAGTGATCCTGAACCGGATCGGCCGATCCACCGGCGCGGCCAGCTCATTCACCACCGCCATGTTCTGCTCGGGGTAGATGAACAACCATTTCCAGTCCAGTGCCACCACATCCACTTCCAGCGGCTTGGCGTCCACCGGTACCGGCTTGCCGGCCGCCAGACGATCCAGCGGACGGAACGGATCGAGCTTGTGCGCACTGACCCAGGTGAGCGCGCCGAGCGCAATGATGATCAGCAGTGGCGCCGACCAGATCAGCAGCTCCAGCATGGTGGAATGACTCCACTCCGGATCGTAATGCGCCTTCTTGTTGGAGGCCCGGTAATGCCAGGCGAACAGCAAGGCCATCAAAATCACCGGCACCACGATCAACAGCATCAGGATCAGCGAGTCGATGATCAGGTTGCGCTGCTGCAGCGCCAGATCGCCGGAGGGCGACATCAGCACGCTATGGCATCCCGACAGCGGGATAAGGCCAAGCAGGAGCAGTCTTCGGAAAGCCTTCATGGACATTACCGGCGACGCAACTGAAAAGGGAAAGGGGTACTGCTTGTGTAAACAAGGTACGCCGAACAGCGGGCCACGTGCAATTGGTCTGATCGAATTCATTTGCAGCATCAGCCTCAGCATCGTGCTCGCAGAGGGCGGCAGCGAGCGAAATAACGCTTTCAGGCGTACGAAATTGAAACATGATCGTGCGGCGACGCGGTTTTTTGCCCTCCCCCGTATGAGGGATGCCATCGAACCGTCACGCTTGTGCTCAATGTGACATCGCTCTAGCCATGACGCCGCGACAGTGCCATGCTGTGCCCGCCGCACCCTACCTTGACCGAGTAACGACGATGTCGACGACGTTTGAGGACCCGCGCAAACCAGCCGGCTTCAGCCCGGAAGATATCGGCCGTATCCAAGCCCACGCCAAGCTGGCGCCCGGCGAAATCGCGATCGGTGTGGTGATCGGCAGAACCTCCGAGTATTTCGACTTCTTCGTGTTCGGCATCGCCTGCGTGCTGGTCTTTCCGGCGGTGTTCTTCCCCTTCGAAAGCCCGCTGGACGCCATGCTGCTGGCGTTCGCGATCTTCTCGCTGGCGTTTATCGCGCGTCCGATCGGCACCACGCTGTTCATGTCGTTCCAGCGGCGCTGGAGCCGCGGCACCAAGCTCACCATTGCCTTGTTCCTGCTCGGCAGCTCTACCGCGGGCATGGCCTTCCTGCCCGGATACACCATCATCGGCAGTTGGGCGATCGGCCTGCTTGCTTTCTTCCGCATTCTGCAAGGCATTGCACTGGGCGGATCGTGGGACGGCCTGCCCTCGCTGCTTGCTCTCAACACGCCACCGGAGCGGCGCGGCTGGTACGCGATGCTTGGGCAGCTCAGCGCGCCGATCGGCTTCATGATCGCCAGCGCCCTGTTCCTGTTCCTGCATACGCAACTCAACCACCAGGATTTCATCGACTGGGGTTGGCGCTATCCGTTCTTCGTCGCCTTCGCCATCAACGTCGTGGCGCTGTTCGCGCGTCTGCGACTGGTGGTGACGGAGGAATACACGCACGCCATGGAAGAGCGCGCACTCGAGCCGATCGGCATTTTCGACATGCTGCAACGCCAGGGCTACAACATCTTCCTCGGTGCGTTCGCGGCCCTGGCCAGCTATGCGCTGTTCCATCTGGTGTCGATCTTCCCGCTCTCCTGGATTTCGCTGGGCACCACGCAGTCCATCAATCAAGTGCTCACCGTGCAGATCGCCGGCGCGGTCGTCGGCATCCTTGGCATCATTGCCTCGGGCATCATCGCGGACCGCATCGGCCGGCGCACCATGCTGGGAACTGCCGCGGTGCTGATTGGTGTCTTTGCACTGTTTGCGCCCTTGCTGCTGGGCGGCAACAAGCTTGCCCAAGATACCTTCATCCTGGTGGGATTCCTGTTGCTCGGCTTGTCGTACGGACAAGCAGCCGGCAGCGTCACCTCGAACTTCGAAATTCACCTGCGCTATACCGGCGCCGCGCTGACATCCGACTTTGCCTGGCTGATCGGCGCCGCCTTCGCGCCGCTGGTGGCGTTGGGCCTGTCTTCGCGCTTCGGCCTCGTCGCGGTGAGCGTGTATCTGCTTTCCGGTGTCGCGTGCACCTTGATCGCACTGCGCGTCAATCGCGCGCTGGCTGAGCGCGAATAAGCACGCTTGTTCCGTTGCACCGCCGCATCCACGTCGCCATCGGCATCCTTGGCGAGCCCTTCGCGGATCATCGCAAAATAGTCGCGCGCCCCATCCACGCCGTCGTCGCGATGGATGTCTCCGTCCGCAGCAAATCGATCAACATCGCCGCCACACGCCGATGAACAACTCTTTCGTACATACGCACTGATTACGCACGTACACCAGCTAGGTAACCTCTGATTTATTCCACCCCTCACGGCCGTCATGCCCGCGAAAGCGGGCATCCACCTTGCTCTGGTGCGTCCTTAAAAATGGACGCCCGCTTTCGCGGGCATGACGGCCGTGGCGCACCTGAGATTTCTGACCGAGCAGGACAGACATCGAATAAATTAGGGCCTGTTAGCACTATTGGCGTGGCCCGCGCCAATAGTGCTAACAGGCCCTAGAGCACCCCTAAAAAAGCATTAGCAACAAGGTTCCCCGTCGCGAAAGAGATCCAATGCTTATCGATAACATCATTTCCGCATTCGCGGAATGACGTCGCATCGTGATGACATGCACAATAAAGATAAATGTGCACTTCGCGTGAAAGCAAAAAAATTTCACAGCGACATGTCGACGTCACAAAACGTGCATAGAACACACCTATCTTCGCGCGACCGACAAAAAATTTAAGCGCGAGAATCCCATGATAGAGATGAATCGCCGTAAATTTCTTTCGCTGTCAATCAAGGCTGCTGCCCTGGGGATGACCGGATACACCGTTGGCGGTGCATTCAAGCCCGCACAAGCGGCAACAACTGAAACCACCGGATCCATCACCGACATCAGGCACGTGGTGATTCTCATGCAGGAGAATCGCAGCTTTGATCATTACTTCGGAACGCTTCAAGGCGTGCGCGGTTTTGGTGACAAAGCAGGCATCACGCTTTCGGGCGGCTATTCGGTGTTTGACCAGCCCAACGGCACATCGCGCCAATATCCATGGGCGTTCAACACAACGTCGCCCGCGTCGGGCCAGAGCAGCGAAATCATCACGCAATGTGATGGCAATCTCGATCATTCGTGGCTGACTCAACATGGCGCGTGGAATAACGGGAAAATGGATTCCTGGGTGTTGGCCAAGGCCAGCGTGCGCACGCTCGGCTACCTCACCCGCCAGGACATTCCGTTCCACTACGCGCTGGCGGATGCCTACACCATCTGCGATCACTATTTCTGCTCGATCCTCAGCTCCACCGGCCCCAATCGCACTTACCTCTGGGGCGGCATGATCGATCCCACCGGCCAGAATGGCGGCCCCGCCTACGATGGCGGCTCGGAATCCGGACTCACATGGGAGACCTATGCCGAAGAACTGCAAGCCGCCGGCGTGAACTGGAAGGTGTACCAGAACGCCTCCGACAATTTCGGCGACAACGGCCTGGCTTATTTCACGCAGTTTGCCGACGCATCGACATCCAGCCCGCTGTATCAACAAGGCATGGCGTCGGTGCCGGATGTGAGCGGTTCCACCCCGAACGACATCGCCGCTGCGATCCAGAACGACGTCGTCAACGGTACGCTGCCGCAAGTGAGCTGGGTGGTGGCCAGCCAGGATTACTCCGAACATCCCGATGCACCGCCTGACAACGGCGCGTACTTCATCAACCTGGTCTTGCAGGCGCTTGCCGCGAATACGGAGGTGCTCAATTCCACGGTGTTGATTCTCAACTACGACGAAAACGACGGCTTCTTCGACCACGTTCCGCCGCCGATCCCGCCCGGCGGCACCGCCGACGAATTCATTACCGAGGATGGCATCACCCAGCCGATCGGCATGGGCTTCCGCGTACCAATGATCATCTGCTCGCCGTGGACGCGTGGCGGCATCGTGGATTCGCAAGTCTACGATCACACCTCGGTGATCCAGTTTCTCGAAACCTGGACCACCGCCTTGGGCACGCCAGCCATATGCTCGTACATCAGCGCGTGGCGGCGGCAGGTGAGCGGCAATCTCACCGGCGCGTTCAACTTCGCCGATCCCGTTTACGGCCTGCCGACCAACCTCCCCGCGGCGACCACTACCATCAATCGCACGCTTACCTGCGATCCGCTACCCAACCCAAGCGACAGCAACGCCTCCAACAGCCTGCCGCAGCAGGAAGCCGGTACCCGTACAGCGTGCGCCCTGCCCTATCAGCCGGACGCCAATATCTCATCGATCCAGTACGGCTCGGACGGCCAGATCCTGATCTGGATCGAGATGCTCAACGTCGGTGCCATCGCAACACGCGCGGTAGCCATGGCGATCTACGCCAATGCCTATCGCAGCGGCGGCCCGTGGCAATACACGGTGAGCCCGTACAGCAACGGCAGCAATGGTTCGGTCACCGACTTCTTCAATGTCGGCACCGGTTATGGCAGCGGCAGTTACGACCTCACGGTGATTGGCCCCAACCGCTTTCTGCGCCGGTTTACCGGCGATCTGAATAACGCCGGCAAGAATTGCAGCATTACTTCCTCGTATGCCAACGATCCGGTATCCGGCCAGCTGGCGATTTATTTCGCCCTTGCCAATGCCGGCAGCGAGTCGGTCACCTTCACCATCACCGCCAACAACTACACCACCGAAGGTCCATGGACCTACGCCGTCGCGGCAGGCGCGACCGTCGACACGTATTTCTCCGCGGTGGCCAATACGCAGGGCTGGTACGACTTCACGATAACCATCAGCGGCGATAGCAGCTGGATTCGCCGATACACCGGACACCTGGAAAACGGCAGCGCCTCGGTCACTGGTTGAGGCGCCGCGAACACCCAACATGCGTTCACCGCCGTCTCCTGGATGACGGCGGTTACGGCCGAATGACCTTGGCACACTCGCTCAACCTTGGTCAGATCGAGTCCAGTCTGTGGCCGGATGACTCAACCCGAAGCCGCCGCTACGACACGTACAACGGTCTCTGCCATACCTAATGCAGCTTCACCTTCGGCGAAATCGATCTGCGCAGCAGGTTGGCCGCAATCTCGATCATGGTGTGCCACCAGCCATGCAGCGCAACGGTGTGCATGCGGTAGAGCGATAGATACATCAGCTTCGCCAGGATGCCGTCCACAAAGATCTTTCCGCCGGTCAATCCACCCATCAAGCTGCCGGCGGCGCCCAATTCACCGAGCGAGACCAGCGAACCAAAGTCCCGGTAGCGAAAGTCTCGCAGGGTGGCATCGTTGCCATCGCGAAGCCGGAGATCAATCGCATGCATCAGGAACGACGCCTGCTGGTGAGCAGCCTGCGCGCGCGGCGGTACCCAGGAGTTTGGCCCCTGCCAAAGGCACTGTGCGCAGTCGCCCAGGGCGAACACATTCGCATCGTTTTCTGTTTGCAGTGTCGGCCGCACCAGTAGCTGGCCGAGCTTCCCCACCGATAGGCCATCGAGCGTGGCCAGAAAGGGAGATGCCTTGATGCCGGCCGCCCAAACCATCAAGTCGGCCGGAATGAAGCCTCCACTCTTTGTCCTGAGGCCATCGGGAACCACTTCAGCCACTTGCTGGCTGGCTGCGATAGTGATCCTGTTCTTTTTCAGCAGCTCGGCCGCGGCAGTGGACACTCGCTCCGGCAACGTATTGAGGATGCGCGGCCCGGCTTCGACCACCGTGATGTCGATGTCATGGATGGGGTCCAGACCATGCAGTCCATAAACGGACAGCACGTGCGCCGTTTGCCGAAGCTCGGCAGCCAGCTCGACACCGGTGGCGCCACCACCAACAATCGCGATCCTGACGCGCTTGGCGCCGTCGCTCTGGCCAACGCGTTCGGCGCGGGCACAGGTGGCAATCAGCGCCCTTCTAAAGCGCTCGGCATCTTGAACGGTGTCCAGCGCGAAGGTGTGCTCTTTCGCACCCTCGACACCGAAGAAGTTGGTGACGCTGCCAACGGCGATGACCAGCGTGTCGTAGCTCAGCGTGCGAGGTGGGAAAATTTGCTGGCCGCTGTCGTCGACCACTTCGCCCAGCTGGATGGTCCGCGCCGATCGGTCAAGTCCGCTCAGCGAGCCTTGGCAAAATTCGAACCCATGCCAGTACGCTTGCGCTGCGTAACCGATGGCATGAACCAGAGGATCCATGGTGCCCGCCGCAACCTCATGCAGCAGTGGCTTCCAGAGATGTTCCGCCTGCCGATCGACCAGGGTGATCGAAACATCCGTCTTCTTTCGTTGCCGTCGACCGTACCGGTTTCCCAGGCGCGTCGCCAACTCCAGACCACCCGCACCGCCCCCTACTATGACTATTCGATGCATAACCTGTTTAAGCGCCTCCAGGCGCAACGATCCGTGTATCAGCAACCGGCTGAGTGCGGGGAAATGATGTCAGGCCTATAGCTAAAACCGAGTTATCACGGGATCTTTGTCACCCACGCGATGCGTGGCACTGGTGATCTCCCGCAGGGCTTCGAGCAGCGCATCGACGTCTTCGATGGTCGTGTAATACCCCAAGCTGGCCCGGATCGTGCCACCGATAGGCAATGTCCCAATCGCTTGATGCGCCATCGGTGCGCAATGGAAGCCGGCGCGCAGGGCGATGTCGTATCGGTCAAACAGCAGCTCTCCCACGGATTTGGGCGACTGGCCGATCAGATTGAACGAGACCACCGGCGTCTTCTGTTCAACATCAGTGTGGCCGTAGACGATCACCTCCGGCAGCGTTTTCAATTCGTCCAGCAGGTGTTGGAGCAGCCGCGTCTCATGCCGGCGGATCGTATCGACGCCGGTTTCCATCACCCACCGCGCTCCCGCTGCCATCGCACGGATCTGCGGCATGGGGATCGTCCCAACTTCAAACATGTCCGGCACGACAAGCTGGACGGCAAGCTCGCCCGAGTCACCGCCCGTACCACCTTCCATAAACGTTTGCAGCGGCACGTCTTCGCCGACGTAGAGCGCACCAACCCCAGGCGGACCATAGAGCGACTTGTGCGCAGGCAGCGCAATCAGGTCTGCGTTGAATCGTTTCGCATCAACGGGAAGCGCTCCCGCAGTCTGGGCGGCGTCGAGCAGGTAATACTTGCCGTATTGCTTGGCGAGGCGGCCGATCTCTTCCACCGGGAGGATCGAGCCGATCACATTGCTTGCGTGCATCGTCGCGACCAGCCGGATGTTGGGCTTGGTCCGCAACAGTTGTTCGTAGGCAGTCAGTGAGAATGGCTCATCGTCGGTGTACGGCACCACGTGCAGCTCGAGCTGTTTTTCACGCACCATTTTCCGCACCGGCCGTGACATCGCGTTGTGCTCAAGCGCGCTTATCACGATGCCGTCGCCGGGCTTCCAGGGAAACGCCTGGATCGCGAGGTTGAGCGATTGCGTGCACCCACCCGTGAAGACAACGCGTGACGGATTGGACACATTAAGCAGATCAGCCAATGCCTGCCTCGCTGTATCAAGCGTCGCGGCCCCGTGACGCGACGTCTGGGAAGTACCTCTTTTCGCGCTGAGGAACTGACGAAAACCCTGATCCATGGTTTCGTAGACCGTTTCCGGTTTCGGCCAGGATGTCGCGGCGTTGTCGAGATAATGCATGGCGGTGGCCTGATTAAGCGGTAGGGGACGCAGCGAAGCATGACCCTGGCGAATGCATATCGCCAATACAATTAGTCGAAGCTAGGTATAGATGAAATGCATATGTTCGCCAGGCGGCTGCCGGCGATGAAAAGATGGATCTCGCACCCGCCAATTCAGAACTGGATATAGGTCGTGATAGTGACGTAATTTCCAGCCAGCGCATGGCCAGCCCGGGCAAACGCACCTTGCTCAAAATGCGTAAGGTCCAGGTCGAGGCTCACGTAATCATTGAATTCATAGCCCGTGGTAAGGCGATGGTATGAGCCGATGTGCTGTGCGCGGGATGCGTTGCCGGGAATGATGGGGATCAGGCCCCTGCCATAGAAAGCATCCTCCCGACTGGCCCGCCACAGCTCCACATAATGCGCGCCGACGGTCAGCTTGTCCGTGAGATGAAAGTCCACGGATGGATCCACGTCGATGAGATTGGCTGCGGTATTGAGGTTGGCGTCGGTCAGCAGCGGCGCTGGCCCGATCAGCGGATGGAAGGTGGTGGTCGTTCCATCACCGGGATGGTGGCTGCCGCTGGCGTAGTCGGACCGCAAGCCGATGCGTGGCATGAAAGGAAGATCGCGAAGGGTGTAGCCACTGGTGGAGAAAAAGGCCCAGGCCTTGATCGGATGATCGGCAAAATCGCCGCGCTGGATAATCGGCTCAATATCGTAGTCCCAGTGCGGCGTCGCGCCGAAGAACCGGGTGCCGTAACTTTCGCGGTGATCGTCGCCTTGCAGTTTGTAGATCTTGCCGTCGGCATTGTCGAAGCCGAGCCAATACAGATCCACCGAGCTATACGGACCTATGGCATTCCGCGTCGCGTAAACACCCCACAAGCGTTGCGTCGGATCATTGCCGTCGTCGAAGTAACCCGGCTTGTTGAGGACAGGCCGAAGCTCCAGCGCACGTACCGTCCACGCATCGCGTTGCCACTGAACCACATTGCCGTCAAAGGTGATCAGGATATTGGCGTTGTCGCGCGGCGCGACGAGCCGATAGCTGCCGAGGGTGATTTGCTGGCGGCCAAAACGCCATGTCCAGCGCCCGCTGTCGTTATCCATGAACCGGTAATCGATAAAAGCCTGCTGGAAATCCAGCAAATCCTTGTCCGTAGGCCGCGGCCCGCCAGGGCGCCCCGCCTCAAGATGATTGCCGAGTTCTACAAACAATCGCAGTCCAGGTCGGATATGCCAATCGGCATGCACCAGCAAGCGATGCAAAAGCGTGGCGTTGATGCGCTTGGAACCCAGCAATCCAAAATCATCCGGGCGTCCTTCCAGCACTTGTTCGCGAATACGACCGCCGAAGGAGATATAGCCTCCATGGCCATCCTCGACACATTTATAGGTTTTCTGGCCGCACAGATACGAAAAGTCATCATCGTAAGACTGCGTCGCGAAGCCGCCTTCGCCACTCTGCGCTGACTCGGGAGCGGCGGCGAACAGACTCGTTGCCAGCGTCAGTCCGGCTAGAAACATAAGGCCGCCCAAAAAAGGGCGTAACCATCTGGCGGGCAGCTCACGCTGCCGCTGTTTTTTGATCGGTGACATAAGACATCCCTCTGCATTGCAGTAGAAGCAGGGAGCGCAAACCGCTGCTCCGCTTCTTGAGCCGCGCAGGCATTCCTGCGGCCTGTTGCAGAGATGGTGATGTCTTATCTCATATATATCCAATACATGATTTTGACGTCATGCATGCATGAAATGCATGGATGCGTTTGGACGGCCCATCCGCTCTTATAGCCTCGCGTCGCGCTACGGCGTCACGTGTCGAGACTGGCGCGTAGCGTCTTGAGAAACGCCTCACTCGTGGGCCCCAAATGCGCGTTGGCACGCCGGATAATGCTCAGCGGACGCTGAATCATCAGGCGCTTGATGGGAAGCACCTCCAGGCTGCCCTCGTCCAGCTCCTTGCTGATGCTGATGCGCGGCAGCCAGGCGATACCGCCGCCGTGCATGGCGGCCTGCTTCAACGCCTCGGTATTGCCAAATTCCATCACGCTGCCCTGCTGGACGTCGTTGGCATCCAGCGTTTCGGTAATCAGTTCACGGGTACCGGAGCCCTTTTCGCGCATCAGCAGCGGCTGGCCGTTGATGTCGGTCGCCAGCAAGCGCTTCTTGTTCAGCAGTTCATGGTGTGCGGCCACCACCGGCACCAGTTCGTCCTTTTGGAACTGTTCGGCCACCAGTCCGCTCACATGCAGGGGACCTTCGATAAAGCCAAGGGTGAAGCGCATATCCGCAACGCCTTGGGAAATCTGCTCGGTATTGCCGACAAACATGGTGATGCGCACGCCCGGGTTGGCGCGGCGAAACACCGCCAATCGCTGCGGCAGCACGTAGGTACCGTTGGTATTGCTGGCGCCGATCGACAGGTGACCCATGCGCGCATCGGCGATTTCCCGCATGGCCGCTTCGGCGGTGCGCGAGATATCGAACAAGCGCGCCGCATATTCGTGCAGCACTTCGCCGGCATGGGTCATGCGCATGCCGCGCGGCAGGCGCTCGAACAGCGTGACGCCCAAGCGCGCCTCGAAATCCTTGATTTCACGGGACAAGGCCGGCTGGGAGATATATAGCCGTTGCGCAGCGGCAGAGATGCTGCCCGTTTCGGCGATCGCATTGAAGACAGCCAGGTGATGGAGGTTCATATGCATTTTATATATGAGTGGCTTCGGCTAATTGTATTAGATCTATGCATGCCCGGCGCTCACACTTTGCTCCGCCCGGAAGGCGCACGTCATCGTCTTCCGCAGTCATCGCATTTGAAGAGGAGTTTATGTCATGCGCCGTCTTTCCCTACTCGTCGCAGCCGCTGGCCTGATGATGTCCGTCGCGGCCGTCGCGGCTGACCAGCCCGCCGGTTTCTGGGCCACCCCCACGATTGCCGGCTACGGCAAGATTCACTATCTTCCCAACGCCGCCTATAAACCCGTCGCGGACCAGACCTACAAGATTGTGTTTTCACTGACCCAGGGTGCGAAATCGCCCGATCAGGTCAATCCTTCACTCGATCACGTCGCGCGCACCGTGAACCTATATGTCGCGGCAGGTGTTCCGCTGGATCACCTGAAGTTTGTCGCGGTGGCCGCCGGCGCCGCTACGCCGCTGGTTCTCAATGATGCGCAATATCGCGCTGCCTACGGCATCCCCAATCCGAATCTTCCGCTTATCGCCAAGCTGCGTGCGGCCGGCGTGGATGTCGCGGTTTGCGGCCAGGCGGTTGCCGAGCATCAATTCCAGTACGGATGGGTCGATCCGCATGTCACGCTGTCCTTGTCCGCGCTGACCACCATCACGACGCTCGAACATCAAGGCTATGGCCTGATGCAGATGTAAGGCATCGATTTTCTCAACGGAAATCTTGGCAAGGGGTACCTCAGAGGTACCCCTTAGGAGAGGCACATGTCTATGAAACCTACTGTTATTGCGGTGGCCCTGGCGCTTATTGGCGCGGTCAGTGTCGCGAGCGCCCAGACCGCCAACACACCGGACGTAAGTCCGCCCTGGCAACACGGCCAGAATAACGATGCCGTCAATCGCGGTTTCGAATTCACGGTGCCGGATGCCGACAATCTCGCGGATTTTCACGGCAATCCCGATCATCCCGCCTTGGCGCTTTACGTCGGCGGCAACTACTTCTTTGCGATGGCGCCGCTGGTCAAGGCGTTCGAAGCCAAATATCCCGAATACAAGGGACGTTTGTATTGGGAAACGATTCCGCCAGGACTACTGGTGAAGCAGATTCAGGCGGGCGGAACGGTGACCGTCGGCAACATGACCTGGACCGTCAAACCCGATGTCTATCTCGCCGGCCTCAAAGCCGTACAGAAGCAGGTGGATGCGGGCCTGCTGCAGGCACCTGCCGTGCCCTATGCCACCAACACGTTGACCATCATGGTGGCTGCCGGCAATCCCATGCACATCGAAGGGCTGTCCGACTTGAGCAAGCCAAGCATCAAGCTGGCCATGCCCAACCCTGCGTTTGAAGGTATTGCGCGCCAGATCGAGGCGTCGCTGCAGAAGGCGGGCGGCAAGACCCTCGAAACGCAGGTGTACGACACCAAGGTGACGCAAGGTTCGACGGAACTGACGCATATCCATCACCGTCAGACGCCGCTGTGGATCATGCAAGGCCGTGCCGATGCAGGTGTGACCTGGCAATCGGAAGCCGTGTTCCAGGAGCAGGCCGGTCACCCGATCAGTCACGTCGACATTCCTGCGAACCAGAACACCACGGCCATCTACGCCGGCGCGATCGTCAAGGACGCTCCACATGCGCAGGCAGCACAACGCTGGTTGAACTTCATCCAGTCAAAGGAAGGACTGGCCATTTTTGAACACTACGGTTTCAAACCTTACGTCGCATCGCAGTCGGGTTCGTAAGGCGAAAACGGCGGCACGAACCATCTATCAGGGTGACTCTTATGAACACGTCTCTCACAATCAAACAGAATGCCGGCTTCCAGCAAGCGTGGCGTCTGGCAGCCATCGCACTTGTCGCGGTCCGCTTCGTCCAGGGCTGGATCTATTGGGGTGGCGGTTCGCGTCGCTTCTTCTACGCGCCATCCAAGCTGAATCCGCATGCGCCACATTGGATGGCATACAAGTTCCAAACCGCGATGCCGGGCGCGTTGTTCGGCATGGACCACGTGGTGTCCTGGCTGCTGCAGCACTTCGTATGGCTGTACACCGGCGTGATCGTATTCAGCGCCGTGGAACTGCTTGCCGGACTGATGTTGATCACCGGTACGCTAACCCGGTTGGCTGCAGCCAGCACCATCGGTTTGTCGTTCGTCCTGATGTTGTTGTTCGGTTGGCAGGGTGCGACCTGCATCGATGAGTGGACCATGGCCGCTTGCAATTTCGGCATGGGCGTAACCTTGCTGCTTGCCGGTGGTGGCGCCTGGTCGGTAGACAGCTGGCTGGCACGCACTCGTCCGCGCCTTGCTGAAGCAGATTGGTTCAAGTGGCTTGGCGGGGATGCGCCACTGCCGATCAGCGAACGGGCTTTCACCAAATTGAGCGGCATTCTGTTGGCCGTCAGCGTGATCTTCATCGTCGGCACCTACAGCTACTTCCGCGGCTCCGTGTACACGCCATTCCATGGTGGCCCGGTAAGCCCCACCGCGCACCACTGGTCGCTCAGTGAAGGTCAGCTCACATCGCAAGGAGCCGTCACGTTCAAGGCCTATGTCGATGCAGGTACGCCGGAAGCGCCATCGAATGTCGTGCGCGCCACCCTTTCGAACAGTGACGGCGCGGTCGCGAAAACCTGGACGGCCGAACAACTGGCCAAACTGCCGAAGCAGGCCTTCCACAACAATTACGACTATCAAAAGATCCACACCGGACCGTTTGGCCTGGTCGGACCGATTGGCTCCATGGCCACCGTGGCCCTGCCGGCTGATGTCAACGCAACGACGCTGGTGCCGGGACGCTACACCTTGCAGCTGACCTCAGTGAATGGCCGCTCGTGGACGCTCCCGCTGACGCTCCAATGAAACCCTTTCGATGCAGCTCGGCCGCCATGATCCCTTTGATCATGGCGGTCTTCGCGTTGACGTATCTGACCCTGCCCCATGTCCATCGTGTGCAGCCTTGGCATCAGCTTCCGCTTACCGGGCTGGACGGTAAGCCGCTTCCGTCGGCGGCATGGCATGGGCGCTTTGTGCTGCTCAACTTCTGGTCGACCGATTGCGCGGCATGCCTGGCGGAAATGCCTGTGCTTGAGAAAGCTTCAATACGTTACGGTGCATCCGGACTGAACATCGTGGGTGTCGCGTTGCCGTATGACGATCCAAACCAGGTCGCCGCCGTCGCGGCCTTGTCGCACGTCACCTATCCGCAGTCGTGGGATTCGTCGGGGCAGTTGGACAAGTTGTTTGGCGGCATCGCTGTCGTGCCGACAACCGTCCTGGTTGATCGCGATGGGAAGATCGTATTCCGCCAGGAAGGTCCGCTCAACGACCGCGAGCTGGCTTCACTCGTTCAAGCTTACGGGCTTGATTCAAAGCCTTGAGTCACCGAGCACAAACACAACTCCACAAAACGTCAAATGCCTGCCATGGCGCGATTAAACCCGCATCCACTGGGCGTTTTTATTTTGGTTTTCCCGGCAACCGCGACCTGTGCGAGTCAATGTCGATATGCACGCAGCTTTAATTGATGACTCATAAAAAAATGAGCCATCAAAGCGAACCTCAACTTTTCAAACCGCCTCACCGTCGTCCCGGCGGAGGCCGGGACCCAGCGTCGTCGCAACACCCAAGGCACTGGGTCCCGGCCTTCGCCGGGACGACGAGCAAAAACATGAATACGCATCAGGCAAGAGAGCAGCGTTTCGTTATCAGCCATCCACCGGCCTTGCATCAACAATGTTTGACGTGGCCACCTCAACAACAGTCACACCGATCTGTCATTCAAACCATGACGCATCGACAAAGACAATTCATGCATCGGCGCATGCGTCCACTGTCTGCATGTGGCAGAAAAGTTACGAAGTTAATTTCTTGCAAAACATGCACTGAGCCGCCTCAAGACGCACTCAACGCACAGAAAACATAAACATCGCCCAAACGCAGCTTATGACGAAGTGATCGATTCACATCATTTCTACGGCTCATGCACATCCACGGCGCGCAAATACGCACGGCTATAAATGGCGATTTACGACGCGCAGATTTCTTCAAGAAAGCGTCTTGGCAATCTCCGGATTAAACCGGTTATTGGACGAGCCATTTATCTATTTTGATCACGCGTTGAGACTCTCGGCAGCCAAACCGCCCTGTTGACGGCTGCATGAAGGAACCAGCATGACCAGGCAAAGCGTTGTCTTGATTGGCGGGGGATTGGTGGGCGCGCTGTTGGCCCGACTTTTGGCCAAACGCGGTTTCGCGGTAGACGTCTTTGAAAAGCGTCCCGATCCGCGGCGTATCCGCTTCGTTCGCGGCCGTACGATCAACATGGCCATCGCCGAGCGCGGCATGCAGGCGCTGCGTATCGCAGGGCTCGCCGAGCATGCCTTGCTGAAGTCGGTGATGATGCGCGGCCGCATGGTGCATCCGTTGGGCGGCGCGGCCGGCCTGCAGCGCTATGGCCTCGACGATAGCGAAGTGATCTGGTCCATTTCACGTAATGGGCTCAACACGCTGCTGGTGGATGCGGCGGTAGCGGCGGGCGCCCGGTTTCACTTCGGGCAGGCGTTGACGGCTGCCGACATCGATGCACAACGCATCACGCTGCTTGACGAAAACAACGTGCAGCGTCAACACGACGCCAGCTTGCTGATCGGCGCCGACGGGGCCGGCTCGGCCCTGCGTGCAGCGATGCACCTTTACCAGCCGCTTGGCATCGGTGTCGAACCGCTCGGCCATGGCTACAAGGAGCTGGAAATCCCCGCCGCCGCGCGCAACAACCGCTTCGCCATCGAGCCACATGCCCTGCACATCTGGCCGCGTGGTGGCTATATGTCCATCGCCACGCCGAATATCGCGGGGAGTTTCAACGTCACCCTGTTCCTGCCGCTGCAGGGACCGCATCCCAGTTTCGACACACTGCCCGATGCCACCACCTGCAGCGCGTTTTTCCGCCGGGACTTTCCCGATCTGTATCCGCTGATGCCGCGCTTTGCCGACGATTACGACGGCCATCCGGTCGGCACACTGACCACGCTTTATCTCGATCGCTGGCACATCGATGGGCGGGCGGTGCTGGTCGGCGATGCCGCACATGCCATCGCGCCGTTCCACGGCCAGGGCATGAACTGCGGTTTTGAAGACACGGTCGTACTGGCCGACCTGCTGGCAAATTGCGGCCGCCGTACCGCCGACGCGTTTGCGCAGTTCCAGCACATTCGCAAGCCCAACACCGACGCGATCGCGGCCATGACGCTGGAAAACTATGTGGAGATGCGCGACTCGGTCGCCGATCCCCATTATGTCGCCAAGCTCGAACTCAGCTCCCGGCTGACTCAGTGGGCACCCGACTACTTCATGTCGCGCTACCGCATGGTGACGTTCACGCTACTGCCTTATGCCTATGCGTATGAGCGCGGCCGTGCGCAGAATCAATTGCTCGAACACTTGCTGCACGATTGTCCCGATCCACGCCGCATATCGGCGGATGTTGCGGTCGCCACACTGAAGGCGGCCTTGCCTCCACTCCCGCCGCTGCGCCTGGATCACACGCTGGCGGACACTCATCGCGCCATGCCCCTTGAACTTGTGCAATCCATGAATAGGCATGCGCGCGCGTCCATCCGTAGCTGGATTTAGCAGCGCATGCATGGTCCGCCGCTGTTGGCCCTGCGTGATCGCATCGCAAATCTATCGTACGTGGGTGGTTGTATGAATGCGCCGCTGCTTGAACGGCCGCAACCGGCATCAACAGAGACTTATCTCTATACCAGCCCTTATGCCGGCGCCGTGGATTTTTCCGCCCTGCAACGGCGCCACGCATCCGGTGATGCCATCGACCGCGTCTCGCTCGCCGATCTGTTGCGCAACGGCTTTGTTTACCCGCCGCACACCATCTATCGGGACGTGAAAAATCTGGTGACCGGCTTTACCTTGCAAGGTGAGCCGGGTAGCGAGCCGCACTTTCACTTTGCCTACCAGTCGGATGCGGCAACCTCCCGGCCACCTGCGGACGCCGTCACCGACAAGATCCTGCTGCGCACCTACCACCGGCTGCTCGCCCAGGCCGTGCAGCGTTGCACCGCTGATGTGAAGCATCCCTGGTTTCTGCAAAGCGGCGGCAAGGACTCCACCTCGCTGGCCATCGCCGCCGCGGATGTACGCCCGGATACCACCTGCATTACCTACCTGGGCGGCAAGGAAGAGAATGAAGTCGAGTCCGCGCGATTCGTGGCACATCGACTGGGCCTGCGTCATGAGCGAATGGTGTGCGATCCCGGCCGAGCCTACGATCGCTACCTGGCCCTGGCGCCGCGCATCCCCTTGCTGACCGCCGACTTCGCCACCCTGTCTTATGCGGACCTGGTCACCGAGATCGCGCACCATCAAGGTGATGGCATCATCGATGCCTTGGGCGTGGACCCGTACTTCGGCGCGCCGCTGCATCTGCGCGACTACCTGCTGATTCTGCTGGCAAGAAGCCTGCGCATACCAGGCGCATGGCTGAAGCGATCACCGATCAGCCGCAGCTTCAAGCTTTGCTTTGCGCTTGGCACCTTGCAGATGAACGCATTCGAGCGCTACTTCCCCGGCTCGCGTTTCAGCGACGCCGAAGTCGATGGACTCCTTGGCTGGAACGTATCGGCGCATTCGCACCAACGCGTGGAAGCGTTCCGCGACGATATCGAAGCGGCGAAGTCAGCCGAGGCGGTGCGGCGCATCGTGCTGGTCGTGCTGGAGGCGGCGGGATTCGCCAAAGGCATGTACGTCGCGGCGGCGACCGGCTCGCGCCTGGCTTATCCTTATTGTGATCAGCAGCTTTGCGAGTGGATCTTTCATCACGTTCCGGATGATCGCCTGATGGGGCCCGGCAGCTTGAACAAGATTCTGATGCGCCGGCATATTGAGCAGCGCTTTCAGCAACTGCCCTATGTGGAGTCCAAGGGCTCGTTTCGCTTTGATGTGTTGGGGCTGGCGAGGCAGCGCTTTGAGCAGGTGCATGACTTCGCCTTGCAGGCGCGGGCGCTGCTTCCAGGTGCGCCAGAATGGTTGGAAGATCATCGCCGGTACCTGGACAACAAATTCTTTGCTTCGAAGTTTTATCTGCTGGCGGTAACGCTGCCGTGGTTGCTGAAACACCAACGCTTTTCTTCCTCTCCCCTCCGGGCGACGCAAAGCTAGTCCCTGTGGGAGAAGGGACCGAGGTGAGGGGCCAATCTTGCGATGATGTTGATGCGCAGCGTGAGCATCTAGAGAAACATCACGTTGTAGTCATGAAGTTCGAGGCAAGCGCAGCCCCTCACCCCAGCCCTCTCCCCGAAGGGGAGAGGGAGCTGTTACGGCATGAGTGAGAGATCCGTAGCGCCGACGCTTTTCCTCCTCTCCCCTCCGGGCGACGCAAAGCTAGTCCCTGTGGGAGAGAGGACCGAGGTGAGGGGCCAATCTTG
>NZ_JADIKE010000027.1 GCF_016904955.1 Dyella flava | reverse complement strand
TCACGGTGGGCGGCAGTGCGCAACTGGTGGCCGGTAACGACCTCATCAGCCAGGGTGCACAGCTCGGCGCGGGCGACCAGCTTGCATTGTCAGCCGGTCACGACATCACCCTCAACGCCGTCACCGATCAGCGCACCCAGGCCACCATGGGTTATGCCGGCAAAACCCTGGTCAGCACGGGGCAATACGACGAAACGTTGCACGGCACGAGCATTGATGCGTTCAACGGCGTGGCGATCACTGCAGGTAACAACCTCACTAGTGTGGCCGGTGCGATCACCAGTGCCAACGGCGACGCCGTACTGATGGCCGGCCACGACATCAACCTCATGGCGGGGCAGGAAACCCACAGCACCTCGCGCAACACGGTGACCGCCAAGAGCGGTTTCCTCAGCAGCAGCAAAACCATTACGCAGGATACGAGCAGCGACACCGACGCCGTGGGCACGTACCTCGGTGGCAACAACCTCAGCGTGGCCGCCGGCAACGACCTCCATGCACAAGCCGCCTATCTCAACGCCGGCAACGCGTTGACCCTGGCTGCCGGCCACGACATCCACCTCACCGACGCGCAGGACGTGCATAGCGAAGCGCACGAGACACAAACCAAAAGCTTCAGTTTTTTCAGCACCAGCAGCAAACGCTTTGGTTCCGTGGACCCGGAATGGCGCAGTCACAGCAGCAGCACCCAGATCACCCAAAGCACCAGCGTCGGCAGCGTGCTGAGTGGTGACAGCGTCACCGTCGCCGCCGGCCACGACCTGGCCGCCACCAACGCGCAAATCGTTGGCACCGACAACGTGCTGCTGGCCGCCGGTAACAACCTCACCCTCAACGCCGGCCAGAACACCTACGACTACCAACAAGCCGACGGCAGCAGCCACTCTGGCCTGATGAACAACGGTGGCTTGAGCGTACTGATCGGCAGCCGCAGCACCAAGGACACCACCACCGTGCACGACGTGAGCTACAACGGCAGCACGGTGGGCAGCGTGAACGGAAGCGTGACACTCAGCGCCGGCAACGACGTGCACATCACCGGCAGCGATGTGCTGAGCAATACCGCCACCACCATCGTCGGCAAGCAGGTCACCATCGATGCCGCCGTGGGCACGACCGATATCACGCAGACGCAGAAGGTGAGTCAGGGCGGCATCAACTTCGGTATCGGCGGCACCGCCGCTAATGTCGCCAACAGCGTCTACTACAGCGCGCAACGCGGCAGCCAAGTGCATGACGATCGCCTCAAGGCGCTCTACGCCGCACAAGCTGCGCAAACCTTGTTCTCGTCCGGCGCCGGCCAAGGCATGGGCCTCAATCCTGGTCAGACCGGCGCCGACGCCATTGCCAACGCCGCCCAAGGCAAAGCCGGCATCGACTTCAAGATCGGCATCGGTGGCAGCAGTGCATCCAGCACCACCACCAGCCATGACGACACCACCTACGGCAGCACCGTCCGCAGCAACGGCAACGTCACCATCGCCGCCACCGGGGGTGATCTCGACATCATCGGCAGCCAGATCAGTGGCGACAACGTGGCACTCGCTGCGGCCAACAACCTCAACATGCTCAGCCAACAAGAAACACACACGCTTCAAAGCAACAACCAAAACACCAGCGCGGGCGTCGGCGTGCTGTTCGGCACCAGCGGCTTCGGCATCTATGCCCAAGCGGCCGCGGGCCGAGGCAACGCCCATGGCAACGGCGTCACCCATACCGACAGCACCATCAACGCCGATGGCACCCTCACGCTGATCAGCGGCAACGACACCACCATCAAGGGCGCCCAGCTCGCCGGCAATCAGGTCATTGCCAGCATTGGCAACAACCTGCTGATTCAAAGCGAACAGGACACCGACGACTACGCCAGCAAGCAATGGCAAGCCAGCGGGCAGGTAGTGATCGGTTACGGTGGCATGAGCAGTGGCGGCGGCCTGAGTTACAACCAAAGCAAGGTCAACAGCCATTACGCCAGCGTCACGGATGTCAGTGGCATCCAGGCCGGCGATGACGGCTTCGATATCACCGTGGGCGGCAATACCCACCTCATCGGCGGCGTCATCGCTAGCAGTGCCGATCCCGGCAACAACGTACTTAACACCGGCAGCCTCACCTACGAGAGCATTCACAACGACGCCAACTACAGCGCCAGCAGCGTTGGCTTTGGGGGTGGCTACAGCTCCGGTGGCGGTGGGTATGGCGGTAGTGGCTTCAGTGGTGCGCCGAACCCAGGTATTACGCAGAAGGAAAGCAGCAGCAGCGATACCCACGCAGGGATTGCGCAAGGCACGATCATTGTGCGCGACAACCCGAACCAGGATCTTAGCGGACTCAATCGGAATCCAACGCTCGACAACCAGGCACTCGCACCGATCTTCGATGCGCAGAAGGTGCAAGAGAAACTGGAAATGGGCCAGGTCGCAGGGCAGGTGGGCATGACAGCGGCCGGCGACCTCGCCAGCTACATGGCCAATCATGCGACGACACCGGAACAGCGGGCATCGTGGAGCGACGGCGGTACTAATAAAGCCTTGCTGCATGGCCTTGTTGGTGCGGCGACGGCGGCACTTGGCGGTGGTGATGCGCTGCAGGGCGCGCTGGGTGCGGTCGCAAGCGAAGCGGCCAGTGGTGCCATGCAGCGCTACCTCGATGACAACAAAATAACCGATCCAGTCCAGCGCAATGCGTTGATGCAATTGGCGAGCATGGCCATTGGTGATGTCGTGGGTGGCGGTACAGGTGCCTCCACAGCACTACAGGGGGATGTATACAACCGACAGTTGCATCCAGACGAAATTACTCTTGCCAAGAAATTAGAAGGCGAAAGTGGAGGTCTTTACACGCAAGAGCAGATCGAAGATGCGCTGCGGATCAGTGGAAACAATACGCTCAAAGAAGATGCTTTCAATGGCTTTCTAATTGATTCGAACGATGCATCCGGGATCTATGATACGAGCGCCAGATGGATCCTTGAGAAGAGCCCGGACGGGAAGCAGATTTTTCTTATGCAGCAACTATCAACACAGATCAGTCCGGACTTGGCTAACTTCATTTCGTCGAGTACTGGTGGTGCCAGCTCGCCCTATTCGTGGACTAATGAGCAACTGGGTATGCGCACACCTAAAGAACCCTACATTCCTTATCTTGCTGCAATTCCAGACTATATTTCGGTAAGTGGTGGTGGACTTGGTTTGGGTGGCTCTATTGCGCTAAATGTACACACGGGGCAGGTTTATGCCGGTGGATCAGGGAATACACCCGTATTGCCCGGAGCCAGTTTTGCGGCAGGCTGGCTCCCGAGCAATCTCGGTGAGTCATCCGCGACCAGTGCTGGAAACACTAGGGACTTTCTGACAGGGGCAAGTTTCAATACGTCGCTGTGCGCGATCCTGTGTGCGGGCGCTAACCATGCTTACGGTGGCGATACGGCTATTGAACTCGGCGGCGGGATTAAAGTCCCTGCAAAGGGTGGGGCAATCTCGACTGGGGTAATGGCTCCCATTTTTAGCCTTCCGTTCACCAGCGGCGACAAAGGCGAAAAATAAAGTATGAAACATCGGTTTCTAACTTGCTTTGTTGTGGTGTGGGCTTCATTGATGGCATACAAGATCTTCAACCCCGCTGCGAGCGACGGAAAGAAGTTCTTTCAGAACTTGCGCGAACAAAAAGTTCGATACGTTGAATTGACGCCTAAATCCGGCATTTCACCAATTGGTAGATCTATCAGGATCAATAGTTGCGATGAATTAAATAGGTTTTTGGCGATATGGAATGGTGCCGATACGTTTATTGCCAATCATCCTAAAGATGTTTGGTCGGTTAGAGTGAGGCTTTACGCCGATAAGGGGGTCTATTCCGGAGTCCTTCGGGTGACGACTAATCAAGGAGTCATGTTTGATTTTGACGGAAGCCCAACAGGATGGCCTGTTATTTCGGAATATCAGCTCAGGAGGTCGTCACCTGCCCAAATCGAAGCTGTATTGCAAAGCCTGGAGGGTTCTTTAGATAAAGCGAAAGAGTGTCAAAGGTAGTTAACTTCGCTTGCGGAAGTGGCTTCGGTGGCGTACTGAATTTAGGTGTTCCACAGAAGGGAAGCAGCAACAGCGATACCAACGCATGGATTGCGCAAGGCACGATCATTGTGCGTGGTAACCCGAGCCAGGACCTCAGCGGTCTCGACAGTAATCCGACGCTCGACAATCAGGCGCTCGCACCGATCTTCGATGCGCAGAAGGTGCAAGAGAAACTCGAAATGGGCCAAGTCGCAGGGCAAGTGGGCATGACTGCTGCGGGTGATCTTGCGACCAAGATGGGCTGGGCTGAAGGCAGTACGGAACGCACGATACTGCATGGTGTGGTCGGTGCGGGCATCGCGGCACTTGGTGGTGGCGATGCACTGCAAGGCGCACTCGGCGCGTCTGCCAATCAGCTGGTGATTCAGAAGATGGCCGAATACCTGGAAAGCCTGGGTTACACACCGGGTACGCCGGAGTTTGCGACCATGCTGAAGCTTGCCAGCACAGCCGTGGGTGCGGCGGTGGGTGGTGGCACGGGAGCGGCGACGGCGTTGGATGGAACGACGTACAACTATTTGAACCACCCGCAACGAGATCAGAAGGCGCAAGAGCTCGCTGCGTGCAAGGATCAGCAGTGTATCGACAGCACTAATGCCAAGTGGGACAAGGTCAGCGCCGACCAAAATTTAGCAATGGGTAAATGGGCCGTAGCTACTGGGTCGCTACCATCATCGCTCGTAAATCAACTGCATGACACTGATCCGTCGAGTCCGACGTATGTGACGTTGCTCAATCAAGCCATAAATCTGATGGGTGGTCCACTCAACGCGCCGACGATTCAATTGATCAACGAGACTGACGGATCGGGACTACCTGTAATGGCGGCACCTCAACCATACAAATATCCTGAAAATGAAATTTATAACTTGCCGCCTCCGGATTATGTTTCAGTTGGTGGTAATGGATTGGGGGCCGCCGGTTCATTTTCAATGAACTTGCATGATGGCCAGACGTATGGGTCATTTGGTGGAAGTGTTCCCGTTACACCTGGCGCTGGTTTTATGTTTGGATGGATTATGAATCGTGGTTCAAATGTGCTTGATCCTGGGAGAGATACAAATAACTTCCTAGGTGGTGGGAGTATCTCCGGTGCAGGTTGCTATTTACTTTGCGTTGGTCTTAATCACTCATTCGGTGGAGCAACTGCGATTGAAATCGGATGGGGTCTGGGGGTGAGAGATAAAGTCTCTGGCAGCGGAGGAACAGGATTTACGGCTCCCATTCCAGGCACAGGACCGAATTTGCAGCAATGATTATGAAAACTTCAAAGCGAAAGATCTCAATAATCTTAAAATTTTGCCTGATAGGGATCTGGTGTGGGGGGTTGTCTTATGCTCTCTACATCAATCCATCAGTAACCGTAACGCAATCAAAATTGCGAGAAATGCAGCAGCAGGCTTCTATTTTGCTTCAAAATGGTGGGCAGGTCGTGTACAGGGATGATTTGGCAAAGTATGGGGTTGCATCGTTATTGCGAGGAATATCGTTTGTATCGCTATCAGATGCCGCATACACGAAAGATATCGATGGTTTGGTCGCTAATGGATGGGCTTCCAAGGGTAATGGCGCATATTGTAAAGATGGAGTTCTGCTTCGTTTCGATAGAAGGCCTGTTAGCTTTCAAGGTGGCGAAGTAATCAAACTTGATATGGATTACAGTGCTAGGTCAATTCATTACTGTGGTATTTAGCTCACAAAAAAATGACGGCGACTATTGATGTTGGTAGAAGGCAAAAGGTATGGGCGGGGATTTGTGTAATCTTCGGGATCGGGGCGTTCTTACTGATGAGAGTGCCCGGGTCGAGCCTTACTGCATTTGGATTTTTTGAATACGCGTGGGTTTTCTATACCAAGCCCTTGTCAAATGTTTCTCTGTCTGAGATATGTCGCTCAGTCAGGTGCGGGGATGAGGGGGGTTTGACGCTAATAACTGTGCTGTTTTTTGCTACCTTTCTTATTGTGTGTGGCATTGCCTATCAGTTTAAGCAGTGATCTATCGCTGTTTCGATACAAGGGGCGACTTTCGTAAACGTGGGCGAATACACAGTTCTAATTGGTGTTCTGCTGATTCCAGGGTAAGCATCCAGAGTTATAAAGGTGTGAAATGATTCGGGTGACACTGGGCGATTTGGCATATTGGGATGGCACGGTTGCGTTTTCTGAGAAAACCATATCTCGTGTCAAAGACGCCTTAAAAAGACCATCGGGGAATCCTAGCTATCGGCCACAATTTGTTTTTGGACTAGTTAAGGATTACTACCACCTTATCCTACAGCGCTACTCGCGTGGTGACTGCGGATTCCGGTGCAACTGATCACAGATTCCGGCAATGACTGAACAGGCCGCCGATAGTGACCCCTGCGCAAACATCACATCGTTTGCCAGCAACGGTGCAGGCGATCTAATGTTTGGTTCGTCAGAATGTGCTGCCGGCATTGGTTTTCCAAACAGATCGTTCTGAACGGTCCGTAGTCATGTCACTCATCGGCTGAGACAAACGCTCGCTATGCTCCAACAAAGAGGCCATTCGGTTGGAAATATCATGAAACATTCTTGAAAAAAAGCGGGTCAGTTTCACCTCCTTGATAAAGGGGGCAACTCATCAATTGCATGAGTTCGCTTCATTTGGATGGAAGTGATTATGAATAAAATTCCATGGTCGTTGCTCGAAACGATCATTGAGCCTCATTACCCGAAGGCAGGCCGCCGATGCCGCTGGGCACGATGCTGCAGCATCCAGATCTGGCGATAGCCAGAAGTACTTTTCATAGTCCTTGATGCCGACTAAGCGCGGAGTTTTGGTCACTCCTATTTTTGGCGGATGACCAATTTTTCCTCTTGCTGTTCGTTGAACACGGCGCAAAGGCGTTGTGCGCACGCCTCTTCCTGCGCGGTGATGCGGATTTCTAGAGACGAATATGGATCTCGAAATACCGCTCAAAACACTTGCAATTATCGTAACGTTACGATAAAATGCTCTTATCGACAGGAGGACTCCCATGGTTGACCCGCGCGATCCCGGCACCATCGCTATGACTTTTCCGCTGCGCCCACGGCGCGGGCGGCCACCAACCGGCAAGGCAAAGTCGGCTGCGGAGCGCATGCGCGCTTATCGCAGTCGGCATGTCACGGTAAATACGGAAGTGCTGCGCACGGTGGTGACGCAGTGCGAGCAGATCAGGCAGCTGATGGATGCCAATCAGTCGCTGCGCCAGGAGCTGGATGTGCTCTATGCGGAAATGGCGCGCCTGAAGGTGATGCTCTCCACCGATCCGGCTTGAAGGGATAGGCGGGTCGCACTTCGAATACTTCGGGCGAGGATGGCTGCGCCAGATGGCCAGCCATCAATGCATCAGGTTTTTGAAGGCCGGATATAAACGAGCCGCCTTGGCGGCGGCTCGGTCGGGCATCGGTCATCCATGTTGAGGAGGGGCCCCTCCTCGGCGCCTGACTTCCCGGCAGCGCTTTTATCGCATATTGCAGGCGTAATGTCTTATCTCGCCGTGCGTGTATGCGTGTTTTCTTTCAGGGTCGTGCAGGGGGGGCGATGAGGGACTCACGGCTGCTTCACGTATCCTGGATACATGCCTAGTACATCAGTATTGGGCAGTCAGCCCATAGTGAAACGGACAACAGTCGCTTAGATCGACATGCTTGATCAGCTCGAAGCCAGCTTCGGCCAGCCACGCCGCACAATCGTCCGGCGTTGGGCGGATCGCCATCGACGGGCCGCGTGGCGTGGATATGTCGCAACGCCAATGCATGATCGAAATAGACCCTTCGGACGCAAGTGCGTGATGTGCTTTGCGCAGCAAGGGCACCGGATCTTCCATGTGTAACAGGTTGTACACCATGACATGTGCCTGGCTGCCTGGCGGAACACCAAGATTGCCGGCGACAAAGTCATGTTCTTGTAGGTGGATATTGGATAAGCCAAGCGCCTTGGCCTTCGTGCGAACATTCGCGATCATCGCCGGGTCAATATCGAGTGCGGTGATGATGCCGGCGGTATGGCGAGCGGCGGCCAGCGTGAAGGTGCCGAAGCCGCTGCCCAATTCCACGGCATCACCATGAGGTCCAGGCCATAGTTTGGCCAGCGCGGCTTCTGCATCAAAAAAAGTCGCCCATAGCGCCTCGTCGGGCATTCCACTTTCCCGGCATTTCAAAAGATGCCACTCCCGTCTGTTTGGGACGGAAAACTGTGCGATAGGGCTGCACAACCGTCAAGTCTGGAACGGCTCTTGCCGCAATCGCGGAATAGGTCAGGGGCTGAGGTTTCCCCACGTTTTTGCTCACCGACACCAACGGAACCTGGGAGCCGTCCAAGTCATCCGCGACTTTTCAAATCGCCTCACCGTTGTCCCGGCGAAGGCCGGGATCTAGCGCCTTTGTTACATCCACGTCACCAGGCCCCGGCCTTCGCCGGGGCGACGGGCAAAAATGCGGGGATTCAGGGTCGGGGGCGATTCGCCATGTCGCCATTCGGAAGCGGAATCAGTAGCGGCTCAGCGGTAACGGTCAAAAAAGAAGAGCCAAGGGTTTCCTCCTTGGCTCTTTTGTATGTTGCATGGGGGCACTCAAGCAGCGGCGCACCGCGTAACAACCCGATCTATGCAACCGGGTTTGCTATGCAATCAAACCGATTGTTCGGCGCGCTGCGCCTTGCGCAATGGCGAGCGTGCGAATTCCCACGCCTTGAAGCCACGCAGTGCGAGTCCTGCAATGGCAGGCAACAACCGTGGCTGCATCAAATCGGGATCGAACGCGCTCATGCGTCGCGCGTTTTCGCGATAGCAATCTTCCACGAAACCGCCGAACGAGAAGCCGTCGAGAAACAGGTTGGCCTGGGTGACGGCGAAGTCCTTGCCGTCATTCGGTTCCTGCCCGCGCTTGACCATGCCCATCAGGCGTCCGCCGGCGCGCATATAGAACCGTGTCGATTTGATCGCACGACGGATCGAGCCCAGGCCGCGCTGCCTTTCGCGCCAGGCCATGTAGTTGATGAAGAAAACGATGTGGCGGGTTTCTTCAAACATCAGCGTGTCGAAGATGTCGAACAGGCTGGCCGGGAGAAATTCCGATTGCCGAGCCGACTTGAAGGCGCCGAAGCCGAGGAACGCATCAAGGCATTCGCCGAAACCAAAATCAATGAACGCGGTTTCCAGATCGTCGGGGAACGCTTCCATCGGCTGGGCCGTGGCGTCGATACCGTAGCGTTCGATCATCACCCGGATCAAATCCGCGTGCCGCCTTTCCTCAAAACCTTGCAGGGCGATGGCTTCACGGACGACGGGATCGGTGACGTGTGGCGTGAACGCATCGACGATGGCGCCGGCCCTGCGCTCGGTGTGATACACCTCCTGCCAGAACGGTACGCCGCGCAAGCGCTCAAGATCGGCATCGCTCAACTCCGGCCACGGTAGTGTTTCCGGGTTGTAGTCCTGGTAAGTGTCCATGAACTGTTTGCAAAAGAGCGCCTTGTGCGCCTCTGAGCCTGCTTTGATTTTCGTTGTCATGAAGACCTATCTCGTTGGGGCTGCAGTGAGGTTGTTGTCAAAGCCGCACGCGGATGTCCGAGCGAAGCGCTCAGCGCGCCTGCGCGTTCGCGTTGTTCTTACGATGGCTGGGGTAACCATTCCCGGCGATGCCGGGCAGGGAACATGCGGCGATATCCGTTGACTATTTATCCAGATAATCCGGAATTATGCCTCAGCAGCTCAGGTGAATGCTCCGGAATCTTCGTGACTAGCTTGTTTTGTTTCATTTTTCTATGAAATTTTCACATTGAAATCAAATAATTGAGCTGTCGTGTCAGGTGGCTGCAAGCTTGCCGCTCCGAAAAGTGACATGATTGGCGAGCATGTGTTCGAGCTGCAAAGCAGCTCAAGAACATGCAGATGCGTTAGAGCACGTCCTGCTGCATGGATGCGCCGGGACGATCCCCTTATTGCACGGGAGAATCTATGTACACCCGCATCAAACCCACGAAGACCGTATATCCATGCCGGTATCGTTCGCACACAACCACGCCAGATGCTGATGATGCGCAAGGCGGCGTGTGGATGACTTGGGAAGGCATCGAACGCGAGCATTTCAACCCGCACGGTTCACTCGTGGCTGATTTTTCAAAACCCATCGAAGTAGATGCTTCGCAGGTGAAGAATCATCGCTATGAGCCACATGTATGTGTGGCGAGTGATTAATTAGCGACGCACGTTATTCCCCTTTCCCCTGTAGGACAGGGGGCTGGGGTCAAGTTATTCTCCCTCTCCCCTTTGGGGAGAGGGTTGGGGTGAGGGGGCATGGCTTGCCTTAACCCTCATAAGAGCCATGCTTCGATTTTTCATAATGGCCGGTGCCCGCCACGCGACACCAGCCATTACGCGCGCGCAACTGCCTTACGCAAACTCGCGTTGCTCGAAATACGCCGGTCGGTCGATATCAGCAATCAATCCAGCTCGCTGCGGTTCCCACCCAAGTAGTTCACGGGTGCGGTGACTCGAAGCGGGCACGTCGATGCCGGCGAAATGCGCAAACCAGCCGAAATGCTCGGCAGCTTCCTCGCGCGTCTTGCTGACCACCGGTACTTTCAGTTGCCGCCCGATTACGTTTGCGATGTCTCGAAATGGCACACCTTCATCGGCAACCGCGTGATAGCGCGCGCCTGCAGAACCTTTTTCAAGCACCAGGCGATAGAGATGTGCCGCATCGAATCGATGCACGCCGGGCCAGCGGTTGAGCCCGTCGCCGATATAGGCGGAAGCGCCCTTTTCGCGCGCCATGTCGATCAGCCGCGGAACGAAGCCGTGGTCACCATCGCCATGCACGGAAGGCGCAAGCCGTACGACCGACGCGTGCACGCCATGCGGTACCATGGCAAGCGCCGTTTGCTCCGAAACGCGGGGTATTGCGCTGTTTGCGGGTGGGGCGGTGTCTTCGGTGGCGAGTTGGCCCGAGGCAAGCACGCCAGTTCCTGACGTGACGATAAGCGGACGGTCCGAGCCACGCAGCACGGCGCCAAGCGCTTCGATAGCGTGTTTGTCGATCTCGCAATTGGCGGCGAATTTCGAGAAGTCGTGGATAAAGGCGGTGTGAATCACCCCATCCGATTTGGCGGCGCCGCCGCGCAGGCTTTCCAGGTCTTCGAGGTCGCCGCGATGGACCTCGGCGCCCGCCTCGGCAAGCGCCTTGGCACCTTTGTCCGAGCGGGCAAGGCCAAGCACTTTGTGCCCAGCGGCAAGCAGTTCTGCGACCACGGCAGAGCCGACAAATCCTGTCGCGCCAGTAACAAAAACACGCATGGTGAAATCCTCCGGGTTTGGTCGTAGGCTACTCTCGGCTTACGACTTATCCGGGTAAAGTAGTGACTTTATACGGGTATAACGACTAACAGGATCCGCATGCCAGTTACTCGTGACAACTCGCTTGGAGCCTACCTGAAGGACCGCCGCACGAAACTTGATCCAGCGGCCTTGGGTTTTTCCACGACGCGCCGAAGAACGCCAGGCCTGCGGCGGGAAGAAGTCGCTCAGCGCGCCAACGTCAGCGCGACCTGGTACACGTGGCTTGAACAAGGGCGAGGCGGTGCACCTTCCGCCGACGTGCTCGATCGCATCGCGCGTGCTTTGATGCTGACAGACGTCGAACGCGAACACATTTTCCTGCTTGGCCTGGGGCGTCCGCCCGAAGTGCGTTACCGCGCACCCGAAGGAGTAACGCCTCGCTTGCAACGCGTGCTCGATGCATTCGCCATCAGTCCGGCCATTGTGAAAACGTCCACCTGGGACATCGTCGCGTGGAACCGTGCTGCTACAGCGGTGCTTGGTGACTATGCGGCGCTTCCAGTCGAGCGGCGGAATGTACTTCGTTTGATATTCGGCGACGCTCGCGTGCGAGAGCATCAAGTGGATTGGGAAAGCGTTGCGCGATTTGTCGTCGCGGCGTTTCGGGCCGATGCGGCGCGGGCGGGTGCGTCAAGCGAAGTGGAGGCACTTGTCGATGAGCTGAGCCGGACCAGCCCCGAATTCGCGGCCATGTGGCGTGATCACGATGTCCGTTCGTATGGAGAAGGCACCAAGCATCTGCGACATTCAGCGCTTGGCTTGATCTCTCTGGAATATTCGGCTTTTGCGGTGGACGGACGCCCCGATCTCGGCATGGTGGTCTACAACCCGGCCTCGCCGGAGGATGCGGACAAAGTGCGTTTGCTGATCGAGTCGAAGGCGTCCAGCGAGGTTGCCCATCAGCCATAGCGTGCCGCGTTGGCGCGATGTAACGGATGGTGGATACGTGCTCGATCAGCTGCATGAACGCCGATGCCTTCGCAGCCGGCCTGCGAAGGCAGGGCTGGCTCGTTACACCCTCGATCCGCCATCCACCCGCAGGGTGTCGCCGGTAATCCAGCGCGCGTCGTCCGAAGCCAGGAAGGCGATCGAGCCGGCGATGTCGTCGGGCTGCGCGACGCGTTTCAGTGCCTGGATGGCAAGGGCCATGTCGCGGCCTTCCTCGGTCTTGGTGAAGCTGGACATGTCGGTATCCACCACGCCCGGCGCTACCGCGTTGACGCGAATACCGCGTGGCCCGAGTGCGGCTGCAAAGTGTTTTACCAGCGTGTCGATGGCGCCTTTGGTCGACGCATAGGCCGAGATGTTGCCGACCGCGGCGCGGGCGGCGAGCGAAGAAGTGAAGATGATGCTGCTGCCTTCGTGCAAGGTCGGCAGCAGCTGTTGCACCAGAAAGAAAGGTGCACGCACATTCACCGCAAACAGGCGATCGAAATCTTCCAGCGTGGTGTCTTCGATAGCCGCGGATTTCGAGACGCCCGCATTGGCGACCAGGATATCCAGGCGATCACCGACGATGCCGCGCACCTGCCTGGCCAACTCATGCGGGCCATTCGGGGCACTCAGGTCGGAACCTATTTTTTCGGCGCGGCCACCGGCGTTGCGGATTTCCTCCACCACGGCTTCCGCTTCTTTCTGTGCACTGCTGTAGTGAACCAGCACTTGCGCGCCGGCCTTGGCGAGCGCAAGTGCGGCGGAGCGGCCGATGCCGCGGGATGCGCCCGTCACCAGGGCGGTCTTGCCGGCGAGATGGTTCATGATCGTTCTCCAAATCAAAGTGAGGAGGGAATTAGTGAAACTCGATGGCGTCGACGCGATCCGGATAGAACGCTAGGTGATCCTTGATCACGGCGACGGCTTCATAAGGGTGTTCGTAGCTCCAGACTGCATTGATGCCGCGTTGGCCGCCGGCAGGAATGTTGTAGTAGGCGCATTCGCCCTTGTACGGGCAGTACGTGGCGTGATCGGTGCGGGTAAGCAGCGCCATATCCACGTCCTTGCGCGGGATGTAGTGCACGGCCGGATAGTTCGCTTCTTTCAGAACCAGGGCGTCGCGCGTGTCTGCGACGATGCGTCCGGCGACTTTCACCACGATGTGCTGCGAACTGTGTTCGACCGTAATGGGGTGATCCGGTCCGGGTTGCTTGATCGTTCTGGCGGTGGAAGGGGAGGTCACGGTCTTATCTCCTTGATGGATGACGCCGGTGGTGGCTCGCGCCACGTTCTGAAAAGTGGACAAGGGCGTTTCAGTCCGCAGGCATTACTGCGCGAGGAAGCCCGAAACGTGTTGCACGAAAAGCTCCGGATACTGGTACTGCGAACCATGGTTGGCATCCGGATAGAGAATCAGCTGCGCGTTGGGGATGTGCTGCTGAAGAATGTAGGAGTTCACGGTGTAGATAATCACGTCGCTGCTACCGTTGATCACCAGCGTCGGCTGGGTGATGTTCTGAAGATAATCGTACGGCTTCTCGCGCGGCGCGCCCCACTTGGACAAGGCTTCGATTTGCGCCGGAGCCACACTGTCGCTGACTTCCGGATCGCGATGTTCGGTACGCGAGCGCAGGCGCTTCAGGAAGGCATGGCCGGTGGCCTGGCTGGCCTGTGAATCGGTGAAGAACACTTTCAGCCACAGGTGATCGGGCTCGGCATACGTGGCGCCGAAAACCTGCTGGGCTTCGGGAGTGAGCGAGGCCATGCCTTCGCCGCTGCGCGGGCCGGTGCCGACCAGGATCAGCTTGCGCACCAGTTGCGGTTCGTCGAGGGCTAGCGTCTGGGCGACCAGGCCGCCCAGTGAAAAGCCCAGCACATCCACCTGCGACAAACCCAGCGCCTTGATAAAGGCGGCGGCGTTGACGGCCATGCCCTCGATGGTGGTGGGGACCTCGCCGGAGCTGCTGGCGATCCCGGCGTTGTTGAACAGGATCACCTCACGATCCTTGGCGAAACCATCGGTGATGGCCGGATCCCAGTGGTCCATGGTGCCGATGAAGTGCATGTTGAAGACCAGTGGCACGCCGCCGGGCTTGCCGAAACGGCGAAAGGCGAAACGGATGCCGTTGGCTTCCACGTATTGGGTGGGCGCGGTTTGATGGGTGTGAGCGTTCATGGCGAACTCCGGGTCATAGGGATATTGAGGAGGCGGGAGCGGATATCCAGGTAAACCTTTGAGGTATCGCTGAGCTGCCGTTCCGTGCCGTGATGGAGCGCAATTTAGGCTGCTATGGCGCGCTTGAAAAAGACTTTGTAAGCTGGTGGCCATGCCTGTCAGGCATGCCATCGGAGGCGTCCGTGGAACTGCGCCATTTGCGGTATTTCATTGCGGTCGCTGAAACCGGCAGCCTGACGGTGGCCGCCGAGCGCCGCCTGCATACCTCGCAACCCTCGCTAAGCCGCCAGATCAAGGACCTGGAAGACCAGGTCGGGGCGGAGCTGCTGATCCGCAGCGCACGCGGCGTTGTGCTTACCGAAGCCGGCAAGGTGTTTTTTGATCATGCGCGCTTGGCATTGAGCCAGGTCGATGCCGGCATAGAAGCGGCGCGAAAGGCGGCGCAACCCTGCAAGCAGCGTTTTGCGATGGGCTTTCTCACCGGCCACGAAATGATCTGGCTGCCACAGGCCATGCATATCCTGCGCGCTGAGTTGCCCAATATCGATGTAACGGTATCCAGCGACTATTCGCCGGATCTCGCCGACGCCCTGGCGCGCGGCAAACTGGATCTGGCGTTCCTGCGCGCGGAACCCGATTACGACCTCACCTATCTTCCGGTCATGCACGAACCGCTGGTCGTGCTGATGCCCAGCGATCACCGCCTTGCTTCGCGCGAAAGCGTTCGCCCGCAGGACCTGCTGGGCGAGCCTTTTATCGGCATGGGCAACAAGGCCACGGTGCTCGGCGCCATCATCAAGGATTACCTGGTGCGATCCGGCATCGAGATCAAGCCCGAGCAGGTGGTGGACAATCCGGCGATGGTGATGTCGCTGGTGTCATCGACGCGCGGGGTTACCTTGATTCCTTCCTATGTGCAGAACCTGATGCCGTGGTCGGTGGTGAGTCGCCCACTGGCCGGTGATGCGCCGTCGGTCGATCTCGCGGTTGGCTATAGCAAATCGAACAGCTCGCCGGTGTTGAAAATGTTTCTGTCGCACCTGGATGAACTGATTGCGCGCGTGCCAGGAGCCGGTTCGTAATGGACGGGCAGGCGTTATTACTCATTCGACCTTGCCGTGGCCGAGTCGGAGGGGGATGTGCTGCTTGATGCGCTGAATCGCGAACCGTGTGTGGATTTTTCTTTTAGTTATCAGTTGCGCTGATGTTCGTTTGGCTGGTGCGGCTTTAGTGCTTTAGGTTGAGGCGTATTGTTGTGCATTTCGTTAGTTGGACCATTGCCTGCGGCGCTTTCGGCCTGAAGGCCGAGTCACTTTTCTTTGCTGGCCCAAAGAAAAGTAACCCAAAGAAATGGCCTCAAGAACTCGTGGCACGGTGCAGGTTACAAGCCTGAACGATTACGCCATGCCCTGCTGGTTAACGGGCCACGCTTACACAACGCCGCTATACCGCGAGGCGTCGAAGCGGTGAGGAAAAAAACAACACGGGCAAAGCTCGACTTATCGGTGCACAGGCTTTAAGCCCTCAGTGCCCCGACGCCTCGCGGTATAGCGGGGACGCATAACCATGGGCCATTAACTATCCCATTGCCGCCAACGCTCAAGCTTTTATCCCTCCTACGCCACGAGCCTTTCAGGCCATTTCTTTGGGTTACTTTTCTTTGGGCCAGCAAAGAAAAGTGACTCGGCCTTTAGGCCGAAAGCGCCGCAGGCAATGTCTCAATCCACGAAATACACACTCGTGCAAAACAACCGCACGAAAACTCGTTGATGCCCAGACCCCGCACGATTTCGCACTTGCAACCGTATTGCCCGCAAACAAATAAACGCCAAAAATACAGCGGTATGCGACACCTCGTTAATCCTGGCCGGTTGTCTATACCTTTTGCTTACAACAAAGGGGCTATAACCCGTGAACGGTAACCAGGGGGATACCATGAAACGGCTATTGCCAGTGGCGCAATGGGGCATCGCCTTTGCGTTGGCAGTATTGACGGCCGGCTGCAACACAGCACCCGTTATCAAAGGCGCTGCAAAGGATTTTGTCGACAGCGGCAACAAGCTCAACGCCGCCACCCAGGATCTCAACCAGCAATTCAATGCCAATGTTTATGCGTTGAAGGTCATCCGTTCCACCACCGCGGAACCGCAAGCCGGCCTGGGCGATAACGAAACCAGCAATGGCGTTTCAAAGGGCGGCAAGCGGATAGCTGCGGCACATCGCGATGACTCATGCGATCCGGTCATGCCCGCGCCCGGCCAGTCGCCTGCGCCAACCTATGTGCGGTTCTGGAACCCATGGGATAGCAGCGACAGAAAGTGGAAGGATCCGAGCTTTATCGAACTGGGCAATGCCGATGCCGACACGCGCGATGGCTCGCCGCAGGAGCTTCCCGCCTGCAAACGTCTTATGCAGTGCGATGCGCACGATCCTGCCGCTGCCGTTTGCAGGACCATGTGCTACACCAAGCCCGAGGTTGAATGCATCCAGCTTATTCGCACGCGCGCGGAAACTCGCATCAGCAAGGCGACGAAGCCGGGCAGCTTGTTGCCGGACGATCCTGGACTTGCACATATGAGCCAGGTGCTCACTGCCAAGCTCGACCTCATTGAGATGGCTCCGCGTGAGAAAAGCTCCAATCTTGCGCTTGCCTTGGATTTGAACGCATTGAGCGCCTACCTGTCGGCGCTGGGTGCGCTGGCTGACGATAATCCCAAGGCAGTCATGCCCATTGCGGACAACTTTGCCAAATGGCAGAAAAACATCGTCAGTGGATACACGAGCGCTGCGGGCAAATCGTTAACCAAAACCGAGCAGAAAGCCGTTACCAATGACACCAATACCGGGGGTGCTGCGGACAAGCTGATCGATGACGTGAAGCAGGCAGCGGCGCAAGAGCAGGATGCGGAGAAGATCCGGATTCTCGTCACGCAACAAGACAACGCGTTTTTCAATGTCATCAGCAACGCCAATAGCCTGATCTATGACGCGATCATTCAGAACGTGGCCATCGGCAATGAGGTCACAAACCGCCGCCTTGTTGCGCTGCGCGAGCAATACATCAGCGCCCGGACGGATGAGCAACGTTATGCGGCCCGCCAGGCATTCGAAGATGCCTTGTCAAAGCTGCCTTCTTGTCCCGATGACTCGACTCCTGGGCCACGGCTATCCTGCCAGGGGCAGCAGAGCAAGGCGATCCAGGCGAAGTTCGCACAACTGTTGGAGGTGGCGCAGTCCTCACATGATCAGCTTGTCGATGCGATCGAGCATCCAACCGATAAACAGAAGCTCGCCATGGCCAAGGACACGGTCAGCGAATTTGTAACGATCGTGGGTGACCTGGTGAAGCTGTACAAGGCCATCGCATGAGGTTCCTATGAATGCTACTCAAGTGAACGCTACCCAGGCTGACATCAACGCATTGCTGGATGCTGCGGCCGCTCTGCAGACGGCGCTTGGCAACCTGGCAGATAACGGTAAAACGACCCAGGATGACGCGGGCGACATCCAGCAGGAACAAGGACGCATCGCTATGCTCGTTGAACGGATTGGTGACTATTCGGCCAATGAGTTCAATCAAAAGACGGTGCAAGATGCCACTAAATCCGTGAAGACGGCTATCACCGTAGTGGCTCCGGCGGGCGGCGGTGTGCCCACTATGGCGGCCATCGAAAACGCCTGCGCCGCGGCCGAAAAGGCGTTATGGAATTCGATTCCCGCGATCGCTAATTATGGGCCGCCTACGCAGGGATGATCGCCGGGATCCCTGGTTGTACGTTTTGCTTGCGCGGATGGAGCCGGAAGTGGTGACTCGTTCGCTCGTTCCGAAACAATCAATGGCAGCGGCCACTATTTTTGTGGTCGTATATCAATCAGAAAGGGGGAGTCATGCTTGACAGTAATGTGCTGGAAGTCGCGATAGGCATGATCGTGTGTTTCGCCTCGATTTCCTTGATCGCCAGCAGTCTTCAGGAGGCCTTCGCATCATTGGTACGGCTGCGTGCAAGTACGCTTTTGACGGGCATCGTCCAGCTTCTCAATGGGCAAGACGCTGATGGGAAAAGCCTCATCGTTGATATCTATAACCATGCCCTGGTCAATCCACGCGGTGATGGCAAGACAGTCAACTTCGATGACATTTCCAAGAAAATCACGCCGTCTTACATCGACTCCATGGATTTTGCGCAGGCGCTTGTCGATGCGTTGAAAAAACGGCAAAAGCAGGGTGAGGATTTTCGCGCCACGCTCAAGGCGATTCCTGATCAGCAGCTAAGTCAGTGTTTCTGCAGCTTGTACGATCGCGCCCAGGCAAATGTCGGCAACTTCGAATCGGCTATTGCCAAGTGGTTCGATTCCGCCATGGCACGAGTTTCCGGGGTATACAAAAGGCGGGCGCAGCTGATGACCTTTATTTTTGCGTTCTTCGTGGCAGTCGCTTTGAATATCGATGCCTTTCGGGTCATGACAAGGCTGTGGTCCGTCTCTACTCACGGCATGCTTCATGTGCAGGTTCTCACTATGGATCTGGGCCCGCATGGAGCGCTTACGTCACTCGCGCAACTGCCGATCGGATGGGTCCACGGTCAGGATCACAGTTGCACCGCCATCTTCAGCGCACTTCCCGGTTGGATCATTGCGGCGACATCGGCGCTTTTCGGTGCGCCGTTCTGGTTCGGGCTGCTCGAGCGGGTAGCGGTTCTGCGTGGGGCAGGGGCGAAGCCGAATCCACCCAATACACGTTTGCCCCCGGCCGATAGCGCTACCACTTGACGTTTTTTTTCGCGTTGCCATGCCATATTCGCCCTCCAGCCAATCTTCGAGGTAGGCGCGATGAGCCAGCGATTCGATGCCGTAGTGGTAGGGGCAGGGCAGGCGGGACCATCGCTGGCGGCGCGCCTGGGGGAAGCGGGCCGCAAGGTTGCCGTGATCGAGCGGCATCTGGTCGGCGGCACCTGCGTCAATACCGGCTGCATTCCGACCAAGGCCATGGTGGCGAGCGCGTATGTCGCTCACATGGCGCGGCGCGCATCGGACTATGGCGTGGAGAACGGCGGCGACATCAAGGTAGAGGTGGAACGCGTGTGGCAACGCACGCGCGGCATTTCGGAGCGTTCGCGGCAGAACGTGGAGAAATGGCTGGCCGGCATGCCGAATGTCACCCTGATCCGCGGACATGCGGTGTTCGAATCGCCGAAAACCTTGCGGGTGGGCGATACGCAAATCGAAACCGACCAGGTTTTCCTCGACGTCGGTGGGCGTGCGGTGGTGCCTGATTTCCCCGGTGCCGATCGCGTGCCTTATCTCACCAACGTGGGGATGATGGATTTGCGCGAGATGCCGCGCCACCTGGTCATTGTCGGCGGCAGTTATATCGGTCTGGAATTCGGACAGATGTTCCGTCGTTTCGGCGCCGAGGTAAGCATTGTCGAGCGCAGCGAACGGCTGTTGCCACGCGAAGACCCCGAGGTGTCGGCAGCCGTAGTCGATATTCTCCAGAGAGAGGGCATAACGCTTCACCTGGGCGCGGAATGCATTGAATTGGATGGCAAGGCCGGCGATGTCGCTGTGCTGGCCCGGTGCGACCAGCCACGCAAGGAAGTACGCGGCACGCATATCTTGATGGCGACCGGTCGTCGGCCCAATACCGATTCATTGGGCCTGCAAAAGGCCGGCGTCGCCACCGACAAACATGGCTATATCCTCGTCGACGACCAATGCCGCACCAACGTCGAAGGCATCTGGGCCATGGGCGATTGCAATGGCAAGGGCGCCTTTACGCATACCTCGTACAACGATTACGAGATCGTCGCCGCCAATCTGCTGGACAACGAACCACGGCGCATCTCAGACCGCATCAACGCCTACGCGCTGTTCATCGATCCGCCGCTGGCCCGGGTCGGGCTCACCGAGCACGAGGCGTTGCGGGACGGACACAAGGTGCTGGTCGGAGTGCGCCCGATGGCGCGCGTCGGGCGAGCTATAGAACGCGGGGAAACACAGGGCTTTATGAAAGTGATCGTCGATGGCGATACCAATAAGCTGCTCGGCGCCGCGATTCTTGGCATCAGTGGCGACGAGGCCATCCATAGCCTGCTCGACGTGATGTATGCCAAGGCACCGTATCGCACCGTGACCCACGCGGTGCACATTCATCCAACCATCGCCGAACTGCTGCCGACCACGCTGCAGAGTTTGAGCGTGCCGTCGGGTTAAACCATGCATGCGAGTGCGGTGATCGCATGCCGTGAACGTCACCAGCAAGAAATCGCCGGGTATTACGGTGACTCGATGTCTGCCGCCGTTCCATCCGCGTGGCGACGTTTGGCGCGCACAGCGACACCGATGGCGTGAATACCAAGTCCAAGCAACACGAATACCACGCCCAGCCCGGCGACAGCCCGCCAACCATAGGCTTGCCAGGCGATACCGGCAAACCATGAGCCAACCGCACCACCGACGAACATACCACCCATGAAAATGGTGTTGACGCGGCTGCGCGCTTCCGGGCGCAAGGCATAAATCACGTGTTGATTGCAGACAAGCGCGATCTGCTCGCCAAAGTCGAGCAGGATGACCCCGACCACAAGCCCTGCCAGACTGGTCCAGCCTGCAAAGATCACCCATGACAGCAGCATCACCACCGCGCCGATGCCGATGACTGCATGGGGGCCCCGGCGATCCGCCACGTGGCCGGCCAGCGGCGCGACCAATACGCCGACCGCGCCGACGATCCCGAATGCGCCGGCAACCTGTGCACCGAGATGGAAATGGGTTGCGAGGCGCAGTGCCAGGATGGTCCAGAGCGCGACGAACGATCCGAACAGCATCGCCTGGATCGCCATGGCCCGTCGCAGGGCGGGTTCCTGCACGAACAGGGAGCCCAGTGAACGCATCAGCGTTGCGTAGCTGTCAGTCGTTTTAGGCGGTCGAGGCGGTAGCGTCGCCGCGAGCAGGCTGCCCGTCGCTACTGCAAGCACCGCGCCGCACCAGAAGGTCACGCGCCAGCCGAAGTGTTCGCCGATATAACCGCCCAACGCACGGCCGAACAGGATCCCGCACAGCAACCCGCTCATGACCGTGCCGACAACGCTGCCGCGACGTTTCGGTTCAGCCAATTCCGCCGCGAGCGGTACGATCTGTTGTGCAACGGACGCGGTGATGCCGACCAGTGCCGAGGCCGCGACCAGCACGGCCGCGTTGGGTGCGAGCGCGAGCAGGGCCAGCGCAAGCGTTAAAGCAGATGATCTGCGCGACGATCAGCCGCCGGCGTTCCATGCGATCGCCAAGCGGCACCAGGCAGATGAGACCGGCCGCATAGCCGAGCTGGGTCATCGTCGGCACCCATTCGACGACGGCGCTCTGGCCGGCGAACGCGCGCTCCAGCAGCGCAAGCAACGGCTGGTTGTAGTAGATATTCGCCACGCAGGTGCCACAGGCCACCGCCATGACCAGGGTGAGTGCTCGTCCAATCGATGGCGGGACGTCCGGCGCGTGTGCGCCCGATGCCCTACGTGCATCGCGAGCACCGATCGATGTGCTGTTTTTACTCATGCGTCATCCAAATCACGATGTGCTGATTAAAGCCAAGCGTGCGTATTGAAACGTTCACGCGCGCTCCGCCAAGGGGCGGCTGAGCGACTTCTGCATGGCATCACCGTTCTGCGCGTGATGCTGTGAAAGGAGTTCACTCAATCTGCAAAGCAGAATCCCATATCCAGTCAGGCGGCTAAGATGGATCGCCGTGACGACGTCGGTCGCGGGCAGCGATTCCACGATCTGCTGCAGTACGTCGATGCGCGACTCGTCGATGTCGCCGCCCGGTCGATCAATGAGTGGATCGGATGCATCGGCCAGTCGACGATGTTTCGCAGCCAGCTGTTCCAATCCCGCGCACCAGTGCGATTTCCAACGTGGATCGATCGCATCGAATGGCTCGTGAAAGGTATCGACACTCTCAAGCAGGTTGGCCACCGCCTCGAAAGATTTCCTGATGGCACCAGTACAACGGCAGACGATGACGATTGCGCCGTAAATGCGGTGCTATCCAGGCCTGCTGCAAGTCAAGCTTGAACAGATCATGGGCTTGCCTGAGCGCAGCGCTGGATGCATGCAGTCGATCGGCGTGCTCGCTGACAAGATGGCGCTCGGGCGTGCCGCCGGTCAGCTGAGCGAGCGCATCAATGATCCGTTGATTGCCTTCGCGGACCAGTCGGTTCGCCCGATAACCATGATCGGGCGGCAACACGCATTGCTGGATGATGAAGCCGAGTGGCATACCCAGGACTACACCAAACAGGCGTTCCTCCAGTAGCCGAACATGCTCGCCGGAATAGAGCACGAGGGTCATCGGAACGGTAACGCTGGTCATCTGGAACAAGGACGGCCTGAGCCGAGCGATTGCGAAAACCGCCAGCGGCAATAGCAACACTCCGAGCCACAGATAGGGGGCGGTGAGCAGGATCACCAAGGTACCCACCGGCATGACCAGCACGTTCGAAACGACGCGTCGATATAAGTAGCCGCGCGCGGCAGAAATGGAGTTGCCGAGCGCGAGTGTGAGCATGGCGGAGCCGCATAGCGCGACGGCCGTGTCGGGGTAGCCCGCAAGGTAGGGCAGTACGAAGCCGATCCAAAGGCCCAGGGTGAGTCTCAGGTATTTCGCCGTTTCAGTGCATGAGAGCCGCGCCAATGCGGATTGAAATGGCGTAAGGGGCTTGAAAGCGGTTGCGGCGGAAGGCATGGGTTCGGCTTTTGCGTGCGCTCTCCACCTGACCGCCTGGCGTATCCAGGAGAAATTCACGGGCAGCGCGGCGTCACTCAGTGGTTCGGCCATCCACTTCATCGTGTGGCTCCGAACGGGTACGCGCGGACAGATCGAAATGCTTGCCGAACTCCTCGACCAGATAGGCGCCGATCGGCAAGGCCGCGGTGGCAGCCGGAGATGGCGCATTGCACACATGAAGGCTGTGCTGCGATCGGCGAATCAGAAAATCATGCACCAGGCTTCCGTCAGCCATCACCGCCTGCGCGCGTACGCCGGCCGGGTGCGGCTGCAGATCCGACAGCGTGAGTTCCGGGCAATACTTCTGGCAGAGTTGCAGATAGCCCCGCTTCCATAACGAATTGCGCGCCTCGGTCAAACCCGAGCCGCCGTTTTTCTTGAGCATTTTCCAGAAGCCGCCGAACTCCAGCATCTCCGACAGGTCGCTCCAGCGCACATCCCTCCAGCGGTATCCTTCGCGCGCCAGTGCCAATACGGCATTCGGGCCCACCGTGACATAGCCGCCGATCATGCGCGTCAGATGCACGCCGAGAAACGGGAGATTCGGATCGGGAACAGGGTAGATGAGGTGCTTGACGATATCGTTCTTCGACGCCGGCAATCGGTAATATTCGCCGCGGAAGGGAATGATTCGAAAATCGAGCTCTACCTTGCACATCCGGGCAAAATGGTCTGCCATCAGCCCGGCGCAGACGATCGCGTATTTCGCTCGAAAAAGACCGGACGGCGTCTCCGCGCCCACGCCGGTGCGGTGTTCGAACATGGCTTTCACCGGTTCTCCCAGCCGGATATCGACACCTTGCTGCCGGGCGACACGCGCCATGGCTTGCGTGAGTGCCGGGTAGTCGGTAATGCCGCTCATGCCGACACGCACCGCCGCGCGCCCGACGATGCGCGGCTCCAGCTCCGTCAACTCGTCTTGTCCAAGCCATTGCGGTTCAAGCTGATTCTGCTGGCACCGGCCGTAGAGCGCACCCAGACGTTCCAGTTCGATGTCGTTGGTCGCGACGATCAACTTGCCGCAACGCTCGATCGGCACGTCGTGGCGACGTGCAAAATCGTAGGTCGCCGCGGCACCACGGCGACAGAATTCCGCCTTGAGGCTACCCAGCGCGTAATACACGCCGGCGTGGACGACGCCGCTGTTGTGGCCGGTCTGGTGGGCGGCCAAAGTGGGCTCCTTTTCCAGCAGCAGCACACGCAGGCCCGGATGGCGCTCGGTGAGCTGCATGGCGGTGGAGACGCCGACGATGCCACCACCAATGATGAGGACGTCGGCGTCGTATTCGCACTGGGCAGGCACGTTGTTCACCGGGAAAAAGTTCCACGTTGACGCATCAGTTCACGATGAAGTCCCGGATGCTTTTTGAACGGCGCCCGGCCATGCAACCAGAAATAGTTGTTGATCACCACCAGGTCGCCGACCGGGAGCGGAACCTCGTGCACCGCGGGCGAGGCTTCCATGGATGCTGACAGGTCGTGCAGATAGCGCGCTTCGGCGTCCGATCGAGGTTGCGCGAATTGGTCGATGAACGACATGGACAGACCATATTCATTGAGGAAAAACACCGGCCGTTCGACTTGCGCATGGACATTTTTCGAGCTCGGCGCTTTATAGAGGAAGGGCGCCGAACCTAGCGGATGAGCGCAATAGGTGCTGCATTCGGGCCAGTCATCAAGGTGCATGAGGCGCGATTCACCACCGACGGCGTTTGCTTCGTCGAACTTCATCATCAGCACCCATTCCGTCTTCTCCTCCGCAAACGTGCCATCGTTGTGCAGCGTGAACAGTCGATAGGCCTGACGCAAGTAGGAGTCGCTGCTGTCCGTGTCCTTCACCAGGAAGCGCGCGTAATAAGTGCCGGACATGGCGTCATGATTACTGGCGCCGAGCAGGTGTCCCACGGCCGTCCCGAACTTGATGTAGCTTTCGCTATCGGACGCGATGCCCTGTACGCCGAGCGTGAAGCCGCCCGTGGCGCGATCATGCATGATCCGGCACAGCGTCACGCCAAAACCTTTGCCCACCGTGCGCTCAAGCTGCTCGGCGAGGATAAAGCGCGTATAAGGCACATATTCCAGGTTCTGCACGTCGATGTTCGCGACCGCGTCGAAGAAAGCCTCCAGCGCTTCTTGATTGATCGAGATGTGCCGCAAGCGCTTGTGCTGCGGATGACGGCTGATGCGAAACGCGGGGGCGGTAGCAGAATGGGCAGCCAGGGAGGTGTTCATCGATAGGCTCCAAAACAAGATGAGTGCATGTATTTGACGCCGTTGTTTTGATTTGATAAATAGCAAAAAAAGTAATTTTTGATCAAATTATGAGATTAAAGGCTCATGATCGAAAACCGACAGATCAAGGCATTTGTCACGCTGGCCCAGGACCTGCACTTCGCGCGGGCAGCGGACCGGATGGGCATCTCGCAATCGGCCGTCAGCGTGCTCATCCAGAAGCTTGAGCGGCACCTGGGCGTGCAACTGTTCAACCGGAACAAACGCGCCGCCATCAGCCTCACGAACGCAGGCGAGGTTTTCCTGGTAGAGGCGCTGGCCGCCCTCCGGCAACTGGAGCGTGCCGATCAGGTCGGAAGAGCGGCGGCGCGCGGCGAAGCGGGGATGGTGCGCTTGGCTACGTCGGGTCGGCAGTGACGGCCGGACTGCTCCCCGCGGTGCTGAAGTCGTTCAGGGCGGTGCAGCCGAATGTGCGGATGCGGGTAACCGCGATGGAGACCCCGAGGCAGCTGCAGAGCCTGGGGGATGGGGTGATCGATGTCGGGCTGATCCGCTCTCGTACCTATTACCCCGATGGCGTGATCGCACGGATCGTCCAGCGCGAGCGCTTGATGATTGCCTTGGCGACGGATCATCCGCTTGCCCGGCACAAGACGCTCAAGCCGGCCCAGTTACGCGGGCAGCCGTTTATCTCTCCGCAGTTCAGTGAAATGGGCGGCTTTGCGGAATACCTCACCCATCTAGGGCGCATCGGCGGCTTCGACGGCAAACCGGAATATGAAGTGATCGATTTCATCACGGCCATCAGCATGGCGGCGGCCGGCTATGGCGTCGTGCTGGTGCCCGAATCCATCAAAGCCTTCGCCCCGCTCGGATTGACGTTCAAGAAGATCAGCGATTTCGATGACGAAGCGCCACTTGCGTTGGCATATCGGGCGCGCGAACGCTCACCTTGCGTCAAGGCATTTGTCAGTTCTGTGCTGTCCTTGTACAAGGTTTCCGAAGGGCGTGGGTAACCACCGCGACCGATTTTCTAGGGTATCCGGGCTGGCCTATAACCGTGCTTTCATAAGGCGGCAGATCAGCAGCAACGCATACGACAGCAGCAAGAATGCCAGCAGCAGCATCAGCCCGTTGCGCACCGTGACCGCGTAGCCAAGCCGGTCCACGTTGATAAAACCATACGGATATTTGTCGATCAGCGCGCCGCGAATCAGCGCGTAGATGAAATAGACAAGCAGATACAGCGCCCACCAGAACGGCGTCACCCAGGGCAACGCCGTTCCGCGCAGGCGGATCAAGCCATGGATCACCACCAGGGCCGGCACCGCATAATGCAGCAATACGTTGGCCAGCCAGCCGAGACCGTGTTTCGGCCCATCCCGGCTCAGCAGCAGGAAGTAGGCGATACCCACGAACGTGATGCTGGCGGTTACCCAGCCGGTGACGTCCTTGCGCATGAAAAAACGACCGGCCGCCGAAGCCGGCACCAGCAGCGGCAGCACCATCGTCAGAAAGACCAGGCAGTTGGTCCATTCGGTGAGAAAGCCGAAATAGTCGATCAGGCTGCCGGTTACGCTGGTGCCGTCGCGCAGCGTCAAGTACAAGCGCAACAGCAGCGCAAAACCGCTCACTATCGCGATCAAGGCGGGCAGGCCTCTGGCCCTGCCATTCGTCACGCTCATGCTGAAGTTGCCTCATGCAAGAATGGGTCGATCTTAGGGCCTATGTGTGATTTCTGCACAGCAGCATGCGACGGTGGGGTGTCGCAAAAAATCGATGCTGAGTTGTGTTCCAAACACGCTGATGCTTCCCGGGGCAAGCGCTTTGCTAGCCAAAGTTGTACTCCGGTCATGTGCGTGTCATAACCATTGGGGAGGATGAAAAGTCCTGGCTTTTCAATGCGTTTCAAACGCAAAAACTTAGGGGGAATCCGCAACATGTCGAACCAGGCCACTTGCCGCAAGGCACCAGTGGCAGGCCGTCGTTGGCTTGCACTTTCGATTCAGATGGCTCTGTTGGGAACGCCGTTGGCGGTCCATGCGCAACAGACCGACAGCAGCACCAATGCCAATGCGCAGACACCTGCCAAGTCGAAAACGGCGGGTGTGTCAGTGGGGCAGTCCGCATCGTCGAACGTCGTCAACCTCAACACCATCGTGGTCAACGCACAGAAGCGTGAGCAGCAGGTGCTGGACGTGCCGACCGCCATTACGGCGCTGTCCGGCGATTTCCTCAAAAAGCTCGGCATCACCACCATGGAAGACCTCGGCCGCTACGTGCCGGGTGTACAGGTGCAGGTGCAGAGCCCGAATACGCCGAGCCTGTCGATTCGCGGCATCACGATCGACGACACCGCCGCCAACACACCGTCGCGCGTATCGGTATTCCAGGATGGCGTGGACATCAGCAGCCAGAGTGGCTCGATCGTCGCCCTGTACGACCTGGCGGACGTCGAAGTGTTGCGTGGCCCGCAGGGAACGTTGTTCGGTCGTGCGGCGGAAAGCGGCGCCTTCGCGCTCAATTCCAATCGCGCCGATGACACCACCTCGGGCGGTTTCACCGCGCAGGTGGGCAACTACGACAGCCACCTGCTGACCGGCTATTTCAATACGCCGGTCAGTTCCAACGTGGATGCGCGTATCGCGGTGTACGACAACGAGCACGAAGGCTACATCCCGAATACGGAAGGCGGTCGGCTCGATGGTGCGGATACCAAGGCCGTGCGCGCCAGCGTGCACATCAAGATCAACGGCAACAGTTACTACGACATCATCGCCAACTACGAACGCGATGCGCCCCCGGGCACCGATTTCCGCAGCGCGCTGCCCAATGTGTATGGCTCGACCAACATCTATGGCGCCGCTTCGCTGTATGGCGGCAACGAACTCGGCATTCGCCGCAAGATCAGCAGCATCACCGGCCTGGGCAACTTCGTCATCAACGATGCCTGGACCTTGTCCAGCACCACGGGCTTGCGCCGCTACGACTCGGATGAAAACTTCAATGCGTCGGGCACGCAGGCGCCGGTACTGCAATTCGGCAACAGTCAGGGCGAGCACCAGATCAGCCAGGAGCTGCGCCTGAATTACGATGACGGTGGCCGCTTCACCGGCTTCTTCGGCGTGAACTTCTTCTATGAGAGCGGTCACCAGACGGTGCCGTTCAACACCAACGAGAGCAGTTTGCTGGTGGCCATCACCCCGCTGGTCAAGCAATTGGCCGAAGGTCTCGATGGTGGCAAGTACCTCGGCCTGGTTGACGATCTGTTCGGCAGTCCATCGCTGCTGAACTCGAATTACCAGCCGAATCTGTCGGAGACGACTTTCCCGGTATTGGGTACGCCGCTGAATCCGAATGAGAGCGAGGGCTATACCAACTACGGCAGCTCCCGCTCGTATGAGTTCTTTGCCGACGGTACCTTCCACGTCACCGACAGCTTCGACATCACCGCCGGTCTGCGCGCCACGCATGAGCAAATCTGGGCCGGTTATCAGGTGTACAACGCGACTGGCCCGAACGCGGCGGTGATCGGTCCGGCGTTTGCGGAGCTGGGCGAGCTGCTTGGTCTTGGTCCGCTCGGTCTCAATGGCGTTACCGCGCCGAACGATATCTTCGCGCCCACCAATGGCCTGTTGACCAATTCCGTCACCAACAACTCGGTGGTGGGACGTTTGATCGGCAGCTACCACATCAACGACGATACCAATGCCTACCTCAGTGTGTCGCGTGGCCGTCGTCCGGAAGATCTCACCTTCAACGTCAATGCGGCGCCGGAACTCGGCTACACCAAGACCACCCTGCCGGCGGAAATCCTCATGAACTATGAGGCCGGCATCAAGGGCTCGGCCGATCAGGGCAAGTTCGCCTATGACGTGTCTGCGTACTACTACCGGTACACCAACTTCCAGAGCCAGGTGTACCAGGATGCCCAGTACCTCACGGTAAATTCGGGGCGGGCCACCGCACCGGGCCTTGAAACCTCGTTGCAGGAAGCGTTTACACCGAACTTCGATGTGTTCCTGAACGCTGCCTACGAGCATGCGCGCTATGGCACTCCGGCAGCGGGCACCCCGGCAGTGGATGACTTCGAAGGCGATCACCTGCGCCTTGCACCGGATGTCACAGCTGCGGTGGGTATGAACTGGAGCATCCCGCTCAACAACGATTACCTGGGATATGTACGTCCGAGCTACACGTGGCGCTCCAAGACGTGGTTTGAGGACGGCGGCAATATGGAAACCCTGACGCAGGGCGCGTTCGGCTTGCTCAACCTGCGGATCGGCGTGACCTTCGATCATCAGCACTGGGATGCGGGCTTGTTCGCGGACAACCTGACCAACAAGAAGTACCTGATCGATGCCGGCAACACAGGTGCGGAATTCGATCTGCCAACCTATATCCCAGGTGCGCCGCGTACGTTCGGCGTGAGTGTTTCCGGCCACTTCTAAACCTGGCCGTAGCGGTGCGAACCGGTTCGTCAGTCCCGTGCGGGCGAACCGGTTCTGTTTTGACTAACGATCGCATCGCGCTTGCATGCAGCGATTCATCGCGAGGCGGGTGATGCGTCGATGCCCGCCGGCAATCCGTTTTTCGACAGATGCCATAGCGTGTTCAAGGCGAGCACGACAATGACGGCATTGACGATGATGAAAATGGGCATGGCCAGGGCAGCAATGACGCCTTCCTCACCACGCAAAGTCATTTGCAGCGCGCCGGTGGAAAGGGCAGTCAGGCCGAAACTAAATGCCCAATAAGACGGCGAGAGCGGCTGCTTCATGATCCACGCCAACAAGCGGCACAGCACAAGGAGCTGGAATAAACCGTATCCCCACGTTGCTTGTGCGAACAGGTCCACGTGCCCCTGTGTGTTGGCAAGATAAGCCATGCAGGAAACAACCGGAGGTGCCAATTCAATGCCGAGGGTTGGCCGAAGCTCCGCGGGCATGGCCGGTCCCGTCCACAAACGGAAAAGAATGATCGAGTCGATCACCAGCCAGCTGAAAAAGCCTATTCCCAGGAAAAGCATGCCGAAGGCATGCAGGCCCAACGCACCGGCGACGATGGAACTGATCAAGTTGCCGGCGACGGTTGGAAGCAGAAGTATCGGCGTTATGTTGGTTATATCGCGCTCCCCGCGCCACATGCCTCCCGCGCGCGCCACCACGAAGGCCAGCTGACCCAATGAACCGGCGGCCCAGGCAAGCAGGGCCAAGGTGTGCGCATAGGGCAACAGGACCAGGCCCATCAGCGTGGTCGATATCGGACATAAGCTGATGAAGCAGCACTGGATGGGATGTCTGGCCTCCGCCATGGCGGCATCGCGATGCCGGATCCAATTGCTTAAATAACCGGCGACCAGCAGGATCCAGACGGAAGCCGCGACCGCCATGACGCATTCGCCTATGGCCGATGGAAGACCCCATAACCTGGTCGCTACACGCCAGCTGCTGCCGAGGCCGACGACGCCAAGTACGATGCCAAAGAACGATGCCGGCATGACGTGATTTGCGGTTGTCACCACGCACCCTCCCGTTTCCATCGCATTCTAAGCGGCGGCGATAGGAAAGAAACCGGAAAGCGCAGAGCGTTTGCTTTTTTTGATCATGATCATGGCTTTCGGCATAGAGAAGCATGGGATGCCTTGTTTCTACGCCATCTGGATATATTGTCCATCCTTGACATATTGTCCAAATGGCAAGAAAAGATGCTGAAAATGGGCGCTATTTCAACGATCGTCGGCCTGACGGTGTTGGCGATGGCGCCGATAAAAACGGCCTCTGCGCAGGCTGGATTGGGACCGATGGCCGGCCCCGCGTATCGGTGCATACCGACGAGCCTCCAGGTAACCAAATGACGTCCCTCACATGGGGGAGTCTGATTTGGATCGGAAGTTTGAGTATGGCGGAGTACCCGCGACAGGAGCTCACGCATGGCTGCGGCGACACAGCATCTCGCGACATGGCATTGGATGGGGTATCTCGCCTTGGCCATAGCGGCCGTGATCGGCTTCGTGGCCATTCGCTACCGGCGGATGGTGGCAAAAATCCGTGACCGGCTGGAGGTTCGACACGCAGAGCGTGAACGCATCGCGCGTGAACTGCATGACACCCTGCTGCAAGGCATCCAGGGTTTGATCCTGCGTTTCCAGGCGATCGCCGAAGGCCTTCCGGAAGGAGATCCTGTTCGTGCCAAGATCGATCTGGCGCTTACCCGTGCCGATGAGGTGCTGGTGGACGGACGTGATCGCGTTCACGATCTTCGCGTCAGCGAGGGGGCTACCAAAGATCTGGTGGTGACGTTCGAAATACTCGGTCAGGAGCTGGAGTCTGAAAGCTCAGCGGAGTTTCGTTTGCTGCCGCATGGCACGAGACGTGACATCGAGCCCATCATTCGCGAGGAAATTTATCTTATTGGCCGGGAGGCCTTGCTCAATGCGTTTCGTCACGCCAACGCGGAAACGATATCGCTCAATATTTTCTTTGAAGCCAAACAGTTTTTGCTGCGAGTGGAAGACGACGGGATTGGCATTGATCCAGGCATTCTTCAAATAGGCCACAAGCCGGGGCATTGGGGGCTGAGAGGCATGCGTGAACGTACCCAATGCATAGGCGGCGACCTTTCGATATCCTCGAATCCGGGGCAGGGAACCCTCGTCGAATTAGTGGTTCCGTCGCATGTTGTCTATGCCGCGAAGCGGTCGACGCGGCGGGCGACGCCGACACCGTTCTCGTCGAGCCATAGCAGGTTCAAATGATGGGTGTATCGAGATAAGCGTCGATGTAGCCGCGACGCATGGCGATAACGACCGCTTCCGTCCGGTCCTTGGCTTTTACCTTCGCCAGGATGCTTTTCATGTGGGTCTTTACGGTTTCAACCGAGATGCCCATGTGGGTGGCGATGCGCTTGTTCGAATAACCGCCCGCAACGTGGCCGAGCACTTGCAGCTCGCGAATACTCAGGGCTTCATCGGCCACGTGTTCGGCAATGGCGCGCGCTATGTCAGGCGGAACGTGCCGATGGCCCTTGGATACCTGCCTGATCGTGAAGAGCAGTTCCTTGCGCAGGGTGCTTTTGATCAGGTAGCCGGCAACGCCGGCTCGCAATGCACGGGTCGCCTGCATGTCGCCCTGAAACGTCGTCAGGACGATGATGCGCGCCGTCGGGAATTCACTGAGGATGCTTCGAATGGCAATCAGCCCGCTCATGCCGGGAAGTTGCAGGTCCATCAGCGTAACGTCGGGTTGCAGCCTGCGGAACTGCTGGATGGCGTCCTCACCATTTGCCGCTTCTGCGATCAGCTCCATGTCCGGCTGGGTGCCTAGTACGGCCGAAACCCCCTCTCGAAAAAGGGGATGGTCATCGACCATCATGATTCGAATCCGCCGTTCTTCTGCATTCATGGGCAAGCCTCCAAGAATGGCTATGCCGCCACCAAGCGCGCTTCCTAGCTTTGTAAGTCAAACACAAGTCGGTGCTCGGGACAATGTGTATCCCCCATTCGAGTGAGATGTTTTTCCCTTCACTTAGGCTTGTTGCGATGACGTTACCGCGCTGAAGTAGGGCCGTGCATTTCAGGTTGAGTCGCCGCAATGGGATCGCGATCGAACTGTTAAGCATATTGCGTGCCGCAATCATCCCCGCCCTGAATGTGTGGCGCATTCAATCCAAATCACCAATGCGTGGTCGATCCTGTCCACGGCAGTCAGTGCACAGGGACTTCATTCCCGCATGCACCCAACGGAAGCGCTGACATGAGCTACAGAGCGGATGTGATCAACCAGGACCTTCTGACTTTTTTCAAAGACTGATTGGCTGCTTTCCCCACGTCGATATTCATCCCCCTGCTTACGAGATGCCGTCATGACCATCACCGCTAAACCCACACCCGGTTCACAGCTGCTCACCCCCAAAGATCATGCGCTGATCCTGATCGACTACCAGTCGCAGATGTCCTTCGCCACCCACTCCATCGATGCGATTACCTTGCGCAACAACGCAGGATTGATCGCGCGTGCGGCGGCCAGCTTCAAGGTGCCGACCATTCTCACCACGGTTGCCGAGAAAAGTTTCTCCGGGCCGATGTTCGGTGAGGTGACCGAGCCCTTCCCGGGGCAGGCGCTGATTGATCGCACATCCATGAATACCTGGGAGGACGCAGCCGTCATCAAGCAGGTCAACGCGGTTGGCAAGACACGCCTGGTGTTTGGTGGCTTATGGACCTCGGTGTGTATCGTCGGCCCCACGCTTTCGGCGATCGAGCAGGGATTTGAAGTCTATGTGGTTGCCGATGCTTGCGGCGACGTGTCGGCCGAAGCGCATAACCGTGCCATGGACCGCATGGTTCAAGCCGGCGCTCGCCCGATGACTGCGCTGCAGTACCTGCTTGAACTCCAGCGCGACTGGGCCCGCACCGAGACGTATGAAAGCACCACCGGCATCGCCAAGAATTTTGGCGGCGCCTATGGACTGGGTTTGATCTACGCCAAGACCATGTTTCATGCCGAGGGCGGTTGATCCGGCAACCAGCGCCATATCGATCCTGGCCCCGAGGTTGCACGTCAGTTCTGAGGTGTGCACATGAAGCCGTATTTGCTCTCGCTTGCTGCAGGTCTCCTGATTGGAGTGATCTACGGCCTCATCCATGTGCGCTCGCCGGCGCCACCCGTAGTGGCGTTGGTCGGGCTGCTGGGCATTTTGCTCGGTGAGCAGATCCCGCCCTACGTCAAACAGATGATCGGCAAGACCACCACGACCTCGGCGTTTGTGGGGCAACAGGTCAAGCCGCATGTGTTTGGCGAGCTTCCCTGCGGGCAACTCCCCTGTGCACCGCTCCCTAAAGAAAAGCAGGACAAGTCATGAACGCTCCATCGTCCTCTCCCGAGCTCATTCTGTGTGGCGGGCGGTTCACCACGCTCGACAAATCCAACCCGACCGCCACCGCCGTGGCAATCACCAATGGCCGATTCACCGCCGTAGGCCGCGACAGCGATATCCTCCCGCATGCCACAAAAGGGGCGCGCATCATCGATCTGAAAGGGCGTGCCGTCCTTCCAGGATTGATCGATAACCATCTCCATATCATTCGTGGCGGCTTGAACTTCAATATGGAGCTGCGCTGGGATGGCGTGCGTTCCCTGGCAGACGCGATGGAAATGTTGCGCCGCCAGGTTGCCATCACACCTTCGCCACAATGGGTGCGCGTGGTTGGCGGCTTCACCGAGCATCAGTTCGCCGAGAAGCGCTTGCCAACCATCGACGAGTTGAATGCGGTGGCGCCGGACACCCCGGTGTTTCTCCTGCACCTCTACGATCGCGCCTTGCTCAACGCGGCAGCGCTGCGGACCGTAGGCTACACCAAGGACACGCCGGAACCACCGGGTGGCCAGATCGAGCGCGATAGTGCGGGCAACCCGACCGGGATGCTGCTGGCCAAGCCGAACGCGGCCATCTTGTATGCCACCCTGGCCAAGGGCCCCAAGCTTCCTTTCGACTACCAGCTCAATTCCACCCGGCATTTCATGCGCGACCTCAATCGCCTGGGCGTAACCGGTGCGATCGATGCCGGCGGCGGCTTCCAAAACTTTCCCGAAGACTACGAAGTGATTCGTCGTCTTTCCGAGGATGGGCAGCTGACGATTCGCCTCGCTTATAACCTGTTTACCCAAAAGCCAAAGGGCGAGAAGGAAGACTTTCTCAACTGGACCAAGACGTCCAAATACAAACAGGGTGACGACTATTTCCGGCACAACGGTGCCGGAGAAATGCTGGTTTTCTCTGCGGCGGATTTCGAAGACTTCCGGCAGCCGCGTCCGGACATGCCCTCGTCGATGGAGCCGGAGCTGGAAGATGTGGTGCGGATCCTGGCCGAGAACCGCTGGCCCTGGCGTCTCCACGCGACCTACGACGAAACCATTCAACGTGCGCTCAACGTATTCGAGCGTGTGAACCGCGATATCCCGCTCAAAGGTCTCAACTGGTTCTTTGACCACGCTGAAACCATTTCCGAGCGCTCGATCGACCGCATTGCGGCGCTCGGCGGCGGTATCGCCGTGCAGCATCGCATGGCTTATCAGGGCGAGTATTTCGTCGAGCGTTATGGCGCGGCGGCGGCCGCGGCGACACCGCCGGTGGCGCGCATGCTGGAGAAGGGTGTGCATGTATCCGCCGGTACGGATGCAACGCGGGTGGCGTCCTACAACCCGTGGGTGTCGTTGGCCTGGCTGGTGACCGGCCGAACCGTGGCCGCCATGCGCCTGTATCCCCAGGCCAACTGTCTCGATCGCGAAACCGCGTTGCGCATGTGGACCCAGTATGTCACCTGGTTCTCGAATGAAGAGGGCAACAAGGGCCAGATCAAGGTGGGGCAGCTGGCCGACCTTATCGTGCCCAGCTGCGACTACTTTGCCTGTTCGGAGCAGGACATCGCGGACATCACCTCCGATCTGACGATCGTCGGCGGCAAGGTGGTTTATGGCGCCAACGGTTTTCGCGAGTTCGACGATACCTCGGTGCCTCCGGCGCTGCCGGAGTGGTCGCCGGTGCGGACCTACGGCGGGTACGCCGCGTGGAAGGAGTTCAAGCCAGCCGCCATGCAGGTACATGCTTGCGATTGTGGCGGTTGCTCCTTGCATGGACATGAGCATGCGAAGGCATGGGGTTCCGATTTGCCGATCGCCGAAGCCGATCTCAAATCGTTCTGGGGCGCGCTCGGTTGCTCGTGTTGGGCGGTGTAGCGATGGACGTTGCCACCAAACCGGATATTCATGACGACACGCCTGCGTGGATCGTGCAGATCCTCGAGGCGCGGGTGACGGTCTATCTGGCGCGCCTGTGTCTGACGCTGCCTTTCTGGTGGAGCGGCATCGACAAGCTGGTTCATCCCCATGCGGCCCTGGCCGAAATCCAGGGCCTCGGTTTGCCGCCGTCGTGGCTGCTCTACGGACTTCTGCTGATCGTCCAGCTGGGTGGTTCGCTGGCCATCATCTTCAATCGCTTTGCCTGGTTGGGTGCGGGCGCGCTGGGCGTGTTCACCGCCATCGTGACCTACATGGCCCACGCTTTTTGGAAGCTGCAAGGGCCGGCGCGTTTTGCCGAGCTGAACGATTTCCTGGAACACATTTCGCTGATTGCCGGGATGGTGTTCGCCGCCTTGCATTGTCACGAGGTGAAGGAGAGCGATCGATAGTTTCATTGCTCATCGAAACCGTAAGCAAAGCCATGTTGTTCGACGTCGATTCAAGGAGCCCGGCATGCGCACCATCTCGTCATTCACGCTTTCCGTCGTGCTGTTCACCTTCGCAGTCGGCGGCTTTTTCTTGCTGCCGGAGGCATCGGCGATCGCGCAGGAAAGCAGTTCCGCCAAGTTCGCCGTTGGCCCGCAATACGACACCACGCACGTCTACGTTGCGCCGGAAGACTTCGACCGCTTCGTCAGCAGCTTCCAGGCGACGTTCGGTGGCACGACCAGCAAGCAAGGCGTATTCACGGTGACGCCAACGCCCAGCAAAACGATGTCGCAGCTGGTGTTGACGCCGGCCGGCACGCTGTCGGTGTTTGGCTTCAAGACGCCGATACCGTGGCCCTTTGGCGCAGAGCGTACGGGTTACCTGGTGACCGACATGGATGCCGCGGTCGCTGCGGCCCGTGCAGCGGGTGCCAACGTGGTGGTCGGCATCTTTCCCGATCCGATCGGCCGGGATGTGGTGATCCAATGGCCCGGCGGCGTCAATATGCAGCTTTACTGGCACACCACGACGCCCCATTACCAACCGTTGCAGACCGTTCCCGAGAACCGGGTCTACGTCTCGCCGGATGCTGTTGATGCCTTTGTGCATGGCTTCGTCACGTTTGCGCACGGGAAAGTCGTTTCCGACGATGCGCGTGCCTCAGGCGTCGAGATCGGGCGTCCCTCCGACACCTATCGACGCATTCGCATTGAATCGGGGTTCGGAAAGATGGTGGTGCTCGTCACCGACGGTCATCTGCCGTTTCCATATGGTCACGAGATGACCGGGTATGAGGTCTCGAACCTCGATGGCACCCTGGCGAAGGCCAAGGCTGCCGGTGCCCAGGTTCTGGTCGCCCCGTACACGGCCGACGGCCGGACCGCGGCAATCGTTCAATTTCCCGGCGGCTACATCGCTGAAATTCACGCGAGCGCGAAACAGTAATCCGTTGGATGCAAACACTCATCGATGACGGCATCCAGGTCAAGGTTCAAGGAAACTCATGTGGGCACGCTGCGGGCTACTGTTGATAATTGTGTGCGTTGCCGCCGGCCGTAGCTATGCTCAAACGACGGATGACACACCTGCGCCGGTTCGCCCGAACATCGACTTCTATCGCTGGCAGGAAGACTGGTCGGTATTGGCCGATCCGCGCGTGCCAAGGGAGTTTGGCGATGCGCTTAAATACATTCCATTTTCAAAGAGCGATCCGAAGCGCTACCTGTCGTTTGGCGTGACGCTGCGCGAGCGCTTTGTGAGTGTTGATCCGGCGCTGTTCGGCACGGTGGGTGGCAAACGCCAGGACTACCTGCTGCATCGCCTGGAAGTGCATGCGGATGCGCATCTCACCGACAGCACCCGGGTGTTTGTGCAGATCGAAAATGCGCTGGCTCCCTGGCTGCAAAATCCCACCCCGGTGGATGCGAACAAACTGGATTTGCGGCTCGCTTTCCTTGATTGGCAGAAGAAGTTCGGTAACGGTGAATGGAAGCTGCGCATCGGCCGGCAGGAAATTGCCTTCGACTTGCAACGCTTCGTGTCCGTCCGCGACGGTCCGAATGTGCGCCAGGCGTATGACGCGATCTGGGCGGACTATGAAACGGTGCAATGGCGCATTACCGGCTTCGTCAGCCAGCCCGTGCAATATCGCAATCAAACCGATTGGGACGATTTCAGCAATCGCCGTCTGGTGTTCGGGGGCGTGCGCGCGCAGCGACGCATGAGCGCGAACAGTCAGCTCAGCGTGAGTTTTTCCGATTTCCGCCAGGACAACGTCCAGTTTCTTGCGGCATCCGGCAATGAAGAGCGCCAAAACGTGGATGTCCATTACTACGGCAACATCCAGGTCTTCGACTGGGATGTTGAAGGCATGAAGCAGGGCGGCAGTATCGGCAGCAAGAACGTTGACGCATGGGCGTTTGGTTCGCTTACCGGATTGACGCTTACCCAGGTCGCCTGGACGCCGCGCTTTGGCGTGCAACTGGATGCGGCCTCCGGCACCCATCATCTGGACGGCACAACGGTTGGCACCTTCAACCCGCTGTTTCCTAACGGATATTATGAAACGCTGTCGGGCTACACCGGCTACACGAACTTCATCCACTTCAAGCCTTCGCTCACTGTGTCGCCTTTTGATAAGGTGAAAGTCGTTGCTGGCTTCGGGATGCTTTGGCGGGAGACCACGGGTGATGCGATCTATGCGCAACCGGATATCCCGGTACCGGGAACGGCAGGCGAACCAGGCAAGCACAGCACCAACTATGGGCAGTTGCAGGTCAACTGGAACGCTACGCGAAGCCTGTCGTTCGGGCTCGAAGCGGACCGGTACTTTGTCGCGACGGCGCTTCGTCGTGCCGGTGGGGAAGACTCGGATTATCTAGGCATAGAGCTGCGCTGGGGTTGGTGACGGATGACCGCAGAAGTAACGCGATCGCATTGGACGGTGCTACTGGGGGCCAGTGCGCTCGCCGTAGGCTTGGTGATGGCCGGTTGCGTCGAAGTCGGGCCCGACTACCAGCCACCCAAGCTCGACCTGAAACCTGTTTCGAACCCGCTCGCTGCGCCGGCCGATACGGCGCCGCCGTTGCCGCTCGATACCTGGTGGCAAGGCTTCAAGGATCCCGAGCTGGATCAAATCGTGGACCGGGTGCGCCGTCAAAACCTGGATCTGGCGGCCGCCCTGGCCCGCGTCACGCAGGCGCAAGCGGTGGCTGAAGCAGCGGGTGCAAGGCGTCTTCCGTCGGGCGAGCTCGCCGTCTCGGCCGATGCGGAACATCAATCCTTGCGCAGCCCGATCGGTGAGCTGGCCAGTGTGGAGCCGGGCTACCTGCGCAACGAGGTGCTTTACGACGAAGGTATCGGCGCCAGCTGGGAAACCGATCTGTTCGGTGGGCTGCGCCGGGGCGAGGAAGCGGCCAAGGCCGAAGCGCAGGCTGCCGAAGCCGGCCATCTGGGCACGCGCGTCTCGGTCACCGCCGATGCCGTGGACGCATATGTGCAAATTCGCGGCAATCAGGAGCGCCTGCGGATCGCGCGGCGTCAGATCGACATCGACACGCATCTGCTGTCATTGATCCAGCAGCGCAACGAATACGGCGCATCGTCCGACCGCGAACTGGACCAGACCAGGGCGCTGGTCGATCAGGCCCTGGCCACCGTACCGCCGCTGGAAATTGCCTTGCAGGCGCAGCTCAATCGCCTGGACGTGTTGATGGGAGCCCAGCCCGGCACCTATGCATCCGAGCTGCGCACGCAGAAGCCGATACCGACCATTCCCACCGTCAACGTCAGTGTGCAGCCCGAGCAACTGCTGCGCAGTCGGCCCGACATCGTCGCGGCCGAGCGCCACCTGGCGGCGTCGAACGCACGCATCGGTGTGGCGATCTCCGATTACTACCCCCACGTTTCCCTGGGCGCATTGCTGGGCTTTGAAAGTCTCGGTTCCGATGACCTGATTTCCGCGGCGTCGTTTCAACCGCAGTTGCTGGCTGGCCTGCGTTGGCGCCTGTTCGACTTCGGGCGCGTGGATGCGGAAGTCAACGATGCGAAGGGCGCTTACGCCGAGGCGCTGGCGAACTACCGCCAGACGGCGCTCCGCGCCACCCAGGAAGTGGAGGATGCGTTGACCGCGCAGGCGCAATACGCCACCCAGTCGGGGCAATTGAATGCGGAGACCGTGTCGCTCCAGCGCGCGAATGCATCGTCCGAACGGGCCTATGAAGCCGGCTCGGTGTCGTTGACCGATGTGCTGGATACGGAGCGGCAGTTGCTCGCTGCGCAAGATGAAGCGGTGAACGCCCGCGTCAACGCCTTGCGCTCGGCCATCTTTTTCTACCGTGCCATGGGCGGCGGAGGATGATGCCCCAAACGGGCAGGGTGTCATGCCAGCGGTTTTCATCCTTTGACGACGCGGAGGTTCCGATGTCCAGCACAGCTTCTCTCCCATGGCCTGATCAGCAGGCCGGCTTCATCCATCCGATGTGATCGCATGACTGAATCGTCCAGCCAGGTTACCCATCCGCCTGCACGAAGTGTCCAGGCGCCGCTGTCGTTGGCGGACGCCAAAATGTTGCTGTTCGGGTTGGGCCTGGCGACGGCGGCCGAGTTCTACACCTTCGACGGGGTGAACCTGGTGCTGCCGGACATGGCAGGTTCCTTCGGCATTTCGCGCGATCAGGCAAGCTGGATCCTCACGACCTACAGCTCGACGATGTTCTTCGGCGTGGCGCTCTCGATCTGGTTGGCGGCGCACCTGCATTACCGCCGCTACATCATCGGCTCGGTGGTGCTGTTTGCGATCGCCTCGATCGGCAGTTCCCTCAGCACAAGCTTTGAAAGCCTGTTGTTCTGGCGTGCGATCGAGGGCTTTGCCGGCTCAGGCCTGACCATGTGGTGGCGAGCGAGCATCTACATGCTGGTGGATCGCAAGTCTCGCAGCACGTCCCTGATGCGCGTGTCGGTCATGCTTTACCTGGCCACCACGGTCGGGTTGCTTTACAGCGGCCTGGTGACCGACCACATCAGCTGGCGTCTGATCTTCCTGCCGAATGTGCTCTTTGCGATCGCGGCGATTGCGGTGCTGCTTCGCTACTACCCGGACGTGCCGCCATCATCGGACGCGCGCATCGTCAATGTCGATAAACCCGGCATCACCCTGATCGGCATTGCGGTGATCTCATTGCAGGTGATGTTGAGCCGCGGGGAGATCGATGGCTGGTTTGAATCGCCCCATATCCATTGGTTCGCGTGGATCGCCGTGCTGGCCCTGTTGCTGTTCATTGGTTGGGAGATGAGCGAGCGCAATCATTATCCGTTGCTGCGCCTGCAGCTGATTCGCACCCGGCCGGTGCTCTCGGCCATCTTCTTAGGGATCTTTGCCGGCACCATTCTCTCGGGGAGTCTGTATGCACTCCCGGAATACCTGCGTGGCGTGGATCCCAACCGGTTGAATGCGACCGATACCGGGCGCCTCATGTGCGTTTATGCGCTGACGGCCGCAGCGATCCGTCCGTTCGTGGTGACGGGCATTGCCCGATACGGCCAGCGCAAAACGATTGCCTTTGCCTTCACCATGCTGGTGCTATCGATGCTGGTGTTTGCGCGGCTGATCACCACCGGCACACCCGAGATCTACTACGCGCTTCCCCTGGCGATGTATGCCTTCTGCCTGGCGCCGATGCTGTCCAGCATCGGTAGCGGCACCGTCGGCAAGGTCGAGGCCACCAGTCAGCTGGATGCGGTGTCCATCTACATGACCTTTCGCCAGTTGGGAGCTTCCTTGGGCGTGACACTGGCTTCGATCGTGCTGCATCGACGCGAGACGCTGCATTCGTCACGGCTCTACGAGCATCTGCATGCCACGCATGGACCGGTCGTGGCCTGGACCGGTGGCGTCGCGGAACAGATCGTGGGCCGGGCCGGGACCTCGCCGATTGACGCCAGGCTGATGGCCTTGAAGATGTTGAGCGAAGCAGGTGCGCGGCAGGCCTCGACGCTGGCTTATGCGGATGTTTTCTATTTCATGGCGGCCATTGGCGTCGTGGCGCTTTGCGTGGTGCCCCTGATGCCACCTTCTCCGGTAGCGAAGCAATGAGCGATCAAGCGAACATCCCCACCGGTCAGCCCACGACGCCGCCCGCGCCGGCACCCGCACCTGCGCCAAAACGTCCTGCGATCACCAAGCACCGGGGCATCATCGCGCTGGTGGTGGCTCTGCTGATTGTCGCCTTGTGCATTTACCTTCCCTATTTGTTCGTGGCGGCGACCGATGATGCGTACGTCGAAGCCGATACGGTGACGGTGGTGCCCAAAGTGCCGGCCTATGTGAGGGTCTTGCATGTCAGCGACAACACGGCGTTCTCGAAGGGCCAGCTGCTGGTGGAACTGGATCCGCGGGATTACCAGGTCGCGGTCAACAACGCCGTGGCCGATCTGGCCTCGGCGAAAGCATTCAAGGTCAACCTGATCGCGCAGATTGACGAGCAGAAACACAAGGTCGCCGCGGCCAAGGCGGCCGTGGATAGCGATCAGGCAACACTGACGTTTGCCAACCAGCAACTGGTTCGTTATGGCGCCTTGTCGCGAAGCGGTGCCGATACCAGGGAGCGGCTGCAGCTGGCGACCTCGCAGGTGGAGCAGCAACGCGCCGCGATGGAACACGACACCGCAACGCTCGCTGCGGTGAAGGCGCAGGTCACGGTCCTGGAAAGCCAGGTGGTCCAGGCTGACGCCGCCATCGCCGCCAAACAGGCCGTCCTGGATCAGGCGCGGCTCAACCTGTCCTACACGCATATCTACGCCGTCGCGGACGGCACCGTAGCCAATCGCAGTGTGCAGGTGGGCAACTACGTCCAGCCCGGGCAAAGCCTGTTTTCAGCGGTGCCGGACGAGGTATTCGTCATCGCCAACTTCAAGGAAACACAGCTTGGCGGCATTCGTCCGGGGCAGCCGGCGAACGTTCGCGTCGATGCGCTTCCTGGCGTGGTATTCCATGGCCACGTCGACAGCATTCAACGGGGCACCGGTTCCAACTTTGCCTTGCTGCCGCCGGAAAATGCCACCGGCAACTTCGTCAAGGTGGTTCAGCGCGTGCCCGTCAAAATCGTGCTCGATCAATCCCGCGCGGGAGCGCGTTTGTCACCGGGGATGTCGGTGATCGCACACGTTATCGTCCATCGGCCACCGTGGGGGCTGGGATGGCTTTTCAACTGATCGCTCGTGATCGCGTAGCCTGGGTTAGCGCAGCGTAACCCAAGGAATCAACACCTCCGAAGGTAACAACCCATGTCCAGCTCCTCCGCCATCAGAATCGCCATTCTCGACGACTACCAGAACGTTGCGCTCAAGCTGGCGGATTGGTCGGTGCTGAAAGACCGCGCGGAAATCACGGTCTTCAACGACCATCTGGCGGAAACCGCGGATATCGTTGCGCGCCTGAAGCCATTCGACGTCTTGTGCGTGATGCGCGAGCGAACACCACTCACGCGCGCCATCATCGAGCAACTTCCCCATCTCAAGCTGATTGCCTCGACCGGTGCGGGTAACGCTTCGATTGATACGGATGCGGCGACTGAGCGTGGCATCAAGGTCGTCCACACCGGATATTCGTCCACGCCGACCATTGAGTTCGCCTGGGCGATGATTCTGGCCATGGCCCGCCATATCCCTATCGAGAATCAATCCGTGCGCGAAGGCGGCTGGCAGCTCATGCTCGGAACCCAGCTGGCCGGCAAGACTCTCGGGCTACTTGGCCTTGGCCATATCGGTTCGGCGGTCGGCGTGATCGGCCGCGCCTTCAGGATGAATGTGATCGCCTGGAGCGAGAACCTGACCGACGAGCGCGCGGAATCGAAGGGAGTGAAGCGAGTTGACAAGGACACGTTATTCTCAACGTCTGACTTTCTGTCGATCCATCTACGACTGAGCGAGCGGACGCGAGGCCTGGTCGGCGCTGCGGAATTGGCGAGGATGAAACCCACGGGCCGCATCATCAATACATCGCGTGGCCCGATCATCGATACCGCGGCGCTGCTCGCCGCACTGGAGGGCAGGCAGATCGCCGGTGCGGCCATCGATGTGTACGACACCGAGCCGCTCGAACCGACGAACCCTCTGCGTACGCTGGGCAACGTGCTGGCCACGCCGCATATCGGCTATGTGACGTTGGAGATGTACCAGACGTTCTACGGCGATACCGTGCGCAACATCGTCGAGTGGCTGGACCAGATGCCCTGATCCACCGATTCAGTGAATGACGAGTGTTTCGCTTCGCGTTCTGAACTTGGTTAATCTGTTCAGGTCATCCCGTTTGTGCGATGGAGCGTCCGTCGATGTCAAGGTGGCTATCCTGGATGGTCTCCATCGCCGCCTTGATCGGGTGGGGCGCTGCCGGTGCGGCTGCCGTCCCGGCATCCATCAAGGACTATGTGCACACCTCCTGGACGCAGCGGGAAGGGGCTCCGGCCGATATCCGTGCCCTGGCGCAAACCCCTGATGGCTGGTATTGGCTTGGCACGTCGATGGGGCTGTACCGGTTCGACGGCGTGAAGTTCGAGAAGCGGTCGCTGTTTCCCGTCGAGAGTGATAAATCACAGAGCGTTGCGTCCTTGCTGGTCACCCGTCGCGGCGATCTCTGGGTCACGCTTTCCTACGGCGGTGCATTGGAACTCACCGGCGAGGATCACTCGCAGGTGGTCACGCCGCCAGGTCTTCCCAGCAATGCCGCAACCGATGCGCTCGCCGAAGATGCGGAGCATGACCTGTGGGCGCTCGTGGCGGGTCAGCTATATCGCCTGCATGGACATCAATGGCAGCTCGTCGCCAAGAGCGGCGCTGGGCTTCCGGAGGCTCCCCTCGATGACCTGCTGGTGGATGCGGCGGGAACGGTATGGGCTTTTACCGACACCGATGTTTTTCGCCTGCGCCGAGGGCAGGTCCGCTTTGAGAAATCCATGGCGGCCTTTCCAAAAGGTCCGCAACGGGCGATGTGGCAGACAAACGATGGCGGCATCTGGGTGGCTGACGACGAAGGGGAGCGTTGGCTGAACCTGCCGGATGGGCCTGATCCGGGAACCGCGACGGCGGTAAGTTTCCAGTTCAGTTCATCGATTCGTGTCATCGATCGCGACGGCACGATGTGGTTTATCGATTGCGACGCCGCCATCTTGTGTCGCTACCCCCATGCGAAAGACGAGCGGGGCCTGATTGACCCGAAGGTGAGTGACGCAGACAAGCTGACCCTCGACGACAACATCATGTCGGGCTTGTCGATGACCGTCATGGTGGACCGGAATGGCGATATTTGGGTCGGGACGAAAGCGGGCCTTGACCGATTTCGAAAGCCACTGGTTACGGTCGTCCATTTCCCGCAGCCCCTGGTCTATTTTTCGGTCGTGCCCAACCCCAACGGTTCGGTATGGGTAGGCACGGCATCGATGGGATACACGGATCGGTGGTGGCTCGTGGATGGTTACAACGCGCCGCATGCCTGGGGTGATTTCATCGCCGATACCACCGCCTCGTTTCGCGACAAGGATGGAAGCATCCTGTTGGGCGGCGAGTCAGGGCTGCGTCGATTTGATGGCAAGGCCATGGCGTCCATCGCTGTGCCCGATGCCATGCAGGACCGCAAGATCCAGTCGATTCTGCGCGACGGCAAGGGGCGATTATGGATTGCGTTTCGAAACGCACCGGTTGATCAGCTCGACGGCAACACCTGGATCAGCAAAGGCCATATCAGCGCGCTTCCGGATTGGCATCCCATATCCACGGCCGTCGGCAAAGACGGCAGCGCGTGGTTTGGCTATGACGACAGCAAGGTTTTCGTTCTGCGAGGAAACGAACTCACTCGCTACACCCGCCGTGAAGGCGTGCAGACGGGCAGTGTGACGGCGATCTGGCCCGGGAGTCCAACGCTGGTGGGCGGGGAGCTTGGCCTTGCCGCGCTCGCAGGCGATCGCTTTCGCATGTTGCAAACCAATGTCCCCGGCACATTGGCGGGAATTACCGGCATCGTGTTGGCCAGTGACGATTGTTACTGGTTCAACACGCAGGCCGGCGCAGTACGTATCCGTGCCGAAGACCTGCGCCGTGCCATGCAAGACGTCAACTTCAAAATGCCGTTCCAGCTGGTGGACGCATTGAGTGGGATGCCAGGAGGTGCGCAGCGGATTCGGCCGCTACCCAGCCTCACGCAAGGAGTGGATGGCCGTTTGTGGTTTGCGCAAATGTCGGGGCTGGCATGGATGGATCCACGCCAGGTTCCGATGTCCCTCGCGCCCCTGCGCGTGGTCATGCTTGATTTGGTCAGTAAGGCGGGAGCCATCCCCGTCGACGGGCGGGTGGGCCTGCCGGAGGGCACGCACAGTTTCCGTATCGCTTATACGGCACTCGCTGCCTATCTTCCGGAGCGTGTGACCTTCCGCTATCGACTGGTTGGCGCCGGCAGTGACTGGCAGTTCGTGGGCACCGATCGGGTCGCAAACTTTGCCGGGTTGGGGCCGGGCCATTATCGATTCGAGCTCGAAGCTTCCGAAGATGGATCACCATGGACCAGCCCTTCCGTATTGCCGATAACGATCGCGCCGGCGTTCTATCAGACGATCTGGTTCGGCATCGTGTGCGCCTTGGTATTGCTGATCGGCGTCGTGCTGATAACCCGGCGGCATACCCGTCTATCCAATCAACGTTTGCTGGCACGCGTGCAGATTCGTCATGCGGAACGGGAGCGCATCGCGCGTGACCTCCATGACACCCTGCTGCAAGGTGTGCAGGGCTTGATACTTCGGGTGCACGCCGCGGCATCCCAACTTTCGCCGGAACACCCGGTTTCCACTTCGATCGAGCGAGCACTGGAACGGGGTGAGGATATTTTGGTGGAGGGGCGTAATCGATTGCATGATTTGCGACTCGGCATGACTGGCATCAATGAACTCGTCACGCGCATCACCGGGTTTGCCGAGCAGTGTAGTGCTGACTATCCGGCCAGGGTCAACGTCATTGCCAACGATAGTGAGCAGGCCATCGATCCAGTCGTTGGCGAAGAAGCGTTTTTAATTGCCCGCGAAGCCTTGCTCAATGCATTCAAGCACGCCCATGCAAGCGATATAAGCGTTGAGGTGGGTCATGGTGGGAAGGGGATATCCATGGTCATTCGCGATAATGGGAGTGGCTTCAATGCGGACGTCAAACCTTCGTCGCCGCAATCCCGTTGCTGGGGACTGGTGGGCATGCGCGAGCGCGCGTCATCCATCGGAGCCGAGTTTGCGATCAAATCAAAAGTGGGGCAGGGAACAGAAGTATCGTTGTGGATACCGGCTAATGCCGTCTACGCCGGTGGGCGCTGACGCGTGATATGCGGGGAGTTTCGATTACATGCCATCCATCCATCGTCGAAACTTCTTCGTAGGCGGAGCCTATGCAGGACCGCCCGGATCGCGCGTGATGCACGGGCAAATGCATGTCGAGATGCTTACGCCCGACCTTGTCACGCATCGTTATCCGCTGGTACTGATCTGCGGCAAGGCGCAAACCGCGACTGGCTGGATGACGACGCCCGACGGCCGGCAAGGTTGGGCCGAGTGGTTTGCCGAGCATGGTTGGCGTGTTTGCGTGGTCGATCAGCCGGCGCGTGGCCGTTCCGCATGGCAGCCGGAATGGAACGGAGCAGTGAAGCCCCTTCCGGTTCCGTTGGTCGAGAATCTGTTCACCGCACCGGAAGATGGCGGGAGCTATCCGCAGGCCCAATTGCACACCCGATGGCCCGGCGGCAAGCACAAGGGGCATGCAGGCGATCCTGTCTTTGATCAGTTCTACGCAAGCCAGGTTGCGTCACTGGACAATCCCGAAAGCGAGCGGCTTATGCAGGCTGCCGGCGCTGCGCTGCTGGATGAAATAGGCCCGGCCATTCTGCTGACTCATTCGCAGGGCGGTTTATTCGGTTGGCTGATGGCGGATGCGCGGCCAGGTAAAGTCATGGCGATCATGGCGGTGGAACCTGGCGGTCCGCCTTACCAGGACGACTTGTATAAATCAGGGGCCGACAGAATCTCTGGGCTCACGACGGAACCGCTCACCTATGACCCGCCGGTATCGGTTGCATCGCCGCTGCAATTCGAACAGCAGGCCGAGCCTGATGCGCCGGAACTGGCTCGATGCTGGTTGCAAAAAGGTACGCCCCGGCGTCTGGTGAATCTGGCAAATGTTCCGGTACTCGTGCTCACCGCTGAAGCTTCGTATCACGCGATGTTTGATCATTGCACGGCCCGCTACCTGAGTCAGGCTGGCGTTTCCGTCCAATTTATTCGTCTGCAGGACGTAGGCATCACCGGCAATGGCCACATGCTGATGCTGGAAGAAAACAGCCTGGATATCGCGGCCTTCCTCGATGCATGGCTGAGCGGCCACATGACAGAGGAATAGGGCCCCGGGGGCGCCAGATGCTTATGCGCTGGAGTTGCACCGGTTTGCTGAGAGTGCTCGTGTTTGAAGATGGATGCTTTGGGGTTGATTCGTTGGGTTACGCCGCCGTACGGACTGGGCAGATGGGTAACGCGTGCAACAGGCGTAATCGGATGGGTAGGTTGGGTTAGCGCAGCGTAACCCAACGGTGTTTGTCGCTTCGATGGAATTCCGTTGGGTTACGCTGCGCTAACCCAACCTACCCATCCTTACGCAACTGCCAATCATATCGGCAGCGGCGCCCATGCGGCCGAAGGATCTGGGGTGCTCATACTCGCCTAATTTTCGACTTCCATACTTTTCTCCACGGCAGAACAAGCCCTGTCGACTACTAAATCTTTTGTGGAGGAGAAAAGACCATGTCCATGTCACGCTGCATTCTGACTGTCGCCCTGGTGGCGGCGAGTGCTCTTTCGGTTGGAGCCGCCTACGCAGCCGATGGCTGCGGCCCGAACGGCTGGCGCGGCACCTGGGGTCACTGCCACTTCGTGCACCCCTATGTTCAGTACGTGCCGCCGGTCGTCGTGACCGCAGCGCCTCAGGTGGTCTACACCGGTACACCGGTCGCCGCCGTGCCATCGTGCCCCGCCGGCTACTGGTATGGCCCTTGGGGTCATTGCCGCGATACCCCGTACCACGGCCGCCTGCCGAACGGTGAATGGCAGTAAGCCGGACTGGAAGGGGGAGGGCGTAGCGCCAGGCGCTACGAAGTCATCGATCGAAAGTGAGCCTGGTCATCCGTCAGCGGCCGGCATCACCCCTCATTCCTTCTGATGGGTCTTTTGAAATTCGACGCGGCGCGCGTGTCGCGGGCCCTAATGATTCAACATCACGAGGAAAGATCATGAAACGCACTCTTATAGCCATCGCCGGCCTGGCGTTGTTGTCGATCAGCACCGCCTGGGCGGCCCCCAGTCTCGACGTCACGGATCTGCCGGGCGTATCCGTGACTGCCTACGGGCTGGATCGGCAGGAAATCGCCCTTGAAACCACCATCCTGAATGTGGATCCGGTCAAGAACACGGTCACCATCAGGAGCCCCGAGGGGCAGGAAGAGACCATCCACGTGGGCGCTGCCGCGCGCAAACTGGATAACCTCAAGCCAGGCGATCAGGTGGATGCACACTACCTTCGCGCCACCGCCCTGCAGATTCTGCCGGCCAGCAGCGATCAGCCGGGTATTGAATATGCGGGGAGCACGACGGCTTCGGGCGACGCGGATGATTCCGTCGTTCAATCGCACTACAGCGAGACCGTAACGACGACCTTGTCGGCCATCGACATGAGCCACGATACGGTGACGTTGACGAGCGCCGACGGGCACACGCGGATCATCGATGTCCGCGACCTGGACAAGCGCGATGATTTTGCCCAGCTCAAGGTGGGCGATCTGGTACGCGTCACCTATGTGGAAGCGCTGGCCGTTTCGCTGGACCCGAAGCGCGCTCGCTGAGGTTCTTGAGCAGCACGGTTGGTACAACACGGATCGTGGGCGCGACGATTGACGGCTCCACTGAATCCATTAAGCTCGCCCGTAGACCTATGAAGACAAATCTTGCCCGCGCCTCCATCATCGTGTGAGTGCGCGGGTTCTTTCACGAGTGTCTTCGTCGTTTCAAATGTGCGGTTCGGCAAGGCGTCACGCAACGCCAAAGAACTTGTTGCTCTGTCACGTTACAGGATACGAGTTTGATGATATGAGGCTGCGCACCTTTTTCCGGCATTGGCGCTTTGCGCTACTTGCGCTCTTGGCGCTTTCGTCCGTTAGCCATGCGCATGCGATATCTGCACGCCCCGGCAGCACATTGTTGTTCATTCCCTACCGCGGCGACGATCTTTCTTTCAGCGAAGCGGCGTACCGTGGCTATGAACGCTTGCGCGAAGAGGGCTACGCGATCAGTGTGATCCAGGATGCCGCGCAACGGAGCGCGCCGGAGATGCTGGCGATCATCGATCGCCATTACACGATGGGTGTACGCCGCTTCATTCTGGCCGGCGCCGAAATGAGTGCACTGGCCACCGCGGCAGCCAAACGACACCCGGACGCCTATTTCGCCACCTTGTCGGGCAACGCCAGCGGCGCGAACGTGATCAACTATTGCCTGGATTGTCGGCAGATCGGCGGTTTGCTCGCCGGTCAGGCGGCCGTGCGGCTATCTCAATCGAAGGTCGTCGGCTTTGTCGGGGGCGTCATGCCAGTCGACGGGGGCGAAGCAGACCGCTTCAAGCAGACCGTTCTACGCGAAGCACCCGATGCGAAGGTGCTTGTCGACTGGACCGGCAACTGGTCCGATCGTCAACGGGCCGAGCAATTGACGGATCAGCAGATAGCGGCAGGCGCCGATGTGGTGGTCGGCGATGCCAACGTTGCGGTGCTGGCTGCTGCCGGTCGTTATCCGCGCGTTAAAGTGATCAGCTGGATGACCGATGCTTCGCGTCAATACAAAAACGTCGCAGCCTGCGTGATAATCCATACCGATGTCGTTTTTCGACGCTTTATCGATGCCGTGGCGTCGGGCCAATTCAAAGGCGGCAATTACGCGGTCGACGAAGCGGACAAGGTTTGGGTGATTGTGTGGCCGCAGCAGTCTTACTAAGGCTGCCGTAGCTGCGATGCGTTTCTGCGGCAATGCGACGAAACCCTGGCCATTAGGCCGGTCATGTGCAGGTCGGGTGGCATGAAATCACTGAAGACACGAATCATCGTATGGCTGACGGTATTGTGGGTGATCGGCATCACCATCGATGCGTTTTCATCCTATTGGCTTGCGCGCAAGCACATTGACGAGTTGCTCGATACGCATCTGCAAGGTGCAGCCGTGTGGCTGTCCGCCGGCAAGGTCGGTGCGATCGGCTCGCATGGACCGCCGCAACATTCGCTCGATGGCTTTGTGGGACAGATATGGGTGCGAGGCCTCGCCGACCCGACCGACAACACCGATCCGGAAGTGATCTTCAATCGCCAGGCCCAGCAAGGCTATTCGGTGCAGAACATCAACGGGCAGCCCTATCGGGTCTACACCTTGCGCAAGGATCAGGGCGAAATGGTTTACCAGGTGGGCCAGCCCGTGGCATTTCGCGAGGACACCGCCAAACAGGCGGGCCTGGAAAGCCTGCTGCCAACCCTGCTTCGGCTTGGCTTGATTTGGCTGACGATTCCGCTGGTGGTCAATACCGCCTTTGCGCCGCTATCACGTGCAGCCATGCGGGCAGAGAAGGTAGGCGTCGGGCGCTTGCAACCCATCGATGTATCGAACGCACCACAGGAAGTTAAGCCTTTTGCCGATTCGATCAACCGAATGATCGCGCGGCTCCAGGTTGGCATTGATGCCGAAAAACGGTTCATCGCCGATGCCGCGCATGAACTGCGCACGCCGATCGCGGCATTGCAATTGCGGGTGGACAACATGGCGAACGCGCCAGATGCGGCGACCCGGGCGGAACGGGAGCAGGAGCTGCGCGAGGCCATCGTGCGCAGCTCCACCATGATCCGGCAACTGCTCGCACTCGCGCGTGCCGACGCACAGTTTGAGCCTGGAGCTACCGAGTCGGTCGATGTTCGTCAGCTGATCCAGAAACTGGTGGCCGATCTCTGGCCGGTGGCCGATTCCCGTGCGGTCGATCTTGGCGTCAAGCAATTCGAGCCGGCGTTTGTACAAGCCCGCGAGGGCGAGCTACGCATGGCGGTGCGCAACCTGGTGGAAAACGCGCTGCGTTATACGCCGGATGGGGGCACCATCGACATCGATGTGTTCCAGCAGGCCGGCAACGTCGTTGTGCGCGTCACCGACACCGGTCCCGGTATTCCGGAAGCATCGATCGAGCGCGTGTTTGATCGTTTTTATCGGCTGCAGTCCGACCATGTCGAAGGAAGTGGCCTGGGGCTTTCGATCGTCAAGTCGGTGATCGAGAAGTACCAGGGGACGGTTACCCTAGAGAACCGGACCGATGGCGTGAGCGGACTCAAGGCGACGATCGTGTTGCCCGGCATCGAGGTCGCGCAAAAGGCGGAACGTGAGGAGACTGTGGCCGGGGAGGTGTAGGCCCTCGCCCGGGCAGGATGGGCAGGGCGGTTATCATCGTGAAGGCGACGCGCTACTGTTGCGGGGTAACAGCGATCGAAAGCGTGGCATTTGTCGGGGGATGCGACCATGCGGGTGCTATTGGTTGAAGACGACTTGCAGATTGGCCAGAGCCTGCTGCACGCGCTGAAGGATGCCAATTACAGCGTGGACTGGGTGCGCGATGGCGCCGCGGGATGGCGCGCGATCGCCGCCGCCGAATACACCGTCGTCCTGCTCGATCTTGGCTTGCCCAAGATGGGCGGCCTGGAACTGCTCAGACAGGCACGTACGTCGGGTAATCAGGTGCCGGTGCTGATCCTGACTGCGCGTGATGATCTTGAGGCCCGGGTGCAGGGACTGGATATCGGCGCGGACGACTATCTGCTCAAACCCTTCCAGGTGCCCGAGCTGTTGGCGCGCATTCGTGCTGTTCTGCGGCGCAAGGCGGGACATGCGGTGTCGTGCCTGGGTAATGAAGCGATCAGTCTCGATCTGGACAAGCGCACACTGACCTGTCACGGCGTGTCATCCGTTTTATCCGCGCGTGAATTCGCGCTCATGCATGCCTTTCTCGAACGCCCGGGCACGATCCTTTCGCGCGAACAGCTGGAGGACAAGCTGTATGGCTGGGGCAGGGAAGTGGAGAGCAACGCCGTCGATGTCCTTATCCATTCGGTGCGCAAGAAATTCGGTACCTCCGTGATCCGTAATGTGCGCGGTCTCGGCTGGACGGTGTCCGCCAGTGAATCAGGCAAGGATTGAGCCGTCAGGTTCACTTGCCGATAAATGCGCTAATGCGATCGGCCAGGCGATAGGGATACTGGTACATCATCGCGTGACCGCCCGATGCGACTTCCACCAACTCCGCGTGCGGCAAGCTTCGGCTCAGCAGCATCGAATTTCGAGGTGTCAGCACCTCATCATCCATGCCCGTCATGACCAGCACTGGCATCGTTACGCGACTTAGCGCGCGGAAAGCCTGATCGTCCTGTTCCCAGCGCTGAAGCAGCTTGCTTTGTGCAAGGGTGACGGCCGGGGAAATGGATGGTCCGGCATATCCTTGCGGCGTGAACATATCGCCAACAAAGCAGCGAATCGCCTGCTGTTGCACCGGTACGGGGAACAGCACCGCCATAACCCGATTGAAGTGTTCGTCGCCGCTACCGGAAAGGGTGCGGTCAACGCTTGCAGGCACGGGCAACGCGAGTTTCCCCGGTGGCATGGAAGACATAAGCACGAGTCGACTGACGAGCGAAGGCTGATCGATGGCCAGTTGCTGCGCAATCATGCCGCCCATCGACCAGCCCAGGACGGTGACGTCCTTGAGCTGGAGTGCCCTGATCAACGAGGCCGTATCGTTCGCCAGATCCTTGATGCCGTAAGCCGCGGCGCGTGTCTGCGAAAGGCCGATGCCGCGGTTATCGAAAATGATGACTTCGTGGTGCTTCGCCAAGGCTTCGAGGAAGTACGCGTTCCATTCGGCCATGCTGGCACGGTAGCCGGTGATCAGCACGATAGGGCTGCCTTGGCCGAACCTGAAATAGCCAATCGAGCCGGTGGATGTCGTCAGCACCTGCTCTTGCAGTGCGATGTGGCGATCCGGACGCAATGGGTCGCTGCCGCATAACATCTCCTCGCGATAGACGACCGGCGTGGCCTGGGCAACGGGAAGTGCCTGCCAGACCAGCCATCCGGCGCAGGCAAGCGCCTTCGCAACCGAGGTGATCGCGCTGTGCTTCGTGCGGCGGCGAATAAGAGAAGTTGTCAGTGTCGAACGCCTAAACATCGCCTGGAATCTCTGGATCGTGATGCCGGGACGCTAATTCCGGTTTATTAGCCGAAAATTACGTCGGTGCGGCCTGCGTTAAAAGAGGCCAATCTTGCGTGGCCGTCATCCCCGCAAATTCAGAGCCGTCATCCCCGCGAAAGCGGGGATGACGGCTCAGGAAACGCGGGAATTCCTCGGAAAACACGGCGGTGCCTATAGGCTCACCCCTCGCAAATCGCGCCCCGGAGCGCCATTTTTGGCCGGATTTCCTCCAGTCGCCCCTTCACCAGCCTGCTCATTCTTCCCTAATTCTCGTGCCTCAAGATTTCACCATCGCAGGCACATCGGGGTGTGCCTGACCACACTTCATATCACCGGGAGGAATTCAAAATGATCAAGCACATTCTCGTCGCCGTCGGTCACGACGCCAACTGCCAGGCACTTCAATCGGCCATCAAACTGGCACGTGAAAACAACGCACATATTTCGGTCGTCCATGTGGTCGATTGGATGCCGCGCTTTATCCTGGCCGAATCGCAGGACTTTGGCGCGCTGATCAACTGCCTGGAAGAGCAGGGTCGTGAAGTGGTTGCCGAGGTTACGCAGAAGCTCAATGAAAGCGGCTGCCGCGGCGAAGCGCACATGATCACGCTGTCCGTCCAGGAATTCACCGTTGGCAAGGCGATTGCCAGCTTTGCCCGCAAGGTGGACGCCGACCTGATCGTGCTTGGCCAGACCAGGTCCAGCTTCTGGCGCTGGTTTCAGGAGGATGTTTCCTCGGAAGTCCGCCAGCATGCCGTGACGCCGCTGCATGTCACCGGATCCAACGCCAAGCGTGCTGTCCGGTCCATCTGGCGGCCGTTTGCCCGGCTGGCGGTGTCGCAGTAAGCCGGCTCGCCACGGCCGCCGGTTGATCGATGGGGCCAGGGGCTAGGGCGCGGATCTGGTTGTAGAGAGGCTGCTGACATACGCTGTCAGCAGAAGGCTTGGCGCCGGCTTTCAGGGCAAACCTTGAGCCGCGCGGGCCGGCTAATATCGATGCAGGTTGCCATCGATGGCTCTACGCAGATTGAAACGTGCTTTCGCGCCACCGGGAGGCTCCAAGAATGCTTCGACGCCAGTTCCTGAGTCGGCTAGGCGGCGCCCTGGCGCTGTTTGGTGCAAACTCATTGCGTGCTCGCACCTTGCTCAATGAGTCAGCCGCGGACGGTAAGGCCACGATGACGGGTTCCAACATCACCCCTGGCGATAGCTCCGGCATCCAGTTCGATATCACGCTCAGACAGGACCTTCTGCGCCGCCTGTCCGCCACCCGCTGGAACGATGCCGTCAGCGACGACTGGCGCTATGGCATGAACGAATCCTTCCTGAAGGCGCTCATCCAGTACTGGTGCACGACTTACGATTTCGACGCGGCCGAAAAGCGCTTGAATGAGTTGCCGCATCAGCGCGCTGAAATTCAAGGCTTCGGTATCAGCTACATCCATTTGCGCGGTCGCGGCCCCCATCCCAAGCCGCTGCTGCTGATGAACGGGTGGCCGTCCAGCTTTGCGGAGTACCGCATGCTCGCCCCCAGGCTGGCCGATCCTGCGGCATTCGGTGGATCGGCGGACGATGCATTCGATGTTGTCATCCCCACGCTGCCGGGCTTTGGCCTGTCGGAACGGCCCACGCGGCCGTATCAAGTGATTACGGAAGACCTGTTCCACCGCTTGATGACCGAGAAGCTAGGTTATCGCGGATATATCGCGTCGGGAACGGATATCGGGGCGGGCGTCGCCACACGGCTCGCGTTGAAATATCCCGCCAGCGTGAAAGGTATTCATGTCTCGACCGTGGTGGATATGCCGCTGCCTGCAAACGCGCGTCCGCTGACCGATGCCGAAAAGGCGTATCAGGCCGACCTCGCGAAATGGGAAGTGGATGAGGGTGCCTACGAACACCTGCAGTCCACCCGGCCACAGACCCTGGCATTCGGCCTGGCCGATTCACCAGCGGGCCTTGCGAGCTGGATTGTGGAGAAGTTCTACTTCTGGAGCGACAACGGCGGTGACCTGCTCAAGGCATTTCCGATGGATGTGCTCATCGACAACGTGATGATCTATTGGGCGACCGGCACCATCGGTTCATCCGTGCGTTACTACTACGACAGCCGTCATTATCGCCAGCCGCTCAAGGCGACTGACCATGTGACGGTTCCCACGGCGGTTTCCATGTGGCCCAAGGATCTGGTGAAAGCACCCAGGGAATGGGCGGAGCGTTTTTACAACGTGCAGCAGTATTCCATGCAGGCGCATGGCGGGCATTTCCCGGCCTGGGAGGCGCCCGATGCGTATGCTCAAGAACTTCGCCAATTCGCCAAGAGCATTCGTGTCTGACTTTTGCTTTGCAAGTCAGTCGCCTTGAATGGCAAGCAATAACGACGACTGCCGTAGGCTGGGTTAGCGCAGCGTAACCCAGCGAAGCGACGCCGGTTTCCATATGGCCGAAGGATCCGGTGCTGGGCGGAGCGGTTTTACGACGTGCGGTGTTGGTGTGTGATTTTTGCTTTTCGGGATGGGGGTTCGCTGGGTTACGCTGCGCTAACCCAGCCTACGCAACTGCGTCGTTTTGCCAAGAGCATTCGTGTCTGACTTTTTGCTTTGCAAGTGTCGCCTTGAGTGGCTGGCGATAATGACGATGGTCGTAGGCTGGGTTAGCGCAGCGTAACCCAGCGAATCGACGGCGGTTTCCATATGGTCGAAGGATCCGGTGCTGGGTGGGGCGGTTTTACGACGTGCGGTGTTGGTGTGTGATTTTTGCTTTTCGGGATGGATGATTCGCTGGGTTACGCTGCGCTAACCCAGCCTGCGTATTGCATGTGGAGTGGTTTGCCATCCCGAAAAAGCGGCACGTTGTCGCCAACCAACGTGCCGAAAATGGCGCACTGTCCTGACTCAGCGAACCAACATGGCCGCCCTCATACGTACACGCGTTAATCCACCCTACGCTGGGGTGTGCGTGTCGACGAGGTGATGCAGGAAGTGAGGGGCGGCGTGCAGGCCGTTGCGTTCGCCGGTGCGATGGGATGTGAAGGCGTTGTCCACCCGGCCTTTGCCTTCAGCCACAAGCACCGCTAGCGCAATGTCAGCCTGCCTGGATGTGGGGATTTGCCGCATTTCCCGACCCGAACTCCGCGTTGGGAGCCTGCCGTCGAGGTTCAAGGTGGGTGCCGGTGTTGGATCGTTGCGATCCGAGGGGCACGGCGGTGCCGTATGATGTTGGGAGATCATGAGCAACTTCCATTGAGTTGTTTGTGGTTTAGCGGGTCGTGGGAGCTCGTTACTCCCGCGACTCGCGCCTCTCCAAGCATTGCTGCCTGGGCCATCAGCGTTGGCTGTTTCGCGAACTGCGTTGATGACCCCACCACTTTAATCGAGTACTGCTGCGGGTGTCATGTAGGATTTTCTTGACACTTGGTGTACGTGCAACGTCGCTCGTCGTCATCGATGGATGTGCGAAATACCGTCTGCATAATGTTGGCTAGTAAGCGTTCTACGCGCTTTCATAGCCAAGCCGCTGCCGCAGCCGTGGCGTTGCAAAGTCCAGGAATGCACGCAGCTTCAACGGCACGTGACGCTGTCGCGGATACACCAGACTGGCGGGCATGGGCGTGGGTTCGAATGCCTGGAGTAGTCGCACCAACGCTCCCGATTTCAATGGTTCTGCGATTTGGTCTGACAGAACGCGGGCAATGCCGGCACCGGCAATAGCGGCAATAACGGCAGCTTCAGCCAAGTTTACGGTGAGGCGCGACGCGACCTGGATCAGTTGCGACGTTCGATCGAAGCGAAACTCCCATCGGTCTGCGGCGGAATAGCCTTCATAGGTAATGCAGTCGTGAGAGACAAGATCGTGGGGTTTTTCAGGTGCGCCGTGTGATGCGAGGTAGCCAGGGCTTGCGCAGAGTACGCGGCTGATGAGTCCAACGCGGGTGGCAATAATGTCACTGTCCGGAAGCTCACCCAGACGTATGGCGACATCGACTTGTTCTTCGAGCATGTTGCTGACGCGATCACTCAATTGGATGCGCGCACGAATCTCCGGGTAAGCCTGCAGAAACTCGACTAGCACGGGGACCACGTGGGTGCGGCCGATGACCAGCGGCGCGCTGATGATCAGCTCGCCCTGCGGCGCGCGATACTCGCCGGTTGCCGTGCGCTCGGCCTCCACCAGGTCTTCCAGGATGCGCCGGCATGAGGCGACGTAATCGCGGCCTGCATCGGTCAGCGTGAGCTTGCGCGTGCCGCGCAGCAACAGTCGGGCACGAAGGTGTTCCTCCAGTTCGGATACACGACGACTGACGGTAGCCAGTGGAATGTGCAGCTGGCGACTGGCGGCGGAAAGGCTGCCCGTGTCTACCGCCGCGAGCAGGATGCGCATGGCTTCGAGTCGGTCCATGGCCTTTCACCTATGGAAGGGTTCCTCCCGAATTTACCGGCTAGTGGGTGGGTCTGGAAGGGTCTAATTTTCCCCTCAACGCATCCGGCCGGCCACGCCAAGGCGGTTCCCGCGCCCGCGGCCGGCACTTCTACATTCCGATAGGGAGTACCCCATGTCCGGTCTTGATGTTCTCTTCAGCCCCTATCGGCTGAATGCCCTCGATTTGCCCAACCGCGTGGTGATGGCCCCGATGACGCGATCCTTCTCTCCGGGCGGCGTGCCGACGGCCGAGGTCGCTGCCTACTATCGCCGTCGCGCGGAGCAGGGCGTTGGCCTGATCATCACGGAAGGGACGGGCGTGGATCGTCCGGCTGCACTCAACCTGCCCGATGTCCCGCGCTTTCATGGTGAGGCGGCGCTCGCCGGCTGGAAGACGGTAGTCGACGAGGTTCACGCGGCGGGAGGACGGATCGTGCCGCAGCTGTGGCACGTCGGTCAGAAGCCCTCCAATTCGGCACCTGACTGGACGCCACCCGCACCCTTCGAGAGCCCCTCGGGACTGGCGGAGACGGGTGAGCGCGTAAGCCAGCCGATGAGCGAGACGGATGTCGCCGACACCATCGACGCCTTTGCCCGTGCAGCCGCAGATGCGGCGCAGTTCGGATTTGACGGCGTCGAATTGCATGGCGCGCACGGTTACCTTATCAATCAGTTTTTCTCGGAGGAGCTCAACCGGCGAAGTGATCGGTATGGCGGCGCGACGCTTATCGAGCGTTCCCGCTTTGCGGTCGAGATTCTCAAGTCCATTCGTGCCGTCGTGCCGGCCGGCTTTCCGGTGATTCTGCGTCTCTCGCAGTGGAAGCCCAGGGATTTCCACGCACGACTCGCCGAAACACCTCGCGTGCTGGAACGGTGGCTTGGCGCGTTCGTCGATGCCGGTGCGGACGCTTTTCATCTTTCTCAACAAAAATTCTGGGAGCCCGCCTTTCCCGGCTTTGACAAGACGTTGAGCTTGGCCGGCTGGGCGAAGAAGCTCATCGGCGTCACCGCCATCGCGGTCGGCTCGGTGGGTCTGGATGGCGACGCCTGGGAATCCTTCGCCGGCAAGAGTGCCAGCGCCGCATCGCTGGACCGGCTTTTCGAGCGGCTGGAACGCGGCGAGTTTGACCTGGCTGGAGTAGGGCGTGCGCTGCTGCAGGATCCTTCCTGGCTTGAAAAAGTTCGGCAGGGCCGTGTTGATCAGCTGGGCGACTTTACGCCGGCAGCCTTTGCGACACTCAGTTGATCCGGGTGATGCCTCGCTGCTATTCCAAAAAGCCTGTGTGCTTCACGGCTATTGCCAAATCCAGGGCAGGGTCGCCAACATGATCGATTGAAGGCGCGTATCGGCGCCGGCCGCCCACACAGGCGAGTTGCCGTGAGCCAGATTGGAAAACCACCCTGCGAAGAAGGCGTCATCCTTGGCGGGCCGTCCGCGACGCCTTGTGCGAGGTCATCGCGACGTTGGACGCTGGTCGCGGCGATCCTTGGATCCAGTCTCGCGTTCATCGACGGCACCGTGGTCAATGTCGCGCTTCCCGCCATCCAGCGAACGCTCGGCGCCACCACCTCCGATGCGCAATGGGTGATGGAATCGTATGCGTTGTTCCTGGCGTCACTGCTTTTGGTCGGTGGCGCGCTAGGCGATCGCTTTGGGCGCAAGCGCATTTTTTTGATCGGCAGCGGCCTGTTCACGCTGGCGTCGATCGGTTGTTCGCTGTCGACGGCCGTGATGCCACTCATTGCAGCGCGGGCGGTGCAGGGCGTCGGCGCGGCGCTGCTGATTCCGGGCAGCCTGGCCTTGATCAGCGCGACCTTTCCAACGTCGGAGCGTGGAGCAGCCATTGGTACGTGGTCGGCATTCAGCGCCATCACGGCGGCGATCGGGCCGGTCATCGGCGGCTTTCTGGTCGAGCATTACTCGTGGAACCTGGCCTTTCTGGTCAATGCGCCGATAGGGATCGTGCTGTGGGCGATATGCGCGGCCAAGGTGCCTGAAAGCAAAGGCGGCCAGGGCGGTGGTTCCATCGATGCATTCGGCGCGGGCTTGGTGACAATCGGCCTGGCCGGGCTGGTCTTCGCCTTCATCGAGGCACCCGCTCGTGGCTGGAGCGCGACGCCGATCTGGATGGCGGTGGTTGTCGGTCTCGTGGCGTTGGTGCTATTTGTCTACGTCGAGGCACGCATCGCATCGCCCATGTTGCCGTTGAAGCTTTTTCGTGAGCGCAGTTTTGCCGGCGCCAACGTACTGACGGCGCTGCTTTATGCAGCACTGGGTGGCAGTCTGTTCTTCCTGCCGCTGAACTTGATTCAAGTGCAGGGATATGGCGCCACCGTGGCGGGCGCCGCGTTGTTGCCGTTTATCGTGATCCTGTTTGTGTTGTCGCGCTGGGCAGGGAGCTTGGTGGATCGGTTCGGATCCCGGCTGCCGCTGGTGATCGGTCCGTTCATGGCTTCCATCGGATTCGCCATGTTCACGCTGGCATCGACCAGCAGCGGCTATTGGCAAGCATTTTTCCCGGCCATTTGCATGCTCGGGCTGGGCATGGGCATCACCGTGGCGCCGCTGACCACCACCGTCATGAACAGTGTGGACAAGCAACTGGCAGGCACGGCGTCGGGCATCAATAACGCGGTGTCGCGCGCGGCAGCGTTGCTGGCCATCGCGCTGTTCGGTGTCGTGCTGACATCGGTTTTCGATGCCACCTTGAACGGCGAGTTGGCTCGAATGCATGCATCGCCAGGACTCGTTGCTGCGGTTGTCACGCAGCGCGGCAAACTGGCCGGCATCGTGATTCCCGGGGGTTATGCGGAAGCGGCCGCAGCTGCGCTGAGGCATGCGGTCAAGGTGTCGTTTGTCGCGGGATTTCGCTGGGTGATGCTGGTTGCCGCCGCACTTGCGTTGCTTAGCGCGATCAGTGCCTGGGTTTTCATTGAAGGAAAAGTGATCGGTGATGCGCAAGCCCGTCGGCGTGGTTAAAAGCTCCATGCTTTGCTCCCTCTCCCCTGTGGGGCACGCGGGGAGTGGATGGCGCCAGCTTTGAGGAGCGAGGAGAGGGCTGGGGTGAGGGGCAGTCTTGCGAACCTGTTTCATTCGGAGCGTGCCCCGATTTATCCGCGAATAACGGGGCGGAGTAACCTTCGTATCGACTGAAGAGGAGGCCTTCGTATGCGACCGGACATCATTCCTGGGGCGACCTTCCCCGACTATGCGCTCTCCGACCATACCGGCAAACGCCGAAAACTCTCAGAGCTGCAAGGACAGGATCCCATGGTGCTGGTTCTGAGCCGCGGCGGCTTTTGCCCCAAGGACCGTCGCCAGTGCGAAGGGCTGGTTCAATTGCATCGTGAACTCGAAGTCAGCTATTGCCGGCTGGTCACGATCAGTACCGACAACATCACTGAGACGAATGAATTTCGCAGTGGAGTAGGCGCCCACTGGCCCTTCCTGTCGGACACGCGGCGGACTGTGCAGAAGGACCTCGACATCGCCGAATACACCGATCCGGCCCACAATCCGATGATTCCCCACACGATCATCCTCGAGCCCGATTTAGTCATCTACAAGATCTACAACGGCTACTGGTTCTTCGGCCGCCCCACTTCAGAAGAGCTGCGCCAGGACATGCGTGCCGTCATGAAGAAATGCCGGCTGGACTGGGACATCACTACGCCCGAACTCAAGGCGGCATGGCAGCAAGGCCGCAAGCAATTGTTCTATCCGTACGGAAATACGTACGCCCAAACGATCGGCGAACAGGATTAGCGGCGGGATTGCGGTAATCGTCGACATGGGTGTGGCGGAGCGTGAATAACGCAGTGCTGCGTCGCTGGCGATCACCATCTTCGTGCGACGCCAAGGGACGGCATGGCGTGCCCGGCGTTTGGGCAAGTATCGCCGGTCAGTCGCCAAGTATCTGCATGTGCTTCGCCTCGGTGTCATCGTCGGCGGGGAACATGCACTCGATACGAATTTCCTGTGCGCTTATGGTCTGTGGCGTTCCCACCGTGGCGACCATCGAAAAGTAATTCATCACCACGCCGTCCTTGGCGAAGCTCAAGGGAATAACCGGCGCATGGGGTGCTATTGCATGGGGATGGGGTGCTACCCACTCTGCTTTGACATCAGGGTAGGCGTGAAGAGCACGCAGCAATTGCCCCGTTTTTTCGTCAACGACGCGACCCACCGATTCGCGATGCACGCGTTGAATAAGGCTGCGTGCCGTTTGTTCCCAATTGACCATAAACGGACGCAAGCCATCAGGATCGAAAATAAGGTGAAGGATATTGCGCGGCTCAGCGCGGGCCGACATATCGATAAAGCCGTTGAAAAAGCGCGGTGCATGGTCGTTCGTCATCAGGACATTCCAATACCTGTCCATCACGATCGCCGGGAACGGGGCATGTTGGTGCAGCATTCGCGACAACGCTTTTTGAAGGCTGCGCATCTCCGGCGCTTCCAGTGAGCTCTCTGAGTAAATAGGCGCGTAACCAGAGGCTTGCAGCAACACATTTCGCTCGCGCAAAGGAATATCGAGTGCCTGGGCGATATGAATCAGCGCCTGGCGACTGGGGTTGCTTCGCCCGCTTTCGATAAAGCTGATATGCCGCTGTGAAATGCCGGTATCCATCGATACGTCCAACTGGCTTTTTCCGCGTATGCCGCGCCAATAGCGCATCAGCGAACCCAAGTCGTTTTGAACTCCGGCATGGGAGGCGTTTTTTAACAGTGCGGAGGCCATGACTCTATCTCTGGTAAGGCGTAAGAACACGCCTCGACTTTTCAATGTTCGGCTGCGAACGCGGGTAAATCCATCGGGCTCACCCGCCAGCAGGCATTCATGGGTGTTGCCTTGTCCGATAGCGCTGCCCGGTTTCCATGCGCTGCTTGGTGATCGCCTCTGCACGCTCGGTCACCGCGATTAATACGTGTACCGGCGCGGTGGCCGGTGAGCCGGCGGTGAAAGGCGTCTGTGGGTCGTAAGCCATGTAGAGTTGCAGCTCTTCCGCTACCGTGACACCTCGCAGCAGGGATACGACCACCAGCGACCCATCGATGCCCGCCGTAACACCGCCGGCACTGATCATGGCGCCATCGATAACCACGCGTTCGTTCACCGGGGTGGCGCCGTAGTAAGGGAGCACATCCATGGCGGTCCAATGCGTCGTCGCGCGCTTGCCTTCCAGCAAGCCCGCCGCGCCACATAACAACGCGCCGGTGCAGACCGAGAAAACGTAACGTGCGTGGCTCGCTTGCTTTCGAATGAAGCCGAGAATGGCCTCGTCGTGCATCAATGCTTCCTGACCGTGCCCGCCCGGTACAAGTAGCACATCGAGCTGAGGCGCATCGGCGATCGACAGATCCGGCAAAATTCGCAGGCCGCGCAAATCGCGAACAGGCCCGGTGTCTTTGGCAATGGTCAAGAAGGTGGAGTTGGGCACCCGGGAAAGCGCCTCGAAAGGCCCGGTGAAATCGCATTGATCCATATCGGGAAAGATCAGCGCACCGATGGTCAGATGAGTATTCGGGTCGATGGTATTCATGGCATGTACTCTCATGTGAAAGATGGACGATGCCGCTTTTGCCAACTCCATGGTCGAGCTGCGACGTTAAGGCGACGCTGATCAAGTATCGCCGTCGTCACCAGCCCTGTCTGTTTGCAGGCCACAGGACCGTCGGCGAGGGCAGACTGGCTGTCTGTCGAGACGGCGGGCCGAAGGCATGCGAACAGACAGGGCTGGCCCCAACGTTGAATTTTAAATGATGGGGTGATGCCTGGAAGGCTCGCAGGCTGTGCCCCGCGGCTTGGCAAGACGGCCAGTCTTCCCGGCGCCACGCGACACAGCCTGCGAGCCTTCCAGACATCATGACGACGGCGATACTTGATCAGCGTTGCCTTAAATCACGCCCTCCGCAATCGAGTATGACCGTTACGGAGGGATTGATCTTGACCTCTCTTGTGGTGTCAAAAGAGATCGCTTGCAAGGCGCATGGATGCAATGAAAATCACACTCACTGCATCCATGGTCGCCTTGGCTCTCGGTGGCTCAGCAAGCAGCCCAGGCGTGCGGCTTGAAACCGTCTTCCAGCGGCGGCTGCGTCACGCTGCCGGTGTAATTGGTGATGGTCGACGCTGCGACAATCCCGATTACTTCCAGCAGGTGATCCGGTCCGAAACCTGCCTGCAGGAACTGCTCCTTGTCGTGCGCGTTGAGACGGCCACGCTTTTCGATCAAGGTTTTGGCGAGCCTGGACAAGGCGGCCAGCTTGGCATCCTTGGGCAGATCGCCATCACGAATCGCCTGCACATCGGCCGCAGCAATGCCGTTTTCCAGTGCAAGAAAACTGTGCAGCGCTACCGGCCAGGTGCTTGCATTGGTAACCGCATTGGTAAGTAGAACCACTTGAACCTGCGGCTCGGAGAAGTTGCCGCCGTGAACATGACCGAACAGGCCAACAAGGCTGTTGATCAGCACCGGGGACGTCGACATCGCGCCGGCGATGTTGGGGAGGAATCCAAAGGCCGATTGCAGTGCTTCCAGCGCCGGCTTGGAGGCTTCGGGAGCGGATTCCATCGTATGAACGGGGAAATTGGACATGGCTTTATCTCTCAAGTGACATTGAATCAATGGGGTGGGGAATGCTCTCTCGGGTGTTTGTGTGTCCGAGTGATTGTCACTATGCGAGTTCGACTGTGTGGCCTCAATTACCTCTCAGGTAATATAGGCGGACGCCCTGCCGAAGCAGGCTGTCGCGTCGCGAGCGAGAGGTGTTTCCAGCAACCTGTCTGGCGCAAAGGTGGCACATGGACCGATTCGGGGTATTGAGCGCTTTCGTCGCCGTTGTTGAGCACGGTGGTTTTGCGCCGGCCGCTCGCCGGCTTGGGGTGGCGCCGTCGTCGCTGACCCGGCAACTCAATGCGCTTGAAGAAAGTCTTGGCACCCGGCTCATGAACCGCTCTACGCGCACCGTCACCTTGACCGAGGCCGGAGAGCAGTACTACGAAGATGCGCGCCGGATTCTCGAAGCGTTGGAAAGTGCTGATCGCACGGTGAGCGAGTCGGCGGGGCCACCCAGTGGGTTGCTTAGGGTCACGATGCCAGTCGCCTTCGGCGGATTACATGTAGCGCCCGCGCTGTCGGCGTTTCTGCGTCAGTTTCCGGGTATGCGATTGGACATCGGGCTTACCGACACGGTGGTCAATCTGGTCGAGGACCGGATCGATGTTGCCATTCGACTCGGCTCATTGGCCTCCCCGAATCTGATCGCCCGCCAACTTGCGCCACATCGACGGGTGATTTGCGCCAGTCCGGACTATCTTGAAGAGCATGGAATCCCCAAGGAACCGCAGGATCTGGCGCATCACAACTGCCTGCTATTCGATTATCTAACCGGTGAAAGCACGTGGACCTTGGTGCGCGATGGCAAGAGCGTAAAGGTATCGGTTAGCGGCAACCTGCGCGCCAACGGCTCTGTGCTGCTGCGGGAAGCTGCGATTGGCGGAGCGGGATTGGTGCTGATGCCTACCTGGCTGGTGGGTCAGGACATCGCGGCGGGCCGGCTGGTGCCCGTGCTGGAGCCATGGGCTCCCTCGCTGGGTGCTGAGCGGGGAGCCATCTGGGCCGTCTATCTGCCCAGTCGCCGCGGGTCGAAAAAAGTCGCGGTATTTCTCGACTTTTTGATTCAGCATTTTGGCAATCCGCCTTATTGGGATCGACATGCTTGAATGACGCATGGATGGATTGGCTTGGAAGCGAAAATGGCACTCCTGTTCTGAAGTATCTCCACGCTCTCCTCGCCGTCATTCCCGCGAAAGCGGGAATCCATCTTGCTCCTGCTCTTAAAGCAACATGGATCCTCGCTTTCGCGGGAATGACGGCCACGCGAGATCGATCTTTTTTTTGCAATACACATCCCCTTATTGGATGGGCTTTATTCAACCAGCCGACTCAACACGCGCACGCAGCAAGCGCCGGGAATTCAAACTCAATGCCAGCGCACCGACCGGCAACACCGCACCCAGTAGCGTTACACCTACCCAGCCGTAGTGGCTCCATGCCCACGCGGACAAGAACGAGCCAATCGCGCCGCCGACAAACATGGTGGTCATGAATAGCGTGTTGAGGCGACTCTTGTATTCGGGGTGCAGGCTGTAGATCAGATGCTGGTTGGACACCAGTGCGATCTGTTCGCCAAAGTCGAGCACGATGACGCCAATGACCAGGCCTACCAGATTGGACCAGGCGCCAAACACTACCCAGGCGAGAATCATGGCGGCAGCGCCCAACGCGATCACCGGCGCGGGCCCTTTGCGATCAGCCATTCGACCCGCGAGAGGCGCCATCGCCACCCCGACGGTTCCGACAATGCCGAACAGGCCAGCCGCGGCAGCGCCCAGGTTAAGCGGCGGCTGGGCCAGGCGCAGGGCGAGGATGGTCCAGAACGCTGAAAACGACGCGAACAGCAGGGCCTGAGTCGCGGCGGCCCGGCGCAACATCGGCTCGTGCACCCAGAGCTTGCCCAACGAGACCATCAGTGCACCGTACTGCACTGCCTGAGTTGGCCGATGAGCCGGCAGCACACGTCGCATCAACACGGCGCCCGCGACGGCCACGGGTGCGGCCAGCCAGAACACCGCGCGCCAACCGGCCATGCTGGACACGACACCGGCGAGTGTTCGGCTGAGCAGAATGCCGGCCAGCAGACCACTCATCACACTACCAATGGCTGCACCACGTTTCGTGGGTTCGGCCAGGATGGTGGTAAACGGCACGATCTGCTGAGCCACCGTGGCCATGGCTCCCACCAGCACCGATGCGATGGCCAGCGTCGCCAAGCCAGGGGCGGCGGCGGCAAAAATCAAAGCCACCGCCAATCCCAGGAACTGCAGCACGATCAGGCGGCGACGTTCCAGCATGTCGCCCAGTGGCAACAGGAACAGCAGGCCACTGGCATAACCCAACTGCGTCATGGTGGGAATCCAGGCGCTGACACGAGGATCGTGCAAGCTCTCGTTCATGACGCCCAGCATGGGCTGGTTGTAATAGATATTGGCCGCACCCATGCCCGCGGCCGCGGCCATCGCAAACAGGGTTGTCTTGGATAAGCGGGGTGATGATGCGTTATCGGGCTGCATGACGAGAATCCTGGACGAGAATGGAAAAGGTCTCAGCCGGCTAAAGCTTGCTTGGCCAAGGGATAGTCGAGGTAGCCGATTTCGCCGCCGCCGAAGAAACTGCTTGGATCAGGCGTGTTCAACGGCAAGCCGTGACGAAAGCGATAGGGCAGGTCCGGATTGGCGATGAAGGTGCGTCCAAAAGCAATGATGTCTGCGCGCCCACTGGCCAGGGCGGCTTCGGCCGTCTCTTGCGTGTAGCCGCCGGCGAGCATCAGCACGCCTTGGTAGTCGTGACGGAGCTGGCGAATGATCATGTCCCAGCGCGGATCGACATCATCGTCGCGCACGGTGCCGACAATGACCGGTTCGACCAGGTGCAGGTAAGCAAGGTCGCGCTTGCTCAGCTCGCGCGCGATATAGCCAAACGTCGCCTCGGGTGTGTCGTCACCCATGCCCTGGTAACGACCCATGGGAGTGAGTCGGACACTGACCCGCTTCGAACCAACCGTGGCAACCATCGCATCGACGACCTCAAGCAGAAAGCGGGCGCGATTCTCCGCGCTGCCGCCATACGCGTCTTCACGATGATTGCTATTGCTGTTGATGAATTGGTCCAGCAAATAACCGTTGCCGGCATGAATCTCCACGCCATCCATGCCCGCCTTGATGGCGTTCGCGGCGGCGGCCGCGTAATCGGCGATCACTTCGGCAATGCCTTCGTGCGAAAGGGCCGTGGGCGTCGTCGTGTTGGCCCAGGTTCCTTGACCGTCTTCGGCAACGATAAACGTCTTGTCCGGCGCAGCAAGAGCGCTTGGCGCCACGGGAGCCCGGCCGCCGGGCTGGAATTGCGCATGCGATACGCGACCCACGTGCCACAGTTGCAGGAAGATGCGACCGCCTTCTTGGTGCACAGCTTGGCTGATGGCCTTCCAGCCCTGAATTTGGGCGTCCGTGTGGATGCCTGGCGTCCACGCGTAGCCTTGCCCTTGCGGCGAAATCTGGGTGGCCTCGCTAACGATAAGCGCTGCCCCGGCCCGCTGCCGGTAGTACTCCACATTCATGGCGGTGGGCACATTGCCCGGTTGGCCGGCGCGAGAACGCGTCAAGGGCGCCATGGCGACGCGATGGGGGAGGTCGAGGTTGCCGATCCGAAGGGGTGAAAAAAGGTGAGTATTCATGTGGGGGAGGGGTCGCAAAGATGCGCGTCAGCGCGTTGGCCGACACCTTAGGGGCGCTCATCTCAAAGAAGAATGCCCCCATGCGCAATAGACTTTTGCAACGAGTGCAAAGGACACGGTACGACGACTTGGGATCCGACTCCATGGCACGGACGCCGATACGGTGTTTGCCTGCCGGAGCCCTGTATAGCGCTCATTTCTCGCGAATTCCGATGGTCAAAATGGCAGCGGCCGAGTTTGTGATTTTTGCTCCCGCAGCGTGGTATGGCTTCCAGGAATGACTCCTATGCCGCGCGCGGATGTATTCCGCCGACTTTCCCATCGCTAGCCTTTTCTTCATCGACTGACGGCCGCCTTTCCATGGCAGAGGCCATCAGCGGCTAGCACATTCGGAGGAACGATGAAGATCAAAGCAATGAATATCGGCTTTGGCGCGCACGTCGAAGAAACCGACCTGACCGCGCTGACGCAAGACGATGTGGATGGGTTGCGTGCGGCGCTTCTAACGCATGGCTTGCTGGTCATCCGCAATCAGAAGCTTTCGCCGGCTGAGCAGATCAGGATGTCGGAGGTCTTTGGCGCGCTCGAGACGTTCTCGCCGGGCGAGGGGCAGTTGACCGACTATCCGCAAATCTTCCGTGTGGCCAGCCGCCCCGTGGAAGGTCATACCAACGTTGGCCGCTACTGGCATTCTGACGGTTCGTTCCGTGCGCAGGCCACGCCCATCTCGATCTGGTATCTGGTCGCGCAACCGGCCCATGGCGGCGAGACGCTGTTTGCCGATCTGCGCGAGGCGTACCGGGCATTGCCGGATGAGGCGAAGCCAGCGATCGACGGTCTCATCACGCAGCATCGCAACGGCATAAAACATCCGCTCGTGATCCGGCATCCCGCGACACGCGAGCCGACGCTCTACTTCAACGTCGGCCTGACCGATGGCGTCGTGGGCTACACGCCCGAACAGTTCATGACATTGCGGAATGATCTCGACAATCACCTGTCCCGCGCGGGTGCCGCTTACGTCCATGACTGGCGTGAAGGCGATGTCGTCATTGCCGACAACTTTCGGGTTGCCCACCGCGCTACGCCGATCTCGGAGGATCAGCATCGCATTCTGGATCGAACGACGATACGGGCGGGTGGCGTGTACTGGGGCAGGGCTCAGATCTGAGGGCCTTGGCCTGTTGGTTCACACATTGAACGTTTTATGCCTGCCGGGAATGAAGATAGGTGCCTGGTTGGTCTACTGCCGGCGAAATAACACGCTCATTATCTACAAGCCACGAAATTCTCGTTAGGAGAAGATCATGAGCACATTCCAGTTCGCCGCCTGACTCGTGCCATCGAGGCACCGTAATCTTCTGGAGGCCGCGTAACATGACCAACACGACTGCAAGAAAGCCTGATGAGCGGGCTATCCCTTATCAGCTGCCGCAAGCCCCTGACATGTCACCCGACATCGTGCATTTGGGCGTGCTCGACAAGTGGCTGGAGGACGATAAGCTTTGGGTGCCGATGACGCCGACGGTTTCGTTCAAGCCGCTGCTGCTCAGCACCAGCCAGGGCTACTACGTCAATCTGCTCAGGGTGCGCCAATCTGGCGTGCTCTCGCGCCACCGCCATACCGGGCCGGTGCACGCGATCGTTCTGAAAGGCCGATGGTATTACCTCGAGCATGACTGGGTGGCGGAGCAGGGTGGCTACGCCTACGAGCCGGCCGGCGAGACGCACACCTTGTACGTGCCCGACGACGTCAAAGAGATGATTACGTGGTTCCACGTCACGGGCGGATACACCTACGTTGATCCCCAAGGAGAAGCAGTGGGATACGAAGATGTGTTCACGAAAATCGCGGCCGCTCGCAAGCATTACGAAGCGATCGGCCTCGGCGCCGACTACGTAAAGCAGTTCATCCGCTAAGCGTCTTTGTTGCGCGCGATTTTCGGATACCGCGAGAGCACGCACGAAGATTTGCCTTATACACCTCGATCGCTGCGCGCCACGGGCCGCAACGGAGGATATTCATCATGAAACGACATACTGTTGACGTGGCCGGTGTACCGGTCAGCTACCTGAGTGCCGGCGACCCGGCAGGATCGGTGGTGGTGTTGTTGCACGGCACCTATTGGAGCCGGGTGTGGCAGCCGGTGCTCGATGACCTGGCTGCCGCCGGATTACGCCCCATCGCGGTCGATTTCCCTGGCTTCGGCCGCTCCGGTGGCGAGCTGACCATCGCGGATGCATCGATTCCCGCGTTGGCCGGTTGGTTGCCGCGCTTCCTGGATGCGCTCGGTATCGCAGGACCAGTGGGCGTCGCAGGGCACGACATTGGCGGCGGCGTTGCGCAGCAGGTGCTGGTCGATGGGAAGATCGACGTGCGCAAATTCGCGCTCGTCAACGCCGTGATGTTCGATTCGTGGCCGGTGCCCGGCGTTGCCCGGTTCCGCGATCCGGCGGTGGCCGCGGCGACAACGACGGAAGATATCCTTGCTGCGCGTCGCAAGTCGGTCCTCACGGCACTGGCCAGGCCAACAACGGAAAGCGAAGTGGCCGAGTATCTCGAACCGTGGACGGACCCGCGCGTGGCACGGTCGTGGCTCGCCCTGGCCGGTGCGGCGGACAATCGTTACACGATGGAGCTGTTGCCGCGTCTTCGCGCGTCGCAGACGCCGAAGCTGCTCGTCTGGGGCGAAGACGACAGCTTCCAGCTCATCGCGAACGCGGAGCGCTTCGTCAAAGAGATCCCGAACACGCAGCTGGTCCGGATTCCCAAGGCAGGCCACATTCCTATGGAAAATGACGCTGCCACCGTGGCTCGTGCGTTGGCGGATTTCTTCACCTGACCCGGAGCAACCGGCAGCTGCGGTATCGCTGTCCGGTCAATGGCACGCGTGTTTCGAAAGCGAACCTTCAAGCTCTCGTATTACTGCACGGGGCTTTTGTGAGAAGCCCTTCCAAAGCATCCCCCGCTTTAACGTGGCGTGACTCATTCAATACCTTCCAATTTGGGAGACCATCATGCAAACGATTCCGGATAGCTATTTCACTGCCTACCGCAACCTTAAGTTGACGCGGGATGAAGACGGTGTGCTGGTTGTACAACTCCATAGCAATGGCGGCCCACTTACTTTCACGGCGGAGGCGCACACGGAGGTGGTCGATGCGTTCTACCGGATTTCGCAGGACCGGGCGAACAAGATCGTCATCCTCACCGGTGCGGGCGGAGACTTCATGACCGGGGTTGACTGGGAGTCTTTCAAGGACGTCTCCGATCCCGACATTTGGAGCCAGATCCATGATGAAGGCGTTCAAGTCCTGGAGAACATAGCCAACATACGCGTGCCAGTCATCGCGGCGATCGAGGGGCGTGCCCATATCCACACGGAATATGCATTGCTGGCCAACATCATTGTGGCCGCAGAAGGCGCCACTTTCCACGACATGGGCCACTATGCTGCGGGCGTCGTGCCCGGTGACGGCATCTTTACTACCTGGAGCTATCGTGCGGGAGCGGGGCGGGCGGAAAGTTTCCTGCTCAACGCGCAGACGATTACGGCGGCTGTCGCACGCGAGTGGGGCGTGGTTGCCGAAGTCGTGCCGCACGGACAGGCGCTTGCCCGCGCACAGGAATTGGCGCGGAAGTATTTAAAAGCGCCCGAAGTAGCACGCCGCAACACGCGCATACACTTTATTTGGCCGTTGAAGCAACGCATCGTGCAGGAAGTAGGCTACGGTTTGTCGCTCGAAGGCGCGTCTGCGGCCGCACTTGTGAAATCAATGCGAGCGAAGGGCTGAGCAAAGTCGGGGAATGCACGCGGCTTCTTATAGCGCGTCCGGCTGGAATGAGAACGCCATGTTCGCCTGGTGCCGAACGGAAGCGGACGTTAGGGAAGGGCGATGCACTTTGAAGTCAATCTCAATGTCTTGAATGCCCCCGATAATGAATGGTTAGACGCGCGTCTGTTCGATTCCATAGCGCATTGCGTCCACGAGAACGTCAATGTCTATATTTCGTAGTGCCCGGAACTTGATGCAATACCCGGTTACGCTTGCCTGGCCGATCTTTTTCCCATATTTCTCGGCCAGGTACTTTTTGTCTTTTATCCCCATAATGTAGACAGAGATGCCTGTTGTATTTGCACTAATGCCGATCTGATAGAACTCTCTGGTCTTTGCATCGGCATACTTTATAGTCTGCACCCCGTAGCCTATATTCGGATTGGAAACAACCCGGCCATTTTCATCTTTGCCATCGAGAAACCATAATTTACAGTCAGGCATGATTCCAAGAATGATGTCATGCAGCGCTTGCATGTCACTTCGTTTTGGCTCTGGCTGAGCTGCGATATGGTCCTTGATTTGGCTGCGTACGTTCATGTGCAAATCTCTGCCTGGTCATCTGTCCGCAGAATCCGAACGCCTAAGAGGGTACTCCAGTTAAGGGGGAGGGCATTTCCACTGGAAATTTAATTGGTCACCTGGGCTACTCCCGAGTTGCGGCACTTCCAGCCCATGATTTTCCCCAAGGGATTGGCTATGGGAAAGAGATCGTTCCGCACAACTTCAAAGCGACGTTTAAGAGTGCGAAGCGATTAGAGAGGGTTATCGTCGGTAGGACAGGCGCGGATCTTGTTTCTCAAAAGGCACTGTTCGTTGTCTGCTGAGGCGCAGGCATGCCACTGTTACTGCGTGAAATGGCCAACTGATCGTTTTCAAGCGTCGTCGTTGGCAGCGACCCAGGGATGAGCTCATCTGCGACCATAGTCGATAAGCATGGTGCCGGGCGGGGCGAGTTTATCCAAGACCAGGTCCAATGGCCGATGATAGTGGCCGCTTCCGTGATGCGATTTGGGGAGTGCAGGGTGGCTGAAGATTCCCTCCCACCAACTGGCGGCAACTTCCGGAAGCGAGCGATTCCCGTCAGCGAAGCGGTGCCAAGCTTCGAGCTTGAACCGATTCATCGATCCCAACAGACTGCGATCACTGGTGTTTGCATATATCGGCGGCGCTTCCCAGGCAGCCAATTCGGCACTGCACTGAGGCCATTCCGGGTCAAAGTCATAGTGCAGCAAGAGCTTGAAGAGCTGCTGCCCGGCATGAATGTGGAGGTACTTCAAGAATTCGGCATTGCCAGGGAGTACAAGCCCGGCGCCAGTACTCGCATTTAGCAGCGTCAAGAACGGTTTGCGCTCGAAGAAGTCGAGATCGGCGTACCACTCACCCAGCGGATTGGTCGGCACAGGAGGCGCCGGCAGCTTGGCCGACTGATGAAGGCGCTTCAATAACTTGGTGGTGCAGCGTAGCGCGATCATGGCGTGATTTTAACGGTGTTCATTAGCTTGGTTTCGAAGCGACTTTGCCAATGGGGATACGTCTACCGCCTATTGGAGCAGGGCGCTGCCCTGAATGCGATTAGCCTGTGTTATCGAGGGTAGAGCAGGATGGATCTCGACCCGCAACGGGAGGCGAAAGGCAACTCGAAGAGGCGCCAGGACCTGGCTTGATCGGGTATTGCGGAGAGATCCACTTTCAACTGCGGGTTCGGCCGACGCTTTCGCCCAGCCTTATCGAGTAGCGAGCACAGGTGGGACCACGGAAGTTCGAGAGGCGCGATGATGGTATAGGCGCCATGGGAATGGTGCCTCTGTCACTTTCCATATGCCTGAGCAACCTGCCCAACCAGCTTGGCCCAGGCCATGTCCATCGCTCCATAGACCTCGGAGGCCTCTGGTCGCGCGTTGTCCTTCAGTATTTCAACCATCAGCGTTGCATAGTCAGAAAGCATCACGCCTGCTTGTTGCATGCGCATGAGGCCCGTCTGGCGCTTCGTTTCAGAGAATGTGCCGGACGCGTCGACGGCGACGTAAGCGTCGAGTCCTTTGGCGACGGCCGTCATGGCCGGAAAGGCGGCACAAACCTCCAGAGAGATGCCGGCAAAGATGAGCTTCTTTCGACCCGTCCCCAAGATGGCCTTGGACACCGCGGGATCGTCGAAAGCGTTGACCGACGAGCGATCGATGATCTGCGTGCCCGGCAACGCTTCCACAAGTTCCGGGAAGGTTGGTCCCCACATGCTGTCACGCGCCGTCGTCGTGACGACAATCGGCAGCTTGAGCGCCTTGGCCGCTTTGGCAAGGGCAACAACATTGTGCTTGAGTTCGCCCGTGGAATAGTCGCGCACGCCAGTCATGAGGCCCACCTGGTGGTCGACAAGCACCAGCGCGGCATTTTCGGAGGTCAGCGGGGTGTAGGCGTTTTTGACGTCAGACATGGCAGTTTCCTTAGACGGAGGATGGGCTAAGGCGATGGCCGCCGGCGCAACGCCCAATACGGTTACGGTGGTAGCAACCAGACCCGATCGAAGAAACTCACGTCGTTTCACGGGCTCTCCCATCGCGGACTTGCGTGATCGTCCAGGTGAGCGACCTGCGCTGACCACCGCTGAAGGGCATCGTAGGCGTTGAGCCCATGGACAAGAAGTAGGTAAATATGGAATTTAGTGTCCAAACTATTGAACAAAGGAGGTCCCGTGCTGGATCTGAATGATCTTTTTCTTTTTGTGCACGTGGTCGATCGGGGTGGCTTTACCGCAGCCAGCCGAACCCTGGGGATTCCCAAGTCGACACTCAGCCATCGCATGCAGAAATTGGAGTCCGACCTGGGCGTGCGCTTGCTCAATCGCACCACGCGCCACTTCGGGACGACCGATGCGGGAGACGAATTCTTCACCCACGCGATGGCGATGCTGCGCGAGGCTGAGCGGGCGGAGGATTCCATCAAGCAGCGGTTGGTCGAACCGAAGGGGACGGTGCGGTTTACCGCGGGTCTAGTGACCATGCAGTTCGCACTGGATGAATTGGTGTCGAGCTTTTTGAGGCGCCATCCAAAGGTCAACGTAGTTGCTCACGCGACCGACGACTACGTTGACATCGTCGGCGAGAATTTCGATGTAGCGATTCGAGGTCACTCCGATCCGCTGCCCAGCTCGACGCTGATTCAACGAACCTTGGCGCCGGTTCCCTGGTATCTGTTCGCGGGTGCGAGCTACCTCGACGCGCAAAAGCCCCTGCAAACTCCGCAGGATCTGCACAAGCATCCTTCGCTCTTCATGCTGCGCGGTGACGTAACGCCGATGTGGCGGCTTCGTCATTCAACCAAAAGGGGAGAGGGGGCAACCGTCAAATTGGCGCCGCGGCTCTTAAGTGGCGACATCACAACTCTGAAGCGAGCAGCCATGGACGGCGTTGGCATCGTTGCGCTACCGGGTTATTCATGCCGCGCGGAACTGAGATCCGGCGTGCTTCGCCGCGTGTTGCCGACATGGATTGCCGGCGACTCCACGTTGACGGCCGTCATGCCTTACCGGCATGGCCGGTTGCCTTCGGTGAAAGCCTTCCTTGATTTCCTTGTGGCTGAGTTGCCGGCAGCCGTGTCTATTTAGAGACGACGTATTGGCAAGGCGCTGGTGTGTACTGGGGCAAGGCTCAGATCTGAGGGCTCGGCCTGTTTATGCCAGCGCTGCGCGCAAATCAGCCACTTCCTTACGCAACGCCGCGTTTTCTTCTTGAAGCTCGGCCACTTGCCTGCGGAGTCGCGTCAGTTCGTCTACATCGTCATTGACGTCAGTCTCTGATGGCGAAGCGATCGTCTCCTTGGCGGTCGCTTCCCGCGGTTTGCGCTTGGATTCGCGCACTCGCTTGGCCACCTCCTTGAGCTCCTTGCTTCCCGCCAATGCAGCCTCCCGCTGCTCCTCTTCCGGAAGGCTCGCGACCGCAGCCGCAGCATTGATTGAGATCTGGCCTGACCGTACGGCGGCTACGACCTCGGGTGTCGCCTGCTTCTGGATCTTTTCGATCAACGCCACTTGATTGCCGCTGAGCTTGGCCTCGCGCGCGAGCGCCTCGCGGCTGGGCGGCCGTTCGGTAGGTGCCGGGGCAGGTGAGGCTTGTTCACTGATGGGCGCTGCCTCGTCCGCGCGATCGGCCGTGGGCGCAGGGGATGCCTGGACCTGGGCGGAGGATCGCTGTGCCAGGATCTCGCGCTTGCGCAACGCCAGCACGCCACGCTGGAAATCCGACACACTGCGCCGACCCAGGTGTTGCTCGATCATCCACAGATGCACGTCTTCGATCGACTGGAAGCGCGGGTTTTGCACTGTCTGGAACGGTAAGCCGTGCTTCTGGCAGATGCCATAGCGATTGTGGCCATCCACCAACACGTCGCCCCACAGCACCAGGGCATCGCGGCAGCCCTCGGCAAGCAGGCTGCGCTCCAGCGATTCGTGTTCCTCCGGTGTCAGAGGATCGATATAGGCTTTCAGTTCTTCGTTGACGACGATATCCATCGATGTCCGCGCAGTCCGGTACCAGGGCAAAGGGCGCGCATTGTAGTGGGTCCGGCCGGAGTGAGAACAGCATGGCCTCCCGGTGCTGATCGGTTGGTACCGGAAGGCTTCAATGCCCTGGTCGGCGTGGGGGCAACGCGAAAACGGGTGGTGTTGGGGCGCGTGATTGGGAGATTGCTCCTGACACTTTTCAGCCCCTGGAGGCCGAAGCGTGCGAACGCCAGGCTAAAGGGCATTTAGCCTCCTCGGCCCCGTTTCCTCGCTGGGCTTTCCATCAAGGGAACCCTTGATGAAAGAACGTGTCTACCTAGGTTGGCCGCAACACGCGCTGACGGTATGCGTAAGTTTTGCGCGGGTAATTGGCTTGAATGAGGCTGTGTCATCGAACGTTCCTGGCAGGGCCGACATCAGGCCGTAGATCACATGCGCTGGCGACCGCCGGCGCTGACGCGCCGGGCGCGGGTGCTCGTGTTGGCGTTGGTATTGGCACTGCACGCGTTGTTCGCGCTGATGCTGTGGTCTGCGATGCAGCCGATAGCGCCTGTCGACGACGATCAGGTGCTGGTCGTGCGTCTGCTGGATGACACCGGCACGCCACGTGCGCCACCCGCGCTGCCCGAGTTGGCACCACCGCAGCCGGCGGCGCCCCCACGCGCTCGCCCCGTGTCGCACGAGAAACCACGTCGTGATGCGATGGTCGTGCAGGATCATGAAGCGGTACCTGCGCCGGCGGCCTCCGTGGCCGCGCCGGCCGCTATCAGTTTGTTCAACCAGGATGGCTCGATACGGCTTCCGCCCGCGCTGACGAACAATTCGGTAGCGGCAAGCGTCGAGACCAAGCCGGCCAAACGTGTGGACGATCGTCAGATCATGCAGCACGACATCAACCCCATGCATTTCAAGCCCACGCGTTTCGATAAATATTTTCCGCCTCCGAACGAAACAGCTGGCGGTGCGGTAGGTCGCCATATAGGCGATGCAATCCAGGAGATCACCAAAAGCATGTGTGATCCCACCAAGCGCAGTACGGCTTCCAACTTGCTGTGCGGCGTGCCTCCCACGCCGCCGTCGCCGAAGGATCGCGACGAGCGCCTCAATCTGCCGCCGCCGTCGCTGGTCGGTGATCCGCAACCGATCAAGTCATTGCCACTGTCGACCTGCATCACCGAGTACAACGACGGCAAGCCACTATCGTATGGCTGCCCGATAAACACGCCTGACTTGGCCTTCCAGGCCGAAATGCGTGTGTGCATCGATCTGTTTCGCGCCGGCAAGCGCCTCAAGACCTGGTGCCCAGCCGACACGCCAAAGCGCGCAGCCGCCGAGTCATCCACGCCAGCGGTTTCCTCTAGCGTGGGTTCGCACTGAGCCCTGTATTTGACTTCCTACGCCCTGCACTTAAGGGGGCAAACACTTTTTCCAGGGCGTCCGCGTGGCCGGAACCATTGTTTCCTACGGCTTGTGCGAGCGATATCGAAGCGCGTCGACCAGCAACGCAAATGCGCGAGATGGTTGTCGCCGGCTTGGGTAATACAGGTGATAGCCCGAATACAGCGGGCACCAGTCATCCAGTACTTGGCGCAGACGGCCGGCCCTGATGTGCGGATGGACCATGTCTTCGGGCAGGTAGGCGAGACCGAAGCCGGCAAGCGAGGCGGCGAGGATACGCTCAAGGCTGTTGAAGGTCAGTCGGCGCTCCACCCGCACGTTGGCTGCCTTCGATGCCTCTTGCGCTCTATCAGGTTGATCGAGACCTGTCACCTGCGGTCAGTCGGGTAACTGACATCATCACTGAAGAGTCGTGCAGCGAATTACGTCCTTCCCTCAATGATGCGTACGTCGCGCTCAGCGGCACCTACGAGGTACCGCACGGCCGCTTGATACTCGGGACTTCGATACGCGGCATCGGCTGTTTGCAGATTATCGAACTCCACAATCGCCACATTCTGTGACAGGCCGGCCTCGTAGTTGAAGTCAGGTAATCCCGCCGCTAAAACGCGACCTCCCTTTGCTTGAATGACCGGCGTTGCCGCGGCAACGTATTTTTCAAAGCCATCTGGATTTGAAATCGAACGAAACGTCATAACCCAATATCCACTAGCCATTGGTTACCTCGCCCAAGCGGAAAGTCAACTTAATGTTATTGAAAATTTCGCGGCGTCATAAGTGCAGGACACTACATCCTACGCATGCTCAAGGTGGAACTCAGCCAAAGGTGAATGCGTAAACCAGCACACCCGGTTGGAGGAAGGTGATTTCGAACGTGTGTTCACCGCTGCCGTTTGCTTGCCGTACGAGCTGATAGAGTCGTTGTGAGGTGATCACGCCATCACCATCTGCATCAATGTCCACGCCGTGGTCGGGGCCGGGTGCCTTGCCGTCTATTTGTACGCGGAACTGCACGGGTTTACCGTCGCGATCGGGGCCCAGGACCAGATGCAAATCGCGGCCGCGGAAGCGATAGACGATGCGCCCGTTGGCGCTGTCGAGGTGTGCACTCTGATCGTCCACGGTCCAGCGTCCGTCGAGTGCCCACTGGTTCGCCATCAGCGTCTGCGGCGCGTGGTAGGTCGAGCTATCGTCCTGCACCAGATGATCCCCGGCAAAGTTCTCGGCACGCGCATAGCCCAGATACGTTTCAGGCGAACGTGTGGTATTGCCGGAGGCTGCGGCCTCTGCTCCCTGGGCGCGCGGTTGTACGTAGCCGCCAGGCAGGTTCTTCTGGCCGGCTTCGGCGAGCAGTTGGCGGATCACGTCCTCACTCTGCTGATAGTCGCCTTCGCCGAAGTGATGGTGGCGGATATGCCCCTGCGTGTCGATGAAATAATGCGCAGGCCAATAATCGTTGTCGAAGCCCTTCCAGATGGCGAAGTGATTGTCGAGTGCGACGGGATAATCGACACCCAGTTCCTTCACGGCGTTGGCGACGTTGTGTGGATCCTTCTCGAAGGCGAATTCGGGCGAGTGCACACCGATCACCACCAGGCCGTGATCCTTATATTTGTCGGCCCAGCCACGCACGTAGGGTAGTGCGCGAATACAGTTGATGCAGGAGTAGGTCCAGAAATCGACTAGTACCACCTTGCCGTGCAGCGATTGTGCTGTGAGTGGCGGGCTGTTTAGCCACTGGGTTGCGCCATCGAGCGAGGGCAGCTCACCTTCCACGGGCAATGGTTCGTCGGCTTTGACAGCGGATTGTGCAGGATGAGCGGGTCGCACGGTATCGATCAGCTTCTGTTCGATGCCGCCGGTGCTGGCCAGTGATATGCGTGTCAGCAATCCGGTGTCCAGCCCCAGTGCAATGGCTACGACACTCGCCAGCACCAGCGCGCCCAGTGCGCGACGTACCCATTCGCTGGCACCCAGCGAACGCTTCATCAGTGCGAACACGCGCCCGCCGACGACAAGCGCCAGCGCCAACGACGTCGTCGCGCCGGCTGCATAGGTGAGCAGCAGCAGGGTGGTTTTGACACTCGCCCCGTTAAGTGCCGCCCCGGTGAGCAGCAGACCCAGGATGGGACCCGCGCAGGGGGCCCACAGCAACCCGGTGGCGACACCCAGGCCAGCTGCCGAGAATATCGAATCGTCCTCGCTTTCGCCACGCTGCGTGAGCTTGTTGCCGAGCGTCACGAATGGACGGCTGATCCATTCGGCAACGTGATTGGAGAGTAAGGTAATGCCAAGCACCGCGAGCACAGCCAAGGCGATGATGCGGCCAAATTGGTTGGCGCGAATAGCCCATCCGCCGCCCACGGCGGCGAGTGTGGCGACCACGGCGAAGGTGAGCGCCATACCTGCCAGCATTGGCAATCCATTGCGTGCGAATGGGCGGTCTGCTCGTGCGAAGACAAAAGGCAGCACCGGCAGGATGCACGGACTAAGGATGGTCAGCACACCGCCTAGGTAGGCAAGGATTAGTAAGAGCATATGGGTGACGTCCGTGATGGATTCATAGATCGACTTGCGCGGCTTGCACGAAACCGGGTGCATGGCGACGAAGTGTGTGCTGATTTTGTTGTCGGCATCCATGTGGTGAGAACGCCGGAAGATTCAAAGGGTCGGCGCAGCGTGCCCCACTCGATCGCCACGATGTCGCGGACTGCGCGTCTCGAAGCGACGGGGCATGCCGATTTGCGGAGACATCCAACCTTCCACGCAAAACGGCACATCCCATTGAAGTGACCGATGATCAGTCCGCGTGCTTTGCAGCCGTCTCGATCACACGAGCAATCGCGGCTGGCTGCGACATGAAAGAAGCGTGGCTTGCGGCGACCTCGGTCACCTTGTCACCGGCGCGTTGATACATCCAGCGCTGAAGCTGAGGGCTGATGACATGATCCTCGGTGGTGAGAATCGCGTAGCTGGGTTTGCTGTGCCACGCCGCCACAGAAATTGGTGCGGCCATCGCTTGCTGCGCGAGCGGCTGCTCCGAGTCCGCCAGGAACTGAGCTTGTGCGGCCGGGAGATCCGCTGCATAAGTCTCATGGAATTTCGCTGAGGGGATGTAGAAATACTTATCCGGAGTTGCGCGCATCGCGTCGTTGGGCGCGGCAAACTTCGACATCAATTGACCGCTGGCTTCGCCGACATCGGGTTGCAGTGCGGACACATAGACGAGCGCACTGACCTTCGGGTCGGCACCTGCTTCCGTGATCACGGAGCCGCCATAGCTATGGCCGACTAGCACAACAGGGCCGTTCTGCTGATCGAGCACGCGCTTGGTGGCATCGACATCCGCGGCAAGGCCGGTGAGCGGCTCCTGCACGATAGTCACATGAAAGCCGTCCTTGGTCAGGATGTCATGGACCGCGCGCCATCCCGAACCGTCCACCAGTGCGCCATGGACGATGACGATATCCTTCGCGGCCGGCGTCGACTCGGCGTGCACGATGGCGCCGCCCAGGGCAAGCAGCAGCGCAACGGCAATCTTCTTTCGTAGTGTGAGCATTTCAATCTCCAAAAATGGTTTGACGCGCCCGACGCCTTGCCTGAATCCCCTGCTGTCGGGCAGATGTCGAGTGGTAAGGATTGTGGGTTCGTGCAAAGAAGCGCCCCAGTACGCGCGTTAGTTCGGCCGCGCGCTCTCGAAAGGGGTCTTTTCAACCACGGTGCCTTTGCGCCGGTGATGCCAGCGAATCTCGGCCGCGTTCGACCTGCGTACGCCGCACGCCTCATTCGCGTGCTGCGTACCGGGGCGCAAAGATGTCAGGTCAAATTGTTCTTCATGGCCAGGACGTCGATCGGTTCCACCGATGGCGGCGTGGCCAGCATTTCGCTGGCACGTGCCATCAGGGCCTTAGCCATATCGCCGTTCAGATGGGCCTGGCGGCCGTCTTCGTTCACAAAGGCGTCGAAAACGCCAAACGTCGTGGGCGACAGCTTGATGGCGAACCAGATAGGCGTTGCCGCTTCCCGATTCGTCATCTCCAGGCCGGCGGCAAGAAAATCCGCCACTGCCTGCTCTTTGCCCGGCTTCGCTTCGAGCCGGACGAACAATCCGCATTTAACCATCGTCGTTCTCCTGTAAAGGCTTGGGTGGGCTGCGCAGTGGGCGAAACTTTACAAACGGGTGGCCCGCGCTAATATTGGCGTGATTGACATCTTTAATATCGATCGTGCCATGCGTATTGCCATACTTGCCCTAGAAGGGATGTTCGATACCGGCCTGACGACGGTGCTCGACGCGCTGGCGATGGCCAACGTGCTTGCGCAGTGGACGGGCATCACCACACCGGGCTTTGACGTCACGGTGATGGGGGTGCGTCCTCAAGTGCGTACCGCACTTGGTCTGCAGGTGCCCGTAAGCGATGTCGCCGATACGCCGACCCCCGATTGGGTCATCGTGCCCGCGCTCGCCAATATCGTGCCCGAGCAGCTGTTGCCCACGCTTGCTCGTGACGATGTGGTCGATGCTTTCGGCGCCCTGCGTCGATGGCATGGTGCCGGTGCGCGCCTTGCGGCAGCCTGCACCGGCACTTTCGTGCTGGCCGAGAGCGGCTTGCTCGATGGATGCGAAGCCACGACCACCTGGTGGCTCACGCCTGTGTTTCGTCAACGCTACCCGGATGTGTCCCTCGATGCGCATCGCCTTGTCGTTCCTAGCGGCACGATGGTGACGGCGGGCGCGGCACTCAGCCATCTCGACCTTGCGTTGTGGCTGATCCGCAACAACAGCCCCGAACTAGCGGCGCTCGCCGCCAAATATCTTGTGTTCGATTCACGGCTATCGCAGTCGGGTTACGTGATTTCCGATCACCTCGCGCATTCCGATCCTTTGGTCGAACGCTTCGATCGCTGGGTGCGCGAACGCCTGGATACGACGCTTACGCTCGATGCGATCGCCGAAGCGCTGGGCACCAGCAAGCGCACGCTGTCGCGGCGTCTCGACGGCGTGCTGGGAAAAACGCCTCTCGAATACATTCAGGATCTGCGCATCGAGCGCGCTGTTCAGTTACTGAAAACCAGCAAGCACAGTGTCGATCAGATTGCAGGGCAGGTGGGTTATGCGGATGGCGTGACGCTACGCACGCTGTTGCGCAGACGACTTGGAAAGGGCATACGCGAACTACGGCCGCGTGAGTAAACCGCCGAAGTTGCCGACAGCTTGCAAGAGAATTACCTGTAGATTAGCTCTTCATGCGCTTACCATCCGTACCTGTATTTGTATTTCAGGGAACCGCAGATGAAGTAACGCCGTACGCGCTCGTGCAAAATTTGACCAAAGGGCAGCCAATGTGCGCCTTATACCCGTGGCAAATGCGTCACATGAAAATGCCTACCTTCTTGCGCGTCACGATTACATCGAAAATCTGCGCTTGATGCTTGGTGTTCATGAGACTGATGCCTCCCGATTGGGCGGCACATGACGGGTCGTCCGCCTTCGGTGCGGGACAATGGGTTCCTACGGCTTGTGCGAGCGATATCGAAGCGCATCGACCAGCAACGCAAATGCGCGAGATGGTTGTCGCCGGCTTGGGTAATACAGGTGATAGCCCGAATACAGCGGACACCAGTCATCCAGTACCTGGCGCAGACGGCCGGCCCTGATGTGCGGATGGACCATGTCTTCGGGCAGGTAGGCGAGGCCGAAGCCGGCAAGCGAGGCGGCGAGGATACGCTCAAGGCTGTTGAAGGTCAGCCGGCCCTCGACGCGCACGTTCAGTGCATGGCTTCCCTTTTCGAACTCCCACGCGTACAGGCCGCCGTGGGTAAGGAAGCGCAGATTAATGCAGTCGTGTTCGGTGAGGTCGTGCGGCGTAGCGATCGGTGGACTGGCGTCCAGATAGGCCGGTTTGCCCACCACCACTAGCCGCGTGGGCGGACCGATTGGCACCGCAATCATGTCCTGTGCAACCTGCTCTCCCAATCGAATGCCGGCGTCGAAGCGTTCGGCCGCGATATCGGTGAACGTGGAGTCGCTGATCACTTCCACGCGGATATCCGGGTATTGCCGCAGAAAGGTCTTCAGTACTGGCCACAACAGGGTGGCAGCGGCGTGCTCGCTGCTGGTAATGCGGATGGTGCCGCTGGGCAAGTCGCGTAGCTCGCTGAGCCCGGCGAGCGCCGCATCAATGTTTTCAAAGTTGGGGGCAAGCGCCTGTTGCAGTCGCTGGCCGGCTTCGGTGGGCGACACGCTGCGTGTGGTGCGGGTGAGCAGGCGCAGGCCAAGCCGGGCCTCCAGCCCCTGAATTTTGTAGCTGAGCGCCGATTGCGACAGGCCAAGCTGGGCGGCGGCGCGGGTAAAGCTGCCTTCACGCGCCACCGTGAGGAACGCCTGCAGGTCGTTGTAGTTCTCGCCACCCATGGCTGCACCGATGTGATTGATCGATACAGATCATAAGTCCATTCGATATTTGCCGTCTTATCAGATAGGCACAACAGGGCCAGACTGGCGCAGCCATCGCGGCCTGGCGTTTCTCATCCGGCCGGTCGGTGACTTCGCCACTTCCTCAGGGAGCCCGACCATGACCGATACCAACCAGAAGGCCCAAGGCCCATTCGCAGACATCGCGCCCGCGCTCGACCAGCTCACACAGCAGGTGCTGTTTGGCGAAGTCTGGGAGCGTGGAGAGCTCTCCAAGCGGGACCGCAGCCTGATCACCGTCGCCGCGCTGATCGCGCAATACCGCATCAACGAGCTCCCGTTCCATCTGAAGTTCGCCCAGCAGAACGGCGTTACGCGCGACGAATTGGTTGAGGTCATCTCGCACATGGCCTTTTACGCCGGATGGCCGGCGGCGAGTACCGCCGTGGGCATCGCGCGCAAGGTATTCGCAGAGAGCACTTGATCAGCACGGATACGTGTTGATCCATTTTTAAAATTCATCGAGGTGACATATGCAAAAGCGCTTGCTTGGAAAGAGTGGTTTGGAGGTTTCGGCGCTCGGCTTTGGCTGCATGGGGCTGAATTTCAGCTACGGCCACGCCCTCGCGGACGATGACGCCATTCGTTTGATTCGCGAGGCCTTCGACCGGGGCGTGACGTTTTTCGATACCGCGGAAGTCTATGGGCCATTCACCAACGAGGTACTGGTCGGCAAGGCGCTGGCACCTGTTCGTGACCAGGTTGTCATCGCTACCAAATTTGGCTTCGACATCGATCCTGCGACGGGAAAGTACGTCGGCCTCAACAGCCGGCCGGAACATATTCGCGCTGTTACCGCAGCATCACTCAAGCGCCTGGGCGTCGACACCATTGATCTGCTGTACCAGCACCGTGTCGATCCCAATGTGCCGATCGAAGACGTGGCCGGCACGGTCAAGGACCTGATCACTGAAGGCAAGGTTCGCCATTTTGGTCTGTCCGAGCCGGGCGCGCAGACAGTGCGTCGCGCCCACGCTGTGCAGCCGGTCGCCGCGTTGCAGAACGAGTACTCGCTGTGGACTCGTGGCCCCGAGACCAACGGTATCCTCGACGCGTGCAAGGAATTGGGCATTGGCCTAGTCGCCTATAGCCCGCTCGGCAAAGGCTTCCTGACTGGCACAATGAGCAAAGACACCAAGATCGGCGACAACGACTTCCGCAAAAACCTCCCGCGCTTCTCGCCGGAAGCCATGGTGGCGAACCAGGCGATGGTCGACCTGTTGAAGGAGATCGCCGCTGCCAAGTCCGCGACACCCGCGCAGATCGCGCTGGCATGGCTTCTCGCCCGCGAGCCTTGGATTGTTCCTATTCCCGGTACTACGAAGCTCCATCGCCTGGAGGAGAATTTGGGTGCTGCGAGTGTCGCGCTGACCATTGCCGATCTGACCAAGATCGAGAAGGCCGCCGCGGCCATCCAGATCGAAGGCGAACGCTATCCGCCCCACTTGATGGCTATCACTGGGCGCTGATGATTGAGCTGTTGCCCATGGGTGCGCGGGAAGGGGTCGAGTGATTCCGTGCTATCGAGGGTAGGGCAGTGGCCGATGACCAACTGAGGCGAAGGGTTCATCGGCAGCTCTCTCGTTGCGTTGTCAGCCTTGATCGCAGACAACGCGATTAGCTGGATCATGCCAGCGCTTCGCCAGAGCGCGGCCAATGCCGGTCCCGTCGCCGGCAACCAGGATCGTATTTCCATTGGGTCTCATGCTGGCGCCTCGGGTGGCACAGGGGCTGTGCTACGCTAAATCAACCCAATCTGATTACTCTCGCAAGTGTAATGTCATCGTAGAAGGCTCGGTCTTCCTGGCAGCGGCAGCACCCAAGTCACACCTCACATCCGGTGACAAGGCAATGAGTAAACACCGACCTCTACCGTTGCCCGAGGATTTGCGCGTTTTCCTCACCGTGCTGCGCAAGCAGAACTTTGCCGCGGCGGCAGAAGAGCTGGGCTTATCCCCGGCCTATGTAAGCAAGCGCATGCAGATATTGGAAACGACCTTGCAAACGCGTTTGCTACATCGCAGCACCCGTCAATTTTCCTTGACCGATGACGGAGAGCGGGTGCGCCAGCGCGCCGAGCAGTTGCTGGCCGATCTGGATGGTTTCGTTGACGATCTGAACGCTCTGCGCAATGAGCCAAGCGGGCGGCTACATCTGTGCAGCAGCTTCGGCTTTGGTCGCAATCACGTCGCACCTGCACTGGCCGCTCTGGCTGAGCGCTATCCGCAGTTGGAGTTGCGTCTGGACGTCTATGATCGCGCGATCGATTTGCTTGGAGAGGGCTTCGATCTGGAAATCCGGGTGGGCGATGATCTGCCGCCTCAGCTTATTTCGCGGCGTTTGATGAGCAACCAGCGCGTGCTTTGCGCGACGCCAGCGTACCTGGCTCACCGCACCAAGCCCGAACAACTGGCCGACCTGACTCAGCACGATTGCCTGGTATTGAAGGAGCGAAATAATGCGTTCGGTTTGTGGCGGCTCCATGGCCCGGATGGCATGGTGGACGTTCGCGTAGATGGGCCGCTGTCCTCCAATAATGGCGAAATCGTCTTGCAGTGGGCTCTACGTGGCCGTGGGATCATATTGCGCTCAATGTGGGACGTGCGGCCCTATTTGGAAACGGGTGCGTTGGTACAGGTGTTGCCTGCTTACAGTCAGCCTGCCAATGTCTGGGCGCTTTATCCAACGCGTCTGTCCGAATCGGCCAAGTTGCGGGTTTGCGTGGAGTTCTTCGAACAGTATTTCGCGGCTATTCCACGCTAGGGATGCTCTGATCAATTCTGCGCGGGTGGCATGATGTCCAGAAGGCTCGCAGGGTGTGGTGCGTGGCGCAGGGAAGACTGGCCGTCTTGCCAAGTCGCGCGGCGCAGCCTGCGTGCCTTCTGGACATCACCCCGTCATTTTAAATTCAATACGTTGGGGCCAGTTCAGAGCATCCCTAGGCCAACCAAGGTTTGGCCGCATGGTGGGCTTGTTCAAAGCGACCAATGAGCGCAGCAAAGCGCAAGGTGCTGTCAATGGCGTCCCGACCTTCGATCAAAGCCTCGCGGCTCAGTGCATCAAGCTCAAAGGGCAACGTGCGACCATCAGTCAAGGTTAGCTTGCCGGCGGGCAGGTCTATGGCCAGGGCCGCATGAGCGGGCTTTTGCGCCAACTGCACCAGCTCTTGCCAATACCTATCGGGCAATGACACGGCAAGCACGCCGTTGCGCAGGCAATTGTCATAGAAAATGCCGGCAAAACTCGTACCCAGCAAAGCGCGGATGCCAAGTTGCCTCAGTCCCCACACGGCATGCTCGCGACTGGAGCCGCAGCCAAAGTTTGGGCCGGTGACCAGGAAGCTGGATCGATTCCAGGGCGACTGATTCAGTACAAAATCCTTTCGCAGCACACCTTGCGCGTCAAAGCGAAGGTCATGGAAGCAGCCGTCCGCCAATCCCGCGCGGTCAATGCCTTTAAGAAACTGCTTGGGCATGATGACATCGGTATCGATGTTGGCGGCAGGCAACGCAGCCATGATGCCGTGGACAGTGGTGAAAGCTTGCATGGTTTCAGTCTCCAGATATCAGTTCGCGTACATCGGTCAGGCGGCCATAAATCGCTGCGGCGGCAACCATGACCGGGCTCATAAGATGAGTGCGCGCGCCCGTGCCCTGGCGTCCTTCGAAGTTGCGATTAGTGCTGGAAGCGCAGCGCTCGCCGGGCTTGAGCGCATCGCCGTTCATGGCCAGGCACATTGAACAGCCCGATTGCCGCCATTCGAAACCCGCATTGACGAAGATCCGGTCCAGGCCTTCGCGTTCGGCTTGTCTGCGCACGGCACTTGAGCTTGGCACGATGATGGCGCGCACGCCATGCGCAACGCGTCGATGGCGCAGGATATCCGCGACTTCGCGCAGATCTTCGATGCGAGCATTGGTACAAGATCCAATGAAGGCATGGGTGATGGCGATATCGCGCACCGGCATGCCAGGCGTAAGGCCCATATAAGCGATGGCGCGTTGCATGTCGCGGCGACGCGCCGAGTCATTTTCTTCGGTCGGATTAGGAACATGGCCGCCGATGGGTACAGCTTGGTCCGGACTGGTACCCCATGTGACCAGCGGTTCCAACCTATCGCTATCGAGCTGGATGTCGCGGTCGAACACGGCATCATCATCGGAACGGAGAGTTTGCCAATCACGCAGCGCCGCTTCCCACACGGCACCCTGAGGCGTGCGAGGAAGATGGCGCAAAAAGGCATAGACCTTGGCATCGGGCGCTACGAGAGCCCCGCGCGCGCCCGCCTCAACCGCCATATTGCAGATGGTCATACGCCCGGCGACGCCCAGCGAGGTGATGGCGCTGCCGACAAACTCGATGACGTAGCCAGCGGCCCCGGCGGCGCCGATCTGACGAATCAGGGCCATCACGATGTCCTTGGCGCTCGTGCCCGGTGCTGGTTTGCCGTCGACCCGCACGCGCATGGTCTTCAGCCTGCGATAGACCAGGGTTTGAGTGGCCAGCAGATGCTCGATTTCAGAAGTCCCGATGCCGAAGCCCAAAGCCCCCAGGGCACCATAGGTGGTGGTATGGCTGTCGCCGGCCGCTACGACCATACCAGGCAGAATGAAGCCCTGCTCCGGAGCAACCACGTGCTCGATGCCCTGGCGCGGATCCAGCACATCGAACAGCTCGATGCCGAAGTCCTGGCAATTTTGCGCCAGATAATCGGCTTGGCGTTGGCCGCCCGGATCGGCCATGGCAGGACCGCGCTTGGGTACGGTGGGATTCACGTGGTCGACCACCGCGAGCGCCGATCGTGGCCTGCGCACCCGGCGACCGGCGTCACGCAGGCCGCTGAAAGCCTGCGGACTGGTGTACTCGTTGAGCACTTGGCGATCGATGTAGAGCAGTACGTGGCCATCGTCGTCGAGTGTGCGCACGGTGTGATCATCGACGAGCTTGGCGTAGAGCGTGCGAGGAGCCGGCATGGCGTTCTGACTTCGCAGGGAAGGTGAAAAAGATGTTCGAGCCGAACGGCGCAGGCATCAACGCGCAAAGCATGAAGACTGGCATCACGCTGCGTGTTGAATGGGGATAAGGCGGCATTGAACACAGATCATGGAGGCTGCGATCACGAGCCATGGCTTGCTGTGAAGCGCCGACGGCTTAGGATGACCACTCATAAGCGACAAACGGATCTACCCATGTTCGAGCATTTCTCCCCACGATTGATCGAAACCAACGGCGTTACCATCGCCTGTCATGTTGGAGGACATGGGCCTGGGTTGCTGCTGTTGCACGGTCATCCCCAAACCCATGCGATCTGGCATCGTGTGGCGCCTGTGCTGAGTCGGCACTTCACCGTCGTAGCGGCTGACCTGCGTGGCTATGGCGACAGCAGTAAGCCACTCGCTTCGACGGATGGCCTCGCTTATTCCAAGCGCACGATGGCTGCCGATCAGCTTGGCCTTATGCGTCGCCTGGGTTTCGAACGTTTCGCGGTATTGGCCCATGATCGTGGTGCCCGCGTGGCACATCGACTCGCCGCCGACCATCCAGCCGCGGTAAGCCGGTTGATGCTGCTGGACATCGCGCCGACCCTGGCCATGTACGAGCAGACCGACGAGGCGTTTGCCCGCGCCTATTGGCACTGGTTCTTTTTGAGTCGTCCCGCACCGCTGCCTGAGCGACTGATCGAGGCGGACCCTGAGCTTTACCTGCGCAGCGTGATGGGTTCGCGCCATGCTGGTATGGCGCCTTTCACCCAAGAGGCGTTGGCCGAATATCTTCGCTGTCTTCGACTGCCAGGTACGGCACGCGGCATTTGCGAAGACTACCGGGCCAGCGCCGGAATCGACCTCGAACATGATCGTGCTGATCGCCAGAGTGGCAGGAGTTTGCCAATGCCACTCAAAGTGCTGTGGGGTGAGCACGGTGCAGTGGGGCGATGTTTCGATCCTCTACAAGAGTGGGGACAAGCCGCCCGGCAGTTGGAAGGTCATGCTTTGCCTTGCGGCCATTACATACCTGAAGAACTGCCCGAGCTATTGCTCAAGGAAGCGCTGCCGTTCCTGGTAGGCGATTAGGCGTCAGTTCGCCCACCCGGTTCCTGTGTCGGACGTATCCGTGAGATGCGTCGTACGGACATGGATCGCGCAGATGATGCGGCGGGACACAAGATTCAAGTGCCCGTAACAGCTTCGAAATGGTCCATCAATAGGGCAGGGAACTCCTTTTTTCGCTAAAGCATCACCGCGAGCGTTAGCTCACGGGGAGGCCAGGTTGTCTGTCTTTGCTTATGGTCAACGATTGGGAAGATCGTTCAACATCGATGATCCCCCCACACTTGTGGCAAGGACGTCGCGTGACTTCCCGCTTGCTGTGACGGAGCTGCGGTCGGATAAACCGGCAACAGGTCCTAGCGCTCCGATAGGTGGCCAGGAAGGGTATTGGATCTTCCTGCACTTGCGTGCACTTGATGCTTACGAGGTCCGGCTTAACGGGCAATCACGTCCCGTGCGCTCCGTAGGAGTGGGTCATACATCCTTCTATGATTTAAAGCTGGATCCAGTCATTCATATTGATGGACCGTTCCATTTTCTCAATTTCTACATTTCTCACGATGCACTCGTTGAGTTCGCGGAAATTCTGGATATTCCAGCCGTCAACAACCTGGCATGGGAGTGTCGCGAGCTGATTGAAGATCCCGTCATCTTCCAGATAGGTAAGTGTTTGCTCCACGCCATGAACGCGGAGATGCCGACGAACAAGATGTTCGTCGATCATTTGCTTTTCGCATTTCTTGGCCATCTCGTCATGAAGTACGGAGGCCTCGAAACGCCTTCTCACCATGTGCAGGGAGGGCTTCCGTCATGGATGTTACGAAAATCCATGCAATGGATGCGGGAGAACCTGGTCGGCGGCATAACCCTTGTAGATGTCGCAAACGAGTGCGGTATCTCGGTTAGCAGCTTTATGCGCCTATTTAAGAAGAGTACGGGCTTTTCTCCTCATCAATGGCTGGTTTCGCAGCGCATTGAAAAAAGCATCGAACTGATGCGCGATCACAAAGCTTCGTTAACGCAGATCGCCATCGCCAGCGGTTTTTCAGACCAAAGTCATTTCACGCGAACGTTCACCAGGAAAATGGGGGTGAGTCCAAGTGTGTGGCGGAGCTCGTGCGACGACTGAAGGCCATCCATGAATGCGTTTTGTTGCCGCATCGCTATCCATCTCGTTCGTCGCGTTTTCCACCCAACGCTCAGCCATGATTCGCGTTAAACCGGTTTCGCATATTCCTAATCAATTTGTTCAAGCGAGCAACGCCGCGCCGACGCTAGCATCAATCTTAATCACTGCTCATCCTTTCTCGAGGCGCGATTATGAGGATCGCACCTGCCGCGGACAGCCAAAGTCGATTAGTGACTGCCATTACGAGTCCGCGGCCAAAGATGCGTTGTTTGCCGAAAACTCTGTGACTCCGACTACGTCATTTTTCCGCCCGGACGCTGCGTGCATTGTCTGTATTGCGGCGAGTTGAGAGGCGATGGCATCGATATGATCCATAGACGTCACATCGTCATGGCCAGTGTATTTGCGGTAAGCACCGGCGTATCCGCTCAGAGTACCGCCCCGTCCTTCTCTCCGCAGGCGAGCCAGCAGTCAACGTACGCATCCGACGGCGGCGTTCCGCAAACGCCACTTACTGCGAATTGGTCTGTCCGTAGGTGGCTGCAAGCAAATGGCATTGATCTGAACGCGCACATTGTCATCGAGCCCGCCGCGAATACGGACGGATACAAAGGGTCAGGCGTTGTTTCTGCGGAGCAAATTGATTTTGGCGCCACTATCGATACCAGCAGACTCCTGGGATTCGAAGGTACGGTACGCATTGTCTTTTCCGATCGTTTGGGCGGTGCGATCCAGGAGCGCTATACAGGCGCCTATATTCAGGACCAGTCGTATTGGGGACAAGGGCAGAATTTTCGCTTCAGTGAGCTTTCCTACGAGCGATCTTTTCTCGATTATCGCTTGAGTCTCAAGGGTGGCTTCTATTCCATGGGGAACGATTTCGGCGGCCTTCCTTACGTATGTGACTTCAACAATAACGGCCAATGCGGCCATCCGTTAGGCCTCGTTTATGGTTCCGGTTGGCTCGACAGTCCCACGGGAGCATGGGGCATGCGATTCAAATGGAGCGATCCTTCCGGGTGGTATGCGCAGGCCGGTGTTTACGATGTCAATCCGTCGAACAAGCAGGAGGACAACGGCTTCAAAGTGAGCCTCGACGGTACTACTGGAGAATTGATCCCTGTCGAGTTTGGATACGCGCACGGACAAGCACCAGCCGATTATGCGGGGATCTACAAGGTTGGCTTTTATCTGGACACGTCAAATGCTCCGGTGCTTGGCATGATGAATCAGCTGGCGTCGCATCGTACCGGCGAGTATCTACAGGCTGCCCAAAAGATATGGAAGCCTTCTGACTATTCGGTGCGTGGACTGTCCCTATTTGGAGTGGCCACGCAAGCTGACGCCACGACCGGCCTTGTCCGTTATTCCTGGGAGGCCGGCCTCAGCTGGCGCGGTACGCTTCCTGATAGGGATGACGATATCGTGAGCCTTGCCTGGACGAGGTTGGACATATCTGATCGCGTGCGGCTCGCCGAGGAACTGGCCAATGAGCCGCCCCAAACAAACGAGCAGTTGTTCGAGTTGAATTATGGCGCTCAAGTTGCTCGTTGGCTTCTGATTCGGCCAGCTATTCAATACGCCTTCCAACCAGGTGCTTACGCTATCCGACCGAACAGTTGGATTTTTTCACTACACGTGCAGGCGACGCTCTAATCGGCCCGTGCCATGTCCCGTCAAATGGAATCAATCAGGTGGAGTCACAGACAGGTAAGCCGCCACGTTGCGAATCTCCGTGTCGGTGAGTTTGGAGGCCACTTCAGTCATTGACCCGGGTTTGAAAGTACCAAGGCGCGCGCGTGCCTGAAATGCGTGCAGCCTGTTTACTACGTAGATGGCAGGTTCGCCGGTAATCCTTGGGGCACGCTGGTCATCATCTCTGGCATTCATCCCATGACATTCGAAGCATGCTGGCGTACTTTTGTTGCCGCCTCGGAAGGCCAAAGCCTTGCCGGCAGCCACCCAGTCGGGCGAAGGTGGCTGTGGAGAAGGTGCGAGAGGAGGGTCCTGTGCAGCGAAGTACCTGGCAAGCGTGTCAATGTCGGCATCGGAAAGCGTACGCGCGATGGGTTGCATCGTTTTGCTTCGACGTCTTCCCGCCTTGAACGCGGAAAGGGCGTGAGCCAGGTAATCGGCACTCATCCCGCCAATGCGCGGGACACCCGAAGCGTTTCCCGCTCCTAAAGCACCATGGCACGCGGCACAAACATGCGCGGCTTCCGGCATGGATGCCGCTGGCAACGTGGTAGGAAGTGTGGCCCCCTGGGCGGCGAGACACAGAAGACACAACAAGACGCCACCGGGTAACCGATAGGCACGGGACACCAGCCCCTGAAGTCGTTGGGAAGACGGCGAAGACATCATCCCGGTAGCACGGACTCTCGCGAGCATGTCTTCATTCTCCCATTGGAGTGGCCTAGGAAAGCGTAATATCGAGTGGCCGGAAGGCGCTTGTACGGGATGATTGGAAATAGAACGAAATCGTTAATCGGACTGGCCGTAGCGGGCGCGTAGACGACATCAACGAACGCCGCAGGCACGTCTTGGCAGACGAAGGTTCCAAGTGCTTTGGAACACACTCGATATCGGCGCGAGCCGTCGCGATCAACCATGCTTTCGTGGCGTCCCATGGCGTTAACGATTTCGTTCCATTTCCGATCATTCTGTGCAAGCGCCTTCCAGGTCTCAGGCATACCCTACTGATCCAACAGATCGTTGAGAGGATTGGTCATGGACCGTCGAGCATTCACTGCCCTTGGCATCGGCGCAGCTGCAGCAGCTTTTCTCAAGCCTGCATTCGCGCAGATAACATCACCTTCCCCCGAAAATTTAAGCAAAGCATTGCCAAGCTCTGATCCGGTACCGGCCGTGGGAGCGAATCTTAGTGACAATCCTGCGCCGCCATCAGAAGCCGTAACGCAGCGGCTGTTCCCGGGATTTTCATCGCAATACATCAAGACGTCGGGGGCGACGATCCGCGTCCTGACAAAAGGTGAAGGTCCACCCCTGCTGCTGCTGCACGGTCATCCTGAGACTCACGTGACCTGGCACAAGATCGCTTCAAGCTTGGCAGAACAGTACAGTGTCGTGCTCCCGGATCTTCGTGGATATGGCGATTCGAGCAGGCCTTCTGGCGGCGAGAACCACATCAACTATTCGTTCCGTGCCATGGCGCTGGATCAGAAAGAGGTGATGGCGCAATTAGGGCACAAGCGCTTTTTCATGGCCGGCCACGACCGTGGCGGGAGAGTCGCGCACAGGCTATGCCTCGACCATCCAGAATTGGTTGAGAAGGTCGTACTGCTCGATATCGCACCTACGCTCACCATGTACAACGATACGAACAAAGAGTTCGCTACCAAATATCTGTGGTGGTTCTTCCAGATTCAGCCCGAACCCATGCCGGAGCACTTTATTAGTTTTGACCCTGTTTATTACCTGCGCGATCACCTGTTCGTGCAGAGCAAGACGCCGGGTGCCGTGACGCCAGAAGCGATGAGTGAATATATTCGCTGTTATTGCACCAAGACTGCGATTCACGCGGTCTGCGAGGACTATCGTGCGGCCGCCGGCATCGATCTGGACATGGATCGCGCAGATGACGCGGCGGGGCATAAGATTCAAGTGCCAGTACATGCTCTGTGGGGCGCAGAGGGAACTGTCGGCAAATTGTGGGACGTCATCGCGACGTGGAAGGTGAAATCCGCCGGACCCGTGACGGGCAGGGCGCTCCCTTGCGGACATCTCTTGCCGGAAGAGCAGCCTGACGAAGTGTTGAAGGAGCTACGCACTTTCTTTAGTGCGTGAGCCAGGGATTCGCAAGCTGCGCGCCCCGCATTGCGAAAAGTGGCTCCTGTGAATGCCACCAGGAGTCACCATCAGGCCCTTGGCCTCGATAGGCCTTGCATGCGTCCATAGAGTTGCGTCAACTACTCGACGAATGCGCGTGCCGTAGTGCTGAGTTTGCGACTTTATGCTTAGGCGATATGGACGTCCAGAGGCTTCGGTTACCAGGCATAAAGGATGGCGACAAGGTCGCCACGCTCGATGGAGGCGGCCCCAGAAATGCAGTGTGAAGTAACACGTAGCACGTCCACACGCCAAAAAGGATTCGTTATGAAATTCATGAAAATGCGTTTTGTTGCCGCGTCGCTATCCATCTTGTTCATCACGTTCACCGCCACCAACAAAGCTGAGGCTGCGCCGGTACACAACATCGTTCTCGTGCATGGTGCATGGGTCAACGGTAGTGGCTGGAAGCCGGTTTACGACATCCTCAAAAAGGACGGGTATAACGTGTCGATCGCCGAACATCCTCTTACCTCGTTTAACGATGATGTGACTGCAGTGAAGCGCATCGTCGATATGCAGGACGGTCCGACCATCCTGGTGGGGCACAGTTATGGCGGAGCCATCATTACCGATGTCGGTAACGATCCGAAGGTTGTGGGCCTCGTCTACGTCGCCGCGCACGCACTGGATGAAGGGGAAACCGAAGTGGCAAACAGCAAGCTTTATCCTAATGCGACGAGCAAGACCCACGACGTCAAGAAGACCGCCGATGGTTTTCTGTACCTGGAGCCGTCCAAGTACCCACAGGACTTCGCGGCAGACCTCTCGCTCCCGCAGGCTGAATTCGAGGCCAACGCCCAGGAGTTGACGGCCGCCTCGGTGTTCGATTCGCCGACAGGTCATCCGGCATGGAAGGACAAGCCAAGCTGGTTCGCGGTGGCCATGGATGACCGCATCATCAGTCCCGATTTGGAGCGGATGTATGCCAAGCGTGCGCACAGCCACACCATCGAAGTGGCGGGCGCCAGCCACTCTGTCTATGAGTCGCATCCAAAGGAAATTGCGGCATTGATCGAGGATGCCGCGAACCACGCGCTGGACGGCAAATGATGTCAACGGCAACATGAGGCTCACGAATCCGTGGCCTTCTAGGATTCGGTTGCAACTGTTGGAAGGGTTCCGACAGTTGCAATCACGTGAAGCGACCAACGCGCACCGCCTTGCATTTGGGCAGCGAACTCAGGGCGTTCTTGCCGTGTCCGCAATAATGCGTTCGACTGCCGCAACAGCCTGAGAAATCGACTCCTTGCGGTCGATGACGTATTCGAGGACGCCAAGATCGGGCAAGTCGCCGGTCAGACGGATAAGCCCCTACGGAATGACGTCCCCTCGAAAGGCGCTAATACCCAATCCTGCGGTAACGGCAATGCGACTGCTGACAACCGCGATTCGGTAGGATCGGCCCGCAGCCTTTAGCGTTTCCAAGATGCGGGTGCGCGTTGCATTTGGCTCAGGATATACGGCGAGCGGAAGAATGGATTCACCTCCCGTCAGCGGGGACGTCGGACGGCCGAACCAGTAGAGCGGTTCTCGGCTTACGACGTGACCGCGCTGACTGCCAACTATGTCCGCGTCCTGACCAATCCGAGCTCGCCGTATCTCCATCATTGGCTGAGCCCGGCGCGGATCGGCACGACGGCACGGCACGCATGGATGTTGGTCGCGACGAGATCGTCCGGCAGCGTCGAAATGGTTCATCGATAGGGTAGGGAACCTACTTTTTCTTACCAAAGCACCATCGCGTGCGTTAGCTCTCAGGGAGTCCAGATTGTCTGTCTTTGCGTATGGTCAACGATTGGGACAATCGTTCAACATCGATGATCCTCCCACACTTGTGACAAGGACGTCGCGTGACTTCCCGCTTGCTGTGACGGAGCTGCGATCGGATAAGCCGGCAACAGGCCCTAGCGCTCCGATACGTGGCCAGGAAGGGTATTGGATCTTCGTGCACTTGCGCGCACTTGATGCTTACGAAGTCCGGCTCAACGGGCAATCACTTCCCGTACGCTCCGCAGGGGTGGGTCACACGTCCTTCTATGATTTAAAGCAAGATCCAGTCATTTACATTGATGGACCGTTCCATTTTCTGAATTTCTACATTTCTCGTGATGCACTCGTTGAGTTCGCGGAGATTCTTGATGTTTCCGCCGTCAACGATCTGGCATGGGAATGTTGCGAGCCAATCGAAGACCCCATCATCTTCCAGATAGGTAAGTGTTTGCTCCATGCCATGAATGCGGGGATGCCAATGAACAAGATGTTCGTCGATCATTTGCTATTTGCACTTCTTGGCCACCTCGTCATGAAGTACGGCGGCTTCAAAGCGCCTTATTCCCATGCGCATGGAGGGCTTCCGTCATGGATGTTACGAAAATCCATGCAATTGATGCGAGAGAACCTGGTCGGCGGCATCGCCCTTGTAGATGTTGCAAATGAGTGCGGCATCTCAGTGAGCTGCTTTGTGCGCCTATTTAAGAAGAGCACGGGATTTTCCCCTCATCAATGGCTGGTTTTGCAGCGCATTGAAAAAAGCATCGAACTGATGCGCGATCGCAAAGCTTCGTTGACTCATATCGCGATCGCCAGCGGTTTTTCAGACCAAAGCCATTTCACGCGAACGTTCACCAGAAAAATGGGGGTGAGCCCAAGTGTGTGGCGAAGCTCGTGCGACGACTGAAGGTCATCTGCCAGCCACTCTGTCCATGAGTCGTATCCAAAGGAAATTGCAACATTGATAAAGGATGCTGCGAACCACGCGCTGGACGGCAAATGATGGCAGTGGCAACATGAAGTTCGCGCATCCGTGGCCTTCCCGGATGCGGTTGCAATTGCGTGAAATGACTGGCGCACGCTGCTTTGCGCTTTGATAGCCCCAGGTGATAGTACTCAATTCAATCCTAGAGGAGACGATGCCATGTCAGCACTTTACGTAACAAAAGTTAAGGCAGTCGGAGGGCGGCATGGATCAATTCGGAGCGACGATGGTTTGCTGGAGCTCAAACTGGCACTGCCTAAAACGCTTGGAGGGAAAGGCGATGCAACTAATCCCGAGCAGCTCTTTGCTGGTGGCTACGCTGCCTGTTTCGAGAATGCGCTCCTTCGCGTTAGCCAAGAGGCAGGTCGTCGACTCGCTGACGATGATGTTGAAATTACCGCCGAGGTTGGTCTTAGCCGTAACGAAAAAATGCCTTCGTGCTCTCAGTTACGCTTGCGATTACCATCACTGGCGTTGACCAGCAGACAGCAGAGTCGCTTGTCGGCACCGCCCACACCGTCTGCCCCTATTCGAATGCCATCAAGGGCAACATCAATGTGGTGAACCACATATCGGTTCGGTGAGTCTGGAGAAGAGCATTTCCATGCCCCATCAGTCTTCGAAAGACTAGGAGTTGATGGGGCTCTGGTACACCACCGCTTTCATAGTCGCTGCATTGCCCATGCGATCCACGATGGTGAAGCACTTCATCTTGGGCGTGAACTGATCTGTCGAACACGGAGCCCACGGGTTGGTTAATTCAGACCGGTCACTGATCACGTTTGGATAGCTTAGGCATCCGCGATCACCTTCCGGCTGGTCGATTCAGCGGGGAAGCGCGGCAGGCTCGGTTCCACTTCTTGGAAGATAAACAGAACGTCTTGAGGCGCCAAATGTAGACGCTCGCCGAACAGTCTGACCGCTTCCTCGGCAATGGTGGCAGCGATTTCTGTCGGCCTCCCTTTAGAGATGATGACCTCTACAACCATGAACCGATCGGTTCTGTCCGTTGTGTAGTCGGGGAAACGGGAGTCCACCCGAAGGTCGCCTTCGTCGACTTCAAGAAAGCGGTGGAAGAGATCATCCCGGTGAAAGCCGGCGGCCATCTGGGCTTCCAGCATGGCCTCCGATAAGAGGGACTTGTCGGCAGTGCTGAGGCCGCGCCGAACGGTGAAGGTTACAAACGGCATCACAAGTCTCCACAGTTCAGGGTACATCGATTGCGTGGGTGCGCTGCCTGCACCCGCGTTTTATCCATCATACTGTTATTTGAGCTATTGGCAGATCAAATTAAAACGTGATCAAACATAAGAGTACCTATTAACGAGTACGGTTGGCTTGCGGATCAAATTCGGCAGCGAATGCGAGTGCCGTCTCTTTGTCGATACGCCGCGGCAGCTAGCGTGTCTTTCCGAAATGGATTGATTGACGCGTTGCGAGCTTCGCAATTCCAGCTACCCGCACGCATACCACGTTGGCTCTGAGCGCAAGCTCAAAGATAAGAGGCAGTGAGCAACCCGTTAATCTTTTCGACGAAACTGCTCGACCAGAAAATCCAGAAATAGCCGAGCACGGACGGGCAATTGACGGCCAAACGGGTGCAGCCTGTCTGCTAGAACCATCAAACGTGCGATCAATTGCTGGACCAGACTTTTTGATCCAATATCTGGGCTGGCCTCAAGTTATTGGCAGATATTTAGCTCGTGACAGCGACTAATTGGCAGTTCGCATCAGTGGTACAAAGCTATTGGTAGAGTTTGCACGAAACATTGGTTAGGGGAAAACCTAAGGCTGAAAACGAGGCTTATGCGGCTCGAAAACACGGCACCTAAAATGATCAGGAATACACAGCCCTCGCGCGCATCGACGGATTGCGTTCAAGAGTCCTCGCCGTTTTTCTCCAGCGCCGTCAGCCTGCGCACGTATTCGTCCAGATGCTTGAAGCGGACTGCATTGCGCCGCCATTTGTGGCTCTCCATCAAGGGCATGCTCGAGGAATACTCGCCCGCTTCGGTCACCGAGCTAGATACCAAGCTCCAGGCCAGCACGGTCACCCGATCAGCGATCTCCAGATGGCCAAGCACGCCAGCGGCCGCGCCGATCATACAGTAGCGCCCGATCTTGGCGCTGCCAGCCACCGCTGAGCAGCCGGCCATCGCTGTGTGCGCGCCGATCTTCACGTTGTGGCCAATTTGGATCTGATTGTCCAGACGCACGTCTTCTTCGAGCACAGTGTCTTCCAGCGCGCCGCGATCGATGGTTGTGTTGGCGCCGATCTCGCTATCGTCGCCCACACGCACGCCGCCGAGCTGGGGTAACTTGACCCATTGATTGCCGTCGAAAGCCAGACCAAAGCCGTCGGCGCCAAGCACCGCGCCCGGATGAATCAACACCCGCCTGCCGAGCACCACGCGCAGAACTAAGGTGACACGCGCCACCAACCGCGACTGCGCGCCGACCACACATCCCGGCCCGACTATGCAATGTGGCCCCAGCACCGCGCCGTCTTCAATCACGGCGCCGCTCTCGATCACGCAGTACGGACCGATGCTGGCGCCCACCGCCACGTGGGCGCCGTTGGCAATCACCGCTGTGGGGTGAATGCCTGGCGGCGGCATCGCTGCCTGTTCGAACAGGGCAGCGACCTTAGCGTAAGCGAGGTAGGGATCGGCTGCGACTAGGGCGGCGGTCGGGCAGGTGGCCAGGTCGTGCTCGCGCAAGATCACCACGCCAGCCCGAGTGGTTGCCAGTTGCGCCAAATATTTGCTATTGGTGATGAAGCCTAGCTCGGCGGGGCCGGCTGCAGCCAGAGTGGCCACGCCTTCAATCTGCACGGAAGGATCTCCGTGAAGAGTCATCCCGAAGCGTTCGGCCAAATCGGCCAAGCTGATGGTGGTCTTGTTGGTGGAATGTGTGCTCATCGCATTCGAAGCCGGGCGTGGAATGGAGGGTCACTGAAGCGTAGCTATTTGATGCTGTTCGGTTGGAGAAGACAACACATTTTCTTTGCAGGATTCATAAACGAAACCTTCCTAATCCTTTAATTATATTAAGGATTTAGGCTCGAACTGTACAAAATTACACGTATCTCGGCTCAACCCCAAGAAGGGATAAGCATGGCGACCAAACGCGTTCTGCACGCGAAGTATCGAGCTCGCGCCGTTGCGCAGTTTCAGTACTCGAACCGCGGAGCAGACTTTTTGGTCCGAACTTATTAGCGGGAATTGCCCAAACTTCGAGTAGTTGCGGCCCAGAAAAAAGGTGGTGACCAACTTCCAGAACAGAATTCGCGGCAGTTTGTCGGCCAAAGTCCAGGGCGGCTTGTTGCCAGTACGGGGCGGTTTGTCGTTTTCAGACAGACGAGAAGCAGCAGGAAAGCGAACTCCGGAGGCCACGGGCTGGGCTGTGGCCGCCTCATCGGACACCTTCTTATTTGCGCATAATGTATATTATGTAAAATTACGAACGGACCCAAATCCCAGCCAACAGCCAGGCGCCTTTAATCGGCGCCCCCTTTTAAGTCGGTCATCGGCATGTACCCCCGTAGATAGCCGGCCCAGTCCTTCGCTCGGCAAATGCTTCAGCAAGTTTCCTGGCGCCGTTCGCATGAAGCGTGGCACGGTTTGCTAGTTACAGCTTGATCCCGCGTAGCCACAATCCGGGAAAATCAGATCAGGAAACGCCATGAGCCAGACCATCCTTATCGAAACAACTGCGCCTGTGATGGTGACGGGAGCCACCGGCTACGTGGCTGGGTGGATAGTGAAGGAACTGCTGGATGCCGGTCTGACCGTTCACGCCCCGGTCCGCAATCCCGACGATGCTGCAAAGGTCGATCATCTCAGGCAGTTGGCGGCCGCATCCAAGGGCCACATCAAGTTCTTCAAGGCCGATTTGCTTGACGTTGGCTCTTATCACGATGCGATGGCTGGGTGCGAGGTCGTCTTCCATACGGCTTCACCCTTCAAAATTGACGTCAAGGATCCGCAAAAGGAACTTGTCGACCCTGCTCTGCTTGGTACTCGCAACGTTCTGGAGGAGGCCAATCGCACACCGAGCGTCAAGCGTGTGGTCCTCACCAGTAGCTGTGCCGCCATCTATGGAGACAACGCCGATCTTCTGGCGACACCGAATGGCGTCTTTACCGAAGAAATCTGGAATACCAGCTCTTCGCTTCAGCACAACCCATACTCGTATTCAAAGACTGTTGCGGAAAAGGAAGCTTGGTCGATCGCTCGCGCACAAGCACGCTGGAATCTCGTTGTAGTGAATCCCTCGCTGGTTATCGGGCCTTCGCTCAATCCAGATCCGACATCGGAGAGCTTCGCCATGGTGAAGCAAATGGGAGACGGCACGCTGCGAATGGGGGCTCCACGCTGGGGTTTCGGCGTGGTAGATGTTCGCGATCTGGGCAAGGCGCATTTGGCGGCGGCCTTCGTGCCGACTGCGGCCGGCCGGCATATCATCAATGGTCACAACACCGATCTCCTTGAACTCGCGAAGCTGCTGCTGCCGAAATATGGCCGCAGCTATCCGATCCCTCCCCGCGCCATGCCCAAATGGATGCTATGGATGATTGGCCCCATGGCGGGCGGAGGAATGACGCGCCGGGCGATATCCCGCAACGTGGACCTTCCCTGGAAGGGCGACAACCGTCGAGGCGTGCGCGAGCTTGGCTTGGAATATAGGCCGCTACAAACGTCGATGAATGACATGTTTCAACAGATGATCGATCGCGGCGTGTTCGCCAAGGCTTAGTTGAAAGGGCGAGGGGCAATCACTGCTTCCGCACTGATCGCGTTGCGCAGGATTACGCGCGCTCCTTTCAGCTCGGAAAAACCAACTGTCACCACTATGGATGTGTTTGTTCGGCGAGCATCGCATGGATTTGTGCCACCACGGCGGCCCCCTCTCCTACTGCGGCCGCCACGCGCTTGATCGAGCCTGCCCGCACATCCCCAATGGCGAACACGCCAGGTAAGTTGGTTTGCAGCGAAAACTTTCCTTGCCCCGTCACCACGAATGCCTTCGCATCCGTTTCCACGCAGTCTTGCACCCATTCCGCGTTGGGATCCGCGCCGATGAAAAGAAACAGTTGACGCAGCCTGTGCCGATGGGTCGTGCCATCGTGACGACGAAAAACTACAGCAGACAAGCCAGTGGCCTGATCGCCTTCAAGTTCGGCCACCTCCGACCCGACGTGCAGCTCAATATTGGGTAGCGCCGCAATCCGGTCGATCAGATAGCGGGACATCGTGGACGATAAGTTCCGGCGCACCACGAGATGCAACCGCCTGACGTACGGCGCAAGGAACACGACCGCTTGTCCCGCCGAATTGCCGCCACCCACCAAAGCTACTTCGGCGTCCGCGCACAGCCGCGCTTCGACGGCCGATGCCCAATAGGACACGCCGGCGCCTTCAAAGGTCGATAAGTTGGGCACGTCGGGACGACGGTAGCGTGCCCCTGATGCAATAACGACGGCCTTGGCCTGGATGTGCACGCCGCCGGAGCATGAAAGTTTCAGCAAGGTGCCAGAGCATACCAACTGGTTCACGCACACCGGGATGGCAATTTCGGCGCCGAACTTGATGGCCTGAGTGAAGGCGCGACTGGCCAACGCATAACCTGAAACGCCTGCTGGGAAGCCCAGGTAATTTTCAATGCGCGCCGACGCGCCGGCCTGGCCGCCGATTGCGCGTGAATCGAGCACGATCGTGGACAGCCCTTCCGAAGCGGCATAAACCGCGGTGGCAAGTCCGGCCGGGCCTGCGCCCACCACGGCGACATCGTAAACCCGCTCGGGATCTATCTCTGGCACGATGCCCAGGCAAGTGGCCAACTCCTCGTTAGACGGACACTTCAGCACTGAGCCTGCAGGACACACGACCAGCGGCAACTCCGTTGGGAGCACACCTGCTCGCTCGGCTACGGCACGAGCCTCCTCATCTTCCCGCACGTCCAGCACTACGTGAGGCAATCCGCTGCGCATCATGAAGTTTTGGAGGCGCAAAACGTCAGACGTGCCAGGAATGCCTACGACGATGGTGCCCGCACTATCTTCTTCCAGCCATCTCACGCGTCGGAGAATGAGGGCCCGCATAACAATGTCGCCGAGCTCCGCTGAGCCGACCATCAGCGCACGAAGGTGTGCGGCATCAAACGGCAGCGCCGTACAACCCTCGGGACCGGCACGCCCCGTCGCCATGGACGGCCACCCCGTCAGTGCGTTGACGTCACCGCTAAACTGACCGATGCCATGCACCGTGATCAGTGTCTCGTGGCTTAATCCATCGCGTCGGGCCACCTCAATCGATCCACGCAGCACCAACCACAGGAGCGTTGCCCGCTGGCCGGTCTCATAGACGGTGTCATTTGGCGCAAACGTGGTTTCTGGCCCGCTGGCGAAACGTCGTGCTGATTGGATCTGTGCGGCGTTCAGCCGGGGAAACATTTGAACGTCGCGCGCTTTGGCCGGGCTCATGCTGGGTTCTCCACCGCTCTGTCGTCCGTGGCGTCGTGAATGTCGCTATACGATCTGTACCGGGTCGCAGGCCAAATTCTGCAACGAGCTGTTGCCCATTTAAGGTAGCGAATAATGGCACTTATTCGCCATGGGAAGTCATCGCGTCGCTCTGGCGCCTCCGGAATACCACGTCGTGCCTGATTCGAGTGTGCCCGCCCTTCCCGTCTGGAGCGGTGGCACTCGGGATTCACGCCCCACGGTGCGAAACGAGTAGGGCTACTCCCCTGCCCGCGTCGGTCGATCAGCTGGAAACATTCCTGTCACCGCAAACCAAGTAGCCTGCCGACGCTCCCTGTGGTGCTCAATGGGATTAAACGCCCGACTTTAACGAAAGGGCGACCGCCCGACATAAGCGCGAGACGCGTCGACAAATAAGATCACCGTGGTGCCACGATGGCTGTCGCTGATGAAACGGCATTGTCCGCCAATGCGTTCCATGCGTTCTCGAATGCCACGAAGCCCCCAATGGCCGCCTCGACCACCGTCTACGATAACTTGCGGATCGATGCCGTTTCCGTTATCGGAAATCTGTACCCGTATGCCCCTCTTGGCGTAGTCGACGTCGACACGTATCACCTCTGCACAAGAGTGGCTGAAGGCGTTGATGATCGCCTCGCGCCCGCCGGCATACAGCTCGTCGATAACCAACGGATCAGTCAATTTCGCCATGCCCGTCGACGTCAATTTAAATGAAGGGTATTCATCACCCTCGTATCCCAGGGCAATTTCTTCAAAAGCGGCAGCGAGGTCGATGCTGTTTATCGCAGCGGTCCTCAGTGCATAAACGCGTTTGCGACCCTCGATCAGTACGTCATCGGCTAAATTGAGCGCGCGGACAATTTTGTCCTTTGTACCGCCTTCGGGTAACTCGAAACTGGCTGCATGCACTTTAAGCACCAATCCCTGTACGGCCTGAATATATGTATCGTGCAGATCTCTTGCGATTCGATTGCGCTCCGCATGACGTTCACCCAATCGCTGATGAAGTCGGCGGGTAACCTGATTGAGCCGATACATGTACGCGAGCCATAACACGAGTAGCGTCAAACAGAAGCAGAGCGCCAAAAACCACTTTGTTTGATAAAAATAAGGCTCGATGGAAATACGGATGCTGGCATCGGATGTGCTCCACACCCCATCCTCGTTGGAAGCCGCAACACGAAATCGATACGTTCCAGGCCCGACGTTTGTGTAAAACGCCTGCCTGCGTGTCCCCACGTCCTGCCAATCCGAATCGATGCCCGCAAGCTGATAGCGAAAACGTGCCGTTGCCGGGTCACTCAAGCCAAGTGCCGTGTAATCAATTTCGAAGGCGCGAGAGCCGGCCGGCAAGTTCACCTGCGCTCCGGGCCGAAATGTACTATTGGCGACCTTCATCGATCGAACAGCGGGGACGGGCGCGTAATTATCAGTAGGTGCTTTTGCGGGATCGAGCCATGCAATGCCCTGAGTTGTGGCAAACCATAACCGTCCATCTGTTCCCTGGATAAGGGTGGGAACTGGCCGATTCATTTGTGCGGTGCCGGGCATGCCCTCATTCGCCCCGTAGATACGCACGGATATTTTGTAGTTGGGATCGGCAATGCCACGTTTGAGTTCATCTGCATCAATGCGCACGCCACCTTTAAGTCCGTTGATCCACAATGTGCCATTGGCCTCTCGAATCATGCCGGTGATGCCCGTCAGCGCCGCGGGATCTAAAGCCGAAACGTCGTGAAAGTGATGTCCATCGAATGCCGCAAGTCCGGAGTCACCACCGATCAAGGGCGTACCATTCGGGATGATGTCTCGTACATTCAAGACATTCATGCCAGCCTCTTGCGAATAACGCTGTAAATGGCTGCCATCGATAACGAAAAGCTCATGTGCATAGGACAGCCACAAGCGGCCGTCAGCACCCGCCACCGCGCGGAGCAAACCTAGGCTTGGCAGCTCCTTATAGCCACCATTTTCCAGCCACTGGCCATCTCTTTTTACGTAAATGGGGTGGTTTCGAATGGCGACCCAAAGTCGCCCTTCACCATCCCTCACCATGGCGATAATGTCGTCGCCCTTTTCAGCGCTTGGTGGCAAAGGATCGATTGGCTGAAAAGTCATCCCATCAAAGCGACGGATATATCCGTCGCCCGTCCCGATCAAAATGCTGCCATCGGTGTCGCGATACGCAGCAGTTGTATCTAAATCGTAGCCTGGGGAGGCCGTCACTTGCTTGTCGACATGCCACCAACGATAGAGATCAACAGAGACTGCGTTTCCAAACCATATGCCACCATTTTTATCCGGAAGCATCGCAAAGCTGGTTACACCGTCAGGCACATCTATGGTCTTGACGCTGCTTGGACGAAACCTGTTAAGTCCGCCTCGCGCTCCCGACCACATGTTATGTTGCCGGTCTTCGAAAATCATGCCCGATGCACCCGAATCAATCTTGGCAAAATCGGCTGGGTTTGACGCCATCACACCGGGCAGGTCATTCGCAAATTTCTTTAATTCACCAGCGGTTAGATAGCGCCCCTTGTATGTCCCGGTCGATAAAGCAATCCAGCAAAGATCAGATACGCCAGGCCCGGCGAAATATCTGGAACTGCTGTACATGGGAACAATGTGTCTTCCTGCAAGCGCGAGCACGCTTAAAAAATAAATCTGGGCATAAGCTTGAACATGAGCAGGCGATTTGTCCCCATTGACCAACGTTTTCCAATCCAAGCCACGAGTGATGTCGGTACGTTGTCGAAAGGTTTTTTGGCCAGGATCAAGACTAAAAAGTCCCTGGTCCGTGAAGACCCAAAACGTCTTCTGTGTATCGAGGGCTATGGCATAAAAGTAACTTCCAAGAATTCCCCTATGCTCATCGACAGGCTGCCAAGTAGATTGCGACGCCTCAAACAAACGATTATACGAACTGCCCCATACGTTGCCCTCACCATCCTGCGCGAATTGGATAGGCTGGCCAACAAATCCTTTCACAACTACAGAGCGGGAAAAAAAGCCACCGTGAATGACTAAAGTTGTTCCGGTGACGTAACCGAGCCACAAGTCACCGGAATTCGTTGCAAGAATGCGAACCAGATTTGTGCCATCTTCATTGGGGACGTTGTATAGCTCGGAACTTACGCCATCGAAACGGTACAGATGACTTCTTGAAGCCAGCCACAACCACCCATCCGCCGTTTGAGCCATCGCTTCTACGTGCACAGGCACATCGTCGCTCTGGGACCAGCTCGTAAGCGTGTAATCGCCAACTCGTTCAACCGTCCGCTGCGCGATAGCGTTGTTGGTGATTCCAAACATGGCGACAAATGAGATAACCATCGCTATCGATCGTCCTAGGCGAGCGAATATCGCGCTCTGCATGTCCTTCCAGCTCACGGCAAGGCATCTCCAGCATCTTTCGAAGTTGTCAACTGAACGACTGAGGCTGTTCCCCGTTCTTTCTGGTCATTCGGAATCTTGGGGTGAAGTTGAGGCCGATGATGCCACGTTGTAACAGGCGCGCGACAGCTCTTGTGTTGATCGATAGGACGGCTGAGCACCCTTTACCCTGGCGGTTGTGATCTTCGTTTGTGTGCTTTAGCGAATTGATCAATCTACTCGGCCATTGCACGCCGGAATCGGAGCGCCTCCGAGGGTGCCGGAAGCGCTGAACACGGTATCCATAACCGAATCACCGCATACTCGTTCGCCGCGTGATTGGAACTGCGCGTAGTTTCGGCGTTTGCCCGAATAGCAGTTTAGTTTTCTACTGGCGAAGGCGCAGACGTGAAAGCTTGGCTGCCGCGCTCCTCTGGGTAAATCAGCCACTTAAAAAATCATGGCGTTTCGCGGCAGACGCCTGGCTGACATCGCGAGCTATTCCTGAGTAGCGTTCGTCAGGATGACGGCGTTGGCTTGAGGAGCTCCAGTGCGGGACGTACAAGACCTTCCAATAAGGCTCGTTCCGGACGTGCTCGGGCGAGGACACGTATGCCCAGATGCACACCTAATAGGAGTCGAGCCAAGTCTTCCGCGGACTGCGTCGTCGATATCTCACCGTCCCGTTGTCCTGCCTGCACACAGCGGCGAAAGAACGCTTCAACCTTGACAAGCACCTCTGCAATCGTTGCCTGAAAATCGGGGTCATGGGGCGCGACCTCCAGTGCCGAATTAACCAGAAGGCATCCTTTTCGATCCTTATCTTGAATGGAACGTTCGACAATCTCGCGGAAGAAGGCCTCGATCGCGGCTTTAGGGGGCAAGCCTTTCTCAAAACGCCCTACCCGGTCGCCAAAGCTCGTTTCGACGTAGTGCGCGAGCGCCCGGCGAAACACGGAGCGCTTGTCTCCAAAGGCGTTGTAGAGGCTTGCGCCCGTGATTCCCATGCTTTGCGCCAGATCTCGAACGGAGGTGGCCTCGTAGCCATACATCCAAAATTGCCGCACTGCCGCATCGAGCACGGCCGTTTCGTCGAATTCCCGTGGACGGGCCATAGAGCCTCTACTGTGACGTGAGTCAGCCTTGAATTGGTACGGTGCTTTGATATTCTAAAGCAATTGATCTAAAACTGTTGCCAGACAATCATGAATATCAAGGGTAAACGCGTACTCATCACGGGCGGTTCCAGTGGGATTGGATTCGCCCTTGCAGCGGCCTTGGGACAAAAAGGCGCCCAGCTGGTTATTACCGGGCGACGTGCGGACGTTGTCGCCAACGCAGCGGCCAGCCTCAGAGAAGCGGGCGCGGTGTGCTCAACCGTTGTTGCAGACGTGTCGACCGACGAGGGTCGAAAAGCCACGATCGCCGGGGCGGCTGAGGCACTTGGGGGCATTGATGTCCTGGTCAATAATGCCGGTGGCGTGCGCGCTGGAAAACTCGAGCTGACGACGGAAGCCGAAATTCGCGCGATGATCGAGGTGGATCTCGTTGCCCCGATCCTTCTGACGCAATTGGCACTGCCCCATCTACGGAAAGGCCCGCAGGGGCTTATCGTCAATGTGGCCTCGGGCATTGCGCTTATCGGTATGCCTTTCTACACGACATACGCAGCCGCGAAGGCGGGCCTCGCTCGTTTTGGCGAAGCCTTGCGCCGTGAATTGACCGGAGACCATATCCATGTCATGACGGTCTATCCTGGTGCGACGGACACCCCCATGATGCGCACCTCGCAAGCTGGTCCGGAGCTGAGCTTTACACGCGAATCAGCCGACGAAGTGGCCAGCGCCATCGCAGCCGGTATCGACAATGACGCCTGGGAAGTTATCCGGGGCGGAGAGGCAAGGTCTCAGATGATCGCGCTCAATCGTGACAACCCTGCGGCGCTTGATGCTCGTTTCGCCAGCATCAAAGACGCGCTCGCCGAAGCAGTACGAGACCACACTGCATTGTGATGGAGCACCCCACGGTGTATTCGGAAGAAGCTCGATTAAAGGCGTTATTCATCAAAAGCATGGCCGGGGATGCCGCCAGCTATCGGCTCTTTTTAAGTGACTTGACGCGCTATCTGCGCGGTTACCTTCGTAAACGCATCCCCAAGATGCGCGAAGACATCGAAGATCTCATTCAGGAAACACTGCTGGCCGTGCACCACGCGCGTCATACCTATCGACCTGAAGACCCGTTGACCGCCTGGATTCACGCGATAGCACGGTACAAATTGATGGATTTCTTTCGAGCGCATGCGCGCCGCGGCTCATTGCATGATCCGATCGACGATCATCAGGAAATCTTTTCGCTATCGGACGATGAGCCAGAGAACGCACGCCGCGACATACGTACACTGCTGGACTATCTGCCCGACAAACAGCGCCTGTCTATCCTCCATGTTAAACTGCAGGGCATGTCAATCGCTGAGACTGCCACTTTATTAGGTCTTTCCGAGGCCGCCGTGAAAGTAAACGTGCATCGCGGCATCAAAGCGCTCGCTGCACGGATGCGGGAGGCGACATGAAGACCGAAGACCTCGTCGAACTGCTGTCCACGGATATCGAGCCGGTCAAGAAGAACGCGCTCGCGCTTCTCCTGATGGGATCGGTATTGGCCGCACTGGCAGGAGCATTCGTAATCATGGTGACCGTGTTCGGTATTCGTCCCGACCTTGCGAGCGTGATCGCTACGCCTATTTTTTGGGAAAAGCTCGCCTTCCCTTTGAGCCTGAGCGTGGGCGCGGTGATCGCCACCAGCCGACTCGGCCGGCCCGGAGCCTCAATCGGCGCAGGCTGGGCCTTCCTGATTCTGCCAGTGGCATGTGTGTGGGTTGCGGGCGCCGCTGTTGTTTACGGGGCGGCGCCGGCTGATCGCGCCCTTGCCCTGTTGGGACACACCTGGCGATCCTGCCCTTTCAATATTCTGCTGCTTTCCATCCCCGGCTTCATCGCCATCTTCTACGCCATGGCAAAGCTGGCGCCTACGCGTCTACGACTTGCAGGTGCCGCGTCAGGAATGCTTGCGGGAACCCTTGCAACCGTGGCGTATTGTTTTCACTGCCCTGAGATGAGCCCGGCGTTCTGGAGCATCTGGTACCTGCTCGGCATGATGATTGCCTCCTCCATTGGCGCATTGCTGGCGCCTCGATTGCTGCGCTGGTAGTAATTGTTGCCCCTCCACCGCGAATCATCCGGTTGGACTGACATCGCCCAGTGCACTAAGCAACCGCAGCCGCCGGCTCTCTTCGAGCATGGTTTGAGTCCGCACCCTCACGAATCTGAAAGACGCTAACTGCCTCTACCAGTCGACCGGCATCGCCTTCCAGGGCCCCTGCGGCACTAGCCGTACGTTGGACAAGCGAAGCATTTTGCTGTGTAGCCTTATCCAAGTCGGCAACGACATGGCTCACGTGCGCAATGGCCTCGGATTGCTCGGACGTGGCCGCCGCGATGCGCTTCATCGTGGCTGTGACACGTTCGATGGAACTGACAATCTGATTCATCGCGGTGCTCGCCTCTAGAACCTGGCGCGCACCCGATTGAACCGACTCGGTCGACGCTTCGATGAGTGCCTTGATCTCTTTGGCGGACTGGGCGCTTCGTAGTGCCAACGAGCGCACCTCGGCAGCGACGACCGCAAAGCCTTTGCCATGCTGACCGGCACGCGCCGCCTCAACCGCCGCATTTAGCGCCAGAACATTCGTCTGGAATGCAATGCCTTCGATAATGTTCACGATGTCAGCGATGCGGCTGGCATTCTCCGAGACGGTGTCCATGGTCGATGCAAATAGGGACACTTTCTCACTGCCGAGCACCGCGTCTGTTCGTGCCTCACTGGCTAACCTATCAGCCTGAAGCGTATTAGAGGCGTTTTGACGCACCGCCGCTGCCAACTGCCCCAAGGTCGCCGATGCTAGTTGCAGAGATGTCGCTTGTCGCTGCGTGTGGCCGGATAGTTCTCGATTATCGCTCGAGATGTGCTGGATGCCATACGTGACGTCATTCGTACCCTGTCTGATCGTGGCCACGGTTTGCACAAGATCCGACTGCATGACGTTCAGTGCCGCAAAGAGCGAGCCGATCTCGTTTCTTGTACGACTTTCAATCGTCACGCTCAGGTTGCCCGTCGCAATACGCTGGAAAGTTTGGGTCACCTCATGCAAAGGTCGCAGGAGTACCCGATAAATCAGCTGCCAGTAGACGACCAGGAGAAAAATCGAAAGCACGGCCATGCCCACCGCCACCTGGCCATTTCGAACAGCGCGCGCATCCGATTGGGACTTCAAGGCATCGCGGCGCTGCTTGGCCTCTTCGATGGCGTCGCGCAACGTGGACTGAAAGGCGGAATCCGCCTTTTCCGCGCCACTCGTCGCGGCCACGTAATCGTTCAACGAGACGTCATAGAGCGCCTCTTCGCGGGAACCAAGGATGTCGGTGTATTTGGCGTAAGCATCGCTTATGCGGTGAACTTCATCAGCAGGCGCATCGTCTCTGGAGACCTTGGCGCTCCATGACTTGAAGATTTTATCGGCTTGCATACGCAACGCCGACGCGCGGCGCGTATAGTCTGTTGCCGCGACTTGATTGCCACGCTGAAGATTGATGTAAGCGTTATCCATGCTCACGAGCGTTGTTAGCAACAAGCGCTGTATCTCGTGCAATGGTTCGATGTCGGCAGCAGACAGACGGTCCAACTCACTCACAGTCTGAGTCGCTTCTCGCGCGTCCACCCAGGCTTGCGTCACCGACCACCATAACGCCAGGGAAAACAACCCAAGGAACAATAGCAACCACGTCCGTATCGTCAACTTCGCCAACATGCCCCATCCCCTCAGGTGCTTGTCGTGACAAGCACCTTGTTGATCGCGTTACTTGATGCCAAACACTTTGTCGAGCGACAACTTCCCGCCGCCGCGCCCAATGAGGTAGAGCATCAGTCCAGCCCACGACAAATGGGTTGGCCATGCATCGGGGTACACAAAGACCTCAATAACGGTGGTCATCCCTAACAGCGCCAGTGCGGCACCGCGTGTAAAGAGGCCGAGTATCAGGAGTAACGGAAAGAAGTGTTCAGAGTAGGCGGCGATATGGGCGGCAATCTCCGGACGGACAAAAGGCAGGCGATAATCCGTCCGGAACAACTCGTACGTGCCAGGCTTCAACGTCAGAAACCCCGTGACCTTGGTTCGTCCGGAAAGGAAGAAGATGGCCGCAATCGACACGCGGCACACCAAAGCCAACAGCGAGTGGCTGATGAGGCGTGAAGCGAGGTCGGCGCACTGGTTCCAGGCTGCAAACCGCCCGCGAAGACGCGATGCGGCTGGGGTCACTGCACTTGCAATTTCCATGTCGAACTCCGGGATAGTTCTTCGGGACAAATCCGGTGTGGAGGATCCGAAGGTCACTCCGCACCAGATCCAGTTGTGGTTGGTCAGGGTGCGACAGGGGTCAGCGAACCGTGGCCTTTCGGGGTCTTGATCGACGTGCAGGTTCCGGCCGGTACGTTTTTCCAAGCGTTGCCTTGAAAGTCCTTCGCAGCCGTACCTGCGCAGGTGGTCCCGGCGCCTGCCTTGCAGTCGTTCTGACCCGCCAAGGCTACGCCGTAGCATTTCTCCACCTTCTGACCGCCGTCGTCGGAGGGCTGAGGCTTGGCGAAGGCGCCGGAGGACGCCAGCGAGGCGATGAGAACAGCGGTAGCGGAAAGCGTGATCTTGTTCATCGGAGTAAATCCCATAAAAGTGAATGTCAGCGACGCAGCAGCAGTCTTCCTTCTCGTCACACTCTGCGTGAAAGACGGCGCCTGCCAACCGGTTCGGGAGGTAGTTCGAAGCATTTGATGGCGTGGTTACAGCGCACCGGAAAGAAGATCACCCGATTCCGTTTGCGTCCTTGCTGGCGTCAAATGTTTGACGTTCCAAGGAGCCGTCGCCGTAACTCTTGTCAGTGATTGATCGAATCAACCTAGACAGGCCTTCCCTCTCCTGAGCGGCAAATTCCCCAGGAAGGTTGGTATTAGGTGAATTATGGACGTCGTGCGGAGATGCGCATGAAAACGCGGGACTTGGTTCACAGGCTGGCTGATGACCTGGCTCCCATCGAATCCAATGCCGTAGCGAAACGCATTGGGCGAGCACTCATACAAGGTCTGACAGCGAGCACCATCGTGCTTGTCGCGCTTTACGGTGTGCGAGGCGATATGCCCGCCATGATGGCAACGCCGCTCTTCTGGCTCAAGCTCACGTTTCCGTTGGCCATCATCGTGCCGGCACTCAAACTGGCAGAGCGACTTGGGCAGCCTGGCGCTCCCACAAAACGTGCGTGGATAACAGCCCTGTTGCCTATCTTCACACTTTGGCTCGCCGCCGCGATCATCCTCATGTTCACACCACACGGCTACCGCCTTGAACTCATGCTGGGGTCGACGTGGCGGGTAAGCACGCTCAACATTGTGCTTCTTTCGCTACCGCCACTAGGTGTGGCCATGAAATCCATGAAGGGACTCGCGCCGCCCCATCTGCCGCTGGCTGGAGCTGGCATCGGGTTGCTGGCTGGTGCAGAAGGCGTACTGGTCTATACGCTTTATGGCGTTGAAATGTCGGTGCCGTTCTGGGGCATTTGGTACGTGCTTGCCATCGGAACCACCACCGCCATAGGCGCACTCCTTGGCCCACGACTGCTGGAGTGGTGATGGCTCAATACCATGGCGCTTGCAGTCTAAGGGGTCGTGTCATGCATCGCGATCTCCGCGATGGCGCCAACCGTCAGCAGCATGGATATGCACTCACTCAGATTCATATCTGGCTCGCATTCCAGTGCTCGCTTGGCAGCGGACTCAAGATCACATTCGCCGGCACATGCGTCCAGCAACGCACAGGCACCGATCGAAAGTGGTTGCCATACGACGTTGCTCAAAGGCCGAAGGAGCAAAGCCCCCTCACCTTCCCAAACAAGATCGTCAGGGACATCCACGCCTTCGCGATTCGCTCGCCAGATAGTGTACGCAGGTTCATTCGCGAACCAGTGCCAGCGCGCGCTCGGATGCACGCGAAGTGTGGCCCGCTCTAACAGTTGCGGAGGCCACCCCAACAAATCGGCAACCGTGATATGTCCCGCGTCGGGCGCGACATGCGCCTCCACCCACAAGTAATCGAGTCGAGCGACGCTGGGCAGGTAGGGTAGCGGCCTTGCGGGCTCGAATGCAGCCAAGAAATCCGGAAAATTCCGGCCATAGTGCAATAGTCGTGCCTCCGTCGGCGGTGATAGAGCGACATATTCGGCGGCCGTGGCACGAAACCAGTCCTCACCGACAAGGCGAAGTACGGCTGGAAAGTTTGCTTCCAGTGCATCCACAGAGCCCTGGAATACGGTATTGCGGTATACCGCAAACCCCGGCTGGCCCACCAAGGCCGCCACGCGACTGTCATGGGGCGCTTGACCGTAGAGGGCGTCAACAAAGGCATCCTGAAACGAAGCCAATGTGGCCTTCATGCCATCGCTTCCATCGATACCCCGTGGTCCAACAAAGATTGCGCACGCTGACGCTCGTGGAGAAGAACATCGAACGCTGGCACCTTACCGTCGCGTTCGATCAACGTAGGGCAAGGGCCGATCCGATCGATCAGGCATTGATACAGGCGCCACACGCCATCAGCGATCGCCGCGTCGTGAGAGTCGATCAATAGTGCGCCATTGGTGTCAACGCTGTGCCCCGCCAGATGGATCTCCATCACCGCATCGGACGGAATGGCATTGAGGTAGGCTACGGGATCAATAGAAAGATTGTGGGCGCTGACGAATACATTGTTGACGTCTACCAGCAAGCCGCATCCCGTGCGACGGACGATTTCCCTTAAAAAATCGCCCTCACTCCAGTCATGTCCTTCAATAGTCAGATAGTGCGTCGGATTTTCGATCGCAATCCGACGACCCAGGGTGTCTTGGCTGCGACTGATATTGGCGGCCACCCTCACCAATGCGTCCTGCGTACGCGGGAACGGCAATAAATCCGGATGGTAGTGATCCCCCCATGCCGACCACGCCAGGTGCTCGGACACAAGCGCCGGCTCAACACGCTCGATCAAGGCCTTCAGTCGCTGCAGGTGCACGACATCGGGATCTCTATCCGCGGCCAGCGACAGCGATACCCCGTGCAGTGACAAGGGGTGGCGCGCCCGGATCGCCTCAAGCCATGTAAGCCGGGGGCCGCCATCAACCAGGTAATTCTCAGGATGGACCTCGAACCACGTCCCATCCCCGACCACTGCATAGGCGTCTTCGTAGTGCTGCGGCTTCAGGCCAAGGCCAGCCCCGAGAGCGATGTTTGTATGGCATGGAGAGGCCACGGCAATGCCTGCGATTCGATGGAAATGTCGGTCACGGCACGTTGGGTGACCTCCGAGCCAAGTTCGCGTGGCTGTACACCATGGTTACACGCCGTGAGCGCCGTCGACTCTGGCCGCGCTAGCTGACGGTTGTAACCTCCCGTTCTCCTCGCCGAACTTGAACACAGTGGCGACATGAACAGATCTGCCGGGTGTATCCGCCATGGATCCTTACCGTAGATGTTCGTGACGTTGCCCGTAAGACGAGCGAGATATCAGAAGACGCCATCTACGTTTCGTCTCGCCATCACCATGAAGACTGCCGCCGAGCTTAGACGCTATGAACACCGACACTCTCGTCTCGCTGCTTGCCACGGACATTGCGCCCGTGCGTGGGGACGCCGTCAAGCGGTACTTGACCGCATCGTTGCTGCTGGCATATGTCTGTGCATCGATATTTGCGCTGGTCGGCTATGGACTGCGACCTGACATGGCCGTCATGTTGGTGACCCCCCTCTTTTGGCTCAAACTCGCCCTGCCGCTATCGGTGGCCACCGGTGCATATTTGATGCTCGAGCGACTAGTTCGACCCGGACAGGCTGTCGGAAGCAAATGGAATGGCATTGCGGTGCCTATCCTGGCCGTATGGCTCGCCGCCGCGATCGTGCTCTGGGAAGCGCCTCCGGACCTTCGCGCTTCGCTGCTCATGGGCAAGACGTGGCGCACCTGTCCGTTCAACATCGCACTCCTGTCGGCCCCGTGTCTTTTCGCGGTGCTCTTCGCCGTCCGGCAACTGGCGCCAACGCGTCGCTCCACAGCGGGCGCCGTTGCCGGATTGCTCGCCGGGGCACTCGGCACGCTTGCTTACTGCCTGCACTGCCCGGAAATGGGCGTTCCGTTTTGGGCCACCTGGTATCTGCTCGGCATGGCGATCCCCACAGCAACGGGTGCACTCCTTGGCCGGCACGTGTTGCGCTGGTAGCTCATGTCGTTGAGATCGAGCGCACGCGCCATGCAGTGCGATTCAGCATCGTAAGGACGTCAAGTCATCCACCAGGTCTGAAGCCCCTACTCTTTGGGCTTCCCGATCACTGATCGCGAGAGCTGCGCCATCTCTATCAGCAACTCATCGATAGGACAATTTGCTAGCTGATAGTTTTCCTTACGATCGAAGGAAAGCGCGTCACCTCGTTTACCGCTCTCTTCATGCGGCCATGGTCGGCGCGATAACTTGCTCTGCGAACCGTTCCATTTCCTCAAGTTGCGGGCTCATTTGCAGCAGCAACAGGTCCACGCCTGCATCAGAAAATTCCGCGATGCGCGCACGCACCTGCTCGGGTGTGCCGATCAGGCCGGGGCGAAGGCCGCGATTGGATACGGAATATTCCTTAATCTTCAGTTCGCGCTCGAGCTGCGTGCCCGAGAGCCATTGATCGAAATTGTCGAAACCCGGCGCTTTCGGATCCAGTGTTGTGATACGTACGACCTCTTTCTCGGCCTCCTTTTCCGTATCCCGAACGATGGCGTACGCGGCCATGCCGAACTGCATGGGCGGCAAACCAAGTCGCGCGCGGCGCTCGCGCATGTCGGCGATCTTTGCTGCAATGAACTCGGGTTCGTCGCCGTGCATGACGTATGCATCGCAGCGCTGGACGATCAAAGCTTTAGCGGCGTCGGATTCTCCGCCGGCATAAATGGTCGGTCGTGGCGAGGACATGGGTTTTGGCTCACAGATGGCATCGACCATCGAATAGCGTTCGCCGTGGAACGTGTATGGCGTTTGCGACCAAAGTCCGTCGACAACTTGCAACCATTCGTTAGTGCGTGCGTAGCGGTCGTCGTGCTGATCGAAGGTCAAGCCGAATTGCTTGGCCTCGTCGGCCCACCATGAAGACACCACATTTAACGCCAGGCGGCCGCCGGATATACGGTCGATATTGGCGGCCTGCTTGGCAAACAGCGCCGGATGATGAAAGTTAGGACGCACGGCGACCATGATTTCCAACGTGTTGGTTATCGCGGCCAATGCGGCCGCGCTGGACCACGCATCGAGCGCCGGCTCGGTAACACCCTTGATGTCATTGAGATTCAATTCGGCGATCAATGTGAGGTCGTACCCAATTTGCTCGGCACGCTGGCACAGTCGGCTGAAATAGGCCCAACTGGCCTCCATTCCCTCATCACGCACGTTGCGCAGCCATCCGCCGAATACAGGCGCCCAAAATCCGTACCTCATGCCGCATTCTCCAGGGTATCTTCGATCGCTTTGATCAGGTAATCCACCAGCGTCTCGTGCGGATCCCAGCCAAGCACGTTGAGCGGGTCGGCAACGAAATTGGACAAGCCATTGATGTCGTAGAAGCGACGTACACCGTCGCGGTCGTCAATCATGAATTCGATACCACCAATGTCGAGCTTGGCGGCCCGCGCGATCGCTTCCGCCGCGCGGATGGCAGCTTGATCGGGCTTGTATTCACGAACTGTGACTTTGGGCTTGTCGATCAGACAGACATCCGCAGGACACAAGTCAAACGTGTCGCCATCGGTGTTGAGCGCGATGGCATACAAGAACTTGCCGTCGAGCGTTTCCATTCGAACCATATGCCGGTCACGGGCCGGCACATATTCCTGGACCAACGTGACGCTATCGATGCTCTTTGGTGCCGCCCCGTCCGTCACGGCATGCTCCAACTCTTCCACTGTTTCGTAACGCGATACACCTGCGCCCGAGCCGCCGATGTTGACCTTGACGACCACGGGGAAGCGAAGCGTCTTCGCTGCAGCAACAACATCGGCGTGCCGATGGACGACGCGTGTGGCCGGAATATCCAGCCCCAGTGACCGGATCAACGCCATTTGTCGCGCCTTGGAGGCGTCGATCGCTAGCGCGCCGGTTCCGTTGATGACACGCGCGCCATTCAATTCCCAGGACGCATACAACGATTGCGCATAGAAAATCGGATGCTCGTCCTGGCGCAGAAAAGAACTCATGGCCAAACGACTAAATACCAGTGGCGCCGGTGCGTGAGTGTTCGCAGGATCGAAATAGTGATCCTGGAATTGAATGGCCTGGTAGTCGACGCCTCGCCGATCAAGTGTGGCGAATAGCGGCCTGAACCAGTCGGGGTGCTCGTAAACGATCGCTAACGGAGGTCGGTTGGACATGCGAAAGGCTTTTCTTTGAAAGGAGTTTGACTACGATTTGCCGCGCATAGTCACGGCATACAATTAGATGGCCTATGACTCAAGTGACACATCCGATTTCGTGTTTCGGAATTCAAGTGGCACATGCCGATTCCTGTTGAATAAATCTGGCAACGCCCAAGTCTTCCTGTTCTCGAGTGCTCGACCCGTCGCGGCGTCGACGGTTACCAGCGATGGATTGTCCCATCACGCGCCGTAGAGTCCCGCGGTCTGCGGCGCGCCGGTTCATGAGGCTGATAAGTGGGTCAGCCCGTAATAGTGGCTATTCGCCGTCTGACCGATTTCGGTTACAGGGCGCGTGAACGGGCTCCTCACAGACGGCCTATTCATGGTTAGCGCTGGGTTGGTGAGGCCAGGAAATAACCGGATACTGGCAAGAACGAGACCTTCCGCTAATGAGAGTTTTGCATATCGCCACAATCGGATTTCACTTATCGCGGTGTAACAAGTCCATTTTCTTTTTCGAATCACATCTCTGTATTTGTGGCATTCAGCAGCTTGAGCGCTGGCCGCCGCCGAAAATTCATCAGTCGTTTGGCAAATTACCCGACCATGATGAACGACAAATCCCTGCCGCTTTGCTCAATACAATTACCGGGTCATATAAACATGCTCGTTCCTCTGCAAGTTGTTGCCGTGATCGGCAGCACGTCGCCTTTCTCGCGCACATTGGTGTTGGCACGAGCGATGCTGGATGCATTGTCATGCCACCTGCCACTGGAAAGCCATGTGGTGGAATTGACCCGCATCGCGCGACCGCTTGGACAATCGATCATCCGCAGTGAATTGCCACTAGAGGTAGAAAAGGAACTTCAACGCATCGAATCTGCGGACCTGGTGCTGGCAGCCGCTCCGGTATACCGTGGATCGTATCCGGGGTTGTTTAAGCATCTATTCGACTTGATCGACACGGATGCCTTGGTGAACGTACCCGTGCTACTGGCGGCCACCGGGGGAAGCGAGCGCCACGCGCTGGTGATAGAACATCAGTTGCGACCGCTTTTTGGCTTCATGCAGGCGTTAACCTTGCCAATCGGCGTTTACGGTACGCCGCCCGATTTCGAAGGCGAACGCGTGACTGATCCGTTGCTGCTCGAACGCATCGCAGTAGCCGCCGAGCGCGCGGCGGCGGTGCTAGGCGGGAGCAAGCCGGCGACCAATAAGCGCCGACTTGCCTAATGTCGTCTCACCATCACGCACTCAGTTCACCCGCTTCATATTTATGCTGCCAGGCGACTTGACGCAGTCTGGTGACGAACGACCCAGTCCATTACTGGTCAAGCACGGAGCGCGAACTCGCCCTCGCCCATCGTCTTAGGCATGTCAAGCTATCAACACTGTGCGATATGGCGATCGTGGAGCCACCGGTTACGTTGACATGCTCGGTGGTCTTCTTCTACCCGCGATCTACGTAGCGATTACTTTGTTGACGACCGACGCGCGACGCTGGCGATCAGGGCAATTCTGAGTCACCAGCATGTTGCACGGATGCACTCAATATGTCTCCATCGTCCTGCGCTTGAACAAGTACGGCAGTATCAAGCCCTGAAAGAGAAGCAAGCGGCAACGAAAACGCCACGTCATCGCCCTGCCATTCTCCGAGGTGAACCAGTTCGCGCACTATGTTGCGCTGATCGAGCGTACGCCCGCCGTTTTCGCCACCCCCAACGTGAACGTGAAGGGTTCGCGGGTCATAGCGCACCAGCCACACATCGCTGGCCCTTGGGTCCAGGTTAGACGCTTTGACCTCGACACGATTCGTGGGCAGCCATGCAATGGACGGCCCGGTACTCTGCGCCTCACGGATCGCCTCGTTCAATTCCATGCGATTGTCGCCCACCAGATCTGTGTGACCGTTCACATAAATCTGTGGCGTCCAAACCGTGTCACGGCGGTGGTAATGGGCGTAACGCCACTGGCGATCCGTATAGGCCTGCGTGGCAAAGGTATCTTTCCAGCCCAAATCGTCCCAATACGTGACACCAAAAGATAGTGCCAATACATGAGGGTCGTCGGCGAGTGCGTTGAGGTTCTCTTCGGCCGGCGGACACGAAGAACATCCCTGGCTTTGGAAAAGCTCGACCACTACCGGATGCTCATGCGTGTCGGAATGATCCTGGGCATACACGGAGGTTCCTATGGATAGTGCAAGAAGCGCAGGCAGGATCGCGCGCAGATAAAGCCGTCTATTCGCCATAGAACACCGCAGGTTGATAACACACAATGACGCGCTCGGCCGCAGCCGTCCGAATGCTACTTCGTCATATTCCACGATGAAGTTACATCGCAAGCTGCGATATAGCCCGCATTGACACCTTTAAGACATGTGGAAATTTTGTGATGACAGTAATGCGTCACAAAAAAGCGAAATTCATCGCGTTTCGATGTAACCAAGTTGCCCTCTTCCCGAAGTAACCAGCGACCAATCCACACGGTCATGGGAAGCAACCGGTCGTGGCAATGCATGTTGCCGCAATTATCTACGCTTACATCGAGGGACAACCATGAAAAGGGCAATCTATGGATCGGCGCTGCTCGCGCTGATGGCGGCAGGTACCGTGAATGCACAAACCAGCCATGGATGGAATGACGGTGACCTCATCGTTACCTCATCGAATACGGCCAGCAACGAGTTGCTCGTCTACAACACCCAAGGGACATTGATCGAACAATCCAAAACCGGTGGTGCCGGCGGCGTCACGGGCAATGCCGGTGGAATCGCGCAGAATCACGATCTGCTTGCCGTCGTCAACTTCGGGTCCGGCAACGTGTCGATCTTCCAAAAATGGGGCAATCAGGCTCCGCTGCAATTGCAGAGAGTCGTTCCGGCCATTACCAACCCGGTGAGCGTCGCGTTCGGCCGCAATCATCTTTACATTCTTACCGCCACCCACATCGAGTCGCACCTCATTGATCGGTACGGCGTGAGCGCGCAAGCCGACGGAGAAGCGCAACTCGCTATTGCGGACGGTTCTGCAGCTCAGGTGGGCGTCCTCGGAGGACAGCTGATCCTTACCGAGAAAAGTAATGCCATTGAGACGGTCAACCTGACCGACCAAGGCGCCGTATCGGGCGCCACGAAACTGGTCGCCAACATCCCTGCCAACGTCAACGCACCCTTCGGACTGGCGACGCGCGGGAATGACGCGTACGTGACCATCGCGCACGCCAACGAGATTGGCCTGGTTCGTAACGACGCGGTCCTGACGATCACAGGGTCAGGTACCCAAATGGCCCCCTGCTGGGTAACGCTCGACGGGCCGTTCTTGTTCTCGGCCAACTCGCCCAGCCACTCGGTATCCCGGTACGCGGTGTACGGTGAGAAGATCATCCAGGACGCGGCAGTGGTGGCGACCTTCAACGGCGACCCGACCGATATTACCTACCGTGACAACCTTGCCGCCGTCGTCGATGCCAATGCATCGGTGTCGCACGTGTCCATTTTTAACGTGGACGGAGACGGTAACTTCAATCTGAAGAGCAGCGTCACCCTCAACAACCCCGCGACAAACGGCATTGCGATCATCCGGAACGACGACGATTTCAACTACTAGCCGCGCTCATATCGTGCCAGGGAGTCTGCGCACTCCCTGGTACGACATCCTTCCGTACCAACCTGGCCGTCAGACCATAAGACGCCCCCCATTCTCTTTGTAACTTCCCGCATGACGGGAACGAATGGTTCGAAGAGGAAATCCGGGGAAGCCATGTCCGATCTCAATTTCAGCTGCACTCAATGCGGCAAATGCTGCCATGACCTGAGGCTTCCGCTTACGCGTCCGGAGGCGATAGCCTGGCTGCAGAGGGGTGGGACCGTCGAAGTGCTATGCGAGGCGGTCCCCTGGGTGGCCGAACCGGCGGCCTCGGATGCCCCGGCGATGCATAAACGTCAGCGCTCCTTTCCCGCCTGTAGCGGCGAGCTGCCCATTCGGGTCATTGTCGTGCTCGCAGCAAGCTTCAAGGGAGCATGCCCGCATCTTGGCCGCGACATGCAGTGCGGCATCTATGACAACCGCCCGCACGTTTGCCGCATTTACCCGGCCGAAGTGAGCCCCTTCCGCTCCGTATTGCCCAGCCATAAACAGTGTCCTCCGGAAGCCTGGACGTCGCCAACTCCTTTTGTACGCAACAACCAGGTTGTGGACGCGCAAACCCAACTTCATGTATCACTGTTACGTCATGGCGATCAGCTGGATGTAGCGGCCAAGGCATGGCTCTGCATAGCATTGGACATCCAGAGTGCGGGCCTTTCGAATGAAGGGTTCATGGCTCATTGCCCCTCCCCCGAAGCACTCCATTCCGTTTTGCAGCAGACGCCGCCCGTCGCAACCGATAGGTCGCCGCGGAGGCAGTGGTCGATGGTGACGAATCAAGCCACGACGTTTGATGCGCTTTGCCTGGTCAGTGCCAAGCCTGTGTATGCGAGAGCACTCGCGGATGGCCCATCCCACTACCTGGGCTTTCGTCCCGATGCGCCGCCGAGGGAACAACCGGCTTGAGATCAGTGATCGATTCCCGTCAGCATCATCCATCAGATACCCCACACCCTGCAGAGGAGTTCCTATGCGCCCGGCACTCGTTCTTATTGCATCAACGCTTCTTGCCCTAGGCGGCATAACGACACCCAAGCTCGTTACGGCAGCCACCCCGTTGTCGTCCCCCGCCATGGTGCCGACCAATGTGACCTTCAAGGCCAGCGATGGCGTAGTTATCTACGGCAGGTACTACCACGCCGCCTCTCCTCGCGCGCTGATTTTGCTATTTCATCAGGCGCGCTCCAGTAAGGATGAATATAAAACCATCGCCCCACGGCTCGCAGCGGCCGGATATAGCGCACTCGCTATCGATCAACGTTCTGGAGGCGATCTCTTTGGCCCGAACCAAACGGTACAAGCGCTAGGCCACTCGTCAGACTATCTGGCGGCGAAACGTGACCTTGAAGCTGCGCTATCCTTCGCTCAAACGCAGAAACTTCCCATCATTCTCTGGGGCAGTAGTTATTCTGCGTCGTTGACCGTAGTGGTGGCGGCAGAGCACGTCAATGAGATTCGCGCCCTCGCGGTGTTCTCGCCCGGCGAGTACTTTGACCAATCCCCCACCATGATTCGCACCGCCGCGGCGAAAATTACCGTTCCCTTCTTTGTCACCTCGGCGAAGAACCCCGAGGAGATTGCTGCAGCAAAGGCAATCTTGGCGGCCTCACCGTCAACACTGAAGGTTCAGTACGTTCCAAGCACCGGCGGCGTCCATGGATCCTCCACATTGATCGCCAGTCGTGATCCCTCCGGCGCCGAAGACAATTGGAAGGCCATCCTGGGATTCCTCTCACGACTCAATCTCTGATCACACTGGAAGCTTCTGCCAACGCGAATGTCGCCTGGTAGATGGACGGCTATCGAAAAAGCGCGAAGACAACACCTTTCAGTGACGCAAGGGACATGAAGACTCCTCCGACTGACATTGCAGCAGCCATGGTTGGTTCGTCATTCGCCATGAGGCGATTACAAGGCCGTCCGTGGATCCCTTTCCTGCACACATACGCGCAACGGCGCAAAGAACAAGTTGTTGCGTGTCTGATCAGTCGATGGCGGCAACCAACCCTTCGCCCACCCACGCTGCCAGGAATTCGCCAGCCGCAGAGGTGCCGTGTTCATCCCCGAGCAGATGAGCAAGATTTCCGCACAGTTCCGCGAAGGAAGCCCCGTTCGCGATATAGTTGACCGCAAGCATCTCAAGCTCGTCGATCGTCTGGAAACGGCAGCTATGCCCATCCCGCCAAACGCGAATGGCTGCCGCGTCGGCAAAGTACTCAACGACGGGAGGGACTTTCTCAGAAGCCATTGCTGACCATAGCGCTCCACAATTACTCCGCACGGCAAACATCCGCAGGGTTGGCACGAAACGGATCTTGGCATGATCCCAATCGATGGCTTCGGCCATAGCTGCAGTGGTTACCACCGCGCCATCCGGGCCATCAAACGCGCGGCGCAACGTCCAGTCCAATAGTGCCAACTCTCCGACCTCGGGGCTATCCGGGTGGAGCGTATCCAGCATATTCACGAAGTGGTCGCCATAGTCACTAATCGTCCAACTTGTGGGTGAATGATTTTCTATGTAGCGATGGATGGCGTCGTGAAAGTCATCGTCTCCCAGCCATGCCCACGTACGTTCAAAGGTTTCACGCATGCACTCTTCCAACTGAGCGCGGTAGGCATAATGATAAACGGCCAAACCAGGGATAGCGTCCGCTGACACGTACCGATTGAGGACATTGGGGTCGTCCAATAAAAAAGAGCGAAACTGCCGCTGCATGTCCAGAAGGCTCATACGAGACACTCCTCCGATCGGCGGGCTACGGACGCCACCGTTCGAGCGATGTTCAACTCGTCGATCAATTCGTTGAGTGGCGGAATGTTGTCGTCACGCTCAATCATGCTCGCGACCGAACCAAATCGCTCGCAGGCCGCTCGATAAACGGACCATACCGCGTTAGGCACGGGTTGATCGTGCGTATCGATAAGGCGACTCTCTCCCTGACTGTGACCCGCCAAATGCATCTGCCGCACATAGTCCTTGGGGATGGCGGACAGGTAATGGAATGGGTCGAAACCCTGATTTACGCCACTAACATAAATATTGTTGACATCCAATAATAAGTAACACCCTGCCCGCCGGCACAACTCGGCGAGAAACTCCGGTTCGCTGTAGTCAGCCTGAGAATAGCCCAGGTACGTCGAAGGGTTTTCCAGAAGTATCGGCCGCCCCAGGTAATCTTGCACCACGTTGACGTTGGTGCAGACCACATCCAGGGCCTCATCTGTGTAAGGCAGTGGGAGCAAGTCGTGGGAGTTGAATCCTTCCACACCTGTCCAACACAGATGATCGGAGACCCAAAGCGGCTGTATGCGGGCGGCCAGTTCCTTCAGCTTTTGTAGATAGTCGAGCTTCAACCCATCCGCCGAACCAATCGACAATGACACGCCGTGCATCACGACGGGATAGTGCGCTCGCACCCTTTCCAGAATGGCGAGCGGCTTGCCTCCCTGCACCATGAAGTTCTCGGAAATTATCTCGACAAAATCGACCGGGACTTGGCCACCGAGGATTTCCTCATAATGCACGGGGCGCAATCCCAGGCCGAATCCTTCGAAAGCGGGTAAATGATGCGTACGCATAGTGAATTCCGAGAAAAGGGAGCCCGACTGTAGGGAGCAATCGGGCTCTGATAATCACTTCGAGGGAGGCGTGAGGCTGCCACCTTGCGCCTGGCATTCGCTGGCGGTGATCTTCTTGAAGCCCTGGCCCTTGCAGGAGTTCTGGCCCTTGCATGCGTGATCGCCCGATTTGCAATCAGACTGTCCCTTGCACGCATTGACGCCGTAGCACGGCTGCGCCTGATCGCTTCCGGCAGGTGCCGCATGTGCCGGGTTCACTTGGGCGAGGCTGGCAAAGGCGATGAACGCTGCGGCGGCCGCGAGGCTGGTACCACTCGAAAGTTTAATCATGAGATAACTCCAACATTGAAAGAATGGATGCCGTGATGGCATGGGAAGTTCGTCGTCGTTTCCGAAGAAGTTACACAGCACACAAAATGAAAAATGAAATGTCCACAAGCAGGAACGGAAGAGATCAAACCTTAAATGCATCGTAGTCTGCTGCACCACAGCATTCGATACGTGCGGTGTGACAGATAAGCCATTCATCATGTAACGGCTGTCACGCGGCGTACGAATGCTGAAGAAGGGCTTCCTTTTTGCCGATGGCCCCAAGAACCCTGTTGTGATCACGGAGGTGGCATGAAACGTCGGCGCTTTCTCCAATGGGCAGGCGGCCTGACCATCGCAGCATCGTCACCTTTGCGTGCTATCGCGCCATCCGATGACGATCCGGAGGACATCTTCAACAGACTGAAGCAATCAACCGAGCTTCGCTTTGCCGTAGCGGGCGGGAACATCAGCGTCGCGATTGCCGGAAACGCCTCTCCGCTCGACAAACTCCGTATAGAAGCCTGGGTGCGCCGAGGTGCATCGGCGATTTCAGCTTACTTCGGACGGTTTTCGGTGGAGAATTGGGGCTTACTCGTCACGCTCAACGATGGCGATCACATCGGCCCCGCGACGACATGGGGACATCCAAGCTCCATTACGCACATCAACTTGGGACGGAACGTAAGTGACAGCGCCCTGCGCGATGACTGGGTGATGGTGCATGAAATGACGCACTTGGCACTCCCCAGGGTGCCTCAGCGCAGCGCATGGTTTATGGAGGGCAACGCAACCTACGTTGAACCCATTGCTCGCGCACAACGGGGACAACTCACCCCGCAAGAAGTGTGGCGTTGGGCCGTCGATGACATGCCTAAGGGACAACCGCGCGACGGTGATGAGGGGCTCGATCATACCCACACCTGGGGCAGGACGTACTGGGGCGGTGCGATGTACTGGCTACTCGCTGAAATTGCTATCTATAAGAGCAGCGGCGGCCGATATCGCCTGCAGGACGCACTACGAGCCATCAATCGCAAAAGCGGCGGCAATACATCCTTTTGGAGTGTGGAGCAGACCACTTTCGTGGGAGACGCCGCCGTGCACGGGAATGCCCTGGAATCACTTTACCGAGCGCAAAAGGATCGCCCAGTCACCGTTGATCTCACCGATGTACTCCAGCAATTGGGCATCTCGGAAGTCGACGGGGCTATTCGCTTTGACGATCGCGCACCTCTGGCCGGTCTTCGCCGATCTGTCACGACACTACGAGCTCCGACTTAACCCTCTGCCTATACAAATGGAATCTGTTGCAAATGTACCGGGTTGCTGTAACACAAGAAGTTCATGAGCCCGAACTCTTGTGGCTTTAATGGTTGCGCCTCGGCGCCTTTACCTCCCCCCATAGGTTCGGGGCGCAACCATTCTTTTTCGATGCGTTAGAACACTCCGCAGCCGCGGATAAGTACCGCCATCACTCTGGCAGCCCGTGTGCATGCGTTGTATTGGTATGCGCCAAAACAGTTAGTGTTTCTCGAGGGCGGGAGACTCAGCCGACCCCACCTCGATAACACGGGTTATTCGCGTAACAAGGCCGTTAACGACGCTGGCCGCCGATCATATGGGCGCGCCCTCAGGCAGCATCCATCCGGCGAGACTGGAATCAGGCTATTAAGCGCACCCGACTCATTGCCTGACTGGCTACATTTTTCCGGCGCAGGTCAACCTGGGTGCCATACTGGCCAAGCCATCGCGATCAAGACTTCCATTCCTCGGTATACGCAAAACGAGTGGGCCGCAGCGACATATACTGCACGACGCGTGGTCGCTGGGCACGGTTCGGACTGCTGCCATGCGGCAGCAGGTGATGCCAGATAATCATGTCGCCGCGCTTTGCGGCAACCGGCTTCATCGTCAAAGTGCGCCGCGCATGATCCTGCGCATTCACGCCTGCCGGGACGCTTTTCAGCCATTGCTTGAGCGTGCGATGAAAGCCCGGCACGCAACTGAATGCCCCCTGGTCCTCATCAACGTCGGCGAGATACAGGATGCCCTGCAATTCAAGGCAGTGCGGTTCGGCAAGCGTGGCGTCCCAGTGCAAATGCGGCCCGGGGAACGGCCAGTTTTTGCGCTCCGGCGGATTAAATCCGACCTGGTCGATGGTTACCCAAAGATCCTCGCGCCCCCACAGTTGTGCATGGGCCTTATGAATGCGTGGCGCGCGGCGATTGGCTGCCAGCACCGGATGCCGCAGTAGCGGCACCCAGATGGAATGGCCCAGCGATTCGCGATACCAGGACTCCGGGTCATCGCGGTCCATCCCTAAAAAATCGTAGACGGCCATCTCTGCGATTCCTGCCGCTTCCGGGCTGATCGCGTTGCGCAGGATGACGTAGCCATGCTCGTCCCAGTGGGCAAGATCATCGGCGGTCAGGCCTTCGACACGTTCGAGATTACCGACCTCGGCGCCGACGGCCTCGCCTGCCAGTGCACGCCGCAAGCGATCCAGCGAGACTTCTGTCAGTTCGCCGCCATTGCGCTCCCACACCCAGGCTTCGAATTGCACATAACTCGGCCGCTCCTGATGCAAATAGCGCAGGGTTTCCAGCACGTTAAGACGCAAGCCAGCCAGCAACGTCTTCACGACATCCTGCGGTAGCGGCGCAACAGATCCTGGCGCGCACTCGCAAGCCCAGTAAGTGTGCAACTCATCGATACCAAGACTTGTCACCGTCTCGACCATTGCGCTCCCCATTACCTCAGAAATTTTTCAGCCCCGGGCGTCTCGGCGACGCTGCACAGAATCATGAGGCGTTTCGTGTCTGCGGAGAAGGCCGGCCTGGAGCATCCCTCATGCATGTTGGTCACCCGGGTAGTCCCAGGCCAAGAGCTACCCGCCCGGATAGGAGATTTTTCGGATTCGCAGCAACCTAAGCGTTATGCTTCGGCCCATTCGAAGCACGGGATAAAGAATGCATGATAGCTTCCTGGATCCGAAAATCATTCCATTGATCTTGTTGAAAAGTCCGGACGTTGTGCTGAGCAAGGCCAACAAATGTATGCAATCGGCACCATGGTAGACACGGCCACCGTATTTCGCGGCCATTCCTTCATTCAAGTCATACCCATTGAGCCACAACTGTGAAACGATCGGGTCATCGTCACGAGCATTGATGAATGTTGGCTCACCCACTGCTTTGCGCAACCGAAGCATTTGAACGTAGCTTGTGCAAAACGGGCATGCGCCGTCGTAGACAATGACAAGTCTGTGGGAGGTTTTGTCTCTCGATGATGATCCCGAAGCCATTGCACTGTTCACTGTATGCCACACAGATGAATATGAGGGCGACCGCTTTCATTCCATACGCAATTTATTAAAACAACTGACGCGCCGCCCCCTCCGGCACCAGGCTTCCCTGCTCTGAATGCCGAGCATCCGGGTCACGTGGCATCACGAAAGGAAAGCGGTTGACGGGAATGCAAAATCCAAGTTCACCGGCGTGAACGTCCATTGCCTCACGGTATGTATTGCGTTCGACGTAAGCCACGAAAATGGCCGGGGCGGGAGATACCGCTGTTTCAAGCACGCGCAGGGCGTAACGAAAAAAGTAGCGAGAGTAATAATATTCACGTGGCTTGGACAAAACAAATACCGCCAGCTCCGCCGCGCGATTGCCTTTGACGTCGTCGAATCCTGGCAAGCCTTCGATTTTCTTCACTTCAATGTATTGCGAGCGCCGGAACACACGCCAGCTGGCCGGAATGAGGAGATGACCCCATGGTTCGAGGCGAAGATTACTGAACATGGCGAAACTGAATTCCGTTTTGTATCCAAGATAAGGACCGAGGCCATTGAGAAAAAAGACGGCAAAGAAGAGCCATAAAATAGTGTGCTGATGGTGATCCAGCCCATGCCAGAATAAAGATGACAATGGTGCCTTCATCGCCAGCATCGCCGCATACAGGAAGCATCCGGTCAACAAGGCAAACCCGGATTGAATGATCCATGCGGGCTTTCGATAGACATAGTCGCAATTGGCCGCAGCCTTGCGCGGCGTCCAACGCCATACGGTCAATAGTGACATCAAGCATGCGCACACAAGCCATGCCGCGCCGGTACCAGAGGGCGACTGCAATGCCGAGTCGAACTCGACCGGGCTCAAGAACGCAAACAAACCTGTATACATGAACATCGAGAAATTCACGATGCCCATCAATGCCAGGATGAAGTGAAAGCAGATGCCCATGACAAGGCCTGCCAACCTGGTTTTCTCGAAACACAACAGAATGGGAATCATCACCTCAATGCAGACGGTGCCATATACACCGAAGTAGCGATAAAACCGCACCAGACCCTGGCGACTGATACCCCTGTCCATACAAAAGAAATCCACAAAGGCGGTGGCGCAGCTTTTCTTCATGACGAAATATTCGCGGTTTAATTTGTGAAAAAAAGCAAAAAAATAAAGGATGAGGACGAGTCCTTGCGTGCCTGCGATGACGAAGACGACGCTCCCGGTCGTCACCATCCCTTGTGCACCGCCAAATGCTCCTATGCACAACAACAGCAAGATAAACCAGGCGAAGATCATATGATTCGCCAGGCGCAGCGAGTAGCTGGCAATTTTTAGCGTCAACATCACGAGACAGGTGGGATACAAATAGATTTCCATCGGCCGCCAGATCAGGCCGAGGCAGGCCAGCAACAAGCCCGCATGTACTACCAGCTTGCCTGGAGCGCTAAGTCGCAACCCGAAGGTGGGCAAGATGCAGTTAACAAGGTAAGCCTTGCCGTCCCGGCAAACGTAGAGGGCATCATGCACCAGGATCGAACATGCAATCAGGCGAACGAAAAGCCTGTACCACTCGAGATTTTCCAAGTTCCCCTCCAGCTACCATGAAGTGTCCGGCTGGCTGTATCAAGTCATGACGTTAACGGTTACAGCTCGATCAAAGGGACTCTTTCGCCGTCGATCATCACGCTCTGTGCCGCCGCGGCTTCAATGTCAAGACCGGGACAAACCGCCGATCCGGCATCTTTAGTATGAAACGTCGAATCGACGCGCCCAGCAGCCGAAACACGCGATCCGCCACAACAGCATCAATTGTTCCTTGTCGTCCACAGCAGGTGGCGTCAAGGCTAGGATGATGCCTGCTTCCGAGAACAGCTGAGTCCAGTCGCGCACTGTGTCCAGCACTGCGGACCGAAGCGCGGCCCGCCCCTCCCCGCGCAGCCATGTCGCCTCAAGTGCCGAATAGCTTCCCTTCCCGCGATGGTCAAGCAATGCTTGCGGCAGAACATCGTGTAACGCACGCCGTAGCAATAGCTTGGTCTCGTCGCCGCGTAATTTATGCAGATTGCCAAGCGCGATGGAGTATTCGACCAGGCGATGATCCATGAACGGTACATGGGTCTGAATACCGTGCGCGGCACCGATCCGGTCATTATGCCGCATCATCATCGGCAAGTCGCCGTGAAACATGCGCTCACGGCACAACTCCCCCAGCGATTTCGCTCCGATGATGGCGCGCGAAAAGCGCGCGTTTAACCGCTCACGCCATGCGCTGACGAAACAGCCGAAGCCGGTGGCGTGCCCATGAAACTGCAGGCTTGAGCGCGAGGACATATCACCATGGGCGTCCGCGACGGATTCTCCGGCCATGAATAAGCGATGCTCCTGCACCATGCTCATGTAGCCACATAATTGTTCGTCCGCCCCCTGCCCGTCGAGCGTGGCGCGTATGCCATGACTCGCGGCCAGTTCGAACAACATCCACTGCGCAGCCAGACTCGCCCGCCCGAACGGCTCATCCATGTGCCACACCAGCCTGTCCATGACACGGAAGGGATCAAGTGGACCGGTATGCGTGACGTGGCTGCTGCCGCGACAGCGTGCCAGAACCGACCTCAACAGTTCTGGCTCATCATAAACAGGGTCGCCGAAGCAGGCCTTGAAGGTCACGAGTGCATCGTCGCCGTGATTTAACGCCAGCACACCGGCTATCGCGGAGCTGTCGAGTCCACCCGACAAACAAAGTCCGCGCGGCCCCGTTTCGCGCCACTGCGAACTGACAGCCTGCATGAAAAGACCGCGAAAACCCTCTGCCGCGCTGGGCTCGTCCAGCACCAGCGAACCCGCTGGCGGCAGTTCGTACCAACGCCGGCATGCAGGCAGCGCCGCACCCGGCCTCCATTCGTTCATATCAAGTTCCAGCCGGGCACCGGCCGGTATGCGTTGAACATCGGCGAACAAAGTGCGTTCGCCATGGTCGGTCAGTCCTGACACCAGAAAATCGAAACAGGCATCATGGTCGAGGCGGGACTGGCTGTCTGGCAACGCAAAGAATTGCTTCATCTCCGAGGCAAACGCAATCCCCTTGCCGTGCCAATATACATACAACGGCTTCATGCCAAAGCGGTCGCGTACCGCGTGCAGGCGTTTGTGCTCGCCGTCCCAGATAACGAAGGCGAACATGCCGGTCAAACGTGCGAACCCCTCCACGTCACCCCGCTCGAACAGAAACAGTACACGCAGGGCATCACTGTCCACACGGGCATCCCCGATCCATTCATCCAGTTCGGCGCGGTTGTAAAGCACGCCATCGAAGATGATCCAGTTGCGACTGGACGCCAGCGTGCCCGGTCCCGGGTGATCCGACCCATCATGGTGGGCCGCCCAGAGATGTAGCGGGCCGGCCGGCGTGCTGAGACTTTGAAGATCCGTTGCCACCGAGCCGCGATGGGCGACGCGGAGAATGACGTCGCCCGGTGGATCGTCGCCCAGGGATGCCCAGATTGCCGGCATCAGGCGGCGGCCTGGGGCAATTTGGCCAGATAGTTATTCCACGGCACAGCCACTGCAAGCTCGGTGCTGCAACCGCCGTACACGCGGATGATATTGGCCGCCGTGGCAACAGCCATCAAGTCGTCCGATTCAACGATGTCGATGCCGTCAAAACTGCCGCCGAGCACGATGAACTCGTTGCTCCATTTGCCTGTCAACACGGGCGCGGCCGCGATGATGTTGTGTTTGACAGCGGCGGAACGCTGCGGCAGCGTAGCGTGATCAAATCCCTGGGGAAATTTGGTGATGACTGCATACTTGCGGGCGCCATCGCCTGCGCTCGCCAAGCGTGCGGGAGGCTCATGTTTGAGGCTCGAAAATGCAGACAGGTATTCGCCCCAACCCACCACAGGCAGCACCTCGGTCTGCGCCTGACCATGGACCGAGATGATGTTGGCGGCGCGCGAAACAGCATCGACATCATCGGTGTGGAAAATATCGATGGCATCGATGCTGCAGCCCAAAAGTGCGAACTTGGCGCCACACTTGCTGGCCAACTCGGGTACAGCGGCAACTGTCTTCTGCTTGACTAATGCCGCGCGACTGCGCAGCGTCGCCAGATCGTGGCCGGAATTGAATCGCGTGACAATCATATATTGAGCCATGTCAGTTCCTTGTTCAGTTGGGAAAGGTCGTGAACTGGATCGATGAACTCGCCGTGCAGACCTTTTATTGATCAAGCCAATGCATGAAATAAGGTCTGGCGTCTTCGTGAAACTGCTGAAACACGCTCTTTGGAATGAGAGGAACGGAATTGTCCTTGCCGCCAGCTTGCTCGGCGATCCTATGAAAATCAGGTGAGCCCTTACGCCGCACTTCCAGGTTGAGCCACCACGGGGCATAGCGAATGGCGACAGCCACCCTTGGCGCATCCGTGAAATTGGTAGCTACCGCATGCCACAGGCGACTGTCATACAACAGCAGACTGCCGGCGGCGCCAGTCACCTGCATCTCGCCAGGCTGGGGTGCGAAGCGATCCACCCCATTGTCATTGCTCGGATTGGTCGGCGATCGATGGCTACCTGGGACTATCCATGTGCCACCACTCTCCGGCGAAAACGGTGTAAGCATGAGGATGCCCGATACCTGCATCGCCACATCGGCATACGGAGCCCGCATGTAGGTCGCCAGGGATTGATTGAACGGCCAATCCGAATGCCAGTAGCCGCGCTCGTTTCCCGGGTAGTTGACAAGGCCTGAAATCGACGAAACGCGCACGGAGGGGCCAATGATCGATTCCACCAGCTCGATAATGCGTGCGTCGGTTGCATATTGCGCCAGTTCCGGAATGTAGTTGATCAAAGCCTGTGCGTGCCCGACACCGGATGGTGGCCGTTGTTGTCCGGACGCATTGAACTTCTTGACCATGGCGCTCCACTCGTGCCGCTGGGAGATCTCCTGATCAATGACCGCCTTGGCCAGCAAATCCGTGGTCGTGCGTGAGATGAGATTGGGCAGGACACACCAACCCTCGCTCATTATCCGTGTCGCCCTGTCTTGCGTTTCTGTGTTGCTGATTGTCATGGGTAGCCAGCCCTTACTTATGGGGTCGCCAGAGAAGCCTTGGCCTAGATTGAGCCGTCTATAACAACATCCAGTAGCACCGCTTCGTTGCGGGAAATCGCCATTTCCAGTGTTGGGCCCAACGCTGCGGCATCGCGTATCGTGACAGCGAAAACCCCCATCGCGCGTGCCACTGCCGCTATGTCGCACTGCGGCGGCAAGTCCATTCCGATGAAGCGGCTATCGAAACGGTCGACGTGCAGTATTTCCCGCTTGTAAACCCGCATGTTTTGCTTGAGGACGCGGTAGGAACGGTTATTGCACACCACATACACCACCGCTATGCGCGCCATGGCCGCCGTGCAAAGTGCCTGAATCGTCATCATTGCACTGCCATCGCCAACGACGGCAACGACAACCTGTTCCGGCTTGGCGAGCTTGATGCCCAAGGCAGCTCCCATCCCCCAGCCAATGGCAGCGCCGCCGCGGCCCTGATAGCCATCCGGATCGCCAAACTCAAATGCCTCGTGCAGATCCTTGCTGGATGAAATGGCGTCATCAACCAGCATGGCGCCGCGCGGCAGTGCGCGTGCCAGTTCGCGCATCATGAGTCTGGCTGGCATTGGCTGGCTGGCGTCATATGGCACATGTTGGCTCGTCTCGCGTGCACCACGCTGCTCCCTCGCGCTACGCAAGCGCGATCCCGCCCGTTTGTGCTGGGCCGGAGTTAACGCATTTGTCAGGCGAGCGGCCAGTTGTGCCAGCGCTGTCTTCGGGTCGGCAACAATGCCTATCTCCGTCGACTCGCTTTTTGCCACTTCTTGCGCGGCCGAGTCGATGTGGATTAGTTTGGTTGAGCCTTCGAGCGCCCTGCCCGAAAAATAGAAGAACCCGCTAAACACATTGGTTCCGACGGCAAGCACGATGTCCGCTTCACTTAGCATGCGTCGCGTGGCTGGAAATAGCTGCCCCAACGCCCCCTTGAACAGCGGATGTCCGGTCGGAAAGTTTACGCGCCCGAGACACGTGGCGTAGACATCAGCGCCCAGCAATTCGGCAACGCGCACCACTTCGACGCAGGCGCCGGATTGACCCACGCGGTCGCCCACCAGGATCACCGGACTGACGGCTGTCGAAAGCAGAGCCGCGGCCCGTTCCAGCGCCTGCTCATCGGGCGCGATCCTGTCGAAGGCTGGGCTGGAAGGTATTATCTCAACGCTGGCCTCTTCGTTTAGCGCGTTCGCCGCAAAGCCAATGTAGGTGGGGCCGGTCGGCGCGGTCTTGGCTTCTTTGAAGGCACGCCGCATCAGACCGGGAATTTGCTCCGGATGCGTGGCCTCGGCACTCCATTTGGTAAATTGCGACACCATCTGAGGCAGATCGGTTCTGCCCTCGCAAAGCTTGCGAATGTCCTTGTTTGCCGATGACAAAACGATGGGCGTACCGCCATCGGCCGCATCGGCTAATAGACTGATGCCATTGGCCAGGCCGGTGTCTATATGCAGACTGACAAAAGATGGACGACCACTCGCCCGCGCATAACCATCCGCCATGCCGACAGCCACACCTTCGTGCAGCGCAAGGACGTAATCGATGTCGTGATAGGCCTCCAGTGCATCGAGTAATGGCATCTCGCTTGTGCCCGGATTGCCGAAGATGTGCGTGACGTGCTCGGCACGCAGCATCTCAAGCACCATCTGGCGACCGCTCAGGCGTTGTGTTGCCATGCCGTGCTCTTTTCAGCGACGGGAACATGTTCGCTGGCGAGGTGGCCGCACGCGCCATCGTAGGTGTCGGCATCAACCTCGACCAAAGTCAGCGCGTTGAACTCCGCAAGCCGCTCGAACATAATTTCGCGCACCAGCCGATCATGTCCGTCACGCATGGCTTTATCAATTATGGCGGCCGTGTAGGCTATGTGGCGTGTTTCATCGAACAGCACGGAATCAACGATCTTTTCCAGCCGCGCACGAACGGACGGTTCGCAGTGCAAAACGATGACCGAGCGCAGAAGAAGCTGGTGAATTCGCGTTCTAATTTCACCGATATTGGTTTGAATCAATTCGTCGAGCGTGACGGAAAAATGATTAGGCTCTGACGGCTCCGGAACGTTGTGCCGCGTATATCTCGGAGTATCCGCCATTAGTTCGCCCCACTTCATGTCGTCCGCCGCATCAGGAAAGGTTAATTTGGCCATCAGCAGATAAAATCGGGCGTGCCGCGCTTCATCGATCGCATGACTGCGAATCTGGACGGCAATATCAGGGTCGGCGGTTCGCGCAGCGATTTTCCATAATTGACGGGATCCTTCTGATTCCTTGCTGGCATTGGCAACCAGAGAGTGAACAAACCACATGGGATCACGCGCACGTTTTCGGTAGGCGTCGCCATACCAACGCTGGCCGAAGGGAACCGGATGCGCGTCCATGGACTTGAGCAACAAGTCTTCATATAGCGGCAAAGGGGCGATACCAAGTTCATGCAGCGCCAAAAGCGTCATGTCCGCAACAAACTTCATGCAATTCCCCCTTGAAGCCCGTAGAAATGCCTGAGTCGCAGTCACAACCCGCATCACGCCACAACGGCGCGTGGCGGCATCACCCGCTGACGTGCGAGCAAGGCTGGAGAAGCCCCATTTCGAAGGCAATCGGCACTCGTGAGCAGTGCGGTGAAACGCGCTGTTTCACCGCTGCTCCTGAGTCATCATTGAGCCGGCTACCTCAGTCGGTGAGGCTCTGTGCCGAGTGCACACTCATTGCGTGCGCTGACGACATTCCTTGTACGGGCAATTCCAGGCAGAAAAATCGCCTTTCGGCAGGCTTTGTGTCGTATCCTCAACAAGCTTGGCGGCGGACTTGTCGGCCCGCTCGATCGAGTCAATGTCCGACGCAGACGGAACGAAATTGATATTTTCGCTAATTGACATGGCGACCATCCTAGTATGAGCTGTGATTGATAACGAACCCTTTTGTACGTCAAATATTTTCGTGCGAACACTACACGCACAACCCACCAAAATGATGGGGCGAGCTCTGATGTCACTTGGGTGGTACAGCTTTGGAGAAAACACATTTCGCGTGCGATGCTAATCGGACGATAAATCACGTGACGTCAATGTGAAAAAAGCCATCAAGGCACGAGTTTTCGTCCATGTTTTAAAATTTTCATGGCATTTAAGTATTAAACGCGGATATTTAATGTAAAAACTAATAGAACATTTGTTCTTAACAATTTCATACACACCATTATAGACGCTATTAATGCAATTTAACTTCGTACTTGCGTCACGAAGCGCAAGAAATTATGTAACCAAAATCCTGCGGGTCACGTAACAGCATCTGCCGGAATTTCTCCTGAAACAGGAACAAGGCAGACGTCATTCTGGAGAAGCTCAGAATGACGCCCAAATACCCGGCAAGCAGCGCGTTGGATAGCCGCCATATTCACGTTGCCAAGGCTGAGCGGACATAGCCACTGAGCCCAGGCCAAACTTCAAGGCTTAACGACTTCCTCGAAGCGAATCGGCCGGTCGAGTAGCGCCAGGGATGGTATCGGACCTTGCGGCTGCTGGTAGTTATTGATGGCGTATGAGTAGCAATTCGCCATGCTGTGATTACCGTCCGTGGTCAGATATTCCGCCGTGAAATCCACTGGCGTCCCGACATGCTGATACACCATCGATCCAGTCAACGGCGGAGGAACAGCCGGGACAATGTCCTCGGTGTTCACGATGCGGAAAGTGGTGGCCTGTGCGTTCCAATTCATCCCCGCGGCAAATCCCGTATCGCCAACGCGTGGACTGGCAAAATTGTAGTGCACGTAGCTGCGGGATCCTCCGGGCGGAACTGACGAATTCTTCGCTATATCAGGCACCGCCAACGACGAGTACGCGGATCCCATGCTGTGACCTGTAATCAGCAGCCGGCTAACCGTACCAATCTTGCCTAGCTGCGCAAGAAGTGCGGCACGCATCGTTGCGTAGACCCCGTTCCAGCCAGTCTGGACGTTGCCGAATCCTGGAGTGAACGTATATGGGGCCTGGTCTATCTCGGCGTCGACAATGCCGTCGATGTAGGTCATCGTGCCTCGAAAGACGACAAATGCATTCCCGTGTCCATCCCATGCAACAAATCCAAAGGGTTCTGGATAGGAATAACCATAGATGGTGATAGTGCCCCAAATGGCCGCACTGTAATTCAAGGTTGGGCCATTAGGCTTCCAGGTGAAACTGGACTGTTCTGGATAACCTTGATTCTTCCATTGATTGAACTGATCGTAAGCGGTGAGAACCAATGCAGCACAAGCCGATGCCTCGGTTTGACTAAAACCAGGCGGGAAATACATCGGCAGGCTTGAAGGTGCGGTGGTCATCGGACATCTCCTTACGTTCGGTAACGTTGGACGGCTTGATCCCCCTGAACACGGTGGCGCCGACAAAGGATGGCGCGCCAGCCATCAGGTAGCGCGCCATCCACGCAGACACCGTCAAAAATTATTGTTTTTGATCGGACCCGAACTTTGCACTCAAGCCACCGTTGAACGGCTTCGGATCACTGGAAACGAGGCAGTTGTAGTCCTTGTCGGCATTAAGAACCAGCACCGACGATTTCGCTCCCTTGAAGTCGAGTCCGATCGAGAACAAAACGTAGGTGCCGGGCAACCCGGCCGGACGAAATGCACCAAAGGCGTACTGATTCGCCAGACCAAGCGGTGAGAGTGGAATGCTGATCTCAAGCGGTTCCGTGACGTGCGGAGACGGGAGCGACGACGTGGCGCTCATCATCAGCGACTTGGTATCGATGGAGTAGCGGGTCGTGACGAAGTCATTGAGGTACCGGGAATTCGGTGCGGACACCTGTTTGCGGCAGGCAGCGGTATCTTCAGGCTTTGGGTCCGGCTGCCCCGTCTGCAACGTTGCGAATACATGGGTCAGCTGAACCTTTGCCGTCCCGGTGACAGGTGCCGCGACAGCAGCTTGCCCATAAGACATGGCGATCAACGATGTCACGCCACATGCCAACAAATAACCTAAACGAGTGTTCTTAATGCGCATATTGGCTCTTTCCTTGTTGAAGTTACACAACTAATGACCTTTGCGTCGGTGACAGCGTCGTAATCAATGCGCGACTTCCGCCACACGTCAATGGCCGCATTCGTGCGTCTAATAACTACCGCGTTGCTCCGGGCAGAAAAGCTGGCGCGCAGGATTCCACGGCAGTCGAACCTTCGTCCGATTGCCAACAAAAAAGCTCGATGAAATACCCCTGCGCCAAGCCAGAGAATTAGCCCACCAATAGAAACACCAAATGGGCGCCGAAAACCCCGGCGACCAGTGCTTGATGCAGCAAATTGACCCGCCCTGGCCGACTAATACGAATCCCTGAATTCCCCTTTAGCAAAACGAAGCTAGCATGCGTCCATGTGGAAATGGCGTGAATGGAGAGCACGTCGAGGTAAGTGCCGATCAACGTCCAGCACTGCACGGATGTACCGCGAATAGTGATACGCGCGCATCCACGGCAGCTCTGGCGGCGGAAAATCGCTGTGCCAGGTGGCGCGATATCGCAAGTGCAAATTGCGGCGCGCAGCGGCTGCCGCACGCTCCAACCTGATGCCGCCCGCAGCGAAATCCTGCAAAGCGGAAAGAAGTTCTTCCGCACCGATGCCACCATCCACGCCGAGGGCCGGCGCCCATAGCGAGGCCAGCACCTGCGGAAGTTGATGCCACTCTTGCGCTGTCATATCGAGGCGTTCCGCGCCGTCGAATACCGTCATGCTCTCGGCGATAGCCAGATACCCTGCATCATGGGTGAGCGCCTGCACGAGCATGGCAGCCTGGTAAGTTCTCCAGGCCCTGGAGAAGATCGATAACGCCGATGCCAGCAGCGCATCGTCGGTATTATTGACAAGGCTACCCGTAGCGCCATCGCTCCAATACCACGCCAAACCATGCAGCAGACGCCGGGCCCTCTGGCGATCGGCCGATGGCTGCTCGGTGGTGACTTGTTCGTTACCGAGCAGAAGGTGCAGCGCAAACATGCCGCGCAGCTGTGCGGCTTCCATCTCCGCGAGACACTCGGTCAGCATTCGGCTGTCGGTCTCGGCGGGTGGAAATGAAGAAGTCCATTGCTGCGATGCTTGCTCGAGATCCTGGATCATTACGTCCAAGGCGTCATCAGTAAGCGGCTCCGGTTCGTTGGCAAGCAGACGCAGACGCAACAACAACTCGTGCGCCATTCGGGCAGCGGGGTCCGCGACATCCTGACCGATACATTCGCTTCGGGCACCCAGCCGGGATTGATAGATGGCCCGACGCTGTATCGCTTCCCACACGCCACGATGACTTTCGTCGAGATCGGCAACGCCGCTGCTACTCACTATGGCATGAATCCATTCAAGGGCGGCACGTGCGTCATGGGCATGCGCTACATCGCCCTCTCCGTCGGCACGGGCGATCTGTGCCTCGACATCGGCCAGCGCACCGACCAGGGGCGCCCGCAACATTTTCAGGGCGCGGGCATCGGCCTGCGCCAGTTCACCGAGGATGACGACACGCCCCTGATCGTCGGTGCCGAAATGCAGCCCCTGGAACAATACGTTCCAGCGCTCGCCGGTTTCGTTACCGATCCGTACCGCCCCGGCGAGTGCCGGCGTGTAGCACCGGAAGCTGGTGAATGCTTCATCCGATAAGCGTAACACCGGCACCCTGTCGTCTTTGCTGCGCGCATCGATCGAGAAAGCGAACAGCGTGACCCGTTGCCCCGGCAGCGTTATCGGCTCATCGCTGCGAAGCGAAAGTTGCCGGCCGAACAGGCACAGTGATTGCGTTGCATCCAGGCGAGCGACAAGCGATGCACTCACCGACGTCGTGTCACCAAGAACCAGGTTGTCGCCGTTGTCGCGCACGACGATATCGCCGTCATGACCAGTCTCGACGGCCTCGCCACCCAAAGGAATGCGTACGGCATCGCCGAAGCGCTGCAGCAGCGCGCCCTTCAACACGCGCTGCCAGGCGATCGCGCGATAGTTCTCCATGTAGGGACTATGCGCGGTAAATTCGATACCGATCGGAACGCTGCGCTGCAAACCATCGAGCAAAGCCGCGATGTTTTCGCCCGGTCGCACGAAAGGGGTCAGCAGATTGTCTGCGGCAGCGGAACGATGGCCGCGCCACGCTCCGGCGGCCACGCTGCGCTCCAACAGCGGATCGCCCGCCGCGCTGACGATCCAGCCGCGCGCTGCGATCCATTCGTCACCGGTATAGGCAAAAAATGCCTTGGCCAGCGGCCCGTCGGCATCGCACGCCGACTGTGACCAGAGCGTCCGCAGCAAGCGATAACGCTGCGGGTGGCAGACCATGACCTGAAACAGGCGGTCGCCCATGCCGATCCGCGTCACAAAGTGCGTTCCGCACGTATCGAAGTAATCCAGGTAACGGTCGGCCTGCTGCTTGTGGACGATGGCGTCAGCACCGCCATGACCGCACGCGCGCCCTGCGACACGCAGGCGGCCCATGGCGTGACGGCCTTCGCGCGTCCAATAGTTGTCGATATGGATGCGCCTCCCGACACCGCCCTCTTCCGCCTCGTGCCGGTGATCGGCATCTTCGCGCCGCAACTGCAGCAAGACCAGGCCGCCGCCTTCGAGTTGCTCCACCGACAGATGCAGCAGTGCGCTCAGCGAAGCCAGCACTGCAGCACGCCTTCCGCCACCAAGCATCAAGGCGCTCGGTGGCAAGGCAAAACGGCCGGCGTCGGCAAGTATCGGGCGAACACGATAGGCGAACAGCGCGTCCACCAATGATTCGAGCGTATCGTGCAAGCCAACTTCGGGTGAACCCCAACTCCCCCTGCCCGCGGGTTCGGGCACGGGAACCCCCACCCATGCCGCGCATGGCGGCAAATCGAACGGCGCCGCCGTGCCGGATGACCCGAACCAGGCAGGACGAAGCCCGTGCAGCACATTCACACTGTTTCCCAACTGCACGATCGCACTCATTACCAACAGCGCCTCAGTTTGGCGAAAAGCGGCCGGCGATCAGCAGATCGGCGGGAACCTGCACCTGGCTCATGCTGATCAAGTTGCCCGGAAAAACCAGGTTCTTCAAGGCGAAATACGTCACCGGAGAAAACGACACGCCTGCCATCGAGTTGCGAATGTCGTTATTGAGAATGTCCTGCAGGCGCGATTTCATCTCGCCTTCGGCACCGCCGCTGACCGTCACCGACGGCGTGCCCGGCACGATCCGGATCGCCTGGCCCTGCCCGCTGCCGGACAAGGCCACCGCGTAACGCGCCGACACGGTGATGTCGACCGGCGCATTGCCCTGCGTGTGAATCTGCTGCGAGAGCGCGAAACCTTCAGTGGCCGTACCGGTGTAGTCGCCGCCCAGATACACGCTGTAAGTCACATCATGACGATTGCAGCAATTGCCGTAGCTGAAACTGCCCTGGAAATGCATCTGCGGATTGATGGTGGCATACCACGCGTTGTAGCCGTTTTTCGGCGGCAGCGGAATCAGCGAAAAACCGCCGCCGTGGTTGTTGAATCCGCGCGTCAACACGTCCTGGTAGAGCACGCGCGAACTGATCATCAAGGTGCAGGTCAAGCCGTCGGCGGTGGGAATCGGCTCGTTGACATTGATCACATTGCTCGACGGCGTGCTGCCGTTAGTGGTGATCAGCAACTGCACGATGGTATTGCCGGCATTGGTGGTCACGACGTTGAAACGAAACGATCGCGGCGTCAGCCCGGGCGAGCCGGCAAGGCTCTGGAAATCGATGGAGGCCAGCACATAGCGGATCTGGTGCGTCGCGAACCAGCTCTTGAGCTGGTTGACCAGCACGGTATTGTCCACCCCCACGATGGTCAACGCATTCAAGGTAAACGCGCCCTGCGCAAACGACAGCACCAGCGACTGCGCATTGTTGACGATGCCCTGCACCTGTTGCAGTGCCACCGTGCCGGACAGGTACGGGTGCTTGGACATGTCCACCGGTTGTGGATTGGCCCATTCCACGCGCGGATCGTTGGGCGACAGGTTGGCGGTCGCCGGGTTGAAGTTTTGCGGCACCACCATGGTGCCCAGGCGCGATGCGCCCTGCAGGATATCCTGGCGCACCGTGACTTCGTTGCGGCCGCTGGTGAACTGAAACAGCGGCGCGCCCAGCTCGACGTTGAACTGTGTGACGTTGGTGTAATACCCCTGGCCATGCGGCACCGGCAGCACGCCTTCGCACCAGATGACGGCGATCGACAATCTGCCGGTCTGGCCAGTCTGCTGGTTCCATTGCGCCATGAAGAACGTGTTGACCGAACTCTCCAGCAGGTTCATCACGGCATCCCAGCCTTGCAGTACCTCCTTGTTCTGGTACATCTGCTGCAGCAGGTTGCTTAACGTCGCGGGGCTTGCGGGCATCGGAAATCCTTTGGCTCAAGCCTTTGTGTCGGGATCGAAATTGCCGACCATGACCAGGTCGCCAGGGATCTGCACCGCATCGATCACCGTCTCGTCACCAGGAAAGCGCACGGTGCGCAACGCGAATGCGGCCAGCGAGGCCAGCGATGTCGCATCCAGATCGCTGCGGATTTCCTGGCTGAGAATTTGATCCAGATAAGGCTTGAAGGTGTTCTCGGCCACCCCGGCACCGGCCACCGTCGCCTGCGTACCAGCGAAGCTCAGCGTTTGCTGCCCCGGGTTGCCGCTGCATTTCACGGGGTAGTTCTGGGCGATATCGAACTGAAGGTCGACGTTCGCGCCGGGGTCGGTATAGGTGGACACTACCAGGCCCTCATTTGGCGACCCGATGAAGTTCAGCCCGATTTGCGCCTGCTGGCTTACCGGCGGCATGGCGTTGCCCCAATCCACGGTACCCGCGAAATACATGCGATTCTGCGTTTGCAGGAACCACGCGCCATGGCCGGCGGGCGGCGCGGCAGCGGCCAGCTTCACATGTTGCGAAAGCGTATTGAATTCCGGCGCGACAACGTCCTGGAATACTTTTTGACTGCTGAACATCAATGACCAGTCCGCACCGTCGACGACCGGTAGCGGTTCACCGAGATCGACCCCGGTGCCGGTCGGCGCGGGCGTATCGCCCGTGGCGAAGTGCACCTGCAGCACCTGGTTCCCGCCGGGAGTGCGCACCGTAAGCAGCGCGAGCGAACGTGGCTGCAACGCCGGCGTATCAGCCTGGGTACTGTCGTCGACAGTCGCTACCAGCAGCTTGCCGTTACTGTCGCCCAGCACATTCACCAAGTGCTGAACCAAGGCCCCGCCGTCTCCTGCCGCCGCGGGCAGATGGTGTGCCGCCGCGGACGCAGCTGCCGTATCAAGCACGATGTCGAAGCCGGACGCGCCGCTGCCGGCGGGACGAACGACCAGCGGCACTTCGATATCCACGCGTGCCGCCGGATGAGCCGGCACGTTCACTGCGCTGTCGGTGTCCCAGGCGACACTTGCGGCGTCGGCGGCAGTCGGCATCGTTGTAGCCTTGCCCGAACGACCGAGCACCTGCTGCACCGGGTGGCTGATGGCGAGCGCCGAACGCCCATGCACCACGCTTATTTGCGGCTCGCCCAAGACGAAGGTCATCTGTCCAACACCGCGCATCGCATTGGCGACGCCTGGACCGGGCGGCAACGGTTGCGCGCTGAGCAAGGTAACGCTGTGCGTTCCGGCCTGATCCATGGGCCATTGGTTGCGCACGCGCCGCGCGAGGTAGTCGCCGTTGATATTCAGTACGGCACTCCAGCCGTTCAATACCGATCCCTTCGCGTACATCTCTTGGAACAGTTGCGCCTTGGTGGCAGCGCTGCTGGTGTTCATGAGGTTTCCTTGGCTTGGTTGGCGATGATGGACGCGCCATTGCTACATTCGACCGCCGGCTCCGCGCGGCGACTTTGCGGTCGCGCGCGGGCCGGCCTCCGTATCGTTCGCCCGGTTATCTCAGCTTGTCGCATAACCGGGCGGCAGCAGGATCACTTCGGATGCGTTGTGATCCGGATCGGGCTGATCGACCACCACCATCAGGGGCGGGCTTACCGTGCCCGCCTCGATATCAATGGTGTAGGTGACCAAGCCGCCCAGCGCCGGGTTGATCGGCCCGTACTGGAACTGGAACTGCTTCGGCAGGCCGGTGACGGTCGCGCTACCCGTACCCTGCCCGTTCTGGAACGCGGTAGTACCGAACACGCCTTTGGCGCCCGCCGATGCACTGATGGTCACGTTGTACGAGGAGGCGCTCTTGCGTACGCTCGGCAGGAAGCTGCCCACCACCAGCAGATCGCCGGGTACGCGCGCTTGCCGCATGGTGATCAACTGCTCGGCCGGGAACAGCAGATTCTCCAAGGCAAACACCGAGATCGGCTTGAAGGTGATTTGCTGCATGTACTGCTTGAGCGTCTTCGGCACCGAATCGCCCAGGCTATTGAGCAACGCGATCTTCAAATCGTTGTCGTTGCATTCGCAAGCCCCGGTGGGTTTCAGGTCGGACGACTGGGAGAAGGTCACCGTCGGCTCGACCGTGCTGAACTTGACCAACTGCGCGCTGCCGGCGCCGGTGACTTCCAGCGGATAGGCGCCGGTCATCGTGATGTACGCCATCGCACTGGAACCATGCCAATTACCCCAGCCTCCCGGGCTGCATCCACCCCGAGTGCAAACCGGCGGGTAATACTGCTGGTACTCGAAATTGACGTTGGTGCCGCCGGTCGGCGGGCTCGCGGTACCGTTCGTATAGTTCATCACCAGGCCGGCGGCTGGCGAGCGTTCAAACTTCAGGCTGGTCAAGTCCCAAGTCAACGAATTGCCGCTGGACGAAATCCGGAAATTCGTCCTGGTGTTACGAATGGTATAGGGATTCTTGAAGTCCACATTGCCGGTCGCGCTACCCTGGCTGACCTCGGCACTCCACGCCTTGAAATCCTTGCCGGGATCGATCGCCTTGACCTGCAGATTGGTGCCGCCCTGATTGAAGCTGCTGACAAAGATGTGATCGAACATCAGCTTGGTGCTGATCATCAGGCTGACCGAGAAATCACTCACGCCCGGGATCGGGTTGCTCGGGTCATAAGGAATCGGCTCGTTCAGCGTGATGGTATGCGCATGCTGCACATCGCCTGTCGTGGCGATCAGGATCTGCAGGATATTGTTGCCGGCATTGGTCGTCAGCGCGTTCATCACGAACTTGGACGGCTGCAGCGCGACGTCCTGGTTGAGATTGGTGTAGTTGATCGTCTGCACCTGGTATTTGATGTCATTGGTCGCGTAGTAGCTCGCCAACGCATTGGATATCTGCACCGCATGGTGGTTCGGATCCCAATTGGGCGGATCGACCGCGAACTGGTTGAGCGTGAACGCACCGGCCGGGAAATCCAGCACGACCGTATGCGTTTCGCTCGACGAACCCTGCCCAGGTGGCGGCGTCACGATGCCCGATACCTTGGATAGCGCAACGCTGCCGTTGACGTACGGCTTTTTTGACACGTCGACGTTATTGGGCGTGCCCCATTCGATATCCGCGTAAACCGTATGCGTACCGCTGCCCGCACTCGTCAGCACGATCGGCGCACCGCCGGCCGTGCTTGCCAGCTGCAGGCTTGTGACGGTCGCCGTACTGGTCCAGCCGACCACCCAGTAATCGGTATTGGCCTGCAGCGGCGCCGGCAACTGCCCGGTGGAGCGCAGCTTGACCTGCATGTTGTTCTCGAACACGCCATGCACGGACAGGGTCAAGGTGCTTTGCCCGCCGCTGCCGGTAAAATTGACATCCTGATCGACCAGGTAACACTTGGTGGGATCGAAGCCGTTCTCGGTCACACCGAGCGTGCCGACCACGACGCTGCCGCTCAAGATGTTCTGGACGACGGTAACGGAATCGTTTCCGGGCACGAACTGCAGCAGCGGGTTGCTGAGCTTGAAGGTCATCTTGGTGACATTGGTGAACCAGAAGCCGTGGACCTGCTGGACGTTCTCGCAGTAGTACGCACTGACCTTCATCAGGTTGTCCGAACTGCCGGGGTTGAGCTGCTTCACGTACTGCTGGAACTGCTGGTACATGAAGGCATTGACCGGGCCGGACAGGACATTGAATACCGCGTCCCATTTCTGCAGCACCGCCTCGTTCTGGTACATCTGCGCTTCCAGGTTGGCCAGCGTAGGTGAGCTGCCGCTATTCACCTGGCCTACCATGGCCTTCAGCGCCTGCGGCATCGGCGAACGCAACGTCGGCCGGCGCAAAAGCGCCGGATCGTCGTAGTGGGCAGTGATGTAGAAGTCCACTTCGATGGTGACGAACAAGCTGTCGAATTCGATGCCCTGGTTGTTGAGCACATCGGACGGCAGGCTGATTTCCCAGGTCGAGAACGGCGTCAGGTGCGTCGTCTGCTTGGCGAAGGTCCCCGTGTTGGTGCCAAACTCGGCAACGCCGGTGGCGATGTCGTACACATAGGGCCCGAAGTCACGCCGCGAGGTGGCGAATGTGTACGCGTCGCGATTGTAGTCACGGTCCTGGAACGGCTTGGCCTGACAGCTCAGGTGCGCTTCGTAGTTGCCGCTGTTACTGCTCTTGATGCCGAGGATGCGTGGTACCACACGGTCAATGCGCACCATGTCGTAGCTGTAGAACTCCGAGCCGCACAGCGCGATCGGGAACTGGAATACGTTGCTGCCGGACACACGCGACGCCAGTACATTGGGTATGCGGATGGTGATCGGCTTGGGCACGGCCTGCGGCGGCGGATTCAGTTGCTGCAGCGCGGAGATGATCGCGTTGTCCTGCGTCGCGATCACTGTCTGCAGGTTGAGCAGGCTGAACGAAGTGATCGGCGTGGGCTGGCCGAAGTATTCGTACTGGATCGCGCCGTCCTGCAATTCCAGCGTGCCCGCCAGCACCGAGAGCACCTGCTTGAGCTGATACTGCAGTTGTCCGGTAAGACCGATCAGGTTGATGCTGTTGATGTCCGGCGCCCTTTTGCTGTCGCCAAGATGCAGCAGGCTGGTCAGTCCATCGAGCTTGCCCTGCTGCTCGCCGTTGATGGTCTTCAGGCGGTTCTGGTTGATGATCTGCATCGCGATCTGGCTGGCGCGCGTTTGCGCCTCCAGCAAGGCCGTGCCGATATTGACCAGCGTGTTGACCGCGGCGATCAGATCGGCCTTGTCCTGATTGAGCTTGCCGGTGTTGGGAACATTGGTCAGGGCCGCGCGCACATTTTCGGCGAGCGCCTGCAAATCCACCTGGCTGGGCAGATCCAGCGTGCCGGCAGCGCTCGCCGCGCTGATGTCCTTGGACAGGTCGTTGAGGTTCTTGATGTTGTTGGCGGCCTTCTCCACCGCCGACAGGCTCTGCAAGACCTTCATCACCGCCTGCAGCTTGTCGTACACATCCTTGATGGACTTGAGCGCTTTCAGCACACCGCCTTCTGCCTCACCGGGAATGGCGGCCATGGAGAGACCGAGACTGAATATGCCCTCCACCGCGGATACAACACACTGGGCGACCAGGTCGCGGGCATAGTCCGAATAGTCCTGCTGAAACCGCTGGATGATGCCCGGGTCGCTGCCTACATGGCTGATCACCGCCTGCTGATCGGCCAGCTTCTTGCCGAGCGACAGGATGTCCTTGGCAGTCTGCTCCTGCTGGCTGTTCAGCTGATTGAGCACGGAGTTGTAATAACCGTCCATGGCGCCACGCCCGCTGGCCAGCACCTGGAAATACGATGTCAATACGCCGCCGATCTGCTTGACGTTGTCGTTGAGGTTCGCGATCGAATCCATCACCTTGAAACTGTTGACGGTGTCGGTGATGCGGATCTGATATTCGGAAATCTGCCCGGTCAGCGTCCGAGCCTGATCGATCATGTCGCCAACGAACTTGTTGTACGAGTCGTAGGTGACGTAAGGCACGTAAATGACGTCGCCGCCCATCGTCGCGACGTTGTTGGCCAGGTACAAGGCGCGTGCACGCGCCTCAGCCAAATCCAAATCGTGGGTGTCGGCCGGAATCAGGCCGGCCAGCCAGAGCAGATAGGTGCATTCCAGTTCGCGCACGGTATCGGCATTGGGGCCGCGCGAATGCAACAGCGACTCACCAGCCACCAGCGAAAACTGGATGCTCTGCTTCAACGATCCAAACAACTCCGGATCGATGCTGTCGGCGAGCACACCGCATACCGAGATTCTGGCGCGCCCATTGTTGGGGTCGAGCTGGCTGTCGGTGGCAAACAGAATGCCATCCATCGCGACCTTGCGCTGCAAGCTGCCGTTGTCGTCGGCCTCGAACACCATCGCGCCGTACATCTCTTCACAAACCACCGTGAGATTGGCCAGGCCATCGACGCTCATCGACAGCGTAGGCGTTTTCACGGCCTGGCTCATGTCGATGATCTGGGCGATCAGGGTAATCTGATCGCTGGGCAACTTCAGGGTGTCCGAGTTGACGCCTCCGGTCGTGTGCAGCACCTGCGAAAATGCGGTGAACGATTGCATCCTGAAATTTTCGGCGACGATGCTGCCACCGAGCAGGTTGACCTTCGCCAGGTCGATGCGTTCCTGGTAGAGATCGATGGTCGGGGTGATGATGCTGCCGGCGCCGGTGTCGGCAGTCTCGGGGAAGATCGTGGTCCAGTCGTAATCGATCTGCCGGGTCTGCGGGATGAGCACGCTGTCGCCGTACTTCTGCAGCAGGCCGCCCTTGACGATGCGATCCCAGGGGCCGGAGACCAGCGGGTCGGCGATCAGGTCGGCGATCGGCGTCAGCATGAATGCGATCGGCACATTCAGCACCAGCGGCAACATCAGCTTGTACGCGTTGGCGGCGGCAAAAATACTTGCCTTGTCGGTCGGCACATACGGATTGGCCCAGTCGCCCTTTTTGATGGCCGCATCCAGCAACGGATCGCGACTGAGGCAACGCAGTGCGCCATACGCCGCAACGTAGCCACGCCCGTTCGATGCTGGCGAGGTCATAAACGCCCATGCCGTGGCCAACTGGCCGACCACGGCCTTGCTGCCATCTGGCTGGACCGTCGCATCCGACTTGAAGGCGCTGCGAATCAACTCGAAATGCTTGGCGTCGTAGGCGAAGACCTGAAGCAACATATCGCCGCTGGACACTTCGCCGACGAAGTGGCTTCCAAGCTGGTACAGCGCCGCCACGTATTGATCCGCATCCGCCTTGCTGATCTTCGAGTCATACAGCACAGAGCCTGTTTTCGGCGGAACAGCGGGAGGGAGCGCGTCGATGATCGCCTGTGCTTCGGGCGTGAGGTAATCGGAGCGGTGCAAGAACGACGGGCTCGCGCTGAATGGATGCGTGCAGGTCGAGTCCGGGCGCGTCATCGTCACCAGCATGTAGCCGCGATCCTGCGAAAAATCGAGGCCGAGAAACGTGCCGAGGGCGGCGAGCGCTGCGGTGTGATCCGCGTCGTCAAGCGCCAACGGGCCGGCCGGCACATCGATACCCGCAGGATCGCCCGACATGGGCGCGACCTGATACGCATACAGCGTATTCAACAGGCTGTCCGCCGACTCATGGATCGTAATGGTCGGCGTGGCGCTCCACTCCGGAAATGGCACCTTGACCGGTGTTGCCGTAACCGGCGCAATCGCTGCCGTAGGCGGCGCGAAAAAAGGCAGTGAATCAGCTGTAGGAACCCATACCGGGCGATATCCAAAAAACAGGTTTGCAGTCTTTCCAAGCTGCAAAATCGTATCCATGACTTCCCCTCGCTCAGTAGCGTTTTCGGATTGAAAGTTCGTTCAATGCGTTGGCCGTACCTGATCCCACGCACGCCCGGCGCAAGGCTGCGCTCGACGTGGCGTCGCGTATTCGACTGCTCGGGGAATTAAACCTGGATTTCGATTCCCCCCCTCCCATTAAGTGAGACTCCAACGGGGTGAAGCTGGCGTGATGACGTAATGCGTCACCCGCCGCTCGGAATAACGCGCGAAAATATCATTCGAAAAAAAACTGCAACGTCATTGCAATGTCATTGGATAAACCATCAATATTCCTACAGATATCCCTGTCACGAAGACTGGTCGATCAACCATGACAACAACCAACGACGCCTTGAGCGATCAATTGCTCGCGCTTATCGCAGATTATTTCGACGTGCCGGTGGCGCAACTTACGCCCGCCACCACGTTCGAATCGCTCAATGTCGATTCCATGGATTTCATCGAAATGGTCTTCCTGGTCGAGGAGCGTGTAGGTGTGTCGCTCGATGGGGCATTGGAAGATTTGCGCGGGCGCATCGTCTGCGTCGGCGACATCATCGAGTTCGCTCGCGAGGAAGCGCTCAAACGCGATTCGATCGGCACGGCGGTGAATGCGCGGGACAGTAGCGACGATTCACGTGCAAGTTGATCGATTGGAATCCCGTGGCGTCAGGTGAATGGTGACGAGTAAACCGTCAATAAAATTTCCGGCCATCAGGAAATCAGGAAGCCCCGCCAACGGGGCCTTTTATTCTGCGAGCTGACGCTCATACAAGGCCCCGATCCTGATCTGATGAGATCGGCTCAAAAGGAATGTCTACCCTGCCCAGGACCCAAGCTCTATAGTTAAGGCAAGCGTCTACGCACGGGTCCAAGGCCATGGCTCCGCATACTGATCTGCGTCATATCGACCTGAACCTGCTGCTTGTGTTCGATGCCCTTTACCGGGACCGAAGCACCACCCGTGCAGCGGAATCGCTCCACCTCACCCAGCCGGCTGTCAGCAACGCCCTGAAGCGATTGCGCACCGCGTTTGATGACGTGCTTTTCGTAAAGGCCTCGGATGGCATGCAACCTACGCCGCGGGCGGATGAAATCGCGGCGTTCATTGACGAAGGGTTCGCGTCATTGCATCTCGCGCTGCAGGCGGGCCGTGCATTCGATCCTGGCACCTCGACACGCACTTTCCGCCTGTATGTAAGCGACCTTGGACAGGCCATCTTCGTCCCGCCACTGATGGCACACCTTCGCCGTATTGCGCCTGGCATCCGCATTGTTACGATCGATCCGCCACTCGATACCGCGCAACAGCTGATGAAAATCGGGCAAATCGATCTTGCGATCGGCCTTTTCACCGGGTTGCATGCCGATTTTCATCAGCAACTGCTTTTTCGTGAAACGTATGTGGCACTGGTTCGCAAGGATCACGCTGCTGTCGGCGCCACGATGTCCATCGATCAGTTTTTTGCTGCAAGTCACCTGGCGTATATGCCCACTGCGGGTAGTCACTCGCACTTCGAGGCAAAGCTCAATGAAAGGTGCCCGCAGAATCGCAAGACGCGCTATGTAGCGTTGCAACTCGCACATTCCTTCGGGCTGGATCGTGTTGTAGCGTCCAGCGATCTGGTTGCCTGCATACCGAGTCGCCTTGCGCGTGTTCTGGCGAGCCGGGAAGGTGTTCGTGCGGTTGCGCTACCGTTTGACATTGCCCCCGCCGAGATCGGGCAGTTCTGGCATGAACGCTACCAACGCGACGAAGGACATCACTGGTTACGCGGGCTCGTCTACGATCTTTTTCACGATCAACGGCCGAGTGCGGTTCTTTGAGGTTGGCGCACATTGCGTGCAAGTGGTATCCCCACGCTTCTTGCTCGTCGTCCCGGCGAAGGCCGGGACCTAGCGACCTGGATGCAGCAAAGGCGCTGGGCCCCGGCCGGCGCCGGGGCGACGGCATGGTGGTTTGAACCACGCGGATGACCTGGATAACTCCCAATTCTGTTGGAGTCGTCGAGCAAAAGCGGGGATAGCTCAGGGCCTATCGCCACCACTATAAGCGCCGTGAATGACGCTATTTGCCTAAGAAATTTAACAGGCGACCGCCCCAGGTATATGGTTTCTCTCGAACCAGCCAGGTCATAGACGACTTCGGCGAAATCAGATGCTCTGCAAGGTTTCTCAACGCAGCGCGTCGGCTCAAATGCAAGCTGCCGCTTAGGTAGCGACCCAACCAGGCTCAACCATTTCATGACTGCGTGCTTCCAGTCAGAGGGGCACTTTGCACGGATTTTTCCGCATCAACGATTACCCATGCTCACCTGTTAGGAGGATTTATGAAAAACAAGATCGCCCTCGAAGAACACTTCGCCTCACCGGACACCATCGGTGACTCCGAACATTACTTCACCACCGACATCTGGCCGAAGAAGCGCAAGCAACTCCTGGACATCCAGGAAGAGCGCATCGAGCGTATGGATGCCTGCGGCATCGAGTATTCCATCCTGTCGTTGAACGCGCCGGCCATCCAGGGCATCACCGACCCGAAGCGTGCGATCGATGTGGCTCGCCGCGCGAATGACCTGCTGGCCGAGCAAGTCGCCCGCCGCCCGGATCGCTTCGGTGCTTTCGCGGCACTGCCGATGCAAGACCCCGAAGCAGCGACCCGCGAACTTCAGCGCACCGTGTCCGAAATGGGCTTCAAGGGAGCACTGGTCAACGGCTTCTCGCAGATCGGCAGCGAAGACAACGCCACCTATCTGGACCTGCCGCAGTACTGGCCGTTCTGGGCGGCGGTGGAGCAGTTGGACGTGCCGTTCTACCTGCATCCGCGTAACCCGTTGCCAGCCCAGATGGCCGGTATCGATGGCCATCCCTGGCTGATGGGACCGGCGTGGGAGTTCTCGCGCGAGACCGGCATGCATGCGTTGCGCCTGATCGGTAGCGGGCTGTTCGACGAGTATCCCAAGCTGCAGGTGATTCTTGGCCACTTGGGCGAATTCGTGCAGAACAACATCTGGCGCACCTCCCACTGGGCGTCGGCGACGGGCAAGAACCCGTTGGGTGTCAAGGCAAAGCTGCCGTTCATCGACTATTTCCGCAAGCACTTCCATGTCACCACCAGCGGCAACTTCCGCACGATCGCTATGCGCAATGCAATGGAAGAAATCGGCACCGACCGTGTGCTGTTCTCCTCCGACTACCCGTTTGAGGACATGGAAGAGGCAGCCGCCTGGTTCGATCAGGCCGAGATCAACGAAAACGATCGCGAAAAGATCGGCCGCGAGAACGCCAGGCGTTTGTTCAAGCTGCGCTGATGCAAGAGCTTCCGCGACCCCGTCGCGGAGACCGGGTCAGGGGCGCTGCACGAATGACGATGTCGCGCTCCTGACCTTCCAATCGCATCCAGCTGATTTGGCTTTTTTATCAAGGCCGTTTGCTTGTCGTGGAGACAACCACCATGTCGACCCCTACCCTTTTTACCCCGGTGACCATCGGCGAGGTGACGTCGAAGAACCGCATCATGATCTCACCCATGTGCCTGTATTCAGCCGAAGACGGCGTCGCCAACGACCTGCATTTTGTGCACCTCGGCAAGTTAGCGCAAGGCGGCGCCGGCATCGTCATGGTGGAAGCAACGGCGGTGACCGCCCAAGGCCGCATCACCCATGGTGACCTTGGCCTGTGGAAAGATGATCAGATCGCGCCGTTGGCCCGTATCGCCCGCTTTATTCGCGACAATGGTGCGGTGCCGGCAATCCAGCTGGCACATGCCGGGCGCAAGGGCAGCATGCAACGCCCATGGTATGGCAACGCAGCGCTAACCCAGGCCGACATCGCACGTGGCGACAAGCCATGGCCGGTTGTCGGGCCAAGCGCCATACCGGTGGATAACGGGTATTTGATCCCGCATGCGCTCGATCAGCGCGATCTTGACAACTTGCGCGAAGACTTCCGTGCGGCGGCGCGCCGAGCACTGGCCGCCGGCTTCGATATCGTTGAGCTGCATTTCGCTCACGGCTATCTGCTGCACCAGTTCCTCTCCCCTCTTTCGAATTTTCGCAATGACGCTTACGGTCGCGACCGGGAAGGACGGATGCGCTTTCCGCTGGAGGTCATCGAGGCGGTACGCGCCGAATGGCCAGCCGGCAAGCCGCTATTCGTTCGCGTATCGGCGGTGGACGGTGTCGACGGCGGCATCACGCTTGAAGACACCATCGCGTTTGCCCGTGAGGCCAAGGCGCGTGGCGTCGATATGATCGACTGTTCCTCAGGTGGCCTGAGAGGACCCGCCACCGCGGCGCGCCTGCCGCGCGGCTACGGTTTCCAGGTGCCATTCGCTGCCGCTGTGCGCAAAGAGGCAGGTATTTCAAGCATTGCAGTCGGGTTGATTTTGCATCCGCAACAGGCTGAGGACATCGTTGCAAAGGGTGAAGCCGACCTGGTTGCGATCGGGCGCGAGGCCCTGTTTGACCCGAATTGGCCGTTGCATGCTGAGCTCGAATTATCGGGACGCAGCGAAGGGGTGTTTGATGCGTGGCCAAAGCAATACGGCTGGTGGCTGGAGCGACGCGAGTCAGTACTGCGGGGACTTCAAGGTCCAGCGCTGCCGTTTCGCTCACAAAAGGGTAGTTAAAGGATCGCACCCAGCAACTACTTCGGGTTGAAAGCCGCTTGCACCCGATAGGCGGCCAAATTTTCTTCAATCTAACGCGTCGGCGTGGACGTTTCTTCAGCGGCCCCAGTCCATGTGGCCAGATCCTGTAGCAACTGACCAAGCGCCTCACGTCCGGCGGGAATATCCAAATTCATTTCATATTCGTGCGGCAGCGGCGGCACGGCGTTCGGAAACAACATTGCGTCAACCGGCACACCGTTATTGCGCAATGCCTGAATGAGATGCTCCGAATGCGGCAATAGCGGATCGCCGTTGCCGGTCGACACGAATGCCGGTGGAAATGCGCGCGTGACGAAATTCACCACGGATAGATAGCGATATTGTGGTGAAGTATCGGGATTGGCGCTCCCGAGATAGGCCCAAAATAGATTCTTCAGAAAGCCGGCGTACTTGCCCGTCTTCGGCACCAACGACATATCGTAGGCACCCGAGAAAAGTACCACTCCGCGCAACTGCCCCGGCAACAAGGCGGCAGGAATACCGGCCTCGTGCGCGTAAGCGGGATTCGTAATCGCCAACACTTCCTGCACGGCCATGTGTGCCCCGGCCGAGTCGCCCGCCAGCACAATGCGCTGGGGATCGACATGCAGCGAGGCGGCGTGCGCCTGCACGTAAGTCAACGCCTGGGCGAGTTGCAGAACGGGCGTCGGATACTTTCGTTCCGGGGCCTTCGCGTATTCCACGCCCACGGCCGTATAGCCGTGCGAGGCAAGAATCTGCAGGTAGGGACGCAACTGATCCTTGCTGCCCGCGACGAATGCACCTCCGTGTATCCACACAATCGTAGGCAGTGCGCCGCTAACGTGCTCAGGAAAGAACACATCCAGTGAACTATCCGGGTAGTCCTCGCCATAGGTCACATTAAGTCGGGAAGCCACCCCAGACGGCACATGTTTGCTCAAAGCGGCGACCACCTCAGGCGTGCGGTCGCCCAGCAAGGCTCCGCCATGACGAAGCAGCAGCGCCTCCGGCCAAGGACTTAACCTGAAAGCGACAACCACCCCAGCGATGACGATGACGCCGGTGATGGCCAGTCCAAGCACGATTTTCAGCAAGGTTTTCAATGGGCGCACAGAGATTCCTCGCAACATCAAGATTGGCCGGCGAGCTTCATCGACTCCCGTCACACGATGACATTCACCGGTCTGGCATGTCATTGAGCGCCATCTACGCTCAAACACTCATTGCGTTTTGGCGGCCGCGTCCACCAGTTGCTTGACGCCGGGAACGATGGTGATGAGCAGATCTTCGGGCGGTTGTTCAGGCGAAACGATCGTGGCAAACAGCGAGCTGGAAGCCTGCAGCGCCGCATCCTGACGAGCGATAAGCCCATGCGCATGAGACAACCAGGCCTGACTCGGCGCGCGATGCGTGTTGATCATGTCAATGGCGTCGATACCCACCGAAGCGAGCGCCGAAACGTCGGCCGAAATCGGCATTAGCGTCTGCAAGCGCGGATAACGCTGGATGACCCCCAGCAGTCGCGCATGGTTGTCACGCCACTGCGACAGCTCGGCTTTGAGCGCATCGCCCTGAGAGTGATCGCCGTGCGCGAAATCAGACGCGGCGATCGTGAACCCGTCGGTGACGACATTATCGGGAAACGCCGCATCAGCCGCCTCGTTGAAGAACTGTGCGCCAGGCGGACGGTGGTGCACAAAATCGATCAGCTTGTGCATATGCGCGAAATTGCGTACCGGGGCCACTGTATTGGTGAAGGTCATCAGTACATCGGCGTCACCGGGCGCCAGGCGGGCGAGCATGCGCTCGCGGTCCGCATCGTCGTCCAGCCCAAGCACGCGCAGCTCGTCCTGCACCACGATCAGACGGCGGACCATGTCAGGGACTTCGGTCACCGATGCCGGCGACCAAAAGCGTTCGGCCAGGCCAGCCATTCTTGGCCACAATCGACCATCCAGCATGTCATCGGGAACCAATTCGGTCCATAGAACACCCTCCCCGCCGATCACCAGCTGTTGTTGAGCATCATTCAACTTGAGCGCAGGGTTCTTGACGTCGCGCTGTGGGAAATAAGGAAGCAGAAACTGGTATTTCTTTTGAATCTCGGCATAGATGGCCGGATCGATGCCAGCTCCGGCCGCATCGAGGGGATCCACCGCGTAATAGGCGGAGGTCGGCAGGAGGTAGTCCAGGTAGTACCCGGCGGAAACAATGACCCGATTTCCACGCGCCGTTGCGGCGTAGATCGCGTTGGAGCTTCGCCACGCCTGGACGAGCACATCCTTGGGCGTATCACCGGTCGCGACCTCCTCCCACCCGATCGCCTGCTTGCCATGTCGGGCAAGCAAGGCGTGTACCTTCAGGAAGAAATATTCCTGGAGCTGCTGCGTCGTCGCCAGGCCATGGCGCTGCATGAAACCCTGGATGTCCTTGTTGGCCATCCAGTCCTGGCCACTGACTTCATCGCCGCCGATGTGGAAATAGGAGGCCGGGAAGACCGCGGCCACTTCACCGAGCAGTCGATCAAGAAAGGTGTAGGTCTCCGGCTTGGTGACGTCGATCGCCGCACCCCCCATGCTCCCTGCTGGAAGCGGGCCCGACGCGTACTGGGGATACGCCGTGACAATCGCCAACGCATGCCCGGGGACATCGATCTCCGGCACCACACTGACACCGCGGTCACGCGCATAGGCAACCAGATCAGCCAATTGCTCCTGGGTGTAGAACTCGCCATGCGTCGCTTGCGTCAGCTCGGGATAGCGCCGGCTTTGAAAACGAAAGGCTTCGTTGTCGCTCAAATGCAGATGCAGCACGTTGAGCTTGGTCAGCTCCATGGCGTCGATCTGGCGCTTGAGCACGGGTATCGGCTGGAAATACCGGGCCGCGTCAATCAGCAGTCCACGCCACGCAAACCGCGGCGTATCCTGCACGTCGGCCAGGCGAATGCCGGGACCATCCTTATCCCACACGATCAATTGCCGCAGCGTCGCCAGCCCACGTAATACGCCCAGTTCCGTCGCAGCGGAAAGGCTGATCCCGGCCTGATCGACCGTGAGATGGTAGCTTTCATCCGCCACAGTCAGATCGGGTTCTCCGATCTTCACCGGTTTCGTGCAGCAAGCGATATGCAAGGCGGTACCACCGCCAACCGCATGGATGCCGGTCAATCGCCGCGCATCCGCATCGAACCTGGCCACGGCCTGCGAGAGAAAGGCGTCTGGCGTACCGTCCCATTGCACATCGAACTTGCCGTGGAACGGCAACACGCCGCCCTGATAGCTGACATGCGCCGGAAGCGGCATGAGCGCAGGAGCAAGGGGATGCTCCTGCGCCCATGCCTGACCGCTGACCACGCCAACGGTCATCGCCACCACGCAAACGGCAATAGATAGAAGGACTCGGCGCACAATCATGGGGATATTCCTTCGGCCCGTCAGATCTTCAGATCCAGCGAGATACCGATGGTGCGGAAGGCATCCGGGGTCATGTGCTGGAAATAACCATCGGTATTGATGATCGAGGTGTAGATCACGTAATCACGGAAGTGCTTGTTGAAAAGGTTTCGCGTATACAAGCCGATTCGCCAGCTATCACTATCGGAGCTGATGCCGATGGTGCCGTTGAAAATCCCGTACGAACCAGTCTTGGTCTGCGGCTGGCCGATAACGTTGTAGAAGGAACTACGCCAGGCCCAACCGCCGTCGGCATCGAACACCAGCCCATCGTTGATGGGATGCATGTAAGAGGCATGCAGTGTGCCTGTGTAGCGGGAAACAAACGCCGGGTCCTGACCCCTGAAATTCGCCAGGGAGGAGCCGTCGGTCGTGTAGCACGGCACATCGCCGGGAACCGGGCAAGCGGTGATGTAAGAAAGGTATTTGGCATCGGTGAACGCCGCATTCATGCCGAGCGTGAGGTGTTGTGTCGCTCGCCACGAGAGCTCGCCCTCCGCGCCACGGGTTCGCATGGCGCCGGCATTGGTGAGGACAAACTCGTAGGTCTGGGTGTCGAAGGCCTGCGCCTGGAAGTTGTGGAACGTGTCCCAGTACACGTCGCCATTCAAGGTCAGGCGGTGGTCGAGGAAATCTGACTTCACACCCAGCTCATAGTTGACCGACTTTTCAGGGTTGATCTTCTGGGTCGACGTCGCCGCGACGTTGATCGCCGGGCCCTTGTAACCCGTTGATACCGTCGCATACGTCATGACGTCGTGCGAGACGTTGTATTGCAGGCCCACCTTGCCGGACACATCACCCTTGGCCGCACTGTTCCAGGATGGCAACTGCATGCCAAAGGGGATCGCTGGCAATCCGTCAATCTCGGTCGGGATATACGGGTTGTTGCCGCTTTCCACGTTGTCGTGGGTATAACGCGCCCCCATGATCACCGCCAGCTTGTCCGTGAGCGAATAAGTCGTGTTGCCATAGAAGGCAAAGTTCTTGGTCCACAGGGTTGAGCGTTGCTCGCCCCCGGTCGCATCGATATAAAAGGGCAAGGTGTACGGCGGGAGCACTTTGCCGTAAACGATGTAGTTGGATTCCAGCCCGGTCTTGTCGAAGAACGCGCCCGCGGCGTAGTCCAGCTTGTCGGAGAAGGCCTTGCCGACGAACCGGAACTCCTGCGTAAACTGATGGCCGCGGAGCGTGCTGTCGCTGTTGTCCAGGATGTCGGCGGGCGACTGGTCGAGATCTTCATCCTGCGTCACTTTCAAGGCACGAAACGCCGTGATCGACGTGAAGCTTGTCTCATCATTGATCTGATAGGTCGCCTTGACGGACGAACCGGTCACGCTTTGCTCGGCGTACCAGTCCTCGTTGGCATAGCTGACAAAGTGATTGCCGCCCACATTGGGAAAGCCCGCGAACAGGACGTTGTAATTGGGATCCGTACCCAAGGAATAAAGGAAGTACGGATCGCGGATAAACAGATTCTGATGTTCCCCCGTCACCACCAGGGAGAATTTGTCGCTGGGTTGCCAGAGCAGCTTTGCCCGCACGCCATTACCGTGATTGTCCTCGACATGCCAGTCGTGGAAGACATTGGGAATGGCTCCGTCCTGCGACTGGTCATACACGGCAACGCGAAGCGCCACGTCGTTGGAGACCGCCACATTGCCGACAGCCTGAACGACGCGCTCATCGCGACTACCTACGGCCACATGCACGTCCGCGCTGTTTTCACCGATTTCCGGATCGTTGGTCTTGATGGCGACCACACCGGCCGACGCATTCTTGCCGAACAACGTGCCTTGCGGACCGCGAAGTACTTCAACGTCCTGAATGTCGTTGAAGCCGGATACGCCCGGGTCGCGTGGAAGACTCAGCACCACATCGTCCACCACCGTGCCCACGGTTTGGTCCGTGCCCAGGCTGTACGTTTGCGTGCCAATGCCACGCACCTGGAAACCGCCCCCGTTCGCGGCGGTCGCCGACTGGGAGTACGACAGGCCCGGCGCCAGATATTGAAGATCGGAGAGCTGGCTGAAATTGGACGATTGCAATTGATCGGCGGAAATCGCCGAGATCGAAATCGGAACCTCCTGCAGCGGTTTGACGGCGTGCGTCGCCGTGACCGTTACCGTCTGGAGCTGAGTCACCGCCGGCTTTTGTTTCTTGTTGTTCGTCTGGGTGGTGTCGTCGGCGGCAAACGAAGTACCGTGGACCATGGTCAATGCGACGAGAATGGCCGCGGTCAATGCGCATTTCTTATTGGTCATGTTCTCTCCCCTTTTGCAAACTGTGTTCAGGCGGCCAGCTGACATGGCCGAAGCACGCCGACTTTCTGGTTGATGTTGTTGAGTGCGGACCGGCCGAACGCTGCACGCAGCGCAGGATGTGTCCGCCTGATCGCCGCACGCCGTTCCACTCCCCGGAACGAAGGCGATGCGACGTATCGAACATCCTTGTCGTGACGCTCCGGCAAACTTACATGCAGGATGGACTGCATCTTCATTATCCGTTCCACTTGGCAAATCGGCCGTGCAAGAGTGCCCCTCTCAACGTTTACCCCAAACCACAACGCCCTACGCTGCAAACCCTTCCATGCACAAACTCAGTGCGCTGCCTTGCTCCCGTCATTCGCGGCTGCGGCAGTCAAATCCAATCGCGCCTTCCATGGATCTGCCTCGCCCTCAGCCGTACCGTCGGCGTGGAAGTCCAGCAATTCGTCGCTCTTGCTCTCGTAGCGCGGCCAGTGCGCAAGTCCGTTGCGATTGGGATTGCCGGTGCGGGCAAAATTCACCCAATAGCCGCTGGCGAGATCCGCCACGGCCCTGTCCGTTTTCGTTACCGAAGGCCCGTAGCGGGCATCGATCGTCTGCAGCACATAAGGGATCTCACTCGCGTGAGGTGCGCCGGCAATCCCTTGCGAGCGCATGCTCTGCGCCACATAGGAAAACCGGTACTCATAGACAGGAATGCCCTGCGCACTCAGAGTCCGTGCGGTAAAGCGCGCCGGTTCCACCATGTAGCGGTCGGCGCCGACTTCCGCGGCGACCAGGCGATAGTCTGCATTCCCCGTGGGGTCATACAGTGCCTTGGCGTCGTCGGCGCGAGCACCAAATGGCGCGAGCGCCTGCTCTGTGGAACTGGCGAAGTCGAGACTCAGATCCGCGCTATTGGCACCGATGATGAGCGGCACGCGTGCCTGGCGATGCGCGAGGTAAGCCTGATCAGGGGTTTCCACTACGACGCGCCCGTCAATCATCGGACCGGCGAACGTCGGCGTCTGGCGAGTTGCCAGCATAAAGCCAAGCACGGCCATGTTCAGCCCCGAAACAATCTTGTCGGCGGGTAAGGCACGCAGTTTGGCCAGCGCGGCGGCATCGTTACCGGCGATGCCTTGCGCGCGTGCGAAATTCACGCCGATCGTTTCCGCCGAGGGAAGGCCCGGTTTGTCTTCGCCTAGGAATCGCTCCGGTCCGTCAGGTCCACCGCGCCCGGCGCCCGATTCGATGATGGCTTTGGCGAACAAGCCGCGCGCCATCGGCGAGGTCAGCAGCATATGCACCGACATGCCACCTGCCGACTCGCCGAACACCGTCACGTTACGAGGATCGCCGCCGAACGCCGCAATATTGCGCTGGACCCATTTGAGCGCGGCAATCTGATCCAGATAGCCGTAATTGCCTTTGGGTTCCTCCGGATGCTCCTTGGTCAACGCAGGAAATCCGAAGAAGCCCAAACGACCGAGCCGGTAGTTGATGCTGACGACGACCACGCCGCGCTTCGCAAGCAAACTCCCTGCATAGATCGGCGCCGAGGAACCACCGTTGACGAAGGCGCCGCCGTGAATCCACACCATCACCGGCAAATGGCGCGTGTCGCCCGCCGGACGCCAGACGTTGAGGAACAGGCAGTTTTCGTCGAAGCGGGTTTGCAAGACGGCATCATCGCCGGGTGTCGGCGTCTGCGGACAATCGGCCCCGAACACCATGGCCTGGCGCACACCGCTCCAATGCAGCGCGGCTTGCGGCGCACGCCAGCGCAGATTCCCTACCGGCGCTGCCGCGTAAGGAACACCCTTGAACGACAGCACACCCGCAGATGATGCGCCTTGCAGCCAACCATCCTCGATCTGGACTTTGGTGTTGAACGTGCTCGCGACTGCACCGGCATGCGCGTTCATGGCCCAGACGGCAAGCAGCAGGCTCCACTTCCTCGCGTTCATCACTTCTCCACGAGCGGACTTCGACGGGGGGTACTCGGAAGACATCACTGCGCCGCGAGCGTGGCGCTGCCATGCAACGTCGATACGCCAGCGGCCTTGCCCACGTAGACGTCGTAAACACCGGCCAAACGTGTCCAGCGGTGCAGCGTTGCATCGTAGGAAGCAAGGAAGCGTGGATCGGCCGTGATCGTCACGGTCTGCGACTCGCCAGGTTTCAAATCGACCTTCGCCCAGCCCACCAGGCGATGGGTGCGACCAGGTACGGCCACGTAAAGCTGCGCCACCTCGACGCCGGCGGTTCGGCCGGTATTGGCGAGCTTGAAGCTCACTTGCAGATCCTGCCCGCCCTTCACCAGCAAGTGCGAATAGGCAAAGTGCGTATAGGTCAGTCCATAACCGAACGGGAAAAGCGGCGTGAACTTGTTCTTTTCAAACCAGCGATAGCCCACGTTACTGCCTTCCGGGTAATCGACCGGGAAAGGCGACAGCCTGCCTGCACCTTCGAAAGGCACCTGCCTGGCGGGATCGAATCCGGGAATGGCGGGTCGCGGCAGCTGAGCGGTGCCGGCGGGAAATGTCACGGGCAATCGTCCGGCAGGCGCGGCCTTTCCGTCGAGCAGTGATGCGATGGCCTCTCCGCCACGCTGCCCCGGATACCACGCCTCCAACACCGCCTTCACCTTCGGCAACCATGGCATCGCCACCGGATTGCCGGTTTCCAGCACGACGGCGGTGTGATGGTTGACCGTGGCCACCGCATCGATCAGCGCATCCTGCTGGTACGGCAGCGACAGATCCGGCGCATCCAGGCTTTCGATTTGCGGCTTCACGGCAAAGACCAGCGCGACATCCACGTGGCGTGCAAGCTCCGCCGCGCGCTGCGGATCGGAGCCATCGTCAAAGACGATCCTGGTGCCTGGACGCAGTGCCTGCAGTGCCTTGAGCGGCGAGGACAAGTCGTACACCGGAGACAGGAAGGCAGCGATACCCGTCTGGCCGCGTGCATCGCGGAAACTTCCGCCGTACGGCGTAACCTGCGAAGACCCGCCGCCGGAAAGCACGCCGATGTCGGCATGGCCACCGATGATCGCGATGCTTTTCACCGATTCGTGCAGAGGCAGCAGCTGACCATCGTTCTTCAGCAGCACGGCTCCCGCCTCCGCCACGCGCTGTGCTGCGGCAGCATCCGCCACCTTGTCGATCGTGCCACCCGGCGCAGGGCGATCGTCCATGGCGCCGACGGCAAACAGCGCGCGCACGATCCGGTACGCCATGTCTCTTACTTTCTCGCGCGGGATGTCGCCGTGGGTCACGGCATCCTTGAGCCCCGCGAAATAATCCGGATCGCCACCTTGCGGTGATTCCTGATCAAGCCCCGCATCCACCGACTGCTTGAGACTGTGCACCGCGCCCCAGTCCGACATGACCCAGCCGGGAAATTCCCATTCGCCCTTGAGTACGCGATTGAGCAGGAAGTCGCTTTCGCAGGCGTAGTTTCCATTCACTTTGTTATAGCTGCACATCACCGCGCCGGGATGCCCGCGCTCGATGGCAACCTGGAAGGCGAGCAGATCCGATTCGCGCAACGCCGCTTCATCGATCCGCGCATCGAGCACCGTGCGGCCGGTCTCCTGGTCGTTCAGCACGTAGTGCTTGATGGTCGAGACGATATGCTTACTCTGGATGCCGGCGATTTCCTCGCCAACCATGTCACCGGTAAGCAAAGGATCTTCCGAGGCGTATTCGAAGTTGCGGCCGTTGCGGGGATCGCGGATAAGGTCGGCGCCGCCGGCAAGCTGCACATTGAAACCCTTGGCATGCGCCTCGGCGCCGATCACACTGCCCGCCTCGCGCGCCAGTCCGGTATCGAAGCTCGCCGCAAGCGCCAGCGACGACGGCAGCGCGGTCGCGGCGTCACCGGGGCGCAGATACCCGATGTCGGCCACGCCCAGGCCCGCATCCGATTCCTGCAGCGCCGGAAAATCGAGGCGCGGAATCGCCGGAACGTAACCCGCCGAACCAATCGCGCCCGCGGGTTTCGGTTGCCGCATCCATGCAGGGATCGAAGGCGGCAGCTGAATGCCCAGCGAAGCGAGGCTGGCGCCATCAACGGGACGTAACAGCGCGATCTGCTCATCCAGCGTCATCGCATCCACGAGCTTGGCCGCTCGCTGATCTGGTGAAAGCGCCTTGTCGTCCCAGGCATGACCTTCCGCCAGGCAGACTCCTTGCACCATGGTCGCGGCGAACGCCACGGCCATCAGAGTCTTGTTACCTTTCTTCATTGATGTCTCCCCTTTTTGACATCAGAACGGCCTGAAGCCGCGCGCTTACTGCCTTTTTTCTGTGGTGCGGTCATGACGCCGGTGCCGACGTAGTAATGCGCAAGCATCTCGCTCAGCAGCTCCACCGACTCGCCTATTTCCGACGGCTTGCGCACCAGCACATTGGCGATCGACAAGCCGCGTACAGCCCAGACCAGCAGGCGCACCATCGCCAAATGGGGTTGCGGGCTGGCCAGCATGTCGTACTTCTCGATGCGCTGAATCGAATCGCGCTCTATTTTTGCCTGCAAGGGCCCCAACCGTTTGGCCAACACGGCATCGCTACGCGACCCCTGCAAAATCTCCAGCACTGCCACACCCGACGGACGGCTCAACACGTCCCAGATCATTTTCGGCAGCATCAGCCGACGTTGTTCGAGGTCGGCCACTTCGACCAGATACTTGCGATAAAGCTCCAGCTCTTCTTCGTAGACCGCCTGCACCACAAACAACATCAAGTCGACCTTGGTCGCAAAGTGATGCAGCATCGCGCCACGCGTCACCTTGGCTTCCTTGGCCACCAGGAGCGTGGTCGTGGCCGCATAGCCGTTTACATGCAGGCTGCGGATCGTCGCCTCGAGAATGCGCGTGCGCATCGCTGCACTGCGTTCGGCCTGGGTACGTCGCACCGGCTTCTGGGCTGTCACGCTATTTTTCCTTTACGGGCGATTTGCCCGAGGTAGTTGGCGCTGGGTTTGGGCGTACGCGCAAAGGTCGTGCGATCGACCTCCACCAGTCCGAACTTCGGCCGGTAGCCGCTCGTCCATTCCCAATTATCCAGAAGTGACCAGTGCATGTATCCACGCACGTCGATGCCATCCGCGATGCACTTCAACATCCCGTCCACGGCACCCCGGATGAAAGCGATGCGACGTGTGTCGTCCTCGGTCGCAATACCGTTTTCCGTGACGTAGATGGGGCGGCGCGTCTGTTGGGCCACCATGCGAATGACGCCTTCCAGCGCTTCCGGCGCGTAGGGGTAACCCATCTGCGTAAGCTCCACACCGGCCGTGGGCGGTAATTCCGCATTCGCACCGACCACGGCGGAGGTATAGACCTGGACACCGACGAAATCGCCAGGCGCCTGCAGCCATGGCGTCAAAACCTGGGCGCGTTTGCGTTCCACGCCACCACTTCCATCGGCCGGCCTGTCGTCGGTCAAGGAGAGCGTGACACCCACCGGAAACCGCCCCTGCGAGAGCCTGGTGATCGCGTCATACGCTTTTGCATGCGCCTGGATCAGGATCGGCTGCTGCACGCGAAAATCCGCCAACATCGGGCTCGACCATTGTGCAGAACCGCCCGCCTGGGTCGCCGCCTTTCGAAAGGCAGCGATCATCGGCAACATCTTTTGAATAGCCGGCGACCACGACAGCAAGGCGTTGATGTTCGGCTCGTTGAACGTCGCCGCCACCGTGATCAATTCCCCCAGATGCTGCGTGACCGTTTCGCAGTAGCGCACGAAGGGCTCGATGCCCGCTTCGGTTTCGAACCCACCCGCCGCCGCGAACCAGCGCGGCACGGTGTAGTGATTGAACGTCACCACCGGCGCCAGTCCATGGCGATGGCAGGCTTCAAGCACGCGACGGTAATAAGCCAGCTCGGCCAACGAGATCTGGCCGGGCTCGGGTTCAATGCGTGACCACTCGATCGACAAACGATGCGCGTTGAAACCCAGCGATGCGGCCAACGCCAGGTCACCCTCGAAGCGATGATAGACGTCGTCGGCATCACCCGAAGGCTCGACGAAGATCGAAGGCTTCATGTGCTCCAGCACCCATACGTCGCTGGCGACATTCCCGCCTTCCATCTGATAGGCCGATCCTGCCGTTCCCCACAAAAAATCGCGGCCCTGCCGGCGGTGAGCACGAACTCCCCTGCCCGACAAGGCCGCGCCAGGAGAACCCGATCCAGGCATGCCACCCAACTGACTCAGCGGCGCGGCGGCCGCTAGCAGTGCGCAACGTGAAAGAAAGCTCCGTCGGCTGATTGGCGACGTCATGGACTCTCCCCAGCTAATTCGACTTACCCAAACTCCCCGAAGTCGCCTTTTCCCCAGCGACAGCCTCTACCGGCGTGTTGAGAGCCTATTGGCTTAAAAACAAACAGTCAATATGGTTTGTAAGTTGAGGTGCGCATAAGGGGCATTGCTTCCCAAGTGCGCACCTGCCGTTGAGCTGTGCGCCGTCGCGTATGGTTAAACGCGTCGCGCATCGCCTTGGGCACGTGCTTAGTCCAGTCGCCCGACTTCTTGCGCTCCCAGAACTTCTGGACATGGTCGCGAATGTTAGGCGCTCCGCCTAGTTGCTCGCACTTCTTAAAGTCGACCCAAATTTGCGAGGAATGGCACATTCCACCGACTATGTGCTGAGTGGCGAATGTCCAAACTCGTGGCGAATATATGCTTGGTTGTCAGACCATCTTTCAGGCATCCTCTAGACTCGATAACACCGGATTGGCGCAAGCCCTTAAGGAACAAAGGAATATGCCAATTTTTACCAAATCACCAAAAAAGTCCGCGGGTGATGTCGTTAATGCCTCCCGCGCTAAGCAGGCGGCCAATTCCGTCGACGCCGTCGCTCCGGCAAGCTCAAAGGCTTCCACGCTGCGCTGCCGATTTTCAAAGCCCAAAATTCTGCTTTTAGATATGGATGCCGCAACCTCTGACGCGCTAGCCGCGCAATGGGAGGACGTTTCCACGGGAACCCTGGGGCATCCATATCAAGTAAAACAATCGTCGCAGTTTCTGCCCGTCATTCAACCTGAGTCCTTATATGGGCATGAAGAGGCGGAGATTGTCATCATTGACTTCCAAACTAATCACCTCGAGACGCACCCATCAGAGCCACCTCATAGGCCCGAAGGAGAAACTGATCTTTGGGCAAAGTGCGATCAAGGCTTTATCGATAATCGCGTTCGGACCGTACTGGAAGAACAACAAACATTTAATCGGATTCTGGACGCTGGCGGCGTTTTTGTTGTGTTTGCAGCACCAAGCACCGGCATCGAAATGTACATGGGAAGGGTAATGTATGGTTCGTTCGCTCCCGAAAGTCAGGTTAATTCCAGTGTTTGGTCGATTACAAATGAACTTATAGACACCCTCGCGAGGTCGGATTCTGGTAAGACCATGACAGTAGCGGGAGACTCCCAGCTCATGCGCTTACTGTCGCGATATTTGCCCGGGAGCGAGTTCACTTGCGTCTTGAGCGGAGGGCGTCGCAGCGACAACCCTTGGCAGGTTTTGGCTACAAACAAGTTTAATCAACCCGTGTCGATTGCCCGTTTTGGAGGCAGTCAAGGCACCACCCTGGTCGTCCCGCAAATCAAGGATAAGGCCGGATTTGTCAAAGATCTCTTGGCTACGGTACTCCCGGAATTGGTACCGGAACTTTTTCCAGAAGCCGAAGCAACTCAGTGGACACATCGCAATGAGTACGAGCTCCCTCGCGTACTCCAACTTCTCGGCGAATTGGACGCAATCCGGAGTACGGCCATTCAAGCCATTGAAGAAATTGAAGCGGCCGTCCTTGAAGAGCGCTCGACGAGAGGCTGGGTGCATGGTCTCGTGACGGAAACTGGTGATGCTCTAGTGGCATCAGTTAAGCAAGCGTTGCATGCACTAGGATTTGAAAAGGTTATCGATGTAGACGTGGAACGTGATCGAGGTGGAAAGAGTCGGCGCGAGGACCTCCGGATAGAGGACACAAGCCCGCTTCTGATTGTCGACATCAAGGGAATTGGCGGATATCCGAGTGATGAAGATGCTACGCAAGCAGATAAACACGCCTTCATCAACACAAAGGAACTCGATCGCACTGACATCAAAGGATTGAGCATCGTCAATCATCAACGTCAACTTCCTCCTCTGGACCGTGAAAACGCCAAGCCTTTTCGGAAAGAATTGCTAACCGTTGCCGGGGAAACTGGTCTCGGCCTGATGACGGGATTCGACTTGTACAGATTAGTTGTAAATTCGCAAAAACTTAATTGGCCATCCCACACCGTAATGCCCGTTTTGTATCAACAAGGGCGCATCGATATAGTGCCAACTCATTATATTTATATAGGAAACATCGCCAAAGTCATGAGCGGCAAATTCGGCGTCGTTTTGGCCGAGAATCAGATCTCCGTGGGAGACCGCATTGTTGTTGAGGGTGACATCTACTTTGAGGAAGCAAACATAGATTCGATACAAATTGATGGAAGCAATGCGCTAAGCGCTTCCGCCGGAGATCGTGCGGGATTTTTGTGGCCTGAAGCAGGCATGAAACTTCGAGAAGGCATGCGCGTATTTGCAATAATAAGGAAGTAGCCGTTGGTTCCGACTTGCCGAGTGGAGTCCTAGGCTCCTCTCGCAATCCTTGAGATAGGCAAGACGCAGGGTCTTCGGCATACCGCGCCGCGAAGACCCACTGCCAAAAGACCTCGCCTCGCCTTTACTGCAGAATGGTCACGGCATATAGCCAACGTACTCGGTAGCGAATAGCCTCAAGATGAATGGCGCGAGCTTCATTCGTCACCTCACACGCCTCGCTTTCAGTACCGAGGCGAATTAGAGTCCTGAGTTAACTTTAACCATTTGACGCAGGTAGGCGCGTAGGCCGCCAAGCACTCTCTTAGACCGCCCTTCAATTCGCCATTCGGTTATAAATCCAGGTTGCTCCGCTCTAAATGTCTGTCATTTTTAACTATGACTATACCGACGACAACAATATGCGCGTGAAAATTTTCTATAACATGAGAAGATATGAAGCGTCCTCGCTGATTCGATCCAGTTGGAAGTAGAGTTCCACCCCAAGGAGCTCTGCATGAAAAAGTCGAAGTTCAACGAAGAACAGATTGTCCGGATCCTCAAAGAAGTCGAGGCAGGCGCCA
>NZ_JADIKE010000007.1 GCF_016904955.1 Dyella flava | reverse complement strand
GCCTACGCCACGGTATGCCTTAACCGCGCCATCGACTGGCGTTATCAGCTGATTCCGTTGCGGGTGATGCACAAACTGGCACAGCAAGCCGGGGTTCAATGGGGCCAGTCCCCCGATGACTATCCCGACATGAGGCTTCCTGACGGGCTGCAAGCCATTGCGGCAAAGCTTCTCGCCGAACAGCCTCTGGACCCTGATGAAGAGGCGATGCTGGCCCGCGGTTATCTGCATCAATCCGCCAACTGGAACATCGCCAACGACAGCGTGCACGAAGGTGACGATGGCAAGGCGCCGCATCACAAAGGTAGCCGGTCCATCAATCTGTTGTACGTCAACCGTCCGCAGCCTCCCGCGAAAGATAACGACATCAGCCAACGCAAAGTGCTGCGCAATGAGAATCACTGACATACTCAAACACTTGCTGCCATGGCTGACGCTGTGGCTCGCAGGATGCGCGCTGACACAAAGCACTCCCCGCAACGGCCTGCCGTACGACAGTTGGTACCTGGGGTTTCGTGCGCCTGCCAAT
>NZ_JADIKE010000014.1 GCF_016904955.1 Dyella flava | reverse complement strand
GCATGGGGGACGCCTGTTACCCACCACGCGGCCGGCCAGCGGCTTCCAGCTGGTGTACGCCTTTTGATCTCCATCACGACCCGTTATCCGTCAAGGACAGACCCATGACTTTTCGTCGTTCCCGTCCGGTTTCTGCCGCCTCCCTCTCACGTCGTGCCTTGAGCGCGGCCGTCCTCGCCGCCTTGCTGGGCACATCGCTGGGGGCGAGCGCACAAGTGACGCCCGACCCTAATGCGGGTGCGCATCGTCCGAGCACCACGGCCGCCGGCAATGGCGTACCGGTGGTGAACCTCGTGGCACCGTCCGCCGCCGGGGTGTCGCATAACCAGTACCAGCACTTCAACGTCGACCCGCAGGGCCTGATCCTCAACAACAGCGCGGGCGTCTCGCCGACGCAACTGGGCGGCTACATCGTCGGCAATCCGCACTATGCGGCGGGGCAGTCGGCCAAGCTCATCGTCAACGAAGTCACCTCGACCAACCCCACGTACCTGCGCGGCTACACCGAAGTGGCCGGTCGCGCCGCCGATGTGATCATCGCCAATCCCAACGGCATCACAGTCAATGGTGGTGGCTTCATCAACACGAACCGGGCCACCTTGACCACCGGCACGCCAATCTTTGGTGCCGACGGTGCCTTGAGCGGACTGCGTGTCACCGGCGGCCACCTCACTATCGAAGGCGATGGCCTCAACGCCTCCAACATCGATCGCCTCGACCTGATTTCGCGCAGCCTGAGCGTCAACGGTGGCGTGTGGGCGAACCAGCTCAATGTCGTCACCGGCGCCAACCAGGTGAATGAGGCCGATCTGTCCACGCAAGCGATCGCCGGCCCCGGCGAGGCGCCCGCCGTCAGCATCGACGTGGCCGCGCTCGGCGGCATGTACGCCAACGCGGTGCATCTGATCGCCACCGAAGCCGGGGTCGGCGTGCGCAACGCCGGGACGCTGGCCTCGCAAAGCGGTGATTTCACGATCGACAGCGCCGGCCATCTGGAACTGACCGGCCGCCTGCAGTCCGCGGGCAACCTGACGGTGCACAGCGACGGTGACGCCCATAACAGCGGCACGCTCTACAGCGGCGCGGATCTCACGCTGACGACGGGCGGCACGCTGACCAACCGCAACGTGATCGCCGCCGCCCACAACCTCAACCTGCGCGCACAGCAACTGGCGTCCAGTGGCACGCTCGGCGCGGGCGTCGCCAGTGACGGCAGCCTGCAGGGCAGCGGGGCACTGACCGTCACGACCGACGGCCTGCTGACCGCCACCGGCAGTCATCTCGCCAGCGGCGCGATCACCCTGCAAGGCAGCGCGCTGGCGTTGTCCGGCGCCCAGACCCGCACCGGCGGCGATATCACGCTGATCAGCACCGCGGGCGATATCGATCACGCCAACGCCACGCTGCTCGGGCAAGGTCAACTGCTCGTGCGCAGCGCCGGTCACGTGGACAACCGCGGCGGCACACTCAGCGTCGCTGGCAACGCCACGCTGAGCGGCGTTGATCTGGACAACAGCGACGGTACGCTGGAAGCCGGCACCGGTGAAGGCAACGCCTCACTCGTGGTGAACGCGGCCGCGATCAACAATCAAGGCGGCCGTATCGCCAATGCCGATCACGGCCTCACCACCCTCCACGCCGACACCCTCGACAACACCGGCGGCACCGTGGGCGGGCAGGGCGATGTGCAGCTCGATGCCGCCACTGTTACCAACCACGCCGGCACCCTGGTGTCCGGCGGCGACTTCACGCTGCAAAGCGACTACCTCAGCAATCAGGGCGGCACGCTGTACAGCGCCGGTGACCTCCACTGGACCAACAGCAACGCCACGCTGGACAACACGGCCGGTTCGTTCGGCGCGGGCGGCGATATCGCGCTCACCCTCGCCGCCGTGCACAACGATAGTGGCGAGCTGGCCTCCAACGGTGACCTCGTCGCGGCCTTCACTATGCTCGATGGCAATGGCCGCCTGCGCGCCGGCCACGATCTGCAGCTGACGCTGGCCGGTGATTACACCAACCCGGCCGGTAACACGCTGTTCGCCAACCACGACCTCAGCCTGGATGTCGGCGGCGCCTTCACCAACGCGGCCGGCGCCACCCTGCAGGCGGTCAACGCGCTCACCCTCCACGCCGCCCGCCTCGACAACCAGCTCGGTGCGCTGATCAACAGCGCCACCACCACGCTCAACGCCGCTACGCAAACCAACGCCGGCCGCATCGAGGGCGATAGCGTCACCCTCAACGCGGACACCATCACCAATACCGGCACGGTGATCGGCAACGCCATCACCGTTAACGCCACCACCCTCACCAACGGCGCCGACCTCGGCACCGTCACCGACAACACCCCCTATCAAAGCGCGCTGATCGCCGCGGTCAACCAGCTCAACCTGTACATCACCGGCGACCTGCTCAACCGCGACGCCACGCTCTACAGCCTGGGCGACCTCACCCTTGCCGCCGATGCGAACGGCACGCGCAGCCACAGCGTCACCAATCTGTCCGGGGACATCGAAGCCGGCGGCGATGTCACGATCGCGACCGAGCACTTCACCAACCAGCGCCGCGTGTTCCAGACCGAGGTCTACCAACTGAGTGACGCCGAGCAGGCGCAGAACACCGTCACCCTCGATCCGTTGCCGGTCTATCGCTATGACGATCCCAACCCCTTGCATCAGCCGCCGTACGTAGATCCCAGCCAAGTGCTCAGCGCCGAGCAAGTCGCCGCGCTGGAAGCGTACTGCGGCACGCTCGGCACGCCCGGCAAAGACGGTGACACCTGGTGCAACGGCGTCACCATGCCCGGCCAGAACGACCCGCACACCATCCTGCACAACGACCTGCAGGCGATCGTCACGCAGACCCTGGTCTCGGTCGAACGGCTGAAAGCCGCCAGCGCCGAAAGCCGGGTGCTGGCCGGCGGCAACATCACGTTGAACGGCTCCGTGCTCAACGACACCTCCACCATCGCCGCCGGTCACACCCTGATCATCAACGGTCAGGACGGCAACGCGGGTGGTGGCAACACCGGTAACGACACCGTGCGCAACATCGCCTGGACCCCCACCGGCACGGTGCGCGAAACCATCACCGAGCAAACCGGCATCGCCTTCGTCAACTTCGATCCCGATCGTCATTGGGATTTCAAAGGTTATGAAACCTGGGGCACGAAGCAGGGCACGACATCCACCGGCCTGGGCGCGGGCCAGCCGGACTGGATCGGTTTCGATGCGGGACCGGGGTTGTCGGCCAGCTTAAGCGCGGGCCAGGCGGTGGACATCAGCGGGCAGGACATCAGCAATACCGTGGTCGGCGGTGATGGCCGGCCGGTGATCGGTGTCGGCGTGGGGCCCCACAGCGGCGAGCCGGTCCAGACCATCGGCGACGGCAGCCTGCAGCTCCCCAGCAACGGGCTCTACACCCTCACGCCGGGCGCGGGCCATCCCTATCTGGTGGAAACCGATCCGCGCTTTGCCAGCTACAGCGGCTTCCTGGGCAGCGACTACCTGCTCAGTCAATTGGGTCTGCACGGCGACCTCACCTTGAAGCGCCTGGGCGATGCCTTCTATGAAACCCAACTGGTGATGGATCAGATCACCCGCCTCACCGGCCTGCGCTACCTCAACAACAACAGCGACGCGCTCGAGCAATACAAGGCGCTGATGGATGCCGGTGCGCAGCAAGCACAGGCGTTCGACCTCGCCGTCGGCGTGGCGCTCACCCCGGCGCAAATGGCCAGCCTGACGCAGGACATGGTGTGGCTGGTCAACGAAAGCGTGAACGGCGAACAGGTGCTGGTGCCGGTGGTCTACCTCAGCCAGCAAACCGCCAAGAACGTGGCCAGCGGTGCGGTAATCCAGGGCAGCAGCGTCACGCTCAACGCCAGCAACCAGCTCACCAATACTGGCGCAATCCAGGCCGCCCACGACGCCAGCATCACGGCCGGCAACCTGCTCAACGCCGGCCACCTCGCCGGTGGTGGCAACCTGAGCGTGCAAGCCGCGCAAGACTTGCTCAACGTGGGCAACATCCAGGGCGGTAATGTTGCGCTGGTCGCCGGCAACAACCTCACCAGCAGCACCCTCCACGACGCGGCGAATCTGGGCAACGTCGACCTCAGCGGTTTGAACATAGCAAATCCCAGTGCACCGACCGGTGGCCAGATCACCGCCAGCGGTGAGCTCACCGCGCAAGCCGGGAATAACCTCACGCTCGATCACGCCACGGTCAGCGCCGGCCAAAACCTCGGTCTTGCCGCTGGCAACGACCTCACCGCCACGGCCAGCAACCTGGGTGCCGGCAGCAACGCACAACTCATTGCCGGTAACAACCTCAGCCTCAACGCCCAAGGCCACACCGACCATCAGGGCACGCAACGCAACGGTGTTGAAACCACTACCTACACCGTCACGAACCTCACGGTGGGCGGCAGTGCGCAACTGGTGGCCGGTAACGACCTCATCAGCCAGGGTGCACAGCTCGGCGCGGGCGACCAGCTTGCATTGTCAGCCGGTCACGACATCACCCTCAACGCCGTCACCGA
>NZ_JADIKE010000011.1 GCF_016904955.1 Dyella flava | reverse complement strand
TGAAGCGTCCTCGCTGATTCGATCCAGTTGGAAGTAGAGTTCCACCCCAAGGAGCTCTGCATGAAAAAGTCGAAGTTCAACGAAGAACAGATTGTCCGGATCCTCAAAGAAGTCGAGGCAGGCGCCAAGGTTGCCGAGACCTGCCGCAAGCACGGGATCAGCGAGCCGACGTATTACGTCTGGAAGAGCAAGTACGCCAACATGGAGGTATCGCAGCTGCGCCATCTCAAAGAGGTCGAGGCCGAATTGGCTCGGCTTAAGCGCATGTATGCGGACTTGGCCCTGGAACATCACGCTCTGAAGGATGTTCTCTCGCGAAAACTTTGAGCCAGGCGCGGCGATTGGAGCTGAGTCTGGCGATGCAAACCCATCATGGCCTGAGCGCCCGGCGTGCTGACCGTACGCTGGGTTTGTCGCGTTCTGCGCGGCACTATCGGCCCCGGCTTCGTGACGATGGGCCATTGATCGAAACCATCGAATCCCATTTGAAGGACAACCCTGGCCATGGCTTCAGCCTTCTCTTCGACCAGGCGTTGCACCCCAAGGGCTTCGGCAAGACCCGCAGTTGGCGCGTCTATGTCGCCCTGAAGTTGAATCTGCCACGACGTGGCAAGCGACGGCTGCCCGACCGTATCCGTGAGCCGCTAGAGGTTCCCATGCACGCCAATCACACATGGTCAGCCGATTTCATGGCCGATGCCCTCTGGTCAGGGCGACGTTTTCGCACCTTCAACGTGAATGACGATTTCAACCGGGAGTCGTTGCGTATTGAGATCGACACCAGCCTGCCGTCGCGACGCGTCATTCGCGCCCTGGAAGAGTTGGTGGAGCTGCGCGGTGCACCCAGGAGGCTACGCCTGGACAATGGTCCCGAGTTCATCAGCGCCGCGTTGCGCCAATGGGCGCAGCAACATGGCATCGAACTGATCCACATCCAACCGGGCAAGCCCACTCAGAACGCCTACATCGAACGTTTCAACCGCACCTTCCGCACGGAGGTGCTGGACCGCTACGTCTTTACCAGCCTCAACGAAGTACGCCGCATGGCCGAGGACTGGCGACATCGTTACAACCATGACCGCCCACATCGCTCTCTCGGCGGTCTGTCACCCATCCGTTACGCCGTGGCATCATCAACCCCAACCTCTACTTCTGAATGACTCGAAGGAATGAGGACGCTTCAG
>NZ_JADIKE010000013.1 GCF_016904955.1 Dyella flava | reverse complement strand
GCGGGATGTTTGCAAAACTATCCCCATCCGACGAAGAGGAACGGCGATGCGCAAACAGCCCACGATGAGCTTGATTGATGGTCTTGTGGTCGGCGGAGGTAATGCGCGCCTGGAACGGATAGAGGCGTTGATCGACTGGGAGTCGCTGGAACAAACGCTACCGGCGCGAGGCAACGCCAGCACGGGCCGCCCCGCCTACCCAGCGTTGATGATGCTGAAAATCATGCTGCTGCAAAGCTGGTATGGGCTGGGTGATCCGGAGATGGAGGAAGCCTTGGGTGATCGCTTGTCGTTTCGGCGATTTGTGGGGCTGAGTCTGGGCGAGAAGGTGCCTGATCATTCAAGCCTGTGCCGGTTCCGGCAAAGTTTGCAGGGCTACGTCGAAGCGGTGTTTGCGCACGTGAACCAGCAACTGGATAGTCATGGCGTGATCTTGCGTCGCGGCACATTGATTGATGCCACGCTGATTCCGTCGGCGGCGGCTGAGCCACCCAAGCAGAAAGGGGGCGGACGTTCGCTTGTCGATCCGGATGCGGTCTGGACCAAGCGAGGCCACAAGGCCACGTTTGGCTACAAACTGCATATCGCGGTGGATCGCGATTCCCATGTGATACGAGCTGCCCGGATCACCCCGGCTAACCTCAACGAGGTTTGCGTGGGTCACGAACTGGTGCAAGGGGATGAGGCAGCGGTATGGGCCGACAAGGGCTATGTGGGTCCGGCGCTGCGCGAGCGCTTGCGCGCAGGCGGCATCAAGGATCGGGTCCAGCGTCGAGCGGCACGCGGCCGACCGCTCAAGCCTCGGGAAATCGTACGCAATCGTCTCATTGGGTACGTGCGAGGAAGGGTCGAAGGTGTCTTTGGCACCTTGAAGCGATCGTATGGGTTGATGCGGATGCGTTACTGCGGCTTGGCACGTAACACGGTGGGCACCTTGCTCACCTTGATGGCTTGGAACATGGCACGAGCGGCAGATCAAGTTGCTTGATCACCGTGACCACCGACAAGGTGGCCACGAGGAACTTCATGAATCCTTCTTTCTGACCTTTTGGGCGTTCGCTCGGCATGGATGCGGTATGCGGAAAGGGTTTTTCAAACATCCCGC
>NZ_JADIKE010000009.1 GCF_016904955.1 Dyella flava | reverse complement strand
GCCGGCGCGATCCAGGCGTGGGACACGCTACTGAACAGCATGCGTTTGCGGCCAGGGGCGATGTAACGACGCGTTGCTGGCGATATCGAGCGCGTAGCTTCGCAGCGCCGGTAGATAGCCTTCTGTTCGCAACGGGCCTATTTGCTTGCGCACACCATGAATCCACTAATAAAACCACGCGCAATCACGCAGCGCATCACACCTCCCTTCCCCGTCGATCTCGCAAGCCTATGTGTAGCCCTATGAGCAACAGCACATCTGACACCAGCCGCTCCGCGCCCGATAGCAACACAGCGCCCAGCGCAGACAATGACGATGTCGTCCGAATCGCTGGCGGGTTCGACGACGACGGTACGCCTTACGCACGCGCCGTGCTCACGCCCAACGACGATCAGCGCACCAAAGAAATTCTGATCGATCATCGCCCCGCTATTCCGGTCATCTTCCTGCCCGGTGTGATGGGCACGTTGCTGTCAGACAAGACCACCGGAAAATTCGTGTGGTATCCACCCAATATGGACGCCGTGGGCTCCGCTATTTCCGGCATTGCATCCGTCATAGCCGGACGATTCGCCAGCCCCGCCGCACGCGCGAAACGCTTCGATCCGCAGAACGCCGTGGTCGATCCCACCGGTCCGGTTATGGTCGGTAATAGCGGCCTGACCGAGGACGAAGCTCGTCGGCGTGGTTGGAGCACCGTGCATCGTTGGAGTTATCAGCCGACGTTGGCCTGGCTCGAATATACGCTCAACCATCCCATGCTCGCCGGCCTTCCCCATGGCGAATGGGCGCAGGGTGATGCGGAGGGAGCCAAAGCCGCCCTGAAAGCCGTGCTGGGTACCGATCCGGCGGACTACGGCGCTTATGGATCCGGCGGCTCCATCGACGCCAACTCCGACGTATTCAAGTCGCTGCTCCGTTATCGCTACACCGTCTATGCCATTGGCTACAACTGGCTTCAATCGAACCAGAAGTCGGGCGAGGACGTGTTGAATGGCCTTGATTTCAAAGACCAGAAAACGAAAAAGACCACCCGCATCATGGGCATCCGCGAAATCTGCCGGGAAAACAAAACAGAGAAGGCGATCATCATCACCCACTCGATGGGCGGCCTGGTCGCACGCATGGCTTGCCAATTTTCGGACGGTGCCAAAGACATGTACGGCGTGATCCACGGTGCGCAACCGGCCACGGGGGCGCCTCTGTTCGCCAAGCGTTTTCGCACGGGTGCTGAAGGCACCACTTTCAAGGACAGG
>NZ_JADIKE010000012.1 GCF_016904955.1 Dyella flava | reverse complement strand
TGATCTTGATTGCCCGCTTCATGTTGTAAGCCAATACATACAAGCTCATTTCAGTAGCGACCTTTGGCAAGGTTCGCATGAGGAAATGGGTTGATCCCATCCAGGCCTTGAGGGTTCCAAAGACGTGCTCGACGGTCTGTCGCCGGACCCGCATGGCTTCGGGATGGTGATCCAATCGTCGCTGCATGGTTTCCAGTACAGCTTCATGCTCCCAGCGGCGAATACGTCGATATGTGGAAGTGGTGCAGGCGCGACGTATCGGGCACGTTGGACAGGCGGATGACCAGTAAACCTGGATGGTTAAGTCATCTTCAATGGTGGTCATACGTCGAGGAGCTTCTTCGTTGGCTGGGCATCGATAACTGTCGCGAAGGGTGTCGTAATGAAAGTCTCGCTTATCGAAGCGGCCGGCCGCCGTGCTGCTGGAGGTCTGTGTTTTAGGCACCAAGGGTGTAACGTCGTTTTGTTCGCAGGCAAGGATCTGTTCGCCTTTGTAATAACCTCGGTCGGCGATTACGGTGAGTGCGTCACATGCCATCGCCTTTTTTGCGGCATTAGCTGTGCTGGCAAGGCGATGGCGATCATGACCTTCGTTAGTCACTTCATGCGCCACAATGAGATGGTTCGATGCCTCCACGGCCATCTGTACGTTGTAGCCGACAATCCCCGAGCCACGGCCATGCGTAGCCATCGAGCGTGCATCGGGGTCGGTCATCGATAATTGATGATCCTGCGCTTGACGCATGGCTTCACCCAATGCGGTCAACTGCTGCATATGTTCGCGGACGGTAGCGATCTTGCGTTGCAGATGAGCTACGCGTGCCTCGGGTAACTGGCCCGGTTCGCGGTCGGCCCGGTCTAGTTCGTCCAGATAACGCGCCACGCTCGCTTCCAACTGCTGCATGCGGGCTTTGAGCTTGGCTTCCGAAAGATTGCGATCACGGCTATTGACCGCTTTGAACTTACTGCCGTCGATGGCGGCCACAGCGTCGGTAAACAACTGCATGTGACGACACAGCAGCACGAATTGGCTACAAACACGACCGATCGCGGCGCCGTTGTCCTTGCGAAAATCGGCCAAGGTTTTGAAATCGGGCGTGCATCGACCGGTCAGCCAGATTAGCTCGATGTTTCGCTGCGTCTCACGCTCAAGGCGGCGACTGGATGGGACTCGATTGAGGTACCCGTAGATGTAGATCTTGAGCAGCGTGGCTGGATGGTATCGCGGCCGGCCAGTGCTAGCGGGCTCGACGCTTTCGAACCCCAGCGTGCCAAGGTCCAGTTCTTCGACAAAGACGTCGATGACTCGAACGGGATTGTCCTCGTTGATATAGTCTTCCAGCCGCTCGGGGAAAAGC
>NZ_JADIKE010000008.1 GCF_016904955.1 Dyella flava | reverse complement strand
TACAGGATGTACAGATAGCACGGCACGATGACCATCAGGAACGCGAGCTGGAAGTTGATGTACTGCTTCAGATGCACAAAGACCTGGGGCATCAGGGCGCCACCGACGATGCCCATGATCAGCAGCGCCGAGCCCAGTTCGGTATGGCTGCCCAGGCCCTTGATCGCCAGCGGGAAGATCGCCGGCCACATCATGGCGTTGGCAAAGCCCAGCGCGGCGACGAACGCCACCGAGATATAGCCATGCGTCACGTAGGCGCCGATGGCAAACAGCACGCCGAGCACGGCCGACAGCGCCAGGTAGCTCTGCTGCGAGATGAAGCGCGGAATCAACACCGAGCCGAACAGATAGCCGGCCAGCATCGCCGCCATGGTGTAGGTGGTGAAGTGCGAGGTCAGCCGCAACGGCAGGCCGAAGCCCTGACCATAGGTATTGATCGCATCGCCGGCCATCACCTCCACGCCGACGTACAGGAACAGGCAGAGCACGCCCAGCCATAGATGCGGAAAGCTGAAAATACCGCCCTGGCGATGGCCGATCGACCGCTCGCTGTTGGCGCCGGACGGTTTGATCTCCGGCAAGGAGGACATCAGGATCCAGATCGCCAGCACCACCAGCAGGCCCGCCAGGCTCATATACGGCCAGAACACCCGTGCCGCGAAGTCGTTGAGCAGGGCATCGCGCGCCGGCCCGGCGGTGATCTTGGCCACCTGGTCCAGGAATGCATCAATGCCGGTCATCACCAAGGCGCCGAAGGCCAGCGGCGCCAGCGCGCCGGCCACCTTGTTGCAGATGCCCATGATCGCGATGCGCTGCGCGGCGCTGTCGATCGGACCCAGAATGCTGATGTAGGGATTGGAGGCCGTCTGCAACAGCGACAGGCCTGCGCCGATCACAAACAGTCCGGTCAGTGCGCCCGGATAAATGCGACTACGCACAAACTCGCCGAACAACGCCGCACCGATCGCCATGATGAAAAGGCCCAGCACCATGCCTTTTTTCATGCCGGTGCGCTTGAGCACGGCACCGGCCGGCAAGGCGAGCACGAAGTAGGACACGTAGAACGCAAACGGCACCAGGAACGCGTTGATGTCATCCAGCGTAAAAGCCACCTTCACGAACGAAATCAGCGGGCCGTTGAGCCAGGTGAAGAAGCCCATGATGAAAAACAGCACGCCGATGATCGTCATCGGCAGCAG
>NZ_JADIKE010000010.1 GCF_016904955.1 Dyella flava | reverse complement strand
GGTGGCTGCGGTTCCATCCGCACCCAGGCATCGACGGAGAGGCAGCCGCCATCGATATGGCCCAGGCGCGCCACCCAGCGTTGGCGTTCGGCGTTGGCAAGCTGGTAGGCCCGGGTGTTGCCAGGGAATGGCATATACAGGCTGCCGTTTTGCTCCACTGGCTTTTCGACGGAGCGCAGGGGCTTGATCAACATCAGCGGACCTTCGTGGTCGTCGTGGTAGCCGCCGCCAATGTCAGAATGCGCGCCGGGCAGGGTGATTTCGCGGTGCTGCGGCGCGACGGTGGTCAGCATGAAGTTGGCGCGGTGTTCGTCGCGGGCGACGAGCTGCACCACCTGGCGGGCGCAGCCGGCTGGCAACGCTACTTTGACAGGACCGCTGTGGCCGCTAACCACATTGAAACCATCAGCCAGATTGGCGCGCGCCACGACGGTGTCGAACAGGCCTACGAAACCGATGCGCACATCGTCGTCGACATTGAACCCTTCGGCTAGTTTGGCCTGTATGGAGGAAAGTTTTTGCGCCAGCAAGCCCTGTCGCTTGCGATTGATCTCATGGACGAAATGGCGGGCTGCCGCTGCGCCGCGGCTGAAACCGAACACGTCTAGTTCCAATGCTGCGATAGAAACTCCCGATTTAGTGCGGGAAAACGATTCGAGTTCATCGGGGATCGCTTTCGCAAGCGTCTGCTCCACTTTGGCCAGAATGCCGGTGCCGCCTATGCCAAATCCCATGCCAACGACATCATCGCGTTCGCCGGTCGCAGTACCGATGCCTTCGACGTAGATGCGCAGAAAAAATTCCCGCTCCTCTTCACCGAAGGACTCTTCCCGGCTATCCCGATATAGGTTGTACAGCCGCCACACATTGGTATATCCCCCGCCATAACTGCTCTCGGCGTCTGCCATATATCGCTTGCAGTGCTCGGCAATCGCCGCCTGTTCCAGCGGGCTCTGTCCCAGCGCGCTGCCGGTGGACGCCTGGCAATGCGTAAACAGCTCGGTATTGCCGGCGTTGTTGCGGGTGCCGTCGAAGAACACGCCGATGCGCAGCGTGCAGCGACGTTCGGT
>NZ_JADIKE010000005.1 GCF_016904955.1 Dyella flava | reverse complement strand
CCCGTCCGCAATAGGGAAAGCCCGACCGAACGTCGCTGCACGCTGCGCATCGGCGTGTTCTTCGACGGCACCCGCAACAACGCCGGCAATACCGAACTGTTTACGCACTGCCAGGCGTCCACCGGCAGTGCGCTGGGGCAGAGCCAGCAGGAGCAGGCGGCGATTGCCGAGCACTGCAAGCGATATATGGCGGATGACAAGAGCAGTTATGGAGGGGGATATACCAATGTGTGGAGGTTGTACAAGCTGTATCAGGACAGCCGTGAAAAACCCTTGGATAAAGACGCGCGGGAATATTTCATTCCCATTTACGTCGAAGGCATTGGCACTGCGACCGGCGAGCGGGACGACGTGCTTGCCATGGGGTTTGGCATAGGCGGAACCGGCATTCTGGCGAAAGTGGAGCAAACGCTTTCGAAAGCGATCCCTGATGAACTCGAATCGTTTTCCCGCACTAACTCAGGCGTTTCTATCGCGGCGTTGGAGCTGGATGTGTTCGGTTTCAGCCGCGGCGCGGCCGCAGCCCGCCATTTCGTCAATGAGATCAACCGCAAGCAACAGGGCTTGCTGGCGCAAAAACTTTCCTCCAGCCAGGCCAAGCTAGCCGAAGGGTTCGATGTCGACGGCGATGTTCGCATCGGTTTCGTGGGTCTGTTCGACACCGTGGTGGCGCGCGCCAATGTGGCCGACGGCTTCAACGTCGTCAGCGGCCACAACGGCCCGGTGAAAGTGGCATTGCCGGCCGACTGCGCACGCAAGGTAGTGCAGCTCGTCGCCCGCGACGAACACCGTGCCAACTTCATGCTTACCACTGTCGCCCCGGAGCACCGCGAAATCGCGTTGCCCGGCGTGCATTCCGATATCGGCGGCGGCTACCGCGAAAACCATGAAGGTCCGCTGATGTTGATCAAGCCCCTGCGCACCGTCGAAAAGCCTGTGGAACTGAACGGCGACCTGTATATGCCATTCCCTGGCAGCACCCGGGCCTGCCAGCTGGCCGAAACCGAACGTCAACGCTGGGTGACACGCCTTGGCAACATCGATGAGGGCTCTCTCACCGTGGATGGCTGGGTGCGGATGGAATCGCAGCCACCCGCACGCGGCAGCGTGGTGAACACTCGGCAGCCCGTAGCCTACGCCACGGTATGCCTTAACCGCGCCATCGACTGGCGTTATCAGCTGATTCCGTTGCGGGTGATGCACAAACTGGCACAGCAAGCCGGGGT
>NZ_JADIKE010000004.1 GCF_016904955.1 Dyella flava | reverse complement strand
CTTACTTGGTGATCTTGGCGACGACGCCGGCGCCGACGGTGCGGCCACCTTCGCGGATCGCGAAGCGCAGACCTTCGCTCATCGCGATCGGCGCAATCAGCGACACCGAGATCTTCACGTTGTCACCCGGCATCACCATCTCCGTACCTTCCGGCAGCTTGATCGCACCGGTCACGTCCGTCGTACGGAAGTAGAACTGCGGGCGGTAGTTGCTGAAGAACGGCGTATGACGACCACCCTCTTCCTTCGACAGCACGTAGATCTCGCCTTCGAAGTCGGTGTGCGGCGTGATCGAACCCGGCTTGGCCAGCACCTGGCCACGCTCCACGTCTTCACGCTTCGTACCGCGCAGCAGCAGACCCACGTTGTCGCCCGCCTGGCCCTGATCCAGCAGCTTGCGGAACATTTCAACGCCCGTCACCGTGGTCTTGACCGTCGGCTTCAGACCCACGATCTCGATTTCGTCACCGACCTTGATGATGCCCGTCTCCACACGACCGGTCACCACCGTGCCGCGGCCGGAGATCGAGAACACGTCTTCCACCGGCATCAGGAAGGCCTTGTCCAGCACACGCACCGGCTCCGGAATGTAGCTGTCCAGTGCGTCCACCAGCGCCACGATCGCCGGCACGCCGATTTCCGACTGGTCGCCTTCCAGCGCCAGCTTGGCCGAACCCTTGATGATCGGGGTGTCGTCGCCCGGGAATTCGTACTTGCTCAGCAGCTCGCGCACTTCCATTTCCACCAGCTCGAGCAGCTCGGCGTCGTCCACCATGTCGGCCTTGTTCAGGAACACCACAATGTACGGCACGCCCACCTGGCGCGACAGCAGGATGTGTTCGCGCGTCTGCGGCATCGGGCCGTCCGCGGCCGAGCACACCAGGATCGCACCGTCCATCTGCGCCGCACCCGTGATCATGTTCTTCACGTAGTCAGCATGGCCCGGGCAGTCCACGTGCGCGTAGTGGCGGTTCGGCGATTCGTATTCCACGTGCGCCGTCGAGATCGTAATACCGCGCGCCTTCTCTTCCGGCGCCGCGTCGATCGCGTCGTATGCCTTGAATTCACCACCGAAACGCTCTGCGCCAACCTTCGTCAGCGCCGCCGTCAGCGTCGTCTTGCCGTGGTCCACGTGACCGATCGTGCCCACGTTCACGTGCGGCTTGGTGCGTTCGAATTTACCCTTTGCCATGA
>NZ_JADIKE010000001.1 GCF_016904955.1 Dyella flava | reverse complement strand
TCGGTATTGCCGGCGTTGTTGCGGGTGCCGTCGAAGAACACGCCGATGCGCAGCGTGCAGCGACGTTCGGTCGGGCTTTCCCTATTGCGGACGGGAGCCGCCGGCGTGGCGGCCGGAGCGCGCGGTGCTGTTTCGGCCGTATCCAGTGCAAATGCCGCCGTGCTCAGGGATGCGGCTGTCGCGGTGGCGCGCGCTTCACTGTGCTGATGGTGGTAACCCATGTTCTCGGCCTGGGCGAGAACCCGGTTCTTTTTGCAAGGGCAGAGGACCCAGTCCCAGTTCAGGACAACTGCACGGCCGTGGTCGGTCATGCGCCTGCCTGTGGCCATGATGTCCCATGCGCCCTTGCAGTTACCGCAGGTGGCCTTGTCTCCCGCGATGGCAAGGCGCACGCCGTGGTTGAACAGATTCGATAGCGTGGCGATGACGAGGCCACCGGTGGTGGTGGAGTCGCCGTGCTTGCCGATGTTCGACATTGTTTTTGTTCCCCGATTTGGCGAGGCAAGGCCTCTTGCGCGATCGGTTAAGCAAACAACGTAAGCGCTTGGAAGTCATCCGAAATG
>NZ_JADIKE010000003.1 GCF_016904955.1 Dyella flava | reverse complement strand
ACGATGCCTTGCATCATGCCCACGAAAATCCGCCCCTGCGTATCTTCGATATCCGCTGTTTCCAGCCATACCTCCATGCGTGCTGGTGCCCGGAAGCCCAGATACCAACTGTCGTAGGGCAGGCCGTTGCGGGGAGTGCTTTGTGTCAGTGCACAGCCCGAGAGCAACAACGCCAGCCATGGCAACAGGCGCTTAGGCACGTCAGTGATTTTCATTGCGCAACACTTTGCGTTGGCTGACTCCGCCATCTTTCGCGGGAGGTTGCGGACGGTTGACGTAAAACAGATTGATCGACCGGCCGCCTTTGTGATGCGGCGCCTTGCCATCGTCACCTTCGTGCACGCTGTCGTTGGCGATGTTCCAGTTGGCGGACTGATGCAGATAGCCGCGAGCCAGCATCGCTTCTTCATCAGGGTCCAGAAGCTGTTCGGCGAGAAGCTTTGCCGCAATGGCTTGCAGCTCGTCAGGAAGCCTCATGTCGGGATCGTCATCGGGGGACTTGCTCCATTGAACTCCGGCTTGCTGCGCCAGTTGGTGCATCACCCGCAACGGAATCAGCTGATAACGCCAGTCGATGGCGCGGTTAAGGCATACCGTGGCGTAGGCCACGGGCTGGCGCGTGTTCACCA
>NZ_JADIKE010000002.1 GCF_016904955.1 Dyella flava | reverse complement strand
CGCTGTGGCTCGCAGGATGCGCGCTGACACAAAGCACTCCCCGCAACGGCCTGCCGTACGACAGTTGGTACCTGGGGTTTCGTGCGCCTGCCAATATGGAGGCTTCACTGGAGACGGCAGATATCGAAGACACGCAGGGACGTATTTTTACCGGCATGATGCAGGGCTCAGTGACGTTTGCGTTAGGTGGCGATCCCGTCGGCTGGGGTGATCGCATCAGTAGCGGAAAAGGCCGTGATATCTATGGCGCTGGCTTGCCCCAACGCATCTATGTGCGCTGGCAATCGTTGGTGGAGCCACAGACATATCGCGCGATCATCGATATACCAGTGACCGTGCGCCAGCAGATGCTGAGCAAGGCCCCTTCCGTATTGGCCTCCAACCGCTATGGCTACCAGCGGTACCTGACCATCGGCCTTGCACCGGGCGGGTGGATCAAAGTGTGGATCATGGGAACGACCAGTGCGCCAGTGGAAGTACTTTGCACGCACGCCCAAGTCGAACCGAAGGGGCCGTATCAAGGGCGTTACAACGGGGAGTACGTGAGGTTGAATCCAGAGATCAAGGATTACCTCAAAACCCACGCCATCCCCTATGACTCCTGGAAATGCCC
>NZ_JADIKE010000006.1 GCF_016904955.1 Dyella flava | reverse complement strand
GATCGATCCACGCTTGTCCTGACGCACAACCCGGCCACTCCAGTCCACCAATTCCAGGTAATCGATGGCTCGCACTGAAAGCCGTGGAGACGATGGCATGCCGACCAGCGGGCGCAACGATGCGGTCAGTGACTTTGCCCTGGCCTGCCCGTGCTGTATCCGGCGGCGAATCGAGGCGTGCTCCGAGGCTGTTAGCTCTTTCGCCATGCCCGCACGGATCGGATTGAGGTCGACATAAGCCATGCACGCAAGAACAGCTTGCTCATCCAGCAGGGCCTGGCACTTGAATCGCCCTTCCCAGAAGCGACCGGTGCAACCGTCCTCGCGATTGGCCTGGCGAGCAATCGACTCGTTCAAGCAACGCATGAACCACGACAGGCTACCCATCCGGCGGCGTAGCTCCACCATCCGTTCCGGGTCGCCCTGCAGACGCTGGGCTTTCTCCCGGCACAGCCGTTCGTCAATCACTTCGTCCACGTACACGGGAAACAGCCGAACCCACCGTTCCGCCACTTCTTCATCGGACCAGTCGTTGGCCGCCTGTGGATCAACATGCAGGACCACGTGCACGTGATTGCTCATGACGGCGTAGGCATAAAGCCCGACGGCAAAGCACTCCGCCAACATCAGCAAACGCTCTTCTACCCAGGCCCTTCGGTGTTCATAGGAACGCCCGCTGTACGCGTCCTCTCCGCAAAGGAAGGCGCGGCGGACACAGCGGGAGACGCAATGGAAGAAGCCAGCGGCTTCCGGAGCAACGATGTGATGGCGGGGATATCTCATGTCGCCATGTTGCGCTTTGACCAGAGCGGTCGTAATCCGCCAATGCCCCACGCCTGCGTCAGCGAAGGA